>JAFKGK010000001.1 GCA_017307165.1 Candidatus Melainabacteria bacterium
TCGCAGTTTATTGCGTCCTTCATCGGCTGCTGACGCCAAGGTATCCACCGTGCGCTCTTAGTAGCTTAACCAACATCTCTAGGCGTTCTTGTGTTTGATAACAAGGCTTGCTTGGCGTGCGACGCCTAGAGTGCCGTTGTGGGCTGAATACTGAGTGGTTGCGCAAAGCGCATCACTCTCAGTCACCACAACTACTTGGTGGAATACGGACCTCAATATGCAGTTTTCAGGGTACGGGACCGGTATTAGGAGCCTCTCGGTCGGCTCAGGGCTTATGCCCATGTCTTTGTTGTGAGCTCAATATAACCGTATTTGGTGCCTCGCACCGCCGCCGATTATTTGGTATCGCCATCACTTTTAGATTGGAGGCTAGCGGATTCGAACCGCTGACCTTCTCGGTGCAAACGAGACGCTCTACCAACTGAGCCAAGCCCCCAGGCTTTTAAGTCACCCCGGCTTGCCCAAGCTCGACAAAATGCCGGCCGGACAGAACAGGCGGTCACTGTTCCTTTCCGCTTGTACCAACTCTACTCATCATATCAAACTGATCTAGCAGAATCTGTATTGTTGCAGAAAGCTTTACTTACTGGGCCATCCTGGACTCGAACCAGGGACCTCACCCTTATCAGGGGTGCGCTCTAGCCACCTGAGCTAATAGCCCGCAGTTGCAGTTGATTTATAGTACCACCGAGAACCTGAGGGATAAACCCCAAAACAGTATTTTTCATGCTTCTTCACAAAACAATTTATAGCGATAGTTGGCAAGGGTCTGACGCTTGCTGTTGAGCGTGGCTTCTGTAGCCGTTCTTGCTGCTGCGTGCTAGCCGAGTCTGTTGTGTAAATGGTTTTTGAAAAGACCATCTATATATAGAACTTTCGATTGAATTGAGAGCAAGACAAGCAAGAAAGAAAAGAATTGAATCTCGTAGATCCAGTAGATGTTGTATAAAGTGTGACTAGAATAGAAGGTCTATAGCATTTTTCGGCATAAGCAGGTAGCCATGAACATCACATCCAAAATCACTCAAAAGCTAGCGGCGCTTGTCGTTGTCACCGCCGGGGTCTGCGTATCGTCCCCGTTTGCAGACAACGCCGTCAATGCTCAAAATCATGATGAGGCTCAAAGTGCAGCCAAGGCCGAGATAGGCAAGGCGGCTCCTCAATTTAAGCTCGATGACACCAAGGGCAAGACAGTCGATCTGTCAAAATTGGCAGGCAAAGTTGTAGTGCTCGAGTGGTTTAACCATGGTTGCCCATTCGTCAAAAAGCACTACGACTCCAACAATATGCAAGCATTGCAAAAAGAATACACGGGCAAGGGTGTCGTATGGCTTTCTATCTGCAGCTCTGCCAAGGGCAAGCAAGGCAATGCCACAGCACAAAAGCATGACGAAGACGCCAAGGCAGCAAATGCCAATCCCAGTCACATTTTGATAGACCAAGACGGCCAGGTAGGCAGGCTCTATGGTGCCAAAACCACCCCTCATATGTTTGTCATCGACAAAAAAGGCATCCTCGTCTACGCCGGAGCCATCGATGACAAGCCCAGCACTGAGGCTCAGGACGTCAAAAACGCCAAAAACTATGTCAAGGCGGCACTCGACGAGGTCCTCAAAAATAAGCCCGTAAGCGTAGCTTCGACCAAGGCTTATGGCTGCTCGGTCAAATACTAAATAGATGAAGCAGAGAGCCGCTACGCTATTTTGTCTGGCGGCTCTCTTGCTCTTTATCGTCTATGCCGGTTACGTCTTTGCCGCTCTGGCTCTCGGCGATCCTGACACAGCCTTTATCGTTGCCATCGGACAATGGATACTCGAGCGCGGGCTTTTGCCTTCGGCAGACACATTTAGCTGGACCATCGCCCCCAATACTCCTTATATATGCTATCAATGGCTCTCCGCGGTCGTGTATGCAGGCGCCTACAATATTGCGGGCCCCGCGGGTGTCATCGTATGCGGTGGCAGTCTTGTCTTTGTTGCTTTGGTGGCCGCTCCATTACTAGCGTCCATGTGCCTGAGGCTACCCGCCTGGATCGTAACCCCGATCATCTATCTTTTGTTTAGCGCTTGTAGTTTTAGATTGCCTGCAAGGCCAGAATTGTTTAGTTATGCTTTTATCTCTTGCGGTTTGAGTGCTTACTTGTGCTATACCGCCTGGCTATCGCGCACCAGGCAGACTCCGCTGTTTACGATTAGATCGTGGGCGATTGCCTGGCTAGGCATATTTACGGCCTTTGTTTTCTGGGCCAATCTCCATACCGGTTTTGTCATCGGCTTTTCACTGCTGGCTCTATTATTTCTCTCCACACTCTGCATCACCAGCTTGGACGTTGTAATCAAACGCAATGTGCTGGCAATTTTTACCGGCATTTCTTTTGTGATGATCCATCTTGCAGTGCTCATCAACGCAAATGGTCTCGGGTTGTTTTTGTATCTTCCCCGACTGTTTTTTATGCGGAGCAATCGCTTAAACGTAGAGCAAATGCCGATTGCTCTTGGGCAATTGCTCGATGATCAATTTTGGGCTTTTACGATACTGGTGCTTGCAATGCTCGGATGCCTTATCGCGGCGGGGCTTGCGGCCTGGCGCGCTCACAAGGCTAAAATAGATGCTCCTGAGACTACTGTGCTCTGGCCGGCGCTTTGGGGCCTTTATCTGCATGCTTGCTTGATGATTGCCGCAGCCTTATTTTGCCGCCGTCTAGTTCCTTTCGCTGCCTTGGAGGCGGTTTTTTGTACGATAGGATCGCTTTGGGTCATCTTAAGCGGCAGGTCTATCTTGCAGGACATGGAAGGTGCAGGTAGAAAGTCCGCGCGCAATGCCTGGATTTTGACTTGTTTTGCGGGATTAGCCTTTATGGTAGGCATCGCTCTGGATTGTGGGACGTCAAGGCTAGCTCTGCCCAATACGACGATGACCCTGGGGGATCTGGAGCCTGCCTTGAGTTTTATCCAAAAAGAAAGACCCGTTCGTGATGCCATGCAGGGGCGCTTATTTAATGATGCGCAATTTGGCGATCTGGTCATGCTTAGATTTAAGGGCGATATCCCGGTCGCCATGGATACTCGATTTGATCTCTATGGTGATGATCTGGTCATGCATTACTGGCAGATAGCGAATGCCAGAGGCAGTTTTAGGGAAGATCTAGATAAGGAAAAAATACAATGGTTGTTTTTTCCTCCTCAGGCCCCGATCGTCTCTAAACTGGCTCTCGATCCGGACTTTGAGGTTGTCTTTAGGGATGCGGGTGCGGTGATATTGCTCAGGAAACACTAAAAACCATCAAGCCCTCCTCCAGGCCCTTGCGTCACGCCTTGCTTGCTGTGGCAATATTTGCCTCGGTCGTGACCTTTTATTATCAGTCTCCGATCTTTCAGGGTTGCGTGCTTGCTCCCGAAGATGGCAAGGTGCAAAATTTTCCTGCCTATTTTGCGCCAATGTTCGGGCAGCCGGGCTTCCTCTGGAATCCCTTCAATTTTTGCGGCTTTCCTGTCCTTGCCGACCCGCAAATAGCAATGTTCTATCCAGTCAAAGCCTTCTTTCAGTTGCTGCTCCCTGGATCGATTGACGGCTTTAATCTGTATGTTTTGTCTGGCTTCGTGCTTGCGGCATTTTTTGCCTATCTGTACGTTTATGCAAGGACTGCCAATTTTTTGGCCGCTCTGGTATCGGGCCTGGTCTATGGTTTGTCCGGCTTTACCATCTCCGAATTGCGGCATCTGCAGATCGTGCACACCATTGCCTGGTTGCCCTTTTTGCTTTTTTGCGCGGACAGGCAGCGGGCAATTGATACAGCCACCAATAGCGATGGCAATCGCTCTTGGTGGCGTGATCTTTGCCTTAATATCTGCATCACTGCCCTTGGTATTGCCATGCTCATTTTTGCAGGGCATCCGCAAACAGCTGTCTACGCTTTTATAGTGTTTGCAACTTATTGCGTCTTTTGTAGCGGGGGCAGCGGGGGCAAAAAAATATCCCTGTTGATCTTGTCGCTGGCAGCGCTTTTTGGCTTTGCCATTGCTTCTGTGCAGATTTTGCCCACTATGCAATTGGCACATGGTTCGATCAGGCCCTCTTTTACCATGCACGACTTTCTCGTGGGAGAGGTCACGCCGACAATGGCGCTAGGCTTTACCATGCCCTACATATTGGGAGGCAATTATTCGATACTGGAGTCATCCATGCTGGAGACGGTGCCCTTCTCTCAGCAGGGGCCGCCCCTTGGTCTACTTTATATGGGTTATCTCCCGCTTCTTCTGGCATTCTATTCATTGACATTCATGCGTCGAAGGCCGATCCTCTGGTTTTTTCTCATCTGGGCTCTCATTGCCATAATCTTCAGCTTGGGTCGATATGGTGGCGTCTCTTCATTTTTTGCCAGCATGCCAGTGATCGGCTCGTTCAGGGGGTTGTACAGAGCACTTTTTATCGTCATTTTGTATTTTGCCGTAGCTTCTGGATTTGCTATCGCCAGGCTGGACGCCGTCCTCGGCTCGGCGAGAGGCATTTGCTCCGGGCTTTTTGCCGGACGAAGCGAACGTGGCCTGCACGGCTGGTTTAATGGGCTGCTCAAGCACTGGAAGCCTCGTAAGCACCTCTTGCTATTAGTGGCAATATTTGTCGCAGTTTTGATACCGCCACTAGTACCAGCCCTCGTCCCCCTGCTGTGTTTTGTTTTTTCGCGCGGTCGTCCCTGGGCTCGGGTCTTGCTTTTTGCTTCGACGGCTCTGGTCTTGCAAGTCTATGCTGCCAATAGCCAGTGGACTGTCGAATGCCCCAAGGCCGCCGATATGGCTCAGCCGCCCTGGGCTTCTGTATTGCGCGAGCGCCTTGCCTCCGGCCGTTTTCGCATCCTGACGGTCAAGGGCATTTATGGTGGCACCGACGAGATCCCGCCCAACCTCAATCGCATCTGGTCGATTTATTCGGCTTCTGGTTATGAGCCTCTCGTATCGGCTCGCTATGCTGAGATCATGCATATGAGCGAAGGCGGATTTTTACAACCGCCCTGGCGCATCGAGGCCGAAAACCGCGCTTTTGATATCATCTCGGCCGTATATCTCATCACGCCGCGCACAGATCTTGAGTCTTTCAACAGCAAAGCCCTCAGCGAGGGAGCTCGCGAATTTTTTCAACCCAATGTCATCGATGATGTTTTTGTCTTTGAGAACACTCGTGCTCTGCCCAGATGCCGCTTTGCTCAGGAGATCATCGAGCTTTCTCCTGCGGCCATCGTACCCACAGTGCGCACTGGCCGACTGCCCAGCGGCAGGGAGTATGATCCCCGCACCATGGTATTGATTGAGGAGCCTTTGCCGACTGGTCTCAAGCCTCAAGGCAGTGCATCCGCATCAAATGCAGGTTTCAAGCCAGCTACTATTGGTCTGACCGATGAGGTCACTCGCGTCATTGATGGAGGGGAAATGATCGAAGTGGATCTCAAGGTCGAAAAGGCCAGGCCGCTAATCCTCGCAGATACTTATGACCCAGGTTGGCGAGCCTTTGTGGATGGACGAGAGACGCACATTTACAGAGCCAATTATGTGCAGCGCATGATCTATCTGCCGGCAGGAGCCAAGCAGGTGAGGTTTATCTATGAGCCTCAAGCCGTTCGCGTCGGCCTGGGCGTTTCGCTGGTAGCGCTCGCCACATTTTTGGGCTTGCAGCTCTGGGCTTTTGCCTTGATGATACGCAGCAGATTTTTTGTAAAGCGAGAAATGTAGCTCTATGCGCTAGACCAGTCTAGACCAGTCGCACAAATTTGCGCCGCCCCACCTGCAGGATCATACCTTCTCCTTCTCCGCCTTTGATATCCTCTGGCTTGATCTGGTGATTTGGATCCTTGATGACTTGTCCGTCTAGTTTGACTCCGCCTTCCTGCACCAGCCGCTTTGCTTCGCCTGTGCCTGCTATGAGCTTAGCATCGACCATGACCCTAAAGATCGCCGTCGGCTCCTGCACCGTATGCGATGGCATGTCCTCGGGCGCTTGACCTTCTGAGTGCACTTTGTTCCAGTCAGCAAGGGCCTTTTGGCCTATTTCTGGGCCGTGGTACTGACTGACGATCTGGGCGGCCAGTTTGAGTTTTGCGTCCTTGGGATTGCCACCTGCCTTCAAGTGGGCCGCCTCGATGGCATCGATCTCTGGACCTGTCAATGTCGTCGCAAATTCAAAATATTTGAGGATCAACTCGTCTGGAATGCGCATAGCCTTGCCAAACATGTTTTCTGGGGATTCTTTTAGGCCGATGAAATTGTCGTAGGTCTTGGACATCTTTTTGACGCCATCGGTGCCTTCGAGCAAGGGCAGCAGCAAGGCCAACTGCGGGGCTAGATCATAATTGGGCTGCAGCTCTCGCCCCTGCAAGATGTTAAATCTCTGATCGGTACCGCCCAGCTCAATATCGGCCTTGATGGCCACAGAGTCATAGGCCTGCAAGAGCGGGTAAAAGAGCTCATGCAGCGATACTGGTTGCTGCTTTTCCAGGCGGCTGCCAAATTGTTCCTTGGCAATCAATTGGTTGGCTGTCACCGTCGAAGCCAGCCTGATCACATCGTTTAAAGAGAGTGGCGCCAGCCAGTCATGGTTGTTGACGACCTCGGTCTTGGACATATCGAGGATCAAGCCCATCTGATCGAGATAGGTCTGGGCATTGGCATCGACTTGCTCCTTGGTCAGGGCCGGTCGAGTGCTGTTGCGCCCGGTCGGATCGCCGATACGTGCAGTAAAACCGCCGATGATCAGGACGATCTGATGCCCAAATTCTTGAAAGCGGCGGAGCTTGCGAAAGACCACGGCATGGCCGAGGTGTAAATCCGAAGATGTCGGATCGACGCCGAGCTTGACCCGAAGCATGCGTCCAGCCTTTTTGACCTCGGCTAATTTGCGAGATAGTCCGAGTATCCCTTCTGGCAGGACTTCGGCGCCGCGGCACAACTCCTGGGCTTCACTGATGATCTCGGGGGCGATGCCCTCTTTCTGGGCTGCCGCGACTTCTCTGGCAATTTTTTCATTCATATCCTAGATACCTGGCTTTTTATTTCTAAAATTGCCAAAAATCTTAGCATGGGGGAGGTTTTGCTTGTTGCCTCCGGGGCGAACCGGTAAGATTTTAGGCTCTGAGTACATATGATGTGAGGACCCCTTTGCGATGGTGAGCCAGTACAGTCCGCAAGAATTTGAGAATAAATGGCAAGAGCATTGGGAGACCCTGGGTATTTACAAAGCTAAAGACCAGGATGTCAAACCTAAGTTCTATTCGCTCGTCATGTTTCCATATCCTTCGGGCGACCTGCATATGGGGCACATGCGCGTCTACACCATCTCAGACGTGATCAGTCGTCACCGCCGGATGCTCGGCTATAACGTCCTCAATCCCATGGGCTGGGATGCTTTTGGCTTGCCAGCCGAGAATGCTGCTGCCAAAAACAAATTGCATCCAGATAGCTGGACCAAAAAAAATATCCAATTTATGCGTGACAGCCAGCTTAAAAAGCTGGGCACCAGCTATGACTGGGAGCGGGAAGTCACCACATGTGATGTCGACTACTACCACTGGACCCAGTGGCTCTTTCTCAAGTTTTACGAGGCAGGCCTGGCCGAGCGCAAGTCGGCGCCGGTCAACTGGTGCCCGCAATGCATGACGGTGCTGGCTAACGAACAGGTCGAAAATGGTGCCTGCTGGCGCCATCCGGAAACGCCGGTCGAGCAAAAAGAGATGCATCAGTGGTTTTTGCGTATCACCAAATATGGTGACGAACTGCTCAAGAGTCTGGACGAACTCAAAGGCTGGCCCGAACGAGTCCGCGTCATGCAAGCCAATTGGATCGGCAAGTCGACAGGCGCCGAACTGCACTTTACCGTGGAGTCCAAGCCCAACGTACAAATCAAGGTTTTTACAACCAGGCCTGATACCGTATTTGGTGTGAGTTATGTCGTTCTCGCTCCCGAAAACCCACTTGTTTCAGAGTTGACTACCCAAGAAAACAAGGCCGCCGTAGAGGCCTACGTAGCCGAGGCCAAGCGCAAGACCGAATTGGATCGCATGGCGGCCGAAAAGAACAAAACCGGTGTCAGGACTGGATCTTATGTTATCAATCCATTTAACGGCGAAGTCGTGCCGATTTTGGTCAGCGATTATGTTTTGATGAGCTATGGTACTGGTGCTGTTATGGGCGTACCGGCTCATGACGAACGCGACTTTGCTTTTGCTAAAGCCCTCGATCTGCCTGTGACCGAGGTTATATCTAAAGACGGCCAGCCCAGCTGCGCGCCTGGCGAGATGAAGGCAGCCTATTGCGATGAGGGCATCCTGCTCAATTCAGGCTCTTTCAACGGCCTCAAGTCCACTGATGCCATCGCCAAGATCACCGAGTGGGCTGCCGCCAATCAAGCTGGTCTTGCTCGAACCCAATACAGATTGCGTGATTGGCTGATCTCGAGGCAGCGCTATTGGGGATGCCCGATCCCTTTGATCCACTGCCAAAAGTGCGGTATCAATCCGGTGCCCGCCAAGTCACTACCCGTAGTGCTACCGGTCGAAGGCGTCGAGTTTACCGGTGAAGGCGGCTCTCCGCTGGCCCGGATGAATGAATGGCTTGATGTCGACTGCCCGACCTGCGGTGGGAAGGCTAGACGCGAGACCGATACGATGGATACATTCATCGACTCTTCCTGGTACTTTTTGCGTTATTGTGACGCCAATAACCCGCAAGAAGCCTTTAGCCAGGCCAAGGTGGATTACTGGATGCCAGTCGATCAGTATGTCGGCGGTGTCGAGCATGCCATCTTGCACCTCCTCTACTCTCGATTTTTCACCCGTGCCCTAAAAGACATCGGGCTGGTCAAATGTGTCGAACCTTTCACCAATCTGCTTTCTCAAGGCATGGTGACGATGTACTCGCCTAATACAGGCCGTATCGAAAAAATGTCCAAGTCGCGTGGCAATGTCGTCGGCACCACAGCCTTTTTTGAAAAATACGGTGCTGATGCAGCCAGGCTCTTTACACTCTTTGCCTCTCCTCCCGAATCGGAGCTCGAATGGAACGAAGATGGTGCGGTCGGTCAGTATAGATTTCTCAGTCGGATCTGGCGTTTTTGCGATGATATAAACTCTCGCGGTGCCATCATCAAAAACCAGGACCTGACTGCGCTTGGGGACAAGCTCAAATCGAGCGAGCTCAATGCTCTAGACAAAGGGCTCTTGCGACTGGTGCACAAGACGATCAAGGCTGTTTCCAATGATCTGGCTCAAGAACGTTATATCTTTAACACGGCCATTGCTCGCTGCATGGAACTCGTCAACGGGCTTTACAAATACCTCCAGGATGCAGAGGCCGCCTCTATCTCTCTCAAGGACAGTGGCGTGCTCACTTTTGCTATCGGCAATCTCTTGCTCTTGATGGCTCCTATGGCACCGCACCTGACTGAGGAGCTCTATCACCAATTGGGATATGTAGAGGACCTGCAAAAGAGCATCCATGTGGCTGCCTGGCCGGTCTTTGACGAAGCTCTGACCATCGATGACGAGGTAGAGCTTGTCCTGCAAGTCAACGGCAAAATCGTAAACAAATTGGCGACTCAACGTGGGACGTCCAAGGACAAGCTCGAGGCTCTGGCTATGGCTGACGAAAAAGTGCAGGCCAAACTCAACGGTGCTTCGACCAAGCGGATCATCGTAGTGCCTGATAAATTGGTAAACGTGGTTATATAAGATCCAGTATTTGGCTTTTAGTCGGATTAGTTTTTGACTAACCGGGAACGTCTATGTATAGTTGCCGTTGACCCTAAATACAGGCCGATAATGACCAGTTCAATACAAAAGCAGATCAAGCTGCAGCAAGAGCAGACGGTGCCCTTTGGGACATTTGTCCTGATCTTTATCTTTGGTGGCATGTATGTTAATGCTGCATCCAAGGGCGGCACCCGCATAGTCGATTGGCTTAGTTCTAATTGCTATGTCTCGCTCCATATGCACAAATTGATCGGCGATATGATCACTGCTTTTACCGGTGTGATGACAGGCAAGATGGCCATGATGCCGGTGCTCACCGACAATTTTTCTAAATACTGCGCTATCGCCTTTACCAGTACCTTTGCCAATCTCGATCTGATACAAGTAGCAGGTAGCTGCTATTTTGTCTGGGTCTTTGGCGCTAGTCTCGAGCAAAGGATAGGCGTAGGACGCTATCTAATGTTGGCCGCGCTCTCGACTATCCTGCCCTGGTTGGTTTTGTATTTTGAGTTGGGAGTCCATGACCCGGCGGCTTGCTTCTATGGCCCTTTCTATATGCTTGCTTGCTTTATCGGTGCGACTTTTGTCTTTCCTCCCGAAAAAAAGATCAACGCCGAGTGGTTTCGATCGAGTCGGGGCAATATCTTTGCTCCACCAACCGAGCTTGATCTGACCAGCAAATACAAATTTAAGCCCAATCTATTTCTATTTCTCTTTATCGCCTACAACGCGGCCATTTGGTACTTTTATCACACAAGCTATCCGAGTCTAAAAACCATGAGCCCTATGGCCGGCTTTTTTGCCCTCGGTATCGGCTATGTCATCGTTGCCATCCTTGTCTTTAGCGCCACCGGTTCATTTACTGACGGACCGATCCGCTTGATGACCGTTAAGATGTACAACGACATCCTCAAGCTCGATGTGGGCCATGAGGTCGCGATCAGAGGTACCAGCCAGGCCATGGGATTGCCGCCGGAGCGGGTTCGCGAGTGGGTCATGGCGCAAAAAGGCAAGATGCAAGTATCTTAGCGGGGCTTAAACTTAAGCGCGCCTAAAGCCTTACCTCCTGACTAGTGGTAGTATCTTGAGGTAATCAGAGCTAAGTCGAGGCGTCCTTGAGATCTTTTAGCCCCTACATCAGCTGGATGCGCATCCTGCAGATCGTGCTGGACGCCGGTCTCGTCACCATCGGTTTGTTTGCGGCCTATATGCTGCGCTTCGAAGGTCATGTAGAGAGCACTTATCTCAAGCAATTTGCCGAGATCCTACCAATCTTTGTATTGCCACGCTTGTTGGCCTTTTGGGGCTTTGGCGTCTATCGCCGCCTGTGGCGCTATACCGGTTTGACCGAGGTCATGGAGCTTTGTGCCGCCACTCTTTCGGTCACTGCCATCATCCTGACTGCTCGCGCTCTTTCTCTGCCTCTAGTCAAAGTACAGGGGCATTTCCTCTCCTATAGCATCATCCTCATCGAGGCCGGGCTTACCTTTTTGATCCTGACTGCCAGTCGTGTCCTGCGTCGCCTGCAAACCGAGCACAAGCAGAGGCGGCACTGGCGTCAACCGGTGCGCCGTCGAGCACTTTTGGTTGGAGCCGGAGATGCTGGGTTGATGGTCCTCAAAGAGCTCAATCAACGTAGCGACCTGGGCGTAGACGTAGTCGGCCTGATCGATGACGATCCGTCCAAGATCAAAAAGCGCATCGGCAATCTCACAGTCTTTGGCAATTCTAGCCAACTCGGCCAATTGATCGAAAACCTCTTTATCGATCAAGTTATCATCGCCATGCCCAGTGCTCCGGCTCAAGAGATCCGCCGCATCGTCGATATCTGCCGCACTGCCGAAGTCGAAACCCGCATCCTGCCTGGCCTCTTTGAGCTAATCAATGGTCGTGTATCGGTCAATCAGTTGCGCGAGGTCTCACTCGAGGATCTGCTCGGACGCGATCCAGTGCAACTCGACAGCCAGAGCATCTCGAGCTATATACAGGGGCGCGTGGTACTTGTCACCGGTGCTGGTGGCTCCATCGGTAGTGAGTTGTGCCGGCAGATTGCTAGATTTGAGCCAAAGCAGATAGTCTTGCTGGGCAAGGGCGAAAACTCGATCTTTAGTATCCAGCAAGAGTTATCCAGGTTGCCTGAGCCTGTCAATTTTAGTCCGGTCATAGCCGACATTCGCGATCCCCTGGCGATGGGCCGAGTCTTTGATAAGTTTAAACCCGAAGTAGTCTTTCATGCTGCCGCTCACAAGCATGTACCTTTGATGGAGCTCAATGTCTTTGAGGCCATCAATAACAATGTCTTTGGCACACAGGTGGTGGCTGAGCTTTCCAATCAATATAATGTCCAAAAGTTTGTCCTGGTATCCAGCGATAAGGCTGTCAACCCTACTTCGGTCATGGGCGCCACCAAGCGCATGGCGGAGCTGATAATCCAGGACCTCTCGCTGCGCAGCCAGACACAATATGTCGCAGTGCGCTTTGGCAATGTGCTTGCCAGCCGTGGGTCAGTGATCCCTCTCTGGAAGCAGCAAATAGCTAACGGTGGCCCCATCACTGTCACTCACCCCGATGTGACCCGGTATTTTATGCTGATACCAGAGGCGGTGCAGCTCATCCTTCAGGCCGGAGCTTTTGGTTCTGGCGGCGAGATCTTTGTCCTGGACATGGGCAAGCCAGTCAAGATTGTCGATCTAGCCAACGACCTGATCCGGTTTTCGGGGCTGCGTCCTGGTCAAGACATCAAAATCGAGTTTGTCGGGCTCAGGCCCGGAGAAAAGCTCTACGAAGAACTGCTCGCTGCAGCCGAAGGCCTAGACCGGACTGCCAACGAAAAGATCTTTGTCGGTCGTCCCCAGCCGCTTGAGCCCGAACAATTGTGCAGTGCTCTGATCGATTTTAGACTCTTTGTACAGCAAGGCGACGAGACAGCCATTCGCCACAGCCTCGATGCGCTGGCTTCGGGCACGACAGTAGCTGCCTTTACCGTCGAAGGCATGGGTGCGGATATCAAAAATCTAGAAGGAGCCGATGCCATCGCGGCCGTCGGTAAAGGTAGATCGACGTTGTAGACGAGACTATCCGCAAGGCCGCAAGACTCGATCAATATCTATCGGGTTTCGATGGTCTGATCGTCGCGTACTCGGGTGGCGTCGACTCATCCGTTCTGGCCTTTCACGCCCGCAAGATATTGAGAGAGAAAGCCCTTGTGGTGATTGCAGTGTCAGAGAGCCTGGCCCGCCACGAATTATTGGATGCAAGGCAGCAAGCTCTAGATTTTGATTTTGATCTAGTGGAGATCGCCACAGACGAGTTGCAGAACCCTCTTTATCGCGCCAATACCGGTAACCGCTGTTTTTTTTGCAAGGCCACTCTCTTTGATCATTTGGCCAGGCTCAAGATAGAAAGATCCATGCCTGATGCCGGTATCGTATACGGTGCAAACATGGATGACCTCGATGATGTCCGTCCCGGCCATCAAGCAGCCAAAGCCGCTGGTGCCCTGGCGCCCTTTGTCGAGGTAGGGCTTTACAAGTCTGAGATACGTAGATTGGCCGAGATCGCCGGTCTTCCCTCCAGGGACCGGCCGCAAGCGGCTTGTCTCTCGTCGAGGTTTCCCATCAATGTGACTGTCGATGCCGATCGTCTAAAAATGGTCGAGCAAGCAGAAGCCATAGTGCGAGCGGCCGGATTTGAGCAGATAAGGGTGCGGTATAGGCTGGACGAGCATAAAGCGGCATTTGCTGCCATCGAGATCGGACCGCAAGAGCTCTCGCGTATGGTGCCGGATGTGGTGGCGACATTGCATGAGCCCATAGTTGCTCTCGGATTTAGTCGGATCTATATCGATCCTCGAGGATACAGACAGGGAGGAGCCCAGTTTGGATAAAAAGGCCCTCCAAAATCTCTTGCATCTCGTCCAGCAAGGACGAGTCAATGTCGATGAAGCCGTCGCCAAGCTAGCTGTTTTGCCCTATGAGGATCTTGGTTTTGCAAAACCCGATTATCATCGGGCCATCCGTCAGGGCTTTCCAGAGGTCATCTTTGGCGAAGGCAAGACTGCCGCGCAGATAGTCGGCATTGCTTGCAAATTGCGCTCCCAGCATGCACTGGTTATAGCGACAAGAGTCGACCAGACTAAGGCCGATGAAGCTCTAGCTATGATGAAAGAAGGCGAAAGTCAGGCAACTGAAAAGATTGAGGTCGAATACCTGAGCCAGCCTCGCTGTCTGATCTTTGGCAAATTGCCGACGCCACAATCGGGTCCCAATACAAAAGACGGCAAACCTCAAGTCTCCATTATCACTGCCGGCACGGCCGATATAGCCGTGGCCGAAGAGGCCGCACTGCTTTTGGTGGCATCCGGTGTTCCCGTAACTTGTATATATGACGTCGGAGTCGCCGGCATCAAACGACTCTTTGATGCGCTCGAGCTATTGCGAGAGACTCGGGTGACCATAGTCATCGCCGGCATGGATGGTGCCCTAGCTAGTTTTGTTGCCGGCCTCATCGAAAAACCAGTCATCGCTGTCCCTACTTCTGTTGGTTATGGCGCTAGCTTTGGAGGCGTGGCCCCTCTTTTGACTATGCTCAACAGCTGCGCCGCAGGGCTTTGCGTCGTCAATATCGATAATGGCTTTGGAGCTGCCATGGCGGCAGTTCGCATGCTCAAGACCTAGCTACTTTTTAGGCGCAGGAGGCTCGTTGAGACCATTATCCGATGAATCCTGGACTTTGCGGATCGACAGATCGGGGTACTGTCCGACTTTGATCGGCAGATCGATGGTCGTATTGCCGCGCAAAATCTGAAATATCAGTCGATCATTGACTCTGTGGCTTTTTACGATCTCTTGCACGCCTTTTGGATCAGAGACTGCTTTGCCGTCGATCTTTTGGATCACATCGTCTACTTCTAGATTGGCAGTGTGCGCAGGGCTGTTTTCAAAGATGCGCAAGACCAGGACGCCCTTTGTTTTGGCCGGGAGGTTGAGCGTTTTGGTGTGTGCCTCGGTCAGCTCGCTCATGCCGATGCCGATCCATTGACGTTCGATTGGGCGATGGTTGATGAGCTCTTCGGAGACCGAGCGCGCGACATCGACGGGGATGCTAAAGCCAATATTTTGGGCATTGCGCTGAATTGCCGTATTGACTCCAATGACCTCGCCATTGAGATTGAGCAGCGGCCCACCGGAGTTGCCTGGATTGATGGCCGCATCGGTCTGGATAAAATTGATGTTGC
Organism: Candidatus Melainabacteria bacterium; assembly: GCA_017307165.1. Classification (GTDB taxonomy): domain Bacteria; phylum Cyanobacteriota; class Vampirovibrionia; order Obscuribacterales; family Obscuribacteraceae; genus JAFKGK01. Next base: position 14,970 of record JAFKGK010000001.1, read on the forward strand.
CGTTGACGTCGGTGAGGTTGCGCCCCACTGCAGAAATGATACCCATGGTGACAGTATGGTCAAAGCCAAGCGGCGAGCCTATGGCAATGGCAAAATCGCCTGGACGGAGGTTGGCCGAAGACCCAAAATGCAAGACGGGTAAATCGTGAGCCTCTATCTTGAGTACCGCCAGATCCGAAAAAGCATCAGTGCCGATGACGCGCGCGGCAAATGATCTGTTGTCGTTGAGTCTGACCTGGATATCATCGGCCTTGGTGATCACATGAGCATTGGTGAGGATGTAGCCGTCAGGGCGTATGATCATGCCCGAGCCGGTATCTGCTATGCGTTTGCTTTGCGGCATTTGCTTGGGCAGGATGAGGCCTGGGGTATTGGGATTTATTTCCCGACCGTTGTAAAAAAATTTGGTGCCATTGCCAAAAGGCAAATCAAAGAGATCGGTAATGCCCAGCCCAGAGAGCGCATGCTCTGATTTGCGACGCACCTCGATATTGACCACCGAAGGTGCCGCTCCCTCGGCAATGTCTGCAATTGTATTTGGCTTGAGACATTCCGCGCTACCTGGCAGACCGAGAGCCAAGAGAGCTGAGGCCTTGCCTCCCACCCTCACAGGTGATTTTACCAGTGGCACTGGAGAGTGAGGGGCAATAGGCATGCCACCATCGGCAGTGCTAGTTGCCCGCAGCGAGCCGAGACCTATTTGATGGGAAGAAAAACCCGGGGTCAAGGCCAGAGTTAATGAGGCAGTTGCTCCGATTGCGGCAATCGCCGCAGCGATGGTGGCAATTTTCATTTTTTGCTATTTACGTCCCATGCCAAGTTGCTGAGCGCTTTGAAATACCTTGCCCTCGGTGAGCATCGAAGGCGCTATGACCACATCGACTTGCTTCATCTCAGATAGATTAGCTGCGCCGAGCGTAGCCATGCTGGTCTTGAGGGAGCCGACCAGATTTTGCGTACCATCATCAACAGCTGCCGGGCCATTGAGGATCTGTTCGATAGAGACCGTCGTACCGACTTTGATGCGGGTGCCACGTGGCAGTACCGGGCTCGGTGTCGCCATGCCCCAGTGAAAACCACGTCCGGGAGCTTCTTTGGCGCGAGCAATAGGAGAGCCGATCATGACGGCGTCAGCGCCGCAAGCGATGGCTTTGCAGATGTCTCCTCCGGTGACCATGCCACCGTCGGCGATGATAGTCGGGGCCTGACCATGCTTTTGCTCATAAACGGTTTTTGCGTGAGCACAGTCGGCGATGGCTGTAGCCATGGGAACGCCTACTCCGAGGACCGATCGGGAGGTGCATGCCGCGCCCGGTCCGATACCTACCAGGATGCCAGCTACGCCTGTCTCCATCAGCTCCATCGCAGTCTTGTAGGTCACACAATTGCCGACTACGACAGGGGCTTTTATAGATTTGCAAAATTTGGCCAGATCGAGCGAGGGGGTCCCGCTAGCAGATTTGTGGTCGATGCCAGTGACTGTGGCTTGTACGACAAGGATGTCGCAACCGGCTTCGACGGCGATCCGACCCAAGCGCTCTGCAGTATTGGGCGCAACAGATACCGAGCAGATCTTGCTCGTCTTTTTAATATCGGAGATGACTTTGGCGACAAGCTCGTCTTTGATCGGTGCTTTGTAGATTTCTTGCATGATGCCGACAAAGCTATCCTTGTCGCATTGGGCAATGCGTGCATAGATCTCGTCGGTGTTTTCGTAGCGGGTGTGGATACCCTGCAAATTGAGCACTCCCAGCGCGCCGTGCTTGTCTAGCAATGCTGCCATGCGTGGGTCGACCACTGAGTCCATAGCCGAGGCAATGATGGGCATGGCAAATGTGTGCCCGCCCAGCTCAAAACTAGTGTCGCAGAGCTCCATGTCTAAAGTGATGGAGCCTGGTACCAGGGCGATCTCGTCAAAGCCGTAGGCTCTGCGACTCATCTTGCCTAGACCGATGCTCGTGCCTTGTATCTGGTCAGCGTGCATGTCTTTTTGAGCCGTAGAACTTGAAGTCATTTGATTACCCTTTTATGTATGAGCGCAGCAAAATAGTCTGCCGTTTATATTATCAGGATAAACAGAAGGAGCGCTTTTAGCTCTAAAATATCCGGGATAAGTCTTAATCGTATGCAGAGGATGAAGCCAGAGATGAAAAAATTGCGCGAGATGATCGTCCTTGGTCTTAATAGCGGCACTTCTATGGACGGCATCGATGCCGGGGTATTTAAACTGTCTCCCGCTTTGGATCGCGAGCCTGTCAGGCCTGGTTTGCCCGCAATCGATTTTGAGATCCTGGACAACTGTTTATTTCAATACGACGGCATATTTAGAAAAAATCTCTTGAAGCTCATTGCTGGAGCCCAGGTCGATCTGCGCACTATCTGCTTGCTCAATGCCTCAATAGGCGATGCCTTTGCTGATGCGGCCCAAAAGATGGTCAACAAGGCCCGTGCAAAGGGCTTGGAAATCGACCTGATTGGCTCTCACGGGCAGACCATCTGGCATGCTCCCGATGCTAGCGGCTTTTGGGGCACGCAATCGAGGGGCACCCTGCAAGTCGGCGACATTTCGGTCATCGCGCAAAAGACGGGTATCCCGACCATTGGTGATTTTCGTACTGCAGATATGGCTCTCGGCGGCCAGGGGGCACCACTAGTATCTTTTGCCGATGAGGTGCTTTTTGCCAGTCAGAGTCGTGTCGGCAATACTTTTGGCATACTCAATCTTGGCGGCATAGCCAATATAACCGTAGTAGTCGCTGGTCACGCCACCATGGCTTTTGATACAGGTCCGGCCAACGTGCTGATAGACCTCGCAGTGCATAAGCTCTTTGGCAAGGACTACGACAAAAATGGCGAAATTGCTGCAAGTGGTCGAGTGGATGAGGAGCAAATTGAAAAATTGTTGGCGCATCCATATATACATGTACAGCCTCCCAAGACTACTGGGCGTGAATTGTTTGGAGAAGCCATGGCCATGGCAATCATCGAGTCTTGCAAGGATGCCGGCATCGAGGACCAGGATATCGTTGCCACTCTCACAGCCTTTACTGCCAGGTCGATCGCCTATCAATATCGTAGGTTTATCGAACCACAATCCCCTCTAAAGACTCTGGTACTTGCTGGAGGAGGCGCGCAAAATCCAGTGCTGGTCGATCATTTGCGCAAAGCCTGGCCACATCCCCTAGATATCGTCGGTCATGAGACTTTCGGCATAGATCCAAAGTATAAAGAGGCACTCTTGTTTGCCCTTTTGGCCTACACGACTTTTCATGGCATACCTAATAATGTCCCCGCCTGTACTGGAGCTTCGCGTCCGGCCTGTCTAGGAAAATTGGCTATTGCCTGCGGCTAAGCGGGGAGAAAATAGAGAAAGACTGGAAAAAAATGCAAAAGTGTTAGCTATACAACATTTTTGCCGTTGACTCTGCCTCCCTCAGGCCTTAAAGTGACAGCACGTTTCCAAGAGACGAGCTGCTCGAGGCAAACAAGACCTTTCTTACCATCTCTCAATCTCTCAAATGTGTTTCAAGCCTGTTCCTGGAGGATTTGGTTTATGTTTTTGAACAAACTTACTATGGCTTTTGCTTCGCTCGCAGTCGTCGGTTCTATGGCTATCGCAGCACCTGCTTTTGCCCAGGGTGATGCTTTCGGTGGTACCCAGACTAGCGATCAGGCCTCTCTCGGCGCAACCGGCGAGCAAATGCAGACCAACTACACCACTGGCACTCAGACCAGACAAGTAGGCAATGGCGTCTCGCCGCTTCTGCAAGGTGCCACCAACGGTACTATTTCTCCTCAAGGCGGTGAAGCCACCGTCGTACAAGGCGTCAACACTGCCGGTACTGTCCGTGTCAACAACTTGGCCAACCTGGAGGCCTTGCTCAACATCATCGCCAACGGTATGGAAATCCTCGGCATTGCCTGGGGCGGCCCTACAATGATCATGGGCTTTATGCACATGGCTGCTGGTTCGCATGATGCTATGAAGAAAGTGCTCTTTGGAGCTGCTGGTGTCACAGGCGGTTTGGCTACCCCTGGTTGCATCAACTGGCTCGTTGCATCCGCCCGCGATGCTGCCCTGTTCAACTAAGTTTTCCGACCTGGTACACCACACATCCACACGAGTTTGGAAGGAGGCTATAAGCCTCCTTCTGATTTTTAGGCTATAAGCCTCCTTCTGATTTTTGGGCTATAGGCCTCCTTCTGATTTTGGTGATATAAAATTTAGAAGTGGAGGCATCTATGCTAAAAATGATCTTGAAAGCCCATATTTATCAACCCTCAATGCTTATCGTGTCTACTTGTGGTTTGGCCATCGCGGGACTTACTGCCTGTAGTAACGCTCAGGAAAGTGGAGAGCCAAGGACCTCACAGCAGGGCGATATCAAAATGCTCTTTGATCGAGTCATGATCAGGACTTTTCCAGGGCCGCGTTGCGATGTCTTTTATAAGACAGTACAAATAGACCCTGCCCAAGCAATAGCAAGTGAAAAGCAGCAAGAGCGAAGGCAGCGTTTTGTCTCAAATGGTCGAGGCTTTGTGGCCTTCTGTCCAAATGTTGAGACCTTTGCCGACGGTTACTATCTCTACAACTTCTATGGCAAGACCAGTTATGAGGTCGATCTCAATGACCGGCAATATCGCCCTGTCGGTTCATCCGAGTTTGATGAGGTGCTCATCGCCTATCAAGATTACGACCAGACGCATGGCAAGACAGAGGCCAGATCTCTTGGAGACAAGCAGATCGGCGATTATAAGTGCACCGGACAGATCGTCGAGCGGCCTGGCTATACGCGCGAGGACTGGTTTGATTTGGGTAGTCGCCTCTTGATCAAGCAGACCCTGACCAAAAACAATGTGACCACAGAGCGCAATCTGACTAAGGTCAATCCACAAATGGATACGATGCTTTTGCGTATTCCAACTGGATTTGCCTTAATCGAAAAGCCTGGACAGGTGCCCGGGCCTTCTCCAGAGACAGACAAAAAGGCTCCGGGTGACGGCAATATCTAGAGTATTGCTACCAAGCGCAAATATAATTTTGGGATTAATAAAAAAGTGCTTGACTTGGTTCCGTGCCTGGGGTAAATTATAGGCCTCGGACTTCCTTACCGAGATTTACGGACCGCATTTACTATCATCACTATATTTTTTGCGCTTTGCGCGGAGGTTCACTTATGAATATCCTCTCCAAACTTACTATGGCTTTTGCTACCGTTGCAGTTGCTGGTTCTCTTGCCTTTGCACCTGCTTTTGCCCAGGGCGATGCTTTCGGCGGTAACCAATTAAATGATCAGACTTCGCTCGGTGCAACCGGCGAGCAAATGCAGACCAACTACACCACTGGTAGCCAGACCAGACAAGTTGGCAACGGTGTTTCGCCCCTCTTGCAAGGTGCCACCAACGGTACCATTTCTCCTCAAGGCGGCGAAGCCACAGTAGTACAAGGCGTCAACACTGCCGGTACTGTCCGTGTCAACAACTTGGCTAACCTGGAGGCCTTGCTCAACATCATCGCTAACGGTATGGAAATCCTCGGCATTGCCTGGGGCGGTCCTACAATGATCATGGGCTTCATGCACATGGCTGCCGGTTCGCATGATGCTATGAAGAAAGTGCTCTTTGGAGCTGCTGGTGTCACCGGCGGTTTGGCTACCCCTGGTTGCATCAACTGGCTCGTTGCATCCGCTCGCGACGCTGCCCTCTTTAACTAAACTAAAGAGAAAGGACTTACACATTGAGAGATTGCAGGGGGGCCTCCAGGCTCCCCTGCTTTTTTATTGCTTGCTCTAGCTCATTTCTATGATTCATCTCCAAAACGTTGATGAACAGCTCCCATGCAGTTTTTCGGAGCTTTTAAAAATCTCGCAAAAGTGTTAGCTAGACAACAAAAATGCCCTTGACTTCGCCTCTTTAAAAACGTAATCTCTAACCACTCGAACTTCAATAAACGAGTGACCCCCAAGCAATCTTTTTGCTCCTACACTTACCAAATTTCAATTTTCATATTTCCCGGGAGGAATACTCTATGTCTCTCAAATCCCTTATCGCCCGTATTTCTCTCGCCGCTGCCGTACTTGGCTCCTTTTCTCTTGCAGCACCTGCCTTTGCCCAAGGTGATGCTTTCGGTAGCACCCAGACCACCGATCAGGCCTCACTCGGCGCAACCGGCGAACAAATGCAGACCAACTACACCACTGGTAGCCAGACCAGACAAGTAGGTAACGGTGTTTCGCCCCTTTTGCAAGGCGCCACCAACGGTACCATTTCTCCTCAAGGCGGCGAGGCCACTGTAGTACAAGGTGTCAACACTGCCGGCACTGTCCGTGTAAACAACTTGGCCAACCTGGAGGCCTTGCTCAACATCATCGCCAACGGTATGGAAATCCTCGGCATTGCCTGGGGCGGTCCTACCATGATCATGGGCTTCATGCACATGGCTGCTGGCTCGCATGACGCTATGAAGAAAGTGCTCTTTGGAGCTGCTGGTGTCACAGGCGGTTTGGCCACCCCTGGTTGCATCAACTGGCTCGTTGCATCCGCCCGCGATGCTGCTCTCTTTAACTAAGCAAGTACGAGTCCGTCATATAGATTTTTCCCCGCCAACGCCAGCCAGAGGCCTCCCCTAAAGGGAGGTTTTTGGTTTTTGCTATGATAAACCGCATGAATGATAAGGCAATCGATCAGACCGCAGACCAACTTTTAGCCACTGGCTTTAAAGAATCGCACCTGGACCGGATCGCGAGGGCGAGTTTTCTCATAGTCGGCAGCACCAGTCTTGCTATGGCTTGCGCGGGAGTGCTCGTCGCATCTGGCGCGCGCCGCATAACTATAGTCGACAAGTCATTGGCAGCTCTGACGCGTTTGAGCGATAGTTTTTTGCAAAATACGCCTGTGCAAAGCAAGGAGCAGATAGTTCGTTTTCAGCTCTTGCAAAACTTGGATGATAGCGATAATGCCCTAGCTAAACTGGCTGCTCAGGCTGATCTCGTTTTGGATTGCTCTAGTGATTGGCAAGACAAGTTATCACTGTCGGATCTCTGCATGGAATTGCATCGACCACTCGTGCACCAGGCTGGACATGCTTTGCGCTTCCATCTTTATTCGATGATGCCAGGACAGTCGGCCTGCTTGCGATGCTTAATGGAAAGGCTTGGCATAGAAGACGCCATACAGGATCCAAGCAGTGAGTATTATTTTGTACCGGCCATCGGCCTGCTTGCTTCAGCTATGGTGCTCGCCGCAACCAAGATCGTCAGTCGATATGGTGTCAACCAGGCCAATGAGATCTTTTGCTTTGATGCATTGAGCGGCGAATCAGAGGTCTTGCGAGGTTTTGATCCTTCCAGTGATTGTCCTGATTGCGGCAGGCTCAATCGATAAGACCAAAATCATCCGGTTCGCATTTATCGTAGGGAGTACTTGCGCTCTTTAGAGCGGTAAGTATATTGCTGCTCCGATCGGGATATTTCTGTTTGATCAAGGCTTCCAATATTTCCCATTGTCTTTGTGTTTCGCGCAATGACAGCTCACGAGCAATTTTGGCACCATCCGGCACTATGGTCGCAATATCGGCGCTCTCATATTGCAGAGACTTGTTTTTGATTTTTTCCCAATCGGCAAAATCCAGCTGATAAGGGTCAACTGCATGAGCTCCGCGTTTGCTCGATTTTGCCTTGATGGTCTCGGAGATATAGTCTGTCTTGCTATAAAAATCCTGGACGGTATGCAATAGAGAGGCAAAAGTCTTGAGTGCGTAAAACCTATCGCGAGGATTTGTATCAGCGGCCTGTGCAAGATTGACAAACTTTTTTTGATTGCGATCAATGGATTGAGCGAGATATAAGGCATAAGCGCTGCCCTTAACTTGCTTGGCAGGCACAGCATCTTGAGTCTCTATGTATTTGCTCACCAGATCTAAATTGCCGCGGTCAAATTGCTGGGAGAGGGCCTCTCTCAAGATACTTGAGTACCTTGGCTGATCCGGCGCGGGACTTGAGGCAAGCGCAATGGGGACCATGCTTGCCGCCAATATCAAAATGGCCGTCGAGAGTGCTTTTTGCTTAAAAGCCATACCTGTTAAATTTGACGACTGACTGCTAGATTTATCCATGATAAGGCATGGCGGTTAATTTCATGTTGGAAAATCACGTTTTTATCGCGTTCGACACTGAGACCACGGGGCTTTCGGCTATCGCATGCCGGCTTGTGGAGTTATCCGCGGTCAAGTTTAAATTGGAGCGTGATGCCGACGGTCGATTGGTCATCGTGGACCTCGGCACCTTTAGCACCTTGATCGATCCAGAACAGCCGATCCCTATAGAAGTCTCGCGAATCCATGGTATCACCGACAGTATGATTGCCGGTGCACCTACTTGTGGCCCTGCTCTGGACGATTTCCTTGCTTTTGTCGACGAGCCCGACGCCGTGCTTATGGCTCACAACGCCGGATTTGATATAGAGTTTGTGCGCGTCAATTGCCTCAGACTCAATAAGCCATTGCCCGCTTGTCCCGTAGTGGACACGGTGCCTTTGGCGCAGAAGCACGTCAATGATGCCGCCAATTACAAACTCAAGACCCTGAGCGAGCATTTTGGCTTTGCCGGATCCACATACCACCGAGCGCTTGATGATAGTATTTACGTGCAAAAACTCTTTCATAGACTCTGTCTCATCGGGGATTGCAAGAGCCTGGAGGACATGCGGCAGGCCAGGGCCATCATGTCCTTTGTAGCGCCAACGGCTGAGATCTGTCGGGATGGACTGTCCCAAGACTTGCAGCGCTTTGTCGATACCTTAGAGATTGCCATCGCCAGCGGTGAAAGTCTCAAGCTCAAATACGACGGCCCTTATGTCAGCACCAGAGTCATAGATCCCAGCGCCTTGATCGACAGTCGCGGCTCACTCTACCTGTCTGCCTTTTGCCGCAAAGTGCAAGCAGAGCGTACTTTTAGACTAGACCGCATCCTTGATCTCCAGCCCAATGTCAGTCATGCCAAAACTAAAAAACGCTAGCCTTTTCATACTTTTTGTCTTGTGCGTCGCCTCGCAAACCGTGATGGATGCGCAAGCCGTGCCTTTCTTTATGAAGCGTCGACCATATCGTGCTGAAAAAAATGCGATCGACCAGGAAGTGAAACAGATCGAAGAAGAAGATAAGAAGCAGGAAGCCGAAGATAAAGACAAGGCAAAGGCTGCACCAGTAACTGTGGATGATGCATTTGCGATCGAAGAAAACGATAAGAACAAGCAGATCGAAAGGCACACCAAGCTAGGTGATATGTTTTTTGGTCGTCGCGACTATACCAATGCACTCCTAGAGTTTGAGGCAGTGATAAAGGTCGACGAGGAAAATTTTAAGGCGCATTATATGCTCGGCAAGGTCCTGATGAGCATGGCTGACTATGAAGAAGCCCTCAAGGAATTTGAGCGCGTCATCTCTATCCGTCCTAATACTCAGGATGGGCACTACATGAAGGCTGAGGCCCTGCGCATGGCCGGCAACTATGATGAGGCCCGGAACGAATATCAAAAAGTCCTCAGGATCGATCCAGGCAATGCTGTCGCTCATGCCTATCTTGGCGAGTGTTTTCGCAATCGGGGCAATTTTCGCGATTCGATAGCCGAATGCAAGGCTGCACTCAAGATCGATCCCAAAATGGTCATGCCTCATCTGATCCTGGCTCAATGCTACTCATCTGTGAGGATGCCTGACGAGGCTCAGGCCGAGTACAAAAAGGCCATCGAGCTCAATCCAGAGGACGCTGTAGTGCATGCTCGGTACGGGGTGTTTTTGGGAAAGAGCAAAAAATGGACTGAGGCACTCGACCAATTTATGATTGCAAAGGAGATGGACCCAAATTATGCTGAAGGTCGCATCGGTCTGTCGTGGGCACTAGTCTACGCAAAAAAAATGACAGAAGCTCTCAAAGAAGCGCGGGCCGCAGTTGCTCTTTCGCCAAACGATCCAGACAGTCATTCTAATCTTGCCTGGGTCTATAGCAAAAACAACGACCATCAGTCAGCTATCATCGAGTATCGTCTCGCACTGCAAATTGACGCCCGCAATGGCCAGTTGCATAAGGCGCTAGCGATGGAGCTCAAGGACCTCGGGGACTCGAGTGCTGCGATCAGCGAGTTGATGACGGCACGTACGATGATGCCAAACGATGAAGAAGTAAAAATCGCTCTGCATGATCTCTTGCCCAAGAGCAAAGATCAATCGGCCAGGTACTAGTCAATTTATTTTGTCAAAACACTAGAGCCTGGCTTGACAGCCTTGCCTCCAGCTTTGCATAAGGGACAAGCATCGGCAGTGTAAGTCTCTAATTGCAGCTCGAGCAGGGAGATAAAGGGCCTGCCAAACTGAGCCACTCCACCCGAGCGGTCGATGATGGCTCCGACGGCGATTACATCGGCGCCCATGTTCTCCAATAGCTGCACGACTTTTTTTGCTGAGCCACCGGTGGTGGTGACATCCTCGACCACCATTACTTTTTCTCCAGCCTTGATTTCTACACCTCTTCTGATGGCAAACACACCATCCTCTACTTTTTCTGCAAATACTGCCCTGATCTGGTCCATGCCGGTCTTGCCAGCGATTTGATTGGCTGCAATGGCGCAATAGACCTCCCAGTGCACCGCGCCTAGTGCTGGGCCGACGATTACTGTCGGGGCAAGCCCCGCATCGCTTACTTTTTGCATCAACAGTCTTGCCAGTGTCAAACCATACTCCGGATATTGCATGACCCTTTGACACTGCATGTATTGATCCGAGTGCAGGCCGCTGGAGAGCAAAAAATGCCCCGTTGTCCATGCGCTTGTTTCTTTCATCAATGCTTCGACCTGGTTTTCGACTTTGGTGCTCATTTGTTTTTCCATTACTGTAGCTCGCGGCTATTATAAAATAGAGCCGTGTCCCCAATCGCAATCTCAATCTAAATCTCAACAGGAAGCAAGTATGAAGCCTCTCATCGGTATCAATCTGGACGTCAAGCAAGGGCCGCCCCAAGAAGCCGCCATACAGATGCTTTATGTAGAGGCTATACAAAAGAGCGGCGGTATACCCATACTTTTGCCGCCCATGGAGCCTGCGGACTTGAGTCAGATCATCGATCGGCTCGATGGCATCATGCTGATAGGTGGTGCGGATTATTGCCCGTCTTTATATAAAGAAGAAAAGCATGAGTCTGTCGAGCTCTGCAGTCCGCTCAGGCAGAGCTTTGATCTAGAATTGGCCAGGCAGGCTCTCGAGCGTCAAGACCTTCCCATCCTCGGTATTTGTCTTGGTTCTCAACTCCTCAATATCAATCTTGGTGGCACTCTGGTGCAGGACATCAAATCTCATATGCCTGAGTCTAAAGTTGAGCATTCGACCCGGGATGGCTGGAAGAACGGCTTCAACGTGCACCGCATCAAGCTAGTGGCGGGTAGCAAGTTGTATTCGGTCTTTAACAGCAATGGCAAAAGAGTAGAAGAGTTTGATGTGCCGACATCGCATCACCAGAGCGTCAAGGCTGCCGCCCCGGCCATGGATGTGGTGGCTTTTGCCGATGATGGCATTGCCGAAGCCGTCGAAATGCGCGATCGGGAGTTTGTCATTGGTGTTCAATGGCATCCTGAGAGAGATTACATCAACAATAAGCCTTTGTTTGATACCCTGTGTCGAGTCGCCGCCAGATAAAAGCATAGAGGCCCGAGAGCATGTCGATCATCCAAAATCAAAAAGTACTGGTCACGGGAGGAGCAGGCTTTATCGGCTCTCACCTGATCGACGATCTATTGGCGGCAGGCAATACGGTTGTAGTGATCGACAATTTTAATGACTATTACGATCCTGCTCTCAAGCGCATCAACGCCCAGGCTCATCTTGACCATCCTGCCTATACCTTGATCGAAGGGGATATACGTAGCGATGCCGATATGGACAGGGTGTTTGGTGGATCCATCGAGGAAAGGCCATTTGATACTGTGGTGCACCTGGCGGCCATGGCTGGAGTGCGTCCTTCGCTGCAGCAGCCGGCATATTACATGGATGTCAATCTCAATGGCACGCAAAAGCTCGTCGATCGTATAGTCGCGAGCAATAAAAAACACGAGCAAAAAACGCGCCTGATATTCGGATCTTCGAGTTCTGTATATGGAGAGCGTTCCGGCGAATCCTTTAAAGAGACCGATCGTGTCGATCAGCCCCTGTCTCCTTATGCAGCAACCAAGGCGGCCAATGAGTTGCAACTTTACGCTGCGCATCACACCACCGGCCTCAAGGTCGTCTGTCTGCGCTTTTTTACTGTCTTTGGGCCTCGTCAAAGACCTGACCTGGCAATCCACAAGTTTTGCCACTTGATCGATGCTGGAGAGCCTATAGAGCTCTACGGGGATGGTACGACTTTTCGTGACTATACCTTTGTCAAGGATATCGGCCAGGGTATTCTCAAAGCAATGCAATATGCAGGACGCGATGATTTCAAGGGTTACGACATTTTCAACCTTGGTCGTTCAAAGCCAGTTAAATTGAAGGAAATGGTGGAGGCTCTCGAAAAGCATCTTGGCAAGAAGGCTGTCATAGAGTACAAGCCTATGCAAATAGGTGACGTCCCTTACACATATGCCGAGATCGGTCATGCCCGTGAGGTCCTCGGCTATGATCCGCAAACGAGCTTTGACCAGGGTGTGGCAAAGTTTGTCGCTTGGTATCTTGAGAACAAGGGTAAGGCATCAAAAAATATTGCTAAGTTGGTAAATGTCGCTACCTAAGCCTTGACACATGCCATGGCCGGAAAACATAATTTGACTCTGTGCCATGACACGGTAGCTCAGATGGCTAGAGCGGGCGACTCATAATCGCCAGGTCGAGGGTTCGATCCCCCCCCGTGTCAGATTTTTGATATTTATCGCGCGTCAGGTGTTTTAATGCCCGGCGCGCGATATTTTTCTAGCCTAAATGAGTTTATCTGCCCGGCACACGATATTTTTCGACGTCGTTAAACTTAAAAAACTCGCGCTCGCCGTGGTCCGAAGTAATAATCGTTGCGGTTTCGTTGACTCTCTGTCTGCGAGAGTTGCGGGGAAATTTGAGGATAGCCGACCCGTCCAGCGAATAGATGGCATCCAATAAGGCTTTGTCATAGTCGGCATAGCCTGATGATTCGACGATGGTAGCCTTGGTCACGCGTCTATCAGCAGAGACTCTGACAAAAAAAGTAGCACGGGTGCCTAGTGGGATGTTAGGTCCGACTACGACACGACCCCGTCTAGGATCAAAGCGCGGTTCGATATTTTCGGGGCTATTGATTATTTCTTGAACTCCTGACTGAATGGACCAGAGCAAACGATTGTGCCACTTGTCCCATTCGACGTTTAGTTGCTCATCATTAGCGTCGGGATCTGCTGCCGACAGCGATGCATCGTTGGAGACGGCAGAGCCCTTTAAGACGTTGCGATTGCTGTCATAAGCCGGCTTTTGACCGGCTAGTGTACCCCCCTCGTCCTCTGCACTGCCCTGCAAGGCACCGCCTTCGTCATCTGCCCTGCCCTTAAGTGGTTTGGGCTTAAAAACAGGGGCAGGCATGGGCACGGCCGGAGTCAAAGTCGGTTCTGCCTCGCGAGCGCCAAGCTCTTCGACGCCACCTCTGAGCGTTTCATCAGCTAGAGCCAGTGGCATGCCAATGATCTGCAGACTCGTCAAAGCAATGACGAACTTGCCTAAGCTGCCGATTTTGATGGACATATGCGATCTCTGCTCTTTTGGGATTTGCTAAATTGACAATCTAAGACGATGAATTAGACTGACGAGAATAAACTTGATTTTCTCCCATTGCCTCTAGATTTTCCACCTATATATCTATGTCTTCCGAAATAGCCAGTCAAGTAAGTGCCGAGATCCTAAAATCGATCGACCTGGATATTGTCGGCGAGACAAAGCTCCTGGTCGCTTTTAGCGGAGGAGCGGATTCGGTCGCGCTCTTGAGTATACTCAAGGATCAATTGCCTGCCAAAATCAAGCTTTATGCGTGCCATGTCAATCACGGCCTGCGACCAGATACAGAGGACGACGAGTATTTTTGCCGCCTGTTTTGCCAGGAGAGAGGCATCCCGCTCTTGATCCGCCGTCTGTATCAAGGTGGGCTACCCAGGCCGGATGCCCCTAACGAGGCCGATCTGAGAGAGGCCCGCTATGCTGAGCTGTACAAAGTCGCACGCGAGATAGCCGCACCATATGTGGTGACTGCTCATCACTTTGATGATCAAGTTGAGACAATCCTTATGCGTTTGCTCCGCGGTACCACTATCAATGGACTGTCCGCTATCAGCGCTAGGCGCACTCTTTTTGTTGGCGTCACTCTCTTGCGCCCTATGCTCGAGGTGACTAAAACTAAGATCGAGCGTTATCTCTTACAAAAAAATCTCAATCACCGCGTTGACACGACAAATTCGGAGACCAAGTTTAGGCGCAATTTTTTGCGATTGAGAGTCATGCCTCTATTAAAAATAGGCTTCGCAGGCTTTGAAAAAGCTCTGGTGCGCTTTGCCGGTTTGGCTGCAGAGGATGGCGATTATCTGGATAGCCTGGCTGCCAAAGCTTGCACCGACCTATCCCAATCTTTGGATCAAGCACAAAATCAAGGCTATCTCAATTACAGTCGGTCAGCTTTTTGCGCCCTGGCTCGTCCTTTGCAAAGGCGCATCATAGCCCAACTCTTGCAAGCGCATGAGATCGAGGTCAATGCTCTGCGAGTGGAACTGGCTCTGCAGGCTATTGCAGGTCCTGCTGCGTCGGATAAGCTCACTATGGGTACTGCCAAGTTTCTCCACATTGCGGAGAGTCGATTTGGCTTCAAGGTAGAGGTGCCAGATAATCGAGAGGCGCGATTTGGCTCGATTGCCATAGATATTCCGGAGCCTGGCAAAATCAGCCGTATCATCGTGCCCTGGCTCAACCAGGTGCTAGTCATCAGGGGCCTTCCCGAAGGGACGGTGCCAAAGGCTTTTCCCGATAGGCGGTCTTTGCAATGTCTAGTCGATCTTACCCAGGTCAAGGGTCTGGTCGAGTTGCGTTTAAGACGTCCCGGCGATCGGATTCAGCCATTGGGCATGGATCTCACCGTCCGTCTCAAGCGATATCTCCAGACCCACAAGCCAGAAGCGGGACAAAGGCTTTTAGCATCCAATCTTCGCCCTGGAGGGAGTGATACAGCCCTGACTCCCGAGCTCGAGCGTAGGCTTGCGGTGGTGCTCGCTTGTGATGAAGAAATCCTCTGGGTGCCAGGCCTGGGGCTCTCCAATAAAATCAAGGTGCGCGGGCAAGCCAGCCACGAGATCGAGTTTATGCCCATGGGCTCGCAGGTGGATGTCCAGATCTGTTGACAAATCTCGGAAACAAACGCGCTCGCTGTAAGTCTCGAAAAAAAATTCGATTGACTATAATGACATTAGCGGCCGGAGCTCAGGCAAAAGCGCAGATCTCGACCGTGTTATAATCTGTAATTTGGATTGGCAGACCGGAGTAATCAAAAAATGAAGAAGTACGGAACGACATGGGCCGTTTTCTTTTTGCTGTTAGTACTTGTGATCTTTGCAGTATCCCTAGCATCTATGGGCCGCAAAGAAGAGGCTTATACCTACACGCGCTTCTTTCGCAAGCTGCAAAGCGACCAGGCTAAGTACATCACCAAGGTCACTTTCACTAATGGCGAAAATGTCATCAATTTTCGCGAAAAAGAAGATGGCAGCGATGTAGAGAAAGAGCGTACGGTGGTCGTACCTTCGGAAGCCAAGGCCGATCTCATCAAACAGTTGGACAAGGCCAATGTGCCTGTCGAGACCAAGGACCGCGACCAGTCAGGTGTTTGGTTGTCCATGGCCACGTCCTTTATCCTGCCGATCCTGTTTATCGTCGGTGTGCTCTTTATGTTTAGGAGCGCCCAGTCCGGCGGCAATCAGGCTATGAGCTTTGGCCGCAGTCGCGCCAAGATGATGGTCGATAGCAAGGTAAAGGTCTCTTTTAATGACGTAGCCGGCATCGATGAAGCAAAGCAAGAATTGCAAGAAATCGTGGACTTTCTTAAGAGTCCCGAAAAGTTTATCGCTCTGGGAGCGCAGATCCCACGTGGCGTTTTGCTGGTCGGTTCTCCCGGTACTGGTAAGACCCTCCTTGCAAAGGCTGTCGCCGGCGAAGCCGGAGTGCCCTTCTTTAGCATTTCTGGTTCGGACTTTGTCGAGATGTTTGTGGGCGTAGGCGCCAGCCGTGTCCGCGACCTCTTTGACCAGGCCAAAAAGCATGCTCCATGTATTGTCTTTGTCGATGAAATAGACGCCGTCGGTCGTCAGCGTGGCGCCGGTCTCGGTGGGGGGCATGACGAGCGCGAACAAACTCTCAACCAGCTCCTTGTGGAGATGGATGGCTTTGAGGGCAATACCAATATCATTGTTGTCGCAGCTACCAATAGACCGGACATCCTCGACTCGGCTCTTTTGCGTCCAGGCCGTTTCGACCGCCAGGTCGTCATTGATCGTCCGGATGTGCTTGGTCGCGAACAAATCCTCAATGTTCATGGCAAGGGTAAGCCGCTGGCTGCCGATGTCAATCTCAACACTCTGGCTCGTCGTACTCCAGGCTTCACTGGTGCCGATCTCTCCAATCTCCTCAATGAGGCTGCCCTCATTGCTGCTCGCCTCAACAAGCGCGAGATCGAAATGATCGACCTCGAAAAAGCAATCGATAAGGTGATCGCTGGACCCGAAAAGAAGACCCGCATCATTTCTCAAAAAGAAAAAGAGAACACTGCTTATCACGAAGTGGGTCATGCTTTGATGCATATCCTGCTCAAGCATGCAGATCCTCTGCACAAAGTGACTATCATTCCGCGTGGCTTTGCCCTTGGTTTGACTATGTCTCTGCCCGAAGAAGACGCCCTCTCTCAGACGAGATCGTCACTCATCGACTTTATTGGTGTCGCCCTTGGCGGCCGTGTGGCCGAAGAAGTAGTCTTTGGCGAAATGACCACCGGTGCCAAAAACGACCTCGAGCGCTGTACCAGTATTGCCCGCCGGATGGTGACCGAGTTTGGTATGTCTACCAAATTGGGGCCCATGACTTTTGGTCGTCGCAACGAGCAAGTCTTTATGGGCCGTGACTTTGGCCACGATCGCGATTATGGCGAGACTATCGCTGCGCAGATCGATGCAGAAGTCTCTGATATGATCAACACTCAATACGAGCGGGTCAAGGCCTTGTTGATCCAATACAGACCGCATATGGATGCCGTGGTCAAAGAGCTCTTGATCAAAGAAACACTCGAAGGCAAAGAAGTCGAAGCCATAGTCGAAGAAGTCAACCGCAAGCTTGCCAATGGTGAGCCCCTGGATGCGCCCCCCCATCATGATGATGAGACCAGACCGCCTACTCAGGCTCTTATCGCACCTGAGGGCGAGATCATCAAGGTCGTGGCACCTTCTGAGAACGACGACAAAGACACGCCAGGCAATCCTAATCTCAAGCCAAAATTTGCTTAAGACTGGTCCGCTTTAATCATCCTCTTAAAGATTCGTGATAGTCTAACGGGATTCGCTGGTGTAGCCAGTTTCCGTTTATCCCAATCCAATTGGAGGGTCTCATAGTGGCCGTCGTCCAAGAGCATGAAAAGAAAGAGATTCTTTGCAAGGACTGGTTGTCCAAGCCAAAGAAATTGTTGATCGATGGTAAGTGGGTCGAAGCCAAGTCAGGCAAGACCTTTGCTGTCGTCAACCCGGCAACCGAAGAAGTCCTCTGCCATGTGGCCGAAGGCGGCAAAGAAGATGTAGATCTTGCCGTCAAAGCTGCACGCCGCGCTTTCGAGCATGGTCCCTGGCGCACTATGGCCGCTTACGAGCGTGCCCGTCTGATGTACAAGCTGGCTGACGCCATCGACGCTCATGCCGATGAGCTCGCTCAGCTAGAAACCATGGACAATGGCAAGCCGATCAAAGAGTCGCGTGGTTTTGACGTAGTGCAGACCGCCGAGACTTTTCGCTATTACGCTGGTTGGTGCACCAAATTAGAAGGTGAGACCACCAACGTCAACAGCAATTTCTTTACCTACACACTCAGGGAGCCGATCGGCGTGGTCGGTCAGATCATACCCTGGAATTTTCCTATGCTTATGCTGGCATGGAAGTGGGGCCCAGCCCTGGCTTGCGGTAACACAATCGTGCTCAAGCCCGCTGAGCAGACTCCCTTGACCGCCTTGCGCATAGGCGAGCTGGCTATGGAAGTTGGTTTTCCAGAAGGTGTCATCAACATCATCACCGGCTTTGGTGCCGACTCCGCTGGCGAAGCCATATCCAAGCACATGGATATCGACAAGGTTGCTTTTACAGGCGAAGACAAGACTGGCAAATTGATCGTACAGGCCTCCACTTCCAACCTCAAGCGTGTATCGCTCGAGCTCGGCGGCAAGGCCCCCAATATCGTTTTTGCTGACGCTGATATCGACGCCGCCGTCCGTGGTGCCATAACTGGTATTTTCTTTAACCAGGGTCAGGTCTGTTGCGCAGGTTCAAGACTTTTTCTCGAAAAACCGATCCATGACGAGTTTATGTCCAAGCTTACTGATCGGGTCAACAAGATCCGTCAGGGCAACGGTCTGGATGAAAACACCGGCATTGGACCACAGGTCTCTAAAGAACAACAAGAACGCGTCCTAAAATATATCGATATCGCCAAGGGCGAGGGCGCTGCAGTTGCCTGTGGTGGTCTAGTACCCGAAGATCAAAAGAAAGGCTATTTTGTCCGTCCGACTATCTTTACCGGTGTGCATAATCAAATGCGCATTGCTCAAGAAGAGGTCTTTGGACCGGTATTGGCAGTGATACCATTTACCGATATGGAATCTGTGGCCGAACAAGCCAATGCCACAGCCTTTGGTCTATCCGGCGCAGTCTGGACTGCCGACGTGAAAAAGGCCCACAAGTTTGTGAGCCGCATCAAAGCTGGCACTGTCTGGGTCAACTGCTACAACGTACTCGATCCTGCCATGCCCTTTGGCGGCTACAAGACCTCCGGCTACGGCCGCGAGCTCGGCAAGCACTCCATCGAGCTTTATAGCAATATTAAGTCGGTCTGGATGAATATGATGGACTAGCTTTGGAAATTCCAAGTCCATATATAAAAAGGAGGGCATTAGCCCTCCTTTTTTATTGCTCTTTACAGGCGATAATTTGCATAATCTGACACTAATTCGCAGTAAGTAAAATTTACAAATCTGCTGATGGGCGAGCTGTTTGCGCTTGCGTCGATGAAAATGTTCAATTCTTGTTGAGAATAGTTCGCACTGGCTAATAAGCTGCTATTGTGAATGCTTCTCAAGGATTGCTCTTAAAAGAATGCTGCTAGGTGTTCTGGCATCTTGAGGCTTTACAAGCTTGTCTTTCAATTTTCGAGGTATTTTCTAATGGGTAAGCTCTTTTACGGTACGCAGACCGGTACGACTACCGCTGTTGCAGAAAGTTTGCAAGCCGCTATGAGTGATCTTGTATCCGAAATCAAATGCATCCAATTCGTCAAACCCGAAGAATTTGCTGATGCTGATTTTCTCGTACTGGGTGGTTCTACCTGGGGCGATGGCGAGTTGACCGATGACTGGGTAGATTTTATGCCCCAGATGGACAAGATCGATTTTAGCGGCAAGACCGTAGCTCTCTTTGCTCTCGGCGATCAGGTCGGTTATACCTACAACTTTGTCTCCGCAATGAAAGTGCTCTATGACAAGGTCAAGGAAAGAGGCGGTCGCATAGTAGGCGATCACGTCTCCCGTGAAGGTTTTGATTTTGAGCATAGCGAAGCTCTTGTCGGCAATGAGTTTGTCGGCCTCGTTACCGATGAAGTCAACGAGCCCGATCTTACTGCATCCCGCATCGAGACCTGGGTCGCTCAAGTGCGTCAGGCTCTGGCGCAACCAGTAGCCTAGTGGTCTATAGACAAGGATCGGCGGTCGTAGATGACTGCCGGTCCTTCTCATTTACTTGCAGGGGGCAATAAGAAGCACGTGGCGCGAGCGACCGGGGCTGTCTGGAACAGGCGACGCATCGTATTTGATATCATTGAAAAAGACCCGAGGGTGAGTGCTCAAGGATTAGTAGCACGTGCTCAGAGCTTTGGTGTCAATATGGGTCTGACCACTGCTTATCGTTTACTGAGACAATACGGCAAGGTTGATGGGGACTGCCTGGCGGCGATCAAGAGTCATTTGCCTCTAGTCACCGAAATACTCAGCAGCCAGCCTCAAGGGCAGCATCTTACCGCTAATGATGTAGCTGAAATGGCCTGGAAGCGCGGAGTTAAGCTGCATATCTCAACAGTCTACCGCCTACTCAATTGTCTCGTCGAAGCAGGCGCTGCGCAGTTTATCAACAGCAATGCACGTAAGCGCTATTACGAATGGAAGCACGACGGCTCGATCCACGGGCATCTCAATTGTATTTCTTGTAACAAGACCATCGAATTTGGTTTGGACTCTTTGCAGAATTTTGCTCAAAAGATGGCTTCATCCAACGGTTTTGAATATGTCGGACTGGAGTTTACCCTGCACGCCCGTTGCCAGGAATGCGTCAAGCTCAATCGCAATAATGCTTGATTTGTTTACCTTGTCGATTTATCTATCTATAGTCGGAGCTCGATTGACTGTCGACCGCTCGACGGTTTCCTGGGTGATTTCTTGTTCTGCCAATCGTACCAGTCTCTCTAACTCCTGACCTAGACGCCTGCATTCATCACCTTTTTGAGTTTGTGCCGCGCTCTCGAGCTGCTGACAGCATTCGGCAATTTTTTTTGCGCAGATGGTCGAAGAAGCACCCTTGAAAGCATGAGCCTTGGACTTGAGCTCGACAAATTTGTCTGCCTGAGCCAGTTTGCTGATCTCGGCAATGTCGTCTTTTGATGTCTCGAGAAACATCTGCAGTAGTTCGCGGCAGTTTTTTTCGTTAAAGCGGCTGCGCAAGAGATTGAAATCGATGATGCCGCGAGTAAAGAGTGGAGGAGCTGCTGTAAAGCCGCCGCTGCTAGGCAAGGCCGCGATGCCTGGCGCTTGATTGGGCCCCAGCCACCGATCGACCATGTCGCGCACTCGCTCGAGATCGATGGGCTTGCTCAGATAATCATCCATGCCTCTGGCCAGGCAGTCTTCTTTGCTGCCAGCAATAGCATTGGCTGTGATCGCCACTACAGGCACCGACAAGCCTCTACGATTTTGGATCTCCTTGATGATGGCGCAGGCCTCAAAACCATCGAGCCCTGGCATCTGGCAATCCAAAAAGACGATCTCGTAAACATTTTGCTTATAGAGGCTGACAGCTTCGATGCCATTATTGGCCAGATCTACCTCGAAGCCCAGCTCTTTGAGAAAAAGATTGGCGACTTGTTGATTGATCTTGTTGTCGTCTGCCACAAGAACCTTGCGTACTCTGATATTAGTACCTGGTATGACTGCAGGTGGCGATGCGTTTTGCAATGGTCTAAATTTGATGCCTGAGACTTCCATCGTCGAGGCGGTATTGGTGGCTGTCTTTTCGGTGTTATTGGAGATCCAGCCCGAAGGACTCGTTAGCGCTGCCGAGACGAGATGTCGGCGCAATGGCACGATAAGAAATTTGGTATTGCCTATGGCGTCCAATCTATCTTGCTCGGTCGGTTCCTGGTTGACGACATGGATAAAATTGACTGATTTGAGTAGATCGCGTGCTGCGACAGCCTGCATGAGCGAGCGGCAGGTGGTGCGATAACGCACCATATCCAGTACCACCGTCTGTTTGCGTTGTCCACCGCGATTATCCAACTCGATCGAGGCCAGGAGTTCTTCGATTTTGTCAAAACTCGTAGCACGAGTACCTATAGCACAGAGGTGCGAGCAAATGATGCCGACGCCAGAGCCATGCTTATGATCGATGGGCTCAAAAGTTTTGATCTTGTGCTGCGCAAAGACAGTCTCCCAGGATTTTGCCTCCCAGATCGCGCTGACTGGGCTGGTGGTCGAGATAGTCATTGGTAGCTCAAATCTAAAAGTCGATCCGACTCCTGGCTCCGACTCTACTTGCAGTGTGCCTCCCATCAGCATGACCAGTCGCCTGCTGATGGACAGACCCAGACCTGTGCCCCCTGTCGAGCGGAAGGTCGAATCCTGTCCCTGTACGAATGGCTCGAAGAGTGACTCTTTAATATCGGCACCGATACCGATGCCAGTGTCAGATACTGAGAAGCTGATGGTCTCTTGTGCGTCTAGATGTCCATTTTTTACTTCTACACGGACGACCACATGGCCTTGATCCGTAAACTTGATGGCATTGCCGACGAGATTGATCAGTACTTGGCGGAGACGGAGGGGATCGCCGACGACACGCGAAGGGACGGCTCGATCGACTGACGCCAAAAAGAGCAGGTTTTTGTTGGCGGCAGGCGGACTGAGGATCTCGGCCACACCTTCGACTACTGCCACCAGGTCAAACTCGCCTGCGGATACCTCCATCTTGCCTGCTTCGATTTTGGAAAAATCTAGGATGTCGTTGATGATGGTGAGCAGGCTTGCTCCAGCCTCTCTGATCGTGTCGACGTGTTCTTTTGCCTTGCCAGACAATTGGCTGCGCAAGAGGACTTCGACCATGCCCAGGATACCGTTGAGCGGAGTGCGGAGTTCGTGAGAAACGTTGGCGACAAACTCAGACTTGACCTGTAGTGCTTCGCGAGCCTGGTCGCGTGCCTCCTGCAGCTCCTCCACGAGTCGGCGATACTGTTCGATTTCGTGTCCAGAGCCGCACCACTTGAGGATTTTGCCTCTTTCGTCTCTGATAGGAACGCCCCGTATCTGGTGCCAGCGGTATTGGCCGTCCATGCGTTTTAAACGCAGCTCTAGGTCTAGCTCCTGTGATTTTTGGACGCAATCTTGCCAGATGGCCATAGTCCGGATGATATCGTCTGGATGTATGAGTCCGGCAAATTTGCCATCCAGTATGTCCTTTAATTTGAGGCCTGTATAGGTATAAAACTGTGCGTTGAAAAAATTGGGCGTACCATCTTCGTCCGCTGTCCAGATGATCAGTGGGGAGGCTTCGCAGACTGTCCTGAAGGTCAATTCGCTGTGTGTGAGCTTTTGCTTGGCCGTCTCAGTCTCGGCATTGAGCAAGGATAGTTCGCGAACTCGCCTGGCCAACTCGTCTTTAAAGACCCTGAGGTCATGTATTTCGAGCGCGGCTCCCTGCCAGCACTGGACCGTTGCCTGAGATGAGTCGCGGATCGGAAGACCACGGATCATAAACCATCGCGAAGTGCCTTCTTGCTGCCTTCTCAGTCTAAACTCCAGCTCGAATGGTTGTTGAGATTGGATGCAGTGCTTCCAGGATTCTTTTAAATATTCGCGATCGGAGGCATCTACGCTGTCTAGCCAGCCCGCACCAAGGGGCGCTTGGCTATCGCTTTGAGTATATTGGTACCAGGGAGGGCTAAAATACTGCATCTCGCCCTGAGCATCGGCGCTCCACAAAAAGCATGGGGCGGTCTCGCCGAGACGGGCAAGTATCTTGCCATCGCCTTGCAGATGACCGAGCTCGGTCTGGTGGCTCTCGACCTCTCGCCTTGCCTGGGCCAGCTCTTTGTTGCTTGCAGCCAATTGCTGCCTCAAGAGCGACAGCTCCTTTAAGGAAGCCAGATTTTGTTCTTTTTGAGCTATCAAAACGCTGCGGAGCGTTAATCTAGAAGCCTCGTCCTTGACGGCATCGAGTACTGCCTCGAGCTCGGCTCCGAGTTCGAGATCTTTATCATCCGCCTGGGATTTGTCCATTGGGTTCATTGGCTTCTTTCTTGTATCTTTAGCTTATTGCCCGTTTATCACCTCCCTTAATCCTTATCTATTACAATGTCCGTCTACGATAGCCGTCACAACACCCCCATTTTTTATGAGCTCAAACAAAACAATCTCTGGCGTAATGCTGATCGCCTGCCTTCTCTCTGTTGCTGCGCTTCCGACTCTAGGCGCCGATAAATCCTGGATGCAGCGTCAGTACAAAAACGTGGACAAGGTCGAGGACGTCCACCAGATCTTTGATGCCAGTGTTTTGCAAGGAGAAAAGATTGGTGTCTGCGAACTAAATCTAGATAATCGGGTCAGGGTGGTCTGCACGACATTTAAACCATTTAAAAAGTACACCCTGGAGGTTGGTTATAGCGATGGCAAGACAATGCCGACCTCGACTTTTGTAAAGAGTGCCGGGGCCTTGCTCGGGATTAATGCTGGATATTTCAATCTTTCAGACGGCAAGAGTGCGAGTTATGTGTACAAAGGCAAGATAGTGGCCGATCCGCACAACAACAACGCACTGTGCCTAAATCCGCGGCTAAAACCTTTTTTGCCTCAGATTTTTAATCGGAGCGAACTGCGCCTGATGCAAGAAAGCAAGTCCGGCAAGTCTTTTTTGTCGATAGCGCGTCATACAGGTCCACTGCCAAAGGGCATGCAGTTGATATCGTCAATACAAGCAGGGCCAGCACTTTTGCCTGCGCTTACAGCAAGGCAAGAGGCCTTTTTGCGCACCGAATCTAGTGGCATCGTCGACTCTATCGGTGTAATGCGCAAGGCCGCTCGTACGGTCGTAGGCCTTACCAAAGACCAGATAGTCATCATTTTGAGCGTTGCCGGCAGCAAGCAAGACGAGTTTTCGCATGGCCTCGATCTTGATGAGGTGTCTAGACTCCTTAAAGCCCTTGGTGCTGTTTCGGCCCTCAATTTTGATGGTGGCACGTCTACCACTCTGGCTCTGGGGGAAGGGCTCGGGCTGGATGGAAAGCCAAACCTGGCGGTTGGGCGGACACCCGAGACGAGAGTTGCTTCGGTATTATTGGTGGTGCCTACCAAACCGTGACTGTCACCTGGCATCAATACATTTAAACAGCAATCAGTCGGATAGGCCTCGCTCTTTTAAATGTCTCCTGGCTACAGCTTCTGCTCGTGCCATGATTTCGTCGGCCTCTTCTTTTGCCCTGGCCTTGATAGTCTCGATTTTTTGATTGGCAGTCTGCCAGACAGCTTTTTTTTCTTCGTCGGTAAAGCCTGGGATCAAGCCGTTGACGCCATAAAAATTTCTGTTATCCATCATGTCCAGCTCTTCTTGAGCTTTGCGCCTCACTTCCTTGCATTGATCATTAGCTGCCTGGAGTATTTTTTCGGCCCGCTCGCTTGCTTGTTTGATAAATGTGAGAGCTTCTTTCTGGCCTCGTTCATCCACACGCTTTGGGGGCTCAGGTGGTGTTGTTTGCATTTTAGCGCTCTGCTTGTTCACGACTGGCATGAGTTCGCTGGCATATTTTTTTTCGATCGACCCAGCGAGAGCATGATCCAAAACATATTGCAGACTCTGAGTCGCTTCCTCTAATTTGCCGTCTTTAAAGTAGCAAAGACCTAAAAGATAAAATGCCTTGTTGCGGAGATCCGCATTGCCGTAAGCGGCAACTGATAGGTGCGGGATCGCCTCACCGTAGTGGTGAGCCGTATAGAGATCCTTGCCGCGTTTATATGCCATTTCAAAAGACTGCTGCCCCTGGGCAAAGGCGCAGGGGCAGCTAAAAAAGACCAATAATGTGATTAGCAAAAATGTCATCAGTGCTGGCGAGCTTTGCGGCGCACCTTTGCCATTTCGGCTGCCTTGAGACGCGTTACGGCTCTGGAGAGGGCCATCTCGGTGACATAGACATCGAGATTTTCGTTGCGCTGGGTCTTTTCGGCCTCTGCTCTTTCGCGTGCTTGATGAGCCCTGGCTTCGTCGATCTCATGATCCAGCTCGGCTACATCAGAAAGAATCTCGACTGAACCTTCATTGACGGCCATGATGCCGCCAATTACTGCAGCGTGTGATTCTTCACCATGGAGACTGAAGCGCAGCACATCTACTGCTAGAGGTGTGACGAGAGGTTCGTGCCCTGGGAGTATTGTGAGTTCGCCATCTATGGCTACTGCCGATACCTTGTCTACTTGGGCATCGTATACAACGCGCTCGGGAGTGATGATCTTGAGGGTAAAAGTTGCCACTGTTTATTCTCTCTATTTTTTTTTGTGCTTTTTGCTAGCCTTGACTACGGTCTCGCGAGACTTGGCAGAGGCTTTGGCCAGGGCTTTGCCGTCCCGATGCCGATCTCGCTCGATCGTGCGAAAGGGAATGATACCGTCTATGATGCCATACTCGAAGGCTTCGGCAGCCGTGAGATAAAAATCGCGCTCGATATGCTTGCGCAGTGTGTCGCGATCCTTGCCTGTGGCCTTGTGCAGCATGTCGATCTGCGCCTGGCGAAAGCGGCGTCCTTGCTCAGCCTGGATCTCGAGATTGGTGATGTCGCCTTCTGCTTCCCATAGGGTCTGGTGAAACATCAGGGTCGAAAACTCATATGCCAATCTTTCGCCAGTGCCAGCTGCCAAGATCTCGCATGCGCCGGATAGCGCATGTCCGAGACAGATGGTGTTTACGGGGGCTTCGATGCTATGCATGATGGCAATAATGCCATCGGCATTGTAGCCGTTGCCGCCTGAGCTATTGATAAACATATTGATCGGTGTCTCGGCATCCCGATCGTTGAGCCTGAGCAGTTTTTTGATGACAGGCAGAGCAACTTCGTTTTCGAGTCGCCCAAAGACATAGATATTGCGATTGCCTTCGCTTTCGCCGACTTCGTTGGCTTTGCGCGCGGCTTTTTCGCTAGTATCGGAGTCTGTGTCGGAGTCTAGCTCCGACACAGCTTCCGGTTGTTGTTCCGGATCTTCTGATACCAATCTCTCGTTCTGCTTTTTTTTGCTCATCTCGATCTCGTCAAGTCTGGTTGCCGTTTAGGCTTCCAGCATCTTTTTGCCTTGTTCGATGGCTTCGTTTATGTCACCGACCATGTAAAAAGCACCTTCTGGGTATTGATCGAGTTCGCCGGAGAGGATGCGCTTAAAGCCCTCTACGGTTTCTGCCAGTTTGACGTATTTGCCGCTACGACCGGTGAATGGTTCGGCTACGTCAAAGGGTTGGCTCATGAACTTTTGGATCTTGCGGGCTCTGGTCACGACGAGTTTGTCGTCAGCGGAGAGCTCGTCCATACCGAGGATGGCGATGATGTCCTGCAAATCTTTGTATCTCTGCAAGGTCGACTGCACACGGCGGGCTACGTCATAGTGCTCTTCTCCAACGATCTCGGGTTTGAGAGCGGTTGATGTCGAAGCCAGGGGGTCAACGGCGGGATAGATGCCGAGTTCGGCGATCTGTCTGGACAATACCGTTGTAGCGTCGAGGTGGCCGAAGGTTGTAGCAGGAGCTGGATCTGTCAAGTCGTCGGCTGGTACGTATACGGCTTGGACGCTTGTGATAGAGCCATTTTTGGTGGATGTGATGCGTTCTTGCATCGCTCCCATTTCGTTGGCGAGAGTAGGCTGATAACCTACAGCCGAAGGCATACGTCCCAGGAGGGCCGATACTTCGGAGCCAGCCTGGGTGAAGCGGAAGATATTGTCTACAAAGAACAATACGTCTTGCTTGGCTACGTCACGGAAGTACTCTGCAACGGTCAGGCCAGAGAGTGCGACACGCATACGGGCGCCCGGCGGCTCGTTCATCTGACCGTAGACTAGTGCTACTTTTTCGATGACGTTGGAGTCTTTCATCTCGTGCCAGAGGTCATTGCCTTCGCGGGTGCGCTCGCCGACTCCGGCAAATACCGAGAAACCACCGTGCTTTTTGGCGATATTGTTGATGAGCTCCATGATGATGACGGTCTTGCCGACGCCAGCGCCGCCAAATAGACCGATCTTGCCGCCCTTTACATAAGGAGCGAGGAGGTCGACTACTTTGATACCGGTCTCAAATACTTCTATATCGGTTTGCAAGTCTACGAGAGCTGGAGCTGAGCGGTGAATGGGCCACTGGTCTTCGGCTGAAACATCGCCCATCTCGTCGACTGGTTCGCCGAGGACATTGATGATGC
The DNA here is from genome assembly GCA_017307165.1 of Candidatus Melainabacteria bacterium. Classification (GTDB taxonomy): domain Bacteria; phylum Cyanobacteriota; class Vampirovibrionia; order Obscuribacterales; family Obscuribacteraceae; genus JAFKGK01. The sequence continues at coordinate 42,940 of JAFKGK010000001.1, forward strand.
GTCCCAGTGTGCCTTTGCCGACTGGTACAGCGATAGGTGCGCCGGTATCGGTCGCGATCATGCCGCGGGTCATGCCATCGGTGGAGCTCATGGATACGCTGCGTACGCGATTGTCGCCGAGCATCTGCTGTACTTCGCAGACTACTTTTAGGTGGTCGCCGGCAGGGTTGACAGTGTCGATGACGATAGCGTTGTAGATCTCAGGCAGGTGGCCGGATTGAAACTCGACGTCCACGACCGGTCCGATGACCTGGACGACCTGTCCCTGGGTTTTTTCTAGTACTGTGCTCATGTGTTCTCCAAAAGCGCCTGGTTTGCAAATTGTCTTATAGGATAGTATCTCCTCGAGCAAAAGCACCCTGGCTTTAGGATAGTTTTCGCATTTTGTATCTGAAACGTCCCTAATCTGATAATACGGTCATTTATATTGCATATTGCTATCAGGAGCAAAATGGTAAGCTAACGTAAGATATGGTCTGGAGAATAAAAGGTTCAAAATGACAGAAGCAGAAGAAAGCATGGAAGTATTGGTCCTCGAGGGCGAGGATGGCAAGGAATACGAGTGCGAATTATTGGATCGTTTCGAGTTTGAAGACGGAGAATATGTTTTGCTCCTCAAATTGCCCGAAGAACTCGAAGGTGAAGAAGAGCTCGATCCAGACGAAGATGGCGAGTTGATCATCATGAAAGTACATACTCGTGGCGAACAGACAGTGTTTCAAACCATCGAATCCGAAGAAGAGTTTGATCGCGTCAAGGCCTATGTCGAAGAAATGGTAGAAGCCGAAAGACAAGCTCTCGGCGCCGAGTAAGCGATTAATCCAGTTATAGTTAATAGTTATAGAAAGAGCGAGACCACAGGTCTCGCTCTTTTTGCTTACTTTGCTCTTTAAATGATATTTGAGTGAACGCTAGTCAGCGCCGCTGAGATACATCTGGATCATTTGATGCCAATAAGGCCAGTCATGCGCATCTTCGTTCCAGATGCGCAGGGCGTGCCATATCCCTTTTTCCCACATCAATTGAGAGAGCCACAGATTGTTTTCGAATAGTGGATCGAGCTTGCCGATGGGCAGGACAAACTCGAGTTTGCGAATGGCATCGAGATGGGCAGGGTCGTGCTGTCTAGCGAGGTATTCGCAAGGCGAACCCTGGGCGACATAATCATCCATGTAATTGTTGGTCCAGTCGCGCACATCGTAGACTCCTGACATGCCGAGCACGCGGTTAAAGTGCTGCGGGTAGTGCAGGGCGATAGAGACCGAATGGTAGGCGCCGAAGCTAGCACCGGCAGCGATGACAAAATCATTGCTGTTTTTTTGTTTGGTAAATGGCAGGACCTCGTTGATCACGTAATCGTGATACTGCAGATGGCGAGCAGTCTTGGCGTGGTTGTCGATACTGGTGTTAAACCATGACTCGGTATCTACTGAGTCGAGGCAAAAGACCTGGATCCAGCCTTGTTCGATCTGGTGCCTGAGAGTCTCGATCATCGAGCGGTTTTCCCAGTCAAAGAAGCGTCCGCAGCTAGTCGGAAATACAAGGACCCGGGCTCCTGCATGCCCATACGAGAGGAGCTCCATCTCGCGGTTTAGAGCTGGACTGTGCCATTTGTGGTATTCTCGCTGCACGTTATTGATGCCTTCTGTTTGTACTAATGTCTGCATAATTGCTCCCGATGCCTCGGGTCATCCTATCATAAGTGACTATTTGCATGAAATCAGTATTTTTGTCGCCGCATTTTCCACCCAACTTTTACAATTTTGCTCTGCGTTTGCGCGAGGCTGGTGCCTGTGTGCTCGGTCTATCGGACGAGCCCTGGGAGGCGCTTGATTACAGGCTGCGCGACTGTCTCAACGAGTATTATCGTGTCTCCAATATGCACAATTATGAGGAAATGGTGAGAGCCTTCGGCTATTTCATCCATAGATACGGTCTGATCGATCATGTCGACTCGCACAACGAATATTGGCTCGAACTGGAAGCAAGACTGCGCACTGATTTTCATATCGCCGGCATCAATATGGACGACATCCAGGACATCAAGCGCAAAAGCAAGATGAAGGCCCGCTTTGAAGCCGCCGGCCTCAAGGTCGCTCGGGGGCGCGTCTGCCTCACTCCCGAGGACACCAAGGCCTTTATCGCCGAGGTGGGCTATCCCGTCTGCGCCAAGCCTGATGTGGGAGTCGGTGCCGCCAAGACCTTTAAGATCGAAAATGACAGCCAGCTTGAAGCATATTTTTTTGAAAAGCTGCCCGTGGACTACATCATCGAAGAATTTGTCTCAGGTCAGATAGTGACATTCGATGGCCTGGTAGACAAGAGAGGAGAGATAGTTTTTTGCAGCTCTCTGCGTTATAGCAAGGGAGTAATGGAGGCGGTCAATGAAGATACCGATATCTATTACTACATCTGTCGCGACATCGAGCCAGCACTAGAAGCCTGCGGCAGAGCCACTCTTAAGGCCTTTGACGTTCGTGCTCGCTTTTTTCACTTCGAGTATTTTATCCTCGATGATGGCAGCATCATGCCTCTCGAAGTCAATATGCGCCCTCCGGGAGGTCTGACTCTCGATATGTTCAACTATTGCTTTGACTTTGATGTCTATCAGGTTTGGGCGCAGATGCTAGTCAATGACACCATCCTCAAACCAGCAGGACGCAAGCATTTTGTCACCTATGTCGGGCGCAAAGACCACATCGGCTATAGTCTCGATCGCCATCAAGTGATGCAGCAATACTCACCACTGATAGTGCACTCCGAAAGGCTCAACTCGGTTTTTGCTCAGGCCATCGGCAACGAAGGCTATCTCCTGCGCGATCCGCAGCTCGAGCCCTTGATCGAGGCCTCGGAGGCTATACAGGCCAGGGCGATCGTCTAGACCCGCACTCTGTTTTGGCAAATAGCAATTAGCGAGGCGGCCCGAGCAAGAGTGCCTTTGGTGGCTCTTTGATCGCGCCCGGATGTGTAATGATGTCCTTGATCAGGGCTTCGAGAACAATGTCCAGAGGGGCCTTGCTGGCAAATTTACGCTCGGTCATTTTTTGTGCCGACCACATGCCGTCGTCACCATGACCGGTGGCATAGATCGTCGTATATCTTGCTCCCTGGTGCAGGGTAAAGAGTGTGGCCTCTTTTTCAAATTCGGACCATGAGTTGAGCTCTAGAGCCTCCAGGATAGCTGATCCAGGCTCCTGAGCCTCGTCTGGCGTCTCAACTACAGCAGGAGAATGCATAAATCGCTTTGCCACCAATCTCTGCCATGTTTCGACCTGAGACACGGCGTAGATTTGGAGAGGATCGATCTCGATGAAAAATCCTTGAGAAGTCTGGGCGATGGTCGGTATCAAAACTTTTTGGGATTTTTGATAGAGATAGATCTTGATCATCTTTGTGGAGCCCTCGATCAGGAGCGGGGTTTCATGGTGGGAAAGGCAATGACGTCGCGTATAGATGCCGAATCAGTGAGCAGCATGACGAGCCTATCGATGCCTATACCAATGCCCATGGTTGGGGGCATGCCGTATTCCATGGCCATGATAAAGTCCAGATCGAGCGGCATGGCTTCGTCGTCTCCAGCAGCCTTTTTGGATGCCTGATCTTCGAGCCTAGCGCGTTGATCGAGAGGATCGGTCAACTCGCTGTAGCCGTTGGCTAATTCGCGTCCATAGACAAAGAGCTCAAATCTCTCGACTTCGCCGGGATTAGAGCGGTGAGCCTTGGTGAGGGGCGAGATCTCCACGGGGTAGTCGATGATAAAGGTAGGCTGCTGCAAGAGATGCTCGGCTTTTTCTTCAAAGATGGCATTGATCACATGGCCACGGGTATTGCCTTTCTCGACCTTGACGCCGAGCTCATTGGCTATGTCCAGGGCTTGCTGGTAGGTCTCTGTCTCGCCGAGATCCTTGCCGGTCGCTTCTTTGATTGCATCAAGCATGCGCAAACGACGGAAAGGTTTGGCAAAGGAAATCTCCTGGCCCTGATAGCTGAATTCTGCTGTTCCGAGGACGTTTTCAGCGACATAGCGCAGCATCTTTTCGGTAAAGTCCATGAGCTCGTTGTAGTCGCCATAGGCGCAATACATCTCCATCATCGTAAACTCGGGATTGTGTCTGGTGGAGATGCCCTCATTTCTAAAAATGCGGCCAATCTCATAGACTCTTTCCATCCCGCCTACCACCAGCCTCTTGAGGTGCAGCTCGGTGGCGATGCGTAGATAAAGCTCGAGATCGAGAGCATTGTGGTGAGTGACGAAAGGACGTGCGTCGGCTCCTCCAGCCTCGACTTGCAAGGTTGGGGTCTCGACCTCCAGAAAGTCATGATCGTCAAGAAAACGGCGCATATAGCGAATGGTTTGACTGCGCTTGGCAAAGGTGGCGCGGACCTGCGGGTGGATGATCATGTCTACATAGCGATGACGATAGCGGGCTTCGACATCGGTAAAACCAGACCAACTGTCAGGCAGAGGTAAGAGCGATTTGCCGAGCACTTGAAAGTCGGTGACCTTGATCGAGAGCTCGCCTTTATTGGTGCGACGCACAGTGCCGGTCGCACCGAGAAAATCGCCCTTGTCCAGCATGCGCAGAGTCTTGAGCTGGTCTTCGGTCAGATTGTCTTTGTGGCAAAACAACTGGATCTTGCCGGAGTCGTCCCAGAGATCTACAAAGAGCCAGGTGTTGCGTTCGTTGAGTACGCGGCCGCAAACCTTGACCTCATCTTGTGTCTCGACGCCATTTGGGAGGTCTTTGTATTTTTCCTGGAGGACCTGGGCCTTGTGGGTCCGGTCAAATCTATAAGGATAGGGATTGATGCCCGACTCCTTGAGGAGTGCCAGCTTTTTGAGCCTCTCGCCCTTGAGGCGCGAGACGTCGGCTTCGCTTGTAACCGTCTCTGCTTGCTTGGGGGCCTGGGTCTTTTCTCGTGACATCTCTAGTGTCCTTTATGCTGGGCTGTCTTTCCACAAACCCTTATTTTAGTATTCATTGCCTCAGGCTCAGACTCACATCCTCTATATCTTGACCATTGTTTTCTTTTTCATCCCTCTTGCAGAGAGGCAAAAATGGCATGCAGGGCTGGCTTGGGGGCGTGTTATACTTTGATTTTGCGATTAAAGTAAGGCTCCGAGGATATGCGAGTATGTCTCGTGTATATCTCTTGCTCCGGCAAGTCCTCAAAGGCCATGTTCTTATTAGCTTCTTCGTACTCTAGGGGTAAGTCCATTGGCGCAGTCTTCAGGTGGAGCAGGCGGATCGGGTGATCCAGCCAGCGGTGGCAAGATCGTAAGTGTCGATCTGCAAAACGAGATGAAAAAATCATTCATCGATTATGCGATGTCGGTCATCGTCAGCCGGGCGATACCCGATGTCCGTGACGGTCTCAAGCCGGTACACAGGCGCATCATCTATGGCATGTACGAACTGGGTCTCGCGCCCGACGAAAAATACAAAAAATCGGCCCGCGTAGTCGGAGACGTCATGGGTAAGTATCACCCACATGGTGACTCCGCCATCTACGAAGCTCTGGTCAGATTGGCTCAACCATCGGCCTCGCGCTATGTCCTGATCGACGGCCACGGCAATTTTGGCGACCTGGACAATCCTCCAGCGGCTATGCGTTATACCGAAGCCCGCCTTGCTCCCATGGCCATGCACACCCTTGCAGACATCGAAGCCGAGACCATCGATATGCGTCCCAACTTTGATGACTCGCAAAAAGAGCCCTCGGTGCTGCCATCACGCGTGCCCACTCTCTTGCTCAATGGCTCCTCCGGCATCGCAGTCGGCATGGCGACCAATATACCGCCGCACAATCTCACCGAGGTCATCAACGGCACCATCGCCAAAGTAGACAATCCAGATCTCGATTCGCTCGCTTTGATGGAGTGGATCAAGGGACCTGATTTTCCATCGGGCGGTACTATCATGGGTACCGACGGTATACGCGAGGCCTTTACCACCGGCCGCGGCTCCATCATCGTGCGAGGTGATGCCACCATCGAACAATTGCCGACTCCGAGCGGACGTCAGAGCAAGATGGCCATCGTCGTCACATCCTTGCCTTATATGGTCGGTCCTGAGGCCTTTGCCAAAAAAGTCGCCGAGCTCGTCCGCGACGACAAGCTCACCGGCATCTCAGACGTCAATGACGAAACCGATAGATCAGGTCTGCGCGTAGTCATCGAGCTCAAACGCGATGCCAATGCTCAGGTCGTACTCAACAATATCTACAAATACACCCAGCTCCAGAGTTCTTTCCCTGTAAACACATTGGCTCTGGTCAAAGGCAAGCCCGTCACCCTCGGTCTGGCCGATATGCTGCAGGAGTTTATCGATCACCGCATCGAGGTCGTCACCAGACGCACTCGCTATTTACTGCAAAAAGCCGAGGACCGTGCCCATATCCTCGAGGGCTATCTCAAGGCCATGGCCAACATCGAAGAAGTGGTGCGTATCATCCGCGCCGCTAATTCGACCGAAGAAGCCCGCACCGGCTTGATGACCAAGTTTGAGCTATCCGAGATCCAGGCCAATGCTATCCTCGAGATGCCTCTCCGCCGCTTGACTGGCTTGGAGAGAGGCAAAGTCGAAAAAGAGCATGGCGAACTGCTCGAAAAAATCAGCCAATACAAGGCGATCCTTGCCGACAGACAACTCGTGCTCAATATCATCAAAGAAGAATTGGCAGAGATCAGGGACAAGTTTAAAGACGCTGATGGCAACAAGGATGCACGTCGTTGCCGCATCGAACGCTCTGCCGGCGATACGGACATCTCAGCCAAAGACCTCATCCCTAATGAGGCAATGGCGATCTTTATCACCAAGCAGGATTACATCAAGCGCATTTCGCTCGATACATTTCGCAGGCAGCGCCGCAACACTCGCGGCGTGACCGGCATGAAGACTCGCGATGAAGACGACCTGCAGCATTTCTTTGTCGCCAATATGCATGATCGCTTGTTGGTGTTTACAAACAAGGGTCAGGTCTATCCTCTAGAGGTCATGGACCTCGAAGAAGGTGGCCGCACCGCTCGCGGCAAGGCCCTCGTCAATCACCTGTCTATGTCTCAAGATGAGACGGTGACCACGGTCATCCCTGTTTCGTCCTTTGATCCGGATAGTTATTTGATCATGCTGACGCAGCAGGCCTATATCAAAAAAGTACAGATGTCTGACTTTGCAAACATCAGACGCACCGGTATCATCGCCATCACTCTAAACGAAGGCGATCACCTCGGCTGGGTCAGACCCTCCTGGGGCAAGAGCGATGTCATCATCGGCACCAGCGATGGCATGTGCATCCGCTACTCCGAAGAAGAGCTCCGTCCTCTCGGTCGCTCCGCTCGCGGTGTTCGGGCCATTACCCTGAGAGAAGGTGACAAGATCGTCGGCTTCGACGCCATCGAACCTAGAGAAGATTGCCATGTACTCGTGGTCACTAACGATGGATTTGGCAAGCGTGTCAAGCTCGATGAGTTTAGACAACAAGGCCGTGGTGGCATGGGGATCATCGGTACCAAGTTTAAGGCTGCGACCAGCAAATTGGCGAGCTTGCGCGTGGTACAACCTGGTGAGGGTATAGTCATTGCCACCGCCAACGGTGTGGTCGTCCGTCAGCAAGCCGGCGATATTTCGATCCAGGGCCGCATGGCGACTGGCGTCCGTCTGCAACAGATCGGCGCCGATGACTGGGTTGTATCAGTGACTCCTCTAGTCGAGCCTGCCGACTTACCTGACTCCGAACTCTCTGCTGAGGACACGGGCAATGCCGCTCCATCAGCTGGTGGTGCAAAGGACAAGGCTTTGCCTGACGATGACGCCAATAGTGGCGGCATCATCGAAGGCGGAGACGAAGAATAAAGAAAAGAGCCGGGTGACCGGCTCTTTTTTTTACTATGTCTACATGCATCTTGCTGCTAGGACAAGAAAGTCAGACACTGATCGACCTCCATACCGGTCTGCTTGCACTTGCTCACACACCAGTTGAGCGACATCTGTCTGGCCAGTGCCAGGTTGTCGCGCGAAGAGGGGCGACCGTTGAACACCTTGCCGATAAGACGCTCTAGCTCGTCTTTGTAGGCCTGGAGGTTGGAAGGCAGGCTGACCATAAAGCTACCGTCATCGGCGATCGTGATCAACTCGCTCAAACCCTGGTCAGCTTGCTCGGACATGATCGATGGGCAATTGGTAAAGCCAAGGCGATCAATACTGCGGGGGTGAGGCTGCGACCTGAGAGTGTTCATGAATCCTGCTTTGTCGGCGTACCGACGTGTTGAAGCCCGAAGGCCTCCGAGATGCCTTTTGTATATAGGATTATCATAACGTTACATGAGTATTTTTTACAAGGCGGAAAACCGTGCATTGGTGAGACCTTTTTTGCATATTTTTCGTAATGTTACGTGCAAACGGCAGCAGTGGGCTTTGGGCCGATAATGTTTTGCGACTCTTTACAAGGGGTATAAGAGAAGGACGGAGGAGTATTTAAAAATGCGCAAACCGGCCCTCAACAAAATCAATTACAGAGATCAGAGCGAGTCTTCACCCGGATTAGAGGTCGAAAGAGACATCTTGCAGGTCAGGCGTGTGGTAGCCGGCAATCCCAATACACCGCGGCAGGTCTTGATCAGACTGGCTGTGGATGAGAGCGATACGATTCGTCGGGCTGTCGCTATCAACCCTCGTACACCCAAGGAGATCTTGCGCGATTTGGCTCTCGATCCTCATTCGGAGGTCCGTCTCGCCGTCGCCGAGAACAAACATTGCCCAGCCGATGTGCTTGCATTGCTTTCGCGTGACCAGGACGTAGATGTCCGTTATGGCGTCGCAGAGAGCCCTCACATGCCGGAGAGCATACTGATAGAGCTGGCTCATGATGACAATCCCTATATCAGGTGCAGAGCTCTCAAGACCCTGCAGATGATGTCCCCAGACGTGCAGTCGAGGCTGCATATTTTGCTCACTTGAGTTTTTGCTGGCCGCTCTTCCCCTCTGCCTCTACCCCCGATATCAAAAGCCCCGCTCTATACCAAATAGAGCGGGGCTTTTATAACAATTGCCGGATTGAGATGCTATCTCGAGGGTTCTTCTTCTCTCAGGACATAGCCCTCGCCGCGAACAGTCTGGATGAGGCGCTTAGAGGCGGCATCTTCGAGTTTGCTGCGGAGATAACGGATGTAGACCTCGATGACGTTTGACTCGCCGATAAAGTCATAACCCCAGACCTTGTCAAAGATAAACTCGCGCGAAAGTACTTGCTCTGGATACTGCATAAACAAGCGCAAGAGATCAAACTCTTTTGCGCGTAGATCGAGCTGACGCTCGCCGCGCTTGACCACACGATTGAGCTGGTCCATCCAGAGATCGGCATAAGTAAGGATGCCCTCTTGAGGTTTGCGGCGCATCACAGCTCTGATACGCGCAAGGAGCTCCTCGGTAGCAAAAGGCTTGGTCAAATAGTCGTCGGCGCCGGAGTCGAGACCGGATACTCTATCTTGCACGCCATCCTTGGCAGTCAACATGATGACAGGCACCTTGGACATACCACGCAGTTGCTTGCAGACCTCGATACCGTCCTTGCCGGGCAGCATCACGTCGAGCAATACCAGGTCGGGTTGATCCTTTTTGAAGAGATCGATGCCTTGATTACCGTCATGAGCTACAGCAACTTGGTAACCTTCATAACCAAGCTCGAGTTCAATAAGACGAGCGATATTGACGTCGTCTTCAATAATCAAGATCTTCAACGGATTTACCTCATTTCCACTTGCCACGGTTAATATTAACCCCCGTTCAATATGTCACGCTTTAATCTTTTTGTCCAATGCTTCTACATTTGTTACAAAAACTCGCAGGCCCTAGCTGGGTGGGCGATTGAGGGCACTCCCCCTGAGCTCCGTCAAGCTCCTCCATCCATCGGATCTAAAGACTTTCTACCCCAAATCTCATAATCGCTCTTCTAGATTCTAATCAGGATTAACCCCGGTTATTTATCGGTCGATCTGGTGCAAAGTGTATGCAGGTTGCCAATAAGAGTTTTAGCGCGTGTCATTAGATCCTCGGGACTTATCAGAAAATACGGACTTATATAGATTTGATTCGCAGGCTCTCGCTCAACTGGCCGTGGGCACCTCTGTTTTTATTGCCTGCGTCCTGACTGCAGCCGACATCCTGCCCTTATGGCCTATCTCGGATTCTCTGCTCTCTCTGGCTCTCCGCCTGGTGGGGCAGTGGATCGTCGTGGTCGTCGTGTGGTTTGTAGGCTTTCAGGCAATTGCGCACACCCTCAAATTTATATCTAAGGGCGTGGTGGTCACCGATTATGGTATCAAGCTCTCGCGCTTTGATCGAGTGATCCCTTGGACCAGTATCAAGGCCATCTCACTCGAGCCCAATCTCTTTTTTACCAGGCTTTTTCAACTCAAGACTCCGGCTCGCAAATTGACCTTGCTCTTTCATTTTGAGCTCAAAAATGGCTTCATGCGCAAATTGCTTTTCCCAAATTACATCCCATCATTCTTTTTCAATAAGCAAACTTTTGATGCTCTAGTAGCTGACGTAGCGAGGCGTACGCAGCTCTTGCCCAATTTGAGCGAGAGCATGCAAGCCGATCTACCTTATACACTTGCTTTTTGCGCTCTCGATCCAGATGAGGGCGCTAGCGTGCGTACTACTTATCAGTGGCTTGATCGGCAGCGTGTAGTCGTTACTTTAATGATCTTGTTTCTCATGGTGACTGTGCTCGGCCAGCGTGCGATGGGCTATTACTGCTACAACACCGCTGGGGTCTTGATGCGGCAATACAAATTGAGCGAGGCGGAGGGGTACTATCGGCAAGCCGTGCGCTACCAACCTGCTTTTGCCGCTGGATGGAATGCCCTCGGTCAAGTCCAATACAAGCTCGCTCAGATCGAGCATGACCGCAAACGCCTCGCAGAAGCCGATGTCTGCTGGCGACGCGCGATCCTGCTAAAGCTCGATTATGTCGAACCCAGGCTCAACCTCGCACGCGTCAGCATGGATCGTGGCGATCTAGTAGTCGCTCAGGAGTTTCTCGACAAGGTGAGTTTTTTGGCGCCCGATAACGCTCTCTATATCCTCGATCAAGCCGAGCTGTCTTTGCGCAAAGGAGATTACAAACGATCCGCCAAGCTAGCTCGCCTTTTGCTTGTCGAGGCCGATGCCGGTCGCCTCAAACACGAATACGCGTTTAAGGCAAATTGCATCATGGCCATGGTCTATTTGCAAAAAGCAAATGGAAATGCCGTCAATGAAAATCTTGCTGAGGCAGAAAAATATATTGGCAGGTATTCGCAAAGAGTAGAAGACTACCGCGATGGTGAAGACTTTACTTTCTTTCTCGAGGTCTCGAGTCGTCTACAAGAGATCAAGGGCAATAAAGCCCAAGCCCAGAGGCTTGCGGCATGGGCTGCCAGTCGCAGGACTTTAGATCAGGTTGGTCTTTTGAGCCCAGGCAATCTCGCGCTTGACCGCTGATTTGAGATCGATGCTGGGCGCAAACTGAGTAGCTTGTACGAGCTTGTCTACAGAGCATGTAGTCTCTGTCGTCATCTTGTCGATCTGATCGGTCGTCACCGGTACCTTGCCTGGCATAAAGGCGTGGGCGGCCTTGACGCCCAGTTTGAGCAGGCCTTCGGGCATCGATTGAAATTTTTTGCTGATGTTGAGCGACTCGGCGATGATATCGGCCAAATCCTTCATCGAGACGGGATCTGGATTAGCTACGTTGAGGATGTGCACTCCCGGTGGTGCCTTGTCCAGGCAGAGCTCTATGGCATGCGCGACATCACCGGCGTAGATCAAGCTCTTGAGCGTCGCTCCGCCTGAGACGTGCACGTATTTTTCTTCTTTTATTTGTTTGATGAGAGAGAGCATATTGCCACGATCGCCCTCGCCAAAGACCATGCTGGGGCGCAAGATGATGATGCGCGGGATCTTGCCTGCGAGGCTCTGCAAATAATTTTCGCTCGTAAGCTTGGACACCGCATATGGGGTCTTGGCGGCTAGAGGTCCTACCTCTTGCGCCTTGTGAAAAGGTCCACGTCCATACACTGCCGATGTGCTCAAAAACACTAGCGTATGAACGCCATTGGCCACGCAGCTGTCTGCGAGGGCTTGAGTAGCGCGGACGTTGACGACTTCAAACTCCTGATAGGTGGCATTTTCGTTGTGGACAAGACCAGCGCAATGTATGACCGCATTGCATCCCTTGGTAAGCATGCCCATCTCGCGCTCACCTGCCCGAGTAAACTCCTGGGCTTCCAACTCGATCATCGCCACGTCAAACTTGTCGCCGAGCTTTTGCCTGGCCTCAATACGATCCCTCACCTGACCCTTGAGCACATACTTGCGAGCCGCTAGTAGCCTGGCAAGAGTCGCAGCGCCAATCATGCCGGTCGCACCGGTCACGAGCACTTTTTTAGGGGCATTGCCTTGAGACATGTACAGAGAGTCCTATGTTTCTAAGAATGTTTGCCTTTGGACTGATTGCCGGGCAAATCAGGTTTGCCGGTCGGCAAGAGACCGCGGATCACGTTGACAACAATAAATACTGCTGCCCGCAACCAGATTGCAGCATACACCAACAGATTGGTAATGGGTAAGTGGTTTTTGGCCATATGTTTGCGATAAAAAACCTCCATCCCCTTGTGAAGGTTGATGGTGGTCCCCACGGGCCTTTTGCGGCTCGCCGCACCATGCACGTGATAGACCGAGGCGGTCGGTATGTACATGACCTCGGCACCGGTTTCCTTTATACGCCAGCACCAGTCGATGTCTTCGCCAAACATGAAGATGTCTTCATCAAGCAAGCCGATGTTCTCTATGATCGACCTTCTGACCATCATGGCTGAGCCGGACAAAGCGTCCACAGCCAAAAACTGGTTGGGATCGGCATTGGTCAGGTTGTATTTGGCTAAGGCAGGATGTTTGGGAAATAGCAGGCTCAAATATGTGAGGCGGAAAAAGGATGCTGAGATGGAGGGAAAAGAGCGGCGGCACGCAAGTTGCAAAGATCCATCCGCATTCAATACCCTAGGGCCCACGGCACCCACTTCTGGATTTTCATCTAGATAATCGGCCATGATGGAGACTGCATTGTCGACGATTACTGTGTCCGGGTTGAGGAGCAAGATATATTTGCCCGCCGATATGTCTATGGCCTGGTTGCAGCCTTTGCTAAAGCCATAATTGCCTTTGTTTTCGATCAATTTGACGTGGGCAAACCTGCTCTTGAGCATAGGCACCGACTCGTCGCCTGAGTCATTATCGACAACGATGATCTCAAACTCGCTAAAGCCGCGATCAGTTGCCAGCGACTCGAGACAGCGAGCAAGCAAGTCCGGGGTCTTCCAGTTGACGATAACGAGTGAAACTCTGTATTGGACGGGACTGAGCATGTTTACCTGAACTAGATAGTGACCATTGGCCTAAATTTGCCAAAGGAGCGCTTTAGCGTCGCTGAGATTTCGCCGACAGTCGCGTACGCCTCCACTGCATCGCAGATGAAAGGCACTAGATTGGCGCTGCCATTGGCCGCCTCGTGCAATCTCTGTAGCGTGTGCTCGACGCGTTCTGCATCGCGGCGATCTTTGACTGCTTTGAGGCTGGCGACCTGCTTGCCTTCGAGCGTCGGATCGATGCGCTGCACCGGGATCTCGCCTTCTACTTCATCTATAAATGAGTTGAAGCCCACGACCACCTTGTGCTTGGACTCGACATCTTGATGGTGCTGGTAGGCGGCATCCTGGATTTCTTTTTGGATAAACCCTGATTCGCAAGCTTTAATTGCACCACCCATTTTTTCGATGCGATCTATGTAATCAAGGACCTGGGCTTCGATCTCATTGGTGAGGCTTTCGATAAAGTACGAACCGCCTAAAGGATCGGCAACGCTAGTGACGCCGGTTTCAAAGGCGATGATCTGCTGAGTGCGCAGAGCTGTCAGGGCTGATGCCTCTGTCGGCAGCGCTATCGCCTCGTCCTTGCTGTTTGTATGGAGAGACTGGCATCCACCAAGAGCCGCGGCCAGGGCTTCTATAGTGGTGCGCACGATATTGTTGTCTGGTTGCTGCAAAGTCAGGCTCGAGCCTGCCGTCTGCACGTGAAAGCGCAGAGTCATCGACTTGGGACTTTGTGCGTTGAAGCGTTCTTTCATGATGCGTGCCCAAATGCGGCGTGCAGCGCGAAACTTGGCCACTTCCTCGAAAAAATTCATCTGAGCGACAAAAAAGAATGACAGTTGGCCGGCAAAGCTGTCGACTGCCAGACCTCGCGATTGTGCGGCTCTCACATACTCGATGGCATTGGCAAAGGTAAAGGCCAATTCTTGTACCGCCGTCGCTCCAGCCTCGCGGATGTGATAGCCGGAGATCGAGATGGTATTCCACTTAGGCAGATCGCTGGCGCAAAACTCAAAGATGTCAGTGATCAGGCGCATGGAGCCCTTGGGAGGAAAAATATAGGTGTTGCGGGCTTCGTATTCTTTGAGGATGTCGTTTTGGATGGTGCCCGAAAGCAGCCTGGGATCCACGCCTTGCTTTATGCCCACGGCGCGATACATGGCCAGCAGAGTAGATGAAGTGGCATTGATGGTCATCGATGTCGAGACCTTGCCCAGATCTATCTGATCAAAGAGGCGCTCCATATCAGCCAGGGTATCGATGGATACTCCCGTGCGACCGACCTCGCCAAAGGCCATCGGATCGTCAGAGTCGAGACCCATCTGTGTCGGCAGATCAAAAGCTACCGAAAGCCCGGTCTGGCCATTGCCTAAGAGATATCTAAAGCGTTTGTTGGTCTCCTCGGCATTGCCAAAACCCGCATACTGACGCATGGTCCAGTTGCGCGAACGGTACATGTCGGGGTAGATGCCGCGAGTAAAGGGATACTTGCCCGGCTCGCCAAGGGATTGACCCTCGTCAAAAGCCGCTAGATCCTCTGGTTTAAAGTAATTTTTGTCGCTCATGACTTATGAAACTAGCACTGCATAAGAAGTATACTTGTCGATCTTGATCCATCATATTGTACGGGAGAACACCCCTTGAAGTACTGCGACAACATACTGGAAACAGTCGGCAATACCCCTCTTGTTAAGCTCAACAAAGTAACAGAGGGCCTCAAGCCGACTATCCTTGCCAAAGTCGAGACTTTTAATCCTGGTGGCTCTATCAAAGATCGACCGGCCCTCAAAATGATCGAGGAAGCCGAGAAAGCCGGCTTGCTCAAACCTGGCGGCACGATCGTCGAGCCTACCTCGGGCAATACAGGCACCGGCCTTGCCCAGATTGCCGCAGTCAAAGGTTATCGATGTATCCTCGTATGTCCTGACAAGGTCGCTCCCGAAAAAATCAATCTACTCAAGGCCTACGGCGCCGAAGTCGTCATTGTGCCCAGCACTGTTTCGGCTGGCAGCCCCGAATCCTATTATTCGGTTTCCAACCGCCTGACCATGGAAATCCCTGGGGCATTTCAACCCAACCAGTTTGCCAATCCCAACAATCCCATGGCTCACTATCTCAGCACCGGTCCCGAAATCTGGGAACAAACCAACGGCAAGATCACATGCCTGGTGGGCGGCATGGGTACGGGCGGCACCATATCTGGTACTGCTCGCTATCTCAAGGAAAAAAATCCCAAGATCAAAATCGTGGGTGTTGATCCCGAAGGATCGATCTACTCCGGTGATACCCCAGGCTCATACAAAGTCGAAGGTATCGGAGAGGACTTTATCCCTCGCAATGCTGATATGAAAATCGTCGATCATTTTGAGCGAGTCTCCGACAAGGAGTCCTTTGAGATGGCTCGAAGACTCGCGCGCGAAGAAGGCCTTCTTGTCGGCGGCTCGTGCGGTACGGCTTGTGTAGCTGGTTTGCGCGTGGCCAAGGAGATGACTGCCGATGATGTGATCGTAGTGATCATGCCCGACGGTGGCCGTGGCTATTTGAGCAAGATTTATTCGGATGACTGGATGCGCGACAATGGATTTTTGCAGGCAGAGGGCCTGAGCTTTTACGCTCAAGATCTCCTCGAAGGCAAGATGCAACACGGTCGCGTGCCTGAGATGATCACCGTCACTCCAAATCAATCAGTGCAGGATGCCATCGATCTAATGGACAAGTATCAGATCGATCAGCTGCCCGTCGTTACCGAATCCGGTCAAAACGTGGGTCACATCAACGATCTGGTGGCCATGCAAGTGGTGTACGAACGCCGCAATCCAAGCGCGACGGCGGTATCGTCTGTGATGGGCAGACCTTTCCCTCAGCTCGACGTGATGTCGGAGATCGACCGCGTCTACAAGCAATTTAAACTCGGCACCAATATGGTAATCCTGACTCGTAACGACAAGGCATGTGGAGTGTTGAGCAAATTTGACATCGTCTCGCATCTGCAAGCCAAGACGCACAAGACACATCAAGCTAATCCCAAGGGCGCTCTCGTCTAATCTTTTGGAGCATAAAAATGAAATTTTCCACTAAAGCAATCCACGCGGGCCAGGAGCCCGAACCTACTACCGGCGCGATCATGACGCCCATCTTTCAGACCTCGACCTACGTACAAGAAGGTCTGCACAAGCACAAGGGCTATGAATACGCCCGTACGCAAAACCCCACCCGTACTGCACTCGAAGAGTGCCTGGCCGCGCTGGAAAATGCCAAGTACGCTCTTTCATTTGGCTCTGGGCTGGCTGCAGAAGGCAATATCATGAACCTCCTCTCCTCTGGCGACCACGTCGTCTGCGGAGATGATGTTTATGGTGGCACTTATCGTTTGTTTGAGAAAGTGTGGAAGCGTTATGGCATCAGCTTTGACTTTGTCGATGCCTCGGATGCATCCAAGGTAGCAAAGGCGATCAAGCCCGAAACTCGTCTTGTATGGCTCGAGACGCCTACCAATCCTCTGCTTCGCCTCTGTGATATCAAAGCCGTAGCCGATGTAGTCAAAAACGACAAGACCGCCAAGATCAAGCCTGCTCTGGTCGTGGACAATACTTTTGCCTCGCCTTATTTGCAAAATCCTCTGGATATGGGCGCTGACATCGTTGTGCATTCGGTGACCAAATATCTGGGTGGACACTCTGATGTCGTCGGTGGAGCAGTCATGTGCAACCGCGACGATCTCTACGAGACTCTCAAGTATCACCAAAATGCTGTTGGCGCGGTGCCCGGTCCGTTTGATTGCTTCCTCGTTCTGCGCGGTATCAAGACCCTTGCAGTACGTATGGAAGCTCACCAAAAAAATGCAATGGCAGTAGCTCAGTATCTCGAAAAGCATCCGCTAGTAGAGAAGGTCATGTACCCTGGTTTGCCGAGTCATCCTCATCACGAATTGGCTAAAAAGCAGATGCGTGGATTTGGTGGCATGGTGTCATTTGTCATCAAAGGTGGCGAAGAAGGTGCCAGGCAGTTTCTCGGTACGACCAAGCTTTTTTCGCTGGCTGAAAGCCTCGGCGGCGTGGAGTCTTTGATGTGCCATCCAGTATCCATGACACATGGCTCCATCCCTAAAGAAGAACGCGACGCACGCGGTGTTGTCGATGCTCTGATCAGACTATCCGTTGGTATCGAAGACCAGGATGATTTAATCAAAGATCTGGAGACTGGTCTGGCGAAAGTAAAATTGCTGGCTGAGGCGAAATAGGGCTAGCTCCGTACACGGCTTTGGTATTGAAGTGGTTAGCGGATAGGACAAATTGCCGCCCCCGGTGCTACGCAATGGGGGCTACACAATTTGCCCTATCCGCTTTCTCTTTAATGGCAATGCAGATACGGGCACATAGCTGTCCTGATATCGCTGTAGCTATGTTGATTTGAGCTGGTTGAGCCGATAGACAGATTGCCGCCCCCCCCCCGGTGCTGCGCAAAGGGGGCTACACAATCTGCACTATCCACTTTCTCTTTAATGACAATGCAGATACGGGCACATAGCCGTCCTGATATCGCTGTAGCTATGTTGATTTGAGCTGGTTGAGCCGATAGACAGATTGCCGCCCCCCGGTGCTGCGCAAAGGGGGCTACACAATCTGCACTATCGGCTCTATTGCTCTATATCTCTGCATTGCAAAGGCAAGCCTTGAGTGTCAGGCTCGATCGAGTCTGAGCCTATTGCCCTCCCTTCTATGTCTGTTCTAAAAGCGATAATCGAATCGTAGAACGTCAGTGATGGCAGTGCTATGAAATCTCCTCTCCAGTAGAATACTAGGCGTACTTTGCTTTTAAGCTGGTTGAGCCGATAGACAGATTGCCGCCCCCCGGTGCTACCCAATGGGGGCTACACAATTTGCCCTATCCGCTTTCTCTTTAATGGCAATGCAGATACGGGCACATAGCTGTCCTAGTATGGCTTTAGCTAGGGTTGATTTGAGTTGGTTTCTCGCCGAGCATCTCTATATGCGTCGCGCATAGACTGTCGTTCATAATGCAGAAGTACAGACAAAAGCTCGACCACTTTGGCAGCAGAATCTACTTGATCTTCTGGCCATTCACGAACCCTTTGACTTTGTAATGCCAAAAAACCTATAAGCACGCCATGAGCTTTGAAAGGAAGCAACAAATTACTATTGAGCCCTTCTGTTAATTTGAAAAGTGCGCTCCAGGTAAGTTGTGTTTGAATACCGCTATCCACATTAATATAAGCGCTATCCGAATGGCTTAACAAATTTAAGGTAAGTGCTGTGCTCTCCATCAGATCTAAAGATTGTCCAAGCAAAGACGAGTCGAACTTTTCCAAACACTCGTGGGTGACCTTAAACGTGGTGCCCATAACGAGCACAACGATACCTCGATCAGCAGTCGTGCTTTCAACAATAAACCTTAGTGCTTCAGAAATAGCTTGATCAAGATTCCAGGTTGCCCGCATTGTAGAGATAATTTGGCTAATGGCCTTCTGTGCAGATTCTGAGTAGAACATACCGCACTCCTATTTTTTACTTTGACTGTTGTTCATAGCAGTCCGAGTTTAGCATCTGACCTTTTCAGAAGCTGTGGCATTTCTGGAGGTTTTGCTAAAGGTCCAAAAAAGGAAGAGCAAATTGCCCTCCCTTCTATGCCTGTTCTGAAAGCATTAGACGACAAATAAGAACGCTGAGAGTGTGTTGCTTTTAAGCTGGTTGAGCCGATGGACAGATTGCCGCCCCCCGGTGCTGCGCAAAGGGGGCTACACAATCTACGCTATCGGCTCTATTGCTATAGGCACAAAGCAGAAAGAGCAAACTGCCCTCCCTTTTATGCCTGTTCTGAAAGCATTAGACGGCGTAGCTGTAGGTGTCGCACCTGCTATTGAGAGCAAATAATCGATTGTAATTTGTGCCACCGTATTAAATACCACGAAATCGGGCTATGAGGGCAAAAGTCCCGCTGCCTTGAAATCGACCACAATCGAATCAAACGTAGCTACATCCGCGCGACTGCGGGCCACCATTTGCGCCCCGGCGATTGCCGCAAAGATTGCACGAGCCCGAGGATCACATTCATTTTCTTTGAAGCCACTAGCCATCAGCATTTTGGACAGCCAAGCTATTATCGCGCATGAATCAAATGATAAGCTGTGATGTAATAAATAGAGGTAACCACGAATGGTGTCGAGCCGATTGCAATACAGCACAATGCGCCGACTTTTTCATCTCTTCCAATACGGCCAAATAAGGCGTTTAGGCAAAATACAAATACGCTCCAGGTGATAAGAAGAAAGCCACAGATGCAAGGACTCACCCACGCTCTGTTTGTGGCTAGACCCTGCTCGCTGAGCAGAATGCCTCTATATTGTACTGCGGCAAACGCCGCACAGACGGCGAGCGTGACTAGCCATGTTTTCTTCTCTGTCCAGACTATCTGCATCAAACGACCACCTCAATACCAATTTTCAATTCTTTCCACATATTTTGCCATCATGGTTCTATTGATTTTTTGTTTCTTTCTTGCAAGCACAAAGTAAAAATCTGATATATCTAGCGACCGTCTTGCTTTTTGCGGTAGATTGAAGACTTTGCTTGAGGATCATCGGTGAAAAAGTGGCCGCGGCTTAATTGGCCCACAAAAATTGTTTGCATTGTTGGGCTTGTATGCGTCAGTTACGTGGTATCCATCCTCTGGAGAGTAAGCCTCGCTGAGCAAGCATTGTATGGTCGCAGCGATCTGATCCCTTTTTCGTTGCATCCTCTGCGCTGCGATCTGCCGCCGAGTGAGGATTCGCATCTCGATACCACATATCGCTTTAATCGCGACGGCCAGACTATTGTCGTTTATACGCAGCTCATCAATAGCTTTCAACATGCCTATGGATCTGCGCTAGCAGCCTACGAATTGGGAGACGTAGCAGCAGATTACCTATTCAGAGCAAACGAATATTTTGAAGCCATTTGCTGGAAAAATTCGGGTTCGCTCAAATTTTATCTAGATACACGCAAAGATCTCGCCAACAACGCCGCTGGTCGCCGAGTAGGCATGATGGCCAGAGAGCGTGGACTGATAGGTGCTGCTGCCGATCAATACATGATAAAAGAAGTGCAGCACGGTTTAGCAGATGGACGAGTGATCAAGCATTGCGAAGATGCTGTCGTTAATAGCCTGCCAACCTTGGTCGAGTCTGGTTGCCCTTTTTTAGCCGAGATACAAAAGGCACGAGGGAGCGACAAGACTGTAGATATCAAATGATAATTTGTGGTTTTTCGGGCCAAGCAGATCCGGGCATATAGATTTTGTCGCATGAGGGCCGATCTTGGACTACAAACAAAAGAGCAAAATAGAGCTCAAGGCCGTTTGTCCAGACTGCGGCCTGGTCATCTCGGATAAAGCCGAGAGCAACGTCACTCGATATTTGGCGGTAGAGAGCCGCTGCACCTGCAAACAATTTGACCCATCAAATAACGCCGATGAGGCAATCAATCAAGACGCGATGCCCACCGATTTTTCGGGCATTTCTGCCAACCTCCCCGACCGCTACGAGATCCAGAGCCTCCTCGGGCAGGGCGGCATGGGTGCCGTCTACAAAGTCTGGGATCACCAGTTGCAAAAAACATTTGCCATCAAAATGCTCAATGCCAACCTCGTCGAGGACAAGAGCAGCCAAAAAAGATTTGAACAAGAGGCCCGTGCCGCCCGCGATCTCACCAGCGCCAATCTCGCTGCCGTTTACGATTTTGGCATGGGACAAAAGGGCTCGCCTTATATCGTCATGGATTTTCTGGACGGCATCAGCCTCGACGTTTTGCTAGCCGACCAGGGCTCACTGGATGTTCCTCGCGCACAGGATATCTTTGTACAGATCTGCGAAGCCATCACCCATGCTCACACTAAGGGCGTCGTGCATCGCGACATCAAACCCAGCAACATCATGCTCACTCGCAGCCAGGGCGGCAGCGACGTGGTCAAACTCGTCGACTTTGGCATCGCCAAAGTCCTACCCAGCCGCGACAGAGCAACGCAAAATCTCACTCAGACTGGCGACATATTTGGCAGTCCAGTCTACATGTCTCCCGAACAATGCCTCGGCAACCCTCTCGATGCCCGCAGCGACATCTATGGCTTTGGCTGCGTCATGTACGAGACTCTGACCGGCCAACCACCATTTAATGCCGAAAACCCCATCAAAATCATCCTCAAGCATATAAACGACGAGCCCGTAGACCTCCGCCGACACCCAAATGCCAGCAACGTAAATGCATCCCTGGCTGCCGTGATAATGCGCTGCCTCGCAAAGGATCCAGCGGAACGCTATCAGAGCGCAGATCGATTATTGCAAGATTTGCAAGACATCCAGGATGGCAAATCGATTAGATTGAATGAAAGAAAAAAACATAAAGGAGAGCGCTGGCACCAAAAGCAGGTTTCGCGCAGGCAAGTCTCTGCCATCATCGCCGGGATGACTGTGTTGGGAGCCTTTGCAAGCATCCCGATTTTTCTCATGCATTCATCACCATCATCCTCACCAGCACCACCGGCAGTGTCGTCTATTTCTGACCCCATCAGAGATGCAAACGATTTTGACAACAAATCCTACCAATATTTTGTCAACAGAGATTATGAAAAAGCCATACCATTGCTGCAGTTTGGCCTCAGTGCCTACAAAAACCGCGGACCGTATTATCTCGCCGACAACTATCAACATATCGGCAAATGCTACAAAGAGCTCGGCAAGCTCAAGACAGCCGTGCCATATTATGAAAAAGCCTTGAAAATATATGGCGATCAAAAAAAGATCCACGGCCCAGGATATGGTTTAGAAGCCGAAGCTCGCAGTGATTATGCTGCAGTATTAATCAAGTTGGGGCAGTCCGACAAGGCCAAAAGGGTCGCTGATGGCTCCTATACACCGGACACCGTAATCGAGCCAGCTCCAAACGTGGCCGATTAGATCAGTATTTTATTTCTGCGCCTCGATCAATAGACAGGTGTGAGGTATGAGATATGCTCCGCGATCGTCCTTGTATTGAGCAAAATTTTGGATGATTTTTGCGGTTGTCTCGTCTCCCTCTGTCTCATCACGCAACTGCTCAGGATGCACACGCAGCATATTTGTCAGCGATGTGCAGACCATGGCCTCCAGATCGCTCAAGGTAGCAAAATGATAATGCCAGGAAAAAGTATTTGCTGACACAATCGAAAGACCGGCTGCCGCAAAGTGCTCCTCAGCCTGTGCGCCAGGTGAAGCAACTATAGGCTGTTTGGGTTTGTCGAGGATTTGCTGCCTCATCTCCGCCATCGTCCTGAAAAGTGTGTTGAGGGACATATCGTGCCATACAGCGACCACCATCTTGCCACCTGGCTTTAGGATGCGATGGGCTTCTGCTGCCGATCTTTGCGTATCGCCAAACATGCCCAGACCAAAACGCGAGATGATGTAGTCAAATGTATTTGGAGCAAAAGTGGTTTGCTCTGCCGACATCCTTTGAAAGCTGATATTTAGCATCTGTCGATCTTTTGCTTTTTGAGTAGCGATGGCGATCATGTTTTGCGCTGCATCTATACTCTCGATTGTGGCTGATGGATGCCGAGATGCCAGGGTCAAGCCCGGCTCGCCAGTGCCGCAGGCTACGTCCAGTATGTGAAAGGTGTCTAGATTTGCTGGCAGCTTCTCGATGATTGCCTCACCGACTGGTGCGATCAAAGTAAGAAAGCGATCATAACTACCGGCAAATTTATTGAAATCTGGTGTTTCAAACTTTGCGTTTTCATTTTTGAGCATGTTTGTTCCTCCGTAATCTATTGACTGGAGTTTATATCATGTGGCACCATAAGACACATGAAAATGGACACCCGTTTATCAATGGCTTTACACGCTGTCCTGCATATTGCCGAGGCCGACTCATCAATCACGTCGGCAGATCTTGCTCAGCGCATGCGCGCGGATGCATCCGTCATCAGGCGCACCCTGAGCGGCTTGCGGCAAAAAGGTTATATCAAGTCGGACAAAGGACACGGTGGGGGCTGGCAGATCAATTGCGATTTGCGTGATGTGACCCTGTACGATGTCTACATCAGCGTGTCCAGTCCGACTGTCTTTACCCTGGGTGTTGCCGACAGAGAGTCGCAATGCCTGGTCGAGCGTGCAGTCAATGAGGTAATAAGGAGCGCCCTTGTTGATGCGGAGCAGATTTTGCATGAGCGACTAAAGAGTTGCAACCTGGCTCAACTATCTGCGGAGTTTAATGCGAAGTATCGAGAAGGGCATCGTCATAGCTAAATAGATCTATTGTTATTCGGCGCTACGCCCTTCAAGTCTGCGCTGTTCCAAAGGTATCCGTCGCTTTAGGGTGGCGATTTCTTTTTTGAGCTGCAATGCCGCTCCTGCATCGCCCTTTCTCTCAAAATAATCAGCCCGAGCATTGAGGGTCTCTATAAATAGGCGGTAACCACGCGTCTTGCGCGCATCCTTAAAATCTGGTTTTTCACTATATGGTTGCAATACTTTGTACGCAACATCGAGCTCTTCGCCGGCTTTTGCCAAACTATTGAGGTCACGATCTATCTGCCCTAGCCGCAGCCATGCATTAGCCACATCCAGCTCGTCTACTTCGTTGGGACGCATACGGTGCGCTTCTTGCAAGATGTCTTTGGCCGACTCCAGTAATGGTCTGACCTGGTCTGTTTCATCCTGAGCCCAATGGCAATAAGCCAGCTCTGTCTTGAGTTTGGAAAGCTTGGTGTCGCCACCATCGGCAAAGTGCTCGTAAGTGTCGATCGTGCGCCGCAAGAGGGTTTCTTGATCTTCGTATAGTTCGAGTGCGTAGAGCTGCTTGGATATAGAAAGAACCGCGGGCATGGCCGTGATCATATCCAGTTTAAGCTCGTTATGAGTAGTGGCACTGCCTTTGCCTTGCTCGCGCGCTTTGTCGATGCGATTGAGCTCGGTCATTGCTCTATCGAGACTGGCTAATGCTCTCTGCCGAGTTATATCGGTGAGGCGCATGATGATCTTTTCGCGTTCGTCGTATTTATTCCAGTTTGTGTACAGCATCAACTCTACATTAAGCACACTGGCCATACGGCTAAACTTTTCACCAAACTTGCTTGCTGTTTTTTCTGCCTCTTTAAGCGTCTTTTCTGCTTCGGCAAAATTTTGCTCTTTCACCAGGCTCTCGCCGCGCCACAATTGATAGGTGTAGATCCAGCGAGTAAGGATTGTACCTGAGTCATTGGCAGGGCCTGGCCAAAAGAGGATAAAGGCTATAAATGAGGCAACGACGCACAAGGTGATGACGCCAAACGAAGCTTTGATAGCTGTTTTTTGCCGACCGGAAAGCGTAAGCATGATGGTGGATTTTTGGCTGTCACCGCTTTTGGTGCCAGGCTGTGCTGCCAAAGAGGAGCCTGTTTGTACGATGACTGTGCCATTTGGTGTCATCGCAGCCATGTCGATAGACATATTGCTATCATTTTGTGGAGGCTTTGTGATCAGAGAGCTGGCAGACAAGCCGGATTTTGGTTTGGATTTTATATCCTGCTCCGTTACCTGCAATTGGTCTGCTGGTTTGAGATTGTGACCCGTCGAAGTCGGGCGCGGCGAGCCGAGCCTGGGCAGGGTCTCATGAAAAAGAAACTCGTATAGATGCGCCGCGCTCTCAAATCTGTCATCCGGGCGTTTAGCGAGCAAAGCCTCCACCGCTTGCGACATCTCATCGCTAAACGTGAGATTGGGAGCCGCAGTGCTAAGATTTGGCGCAGTTTCTGCGAGATGCTTTTGCATGGTCTCTAGCGCTGTATTGCCTATGATAGGACGGCGACCAGTCAAAGCCTCAAAGGTCAAACATCCTAGCGAGTAAAGATCGGAGCGTGCGTCCAGGGGTTTGCCCGCGCATTGCTCTGGGCTCATATATAGTGGCGAGCCAAAGACCTCTCCCGTCCGGGTCAGGTTTTGTCCAGCACCATCAGGGCCATCGGCCATCTTGGCGATACCAAAATCGACGATTTTGAGCAGGATACTATCCTCTTGTCCTTGCATCAAAAACAGGTTGCTGGGCTTGAGATCGCGATGGATCACCCCTTTGGAGTGTGCGTGATCCAGGCCGAGCAGAGTCTGGCGCAGGACCTCGCGGACTATTTCTTCGTTTAGGTGCGTCTCGCGCTCGAGTATAGAGCCGAGATCCTCACCATCGAGAAAATCCATGACCAGATAGGCTCTGCCATCATTGGTGATACCAAAATCGTGCATACCGACGATATTTGGGTGGGAGAGGTTGCTAGCGGCCTTGGCCTCGTACTGAAAACGCTGAAAGAGCGAATTGTCCGATGTCAAAAAGGGGTGCAGCAATTTGACCGCGCAAATGCGGTCCATGTATTGGTGGCGCGCCTTATAGATGACGCTCATCCCGCCCGAGCCGAGCACGGAGAGGATTTCGTATTTATCCGCCAAAAGCTTGCCGATAAGCGGATCTTTCATCATAGGGACAATCTGCCCGCCGTCTTGCGGACAAACCAGGAGACCTTCTTCCTGGTATTCTTTTTTGCAGATTAAGCAGACTTTTTGCAGCGCAGCCATTGCTTAAGGATACTAGATAAACTATTTCTGGCGGTTGTCATGGTAAAGATTATTCAAAATTGTGGGTATCTCGGCATGGGTATCATGGGCGCCTCGATGGCGGCCAACCTCGCCCGGTCGAGCAAAGCGGACGTATCTATCTGGAATCGTCAGCCGGCTTCGGCTGCATCGCAAGCCGGCATACAAAAAGCAACGGAGGCCGGTGCAAGATGGGTGCCGGATCTGGCGGAGATCGGAGCCCACAGTGATATCGTCTTTACCTGTCTTGGCGATGAAAAAGACGTCGAACAAGTCATCATAGGCGATCTGGCTCCCCATTTGCGATCTGGGACTATCGTGGTGGATTTTAGTACCATCGGTCCGGAATCAGCGCGCACGCTGGCTGCTGCCTTGCAAAAAAAGTCTTGCGTTTTTCTTGATGCTCCGGTCACTGGAGGAGATGTCGGGGCGCGCAATGGCACCTTGACCATCATGGTTGGAGGGGATCGCGTTGCATATGATGCTGCTTTGCCTTTATTGCAGCATATGGGCAAGAATGTGCATCATTGTGGCGAGCCAGGCTCGGGCCAGGCAATGAAAATGGTCAACCAGATCCTTTGTGCTGTCAATTTGGTGAGCGTTTGCGAGGCATTTAAGGCTGCACGTGATCTTGATATCGACCCGGTCAAGGTCGTAGATATCCTGGAAAACGGTGCTGGCGGCTCCTGGGCCCTCACCAACCTTGGTCGGCGCATCAATAACGGAGATCTCAAACCGGCATTTTCTATCAAGCATATGCTCAAGGATCTGAGACTGGTATTTGAAAACCTCGATCACACTGCGCCCGGTCTCGCAGGCACGGCCATGGCTCAGCGGTACCTGCAGGAGGTCTTGGAAGCCCAGAGTGCTAAGGATGCCGATGCTGCTACCAATTTGGGTACTCAGGCAATGATTGAGGCAAAGGCCTTCCAATAATCATATGTATATGCATGTATTTTCTGCTATGCTGAAAATATGAGCGATCCCACCTATTCCGATTTTTCATACCTCCATTCTCCTGGCTCCTGCCTCTGCAAGATTGTTCGACGTGCCGCGCGGGGCTTGACCAATCATTATGATCAGGCTTTGAGCTCGATCGGTCTAAAGGTCACGCAATACTCGATATTGAGCAGCATCGATCATGCCCAGCAGGTCTCCCTTGGAGAGTTGGCGGAGATGATGTCGCTCGACCAGACGACGACTACGCGCAATGTCAAGTTGCTCGAGGAGGCCGGATTGGTTGAGCGGGTGGCGCACGCCGATAGTCGGGTCAAGCCTCTAAGATTGACTGGGGCAGGGAGAAAGAAGCTCTCTGATGCACGAGGGATTTGGCAGGGAGTGCAATCGGATCTGATATCACGGGTGGGGGCAGAGAGATTGCACGATATGCTCGAGACGGCAGCTTTGCTCGAAACAGCGATAGGTGAGGCATGAAGATCCATAAAGACAACGATATAGGCCTCGATGCTTACATAGTCGACGCTGTTTTTACGCCGCGTGCTAGCGTCAAAAAACAGCGGAGCGTATACTCCGACTTGCATCCTCAGCAACTTTTAGCGACATGCATCGATGCTTTGATCGATCGCAACATGTTGCAAAACCCTGGACGTCATCCCGATTATCTAATCGCTGGCTGCGTATCGCAGGCCAACGACCAGGGGGCCAATATTGCTCGCAACGCTGTACTCCTCTCAGGTTTGGAGCTGGATGTGCCGGCTGCATCTCTCGATATGTGCTGCGGCTCAGGTCTGGAAAGCATCAATATGGCAGTCGCACGAGTCGCTTCCGGTATCGATCAATTGACTCTGGCAGGTGGTGTCGAGTCTATGTCGCGGGTCAAGATGGGTGCCGATGGCGGTGGCATGGATGGTGGCAGTGAGCCGCTCAGACGCAAATGGTTGCAGATGCCGCAAGGAGCCAGTGCTGATTATCTGGCTCACAAACATGGCATAAAGCGCAATGAGTTGGACCAGTTTGGCTTGCACTCACAACTCAAGGCGGCGAGTTGTATCACAGATGATGGTGATTGTTTTGACCCGGTGCATGCTCTAGTGGAGCTTGATGGTCAGGTGCTCCTGAAGGCGGACAATCATGTCAGACCCAATGCCGATCTTGCGGCGATGGCGGCCTTGCATCCGGCCTTTCAAGTCTACAAGACCGATTTTTTTGATTATCCAGAGAGCGTGCATACAGCCGGGACCTCCAGTGGCATCGCCGATGGTGCTGGCCTGGCGCTAGTGGCAAGTGCAGCAGGAATGAGGCGTGCCGGCCTGATACCACGAGCAAGGGTGCTAGGTGTGCAGTCGCTTGGATCCAATCCGCTATCTATGCTAGATGGCGTAGCTGATTGTTGTCGTTTGCTCTTGCAAAAACTAGACCTCGAGGTCGATGATATCGATCTGTGGGAGATCAATGAAGCTTTTGCTGTAGTGCCGCTCATAGCCCAAAGGTCTCTTGGCATTGATCCGGCCAGGCTCAATATCGCCGGTGGTGCCATATCCAGAGGCCATCCTCTAGGTGCGACCGGGGCTATCCTGGTGGCCTCGATGCTGGCTTTATTGGAGCGCGAGCAAAAGCGCCTCGGTTGCATCGTACTGTGTGTTGCCGGTGGGCAGAGCGTGGCGATGATATTAGAGAGAACTGTATACAATAGACGTGAAGGCGCAAGTCTCAAGTTGAAAGGAAGGGCGAGAAATGTCGGTAGAAAATCAAACAAAGCAGATATCGCATGAGATAAAAAATGAGTCGAGCTCGGCTTTGGTGGATCTCGTGACGAGTTCTTCTGCAAAGGCTTTTGATGATGTGATTGCTGATTTTGAGGCTCAACTGGGTCGATTTGATCAGTCCCAAACACTTGATGCGCAGGACGATGCTGATCTCTCCAGGAGATTAGGAGAAATGCAAGGTGAATCAGGTTTGATGGTCGTAGCAGTATTAGAGATGGACCAAATATTGCCTCGGTTGAGAGCTTCGAGCGAGCGCGCGAAGCAGTATCTAGTCGGCAATCCACTGATAGCTGACAAGATGGCGAGCGTCAACACCCTGGCGGCCTTGTTTGCGCCACCGCGAGTGCTCATTTATTCGCACGACGAGCGTACTTTTATCTCATACCAAAAGCCGTCCACGACTTTTGGCCGGCTCAAGTCCGACGTGATCATGGTCACGGCTCTCGATCTAGATGCCAAATTTGCAGCGATCGTGCAAAAGGCCTTGAGCTGACACTCTTTATATTAGCTGTGGCTGACGATCGTTATATCAGCTGTGGCTCACGCATCTTTATATCAGCTGTGGCTGACGCCATCAGCAGGAGTCTCCTGGCCAGCAAATTTTTTCGCTTCTTCTTCGACTTTTTTCTCTACTGCCTTACTGCTTTCTTTTTGTTGATTTTCTTCGCAGTTTTCGGGGTGTAGATAATCGCATTGTTCGTCAGAGGCTTTGTCCATGACTTCTTGCATGGTTTTGGCGGGTGCGTTTTTTTGTTTGTCTGCGTCTGACATGACATATCTCCAGTGTCTAAAATTGTTGCTCACTTGCAACAGTCTAGACTCGATGGCGTCTCGTCAGTTCCCGGCATTTTGTCATATAAGCTATCTGCAGATGACTTCTAATTGCGTTTTAAAACCCTGCCCGGGCTGACTGTCAAAAGTCAGATTGGCTGGCAAAAAGCAACGGATGATATCGCAACGCTCTTTCATACCGCTCATGCCCATGCCCCCCGAGCGCCCCGTGGCGTCACGCTCGGCCTCGCCTGTAGCGCTCGGGTCGCCGTCGGGATCTTGATCTTGATCTCTATCATCGCCATCGGCACCACTTGCGACACCACGCCCATTGTCGGCGACTAAAAACTTGAGCACACCGCTTGCGGACATTTCTACACTCACATCCACCCTCGTCGCACCCGAGTATTTCTCTACATTGTTGAGGGCTTCTTGAATTATCCTGAAAATATGGATCAATACAGGATCTGGCAGATCTGGGGCCGCACCTAGCCAATTAAGGCTTGTCTTGACTCCTGTGCGGGCGCTCATGCGCTGCAGGAGATCCTCGATGCACATGCGCAGCCCCCACTCTTTTAGGTGCCGTGGCGCAAAATCGGAGCATACGTCGCGCAACTGGCGCAGTACATGGTCGATGATCTCGACTATCTGCTCCATCGTCATCTGTTTGTCACCAGAAATGTAGCGCTTGAGCATCATGAGATCTGCGATGATCGTGTCATGCAATTCTCTGGCCAGACGGTGCTTCATCTCTTCTTCTTGTGAAGCTACTTTGTAGGCGAGATTTTGCTTTTCAAAGACCAGATCGTTGATGATGCGCGTGATATCAGCGCTATTTTGGATATTGAAACGCGCGAGGATATCCGCGTCGATCATCAGTGCTTGAGAGTCCCGCGACTCGCGACCTTCGCGGCCATCTCTGACCTCCCGATCCTGCGGACCGAGTTTGCTCGCGCGAAAGGCCGAAAGAGTCGAGGCTGCTTCTAGGGGCTCCATCTCGCCTTTGTTAACGAGATCTTGCAAGCGCAAGGCCTGATCAAGAGTGGCTTGATCGATGTTTTGCTGCTGCACGAGAAAATGCCCCATGGGCTTGCCTTTTAGCAGACCCATCTCGACAGCTTGCAGGAGATCGTCTTCGAGCACTGCGCCAGCGATGAGCAAAAGCTCTCCGAGTTTCATCCGTGTGGCGCGGGCTGAGCCCTCGCCTATGCCCTCCGCTGCAAGCAGATCGTCGAGTGACTTGCGGCCAGTAAAGGATTCGACGAGCATGTCCATGGCTTTTTCCACCGACAATCTGCCCTCGTGGACCAGACCTTGCATGCGTAGCGCTTGCATCAACTCAGTCTTGTCGACCACCTTGCGCGCCAGGATCACGCGTCCAAGCGGCAGTCCCGAAGCGTGGCTGACTTCGAGCGCTCGGATCAATTCTTCTTCGGTCATTTTGCCGAGCTTGACCAATAATCTGGCAAAGGCGCTGGCTTGACGGTGGTATTCTTCGTCCCAGCCCAGTTTTTGTAGGGCGACTTCGAGGTCGACGCCGTGCTTATGACTCAAGCTGAGGCTCTTGAGAGCCAGGCTCTCCGGGAGGATACGCTCGCGCATCATCACCAGGGCGAGGATGCCATTGCGCACCATGCGTGGGTGTAATTCGCCAGATGAAACCAGAGCCTCGCCGAGAGTGGTGGCACTACGCAATGAGGCGCCATGAGCCCTGGCCAGCCTGGTCTCATTGAGGACCTGTGCTTTAACCAAAAGATCACCGAGTGTTTCGCGGGCTTCTGTAGGCATGGGTCAGATCAAAACTCGGCGCTGCCAAAGCCGTTCTGGACGGCCCAGGCTATGAGTTGCTCACGAGTAGTCAGGTTGAGCTTGAGCAGCAGGACCTCGCACTGCTTGCGTACAGTCGAGATCGAGGTATTGCGTGCGTCGGCAATGTCTTGATATTTCATCCCGCGACCCAGCATCTGCACCACCTCTTGCTCCGAAGGGGTGAGCTTGCGATGATCAAAGGTAAGGGCCTCTGATACTATCCCTTTTTCCCCTCGTGCCACCTTGCGGATTACATCGGCCAGGATGGACAAACGCTCGCTCTTGAGCAGATAGGCCGAGACCCCCATGGACATCACGCCCTGGATAAATGCCAGACGGCTCTCCGCCGAATAAATGATCACGCGCAGATCGGTGACGCGGACAAACTCATCGATCATGTCCTTGGGAGCGTACTTGCCAGGCAGATGCAGATCCAGTACAACCACGCGTGGCATCAACTGCTCGACCATGGCGAGTCCGTCCTCGCTATTGTCGGCAGTGCCGATGATGCGAAAGTCAGCCTCGCGACTGAGCACCGCGGCTAGCCCCTCGAGGGTGGCCTGGTGATCCTCGACTATTGCAATATTGATCGGCTGCCCGTTACTCATGCTTTAAATTTTGCACAAGGAGCGATCAAAAGGCAACTCCACCCAAAAGGTCGAACCCTCGCCCTTGGTACTCTCCACTCCAATCGTGCCATCCATCAAATGCGTCAGGGTCTTGCAGATGCTCAGGCCCAGGCCTGTGCCACCAAAAAGCCGTGATGTCGATTGATCGGCCTGGGCGTACTCGGCAAATAATTTTTTTTGTGCTTCCTCATCGATGCCAATACCAGTATCGCGGACGGCAAACCTGATAAGGTCGAGGTCATCTTTTATCCCATTTTTTGCGACACTTCTGCTCACGGCTATTTCTACCTCTCCCTCTTGCGTAAATTTGACAGCATTGACCGCTAAATTGGAGAGGATCTGACGCAAGCGCAACTCGTCACCGCAGACGGTGCCAGGCACATCGGCTGCGAGGGTATAAAAGATCTTGATGCCGGACTTGTCTGCTGTCGGGGTCAGCAGCTGCGTGATGTCGCGCAGTACTGTCTCGAGTGCAAAGGTGCGGTTTTCGATTGTGACCTTGCCTGCTTCGAGGCGGCTATTATCGAGCAGATCATTGAGGATCTGCAAGAGGCTCTGCGCGGAGCTCATGGCTGCCTCGGACATCTGCTTGGTCTCCTCATCGGGAGCGATGGTGGCGATCAGCTCCAGGATGCCTATGATGCCTGCAAGAGGTGTCTTGACTTCGTGCGAGACCGTTGAGAGAAACTTGGTCTTAGCCTGGCTCGTGGCGATCGCCTCATCCCGTGCCTGGACCAGCTCCTGTGTGCGCGACTGGACGAGTCGTTCCAGGCGCACTTGATCGTCGAGCTCATCCTGTATGTCGGTGTTGATGCCGACCCAGCGGACGATCTTGCCATCTGCATCCGATATAGGATTGACCCGCGTGAGAAACATACGCCACTCGCCGTCGTGCCTCAGCAAGGGAAATTTCATCTCGAACGGGGTACCGGTATCAATCGAATGTTGCCACCGCCGAGTCACTTCGGACACATATGCCTTATCGTGCACCGTTGCCCATTTCCAACCGCCCATTTCTTCAAAGGACTTGCCTGTATAGCGGTACCAACCCTCGTTGTAAAACTCTATGGCGCCGTCGGGCCGAGCTGTCCAGCCCAGTTGCGGCATCATGTTGAATAGCTCACGAAAAGTGAGCAGATCGATGGGATTTTGCTGCTGTTGAGTTTCTTCGCCGGGTTGACTCATGCCCTAATTGTAGAGCATCAATCTTCCATTTCGAAACCTACGCGGCAGGAACGCAGTGATTTGAGACGATTTTTGGTCTCGCGAGCCGAATCCATCAAGTCCTGATGCGCGGCAACTTGTTGTTGCTTTTGGGCTTCGACCATGCGGCTGGTGATGGCAGGGAGACCTACGAGGAGCAGAAGAGCAATACAAGCGACGATAGTAAGTTGGATTGGCAAAGCGAGAGGCGAGGCAAAAACCATGCAACCGCAGCCGATGGCAAAACTAGTAATGGCGAGGATTTTAAAGACATCACGATCCAGAAAGGCTTTGATCTGATCGGCAGGCATGACCTGTTCTTGGTCGATATCGAAATGGTGGTCATCGTAGCCAAGCTTGAGTTTGGCCTGCTCGGCCGAGATGTGCTCGCGGTCACAGACTATCAATGCGCTGGCGGCCTGGTGCAAATCGAGGTGGCCGGATGCCAGCATTGTCTGTAGTTTGATGGCGTTGTTTAGAGTATGCGCAGACACCAGGCCTGAGGCCAGCAGGCTCTTGAGCTTGCCCAGACCAAAGGCGGAGTGTTGCATGGTGGCACGCGCAGCATCATCGGCATTGACGAGACCGGCTCTGATCAAGAGATTGAGAGTGGGAGCGGTCAATCTCTCTTCGGGGTCTTTGACTGATCTCGATTCTTGGAGGATGCAGCGTAGGCTGCCGCCTTCTTTTTTGAGGCGGGTGAAAATGCCGATGGCTTCAACGCGGGAGAGTACGCCGCGTCCTGCCAGATGCACCAGGGTGAGGGCTGCATCTTTTTGCTTGTCGGTGAGCAGTTGGTTGGAGACAAGGGTTTCGGTCAACAGTTGGTCTTTAGTAAGTGATTGTTCGACTGCAAGAAGGCAGTCGCGCTCGGGGACGGCGCCTGATTCGGTGAGGAGCTCAGCCATTTTGAGCTTGTCGGAGACATTGCGACCAGGCAATTTAAGAGCGACCAGCACTTGAGTAAAGGTGCAGTGTCTGCGGCGCATTTCGCCCAGAGCGCGGGCAGCTTCTTCGCGGGTGAGCTTGCCTGTTTGGATGAGCAAGTAGGCATCCAGAAGGATCTTGAGGTCATAGTGATTGATGGCATGCATGTTGAGCAGGGCGCGGCCGATGGTTTCGTTGTTGTCGCGGCATCTGTCTATGGCTTGTTGAAAGACTTCGGGGCCGACCATGCGAGAGGTCTGGATCAAGTAGTTGAGCTCTGCAGAAGAAGTAGGATTGATGCGGATAGTAAGTGATTGGTTGGTGTGCTGTTGCTGGTAAACGAGGTCGCCATCGGCATTGTCAGTATCGAGGACTTCGATCGCATCGGTCAGGCTCATGCCGCTGCGGGCCGAACGGGCGAGAGCAGCGACAGCGGTTTTGCGGGCGATGGCGCCTTCGGCGATGAGAGATTGAGCGAGCAAGGTGCTTTTGATGTCGCGCTCTGAGACATAGCCGAGGCGTGTGAGGATCATGCCGGTGGGCTGCTCGGTGATGCGGCGAGTGTCCAGCGCATGCTTGAGCATATTGTGCTGGAGCAGATCGGCCTCGATGAGGAGCTCGCCAATCATTGGTCTAGCGTTTGGCTTGGGTACTTGTTGCGTGCTCTGCGTGTTCATGACCTATCCCCTTTGCGGCCTTCGATGTTATGAGATTAGCCAAGATGTCAGGACAAAGAAATTGGCATTTTGCACCTAGCCAAATAGTGTATAAAATCGATATCTATGGCTCCCAGAGCCATTTTTGCCCAGTGTCTCTCCTGTGCCTCCTACAAAATTTTTTTCTCTTTCCTCTCGATTTAATATTTATAATTGCGTAAATCCCCAATGCAAGAGGTCCAAGGCCCTTTGACCGATGGCGCAAGAGCCAGTTTTAACAAGCAAAATGTCGCTAGCGAAGTGCGCGACACCCTCCTGCGGGCACGGGCCGATCTCGACCAGGGCAATCCGGAAAAGGCCAGACTGGCTCTCGGGCCGGCTCTCAATTGGCTGGAAAGCTATTATGGGGCTTATGCCGACATGCATTTTGCGCTCAGCCTGCGCGATATAGGTGAGCAACTATATAAAGAGAGCTATTATCAGGATGCTCTGCGTTGCCTGTTGCTGGCCGGACGGATTGCTGACAGGTTTGTCGAGCCTGGCAATCGAGAAAGTATGAAGGTCCTTTATCTGGTTGAAGCTTGTCTGGAGCAGATCCCCCGCTCCTCGGTCTTTTTAGCGGCTGGATCGCTCGTTTCCAACCCGGCCAGGCTACGTGAAGCACAAGCCGGCATCAAGCCACGTCATAACGAAAATCGGGAGTATCAGTCCAATACTTTTTCGCAGATACAGATGGAGATCGACCGGACACGCCAGTTGATGGCGCAAAATGAGGATGCGCCCAGTGAAGCGGCGCCTCAAGGCGTGATTGGGCGCGAGGCTCGGTTTGCAAATGATACTCGTGACAAGAGTCTCGACAAGATCCGACTGGCCGAGCTCGTATTGTCTGTGATTTTTGCTCTTGCTCTGCTCTTTGGGGCGACAAATCTAGAATGCGGACCTCAGCCCGGTGCTGATGTGCGTTTTGAGAGTCTTGACGGTGCTGACCGCCTGGAGTACATGCCTGACGCCGGCAAGGTCAGATATGGAGTCAGGCCGGCCATCAATATGACTTGCACCACCCCGGCAAATGTCTGGTGGTGCCTTATCGGTTCGCTTTTTAGCCGCCCTGTGATGGCTCAGCTCGATCGCGACGCACTTTATCTTGAGGATGGGAGTGCTTTTTATCTCGAGAGTGCTCCTGAGGCCGTGCTGGCAAAGCAGATAAAGCGACTGGACAGAGACGCGCTCTATAAAAGCTCAGTCAAGAGCCTGACCTACAAAAACCCATTTGCCAAAAACCGCCAGGAGACGGTCAATGTGCTGCGCGAAAAGACTGTGGGTGATACAGAGCTCGCCCTTATGCAATTCAAGGCGATCAGCGGCAAATCATTGTCTACCTCCGGCGCCGAACGCTCGAACGAGTCCCAGTACATGCCAGGTGCCATCGATGCCTATATTTACAAGCCTCAGCTCAACGCGCGTTTCCGGACGGCGAGCATCATCCGTGGCTATGACCGGATGGGAATGCCCCTGCGCCTGGGTAAACCAGGGTATTTTCTTACTGCCCAGACCGTCGACGACAAGTCTGCGGCACCGCTATCACGATCGACCAATATATTGGAAAGGCAACTGTATCGCCCACCCCGTCTCATTATTGTAGAAAATTCACAACTGGCGCATACTGCGCTTTCGGCCAAACTCTTTGCCACGGGCATTTTTATATTGGGGTTGATTACAGGGGTCGGTCTGCTCTATCCGGCCGGGCGCCGACGCGGCTTTTCGGCAGTCGTCCTCAATGTCATCGGCCTAACGCTTTTGTCTTTCTGTCTCTTTGGCGTGATCGGCCTGTTCCTGCCTTGAGATATGCTAGCATTTTGTAGTTTTCGAATCGAATCGCAAGGAGCGCGAAATGTCCCAGACCGCAACAGTAATGGATTCCGCATTGTTAGAAGAAGTAGTGCATTGGGTCAAGACCCTCACTTCGGTTGGCGTTTCTCCCGACAAGGCCGCCGAAATCACCACCGATCTCTTGCTCGCTGTCAACGAAACCTCCCATGAGGAAGAAGACTACGACATGGACGGTGATTTTGAGGACGAAGAATAGGCTCGAAGCCTCTGACAAGGCATAGCAAATAAAACGCCCCGGTGCAGATCCAATGACTAGCCGGGGCGTTTTTTTGCGTTTTTTTTAGTCCAAAACTTGGTAGGGATCTATTATATGTCCCAAAATAGTGATGCTCCAGCCATACGATATACAGATATCGACGATGCGGCCCAGGCCCTCGTCGCGGAGCAGGATGCGCAAGAGGCGGCCCGTGAAAGCCAGGCTCTCAACACTCTGAGCTACAACTCGATCCAAATAGACGTATTGCGCGGCTCGATCGTTTTGTCTTCGCCGGTATGGCTGGTCTGGCCTCTGGTCACCATAGCGCACTGGGTCATGGACGGCACGATAGCTCATAACATTCAGGCGACCATCTATCTCTTTGGGCTGATGGCAGCTTGTTTTGCGACGTTTTATTTTTTGCGCAAAGAGACCTTGCAATTGGGAAGAAATGGTTTTAGATTGCCCCTCAGTCAATGTCTTGCAGCGCGGGGGAAGATTCAGAGATATTGGCATGAGTTGACCGAGATCAATTTTCAAGCACCAGAAGGCGATTATGCGCATCCCAAAAAGATGGTGCTGCGCTTTGCTGATGGTGCCGCTGTGCCGATCTCGCTTTCAGCGCTCAAAAAAAACGGTCTCAGGCAGTGGCTTCTGGCCGTGCAGTACTTTGCTCCTCACACAGGGTTTGTACCAGCCTTGTCCAGACTCGATCTCAATCTCGAGGCTGCAATGCCTCTGGTTGCCCTGCATCCATCGTATACTCAGCTCTGGCAAGAGTCGCTCTCCATGCGCTTTGGGTCGACGACATTTGTTCCTTTGTCTTGTGGCGATAAGCTCGGCAATGGCCGTTACAAGATCCAGGGGCAGCTGGGTTTTGGTGGATTGTCGGCTGTATATCTCGCTTGTCGCATCTTCAGCGACGAAGCAGACCAAAATGGCCAGATCTGCGTAATAAAAGAAGCAGTATTGCCCCTTGGTGTCGATCAAGAGATTAAAGCCAAGGCCATAGAACTATTTGCTCGCGAAGCCAGTTTGCTATCGTCTTTGAGACACGACCAGATCGCAAGCGTACTCGATTACTTTGTCGAGAACGACAGGCATTATCTAGTCCTGCAGTATATCGAAGGACAGGACATGAGATCCTTTGTCCGCGACAATGGCGCGGTGGCACCATATCAGGTGCGACGCTGGTTGGCCAGCATTCTCGAGGTGGTGGGCTATCTGCATAGCCACAATCCTCCCGTGCTGCATCGCGATATCAGTCCGGACAACCTGATGCTGGGCCGGGACGGACGTATATTTCTCATAGATTTTGGTGCTGCCAATCATTTTCTCGGCACCGCTACCGGTACCATGATCGGCAAGCAACACTATATCCCACCGGAGCAGTTTAGAGGACATGCCAGTTTTGCTTCCGATATATACGCCATTGCCGGCACTGCCTTTTATATGCTGACTGGACGCGATCCCGAGCCTTTAATGCAAATCGATGGTGCCGCACTTGCCGCTGAGTTTGCCGCCAAAGGCAGTGGCAATCAAAAGGACCAGGAGTCTATGGCTTTGCTAGCGCCTTTGTTAGAAAGAGCCAGCGCTTTAGAAGTGAGCGATAGGTTGGCCGATGTGGCTATATTTGCACGAGCCCTCCAGGACGGTGCAGATGGATAATACCGTTTCTCTCTTTGCTGCTTCTGAAACTGACGAGGTCGAGCCGATCTATCGGTTTGGCAATTTTAAGATCTTGCGTCGTATTAGCGAGCCCAGTCGTATCCTGAGTGCGATCTTTAAAGTCAATCTGGTGGCCGGGCTTGCTTTTGTCGCTTATTGCGCTCTGATGCTCGAAAAAGGACGTGATCTGGGGCCAAACATTTTTGCTTTGATCGCTGCAATCTTTGCCCTACCGCTTTTTTACTTCGTTTTTGTCTGGTATCGGCATTTGCCCAGACGAGTAAAGATCACCGCTCAGGGCATTTATATTGCCTGTGACTTTAGCGATGCGTTTTATAGCGAGCAACTCATTCCCTGGAGTCTTGTGCGTAGTGTCGAGATAAAAAACATGCGCAATTTTTATCCTGAGGCCGAGCCGCACCTGGTCATCAAGCTTGGTGGGGCGAGGGCGCTAGAGACTCATTATATTGCGCTCGATCAGGTATACACGGACAACTCTGAAATCTCCCTTTTGCATGATCTTGATACTTGGGCTCCGCATCTGCGTTTTGCCTTGCCGGGAGCAATTGGAGACAATACGCGCCAGGGACTGAGGAGTGATGGGCGGGATAATGCTTTTGGTGGTCATACTGAGTTGTGGTTGCACGAGTTTGCCACCGCTGGTGGTCGTAAAAACTCTCAAGTGCTCAAGGCCGGAGATAGCCTCAAAGGAGGCGCCTATGTGGTCCAGGGGCTATTGTCTGGCGGGGGGCAGGGGAATACTTATGTAGCAGATGTAGCCGATGTCGCAGATCTAGCAGAATCTATAGATAAAAAATGTGTTCTAAAATGCGTTCTAAAATGTGTCTTAAAATGCGTTTTAAAAGAATACATCCTCCCCATCTATCGCGGTGCTGGAGTAACCGAAGCCCTCGCAGACAAGCTGCACTACGAGGCAGGTATTTTAAAAAAACTGCATCATCCAAATATCGTTGCCTTGCATGATGTCTTTGTCGAAGATTTTAGAGGTTATCTTGTTCTCGAATACGCACAAGGAGTCACTTTGCGGCAACTACTTGCTGATCGGGGCCCCTTGCCTCAGCAAGACATACTAGAGATAGCCCGGATTTTTTCATCTGTACTGGCTTATTTGCACGGTCAGTACCCACCGGTTTTGCATCGGGATCTGGCTCCTGACAATATCATGGTCGATGAGACCGATTATGCAGCAAGTCTCAAGGTCGTTGATTTTAACGTTGCTCAGGTCCTCGAGGCCGGCCGCGGCGGCACCATTGTAGGCAAACAGGCCTATCTTGCGCCAGAGCAGTTTCGCGGCCATCCTTTACCGGCTTCGGACATTTATTCGCTGGGTGCTACCCTGTTTTTTTTAGCAACAGGCTGCGATCCACAACCTCTAGGTCTCTCTGAGGATAGTCTGCAGCAGTTGCCAATGCCATTGCAGGAGATTGTAGCTGCCTGTACGGCTTTTAAAGCCGAGGACCGTCCAAGCGCCATTGCCCTGGGCGAGATCTTAGCGGCTAATAGTCTATAGATTTATCTCATTGAGGCCATCATTGCTGGCAAAATGCGA
This sequence comes from Candidatus Melainabacteria bacterium, assembly GCA_017307165.1. Taxonomy (GTDB): domain Bacteria; phylum Cyanobacteriota; class Vampirovibrionia; order Obscuribacterales; family Obscuribacteraceae; genus JAFKGK01. Next base: position 82,991 of record JAFKGK010000001.1, read on the forward strand.
CATATGATGGTCCAATTAGTCGGGTATTGGGGGTAGTTTGCAAATGGCGACGACCAGACTTAGACAAATCGCTCTTACCGCTGTAGCGGCTCTGATCGCTCTCTCCGGGCTCAGTGCTTGTGCCACAAGACCGGTCAACCAGCAGATCAAGGTGCTGGGTTCCGATACAATGGAAAAACTGACAGCCGACTGGGTCCGTATGTATATGCGCGGTCACCAGGGCGAACAAATTTTAGTCAGAGCGGGTGATACCGGTGCTGGTATCGCTAGCTTGATCGCTGGCGATATCGATCTGGCCGCTGCATCGCGTGAGATGACAGAAGAAGAGAGAGCTCTAGCTAAGAGCAAGGGTGTCAGACTAAAGAGAGTCACCGTCGCTCGCGATGCCGTCGCTATCATCGTCAGCCCTGTCAACAAGCTGACCCGGATCTCGCTGGAAGACTTGCGCAAGGTTTATCTAGGACAGATCAACACCTGGCAAAAGCTCGATCCTTCGCAAAATGCTGCTGATCCGATCCGAGCCTTTGGTCGCGAAGCAAGCTCCGGCACATCTGATTATTTTCAAAAGCACATTCTCCAGGGTGATGCTTATGGCGGTGACGTCAAGCTCATGCCATCGTCTGAAGCCATCATAGGTGGTGTCATGGGCAATCGGCTGGCCATAGGCTTTGTCGGGATGGCCCAGGCGCATCAGGCGCACGACAAGGTCAAGATACTCAAGCTCAATATGTCCAGCACGGCAGCCAATGCAGCAGCTACTACCACGGTCTCTGCAGCGAGCAATGCCGAGACTTCGGATGAGGCGCTCAGCTCGGATGAGTATCCTCTCTCGCGACCTCTGCTTTTTTACTATGATCTCTCCAAAGAAGCCAAGGTCAAGGCATTTGTCGATTATTGCTTGAGCAAGGATGGGCAGGCTGCAGTATCAGAGATGGGCTTCATGCCTGCGCACAAGACTAATGCCTCAAAGTAAGATCAATAAATCGGATTTTCTATCGGCTCTCAAAGAAAGAGTGATCGTCTTTGATGGTGCCATGGGCAGCTCTATACATACATTCGATCTTTCGCTCGATGATTATGGTGGCTACGAAAACTGCCCCGAGATCCTCGTCGAGACACGTCCGGAAGTGATCGAGTCGATACATGCTTCTTTTTTTGCTGTTGGTTGCGATGCTGTGGAGACCGATACTTTTGGCGGTTCGCCCATAGTCTTGCAAGAGTTTGGCCTGGCTCATCGAGCCTATGAGCTCAATCTCAAGGCCGCTCGCTTGGCTCGCAAAGTTGCTGATAGCTTTAGCGGGGATAAGCAGCGCTATGTATCTGGTTCTATCGGTCCTACTACCAAAATCCCTTCCCTGGGTCACATCAGTCTGGGTGAAATGCACGATGCTTATATGGTGCAGGTCGAAGGCCTCATGGATGGTGGTGTGGACTGCTTGCAGTTTGAGACTGGGCAAGATCTTTTGCAGGCCAAGGCCGCGATCCTCGCCTGCCAGGACATTTTTAAAAAAAAGGGTCGTCGCCTCCCGATAATCGCTCAAGTCACGCTCGAGGCACCCCCCCTGGGCACCATGCTGGTCGGCACTGATGTAGCTGCGGCGCTGGCCACTCTGGCGGCTTATCCGATCGACGTCATCGGCATCAATTGTGCCACCGGTCCGCGCGAGATGTTTGATCCGGTATCCTATCTCTGTCGCAATTTTGATCGATACGTGTCGGTGTTGCCCAATGCGGGTCTGCCCGAAAATATAAATGGCGAGACTGTCTACAAATTGCAGCCTGATCAATTGGCGGATGCTCTCAAGTATTTTGTCGAAAAGGATGGAGTCAATATCGTAGGAGGTTGCTGCGGCACTACTCCTGCGCATCTCGCGGCTGTCGTCGCCGCTGTCGGCGATCGTGCGCCACTGCCGCGTCATGCCCCGCCTCCCGAAGGCGCGGCTTCGATATACACTGCCATGTCCTTTGCCGTGGACAATCCACCTCTAATCGTCGGCGAGAGGGCCAATACAAACGGCAGCAAAAAATTTAAAGAACTGCTCGAACGCGATGACCTCGATGGCATGGTGGCACTAGCGCGTGACCAGGAAAAGGAGGGTGCGCATATCCTCGATATCTGCACGGCTTATGTCGGACGCGACGAAGCTTTGGATATGGAGCGCTTTCTCAAGCGACTAAACAACGAGCTCACCGTGCCGGTGATGATCGACTCGACCGAGTATCCTGTCATCCAAAGATCCCTTGCCTTGCTTGCAGGCAAGCCCATCGTCAACTCCATCAATCTCGAGGATGGCGTGGACAAGATGCTGCAAAAAGTAGACCTCATTCATCAATATGGCGCGGCTGCAGTGGCTCTGACCATCGACGAAGAAGGCATGGCCAAGACCCTCGAGCGTAAGGTAGCTATAGCGCGCCGCATCTATGACCTCTGCCTTTCGCGCGGCATGCAGCCTCAAGATTTGATCTTTGATGCTCTGACTTTCACTTTGAGCACCGGTAACGACGACGATCGCCGGCTGGGCATGGCGACGCTCGAGGCGATTTGCGAGATCAAAAAGACCTTGCCTGGTGTGCGCACTATACTTGGTGTCAGCAATATATCCTTTGGCTTTGATCCAAAGATCAGGCGTATCCTCAATTCGGTCTTCCTCCATCATGCGGTGGCGGCAGGGCTCGATATGGCTATCGTCAATGCACAAAAAATATTGCCGCTCTACAAGATCGATGAGTCTGAAGTGGCCTTGCATGACAGGCTGATCTTTGACGATCATTCGGCGGGAGATCCGCTTTTTGTCTTGCTCGATTTTTATCGCAATAAAAAAGTGGATGACGGCAAAAACCGCGTGGCCAAACAGGCCGCATCGATCGAGGAGGCCCTCAAGCAGCGCATCGTGGATGGTGCACGCGTCGGTCTCGAATCCGATCTACAAAAGGCACTCGAGACTTACGCACCTCTCTCTATCATCAACGACATCCTGCTCGAGGGGATGAAGACTGTTGGCGAGCTCTTTGGCTCGGGCAAGATGCAATTGCCCTTTGTGCTCCAGTCTGCTGAGACGATGAAGGCGGCCGTGGCCCATCTGGAGCCATTAATGGAAAAACGCAGTGGTGATAGTCGCGGCACGATGATCTTAGCCACTGTCAAAGGCGATGTGCACGATATCGGCAAAAACCTAGTCGATATCATCCTCAGCAATAACGGCTATAAGGTCGTAAATCTAGGCATCAAGCAGCCTATAGAAAACATCATTGCCGCCTACGAAGAGCATGGGGCCAGTTGCATAGGCATGTCCGGCCTGCTTGTTAAATCGACTGTGATCATGAAGGAGAATCTAGAAATCCTCAATCAAAGGGGCATAGATGTACCGATCATCCTTGGCGGCGCAGCCCTGACCAGGCGATATGTCGAAGAAGATTGCCGCAAGGTCTACAAAGGACCGATCTACTACGGCCAGGATGCCTTTGACGATCTCCGGTATATGGAGGAAATTGCCGAAGCAAGGGGACGGCTACCAGAACAAGAACACGAATCTTTTGATCCGCCAGAAGAGACCGATACTCAGCCAGTTTTTGTGAGTGCCGCACCTGAAGTCAATGTCCAGAGCGATATAGCTCCTGATCCAGAGCAGGCTCTGCCACCGTTCTGGGGCAGTCGCATCGTCAATGACATTTCACTTGCTGATGTATTTGAGCATATCAACGAGCTTGCTTTGATCAAGGGACAGTTTAGAGTGCGTCAGGGAGATTTGACCGATGATGAGTATGCAAGACTTTTGCAAGAAAGAGTCTACCCTCAATTAGAGGCATTGAAAGTCGAGGCTGTCGAGCACGGATATCTTGTGCCACGTGCAGTTTACGGTTATTTTCCTGCAAGGGCCGAGGGCAACGACCTTATCATTTACAAACCCGATCGCGAGCATGGAGATCTTACTGGAGCAGATCTTGCAGAATGGGTCAGATTTACTTTCCCGCGTCAGAAATCGGGCAGGCATCTCTGTATCTCAGATTTTTTCCGCACGCAAAATAATGATGGTGATACAGGGCAAAAATATGCCGTGGTGCCATTTCAGATCGCGACCATGGGGCAAGAGGCCTCGACTCGATCGGCACAGCTTTTTGCGGCAGATCGTTACAGTGATTATCTTTACTTTCACGGTTTGGCCGTAGAATCGGCTGAGGGATTGGCTGAGGTTTTGCACAAACGGATTCGAGCCGAGCTAGGTTTTGCGGGGTATGATGCGGCCGATCGCCAAAAGATGTTTCAACAGGGCTATCGCGGCACTCGCTATAGTTTTGGCTACCCAGCCTGTCCTCGTCTCGAGGATCAGGTGCAGCTTTTTGAGTTGCTCGAGCCGGGACGCGTAGGCATCGAGTTGACTGAGGAGTACCAGTTAGTACCGGAACAGTCTACTTCGGCGATAGTGGTACAACATCCGGAAGCCAAGTATTTCAATATATAAGTGCAATATAGTTGAGCTATAATCGGGTCCTGCAAGTTTTGCCAGGAGATAAATGATGACGCAAGGACAAGATCTCGAGCAGGCCAGGGCTAAGTCGCGCCAAGTGCTCGATCTCATCGCCAAAAAAGAGCTCAATGAGGCCGAGCGCAAACAGATTGTGCAAGATTCGGTCAAATACTGGACAGATCACGTCAATCCTGGTTTTTTGCAATATCGCAAGTCTGTCTCGACCGACTACACTGCCGTCGAGTGGGACGATGAGGGCGCTTGCTTTCGCGACGTCAATGGCAAGGTCTTTATAGATATGCTGGGTGGCTTTGGCGTATACAACGTCGGGCACCGTAATCCTAAAGTGATAGCAGCAGTCAAGCAACAATTAGAAAAGCAGGCTATCCACTCTCAAGAGCTTATAGATCCTCTGCGCACCTATCTCGCGCACCTCGTATCGCTCATTACTCCCGGCGATCTGCAATATGCATTTTTTACAAATAGCGGCACCGAATCTGTCGAAGGCTGTCTCAAGATGGCTATCCTCGCCACGGGGCGGCATCATTTTATTGGTACCATAGGTGGTTTCCATGGTAAAAGCCTCGGCTCATTGGGTGGTACCTCCAAGGCTATTTTTCGTGAGCCTTTCTTGCCTTTGCTCAATTGGTCGCATGTGCCTTTTGGCGATCTGGAGGCTCTCGAGACTGTCTTTAAGTGCTGCGATTTTAGCGGTGACCGGATTGCGGCCTTTGTCGTCGAGCCTGTCCAGGGCGAAGGTGGGATAAATGTCGCGCCTCCTGGCTATCTGGCAAAGGCCCGCGAGCTATGCGACAAGTATGGCGCCATGCTTGTTTTTGATGAGATCCAGTGCGGAATGGGACGCACCGGCAAGATGTTTTATTGCGAGTACGATGGAGTAGTGCCCGATCTCATGGCTCTGGGCAAGGCTTTTGGCGGAGGGGTGATGCCCATTGGTGCCGTTGTCGGCAGCAAAAAGACCTGGGACAAATATATCGACAATCCTTTTTTGCATACCACTACATTTGGTGGCAATCCTCTCGCTTGTGCTGCTGCCATCGCTGGTATCAACGTGCTGATCGAGGACGATCTACCAGGCCAGGCTCTGGCCAAGGGCGATTATATGGTGGACAAGATGCAGGGCCTGATCGCGCAATTTCCCTCGATCTTTAAACAAGTGCGTGGCAAGGGCCTGATGCTCGGCATGGAGTTTGCCGACAATGACCTTGGTTATCTTGTGGCAAAAGAGCTCTTTGCGCGTAATATCCTCATCTCAGGCACCTATATCAATGCACGTGTGTTGAGGATCGAGCCGCCACTAGTAATCAGCTACGAGGAGATCGATACATTTTTGGCTGCCCTGCGTGAGTCACTGGATGCGGTAGCAAAAAGTGTTTTAAACGTACCTGTTGCTGTTGCCCAGATCTAGCTCTATGTCGCGACCAAACTGACGCATGCGTTTGAGTGCATTTTTTGCCTCAAAAGCCACGTATGGGTCTGCATCTGCCCGCAGATTGTCGATGACGTCCACGGGGCAGTTCTGATTGTCTATGATGCGGAGCTTGACGCGTGCGTCCTTGTCGCGAGCGAGGATCAAAAATGCCTCTTTAGGTGTATTGATGTTTTCGGCCACGGCCATGCGTATGCCAACGTCCCGGTGTTCGGCGAGCTCAGTGAGGCGCATGCTGGGTGTGCCGGAGCGAGTCGCCAACATGGTGAGAAAGGCAATGGAGTCTGGTGCCTGGTCGTTTAGCGAAGCAGCAAATGCAGCCGGAAGCCTGCTATGCGTGCCGCTGGCCTGGGGCGTATGCGCAAACTTAAAGTCTTTGACTGTGTCTTTTTGCTGGACATAGGCTGATTTTGCGCTCTTGCTTTCCAGGGTGTTCCAGGCAGAAGGAGTGGTGGGCGGCGGCACATCATTACCAGGTAGATCATGGGACTCCGCAGCTGGAGAAAGATTGAGATCGTTGATCGGTTCGATCTTGATCGCATCCAGATCGGTGTAAGAGGCTACGATCTGGTTGGATGTGGTGCCAAATTTTTGGGCTTTGAGATCTGGGGTCGTAACGGCTTGCTGTTTTGTTATATCTGCCGCAGACGGCGGGGATACTTGGGGGATTTGGGCCGGGACTGCAGGCACCAGCGGCATAGCCGGTGCAGCAGGTGCAGTTACCGGGGCGGATATTGGCGGCGAGACTGAGAGCGGCGAGCGTTTGAGGGCTTCGAACGTCAACTCCGCACGAGTGACCGGGTCGGGAGCCGCACCGTCGGCAGCGGCATGCTCTCGCATGGTGAGTGTAGCGCGTGCTTGTCCAGAGACGAGCTTGGATTCGTCTTCGCACATTTTTTCGAGTAGCTCGCGACTGGCATTTTTGTGAGCAGCCACCGCGGTGCGGATGTGGATATCCTTGTCCGTAGCGAGCTTGGCCAGGGTCTCAGCTGGGGTATTGGCGTGGCGCGAGACAGACAGTCGCACCTCGGCATTGTAGTGATTGCCAAGCCAGCTCAGAGTGCTCGATGAGGTATGGGGGTTTTCGGCAGCCTTTTTAAAGGATTCTTCGGTAGGTGTGGAGACGCTCATGGCGGCTTCGTCTGGAGACAGGGCAAAAAGTGAGTTTTCGAGTGACTTTTCTTGCCTGTATGTCTGCCAGCTGGAGACAAGGACGGTGTCCTCAATTTCTGTATTGTTGTTGAGGATGCGGCTGGAAATGGTTGCATGGCTATCTAAATTAGCCCGTAAGGGAGCTTGCAAAGATTTTTCTAGAGGCTGCTGTGATTGCACTGCTTGCGGCTCTTGGGGAGCAGGTGCGTCCAGCGCAAGATCTGGCTCTGCCTGCATGCACTCGGGGATCTGCTCGGGCACGGCCACGGGCAAGACCTCTGCGTGAGCAGCGAGATCTTTCTTTTCCTGGTCCTCTACAAATCTTTTGAGGACCTCCAGAAATTTCTTGCGTAAGTTAAAGGATGCCATCCCCCACCTTATACCTGTGTTCTAGAGATATTCTGATGCTAGCCCAGGGGCGTGGGGCCGGGGTATAAGCGTGCCTGTATTTTTATTAGGGCTCTCCTATACAACATTTATATGCGTATACCCCCATAAATTTATAGGAAATCTGGATAGTTTGTGCGGTCGCCTCGGGGTAACAATAAAAAAGGCGACAACGGTCCCGACCGACAGGTAAATATAAACCGTATGAAGTGCGACACCATCCCAGATCTAGAGCGTTTTCTTACTATCCAGGAGCAAGCCCTGGGGCAAAACAGTCCAGAAGTAGCGCATACCGTCAGCAAACTGGCGGGATTGTATTTTAGTCAGGGTCAACTCGAAAACGCCGAGGCGCTCTACAAGCGTGCTCTAGCTATTCAGGAAAAGACGCTCGGTCCCTACCGTACAGAGGTAGAAGAGACGAGGCATCAACTAGATCGACTCGCCCATGTCCGTAAGCAGAGTGATAGTCAAAGCAATAGCCATCATGATCTTCGCTTTGAGCGGATGGATCACAAATTTGCAACCGATAGCTCTACTTATCTAGATGCTGTGCCTGCGATGGCTCTTGGCTGGACTCAGAGTCTTGCGGACGATCAAGAAAAAGACCTGTTGATAGAGATCGCTACGGTGCGCCATGCAATGGGCAAGGATCATCCTCACCTTGCTGATTGCCTGACAAAGTTTGCCGATGTCTTGTGCCGTCGCAAACGGTATAGCCAAATGGAGCCTGTGCTCAAAGAGGCTCTTTCCATCAGGGTCAAGGCGCTAGGCGAAGAGCACCCTCTGGTATCGACCTCGCTCAAAAATCTTGCACGTCTTTATTATTTTCAAGGGCAGTTTGCGCTGTCCGAGCCGCTTTTTAGAAGAGCGCTCAATATCAGGCAGAAAATATATGGTCGGTCGCACCCGCGATATGCTGATGTAGAAGAGCAATACGCAAAGCTATTGCGCAAGACCGATCGAGTGCCACTCGCTCAAGAAATGGAAAACCACGTCAAGCAAGTGCGCGCTCAGTTTGCGCTTTAAGTGTATCTATTTATCTATCTAGCTTTTGATGCGGGACACCAGTTGCGCCATGTCTTCGTAGCGACCAAATGATGGTACTAGATAGACGCCCTGGCAGAGCCCCGCGTCCATGATATCGTGCAAGAGCTTTTCGGCGAGGTCCAGCCCGACACGTGCGCCAGCCTCGCCAGCGTCGGCCATGGCCTGGCGGATGTCGTCGGCTATGGTGATGCCTGGGACTTCGTTGTGCAGATACTCGGCATGCTTGCTGGAGTGCAGGGGCATAATACCGACGATTATCGGCAGATCACGTGGCAATGGGCCGATTTTGGCGATAAAGTCTGCGAGATCCTCGAGCTTGTAGACTGGCTGAGTCATGATGTAATGTGCCCCAGCCTCGACTTTTTTGCGCAAGCGTTCCATCTCCAGGGCCTTGTTGCTGGCCGTTGGATTAAGCGCGCATCCGATCGAGAGTGAAAGAGGAGAGCCAATGGTATTACCTGCGATATCGGTGCCGGCATTTAGACGGTCGATGATGCGGATCAGTCCGATCGAGTCTACATCGTATACTGCCGTGGCGTGAGCGTAATTGCCCAGGGCTGGGGGATCGCCGGTGAGGGCGAGGATATTGCGCAGGCCGAGGGCCTGGCAGCCGAGTAGATCGGCTTGCATGCCCATGAGATTGCGATCGCGTGTGGTGAAATGAATAATGGTTTCGATGCCGACTTCGCGTGAGATTATCTGGCAAGCCGAGAGCGAGGACATGCGGACGCGGGCCATGGGCGAATCACCCACGTTGATGCAGTCGGCGCCGGCAGCATGCAAAAGCTCTGCGGCCTTGATCATTTTTTTTGTACCGGCACCTTTGGGTGGGTCCAGTTCGACCGAGACATAAAAGTCCTTATCAATGCCGTTGGCCTTGATGGCTTGCAGGCGATCGCGCAGCATGACTGGCGCGCCCGATGGATTGGGACTTTCACTGGCTATTTCGATTATGGGATCGTTGCGGTAGACGACTGGCTCGCTCATGTATTGAGGTTGCATTTTTTGCTGCGGCTGAGACCAGTTGTCTCCTTTGTGAGTGGATAGAAATGCATCGAGAGATTGGCGCATAGCCTTGATGTGCTCGGGCGTGGTGCCGCAGCATCCGCCTATTATGCGGGCTCCAGCGCGCAAATATGGCTCGACATAGGAGGCGCAATAGTGAGGCTTGCTCTGAAACATCGTGCGTCCACCCATCAAACTAGGTTGACCAGCGTTAGGTAGACAGGAGAAAGTGATGTCTGCCAGACCTGGCTTGGTCGACTCTCCGGCAGCCTTGATGGCGCTGGTGAGTCGGATGAGAGAGTCGAAAACGGGACCCGGGCCGGCACCGCAATTGATACCAATGACGTCGGGCGCGTCGTCGCCCAGCTCGGTCACCATGCGCGCGATGTCCTCAGGGGTGGTGCCCAAGAAAGTGTGACCTTCGATAGAAAAAGAGAGCTGCGCCACTACAGGCAGTGCAGAAACTTTGCGTGCGGCCCTTACGGCGATGGCTGTTTCTTCGAGACTGGACATGGTCTCGATGACAAAGAGGTCTACTCCTCCTGCGAGGAGGGCCTCCATCTGTTCGCAATAGGCGTCGTTGAGAGAGTCGCGATCGAGGTCTCCAAGAGGCGGCAAAAGACGGCCCGTAGGACCGACCGACCCCGCGATGAAGGCCGGCGAACCTGTGATCTCGCGGGCGTTACGAGCTATTTTTGCGGCCCAGACGTTGAGTTTCCAGACCTCGTTTTCCATGCTGTGCTGAGCCAGCTTAAATCTGTTACCAGCAAAAGAGTTGGTCTCGACTATGTCGCAACCGGCGTTGAGATAGTCGACGTGCACTTGCTGGACCGTGTCCTGACGAGTGTTGTTGAGGTGTTCAAAACAGGCCTCAAATGACGCTCCCCGTGAATACAAGAGGGTGCCCATGGCTCCATCGGCCAATAAGGGCCTTTCTCTCAGGGCTTGCAAAAAAGGGCTCTGGGCGCGGGCCTTGCGGTCTTTGTCAGGCATGGTCTCTCGTCTGGCTGGTCACAGTGAAAATAAATCTCTTGCTAATATACCTTGATATATAGGCGGTGGCCGAGGTCGGGCGGGTTATCATTACAGTCTGTATTAGCAATACCGGCAGTATTAAAGGGCTCTCAGTGACCGATCCTAATCTCATCCGCAATTTTTCCATCATTGCCCACATCGATCACGGCAAATCGACTCTGGCCGATCGTCTCCTGGAGGAAACGGCCACTATCGCCAAACGCGATATGCAGGCGCAGATCCTGGACTCGATGGATATCGAGCGCGAGCGCGGCATTACGATCAAGGCCCAGGCGGCTCGCATGGATTACAAGGCAGATGATGGCAAGCAATATGTGCTCAATCTCATCGACACTCCCGGCCACGTCGACTTTGGATACGAGGTTTCGCGGTCGCTTGCTGCTTGCGAGGGCGCACTGCTCATAGTCGATGCGACTCAGGGTGTCGAGGCCCAGACTCTGGCCAACGTGCATCTGGCCCTCGAGAACGATCTGGAGATAGTGCCTGTCATCAACAAGATCGATTTGCCATCTGCGGAGCCTGAGCGCATCAAGGACGAAATTGAAGAGACAATCGGATTGGATGCGTCGCAAGCGGTGCTTGCCAGTGCAAAAAATCATATCGGTATCAAAGAGACGCTCGAGGCTATCGTCAAGTTTGTGCCGCCGCCCAAAAACAATATCGACAAGCCTTTGCGCGCTTTGATCTTTGATAGCTATTTTGATAGCTATCGCGGCATCATCGTGTACTTTAGGGTGGTCGATGGCGAGTTGCGCAATGGCGATCGCATCAGGTTTATGGCCAACGACAAGGCATTTGATGTGGTGGAGTTGGGCATCTTAAAACCAGCCCAAGTCAAGGTGGACAGACTTGGCCCTGGTGAGGTGGGTTATCTGGCTGCGGCCATCAAAGACGTTAAGACCCTGGTTGGCGATACCATTACCCTCGATCAGGCGCAGGCTGACGAGGCCTTGCCGGGTTATCGACCGGCTAAACCAATGGTTTTTGCTGGCCTTTATCCAGTGGACAACGATCAATATCCGGATCTGCGCGAGGCTTTGGACAAACTCAAACTCAATGATTCGTCCTTGCAATTTGAGCCTGAAACTTCCGATGCTCTGGGCTTTGGCTTTAGATGCGGATTTCTCGGCATGCTGCACATGGAGATCATCCAGGAACGTCTCGAGAGAGAGTACAATCTCTCGCTCATCACGACGTCACCATCTGTGGTGTATCGCGTGACCAAGACCGGCGGCGAAGTGATCATGGTCGAAAACCCCGCTCTTTTGCCCGATCCTAACTACCGCGAAAAAATGGAAGAGCCCTTTGTCGAGGCCAATATCATCTGCCCCAATGATTATGTAGGGCCCTTGATGGAGCTCTGTCAGAGCCGTCGTGGTGTGTATACTGATATGAAATATCTGGACCCCAGACGGTGCATGCTTTGCTATGATCTGCCTCTGGCCGAGATCATCACCGACTTTTTTGATCAACTAAAGTCGCGGTCCAAGGGGTATGCATCTCTCGATTATCATTTTAAAGAATATCGCGAAGAACGGCTCGTCAAGCTGGATATCTTGATTGGTGGGGACAAGGTGGATGCTCTGTCGGCGATTGTGCACTTTGATCGGGCACAGTTTGCAGGCCGAGCCCTGGCTGAAAAACTGCGCAAATTGATCCCCAGGCAAATGTTCGAAGTACCAATCCAGGCTGCGATTGGCGGCAAGATTGTGGCACGAGAGACGATATCGGCGCAACGCAAAAACGTGCTGGCCAAGTGCTATGGCGGTGACATCAGCCGTAAGCGTAAGCTGCTCGAGAAACAAAAAGAGGGTAAAAAGCGGATGAAATCCGTGGGCAAGGTGGAGATACCGCAAGAAGCCTTCATGGCACTCCTCAAGCTCGATGACTAAAAGTAGATAGGGTCAAATTAAGCATGGCAGACGACAAGCAGCCAGTCGAGTTGAGTGCAGAGGATCTCGCCTACGAGCGTGAGAGGGAGGCTGCGAGACTGGATCTCTTGCGCAAGGCATGGATTGCGCGCAATCAGATCTATAAGGATCTTTTTGGAGAGCCGTCTTATGTGTCGCCTGCGAGTTATGCTCCGCCGTCGGCAGAGCTAGATCCTGATTGGGTGCCACAAGGGGCAGTTGATCTGGAGAAAGCGCGTGAATCATTGCAAAAAAGCGATGATATTCTTTCTGTACTTAAAAATGATGATGATAGTCAGCATTTAGCGGTGCTAGCCTATGGACCGGATCCTTTCAGACCTTACTGGACCTATGTGACAGCGGGGATGTCGTCACCATGGGTGCAGAGCGAGCCTGGTGAGGTATCTGGCTTTGGTTGCGAGTTGATGATCAAGTGTCCGACAGACAATAAGTGGGCGCCATCTATATTGCGGACGATCGCTCTTTATGTTTTTAATCATGCGGGGACACCATCTCCGGGCTCGCGGATGGCTCTCAATGCCTCGGTTAATGCCGCCGATCTAAAGAAAAATAATCAATCACTACTCCGCAATCTCTTGATCTGGTATGCCGACGAAGCCCCCGATGCCTGGTATCAATTGCCATCTGGTGGTTTTGGTTTGTTTATCGCTATGGGTATCACCGATCGCGAATTGGAGTACGCCGAGAAGGCAGGCAAATATGGCACATGGGTGATGGAGCAGTTGTTGCGTCGCAAGGGATACAACCAGGTCACTGATCCAGATCGCAAGGATATGATGGCAGATGCGGATACTGGTTTGATGCTGGTGGGCATCAGGGCATATGCTGAGACCTTTGCAGAAAATGAAAGTGCACAGAGTGAAGAATCAGTTGATGATAAGGGGCTCTGAGAGTGTCGTATTATTTGCTTGCAGCAGCAGCCTGCTTGGCCGTTCTATGATGCACATATCCTTCTTTGACTGCTAATTCACATGCCAGTACTGCACCACCGGCGGCACCAAGGATGGCGTTGTGCGCGAGAGCTGTAAACCGCACCCAATTGTCTTCTGATACGTCGAGCTGACCTATGGTTACGGCCATTCCGTTTTCGGTCATGACGTCCAGGCGGGGTTGGGGACGATCCACTGCATCGACATAATGGATCTGCTGTTTGGCAGCCGAGGGCAAACCGCTTGCGCCTGCAAAATCCTTCCATGCTGCCAAAATCTGCTCTCTAGTGACCGGCTTGCCAAAACGAGCTGTAACGTAAGCAGTGTGTCCATCAGATACAGCTACTCTAACGCACTTTGCCTTGATGCGCGGAGTGGTGGCGTTTGTGATGCCAGATGCGGTGGCGTCACCCCAGACTTTGAGTGGTTCGACTTCTGATTTCTGTTCTTCACCACCAATATATGGGATGACGTTTTCGATCATTTCTGGCCAAGTGCCAAATGTTTTGCCTGCCCCAGAGATTGCTTGCTCTGAATGCACAAAGATCTCCTGCACATCAAACTGCTTGAGCGGTGTGAGTCCAATCACATAACTCTGGATGGAGCAGTTTGATTTGACGATGATGGCGCCTGTGTCATAACCCCGCGCCTTACGCTGAGCCTCGATCACCTTTAGATGGTCAGCATTGGCGGCCGGGATCATCATCGGGACCAGTGGGTCCATGCGATAAGCAGAGTTGCACGAGACAACAAACACGCCACGCTTAGCTAGATCGTCCTCGAGTCTCAATACTTGAGCCTTGTCGAGCGAAACAGCGCAAAAGACAATGTCCACATCGGCAGTCACCGCTGTCAAATCGTCCGAATCGACAACCGTTAGAGCTCCAATGCCCTCGGGTATGGCAAAATCCATAAACCAGCGGCCTTGAGTCGACTCTTTATAGCTTTTGCCGGCCGAGCCTGCAGATGCTGCGAGCATGGTGACTTCAAACCATGGGTGATCTTTGAGCATACGAATCAATTGCTGCCCCACCATTCCCGTGGCTCCGACGATGCCTGCTTTGAGTTTGGGGCTCGGGGGGAGGTTGATTTTGGTCATGATCGAGATCCTGCTTGGCTTGCGTGAGAAATAGACCAAAATTATAGCAGTTGCCAAGCTCAGAAGGCCGCGGGATGGGGTTTGAGCTCAATCTTTTGCAAGATTTGGTCTGCTGATAATTTCTTTGGCGACCTGGGTAAAAGATAGTCAGGCGGGCAGGCAGTAAAAATATTTGTATTTCCGATAAAACCTGCTATCTTGGTTATAAAGAGGTCGGAGCAAAGGAGCTCTCTTGATGAAGGAAACATTCGACAACTCGTTGGCCGCATCGACACTGGTCGATGCCATCAAGAGCCTGGTCGACCTTATCAAAAATGTCCTAGTACCAGCTGAGCCCCAGCCGGTTCCCATCCCTGTTCGCGTGGACCATGGTCGCCGCACGGGACGTCGTTAGTTTTTGAGATCAATCAGATCGCGTTTTTTGCTTAGATAGGCGCTGGCGGCGTCGCTGAGCAAATCTCTGTGCATGCGCCAATCATCTGCAAAAAAGTCTCTGGCTATATGTCTGTCGGTGATGTGGGTGGCCACGAGGTCAAGCGCTGCTTTTTCATCAGACAGCCCCTCTCCATAAATCAATCTTCCACCCTCGCGACTTTCTCCCATCATTTTTTCAAACATCTGCATAGATGC
Source organism: Candidatus Melainabacteria bacterium (assembly GCA_017307165.1). Lineage (GTDB taxonomy): Bacteria > Cyanobacteriota > Vampirovibrionia > Obscuribacterales > Obscuribacteraceae > JAFKGK01. The sequence goes on from JAFKGK010000001.1 coordinate 98,122, forward strand.
GTTGCGATCGCGCGGCATGTGACCTGAGGCAATAACGACCATGACGCCTTTTAGTCCGCGTGCATCCGCGCGATTTTTCCAACCGGCGAGGATATTGTTTTGCAAATCCAGTTGCGCTGCAACAGCATCAAAGGCATTAGCCATGAGCAAGGGTTTGAGGGTGCGGCAATAAGTGATCAATTGCTGTGATTTTAAAGGTAATTTGTTTGACTCACAAACGATCAAATCTTGGATAAAGGTCAGCGACCGGTCTACGATCTTTTTTTGTCTCTCCTTTTGTTGAGGAGAAAGTTTGCTTGCATCGATGTCGCTCATGAGCGAGCTGTCAGTTAGCGCCTTTTGCAGACTTTCGATTTGATTGTGGTCGATGAGTGAGGGAGATTGTTGCATGACGCGTGCGAGTGAATGCAGGCCTAAAGCAATGTGATCGATGTTTTTTAACTCGGTGTAAATCTCAGGCACCGTGCTGGCTTCAGCTATTTTTGCGCCATCGACAAAAAGCATCATTTTGTCTGCCATACAGACAATAATGATCTTGCCCTCTACTTGCAGGTCACTTGTCTTGCTTTTTGCGTAAATGCTTCGTAGCTCCTGGTTTAGCCTGCAAGACGCATCGCCCGCAAATGCAGATGGCAAGGCAATATAAGCCAGTTGGGCACTGAGTGCTGCGCCTAAAACGGCCCCTAAAGTTTTCATCAAATGCTCCGCAAACCTATGTCTGACACACTATATGCGATACCGGAGACAATGTCAGTAATCTTATGTCGCCAAAATAAAACAGATGAAAAGGTCTGATTTTAGAAACCCTACTCAATAGCGCATCCATAGCGGGCTGTGTCATTTAGACAACACGATATGGATCTAGCTGAAAAGATAGTAAGGCCGCTAAATGCTAGCTGTGACGGGCTTTTTGCGAAAATTATTTCGCACCACCCCCAAATTTATTGGTTTTTTCTTTCAAAATCTGCTTGATATAAGCGTCCTCGGGCTTTTATACTTGTTTATTATCGTCAACGAAAGGACATCGACAGAGGCTATGACAAGAGTGCAGAGACACAATCCCAACAGCAAATCGATGGTCCGCGATGCAGAAGCAACGAGAGCGAGTATTCTCGATGCAGCCGAGCTCGAGTTTTCTAAGGTCGGTTTGTTGGGAGCACGTACCGAAGCCATTTCTGCTCGTACCGGCGTGACCAAGGCAATGATCCATTACTACTTTGAAAACAAAGAAAATCTCTATCGTGCTGTGATCGAGCGGGCGATCCAGAGACGTGCTCAAGAGATGAGCCAGGTACAGTTTGAGCAAATGGCACCAATCGAAGCTCTCAAGACCTTTTTCGATGGCGCGATGGACAGCATGAAGGCAAACCCATCAGTGGCTAGTATCTTGCTTTTCGAAGCCCTGCAAAACGCCGGTCGGTTTTATCACGATTCCTCGGTAGCTTGCTTATATCGTCCTGTCATCGCAATCCTCGAGCGCGGCATGGCAGATGGCTCCTTTCGCAAGTTGGACCCCATGCATGCAGCGATCAATCTGGTCGGCATGTGTTCTTTTTACGTTACCACTCGCGACAATCTGCGCAATCTCTGGGACAACAGTCAGGGAGAGGTAGACCTCATGTCCGATGAGATGTACAACAAACACCGCAAATGCGCGATGGAAATGATCATGAACGCTGTTTGTGCATAAGATGGTGCAGAAGCAATCATGATTTGTCTTTCTTGCTAAAACAACAAATGAGGCAGATTGTGTAGCCCGCATTCTATGAGCGGGCTGCAATCTGCCTCATTTGTTTTGACTGATTATTTATATCAAGCTGATAATCAAATGCAGATTTTGAGACAGGGAGGGGCTGACCAAATGATGAGACGCCCTTTGCGAAGCACCGGGGCGGCGATCATTTGGTCAGCCCCGACCTTCTTTCAATCCAATTTAAATGCCCTTACATCTGCATCAAAACTGAAAATACACGAAGCTAGGCGTGCCATCCGGCGAATAAATTGCCAGGGCAATGGCTAAAGCGGCGAGGTACACAGGCTTGGCAATACGAGCAAATCCGCGCTCGGCAACAGGCTCTCCGCGAGCTGCTTTTTTGCGATCGCTATTGATCTGCGCTAAGACCTGGCCAGCGATCAAGATCAGCATAAACAGCGGGAAGGTCGCAAAATTGGCCTGACCCTCAATGGATGGGATGGTGAGTGCCAATGGGCTTACGGCCTGCGCATATGCTGCTGGTTCAAACATGGTCAATAGACGTTTGCCATAGGCCAAGCAGAGATCCGGTTTTTGAAGGCGAAAAGCAATCAGAGATAAAGAAATGCAATTGAAGGTGAGAAAGATGCCCAGTGCATGAAAAGCCGGAGTAGCGGTAATTTTGAGCAAAAGCTTGGTGGGCTCTTTTTCTACAACGATGCGCCAGATCTTGTGTGCCACCAGATACACACCATGTATAAAGCCAAAGGCCACATAGCCGATCCCAGCACCATGCCACAGGCCAGCAAGGGTCATGGTCACCAGGCTATTGAAGCTGGAGCGCCAAAAGCCCCCACGACTGCCCCCTAGAGGGAAGAACAGATAATCACGCAGCCACAAGGACAGCGATATGTGCCACTTGCGCCAGTACTCAGTGATCGAGCCGGACATCAATGGTATATCAAAATTGAGCGGTACCTTGAAGCCTAGTAACTGGGCCGAACCACGGGCGATATCGGTATATCCCGAAAAATCAAAATACACTTGAAATAAAAATGCCCACAAGAGCATCAAGGCATCCATGCCCGTGAGCCCCTCTGGATGCGTGATGCATCGATCAACTACGATTGCCAGATTGTCTGCAATCAGCACTTTTTTAGCCAGACCAAAGAGTATGAGTTCGATCGACTCGTCCACATCTTTGACCGAGAGCTTGAGCTGCTTGCTCAATTGCGGCACAAAATCCTGATATCTCTTGATCGGCCCGGCAATCTGAGTGGGAAAGAAACTAGGAAATAGCGCAAACTCCAGCGGTTTGCGGATCGCCACACTGCCTTTGTATACATCCACCAGATAGTGGATAAACTCAAAGACAAAAAACGAAATGCCCAGTGGCAGGATTATTGCATGCACTGGATACGATATCTTTGCCCCCATCCAATTGGCCGTGTCGATAGCAAAATATGCGTATTTAAAGTAGGCCAGACATAAAAGATTGCCTGCCAGACCAAGTATTAGATAAGTTTTTTTGCGCGCTTGCTCGCTGGCGTTTTCGATCATTATGCCAAAGGCAAAATTGACAGCGGTCAGGGCAACAATCAAAAAGATATAGATTGGATTCCAGACCATGTAAAAAATGTAGGAGGCAACCAGCAAAAATGCAGTCTGCCATCTGGGCAGACGATTGTGGATAAACCAAAAAAGGCAGACCACGATAGGCAAAAATACTAGATACAGTGCGCTATTAAATAACATCAGCGAGTCCCTCCTGCAAGCAGACTCTTGCAGCGTGGATCATTAGCCATGGCCCGAGCGACGATATCTACGACCTTGCGTCCGCCGCTTGCGTCCATATGGCCATAATCACTAAAGTCTTTCATATCAAAAGCCACATCGTTTTGCTGCATCGTATCCACATAGAGGCAATCGTATTTGCTCGCCATCATCTTTAGTGCGTCTATGTGCCGTTTGTACACTGCTGGCGGTATATATTTAGCGCCAAGCTCGCTTACCGGCATGTTTACTAGTACTGCGGCGATATTTTTTGCCTTCAGCTCTTTCATCAATTTTTCAAACCAGATCATCTGATTAGCAAACATCTCGTCATTGCTATCTTTAAATCTCTTTTTCCAATCTTTCCCATTGTCAAAAAAACTATCGGTTTGCGCATTAGGTTTAGCGATAAACACACCTTTTTCAACTTCTGTTTTATAAAAGGCAAACTGCTTATCAAAATCGGTCTTGATATTAAATGGACTGGGCCCAGTCACTGGTTTAAATATCGCTTCGCTCACAGGTTTGAATGCTTCGCCGCTGGCGATCTGTGCGTGATGCTTTTTGCCGAGGCAATAGATGGCTTCGCGCAGGACAAAGTTGATCTTTGGCCAGGCGCTGGTATAAGCGATATCGAGCAGGTCGCGAGTGTCGGTAAATTTTTCGAGATACTTAAAGTGAGTGGTGGCACCAGCACAGCTAAAGCTCGTATCCATCAAATCCCGCGGGCCCAGGCACAGTATTGCAAAACGCGGCTTGTGATCGCCATCAAACATGGTGCGTTCGATCATGTAATCATCCGACAGCATTGAGCCAGGTAGGCCAAAATTGAACGCTGCACCCTTATAGGTCGGGATGTATCTTTGCACCTGCGATTCAAAATACTTACTGCGGCGGTTGACGACTATATCTACATCTTTCTGCAGATATTCGGCTTCTTGCATCCACACCGAATTCATCAATAAAGAAGACCCAAGCATCACAACATCAGCCTTTGGCTGCATGTGTTCATAATCCTGCTTTGTCCAGAAAATCCAACTCTTGAGCGCCGGCAGACTATCGGGATCGACATTTGTAAAAGGATTGAAGGCGACCAGCAAAAAGTTTGCTGCGACTACTAGTAAAAGCGCGATAAAGGCATGACTGCCAAAAATATTAAAGGTGCGCTTGCTTTGCGTTTTTACGCTTGCTTGCTGCGGGACTGCGAGCTCGTCGACGGGTTTTTCCGCCAGCTCTGCAATGGTTTTGTTGGGCATTGGTGCTAAGCCTGCTATCTATCTGTCATTGCTTGACAAGATCCAGATTATAGCAATGGCGGCTCTTGAGATGCCTTATATGTATTTGATTTATGGACGCATTGCCTTGGGACGTGCCAAATCGACAGAGATCTCACGACCCATGATCGACTTGCCATTGAGTCTGTCTATGGCAGATTGGGCATCCCTGGCAGTTTCCATCTCAACAAAGCCAAAGCCCCGTTTTTTGCCAGTGTACTTGTCGGTCGGTATGGAGACCGAGATCACCACGCCAGCCTCAGCAAAGGCCGTCTTGAGCTCTTCTTCGGATACATCAAACTTTAGATTGCCGACAAACAATTTATTGTTCATATATGTACTCTCGATTATGATCGCCATTTTATATGAACAGTATATCTTGATTGAGCGGCGATTGTGGTCAAGCCTTGCTGGCTGCCTTTGCCTGCGCTTGCTCCAGTTGCTTGTTGCTGGTCCAGTAATACTCGCGATGCTTGCGGTAATACTCAATCGTCTTAGCCAGGCCTGCTTCAAGGGTGGTAGTGGGCTTCCAGCCGACTATCCGATTGATCTTAGAGATATCGGAGTAAAAATCTCCCGGCTCTTGCGCCTTGCGCTCTGCCGAAAACTCAGCATATTCCCATTTGCCGGTCTTGGACACCTCGCAAATGGTCTTAGTGAGCTCGAGAAAAGATACAGGTATGTCTGAGCCGACGTTAAAGATCTCACCATAAGCGGCAGGAGTGATGGCGGATTTGATGATGGCTTCGACTGTATCGTCTACATAGCAAAAGTCGCGCAGGATCGAGCCATCGCCATAGACTTGGATGGTATCGTTGTCCATGGCCAAGCGTACAAACCAGTTGCAGACACCAAAGCGCGAGTGCTTCATCTGTGACCGCGGCCCATAGATGTTGCTCAGACGGAGCAATACCGAGCGCACGCCGTGCACATCGTTATAGACCTTGATGATTTTTTCGGCAGTCAGGTTGGAAATCTCGTAAATGCCCTTAGGATTGGTGGGGGCTTCTTCGTTGACGGGCAGTGAGACCGATGCACCGTATTGCCCACGCGTACCTGTATATACGCAGATGGCATTGGGGTTAAATTGCCTGAGTGCTTCCATTAATACAGCAGTGCCGCGGATATTAAACTCGATATCAGGAAAAGGATTGGAAAGGCTCATCAAATGGCAGACCTGACCAGCCAGATGAAAGACATAATCTTGTCCGCGGACCAGATAGTTGACGGCCGAGGCATCGGAGATGTCGCAATAATTGACCTTGACGCGATCTTTGACAGGAGCGAGGTTAAACTCGTTGCCGCCGTAGTCGGGGATCATGGAGTCGAGGATGGTGACCTTGGCTCCCAGATTGGCCAGGCGGATCGCCAGGTTGGAGCCGATAAAGCCCATGCCGCCAGTGATAAGAGCGGTCTTGCCTTTGAAAGCAGTTTCAACCGATAGACTCATTTGTTTTAAATCCCACTAATAAAGCCGATTGCGTTAGACGTGATGCGAATTGTGAACTCGGATTTTGTCGCTCAAAACCCTGGTGCCATGCGCAGGACGGGCCTGATAATAGCATGACCGGGAGCCCGTTTTGCCGTTCTAATGCAAGGTTTAACAAGTTGTCAACTAAAGCCGTCTTAATTGCAATCTTGCTCTTTTCTTCTACTATTATCGTTATCTGTTTGATCCTAGCGAGGCACGAGTATTTTGACAGCTTCCAATACTGGTTCGGCTCCTTCTGTTCCCTTCGGCAACATGAAGATCCACTATGAGCAGCACAAGGCACGCATCGACGAAGCCGTGCAGCGTGTACTCGCTAGTGGCTACTACATATTGGGACCGGAGCTCGACAAATTTGAAGCCGAGTTTGCTCAGTTTGTCGGCTGCAAATACGCGGTCGGCTGCGCTTCGGGCACCGAGGCCATCTACCTGGCTCTCGCTGCAGCGGGCGTGACCACTGGCGACGAAGTCCTAGTCGTCGCTCACACTGCCGTTCCCACCATTTCAGCTATTTCGATGACCGGTGCCACTCCAGTATTTGTAGACATAAAAGCATCTACATATGTAATGCGCGAAACAGAACTCGAAGCCAAGGTCACACCAAAGACCAAAGTCATCGTCCCCGTGCACCTCTATGGTCACATGGCCGACATGGAAGCAGTGATGAAAGTCGCTGCTCGTCATAATCTCAAGGTCCTCGAAGACGTAGCCCAGGCGACTGGTGCCACTTATCGCGGTGCAGTAGCCGGCTCCATCGGCGATTGGGGCGCCTTTAGCTTTTATCCCAGCAAAAACCTCGGCGCCTTTGGCGATGGTGGTGCCGTCACGACCAATAGCGAAGCCGAATACAAAAAACTGATCATGCTCCGCAACTATGGTCAATCCAAGCGCTACTACCACGATCACATCGGCATCAACAGCCGTCTCGATGAGATCCAGTGCGCCATCCTTTCTGTGCAATTGCCCTTTGTCAATCAATGGAACGAGCGCCGCCGCGAAATTGCCGCGCGCTACACTGCAGCCCTCAAGGACCTGGTCGTAACGCCGGTCGAGCAACCCGGCTACAAGCACGTCTATCATCTTTATGTGATTCAGACTCCCTACCGCGACGAGATGCAGCAATACCTGCTCGAGCGTGGCGTACAGTGCCTGATCCACTACCCCATCCCCGCTCACCTGCAATCAGCTTATGCCCATCTGGGCTACAAGCCAGGCAGCCTACCGACTACCGAGCACATCGTCAAACGCATCCTGAGCTTGCCGATGTTTCCTGAGATGACCGACGAGCAAGTCGATCAGGTCATCGATGGTATCGCTGAGTTTTGCAAGGAGAAAGCCCTCACGACAGACGTGGCCGCTCAGGCCGTCGATGTCGCAGCTACCGCCGCTCATTAAGCCAATAGCTACCAATAAGGCAAGGCCACATCACTATCATCATGAACAATACAAAAGCTCAACCCAATACAAATGCCAGCGGCAGCGCTCAAGGAGTCACCATTGATGGTGACAAGGTGAGATTGTCGTCGGTCTCTTTGATCATTCCGGCATACAACGACGAAGAAACAGTTGGCCGCCTCATCGATGATGGCGACTCTCTCTTGAGTCAGGTCTGCGATGATTACGAGATCGTCGTCGTCAACGACGGCAGCAAGGACATGACGCTCGATGTGATCAAAGGACGTTGCGAAGTCAATCCCAAAGTCCGCTTGATCGATCATCCCCAAAATAAGGGATTCGGCTACACCATCCGGGAGCTCTATCTCGCTGGCACCAAGGACTTTATCTTTTCGCTCCCGGGTGATTATCAGTACGCTCCCAAGGAGCTATTGGCCATGGCCCGCGGCCTCACTACTCATGATTTTGTCATTGGTTTGCGCGTCAATCGCAATGATCCCCCTCGCCGCAAAATGCAATCCAAGGTATACAACTTGATGCTCAGGACGTTTTATGGCCACCGCCATAAAGACGTCAACTCCATCAAGCTCTTTAGACGTCGTATCCTCGACAAGATCGAGCTCAAGAGCTATACCCCATTTGTCGATGCCGAGCTGTGCATTCGCGCAGAGCGTGCCGGTTTTACTGTAGTAGAGCTGCCGATCGAGCACTTGCCGCGTACCACTCAAGGTGCCTCTGGCGGCAAGTTTTCGGTGATCTGGGATACTTTTTCCGATCTGGTCAAAATGAGTCGGAGCTTTTAGTCCAGGCTAAATCACCCACCGGTTTCATTTAAGCAAAAGCGTGTTTGAGAGCATCGACCATTACCTCCAGGGTATGGTCGATGTCTTGTTTTGTGTGCTTTGCTGAGATGCAGGCTGCATCTTCGGCACTGGGAGGCAGATAGATGCCGTTATCCAGACAGTAGTGAAAAAATCGCGCATAGGCTTTTTTATCGATGGCTTTTGAGGAGGCCAAATCCCTGACTGGCTCTCTGGCAAAATTGATACTAAACATCGAACCAGCACGCGCAATAGTGGCTGGATGGCCCGCGTGATCGATGGCGCGCTCTAGGCCCAGCTCTAGTCGAGCACCGAGCTCGTCCATATACGGATAAGGGTTGCTGGCTTTGAGGTGTTCGATAGTAGCCAGAGCGGCTGACATGGTCAGAGGATTGCCGCTAAATGTGCCTGCTTGATAGACGTCTCCGAGAGGCAGCATTTTGGACATGATGGCACGTGAGCCACCAAATGCGCCGATGGGCATGCCGCCGCCAAGAGCCTTGCCGTAGCAGACTATGTCGGCCTTGATGCCAAAGTATTGCTGAGCGCCACCAAGGGCCAGTCTAAAACCAGTTATGACCTCATCAAAGATCAACAGCACGTCATGTTTGAGACAAAGAGCAGCTAGATCTTTGAGAAAGTCGCCCTGGGGGACGACCACTCCCATCGAGCCGCACACAGGCTCGACGATCACGGCGGCTATTTTGCCGGGATGCTCGTCAAATATTTTTGCAACCGAGTTGAGATCGTTGTATCGCGCTTGCAAAGCCGCCTGGGACATAGCTTTAGGCACACCAGCCGAAGAGCTGTGCGTAGTCGAAGCCAGGGTCGCATCGCTGTGTCCATGATATCCACCTTCGAACATCACGATCAGCTCGCGATTTGTGTAGCCTCGTGCCAGTCTGATCGCTGACATTACAGCCTCTGTACCAGAAGAGACAAAACGCATCATTTCTACTGCATTTTGAGGCACGATGCCGATGATGGCTCGCGCTAGCTCCAGCTCGGTCTGATGTGGAGCACCAAATACGGGGCCAGCCTCGAGGGCTTTAATGGCACGTGCTGTCACCTCAGGCGGTGCATGTCCGGCGATTGCCGGTCCCCAGGCACCTAAATAATCGATGTATTTGTTGCCATCGAGGTCCCAGAGATATGCACCTTCGCCGTGCTCAAAAAAGACAGCCTGGCCGCCTACTTCGCCAAAGGCGCGAAATGGGCTGTCCACCCCGCCAGGGATGACCTGCTCGATCAAAGCCCCGTGGGTGATCGACTTGGCGTAGCGGACGGCCTTTGCCTTTTCGTCTAGCAATTTATTTCCTCTTGAGTCATATGTATTTGGGCGGCACTAGAGCTCCAGGAGAGCTTCCATTTTGATCGGTCCCTTTTTGAGTCTTTGCATGTTGAGGACCAGCGAATTATCCGCGCCACCACTGGATGTGCCGGTGGCCTCGGGACCGCGGCTCAGCTTGACCGTTTCGGGACTCTTGTTTTTGACTCTGAGATTGACCTTGCTATGGGTGCCACGGACTTTGACGACCAGGCGGCCATTATCGCGTTCCTTGCCATCCATCTGGATCTCGGCGGTCGCAAACTCAAAGCCGATCGGATTGCTCCGCTTGCCTTGCGTGTTGACACACATCGTATGCACCCCGGCTGAAAGCGGCTGGGATAGCAATACCTTGAGTTGGACGGGAGAGGCTGCGATGACATTGGCTTCTTGAGCGCCACCATCGATGATGACCACATTGTTGGCTGCCACCCCATCAAAATTGTGACCGTCCAGGACCATGATCGTATTTTGACTGGTGAGTGGAGTCGCTCGATCCAGCCTGGGGGCTTCGCTGTCATCGGGCAGATTGAGTGGATGCAGGATGTCCACCGTCATTGGCATTTCACCTGCACGACTGGTGATCGAAATATTGAGCGACCGCCCTGGCAAGAGATCGTCAGGGATATTAAAGATCGCCTGTCCTTTTTCGTCGGTGATATAAGAAGCACCATTAAAGGACAATTCGACATTGCGCTCCCCTACCTTGTCTTCGCCAAGCAAGGCGACGGTGAGGCTGTGTCCCGCCAGAGCACGGTCGGGCATGCAGAGCTTGGCTTCCTGCCTGGCATCTGTCAAATAGCTGGACCTAGCTTGGATCCTTGGGCCTGCTTTTTCTTCGATTGTCTTTACGGCGACCTGCTTTTCTTGGGGCTTGGTTTCCTGCTTTTCTGTTTGCTTTGCTGCAGGTTCCTTGTCCTCGTCCTTGTCCGCTTCTTCCTTCTTGTCAGCGACAGCCAACTGCTTGCGTTCTTTTTCTTCGAGCGCTTTCTCTTCTTCTTCTGCTTGCTGCTTCATGCGTCTTTCGACCATGGCTTCGGCAAGACGTCTTTCACGTTCTTCGTTTCTTTCTCGTTCTTTTTCTTCGGCCAGTCTTTGATTTTGTTCTTCCAGAGCCTTAGCCGCTTTTTCTTCTTCAGCTTTTTTCTCTTCTGCCTCTTTCTGCGCCACCAGATCCATATAAGTGCGATAGCGCTGCGTCAAGAGAGGAGGCAGTGCCGGGATCTGACGTTTTTGGGCAGGCAGGATCAGGTTTATATCGTTATTGTTGTTGCCCTTCGCTTTCTTTAGAAACGTCCGGCCCTGAGACTTTTTTTCGGCGTCTTTTGCCTCCTCTTCTGCCTTTTTGATACAGCTCGATTCGACAGCTACGCTTTGCAATTTGCCCAGCCAAAATTTGACGTCGGTCTGGCTTTGTATATCAAAGCCTTTTTCTACTGGCGAACGTGCCTGCATGATAACGAGAAACTCGCCAATGGGGCTGCCGTCAGGTGCCTTGCGATCGCGGCAGTCGCCTGCCAGCGTGAGGGTGAGCAGACCACCGATACGCTTGGCCCAGACAGCAGACAGTGAGCCTTTAAATTCTGGTGAGACGACGATCTCGCCAGAGGACCAGGCTTCTGTAGTGATCGCCTTTTCTACCCGGTTTTCGTCTTGCGCATCGACGATCCGATTGGCCTCTAGCTTGCCATCTTTGAGAGCTTGTGCAAGCAAGTCGCGCCCGAGTCCGACGACAAATTTTTCATTGGCATCCTGGATCGAGGTGACTGCTTCGGAATCCAGCAAGGTGCGATTGAGGTCTTTCAAGACACTGATCAATGCTGCATCCGGTTCAAATGCTACTTTTTTGCTTTCTGCCTTTTCAACTGCTTCGGTTTTGCTTGTTTTATCAGCTTTATCGGCTTTGTCCGATTTTTCGTTCTTTTCGTTCTTGTCGGCCTTATTCTTTTTGTCTTTCTCAGGCTTGTCCGATTTTTCGGGTTTGCCACCAAAGAGGCCCTTTTTGGCCTTTTTGTCATCGGCATTCTTGGCTTCGGTCTTTTTATCTTCTTTAGTCGATGCCTCGGCCAGAGCCACACCGGACTGCGTCAACATCAGAGTACATGCCATAAAGCAAGCAAAACGACGAAAGATCATAATTCTCCTTTAAAGATATCTTCGTACACGCCAACGGTTTCCGATGGGGTCAGGCCCCAACCAATATAGTGGCCTTCCAGCCAGATCTCAAAATGGAGGTGCGGATATTTTGCTCTCCCAGGCAGATTTTGTCCGGTGCCCGAGACCCCGATATAACCGAGCAAATCATGCGTCTTTACGCTCTGACCTTTTTTGAGCTGCGGGTTTACGCGGTCGAGGTGAGCATAGATCGTGGACACTTCATCCGAATGCTTGAGCCAGACCTGGCAACCTCTAAACAGGTCTTCGTTGGCATCGGAGGTGCGGTGCTCGGCCTGACACTGACTCATCACACGTCCAAAGGTCGCTGCGGTCATGTCTTTAAAATCTCTATCCACGCGGGTGACAGTACCGCTCTTGGCGGCGATGGCCGGTGTGCCCATAGTGATCTTGGTCCTAGCACCATTGTCGAGAAAAAGATCGAGCCCTTCATGGACGCCAAACCTGTACAGTCTGCGCGCGCCGGGGTAGACGCCAGCATGCCTGGGGAGCCGCATACCGGCTACTGGGATGCGCATGCCGCTAAGGCGAGGATCGAGTATGCGGGGCTCCATTTTGGCCACAAAGGGTTTATCACTGTCTCTTTCTTCTGCTTCTTTTTTGCGAGTTAGAGACTTGCGAGACTCCATATCGAGCGGCACAAACTGCAATGTGGTGCCATTGATGATCCAAAGGCCGGCATTGCCTGCAAAGGCCAGGCCTCGCAGGTCTCCGTGTCCGTCAAAACAGACCGATTGAAAGGCCCCAGAAATTTTATCGATCAAAGTGAGGCGATTGTTTTGTCGTTCGACCAGGACGAGAGGTTGACCTGGTGCGCTGATCATGCGAGAAGGACGCAATTTATTACCAGTGGTGCTGCCCCGCTTGAGGTAAAGAGGGGTCTGCTGCATGCGCATTGGCCCATTGGGACTGAGCCTGGTAAAGGCACCATACTGCCGCATGATATAAAAATCGTCACGACCGCTTTTGCTATCTGGTTGATATGAAATATTGATGGCCTGCGCGACGGATGTGTCGTGCGGCTTGAGACGCCAGGGCATGACCTCAGGAAAAGACATGCTCAACTTGCTTGGTTGCGCTATCCCTCGAACTCTCTCTACTAATGGCATCTTCCAGATCTGGTTGCGTTCTGGATCCAATAAGCAAAGGACTTCGCGAGCATGCATTGCCCTGGTTGTAGCTGCTTGGGCTGGCAATATGCAGAGGTCGATGTATTGTGGATCGGGAGACCCCTGACTGGGTGGATTGGCTCTCAAGACACCCCAGGACTGATCGGACAGGCCAAACTCAAATAGATCGCCGGATTTGTCCAAGATGATGATGGAGTCGCGCAGCTTGCTGTAGGCAAAATTGGCAAATTCGTGAGGCGGGATGTCCAGAGCCGCTTGCTTTTGCAACTGTCCCTTGTCTTTAATGTCTCCTTTGTAGGGAGGGACAGGATATTTTTTGAAGACACAATTGCTCGCTGATTGCGGATCATCCCAGCTATCGACAGTCTGAGCGCTGATATAGAGGCAATCAGGAGCGAGTAGGATGATGTGCTTATTTTGATAGAGCACGTTCATCGGTCTGGGTTTGAGAGGAGCTCCATTTTCGTCCACCAGGGCCATTTGATATGGGGTGATGGTGATTGGCAGCGTTTCTGTCGCCTGAGCTGCATGAGCTGCCTCAGCAGCAGAGGAGATGGTATCAGTGGTTGAGGGGGCTCCCGGTGTCTCGGATACGACTGATGGTTTATATACGGTCTTTACTGTCTGATTGGCGCAGGCGGCAAGGCATGCGGCCGCTATCATGAGCGAGATCGCGACTTTGACGGAGCCGTGTGCTTGCATGTTTATCGGCCTGCAGTCTTGGGCTTTTTGATCAATTGAAAGGCCGAGATTTTGTAGTCGTTGCCGACTTTTTCGATCGTGTAATTGACGTCATAGGCTTCGTTCTTTTCTTCGATGACTCGATTGGTGCCGTCTTCGATCTGCTTGTTGAGCTCTTTGACCTGAGCGTTGACTGAGTAGATCTTGGGATTTTGCCCGGTCACTGTGTACTTATCTACGCGAGCAGTCTGATTGCTGATCTCGTAATGCTGCTTGTTGTCGGTCAGCCATTTGATATTGATCGTCTGAGCGGCCAGGGCCTTGCCGGAGAGTATGCTCGCCAATCCAGCCGGATTTTTTGTCTTGACTGCTTCTTTTTTGACTCTCTGCCAGGATTTTATTACCTCGCAGAGTTCGTTTTTGAGAGCATCGGTGCTGGTATCGACTTTGGTGTCAGGTTCGTTTTTGGGTTTTGTCTCCGGTCTGTTCTCGGGCTTGCTTTCTGTCTTGTTGTTGTTAGTCTGGCTTGTCTTAATCGCCTTGGGAGTCTGGTTACTTGCTTGCTTTTGTGGAGGCGGTGTCATGTCCTCGGTGCGCAAGTTGCCTGCCTTGCTGGCCGGGATAGTGGTGGTGGCCGTCGCGACTATCTGTCCGTGCTGAGTTGCGCTGGAGGTCTGGCCAAGACTTGCAAGCAGGCTGTCCTCGAGACGATCGGGGCCATCATTTTTGGCTGAGATCTTGACCAGGGTATCCTGGTTTGGCTCGCCTTCGCGGCCAATAGTGATAAAGGAAAACGACATGCCACCATATGCGGTGTTGAGCGGTTCGAGCGCTCCTCCTTGTTTGGCCAGGACTTTATCCTTGTTTTTGTCTAAAAAAGTGTTGACGTCGGAGATCTTGGGATTTTTCATGCCCAGGGCTTCGAGGGTAAAATCGAGTGACAGTTGCAGATTGAGCAAGCCTTGATTGGTCTTTTCGAGGCGAGACAATAACAGCTCCACTGATTTGATCTCATCGCCTTCGGCTTTTATCCTGACTTTATTTTCGTGCTCGTCCTGATAATCATTGGCATGATCGGTCGGTTTGAAAGGTCCTACTCCAGGCCAGACCGAGGTCTTGAAAACGGCGCTTTGCTGAAAGGATGCCAAGGAACCCAAAGAGGCTTTGAGCTCGGGTGCAAATTTATTATCAGCTGGTTTGCTTTCTTCGAGAGCTTCGGCGGGGGCATTGCCAGTGATCGACTGAGTTTGCGCTTGACTGGGTGACTGCGTGCCTGACTTGGCCTGGTCGTTCCATACAGAATCCATCGAGTCTTCGCCTTCTTGAGCAAAAGAGGGCGAGCAAGAAATCAAAAGGGATATAGCCACTAAGCGTGAGGCGGCTTTAACAATTGAAGACATCTAAAACTCCAGACAGACCAATAGACCCGCTAAGGCTGTCTTATTTTATCGTATTTATTTGCCCATTACTTTGATGCCTGCCTTGCGGAGCATTTTGATCGTTTTAGGCACTGGTAGACCGATGACATTGGTGTGGCAGCCATCGATCTTGGCCACCATAAATGATCCGATCCCATGCACGGCATAGGAGCCTGCCTTGTCCATCGGTTCGCCGGTGGCGACATAGGCCTCGATCTCCTCGCTGGTTAAAGGATCAAAAAAGACCCGAGACTCATCCACATCGCTCATGCGCTCGAGGACGTGCCATCTTTTCTCTCCGGCCTGTTTGCCCAGGTGTATGACTTGTACGCCTGTAAAAACGACGTGCATATTGCCGGCCAGGGACGCAAGCATTTTGCAAGCGTCCGGCACGTCTTTTGGTTTGCCCAATATCTTTTGATCAAATACGACTATCGTGTCGGCTGCCAATATGATCAATTGGTCGGCCTGATCCAGTTTCTCCTCTTCGGCTTCTGTGGGCTCATGTTCCAGCAAAAAGAGTACACGCTCGGCTTTGGCACGTGCCAATTCTAGTACCACATCCGGTGGCGTCATCGCGTCTTTGACTATTTCGTCCTCGTCTGATGCACGGATGATAAAGTCCAGTGCCAAATCGGTCAAAATATCTATACGTCTGGGTGAGCCAGATGCTAAAACAATAAGCTTTTTAGTCATTACGTCCCTTTCTCAGGCTAAAGATCTGCACTCGACGGTTGCCGCGGTCGCAGACAAATACGAGGTAGTGTTTGGTATCGATGGCGATATCAGATGGATTGCTAAATTGTTCTGCTTGAGTGCCCCGAATGCCAAAGGACTGTATGAAACCACCAGCGGTATCAAAAATGCTCAGGCGATTGTTAAAAGAGTCGCAGACGAAGACCTGATCCCAATCGTCCACGGCAACTGAGCGTGGAACGTTGAGCTGGCCGTCCTCACTCCCTTTTTGTCCAAACTGTTTGATCATTTGACCGCCCTTGCCAAATGCATATACTCGTGAAGCTCCATAATCGGCGAGATAGACGGAGTTTTTGCGATCGATGCCAAGGCCGGCCGGGATCTGGATCAATTGACCCGTCTGAGGACTCCTTTGCCCAAGGGACCTCAGCCACACTCCTGTCTCTGGTTGAAAAACCTGAATGCAGGCATTTGCAGAGTCGGATAGGTACAAAAGCCCTGCCGAATCGATGGCCAAGCCAGCATGTCCAGCGTCCTTTGCCTGTACATTACGAAACTCGCGCAAAAATTGCCCCTGCCCGTCAAAGACCCTTATATATGGATCGGCGGCATCGCAGACAAAGAGGCGTCCTTTTTCATCAAAAGCCATACCCCCAGGTCTGGTCAGGCGACCGTATTTGGTGCGAGATTCTGATTCGGCTGCGTTATTTTTTGCCGGCTGGTGCTGCACGTCAAAAAGTAACCTGATGGTATTTGCTGGGTGCGAATGCTGACCGTCATATGCATAGACACTGATCTTGCGGCTTTGTGCACAGGCGACAGCGATCCTTTCATTACGCAGCGCGATTACGGCTGGCTCTTCGAGTCTGCGACCATTGGCTTGCTCGGTGATATTGCCCAGATGCGTCAAGAGTCGCGATTCCATGCGGCTGCTTGTTAGTGGCCGGATATAGTTTTCTGATGGAGTGGTGATCTCCATTTCTAAATCTTTGCTCGCTGCTTCTGTCTTGGCAAATTCGCCCCTGATAAACCTATCTTTTTCGCCGTCTACAGTAGTCTGCATTAGATTGCCACTAAACGAGTCACCGTCTTGTAGAGCAAAGCTTGTCTTTTGCGGAGCAAAGTCACCACTTTTGGACTTTGGCAGTTCCTCACTGAGCAGAGGCTCGAGTATGACTTGTCGTTGATCCGGTCTTATGCTTTCTCTAAAGTCTTTGACAAAGTCCATGACCGAGCGAAATCTGTCACGAGCCTTTTTGCGCATCGCTCGCCCTACGGCCGAAGAAATACCTTCGTCGATCTTTGGGTCTACTAGATGCAGGGGAGTCTCTTGTTGGGAAATGATGCGGACGATGGTGGCGGCGATACCATCCGCGGTGAAGGGTGAAAGGCCGGACAGGGCTTCGTAGGCTACAACTCCCAGACTAAAGATATCGGCTCTGTGATCGACGGATTTGGCATCCTGCAATTGCTCAGGCGAGACATAAGACAAAGTGCCCATCATGATGCCTGTCTTGGTCAGGTCTTTGTCCTCGTACTCAGCAGCACGGGCGATACCAAAATCTGTGAGCTTGACCTGACCGTCGTGCAGTATAAACACATTGTCGGGCTTGACGTCACGATGCACCACATTCATCGAGTGAGCAAAAGTAAGCGCTTCTCCTACTTGTCTGAGTACGCTGTACATCTCGCCTGCTGTAATCTTGCCGCCTCGTGTCTTAATGTATTTGCGCAGGCTCTCGCCATGCAAAAATTCCATCACATAAAAGCAGTCTTCGCCTTCGACCTGGATATCGAGTACATCGACAATATTTGGGTGCTGCAATTTTTGGACAGTATAGGCTTCGTTCTTGAAACGACTTTGAAACTCTTGCTGGCGCTCGCCAGCGATCTGATCGGTCAAGAGACGTTTGAGTGCTACAAGACGCCCCGAATCCGGGTGGATAGCACGGTACACGACACCCATGCCGCCACGGCCCAATTCTCCCAGGATTTCGTATCGACCGATCTTTGCGTCGGACACCTGAGTACAGAGCCTATTCGACTACAAACAATAGTTCGGTTTTGCCAAAGGTCAGACGATCACCGGCAGCTACCTGTCTCCGCTCGCTGAGGATATCTCCATTGAGGAGAGTTCCGTTGGTCGAGCCGAGATCCTCGACCCAGTAAGCCCCTTGCATCTGCAAGACCCAGGCATGGTGCCTGGACACGTAGTGATCGTTGGTGATCGAGATATTGTTGGTCTGATCCCTGCCGATCTTGCTGACGGACTGGTTGAGAGGATAACGCTCGTTTGTGAGCTTGTTAAAGAGAAATGCCGGTCTCATCGGTTACTGGTTGCTTCCGTTGTCTGAGCCGTCGTCCATAAACTTGACCACCACCACGGTGACGTTGTCAGGGGCGCCGCCGTCCAGCGTCTGCTTTACCAGTTCTTCGCATACTTTGTCCGGATCGGTAGCATCACGTGCTACTTCGCCGATCTGCTCGTCTCTCAGAACTGTCGGCAGTCCGTCGGAGCAGAGCACTACCCAATCATGGGTCAAGGTTTCGACAGGTGTGTGATCGACCTGGACGTTTTCTTCATGACCGAGGCAGCGGGTGATTAAGTTTTTGTAAGGGTTGATGCGGGCCTGCTCTTCGGTGAGGCGGCCAGCGCGGACCATTTCTTGTACAACCGAATGATCGTTGGTCAAGAGCTTGATCTTGCCATCGCGTACGAGATAAGCACGCGAGTCGCCCACGTGAGCTATCTGCATGTGATTGTCGTCGGATTGCACCGCGACCACCACTGTCGTGCCCATGCCTCTGACAGAGGAGTCCTCTTCGGCAGAGCTCCACACCGCATGATTGGCCTGACCAACAGTCTCGGCCAGCCATTTTTGGATGCCTGCGCTGTCAGTAGGAGGTGGGGATGCCTTCCATTGCTTTTCGACGGCTTCCATTGCCAGCTTGCTGGCTCTAGCGCCACCTACGGCTCCGCCCATCCCATCCGCGACCGCAAAGACGCGATTGTCGGGACTGACATAGTAATTGTCTTCGTTTCTCTGACGCTGGCAACCTGCATCAGTTCGTGCCGCGGCACGCCATTTCAGCATTGTTTATCTCCGTCTACCCTTTGACCTGGCGCTTTTGCTGCGATTGGCCAAACTCAATGGCTTTACTATTTGCCAAATAATAATTGCCACCATTACACCATTTCCAATCAAATAATACTCTGAAAATTGCAGAGCGATAGCGCTCTTGGCTAGTCCACAAAATATTATGGTCAGCAAAAACCACGCTGTGGCACACCACAGCAAGATTATTCTATTTTGACGTTGAGCTTTCAACTCTCGGTTCAAAAAATATAACTGGGTCTCCAAACGCCTATTTTCATCTTTCCGCCGAATCAGTTCTCTCTTGAGTTCTTCATCACCGATAACGCCTAAATCTGATTTACCCTTTTTTTGTCGTTTAGTGTCATCTTGTTCGCTAGATTTCTGATTGGGATTAAAGAGGCGCACGAGGCCTTCTTCAGAAAAGACACCTTTCTGTCCAAATAATTTGGCCTGGGTCAAATAGCCAAGAGCAAAGTAGGCTTGGGCAGGATTGGCCAGTGCCCAGCGTTTGACTGTGGGTTTGGCGGCTTCTACAAAGGAAAAGTTGGGATGTAAGCTCCGAGCGATGCCCTCGAGGCTGGAAGCGGTGCGCAAGAGATAGGCCAGGCTGGGCGGCAATTTGAGTGCCTTGTCGGAGGCTATGCGATCGATATCATGCTCGAGATGGCTAAAATCCAGTTCTTTTATCTGCTTGCCCTTGTAATAGTCGATAAAGGGAGCGACGGCACGTTCGATAGAAACCTGGTGCGCGCCATCGCGCACGATGCCCAGGTTGACAAGATTGCGGACCAGCTCTTGTGGATTGGTATTGATCACCGAAGCAATGCAGCCGAGGATAGACTCGCGCTGCAATTGCGATATCTCTGAGACCATGCCAAAGTCGTAGATGACAATGCGTCCATCCGGTCCGACTGCGAGGTTGCCGGGGTGCGGGTCGGCATGAAAAAAGCCATGGTTGAGCACCTGCTCCATATATCCTGCGACGAGATTGTTGCCGATAGCTACAGGATCTATGCCCTGTGCTGCAAGCTCTGCATACTTGTCGATCTTGGTGCCAGGTAAATATTCTAGCGTCAGGACGCGTCTGCCCGTGTGCTTCCAATAGACTCTGGGTATGCGGAGAGCCTGGTTTTCTTTGAGGATCAGGCGGATGCGATCGGCATTGCGTCCTTCCTTTATGTAATCGATCTCTTCAAAGAGAGTACGACCAAATTCGTCGGATAGAGCCTGCCACATGGCCCAGTCCGAATTGGGCCTGATGATGGGGCCGATGCGTGCTATAAAGCGCATGTAGCCGAGGTCTTGATAAAAGACCTCAGACAGGTCCGGGCGCTGTACCTTGACCACGACTGGCGTGCCGTCCTTGAGCCTGGCCCGGTGCACCTGTCCGATCGAGGCCGAGGCGATGGGAGTGGTCTCAAAATCTGTAAAGAGGACTTCGGGGAGCTCGCCCAGCTCGCGCTGGATTATGCCTCGGAGTATCTCGTAGTCAAAGGGGGGGACACGATCTTGCAGAGAGACCAATTCTTCGGCTAGTTCTTCGGAGATGATGTCCTTGCGGACCGACAAAAACTGTCCTAGTTTGATAAAAGTCGCCCCGAGATCTAAGAGCGCTTCTTTTATATGTCTAGCTCTGGCTCGTTTTTGGTCTGCTTGTGATTTGTTGCGGCTTTGAATGAGCCTATCCAGAGCTACGGCCGAGACCAGGTTGGAAAGAGTGGATAAGGTGTTCCAAAATCTCTGGTCTTTGAGCAAGCGCTTGAGCCGCACTGCTTGATCGGCCTGAACCGGATCGTATACCGCTTGTGCCCATGGTTCGAGCACTGCGGCCGAGGCAGTGGCAGACTCTTGTTCCAAGACGATCACCTAGACAGGCGATTTAGATTTGAGCTCGGCAATTTCGGCGCGCAAAGTGGCCATCTCGGCTCTAAGCTCATTGATCTCGGTCGAATCACCCAGGGCACCGAGGGAAAAATCAGCTACTTGTCGGCGGATTTTTTCTCTTACATGGTTCTCGAGAACATCCGAACGCTGCCAGATATTTTGAGTGCACTCAGAAACCATCTCTTTGACTTTATCTTTGGTTTCTTGAAAGCGTTCGCTGCCAGAGGACTTGGCTTCGCCGGCTCTCGCGGTAAAAGAATCGACGGCATCCTCGATTTTTTCTCGGGCCACTTCGAGTGAGGCGCTGGCCAAGAAGAAAAGTTTAATAAGGGGTCGAAGCACGTCTTTCACCTCTCTAGTTAAGGCATGATTATACACCAGGCTATTTACAAGAACCACGGCGGTGGCGTATTTTGGCAGTTTGTGTTTAAAAACTTAGTGATTGCAGCTCTTGAGAAGAGCTGAGGAGGATCTGTGACGGTGAGTGAGAGATACACCAGACCACAAGAAAATAGTATGGATAAGTTGGTCAGGACGGCAGCTCAAGCCAAACCTAAGCAAAAGAGACTCGACGCCGTCACTTTGATCTATTGCCCCCTGCACCTGGGCGGTCCGCACGCCGGCGTCAGCATGGGACCGACAGCGATGAAAGTGGCCAGGCTCTTGCATCGCGTACAAGGCCTCGGCTACAAGGTTGCAAAAGAAGTCGATATCAAAATCCCTGATGTACTGAGTTGGTGGGAGCGCAACAAACAGCGTGATTCTAACGAGGGGCGCTGCGTACCAGAAATAAAAGAAGTCTCTGAGGCTGTTGCCGAGGCCGTCAAATCGGCTATGGATGCTGGCACTATTGCCATCACTCTTGGTGGCGACCATGCTCTGGCCATTGGTAGCATCGCCGGTGCATCTGCCCACTACAGGGCTAAAAAGCAAGACTTTGGTCTGGTATGGTTTGATGCCCATGGCGATATCAACACGCCTGACACCTCGCCGTCGGGCAACGTGCATGGCATGCCCTTTGCCATCTCTCTGGGCAATGGCGACGAGCGCCTGACCCAGATCAATGGCTACAGCCCTAAAATCTCTCCTGAACGCTGCTCTTTGATCGGCATACGCGATCTCGATTCGGATGAAGAGGACCTGGTCCGTCGTTCTGGTGTTTTGCCGTTTACGATGCGTGATGTGGATGAGATCGGCATCATGAATATCATGAATCGTACTTTAAATAGCATTGGTTCCGTGGATGGCTTGCATGTATCTTTTGACCTCGATGTGATCGACCCTGATGTGGCTCCTGGAGTGAGTACAGACAGTCGCGGCGGCCTGAGCTATCGCGAAAGCCATCATGCTCTAGAATTGCTCGCCGACACAGGTTTGGTGCGCTCTATAGATATAGTGGAGCTCAATCCCGCTCGCGACGTGCGTAATCGCACTGCCGAACTGGCCGTAGAGCTCGTGCAATCGGCCTTAGGCAAAAACATTCTCTAGTCCTTCTTTTGCAATTAGCTTTTGGTCGAGACCCCATATGTGGGGTCTCGACATTGCTTTGATGGGGTACTATACTTACGTATGGTTGATACTTTTTATCCCTTACCCTTAGATCCAGGGCGAGCATGCAAAACGCAAAATCCTTACCAGCTAGACAAAAAGACGTCCTCTCCGCCATCGTGCAGTTATCTCAGGACAATGGCTATCCACCCACTCTGGCGCAGTTGGCTCAGTCGCTAGGCCTCAAAAACCGGATGACTGTCCATCAGCATGTCGCTGCTTTAAAAAAGAAAGGTTTGGTGCACTGGGAGCCGGGTCTCAATCGCTCTTTGAGAGTATTGCCCGAGGGCCTTGCCATGCTCGATATGGCTGATGAGTCTGCGCCGGCAGACGAGCTCGAGGCTCAGAGAGCGGGGCGTTTTGCTGCTGCAAGTTCGGTATCTCAATTTAAAGGCATACCGCTTGCAGGCAATATCGCTGCTGGTGCTCCGATCGATGCCATCGAGTCAGGCGACTTTTTAGAAATCGAAAATCGATACGTGCCGTCAGGCTGTTATGCCCTTAAGGTCAAGGGAGAGTCGATGATCGAGGATGGCATCTATGACGGTGACTTTGTCATAGTCAAGCCCAATCCTTCTCCAAAAAATGGCGAGATAGTAGTCGCCTTGATCGATGAGTCGGCTACGCTCAAGCGTTTTTACAAAGAGGGCGGTGGCTACCGTTTGCAGCCTGCAAACAGCTCTATGCAGCCGATCATGGTGGCAGCCGACGACCCTCTGATCATCCAGGGGACTGTCGTAGCTCTCTTTCGCAATCTGCATTGATACATACAGATCGCTAAGCAACCCTAGTCCAATCTAAACAGGTTTTTCATTACCTGCGGCATAGGCTTAGCAGTGTCTATTTCTATGGTTTTTTCTTGCTCGTATCTCACCATTCCTGGTTTTTCGCGGGCGAGTTTTTTGACATGCTTGCACTGAGTGTAGATTACTCTTACTTTGGTGCCATGCGTCGCTTTGGAGAGGCGGGCTGCAATGTCGGCTGCTTCGGTGATCGTCCTCTGAGGCGGTTCTTGCTTGGACGAGGGGATCTTGACCAATACATGCGCTCCGCCCTGGCCTAAAACGTGAAACCACAAATCATTTGGATGGCCGAGCTTAGATAAGAGGTAGTCGTTTTCGTTGCGATTGCGACCCACATATATGGTCCAGCCGTCACTTGATTGTACTGAGAGTACTTTGTGTCCACCAGCTTTGCGCGGACTCTGCTTCGGGTCTTTCAATTGGGTCTGCTTCTTGCCGACAAATTCGTCTTTCAATCTCCGCAAAGCATTGAGATCCTTTGCTGCTTCGATACTCTCATATCTTTCCATCATCAATATCTTGCGGTCTTGAGCTTCTTTAATAGATTTTGCTGCCGCGATGCTCTTGGCTCTTGCTCTGGCATATTGACGATAATATGATTGTGCGTTTTGAGCGGGTGTGCTGTCTGTATCGAGTGCGATTTCGATAGATTTTGCATCCATCTCGTCTCGATCTTCGACATAGTTTTGCGCCATGAGCATGGTCTGTCCAGGCGCTATTTGTGTCATATTGGCGAGTATAAGATCGCCCTTGATCTTGAGGAGATCGAGTGCCGATTGGCCTGGCAGATGATTGCTGGCGGAATCGATGCGACTCTGTAACCTGTCGATCTCTTGTTTTAGTTCGCCCAAGAGATGGTTGCGAGTTTGCTTATATAACTGCTCTGCCTCTAGGCGCCGGTAATAATCCTCGATTAGATCGTTAGCGCTCTTGTATCTGCGGATCGGCTTTTTATCGTCATATTGTGACCATCCAGTGAGAGAGTAGCCGCTTTGATCCTCATAGGCAAAATAGTCGGCTTGTAATAATTCTAGATTTTGCAGTTTGTTGACGGCTTGCCACAATCTTTGTGCCATCGGCTCCTGGCTTAGGCCATCTTGTGGAGAGTCCACCTTGCTGGCCTCTGCGAGCTCCTTGCTGAGGTGGCGACCTAGACCAGCATAGTTGGAGCTAAGCCAGGCCTGCACCATATCCGGTGTCATGCCCTCGATTGACTGCGCGGCCTCTAGCAGGTCTTTTTGCGATACAGTAAAAATATTGGGGCGGTCCTGCCCTGGCGGCCTGATATAGGGAGCATTGGCAGTGACTTCACGATGGCGGCTCATCTCTGCGGTGACTGCATGAGATGCAGCAAGTATGTTGCGGTCGGCCGATTTTTCCCAGACGATGAGATTGCTGTGCTTGCCCATAATCTCTGCGGTCAAGATTTTTATCGAGGGTGTGCCTACTTGGTCGAGGCAACTAAAGACAAAATCGGCAATGCGCTCTCCAGGCTGCGATTCGACAGCGATGAGTGTTGCTCCGGTCAAATGTTTGCGCAAAAATTGGCAAAAGGGGGGGACTGTACGCGTATTGCCTTGTCTGGGAGTGTAGCGCTCAAAATTGACGCCTTGCTTGTTCTTTTTTGCGTCCAGCGAGGCCTTGTCCGTGTCGTTGCTTATCAGGCAAATGCGGCCGTGAGTAGCGTGGGCAGAGATAAAGAGTCCTAGCAATCTGTGCTTGTCGCGCAGGGCGATGATGATCTCGTCTCGTCCGAGTTGGTTGATGCCATCGACTCTTTTGCCCACGATCAGTGGCCTGGCTTCGTGCAGTACGGCTCTGATCGATAAGGCATCAAACGGTTGCATCGGTATTCCCTTTTGAGGTTTAATTAAGGACTTTAGCTAATTTAGCAAATAAAGGAGCCTATTATTTTGCTAGCGGATGCCGACCGCGAGACCAAACAGGTTGCCACAGGCAATCTCATCGTGCTGACTGGTCCATCCGGTGTTGGCAAGGGTACCATCGTGGCTCAACTATTTGAGAGGATGCCCGACCTGCGTCGCTCGGTCTCGATGACTACCAGGCCCCAGCGTCCAGGCGAGATCGAGGGACATTCTTACTTTTTTGTCGAGCGCCCCTTTTTCAAGTCCAAGATCAAATCGGGCGAATTACTGGAATGGGCAGAGTTTGCCGGGCATCTTTATGGTACTCCCAAAGAATACGTAGACAAAGAGCTTATGGCCGGATTTGACGTCATCCTCGAGATCGAGGTGATTGGTGCCCGCCTGGTAAAAGAATTACACCCTGATGCCGTGATGATCTTTATAGCTCCACCTTCATTCGAAGAGCTGGAAAGGAGACTGCGCGGACGCGCCACCGAGACGCCCGAAAAGATCGAGATGCGCCTGGCCAAAGCAAAACAAGAGTTACAGGAAAAAAATGTTTTCCATTATGAAGTAGTAAACGATAACCTTGATGCGGCCATTAACAATCTCGAGCATATCGTGTATGCTGAAAGGCTACGTATACGCAAACAGGTGAGCCAATGAGCACGACCCGCATCCTCGATCAGCTTCTCAAAGAAAACGTCAATCGTTACGATCTCGTTTTAAAAGTGGCCCAGCGTGCGAAAGTCATCAAGACCGAGAGCCGTGAGCAAGCCAAGACCGCCAATGCCGTTATCCAGGCCTTGCAAATGGTCGCAGCCGAAGGCGACGGTACCATCTTGATCTCGCCCTCCGGGCATTACATGTATTAGACCTTTGTTTTAGATCTATTTAAAATCGATCCTGACCGATTTTAAACCGATTTTAGAGACTCGCCTGGCCCCGCTGGCGAGTCTTTTTGTGCCTGGGTTTCGACAATTTTTGCTGCCATGGTAATTTCCCCGTTGTCAGCTATGCGGGATCGCACTATTATCATCAAAAAAACAAAGGTATTCGGCGATGGATTTCTGGGCAGTCTTACTCTTGATAGCTTTTATGGCCGGTATCATGGGCTGGACGACCACGCCATTTATCAATGGCGTCCTATGGTTTTGCGACTGGAAGGACGGCACGGACATCAACTGGGGCCTGGACACTGCTTTCTCGGTCGCTGTGCCCTTCGCCTGGCTCTTTGCCATTTTTGAGATCATCCTGCTCTACAGCCCTTAAAAACCTTTCCTGTCCTTCTTTGCCACCGACAACATAGGCAAGCTCACTGAGGATTTGCGCACAGTCAGTCAAACTGCCGATCTGAGTGAGGCGGTTTCTAAAAGGCGCCGCGCCACTGATGCCCTTTGTGTACTGGGTCAGGTGTCTTCTTGATTCGTTTATGCCAATACGAGATCCCTTGTATTTGGCCAGTCCTGCCGAGTGCCTGTAGCCAGCTATCAGCCGCTCCACCTCATCCGGAGCCACATCGAGTATGCCGTGGTCTAGATATTTGGTGATGCGCGGTATCAGCCAGGGATTGCCCAATGTACCGCGCGCCACAGCCACGCCATCGCATCCGGTTATCTCCAGCAATTGCAACGCATTTTCGGGACTAAAAACATCCCCATTACCAAAGACAGGGATGGATAGGGCCTTTTTTACCAGAGCAATATGCGTCCAGTCGGCCTTGCCCGAGTAGAGTTGCTGGCGGGTTCGTCCATGCACGGTGACCATAGAAGCGCCAGCTTCTTCTGCCATTTCACCAAACTCCACTGCATTGCGATTGCTGTCATCCCATCCGAGTCTAAACTTGACAGTGACGGGCAGATCCACTGCAGCCTTGACCGTGGAGATGATCTCGCGTGCCAAATCCGGTTCGCGCATTAAAGCGCAGCCATCCTTGCCCTTAGTGATCTTGGGCACTGGGCAACCCATATTGATGTCGACAAAGTCTGCGCCTTTTTTTTGTGCCAGTTGGGCGGCATTGGCCATTACGTCCGGCTCGTGCCCAAATATCTGGATGCCGATCGGATGCTCATCCGGGTCGAGATCCATGATGCGTGATTCTGGGCGGGCGAGTAAGGCCCGGGACGATACCATCTCGGTCGACATCATGCATTGTGGATCGATAGATCTGACTATCTGTCTAAAGACGATGTCTGTGACACCTGCCATTGGCGGCACGTATACACGGCTTTGGAGAGTAAAGTTGCCGATCTTGATTGGCACTGCCTTGGACCTTTGCTTGATTTAAAGAGTTTACAAGAAGCTGGCCGAAAGGGAGACCCCGGGCACAGGTTTTGAAAAATAAGTTATAGTTGGCCCTATGAGAAATTTTGGAAAGATTGGCTCTTTAGCTGCCTGCGCCTTGATTTTATGCCTGTCTAATCTGGTGGAGATTTTTGCTCCGCAACCTGCTCATACTTGGGATAGGGCAAAGTTTAAGGCGCCAAAGGGGCGCAAGGCTAAAAAGTTTTTGTTGTCCGGACGCATCGTCGATGCTGATGGGCGGCCGCATGCAGGCATGCCCCTCTATGTCTGGGAAAATGATGGAGATTTTGCGCAAGAGACCCGCAGCGACGGCAACGGTGAGTTTGAGGTACAGCATGACGAGGTCAAACCTCTCACGCTCGAGGTCAACCCGCCGCTTAATAGCGGTCTGGCTCAAGCTTTGATACCCAATCTTCCAGGTACCGAAAATCGCAAGGTCGTAGTGACTCTCAAGCCCGGCAATCTAGTGACCGGGAGGATCATGCATGCAGGCAGGCCACTGAAAGGCATCATCTTGCGTGTCAACAGTCATGGGCCCAGCGATAATGCAACTCACTCGATCCATGCGGGTGGTGCCACCATTACAAAAAATGATGGGACCTTTTCGATGAATCTCATCGATGGTGTCAAAAAAATGTATATGGTCAATGACCAGTACCAAGGTTTGCCCAAGGCCAAAGAGCATGTCTTTACCGTAGATGGGGCTGGGCATCTGGGCACACTAGAGTTTTAGGTTAGCTAAACTGGACTTTATTTAAAAGGATTGTGCGTGAAGGTCGCTTATTTTGATTGTACTTTTGGTGCTGCCGGAGATATGCTCGTAGCCTCGCTGTTGGCTGCTGGTGCCGATCTAGACTATTTGCAGCAGATGCTTGCTACTCTGCCTTTACCGGTTGATGCCTTTCATATACAAAGCAATCTTGTCTTTAGAGCCAACATACAGGCTACGCGATTTGCAGTGAGTCTTGCTGGCGATCATAAAGATCACGATCATCATCACCATGATGATCATCATCATCACGATCATCATCATCATCATCACGATCACCGCCCTCTGTCCCAAATCTTGACTATGATCGAGGCATCAAAGATCGAGCCCCGTGCAAAAGAACTCGCCAAGGCCATTTTTACTCGTCTGGGGCAGGCCGAGGCCAAGGTGCATGGAGTGCATGTGGATGAGGTGCATTTTCACGAGGTCGGCGCGGTAGATGCCATCGTAGATATCGTCGGCTTTGCCGTTGCCTATTGCGCTTTAGGTATCGACAGAGCCTATGCAAACGGCCTGCCCTCAGGCTCCGGCCTCGTTGATTGCGCACACGGGCGTTTTGTCGCGCCAGTGCCAGCAGTCGTCAATCTAATGATGGATGCCGGTTGCCCTGTACTCTCCACGCCAATAGACTTTGAGTGCACCACACCGACCGGTGCCGCCATCATTGCAGAGATCGTGCAGGGATATGGTCGCATGCCCGAAATGACACGCATGCTTGCTACCGGATATGGTGCTGGAGGCAAAAATCCCCCCGGTCACCCCAATGTAGTCAGAGTCATGCTGGGCGAACAAGCCGATATTGGGATATCGGCCGAGCATAAGCCCCAGGACCAGGGTTTGGAGCATGAGGTCATCTGCATAGAGGCCAATTTAGATGATTGCAGCCCCCAGATTATTGCGCACTCTATCGATGGCCTGCTTGCAATAGGTGCTCTGGATGCCGCCGTGTATCCGGCGACCATGAAAAAAGGCCGTCCCGGTCACAAGCTATCCGTGCTGGCCATGCCACAGGATCGGCAAAGGATCGAGCAATATATATTGAGTCAGACAACTACCCTTGGTGTTCGAGCATTTGCTTGTACACGCACTACCTTAAAAAGAGAATGGCGTGATATCCAACTCGACGACCTTGGCATGGTGAGGGTAAAGATCGGCTATTTAGCTGATGGCAAGGTTGCGAGCATCCAACCCGAATACGATGATATCGTCGAGATTGCCGATCGTTCAAATCTACCTTTGAAGCAATTGATCGACAGGGCTACCCAGATCGCCTCCAAAATATTGATCGTGCCAGTAGTGACCATGATTCTCACTCTAGGTTTTTGCAGTATGGCCACCAAACCAGCACAAGCCCAGGCTACGCCAAATCTGGCCGGCCTCGTCGAGCGCAGTCATATTTTGCATAATGGCGCTTATGTGCAAGTGGAGACAGCGGGCAAGAGAGCTCAAGTCGATGTCTTTCGCTTTCATCCTCAAGACAATGTCTCACGCTCTAGAGCAGCAATCTCGATTGCCAAATCCATAGTTAATTATGCTCCGGCTCAATATTATCTGATCGCCGTGCGATTTCATTGGGAAGCTCAGTCTCTGCCATATCGCGAGTTTATAGTGCCAGTGCGGGATATCACCTCGCTCAATGCTGGTTCTATATCTCTAGAACAATTGTCGGCTGCGCTCTCCAATGTGGAGGCAGGAGTAGCCGATACACCCTGGATGGTGGCAGAGCGTTATCTGTCCGTCGCTCACCAATATGTCGCGCAAGGCAAATACTGGGAAGCCGACATGATTATCTCTGCTCTGGACGTCGGCGCCAATGCTCCAGAATCATGTGCCGAGAGGTATACGGCCAGTTTGATCGCTCTTTCTCGGGGCTATGATAGCTGGGGTGATCCGGACAAGGCCCAGAACGCCTTATCCAGGGCTCTGGCATATTGTCAGAGCCGAGGTGGTATGAGCCAGCCTAAGTCAGTGCGAGTAGTGCAATCCATGACTGAGATGCTGATCGCTGCTAACAAGCTTGATCAAGCTCAGACTCAGCTCAAGGCGATACTGGAGCGCCCCGAGATTGCAAATGGGCAGGACGAGCAGGCCCAGATTGCCAGAGCAAATTATCTAGAGCTATTGGCGCGAGTGCACCTCAAAGCTGGCCTTTACGATGAGGCAGAAAGCGAATTGAAGCAGGTCCTCGAACTCAACGACAAAGCACATGTCGATAAAAATATGCGCGGCGCCAATTCCTTCGAATTGCTAGGCGATGTCTACAAGATGAAGGGCGAAGGACGCGGCGCGCGCGAATATTATGGTCGAGCCAAGTCTATCTTTGAAAAAGCATTGCTAAACAAGGATCACACTGAGCGCATCGACTACGGTATGTACGCAGCCAGAGTCAAGCAGATCGACGACAAACTCAGGGCCGTCAATTGACGGCCGCTTGAGCCTTTTGCGCATCTTGGCCTTCTTGATCCTTGTCTGCACTTTCCCCTTGCTTGCTTTGGCCCTGGCTAAACTCCAACTCTTCGCCATTGCTGTCGATCTTGATCGTGCTGCCATCGGTAAATACACCTTCTAGCAGCTTGAGGGCCAGAGGGTTCTCGATCTCTTTTTGGATCAAGCGTTTGAGTGGTCTGGCACCGTATACGGGGTCATAACCAACGCGGGCCAGCCATTCTTCGGCAGCTTCGGTAGTCTGGACCGTGATCTTGCGATCGGACAAACGTTTGTTGAGTATATGCAGCTGGATGTCGACGATCGATTTGAGTTGCTCGACGGTGAGAGCGTGAAAGACCACCGTTTCATCCACACGATTGAGAAATTCGGGACGGAAATGCGCGCGCAGTGCTTGCATGACCTGGTCTTTCATTTCTTCGTAGTGATCGTCGCCACCACCTGCCGATCGCAGCTGATAGTCGAGAATGTATTGCGAGCCAATATTGGAGGTCATGATGATGACCGTGTTTTTAAAATCGACAGTGCGGCCTTTGGAATCGGTCAGGCGACCTTCGTCCAGGACTTGCAGGAGGATGTTGAAAACATCGGGGTGCGCCTTTTCGACTTCGTCAAAGAGGACGCAGCTATATGACCTGCGTCTGACGGCTTCGGTAAGTTGTCCGCCATCATCATGACCGATATAACCGGGAGGAGCACCAATCAAACGTGCGACGGTGTGTTTTTCCTGGTATTCGGACATGTCGATGCGGACTATGGCCTGGTCGTCATCAAACAAAAATTCAGCAAGGGCCTTGGCCAATTCTGTCTTGCCCACGCCCGTCGGTCCAAGAAAGAGAAAGCTGCCGATCGGACGATTGGGGTCCTTCATGCCTGTGCGTGCTCGGCGCACTGCGTTAGACACTACGGTGATGGCTTCTTCTTGACCTATGACACGCCTGTGCAAGTGATCTTCGAGCCTGAGGAGCTTTTGCACCTCGCCTTCCATTAGTTTTGAGACCGGGATACCAGTCCACTTGCCCACGATCTCAGCGATGTCTTCGGCATCGATGTCTTCTTTGAGGAGTCGTGGACCCTTGTGTGTCGTTATTTTTGCTTCTAGATCCTTGAGGTCTTTTTCGAGTTCGATCAATTTGCCAAACTTGAGCTCAGCTGCCTTTTGCAGATCGGTGGCACGTTCGGCCTGCTCGATTTTGACTCGAGTGTTTTCTATTTCGGCTTTGACTACCTGAATCTTTGAGAGGGCTTCTTTTTCAGAGAGCCACTGCGTACGCAAGACATCGGCCGACTCTTTGAGATTGGCGATTTCTTTTTCGAGTTTTTCCAATCTTTCTACTGAGGCAGCGTCTTTTTCTTTTTTAAGAGCCTCCCGTTCGATCTCCATTTGTATGCGACGCCGCTCCAGCTCGTCCAGCTCGGTAGGCATGCTGTCGATTTCTATCCGCATACGGGCGGCAGCTTCGTCGACCAGGTCGATGGCCTTGTCCGGCAAGGATCGATCGGTGATGTAGCGATTGGAAAGCACCGCTGCCGATACTAGCGCCGAGTCTTTGATGCGTACGCCGTGGTGTACCTCGTAGCGATCCTTGAGACCGCGCAAAATCGAGATCGTCTCCTCGACGCTAGGCTGATCGACAAAGACCTGCTGAAATCTACGCTCCAGAGCAGGATCTTTTTCGATGTATTTGCGATATTCGTCTAGAGTGGTGGCGCCTATACAATGCAATTCGCCGCGAGCAAGCGGTGGCTTGAGCAGGTTGCCGGCATCCATGGAGCCTTCTCCGCCTGATCCTGCGCCCACTACTGTGTGCAACTCATCTATAAATAGGATGATTTCGCCTTCGGCTTCGATTACTTCTTTGAGGACTGCTTTGAGGCGTTCTTCAAACTCGCCTCGGTATTTGGCGCCAGCGATCAGCGAGCCCATATCTAGAGCGATGAGCTTTTTGTCTTTGAGCCCTTCGGGCACATCGCCTTTAGTGATTCGCGAGGCCAGGCCCTCTACAATGGCAGTCTTGCCCACACCCGGCTCACCTACGAGGACGGGATTGTTTTTGGTGCGACGGCTCAGGACCTGCATTACTCTCCGGATCTCATCATCACGGCCAATGACCGGGTCCAATTTGCCTTTGGCCGCCATCTCGGTGAGATCCTTGCCATAGCGTTCGAGAGCTTGATAGGTGCCTTCGGGGTCCTGACTGGTCACTTTTTGCTTACCTCTGATTGCGGGGAGTGTCTGGAGCAATCTTTCCTTGGTGATGCCGTTTTGCTTGAGTATCGTGCCGGCTTGCCCGCGAGACTCATCGCAAAGGGCAAGGAGCAGATGTTCGATGCTGATAAACTGGTCCTTGAGTCTCTGAGCTTCTTTGTCGGCCTCGTCCATGACCTGCATGAGCTTGGATGAGACATGTATTTCGTCTTTGTTCATCGAAACCGAGCTGGCCTTGGGCTGGTTTTGCAAATAGCGTGTGACCTCCTCGATCAGCACATCTGGCTTGGCTTCTAGCTTTTGGGCTATTTTTGTAGCGAGACCGTCCTTTTGCTCCAGGATGGAGAGCAAAAGATGCTCAGGGGTTACCTGGCTATTGCCAAAACGTGTCAAAAGGTTGCGGCAATTAGTTACAGCTTCTTGCGCCTTATTTGTAAAACGATCGAGATTCATCGTGCACCCGGCCTTTCTTGGAGACTGTTATGCTTTTTCTACCCGTACTATTCAGATTATGGAGACCCCAAAAACAACAAGCTGAGAAATCCATAATTTCTTAAAAATCGCCAAAATAGTGCTTGCGTTATTATTAGGGCATAAAAAGTAGAGGAACACTGGTCAAAGAGCGGAAGGCGGCCCATGCAGGAGTTCGAAGAGGACTATTACGCCATCTTGGGTATCGAATCTGACGCGAGTCAGGAGGATATACGCAAAGCCTATCTTTCGCTGGCCAAAAAATTGCATCCGGACCGCTTTCCTAACGATCCTGAGCAAAGAGCGATAGCTCAGAAAGAATTTGCCAAAGTGACGCGGGCCCATGATGTGGTGGGTGATGCAGACAGGAGGCTCGAGTACGATGCGCTCAGGCAATTGGCCAAGCGGCGCTCCGATATTGTCTCTACTGGCTCCTTTGTCGTCTCATCCATCATCCCTGACGGGGAAAGGTTGCACGAAGGCAGCGGTAGCGAGTCTGTGCCCATAGCAGACGACTCGATCAATTTTAAATGGGCTAACAAGCATTTGGGCCGGGCTGATGAGCTCTTGCGTAAAAAGAGGTATCAAGAAGCCGAGACCGCAATGAAAGAGGCCATCCGTCTTGTGCCGACCGAAGCCCGGTATCACGTCAAGCTAGCCGAGATATATCTGGCCAGAGGTTGGAAGACCCTGGCTATGACCGAGGTGCAGACTGCTTTGCGCCTGGATGCCTCCGATGCTGACGCCAAAAATCTCGAGGTTCAGATCAAGGCTCTGCAAAAGGAACAAACTGCAAGTCAAAAGACTCTCGATAATAATAAGAAAAAATCCGGCATTTCTGGCATCTTTACGCAGATCAAAGACATCCTCAACAAAAAACTATGAAGAGTCTTAATCTATTGCTCGCTGTATATATCAGCCTTGCGCCATTGGCCTTGCCTGGACTGGCTGCCGAGCCAGTGTTGGAGCATCCTGAGGATCTGGCCGAGCGATTGCCAGAGGCGCCCGGATCAGATACAGAAGATGCCGAAGGTGGAGAGCAGCATTTTGTCCTGCCAAAACCCCAAAATAATGCTGACCCCTCTGCCGCACAAAACAATCTTGATCCCAATTTTGGTGCTCAATCAAAAATCTTGAAAGGTTCGATTACTGCCTCGCCGCAGCAATCTCCCCTGCTGTATGGTTCGGTGCAGAGCATACCTAAAAACACCAAGATCGACCTGACCATGCGGTGCTATCTCAATTCTCGTCTATCGCAAAAAGGTGATGAGGTCTACGCAGAGATCTCTCGCGACGTGATCGCCGAGGATGGCTCCAGGGTTATCGTGCCGGGCAAATGGGTAGCGCATGGCTTTGTCACCAGGCAGGTGGGTGAGCGGCGTAATGGTCGGGATGGGTCGGTCTCCGTACAATTTGACAAGATCGTCAGTCCCGATGGTCAATACGAAGTCCCTTTCCAGGCCGAGTACAACACTGCCGATCCAACGCTCAAGGCTGTTGCTCGGGTCGTGGGCCGTGATGTCGGATACACCACTGTAGGGGCCGCAGCAGGCGGCCTTTTGGGCTTTCAAGTCATGGGACTGCCGCTAACTGTATCGACCTATGGTATCAATATCGGTGTCGCAGCCGGGATCGGTGCCACCATAGGACTGACATCGGCATTGGTGCGCAAGGGTGGTGTCAAATCGGTAATGCCAGGCGACAATGTGGTGCTCAAGGTGGCAGAGCCGATCGAGATACCGGGCTTCAATCAGCTCAATCTGCCTTCGGCTGCGCCAAAGCCCCACGTCAAAGGACTGGGTCTCAGGATCAACCATTATCATTTTGGCAAAGATGAACGCAATGAGGACAAGAGGGTGCGTATGCTGCGCATCAATCTCGCTTGCGACAATTATTCGGACAAAGCCTTTACCTTGCGCAATCTCAACGTCATATCCGATCTCAACGTCAGATATCCTCTCTCACTAAGCAATACCCGGCTCGACTTCAAGATCGCTCCCAAGTCGGTCAAGGCAGTCAATGTGGAGTTTTCGGTCGATAATCCCAAGCGGCATTACGACTTGATATTGTTGGATGACCAGGGTGCTGAAGCTGCCCGCTCGCCGATCAATTATTAGATCTCGATTACCAAACATTGCGGGTTTTCCCATGAAACGCTTGCTTAATTACTAATTCCAGCTAATATAGGATTCGGAACGGATGGGGGTATTTGCATGAAAGCTCGTATACAAGAGATGTTGCAGACATTCCAAAACCATGGCGATGCGCAAAACTCTCGCAATCGAGTGTCATCCGGACAAAATCTCCAACTCGAAAAAATGCTGCGCGAAAAAGATCGCGAGATCGATCGTCTCCGTCATCAACTCGCCAATGCCGAGGCAAGGCTGCAAGAGATGATGGGACAGGATGTTTTGACTTCCCTGCCCAATCGGCATGTATTTAAAGAGCATCTGACTCATTCACTCAAGCGCGCACTCAGACTGGGTTATTCGCTCTCGCTCATGTTGATCGATATCGATCATTTGCGCGAGATCAATCTCAAGCACGGGCATGAGATTGGAGATCAAGTCCTCATCGAGGTCTCGCGCATCCTCAAGTCCAGTGTTCGTGAGATAGACATGCCTGCTCGCTGGGGCGGCGAAGAACTCGTCACCGTTTTGCACGAGACCGATGCTGATGGTGCATCGGTAGTCGCCGAGAGGGTACGCCGTCGCATTGCCATGCTCGAAGTAAAAGATCCCAAGACACAAAAACCCATCAAGATCACTGCTACACTAGCTGTTGCTAGCTATCCGCAGCATTCTAACGACCCGCAAGGTCTGCTCGAGGCAGCCACCGAGGCATTAATGGCCGGCAAAGAAGATGGCTGCAATAAGGTCTTGATTGCCAACCGCTGAAAGTAAAAACACATGATCCGCTTGATGGTCGTCGACGATCACTTGTCGACTCTAAATCAAACAATTGATTTATTAAACCAGGGCGAGCCATTTAAGGTGGTCGCCAAGGCAGAGACCTCTCACGAAGCCTGGCAGACAGCCTCTCAGATATTGCCGGATATCATCCTGCTCGACTTGCATTTGCCAGGGCTATACGATACTGCCGGTCTGCTCAAGAGATTTAGCAACCTCAAGCGCACCAAGGTGGTCATCCATGCCAGCCACGGCAAGGCTGCTGAAGTGCAAGATCTGCTTGAGGCAGGTGCCTCTGGATATGTATTAAAAGAAGACTCGCCGGCCCTGCTCAAGATGGCACTGCTGATGGTGTCAAAGGGATCGCGCGCCGTGATCTCTCCGTCTCTGCCACGATACATTACGAGATTGACTCTACAAGAGAGGACCCTGCTCAGGTATCTTGTATTGAAAGGGCGTCTGGCCAAGGCTGCCGAGCGCCTGGGTATATCCGACCAAGAGGTGCAGGATCTGGTGCAGCACCTGGCCGAAAAGCTGGAGCTGGAGTCATCCGATAAGCTCTTGCGCTGGGCTAAAAAACACGGCTTTTGATTGTTTTAGCGCCCGTTGATCTCCGGATTGATAGCGATCATGCCTAAGAGACTTGCTCCGGCTATGATGATCAGGATCTCGAGCGGGCTAAAGGCTTGCCTGGCGAGATACTCCTCGTTTTCGTAGTTTTTCCAGTGCTTATTGAGCCAGCTCTGCACCACTGCTAGTGGCAGGCTCGCCAGGGTGAAAAGCAAAAACCAATTACCCGGTAGTTTGTTTAGCAAAACCAGAGCACCAAAGGTGCATGCTACGAGGAAGGCCGCAAAGGTAGGATTGTTGCGGACCCAATTGTAATAAGCGTCTTGGCTATCAGGAATGAGAGTCGCGTATTTTGCGGCATAACGCATCAAGACAAAGAGATTGATCACAGGCAGACACATGAGAAAGGTCGAGATGATCAGGTGCAAGTCCGTCATCTCGGTGAATGCCTTGCGTGTGCCGGCACGCTCCAGTCGAGCAAGCGCATTTTTTTCGGCCAGATCTAAAGTCCTTTCATCCTTCAAGCGGCTGGCTTCTTTTTCGAGGCGTGAGCCGGCGGTATAAAACCAGATCGGTACATACGTACAGAGAGAAAAAATTGAAAGCACCACCACGTGCCAGGCTGGTTGTTGTTTGGAGTCAATGATGGGTTCGGTTTCTGACATGTCGATATCTGGTTTATATAGCGGTTTCCAAGCGCGCGGCCGCGCCTTAAATCTTTGCACAGATGACCAAAAAGAACGTGAGATCTTCGATAATCTTTGAGTAGTATTTTTTTGTGACCGGGGGATTCGCCGTGGTTAATTCAATTGTTCTTGTAGGCCGCGCTGGCCGCGATCCTGAGATGCGTTATTTTGAGTCAGGACGTGTCAAGACCACGTTTTCGGTGGCAGTCAACCGCCCCACCAAAGAAAAAGAAACCGATTGGTTTGACATAGAGATCTGGGGACGCCAGGCCGAAATCGCTGGCGAATACGTCCGCAAAGGCAGTCTGATCGGTATCGAAGGTCGTCTCGATTTTAACAAGTGGACCGATGATGCAGGCAACAAAAACATCAAACCCGTAGTGCATGGTGTCAATTTGCGCCTACTCGGTAGCAAGCGAGACAATCAGGGCGGCGGAGACTTTGGCGGCGACTTTAACTAAAGGCAGGTCATAGCACAGGGATGGATACAGCACCGTCCACATCGGCAGCCGCGATCGATTACGCGGTAATAGCCGTCTACTTTATCTTTGTTCTTGGCATCGGCTTCAAGCTCAAAAAAAATATGAAAACCAGCGACGACTTTTTGCTCGCCGGTCATCGTATTCCGGCCTGGGTGACAGGTCTGGCCTTTCTTTCTGCCAATCTCGGCGCCATCGAAGTCATGGGCATGGCAGCCAACGCCGCTCAATACGGCATCATGACAGCCCACTTTTATTGGCTGGGAGCGATCCCGGCCATGGTCTTCCTCGCTGTTTTTATGATGCCTTTCTATTACAAGAGCAAGATCAGGTCCGTTCCTGAATATCTGCGTAGACGGTTTAACGAGCCTACACGGGCACTCAACGCCATTTCCTTTGCCGTCATGACCGTCTTGATGTCCGGCATCAACCTGTATGCGATGGCCATTGTCTTTCAGTTCATTCTTGGGTGGCCCATCGATCTTTCCATCTGGCTGGCTGCCCTGGTAGTGCTTGCCTATACCATCACTGGTGGCCTCACATCCTCGATCTACAATGAGGTTCTGCAGTTTTTCCTCATCATCTTTGGTCTCTTGCCTATCAGCATCATGGGCCTGGCAAAATTTGATGGCTGGGACAAGATGAAGGCCGCTCTGCCCAATCCGGCCTTTGCCCATCTCTGGCAAAACACCATATCTGGTGCCAATCCCATGGGCTGCGATCTCATCGCCCTTTTTGCTGGTCTTGGTTTTGTCTTGTCTTTTGGTTACTGGTGCACCGATTTTCTTGTCGTGCAAAGAGCCCTGGCGGCCAAGGATCTGCACGCTGCGCGCATGACTCCTATCATCGCTGCCTTTCCCAAAATACTCTTTCCCATCCTCACCGTCCTACCGGGCCTGGTCGCGGTGATCGTCATTCCCCAATTGGGGAGCAACAACCAGGGACTTTCCTTTAACATGGCGATCCCTTTGCTCATGGGCGCCATGTATCCGCATGGACTCTTTGGCCTGGGTCTGACGGCACTATTGGCCAGCTTTATGTCGGGCATGGCTGGTAATGTCACCGCATTTAATACCGTTTGGACCTTTGATATCTACCAGAGCTATATCGCTAAAAACAAGAGCGACGCTCACTATCTTTGGATGGGGCGTCTGGCCACCGGTGTAGGTATTTTGATCAGCGTCATGGCTGCTTATCTGGTCTCTAGCTTTCCCTCGATCATGGACTACATGCAGCTTATCTTTTCTTTCTTCAATGCACCCTTGTTTGCGACTTTTTTGCTTGGTATGTTTTTTGCTCGCACGACTGCTTGGGGAGCCTTTTGGGGCCTCACTCTCGGCATCGTCGGTGCGATCGTGCACTATGTCATGACGGTCAACGGACAGGTCCATTATGCCTCGGTCATGGCCGGCAATTTTCACCGCTCAGTCGTTGCATGGACGATTTGCTTCGTTGCTACTGTCGCCATTTCTTTCATCACCAAACCAAAGCCCAAGCATGAGCTGACTGGCCTTGTCTGGGGCATGGAGATAGAGGAGAAAGGGGAGGCAAATAATCAAGACCATAATCCTTGTCCTGCAGTGGACTCATATCTGATCGAGCGGCCTCTCAAGTTTTATCAAAAGCCTGGATTCGTGGGCATCGTCTTAATAGTAGTGACGACTTATCTCAACTTACTCTTTCGCTAGAGGGGGCTTTGCACGTAGATGCTGGATATCCGCAAACCAATAGCCTGGCTGCATATTGTCCTCGGCATCATGCTGGCGGCTTATGGCTATACCGGCGGTGCGGCCGACCTGCGGCCGGTCGGCATCATGCCCGTCAATGTCAATGTGGTGTGGGGCATAGTGATGCTTTTGTTTGGCGTCATCATGCTGAGCATAGTGACACTGGCCGAGGTGCAGGCCAAGATAGACAGCGAAAAGTCGCTGACTGAGACTAGCGGAGAGTCATAGTAATCAGCGCTGATTGAGGCAGGCTATCTGCAATTGGTTTTGGTTGAGGTCGTATTGCATGACCATAAACCATGGTGCAAAGCCGTTGGACGGAGTTGGCAAAGGCAAAGAAGCATTGATGGCATTTTGCACTGCTTGCAGGACCATGCCGGACTCAGCATCATCAGGCAAGGCATTGCTCTTGAGGTTGCCGATGGCAGACTCTGCTCTCAGATTGGCAATCTTGCCATTTTTGTTGAGAGTGAAAGAGAAAAGGTAATTGTATTTTTTGTTGGAGGTCTCGACCAGAGTGGCGCTGGTTGGGACCTGCATTTTTGAAGAGATCTTTTCGGTGAGGTCTTTGAGATAGCCCTGCATAGGGGTCATCTCGGCCACCTGGCCAGACATGTGCCTGGTCGATCCCTTGGGCATATTGCCGGCAGGTGCTATCCAGATATTGGGGGCGCCTTCGATATTGGTGGTAAAGTCTTGCAGCGATTTTTGACGAAGCTCGTCCGGGCTCTGGCCTGGAGCTGGGGGAGGAGGCAGGACCACCTTGGCAGGAGACTCTTTTTTGATTGGTCGAGGAGTCTTGGGATCGGTCCAGATGGTTTGCGGGCTGTT
Source organism: Candidatus Melainabacteria bacterium (assembly GCA_017307165.1). GTDB lineage: Bacteria > Cyanobacteriota > Vampirovibrionia > Obscuribacterales > Obscuribacteraceae > JAFKGK01. Next base: position 138,592 of record JAFKGK010000001.1, read on the forward strand.
GTCAGGCTGGATCTCATTATCTTGTACTTGAGGTGCAGCCGCCTGAGCGGGAGTCGGTACGATTGCCGTCTGAGTGGCACTTGCAGAGACAGGCGCAAAAGTCGGAAGTAAGGAAGCAGTCACAGCGACCAGAGCCTTAAATTTCATTAGACGGTCCTTTATATAAGGGAGCTCGAATTTGCCACAAAAAATCTTGCTGTATAAGCTTGCTATAAAAATAATAGACTGGCGAGTACCCGGTCAAGTAATTGCCGCTTTTACTATACCCAGGAAATAGTTGCGTACGTCGACGGTTTTTGGGTGAATGCTCCGGCGTGTAGCAATAACGTGCTCCAAACTTGAATCGAGGGCTTTTAGCATGCCATTGGGCAGGTCCGTTGTCTCCCCATCCGGACAGAGCGCTGCCCAGATCGGCTTGGTATAGTCAACAGGTCTTGTCTCGTCCAGGCAGTCAGCTAAAAATACGATCTGACTGATCAAGGTCATGGGGACATTGCCGAGCGTATGTTCCGCTATGGCCGAAACAATCTCTTGATCTGTCACTCCCAGATCTTTCTGGATCACATGAGCTGCGACCGGACCATGCAGGAGATGGCCGTTTTCCAATTCGATCGGGCTTAGTGCCATACCAGACTCTAAAGCCATGGCGATCAGGTCTTTTTCTTTGTATTCTTTGCAGCTATCATGCAGCATGCATGCTAAAAGTACTCGCTGGCGATCCTCTGCGCTCAAGGCGAGTCGCTTGGACAATCTATCACCGACATCCACTACTCCTTCGATATGCGCCATGCGCTTTTTTGATACCCTGCCTCTGGTGTATTGGCGGGCGTCGTCCAGGCTCAGACTAGGGCTAAATGTCATGCCGTGATTACTCTTTGCGACTGGGTGAAAGGGAGTAGAGCTTTTTTTGAGCAATATGCTTTGCTACTGCGGGCGGTACCATAAACAAGACTGTCTTGTTTTGGGCGATGCGTTTGCGGATGCTTGATGCCGAGACGGCTATCCCAGGAAACTCCACTACATCAAAGCTGCCTGGAGGCAGGCCAAAATCGCCGACCGGATCTAGAGTCTTGAGTACTTCAGAGTCTCCCTTAGCATCGGATAGATAACGGAGACGAGGTACCACGAGCAATTTGCACAAGTCGAGCAATTCGCGCCAATTGCGCCATTCTTTTATGTATGCCAGGTTGTCGCCGCCGATGATCAGATTGACTTCGTAGCCCTGGGCTATGACTTGCTTGACCGTATCTATCGTATACGAAGGCCCGGACCTCTCGAGTTCGAGTCTGGATGCTGCAAAGTTAGGATTGTCCTGTATTGCCAGCTCGACCAGCTCATGACGGATCTCTGCATCCAATAGATCCGGATCTAGTTTGCGATGAGGCGGGTTGGGGCTAGTGACAAAGATGATTTTTTTTAGATCAAATTGATCGCGGGCACATTCGGCGATCAAGAGATGACCGAGGTGGATCGGGTTGAAAGTGCCGCAAAAAAGTCCCACACTCTTTTGCTTGTCTATACCAGTATTAATGCCGTTTTTATTAGATATGGATTTCATTTTTTGTTGCGTGTGTAGACCCGCGGCAGGCGTACCCGTAGACGACAAGCCAGCTCGTAGGTGATAGTCCCCAGAGTCTTTGCCCAGTCTGCCAGATATAGGTCCTGACACTTGTCCGAGTTTAGCCGATTTTGCCCGATGAGTGTGATGACGTCACCTTCGCGAGCATTGGGGACATCGGTGATATCAAAGAGCATCTGGTCCATGGATATGCGTCCGACTTGCTTTATAGTACGGCCGTGCAGGCAGCCCAGCATCTTGTTGCTGAGTTGCCTGTCCACTCCATCGGCATAACCGATCGGTATGGAGGCCAATACGGTATTTCTCTGTGCTTGCCAGGTGTAGCCGTAACCAACCGACTGACCGGCAGGTACCTCGCCGATATGTATGATACGGGCCCTCACCGACATGGCCGGGCTGAGATCGGTGGCCACTGTATTTGGTTCGAGTCCATAGAGATTGATGCCGAGTCTGACCATGTCGTAATGAGCAAAGGCAAATCGTCGTGCTGCCTCGCTCGAAGCCAGGTGAAAATAGCAATCGCCGCAAGCTTTATGAGATTTTATGAGCGCACGGGCTATCTCAAATATTTCTACCTGCCGCTCCACCTCAGCCCGGTCATCGGCAACGGCTAGATGGCTAAAGGCACTGATGAGTCTCAGATGCTTGTGTCCGAGAGGAGTCGCAAACGCGTCCAGGACCTCAGGCAGGCCTTTGAGATCGAGTCCCAATCTGTGCAATCCTGTATCGAGCTTGAGATGCACTCGCGCTATCTTGCCTAGCTTACGGGCGGTTTCTAATATATCTGCAACTTGCTTAGTCGATGTAACGGTCATGTCCAGTTCGTTTTCGAGGGCATTGGCCTGGGCCCAGACTGGCGTAGGACTCAAAATCAAGACTGGAGCGGTGATGCCGGCTTTACGTAGTTGGCGGCCCTCGTCGATCGATGCGACGCCAAAGCCATCGACTCCAAGAGCGACGAGGATTTCGGCGATCTGAGGGGCACCATGACCGTAGGCGTCGCTTTTGACAACGGCCATCAGTCTGGGTTTGAGTCCGTCAGGGCCTTGGAGCCAGCTATAAATAGTCTTGAGATTTTGCTCCAGGCAATTGAGGTCGACCTCGACCCAGGCGTCTCTTCTGACTGATGCAATATTGTTTTGACGAGGGGATAGCATTAGTAAATTATCGACATGATCTAATTTTTGCGCGCATTATGAAACAAGAGTTTATGCTAGCATTTGTCCCAAGGTCATCACTATTTCTGCATCAACAAAGATATGATGACAAATAAGCCTTTAGGCTTGGTATCCCTTTCAGGAAGCCCGGGGCCAAGTACATCGATTCTTTCGATCTAAAAGCCCCTCTTGAGTGGTCAGCATTTGGATTTCATCTAAAGTTCCAAGGGGTGGATTGTCTTGAATAAAGCAGAATTGGTAGATATCGTCGCTAAAGAAGCCGGCACGACTAAAAAAGATGCCGAAAATGTCATCAATAAGATGATGGAAACGGTCATCAAACACGTCTCAAAGGACGAAAAAGTTACTCTCGTAGGTTTTGGCACCTTCGAAGCGCGTTCGCGCAAGGCTCGTACTGGTCGCAATCCCAAGACCAATGAGCCTCTTCATATCCCAGCCAAGAGAGTAGCTGGTTTCAAAGTAGGCAAAGAATTTGCCGAAGCAGTAAACAGAAAAGGCAAGTAAACAGAACAGATATAAAGATCTGGACGGGAGGTTGGAGTGGGGTTACCTAGAGTTGCAGTAATCGGTTGCGGAAACTGGGGCAAAAACCTGGTGCGCAATTTTCATCATCTAGGTGCCCTCTCTACCGTCTGTGATGCCGATGAGAAAAGGCTCGAGCACATGGCTCGCGAGCACAAGGGCATTACAACTACTTCCGATTATCAAAGCGTGCTCGATGACAAGGCAGTATCTGCCATTGTCATCGCCACGCCATCCGATACCCACTTTAATCTAGCTCGCCAGGCATTGCTTGCCGGCAAGCACGTCTATGTCGAAAAGCCTCTCGCTCGCGACGTAGCACATGCCGATGAGCTCGACGAATTGGCCACAGAGCGCAACCTGGTCCTGATGGTCGGACATCTGCTCCTGTATCATCCTGCCGTCAATTGCCTCAAGGATCTCATCGCATCCGGCGAGTTGGGAGACTTGCTCTTTGTAAGATCCGACCGGATGAATTTTAATATGGGACGCCGTGACTGGTCCGTCCTATGGGATCTAGCTCCTCACGACATTTCAATGATGAGCTATCTGCTCGACTGCGATTCGCCGCAAGTCTCTCGCGTAGGTGGTTGGGATACTCTCGGCGATGGTCTGGTCGATGTAGCCTATCTCGATCTCTCCTTCCCGCAAGGCGAGCGCACTATCCCCGGTCAGGTCCGTAATAGTTGGATCGATCCACAAAAAGTAGTGCGTCTGACTGTCAACGGCACCAAAAAAACTGCGGTGCTCAACGACACTCAACAAGAAGACAAGCTCGCGCTGCATAGTCAGACACCGGACGGACGCATGGTTGTCGAGTATCCGTATTATCCGAGTGGCGAGCCGCTCCAAATCGAATGCGAACACTTTTTGCAGTCGATCATGCGCGGAGAGCGTCCGCGGACTGATGCCAACAATGCCTACAATGTAGTTAGAGTATTGAGCGATGTCGAAAAGCGCCTGTCGTCAAGACCTGGCCACAAGCCACAACCGCATCAAACGGTAACAACCCGTTAGCATTTTTGGTCGGGGGCTTTTCAGTCTGCTTTGACTGTGTATAATTAGATCCTGCACTGAGCGCTCGGGCTTGATTTGACAGCATGAGCGGCTCTACTCCGATTGCGGGAGTAATTCAGTGGTAGAATGTCTCCTTGCCAAGGAGAATGTCGCGAGTTCGAATCTCGTCTCCCGCTCCAATTACCAAGCCGTCTCTGGTCTTTACGACAGGGGCGGCTTTTCTTTTCTGTATGAGTTGCATATAGTAGTAAATGTCTCGGGCGGGAGAATATATGTCGGAAGACGCGTCTATACCAGCTGAATCTACTGAATCTGGTTCTGAATCTGAATCTAAATCTAAATCTGAACCAGATCATGTTGAGACAGAGTCTTTTCAGAGACGTTCGCCCTGGAAGGCAGCGGCGAGTGCGCTCTCGTATATCCAAGCAGCCAGCAGAGCCGATAAGGTGCAGATTCGTACGAGTGATCGTGTCACCATCATTGCTCTTTTGATTGCATCCATACTTGAGGTGCTTTCTCTTGTATATACTCCCATGGCAAGTATGCGCCTGGCTTTTGTCGTATTGCTCGACCTGGTGCTCGGCGGAGCGCTCTTGATGTTTGTCGTATATCGGCTCGGCATCTTGTCTTCCATGAATCACAGACAGGCAATCATCAGCTGGCAACTCATGCTCGGTTGTCTATTTGCAGGTATCTTCATCTGTATCAATTCGGCTGTGGGTATAGCTTTTATCGTTTCTTCCATTAAGGCCGATTCTTTTTGATGGCTTTACATAGACCTTGAAGGTCTCATAAAGACTAAGGAAATACCGCGCCAAGGTGCTAGAATGCCTAACTTGGACAGGGGGATCTTGGGATGCCTCTCCCATTCGTCATAGTTACAGCGTTGAGAGAAAAGATATGAAGGTCACCCTCGAGCGTGAAGGTAAAAACGTAGTCAAACTCAATTTTGAGCTTGAGTCAGAAAAATTGACCAAGGCATACGAACAGGCTTGCCGTCAGATCGGCAAGCAAGTGCGCATCCATGGGTTTAGGCCCGGCAAGGCACCGCGCATGGTCATCGAAAAAAATGTCGGTACAGACTACATCAAAAACGAAACTCTGCAAAATCTGGTGCCCGAGCTCTTGAACGAGGCTCTCTTTAAAGAAAACCTCGATATCATCACTCAACCCGAGTATTCAAATATCGAGTTTAACCTCGGCGAGCCTCTCAAATTTGAAGCCAAGTTTGAAGTCAGACCCGAAGTCAAGCTCGGTGATTACAAGTCGATCCAGGTCAACGTACCTGAGGTCACTCTGCCCGAAGATGCGATGGAACGCGCTCTCAAAAATGTTGCCGAGACCCGCTCTGAGCTCAAGGCTGTCGAAGGTCGCGAAACCCAGATGGGCGACACGGTCGTATTTGATTTTGAATGCAAGGTAGACGGCAAGGTCATCGAAGGCGGCAAGGCTGAGTCGATGGTCATGGAATTGAAAGAAGGCTCTTTCTTGCCTGGTTTTTGCGAGCAACTCGTCGGCAAGAAAGCCAAGGACGAGTTTCAAGTCAAGGCTACTTTCCCAGAGACCTACCAGCGCAAAGAGGTAGCCGGCAAAGAAGCCGAGTTTGACGTCAAGCTCAAAGAGATCCGTCTCAAAGAAACTCCGGCAATAGATGACGAGCTCGCCAAGGCTGTAGGCTACGAAAATCTCGAAGCCCTCAAAGAATCCGTCAAGGCCGAACTAGAAGAAGTGGTCAAGCAAGAGAACGAGGCACGCGCACAGCGCATGGTCGTAGAAGCTGTCGCTCACTGCGCCGAAGTTGAGATTCCGGATACCATGGTTGAGCGTGAGCGCGATCTGCTCATGCAACAGATGCAGCGCCACATGGAAAGCCAGGGTCAAGACTGGGAAGGGTTTGCTAGCAATCCCGAATTTGAGAGTGTCAAAGCAAGCAAACTCGAAGAAGCTCGCATGCGTGTCCTGACCAGCTTAGTGCTTGGTGCTGTGGTAAGAGAAGAAAAGCTCACAATATCCGACGAAGAAATGGGTCCTTATTACGCTCAATTGGCGATGCAATACAACTTGCAGCCTGAGCAATATGAGCGCTTTACTCGTAACGAAGAAGTCCGCAGGCAAGTCGCTGAAGAAGTCTTGACCGGCAAGGTGGTCGAGTTTCTGGTAAGCCAGGCCAAAATCAGCTACGTGCCCGATGAGTGCACCGAAGATCATGATCATTCGGCTCATGGACACGGACACAGTCACGCTAAAGAAGAAGGCAAGAGCGAAGAAAAGAAGGCAGACGCCAAGAAAGCCAAGAAGAAAGCCGAATAGCAAATCGCAAAAAAAAAACACTGGTGCCACCAGAAATGGCACCAGTGTTCGGCTATAAATAAATTGTCTCCTGCCTGATTTAATGTCTTATTAGACCTATCCAGTAAGATATTGCTAATCAGTGCAATTCGGCAAACAAGCAGAAGAGGAATTAGAACCAACCATGACCAATTACAAACCTGGCGAAATCATCAAGACTCCTCCTACCAAGGCGCAGTTGCACGATATCTGGAGCCAGACTCCTTATGCCAGCCCCAATGCTATGTACGCTCCTACCGTCATCGAGACCACCGCTCGTGGTGAGCGTGCATTCGATATCTTTTCGCGTCTTTTGCGCGAGCGCATTATTTTTCTCGGCACACCTATCGATGATATGGTCGCCAATCTGATCGTCGCCCAGTTGCTCTTGCTCGAAGGCGAAGATCCAGAAAAAGACATCCGTCTCTATATCAACTCGCCTGGTGGCTCCGTGACCGCTGGTCTCGCCATCTACGACACGATCCAAAACATTAGATCCGAAGTCTCGACTATCTGTCTCGGTCAGGCTGCATCGATGGGCGCATTTTTGCTCTGCTCCGGTAAAAAAGGCAAGAGACTTGCCCTGCCTCATGCTCGCATCCTGATCCACCAGCCTCTCGGTGGTGCTCAAGGTCAAGCAACCGATATCGAGATCCAGGCTCGCGAGATCCTGCGCATCAAGCGTCAGCTCAACGAACTCATGGCCGAGCATACCGGTCAGTCGGTCAAGACCATCGAGAAAGATACAGATCGTGACAACATCATGACTGCCGAAGAAGCCAAGGAATACGGCCTTGTCGACTCGGTCATCACTAAATTGGAACCGACCTCTCTCTCAGCGGTCTAACAAAATGCAAGCCCGGGGATTACCATAGGGATAGTATGTATACAAAGCGCTGTGGTGCAAAACATACAGGCAAACCCTTGGGTGCCCCGGGCTTTTTAATTTGTTAAATGGCTTTCAGGGTTTAAACTAGAGCAGCAAAACTAGATATAGGGAAGCTAAATGCCTAAGCAATCAGACAATCGACTCAAATGTTCGTTTTGCGGTAAGGGGCAGGATCAAGTCAAAAAATTGATCGCTGGACCAGGCGTATATATCTGCGACGAATGTGTCGATCTGTGCAACGAGATCCTCGATGAGGAGCTCTTTGAAGGTGGAGCACAGGCTCAGCCAGCAGCTGAGAGCACTGCTCCTCAAATGGTTGATATTCCCAAGCCCCAGGAGATCAAGGCCTTTCTCGACCAGCACATCATTGGTCAGTCTGCCGCCAAAAAGATCCTCTCAGTAGCTGTCTACAATCACTACAAGCGCGTCAGCCACAATGCAGAGCTGGCCGAACAAGTAGAGATCCAAAAATCAAATATCCTCTTGATCGGGCCTACAGGTTGCGGCAAGACCCTGCTCGCACAGACTCTGGCCAAGATGCTCGACGTACCGTTTGCTGTAGCAGATGCCACCACTTTGACCGAGGCTGGCTATGTGGGCGAGGATGTCGAGAACATCCTGCTCCGTCTCTATCAGGCTGCCGATTACGACATCAAAAAGGCTGAGCGAGGCATCATCTATGTCGATGAGATCGACAAGATTTCTCGCAAATCAGAGAACACCAGCATCACTCGCGATGTATCCGGCGAGGGTGTACAACAAGCTCTGCTCAAAATGATCGAAGGCACCCTGGCCAATGTGCCGCCTCAAGGCGGTCGCAAGCATCCCCATCAAGAGTTTATCCAGATCAATACTGCCAATATCCTCTTTATCTGCGGAGGAGCCTTTGTCGGACTCGACAAGATCGTCGAGCAACGTGTCTCCTCAAACAGATCGATCGGCTTTGGCACCGAAAAACCTCTTACTGCCTGGGAGCGTGAGCAGCGCGCCTCCAAGATCCTCAAAGAGACAGCTCCAGACGATCTGCTCAAGTTTGGTCTCATCCCCGAGTTTATTGGTCGTATGCCAGTAATGGCAGTGCTCGAGTCTCTCGATGTCGATGCACTCGTCAGGATCATGGTCGAGCCCAAAAATGCCATCATCAAGCAGTTCCAACAATTGCTCTCACTCGATGGTGTTGAGCTCAAATTTGACCAGGACGCCATACGAGCCGTAGCCGAAGAGGCCATCAAGCGCAAGACCGGCGCACGTGCCCTGCGTTCTATCGTCGAGGAGTTTATGCTCGACATCATGTACGAAGTCCCCTCGCGTTCCGATATCAAGGTATGTCACATAACCAAGGATCTCGTGGACAAGGGCTCTACGGCAGAGCTTTTGCAATTGCCCAAAGCCAAACTCAAAGGTGAAATAGCGTAAGCATTTTATGGCGGATCTGGAAAACAGCGTATTCCCTCTCATTCCTTTACGAGATGTAGTTGTTTTTCCGCAGATGGTCACGCCGCTCTTCGTCTCTCGACCCAAGTCGATTGCCGCTCTCGAGCAGGCCCTTCTGCGCGATGACCGACTTGTCGTCCTGGTCGCTCAAAAAGACCCGGAGACCGAAGATCCCAAGATCGACGATCTGTATCAGATCGGCACAGTAGCCGAAGTGATGCAAATGCTCAAATTGCCTGATGGAGCAGTAAAAGTACTGGTCGAAGGCAATCTGAGAGTCAAGCTTTTCGAGATCAACGATGGCGAAAATGACTTGGCCACCAAATCTAGTGGCAGAGCCAGGTCTAAAAAAGAAAAAGACATAAGTGAAGGTGGCTTTTTTACCTCCAGAGTGACTACTCTGGAAGAAAACATCGAAGATGACCAACGATCTCGGACTCTTGTGAGAGTGACTGTCGAAAAATTTGAGCAATATGTCAAATCGACTAAAAAAATCAATCCAGAGAGCTTGCTTGCTGTATCAGGCATCGGTAAGCCCGGTCATCTTGCCGATATCATTGCCACTTATCTAGGCTTGACCCTGAGCGAGAGACAGCAAGCCCTGGAGATCGTCGATGCGACAGAGCGTCTAGAGTATATCGGACAGCTTTTGTCCAGAGAGCTCGAGCTCGCCGATCTGGAACAGCAGATCCATGATAGGGTCAGGTTTAACCTCGAAAAGACTCAACGCGAATACTATCTGCGCGAAAAGCTCAGGATAATACAAGACGAATTGAGCTCTGATGGCGGGGAACTCGGTGAGATCAACGAGTACAAGCAAAAAATCAAAAAATGCAAGATTGCAGGTGCTGCCCTCGAAAAAGCCATGAAAGAATTGGGGCGGCTAGAAAAGATGATGCCCCAGTCTGCAGAAGCAGGCGTCATCCGCACCTATCTGGATACCCTCGTATCTCTGCCCTGGGGCAAGCGCTCCAAGGAGAGCATCGATCTCCATCAAGCCGATGAGATCCTCGAACAAGATCACTATGGCCTAGAAAAAGTCAAAGAGCGCATACTTGAGTTTCTTGCCGTGCGCAAACTGGCCAAGCAGCCCTCAGGCACCATTTTGTGCCTTGTCGGACCTCCAGGCGTTGGCAAGACCAGTCTGGTGAGGTCCATTGCCAAGGCAATGCACCGAGAGTTTGCCCGCATCTCACTCGGTGGAGTTTCGGATGAGTCCGAGATCAGGGGGCATAGGCGTACTTATATCGGCGCCATGCCTGGACGCATCATACAGGCAGTCAAGCAAGCGGGCACCAAAAATCCAGTCATTTTGCTGGATGAAATAGAAAAGATGACTCGCAGCTATCAGGGCGATCCGACCGCAGCGATGCTCGAGGTGCTTGATCCTGATCAAAATGATAGTTTTACCGATCACTATCTGGATGCGCCTTTTTCATTATCCGAGGTAGTCTTTGTCGCCACGGCCAACTCGCTCGACTATGTGCCCAGGCCTTTATTGGATCGTCTCGAAGTAATCCGTATCTCTGGCTATACCGAAGAAGAAAAAGTAGCGATAGCAGAGCAGCATATCTTGCCCAAGACTCTGGAAAAGCACGGACTGAGCGCCAAACAGCTAAAGATGCCGGAGCCGACAATCCGCAAGATCATCCAGGAATATACCCGCGAGGCAGGTGTGCGTTCCTTAGAAAGATGCTTTGCGACCGTGTCGCGCAAGGTCGCTACGCAAGTGGTAAAAGGCGAGTTGGAGAGTCTGAAGCTGCAACCAAATGCGGTGCCCAAATATCTCGGTCCGCCCAAGATCGTACGCGAGAACGAGTCCAAAGGACCGCAAGTAGGTATAGTCACTGGTCTTGCCTGGACCGAGACGGGCGGAGAGACGCTTTCGATAGAGGTCAACACCATGCCCGGCAAGGGCAAATTGCAGTTGACCGGACAGTTGGGCGATGTAATGAAAGAGTCTGCTCATGCGGCTTTTAGCTATATTCGCAGTCATGCTGAAAAGCTAGGTATCGACGACAAATTTCAAGACAATCTCGATATCCATATCCATGTGCCAGAAGGAGCGACGCCAAAAGACGGTCCATCGGCTGGTGCCGCCATGGCCTGTGCGCTGGTCTCTGCTATTTCCAAGCGGGCAACCAAGGGTGATATCGCCATGACTGGAGAGATCACTCTCCGTGGCAGAGTATTGGCAATCGGCGGTCTCAAAGAAAAGATACTTGCTGCTATTCGAGCTGGGATCAAGACTGTCATATTTCCTCGATCAAACGAAAAGGATCTGCAGGACATACCGGACTATGTCCTCGATCGCGTAGATCTCAAGCCAGTAGCGCATCTAGACGAAGTATTTGGTCTGATCTTTAAAGACATGCATGTACACAAGCCTGCAGCCATCAAGCATCGCGTTCGTTCGCGAAAATAAATGAAACTTCATTTGCTGATGGTGTAATTGCAAACCTCCACCAGATAAGGCTTTTGGCAAGTACTCAAAGTGGATGGAAAGCTAAATATTGCGACGTTTGTCACAAAATGTTGCTATCATTTACATTTGGGAGTCTAGTCAATCCCGGCACTGGTGAGGCTTTTGAGCGTCGCCTGCTCGTCAGTTTATAAGGAGTTCGTGATGGTAATGGCAGAAACAAAAAACCAGAATCTTGCCTATCTAGAAATGGATGAAAAGTACGTCAATCCCGTTTTGGCGCGCTCGGCAAGAATCGTGGCCGAAAGAGCCCAGGGCTCTTGGATCTACGATATGAATGGTGATGCTTATCTGGACATGTCCACTGGAATTGCCGTCAACAGCGTTGGTCACTGCCATCCCAAGGTGGTTGCTGCAGTACAAAAGCAAGTCGCAGAGTTGATGCACACGTCAGTAACCACTTACAACAAACGTTATATCGAGCTTGCTAAAAAGCTCGTGGAGATCGCTCCGGACAAGAGCCTGGACTCGGTCTTTTTGACCAATAGCGGCGCTGAGTGCGTCGAAGGCGCCATCAAATTGGCGCGATATGTTACTGGCCGCCCCTGCGTCATCAATTTTCGCGGATCTTTCCATGGCCGCACCATATTCACCACCGCTCTGACGACCTCCAAACTCTACTATCGCGAAAAGCAAGAGCCGCTGCCAGGCTCAATCCACACTGTGTCCTTCCCCTATCAGTACCGCAGCCATTTTAGAGATGATGCCGACAAGGTCGTCGATGAAGTCTTTGCCGAGCTCGATGTGCTCTTTCACCAGATCGTGCATCCCGAACAAGTCGCATGCTTTCTCGTAGAGCCCATCCAGGGCGAAGGCGGATATGTCATTCCGCCCAAAGGATTTCTCACCCGTCTGCGCAAACTCGCTGACGAGCACGGCATCCTCTTGATCATCGACGAGGTCCAATCAGGATTTGCTCGCACCGGCAAGATGTTTGCCATCGAGCACGAAGCCGTCCGTCCGGACATTATGCTGATGGCAAAGGCTATAGCCGGAGGCATGCCCCTGGCTGCTTTCATCACTCGCAAAGAATTGAGCCATAAATGGCCGCCCGGTCGACATGGTTCTACATTTGGTGGCAATCCCGTCAGCTGCGCCGCCGCTCTAGCGACTATCGATGTCATCCAACAAGAAAACCTGATCGAACGTGCAGAAAAACTCGGCAAGATCATGTTGGAGCGTCTACAAAAATTTGCCAAGGGCAAGGATTATATCGGCGAGGTCCGCGGGCGCGGCTTGATGATCGGTATCGAGTTTAATGACAAAAATGGTAAGCCTTCCAAAGAGTGGGCTGACAAAGTAGCTGAGCGTTGCCTCGAGGACAAGATGATCGTCTTGACCTGCGGTACTGGTGGTCAGGTGATTCGTCTGATTCCGCCTCTCACAATGAGTGAAGAAGAAATGAACAAGGCCCTAGACATTCTTGAAAAGGCCATGACCGCTTAGATCGCCTAGATCTCCAATTATTTCTCAAACAAATCCTTAGAGGAAAATGCAATGAGTACAAGCACTCCAAGCAAACCGGAACAAGCGACAGCGAAGGCCGGCAAGCCGCAAACCTACGGGAACTATATCAACGGCCGTCAAGTCAAATCCGAATCAGGCGAGACTTTTGCGTCATACAATCCGGCCAAGAACGATGAAGTGATAGGCTATTTCCCGCTATCCACTGCCAACGATGTCAAAGCAGCCGTAGATGCTGCCCACAAGGCTTTTCCTGCATGGAAAGCAACTCCTGCTCCCCATCGCGCAGAGATCATCCTCAAGGCTGCTCATCTGCTCGAAGCTCGCAAAGAAGAACTTGCTCAGACCATGGTCCGTGAAATGGGCAAGGTCTTGAAAGAAGCACGTGGCGATGTGCAAGAAGCAATCGACATGGCCAAGTTTATGGCTGGCGAAGGCCGTCGTCTGATCGGTCAGACCGTGCCTTCCGAATTGCCTAACAAATTTGCGATGTCGATCAGACAACCTCTAGGCGTGGTCGGTCTGATCACTCCCTGGAATTTTCCTGTTGCCATCCCCTCATGGAAATCTCTGCCGGCTCTTGTAGCTGGTAATACTGTCGTGCTCAAGCCAGCTTCGGATACTCCGCTCTGCGCTTTGATGTATGTCGAGATCCTCAACGAAGCAGGCCTGCCGCCAGGAGTACTCAATCTCGTCACCGGCAGTGGTTCGAAGGTCGGCAATGCTTTGATCGACGACCCGCGTGTGCACGCGATCTCCATCACCGGCTCCAGCGAAGTCGGCCGCAAGGTCGCCGGTCGCTGTGGTGAATTGATGAAAAAAATCACTTGCGAACTTGGAGGCAAAAATGCCATCTGCGTCATGGAAGACGCCGATATCGAGCTGGCTCTCGAAGGCGCTCTCTGGGGCGCTTTTGGTACTGCTGGTCAGCGCTGTACTGCAGCCAGTCGCGTGATCGTGCATAAGGACCTCTACAAAGACTTTTGCGACAAGTTTAAGAAGCGTACAGAAGCTCTCAAAGTAGGCTACGGACTCAACCCCGAGATCGAAGTCGGACCCGTCGTCAACAAAGAGCAACTGGAGACAGTCAAAAAATACGTCGAAATCGGCAAGGCCGAAGGCGCCAAGATACTTTGCGGTGGTAATGCCATCACCACTGGTGACTGCGCCAATGGCTATTTTCACGAGCCCACCGTATTTATCGACGTCAAAGCCAATATGCGCATTGCACAAGAAGAAATCTTTGGACCTGTTACTGCAGTCATCCCTGTAGGCAGCTTTGAAGAAGCTATCGAAGTCGCCAATGGTACCGAATTTGGTTTGTCTCTTTCGATGTACACGCAAAACATCAATCGTGCCTTTAAGGCAATCGAAGAGCTCGAGTCAGGCATCGTATATATCAACGCCCCGACCATAGGCGCTGAGATCCAATTGCCCTTTGGCGGCCTCAAGCAGACCGGCAACGGCCATCGCGAAGCCGGATCTGCCTGCATCGACTTTTATACCGAATGGAAGTCGGTCTATATCGACTATTCCGGTCGTCTGCAAAAGGCTCAGATCGACACCGATAGCTTGCTCGCTGCCGAGTGATTTTTAGACATCATCGTTTTATCCACAATCAATAAATATAAGGATATAAAAAAATGGACTTTGACTTTACTCCCGAACAAATCGAAATGCGCAGACACACTCGTGAGTTTGCAGAGCGCGTAATCGCTCCCAAAGCTCAGATGAACGATCGCGAAATGAAGTTTGACTGGGATATCGCTAAGCAGATCTTTGCCGAGGGCTTTCTCGGTTGCCCCGTGCCAGTAAAATACGGCGGTCTGGGCATGGATTACGTTGCATACGGTTTGATGACCGAAGAGATCAACCGCGTATGCTCCTCTACCCGCACTCTTTTTTCTGTGCAGACTTCGCTCGTTGCTCTCACTATCCTCAAATGGGGTACCGAAGAGCAAAAGCAGATGTATCTGCCCAAGATGTGCTCCGGCGAATACCTTGGCTGCTATGGTCTGACCGAGCCCGAGGCCGGTTCAGATGCTGCCAATCAGCAGACCCGCGCAGTTAAAGATGGTAGCGACTATATTCTTTCCGGCAGCAAGACCTGGATCTCTTGCGGCACAATTGCATCTCATGCACTGATCTTTGCCACCGTCGACAAGAGCCTCGGCCACAAAGGCATCTGCTGCTTTATCGTAGACACCAAATCCAAAGGCTTTGAAGCTCAAGCCATCCATGGCAAGCTCGGCCTGCGTGCTTCTGATACTGCTTCGCTCTTTCTCGACGAAGTCCGCGTTCCAGCTGCCAATATGCTCGGCCAGGTAGGCGATGGCTTCAAGATCGCCATGTCGGCTCTCGATAACGGCCGTTTCTCGGTTGCTGCCGGCGCTGTAGGCCTTGTGCAGGGTTGTATCGATCATTCGACCAAATACGCCATGGAACGTATCACCTTTGGCAAGCCCATTGGCGAGCATCAGCAAGTACAAGCCATGATCGCTGACATGGTTGCTGACTGCGAAGCCGGTCGTCTGCTCTATCTCCGTGCTGCTCATCTCAAAAACAAGGGTGTCCGCAACTCACGCGAGACCTCCATCGCCAAGCTCTTTTGCGGCGAAGCTGCCAATAAGCACGCTCACAATGCCGTCCAGATCTTTGGTGGTTATGGCTTCTCCGATGAGTATCCTGTGGAACGTTATTTCCGTGATGCCAAAGTACTGAATATCTACGAAGGCACACGCGAGATCCAGCGCCTGATCATCGGTCAAGACGCTCTCGGTATCCGCTATGCCAATGGCAAGCCTGCCGAAAAACTAGAAGCGCTGGCCGCAGTCTAGCTTTTGCCGGGCGGCCAATAGTCTCAGTCTGTAAACGCAAGCCCGGACGAGCTTTTGACCGTTCGGGCTTTTTACTGGCAATTTTTTATGTGGAACTATTAAAACAAATCATCATCTGGGTATTAATAGAAATAGCCGGACTGTGGTCGCAGATAGATCTTGCCTTATATGTAAAACGGCATGCTCTACAGACCGAAAGGTAAATGAGGCGTCAATAAATGAAAGTACCGATACAAGTAAGTTTCAAAAACATGGATCATTCCGATGCCATTGAGGAGCTGGTAAACAAGCACGCAGCTAAGCTGGACCAAAACTTTGACAAGATCACCAGTTGCCGTGTCGTCATCGAAGAGCCGCACAAACACCATACAAAGGGCAATCTATATCAAGTCAAACTAGACATAACCCTGCCGGGCGACGAGATTATCATCAAAAAAGAGGCCAACGACCGTGGCAATAGCGATGACATACAGATCGCTCTCAAGGATGCCTTCGAAGTAGCAAGTCGCATGCTACAAGAATATGCCAATAAAAAGCGTGGTTATGTTAAGAGACATGCCAACAACGAAGATGGTGGAGATGAAGCCGAAGATAAAGAAGAATCAGGCGAAATCGAAGTCGTCGGCGATGTAGAAGTCGCCACCTAGGTTAAATACCTCAAAGCTGCAAAAGATTTGTGGCACTAAACCAATGTAGGCCCGTCGTATCGGGCCTACACTGTTTAGGAGGTTTAAAACAATGTCCAAGTCCTCAATCTTTGCCTTGATCGCGGTTCTCGGTCTCACTACGGCACCTGCATTTGCAAAGAGTGCTGCTGAACTGCAAGCCGAAGCCGACAAGAAGGCCGCAGAAGCTCAAGCTACTCAAGATGTAGCCTCCAGCGAATCTGAAGTATCTGCCAATGCTCAAGCTCAAGGCAAGGGCGGTCGCGCTGCCAAGCATGCAAGAGAAGCTGCCAAGCAAGCCGACAAGGCCGCAGATATCCAAGAAAAGGCTGATGAGCTGCAAAGCAAGGCTGACAAAAAGGCCATCAAAGAAGCCAAGTAATCAGGACTGGATTAGTTGCCATCAAGCTGACAGTCTTGAGTCGATAGTTTTGAGCCGATAGTGCAGATTGTGTAGCCCGCTTTGCGTAGCACCGGCGGGCGGCAATCTGTCTATCGGCTCTTTGAAAATGACACTCACTGTTTTTCCGGCATCTGCGGCATATAGTTGCCTATCGCTACGACGCCCTCATCTGTTATTTCAAAGACTTCGGTTGATACTGGCTGTGGCGAATTCATAAACTCGTTATAGACCGTTGGTCCGAGATTGGGAATGATGTTTTTGTCGTTAAATAAGAGGACAAAATCGGCACAGGGAGCCACTGCCCAGATTGGCCAACCGATGACTGGAGACACTTTTTGCTTGAGCCTGGCCGAGGTCAGGACATTGGCCTTTAAAGTGGTGGCAGGCAATTTGACCACGGCGACCTTGTGACCGCTATCTGGCATCACCTCTATCTGGGCAGCCTCCAGCATGGCATCAAAATTGCGCAGGGCACATTCCAATACTTCTGTTTCTTTCTTTTGCCACACATCCAGCATGCCTTTGTCTATGCCCAGCATCAGACCAGTGTCGAGATCGCACCAGATGAGAGATTGAAAAGCCATGGTCGATATCATGCGACCTAGATATCTTTCTTGAGCAGCAGGTTGATTGAGTAAAAACGGAACGATTGCCCTGCGTGCAAGATCCCAATTATCCGGGATTTGTGCCTGCGCTTCTGTCTGGGTTTCGCTGCTCATGTAGTGCTCCGCTTTGCAAAATGACGTGACTAGTTTACCCGTTTAGGGTAGGGTAAGGGCATCCACTGTAAATTAGAGCTATTCCAATTTTGCTATCGAGCAGTCAATAAATGTCACTTGTAGATGATGCAAATGAAAGATTGATCACCGGACGCGAGGCCTTGATCAAAGGCGATGCGGCAGCGGCTATCAAAGATCTCACCTTCTTTATCAATGTGACACCGACTGTGGAGGCGTACCTTTTGCGTGCCGAGGCGCATTTTTTTAAGGGAGATATGCGCACGGCCCTGGCCGACCTATCTTTTGGCAGGCATTTATGCAGCAGGGTGCCAGATGGCAGATCCTGGTTAGTGGAGATAGACAAATCGCAAAAAAGATACGAGGCTGCACCCAAGCCCTATGAGGGGCCGCCGGTCTCAGGGACCGTCTCGGCCATGATACCCATCGGGTTCAGCGACACGAGTAAGATCTGGCAAAAGATCGCTGATAGCCAGTTTTTGAGCACTAATGGCGAGACCCTGGTTCGACCAGGGCACAGCCTCGTGTGTGATATCAGTGTCATCAGGCGCAGTGCCACCTGGGCCCAGTCGATCAAAGACATGGCGGATGGTGCTCTGACTGCCGAAACTCAAGAAGCCTTGAGGCGGCATGCCAATTTTTTGCATATCACTGCACCCAATCGCGAAATCGGGCAGGCGACGCGTGGGCAATGCGATTTGGCCCTGCAACTGGTGCAGATCATCGCCGATCTGGCTGAGTTGTTTTCCGCACCACTGGTGGTATTGCGCACAGCTAATCGAGTGATATCTACCGAGGACCTCAGTATTTTGCGCACCAAGATCGACGCCAGCCGTCTGGTCGAGATATACACCCGTCTCTACAGTCTAGATCAGGTACTTCTTTCTGCTGGCATGCATGCGCTTGGCTTTGCCGATGTAATGATAGACTGCGGCAAGACTGGTTTCCCATCGGAGCATGCAGTCGATCTTGCCTGTGATTTTCTCGATCACATTGTGCAAAATCAAATATGGAACGCCGGCGGTGCCACTGAGCTTGCGTATCTGTGGCCACCCGCCGGCGAAACATTTGTTTTTGATCTGGGTCGCTGTCTCGTCTTTGAACAAGAGGACGAGCCGCGCTATAACCCTTTTGGCGTCTTTAGTCTTCGAGCTTAAAGCCGACTTTGATAGTCACTTGAAATTCGGCTACTTCGCCGTCCTTGATCAAACCGCGCTGGTCGACTACTTCGAACCAGTTGAGATTGCGCAAGGTTTTGGATGCTCTCTTGACGCCTTTTTTTACTGCATCTGCAAAGCTATCCTTGCTGGTGCCAACGATCTCGGTCATTTTGTATACGCCGCTCATGATTTCTCCTTTGAATGGCTGGCTGGATTGAATACTAAAATTAGATATTATTGGCAACTATTTATTGGCTGGTTTTAATGTTCTGCCAATTTTGTTATTATCTGTGGCTAATATGCCAAGACACAATATTTTCTCCAGCCTGGGTCTTTCCTTGTATGCTCTCGCGCTGCTTGCAAGCACACCGGCTTTAGCGCTCGATGGCGAGGTCGCTGTCGATTACAAAGACTCATCCATCGAAAACGCCTTAAACGTGAGTGACTACGATCGGGCTTCCAAGCTCATAGGCAGGCGTATCAAGGACGCCACCAAGGGGTCTTTGCAAGAGGCCTACCTGCATGTGGCCCTTTACGAGACATTGATCTGGCAGGGCGATCTCAAGGGTGCCAATAGCCAGGGCAAGCGCCTACAAAAATTGCTCGACACACTTAGCGATGCAAGGGCCGATGATCTGCGCATTAGATTTTGGGATGCACAATCCTGGCTCATGGAGCAAGATGGCCAGGATGCCGCAGCGCGTTTTGCGCAGACCTCTGCTATCGATCTTTTGCGCAAGCGACACGATCTCGATCCTGATTCGTGGAGATTGTTCGAGTCTTTGTCGCATCTGGCCTCCATTGAGGCCCAGGCTGGGGACTATGACAAGGCTGCGAGCCTCTTGCAAGAGGCCTTGCAAATCGGTGATGCCAATAAGGCCATTTCGACATTTCGCATTGCCGATGCCGAAGAAGCCCTTGGTGGCGTGCTCTACAAAATGGGCAAAAAGGCTGAGGCCAACGATCATTTTATCCGCGCACTCACCATCAAAAACCAATCAGATGCCCTCAGCAAGAGCTTCTCTCCACATGAGTACTGGCTTTCTCCTGTCTATCGCTATATCACTGGAGCACCCTGGGCCAGTATCGGCACAGTCGGCGGCATGGAGCAGCAAATCATAGATGCAGGCCCTGTCAGAGTCTCAGCTTATCTCTTGCGCGACCGCGACGCTTCTAAGAGCACAGTGCGCGTCGGCATCAATGTATTTAACAAGAGCGTTGGCAATATCCAGTTTCTCGGCCAAAGGCCCGAACTTTTTGTGCTCACGCCAAAATTAGTCATTGCCACTCCAATACAGGCTGGCGAGCTAGCCGGCAAAGTCGAGACGAATACGGCCAAAAAAGCCGATTCTATTAGATCCGATGGACAACATGCCACGCGAACGATGACCACCTACTATCCCAATTTTAATAATGGCTGGAATAACGGCCGTGGTAGGCAAGGATTTTGGCGCTCGCTCCTGAGCGACAATGGCAATGTCGGCACCACTCAGGTGCCTGATTTTCAAGCAGAGGCCGCGGCCATGCAAAAAGCACAGCAAGTCGAAGAAGCCGGCAAGGCTCTCGCCCAAGAAATAAGAAATGAAGGCGTTGGGCCCTCTGATATCGCCCCTGGTGGCGCCATCAACGGCTTTCTCTTTTTTGATCTTAAGGTGCCAAAAAATGCCAGCCAGGTCGTGCTCAAGGTGCCGATCGGCGACTCTCAATTTGAATACCGCTTTGCTAGATTGCCCTAGGTGCCAAAGATGCGATCGCCAGCATCGCCAAGTCCAGGCACGATATAGCCATGCTCGTTGAGACACTTGTCGACTGAGCCTACGGTGATATGCACGTCAGCAAAGGCATCGTGCACTCTCTTGATGCCTTCGGGGGCAGCGACAAAGCTCACCAGCTGTATAGTCTTGAGACCCAATTTGTGAAAGAGATCGATTGCCGCCACAGCTGAACCACCGGTGGCTAGCATCGGGTCGAGCACGATGACACGTGAATCAGGCGGCAGGCTCTCAGGCAGCTTGGCGTAGTATGAAATGGCTTCTAAAGTCTTTTCGTCGCGTTTGAGGCCGACGTGATAGATACGAGCCGCGGGCAGGATTTTTTGTGCGGCTTCGGCAAGGATCAGGCCGGCACGCAGGACCGGGGCGAGGATCACATAGTCTTTGAGCGCAATCCCGTCGGCTTCGGCTACGGGAGTTTCGACCTTCACATCACGATACTCGATCAGGCGGCTGGCTTCGTAAACCAGATACTGGCTCAGCGAGAGTGAATACCTGCGAAAATCGGCAGCAGGAGTCTGATAGTCGCGGATGCGAGTCAAAAGATGCTGTACTACTGGATGGTCGACGACCTGTACGTTTTTGTGGCTTGTTTTGCTGCCATTTTTGGTATCGACTGCCATGCTAAGCTCTCGCCCCCTTTAGACTTGTCAGATGCTCTCGGGCGCGCTCTCTCGCCCATCGATCGCACTGTAGTATATCTGGCAGGCTCGGCCTTTTGATTGGCTTATGCTCATCTAGCACGGCTTCGATGTGGCGTCCTATATCTAAAAATCCGACCTCGTCCGCCAAAAATGCATCGACGAGGACCTCGTTGGCAGCATTTAACACACAAGCCGAGGAGTCATCAGTCTTTGCCACCTCCATGGCCAGTCTAAGGCAGGCAAATTTGTGCAAATCGGGTGGCTCGAAAGTCAGATCCTTGAGCTGAGTGAGGTTTAGACGTGGAGTCAAAGGCGAGTGGACGCGCTCTGGGTGAAATATTGCAAAGTGAATGGGGATGCGCATGTCAGGCACGCCGAGCTGGCCTACGATCGAGCCGTCCACAAACTCGACTGCCGAATGCAAGATGGACTGAGGATGGATGACCACCTTGATCTTGTCTGCATCGATATCAAAGAGCCAGCGGGCCTCGATATATTCCAGACCTTTATTCATCAAGGTGGCGCTATCGATGGTGATCTTGGCGCCCATCGACCAGTTGGGATGCTTGAGCGCATCTTGCTTAGTCGCCTTTTGCAGGCCGGTCAAGGACCAGGTCCTAAATGGGCCGCCCGAGCCAGTAAGCAGGATCGCATGTACTTCTTCTTTCATTCGACCCTTAAGCAGGCTGGACTCGAGGGACTGAAAGATCGCCGAATGCTCGCTATCCACCGGGATTATGCGTGCACCGCTTTTTGCCGCGGCCTCGTTGACGAGGTGTCCGGCTGCCACCATTGTTTCTTTGTTGGCCAGAGCGATCGTCTTACCTTGTGCGATAGCCGCAAGAGTCGGCTCGACGCCGAGAAAACCCACCACCGCCGTCACCAACAGCTCAGCCTCCGGGTGGCAGGCTACTGCCATCAATCCCTCGTGCCCAGCCATCACCTCTATATTTTTCTTTTTGCCTGCATCCTGATACTCTCGAGATCCAAGCCAATCATGGATGAGGCGAGCAGACTCCGTATCCGGTAATGACACCAGATCTGGTGCGCAGTCGATGATTTGCTGCTTGAGTAGGTCCAGATTGCGCTTGCCAGCGGCCAGAGCTACGACTTGCAAGCGGTCGGGCTGCGATGCCACCACATCGATCGTCTGTGTGCCGATCGAGCCTGTCGAGCCTATGATGCTGATTTTTTTCATTTAAATTGGTCTATTAAAACTAGCCTAGAACAAGTCATTTAAAAATTGCGCGGCGGCAGATCCGGAGGCAATTGGAAGCGCGGAAAACTATTGTTGACGATATGGTTGCGGATCACAGTCAATGCTGCCGATCTCGCCTGCGATTGATCGTAGCTGCCACCCCAGAAACCATAAAACTGATCGGGATAGCGACGACTATTCCAATAGGGCACGCCTGGCATCAGAGGCTCGTAGACATTGCGTTGAGGGTAGCGGCCGATAGTGCCGAGCTGGCCGCCAGAGTCTTTGTGAGCGGCATCGAGCAAGGAGATTGCTTCGTCTATTTTGCGCAGAGTGACTGGATTGTTGAGGTCGACAGCGCGACCGCTCATGACGCCGTCTATGACTGGTTTGACCGCGCCGGCCATGAGAGTGTCAGCCAGGTAGATCTTAAAGTAGGGGTTTTCCGAAGTCTTGACTGCATCGCGCAAGGCTTGCTCCTGCTTAGCGAGAGCGACGTCCGATAGACGTGACATGCCTGCAAAATATTTGAGCGAAGAGGCCCCGCCGTCATAACTGGGATTGAAGCTCCGGTTGAAGCTCGCCATGTCGCCAAAGGTCTGCCTTGCATAAGCATCGTTGACCTCAAGTCTGAGCTTTTCGAAGGTGGTTTTTTCTTGTGGCAGCTCCAGATGCTGCAGATGGCTGGGGATGTAATGGCGCTTATTGCCATCGCCTCCGTCCTTTACCCAGAGAAAAAATCCTTTTGGGTCCTGCCAATAGTTGACCTTGGCATTGGCCGGAACATCGGTGATCTTTAGGGTGTCAAAATCTTGCTTAAAATTGGCGGCAGCGTAGTTGAGCTTGCGATCAAAGTCTTGGTCTTTTAAAGAGAGAATGAGAGCGTGGTTTTCGATATGCAGGCTGGGCGGCCGATTGTCGGCGACCTTTTGCACTTCTTGTGGATTATCTTTTGCCGGTTTCTCTTTTAATAAATCCACTGCCGACAGCGATCTCGTCTCGGTGCTCTGATCGGCCTGGCTCTGCGTCTGATCGGCCTGCTTGGATTTTTGGGGCTGGTCGAAGGTCATGTCGATCACTCTCTATTGGTCCAGGTTAATTTTAAGGACCTTAGCAGCAAAAGCAATACGGGAACCACGTAGCAAAAAACAAGCCATTAGCAAGACAGTTGTCATATAATTAGGCAGCTCTCAGAGTGCCCACCCCAAGGAGACCACACAATGGATGGCAGCGGGATTGATTTTGTCGAAGCCGATTTTGGTCAAGAAGCCGCCGCCGGTGGGGCCGCACGTTTTACAAAGATGACGCAAAAGGACTGGCATAAATGGTCCAATGCCAAGTCGCGCAATCCTATCTATCCGCTTTTTCTCGGCGTGATATTTTTTGTCGTGGCCATTTGCTCTCCCTGGATACTCGATTGTATCCAAAGCGAAATGCTCAGTGAGCAGGCAGCAAAAATAGAGAGAGAAAATCAAATCAATGGTGTGGTGCCGCAGCAAAACAGTGCAGCGGCTCAGATGCCCGGACATTATGAGGGATTTTTTAACCGGCAGGCACAAATCGAGACTCAGCCAGCGCAGCCGGCACCAGTCCAGCCTTATGCCCAAGTGCAGCCAGCTAGTTATCAACAATCATATGATTTTGCGCAGCCATATGCGCAAGTCCAGCCGCAACAGCAATACTTGCCAGTTTACAACCAGCAGGGCGTGCCTACTCGGATGAGAGTCGTAGCCGATCGTTGAGCCTATACCTGCAAATAAAAAAAGCCCCGCTCTGATCAGCGGGGCTTTTTATTGCTCTTGCAGCCTATCTAATTGGAGCTATTGGACTCTTCGGGATCGTTGCCTTGCTTGGTTTCGATTTCTTCTTTAAGCCTTGCAATCAGATCCTCGGCCGACAGCACGCCGAGATTGCCTTTGCGTCTATGACGCAGGGCGACTACGTTGTTTTCGAGCTCCTTATCGCCGATCACCACCATATACGGTATCTGCTCCACTTGAGCCTCGCGGATACGGTAATTGACGGTTTCCGAACGAGCATCCAGGCGGACGCGCATGTCGAGGTCTTGCATCATCCTGGTGATCTCTTGAGCGCGCTCGAGATGCCTGTCCGAGATGGGCAAGACGACTACTTGAGTCGGAGCGAGCCACAGAGGGAAAGCCCCGGCATAGTGCTCGATCAAGCCACCGCAAAATCTTTCCATCGATCCGAGCACCGCTCTGTGGACCATGATCACCTTGTGCTTATGGCCGTCTTCGCCAATGTAATTGACGTCAAAACGGTTAGGCAAGGTCAGATCGACCTGCACGGTCGGTCCTTGCCACTCGCGGCCGATAGCATCAAAGAGCTTGACGTCGATCTTTGGCGCATAAAATGCACCGCCGCCTTCGTCTACCTCATAATCCATATTGCGCTTCTTCATTGCGCCTTCCAGCGCACTGGTGGCCATTTCCCACTCCTCATCCGTGCCCATGGTACTGCCCTCGGGGCGGGTGGCCAGATAGGCCTTGTACTTGTAGCCAAATGTAGTCATGAGCGAATCGATGAGATCGAGGATGCCTTCGATTTCGCCTTCGAGCTGTTCGGGAGTGCAAAAAATATGCGAGTCGTCCTGCGTAAATCCGCGAACGCGCAGCATGCCGTGGAGTACGCCTGAGCGCTCGTAGCGATAGACTGTGCCCAGCTCGGCCATGCGGATCGGCAGATCACGATAGCTACGCAATTTTGACTTGTAGATCATGATATGGCCAGGGCAGTTCATCGGCTTGGCGCGATATGGTTGGCCATCGATGTCCATGGGCGAATACATGTTTTCGCCATAGTTTTCGAGGTGGCCCGAGATGCGGTACAGCTCTTCGTTTGCAATGTGAGGAGTATATACAAATTGGTAGCCACGGCGTTTGTGCTCGAGACGCCAGTAGTTTTCGATGGTATCGCGTACGGTGGCAAGATTGGGGTGCCAAAAGATCAGTCCTGCTCCGACTTCGTCATGAGTCGAAAAGAGGTCGAGCTGCTTGGCCAGACGACGGTGGTCGCGTTTTTCGGCTTCTTCGAGGCGCTGGAGGTAGGCCTCGAGGTCTTTTTTGTGCCAAAAACTTGTAGCGTATATGCGCTGCAGACGATCTTTATGCTCGTCACCACGCCAGTAGGAGCCTGATACGCGCAAGAGCTTAAAGGCCTTGATGTGATTGGTGGAAGGCAAATGAGGTCCACGGCAGAAGTCGTTCCAGATTGTCTTGCCTTCCTTGTCTTGCATCAGATACAAGGTAGGGTTGTGATGGCGATGCTCCTCGAGCAATTCGGCCTTAAATCGCTCGCCTGCATTTTTGAAGTCTCCCAATTGCTGGTCGACATCCGGTATGTCAAAACGCACCAGCTTTTGATTGGCCTCTGCGATCTTTTTCATCTCGGCTTCGATAGCGATCAGATCATCAGGATTGAGGGTGTGATCGGCGATGTCAAAATCGTAGTAGAAACCATCCTGGATGGTTGGTCCAATAGCGATTTTGGCATTGGGAAAGAGTTTTTGGACGGCCTGGGCCATGACGTGCGCGGTGGTGTGACGCAAGAGCTCGATAGCCTCTGGATCGTCTGGAGTGAGGATGCGCACGGTATCCCCGTCTTTAAGCGGGGTAAAGAGGTCGCGTAGCTCACCGTTGAGCATAAGGCCAACGGATTTGCGATAAAGGCCCTGCGAGATGGATTGGGCCAGATCGGCGCCAGTCTGCCCCGCAGTCAGGCTTTTGGACGACCCATCGGGCAGCTTGACGGCAATCTGTTCTGTTACTTTTGACATAAGTTCTTCCTTTTATTGACCGGCATCTACAAACTGCCGGATAAGAGGAGGATATTTTAGCAGGCAAACTCGGCCCTGAGCTGGGATGCAAAGGCCATTAGATGCTCTTGCGTGGTGAAAAACCTTATCCCCAGCGCGTCATAGCGATAGATACCTGTCTCAACATTTCCGGCGTCCACATGGCAATAGACTCTAAAGCCACCGCCGACTCTCTTGACCATGAGCTCCAAAGAGGGCTCGGATGGCTCAAAAAGGAGTTGAGACTTGTCGCCTGCGACAAAGGTCTCGATTTTTTGCGCCAGGAGGGCTACCTCGTCCTGCGGCGTGCGGCAGAGCAGGTAGGCGTGGGCGACGGCCTGGATGTCCTGGACGGCATTTTGTATCTCGTTTTCAAAGAGCATGTGGTCAAAAGAATCGGCAGGCGTGCAAAAATCAAGACTGCGCCCGCCATTGGTCAAATTGATGGTGAAATATTGCCAGGTCTGCTCGTCAGGCATCAGACCCTTGTCGGCGATCTGAGTCTTTGCCTTGATCGAGAGTTTGTTGCCAGCTGAGATCTCGATGTGGCTCTTGTACTCTTCGTCTTCTGATTGCAGGCGTGCCATTGCTTTTGATTTCCTATATTTAGATTATTTGCCGATGCAAAAATTGGCAAAGACTTCAGTGATTATTTCTTCGGTAACGACATCTCCGGCAATTTCATCCAGAGCATCCAGGCTGCCTCTCAGATCGGTCGACAGACAATCTTGAGGCAATCCTGCCCTCACGGTCTTTTGAGCATCGGCTAGACTCGCCAGGGCTCGTTTGCAGAGCTGGCTCTGGCGTTCGTTGAGAGAGCCGCCAAGCTCTTGCAGATGAGAGCCTTGAGTGGCAAATATTTCGATGGCCGAACGCAGGCTATCGAGGCCATCGCCAGTCGTACTACTGATCTTGAGCGGCTCATCGGCAGACTCGGCCAGGGCAAAATGCAGAGATGTGCCAAATTGTTTTTGGATATCCGCCCTTGTCCATCTCGCCTCTGGTGCCAGGTCGCTCTTGCTGAGGGCGATAAGGACAGGAGTCTGTCTCTTTGCCAATTCGGCCACTATTTCTTTTTCGTCATCTCCCGGACCAGTTTGGCCATCGATGAGCAAGAGGGTCAGGTCGGCCTCGGCTATGGCCTTGATAGTGCGGTCTATGCCGATCTGCTCGACCGTGTCTTTAGTGTCACGCACGCCGGCCGTATCGATCAAGATCACTGGCAGGCCATTGATATCCACTGGTTCTTCGATCGAGTCGCGAGTGGTGCCAGGGATGTCCGTGACGATGGCTCGCTCAAATTTGAGCAGTTTGTTCATCAGACTGGACTTGCCTGCATTGGGACGACCGACGATGGCTAGCTTGAGACCCGTTCGCAGATAGCGTCCAGAGCGCGAGGTGCGATCGAGCTCCGCCAATTTTTCGATGCTCGACTCCAATATCCCGGCGATATCGTCAAAGGGCAATTCGCCTACTTCTTCGGGAAAATCAATACCGGCTGTGATGCGCGTCATCAATTGCATCAAAGACTTTCGCACTAGTTTGATCTCATCGCCCAGTGCTCCTTTTAGAGCAGTCAAAGCCAAGCGAGACTGGCGCTCGGTCTTGGAGGTCAAAAGATCCAGCACAGCTTCGGCCTGGGTCAAATCGATGCGACCGTTGAGAAAAGCACGCTTGGTAAATTCGCCTTTCTGCGCCAGACGGCAGCCCGTGTTCAGGAGCAGATCCGTGATCTTGCGCGTTACGACTGGAGAACCATGGCAATTGATCTCGACCAGATCTTCTCCTGTATATGTGTGCGGTGCCCTGTAGACTATCGCCACCACCTCATCGATTGCCTCACCCGATGCCGGTTCTATTATTTGGCCAACATATGCTTTATGAGAGACGGCATTCCATTTGCCCTGGCTATCGCTTTCTAAATTTTTTTGCTTTGCATTAAAAATGCGCGCCGTGATGCCGATCGCGTCTGGTCCGGAAACCCGCACTATTGCTATCGCTCCGAGACCGGGAGCGGAAGAGAGAGCGGCAATGGTGTCATTTGCGATCATCAAACTCACAATCTATCTGCCTTGAGTACTTGAACTAGCTAAATGAGGATGGTAGCATCTCTCACTGTTTTGAGGCTCCTTTATGGAGTTCTTCGTCTCCGACAGCTTAGGAAAAAATGCATGAATAAAGCAGAATTAGTGGATTCCGTTGCTAAGGTTACCGGACAAGCCAAAAATCAAGTCAGCGATACAGTCGCTGCTCTCTTGCACGCCATGACTCAGTCTATGGCCAAAGGCGAGCGTGTCACGCTCGTTGGTTTTGGTACTTTCGAACGTCGTCAAAGAAAAGCACGCACAGGTGTCAATCCGCAGAATCCCAAGCAAAAGCTCAAGATCGAAGCGGCAAAAGTGCCAGTTTTTCGTGCCGGCCAGGAGCTCAAGGATGTAGTAGATGGTCGCGCCAAGCAAGCTCCCTTGCCCAAGGCAGTGACCGAACACAAGGCCGAAAAGCCCGCTAAAAAGGCTGCTGCCAAACCGGCAAGCAAAGCCGCCAAGCCCGCTAAAAAAGCAGTTGCCAAAAAAGCCGCTCCTAAAAAAGTTGCAGCTAAAAAGGCAGCTCCAGCCAAAAAGAAACCCGTGGCCAAGGCCAAAAAGCGTCGTTAGACCGTTTTTGAGTCGATGGACCAAACTGGTGAAAACAAGCACAAGGCCCCTGTTATGCAGGGGCCTTGTTGCTGTTGAGTCTTTTTTGCTCTAGCTTGCAAAGACTACTTCCGGTCGCAGTATGTCGAGCTCCCGGTCTACTCTGGCTACCAGAGCCGGTTTTGGTGCTTGGTCGGCATCGTCAGCCCGCGCGATCAAGTAAAAGGTCTCGCTGAGATCTTGTATATTGTCCAGGTTTGAAAGGGCTATTTTTTGCCCGAGACACAGGCGGTCAACGATGGTGGCAGCCAGTGTCAGGCTTTTGGGTATCAAGGCATCCTCGGGGCGAGTGAGGTGCTTTTGCAGGGCCGCTCGATCACTAGCGAGATTTTGTTGTCGAGCAATTTGCTCAAAATCTGCTAGTGCTATGGAGTCTTTGATGTCCAGCCTGCCTGCCTTGGTCCGCAAGAGATGGGCAAGAGTGGCGCGCGTGCCGAGGGCCAGGCCCAGATCTCGCGCAATCGAGCGTATATAGGTCCCTTTGCTGCAAGATATGTCCAGAGTGATATAAGGCAGATCTATATCCAGCTTGTCTATTTTGTATATTGTCACCGATCTTGGTGCTATAGCACTTTTGTCCGGCAACTGGTCCGGACGATTGCGCGCCAGGTCGTAGAGCCTTTCTCCATTGATCTGGATGGCGCTGTAGATTGGCGGCACCTGTTCGATCGCTCCGATAAAGGGAGCGAGGGCATTACTCAGCTGCTCATGGGAAAGTGTCTCAGGTATGGGGGCCTCGGCGATGATTGCTCCTTCGAGATCGTCGGTGGCTGTTTGTCTACCGAGCAAAATCTTTGCCTTGTAGGCCTTGTCTTCATCAAGAAAACGCAAGAGTCTGGTGGCCTTGCCAAATGCCACAGTCATCACTCCTTCGGCGAGCGGATCCAGAGTGCCGCCGTGTCCGATCTGCTTGACACGAGTGGCTTTGCGCAGACGCGCAACGACGTCGTGCGAGCTGATGCCCACAGGCTTGTTGATATTTAAAAAGCCAAGTACGCTGTCCAGATCTAGATCTCGCCGCGACTGATCTTGCCCAGGAGGTCGGTGACCTTGGAGCCTCTTTCGAGTGAGGTATCGGCTCTAAAATACATCTCTGGAGCAAATCGAAGACCAAGTCTCCGGCAGACTTCACCACGGATAAAGCCAGCATGCTCATTTAGGGCTTCGACTACCTGGTCGACGGCGGGATCGCCAGACTCGCGAACGGACTTGGTTTTGCTAGCGGTTTTAGCTGGCTTGAGAGTCTCGTCGTATTGGTTTGCTTCCTGAGTCTTGGATTTGAAGACTGAGATAAAGATCTTGACTGATCTGAGGTCGTGAGTGCATTCGACGTCAGTAATCGAAATCAGGCCTTTGAGGCGATCATCACGCAATTCGCGTTGGATCATCTCGGCTACTTCTTTTTTTATCGACTGCGAGACCCTGAGAGCTCGATCTCCTGCCATGCTATGTCTGAGCCTCCCTCAAATGATAGGATCCGATCAAATCAGGAGCTTTGTTCGGTACGCTTTGTCTCTTGTATGACAAAGCAGTTGATCATATCGCCGACCTGCAAGTCCGAAAACTTGTCAAAGCTCATGCCGCACTCAAAGCCCTGGGCGACTTCTTTTGCGTCGTCCTTAAAGCGTTTGAGAGTGTCCAGCTTGCCTTCGTGAAGGAGCTGTCCATTGCGTTCGATCCGAGCGATGCTATTACGTTGCACCTTGCCCTGTACGACCATGCAACCAGCAATGGTGAGACCCTTGCCCACTTTAAATACCTGTCTGACTTCGGCCTGGCCGATGGCGACCTCGGTACGGATAGGCTTGAGTAGACCCTGTATTGCCAACTCGAGATCGTCGGTGATCTGGTAGATGATGCTATAGGTGCGGATGTCAACGCCGGTGCCTTCGGCTACGCGGCTGGCATTGGCATCTGGCTGAGCGTTGAAGCCCACGATGATGGCATTGGAAGAAGCAGCGAGGTTGACGTCGTTTTCGGAGATGTCACCAGATGCGGTGCGCAAGACGCGCACTTGCACTTCGGAGCCCGAGAGCTTGCGGATCTGATCGGCGATGGCTTCGGCTGTACCTTGCACGTCTGCCTTGACGATGACATTGAGGTCCTTGACCTCGCCGCGTTCGAGCATGTCGTGCAATGTCTCCAGCGAGACGTGGTGCTGCTTGGCTTCTTGTCCACGATGAGACTCTGCCAGTTCCTTTTGTCTTTGAGCGTTTTCGACGACTTGAAATCTTTCGCCTGCTACTGGTGTCTCGTTGAAGCCGAGGACCTCTACAGGCATCGAAGGACCTGCGCCCTTGATCCGCTGACCGCGATCGTCAAACAAAGCTCTGACACGACCGACCTTGCTGCCAGCAACGATAAAGTCACCTTCGCGCATGGTGCCATTTTCGACTAGTGCAGTGGCGACGGCACCACGTGATTTGGAGAGCTCGGCTTCGACGATAAAGCCTGTGGCTGGTTTGTCTGGATCGGCCTTGAGGTCCAGGATGTCGGCTACAAGCAAGATCATCTCAAGCAAGTAATCCAGTCCCATGCGCTTTTTGGCTGATACTTCGCAGGTCACGACTTCGCCGCCGTATTTTTCGGCGACCAGGCCGTGCTCCATCAACTGAGATAAAACGCGGTCCGGGTCGGCTCCGGGCTTGTCGATCTTGTTGACGGCGACAATGATCGGTACTCCGGCTGCCTTAGCGTGGTCGATAGCTTCGATCGTCTGAGGCATGACGCCGTCGTCGGCTGCAACTACCAGGATAGCTACGTCAGTGACCTTGGCACCTCGAGCACGCATAGCCGTAAAGGCCTCGTGACCGGGCGTATCCAAAAATACGATCTGGCGCGGATGTCCATCCTCGTCCGGTACTTCGACGTGATAAGCGCCGATGTGTTGGGTGATCCCGCCTGCTTCTGCATCGGTCAACAAAAACTTGGTCTGCCTGATGGCATCGAGCAAGCTGGTTTTGCCGTGGTCGACGTGACCCATGATGGTCACTACCGGCGGGCGCATGACCAGATTGGCCTTGTCTTCTTCGGATAGTTCTTGTACGGGCGCTTCTACTACTTCGGGCTCTTTTTCTTCGGTAAGGACTTCGTAGCCCATTTGCACTGCCAGCTCTTTGGCAAGCTCGAGCTCGACAGGCTGGTTTACCGTGCGCATGATATTGCGCATAAAGAGATTTTTGATGATCTCTGTTTCGGGCACGTGCATCTTGATCGCCAATTCTTGGACCGTGAGGCTATTGGTCAGCACGATTTCTTTAGGGATCTCGATGACTTCTTTTTCGGGTTTTTGCTTTTCTTCTTTTTTGTTGGCGCTCTTGTCGCCATGGCCCTGGCGATTGCCAGGCTTGCGAGGCGTGTGGGCGCCACGATTGCTAGGAGCAGCTACTCTGATTGGCTGGCTTGGTGTCATCGGCCGCGCTGGCTCCTGGCCACTTGCATTAAACTCGTCCAGGTCATCCTTATAGTGTTCCTTGCCTTTGGGCTTGTGCCCTTTTTCAAACTTATCTTTCTCTTTGCCAGCTGCACCGGCTTTTGCTGCCCCAAAGGCGTCTGCTTTGGCTGCAGGTTCGGCAGGCTTCTCGTCGGCCTTTGCCTCGCTCGGGTCTTTCTTTTTGGGCAGGTCCAACTTGCGGATGGTCTTTTTGCCCCATTTATCATTGTCCGACCATTCATCGCCAGTAAACTTGCCACGAGTATCCAGTGGCTCAAAGTCTTGCGTTGGAGGCTGGGGTGCCTTGATGGTCTCTTGTGAGGGTTGGCTGACCGGAGGCTTGACTGGGCTCTGAGCACTCTGGTTGATGATGTGACCTTGAGTCTGACCTGTCTTGGTCTTATCAGCGGCCCCAGGCGCAGCGGTCTGGCCAAGCTGTGGGGCTTCGGCTGCTTGCTGTGCATTGTGAGTTTGCTGAACAGTCGAGCTTGCATCAGCACCAGATTCTGATTCGGGGCTTGATACAGGATTGGTTCTTGCGGCTGCTTCTTTCTGGGCTCCCCCATCAGCTACAGGTGTTTCTACTGCATGGGGCGCATCCTGGTGAGCGGGAGCGTCCTGTGTCACTGGCGGCTCTGCTTGCTGTACCGGTGCGTTGGGATCCGGCGGAGGTGTTGGTCTGTAACGGCCCAACACCCTTGGTTTGACCGGCGCAGCTGCGAGTTCGGGTGGCGCGGGCGGAGGCATCTTGCCTTTAGCGGCGCCTGGCTTTGCCGGTGCTTGTTTGCCAGGTCCGCCCTTGGCGGCGTCGCTGGTCTCGTTATTTTTTTTGAGTTTTTGTATCAAGAGGCCTACTGCTTGTTTGTCGACGGTGCTCGAATGACTCTTGACGTCGTAGCCGAGTTCGCGTAAAGCATCTATGATCTCCTGGTTAGAGACATTCATCCGCTTCGCTAGCTCGTAGATTCGTACCCTGTCGTCCATTCAGACCTCTCCATTTCCCCCAGTATTTTGGCACGTTTTCCCCATGCCTGTATACATTGTGAGGATACTCTCCATAAGTTGTGCTTCAAGTGGCCAAGCCACTTTTCGTTGATTTGGCCGGCCTTTGGTCTTGCGACCTTCCAGTGCCTGCTTAATTCTTGGCGTCTTCAAAGCTGAGTCGATGCAGCTTTGAGACCTGCAAAGATATGCCGATCTTCCGAAATATTTCTTATAATTTGTGTTGAGCACGATTTTGCCGGTCGTGCACTCTAGAGTCAATCTGATCATTTCTTTGCGATCGATCGATTTGCGGCAAATGATGCAGAGTCTTTTGGTTATCGTCATTTCATTAATTGATAAATCGGCTCCAGGTGCGCAGTTACGCCTTACTCTGGAGCCGATTTTTTGCGGGCAGATTATTGTGCGGTCAATTCGTCCATATTGCGGAACGAACCTCCAGCCTGACTTTCGGACTTGATATCGATTTTCCAGCCGGTCAATTTTGCTGCCAAACGCACGTTTTGGCCGCCACGGCCAATGGCGAGGCTGAGCTGATCGTCCGGCACGATTACTTCGGCGCGCTTGCCGTTGGCTTCCGGCGAGTCGTCATAGAGGGCCACAGTGGTGATGCGGGCCGGCGAAAGAGCGTTGGAGATGTAGTCGACAGGATCGAGAGAATATCGGATCACGTCGATTTTTTCGTTGCGCAATTCGGCGACTACGTTTTGGATACGCACGCCGCGAGTACCGATACAGGCGCCAACCGGGTCTACATCGCTGTCTTCGGAATGGACGGCGATCTTGGTGCGGTAACCGGCTTCTCTGGCTATGGACTTGATCTCGACTGTGTTGTCTTCGATCTCGGGCACATAGAGTTCGAATAGTTCGCGAACGAGCTCAGGATGTGCCTGGGAGACGATGATCTGAGGGACGCGACCAGTGTCACGCAGCTCGAGTACGTATACGCGTACGCGGTTGCCTACGCGATAAGTCTCGCCGGGCAATTGTTCGCGGCTGGGCATGCAGCCTTCGACACGGCCGAGATTGACGATGACGTTATTACGCGAATTGGAGATGACTTCGATACGTTCTATCTGACCGGTAGTGCAGGTGCCTTTGCGCGCTTCAAATTCTTTTTTGATCAATTCTTTTTCGGCTTCGCGTAGGCGCTGCGTGATCAGTTGCTTGGCTGTTTGAGCGGCGATACGACCAAACTCCGAAAAATCGGCAGGCGTTACTTCGATTTCCAATACTTCGCCTGAGGTGACGTCAGGGATCAAGTCTTGTGCATCGGCGAGTGAGATCTCGTGGTATTCGTTGGAGACTTCGTCGACTACTTCTTTAGGGGCAAAGATGCCAATTTCGCCGGTCTCAGTGTCAAAAATAGCTCTGACGCCTTCGACATCGTGATCGGGGACTTTCTTTTTGTAGGCGGCAACGATGGCATCGCAAACATAAGAGATAAATTCTTCTTGCGGTATATTGCGCTCTCTCTCCAGCTCTTCGGCTGCTTCAAGAAGTTTGTCGCCAATTTTGATCACTTTTACCTCCCGGTATTGACCTATTTAGTTGTGTTTCATATTTCTGCAATTTGGGCGGATTCGGCCAGATCCTGGCCTTCCTCGCCGCCTTGCTCGGCTAAAATCTTATTGAGTGTCAATGGATAGAGCCTCACCGATATGAGGTCTGCGTTTGCAATAGCAAGCTCCTTGTCCAGGGGAGCGGCTAGTTCTTTGGCCTTGTTTGAGCCTTTCTTTTTTTTGTCGGCATTTTGCATGACGGCGGTGGCATTGGCGATGGTGATACCATCAGCGGTGCCGGCCACCAGCGTGCCGATCACGTGCGGTCCCAGGGCTATACCAGCCGATTGCCCCGCGTCTCCTTTTGTTTTGACCTCGACCTTGCGACCTTTAAATATTTCGTATTCTCTTGGATGCTTGATCAATCTATCTATGCCTGGACTTGAAACATCCAGAGTATAGGCATTGCGCAAAAAGGCAATCTGCTCGGTTTGCTGTGGCTCTTCGAGAGCTTGATCCAGACTGCGGCTCACAGTCTCGCAGTCGGAAAGTGAGATAGCAGTACCATCCAATTTGTATATGATGATCTCGAGATTTTTGCTCCGGCCGACCTGACCGAGCTTGGCCTCGATGAGAGCAAAGCCCAGAGGAGCCAATACTTGCTCGGCGATGGCTTCTATGCGGGTCTGGTCTGTCATGGTCTTGTCTGTCTGGTTCAATTTAATATCCGTTTAAAATCAGGCTGTAGAAACAGCAAAATGCCGTAGGCTACCTACGTAAGCCTACGACTAAATATTTATATCTCGATGACCGGGAGTCTACCACGGCGATAAGGAGCTGGCAAGTGCGTCTCGAATTGCATAACAGACAGCGTAAGATCAAGGTCTCGACCGGTGAGTGGCAAAAGACTTTTGAGGCCTTGCTCGCCCAAGTCCAAGATGATCTGGTAAAAAATACGCCTCAATGGCTGACTGCCGAAGATGATATCGATCTAACGCGCTTGTTTGCGCTGGGCACAATGTCATGTCAATTGATTTCTGATAAATCTATCGCCCAGATTAACAGGCAATGGCGCGATAAAAATCGTCCGACCGATGTACTTTCGTTTCCCATTCAATTGTCTGTGCCATTTCACCTAAAAGATCTGCCGCTAGACTCTGCAATAGGCTCTATCGATTGCGATTGGCAAGTTGGCGAGCTCTTTATAAGCGTGCAGAAGGCGCTGGAGCAATCGATCGAGTATGGGCATTCTATAGAGAGAGAAATGGCATTTTTATTTGTGCACGGTTGTCTGCATGTGATGGGTTTTGATCATATAGATGCCGATGATGAGAAAGAAATGATGGGAAGGCAGAAGCGTATCCTCGATAGAGCGGGTTTTGCGCGCAATTGCTAAGCTATCGCCATGAAAGATAATCCAGAGCAAAAAGAAGAGGACCGCAAAATCGGCCGGGCGCAATCGGTAGGGCAGTCTTTTTATTTTGCTTTTCGGGGCCTGGGGCATGCCTTTGCTACGCAGCGCAATTTTCGCATCCATTGCGTAGCTGCGCCCATCGCTGCTTTGATGGGCTTGTATTTTGATATTGAGCCTCTGGCCTGGGTCTTGTTGGGGCTTTCGATTTGCTTTGTGCTGTTTGCCGAATTGATGAATACCGCCATCGAGCATGTGGTCGACATCCAGGCCAATTACAAGTATCACGCTGCTGCTCGCTATGCCAAGGACACGGCGGCGGCGGCAGTGCTCGTCGCTAGTTTTGCAGCTGTTATATGTGGTTGCTTTATCTTTTTGCCAAAGATCATCCGAGCCTTACATTTGTTTGGCTGATTTTGTTTTTGGGTACATTGCAAACAAGCTTTATGGCTTGAAAGCCCCGCCGTGCGGGCTCCGTGGTGATTTTCCCATTGACAGTCCAAATTGCGCCGGTAATGTATAGACATATGAGCACAGAGTGACCGCTTGCGGACAGGTCACCATACCAGGAGAAGACCCCCATGGGAGATAAGTATCGCGCCAGTGAACAACCACCAGCGGCTCAAGACCGCGACTTGTTTGTCACTCCTCGCAACGACGTGCAGGACAACCTGCAATCCTATCGCAACGAAGCCCCCTGCAGGACTGGCGACCGCCACAATCAATCGGTCACCCTGCGCAATGGCGACCGTGATATAGACATCCGTGATAGCACGGTCATCATCAATATCAATGGTGGCGATCGCTATCAGTCATACGGTCAGGATCGCCGTTACGACGATTATAGTCGCAATTTTAGACAGGGCGCCTGTTACGACTATTCGATGAATCAACAGATGTACGATCGAATGAATTACCGTAACCAGGTCCAGTGGGAGATGCAAAACAGTCGTTTCATGCCACCCATCAATGACTGCTACGGCCGTTGCGGCGGTGGTCGTCAAGCGTGGGGCGGAGACGCCTACTATCGCACCCCTCCATTTGTCGGTCCTGGCCAATCCGGTTGGGAGATCGCTGGTCCTCGCGGTCGCGTGAGTGCAGTCAATGATTATTACAATCCTGGCTACAGAGACTTTCAAGATACGGGTCTGGGTCGGGCTATAGGTGCCATAACCGGCACAGTCGGCTCGATATTGCCGATATTTGCCGGCGTGCAGATGGCGCGCAACATTGGTCGCGGGGGCAATTATGGTGGCTGGAATAACTATTATCCCAACTACAACTATGGTCCTAGCTATGCGATGAACTACAACAATTATCGCTACAACAGCTATCCATATTATGTCTAAGCCTTAGGCAAGATCTGGGCTCATTTGCAATCAAATCCGCAAGATTAGTTGAAAGCAAACAAAAACACCGATTGGTCTCTTAGATCATTCGGTGTTTTATTTTGATTTGCTAGATCACAGCAGCTGGGACAAAACCCTGGTATTTGTCATCGTGCAGTCTTACGAGCTGTACCCCAAAGACATCCTGGAGATTTTGCTCGGTCAATACCTCACTGCTGGCTCCATGAGCATAAATGCCTCCCTTTGCCAAAAGCACCACTGTATCTGCCAATTGCAGAGAGAGATTGAGGTCATGCAAGACGACACAGATGCCTAGACCCTCGCTTTTTAATTGGTGCAGGATACAAATCAATTCCAGCTGGTGACGGTAGTCGAGATTGGCGGTAGGCTCATCCAATATGATAAAGCGAGTGGTCTGTGCCAGAGCCAGAGCCAGTTGTGCGCGTTGCTTCTCGCCGCCGGAGAGACTCGCTACTCGATGGTCGGCCAGGTGCGAGAGATTGGTGCGATCTATGGCAGACTGGATTATCTCCTTATCTTTTGAGGATTGATAAAAATTGAACCATTGCTGATGCGGATTGCGTCCAAGTGCGACAAATTCTCTCAAGCTCAAATGCGGTGGAAAGACGATGGATTGTGCGACATAGGCGACCTCGCGGGCCAGTGTCCTTGGATCGATATCAGTGAGACTAGCCCCATCGCTATCCAGGCAGACTCGACCGGACATTGGCAGGCTGCGGCCCGCGAGGGCCTTTATGAGAGTCGATTTGCCACAACCATTTGGTCCGAGCACTACCAGTATCTTGCCTGCCTCGAGCGTCAGGTCTACTTTGCTCAAAAGAGGCGACAGTGGTTCAAATCCCACAGCAACAGAGCAAGCCGAGATCTTAGACGACATTTTGCTTAGCTCCCTTGCGTAAGGCCAGCAAAAAGAATGGACCTCCTAACAAGGCCATCACACAGCCAAGAGGTACCTCCTGACTAGGGTTGGCCGTGCGTGCGATGAGGTCCGAGGCCGAAAGCACGATAGCGCCGCAAAGTGCGCTTGCGATCATGCATTGGGCAAAGCCATGCTTGACCAATCTGCGTGCTAGATGAGGCGCGATCAAGCCGACAAATCCGATCAGCCCACTCAAAGATACTGCGGCGCTGGTCAGAAGCACGGCGAGCGCTAATATTACGACTTGAGTCTGCCCTACTTTGATGCCGAGCGAAGCGGCCATGTCTTGACCGAGTGCCACTACAGAGAGTGGCTTGGCAAAGAGCAGGGAGATAGCCATGCATGGCAATATATACGATGTAGCGACATAGAGCTCTGGCCATGATCTGCCGCTGAGTCCGCCCATCAGCCAGAGATCGAGGCCGCGAGCGGCAACGGCAGTGTTGGATGCAGACAAAAATTGCATGAGATTGATGGCGGCAGTGACGATAGTGGACAGGGCGATGCCAGAGAGCAAGAGCAGGGGCATGGAGATCTGTCGGTCTCTGGAGGAACTGGAGGCGAGCACGACTAGGGCACTGGCTGCGATACCACCACCAAAGGCGAGAGTGGGCAGGTAGGCAAAGGGCAGGCCGCAAAATATGGCGATGGCAGCACCAAGTGCTGCGCCAGAGGCGACCCCCGTCAAATATGGGTCGGCCAGATCATTGCCCGACAGACTCTGGAGTAAATAGCCCGCAAGAGATAGAGCCATGCCCACGATGGCTGCACTGAGGAGTCGTGGTAGTCTGATGTCCCAAAGAATCGTGGCGGCGCCCGGATCCAGGGTCTGTGGGGCTAAAACGGCTTGCTGCAAGCCTTGCCAGCTTAAATTGGTTTCACCAAGGCAAAATGCCACCACCAGAGTGCCAAGGGTGACGATTGCTAGGGCCAGTATCTTCAAGAGAAAAAATTGCTTGGGAGAACGGTAGTCGTAGGAAATTGAATATAATCAGGTCTGAGAGTTTAGCACGTCGCGAGGCATGGGTTTTTGCAGCCGATCTACATAGACAATAGTGCGACTACTCCTTGCCGACCTGAAGTATTGGAGGCGATGGAGCCATATTTGCAAGGACGATTTGGTAATGCCAGCTCAATCCATGCAATCGGCCGAGAGGCCAGGCAGGCTCTAGATGCAGCGCGTGCTCACGTGGCCCAACTAATTGGCTGCGAGAGCAAAGAGGTGTATTTTGCGCCTTGTGGCACAATGGCCAATAATGTCGCCTTGCTGGGGCGTGCTCGTTTTATCGAAGCTAATGGCTTGCCCAAGAGATTGTTGATCAGCGCCATCGAGCATTCGTCTATTTTGGGGCCTGCACAGTTTCTCGGCGCAAATGGCTTTAAGCTCGATTTTATACGCAATGACAAACACGGATTGATCGATCTGGATCATTTGCAAGATTTACTGCGAGATCCCTGCGGCATGGTCTCGATCATGTGGGCCAATAACGAGATCGGCACGGTGCAGCCAATCGCCCAGATAGCACAGATGATCCAGGATGCGTCTAAAGCACAAGGGCATGATATCTTCTTGCATAGCGATGCCGTTCAGGCGACGGGCAAGTTGCCGATCGATCTTTCAAGTTTGGGACCGTATGTCGGCGTGCATGCGCTCAGCCTCTCCGGTCACAAGTTTGGTGCTCCCAAGGGCATTGGTGCTTTATTTGTACGCAAATTGGTTAACCTGATGCCGATCTATTTTGGCGGCGGTCAGGAAATGGGATTGTTTCCTGGCACCGAGGC
This sequence comes from Candidatus Melainabacteria bacterium, assembly GCA_017307165.1. GTDB lineage: Bacteria > Cyanobacteriota > Vampirovibrionia > Obscuribacterales > Obscuribacteraceae > JAFKGK01. The sequence continues at coordinate 178,827 of JAFKGK010000001.1, forward strand.
CATGAGCCAGATCGTGGGCCTGGGTGAGGCTGCAAGACTAGCGCGCTTGGAGTTGGATGACAGTGCTCGAGTCTTGAGATCCTATCAAAGCCAGGTGATGGAAAGGCTTGCCACTATGGATGGTGTCGTGATCACCGGTCCACAGGATCTGGCGCAGCGTCTGCCCGGGCATGTCTCCTTTGCACAAGCAAATAGAGATGGCGAAGCCCTCGTCCTCAAGAGCGATCTCAAAGGCATCGCGATCTCGGCTGGATCTGCCTGCCATAGAGGTATCATCGAGCCGTCGCATGTAATCAAGGCTCTTGCCCTCCCCGAAAAAACGGCAATGGGAGCCGTGCGCATGACCTTTGGCAAAAGCAATACTCAAGATGACGTGACTTATCTCTTGGACAAGCTGCCGGCTTTGTTATCGTCCTAGTTTATTTTTTGCGATCGTGACTATTGGCTATGAAGGCTATTAGGCTGCCCAGCCTTTCACTCATCTTGCCGTGCAGGAGCTTGATGCCGGCCTGAGCCATTTTTATGCGCTCTGGGCCGTAGGGGTACCACCATATGCGGTGCGATCCTGCCGCCGAGTCTATCGATATGTGTTTGATATTGCAAAGGTCTTGTAGGCCAAAGATAGCATGGCTGCGCCCAAAGCCCGAGTTTTTGATGCCGCCCCAGGGCAGTTGCGGCACGGCGTGCGAATAAAGCACATCATTGATCAATACGGTGCCGACATCCAGATCTCTTGCTACCATCTCGGCCGCTGGCAAGTTTTTAGCCCAGACAGTAGCGCAAAGTCCGTATTGGGATTCATTGGCCAGTTCGACGGCCGTATCTTCGTTATCGACCACCATTACAGGTAATACAGGACCAAAGGTCTCTTCAGTCATTACTTTCATCTGATGATTGACGTCGAGTAATACGGTGGGCTCAAAAAAATATCCACCCAGGTCCTGTTGCCGGCAATTGCCGCCACACGCGATCCTGGCTCCCTTGGCGATGGAATCCTCTACGTGGGATCTAACTGTATCGAGTTGATTTTGATCGATCAATGGACCGACTTCGGTTGCAGGGTCTTTGGGATTGCCAAGTTTGAGTTTTTGGGTTTCTTGGATAATGGCCTGGATGAGCCTATCGTGCTCGTTTTTTTTGCCCTTGATGACATAGACTCTTTCGACTGACGCGCAGGCCTGGCCTGCATTGGTAAATGCTCCCCATACCAATCCTCTGCTGGTCCATTCTACTGGCGCATCGGGTAGTACAATCGCGGCATCCTTACCGCCTAGCTCGAGAGTAACCGGTGTCAGGGATCTAGAGCAGGTCTCCATTACATTTTTGCCACCAGATACGGAGCCTGTAAAAATCACCTTGGCCAGGTTTTGCTCGGTCAAGTATCTGCCTGTGTTGCGATCACCTGTGATCACTTCTACGCAGCCCTGGGGAAACCCAGCTTGCAAAAACAACTCTCCAATCTTGATGCCGATCAATGGTGATTTTTCAGAGGGTTTGAGCACTACCGTATTGCCTACCATGAGAGCCATGCAAGCAGTCATCATGGGGATGGAAAATGGGTAGTTCCAGGGTGAAATGAGGCCGATCACGCCCAGAGGCTCAAAAGCAACCACGCTTTGTTTTGACGCCAAAAGCATATTGGTCGTAGGAATAGCCTGATCCTGCAACAGCCTTTCTGCATTGTCGGCCAGCCAGCCCATGGTATCAAGAGGCCCGTTGAGCTCAGATAGATAGGCTTCTGGCAAGGGTTTGCCGACTTCTTGCGAGATCAAGGCAGCAAGCTGATCCTGGCTTTCTGCCACGAGTCTTTTGAGATTGCTCATCAATCTCGCTCTTTCTTTGAGGCTGGTCAATTGCCATGAAGCCTGGGTTTGGCGAGCCTTTTCTACCGATCTTGCCACCTGTGCAGCATCGAGGATAGGTACCTGGCCCAGTACCGCGCCGTCTGCGGGATTGATCGATTGGATCAGGGTCTTGAGATCGTTAGTCATTTTGCTTAGTTGCCTCGGCTTGCAGCCCGCATGCAAAAGTCTCGAGCGCCTTGCTCTGGCTTTCTGCTTCTTCTTGGTTGCCCATGGCTCTTTCTACTTGCACAAGATGCAGGCGGGCGACCACAAGTCTATTAAGTTTGTCAGATCGGATGGCCTCGTCTAGATATTGTCTAGCGATGTCGTACTGCTTGTTGGCCTGTGCCAGCAAGCCTTTGACAAATGGTGCCAGTGCAGGGAGATAATCATCATTTGTCTTGTCATTGCTAATGGCCAGCAATTTTTGAGCGCTGGCGATATCATCCTTGACGATGTGGTGCCAGGCCTGGAGGAGGTTTAAGTCCCTTTGGCTGAGATCCCCTCTTGATTTTGCGAGACTATCCAAAAAAGGTGCTGCTGCACTGGCATCTTGGAGGCTCAGATGCGCGATCACTCTCCTGGTCTTGAGAGGAGCGAGGTCCGGATAGGCACGGGCTGCCTCATTATAAATCCCCAGAGCTTCTTTAAAAAATCCGCAAGTAAGCGCCTTGTCGCCGAGCATGATCATTATCTCCGGCTCTTGCTCCCCCTCATATTGGTCGATCTGCTTTTTGAGCTCAGTCTTGAAGGCTTGAGGCTTGCCTTGAGCATTTAGAGTGTCGAGAATGCGTAATTTTGCACGCATAAAACCAGGCTCTGTATAGCTAGCTTTGATGCCTGCGATGCGAGCCTTTTCCGGCTGATTGGCTGCTTGGTAAATTTCTTTGAGCGAAAGCCAGCCTTCGTAGCTAGTCGGGTCGTTTTTGACCAATCTTTCAAAGGATTGGCGTGCCTTATCAGTGTCTTGCTGTTTGTAATAGATCAAGCCGCGATGCAACAGGGCAGGCGCAGCATCTGGATTGCTCTTGAGGACACGTTCTGCTGCGGCCAGGGCCATGTCGTCCTTGCCGGCCCTACTGGCTACGGTCATTAGCATGGTCTGAAAACCAATATGGTCTTGGCACAGTTTACTTTGAGCAAGCATGATCTCCAGTGCCTGGTTGTTTTTGCCATGACCAAAAGCGGCGGCGGCGGCTTTTAGACAATCAGAGCATGGCCCTTTGGGCGAATCAGCGCCTAAAGCTTGATTAGTGGACCAAGCACCAGGGAACGCCACCATGGAGGCCGTCGTCAAAGCTAGAGCGAGAGGCCAGGATCTGGGAGCTGAGTTTTTTTTTGCCTGTTTCATTTGACATATTATATTTGAATTGAATCTAGGGAGATCGGATCCATGAAATATCTGATGCATACCGTCATCGCCAGTCTCGTCGCTTCATCTGGTATGTTTTCAACACAAGTTGCAGGCAAGCCAGCAAGTGAGTCTGGCGCAGATGCGATCTCGCTTTTTGACCGAGCCAAGGCTGCCTACGCCACTGGCCGATTTAGCGAGGCCCAGACTTATCTCAAAAAAGTATCAGCATCGGATAACAGCCTCAAGGCAGAGGCACTCAATCTGCTCGGCAAGATTGCTCACAAAAAGGGCGATGTCGCCGAGGCCAAGTCGCTCTACGAAAAAGCATTAGCTCAGGATCCAAGTCTTAACGAGGCTCGGTTTAATCTTGGCATTGCGTTTTTTGACAGTAAAGACTACACAGAAGCAGAGAAACTCTTTGTCAAATCATTGGCTGTCACTCCCAGCTCAAGCGACATACAATACAACCTGGCCGTCACCTACGAAAGACTAGGCAAAAAGGCGGATGCTATTTGCAGCTATGAGAAAGCAGTAGAACTCGACGATAAAAATGCGCTGGCGCATTTTGGTCTCGGCAAAATTGCATTTGCCGATCATGATGTGGATAGGGCCTATCAGGAATACCGCACGGCGGCTGCTTTGGATCCAAACAATCCTGATATTCTCAACAATCTTGGTTGTGTCTATAATGCTATCGGTAAGTATCCAGAAGCCATCGATTGTTTTCAAAAGGCGCTTGCTCTCGATCCAAATTATGCAAATGCCCAGCGCAATCTAGGCTATGCACAGGCGCGGACCTCGCTTGGGATATCTTATTTTAAGCAGGGAGACAATAAAAAGGCTCTTGCAGAGTACAATCAGGCGCTCAAAATCGATCCGGATTATGCCGATGCACATTACAATCTGGCTGTACTCTATCAAACGGACAATGACCTTAAGCAAGCGATATTGCATTACAGATTGGCTATCAAAAACGATGCCAGCAATGCTCTAGCGCACAATAACCTGGGTGTTGCTCTCGCTAAGACCGGCGACAAAGATGGTGCAAAAGGCGAGTTTGAAGCAGCTTTATCGATCAAGCCAAACTACCAAGAAGCGCAAGCCAATCTATCCGACATCAGTCAGGGCAAGTAGAAAATGGATGGGAAACAGAATATAGTCTGGTCTCATCCTCGCCATTACTCTGTCTCCCTTTGCGACCCGATACCACTATAGCCATATGATATGGACGTGAATGGAAGTCAAAATTGTGGATGATCTCTCTTGCGCGAACCGGAGTCGCATCCTTTGCGATCTGCTCCAGTCCATCTGCCGAAAGTGGGATCGTGACATCGTGTTGTGTTTTGGCGAGTTTGGTGATACCTGTCATTTTGCCGATATAGATGTCCACTGTTTTTTTGCTTGCGTTGGCGAGTTTGCCGTTAAATCTATTGTGTAGCAAGTCGTGAGGCAGTTTGCTCGACACGCCGACAAATCTCTCTCCAGAACGAGGACGGACTACCTTGGACTTTTGCAAAAAGTCTTTGAATGGCTCATTTAATCGCTCTTTAGAAAATACTACATCGCTTGCTTGTTTAAAGTCGTAACCCTCTCCCCCCTTAAAAGAATAATCGGTCATAGCGATGCGATATTGGTCCTGTTCATCGAGTTTTTTGTAGGTCTCTTTGCCGGATTTGTCACGATGCCTGGCATAGACAAACAAGACTCGTTTACCCGGCTCTGCGTCGAGATCATAGGCCATTTTGATGCCAGACATCTCGAGATAGCGACCGCCAGTAGAGCCAGCCACCGAATGCTCCAGAGCGCGCTTGAGCATAGCACCAGATACAGTGGCGTATGCCAGGTGGTTATCGAAGGGTAAAAGCTCCTCTATTTTTTCCTGGCTGATAGGTCCTTTGTCGATGCGTGATCTGATGCCCCCCCTGTTTTCGAAGGCTATGGTCACGCCCTGGCTCTTGCCGATATCTGCAAAAGCGTCGCTGATGAGATTGCCGAGGGCACTGTCATGCGTGAGATTGCGCCAATTGTTGTCAAAGTCATCGGTCGCCTGAGCGCATATGGTCTCCCTCAAGCAGTTTAGTGGAGCCTGCTTTTGCGCGATGTAATCCTTGAGGTCTGCAGCCTCCGGCATCTTGTCTGTGATCTGTATCAATCTATAACGAGAACGCTCGGGATCCACACGTCCTTTGTCGTCGAAGGTCAATTGCAAATAGCCCAGATTGCGACCGTAGCATCCTGTCTGCACGATATAGGTCGAACCCTGTCCGCCCTGGTGAGGTACGACGACCGGTGCATGCAGAGGAGTGTGGCTATGGCCGCCGATGATGGCATCGACCTCGGGCAGGTGAGCCGCAAGGGTCTTGTCTACATCTACCCCACAATGTGTCACCAGAATGATCTTGTCCACTCCCTGTCTCTTTAGATCGTCTATCTGGGCTTTGATAGGGGCAATATAACTCTCTGGATAAGGTAGATCCTTGTCTTGTTTGAGTGCGATAGTGCCTCGACGAGGTGCCAGGCCCTCGATGTCCGGGGTGATTGCGCCTACAAAACCTACTTTGTGACCTTTAATTGTCTTGATCGAGTATGGCACCATCAGTTTGCTCAATGGATGATCGCCAGCATCTAGGTTGCAACAAAGTATCTTAAAGTGGGCATTTTGCAGCTGGCGGGCGAGGTTGTCGGCCCCTTCGTCAAACTCGTGATTGCCGATCGTATAAAAGTCGTAGCCGATCTTGTTGAGCAGGTCGATCTCGACCTGTCCCAGATATTTTGTAAATAAGGGCGTGCCTTGAAAAATATCACCAGAATCTATTACTACCGTACTCTCGCTCTTGTCCTTGTCTCGTAATTGTCTGATCTCTTGGCCTATCCGAGCCAATCCTCCTTTTATCCGCCCTTTTTCTTTAAAGCTCTCGTCATGAGAGTGCAAATCGTTGGTATGAAGTATGGTGAGGGTGAAACTATCGTTATTGCCCTGTGCATTAGAACCAAAGGCTACAAGGACAAGTATGACTAGAGTGATCAAGACCAGACGCAAATTGGCAGGTATATGCACCTTGTCAATGAGAGTGCTCCTGAGCATGTTTTTTGCATCGTTGATCATTGCCGGACCGCCTTGCCTGGTAGTTTGTTTTGACGCTCGAGCCGCCGAAAAGGTTCGAAACCTCGAATGCCAGTTCGTGACCGAAGACAATTGTCCCATCCAAGTAGTAAATCTTAGCGGACAGCTAGAACTCGATCCTTTTGATGCTCCTGTATCTGTAAAGATCTACATTGATTATAAAAATCCTGGGGACAAGGCCATCGCCGCTGCAAAGTTTAGGATGCGTTTGACTGATGCTCAAGCTGCCGATAAGGGTACTTTTCAGGCGATCGATCAGACATATGTCGCAGGTCAAGGGCAGCGCAGCCAAAAATGGAAGCGGGACTTTGTCATCAATCCGGCTGTATGCGGACTCAAATGTCGCGTCTTGCAGGTAAAGTTTGAGGATGGCTCGATCTGGAACAGTGTCAAAAATCAAGAAGCTGATAAACAGTGATTTTGCGCACTAAAAAACCTACCAAGAGCTGATAAAAATAAACCTGTTTTGACAAAAAAATGCGCAAAGACCGATGGCATGGCCTTTGTACAAGTCTTTTCGACTATTGCATATGTAGACATGTTGTATTGTATATCTACCGTATAAAACTAAATACAAGGATAGCGCTATGACTCATGCCCGAGAGTCTCGCGCGACGATCTTATCTCTGGTTGCCGTAGCTGCCGCATGCTTTGTGGTCGCCAAGGCTTCCTGGCCACTTTTGCTAGTGGCTATTGTCGTCGCGAGCTTTGGTCTCTGCCTCTACAAATTGATCGAAAATGACATCATCAACAAGATAGATAACGACGTCCTTGCCAAATCTAAAACTTGGAACTAATCCGACAAATCTCTTTCTTTATCTTTTCCGAGCCTGACATTTACCGGGTATAAACTCAGGTAGCAAGGCTAGGGAATCCGATAAAAAAGGAGAGTGGACCGTGACTGGTTCCAATAATCGTTCAGAAGGCATTCTGATCGTCGATGACGATGCGGGCTTCAGGGCTTATGTAACCTCTTTGCTCACCGGTCGAGGCTACAAGCTCTTTGAAGCACGCAATGTGCAATTTGCCGAAGAAATACTGGCTTCGGTCAATCCAAAATTGATCATTGTCGATTACAAATTGCCTGATATGGATGGTGTCACCTGGATCGGACAATTGCGCGACAGAGGAGTCATGACGCCAATTGCCTTTGTTTCGGGTTATTGGTGCGATCCCAAGACTTTCAACTGGTTGCGCAATATCCTCAGGGTTTCGCTGGTCCTGCAAAAGCCAGTCGCTGCCGAGATCTTTGTCGAGGTGATCGAGAGCATCCTGCCGGACAAAGTGTCTTTCCATAGTTATGGCAGCTCTCAATCAGAATTTAACGATGCGCCGAGCCTTTTGCATCTCGAAGCGCAAAATCTACTAAAAGAATATCCAGACTCCTCGATCGCCAAACAAGAACTCGAAAAATTGCTGGCAAGCCAACAGCCTGAGGCTGTGGCTTTTAGCAAGATTGGTTTTTTGCGGCGCAAGCTCGAAGCCGAGGAAGCTATCCGCAGTGCTCGAGTTGCTTATCTAAAGGATCTCGGCCCAGAATGGCAGACGATCATCGAAAAACTCAAGGCCATAAAAGAAAATCCCTTCGATGGCATCGCAATACAAGACGTCCTTGCCGCTGGTCATAAGATCAAGGGTACTGCCGGATCCTTTGATCTGGGCAAGGTCTCCCATGGCGCAGAGCGCCTCGAAAATATTGTCAGGTCGCTCGATCCAAGAGCCACTGAGACCGAGGCGGAGATAATCTGGGCTGAGATCTTTAGGGTGCTCAGCGATACAGAGTTGGCAATTATTGAGGCTCAGACCCTCTACGGGACAGCATTACCCGAGGCCAGCGGCCGTCGAGCCCGCATCTTGGCGCTGACCGATAGCCTTGGCGCAGACCTTTTGACCTCATACTCCAAATATGCTGACCTTTCATATGCTTCCAGCCATGACGCGGCGCTGACAGGGCTGGCGCGAGTGAGCTTCGATGCCGTATTGCTCGCTGAGCCCTTTGCCTCTCAGAGCGATTTGATCAATTTTTGCCGAGATCTGAGACTTGCTGCTACCAATCCGTCCATGCCGCTCTTGCTGGTCACCTCCAAGGCTCCAGTTTTTAGTCCAGCACAAATGTCCTATGCTGGTTTTTCGGCCTTTCTGCCCTTAGAGCCTGATCCTGCGGACGTTCAGATCGTGCTCGAGCAAATGATCGGACACGCCGAAAAAGCAAGGACAAGGGTGCTGGTAGTGGATGATGATCCCGCGCTTACGGCCTATGTTACAAAAGTCCTGGATCTCGAAGGGTTTCATGCCACATCTTTAAACGAACCGATTTATATCAAGGAGGCCCTCGAAAAGTCTGATCCCGAGGTGGTCGTTCTCGATGTGATCATGCCAGGACTCACAGGCTATGATGTATGTCGCGAAATCCGCAACCACCCGCGGTGGCGCGAGGCGGCGGTTTTATTTTTAACAGCCAAAAGCAATCAAGAAGGTCGCGCCCTGGCCTTCCGGGCCGGGGGGGACGATCTGATCGGCAAGCCAGTCCTTAAAGAAGAACTATTGGCGCGTGTCACTGCTTATGCAGAACGAGCCAAACTCAAGAGGGCTCAGACCGACAAGGATCAATTGACAAAACTAATGTCTCGTCCCAATTTTTTGGAACATGCCGCGACAATCATGCAAGAATGTCTTGAGGTTGGAGTGCCGAGCACGCTGTCTCTGATCGCCATCAAAGGCTTTGAAGAAGTCCAGAATACCACTAGCATCGAAGTCATCGAGGGAGTCCTATCCAGTCTTGGCTCGATGATCCGAGGGCGATTTGAGCCTCAGATCTTGAGGTGCCGTTTTGGCGAGAGAGTCTTTGGCCTATTTATGCCTGATGTCAATCGCCAGCAGGCAGCATCCTTGCTTTACTTGCTAAACCAAGAATTTGAAAGCGTTGATTTTCAAGATCAAAATGGTGAAATTTTTACGCTGTCATTGATCTATGGCATCGGCAGTGCGCCTGAGGATGGTGACACCATCGGTCGTCTCAAAGACCTTGCCATAGTCGAGCTGGGACAGCATACGATAGTGAAAGGTAAAATCTGATGCAAGTCCAAAAGGTACTCTTAGCCGAGGATGACGAGCACATCCGTTTTATCATGAAGACAGGACTGTCTAAACTGACTGACTGGCAGATTTTTGAGGCGCGCAACGGTCTAGAAGCTTTGGATAAGGCCGTCGAGGTCAAACCAGATCTGATTTTGCTCGATATCATGATGCCGCATATGGATGGCATTACCGCATTTAAAGAGTTGGCTGCACGAAATGATCTTAGCCATATCCCAGTCATTTTTATGACTGCCAAGGTCCAGTATGAGGAGATTCAGTCTTATGTAGAGCTTGGAGCCAGGGGGGTGATTACCAAGCCCGTCGATCCGCTCTCCTTGCCTGAGCAGATACTGGCTATCCTTTCTGGTTGAGTCTCTGATGCAAGAGCGTAAAGCAGCGACTGTCAATATTGTAAGAACCTCTCTTGTTCTGGTTCTGATCGGTCTGTGCGCCTGGGGTAAGATTGCCAGTGATCAGCAAAAGTTTTTGTTAGCCAATCGTGCTGACCTGATCGAGACATATGAGATGGGTCTCTCTCTCGAAAAGCTAAAGAGTCGGGTAGAGGATGCGCAAATTGCTGAGCGAGATTTTCTCATCGGCGGTGACACGATAGATGTGCAAAACTGTTTTGCAATCCTCGATGAAATTGATCGACTGAGTCAACAGCTCTCTCAAAATCGCATGATGAAAGGCGAGATACGTCAGGCCTGGCAAGCAATGTCGCTACAGGTGCAAAGACGTCTCAAAGATTTACGGGCCCTTGCTGCTAAATCCAGAGCCGCCGGCAAAAAGCATCCTCTGAGCACAGACGAAATACTCAGCTACGATAGTGAAGCCGATGACAATCTAGAGGCAATATCGAGGGCTCTGGATGATCTCAAGGCTGAGCTGGCTCAAGAACGCGCTCAGAGGCGAGGCCTAGTGCAGGAGCACAGCGAGATAGCTAATCTCCAGATGCAAGGGCTATTGATACTCTCAGTAGTGGCATTGACCTTGAGTCTTTCTTGGATCTTCATCTCGCTCAATCGCAAGATACGCCTGGGCGAAAAAGTCGAACACGATGCAATGCAGATCCGTCAGTCGCGCGACAAACTCGACGTGGTCCTGTCGAGCATGGGCGAAGGTCTGGTCGTGCTCGATTCGGTCGGAACGATCATGATGGCTAACGAATCGGCCTTATCATTGCTCGGCTATGATAGGCAGGATTTGCTCGGCCGCAATTTTGACGATATGCTCGAAGGTGCTGCTGCCGGACAGAGCCAGTCCCATCCTATTTTGCAGAGTGCTGGCGACGCCAGCATTAAACACCGTGAGACCAGGATCAGACGACGTGATGGTAGTATCCTGCCAGTCTCAATGACTGCTTCGGTGTACTCCATGGCAGATCAAAAACAAGAGACAGGTTACGTCGTCAATTTTTATGATGCTTCCCGCAGGGCTAGACGCGAAAATCACCAGAGCACTTCGTTTGAGGTACTGCGGCATCTAGTCAAGCATGAGCCTTTGCACCAGGTCATGCCTCCGATCATCGACACAATTTGCCACAAGCTGGACTGGCATTTTGGTGAGCTATGGCTGATCGACCGTGCTGACAATTCGCTCGAATATTTTATGGGTCGTGGTATCGAATCGGATGTAATGCAAAAATTTGCAGATAGTACGCGTCGGATGCAGTTTGATAAAGATACTGGCCTGCCAGGTATCATACTGCGTAGCAAAAAGCCTACCTGGTTCGAAGATTTACAGATAGATGCAGAGGGTAATTTCCCCCGCAAAGATGCCGCTTCAGAAGCCGGTTTCAAATCTGCATGTGGCGTGCCTGTATTACTGGATGATAATGTTTTCGGCACGATATTTTTTTTCAGTCAGGAGTTTAGATCCCGAGATGACGAAGAGCTCAAGCTCTTATCCGGGATCGCTTTTCAATTGGCCTTATTTATCGAACGCGAGCAAGCTCAAGATCAATTGATCGAAAGCCGCGAGAGGTATCGCATGGCCATCGAAGCCTCTCAAGATGGTATCTGGGAGGTCAGTCTCGTCGACAATACGGCATTTTGGTCCAAACGCTTCAAGGCTATGCTTGGTTATATAGACGCCGAAACCGGTAAGGAGCTCGAAAGCTTTGATCCTAATCCAGAGATCTTTTTTAGTCACGTGCATCCAGATGATAAGGCCGATTTGAGGCGACAATTTGAGGAGAGCGTAGCTGGCGAGAGACAGCAATACAGGACTTTGTACCGGATCTATACGCGGAGCGGCGAATTGCGCTGGTGTCAGGGGCGTGGCAAACTGATCTTTGATCGTGAAGGCCATCCGATCAAAATGATCGGTACCACCCGTGATATCACCGAGGAACGCCAGGCCCGTGAAAAATTGACAGAGAGCGAGCGCAGATTTAGGGCCGTATTTAATACTACTTTCGAGTTTATCGGTTTGCTGGATCTCGAGGGGCGTGTCCTCGATGCCAATAAGGCCTCCCTCAAGTTTATCGATTGCAAGCTCGAGGATGTCCTAGGTCAGTATTTTTGGCAGACTCCCTGGTGGAATCGGTCTCCCAAAGCCAGCGCCTTGGTCCAAGCCGCTATTCAAAATGCCCGGCAGGGGCGATTTGATCGTCTGGAGATAGAGCAATATGGTGCCGGCGAGCAAAAGTCTACGGTTGATTTTTCAATCACGCCTGTCTTTGATGAGGATGGTCAGGTAATACTCATGGTACCGGAGGCCCGAGATATATCGAGCATCAAAGATGCATTGAGCATGGTCGCCTCTAGTGAAGCCATGTTTAGGCGTCTAGCCGAAAATATCCGTTCGATCTTTTGGATCTATATGCCTGCGACTAAGGAGTTTGTCTATCTTAGCCCAGCGTTCGAATTACTGACGGGGCGTAAGATATCGGTGGTCCTTGCCGATTCGCAAGAGTTTTTTAAGGCTTTTGCGCCAGATGATCAAGCTGGTGTCGAAGCGGTCATTACCAGCAATATAGAAGCCATGGGCGAGTTTAAGATCAGAGCGGCAGGTGGAAATGACTGCTGGCTAAAGATCAGGTCTTTTCCGGTCCTGGACGAAAACAACAATGTCATCCAACTCTGTGGTATCGCAGATGATGTATCCGATCGCAAGGCTGCAGACAAGAGAGTGTCAGAGTTTTATTCGACTGTCTCTCACGAACTACGTACGCCTTTGACTTCTATACGTGGTTCTCTTGGGCTTCTGGAGGCAGGTATAGTAGGAGAGCTGGATGCGGAAGCCAAGACTTTCGTAACCATTGCTCGTGGCGAATCAGATCGTCTTATCAGGTTGATCAATTCGATTTTGGATCTGCGCAAGGTCGAAGCCGGCAAAATGGAATTTAAGAAAGAAAACATTCAGGTCGAGCAGGTCTTGCAGGAAACCGTAGCTGCGATAGATGGTATGGCGCACGAGCAGGATGTTTCTCTTGGTATTTCACCTTGCGACGATCCAGATCTTTCGTGCTTTGCCGATCGTGATCGTGTCGTACAGATCCTCACCAATCTAATCAGCAATGCCATAAAGTTTTCGCCTCCTGGCTGTACTGTCCAGGTGGCCGCCAGTCGTGAGGGTGATATGGTCAAATTTTTTATCTCTGATGATGGTGTGGGTATCTCAAACGAGGATCAGGAAAAACTATTTGGCAAGTTTCAACAGCTTGACTCCAGCGATGCTCGGGCTCAAGGTGGCACAGGTCTTGGCCTGGCAATATCCAAGGCCCTGGTCATACAGCAGGGCGGTGATATTGGTGTGCAATCGCAAGTCGGCCAGGGTTCGACCTTTTGGTTTACTTTGCCAGCCTTCGAGCAAGAGTCTTAGTGATTTTTTCTTCGATTATTTTGAACTCTTGCAGTCCACAGATCTTACATACGAATAGATAGGCAAGGACTCCGCTGATGCCACCACAGGCGATGCTGGCTATCTGCGGCGCGATCTTTGCCAGCAGAGCCAAAGCCCCGCCATGAGCCTGATACGGTATTGCATATGGTGCAAGCCATGGACCGATCTGGGCTGGATAATATGCCGCTGCTCCGCAAGCGAGAGTCGCAGCGAGCATGATCGATGTTGGTTTTACCAATCTGGTAAGACCGAGATTGCCTATCTTTCGTCTCAATAAAAAGATCAGCCAAGACATATTGACCACGGTCATGATTGTAGTAGCCATGGCCAGGCCAGCAACTTCGAGTCTGAGCTGCATGATCAACAGCCAATTGAGGAGCAGTTTGGTAAATATGGCCATTAAGCCGATCTTGTATGGAGTCTTGAAGTCTTTATGAGCAAAAAAGACTCTAACCAAAAGATCCCGAGCTACGTAAAAAAACATGTAAGGTGTAAAGCAGTAGAGCACTGTCACAAATAGATCCGTATCTTTGGCCGAAAAGTTGCGATGCTCAAACAAGAGCTGGACTATTGGTTTGCCCAGGACAAAGAGCAAAGCCGCAATAGGAAGGGATAAAAACCAGAGGATTTTTACGGCCTTGCGCAATTCTTTTTTTAGATCGTCTACTCGGCTTTCGATTACTTGTTCGGTAAAGCGGGGCAGGATGGGCACTAGCATCGCGGTCAGCAGTACTCCCACAGGCAACTGGATTAAGCGATTAGCATTAGCTATCACTGTCCATGAGCCCTGGGCGAGGTTGCTGGCAAAGGCCATGTCAACATATGAGGTCAACTGCCCGATCGCTGTGCCCATAAATGCCGGACCAAGCATGGCCAAATATTCGCGGGTACCTGGCCTTATCCTGGTTAAGAGTGAAAAAGATAGCATGGAACGGTCAGGATGTGCACGCATCATGCCGGGGATCTGGACCAGGAGCTGTCCAATACCGCCCACAAGAGTGCCGGTGGCCAAAGCCGCCCCTCCGTACTGGGGAAAGCCCAAAACAGCGATGATAATGGCGAGAGAGGCTATGGCAGGAGAAAAACTAGGCCAAAAGAGCTCTTTGAAGACATTGGAAATACCGCAGCCTGTGCCTACCAATCCTGCCAGCATGATCATTGGCGTCATGATACGCAATTGCTGGATGGTTTCGTGCCTCAAAACAAGTCTGGCAGTTTCGTCCAGTGCCAATCTCGAGTCCGGCATGAAGGTGCGGGCAATGTCCTGGCCAAGCCAGTGCTGGATCGCCTGCCTGTTTGCCTGTATCTGTTCTAAATCTGGCGTAAAAAAAGCAACCAATGGCTCTGCGTAGAGATAAACCAGGGCGCTGATCGATCCCATGACTATGGCTGTCCATAAGAGCAATTGCAGCATCAATGCCGTTGTCTCTTTTTGGTCCCGATCCTTTTCGGAAGCGAGTATAGTCACTGCACAAGAGTGAAAAGGCCCGCCTAATCCACCGTAGAGCACCAATACATCACGGGTGAAAGCCGCCGCAAAATTGTAGGCATCGGCAATCGGCCCATGCGTGGCACCAAATGTAGTGAGGACTACCTGGTCTCTTACGAGTCCAGCAAACTTAGAGGCTAGTCCCACCAGCGCCACAAGCGAAAAAGTCTTGCCGAGCCCAGGCTGCTGGGTTATCGCTGGATCTGGCTTGTCGTTTGCTTTAATGGGATGGGGCGTGGACACTATCGGTCTTGCCGGCTAGCTCGGCTGCGTATTTAACCGAGGGTGGTACTACGGATTTGATTTTTTGGTTTTTGTCATTGGGATTAAAAACATAATCCGCAGGGATGTTTAGATAGCGAGCCGCTTCTAGGGTAACGGCGTTAAAGACCGGACCGGCTACGGTATTGCCCCAGCGTCCATCGGTCTGAGGACTATCGATAACGGCGATGCATATCAATTGAGGATTGGATGCAGGCAGAAAGCCTATAAATGAGGCAATGGTGGCACCTGCAATATAACCACGTCCAGAGGCAGATACTTTTTGCGCCGTACCTGTCTTGCCCGCGACCCGGTAGCCAGGGACCTGACCGGCTATCTGCGTGCCTTCGGCAATGTTTTCGGCTAGGAGGCGTGAGACCAGTTTAGCGACTTCGGGCGAAATGACCCTGCGTTTTTTTGGTTCGACCCATTTTTCGGTGACATTGGTGCGTGGATCAAAAACACGGCGCACTATATGTGGTTGTACCCAAGTGCCATTATTGGCTACAGCGCCTACAGCGGCAATCAATTGCAAAGGCGTCACAGCGATGGCCCCCTGGCCAAAACCAGTGGTGGCCTGGTCGATGGGCTTCCAGGTTTTGTAGTTGGATAAGATGCCGCCGGACTCGCCAGGTAGACCAACGCCAGTCGGTTTACCAAAGCCAAACTCGGTAAGCTTGGTATGAAACTGTTTGGGAGTCATGGTCATACCGATGATGGCCGAAGCAATATTGGAAGAGTGAATGAAGAGCTCTTTGATGCCAATGCGGCCATATCCGCCATCATGGTTGCGGATTGTGCGATTGCCTACGGTGATAGAGCCCGAATCGTACCAGGTGGTATTGGGTTTGATGGCGCCGGTTTCGAGTCCTGAAGCTACAGTGAGGATCTTAAATGTAGATCCCGGCTGGTAGACGTCGACCATCGACCAGTTTTTCATCACTTCGTAGGCATATTTGTTGTAGTTGTTGGGGTCGAAAGGCGGATAGTTTGCCCAGGCTAGTATTTCGCCATTAGTAGGATCGGCCAGTATGACTGCTCCTTTAAGAGCAGATGAGTGTCTGCACATGGCGTTCAATTCTTTTTCTGCCAGATGCTGGAGATAGTTATCGATGGTCAATTGCACATGGCGACCAAGCGGTGGCGTGATGTCCCAGGATTGTTCTTTGTTTTTGCTGGGCATCAGGATCGTACGGCCCTGACCGTCGAGCTGCGGCTTTGGTATATCTCCGGTATCATTGAGCAGATTTTGCTCTGCTTGCTCGACCCCACCTTGTCCCTTGCCTTCGACATCGGTAAAGCCAAGGATGTGTCCGAGCATATGGCCTTCTGGATATTGTCTGAAGGGCTTAGAAACAATGTCTACGCCAGTCCAGTTGAGAGCCTGCAATTTGTCCACGGCTTCGCGATCGAGGTGGCGAGCGATAGTGACGACTGGATGGCGTGAGTTTAAAAGCTTGAGGATCTTTTCGTATGGCTCTCTAGTTATGCTTGCTAGTGTTTGAGCCGATTCTTCTTTTGATTGCTTTAGCAATTTTGTATGCACATAGATATCGTATCTGGTGGTATCAATGGCCAGGGGCAATCCTCGATTGTCGATAATCGCGCCTCTGTGCACCAGCATATTGTGCTGTTGTCTTTGTTTTTGGGCTTTTTCCACCAGGGAAGGGCCCTGGAGTATCTGCAAATAATAAAGTCTGCCAATGATGGCGAGGGCACCGAGGCCGAGAAACGTTTGCCACATGCGCAAACGAAATAGTGGTGACCTCGGCTTACGACGCTGCGATCGACTATTGTTTCTGACTAAAGTCGGGCGTTCTGGACGATCCATCAAATCTCGTGACAAGTATCGAGGACCTCAGCAAAAAAACAGGCAATATATCTTAATAGCTGGACATCAAGGGGAGATGGTGCTTAGCTGGTTTGAAGACTATCAATTTGGGAGCCGAAACTTCGGGGACTATCTTGACTTCTTCGGGGACTCTCAAACCGGACTTGCCGACGAGACCATCTTGCAATCCTTGATATGAAACGACCTTAAGCAAGTTAGAAGATAACTCGGAGTTTTGTTCGGATAGGCGACGTACTTGCTCTTGAGCCTTGCCGACCTTATTGCTATCAGCCACGTCAAAACCATAACCAAGGATGGCCACTCCGCACATGGCGATGAGTGCGGCCTGCAAGGCGCGATTGACTTGTACGAGGACGGGAGTCTTGCGCTGTTGGCGCTTGGCATCTCTCTGCTCGACCGTGACGAGGCGAGGTTTGCTTTGCTGAGGAGCTGCGTATACATAGGAACCAGCTGGCTCGTTTGCTCGACGTCTCGGAAGGGTGTTTACCATATATACCTCTAAATCAGCTTTTCGCCTGCACGTAGTTTAGCACTACGACTACGTATGTTGGCAAGTAATTCTTTTTCGCAAGCAGTCACTGGTTTGCGGTTTATTATCAGTAGTTGGCTCGCTTTATTGCAGATGCACATTGGGGCTCGAGGTGGGCATGTACAGGGGTTTGCGGCCTCTCTAAAAAATTGTTTTACGATGCGATCTTCGAGACTATGAAAAGTTATAAGCACCATTCGAGCGCCTGGCGAAAGCAAGTTTAATGCGTCTCGTAAAAAAATCTCAAGACTGGAAAGCTCTGCGTTAACTGCCATCCGGAGCGCTTGAAAGGTCCGTGTGGCTGGATGAATACTCGAATGTCTGCGACTTTGTTCGGCACCGCCTGCACCACCATGCTCTGCGTCTTTCTTTGACTGATATATTTTTTTCTTATTTTTATCAGCACTCTTGCCCTCGCTCCATCTCACGCTTCTAGTCACGATCTCGGCGAGTTGTAGTGTGCTATCTATCGGGCGTGATTTGCATATATTGCGAGCTATTGCGCGACCGTAACGTTCTTCACCATATTTATAGATGATATCGGCGATGTCGTCTTCGGACCACGTATTGACTATCTCTTGCGCTGTCAGGCTCTGTGTCCTATCCATCCGCATGTCTAAAGGTCCTTGCTTTTGAAAGCTGAAACCCCTCTCACCTTGATCGATCTGCATGGAGGAAACGCCCAGGTCGGCGAGGATGCCACCATCTATAGTGTGGATATCTCTTGCTGCCAGAGCCGATTTGAGATTAGCAAAATTGTCATGGATCAAGGTCGCATCAGGAAACCGACTTTCCAGTTTGCTCAGGGAGTCGAGATCCTGATCGATGCCGATCAGTCTGCCCTGGCCAGCCAGTTTATCGGCTATGGCTCTGAGATGTCCTCCAGCCCCGGCCGTCGCATCTACATATGTTCTGCCTGGCTTGATCGCCAGAGCTTCGATCACTTCTTCCAGCATCACTGGATAGTGTTCTGTGTGCACGTCGCACCCCGTGTAAAAAAGATTGCGGCCTTTCACGAAAGGCTGCAATTAAGCATAATCTATTTGCCCTGGCTGGTAGTTAAGCTTTATGGCTCGGATACTTGTTGTTGTCTGGCGCGCGGCCTGCGGCGAGCGACAAAGTCAAAATCCCAGCAAAAAAAGTATAGTGCCTGCATGCCCAAGAGACTGGCAGCTGCCATGGCCAGTGGGAGATTGAGCCAATCTGGAGCCCCTCTAAAAAGATTGTTTTGATATCCCAGCGCAAGAGCCATCAAAGGTGTAGCCAAAAGCATAAACATGACTGCTACCTGGCGGGTACTGGCCGTGGTGCCGGCCCAATGCCAACGGAGACCGTCCCACCAGAAAGTCGGTGCGATCTTTACTCCCATCGAGTTGGCCGGATGCAGATAACGACCTCCTCTGAGCGCGACAAAGTTGCGCTGGCAGGAGCTGCATTGCAGAGTCTCGGTCAAACCATAGGTCTCCAGTATGCCGCAATTGCATCGTGGGCAGGGATAGGACTGATTACAGGAGATGATCTGCTGCCTAAATGAAATGCTCTGATACGAAGAATTGAACAAATGCATCTATTACACTCCCACGCTCTTATACAGGTCAGAATCAGGTCAAAAGTCCATGCGAAAGCTCCGCGACCCAAGCCGCGGTATCTTCGGGAGAAACAAATACATCTCCGTATTTCTTTGATACCCGATCGAAAGCTTGCTCTCTCCTTATGGCAGAGAAATGCTTTCAAAATTAATCTTTGTTAAAAATAGGGGTCTTTGCGCGAGGCGCCAAGGGCTCCGACTGCCAGCATCAAGCGAAAGATCTGACTATAATCCTGACCTTCTATGACTATAGTACGGGCTCCAATGCGTTTGATCTGGGGTATCAACTCGGCGGCATCAGCCATGGATGGATCAAAAAACGATATCTCCAGTTTGCACGGAGTCTTGGGCTTAAACACCTGCCAATATTTTTTATTGCTGGCGGCTTCTTTCGCCTTTGCTTTCAAGAGTGAAAGCGTTTCTTTGTGTGAGGGAAAGATGGCCGAATATCTTGATACTGCTGTCTTTACGCAGGCTGTCAGGATGGGCCCGAGTTGATCGGTTGCTTCTTTGCAGACTGTGTCATCTCCACACAAAAGTGCGACTGGCACATCAAAATATCCTGCTAGAGCGGCATTTAAAAGAGTTTCTCCAGCGGGCAAGTCATTGAGCTTGACCTCGTAAAAGATTTGAGCGCGATAAGTGTGGCTCAAAACCCCGTGTTCATGACCAGCTCTGGCGTGATAGCCGAGAAAAATGGCAAAGTCTGCACGATCTGGCGCTTTGTCGATACCGGACACCATCGAAAATGGCTTTTGCCAGCCGCTGCGCACCATCACTCCAGGATGCTGCAGGAGTTTTTCATGCTGGAGATTGCGCATATCCCAGTGCGAATCGTTGATCAAGATCTCGTCACAACCAGCTTCGAGCAAGCCCTCGATGACTGCGTTTGTCTCCTGGTGCATTAAGTCGAGTGAGCGCAAATAACCGGGCTCATTGGGTTGGGTCTGGCTAGAATGAATGACGCCGTTTACGCCCTCGAGATCTACTGATATATAGGCTTTCATAGAGGTCTTTCTTGTATTGCCGGTGATGGCCGGGTGTCGACGGCCTTAATCCTAACTCAAAATCTATTTTCTCTAACCTTGTCAAGGGAGGGCTTCTTTCTGAGATATAATCAGACAGTCCAGAGAGAGTACCTATCTTGCACGGAAAGTCTCAATCAGATAAAAAGACGCGACCTATGCCTTTTGTCAAAATGCATGGTCGAGGCAATGACTTTGTTATGGCTCGATCTAGCGACCTCGACTGGATGTTTGACAAAAACGGCAACTCTAGCAGTGATCCACGGCAAACGAGTACTCTTTTGTCGACTCTGGCTAAATCAGTCTGCGATCGTCGTTTTGGGCTTGGAGCGGATGGTCTTATCATACGGCTCGATGCGCCTGCTCATAAACATTGCGCTCTGACCATCGACTATCCCGATCTGGATTTTTGTGAGGAGACCTGGATTTATATCAATTCGGATGGTAGCTATAGCGCCATGTGCGGTAATGGTCTCAGGTGTTTTGCTGGTTTTTGCATCATGGACGGCCAGGAAGCCAGATCATTTAAGGTGGCCACTGCCTGCGGTCCTGTAGAAGTGGAGGCAAGGGGAGTCGGCGATAATGAGCCTGACTCATCTATTTATGATGTGCTCATCAAGCTCGAGGCCCCGGCGACTTGTAGGCAAGTCTCTTTGGATCAATTTGCCCAGCTTTCCAATCAATCTCTTGCCACTATTGCCAGGATTTTTGCAGATGGCAAGGCGACAGGACATCTGATCGATCTCGGTAACCCTCATTATGTCTTATTCTTGCCTGGGGCTGTTTTTGCCGATTATTGGATGTCGGTCAAGGACATCGTAGATGAGCGTGGCAATGTCCTAGCCGGTAGCAAGGATTTTCCGGCTTGCTTTCCTGCCGATCTGCATAGTCTGGCACTAGATCTTGCAAAAGATGAGACTATTTTTCCTAGTGGCGCCAATATCGAGTTTGCCGCTGTCGAGACAGGCTTATCGGATTGCGTGCGCATGCTGGTCGTCGAGAGAGGGTGCGGTCCGACTCTGGCTTGTGCCTCAGGAGCATGTGCCGTCGTGGTCGGTGGCATAAAACAGGGCATTCTAAATCGCTCTAGTCGTGTTATTCTTCCAGGGGGACTGCTCGATGTATCATGGTCCCGAGATGATGGACCTGTTGAGCTTAGAGGGTGGGCGCAAGTGGTAGCACAAGGGGTGTTTTGTATATATCCCGGTGCTGATCGCAGTGTCGTATCTGGTGGCAGCCTTTCTTCTTTCGATTCCAATCATGATTTTTGCGAGGCGATCTCGTGAGTAGAGTGCTCGAGGCTGATCAGCGACGGACATGGATGAAGAGCAGGCGCAAGATGCGCAAGGCTACGAGACGAGCCCGTACTCGCCGTCAGATGCTCCGGTTTCTCTTATTGATGGTGCTCTTTTTTAGCGGCGCAGCTTGCTTTACTCATCTGCCCTGGGCAATGCATGGCCAGGAACCACAGATCGAGGTCAAGGGCAATCACGTCGTGACTACCGCTCAGGTGGTAAAGGCATTAAAGGGTTCGACCGATGTAGCTGTATACAAACTCGATCCTCAGGTTTTGCAGAGCCGGTTGACCTCACTCAAGGCTGTTCGTCATGCCTTTGTCCGCAGGTATGCCCTTCCCCAGCCTCGTCTGATCGTCGACATACTCGAAGAATATCCCTGGGCCAGTTATGCTCGTGCTCCCGGAGAGCCCATCCAGGCCGTGATCGCACAATCAGGACGGTTCATACCTGTATCCGAATTTCCCAATGTAGACAGACCCCATATGATCATTTATGGTCAGCCCACCCTCAAATTGACGCAAAAGCAAGTCGTGCAGTGGGCTAGCTGGGCCAATTACATTGCCGGGCAAACAGGCCGCACTGTAGATGCCATCGATATGAGGCAACCCTTTGATGTTAGAGTTGCAAATGGAGATCTGACTCTCAAATTGGGCATACCTGATGCCAGTTTGACCCGCAGGCTTGGGCGTCTGGTGTCGGTGCTGCCGGCAGTCGAGCCTATAAAAGAAAAACTAGAATACATAGATCTTGGTTTGGATAATTCGGTGCCGCTCAAAGTCAACAAAAATCTCCCTCCCGAAAAGTTGAGAGAGCTAGCGGCTCAAAAACAAAAGGTGGCTGTCGGTGTAAACGGTGTCGAGACCAAGCCCGAGCCCAATTGATTTGATCTACGTTTTGATCTGATTTTTTTTTGCGCTTTCCCATAATGCATCCCACTCTTCAAGACTGAGCTCTCGCAGTGGTTTGGGCTTGTGGTCTTCCATGTGCTTGAAGCGTCTTTTAAACTTTTCCATGGTCTTGATCAAGCATTCTTCTGGTTCGAGATCGTGCCATCGGGCGATATTGACGATGCAAAACAGCATGTCTCCAATCTCCAGGGCAATTTCTTGTTTATTGCCTGGCGTGTTGCTTGCGCTCATCTTTTCAATTGCTGCCTGGGTTTCCCTCATCTCTGAATACAATTTTTCCCAGACATCTTTTTCTTGCGCCCATTCAAAGCCTTCTCGCACTGCTTTTTGAGAGATTTTGAGAGCCTGCATGAGGGCGGGCATATGCCTAGGCACGCCATCTAGCACTGACTCTCCGTCTTTTTGCAAATGTTCTTTCTCTTTCTTTTTGATCTCCTCCCAGCGTGCCACTACAGCCTGGCTGTCGCTATCTTTGTTTTGCTCGTCCCGTGCAAATACATGCGGGTGGCGCCTGATCATTTTTTCATCTATACCGCGAGCCACATCATCGATATCAAAGGTGCCCATGTCTTTTGCGACTTGTGCATTGAGCACGATTTGCAGCAATAGGTCGCCCAATTCTTCTTGCAGCTTGGATGGGTCTTGTTCGTGGATAGCCTCGAGGACTTCATAGCTTTCTTCGAGCAAGTATTTGGCCAGGGTCTCGTGCGTCTGCTCTCTATCCCAGGGACAACCGTCTGGCGCCCTGAGCCTGGCAATGGTATCTACAAATGATAGGAGAGGAGATTTGGACAATTTGCCGCCTTCAAAGATAAATATAAGGTTTGTTGTGAACTGAGAGGCTATCATAATCTGGACTCCCGGTTCTTTATAAAGGTATTGGCTTAAGTGGATATTTGTGTCATCGGTGCCGGCTATGTTGGTCTGGTCACGAGCGCCTGTTTGGCTTATCTTGGCAATCAGGTGATTGCCGTCGAATCTAACCCCGAAAGGTTAAACTCGCTTTCTCAAGGCATCGTGCCTTTCTTCGAGCCAGGTTTGCAAGAATTTGTCAAAGTCGGTATCGATTCTGGCTTTTTGACATTCAGCGACAAACTCGAAGAGTCAGTCAAAAAGGCGCAGATCATTTTTATTGCTGTGGGAACGCCAAGTCTGCCAAATGGCGAGCCGGATCTATCTCAGGTCATGGTAGTGGCACGAGCAATCGGCAGCGCCATGGATGGCACAAAAAGGCGCATTGTCGTCAACAAATCAACGGTCCCGGTGGGGTCCGGCAACTGGGTCGAGATGCTCGTCAGCCAGGGCGTCGCCAATTCACAGCCTGTACCTGCTCGATCCACACGCATGGAGTCTCCGAGTTTTGTCGTAGTCTCCAATCCCGAATTTTTGCGTGAGGGCTCTGCCATCACCGACTCTTTCTATCCTGACCGCATAGTCGTCGGCTCCACCGATGAAAATGCTGTGGCCGTGATGAAAAATCTGTACAAACCGATCATCGATCAAACCTTTGATCCACCATCATTTGCCCCGCGCCCCAAAGGCTTTCAAGAAGTCCCCTTTGTCATCACCGATCTTGCATCAGCCGAATTGATCAAATATTCGGCCAATGCCTTTCTTGCTATGAAAATCTCTTTCAGCAACGAGATCGCTGGCCTTTGCGAAAAAGTCGGAGCAGACGTGAAGCAGGTGGCTCAAGGTATCGGTCTAGATTATCGGATTGGCAAAGCGTTTTTAAATGCTGGTGTCGGTTGGGGCGGTAGCTGCTTTGGCAAAGATGTCAGCGCCTTGATGCAGGTAGCTAAGGAGTACAGCTATCCAACTCCGCTTTTGGAAGCAACGGTTGCCGTCAACGAAAGACAGCGTCTTACCGTCATCAAGAAACTTCAAGAAGAGCTCAAGATCCTCAAAGGTCGCACAGTTGGATTGATGGGCCTGTCTTTTAAACCAAATACCGATGACTTGCGCGATGCGCCGGCTCTCACTATCGCTTATCAATT
Source organism: Candidatus Melainabacteria bacterium (assembly GCA_017307165.1). Taxonomy (GTDB): domain Bacteria; phylum Cyanobacteriota; class Vampirovibrionia; order Obscuribacterales; family Obscuribacteraceae; genus JAFKGK01. The sequence goes on from JAFKGK010000001.1 coordinate 203,023, forward strand.
GCTCAAGATGGGGGCCTCTGTAAAGGCGATGGATCCTGTATCCAACGAACGTTGCCAGGCCCTCAATCCCAATCTGGACATCGTCTATTGCCAGGATATAAATGAGCTTGCCACCGACTGCGATGCTCTGGTGCTGGTCACGGAGTGGGATGATTTTAAACATCTACACTGGAAGGAAGTGGCTAAATGCATGCGTTGGCCCTTGCTCATCGACGGCCGCAATGCGCTTTCCGAAGAAGAAGTAACTCAAGCCGGAATGACATATAGAGGAGTCGGACGTTGAGGATACTCATCACCGGTGGTGCCGGTTTTATTGGCAGTCATCTGACCGATCGTCTCATGTCCGAAGGTCATGATGTGGTTGTGATGGACAATCTCATCACGGGCAATTATCGCAATATCCAAAGACATGCGAGCAATCCGAGATTTGAGTACATACACCACAATGTCTCCAATCACATACATATTGTCGGTGATCTCGACTGGGTCATCCACTTTGCTTCACCGGCTTCGCCTGTGGACTATCTGCTCTTGCCGATCGAGACTCTCAAAGTCAACTCACTAGGCACTCACAATACTCTCGGTCTGGCACTAGCCAAAAAAGCAAAATATTTTTTGGCTTCCACATCCGAGGTCTACGGCGATCCCGAATTGCATCCGCAACCTGAGACTTATTGGGGCAATGTCAACCCTATCGGTCCTCGTGGCGTATATGACGAGGCTAAGCGTTTTGCCGAAGCCATAACCATGGCTTATCACCATAAGCACAAATTAGATACGCGTATCATCAGGATATTCAATTGTTACGGTCCAAGACTGCGTCTCGATGATGGCCGGGTCGTCTCCAATTTTATCGGCCAGGCTCTCACTGGAAAGCCGCTCACCATATATGGTGAAGGGCAGCAGACCAGGAGTTTTCAATTTGTCTCCGATCTAGTCGAAGGCATCAGGCGTCTGATGGAAGTCGAGCACCATCTGCCAGTTAATTTGGGCAATCCCGAAGAAAAGACAGTCTTTGAACTCGCCACCCTGGTCAAACAATTGACAGGATCGCAAAGCGAAATCATCAAGAAGCCTCTGCCTGTGGACGATCCTAAACGTCGCCTGCCTGACATCACTAAGGCTAAGCAATTGTTGGGCTGGCAACCCAAAAAGGACTTGCTCGAAGGCCTCAAAGAAACCATCGAGTGGTATCGCAACGAGCTTGCACAGCATAAATAATGTGGTCTAGCTGCATCTTGACAGCGGGGGTGGGAAAGCTTAAGCTCTTCTCACCCCCGCTTATCACACAGGTATATGCATATGGCCGATCGTAGCGAGCAGACTCAGTCTGCCGAAAAAGCTCATGTATCCAAAAACAGCGCCCACTCCGAGAGCTCGCATGTCCTGCTTGCAGATGCCTCAGGCTGGTTAGGCAATCTAAAAGAAAAAGCCGGGGAGGCCTATCAATACAGTAAAGAATTGGGAGGCAAGGCCCTGCAGCAAGGCGAAAAGATCGTAAAAGATCCAGCTACGCAAAGAGCAGTCAAAGAAGTTGCCGATCCCTACATACAAAATGGTAAGGGAGTAGCCGAAGGCATCAAAAATGGCAATGCCGAGCAGGTCATCCGACACGGAGCCCCTCTTGCCCGTGATGCAATGCTTGGTCCTGAGACAGTGATCGCACGTGAGGCCATCAAGCAGGGATCCAAGCACTTGCCTCCGGATGCTCAGCGGGCCCTGGAGGCGACGCAAGCCGTGCGAGGAGCCGAGACCTTGCGCAAAGGTGGTTTCCCTAGTGCAGAGCAGATCTTGATCGATCAAGCTAGCAAAAAGGCACAGGAGCCTGGGGCTCTTGATTCGGCCAAGGACTCTCTCAGCAAGGGCTGGCAATATTTGAAAGAAAAGACTCAGAGCCAATCAAGCGCAGGTTCTACCGGCAAAAGGTAAATGCAAGGTCTGTATTATGAGATTTGCGTTATGATCTTTAAGTAAGTCTGCTCTTGCTTTTCGATTGGAGATCTCATTGTTTAGAGTCAAGGTAAACACCAAAATTGCGTCGGCATTTTTTTGTTGCATTCTCATGGCGGTCTCTAGTCTGGCCCTTTCTGGCTGTGCCCAGCAAGTACCGATGACTGGGATCAAGCTGCCCAAAGAATGCCCTTTCCGCGGCTATCCAAACGCCGAGTGCACTATGGTAGACCAAGTACCCGTCGCTCAGGGAGTCTACAGGTACACCATCGTCATGAAGAGCATGGACGATCACAACAAAATCCTCGAATACTACAAGAGCGATCTGGCCATGAATGGCTTGATGCTCAAGTCTCAATCCGAGGAAAAAGGCAAAACCGATCTCAATTTTAAGTCTGATAAGGCTGAGGCATTTCTTTCTGTTACTCCTTTGACAAGCGGCATGCAGATCATCACCCTTATCTATAAACCGATCGGCCTTTAGGGTGACGCTATCGCAATTGCATTTGCCTGGCGATTTGCAGGCAGTCGCTCTCGCCGTTTTACTCAGTCTGTGTTTACCGGTCTGTACTATGCTGCCTGCTCTAGGACAATCGACTTTGGAGTCGTCTCTAGACTCTTTTGCTCCGGTGGGATGGCAGGCCAGCGAGACAAGGCAATATCGAGTCGATGGCGAAGGCAATCTAGCTGGCCTGGCAAATACTGATCCAGTTTTGAAGGAAGCAGGCGTAGTCTCGGCCTTGCGCAAATCGTACAAGCGCGGTCAACGGTTTATTTATATCGACATCTATGAAACTGTCGAGAGTAAGGGAGCCTGGGCCTTGTTTGGTTATTTCCGTCGAGGGTCTACCAATGTCCTCAAACGCGGTGATGCTAGCTCTGAGAACGATGATGCCATCTCCTTTGTCAAGGGAAAGCGTTTTGTATCTATATATGGAACCTCCGAGGATGACGATGAGAGCAAGGCTCAAGTCGCCAAGATTGCGGATCTGATTGTTGCCGGCATCCCGGATAGCTCCAGTCCGCCCACGATCCTGCAGAGATTTCCGGCCTTTCAATCCGTACTGGGCTCTCAAAAAATACTGTGCGGTCAGGTTTCTGCGAGCAGATATTGTGGCTTGCCGCGCTCTGCCAGTCTTGATTGGCCCTCTGTAGAAAATGCTGCCTGTGCCGACTACCAGATCGCTTCACCAGTAAAAGAGAGATTAAAAGCAACCGTACTTGCTTATAAAACAGAACGAGATGCAGGAGTCGGATATAGATCGTATATATCAGCGCTTTGCGAAGACCGTGATGAAGAGCCCGAAGAAAGGCTCAATCATGGCAGCAATGTTTTTAGGACCGGCAATCTCTTTATGACGGTAGCCCTGTCCAGGCGGGAAATAATCATCGTTTCCAATGCCAAAAAGAAAACGAGTCCAGCACTTTTGCTCAGGTCGTTTATCAAATAGGGCTGTCAGGTGGTGTGGACGCGCTTTTTAGCCTGCCAGGGGCTTGCAGGCTAAACCCCAGTAACCATGGGCTTTTTGCGGCTTGAGTCTGGTAAGTGTTGCGGTTGCGTTACATGAAACCCGCTCTCAGCACCACTTTTCAGCCTTTTCTTTTGCAGATTTTTTGCCTTCTGAAACCCAGTGTCCATGCGGGTTTGACTCGATGATAAAGGAAAGCTATAGAAAAGAAATCTGGACGATATTTGAGAAATCCCAGCAGATGGGGGTTTTTGATGTTTGACACCTTTAGGGTGGCTTGATATTATTTCTAAGTCGTCGCGAGAGAGACGGCGCGATGCGGCGAGCAAACAACTCGATCGCAAGATGCGCCTCCGGTCTCGAGGCCGACAAAAGTTGAACCCTGATAACTGAATAGCCTTATATAAAAGGCGCCTGTCAAAACTTTTGAGTAGGCAAACGCGAAGTAAACAAACATCAGTACTCCTGATGATTTGACAACGGAGAGTTTGATCCTGGCTCAGGACGAACGCTGGCGGTGTGCTTCACACATGCAAGTCGAACGAGGTAGCAATACCTAGTGGCGGACGGGTGAGTAACGCGTGGGAATCTGCCTTTAGATGGGGGATAACGAGCCGAAAGGTTCGCTAATACCGCATATGCCGCAAGGTGAAAGGAGTAATCCGTCTAAAGATGAGCCCGCGTCCGATTAGCTAGTTGGTGGGGTAAAGGCCTACCAAGGCGACGATCGGTAGCTGGTCTGAGAGGATGATCAGCCACAATGGGACTGAGACACGGCCCATACTCCTACGGGAGGCAGCAGTGGGGAATTTTACGCAATGGGGGAAACCCTGACGTAGCGACACCGCGTGAGCGAAGAAGCCCCTTGGGGTGTAAAGCTCTGTCAGCTGGAACGAAACAAATGACGGTACCAGCAGAGGAAGCATCGGCTAACTACGTGCCAGCAGCCGCGGTAAGACGTAGGATGCGAGCGTTGTCCGGATTTATTGGGCGTAAAGAGTTCGTAGGTGGTTTGTTAAGTTTGATGTTAAAGATCGGGGCTCAACCTCGGGACAGCATTGAATACTGGCAGACTTGAGTATGGTAGAGGCTAGTGGAATTCCCAGTGTAGCGGTGAAATGCGTAGATATTGGGAAGAACACCGGTGGCGTAGGCGACTAGCTGGGCCATAACTGACGCTGAGGAACGAAAGCCAGGGGAGCGAAAGGGATTAGATACCCCTGTAGTCCTGGCCGTAAACGATGGATACTAGGCGTATCGGGTATCGACCCCTGATGTGCCGCAGCTAACGCGATAAGTATCCCGCCTGAGTAGTACGGCCGCAAGGTTGAAACTCAAAGGAATTGACGGGGGCCCGCACAAGCGGTGGAACATGTGGTTTAATTCGAAGCAACGCGAAGAACCTTACCAGGGCTTGACATGGTAGGAACCTTTAGGAAACTAGAGGGTGCCCGCAAGGGAGCCTACACACAGGTGGTGCATGGCTGTCGTCAGCTCGTGTCGTGAGATGTTGGGTTAAGTCCCGCAACGAGCGCAACCCCCGTTGTTAGTTGCCATCAGGTAATGCTGGGCACTCTAGCGAGACTGCCGGTGACAAACCGGAGGAAGGTGGGGACGACGTCAAGTCATCATGCCCCTTATGCCCTGGGCTACACACGTGTTACAATGGCTAGGACAATGCGATGCAATCCCGCGAGGGGGAGCGAACCGCCAAACCTAGTCTCAGTTCGGATCGCAGGCTGCAACTCGCCTGCGTGAAGTCGGAATCGCTAGTAACCGCCGATCAGCACGCGGCGGTGAATACGTTCCCGGGCCTTGTACACACCGCCCGTCACGTCATGGGAGCTGGTCACGCCCAAAGTCGGTGCGCTAACCTTCGGGAAGCAGCCGCCTAAGGTAGGGCCGGTGACTGGGACGAAGTCGTAACAAGGTAGCCGTACCGGAAGGTGCGGCTGGATCACCTCCTTTCTAGGGAGTAATTGGATATACCTCTTCGGTGAGAGTAGAATTCCAACACTCGGTCAAGAGCGAGCCTAAAGGCAGTGACCTCTTGCACCATTCTCCTAGGTCGATGACAATGAAGCTTAGTTGGTAGAATACAGGATTCTACTCAAGGCCAACTAAGTCGAGTCGATAGGCGTCTTTGAAAAAGGCTATTCAGTTATCAGGGTTTGCTCAAAGCAAACGCAAAGGGGAGGCATAAGCCTCCCTTTTTGTTTTGTGCAAAAATAATCAAATTTTAGAGCAGATTTTAGAGCAGATTTTAGATTTGAGTAAACAATCTATTGCTTTCCAAAAGCTGGCCATTGGCATCATATGTGGTGATTTCCAATTGAGCCATGCTGTCCTGGCTGCTATAGGTTTTTACTTCTTTTTTTAGCAGGATTTGCTTATCAGGATCATACAGGTGGGCTTCTTCGAGATATCTCTGTGTCGTCGGGTGAAAGAGGATCTTGTGATATCTGTGCAATTGCCCTTGTGGCGAAAATCTAAAATGCTCAGTCAATCCTCTTACGCCATCTTGTAGCCACTGTATCTGCTCGCGATGGACCATCACTCCTTTATCTGGTTCGAACCAGTGATTGACTGAATAAGAAGGTATACCGTCTTTGATAAACTCGGTTTGACTCTGAAAGAGATTGATTAAACCCTTGGCTTCGCGCAGAACACTTCTGACCAGGTGCCCTCTAGGACTGATTACTAGAACTGTTTCTTTGGTTCTGTCTTCGGCCAGGTATTTTTTTTCTTTGGTCAGTATATTGCCGTCTGGCAAGGTATAGCTCTCAAATATTTTTGCGACATCGCCGTTTTCGTCGAATCTAGTCTCCGAACGACCGTCTTGGGTCCGTTTAACCATGGATATCAGCGAGCCGGACTCGTCAAAGACTTTTTCTAGGTAGTAGCCGACTTGCTTATCGCTCTTGTAGACGTGAAAGGTCCTCTTGAGCTTACCTTCGAGTTTGGAGCCTAGCTCGTACTCGCGAAAGACATCAGGATCTGACTGTGGTGTAAAGCTATTAGTGTCTAAGTCAGCCATACGGGATACCTGGTAAGAAAATATGAGCTCAAATTTATGATGCTAAGTCCAGTCGTCGACAATGTCAAGTGGAATTAATCTTTGCAGTAAGTCTTAGCCTAGTGCCAATCCGCCCGTAGCTGTTTCCTTGTATTTTTGATTCATATCCAGGCCGGTTTGCTTCATCACTAATAAGACTCTGTCCAGGCTGATCATGTGATCGCCATCACAAGCGAGGGCTAGCTCGACTGCATTGAGAGCCTTGCCGGCCCCCATGGCATTACGTTCGATACAGGGCACTTGAACCAGGCCCTTGATAGGATCGCAGGTCATGCCCAGATGATGCTCAATGCCTATCTCGGCAGCTTGCTCGATTTGTTCTGGGGTACCTCCCAGCATAGCTGTGGCCCCTGCAGCAGCCATCGCGCAACTAGTCCCTACTTCGCCTTGGCAGCCGACCTCGGCACCGGATATGGAGGCATGAGTCTTGACCAGGGCACCAATGACAGCTGCTACTATCAGGCCGTTTTGTAAGGTCGTTTCGCTCAGATCATGACTTTCTTTTAGAGTGGTAAATACTGCTGGTATAAGTCCCGAAGAACCATTCGTAGGAGCTGTGACCACGCGTCCACCAGCCGCGTTTTCTTCGTTTACGGCTATGGCATAGACGCTATGCTTTAGTCCATCGGGACGGATAGAAGACAGTTTTGAGGACTCGTCCAGCATCTTGGCATGGAGAGCCTTGGCTCGTCTTTTTACATTGAGACCGCCTGGCAAGATCCCTTCGGTTGCAAGGCCTCTCGCAATACAGCTTTTAAAAACCTGCAATATTTCAGAGAGTTTTTCTCTCAGCTGTATTTCATCCAGACCTCGGACCTTTTCGTTTTCGATGACAATTTGCCAGGGACTAAGGCCCGAGGCCTTGCAAACTGCAACAAACTCTTGAGCTGAATTGTAGGGATAGGGCAGATCGAAAATCTCTACATCCGCTCCTGCTGGCATCCTCTGCCTGGTATCAAGATCGATGTTTTCGGTAAAACCACCTCCAACTGAGATGATGATTTTTTGCAAAAGAGGTGAGGTGACACCATCTTTATTCGCAGATAAGACAAAGCGCATGGTATTGGGATGTGGAAGCGATTGACCATCCATGGTCCATTCGAGCCAATGTAGATCTCTGTCTGGCTTAAAATCTACAGCAATATTTGTCGCACCAAGCACAAAATCGAGGTGGCCTAGTTTATTGAGTGTGTCCTGCATCGACCAGATCTCATCGACATCCGAAGTCTTTGGATCGAGACCTGCAAGGCCTGCACAAACGGCTCCATCCGTCTGGTGACCCTTGCCGGTCAATGATAGACTGCCAAAAAGTTCCACCGAAATGCCTAGTTTGCTTCGATGCGCTTGAGCATGTGATTGCAGATATGCAGCTACTTGCTTGCGAAAATCTAGAGCTGCGACCATCGGTCCCACGGTATGCGAACTCGAAGGCCCGATGCCGATCTTGAACATATCGAGTGGACTGATGTGATCTGCGCGTAAAGGATTCATAAGTGGATTCTACTATAGTTCTATAATTACTCTGTCATAAAGGCTCGTTTTTGTGAGGACTGATGCCAGATTCAAATAGTGTCGCGACCAAGCAGAGCATGCTCGCTCAGTATTCTGTAGAACACTGCGAGCCAGTAAATCCACTTTTGGAGGAGATTGTCGAGTTTACCCTGGCCAATACCGAGTATCCTCAGATGTTGACTGGTCGCCAGGAAGGTCGCTTGCTCAAATTGCTCGCGCATCTATGTGACGCCAAGAGGGCACTCGAGATAGGCATGTTTACAGGGTATTCGGCTTTGTCCGTAGCCGAAGCCTTGCCTGTAGACGGTATATTGATCACTCTTGATATCAATCAATCTTATGGTGAGATTGCGCGAGGATTTTTTGATCGTAGCGAGCATGGAGATAAGATCGAAATCAAGATCGGACCTGCCTTGGATTCGATCAAACTATTAGCCCAGGCCGAAGAGCATCTTAGATATTTTGACTTTGTCTTTATCGATGCCGATAAGCCAAACTACGTCAATTATTATGAGGCCGTCCTGCCCCTGGTCCGACAAAATGGCTTGATCGTAGTGGACAACGTGCATTACTCCGGCCTGGTCCTCGACGAAACCGATGACACCAATGCTAGAGGCATAAAAAACTTTAACGAGCATGTCAAAGATGACCAGCGTGTGGATCGTGTCATGCTCGACATCCGTGATGGTATCTATCTCCTGCGCAAAAGATAAATAAGGACGAGGCATGCAAACTACAATCTCAAATTTTAATCGGACCACAGTAAAGGAGGCTCTGGACAAGTCTTTGATCGGTAAAGAAGTCAGAGTCTGCGGTTGGGTCAGGACCAGACGTGATTCGAAGGGTGGCTTTTCTTTTATCGATCTCAATGACGGCTCAAGCTTTGACAATGTGCAGGTATTGGCCGAAAACACACTCTCAAACTATGAAAGCGAGATCATCAAAGCCGGCATAGGCAGCTCTCTGGAGGTCATCGGTCAAGTGGTGGCTTCCCCTGGCAAGGAACAATCGACCGAGATCAAAGCTCAATCCATCAAAGTATTTGGTTTTGCCGATCCGGCCACCTACCCTTTGCAAAAAAAAGGCACCAGTTTTGAGTATCTCCGCACCATCGGGCATTTGCGTCCACGTACCAACACGTTTGGTGCTGTCAGTCGTGTCCGCAACGAAATCTGCCGCTCTATCCATGGCTTTTTTCAAGAACGTGGCTTTATGTATGTCAATACGCCGATCATCACAGGCTCTGACTGTGAAGGCGCCGGGCAGATGTTCAGGGTTACTACTCTCGATCTCGACAAGGTACCTCACAAAGAGGATGGCACGATCGATTTTGAGCAAGATTTTTTTGGTCGCGAGACCTCTCTGACTGTCAGTGGACAACTCGAAGGCGAGATCTATGCCACAGCCCTGAGCAATGTCTATACTTTTGGTCCGACTTTTAGGGCTGAAAATTCAAATACGAGCAGGCACCTGGCCGAGTTTTGGATGGTCGAACCAGAGATGGCTTTTTGTGATCTCGAAGGCAATATGCAATGTGCAGAAAGCTTTCTCAAGACCATATTTTCAGATGTTCTGACTAATTGCCCCAGGGATATGGCCTTTTTTAACGAGCGGATCGACAAGACGACTATCGAGACACTCAAAGGCATCATCGATGCGCCATTCGTCAGACTCTCATACACAGAGGCGGTAGAGATACTGCAAAAATGCGATGAAAAATTTGAATACCCTGTCTCCTGGGGCATCGATTTGCAGAGCGAACACGAGCGTTACTTGACCGAGAAAAAGTTTAAGAAGCCGGTCATAGTCTACGATTATCCAAAGGACATCAAGGCCTTTTACATGCGCATGAACGAGGACGGCAAGACCGTGCGGGCAATGGATGTACTGGTGCCTAAAGTAGGCGAGATAATTGGTGGCAGTCAAAGAGAAGAAAGGCTCGATCAGCTCGAGGCTCGCATGACGGCATGTCATTTAGATCCCAAGGATTACTGGTGGTATCTGGATCTACGCAGATATGGCACTGTGCCGCATGCAGGTTTTGGACTCGGTCTTGAACGCGCCGTGCAATTTGTGACTGGCATGGCCAATATCCGTGACGTCATCCCATTTCCTCGGGCGCCAAAATCTGCCGATTTCTAAGATTATTGCGCAGGCTGGGGAGCCTGAGGCAATTTGCCTTCAGGCTTCCCATCTGTGTTTGCATCTTCTTTAGATTTGATCGTTGCAGTGACAGTCGTCGTGGCTGGTCTTAAAATGCGCTCTAAATACTTGTCGTTGGTTTCCCAAGGCTTTGGCAGATATCCTGTCAGAGCCTTGAGTCTTTTCTTGGCAAATCGACCCCTTTCTTCATCGTTATAGAGTGAGTTCATGATGCCGATTCCCTTAAAGTTCATGCCGGCTTCTTCGCCTACCTCATTGCGCATGACCTTTAGATAGGCAGTAATGCACTTTTTAAAGACTTCTGGGTCCTTGTCTGCTTGGTGGGCGAGTTTTTCGTCCAATGCCTCCGCATATAGTGTCAGGACATCGGCATCTTCGTCATTTAGCTTTTGGGCCGCCTCGAGATATTTGATGGCCTTGCTATAGTTTTTGGCACGCATCGCTTGTTTGGCGCGTATCAAAAGAGTATTGGATGTGCTGGAAGAAAAAATATCATCGTAGTCGCGGAGGCCAGGCGTGTCATCGCTGTCCCCATCCGCTCCGCTAGCCATGCCTGCGACGGTCAGTCCACATGCAAGGGCGATTGTAAATGCAGAAGTCAATAAATGGCGCATCGTCAATACCGGATAATTGATAGGATTTATACTCAAGTCTAAAATAGACTGGAGTATAAAATCACATGGCTTTCGTACCTGTCAACTATGCGATTGGTTTAATGGCTTTGCCCTGGTCTGGCTTTTGGAAAATCAGGACGGCGACCACAGCAAGCAAGGTCAAGACGATCAAGATGCCAAAGGCAGCACTAAAATTGCCGGTGATCTGAGACACCTGTCCTGTGATGCTGGGAGCCAAGATCCCGGCCAAGGCCAGATAGCTGTCCATCAGACCTAGCGAAGTGGCGGCTTTGTCCTTGGCCAGATCGGTATTGAGAGCGTAGAAACAAGAGTTTGGCATCATCCCGAAGCCTAGCCCGAGTGAGATAAACAGTAGAGCTTGTTCGAGACTCGGATTGAACATGAGAGGGATAAAGCACAAACCTGATATCAACTGGCATATCCAGATCATATGAGTACGCGCCTTGCGCAAGCTACCGGTCTTTTGCCAGATATAGTCGGAGAGCCTCCCTGCCATAAAGAGCAAGACTGCCGAAGTCAGCCAGGGAGCGATGAGATAGATGCCTATTTCTTTTAGTTTAACGTGATATGTAGACTCAAAATACCCTGGTAGCCAGAGAGTTGCAAAAAACAAGAGATAGCCAAAGGCAAAAAAGGCAAAATTGTTGGCACAAAGAGAGGGGTCGGTGAGCAAAAATTTCCAGGTCGTCTTGCCAAACTGGAGGTCGTGAGATTTTAGAGTGTGAGGCGGATGGTTGCGGTCGACTGGCTTGCCTTCTCTAATATGACTTAGTTCTTTGTCATCGACCAATTTGCTGTGTTCAGGAAAATCGCGATATGTAAACCACCAGATGACTGCCCAGACTACTCCAAGGCTGCCCATGATGATAAACATCGTGCGCCAACCTAGATAAATGATCATATTGGTGATTAAAGGAGCGCCAATGACGGATGCCATCGGCACTGCCGAGAGTCCTATGGCAGTCGCAGTCGCCCTTTCACCCTTGGGTAGCCAGTCTGCTACCACTCTTGTCAAAGCCGGGAAGTGCGGTCCTTCGGCTATGCCCAGTATGCTGCGCAAGGCAAAAAACATACCAAAGTTGGTTGCCATACCCATGAGTATTATGCAAGCCGACCAGAAAACCGCCGCGCCTGACCAAACCGAGCGAGCTCCCCACTTATCGACGAGTATGCCACCGCCCAGAGTCATGATCATGTAACCAATACCAAAAGCAGAAAGGATCATGCCAAAGGTGGCGTGATTGAGCTTGAGCTCCTCGCATATTGGAGTGATTGCATAAGAAAGAGCCGTGCGATCGAGATAGTTGATCAAAGTAATGATGAAGCCCAGGCCGATCATAAGCCAGCGAGCTCGAGAAAAGGTGCCCGTGGTCCCGGGCTGATTTTTTATTTGAGACATGCGGGGTATTCTAATTGAGCCGTAAAAAAAATTCAGATCTTGATTGAACTTTTTTTCTAGAAAGAGCGTCTTTTTCAAAACAGGCGAGATTTTGATTAAGGAGAACGCTCTAAATGAATAAAAAGGTTGAAATGTCTAATCGCAAGCTTACTATCAGCGTCCTATTAAGTGCCGCCGTCTGCTTGATCAGTCCTTCCTTTGCCTTAAGTGCATCGGCCCAAGAGGCTCCCGATTCTGACTCCGCTCTAGAGATGCAAGTCCAATTGACCGATGATGGAGCGCCTGATCTTTTGGCCATGGGTGGTCATAGGTTTGGTCCTGGACCGGGTGGACCGGGTGGCTTTAAGCATCATCGCTTTGGCAAGGGTGGCTGCCCGATGCTTTCTGGCTGTCTGACAGGTGCAAATGCACTTACTGATGACCAGCTCGAAAAAATGCACGCTCTCAAAAACGATTTTCTCGATCAGGCCGGTCCTAAGATGGTCGAGATGTTTCGTTTGCACAGGCAGATGCAGGATGGTTTGATGGCGGCCAATATAGATAGCAAGAGTGTCAATGACGCCAAGACCAAGATGGTCCAGATAAAGGCTGATCTAGAAAACCTCAAACTGGACAACAAGATCAAGGCAATGAGTGTCTTGACCCCTGAGCAGCGCAAAGAGTTGCGTTCCAATATGCTCAAGGGTGGCCAGCGTTTTGGCCGTATGCATATGATGAAGGGTGAAGATAGATAATCATCGATTATTTTGCAGATAAAGGGCGTCGTGTGAACGACGCCTTTTATCTGCTCTGTCAGAGATTCATCTAAAAACCCTCAAATCTCCCTGATTTTTCCCCCTAAAACCAATCAAATCGCTGTCTGATAGGTCAAAATGCGATGTACTGAACGATTAGCGCATGAGTGGTGAGAAAAAAGAGATGTTGAGAGCGTTCAAAAAACGAGTCACCTGTCTGACCATGGCATCATTGATTAGTTTAATGCCTGCAGCTAGTCCGGCTTTTGCGGCTTGGTACGACAACGAAAACACCTGTCTTGATAGAGGTCGTCAGGCCTATAACAGCGGGCAATTTGATCAGGCACTCAAAGATCTCAATGAGAGCATCAAATTTAATCCAAAATTGGCTGATGCCTATTACTGGAGAGGCATTACACATTCGGCGATGAAGCAGTGGGATGCAGCTCTGAACGATCTCGATCAGGCCATCAAGCTTGCTCCGGATAGCGCTAATTGCTATATGAGCCGGGGGCTCGTCTTTAGCAGCCAGGGCAAGCATCAACAAGCCATAAGCGACTTTGAAGAGGCGCTTAAGCGTGATCCTGACCTCGTGGATGCTCGAACCAACAAAAATTATTCGCAGTCCCAGCTGGACAAACTGGACAAGCTGGACAAATCTAGTCAGGCCGCTACAGTTGCGACGAATCCAGGCCATACTGCTAGCACTGGTAATCTTGCCGACTTGCTCAAACCACGTCAAAGCAATCAAGCCGTAAACGACCCCAAGTGGCTGGCTATGCAGGCGCAGATCGAGGCAAAAGCACGCAAAGAAAAAATGCAGGCCGATCAGATTGCAGCTCAAAGAGCCAAAGCAGAGATCGCTGCTGCTGAAGCTAGCGCTCGACTCGAAGCGCAGCGCAAAGCCCGCGAAGAAGCCGAGCTGCGTCGCTTAGCCCTCGCGAAAGAAAAATCCCAAGCTGCTGAGGCTGCTGGTACCAGCGCTACGGCTATTGCTGCCGCAACCCCAGGTTCTGGCAAGGCAAGCAATAAGCAGACCCGCGATGCTCAAGCGGCTTCGGCCAGTCCTGACAACGATGCTGCTGAGTCTGCCCTGGCAATAGTCAATCGACCAGTCCGAGACAAGTGGGCCATAGTCATAGGCATCAGCAAGTTTCAAGACGAAAAGCTCAATCTGCACTATCCTGCCAAAGACGCGACTGATTTTTACAATTTTCTCGTCAAAGAAGCTAATTTTAGTGCCGATCACGTCAAGCTCTTGACCAATGAGCAAGCCACTCGTGGACGCATTCTTTCAGAGATCGGCGATAAATGGCTGCCTCGAGTCGCCAATCCTGACGATCTGGTCCTGATTTACTTTTCGAGCCATGGCAGCGCCTCTGATATGGATATTGGCGGAGTCAATTATCTTCTGGCCTATGATAGTCAGGTGGATAGCTTGTTTTCGACTGGTCTGCCAATGCAGGATCTTACTCGTATCATCAAGGGGCGAGTGCACTCAGACCGTGTGGTGCTGGTGCTGGACGCCTGTCATTCGGGCGCAGCTGATGCTGGAGCCAAGGGCCTATTTCGTAAAGGCAATCTCGATGCAGATGAAGTAGCGCAAGGTACGGGTCAACTGGTCATTTCTTCCAGCTCGCCTTCACAAGTTTCATGGGAGTCCAAAAAGTACGAAAACTCTGTTTTTACTCGCTGCCTGATCGAGTCTCTCCGCAAAAATGGTGCAGCAACGACTCTCGGCGAAGCCTTCCAAAATATGAAAGATACCGTGCAAGAACAAGTGCTCCGCGAAAGAGGCGTGATGCAGACGCCAGTGCTAAAAAGCAGGTGGAAAGGTAACGATCTCAAGATCTCTGTACCACCATCCAATCCACGTCCGAGCTTAGCGGCTGACGAATAATCCAGGCGTAAATAGTAAAATATCCCAAAGCGTAGTAGCAGTTTTCTCTGTCACGATTTGGATCATTTATGGCTCTCAAAAACCTGCCCGGACATATGCCTCAAGCAGCTCAGATCTTGGCGGCTGCAAGCCAATCACAAAGCGAGCTCATGGCTCTGCTCGATGACCTTTTGCTGCATCTCGAAACCGAAAAGTCGAGGAGTGCAGCTTGTGCCGTATTGCATCAGGTGTTTGGACAAATCGCTCTGGAGCCGCAAAAGTACGAGCGTTTTCTTGTCAGCAAGACCATCCATATGACCGGTATGGCTGTCGATCGGCCTATCAGGCTGCTTTTGACACCGGCTGTATTTTCTCCCGAATTTTGGGGCAAGACCTTTGCAGAGGGCTTGTTGAAAAAGAAAGAGCAGTTTGATGACAAGGTCGTTGTCGAGGTCGGGACCGGATCAGGATGGGTCAGTCTGTTTCTTTTGATGGTGACCAAGATCAAAAAGATCGTCGGTCTCGATCTCAATCCTGTTGCCATCAAAATGGCACGACTCAATACCTGGCTCAATGGTACGGATTCTGACGGCCGATTGATTTTATCTTTAGCTGGGGAACCTATAATCAAGGCTTTTCAGGTAGAAGTCTCGGATCTGCTAGGTGCGCCACTTTCGCGAGGAGAGAGCTTTGACCATGTGATTGGTTGCATACCGCAGGTCTTGCATCCCAATGCTGCAACGAGCAAGGGCGTCGACACGCAGTCTGCATATGGGCTGGATGAAAAAGACCTGTACGATCTATCCAACTATTGCTTTGAGCAAGGCATTCTTGAAGACAGATTTGGCCTGCCTCTGATCGCCAGCGCCCTGGAGCAATCGCAATTGTGCCTTAACCCTGGCGGCAAGGTCACACTGATACTGGGCGGCAGACCTGGTCGAGCGGCTATCGAAAGCATGTTCGAGAGGCGCGGCTACAAGCCCAATCTAGTCTGGATGCGACGCATACAACAAGCTGATGATACAGATCTCGTTTCTCTAGTCGGTCTAGAAAAATTGCATGACATCAAATTTCACTTTTACATGAACCGAGATAGCAATTCGCAGTCCTCTGTAAGTGCCGAGACTGCCGTAAAATTGCTCGAAAACAAGCAGGCGATCTATCACGATCTCCTTGTCTATCAAGCGTCTACAAGACATGAGAAAAGTGTCTTTGACCTGGTGCGTAATCTGCATGCTATGGGCCTTTCCGATCTCAGGAAAGAGCTAGATTTTTCGACGCTCGAAGAAGAAAGAGCAAACTTTTTGGCATATTTCAGTCATGTGCTGATGCAATCGATGACCATGCCTTATCCGCATGAAAAGGGTGATCGCGGCTTGCGCGATAAGATAGCCCAATATCTGGCAAATTTTTGCAATTATCCCATCACTGCCGATGAGATCTTTGTCGGTCCGGCAAGACATGAACTGGCAGCCTCGATTTTTAAAGCAGTTGGAGTCGAGCACCGCTGCGTTCTGCTGTCGGCTGGCATCGAAAAAAACTATAGCGAGACTGCCCGTTCTTGCGGATTTGAAGTAGTTGTCGGCAATAACGACCTGGCAGAACTCTTTGCTCTCGATCAGTTGCTGGCACCAGGGGTGGTGCTAATTGCTCCCGACCAATTTGCCGATCCTTCTATGATCGATTTTGGTGCTGTTTGCGCCCAAGCCCAAAAGCATCCCGAGCGCATCTATATCATTGATGATTCGAGCAATTTTTCGATCAGTTCTCACCTCGGCACCAATATGACTCTAAGATTGGCGGCGCAGACCAAAAAGCTACCACCAAACCTCATCTTGCTCTACGGCCTGATCAAAAATCGCATGTGCCCAGATCTTCAATTGAGCTTTTTGGTCAATGCTCCGGCCAACTGGTTGGAAGCTCTGGAGATCGGTGCCGAGCTCAGTTATTCGCGTATTGCTTATCCAACGCAGATGATGTACGAGTGGCTTTTTGCTGACTTGATGAGTTTTCCTTTCCCCGGCGAGAGTCTCGCGCGTCCAATCATGTCGGATGATGAGCTGCAGTCCAGGAAAGGGCTGGACTTACCATTATCGCCATTATTGCAGTCAATAAAGCAAGATCCGGTATTTGCTCCCAAGGTCATAGATGTGGAGGCCTTGCAAGAAGACAATCTGCTTTTGCGTATGGACTACGGCGAATTTGAAACTCAGATTCCGAGGCCTCTGGCCAAGGGGCTGATCAAGGGATTTTTTGAGGACGAGGCGGTGGCTGGCGCTGGTCAACAGCATCTTGCCGATATCGTTACCGATCGGATCGCTGCATATATGAGGCATACCAGACACGTTGAGGTAGACCCCCGTCGCATCAGCCTCGCGCAAGGAGTTTTTCCTGTATTTGGCGCTATCATCGCTGCGTTTCGCCACAAGTTAGGGCGAGCCCCCAGAGTCGCTCTGCCCGACGGCAGCTACGGACCGCTCTATCCGATGCTGAGATATTTTGGCGCGGAACTTTTGCCGATCGCTACAGCTAGCGACAGAGCCTATAGTTTATCCAGCAAGGATCTTGTCTTTGAGCCTGGTAAAGTACCTGACATACTCTGGCTTACCCAGCCTGGCAATCCTTCTGGGATATTTTTGGATCCTGAACGTCTGCGCACCATCATCGACACTTGTGTCAAGCAAAAGATCTATGTCTTTAGCGATGAGATATTTTTTCTCCTATCCGATCATCGGCTCGGCAAGTGGACGCCAGCAGCGCTTTCGGCAGGTGCATTTTGCAACAGTCCCGAATACTCTCCTTATTTGTTTGTAGCTGACGGAGCGAGCAAGGCCTTTGCCGCCGGAGGCTTGCGTGTCGGCTTTGTCGTCTCACCTGACCAGATTTGGGCTCAAAGCATTTCGAGACATCTGATCTTGCCGCCCCGTGCCACATTGCGTGCTTGCGACAATCTCTACAGTGCATTTCTCAAAAAATCTCCCAATCCAATGCTGGATGTCCACGCACTTTTTGCCGAAGTCGAGGAGTACCTCATCGACAAAAGAAAGTTGTTGTCCGGACATAGAGAGGCTCTGCAAGCACTGCTTGAGCAACATGACCTGCATGATCGCATCGATACCCCATATCGTGGCGGGCTATTTATGATGGCTAGATTGGACGATCGTGCAGATGATCTGGCGATAGATCAGCATCTATTGATCAACAAACCTCAATGGAGCAGAACTTCGGGCTTGGCGCGACTTTGCTATTGTCTGCGGCAGGACCGTTTTAAGCAGGCCCTGGAGAGATTGGAGCGATATCTTGACGGCAAATAATGGAGCAGTGGCAGACCTGTCCATGCGTGGCCGCGTCTGCATGGTTACTGGCGCTACCAGTGGTATTGGTCGAATCACCGCGCTCGAATTGGCGGCCAAGGGCGCTACGGTGGTGCTGGTTGGCCGTAATGAAGCCAAGTTGACAGCCTGTCTGGCCGATATCAATCGTCTGACCGGCAATGATAAATTGGACTACATCAAGGCCGACCTCTCTTCATTTCAGTCTGTTAGAGGGCTCGCAAGGACTTTTTTGTCTCGCTATAACAAATTGCATGTCCTGGTCAACAATGCTGGTGCAATCTTTTTGCGTCGAGATCATTCGAACGAGGGCCTGGAGATGAGCTGGGCGCTCAATCATTTTGGCTATTTTTGGCTTACTGGCATGCTATTGGATTGTCTCAAGGCCAGTGCACCGTCGCGCATCATCAATGTCTCTTCCGATGCCCACAAGCGCTCTCATTTGAGCGATTTTCCTGATGTGCGTAATCCAGGCAAAGGGTTTCAAGTCTATGCCGATACCAAACTTGCCAATATCCTTTTTACCTATCAGCTCGCATACATTAACAAATCTACTGGTGTCACCGTCAATGCTTGTCACCCTGGCATAGTTGCTACTGCATTTGGTGCCAATAACGGTCTGGTCGGCAAGATGATCCAGGTTTTTTCCAAGGTCTTTGGCGTCACAGCCGAACAAGGGGCTCGGACCTTGATATATCTGGCAACTGCCCCGGAGGTCTATAAAGTGACTGGCAAATATTTTGTCAAAGAAAAAGAAGTGCAATCAGCCAAGAGTACTTACGACGCCCGGCTCATGACACGTCTGTGGCAGTTTAGTCTGGATATCTCGCAAAGGCTGGGCATGGACACCAGACCTCTAGAGCGTTGATACACGATCGCCTATCTGTATCGTTCCGTTTTGCACCGGGATGCCATTCATGCCAAAAATGATCTTGCCGTTTTGCTTGCGATAAAAAGATAGGGTGCGCAAGGGCTCTTTGCCGGTCTCTGCCGTCTCCTGATCCACTGTCGTGACCTGGCAGCGAGCGCAAGGTTTGACTAGAGCAATGCGAGTGTCATTTATGGCTATTTCTTTCCAACTTTCTTCGGCAAAGGGGGCGGCACCAGATATGGTGATGTTGGCTCTAAATCTATTGATGTCCAGGGGTGCCTCCATCTTGCTATTTAGATCATCCAGCGAGTCCATCGAGGCGACGAGCACCGGAAAGCCATCGGCAAACCCGACTCGATCTTTGGGCGATAAGGCATAGTCGGGATCGATAGCGCGTTGTGTCTTGGCATAAACCTGGACAAGTCGACAGGGAACACCCAGATATTGACTGAAAAACTCAAATGCATCCTTGCCACAGTCTAGTGCATCCACTTGCGACTGCCACACCTTGACCGAGATAGTCTCACGGCCGAGAGTTTCTTGACCTAGTGCATAAGGTATTTGCAGCACTCTTTGATCGGGGCGTTTGACTATCAGGGTTGGCTCCGCCAAAAATAGAGAGGTCTCGAGCAGGCACATCGCTGGAAATTCTCTTTGCGTGAGGAAACGATTGTTTTTGTCCACGAGCATAAAGCGCCGGTCAAAGGCCAGCCCCTCTGCCAGGAGTGGCGAGCTACTCAAAGGTATGCCCTTGAGGCCTTTGACCGGATAGATATTTAATCCTGAGACTGTTATAGGCATATTCTTAGTACTGTTAGCTCCCTATCCTTCAAAGATTATCTGATCTTTTGCATCTATCTGAAAAATCTCTATTTCCCTGGCTCTTGCTTCGCGCAATTTTTGGGCCAGAGACTGGTCTGGCTCTAGCAATCTTTGGGCCAGTCGCATGCGCTCACGATTGCGTTTATCGATGAAGTGGTTTTCTATTTTTAGCAGAGCGAGTCTGATCAGTGGGATTGTGACAAAGAGCAATCCATAGACGGCCATGACCACTACTGGGAGAGGATAGGTGTGCAAAAGGCGGGAGTAAAAATAAAACAGCCAGGCGGTGCCAAAAAAATTGAGCCAGGCTATCACTACTATTGGTGTCAGTTCTGCTGTGTCGATATTTGTAAACGGTCTTTCTTTTTCCAAAAGGCATGGTGCCAGATGCTCCTTGATTTGCGGATCAGGCAGGGCTGTATTTTGCATTTCGGGAAACCAATAGAGGATATTGCCAGAGCGATTGACACGTGGCAGGCCGTTAAATCTCTGCATGACTGCAAACATTTCATCCTCATTGCATCTGCTATGTGGCAGATATGGATAGATCTGCTCGGCACAAACGACCCCTGCGTTGTGGTGGATGACCTCGGCGATAGCTGCAAAGGCTTGCTTGTCCAGATCCTGGTCGACTTGGGCATCTCCAAATAAAAAGGCATAGCAATTGAGAAAGAAATTTTTGCGCTTATCGCGCGTGGGCCTGGGGATTTTGTCTCCAGGACTGAGTCCCTGTAAATGGTCTATACGGCCCCAGAACAATAATTCGCGCAAAACGATAAAATCGAGAAACGGATCGCGGTTGTGTGGGCTGTTTGCTTTATTGCTGGCGCTATTGGAAGCATTGATAAATAGCATCAAGAGACCTATGACAAAAAACAAAGACGTGATCAGTATCACGCCGAACGAGATCTTGAGTGTAAAAAATGCCAAGGCTTTGATGGCATCTAGTGTCTGCAGGACAAACTTTTTAAAGCCCGATGCCAGATAAGCAGTCTGGAAACCAGGGGCAAAATAATATACCAGATCGCCTTTAGTGCTGACCTGCAAATGGCCGTTTGCTTCCATGGCAATAGTATTGAGCATCGAGCCGCACTCTCTCAGGGACAGCCCTGTGTGCAAAGCAATATCTGCCGGGGTGACCCTTCTGCCCAGGGCTTCTATGGCCTCTATCGTGCGTTTCTTGTCGCTCACAGCAATTGGCTGGCAGCATCAAAGATAGCGATGAAAGCACAGACGAGAGATTCGCCGGCCACCGCTCCTGAGGCTACTGGTACGGTATAGTATTCTGCCGTTTTGGGTGATAGTCTCTGCCAGACGGTCGCGATAACCGCACCAATAAAAAATGCCAAGGAATTGGAAAAGGGCATGACCCAAGACAGACCGAGTCCCATGGCCGAAGGTAGATATGGACGAATCTTTGGTATAAAGCGCTCAAGCAATGCCAGCAAAATGCCAATAGCAGCGGCGATCAGCATAATAAATCGTGCTTCGGCAGGGATGCGGTGGAGACCTTCGCTGAGAGCTTCGGCCACGGCCTTCCAGATGTTGACCGTAGGTGGCTCCATGGCTTCGAGCTTTGCCTTGTTTGGCACCATCAAATACCAGGCGGGTACAATGGCCGCAACTCCAAAAAACACGCCGGAGAGTTGGGCGAGAAATTGCTTGCGGGGGTTTGCTCCTAGCAGATAGCCGCTCTTTAAGTCGGTCAATAGATCGGCCGAAGAACTTGCGATATTGGCAGTGACAGAGGCGGCCATGAGATTGGTGACTACGGCTTTTGGCGCAAGGCAGGCAACAGTAATTTGAGTGATCTTGCACATAGCGCTCATTGGGGTCACATCGGTTTCGCCGGTGGCTCGGCATGCGACCAGAGCTAGAAAGAAAGAGAGGACGACGGTGGTGGTGCCCACCAGCGGGCTGATGGAGAATCCAATATATTGCAAGATGATGCTTATAATCGCGAGCGGGATCAGACCTCCTAAAAGCCAGGCCGCAGGCACTTCGATGTCTTGTCTGTTATTTGGCGCATTGTCTGCGTTTTTTGATCTGCCGCTTGCAAAAATCGATCGGGCTATGACCTTCCAGTCAAGAGCGAAAGCAGTGAGGCCATTGGTGAGCATCATTGCCGAGCCGGCCCATAGAGACCACTGACTGAGCAATTTGCCAGGCTGCGCTAACTCGCCGGTTGCCACTGCATGCGGTGCAAAAAACCAGTAGAGCAGCAAGGCTCCAAACAGCATCGAGGCTGAGACCCGCAAGCCGACGATCATGCCTGCGCCAATTAGCAAAGCACTAGTAGGGAAGGCGAAACCAGGCAGCTGCGAGAGGCTCAGATTTTGAGAGCTGGCACTCAATGGGATGTCGGATAGGCGTAGTTTGAGAGTGTCTAGCACAGGCATTTTGGCCTCGCGCATAAAGCCGATGATGCCTCCCACGACCATGGTCGATACCAGAGCATAGGCCTGGAGAGTCGCTTGCTTGCTCTTGGCGTGCAGACTCCTTAGAGTTTCGGCTGCGGCAATGCCACTAGGAAATGCCAATTTTTCGACATTGATCATCTGCCTTTTCATGGGCACGGCTATCAAAACGCCGAGTAAGGCTGATACCAGAGTCCATGGCGCAACGATTTGAAAAGGCATGTGCTTGCCGGTCAGCAGCAAGAGTGCACCAAATGCGATACCGACTGTCGCTCCGGTCGAGTATCCTGCAGCGCTAGCTGTGGACTGCATGCAATTGTTCTCGAGGATAGACATCTCCGACACTGCCGGAAATACAAGCCTTACGCCCTTCCAGATGACAAAACTCAGCACACAGCTCGTGATTGCCACACCAAATGCCCAGCCGACTTTGAGCATGGTGTAGAGATTGGATATAGACATGAGGGCACCGAGCACGCCACCAAGAAGAATAGCTCTCCAGGTCAGCTGTGGTACGCGATCCCCCTGGTAGACCTTGTCGTGCCACTCTTGATCGTCCATAGCGGCTATTTCGTTTATGGAATACTCTTCTGGGCTCTCTTGCTTTATAGTGCTATTTTCTTGGGTCATCTGTCATCAGTGTCTTTCGTTGATCATGCAAAAGCTCTCGTTTTCGAGTCCACGTAGTGCCGATGCTCTAGCGACTCTACTGATCGCCAGTTGAAATGCGGCCGTACGCATGTCGCACTCATTATCCTTGGCAATGCTGGTGATCTCGCGATACGAATCGAGTATGTGCGATTTGAGCTCCTGGTTGACCCTATCTATGCGCCATCTAAATTGTTGAATGTTTTGCACCCATTCAAAATAGCTGACGATGACTCCACCAGAATTGGCAAAGATATCAGGTACGATGATGACGCCTTTGCTCATCAGGTATTCGTCTGCCTGGGGCGTGGTCGGCGCATTGGCTCCTTCGATGATAAATCGGGCCCTGATGTCCTGCATATTTTCTTCAGTGATGACATTACCCAGAGCAGCCGGGACAAGTACATCGCATTCGCAGGTCAACAGGCTTTGTGCCGGTATCTCTTGTGCATCACCATAGCCTTTGACGCTGCCTGTGTCTCTGACATGGACGAGGAGCTGGTCGATATCTATGCCATCTTTATGATAGATAGCCCCGGAGACATCGGCGATGGCCACTACCTTGCCCCCGGCCTGATGGATAAAACGCGCTGCCCATGAGCCGACATTGCCAAATCCCTGGATGGCAAATCTAGCTTTGGTGATATCTACGCCATGATCTGCCAGGACTGCATGCGCGGCAAAAAACAAGCCCTGTCCCGTGGCTTGTTCGCGCCCCTCGCTCCCACCCAACTCGAGTGGCTTGCCGGTCACAACGGCAGGATTCCAACCGTGATATTTTGAGTATTGATCGACGATCCAGGCCATGGTTTGGGCATTTGTACCCATGTCCGGAGCTGGTATGTCTTGTCCGGGACCGATGATGTCGTGGATCTGATCGATAAAGGCTCTTGTCACTCTTTGCAATTCTGCGTGTGACAATTTGGACGGATCGCAATTGATGCCACCCTTAGCGCCTCCATAGGGAATATTGGCAACGGCGGTCTTCCAGGTCATGAGACTGGCGAGCGAATTGACCTCGTCTGGATCTACCTCGGGGTGATAACGCAGGCCACCCTTCATCGGGCCACGGCTATTGTCGTGCTGCACTCTAAATCCGTTAAAACAACCCAATTCGCCATTGTCGAGTTCGATTACGCACTCGACCTTGACTTCACGTCTCGGTGCCATCAAGACCGTCTCTAGCCGGTTGCCTATGCCCAGCTGCTTTGCGGCCCGCTTAAAATACAGGTTGGTTGCTTCTGATGCGCGCATTAAGATCTAGCCTCCCTAAGCCTGACTATAGGGTAGCAATGAGCGCGGATTAAATCTAGGACATCTCGGCGATACGAAAGTCTAAATGAGAGCTGGAGCTCCGTTGTGATAAAACATGTGAGCAGCCTGATGCACTGCCTGCTCCACCGATCTGGCTCTGGTCCTCTGGTACTCGTCTATGATGCTCCTTACCATGTCGATACGCTCTTTGGGTGGTGCAGCCGGGATCCGCACTACTTTTACATTGCGCGAGGCATAGCAATGCTCCAGGATGACCGAGATCTCGCGGGTAAATTTGAGATTTTCTCGGCGGACATCAGTTTCCTCAAAAAAGTCGAGCGGTTCGATAAGAAAGGCGATCGCGTACTGACTGGCATCCAGGGTGCTAAATGCAGGCGGTATGGGTAGTTTGTCGTAGATGTAATAGGCTTCTCCATCAAAGAGGCCGCGGTCTAAAATGAGAGGGCAATCAAAATCGAGATTGCTGGCTTCTGCAGATAGTTGTCGGCGCAAGACCTCGGCTTGAAACTTTTGTCTATCCACCCAGGGCAAGATTTTGCCTTCTTTTATTACGGCAGTGGCAATCTCCTGCACGACTTTAAAACCGCAGCCCGAACCATTGAGATCTTGTAGCCCGTTGACTATGGTGGTCTTACCCACAGAGGGGCCGCCGGTTATGACAAACTTCATTCAACACCTTTGATCGCTGCAGTTTCCATGTGGAATGTAAGTGCAATTAGCAAGCAATGCAATGGTGAAATTTCTCACCTGATGGTAATGCTCCCATAAAGCAACTTTTTTAATGGCTCGATCTTGTCCGGTACGGCTTCTTCGCCTAGTCTGATCGCTCGTAGACCTTCCTTTTTTTTGCCAGTCAACAAACCGATACCGTAAAGATCAGGTTTGATTACCAGGTCGGCTGCCTGGACTTGCGGGACGTCTATTTGAGCGAGAAACATGCTCACCGATCTGCGACTGACACTACCGATCTTGCGAAAGTCCTTTGGCTTGAGGCGGGGGAAGCTCTCATCAACATCCGAAGCGACATATACAGCGTCTTTATAATCAGGGCGCTCGGCAAAGTATTTGCGCGCCTCCAATACCGGGATATTGGCTTGAATCCCACCATCAATCAGGAGCACCTGGTTGTCGGGTGGGCAGTCTTTATCCGGTTTTTTGTTGCCGTTGAGTGTGTCCATCGGCACGGGGCGCCGCAGAGCAGGGATGGCGGCACTTGCCTGGAGGGCGCGACCAAGGGTGCCTTGCGTGACCAGATAGGGCTTGGCGCTCAGGAGGTCCGAGCAGACGGCGACAAAGGGCATAGGCAGCTTTTCCATGTCCAGAACGGATTTGGCGTGCTCCTGCTGACAATTTTCTATATAGGATGCAAACTTGCCGCCCCGATATAGACCATCGTAAGGATGATAGCCAAAGAGATGAGGGATGAAAAAGATTGGTATCAATGCAAGCCGCAATGAGATGGGCACGGTGAGATAGGACTTGAAGAGAGAGCGGTCCAATAGCAGGCTCTCTATTTCATCGGGAGTCATGCCTGTCGCATAGAGGCCGCCGACGATGGCACCAATACTGGTGCCAACTACCGCATCGGGCTTGATGCCATTTTGCTCTAGTTTGCGCAGCACGCCGACATGCGCGATGCCGCGGGAGCCTCCGCCTCCAAGGCAAAGCACGAGCTTGCGCCTCTGGGCGTTTGGGGCGTCATCTTTGCTGCTTGTCGCTTGAGCTGCCAGAGGCTGGCCAACAAATGATAAAGCGATAAGCAAAACTGCAAGGCGGTTCAAAAAACGCACGATATATTTATGCTCGAATTTTAATAACATCAAAATAATGATAAACCAAAGGGCTGTATTAACGTAATACTGGAGCGCCCTTTGCAAACTCTACATTACGCCTGGTAAATCAATCGGAGGCAGGACGGCTACTAATCTCTTTACATGCTATAAATGAGTAGTCCGTTCAAGTTTTCTCTGTCATTTTTGACAAATGGGGGCCGTTCTTTTGGATCTAACATCGTTTCTATGCTGGCTGGTCGGGTCTTACCTGTATGCCGGCCTCGGCATCACTCTGGGGTATCATCGACTTTTGACGCATAGAGCCCTCAAAGTGCCCAAATGGTTCACTTATTTCATTACCCTGGGCGGTTATTTTGCCTTGATGGGGGCTCCCCTTTCATGGGTTGCAACCCACAGACTGCATCACCAAAAATCCGATCAGCCTGGAGATCCACACTCTCCCAAAGACGGTTTTGCTCATGCTTTCTATGAGTGGTGGATGTCTGGAGAAATGGCCGAAAAGCAACCGCCGGCTGAGATCCGCAAGCAGATCCCGGATCTCATAAACGATCCATTTCTCGCCTGGTTTGGGACTGAGCACAATGCCAAGCAAGCTCAGATGTGTCTGTGGATCAATGTTGCTGTTCGTGTTGGTATTCTCCTGGCCTTTGGCTGGCCGGCCGCTCTTGGTGCTACTCTTGGTTCTGGCTTTGTATTTTTTGGACCGCAATTGGTCAATACCATTTGCCATTTGACCAATCATGGTTATCGCAATTTTCAGATCACCGACAATTCGCGTAATGTCAGCTGGGTAGCCATGTGGGCTCTTGGCGAAGGGTGGCACAATAATCACCATGCTATACCTAGATCAGCACGTCACGGCATGATGTGGTGGGAGTTTGATCTGACCTGGTGCGCGATCTGGTTGCTCGAGAAAGTAGGCATTGCTAAAGACGTCGTCCGCCCCGACTTAAAGGATGCACTTGCGCGTAATAGAGCTCTGGCGGCATTGCGTGCAGCAGAACTATCGGCATCCGAAGCTGAAGACGAAGAATTGGCCCTTAGCGAAGCCGTAACCGTAACGGCAAGCAAGTAAGCCGATTAGAACCAAATACTTGCACCATATTTAGTGCGAGATGCAAATTTAAAAGAGGAGATGCAAATCTTCTCTTTTTGATTTTGGCGTGGTTTTTCGGCTACAATCTCATTTGTTAGTTTGTGGTCTGGCTATTGGGGGACAATCGGATGCGTGCTTCTTTGGGCTTTAAGTTGGCAGTGTGCCTTGCTTTGTGTACTGTCAGTCTCCAAAACCAGTCATTGCACCTAGCTGCGGCCGCGCAGTCATCAGATGTCGATTTTAGTCAGGGATTGAGTTTTTACAAGAGTCAAAACTATGCTGGTGCGAGGACCTGTTTTGAAAGAGCGCAAAAAAAATATCCTCAGAGCTGGCAGATTCAGCTCTATATTGCCCATTGCTATATGGCTCAGGGCAAGAGCCTGACAGCAAAACAATGCTATGAGTCTGCTCGCAATATGTCCAAGGATCCGGCATGCCAGAGCGCATGCAATGATGCTCTGGCTCGCCTTGGTGCATCCTCTACTGCTTCCAGTTCTAGATCTAGTTCTAATTCTAATTCTAATTTTGGCTCTAGCTCATCAGGTCCTGGCCTCTCGGGCAGCAGTCCCTCCTCTGGTCCCAATTTGGGTAGTGCTGCCGATAGGATAGCCAAAGAAGACTCTGACAGAGGCAACGAGCAGAGGCAGAGGATCAAAGCTCAATTGGCTCAGGATATTGCTCGCATAAGAGAAGAAGGCAAACAGCAGATCGAAGCCGAGCAGGCCTCGTCCAAGACTTTTTATCGCAATGCCAATACAGGCGAGGTCAAGAAGGACATAAGCGATGAAAGAGAAATGGAAATACGCAAAGACACTGAAGAAAGAGTGAAAGAAGCACAGCGCATCGCCGAGCAGCGTCTCAAATTTGTCAAATAGAAGGGGGATTGTTGATGCAGTCTAGGCCAGAACGTAAAAAGGAGTACCTGTTGTGGCCATTGGGCCTGCTTATGGTCTTGAGTCTCAGCATTGCTCCGGTCCTGGCTCAGACAGGACAGACGCTCGATGATTTTAATCAAGGCCTCCAGTATTATCAGGCCAAAAACTACAATCAAGCTCGCATGTGTTTCGAAAAGTCGCTGCAAAAATATCCTAAGAGCTGGCAATTGCAACTCTATCTCGGTCATTGCTATCTGGCGCTTGGTCGCCCGACTGCTGCCAAAAATGCCTATGATGCTGTGCTTAATGCCAATGCCTCAGCCGAAGCCAAAAAAAATGCCCAGGACGGTATAGATCGAGTCGGCAGGTTGGGAGCTGGGTCTGGCTCCAGCTCTAGTGCCTCTAGTACTACAGCTTCAGCCAAGCCTGCATCCAGCGACGATGACGAAGATGGTGGGGCGACTGCAAGCGCGAAACCAAAGTCCTCGGTCGAGATCCAGAATGAAAGGGATCGCGCCGATGTATTAAAACGTGCGAGAGAAGAAGTCGCAAAGATAAGAGCTGAAGGCAAGGCCAATATAGCTGCTGCCAAGGCCAATGCTAATCATGTATGGAAAGATCGCGAAACAGGCCGGATTTTTAACGACCTCGATCCCGCAGATGAGCAGGCAATGGAGGACGAGATTGAAGCAAAATGCAAGAAGATAATGGAAGAGGCCGAGCGCAAGGCCAGATCAATCCATTAAATTATTTGCCTTTCCAGATCGGATCCTGAAAGCGCGTATCCGAAGTCTCGAACCAGCGAGTCATGGTCATCTTTTGCTGTGTATAAAATTGGATCCCTTCTTTGCCCTGGATGTGCAGGTCGCCAAAGAATGAATTATTCCAGCCAGTAAAAGGAAACCAGGCCATGGGAGCTGGTACGCCGACATTGACACCGATCATGCCGGCATTGAAATGACGTTTAAACTCTCTGGCTGCCCTGCCCGAATTGGTATAGATCACGGCACCATTGCCGTATTGGCAATTGCGACCGAGAGCGAGTGCCCCTTCGAGATCGGCGACGCGCACCACTGATAGTACCGGTCCAAAGATTTCTTCTTTTACTATGGTCATATCGGCCTTAGCATGATCAAAGATGGTCGGTCCGACAAAAAATCCCTGCTTGTCGCTTGTTGAGCCTGCCTTGGCATGTATCTCGCGACCATCAAGTGCGAGCTTGGCGCCTTCTGCCTGCCCCTTGTCGATCAATCCATTGATCTTGTCTAGATGTTCTCTGCTAATAACAGGTCCCATATCCGGACTCGTATCACCATCGGTCACCCCGACTTTCATCTGAGAGGCCCTGTCGATCAGCCTGGACATCATATCATCAGCAGCTTTGCCTACAGGTATGGCGAGCGATCCTGCCATGCATCTCTCGCCAGCACAACCAAAGGCTGACGCTTGCAAGGCTTGAGCGCTCTGCTCCATATCTGCGTCCGGCATTATTATGATGTGATTTTTTGCTCCGCCTGCGGCCTGAACTCTTTTGCCGTTGGCCGTACCCTGGGTGTAGATATAACGTGCCACATTGGTCGAACCGACGAAAGAAATGGCTTTGATATCGGGGTGCGCGATGATGGCATCGACACAATCTTTGCCACCATGGACGATATTGAAGCAACCATCAGGCAAGCCTGCTTGCATCAAGTATTGCGCAATCAGCATAGATGTGAGCGGCACCTTTTCGGAAGGCTTGAGTACAAAGGTATTGCCACAGGTGAGAGCGATCGGGTACATCCAGAGCGGCACCATGGCAGGGAAATTGAATGGTGCGATGCCAGCGCATACCCCAATCGGATGCCTGATGGTCTCGCAGTCTACATTGCGTGCGATGTTTTCCATCGATTCGCCCATCATGAGCGAAGGAATGCCGCAAGCAAACTCCACTACCTCAATCCCTCGCTGTACCGAGGCCTTGGCCTCTGCGAGCGTCTTGCCATGCTCCCTGGTCACCAGACGAGCAATCTCTTCATAATTTTCTTCGAGCAGCTGCTTAAATTTGAACATTACTCTGGCCCGCTCGACTACTGGAGTTTCTTTCCAGTCTATAAAGGCCCTTTGTGCTGCCTGTACTGCCTTATCCAGATCGGTCATCCCGCCCAGAGGCGTGCGAGCAATGACAATGCCTCTCGAGGGATTGTACACGTCAACAAATTGAGTCGCACTCGACTCTATCCATTTGCCGTCCACCAAGAGTTTGCAGACGGTAACCTTCTCAGTTTGCGTCGAGACCATGGCTTAGCTCCTATTGAGGCAGACAATATCTTACCAGGAGGAGCCCGCTCTGGAGGTGGCTTGGTCGGCTAGACTTTGAGCACGGTCGGCTTCGGATTGGGCTTGGTCGGCCATCTGCGTGGCCATTGGCGAATTGGCCTGCGCCGCCAGACTGCGTGCCCTGGAGGCGGCAGAGCGGGCACTCGAGGCGTAGGAGCGGGCTTCTGCTGCGGCAGCCTGACGGGACCCGGGATCTCCTGAACCTGCACGGTCGGCAGCGCTCTGAGCATAGGCGCTGTAGTCTTTGACCTGATAGAGTTGACCCTGGACCTGATTTTGGTAGCTGGAGGCCTGATTGCCAGCGCTGGCTGCCTGATTGTATGCAGATTGACCTGTCTGGCTAGCCCTCATATTGCGCAAAAAGCTTTTGAAGCCTGAACCAGTCGCATTGTTTGTATTGCTCAATTGTGACGCGGCTCCTGTGGCTTGAGGTCTATCTTTTGGAAAGATAACGTATTGTCCGCGCTTGTCTGCGCCATTGAGCAGATTGCTAAAAGTCACGGTGCCTTGTTGACCTGCACCCGCCTGATCGTAATTGGAGCCGTAATTAGGACCATAATTAGAGCTGTAGCCACTGCTGGTATTGCCTGACTTGGGAAATATCACATTTGAGCCGGCTTTGTTGGTATTGGGAGTGGTGCGGTCAAAAACTGTAGTAGGCCTTTGTTGTACGACTTGCCCACTCTGCGTGCCGCCCATATTGCCGTATTGTCCACCATAGCCATAATTGGTGTCAGGATAATAGTCCTGTCCGGCTGGCGCTATCCCGGCGTAAGGGTCGTTATATTGTGCTAGAGCTGCAGGCATCAGGAATGGGGCCAGGCTGATGGCGCTGGCAAGCAATAAATCGGAGGTGATCCTAAAATAGCTAAGTGCTGGCATAGCGATTGAGTCTCTATTAAATCAAGCGCCGGCTTTTGACCTGCGCAACTTTTTGATCTGGTCAAGATGGGTGATGTCAGGCACCTCTCCACCTCTGAGTGTAACACCAACTTTGTCGGCAACAAGTCCCAATTTTTTTAGAAGCCACATATCCATGCGTTTTTGCTGTAAGGTCTCGCGCAGATGCCTGATGTCATTTAAAAAATCGCCATCAAAAGTCTTGAGCCCGCAAGTCCCGCCTGCAAGTCTCTTGTTACCATGATTACAGTGCAATACCTCGACCACATTGGCCACAGGGACATGCCCTAAAACGGCCAGGGTGAGGCCCAGACCTTCGAGATCTTTTTGTGTAAAGTCTACCTGGAGCCAGGTCCGGCTCGTAAACTTGACCCTGAGCACCACTGGCTCGACAGTAAGAGAGTTGACCGAATCTACCTTAAGATCGCGCAGACAGGCTGCTCTAGCGTAGGCGTAGGCTTCTTGAGGTCGGATGCTGAAAAAGCTGTAGTTGGAACGGCCGGCCTCGATGAAGCCTGACTTGTTGATCTCCCAACGACGATAACAATTGGTGCCATGATATAGATAGATCTCGTCGTCGGGTGCATTAAAGTCGACACCCGGAGTATTTGCCGCAAACTCTGCTAGAGGAGGCGGTACTTCGTGTAAAGGTAGACTTTCCATAGTTCCTCAAGCAAATGGCCTTTGCTTCAACTATTCCCTTTGCAGCCTTACCTATAACCAGGTCAAGATTATTTATCGGTCGCAAGCTACTCCATGTATTTTTCGCGGGCTTGCTGTATCGCCTGGCTGGCATCGGCAAGTGCTTGCCTTATCTTTTCGAGATTAGACTCGGATGTATCCCTGATAGTGGCGGTCCGTTCCATACGCTGATTGGTCAGATTAGCAAAGCAATCTTCGCTCGATTTTTCCATTGCGGCAATTCGATCCTCGATTTTTGCCGAAAGCTCACGGTTGGCCTTTTGCTTGAGACTGCCCAGGACATTTAGCGCTGCATTGCGTTCTTGGTTTATCTCGGGTTCTGTCTCGACGCTGGATACTTCAGCAAGATTTTTGAGGCCTCTTTCTGATGCATTTATTTTGAGCTCGGTTTCCTTAACTAGCTTGTTGACTGCATCTATAGAATGGCCCAGATCTTGGCTGGCTTTTTTGAATGTCTCCTGAAGACCGATCTTGAGTCCGGAGCTGGCAGCCTCGAGCTCTTGCAGGCTTGCTTCGACTGCTTGCTTGAGCCCAATCGTCGCTGTCTGCTTGCTATGGTCCAAGCGCTCGCATTCTTGTGTGAGGCCGGATTGAGCCTCCTCTTTTAGTTGGCGAGCCATATCATGTACTTTGGTGCGTATGATCTCTTTTTGCTCGTTTAGTCTGGGCAAAAGCTGCTCGGCGAGGAGATGTTTGGTCTTTTGCGCGATGGCCATTTCGGAGACAGCGACTGTATGGCCGATGACTTGCTCTAGATCGCTTTTGGTAGAACGCAATTTTTCGCAAGCTCGATCCAGCGAGTTTTCGATTTCTTCCATCATCGACCGCATATTGCGGTTGAGAGACGTATTAATCGATGCCGTCTCATCGGTCATTCTCTCTTTAAACCGGTCATAACGCTGATCTACTTTTTGGAGATATGATTGATGGTTTTCTTTGAGTTGCTCGAGAATAGTACTCTTGAGGCGAGCAAGCTCTTCGTTGCGATTTTGGATCAATTCTTCGAGTCGAGCGGTTGCGGCCCTGGCCGAATCAGCCAATTGGTGTTTAAATTCGTCTCCGCTCTTAATGATATGAGCTGACAAATGCCTTTCTTCGGTGGTGATGCGGTCGATATGCTCTTGAGATAGTCTCTCGATGTGATCCAGGCAGGCCTGAGCTTCGTCGCGATTAGTTGATTCTACTTCTTGTGCAAGTGCTTCTAGTCTCTGCTTACGCTCGAGTGAGAGTTGATTGAGAGTTGCTTCGGCTTCGTTTTCTATTTGCTTGGCCTTTTCGACCAGTGTTTCTACTTCGCTGGTCAAGCGCGCGCGTAATTCATCGGCTCTTGATCCTAGTTTGTTAGCGGCCTTACCGACCTGTTGTTCGAGTTTTGCCATGAGAGAAGCCATCTCATTCATCATGAGTTTGCCATCAGGTTGGCTCATGATTGGGCTCTTCCTCACCCCAGAGTCAAATTCGCCGGGCTGAGGTATGGCTTTCGCTGCTGGTTTTGAAGCTTTTGCGCCAAGATCGAGATTGCTCGAATCCAAATTGGCCACTACTTGTTCTTCGACACTTACAGGGTGGATTGCGGCAGGCGTAACTGGTGGCATAGGCATTTGCTCGACCGGCTCTGGGGCCGGTGCAACAAACTCTGATGCGGGTTGCGGTGCAACGAGTTCGGGTGCTGGCTCTTGGAATGCCTTTGCTGGTGAGTCATCTTGTACTGATGGCAGTGATGCTTGTGCTGCCACCGTATCCGGTGTTACTGCTTGGTCGGCTAGTGGTTGTTGCGCTTCGAGGCGCGTGTGGCTGGCCTGACTCAGTGCTCTTTGCGCGAACGACTCCCCGAGAGGTTTGTTTGCTCTCAGTGGCGGGGTATTGTAGTCGCGCGGTCTGACTCGTGGACGAGTCTTAGGGGGAGCTGTGTCTGCTTGCTTTTCTATTTGTTGTTCAATTTGTTGTTCTATTGGTTGTTCTGTTTTTTGTTCTGTTTGCTGCTCTGTTTGAGGTAATTGTGGGACAACAGTCTCAGAGGCTGCATTTTTGGCAAGGTTGTTGGTCAGTTTTTCAAAGAGGCTTTCTTCGGGTTGAGCCTCTTGTTGTGACTGATCATGTTCTGTCTGGCTAAATGACTCTTGAACGGCCTTCATCCATTCGTCAGAAGGAGCAAAGGTTGTGTCTTGAGTGCTTGAGTCTATCGAGTCTGACTGAGCAGTTTCTTGGGCCGCTTCGGCCCAGGCCTGTGCAAAGGCTGCACCGTCCAGCTGTGGCTCTGGAGATAATGGCAATGGATCAACTGTGGCTTGAGGCTCAGGTGGTTTGGCTTCGGGATTGATCTCGATCGAACTGCGACCAGCATCTGCAAATATGTCCGAATCAAAATCGGGCTCTTGGGGTAGAGGTGCTGGCTGCACCGGCTCGTAGGAGGCAGAGTGATTGCTTGCTATAGGCTGGTCCTGTACAAAAGACTCAAAATGCTCGTCGCCAAAGTACTGACGCAAGCGTTGCTCTTTGCCTGCTTCAAATTGATCTTTGATTTCCTTTTCTCGAGCAAATTCACTTTCAGCATATGTTTGAGCTGCCTCACCCGCATGACCCTGGGCAAGATCTTGGAAAAATTGAGCGGAAAAATCTTCTTTTTTTTGTTCTGGCTCTGCTGTTTGAAAATTATTTTGTTCGACGGAGACTGGGTGAGCTTCGTGTGACAAAACAAACCAATCAGCTGCTGCTCTTGCTTGTTCTTGTTGTGTCGATTGGCTAGCTGGATCTGGTGCTTGAGCCGAAACCGGGGCTTGAGCCGAAACCGGGGCTTGAGCCGGAGCTTGAGTCGGAGCCATAAAAAGATTTGGCAAATCTGGTAGCGCTTGCTGATTGGCCTGAATGCTCGACAATTGATCGAACTGAGAAGGCATTGCAATAGTCTCGAATGCAGGCAGATCATTATTGCTATTGACCAGATCGAAAGATGCGGCCTGGATGGCGTCTTCTGGCACAGGCACGCGATCAAAGGCTACTCCTGTACCGCCAGAACCAGGAACATGGTCGAGATCCCAGGGTTGTACGCTGGACTCTGGTGGTTGATTGAAGGCCATGATGTCCTGTTGGTCACTCGACTGGGGTTGAGCAAAGGACATCGGTCCGTTGGGAAGGGCAAAAGGACTAGGTTTTGGAGCCGGTACAGCGGTATCGGATTTGTATTCGGTAGGAGCCAATGGTTCTTGGATCTGAGTGAATGCCATTGGTTTTGGCTCTGGGGCTGGCTCAGGAGCCTGGGTAAAGGACATAGGCTGTTGTCCCAAAGCTGATGGAGCGTGCTCGATAGTCGGCTCTGGCTGGGCAGCTCTTGATTCTGTTTCTTGTAGAGGGCGGCCGAGAGCCAATTCTTCTGTTTTGATCGGGGTAAATGTAGCTTTCAGGAGAGACTTGTTCTTGTCCTCCTGGCGGCTTTCGGGAGTAAAGATCATGTGGCAGATCGAGCCGATTTCGATTACCTGCTTATTTTGCGGGGGAACCAATCGGGCGCCCAACTGGGCTAACAATGCCTGAGTCGGTTCTTCGAGAGGAGAGCCATCCACGGTGAGACTGCGCCGTGAACCACCTTGAGCATATTTGGCACCTACCTGGTAGAGCGCTTTTTCTTGTGCTCCATCAAGGCGCTGGATAGGTCGAGCGGCGAGATAGTTAAAGTCTCGACCGTCCAGGATCGCTTTACTGGCTTTCTCGAGCATGAGGCTATCGAGTACCCGCATCTCATAGGCGGAGGCGGTGATATTGATAACCGTGCATTTGCCGTCGTCTTTGCTGATTACTACGCATAGATCCTTGACACGATAGCTTTCGCCTTGATCTTCGCCACGTTTAGAAAAACTGGATAAGCCAGCAGGAGCTGCAACAGGTTCTAGACAAAATAACAAATGCCCGGCCTCAAAGAGGAGGCTTTCTTGTGCTGACCACTCTGCAGGCGATATTGGCTTGTTGCGCTCGAAAATACGCAAGTAAGCCTTGAGTTCGGCCAGGCGGAGGTGATGTTGTCTGAGCATGGAGTTCATGTTTTTCTCTATCTTTTACTATGTTGGTTTAGCGACTTTCACCGGCGGCTCTGGCTATTTCGGCCAGGGCGCCGTCTTTTTGTTCTTTTATCAGGGCCAGGAGCTTTGCAGTTGCTTCGTCAATCTCATTGCGCGCAGCGCCGGCATCGCCGTTTATCTTGGTCAGAGAACGCTTGAATGTCTCGTTTAGTTCGGTATCGACATCGGTGCCGATCTGGTCGAGAGATTTAAATGCTTCTTGCATCAGCGATTCAAGTCTGCCTTCAAATCCTGTTCTGATATCGACGAGCTCTTGTCTGATTTCTTCTATTACTTTGGCTTTGGCTTCTTCGAGGTCCTTTTTTACCGTAGCCGAATTATCTACTTTTGCCTGCATCCTTTCAGCAAAGTCTTTTAAGCCATCTTCCATTTTTTGTCTGGCGTCATCCAGTTTTTTACTCAAGGCTTGATTGCTATTGCTTGAGGCCTGCTGCAATCTGGCGATAATTTCGGCTGATTCGTGTTTTAGTTCGCGGCCGGTTTCTTCGCCAAGATCTTTGATTTGCTCTGCAAGTCCTTCAAACTTGCCCTGTAGGTTTTTCTGAATGTTTTCGGCAGATTGTGCAAATGTGTTGTTGATCTCCTTTTCGATGCCTTGCAAAATGGCATCGATTTTGTTTTGAAAATCTTCGGTCAATTGGTTGAGATTGTCTTCGTCTATGGCCGCAGTAGCAGTTGACTCAAGTCTGGCAAACTCAGTTTGAAACTCTGTATTGAGCCTTTGCATCAGATTGGCAAAATGGCTTTCGATGGTATTGGCTTTTTGCATATAGTTGCGAAAGAGTAGACTGTTGGATTGCTTTTCGCTGCCGCGGCATTCCCAGAGACTGTGATCGAGCTTTTGTTGGATCGAATTGAGAAAAAATCCTGCCTGCGAGCGCAGGTGTTGACCGCTGGAATAGTGTTGGGTCTCGATCTCTACGGCCATGCCTTCGGCTGTGCTCGAATATTGATCGGAGGCACGCATAAAATTGTCGTCCGAATTGGATTCGTAGATCTCGTTTAGTGATATCAAAGCTTTTTGCAGGTCGATATTGAAGATGCTCAGCCTCTCGAGAATCTGCTCGAGATATTTTTTTGTTGCTTCGCTTTCGCCTTGCACAGCCTCTTTGATGCGATTGCTCGCTTCTTTGGCTTGTTTTTTGATCTCTTCTTCTACATATGCAGCCTTAGCGGCTACTTCCATTTTTGATTGTTGCTCGGACTCCTGCCTCTGCGATGTATGCAAGCGGGATTTTTCTTGTAGCGTATTCATCGAGTGCTCTTCGAGCTGGCTCAATCTAGCCGATCCGGAGTCATAGATGTCTTGCAGTTTTTTGCCAGAAAATGTCATTTGCGATCCCTTTATATGTTAATCAATCGTTTTCGAGTGATAGCATGGCCGAGCGATATGCCATTACAGATAGTGCTGCAGCCCTACCCGATTCTTCGATGATCGGTACTTTTAGATTGAGCTCTGCAAGTTCGTTATGAAAGTTGCGAGTGATCCGTTCTAGGTCTGTTCTCATGACACGTACTTGTTTTTCGAGAGCATCTACTGCAGACTGCCTTATGCTTTCTATGCGCTCGCTATTACCCTGCGAAGAACGCGCAAAATCTTGCTCTGTTTGTTCGACCTGACGTTTAAATGTCTTTACTACTTCGGAGCCGTGGTTACGCAGACGCTGGTTTAGTTTTTCGATGGCATCGTTATTATTACTGCCACTCCTGCCTGCAAGGGCAATGAGATTGATGCGGGCTTCTTGAGAAAGAGCGCCCTCAAATCGCATGAGTAGCTTATCGACTTCTTCTGAGAGGCTTTTTTCGAGTCGGCGCAGCGAGTTGTTTAGCATTTTTTGGTTTACTGTCATACGCTTGCGGGCAGACTCTGCAATACGATTGATTTCTTCTTGAGAAGAGGAGAGCTTGCGCTCGATCGAATCAGAACATGACCTGAGGTAATTGAGGTCTTGTTCGCGCGTCTCTTTGCCAAATTTGTCCTTGACGGCTAACAATTTGTCTTTGAAATGATCGAGGTGTTCGCTAATTACTTGTTGATTGGTCGCATGGCTATCGCTAAGATTGGCGACTCCGCGATCGATTAGTTCTTTGAGATCGAGGCAGGCCTTGTCTACTATTTTAGAGAGGTCAGTCTCGACCGAAGCGATTTTTTGGTCAAACTGGCTGGAGCAGAGTGCCAGTGTCGACTCGACTTCTCCTTTTTTGCTCTCGATCAGACTTTGAGCCTGATCTTCTATTTCGCGTGCTCTAAAGGACATGGTGTCCTCAAAATTGTTGGCGCTGCTGTCTATGTCCGCTTTGGCACTTTCGGCATAAGTTTCGAGGTGCTCGACCTTATTGCGGCTCATTTCGTATAGTTCGTTGCCAGGGCTAGTGACGGCCTCTACCAGTTCGACTATTTGCGATTGCATAATCTTTTCGAGATTGATGCGCGCTGCTTCTAAGGTCTGGGCACATTGCGACCTCACCTCGGCGGCTCTGGCCGTCAGACGGTCAAGTTCTTGCGTCTCTAGCGCTGATATGGCATCTAGAGTCTCATCTCTTTTGGCTTCTAGTTCGTTGCCGCATAGATCGACCAGATAATTGCTCTGCTGGGTGACTCTTTCGAGTTGCAAAGCAAAATTTTTGTCTACGCCTTCGGAATAATGCTGCAACTGCTCGAGTGAATGTTTTACCGTTCTTTCCAGCTCCTGGCTGGCCTTCTCGAGTGCTTCGATCATTAAGTTTGCGGCAGATCCAAAGCCTTCTGACTTTGCACCTTGAGCATTTCCTTCAGGCATTGCGACCTCTTTCTTAAACGCAGACAAACCCTTTGGGTTATGCCCCGATTATCGCAGCCCTAAGCGCAAATATGTATATATATCTAAAGCATAACTGCCCAAATGCTAATGAGAGGCTTGTTTATCAGCCGCTTTACTATTTCGGTTGCGTTCCATTCGAGCCAATCCAGTGAGGGCGGCTTCGTTTATAGTTTCTGATAATGTCGGGTGCGGATGGATACTCAGAGCGAGATCGTCAAGGTGAGCTCCCATCTCAATGGCCACTACAGCTTCTGAGATCAGATCGCCGGCTCTCGGGCCAGCAATGCCGACGCCCAATACGGCACCGGACTCGGGATCATACAGCACCTTGGTAGTGCCATTGGTGTCGGCTATGGTCATTGCTCTGCCACTAGCAGACCAGGGAAATTTTGCGGCCTGTACCTTGATATCTTTTGCTTTAGCCTCTGTTTCGGTGAGGCCTGCCCAGGCAATCTCTGGTTGCGTAAACACCACGGCCGGTACTACTCGGTTGTCAAAATGCGAATCCAAACCAGCGATGACCTCAGCGGCTACAAATCCTTGCCTTATGGCTCTGTGGGCGAGCATTGGTTGTCCGGACACATCGCCGATCGCCAAGATACGCTTGTCGGCGGTCTTGCATTGGTCGTCGATCACTACAAATCCATGTTGGTCGATCTCGACTTGAGTATTTTCCAGGCCGATCCCTGTCGAATTTGGACGGCGTCCTACGGCGACCAGAACTTTGTCAAATTTGAGGGAGGCCGGCAGATCCTTTTTGTCGGATCCTGCGTTGGCCTCGATCATTGCTTCGATACCGTCATTGGTGACTTTTATGCCGGTCACCCTGGTGTTGAGGTGGATGGCCGCAAAAGTTTCACCAAGCCTGGTGGCAAGTGGTTTTACAAGATCACGATCGGCCCCAGGCAATAGGCCATCGGTCATTTCGATCACTGTTACCTTGGAGCCGAGCGAAGCATACACAGTTCCTAATTCGAGACCGATATAACCACCGCCAAGGACGAGTAATTGCTCTGGTATGTCATTTAGCGCGAGGGCGGATGTGGAGTCGAGTACCCTGTCTGATTGCATGGCTTCGGCGTTTTCAAACAATTTGTCCAACTTTGTCGGACTGGAGCCTGTGGCCAGGATGCAGTGTTTAAACTTGACTCTGACTGCACTCTCTCCTGGACAATCGACGCGCAGGCTGCGTGAATCATTGAAAGTAGCCTTGCCATGCAGGATGTCTACGCCAGCTGATTTGCACATACCGACGATGCCGGAGGCTAGTTTATCTATCACTCCTGCTTTCCATGTCTTGAGAGCAGCCAGATCGATCTCTGGTTTGCCAAATTTGATACCGATCTTTTCGGCATGACGTGCTTCTGTCATGACCTCGGCACTATGTAAGAGGGCTTTGCTTGGTATACAACCCATGTGCAGGCAGACTCCGCCTGGCTTTGCTTGCGCATCCACTAAAAGAGTCTTGATGCCGAGCTCGGCTGCCCGCAACGCTGCTGTATAGCCGCCAGGGCCTGCTCCAAGGACCACGAGGTCAACTTCTTGCACCATTTCGCCGACTACCATGATTGCTCCTTATGTGGTCATTATTTGAGGATGGCTTTTATTGAAGAATAAATTTGAAAGGGTCTTGCAGCAATTTGACCACGTGTTGGACAAAATACGCTGCTTCTGCACCATCTGCGAGGCGGTGATCAAATGACATAGCAACCGGCAAGATGGTGCCGATTTCGATATTGCCATTACGCACCACCGGCTTTTGAGCGCCACGTGCCATGCCAAAAATGGCACATTCGGGAAAATTGACCATTGGGGCCATACTGGTGCCACCAATGGCACCAATATTTGTCAGGGTAAAGGTGCCGCCCTGCAATCTTTCTAGTTCGACCTTACCAGCACGAGTCTTGGCTGAGATGTCGGCCAATTCTTGCGCGATTTCGAAAAAGCTTTTTTGATCGGCATCTTTGATTACAGGCACGATCAATCCACGTTCTGTGGCGACCGCCACGCCAATATTGTAATAGTGCTTGATGACGATTTCGCCGGTGTTTTCGTCGAGACTCGAGTTAAATTGGGGATAAAGCTTGAGTGCCGAGGCAATGGCCTTGATGGCAATGACAGTCAGGGTCGGTCGGACTCTTGGGTCATTTGCTCTTTTGGCAAAATCCTGCTCATTACGCGAAATTAGTGCAGATAATTCGGTCACATCGGCTTCATCGAAGGTCGTGACGTGAGGAATATGCTGCCAGGCTTGAGTCATGTTGAGAGCAATCTTGCGGCGGATCGATTTGAGAGGTATGCGCTCAACCTTGCCGTATTTTGCAAAATCGGGATATTCTACGACATTGGTGCGGGCACCATTTGCGGTATTTGCTGCGCCTCCATATAAGGGGCCGCCCTTTTCGTTTTTGTCGCTGCCGCCAAACTTGTCCTGTATAGAAGTCGATTGCGTGACTTCGGGATGACGAGCTGATTTTTGGATGTGATCGTCGGTGGTTTGAGTATGCATTTTGGACTCGAGCGAGCCTTGAGCATAAGCCATGACGTCTTCGCGCATTACTCTGCCGGCCTTGCCAGAAGCCGAGACCTCGTAGAGATCGACGCCAAGCTCGCGAGCTAGTTTGCGGATGGCAGGTGCACAAGGCACTGGTCTGTTGCGATCGATATTGGTGGCTGGTCTGGATGAGCCAGCGGCGACTTGCTGTTTGCTATTGGATGGTTGGACTTTGTGCTCAATTTGGGGTTGGGTTTTGGCCTGAGTCGTCGATCCAGTTTTGGATGCATTGTCAGCTCCAGCACTATTACCCTGGCCAGCCAGGTCATATGAGATCATGACACTACCTACGGTGACCATCTCTCCTTGCTTGACCATGATTTTGGCTATGGTGCCTGCGTGGGGAGAAGGTATCTCCACCACGGCCTTGTCTGTCTCCACTTCAAAAATAGGCTGGTCTTCTTTGACCGTGTCGCCTTCTTTTACTTTGACCGAGATGATCTCGGCTTCGTGGATGCCTTCGCCCAGATCGGGCAACTTGAAATCAACTGCCATTGCTAACCCTTTTTGATTTAGAAACTCAGTACTTCTCTGGCTGCATTGAGAATGCGATCGGCATCCGGAATGTAAAAGCGCTCTTTGGAAAAATACGGAATCGGTGTGTCGAAACCAGTGACTCGTTTGATCGGTGCTTCGAGATAGAGCAGGGCTGCTTCGTTGATGCGTGCCACCACTTCTGCGCCGAGTCCGCAAGTACGGGGACCTTCGTGCACGACCATTACGCGTCCGGTATTTTTGACTGACTCAACGACAAGTGTTGCGTCCA
Organism: Candidatus Melainabacteria bacterium; assembly: GCA_017307165.1. Taxonomy (GTDB): domain Bacteria; phylum Cyanobacteriota; class Vampirovibrionia; order Obscuribacterales; family Obscuribacteraceae; genus JAFKGK01. Next base: position 245,084 of record JAFKGK010000001.1, read on the forward strand.
ATGGAGATACCGTCAAAAGATCTATGATCTCGGGTTTGACACCGTCCTCTTCTTGCAACATTTCTGCCGCTTCCAGACATGCTCTCAAAGAGGCACCATAAGAAACTATGGTGAGTTCGGACCCTTTTTGTACTACTTGAGCCTGACCGATCGGAAGAGTCTCCATCTTTTCGGGGACGTCTTCTTTAAAGAGTCTGTAGAGTGCTTTGGGTTCGTAGTAGATCACCGGATCGGGATCCTGGATCGAGCTGTGCAAAAGAGCCCGAGCATTGCGAGGTCCACTAGGAATGACCACCTTGAGACCAGGAGTGTGTGCATATATAGCTTCGCGACTTTCCGAATGGTGCTCGAGAGCACGGATGCCACCACCATAAGGTGCACGCATCACGAGTGGGACATTGACCCTACCTCTGGTGCGATTGCGAAAACGCGAGGCGTGGCATTCGAGCTGGTGAAAGGCATAATAGTCAAAGCCAGAAAATTGGATCTCGCATACAGGCTTGAGGCCATAAATGGCCATGCCGATGGCCGAGCCGACGATGCCAGACTCTGCCAAAGGGGTATCAATGACGCGCTTGTCGCCAAATTTTTTGTGCAGACCTTCGGTTATGCGAAACACGCCTTCGTCAGGTCCGACGTCTTCGCCCATGACCACGACAGAGGGGTCGCGATCCATGGCTTCAAATAGAGCTAAGTTGATGGCTTTTGCCATATTTATGCTGGGCATTTGCTTTTCCTTTAATGATGGCCGGCTGCGGCCTGGCCTTCTGATTTATTGCCTTTCTTGGATTTTTCCAGTTCGGCCTTCAGTTCTTCGCGCTGCTCGTTGAGATAAGGAGGCATGTCATTGTATAGATAATCAAACATGCTCAGCGGATTGGAGAGTTCGGCGCTCTGCATCAGTGTCTCGGTTTTTGTCACTGATTGCTTGATCTCGGCATCGATCTCGGCTTCCATAGAGTCGATGTCTGCTTGCGTCATCACTCCTTTGGCAATCAGATATTTTTTGTAGCGTGCGATGGGCTCTCGTTTTGCCCAGGTATTGCATTCTTCTTCGGAACGATAGCGCTTGGGATCATCCGCAGTGGTGTGCGGAGTGAAGCGATAGGTGAGTCCTTCGATCAAGGTCGGTCCCTCGCCTGCTTTGGCTCGGGCGATAGCTTCTTGGGTCGCGACGTAGACAGCTAGTACGTCATTGCCATCTACACGGATACCGGGCATGCCATAAGCAATTGCACGTTGGGCGATGGTCTCGTTCTTCATCTGCTTGGCCAGAGGCACAGAAATAGCGTATTGGTTGTTGAGGCAGACAAAGACTACTGGGGCCTGGTACACGGCTGCAAAGTTGAGCGCCTCATGACAGTCGCCTTCGCTCGAAGCTCCATCGCCAAAATAGGTCATGACGATGTTGTTTTGGTCCTTTATCCGCATACCCATACCGATACCTGCAGCATGCAGGAGCTGGCTGGCGATCGGTACGCAAACAGGCAGGTCATTGACGCCCTCGGGTGGTCTGGCGCCTTCTTCGAAGCCATTCCAATAAAGCAGAGTGTGTTCGATGGTCCAGCCGCGATACAACAAACCGGCCAATTCGCGGTAGGCGGGGATATGCCAATCTTCTTTCTGAAGGTGGATTGCGGAGCCCATGGAGATGGCTTCGTGACCGCTGGATTGGGGGAAGGTGCCGCAACGGCCTTGTCTTTGCATCAAGAGCATGCGTTCATCGGTGCGACGAGCGAGCAGCATATAGCGCAGCATCGTCTTGAGCGTATCCTTGTCGATCTTTGGCTCGAGGGCCTTGTCTACATTGCCGTCCTCATCCAGGATGGAGAGCGATTCGATTTTTGGCAGCTCGATTGGTTTTCTAGGCATGTTTTAGTTTAAAAAGGTCTCGCCAAGCATCGGGCAAAATTGTATTCTGCGCCGCCTCGGCTTAACTTCTTCTCCTTGACGATCCGTTACAGACAAGGGAAAGTATGTCATATATGAAGTAAGGCTGCCATAAAACAAAGCTGAATCAATTGTGAAAAACGTCATCCAAACAGAAAAGAAAAACAAGCCGGAATGGCTCAAGGTCAAGCTACCCACAGGGCAAGCCTATTGGGACATGAAGGATATCGTGGATCGCAATGACCTGCACACCGTCTGCGAATCGGCCGCCTGTCCCAATCGTGGCGAATGTTGGTCCACCGGTACTGCTACTTTTATGATCCTCGGCAATATCTGCACACGCAGCTGCGGCTTTTGCAATGTCATCACAGGACGGCCAACAGAGCTCGATCTCGATGAGCCCAGGCGTGTTGCCGATGCTATAAATAAGCTAGGTCTAAAGTATGTGGTAATTACTTCGGTCAATCGAGACGAGCTTGCTGACGGTGGTGCAGGAGTGTGGGCCGAGACTATCAGGCAAGTAAGAGAAAAAAATCCGTCGGCAGAGATAGAGGTCCTGATACCTGATTTTATGGGTGAATGGAAAAATCTTGATATCGTGCTCGATGCACGCCCCGATGTTCTCAATCACAATATCGAGACTGTGCCGCGGCTTTATCGTACAGTCCGTCCTCAGGGGAAATATCAAAGATCTCTAGAGCTCTTGCAAAAAGCAAAGGATAGAGGTTTTACGACCAAGTCTGGACTCATGGTCGGTCTAGGCGAGCAAGATGAGGAGGTCATGCAGGTCTTGCATGATCTCAAAGCGCATAATGTGGACCTGGTCACCATAGGACAATACATGCAACCGACTCCCAGGCATCTGCCTGTGGACAGATATGTAACTCCTGTGAGCTTCAAGCTATTTGAAATTGCAGGCAAGCAACTGGAGTTTCGCAATATCTTTTCGGGACCGCTTGTCCGCTCCAGCTATCACGCTCGAGAGCAAGCAGGAGCCTGATCTCAGGCGTCCAAGCCAAGCAGATTTTTGATGCCGTATATGGCCATATTGGGGTTTTCTTTAAGGCGGCGTCTGCAATATGCTCCAGCAACGCGACCTTCGCCAAAAGGCAGATACATGCGCACAAGCACGCCTTGGCTGGCTGTTTTTTGCGCGTGCTGCAGCTGCGCAAGCCTGGTGCCATTGATCAAGGTCTTTTGATAGCGCTTGCGTGGCACGCCATGCAAGTATTGAGTCTCAAACTGCTTTGTAGATATATTGTTGGGCAATACCACTTGTTGCAAAAACTTGTCTATGCATCCAGTGTCATGGCTTGCTACTTCTACATACGTGCCTCGCTCGAGCAATTTTGCTGAGAGCTTGATCAATTGCTCCTTCATCAGGGCCTTGTCGGTGAGCGCAATATCTGCTGGTTCGTTGTATATGCCTAGCACCAGCCTGGTGCGCATGCGTTCGTCAAAACGTTTGATATCGGATTCGGTACGAAACATCCTTGTTTGCAGGACAGTGCCAAAATTGCGATATCCGCCCTCGATCAAGGCAAAATAGGTCTCTAGATGAAAATCCGTCCAGCGATGGTCTTCGGCTTCGAGTGTGACATTGACATTGCGAGCGCTGGCAAAATCGACGATGCTCTCGATCCTATTGAAGGCCTTGTCTAATTCGGCGCCTCGGTATTGACCGGCTTCTGGTGCGCGAGTGCAAAACATAGAAGGTTTAAAAGAAACTGTCGGTTGCTTGCGTACTTCTTTGACTGGAAGGGGATTGCGCGAGATCAGATCGATTAGACGCTTGTATTGATCGACGGAGGCATCGCAATCAGCGTCGTTATGTGCGTCCTCGCCCAGGATGTCCAGAGTGGAAGAAAATTGTTCTTCGCGGAAGAGCTTTTGTGCCAGCTCCAGCGCGTCTTGGGCTGTCTCGCCAGCAAGGTAGGGTTTGGCAAGAAAGAGTACGAGCGGGATCGGTATGGTGTCAAAGATAGAATGCAATTTGCTTTGTCTGGTTTGCTTGTATTGAGTATTAGGCTCGAGATTGGTTTGGGATTGACTTGCGACCGGACGTGTTGGTGTCTGTGTGCCCATTGCGCATTCCTTAGGTAAAAGCTACTTGCCAAGACTGCAAATGATTATAGTAGCAAGTCTATAAATAGCTACTGCATAAGCGCTCTCCCGGTTTAATTGTTTATTATTCAGTCGACGTCCCAGTCTTCGGGGCGAGCCGGTCTAGAGGGCACGCGGGCTCGTCCGTCGTCCATTTGCCTGGATGGCGCTCGTTGTGATCTATCATCTCCATCTAGATATTGGCTTTGCCCTTGTCCATCTCCCAAGCCGCCGGACAGAACTGATACTAGATCGGTCTTGCGTCCTGCATCTTTGAGCAATTCGCTGAGAGAGCCGGGAATGCGACTGACTGCCACAACCTGGCTGGATTGGCCGTTGACCACAGCCTTAAAAAATGTCGCACGATAAGATTGAGCCGATAGATTGAGTAATTCGACTCGGCCTCCTGAGGTATAGCGCACTGAATGTTCCAGCGGCGAGGTTTTTTCGTTTTTAAATTTGCCGGAAAGCGATTTGGCCGCATTGCCCAGGACCAGATCGTCGAGAGTTTTGTCGCTAGCGATAGGTACGATCGCCACTACAACATCGGCTTTGCCTGTGCGTCCTTTGGAGCCTGCAAAAATCTGTATGTCTTGCATTGAACGAGGTCGATAGGATGCCCATACCCAGCCTGGATCCTTGAGATCTGTCGCCTGGGGCATACTATAGGATTTTTCGAAGAGATAAAAATCGTCCCCCAGGCCTGGGCGATCACTAGACTTAGCAAATTGAGCCAGTTTGTCTTCAGTAGCTGCCGCTTGATTAGCAGGGTGTGCTTGCGGTTTTTCGGGCGGGCCGAAGCCGGGCAGACTTTTAGCGACTGCGGACATTGGTTTTTCGGGTATTTTGGGAGGAGGAGGGGCCGCCTGTACCGGTGCCGATGCAGGATTGTTGATGGCACCGCGGGCGCTGGTTGGACTGGTTTTTTTTGAGAGAAATGGACCTGCGAGTTTGCGGGCTTGGGCTGATTTGGCTTCGGCAAGACGCTTGCGACCAAGCACCATATTTAGTTGCGATCTGGCATCGTCCTCGGACATGGCCGCACTGTCGATGCGAGTAATTAGCAGGGTCTCCGCTTCGGCTCTGTCGCCTCGCCCGATCTTGGCGACGATCTTGCATTCGACTAGAGGCCATGACTCGCGGTCGAGAGGCAGCTCAAATGCTCGCTTTGAGTGGGCTTCTGTATTTATTTGCTCCTTGCCGCCGATGCTATCAAAGCTCGTCTGCCAGCGCGCGATCGAGAGTATACCTTCGGCGATGACGCGAAACTGTGCTTGCAACTGGATCGGCTCACCGACAAGATTGGTGCTCGACTTGTTTTCCAGGGTCATGCAGATCGAAGGATGGTAGCCTAAAGCATCATGCGACCAGTAGGTAACAAAAGCCGGCACTATGATGCGGGAGGGCCTATTGGAAATATTGCTGGAACTGTTGCGTCCGCCTGCATCAAGGTCATCGTCCGCTCCGCCATAGCCATCTTGGGCGCAGCACACGGGGGTCCAGGTCACAAAAGACAGGGAGGCTAAAAGGCAGGCAGTAATTGATCTGATCATTTTGGGAGGCATTGCCTAGTATTTTACTTTAATTTGCTCGAGAGCTCTCCACATATACCATGAAGCGATGCTGCGATAAGGCCTCCACTTTTCGGCTAGTTTGCATAGCTCTTTTTCACTCGGCATCTTGCCATAGGTGACCTCATACCCCTTGCGCACGCCATAATCCGAGTAAGGCAATATGTCCAGTCTGCCTAACCTAAATATCAGCAACATGTGCACAGTCCATGCTCCGATCCCCCTTACCCTGGTCAGGATCTCTATGATTTTCTCATCATCCATTTCTTGCAGATCCTCGACCGAGGGGATCTCGCCATCAAGCTGCTTTTGGGCCAGGTCTTTAATAGCAAGTGCTTTATTTCTAGAAAGACCGCAGGTGCGCAAAAAATCTATGTCGACTGCCAATACTTCGTCGGCATGGGCAAATCCCAGTCCTGTGCGATCACGCTTTGGATCCCTGTCTGCAAATGCTTTCAAAGCTTTGAGCATGATGGCCTGAGCGGCTTTGCCTGTTATCTGCTGATGCAAGATCGAGCGAGCGAGAGCCTGGTAGCTATCCTGTAGAGGATCGATGTCGAGTTTGAATGGCCCGACGTTCTCCATCAATCTCTTTAGCTTTTTATCGCGAGATAGATGGTCGATTATGGCTTTATGATCAATGGCATCTTGCAAGGCTTGGCACCATATGTAGTGCTACTAGTGCTATTGTCTTTCGAGGTGCGGCCATGCTTTGCGATTGGCAAATGTCGCCGAGCTCTTTTGTGTTAGGTTGGTCAGGGTCTTGCCGGTTGCTTTGCGGTAAGCGCGCGGTGCAATCAAGTCTAGAGCTGCAAAACCCAGATCCTTGGGCATGTTTTTAGGATCAGCGAGGATCTCTTTATATAGCTGTTCGCCATTGGCTACGGCACAGCAACGTGCAGCAAAAAACCAGTCCTGGCTAAATTGCTGGTTGCCATCGATGGCATTTTTTTGTTGCGATGGCACAAATGCATCTTTGCCGATCTCGGCAGCAAAAACCTCGCCATCGAGTTGATACAGCATCTGTGCGAGCATTTCTTGGAAGGCTACTATATTGCGCGGATGTCCCTCGCTTAAAAACGCTATGGCAGGTTCGATGACGGCATCGTCATTGCCTTCTTCGTCCCAATTGAGCAGATCGATGACATCCCAAAAATCCTGTTCGGTCATGGGGGGGGTGTCGCCAGCCTGATCTAATAACTGGAGTTCTTCGCGAGGGAGATCTAAAGAAAGGTCCACTAGATCGGCCAGGGTAAATTCGGGACGCTTTGGGGAGCTGCGCTTCCACTTTATGCGTACGGACGGCAGTTGTTGCCTAAGCCGGGCTATACCTGCCTCTGTGACTGAGGTGTTAAAGAGGTAGAGCCTGAGTAGATTTTGAAGGCCCTGGAGTTGCAATATGCCTTCATCGGTGACCTTGGTGCCCGATAGGCCTAACAATTTTAGTTCGCTCAGACCGACCAGATGCTCGAGGCCCAGATCGTCGATATCGGTACCATTGAGCCAGAGTTCTTTTAGATCTTGCATGGTCGACAAGTGCGCCAGGCCATCCGATGAAATTGCCGTGGCAGTGAGGCCGAGGGATTCTATCTGGTCGAGCCGAGAGACAAAGCCCAGAGCTGCGTCTGTTATAGGGGTATATGCCAATTCAACGACTTTGAGAGTATTGAAGTGTCCTATGTGCGTCAGACCCAAATCGGCTATCTGTGTCCGGCTGAGATCCAATACCGAAAAGGTATCAGCGGGGAGGTTTTCTAGAGCCGCTAGAGAACTGGCGGCGCTGGAGCTGACCTTGAGTCTGTATTTGCGCTCTTCAAATTTTTCGAGGACCACATCCCCACAGGCATCTTCGATCCACTCCCAGTGGATCGGTTGGTTTTGGGGATTGACTATCAATCCCTGAGCGGTACTCAAGAGCTCCCAGGTATTGGGCTGCTCCCGCGGGGCGCAATAAATGCCGCCCATAGAAAATGCTTGTGGAAATCTTAGTAGTCGCTCAGCCATAGCAACAAATTATAGAATGTCTCTTGGTGTTATTCTGTTCTAAAGGTAGCAAAGGATCTAAAGTTAGCAAAGGAAATCTTAAATGGAAGAGATCGACGCACAGGGCCGCCAATTATTGATAGACCGCCCGACTCTGACTAGAGGCAGGCTGTCAGTCTATCGCGAATCTCTCTGCGATGACGATTGGTTTCCAAGGCTCAATGTCACCCTAAAAAAATCAGGGTCTGACGCCGTGCTCTGGCAATGGACCACGCATACACTACCCGTGGACACCGAAGAGCCACCGCCCTATGGCGAAGATATCCTGCTTGAAAAGTATTTTGAACTCGATGAGCCAGTCAAGTCTCCACGTGGCCTCGAAGTTGTTTTTAGCCTGGCAGAAGGTCTGACCAACAGGGGGTCGGTAGAGCAGTTTTCTGCTTCGCTGTATCTCTATCCTGCTAGTTTTGATGACCGTGGTGTGCAAGTCGGTGTAGTTGATTTTCGTCAAGGACTACGCGCCAATTCGATGCCCATGTTTGTGAGATTCAACTTTCCGTGGTAGGTCTGGTCCTGTACCAGAGATAGGCTGGCCCCGAAAATATTATCAGGGCCACTCCGATACCACCTATGATCTTGACCATCCGCAAACTAAGAGGATCGATCGGGCCTGGGGTGTTGACAGACCATAGCCAGCCTGGAAAAACCAGTCCACCAAAGGCAAAGAAGATGCCAAAAATGAGGGGAAAGACATAGATGCCCTTTTTGTGCAGCTCTCTTTCATGCCTTTTGTCTTGTTGGGCTTGATCGTTGGCCGTCATTAGATGGGATCCTCAATGCACTAAATGTGGTGCTGAGTAAAAAGGGCTCGACGAGCGAGCCCTTGCTTAATCTGTTTAAACTACGAGATTAAAAAACTTGCGTCCGGTGCGACTCGAACGCACGACCAATCGGTTAAAAGCCGAGTGCTCTACCGGCTGAGCTACGGACGCGTCAACCAACGCCAGTCATCCTATCAATGCCTTGGTCGATCCGTCAAGGCATTGTATAGATTGCAATTTACTTAGATTGGTCTTGTTGTATCAAATCTCTTATCGGCAAATAGAGTTGATCGGCCAAATATTGCTGGCCCTTGGGAGTCAGGTGGGCCGAGTAGAAAAGAGCGAGCTGCTCTTTTTCACTGTATTTTTCTGCGGCTGCTTGTGCATCTATGTAAGGCAAGCCGAGCTTTTTGGCCTGATTCTCGACTAAAGCCAATTCGCCTTTGTGATCCAAGCCCTGCTCGTAGCCCGACATGCTAGGCAGGGCCGCCAGAGTAGCGCGGCTGGGTAGGCCTAATATGACTAGTTTTGCATCATGGGCTTTAGCAATCTGGTTCATATCGGCAAATAATGCTTCTAGCGTCTCTGACAGCAATTTGACAAATACTTTGGATGATTGAGTGATCACAGGTGCAGGCTTTGTCTCGTGTTGCAGCTTTTGGCCCGCGGCAAGCGGGTCTTTTGAGGAGCCAGGCAAGCCACCCAGTTTTTCTTGCGGTTTTTTATCATCGATGTAGTATTGAACGTTAAAGCTCGATGATTGATCTGTTTTTATCAGGCCGGACAGTTGTTTTGACACGGCCTTTTGGCATTCTGCCAGGAGTAACCCGGACGATAGGTCTTTGTGCAGTTGGCGTGCCGATTTGCCTGGATCGGTAAAATAATTGACGATCCATTTGTAGACAGGGTTGTGAAAGCCCAGCTCGGTCTCGGCTTGGCAAACCAATCCCCAGATGCGGCTGTTTTGCCTGAGCCATTCGGCCTGGCACATATATCTGCCGCGCATGGACTTGCGCCAGGACGTGACAGAGGTCTTGTCGATCACCAGGGCTTGACCTGGCAATTTGAGAGCCATTGGACGGACATTGGACAGCATCTGATCTGGTGTGGCCCAGTTTTCAAAGATGTCCCGGCCGTCGTAGCCAATGATCACCATATCCGGTGCCCATCGCATTACTTCCGTTTTCATGAGCAGGTATTCTTGCACTGTCGAATAACCAGATACGCCAAAGTTGAGGACTTCTACAGGCCGGCCCAAAGACTTGGAAAGCTTTTTTTGCAGTATCTGGCCAAATGACTGCTCAAGCCTCACTTGTATGGATTCGACCTGGCTGTCTCCGAGCAAAGCAATGCGATAGACGCCCCTAGGCTTGGTTATGGTGGCGTCTTTTTCGCGCATGCCCAGACGATTGAGATAAGAGCAAGCGTAGCCTTCTTTGCGCCAGGTGACCTTTTTATTGGTCATATGGCGGGTGCCGAGGTCGGGGTCTAGCTTAAAGATTTCTTCTTCGCCAAGGCCAGCGAGATTGAGTATGCATTCGGTAGCAAAAATAAAAATTGCGCCTATCAAGACGTATGACAAGACTGTCGTAAACAAATTGCCTTGTTTTTTGCCCTGGTCAGGCCATTTACTTGCGCGTTCCGACGCATCCAATCCCAGGGATTGGTCTGTGTCTATGGGGCGGTCTTTTAAATCCTGCACTATCTGTCTTTAAACCTCAATCCAATACTCGGACGGGACTAAAATTGAAAATAAACGAATGGGACTGCTTCCATGGGCTTTGAAGCCATTACTAGAATGCAGGCGGAGGCCCAGGTAGCGATACGCAATTGGTTTTGGTAGGCACTAAATATAGTGGCTAGCCAACCCGAGTGCTCTCTCAGGTTGCTGAGAATCAGCCAAAAAATAAAATATGTCGCTCCGATTACGAGTACACCTGATTTGAGCAAGGGTTCTGCCATGGTGCAATCGAGGTTGGCAAAATTGATAAAGGATCGCCAGATCAAAGCACCACCTGCCAGGTCGGGGGCTCTAAACAAAGAATAAGTGGTGATCACAAAGATAAAGGTAAAAACTGAGCCCAGGATGACGGCGATCTTGCTTTGAGCCAGGCTATTGGTCTTGGCCCAGATCTCGTACTCACGATGGACGATCAAGCCAAAACCCTGAGTCGCTCCGAAAAAGAGATAGTGCCAGCTGGCCCCGTGCCAAAAGCCGCATACCATCATGGTGATCATGAGATTGCGCCAGAGACCGAAGCGCCCGGAGCGGGATCCACCGAGCGGTATGTATACATAGTCTCGCAACCAGCTACCAAGAGACATGTGCCATTTGCGCCAAAACTCGGTGAGGTCTTTAGAAAAGAATGGTAGATCAAAATTTTCGGGTAGACGTATGCCCATTAAAAGAGCTGAGCCACGTCCCATATCTGTATAGCCCGAAAAATCGCAGTAAACTTGCAAGGCAAAACCAAGGGCCGCCAGCCAGGCATCTGGAGCCGAAAGCAAGTCGGTAGTGGAAAAGGGACGACTGATGATTGCAGCGATAGGATCTGCCAGAGCGGCCTTTTTAAACAGGCCCTGCATGATCAAAGAGGTGCCTTCGTAAAAGAGTGGCCTGTCTAGCTTTTGTGGAGCTCTCAATTTTGCGACAAAATCTTCGTAGCGCTTGATTGGGCCGGCAATTTGGCTGGGAAAAAAGCTTGCGAAGGCCGCAAACTCGAGAAAGCTTTGCACTGGCTTCTTGCCTTTGTATACATCGGCAAGGTAGTGCACAAACTCGAAAACAAAAAAGCTGATGCCCAGAGGCAGCATCACATTGAGGACGATTGGATCCAGATGTGTATGTCTAGCCTGATTGATCAGCGCTGTGATGTTTTCAAAGAAGAAATTGGCATACTTGTAGTAGCAAAGCGCCCCAACGTTGACGAGTAGACCGCAGATCAAATAAGCCTTGGCGATGGACCTTTGAGTATTTAGGCTTTTGGATATGCCCTTACCCAAAAACCAGTTAAATAAGGTGAATGCCAGGAGCAAAACACCGTAGGCGGGGATCCAGCTCATATAAAAAATGTAGCTGGTCGCGACCACGACAAACAGGCGTGCGCTGCCTCTGGTTTGCCAATAGGCAAGTACGGCCAGGGGCAGGAAGATCAGGTATTGAAGGCTCGAAAAAATCAAATCGCAAAACCTGGTGCAGTGTTTCAGGAGTATACAAGAGGTGGATTTGGATTGGGTGAAGCCTAGCATTAGCAAGCATTAATTACGAGATATTGACTGTATAAATGGCGGATTAGTACTATGCTTTTGGCTTTCCCGGCATCCTGCGAGAGCTCATTTCCATTTTTTTATTGAAATGAGCTTGTCAATTTATCTTTATTTTGCATAAGAGAGGTGCGTAATGGCCAAGCTGCTCAATCGCGACGAGCTAAAGCAAAAACGCGACAAGTACATCGTCCCTGGCGTCAAGCAGATGTACAAGGATGCTCCGCACTTTGTCCGCGGCAAAGGACAGTATCTCTATGATGAGACTGGTCGTGAATACCTCGACATGTTTGCTGGCATCGTCACAGTCTCCGTCGGTCATTGCCACCCCAAGGTGACGCAGCGTACGCAGGAGCAGCTAAATACTCTGCAGCATACTTCTACTATTTTTATGACCCAACCCATGGTCGACCTTGCTGAAAAGCTCGCCGAGATCGCACCTGGAGCCATCTCCAAATCTTTCATCACAAATTCGGGAACAGAAGCCAATGAGGCTGCGATCCGTTTTGCACGCCTGGCAACGGGCCGCCACGAAGTGATCGCTCTCGAGCACTCCTATCATGGCGAGTCGCATCTGGCCTCGACTCTTACCGCCAATTACAACTGGCGTCCTAAAACCATGCCAGCAGCCGGCGTCGCTTATGCAGCCAATGCCTATTGCTATCGCTGCCCATTCAAAAAGACTCCGGATAGCTGCTCTCTAGAGTGTGCCAAGGATGTCGAAAGAGTGATACAAACCCAGACCAGTGGCCAACCTGCGGTCATGATCGCTGAGCCGATACAGGGCGTTGGTGGTGCCATTACGCCACCACAAGAATACTTTGGTGCAGTAAAAAAGATCCTCGAAAAATACGGTGCACTATTTATCGCAGACGAAGTCCAGACTGGTGTCGGTCGCACTGGCAGGGACTGGTTTGGTATCTCTAGCTGGGGTGTTACTCCCGACCTGATCACCATGGCCAAAGGCCTGGCCAACGGCCTGCCCATTGGTGCTTGCCTGATGACTCCCGAGATAGCCGAGCATTCGACAAAACAGCAGATCAATACTTTTGGTGGCAATCCAGTCTCGAGCGCTACTGGTCTAGCTGTATTAGAAACCATCCAAGAAGAGCGTTTGATGGAAAATGCTGATGTGCAGGGCAATTACATAATGAGTGCCCTGAAAGAAATGCAAAAGGATTTTCCCGATCTCATTGGTGACGTTCGTGGCAAAGGGCTGATGCTAGGCGTAGAATTGGCCGACAAGCACAAGACACCTCTGGTGGAGCAATGCGCCAATATAGTCGAGATGTCTAAAGACGATGGAGTGATCATCGGTAAGGGCGGTCTTTTTGGCAATACCTTGCGGATCAAGCCGCCCATGACTATCACTCGGGACAATGCCGATACCATGCTCAAAGTACTCAAAAAATCCCTGGAAGCAACTAGCAAGAGGATGACTGCCAATGTCTAATATCGTACGCTGCGGTTTGATCCAGACCAAAAACGAGGTAGTCGCCACCAAGGGTGGTACTGACTCCAAGATGCTGACCGAGATAAAAGAAAAAATGCTGGCCAAGCATCTGCAATACACCAAGCAAGCTCATGAGAAAGGCGTCAAAATCCTTTGCTATCAAGAGATCTTTAATGGTCCGTATTTTTGTGCCGAGCAAGAGACATGCTGGTACGACACCGCAGAATCCATTCCTGATGGTCCGACCATCCAAAAGATGCAGGAGGTTGCGCGGCAATATGAGATGGTCTTGATCGTACCCATCTACGAAAAAGAGCAGACTGGCATCTACTATAACAGCGCTGCCGTCATCGATGCCGATGGCACATATCTCGGCAAATATCGCAAAAACCATATTCCTCACGTAGCGCCCGGCTTCTGGGAAAAATTCTATTTTCGACCAGGCAATTTGGGATATCCGGTTTTTGAAACCAGGTATGCCACCATAGGCGTCTACATCTGCTACGACAGGCATTTTCCCGAAGGTGCGCGAGCACTGGGTCTCAATGGTGCCGAAATCGTCTTTAATCCGTCTGCTACGGTCGCCGGGCTCTCCGAGTATCTATGGAAGCTCGAGCAGCCAGCACACGCTGCTGCCAACGGTTATTTTGTGGGAGCGATCAATCGCGTAGGTACGGAGGAGCCCTGGAACATAGGACACTTTTATGGCTCCAGTTATTTTTGCGATCCGCGCGGGCAGATAGTGGCTCAGGCGAGCCGCGAAGAAGAAGAATTGCTTGTAGCCGATCTGGACCTTGATCAAATAAAAGAAGTCCGCCATACATGGCAATTTTTTAGAGACCGCAGACCCGAAACCTACGAAGCTCTCGTCGAGCTCTGATCGCTGCGCTTAAACCAAAATCAAAATATTAGGAGCAATATGGCCGAGCATTTCAAGCCCGTCAAGTATCGTGCCTGGGAAATGTCGCTGGAGGAGAGATTTAAAGAAGTCTACCCGCCTCTGACGCAGCGGGAAGCAGAAGCCGAGGCCAACCGCTGCCTCTACTGCTATGATGCACCGTGCATGGTGGCGTGTCCCACTCATATAGACATCCCCACTTTCATCAAAAAAATCGGCACTGGCAATGTCAAAGGATCGGCGCGCACCATCCTCGAGTCCAATCTCATGGGTGCCACCTGTGCTCGGGTCTGTCCTGTGGATGTATTGTGCGAGGGCTCTTGCGTCTTGCGCGAAGAAAAGCCCATCGCCATCGGCAGATTGCAGAGATATGCGACCGACTATGCCAATGAGAGAGAGATAAGATTTTTTGAGAAAGGCAAGCCCAATGGCAAAAAAGTTGCAGTGATTGGTGCTGGTCCGGCAGGATTGTCCTGCGCCGGAGAACTCGCCAAAACTGGTTTTGATGTCACTGTCTTTGAAAAGCGCACCTGGGCCGGTGGACTTTCTACTTATGGCATAGTGGTTTTTCGCGAGCCTGTGGAGGTCAGTCTCCGGGAGGTCAAGATGATCCAAGACCTCGGCGTACAGGTCAAATGCGGGGTCGAGATAGGCAAAGACATTGATTTTGATGAGATCATGTCTGAGTTTGACGCTGTCTTTGTCTCTATCGGTTTAGGGCGCGTGCCTCAAATGGAGATCCCTGGCGAGGACGCCGAGGGGGTTCTGGACGGACTGGATTTTATTGAGGAGACCAAAGTAGACAGGCTCGATAAGATCGATGTGGGCCAGCGTGTCTGTATCATCGGTGCTGGCAATACGGCGATTGACTGTGCCACCATTGCTAGACGTCTAGGATCTGAACGCGTGACTATGATCTACAGGCGCTCCGAAGCCGAGATGCCTGCATACTATTTTGAATACCAGTTTGCGCTCAAAGAGGGCGTGAGCTTTATGTTTCTCACTCAGCCCATCGAAGTGATCAAAAATGCCCGAGGTCAGGTCGAAGGGCTCAAGTGCGTGCGTATGGATCTCGGTCAACCAGACGCCTCCGGCAGACGCAGCCCCGTAAGGGTGCCGGACTCCGAGTTTGTTGTGCCCTGCGATCGAGTAATCAAGGCGATCGGTCAAAATAAGCCCAAAGACTTTATGGATATTTTGGCCCCGCTTGGGGTGCAGCAAGCTAAGGGGTATATCGCAGTCGACCCGGCCACCAATCGCACGGGCAATCAAAAAATCTATGCCGGAGGGGATTGTGTCCGCAGCTTTGGCGAGGCATCGACTGTGATGGCAGTGCAAGATGGCAAGATCGCTGCCAAAGCGATTGCAAGAGAGCTTGTCTCGATCGAGGGAGAAAACAAATAATGGTCGATTTGTCGATAGACTTTGCTGGTATCAAATCTCCCAATCCTTTCTGGTTGGCATCCGCACCGCCTACTAATAGTGGCTATCAAATACAAAAGGCCTTTGACCAGGGCTGGGGTGGGGCTGTCTGGAAGACGGTAGGCGCACCAGTCCTCAATGTCTGCAATCGTTACGGCACCATGGACTACAAGGGATCAAAGATCATTGGTCTCAATAATGTGGAGCTGATCTCGGACAGACCTATCGAGATCAATCTAAGAGAGATGCGTGAGACCAAGCGCCTCTTTCCTAACAATGCTGTAATCGCCTCGGTCATGGTGGAGTCAAAAAAAGAAGCCTGGCAGGAGATCATCAAACAGATCCAGGACACAGGTGTGGACGGATTTGAGCTCAACTTTGGTTGTCCGCACGGCATGTCTGAGCGTGGTATGGGTTCGGCCATGGGGCAGGTACCCGAATACACATGCATGGTCACCGATTGGGTCATGGACGTAGCCGAGATACCTGTCATAGTCAAGCTCACTCCCAATGTCACCGATATTGTGCATCCGGCCAGAGCCGCTGTAAAAGGGCGAGCAAGTGCTGTTTCCCTCATCAATACAATCAATAGCATCATGGGTGTGGATGTGGATACATTTGAGATCCAACCCAATGTCGGCGGTAAGGGCGGCCACGGTGGCTATGCTGGACCAGCGGTCAAACCAATCGCCTTGCACCTGCTATCTGCCATAGGGGCGGACAAGGAGTTTGCTCAGGCGGGTATTCCTATATCTGGCATGGGCGGCATCGAGACATGGCGCGATGCCGTCCAATTTATGCTCCTCGGGTCGACATCGGTGCAAGTCTGCACGGCCGTAATGCACTGGGGCTTTCGCATAGTCGAAGATATGATCGAAGGCATGTCCAACTGGATGCAAGATAAAGGATTCGAGCGCTGCTCCGATTTTATCGGTAAGAGTCTACCTCGTATTTCCAACTTTGGTGATTTTGATTTGGGCTTTCAGTCTGTCGCTCGGATCGATCACGACAAGTGCATACAATGCAATCTGTGCTATATCGCCTGCAATGATGCAGCGCACCAGTGCATTGATCTGACCAGCATGCAACTATCCGAAAAGACCCTGCAAAATGGCAGGCCATGGCCCGTGGTCCGTGAGGCCGATTGTGTCGGATGCGATCTGTGTTCCCGTGTTTGTCCAGTTGACGATTGTATCGAGATGGTCGAGATCGATACAGGACGTCCTCACATAAGTTGGAATCAATTGGTGGCACAAAAACCAGAAGTTCTCGAGTGGGACAAAATGGAAGAATATCGCAAGCAGGCCAATATAGTCATTCATTGATTTGGTGATCCGGGCTAGACTAAAAGGGGTTTTATTTTGATGGCTGGTTACAAACAGACGCTTGCATCGAGTATCTTTCTCGTTGCGGTGATTTTGGGCACGTCGATATCGCAAATTGCAGGCTTTATTTTTGTTGCACCACCAGTAGAGGCACAAACCTTGCAAGAGCCCAGAGCCAGCTATGACAAGCGTTTTATCGACGATCTCATCGCCAAGATGACCCTGCAAGAAAAATTAGGACAGATGAATCTCTTGTCCATAGGTTCGGATGTCACTGGCCCCGTCTTGTCCGAAGGTGTCGAGGACAAGATTGCTCGTGGTGAAGTTGGTGGCGTCTTTAATGCTTTTGGTCTACCCGCCTGCAAAAGGCTTCAGGACATAGTGATGCAAAGATCGCGTCTCAAAATCCCGCTCATTTTTGGCTATGACGTGATCCATGGCCACAAGACTATTTTTCCCATCCCGCTTGCTCTCTCTTGTTCTTTCGATCTCGATCTCATCCAAAAGACAGCAGCTGCGGCTGCTGATGAGGCTACTGCTGATGGTATCAACTGGACATTTTCGCCTATGGTCGATATCTGCCGCGATCCCCGCTGGGGGCGGATCATGGAAGGTGCGGGTGAAGACCCTTATCTTGGGAGTCGTATAGCCGAAGCCATGGTGCGAGGATACCAGGGCCCAGGTATGAGACCAGGCGATCTTAGCTTGCGGTATGCCAAAGACAAGCTCTTGTCTTGTGTCAAGCATTTTGCCCTCTATGGAGCTGCCGAGTCTGGTCGCGACTATAACACTGTCGATATGAGCCGGGGGCGCATGTTCAACGAATACATGCCTCCGTACAAGGCCGCTGTGCTGGCCGGTGCTGCAACAGTTATGACTAGTTTTAATGAGGTCGATGGAATACCTGCATCCGGCAATAAGTGGCTAATGACTGACCTCTTTTCTTAATCCCAGACCACTCACTGTAGCTCCTAATTCCCAGCCTTGGACCACTCCAGATTGTACGACCGACCGTATAGGCCGGTAGCTTAGCAGTTCAACCCATCTCTCCACAGGACAGCAAAATGCCACAGAACGAATCAAAAGCTCACCAAGCCAACCGGTCCTTTTTTCAGCGCTTCTGGTGGCTTCTTTCCTTTCTGATCGGGTTCATTTCTGTTGATTTGATCATCGCTTTGGACTTCTATATTCACGAAATGAATCACAACAATGAGGGCTTAAATGTGTTCCTCGGATGCCTATGGATGGGCTTATTTGGTGGGTTTCCTGCTGGACTGTTGTGTGTGCTGTGCGCATGGCTGGTCAAATATTGGCGCAGCCGCAAATCAACGTAATCAAGGCAGATAGCGAAGAACGTTCTTAATATGTTCGGAAGCGCTTATTGTTTCAGCAGTGTTTGCCCAGTACTCCTTTCTTTGATCCCAGTGCTGGGCCTTCGATAGTTCGATATTTGGATGATATAACGCCTTATAAACCCGGTGCCCGTGTCCATCTGAATATGAGTAAACATCAGGGTTGTATGCGTATGCCAGTTGCGCATCAGTGGGATTCTTGATTCCGTGTTTATGCAAATCCTCCAGGAGGGTAGCTGTTTTTGCGGCTACGATCATTGCCACACAGTCTGCATCGAGTAGGGCTCTTAACTCATGGCCAGGACCTGAATAGCCCTTGGACTCAAGGAAATGGCGAAACTGTGGATAGTGATTTTCAAATTTTCTAATCCCTTCTGTCGTAATTTGCGTCATGCCTAATGTCCATCCGCCGTCCTTTCCAAGCTTTGCGGCCACGTCTTGCTTGTGATCTTCAAATCCATAGCACTCTAGCTCATTGCGCACATAGGCTTTCATAATGCTGTTCGAAACACCACCCAGTTGAGGGAAACAGGCTTTTGCTTCCTCCCAGGCTTTCGGGTTTGCGTTGGTTGTTGCGCTCATCAAATTCGCTTCCATGCCTGCAATTGGATGTTCGCTCGTCCATGTTTTGATTGTACGCATAGCAACGTTAGCCGCTGCTATTGTCGATTCCTTTGTTATGCCTAACTGCTCCATGCTTGGAACGAGCGTCGGAGGCACCATGTAACCATCCAGAGCTTGGGCAATCTGCTGAGCCTGTGAATCGTTTTTGAGTTCCTGTGCCGGTTGCTCAAGCTTTGGTCCGTTTGGCATTACGTTCGCCGCCAGCAATACCGGCTCTGGGTGTGCGCTGCTGTCGAACAATTCAAATTTTTGTGATGCTTCCTTCTTCGCGCCTGGTCTATAGAACATGTCTGTGGCTGATTCCTCTTGCCCTAACATGTGATGCTGTTGGGTCTCGCGCCAGTTTGCTTGCAATGCTTGGTTCTTTATCACGCCGCCGCGCAAGATGGTTCCTGATGCGGCCTCAGGTTTGGCTACTTCCTTTGGTTTGTCTGCTTCGTCACTCATTGCGGTAGCTCCGGGCTTGTAGACTTTCATATACCCTTTTTCGGTATAGGCCAAGTCATCCAATAAGTGCAAGTCGCCAAAGATGCCCATGGTATCGGTATCGGTGGAGCTTGTTGCCAGCTTTCTCATGTCAGTCATGTTCCAGGAGCTTGCCGCAATGTTGGCATAAGTGGCTACCTCGGCTTGTTCAGGGCCGCTGCTAATTCTCTCGGCTATCTCCTGGTGTGCCATTGCTGCCCTTTAGAGCTGATAATACTTGGGAGATCTGAACTTCTCCTGAATACTAGGCTATCTGGGTTTGTTGGCTAAGTTTTGGCAAGGAGTCTGCTTAAACTAGAGCACGGTGCTCGACCTGCATCATTAGACTTCATCGCTTTTCTCGATGTGCTCAGCGACTTGTTTTAATTTGCCATCCTGCTCTAATTGTTTCAAGTCATTTATGCCATTCTAAATCCACCTTGTCCTTTATCAGGTCGATGTCTCCTTTCTTTCTCTCCTGCTGGTTTCGATACCAAATATCTTTAATGAGCTCTCGAAACTCTTTGAGGATTTCACCTATGCCGGTGAAGGAAAAGCCGCCAGGCGGACTCATCTTAGCCTTGTGAATACGGCACCGCTGATCAGGGGAGGCGTATAGATCAATCTCTTGGTAAATTTGTACTGGTGTTGAGGACACGGCTATTCCAAATGGATTGATTGCCGCTGCTGCATTGCCTGATTCCAAAACATCAAGCCACATCTCAAAGGGAAATGGCTCAGGGTAGCGCATTTCGCGTTTGCTAAAAATGTTCTTGATTAAGCCTTCGCGGTTTTTCAAATCGTTGGCCCAGCGCTCTGACCAAAGGTATGTTGCTAGACGAGAATCGTAAATGCGCGAAATGCTTACAGCCAGTAATTCTAAATCGCCTGTTGTCCAGTCTCCATCTGTGAAGAATGAAATAGTCGATGACTCATTTTTTGCTTCTGTGGCGTCGCTGTCATCATCGTCGTCATCAACAGGCATCGCGACAGGCAAACCTATAGTCCTGGTGCTCTTTAATGGCCGTCCTTTGACTCTGTCATGGGAGGATCAAAACATGGATGACATCCTCGAGACCTGGTTTAACGCATTGCTCTCGCGCCTCGAGAAGCAAAAACTGTGCAATTTGCAATCACGGCTGCCGACCTGGCATTTTATGGCAGTGATTTAAACCTTTGTCCCAAGTAAGTAAGAGCTTAATTTTGGGGGTTGTAAAAGTTTGATACTAGGCAAAATAATCTAAGACCAGTCGGTTTGCGACTGGTCTCTGGTTTTGGAGATCGTCTGCTAGCTCGCGCGCCAGGCCCGGCCAGTCTGCGAGCTCTATGCCCTGGTAGCGCTTTGATTTGAGGTCTGATGCCTGCTCCATCCAGCCACGCCAAAAATGGATCGCTATGATTAATTGCTCGTCGCCAGGCAGAGTCTTTTGATCATCATTGAGATAGGGATGCATGTTGGGCTCCTCGATGCCTATGTCGGCAAAAAGCCTCAATTCGTGACGGATTGCGTCGGCACGCAAACTATCGATTAATATATTTCTGAGAGGTTCTAGCATAGTGTTTTGAAAGTGTTGCTGTCTTGATGCACCCAAGCCAAATTTTATTGATTATAGCCTTGATTACGAGCCTTTTGCCTTTTGCGTCTTTGGAGACCGCCATGGCTGCATCGCAGGAAACACGCATAGAGGGAGTAAGCCCTCGCGACAACTTTTATCTAGTGACTAATAGACGCACCGTCGAAAAGAAGGACGGGCATATGCAGTACAACAGGCTCGGTGGAGATCTGTTTGGCAAGCAAGATGATGCTTATAGCTTTAGCGTCAGCAAGCCGGGTAGCACTGTATTGATCGATCGAGACAGATTTTTTGCCGATCTCGAGAGTCGCGAATGCCGCGATCGTCCGCTGGTAATATTTGTGCATGGCTGCTGCGTATCCCTGGGAGAGATGTTTAAACAGGCGCGTGGCCTCAAAAATGCATTCGAAAAACAATGCGGCCCCATCGACATGGTCTGCTATGACTGGTCTACGCCTTCGGGCAATTATCCGGCCTCTCTCTCTCGAGTCGAAGCTATGAATGCTTCGTTCAACGAATTTTTGCAGCAATTACCAGAGGGCCTCAAGTCTCACAAGGGGCGCCCCCTGATCCTCGTCACTCATTCGCTTGGCGCATATTGTCTTGTCGATAGGCGCAGTAAAGATAGTGTCATAGACCGTGACTCGATTTTCAGTGCTTGCTTTTTTTCACGGCCTGATATTACTCAAGACCAATTTTTTGCAAGTTATCCTGCCTTCAAAAATATTGCAGGTAGGTACTTTTTACTCAAGGCGAGCAATGACCCAAATCTCAAACTTTCTGCCTTGGTGAGGAGTCGCCCCTTTGCCAGCAACCGTCAAAATCGTCGCTTGGGTCTGTTTGCTGATGATGACGCTCTTGAACGTCTCGATCCGGAACGTTTGTCAGTGATAGACGTTAGCGAGCTCAAACTCGGTCACGTTATACCGTATGAAAAAATCGCCTCTCTTTATAAAGAGATGATAGGGATAAAATCAGGAGAAACACGCAAAATAAACTAAACTATAGCAATGGATCTGCAAACCGACGAGCGGCTCGAAAGAGCTCTAAAAGCCAAAGCTACAGGCACTCAAAGTGGTAAGCCCAGAGCTTTTTTACTGATCGGTACGGCCGTCACAATAGCGGCTGTTCTCTCAGGTGTTTTGCTATGGCAAACTCACAATGCAGTCAGCGCTCCGCATAAAAATACTGGTCCCGATCGTGCAGCTCTCACGGTCAAGGCCAGCGCTGTGGCAATCAGGCCAGTGCAAAAGAGTCTATTGGTTTCAGGAGGTGTCTGGGCGTGGGATCCAGTGCAAATCGGCAGTGAGATCAATGGCTTGAGAGTGACCGACATCTATGTCGACGAGGGCGCTTATGTCAAAGCTGGACAAGTGCTCGCACGTCTCAACAATAGCGTGCTGGCCGCACAGGCGGGCAGACAAAAAGCCCGTCTAGAAGGGGCGGAGGCAGCTTTGCTCAAGGCTCTGCAACCCAATCGTCCCGAAGACCTCAGTGCTCTGGAGGCTGCTTTTGCTCAAGCCAAGGCACAGGTCGCCCAAGAAGAAGCCAGCCTCGAAAGAGCCCAGGCCACCCTTGCCGAATCCTCAGCAAATGCCAGGCGCTATCAAGATTTGGTACGCCAGGGCGCAGTATCAGCCGAGGATTTTGATAAGAGGCTGACATTGTCTAAGGTTGCTCATGCAGAAGTCACAAATGCTCAGCAAAAAGTCAGCGCGGCCAAGTTTAACGCAGAACAAGCGCACCAGAGGCTGAGTATGGGTTTGAGCGGCGGTCGGCGTGAGGACATCGATATATCGAGATCTCAGGTGGCTGAGATCCGAGCCAACTACCAAGAATTGCTTTCTCAGCTGCGCCAGACTGAGATCAAAGCCCCTGCTGCTGGTCTCATCTCTCGCCGCATGGTGCATATTGGTGATATCGCATCCAGTACCAAGCCCATGTTCGATCTCGTGCGCGATGGGCGTATGGAACTCAGGGCGCAAGTTCCCGAAAACGATCTGCCTTCAATAGCTGTCGGGCAGCCAGTACAAGTCCTGGCCAGCAAGGTAGACGATTTTAAAGGCAACTCCACAGTCAAGGGGGTTGTCCGCGAGATCAGTCCAGCCATCGATCAGGATACAAGACTGGGACTGGTGCGTATCGATCTCGACTTGCCCAGAGATCGCATAGGCCTCTTGCGTCCAGGCAATTTTGTCAAAGGCGAATTAAATCTTGGACTGAGGAACGCGCCGACAGTACCGAGCCAGGCTGTGGTCTACCGGGATAATCGGGCGCTAGTCTACATCCTCGAAAAGGGCGCCGGCGCCCAGCGTAAGGTGCATATGCGCTATGTCAAGATCGGCTCGCGGTCTCGTGTCGATGGAGCCGTAGAGATACTCTCTGGTCTCAATCCGGGAGACCTTGTAGTGCAGTCCGGTGCTGGCTTTTTAAAAGAGGGAGATCTGGTGAGAGTGGTAGATTAGAGAGTGAAAGAATAGTTTAGTGGCTTTCAACCTTTCTACCTGGTCGATTAAGCATCCGGTACCGACTATGGTGCTCTTTCTCGTGCTGACGATCATGGGCATCATCTCTTTTGTACGCTTAGGCATCGATGAAAATCCCAATATTGACCTGCCTCTCGTTTCTGTTTCGGTTGTCCAGCTCGGTGCAGCTCCCGCTGAGCTGGAAACGCAGGTCACTCGCAAAATAGAAGACGCCATTGCCGGTATTGGTTCGATCAAGCACATCATGTCTACCGTGACAGATGGTGCGAGCGCCACCTCCATCGAGTTTAATCTTGGTACCAATACAGATCGAGCAGTCAATGATGTGAGGGATGCCGTAGCTAAGATCAGGCAGGATCTGCCTCAGGGCATCGACGAGCCGATCGTGCAACGTATTGATTTTGTCGGTGGTCCATTCGTCACCTATACCATTTCATCCAATGTCCTGCCTGCTGCCGAACTAGCATGGGTCGTGGACAATGATGTTGCACGAGCCTTGCTTTCTGTACCTGGAGTAGGCCAGGTACAGAGGGCTGGTGGCCAGGATCGAGAGATAAGGATCAATCTGGACCCGGCCAGGCTCGAGTCAATGGGGATAACTGCCGATCTGGTCTCGGCCCAGGTTCGTCGCAGTAACATCAATCTGCCCGGTGGTCGTGGAGAGGTAGGTACGGGAGAGCAATCGATCAGATTTCTCGGAAGTGCCAAGACAGTTGCCGATTTGGCTGCCATGGAGATCATGCTGCCCTCGGGCAAGCATGCCCGATTGGATTCTCTGGGTACAGTCGAAGATGACAGTTCAGAGGCCAGACAGCTTTGTCTCTTGGATAACGAGCCGGTGGTAGCTTTTAGCGTAGTGCGATCCATGGGCAGCAATCTAGTGGAGGTAGAAAAAGGCGTCGATCAAAAGATCAAAGAGCTCACAGCCAACCTGCCTGGTGGAGTCAAGATCGCCAAGCTCCGCTCTAATAGCCGTTATATCAAAGACAGCTATGATGCTTCGCTCGAATCTCTTGTCGTCGGGGCACTGCTTGCGGTGGCAGTGGTCTTTATTTTTTTGCGAGACTGGCGTGCCACTCTAATATCGGCGATTGCCATACCTCTATCGGTCATCCCGACCTTTGCAGTTATGCAAGCCGCAGGCTTCACGCTCAACGGTATGTCGCTTTTGGGATTGGCACTAGTCATCGGTATTTTGGTGGATGATGCTATCGTCGAAATAGAAAACATCGTACGGCACATCCGCATGGGCAAGGCACCATATCCTGCATCTATCGAAGCAGCAGAAGAGATCGGTCTGGCGGTTGTGGCGACCACACTGACGATAGTGGTGGTGTTTGTGCCTGTAGCCGCCATGGGCGGTATCCCGGGACAATTTTTTAAACAGTTCGGTCTCACGGTCACTGTAGCCGTCTTATTTTCTCTACTCGTTGCACGCATGATCACCCCGATGATAGCTGCTTTTTGCATGCAGGCAGAACAAAAATCGGACAAGTCTGAACATGTCTTCGGCGGCTTTTTTATGGATCTATACCGACCGATTCTCAATCTAGCGCTGAGACACCGCTTGATCACGGTCATCGCAGCTTTTATTTTGTTTGGGGCGAGCATAGCTCTATTTAAATCGATGCCTACCAGTTTGATGGCAAATATAGACCGTGGCGAGTCATTGCTCAATGTAGAGTTGCCTCCTGGATCGGATTTAGCTGATACTGCCCGGGTGGCGGCGCAAGCCACCGAGATCATCAAGCAATGGCCCGAGGTGGTCAATGTCGTATCCTTCGTCGGCACTCCAGCCTCAGCAAAACGCAGTGGTGCTGGTAACAATGGAGACGTGACTCACGCAACCATTTATATTTCCCTCAAGCACAGGACAGAGCGCAATAAGTCGCAGGCCAAAATCGAAGATGAGATCAGACCACGCCTTGCTGCAATATCAGGTGCCCGACTGAGTTTTTCACGCTCGGCGGGGCTTTCTGGCAAGCCCTTGAGGCTGGTGCTCACAGGAGCAGATGCCAATGCCCTGGAAAAGCATGCCGAATCCATCAAGGATGAGATGAGATCTATCAAAGGATTGTATGATGTCTCCTCCACCGCTGCCATACTGCGTCCAGAGATCCTGGTAACGCCGGACTTTGAGCGTGCCAGTCGCCAGGGAGTGTCGGTGGAGAGTATCGCACGCACTGCCTTGATCGCTACTCTGGGCGACAATGACTCCAATCTCGCCAAGTTTAATCTGGATGATCGCCAGATCCCCATACGGGTAGAGTTAGATCCACGCTATCGCGATGATCTTAGGACTATCGAAAACCTCAAAGTGTCGGCTGATAATGGCCGACTCGTGCCACTGTCCTCGGTGGCGCAAGTCTCGTTTGGTTCTGGTCCTTTCCAGATCGACAGATTTGATCGGCAGCGACAGGTCACTCTCGAAGCCAGTCTGGATAGCCAGACTACCCTTGGCGAGGCGATCAAGGCCGTGCATGATTTGCCCGCCTTCAAATCTCTGCCACCGACCATAGTCGAGTTGCCGCTTGGTGATGCAGAGATCCAGCGCGACATTTTTAGTGGTTTTGGCACTGCCATAGGATCAGCCGTCATGCTGATCTATGCAGTATTGGTGGTACTTTTTGGCGGCTTCCTCCATCCACTCACAATCATGATGTCATTGCCTTTAAGTCTATGTGGTGCCCTCATTGGTCTTGTCGCTTTCAACCAGTCAATAGGACTGTATGCTCTCATCGGCATTACTATGCTAATGGGGCTGGTAACCAAAAATGCCATCCTGCTCGTAGAGTACGGCCTCATGGCCAAACGCGAAAAAGGCATGCCTCAACGCGAGGCTATCATCGCTGCTGGAGAAACGCGTATGCAGCCTATCCTGATGACGACGATCGCAATGATCGCAGGCATGCTGCCGATCGCCCTGGGCATCGGGGCAGGTTCAGAAGCCCGCGCTCCTATGGCCATCTCGGTGATCGGAGGGCTCATTACTTCTACTATCTTTACTCTCGTCGTCATACCGGTTGTCTTTACTTATATCGACGATGGCCAGGAGAGACTCAAGAAGATCTTTTTTAAAAGTAAAGCGTCTATGGAGAGAAAGACAGGATGAGCAAGATCAAGACCTCTATCCTGGTGTATCTAGCGCTGATGTTTGCTATCGGTCTTATCGCACCGCCGATGGGGCTGGCCAGTGGTGATAAGGGCTGGATCATCCGCCAGAAGAGTCCGTTTTTAGGAGCTAATGTCTGGTATATAACCGAAAGACACGTCAAGTCGGCTTCCAGCATCTTTACTCTGATAGTCGATCTCAAGACGTATAGAGCCATCATGTATTCGATCAAGAGTGGCAAGTACATCGAGATGTCCGTAGAAGACGCTGCCGCTAGATGCGGTGCCTTTCGACGCGCCAAGAGTTATTATTTTAAAGAGATGAAACTAAAAAAAGACGTAACAGTTGCTGGATTGAAAGGCAAGGAGTACGTGCGCGAAGGTCTCAAAAAGAAAGGCGATCGGTTTATAGCCGATCAAATCTATGAAGATAAGATTGACGTGACCGATGAGATAAAATTTCCTCCGAGAGTAGTTAATCTCTTGAGTCGCGTCACGCTGATACCGCATGAAAAGGGCTTTCCGACCAGGGCAGAACGCACTGGTTATCTTAAAGGGCGACCTCAAAATCGGTCCGAAGCTTTTGCAATGCTCGACACTCTGTATGCCAGACGCTCAGTCATACCTGATAGCGAGTTTAAGGTGCCGCGAGGCTTGACCGAGACCACCTCCGAATTGGAACTCTTGATGAACGACGATAATGCTCTGCCGATTAATTAGCTGTTTTTGATCGGTCTTAGTTGCGCATTTTATTGATGCCATTTTCGATGGATTGCTTGATCGCCGCCAGCCATTGATTGTTTGCTTGCAAGGCTGCGATAAAATCCTGACCTTCGCTTTGACCTAGATCCTTGATGACTCCTATCTGCTGATAAGGGCCTAGCCTGGCTCGAGCTGAGCGATTGGACTTGATTGCCTGGTCGATCTGTCCGAGATCTATATCGACCATGGCGATCTTGTTGTCGGCAAGCGAGGCATTGTATGCCGCAGTCGGTTTATCTGCTATTGAAAGCCAGTGTGGCAGTGCTTTTTGATAATTTTTAAGGGCTTCTTCCTTCATCTTGCTTTGATGCATGATGTCGGCATAGCGGCTGTAGGCGAGTGCCGCAAATCTTTTGCCCTGCTCGTCCTGAGAGATCTTGCGTTCGTCGCAGTCTTCAAAGTCTTGTATCGATTGATAGAGCATCTGGCGGGAGTCTTCAGTAGCATGCATGCGGTAGAGCGAGTCTCCGATCGCTGCCTTGAGGCATGGATAGAGTCTGATCGCTCGATTGTCGGCATAGGCGGTCTCGATGCGCGAAAGCGAGGATGAGCGCGTAGATACCCATTGATAGTTGCCTGCAAAGTATTCGCTAAACAAGGCATCGACTTCGCATTCGACTGTGGGGTAGGCTCCTTCTCCGTTTTCTCTCGAGCTGATCTCGTGACAGATGCGATAGATCTCTGCTGCTCGTCCAAAGAGCTGCGCCTTGAAGGCCAGATCCCCGCCCCTGATCAGATATTGCAGATTGGTATTGGGATCGTCACCTTCCAGTTCTGTAGAAAGATCGAGCCTTTCTGATTGGCCTTTAGATTTGTCTTTGTGTGCGCCTCTCTCTTTGAGGCGCATGGCCTTAGTGAGAACGGCGCCTGTTGCCGATTCGGCGGTAAGCTGAGCATTTTTGATCGTAGCGTCTGGTATGGCCAGCCGCCAATCAGGTTTGCCTGTAGCCTCAGGGAGTGACTCTTGACCGAGCATGTAGAGAAAGCCCGTAACAGAGCCTGTCAGGATAATGCCCAGAATGGCCAGGGTACAAGCAATGAGGGTATATTTTTCGGGAGTGCTCAGTCTCTGTCTTCGTGATTTGAAAATATCGAGACCTGCTCGTACTCGCGCCAGTCCGCCACGATTGTGAGCTGCGTCTATCTCGTCCAGGGCTTGTCTGACTTGCAAGGCTGTCTGAGGTCTGTCCTGAGGATCTTTTGCCAGGCATCTAAAGATCAATGCCTCCATAAATGGCGAGATCTCTGCTTCGGGATTTGCATCTCGTATGGGACGAGGCGCTTCTTTCATATGCCGATACAAGATTTCCAGCATGTTTTCGCCTTCGATCGGCGGCTTGCCGGTAAGACACTCGTAGATCATGCAGCCAATAGCATAAATATCAGAGCGAGCATCGGTCTTTTCTCCGCGGCATTGCTCAGGGCTCATATATAGTGGGCTTCCAAAGACTTCTCCAGTCTGGGTCAAGACTACTGCTCCCGCATCTTGCTGATTTTGCGGCAGGAGCTTGGCTATGCCAAAGTCGACTATCTTTGGTCTGTATGTATCTCCTATACGAGCCAGCATGACATTGCTGGGTTTGAGATCGCGATGCACTATACCTTTGCTGTGGGCCCATTGCAGTGCATCCAAAAGCTCTTTAAAGAGAGCGATGGTCTCTGCCTGCGGTAGCCATTGCCTGGATTTGATCTCTTCGGATAGGCTAGGACCATCGATGAGATCCATGATTATGTATGGCCTCTCATCCTCGAGCAAGCCAAAATCTATGATACGAACGACGTTGGGATGTTCGATCTGGCTTGCTGCCTGGGCCTCTTGCTTAAATCTCTCGCGAGTGATTTTGTTATGGGCTAGATGAGGGTGCAAGACTTTGATTGCGACTTGATTGCCGAGCAATTGATGGCGAGCTGCCCAGACGATGCTCATCCCGCCCTCTCCCAATTTTTTTTGGATCAAAAAATGCCCGGCGATTGTCGCGGGCATCTCGCCGTGGCTTTGATCGAGAAAGGGCTGGGAGGGCACGAGGGTTTTTAAGTTTCTCTTGGAGAGGGGGCTTATACATTCAGGTAAAATAAGCCATATTATATGGTCATTGCTTTGATTGCCTATTTAAAAAAACATGTTTGATGCGATACGCCCGATTTTGTTTTCTATCGATCCTGAGATCGCTCATGATCTTTCTTTGAGTATTTTGCCCGCTTGCGCCTTTGCTGCAACGCCATACAAGACTCTTGCTCTTGCCATGGCCAGTGATTTTGACGAGTCGCAATTGATCAGACTCAAAACCCGAGCCCTAGGAGGCATTTTAGATAATCCATTGGTCCTGGCTGCTGGCCTGGATAAGAACGGACTGCATACTGCCCACTGGCATGCGCTTGGATTTGGATCAGTAGAGATCGGTAGTGTGACGGCCAGGCCAAGCAATGGCAATCCCCGACCGAGGTTGTTCCGTCTGCCTCGTGACCAGGCAGCTATCAATCGCATGGGATTGAATGGTCAGGGGGCTGCCGCCGTGAGCCAGAGACTGATAAGGCAGAGACAAAATCAGGACCTGGGCGTGCATTACGGCATCAATATCGCCAGGTCCAATCGATCCTTTGCCACAGTGGATCAAGAGATCGAGGATGTAGTCGAGGCTTTTGCGTCATTTGCAGGTGTTTCGGCTGCGTACTATGCTCTCAATATTTCATGCCCAAATACTCATGATGGTCTCAAATTTGAGATAGACAAAACGGACTCTACACTGAGCGCCCTTGCACCTGTCCGGCAAACCCTGCAAAAACCCCTTTATATCAAGATCTCCAATGATGCTGCCACAGATTTTGTCGATGACCTCCTGGTCTTGCTGGATCGACACGAGGTTACAGGCTTGATCGTCGGCAATACCTCGACCAGGCGTAATAACGGGGAAAGGCCTCTGGAGACCTCGCCGGCCAGAATCGCAGAGATCGGAGCAGGCGGTCTGTCAGGGCGACCATTATTTGGGAGGATGATGGCCTTGCTGTCGCATCTGGACGCGCGCAAACCCAGCCAGTTGCAACTCATCGCCTGTGGTGGCATCGATAGTGCCGATCGCGTACTCCAAGCACTTTTAGCAGGGGCTGACGCGACCCAACTATATACTGCCATGGCTTACAAAGGGCCTTTGCTGCCAGTCGATATATCAGCCGATTTGCTTCAACGGTTGCGCAGAGCTGGCCTGAGCATCCAGGAAATCCAGGCAAATCGTCATACTGCTAGCTTACGACGTTCACTCGGCTTGGGTGAGCCCTAGCCCCTCGTTTAGGGGTTTGTAGTAAAACTCTTCTAAAAAGAAGATCGTCAAGGTTGCCGTTGGCACTGCTATCAATGCGCCTTCTACACCTAAAAGAGTGCCGCCGATTACGACTGCAAACAGCACGACCAGAGGGTCCAGATCGACTTGCTTGCCCAGAAGATTGGGAACGATAAAATTGCTTTCGATCCATTGCTCTATGGCAAAAAGTCCCAGCACGGCAAAACCCATCCACATAGCTTGCTTAAAACCGATCACGGTTGCAAGGCTCAAAGTGATAAATGAGCCGATAAAGGGCACCAGATTGAGCAGGCCGGAGATCACGCCCAGTACAAGGGCCGATTCGACTCCGATGGCGCAGAGACCGGCTGCTATGATGCTTCCTACGCATAAGCTGACGAGCAACTGGCCGCGTACATAGCCCCCGAGACGTTGAATCAATGGAGCTATGAGGCTCTGTGCCCTTGGTCTGGCCTTGTGTGGCAGCCATTTGATCAGAGCAGGCATGAGGGTGGGGCCTTCGATGGTGAAATAGGCGGCGAGAAACAGGATGAAAATGCCGTTGATCAAGAGAGTCAATAAATTGCCGGTAAATTTTAAAGCATTGATCGCCATGCTTTTGCTGGCTCCCATCAACTCTTCGGGCATTGATTTGAGACTGGAAATGTCGATTATGGGTTCGAGAAGGCCTGAGAGATTGTTGGTCTTGGCTGTTAGCCAGTGGATAATGTCTGGCATGCTCCCAATCAAGTCGCGCGATTGTTTGGCCAGTATCGGCCATAGACTCCAGACGACGCCTGCATATACGACCAGGGCAATGAGATAAATGAGGATCACTGTGGCAAACCTTGGGATACCTTTGCTCTGAGCGCGATCCGCTATGGGAGCCATGGCAGCACCGAGTGTGATGGCCATGATCAGGCAAATCAAAAACTTTTGGAGCTCTACAAAGGCTTTGGCGGTTGCTATGGCCAGCAAGACCATGCCGATTGCGTAGAGTATCTTTTTTTTGTCGCTCAAGACGCTTGATCTCCTGCAAAAGTAATGCGACAACTCTTGATTTGAGCGTCTTCATTTAGTCTGAGATCCCAGCTCTCGGCCTCGCTAAACACAAAAGCTCGCAGGTAGCCAGGCTCATAAATGACTTTGTCTGCTTGTATACGTTCTGGTTTGATGGTGAGAGTGCGCATCAAGCGATGCTCGTGACCATAGAGATCAAGCAAAAGTTCCGGTGCTTGTTGGGTGGTTTTTATGCTGCTATCGGTCAAGGCTATCTCGATTTTGGTATTGAGCCGACTCTTGAGTAACGCAGGCATCGTGACATTTTTTACCTTAGTTTTGTACTCGGCTCCATTTAGGTCTGAGCAAGCAGCATCGTCAGTGCACAATTTGCGTAATAGTGTATCGTGACCAGATCCATCGGTGCCTTGTTCGATTGGAGCATACACTAGATATTTGTGAGAGTCGCGCAACAGGAGATCGTGAGCCGCTTGAGACATCCTCTCCGGCAGACCATTGGGCTTTTCTTCTAGTACCACTAGATCCGGGGGGAATGGCCGGCCGAGTCGATAAATAAAGTAGTCGCGCAAATAGACGCTGCGACCTAGCAAGCCAGCACCTTTGTAATCTTGAGGCAAATTTGTGATCATGATTGCTTGCTTGTGCGAGCTGCTCAGCTCTAGCATATCGGCAAACTGGGTCTTTGCCGCGCGCATCATGCCTCCGGCTGTAGCAAACGGCATGGCATCGATTTGATACCAGATGGCATGCACCGCAAATATGACGATGGGCAAGAATGCCACCATATGCAACCATGCTCGATTGGCTTTGTTGGATGCAGCAATATGCCACAGGCTCCAGATCATTTGCGCTTGAGCCATAGCGACAAAGGCAGAGGAGAGAAAAAACAGTCTTGATCCTACTAGATTGGGATAGATGTGCCAGATCTGAAAGGCAGGCACCAGAGCTAGTATCGCTAGCGCTAGATTGGCTGCAACGAGATACGCATAACGACTGATCAGGGTTTTATTTTTATCGACCAATAAGAGGGTCGATGACATAAAGACAACAAAGGGAATGGCAAATAAAGTCATCCCTATCGGCAACATCTGTTTGATTGGCAAATATTCTTGAGATATTGGAGCAAGAATGTGCATAAGGCTCTCGCGATCCAAAAATATCTTGAGACTCTTGAGTGTATGGAGTCCTAAAGGGCTATTGTCGTAGCCGCCTATGGCAGTGCCGAGCAAGGCCGTGCGCACGATGGCAAATGCGATCAGTACGCCCAGGTAAGGCCAAATGGCGACAATAGACGATTTTATTTGCGAGATAAGCCGACCCTTTGGGGATTGTTGCAGTGGCGTCTTGCAAATCTCATCAAATAAGGCGTAGGCAAAGATAGCGGCAGGCAGTGATATTGCGATCTCTTTGCTGGCCAGTGCCAGGGCAAAAGCAATGAGCGACCAGACGGAGAGTCGCCTGACTCCTGTTAGCCGATATCTGAGAAACAAAAAGAGGCTGCCGACATAAAACAATGTTGCAATTAGATCGACTCTACCTATTATCCAGGAGACGGACTCTGCATGCAGTGGATAGACGCAAAACAGCAAGCCTGCCCAGATCGCAGGTACTGCGCCAGCCCGATTGCCCATGCGTCCTGTGGCTTCTAGAGTGGTCAGTGATACGAGTATGGCACACAGGGCGTAGAGAATGAGGTTGGTAAGATGATAGCCCCAGCTATTGAGGTGATAGATCAGAAAATCAATCAAAATGCTCAAGGAGACTATGGGCCGATAGCTCTTCATCAGATCCGATCCTCCCCAATTGCCTGTCAGGCATTGGATCAGAGTGGATGGATCGCCGTGCATTGCTCGATTGCAGTAATCGATATGCAGGTAGTCGTCAAGCAAAAAATCCGCTCCCAGACTTGACTTGCCAATCCAGATCACTGTCGCGACGATCAAGGCGCAGCCAAGCGCCATCTGCGTCTTGGTGCCGCTAAAATCGAGACGGGCAGGCTCTATCTGTTGTGATTGCTTGAGGTCGTGCTGCATCTGTTTAATTGCCCTCACATCTGAAAATTGAGAGGGTCGGTAAAATATCCAATGATGTGGCCATCCTTATCGAGTGCAGCCAATCTCAGTTGATAAAATCCACTATCTCCTAGACCCGAAAACGATAATGGTATATCTCGACCTTTGATACCATCTATAGTGCCGCTCAGCTTTGCCTGCTCGCTAGGAGTCGCGGCGCGTAGCGAGCCGGTGTAGTGTTCGAACCAACTATTGGGACGCGAATACTCGTACATGACTGAATGCACCCCTGGCACATTTGTAGCATCAAAATCAAAACAGGGATTGATGTCTTTGGATGTCGGTCTGGCGATGCCATCGCCGTGCAATTTGAGGCCCTTGCCTGCTACGAGCTGTTTGGGGCGCTGATTTGCGAGCTTAGCCAAAGCAATTTGGGATATGTGCAAGCTGGTCGGGTCATCGTGATTGAGGGAGATCTCCAGCCGATCGGGATTGCCTGCCAATAGCCAGGCTTTGTGCTCGCTCATATGCAAGGCCTCAGTACCGGTGATCGTAAATCCATCAATGCCTTTATTTTTGCTCTTGCTGTCGCTAAAGACTGCTCTGATAACTGTCTTATTGGCGCCGCCAGAGATATTTTTGCTATCGATCTTTAGATAATCCCAGTCGAGAGGATTGATGCCGCCGGGGATATCGATCGTGATCCTGTGATCCTTATCCAGTCTGAATTGCCCAGTGGTTAGGGACTTTTGATCCTGGACGTGATCGTCAGGTTTAGCTCGATATGGGGACAGGGACAAAGACTTGCGGTCCCAGCTAAAGATATGGTTGTCCTTATCGGCCAGCGTAGCAGCAAACCTGGTCCTGTCTATCAGATCGGCATCGCCGTAGGTAGCAGGCTCGAAGGTAATTATCCTATCTATGTCCTTGCCACCTAGGTCTATATGCTTGCTCAAAGGCGGCGTAAAAAGCACTGACATCGTTGCTGCATTGTAGAGCATGTGCGAACCCTTGTAGCTCTGAGGCAGATTGATTATTGCCACGCGATCGTTCGGTCCGATCTTATCTAATTCCGATTCGACAGCTTTTTTAAATGTTTCGACTTCTTTCATGGCCTTGATCCAGGGCAAGTTGGTCGCAACTGTGACCTGCACCAATAGGAGTATCAGCCACCCGGTCAGGCCATAACGAGCGAGTTTGACGGCTCTAGACATACCGAGCATTAAAGTAGCCGGTTGTTTGAGAGTATTAGAAAATTGCAGGCCGACTCCGAGAGAAAAGAGTGCGGCGATAGCTGCACATAAAGGCGCAGTGGAAAAATATAAGAAGCGACTGCCCTGGAGGTTAGGTGTGAGGTCAAAAACCTGATAAATAGGGAGAAGGGTCAATAAAAACCATCCAGCCAAGAGCCCCATTATTTTTAGATTGGATTTGCGATCTTGGTCCCTGATCTGTGCCAGGACAAAAATCGCCAGGCCGATGAGATAAAGAGTCTTGAGATATTTGGCGGGTCGGCTGTTAGCACCAAAGATGTCTATATTGAAAGGCAAAAATATCCTGGCTATGGATGGCAGATCTGTCCAACGATGCAAGATGGATTGTGAGAGACCTTCGCCGATGGAGCCTTGATAGCCACCGGTCATGGTGCCGAGCACGATCGTTCTAAAACCGAGATAGCCCAGCAGGATAGCAATATAAGGCAGGGTTTTTGTAAAGCAATCTTTGATGAGGCCGAGGCCCCGTCTGCCGGGAGTGAGGATAGTAGTGAGCACTATCAGTGGTGGCAAAACAATGGCCATTTCCTTGGACATCAATGCCAGTACAAATAGTAATAGAGAAAGGGGCGAGATCGTGGCCCTGTTATGATCGGATCGCAAGTAGAGAGAATAGCTGGCAAGAAAAAAGAATAGACATTGGCTGTCCACTCTGGAGATGATCCAGGATGCTACTTCGCAATGCATGGGCCAGGCGGCAAACACGGCGCAAGTGACGATGGCAAAGCAAAAATTGTTTTTGCCGATGATGCGACGGCTTGCTAAGTGCATGCAGAGCCCGAGCAAAAAGCTATTGGCCGTTTGCAATAAGATATTTGTCAGGTGAAAAGGAAAGGGAGAGGCGCTGCCTGCCAGATAATCAAGCAAAAGACCACAGGTGATCAGCGGGCGATAAAAGCAAGTGCCTTGCGTCTGCATCCAATTGCCCCAGAAATTTTCCAGGATGCTTGACATGTGGCCGTTTAAGGCTTGGTGGAGGTAGGCGATGTGGACAAAATCATCGGCTAGAAAATAGCCTTTGAGAGAGCGTGCGAAGCAAATTGCGTTTAAAATCAAAGCAATAGCGGCCATCAGGCCGATCTTAATGCCATTACTAGAATAAACTTGCTTCATCGCTAGTATTATAGTATCCGGCGATTATCTGGAAATCATTGGTATATGAGCCCTACACAAACTCCCAAGATCAACGAGGAAGAAAACCATAAATTGTCCTTTCCCCAGGGCTTTTTGTGGGGATGCGCGACTTCGCATTTTCAGATCGAAGGATTTCCGGACGAGATCCAAAACCGTCTGTCCGATTGGGCTAACTGGACCAATGATAAGAGTCGTATCGCAGATCAAACCAGTGCTGACGAAGCATGCCAGTTTTATCAGAGGCATCTGGACGATCTAGCTCTCATCGAGGAGCTTGGCCTCAAGGCTTTTCGCATATCTTTTAACTGGCCTGCCTTGATGATGGGCCAAAAAGGCCAGCTTGCCGATCGTCTAGACGAAAATGCCGTGAGGTATTACAAACAATTTTTGGCTGGTTTAAAAAGGCTGGACGTCAAGGTCTTTGCTACGCTATTTCACTTTACCCTGCCTGACTGGCTCAGCAAGGATGGTGGATGGCTGTCGGACGAATGCCCGAGGCAGTTTGCTCGTTTTGCCGAATTGGTCGCCCGCGAGTTTGGCAATGATGTCGATTTTTGGTTGACGATCAATGAGCCTCTGGCCTATGCCTACCAGGGCTATGTCAATGGAGCCTGGCCGCCTGGTATCAAAAATGATTATCTGAGCGCCTTTAAATCTATCCAGGGCCAGCTCAAGGGGCACGCAGTGGCTTGCAAAGCCATCAAAAGCGTGCTGCCTGAGGCAAAGGTCAGCTATACGATCCATTGGCGCCCTTTTGAGCCCAAAAATAGATTCAACCCATTTGACCACTTTGTGGTTTATCTCCGCAATTCTGTGTTCAACCATCTTTTTCCTGCAGCTGTGCGCACTGGACGCCTCCAATTTCCCTTCCCTCTCAATCTGATTGGCGAGGTCAAAAAATTGGAGGGAAAAATCGATGATCTCTCCGATAGCTGTGATTTTTTGGCCATCAACTATTACACCCGTGAAATCTCTACCTACAACCTCGCAGCACCGGCCAATATCTTTGGCGAGAGGGCTCTAAACACGTCGCTAACCTGTAATGACATGGGCTGGGAGGTATTTCCAGACGGACTCTACGACGTCCTGGTCAAAGAGAGCGCCGTTTATCAGCGCGGTCTGGACGGAAGGCACCTACCGGTCTATATAACCGAAAACGGATATGCGTCCACGCACGCTGCTGACCTCGGGCCTGGAGACTGGTCTCTCAACGATAATCAGAGAGTGGACTATCTACGTTTGCATCTGGAGGCCCTATATCGCGCGATCAAAGCAGGTATCGATGTCCGGGGCTATTTATATTGGTCTTTGCTCGACAATTTTGAGTGGGCCGAAGGGCTGGCTGCCAGGTTTGGCCTGGTGCGTATTGTTTACCCGACCCAAGAACGCAAGGCCCGAGCCAGTGCACATGAGTTTGCCAAAATCGCTCGGAGCAATGAGCTTGTCTTTGAGGCCCCGGATGGTTGAGCGCCTTTTATCCAGGCTATTGTCTCCAGGTCTTTGTTTGATCCTGGCTGTGGCGACTTGGCTTGTGCCCTGTGATATCCAGGCGGTTTTTGCTGCACCAGCTCATAGCGCGCAAATGCCTGGCTTGACTGACAGAGGCAAGGGGCTGCACGTAGTGGCTAGTATGGACTCGGATGCTCAGTCCATATCCCCGGGGCAAAAGTTTAAACTCGACTTTAGATTGGATATGGATAAGCATTGGCACACCTATTACAAGGATAGCGGCGAGGCTGGCCTACCTACAAAGATCGAGCTTGACCTGCCTCATGGTTTTAGCGCCGGAGAGATCATTTGGCCAAAGCCTACCAAGTTTGAAGATGGCGGCGTAGTGACATATGGATATCAGGGTACCGTGACCCTACCCATCGAGGTAGCAGCGCCAGCCAAGTTTGACGATGACCTGCTCAAGCTCGGTTATGCGGAGGTCAAGGCAAAGGTTAGCTGGCTGGTCTGCAGTAGCGAATGTGTGCCCGGTAAAGCCGAAATGAAGATAGCCTTGCCATTGAGCGACAAGCAACCATACAGCCTGGCAGATGCAAAATTTGCCGATACTGCAGGTGGTACCATATGGTCGTCCATGGGTATGGCACTCATCGGCGGTCTCATTCTCAATTTTATGCCTTGCGTGCTACCTGTAATTGCAATCAAGGTAATGAGCTTTTTAGAAGAAGCCGAGTCAGCGCCAGGGCGCGTGCGCATGCAAGGTCTCGCTTTTACTGCTGGCATACTTTCATCATTTGCTGTATTGGCTCTGCTAGTCATTCTGTTAAAGGCTGGCGGGGCGAGCGTCGGCTGGGGCTTTCAGTTTCAACAACCACTCTTTGTCATGTTTATGGCCGTGCTTATCCTAGTCATGTCCATGTCATTCTTTGGCCTCTTTTATTTTAATCCTGGTGCCATGGGTGGTGGCAAGCTCGACGAGCTCGCCGAAAAAGAAGGCTTTAGCGGATCGTTTTTTAAGGGTGTGCTGGCGACTGTCCTATCTACCCCTTGTACTGCACCTTTTCTCGGTACCGCCCTCGGCTTTGCCTTTGCGGCCTCCCCTGTAGAGATTGCCGCTATCTTTATTGCTGCGGGGCTCGGTATGTCCTCTCCGTATATCCTTTTGATGATCAATCCTCAGTGGCTAAAATATTTGCCTCGTCCGGGTCTCTGGATGGACAAATTGAAACAGGGACTTGGTTTTGTGCTGCTTGCCACGGTCATCTGGTTGGTAAATGGTGTGCTCAGCTCTCAAACTGGTGGAGCTTTTGCTCTCAACTTTAGTTACTTTCTTGCGGTCGTCGCTTTTTGCGTTTGGCTTGTAGCCAATTTTACCGACCTCAATTCGACTGGAGAGCGCAGGATAAAGGTCTATGGTCTGGCAGCTTTGATACTGGGTTTATCAGGTTGGTTGCTCTTGTCCGATCACTTGTCTGATAGCCTTGATAGCAAAGAGAGTCAGATAGATGTAGAGACAAAAAAACTGGATAGACAAAAGGATGGCTATCTGCCTTTTTCTACCACTGCTCTTGAAGATAGCCTGAACCAGGGCAAGACCTGTTTTGTCGATTTTACGGCAGACTGGTGTCAGACTTGTAAGGCTAACGAAAAATTGGTTTTGTCGACCGACACGGTAAAGCACAAGTTGCAAGCTGATGGTATCGTCAGTTACAAGGCCGATTGGACTAAACAAGATCCTGAGATTACAGCTCTGCTCCAAAAGTTTGGTCGGGCCGGTGTCCCTCTGTATGTCATATTTCCTGGCAAGGCACCGGACAAGCCAATTGTTTTGCCCGAAATCATCACCGTCGATCTGGTCGTCAAAAAGCTAGATGAGGCTCGCAATTTGCAATAGGGCCTGCATGTCTGGCATGCCTTGATGCACATGCTGGACGATTCGCTCCGCATCGATGAGATAAAGCACGCGACTAGCCGTTGCTTTGCCATTAGCCATGACGCCATATTTGCGACCGATATTGCCACCGGTATCGGCAATGAGAATCTGCTGAAGACCGTTTTTTGCAGCAAAGCGACGGTGACTATCGATGCTATCGCATGAAACGCCTATGATCTGCCACCCGGCTCCGGCAAATTCCTTGATTTGTGCAGAAAAATCGCACATTTCGCGGGTGCATCCTGGGGTTGAGTCTTTTGGATAAAATGCCAGTATGATTTTTTTGCCCACCAGTTCTGGGCCAGACAGGGCGAGTTCGACTTGACGATCACCGATCAGTGCCTGACCGACAAAGTCTGGTGCTATATCGCCAGTTTGTAGCAGCCGGCTCTCATCCAGAGGAGAGACCAAGGTCAGCCACCGTGGACGGTATTGTGAATGATGTCGAGCAGCCCATCTATTTTATCTAGATGAGTTTCTTCGACAAAAACGGCAAGTATGCCTACTTCGACGTCAGTCAAGACGGTTGTCTTGTGGCGAGGGGAAGCCTGTGGGCCGAGGTCTGTCAGAAGGACCATCTGTCTCAGCTTGCCGATTTCTAGTTTTTTGGTTGCAAGGTTGGAAGTGGATAATAGCGCTGTCGAGAGCGCGCCGAGCATATCCTTATCGTAATTGCCTGCAACTGTCGAAGAGATGACCAATCCATCATGTCCCACGATCAAGCTGCCAGAGACACCTTCGTAGGTATCTATAGTGGTGAGGATATTTTTGATACCTTCGCCGCGGCTGGCGCTGATGATCTTGGCTGTGGAAAGATTGGCGCCGATCTTTTTGGTTTCGCCGGCCTTGATGATGTTTTCGACTGCTTGCACGTCCAGGAGCAATTTGCCGATGGTTTTCATCGAGCCGACTGTTTCGCCGCTTGTCTTAGGAGCAGCAGCTGATCGAGAAGACAGGCGGCCAAACTCTTTGACCTCTTTGTATTTGGGTTTTTTGGGCCCATCTTCTTTATCTTTGTCTGTTTCGGCTTTACTCAGATGCTCGGCTTCTTGGATCGTCATGGCCGGCATTTCGCCAGTTGCACGTGGAGAGTCTGATGTCTTTACATCATCGGAATTCTTGAGCTTTTTGAGAGTTTCAGGAGTGACTTCTAATTGATTTTGTTCGGTCAGCTCGCCAAAGACCTTATCGAGATCCTCTCCGAGTGATTCGGTAAATAGGCTGCCCGAATCCTCCGCTTCTTCTAATTCCTGTGCTTCGTCGACACCTTTTACTTTCTTGAGGGTCTCGGGAGTGACATCAAATTGATCTTGTTCGGTAAGATCGCTAAAGACCTTATCTAGGTCTTCGCCGAGTGACTCGGTGAACAGGCTGCCCGATTCTTCTATTTCTGGTTCTAGTTCTAGTTCTGGTTCTAATTCTAGTTCTGGCGCCTTATCAAGTTTTGCTTTTTCGTTTTCTTCTTCTTCGGAGCTCTTAAACTTTTTAAGAGTTTCGGGAGTGACTTCTAGTTGATCTTGCTCAGTGAGGTCGCTAAAGACCTTATCGAGATCTTCACCAAGAGACTCTGTAAACAGGCTGCCTGACTCTTCTTGATTTTCTTCGTCCTGTTCTTCTTGTTGCTGTTCTTCTTGTATTGGCGCTTGTACTGGCTGAACTTGCTCTGGTGTTTCCTGTTGATGTTCTTGTGGAGCGACAACATTGTCTTGATCTTGACTTTTGTCTTGCACCACATCCGGTGCGGCTACAGTATCCAGTCTATCGCTGATGCTCGAATGCCCAGATATATTTGACTGTGTTTCGGTTGATTCGTCTTTAAAGACAAAGTCGAGAATAATCTCTACTGGTGGAGTAAGCGGCTGAGCCGGTTCTTCGATTTTGCCGTCGTCGAGTCTGTCCAGCAGGGACTTTAGACTATCATCAGGACCAGTGGCTGGCGGTGGAGTCTGTAAAGCATCGGGACTTGCAGCCGAAAGCGATTGCAATTTTGTGAAGGTGCTCGTGTTGCGGCGCTTCATAGCGGCAAGACGATTAGCAGTAGCGCTAGGCTTGATCGCTTGCTGATCATCGTTGATCGGATGGATTGAAGCAGGATCTACAGGGGGGGCTTCGGCTGCTCGAGATTGCGAAGTGGCTTGAAACTTTGGTGCCTCTGCAGCTGGAGGCTGTGGCTCAATGATAGGCTCTGGTGCAGGTTCAAAAACTGGCTGTAGCTCAATTACCGGCTCCGGTGCAGGCTCAAAAACAGGCTCAGACTCTACAAGTTGAGGAGCCGGATCTGGTGTCGGCTCAAATACGAGCTCGGGAGCGGGAGCGGGGATAGGTTCGGAGCTTGGTTCCGAAGAAAGATCTTGGACTGGCTGCTCAGGAGCCGTAAACATCTCTGGCAACTCTGTCTCGGCTGCGGGGGCAAGATCAGGAGCATCGACCTGGGAATCGAGAGCGGCTGCAAGCGAAAAACCGCCCAGATCGCCAGAGTCTTGGACGGGTGGAGTATTGTCGCGGTTGCCAAAGGCAAAAGTCTCTGTCTCTTTTGGAGCTTGGGCTGGCTCTTCCATGCGATCAAGCAGGCCGGCTAGGCCTCCAGAGCCTGTATCGGAGCGGTTTTCGGAAATGCTTTTGGGAGTTTCGCGTATTTGAGGCCGCAGCTCTTGGCCTGGTTCTGTCAGGCTGATTGCCTTTAGATTGGTCATAGTCGAGCGCAAGGAGCGGCCTTCTGCTTGCTGATCTGCATGGGCAGCGGCTTTTTCCCATTTTGCCTGCGTTTCTGGATCGACCTTTGCATGCTTAAGGCGATCGAGTTGAGCTTCGGCTACACGAGTATCGGCAAAGCTGCTCATTTTTTCGGCCTGAAGAATATTTGCTGCCGAAATCAGGCCTAAAATGTTGACAACGCCTAGCTGTACTCCATTGAAATGCAGAAGGGCATTTTGCTGGATGAACACCATTTGATCGGCGGTTGCATTGCCTACTATCGCGAGAGCACCGATCAGTGCAAAGACTGATAATGATCCGCCAACGATCTGCAGTAAGGGGCAGCCTCTAAACTGTGTGAAGGCAAAGAGCAAAGGTACGAGTAACTGCCCGGCAATAATAGGCAGCACCGGAAGATCAAAGTTGGTGCTGGAATTGAAGGGGTTTAACTTGAGGAAACTCAAGCAGAAGGCTCCGATAAATAAAATCAGAAAACCTGCTGCACTTTTGCGAAATCTCAGCCTGTACATGTATTGTGGCCAAATACCTTTCGTGATCGCTGTTAGCTAAGGGCTTTATACCCCGGTCAAAAATAAATTATAAAAGCAGCACCCCCAAGTCTAGCTTAAAAGGCCGAGAAATAGAAAATTTGCCTATGCTCTGAAGGTCGCTTTCAGTTTATCGGACAAATCTTTACGTATTGACTGGATGGAGCTTTCAACCTGATCGTTGGTGAGAGTCTCAGCCGGATTTTGAAAGGTCATTCGATATGTCAAGCTGAGACGGTCGCTCTTAAAGACACTGACCAGATCGGCGGTTTTCAGATGCGGGCCTCCGGCCTTTATGATTACTGCGCAGACTGCTTGATGCTCTGTTTCCTGGTTTTCAAAATCGCAAGTGAGATCTCGCAAAACCTCCGGAGTGTTCGGGATCTCTTTAAACTTGCCTGGCTTTCTTTCCAACTCCAGTTTGGCAAGATCCAATTCAAATACCCAGGCATTGTCACGCAGTCCAACCTGATCTTTATATCTCGGGTGGACTTCGCCGACATAACCCAAAGTTATGTTTTCGTCTAGATGGTCGTAAGGTGAAGGATCTTGTCTTTGTATATCTGATTGAGATATTGCTTTGTCCAGTTTTTTGGGTTTGGCAGGACGGTTGAGAGTGACAAGCGCGGCTCGGTGAGGATGCAACCAGGGATAAAGGTCGGAGACCCTGCGAAAAGCGATCTTGGCAAGATTGATATCGTTATGTTCGAGCAGATTTTCAACGAGACCCTTGGTCAGATAATAATCAGGTTTGAGAGGAGCCTCCAGACCACGTGATTTTTCGCCTGTCACAGCAGCCGCTATCAATTGTCTTTCTCTCGATCCGGTATGGCCTTTGAGATTGCCTTGTGCCTGGCTTGCTGCCTGTTGTGACGATGCACTCGGCACTCGCTCATAAACACGCCCGGCTTCAAACATCCAGACGTCCTTCCGCCCACGGTCCTGGTTATAGGCAACTGCTTTGAGCAGGCCAGGAATGAGAGATTGACGTAATAGCTGGTGATCCTTTGATAGTGGGTTTAAAACGCTGACGACTCGATCGTGATCTATGCCAGGCTCATTTTCAGGGACCAGACTCGAGAGCCAGGCTTCGCTCAAGCCACTGGAGGTGAGCGTTTTTTTGACCCTGGACACGAAAGTGTCAGCGGCTTCGGCAGGCATGCTGGCCGATGGCATGATCGCTGCGATTTTGTCGTAACCGTTCAGGCGGCAGATTTCTTCGATTAGATCGATTTCGCGAGTTATATCGCTCTGCCTAAAGCTAGGTATCGAGACTCGCAGCGTCGCTTGGCCAGATTGTTGACCCAGGTCTTGCACGCCAAATCCCAGGGGGGTGAGCAAAGCCTCAATCTTTTGAGAGTCGAGCGAAATGCCCAGTATGCGATCGATTTGCTTTAGTCTCAAATCGACTGTTTTCGATTGCGCTTTATTGTCTCCTGCTTGTTGCAAGTCGCCAATTGCTAGTTGTGCATCATCACCAGCGCAGTGTTTTGCGATCAAATAGCATGCTCTTTCGCTAGCAATAGCTGTCTGGACCCTATCCACCCCTCTTTCAAAACGCAAGCTGGCATCCGAAGAAAGCCCCAAAAGTCGCGAACCTTTTCTAACGGTGGCCTGGTCGAAAGCAGCAGCCTCGAGCACTATGGAGCTTGATTGTTGGCTGATCTCAGAATCTTTGCTGCCCATGATGCCAGCGATACCGACCGCAGTGTCACCATCTGCTATCACCAATACTTCTGGCGTCAAGGATCTTTCTTTTCCGTCCAGAGTTGTGATCTTTTCTCCTTCACGGGCAAAGCGAGCCGTGAGAGTATTTCCAGTTATCTTTTCCAGATCGTAAGCATGCAGCGGCTGACCAAGTTCGTGCATGACATAGTTGGTGATGTCGACTACATTGTTGACTGTGCGTAGACCCATCGCCTCTAGACGCTTGGCGATATAGGCAGGACTTTTGCCGATCTTGATGCCATTGATGGTCCGCAAGCTAAAATACGGGCATTCGTCGGCTTGGGATTGTGCTTTTATCTGGCCGGTCAGATTTTGATCAAGAGCTTTGCCAAACTCATCCAAACCATGCGTTTGAGTCTTGAGTTTGCGATTAAAGAGTGCGGCGACTTCTCTAGCTAGACCAGCCACACATAGCGCATCGCCTCTGTTGGAACGTGGCTCCACGTGCAGGATGTAGTCGTTTTTGAGATCGAGTATGTCTCGGATATCGGTGCCGAGCGGTCTATCTCCGGTAAGGTCGTTGAGGATGTAGATGCCCTCACCCGTGGTGTCATCCGTGGCTATGCCCAATTCGGCTGCCGAGCAGAGCATGCCATTGGATTTGACACCGCGGATGGTGGAGATTTTGATTTCGAGCTTGGAGCCATCGTGACGATTGACTACGCAAGCGCCATCGAGCGCGACGGCTATACGATGCCCGACTTCGATATTGGCGGCGCCGCACACGATCTCCAATGGCTCTGCGCCCGGTGCTACGCGAGTCTTTGTCAATCTTATCTTGGATGCATTGGGGTGAGGGTTTATTTCTAAGATCTCGCCGAGGACTAG
The DNA here is from genome assembly GCA_017307165.1 of Candidatus Melainabacteria bacterium. Lineage (GTDB taxonomy): Bacteria > Cyanobacteriota > Vampirovibrionia > Obscuribacterales > Obscuribacteraceae > JAFKGK01. The sequence continues at coordinate 290,083 of JAFKGK010000001.1, forward strand.
AGGCCCGGTGATCTCTGCACCGACTGGGGTGACCTCTTCGACTTCAAATGCTCCCATGGTGAGCTTTTCGGCTACTTGTGCTGCCGAAAGGCCTTCTAAATCAACAAATTCCGACAACCAGTCGAATGAAAGCTTCATGTTTGCTCCTAAAAATTAGAATTGCTCGAGAAATCTCAAATCATTGGTATAAAAATGCCTGATGTCGTTGATGTCGTATTTGAGCATCGCCAATCTCTCCAGGCCCATGCCAAAAGCAAATCCAGAGTAGATTTCAGGATCTATGCCGGCTTCTTTCAGGACATTCGGGTCGACCATGCCGCAGCCCAGTAATTCGAGCCAGCCGCGGTTACCGCAAGTGCGGCAGCCTTTGCCCTGGCAAAACGGGCACTGGGAGTCGAGTTCGGCAGACGGTTCGGTAAAGGGGAAAAAATCAGGACGGAAACGGATATTGAGATCCTTTTTGAAAAGGGCCTTGATAAAGGCTTGCAGAGTGCCTTTCAATTGACCGAATGTCACGTCTTTGTCGATCAGCAATCCCTCTACCTGGTGAAATAATGGATATTTGCGAGCATTGACCTCTTCGTTTCGATAGACACGACCTGGAGCAATCACGCGAATTGGCGGTTTGGTTTTTTCCATTACCCTTACTTGCACAGTGGATGTCTGTGAACGAAGGAGCACGTGCGGTCCAAGATTGGTATAAAAAGTGTCTTGCTCGTCCCGGGCCGGGTGATTGGCCGGTGTGTTGAGCGAGTCAAAGTTATAATAGTCTGTCTCGATCTCCGGACCATCGACTGTGCTGAAGCCCATCGAATAAAAAATGGAGATGATCTCTTGTCTGATCTGGCTGAGAGGATGCTCATGTCCTAGAGGCACTCGCCTGCCTGGGGCAGTCACGTCGATGGATTCGCTTGATAGTTTTGCACTCAAGTGTGCTTCGTAGAGGACTGCTTTGCTCTCTTCGAGTCGGTCTTCGATTTTTTTCTTTTGCTCGTTGACTAGGGCGCCGATCCTCGGTTTGTCTTCTTTGGGCACGGTGCGCAATAGCTGCATGATTTGAGTAAATGCGCCTTTGCTGCCGAGATAGGCTACACGGCAAGCCTCTAGTGCATCGAGATCGTTAGCTTGCTCGATGGCTGTTAAAGCTTTTGTGGTTATCTTTTCAAGCCTCTGATCGATGCTTTCATTGAGGCTTTCTTCGGGCATTTCTGACATGTCTTAGCTCTCTATTTGGTCGATTTGTTTAACTTAGCAAAATATCGTCGATTTGACCTGCAAAAAGCTTGTGCTTGTTGCGATTCGCAATTTAAAAACAATGTCAAGCGATTAGAATAAAATTCACTAGATCAGAGAAGGCTATCTAGAACCAGGGAGGCAAAATGGCAAGACTAAGGCACAAAAAGCACCAGCATGCCCCGAGCATTCCCACCACTCGCATATCAGTCATAGTCGTGGTTGACGGCAAGATCTTGCTAGTCAAGCATCAAAAAGGTCCCAGACAATACTGGGTATTGCCTGGAGGACGTCTCGAATACGGTGAGACATTTCAAGAGTGCGCAGTGCGCGAGATGCTCGAAGAAACCAATTTGCATGTCGAAGTGCAGGATTTTGTCTTTTTATCCGAAGCCATTGCCCCCGATCGTTCGCGGCATATCGTCAATATCTATGTCACAGCCAAGGTCCTGAGCGGCGAGTTAAAACTAGGCGACGAGCCAGTGCTTGCCGGAGTCGAGTACAAATCTCTCGATGAGATCGATCAACTTACTCTATTTCCTCCCATAGGCAAGACAGTGATCGAGTCGCTGCCCACTGCCACCAAAGGCAGCATGCGATTTTTAGGCAATCTCTGGGAGTGATCTGCTAGCTTTAGGTCATGTCTTCGCCAAAGGTAAACATCACTCCGCCTACTACTACTTCTTGGCCGAGCTCGATACCTCGAGAGATAAGGTCGTCTATTACGCCGAGATTGCGCAATCTTTGAAAAAGCGCGAAGAGTGACTCGGGGTCTTTTATATCGGTGACTTGCACCCAGCGGTCGGGGCGATCGCCCTCGACGTAGAAAACGTCTTTTTTGCGATAGATTTCGTAGGTCGATTCACCGTGATAGTAGGCAGCTTCGTCTTTTTCTAGTGGCACATCTGGTGCCTCTGCCTCGAGCGCCTTGATTTGGCTGATGGCATGACCGCATGTGGAGATCAGCTCCTCTAGATTGACACGTGATCCGGCGGATATAACGTAGACGATCTCAGGCAATTTGATGCGCTTATTTTTTTCCGCTAGATCAAAGATATCCTGGCCATTGATAAAGGCCAGCACATCTTGTTTGATCTGTTGTGCCTCTTGGGGATCTATTAATTCGCTTTTGTTGAGGGCGATCACCGTCGGCAAATTGGCAAATAGATCGCTGTATAGCCTTAGCTCCCGAGCTATGGTGACTAGATCGTCGTGCAAAGTCTCTGATGTGATATCGGCCATATGGATGAGCAATCTGGTGCGCTCCAGGTGTTGCAAAAACTTGTGCCCCAGGCCGATGCCCTCGCTTGCTCCCTCGATCAGCCCAGGCACATCGGCTAAAACAAAACCATCTCCGTTCTGGAGCTTGACTACGCCAAGATTGGGCTCTAGAGTCGAAAAAGGATAATCGGCTATCTTTGGACGTGCTCTTGTCACCGCGGCTAGCAGTGTTGATTTGCCTGCATTAGGCAGGCCTACGATGCCCACATCCGCTAGCAACTTGAGAGTCAACTGCAGTGTACGTTGAATGCCCGGTTGACCCGGCTCGCAATAATGTGGTGCTCTTTTGGTGGCAGTAGCCAACTCTGTGTTGCCTTTGCCGCCAATGCCGCCTTCGGCGATGAGTACTTTTTGACCATCTTGGGTCAGGTCGGCAACTATCTTTTGTGTGGAAAGATCGCGAATGCAAGTACCTATCGGTACCTTGATGATCAAATCTTTGCCTGCCTTGCCGTGGCGATTTTTGCTGCCGCCTTTGTCTCCGTGGTCGGCTTCGAATGTACGGTTGAATCTAAAATCGACCAGAGTGTTGAGGTCCTTAGTGGCAAGAAAGTAAACGCTGCCGCCTCTGCCGCCATTTCCGCCCGCTGGTCCACCCATCGGCTCGTACTTTTCGCGGCGCCAATTGACGGTGCCATGGCCACCATCTCCTGATCTGACTTCTATTTCTACTTGATCGATAAACTGAGACACTTTTGTATATCCTGGATAATCCATTTGATTATCCCTTAAATCAAAACGGTAATTATCTTAGATTTTATATATACTTGACCTCAAATCTGTTTGGATTACCTCTGGTTCGTGGCATCAACAATTTGGGCCAGGACATTCACAAAGGAGTACACCCTTGGAAGAGAGAATCACCATTCACGAAAAAGCACGTGGAGAGACCATTAACGTCTACATCGGCGAATATCGTGGCACCAAGTATCTGCACATCCGTGAGTGGTACGTAGACAAAAACCAAGAAGAGCAACCCACCAAAAAAGGCGTCGCACTGCCTATCGACAAGATCGAAGCTCTCAAAGAAGCAATCGATAGACTGGTACCCCAGGCCGAAAAAGCCGAATAAACACAGAGTGCAAGCTTAGACAATGTCCTATAAATCTCTGCCGGCAACCTTCGCCGCTCTGCTCCTGGCTCAGTGCCTGGGCCTTGTCCATCTTGGGTCTGATAATATCTGCCCTGTGCAAGCAGCCTTTGCTGCCGATTCGGCAGGGGACGCAAATGCAATCAGACTATCCACTACTCGGATAAAGCAGGGTGAGGTTTTTCAACTTGCCGTCGATGCCGATGCACTGGGATTGACCAACGACTCTGATGTGCCACCACCGGTGGAGTTTCTTGGTCAAAGTTACAAGTTGTTCGTGGTGCCGGATCATGCTTCGGGCAAAAAGGTTTTTCAGGCGCTCATAGGTGTGCCGGTCGTCGAAAAGGCAGGTGCTCGCACTGTTACGGTCGGTTCTCTCAGTCGTCAGCTAAGCGTGATACCTGCTGGGTATCCCGTTCAGAGATTGACGCTTCCTCCTTCCAAAAACAATTTCAACATGGCTTTCGGCGAAGAAGAAGCTATGAATAAAGCCAAAGGGACAGTCTCCGAAGAAAGGTTGTGGCAGGGTAATTTTTCTCACCCATCCAAGGCCAGGCAGTCATCAGGATTTGGCATCAGGCGGATCGTAAACGGCAAGTTGCTGGATGATTATTTTCATTCTGGTTTAGACTACGCAGGTTTTACCGGCAGTCCGATTACTGCATGCGCACCGGGCAAGGTAATACTCGCCAAAACGGGCGTATTTAAATTGCATGGCAATACAGTCGCAATAGATCACGGGCAGGGCGTCGTCTCCATCTACATCCACATGCAAAAAATAGAGGTCAAACTCGGCGATCGAGTATCTCAGGGCCAAAAGATAGGTACAATCGGGCAGACCGGTAGGGCTAATGGACCTCACCTGCATTTCAGCATCTATTGCAACAAGACAGCGTGCAATCCCAATCAATGGTACAAAGCAGCGTTTTAAAATAAAAAGGGTCGGCGAGCCGACCCTTTTTTAATTGCCTTAAACCCGAGATTAGAGAGTCTGGGGTTTGTTCCAGAATGCTTCTTTGACCATCTTGGACGAGGCCGACTCGGCGTTGATAGTGACCGACGAAGGGGCAAAGAGAAATACTCCGTCGCCGATTCTTTGTTGGTGACCATCGATAGCCCAGCAGGCGCCCGACAAAAAGTCGACTACGCGTTGTGAGTTTTCGTTGTCGAGCATATGGAGATTGAGAAGGACCGACTTGCGGTTTCTCAAGTGCTCAACTATGTCGATTGATTCCTCAAACTGGCGCGGCTCGATAACGAGCACTTCGGATACGGGCTGAGCATTTGGGTGCTCGAGCACTTTAGCACCATGATTGGTGGTGACCGTCGCCTGGTGTCTGACGCTTTTGACCGGTTCTTGTACTACCGGATCGAGTGCCAACTGTCCATTTGTAGCGTACACGTCATCGGAAGTCTCGAAGAGATCTTCGAAGTCTTCCCGCTCGTAGTTATCTGCGGGGCCAAACCAGAAACTTTTGAACTTTTGTACGATGCTGCTCACTACTTTCCTCCTTACCCTTCGGTCGCGCCTTGCGTAATAAAAACTGAAACCCTATTTCCTAAATCCAACAAACAACGTGAGAGAAAAACTTTTGTGTGGCTCAATTGCCAAATATCGCTCGACCTAGTCGTATCATCGTCGAGCCTTGCTCGACGGCTTGACGCCAGTCGTCGCTCATGCCCATCGAGAGTTGAGCTAGAGGCAGGTCGTATCGAGCCGAGAGTCGATCGCGCAAAGCCTTGAGCCCGGCAAAGCATTTTTGCGCAGTCGATCGGTCTGCATCGAAGGGGGTGATGGTCATCAGGCCTTCGAGTTTGAGATTGGTGAGACTCATGAGAGAGGGCATCTCTCTTTCTAGTTGATCGGCGGTAAAACCACCCTTAGCGTCATCAGCCTCTATCTTAACCTGCAACAAAATAGATTGCTCGATACCGCGTTCTTTGGCAACACGATCTATATCGGCTGCCAGGCGCAGTGAATCAACTGAATGAATGAGTGAAAATCGGCCGACCACTTGTTTGACCTTATTGGTCTGCAAGTGACCGATAAAATGCCAATGACTATTTTGCTCTATCTGCGGTGGCATGACTTCGCGTTTTTTGAGGGCAGCTTGTACGCGACTCTCGCCAAAGTGATTGACACCACATGCGAAGGCATCACCAATCTGATCAATGGTGGCGTTTTTGGTGACAGCGATCAGCTGTACAGCGCCATAATTACTCAGATTTTCTCTCACTTTGGCGATGTTTACAGCCACTGCGGAGTTTCCTTGCGGGGGGAGGGGCGACATGTGTCTTTTGCCATTATCAGTCGGCGGATTTGTTGGTCGGTGGCATCAAATGTGATGTCACCTTCGACGCCTACTATTAACACTCGGATAGTATATGTTTGTCAAGGCTCCAGAGAAAATTTATCTTAGCCACGGTGCCCATGTGGTGGCTTGCCAGTGGGTTGAAAGTATATGTGCGAGTGATAAACAGTGACGCATTGTTGCTGTTTAACTTGACTGGAATTGTTGCTTATCGGGCATACCGAGCAAAATATCCGACGTAAGACTAATATTTTTTAGTCTTGTATTTTGTTTGCTGCAAAAGTCACCGCAGATAGTGCTACCACCGCCGCTGTCTCTGCGCGGAGGATGTTGTCTCCTAAACGAGCAAGTTTGGCTCCTTTATCGATAAAAGAGCTAGACTCTACATCGGTGATACCACCTTCGGGGCCAAGAAATATATGCAATCGGTTTTGCTCAGCGGGTTGATGGTTGTAAAGTAGTGAGGCCATATCCGGTGCATTGGCTCTCTCATGCAGCAAAATCATCAGACCGCGATCGCTGCCGGCGTCATCTAGGGCTTGTTGCCAGGTATTTGCCTGGTGGATGATGGGCAGTCTGACACGGCGGGATTGTTCGGCGGCCTCGCGACAAATGGCAGACCACCGATCGATTCTCTTTTGATAATTTTCCGCTTTGTATTGCGATCTTTCGTATTGAGTGGGCACAATTTCGTCAACACCGAGCTCTGTTAATTTTTCGAGAGCCATTTCAAATCTTGCTGGTTTGATCAATGGCATGTAGATGCGGCTAACAAATCTGGCTGGATTTGCGCTTTCCTCTTGAAAATGCTCTAGCAGCTCGAAAGCAATGCTTGTCGACTTGCATCTTGAAGACATGTTGGGAGATAGCCTGGCCGTCCACATCCGGCCGTCTCCTGGTAATAGCACTAGTTGAGCTCTGGGTGGTTCCTGGTCATTTGGGGCAGCTTTTAGACGGAGCACTTTTTCGATTTGATGCTTGAGCTCTGCATTGTCAATCGAGATTGAATCATTCTCAACTTGGTCGATCGGCCAATCGATAAAAAAGCGAGGAAGTCTATGGTCGGGCGCGTCCGCCTCGTCCTGGATAATTATCTGATCGCTTGACATGCTGCTTCCTTTGCGCAATGTATTGAAAGGCGTTAAGCTAAAAAGCCCTATCTGCCTGCATTGCAGTGTATAATGCCCTGCTCGGAGTGGGCAATATCCAAGTTCAATATAGGATTTTTGATCTTCATGGACCTCAAAGAATGGTTTGCTAATCGAAAGAACCGCAAAGAAAACAAAGAAGTGGCCAAGCAACCGATGCCTGACGAAGAGTATTGCGCTCTCTGGACCCAGTGCTTTCAGTGCCGCGAATACTTGTACACTCGCGATCTGCGTCAAAATCAATTGGTCTGTCCTAAGTGTCACTATCATTTTCGCTGCGGTGCACTGGATCGCATCGAATACACCGCTGATGCTGGCAGCTTTAAAGAGATCGATGCCGAGATGCAGTCATCGGATCCCCTCAATTTTATTGATACCGAAGCCTATCCGCGCCGGCAAGAAGAAGCCAGTCGTAAATCTGGCCTCAAAGAGGCCGTCATCACAGGTGTCTGCACGATTGGGGGCAATCCTTGTGCCATTGGATGCATGGATTTTGGTCACTTTGGTGGATCTATGGGCTCGGTCGTCGGCGAAAAAGTCACGCGCATTACAGAATACGCCAAGCAAAACCATCTGCCTTTGATCATCGTCTCCAGCTCTGGCGGTGCGCGCATGCAAGAAGGCATCCTGAGTTTGATGCAGTTAGCCAAGACCAGCTCTGCTCTCAAAGACTTTAGTGAGGCCGGCGGGCTGTACATATCTCTCTTGAGCGAGCCGACATTTGGTGGTGTCACTGCCAGCTTTGCCATGCTTGGTGATGTGATCATCGCTGAACCTGGCGCACGCATCGGTTTTGCTGGGCGTCGAGTGATCGAGCAGACTATCAGACAAAAGTTGCCTTCTGATTTTCAAACTGCCGAATACTTGCTTAAACATGGGCAGGTAGATATGGTCGTGGACAGAGGCCAGTTAAAGGATCGTCTGGCCAGTCTCATCGCATTTCATGCCAGAGCCAGGACTAGATCCAGAGCGCAAGCAGTTTAAGTCCTAATGCAAGACATTACATAGATAGAAAAATTTGGAGTAGAGCCAAGATGGCAACCGGAGAAAAAAAACCGATCCCTCTCGAGTTTGAGCAACCGCTAGCGGTGCTTGCCCAACAGATCGAAGCGCTCGAAGTACAGCTCAACGATAATCCGGAGCTCGAAGGCGATCTGGAGAGGATGCAGGAGCAATATAGGTCGCTCAAAAGATCCTTATATACAAATCTGCGCCCTATCGATCATCTAGCGATTGCCAGGCATCAACAGAGGCCGTACACACGAGATTATCTGGGGCATTGGGATCCAAATTGGATCGAGATGCATGGTGATCGCAAAGGTATGGACGATGCTGCCATGGTATGCGGTCTGGTACAGATGGATGACCTGCAAGTGATAGTAATTGGCACTCAGAAGGGCCGGGCCATCAAAGAAAAGCAGCAGTGCAATTTTGGAATGCCCCAACCCGAAGGTTACAGAAAGGCCCTCCGCTTGATCAAGCATGCCGAAAAATTTGGTCTGCCCATCGTTACTTTGATCGATACTCCTGGTGCCTATCCTGGTCTTTCGGCAGAAGAGCACAATCAAGCCCAGGCCATTGCAGAAAATCTCTTTGAATTGTCAGCCGTGACAGTACCAGTGGTGGCCGCTGTAACTGGAGAAGGTGGCTCGGGCGGTGCTCTGGCTATCGGTGTTGCTAATCGCATCATCATGCTCGAGCATTCAGTCTATTCTGTCATTTCTCCCGAAGGTTGTGCCTCCATTCTCTGGCGCTCCAACGATAAGGTATCCGATGCCTGCCAGGCCATGAAGATGACGGCTCGCGAAATCCTCAATCTAGGTGTCATCGATGAAGTGGTAGAAGAGCCCCTTGGCGGTGCGCACCATGACTATGCAGGCGCTGCCGCAAATCTCAAGCAAGCTCTGGTCAAGCATCTCAAAGAGCTCGAGGATCTTGGGCAAAAACAAGGCCGAGACGCGATCAGGCGGGACAGACAAAACAAGTTCCGTTTATTTGGAGCACATGGCTAGGTCGGCTTAAAGGAAGCTTCCAAATTAGAGGTCCTTGTTTTTGAGACCCTTCTTGGCTTTTTTGAGCAGTTCTTTGGCTTGACTCGATTGAGGAGTCTTGCTCGGGATCAACTTGAGCGTGTCAATAGCCTCTTGGTATTTTTTGTCTTTCATGTAGATTTTGCTGAGAGACAAGACCGTGACATAGTATTTTTCGCTTAGAGGCGAGGTCAATTTGCCTTGCGCCTTCATAGCCTTCATGACACTGACGGCTTGAGCGAGTTTGCCTGCTTTGATCAGGCTTTCGGGATCGTCTTTGGCAGCGTCCTTGTCGCCGGCATCGGCGGCCTTGTTGTCCATGTGGAGCATCGAAGCCATTTTGCCGTAGTTCATTGCAAAGGCTACAGCTGCTCCTAGCAATAAAACTGTGACTACTACAGGCAAGATGCGAATGGAGCCGAGCAATGCCTTGGCGGCGCCCCCTCCTCCGCGACCAGCCGCAAAGCTGCTGTGGTTGAGGCTCTGATGCTGCGCCTGATAGTCGGATTGTCTTTGAGCTTCTCTAAAGGCTGCGACCTGATCTGCATAGTTGCTTGCAGGCTGTGGCTCACGATTGTGAATATCGTCGAAGGCTTGAGCCGCCATATCTTTTGCAATTGCCTTTGGTGGCAAAATATCGCGGGTTTCTCGCTGTGCCTTTTGAAACTGTTCGTCTTGACCGGCCTGAACGGCCTGTGCCAGAGGTCCGGGCGCAACATCGCGAGGGTCTTGCCTGATAGCCTGAGTCTGAGTCGAGGTGAGGCTGGCGAGCAGATCCTGACTGGGCTCTTTCATGCAATCTTCGAGAGCCTTGGAGAGGTCCTCCATTGTTTGAAAACGATCATTAGGATTTTTGAGAAGGGTGCGAGCGACGATTGAGACTAGCTCGTCTGGGAAGACCAGGTCCGGCCTGATCTCATTGATAGGAGGAGCTGGATCGCTAAGATGCATGGCCATGACTCTGACGAGTTCTTCGTGATGAAATGGTACTTCGCCGGTGAGAGTCTCATAAAATACGATGCCGAGCGAATAAATATCGCTGCGATGATCGACCTTGGAAGATGTGCACTGCTCAGGGCTCATATAAGTCGGTGAGCCGCAGACTGTGCCGGTCCTGGTGATCTTGGCCTGATCCGATTCGTCTTGCACAAGGCGAGCAATGCCAAAGTCGACGACTATGGGAAAGTTTTTTTGGCCGCCGCGTTCGACCAAGACAATATTTTCGGGTTTGATATCTCTGTGGACAACCCCTTGCCTGTGGGCTTCGGCGAGAGCCTGACAGACCTGGATAAAGATCGGTACGGCTTCGGTTGCTGGGATATGGTTGACCTCGGCGATCACATCGGATAGAGGTGTGCCGTTGAGCAAGTCCATTGCAATGTAGGGGCGGCCTCCCCCCTGTGGAATGACGCCAAAATCATAGATGGTGATGATGTTGGGATGATTTAGCCGCGACGAAGCCTTGGCTTCCTGCTTAAATCTCTTGATAAATTCGTCGTCGGAGACCAGATAGTCATGCAATACCTTGACGGCAACTTCGCGACCGATAAGCTCTTGCACCGCCCTGTAAACGGTACCGGCAGATCCCTGCCCAATCACCGATTGGATTTTGTAGCGGCCTTCGATCACCATGCCCAAGAGTGGGTCATCGCCGACGGTGACCATCGATGATCCATCACGGGGGCAGATATCTTGGTCGCCTGCAGTCTGAAAATTGCAGATCAGGCAGAGTTTCATAGGAAAATTAGCTTACGCCAGAGCTTTCTAGTAAGGGATATGTGTTTGCGGACGAGAGGACAATAAAAGACCGATTGAACTTATCTTATCTTTTAATTACCACGGCAGAAGACTGCCAAACCAATTTAAAGATTATAAAAGCTGCTTTTGGCTAGCCAAGCAGGCAAAATTTAAGAGGCGTTTTTTGATTTGGAGGCGATGTGAGCGAGAAGAAGGTTAAAGTTGAAGGCAAGCGACAGCTCTTTCTAATCTTTTTGACCGTCTTTATCGATTTGCTCGGGTTTGGGTTGATAATCCCAATTCTTCCGAGTTTCGCTCAAGAATTTCATGCATCCGAAGAAATGGTGGGCTGGGTGATTGCTAGCTATTCGGCGATGCAATTTCTTTTTACACCTTTCTGGGGCCGGCTTTCCGATCGCATTGGTCGCCGCCCGGTCTTGCTCGTCTCGCTCTTCGCTTCTTTTATCGGCTACATGCTCTGGGGCTTTTCGACATCTTTGACGATGCTCTTTATCGCCAGAATGATCGCTGGTTTTGGCAATGCCAATATTGCAGTCGCACAAGCCTATATCACCGATATCACTACCGAAGAAAACCGCGCTCGTGGCATGGGACTTGTAGGAGCAGCATTTGGCCTAGGTTTTGTGCTTGGACCTGCCATCGGCGGGGCTGTCTATCTTTATTCGCACGACCTGCACCTTGCAGGTTTTGTCGCCGCGGCCTTTAGTTTGATCGATTTGATCTTGACCTTTTTTATGTTGCCGGAACCCCTGGAGCGGGGCACTTTTGGCAAAGATAGATATGGCGCTGGACTGGGTTTTTATCTCAATGCACTTACCAATCCAAAACTGCGCGTCAGTTACTTGATATTTTTTCTTTCTACCTTTGCCTTCGCCAACATGGAGGCGACCCTTATGCTGCTTACACCCAAGCTGTTTCACTGGGGTCCGAAAGAAAACACCATGTTGTTCCTCTACATTGGATTTTTGATAGTGCTTGTGCAGGGTGGCATGATCAGGCAGTTGACCAAAAAATATTCAGAAAGAGATCTGATCACCATAGGATCTTTGATGATTGCCGTCGGGCTGGTGCTTACCCCTCTGACCGCTCAATTGTGGGTACTTTTGATCGCGCTTGGATTATTGTCCTTTGGTTCGGGCATCAACAATCCATGCAACCAGAGTCTGCTATCTAAATTGGCTCCGGATGAAACTGCCGGTGGTGTCCTCGGTCTCGGTCAATCATTGGCTACTCTCGGTCGTATCCTCGGCCCAATCATTGGTTGCACGCTCTTTAATCGAGTGGGTATGGTCGCACCCTATCTGGTGGGAGCGGCTGTCATGGTCCTGGTCATCGCTTTGTCGATGGCTTTGCCGAGGCTCAAACCTGGAACTTCCATGGCTCACTAGAGTCTAAATTTCCGATAATCATGTTATAGTTTTTATAAATAGCTATTCTAAGCATTTCGTCTAGATACCAGATCGCGTGTCACCTGCGAGTATTTCATCCTCCCAAATAGCGCTGTCATCAGGTTTCTGTCCTTATTTCAATCGGTGTACGCATATGTCAGTTCAAAAGAAACAAACCAAGATCAATGGTGCTAAGCGCCAGCATGACAACATCTCCAAGCCACTCGACAATTGTGGTCTTGACGCCAGTCTTCAGTCAGGTGCATCCATCGCTCTAGGCGATGTCCAAAAGCGTTATAAAGAGGAGATGATGCGCTATCGCATGCAAAACAATCGTTCTGCACACGGGGACGATCTGCAAGCCGCCTGACCTACAACAAAATGCTAATTTTTGACCACGCTTAGCGCCTTTGCCCGCGCAGGCGTGGTTTTATTATAAGCATCAGGCCTAAGCAAACTAAGCAGATAAGCACCGATATTAGTGGCGCGAGCTCATTTTAAAGGGGCGGCATATTGTGACAGTCCAATCTCTCTACAGTCCTGAAGGTCGTGCTAATCAAGCCGGACGCAAGAGCATACCCGACTGTGTGGATCAGATCAGGCGCTTTTGGTTGACTCCCGAAGTAGAAGAAATGCTGCGAGATCACGCCATCAAGGTGTATATCGCTCATGTACGAATGCTTGGCAAATGCGGCATCTTGCCTGAGGCGACAGCACAGTTGCTGGAGCAAAATCTCGTGCGGGTGATGAGCGAATGTCAGGACAAGCTCTGTCTTTTGACCCCACAAGATGCTGACATCCATCAGTCGATCATGCGTGCGATGCGTGATGCAGTAGGGGAGACTGCGCAAGCCCTGGAGATTGCCAGGTCCGAGAACGACCATAATGTGACTAATCTAAGATTGTTCCTGAGAGAAGCATGCATCGATCTGTTTGGTACCTTATTGCAGTTGCGGCATGCAATACTCGAATTGGCAGCACGAGATATCGATGCTCCGATGCCTGGTTACACGCATATGCAGCCCGCGACGCCGATTTTGCTCTCGCATTTTTGGCTGGCCAACGAGGGGCGCTTTGCGCGTGACCTGGACAGGCTTATCGATTTATTCAAACGTCTCAATCTTTCCCCTATGGGCGCTTGTGCCCTTTCGGGCACGCCTCAGCCTATCGATCGCGACTTTGTCGCACAACAGTTATCTTTTGATGGAGTCATCGAAAACAGTCTCGATGCTGTATCCGATCGAGACTTTGTCGTCGAGTTTGGCAGCTTTGCTGCTCTTGTAGGAGTACATATCTCACAGTTGGCATCAGAATTGCTTTTGTGGACCACGCAGGAGTTTTCCTTTGTCAGGTTGCCCAAAGAATTGACTTACAAAAGTCAAAACATGCCCCACAAGCGCAATCCCGAGCTGCTGGAGATCATGCGATCAAGAGCGAGTACCTTTTCGGGGCGTTTGAGCGAGTTTCTCGGCGATCTCAAAGGCCTTCCGGTGTCACTGACCGGCGATCTGCGAGAGCCTTTACCTGGGCTCTTGGACGTTGTCCAAAATTTGCGCTTTGTCATCGGTCTCGCGATTCGTCTTTTGCCTGCATTTAAGTTTGATCTCAATCAGATGAGAGAGCAAGCAACTGCAGACCTCACTAATTCGAGCGCTGCCGTCACCTATCTCATAGATCACGGCATGACTAGCGACCTGGCAAGAGAGGTCGTGCAAAATCTAGGGGATTATTGCAAAAAGAGGCACAAGCAATTGATCGATCTGACGCTCTCTGAGTGGCAGCAGTTTGCGCCGATATTTGGAGATGATATTTATAGCCTCTTAAACATTGAAACTTCTCTCGAGTCTTTTACGTCCTTCGGCGGGACTGCCACAGAAAGAGTTATAGAGGCCCACGGTAGGGCTCGTGAGAGATTTGTAGCAGATATGGAGCGTGTGCCTGAACTGGCTAGGGCCTCCATAGATGTGCTAAAGGCCGAGCTGATTTTGTCTGAGATCGAGAAAAGGGAGATATATTGATGAGAGCAATGGTATTAGCAGCAGGTGTCGGGTCTCGCCTCGATCCTCTGACGAGTTTGCTGCCCAAACCGATCGTGCCCGTCGCCAATATACCTGTTATGGGACATATACTTGGGCTTCTGGCACGCAATGGTTTTACCGATGCCGTCGCCAATCTCCACTATCTGCCCGAAAAGCTAGAAGAATATTTTAACGGCAATAAGGCTAATAGCTATGGTGTCAATGTTGAGTTGAGACGCGAATTAGAACTCTCTGGCGACGCTGGTGGTGTCCGTTATTGTCGCGATTTTCTCGAAGGCGATACCTTTGTTGTGCTCATGGGTGATCTTTTGAGCGATGTGGATCTAAAGGAAATCATAGCCGCCCACAAAGCAAAAAGAGCAATAGCCACCATTGCTTTAAAGAAGGTCGAAGACGTCACTCAGTTTGGCGTAGCTGTTCTGGACGAGCAGGGGTTCATCAAGGGCTTTCAAGAAAAACCCAGTCCCCAAGAAGCAAAGTCTGACCTCGCCTCGACCGGTATCTATGTTTTAGAGCCCGAGGTCTTTAAGCACATGCCTGAGACCGGTACATACTTTTTTGGGCGTCAGTTGTTCCCTCACCTTATCAAACTAGGCCTACCGGTGCTTGGTCATCAGGTCGGCTGTTATTGGTCGGATGTCGGTACTCTAGAACAATACTGCAACGCAAATTTTGACGTGTTGACTGGTGTACTCGAATGCGATATGCCAGACTACGTTTTGACCCAAGATGCTCAAGGCCGCAGACTTTACATGGGCGAAGATGCCAAAGTCAGCCCAACAGCGCGGATCGAAGGCAATGCCATCATCGGTCACAATACCACCGTGGGCGATGGCGCCGTCTTGGCCGGCAATGTGGTGATTGGTCGCAATAGCCAGATTGGCGACAATGCAACTTTGATAAATACCATTGTCTGGAAAAATAGCGTTGTCGAAAATGGCGCCACTTTATGCGGTGCTATCCAGGCTGAGGACACTCTGACTCAAGTGCCCAATATCTGCGATGAAAGCTTGCTGGCCGCCTATCTGCCTTCGCGCAACCTGCTGGTTTAAAAAATTGTGGTAAAAAAAAGAGAGACTGCCAAACAGCAGTCTCTTTTTTGCTTGCGTAATTAGCTTGGCTAGACTACTGCTATCTGGGAGCGGTCTTTTTCTAGGCCGTCTTGATTGCCTCTTTGAGCGGCTTTCCATATTTCCATCCATAACCAGTAATGAAATGGATTGAGTTTTTCGATGTCGTTGCCTTCTACAGGTTCGAGCAGAGCGAGCCATGACTGAGAATTGGGAAATTTCTTTGCAAGGCTGTAGCAATCTGCCATCCAGAGAACCTGGTCAGTGGTTTGTTCTGTGACCATGATTTTTCCAATCTCCATAATGGGTTTACTCACCGTATCTGCTTACGTATTTGTTTATTACCCATTTGGCTTGATTGCCAAACCGCCTGCACATGTTGCTAAACAACAAAATCGGCTCTAGCCCGGCGGCCACTGCATCTGGCGCCCACCTAGGATGTGTATATGCACATGGCCTACTGATTGCCCGCCATCAGCTCCGGTGTTGACCACGACTCTAAACCCATTGCCAAGCCCTTTTTTGTGGGCGATCTGGGCTGCTTTTACAAACAAGTGCCCCATCAGCATTTGATCATCGACCTTGGCGATGTCGTCAAAATGGCGTCGCGGTATGACCAGGGTGTGTATGGGCGCCTTGGGATCGATGTCATCGATGGCAAAATAGTTCTCGTCGCTATCAACATATGGTACTTGCATGCGACCGTCGGCCATTTTGCAAAACAAGCAATCCAGAGACTTATCTTCTGGCATTAGTTTGACTCCTATATAGACTTTAAAATTTAGCTCTAATTTCTAACAGTAGCGGCTAAGTTTGATCGGGGCGTGGCAGATTACTTTAGAATCTCGTTTATTCTATTGTCTCTAACTATGGACTCAGGGAGCTCTAATGACCAGCGATCAGAATATCTTGCCAAGGTTTTTGCAACTGCAAAAGTCCTTGATATCCAATCTTAGATTGAAGGACGTTCTTGATCAGTCACTTATTTTGCTGACAGAGATGTCTGCTGGGGCCAAGGTCGCGATATATTTTGCCGACCATCAAAGCAACCTGTTCAGGTTGATGGCGGCCAAGGGATATTCCGAAGGCACGCTTAACGACGCCAAGCTAATTCCATATAGCACCGAGAGCCTGCTCAAGTATCTCTACCAAAAAAAGATAGTGATCACTGCCACAGATCATAAGCAGGCTCCAGCTCTGTCAAGCACGATCATGCAAAAAGAAGGCTCCCAAGGCCAGATTGCCATACCTCTGGTATCTGCCGGCAATATGATCGGTGCCTGCCTGATGGATGTCAACAATGCCAATGTCCTGTCTTTTGCAGAGTTTTTGAGAGAAATGGCCGATGTTTGTGCGGTGGCTATTTCCAATGCTGTCGCTTACGGTCGTAGCGAATATGAGAGAGAAAGGCTCAATATGCTTTACAAGAGCACTTGTGCGCTCAATCAAAGCTCGCTAGAGATCAATCAGGTCTTGCAGATCGCGGCTGATACTGCTCTTGTTTTAGGCAATACGCCTAGTTGCGCCGTCCTCTTGCTAGAGCCAGATGCTGACGAGTTTCAGTTGGCAGCCTTCAAAGGATTGGATGGCGAGAGCCTCAAAGAATTTAACATGTCCGCGCGCAAATCGATTGCTGGCAGCTGTCTAAGGTCCGGCATGACCGAGACCTATGGCGATGGCTCGCGTGAACCTTTCGGTATGCCGAGAGCCATGGGGGGCCGTATCTTTGCCTCCTGCGTTGCTTTTCCGCTTATTTGGCAAGATCGCAAAATTGGCGTGCTCGAGGTATTTTCTACCGAAGAAAAATCCTTTCAAAAAGAAAATATCGAGCTTTTGGAGTCTCTAGCTTCTCAGGTGGCGGCTTCGCTCAATACTGCTCTAGCTCATGAGACCGTGGCTTCTCAGACGATCAACGATGCGCATACTGGCCTTGCTAATCGCGTTTATTTTCAGCACGCGCTTTCCAAGGAGGTCGATCGCTGTCTGAGGCACAGTCACGATCTTTCTATCCTCATGGTTGATATCGATCATCTAAGCCAGATCAACGAAATGCTAGGCCAAGCCCGAGGAGATGAGGCGATCAAGCATGTCGCAGCCATCATCAAAGAGACATTGCGCGAAATTGATATACCGGCTCGATATGGCGGCGAGGAGTTTGCTGTGCTTTTGCCTGAGACAAATCGCAACAATGCTTATGAGGTAGCGCAGAGACTGAGAGAAAAGATCAAAGCCAAACCAGCTCCTGGAATAGGCTTGATCACTGTCTCTATTGGTATCGCTGCCTGCCCTGCCAATCACGACACGGCAGACAAGACCCTCGAAGAAGCTGAAAAGGCGCTCAATATAGCCAAATATAAGGGACGTGACCGGGTAGTCTCGGCTGACCCCGAAAAATTTACCGATCCGGACTCGATCAGTTGGGATCGCTTAGCTGCCGATGCCCGACTGGCAGTTATCGCCGAGCGCCAGAACCGCATGCAGAGCCGTCTTACTGCTGCTCCAGAGTATGCTACTTGGATGGCTAAACCAGCCACCCTGACAGCCAAGAAAAAATCTGCACCCGTAGACTTTTAATTTCTCTCTCTCAAAACCTTAAGAAAATTAGCAAGACCCAGGATGCAAGACCGATTGGTCTATACACTTTTACTTGTCAGAGCCGGATATACAGGCGCTCGCCAAATGAGCTGCGTTAGGTGGATCCTGCGACTCTGACTTTATAGACCTAAATACTAATTGCATTAAGCAATAGGAGGATTGAGCATTGGCTACTGCATCTGCAAACAAACTTCAATTGAAACCTTTGGCTGATCGTGTTGTTCTCAAGAAAGTTGACGCCGAAGAAAAAACCGCAGGTGGCATCGTTCTTCCCGATACTGCTAAAGAAAAGCCGCAACAAGGCGAAGTACTCGCAGTCGGTCCTGGTCGCGTCGATGAAAAGGGCAACCGTGCCGCCCTCGAAGTCAAAGTAGGCGACAAGGTGCTTTTCGCTAAGTATTCCGGTACCGAGATCAAGATCGATGGCGTCGAATACCTGATCATCGAAGAAAAGCATATTCTCGCTGTAGTTGGCTAATTTAACCCTATTTACGCACCAATTTTTTCAACTCTAGGAGAGAAACAGAAAATATGGCTAAGCAAATCGTTTACGGAGAAGTTGCTCGTCGCGCTCTCGAGCGTGGTCTCGATCACGTCGCCAATACCGTCAAACTGACCCTCGGACCTGCCGGTCGCAACGTAGTGCTCGAAAAGAAATTTGGCGCACCGCAAATCATCAATGATGGCGTATCCATCGCCAAAGAAATCGAACTCGAAGACCACAACGAAAACGCTGGCGCTCAGCTGATCCGCGAAGTCTGCTCCAGAACCAACGACAACGCTGGCGACGGCACCACCACTGCTGCCGTACTCGCTCAAGCCATGGTCAAAGAAGGTTTGAGAAACGTAGCCGCCGGCGCCAACCCGATGGTCCTCAAGCGCGGTATCAACAAGGCTGCTGATGCTGCAGTCGCTGAGATCAAGCGCATTTCCAAGCCTGTCGAAGGCAAACTTGAAATCACTCAAGTTGCTACCATCTCCGCCGGTAACGACGAAGAAGTAGGCAAGATCATCGCCGACGCCATGGAAAAAGTAGGCAAGGACGGCGTCATCACCGTAGAAGAAAGCAAGTCGATCGCTACCGAACTCGAAGTAGTAGAAGGCATGCAGTTTGATAAGGGTTATGTATCGGCCTACTTTGTAACCGATGCTGAAAAAATGGAAGCTGTCCTCGATGAGCCCTACATCCTCTGCGTAGACAAGAAAGTAAACCTGCTCGCCGACCTCGTTCCTGTTCTCGAGAAGGTTGCTCGCTCGGGTCGTCCTTTCCTCCTCCTCGCTGAAGATGTCGAAGGCGAAGCTCTCGCTACCCTCGTCGTCAACCACCTCCGTAAAGTACTCAATTGCTGCGCAGTCAAGGCTCCTGGCTTTGGCGATCGCAGAAAAGAAATGCTCAAGGACATCGCTATTTTGACTGGCGGTCAAGTGATCTCTGAAGAAGCTGGCGTCAAGCTCGAGACCGTAACCATCGAAATGCTCGGCCGCGCTCGTCAAGTCCGCATCAACAAGGACAAGACCACCATTGTCGCTGGCAATGAAACCAAAGCAGAAGTCGAAAAGCGTGTAGCCGTCATCAAGCGTCAGATCGAAGAATCCGACAGCGAATTTGACAAAGAAAAGCTGCAAGAGCGTCTCGCCAAATTGGCTGGTGGCGTTGCCGTTATCAAAGTCGGCGCAGCGACCGAGACCGAATTGAAAGATCGCAAACTCCGTATGGAAGATGCCCTCAACGCAACCAGAGCTGCAGTCGAAGAAGGTTATGTACCTGGCGGCGGTACCGCACTCCTCGGTTTGACCAAGGTACTCGACAAAGAGAAAGAAAAACTCTCTGGCGACGAGCGCACTGGTTTTGAGATCGTCGTAAGAGCTTTCGAAGCTCCTGTACGTCAGATCGCCGACAATGCTGGCCTCCCCGGCGAAGTCGTTGTTGAACGCGTTAAAGAGCAAAAAGAAGGCTTTGGCTTCAACGCTATGACCTTCGAATACGTAGACATGGCTAAGGCCGGTATCATCGATCCCGCCAAGGTCGAACGCTGCGCAGTACAAAACGCTGCTTCCATCGCTGCAATGTTCCTCACCACCGAAGCTCTCGTAGTCGACGTGCCTGAAGAAAAAAAGGCAATGGGCATGCCCGCAGGCGCCGGCATGGGTGACTTCTAAGACTGACCACAGTTTTAGGACTTGACCCGGCTTAAAGCCTGGAAAATTTTAAGGCCGGTAGAAGGAACGAAACGTTTCTCTACCGGCCTTAAAATTATTGTTTTTTGTGCAAAACAAAAGGCGAGAGCCGTAGCTCTCGCCCCTTGTTTGTCATTGCAAAAAAAATAGAATCGTTTAGGATGCTATCTAACTTGCAATGTTCCTGGCTACAGCTATCCAAACGGGGTTTATGCGATTGGATTGCTGTCTCTCTGTCACTTGCTTGCTTTACTATCCTATGATTTCATCTCTGCCTTTGCGACTAGATTTTCCAATACTTTTTTGCAGGCTAACCTATAAAAATGATGTCAAGGTATATACTTGTTTTATGGATCAATCAAAAAAATTGTCTCTAGCGCTTGTGTTCTGCTTGTTTTGCACAATTTGTGCGCCGTTTGCATTTGCTATATCTGACAAACTATTTGATAGTCCCATGTTCGATTCGGATAAGTCGGATCTTTTTAATCAGATCAAGCGCGGCAGCTTATTTGATAATGGAGCAAAAGAAAGGTCAGAGACTGCAGCACAAAAGACGCAGCAGGCAGCAGATCGAGCTGCCAGAGAAAGCCGGATCAAAGAGTTTAAACGTGAAGGTGACGATAGGCTGTATAGCCAGATGAAGACCGTGGGCAACTGGATCGACAACTGGATCATGTACAACCATAGGTTTCCAGAGCAGGGTGACGAGCAAGCCAATGCTACCAATCAACTCAATATGCTCGTGCCTAATAATCCCTACCAGGTCGGCAATCTGTCAGTGGTTGCCGGCGCTGATGTCAATGAGACCCTGGCTGAGACCAATGAGTATGCCGCACCACAGCCGGTGGCAGGCGAGACTTGGTCTGGCAATGCTCGAGTGAGGCTCGAACTCGACTGGAGTTTGAGTGTTGGCGAAATCGAAGAGTTTAGTAAGGAGCCGCCCCTTACCTGGCAAGCACCGCCGGGCACCATTACGGTTGCATGCAACAATCAATATCTCTTTGTTGTTTGGGGTGCTGGAGCTGACGGCAAGCCTATCCGCGACCCTCTAACCAACCGTGTGCGAATGGTGATCGCCAACTACCAAAACTGGACCACGCAACCCATGGACGCGCAAGCGAATTAAAAAAATTCGCGCAATCTAATTAGAAAAATTAGATATATATATATATATATATATATCAGCTCGAAAAGCCTATACCGAGCCTGTCTAGCATAAACAAGACCAAATTAGGTTTGTGCCCTGCATCTACCTTGCGCAAAGAGCTAGTTACAATTTTTATGGCCAGAGAGCGCAATGGCTCTGGAGGATAGGGCATTGGCTTTTTTTTGGCCAGATCGAGATCCAATAGCTCAGATTTGGCATCGAGAGCCATGTGCGCCAGGATCTTGCCTGCCACTCTCGTACTGCCAATGCCGTGACCAGTATAGCCGAGAGCATATAGCAACCGACCGTCCAATTGATGACCAAAAAACGGTGTCAGTCGGGTGGTGCTTGCTATTGGGCCGCCCCAGGCATAATCAAAGGTCGTTTGTATTTGGGGAAAATGGCGATCGAAGCTCTCTTGTAGCTCTCGATAATGCCGCATCGAATGATCGAAGGCAGCATCTACTCGATTGCCATAGTATGACGCGTCGCTTGTGCCCCACAGTATCCGGTCGTCCTTTAAAAGGCGGTAGTAATTAAAGAAGGTCCTACCATCCATGATGCCTTCTTTATTTTGCCATCCGAGCTGTTTTTTTTGCTCAGGGAGCAGAGGCTGCGAGACGATGATGTAGTCGTATAAAGGGACGAAGCGGTGCAGGAGACCAGGCAATAAATGGTGACTGTAGGCATCTGTGGCCAGCACCACTCTCTTGCAATCTATCTGCTTATTATCCAAGATCAGCCTGGCACCGCCAGTGGTTTTTTGTATGCTTTTGACCGGAGTGTCCTCTCTTATGTTTACACCAACTGCTTGCAAGTCTGTTTGCAGACGATCGACCAATGAAATGGGATTGATGATCCCTCCGCCTGGCACATAGAGTGAGCCTTTGTACAGTGGAGAATCCAGACGCTGTCTTGTTTGGGCTTGATCAAGGCAGCGATAGCCATCGATGCCCAATTGGCTCGCCGCAGCCATGGTTTGTAGATTGTCCTCGAGGTGAGTTTCATTGAGGGCCATCTGTAGTTGTCCAGAACGAACAAAATCGCAATCTGTAGCATAAGCCGCCAATTCATCGATATTGGCCAGGCCGATTTGCGCCAGCCGTGCTGCTTGTGCCTGGCCAAAGTGTTTTTGGGCTAGCTGGTGATTGTGGTCGATGCAGTTGGAGACCATGCCAGCGTTACGGCCTGTACCCCCGTATCCGGTTTGCTTTTGCTCCAGGATAGTGATCCTTGTCTCAGGGGCTAGAGCCTTGATAAAATGCGCCGTCCACAAGCCTGTAAATCCTGCACCAACGACTGCTATATCGCAATCGTCAGGGTGGTGGAGACTTGGTGGTGATTTTTTTTGGCGAGTCGCCAGCCAATAACTGGCCTCCTCGATCGGGCGAACGGCTAGAGCGGCAAAATCGGTCCTCATGGATGGCGCTCACTGAGCAAAACGACAGCCTGGGCTTCGACTGCCTGGCCCTGACCGGTGGCATCAAGGCCTTCTTTGGTCTTGGCTTTGATGCTTATCTGTCCGATCTCCAATGCCAGCACATCAGCGATGCGCTGGCGCATTGGCATTATATGCGGTGCCAATTTTGGCGCTTCGAGTATGATCGAGCTATCTATATTTTGGACTGTAAAACCGGCGTTTGTAACCATTTCTTGTGCGCGCGCAAGAAGGATAGTCGAATCGATATTGGCAAACTCTTGTTTTTTAGGTGAGAAATGAGTGCCTATATCGCCGAGACATGCTGCTCCGAGCATGGCGTCTATGATTGCATGGAGGAGGGCGTCAGCGTCGGAGTGTCCGAGAGCGCCCCGATCGTGCGGTATCTCGACGCCCCCCAATATCAATGGCCTGCCAGCCACGAGCTGGTGTATGTCGTAGCCCTGGCCGACGCGCATGATTTATTTGATTACTAGCATTTGCGTGCCAGTCTCCACCGTTTGACCTGATTTGACAGTGATATCGCTGACAGTGCCTTCTTTATCGGCAAATATCTCCGACTCCATTTTCATGGCTTCAAAGATCATCAGGCGATCTCCTTGTTTGACTGTTTGACCTTGCTTGACCAGGAGCTCTTTGACCAGGCCATGCATGGTGGCAGATATGATGCCTGCCGAGTGAGAGTTGGCGCTCACCGACGCTGCTCGGGTAGCAGGTGCCGATCGTTTGCTCGCAGATGCTTTAGGCAGAGCTGTAGCAGTTGCGGCGCTCGAATGAGAAACGAGTTCGGCGACCTGGACCTTAAATTGCTTTTGATCAACATCTATCTCAAAAGTCCTCGGCTCCGTCCGAACTGGCTGGGTCGGGTCAGCTGGCTTCGCAGCCTGAGCCTGATGCACCATCCCCATTTGTCTGGCTGTTTCTATGTAGTCTTTTGCAAAAGGCTTGATAAAATCCTGCTCTACATAAGTAGTGTAGATCTCACCTGCTCTAAATCTCGGGTCATCCAGCATCGCCATATGAAACGGCAGTGTGGTTGCTACACCTTCGATCTTGAAATGCTTGAGGGCGACCTTGGTCCTCTCGATGGCTTCTTCTCTGTTTCTGCCCCAGACTATTAGTTTTGCCAGGAGAGAATCATAGAATGGGAGAATCTGATAGCCAGGATAGCAGCCCGTGTCGATGCGAACCCAGGGATGGTGCGGCATCTCAAATCGCGTCAATGTGCCGGGAGAGGGCATGAAATTTTTGAAGGGATCTTCTGCATTGATTCGGCATTCGATAGCATGGCCGTAGGCTTTGACCTGGTCTTGGGTAAAGGAGAGCTTTTCTCCCATTGCTACTTTGATCTGTTCTTTAACAAGATCGATGCCCGTGATCATTTCGGAGATAGGATGCTCCACCTGGATGCGGGTGTTGACCTCGAGAAAATAAAAGTCGTTGCCGGAGACCATGCACTCTACGGTACCGGCCGAATCATATCCGAGAGCGGCACCGGCTCTGACAGCGGCATCCAATAGCCTTGCGCGCAATTTTTCGTCCAGTTTGGCCGCTGGTGTTTCTTCTAATAGCTTTTGGTGGCGTCTCTGGCTAGTGCAATCGCGTTCAAAAACGTGGCAGACATTGCCGTGCGAATCGCCGATGATTTGTACTTCTATGTGACGGGGGAGATCCAGGTATTTTTCGACATAGACTTCTGCCGAGCCAAAATACGAGGCTCCTTCACGTTGAGCGCCTGCTAAAGCCTGCTCGACATCTTCGGCTTTGCGCACGACTCTCAGGCCACGGCCCCCACCGCCTGCACTGGCCTTGATGGCTATTGGGTAACCGTATTTTTCACCGAGGGCCTTGACCTCATCTACCGTGGAGACTGGATCGGTGGTGCCCGGTACTACTGGCACGCCTGCTTTGTCCATCACTCTGCGTGACTCGATCTTTGAGCCCATGCGCTCTATGACTTCAGCCTTGGGCCCGATAAATCTGATACCGGCTTCGGTGCATTTGCGAGCAAACCCTGCGTTTTCGGAGAGAAAACCGTAGCCGGGATGGATGCCGGAGACACCAGCCTTTTTGGCGATCTCAAGGATTTGCTCCTGATCCAGATAGGCCTGAGAGGGTTGGCCTGCCAGGCAAAATGCTTCATCGGCCATGCTTACATGCCGAGCTGGGCGGTCGGGTTCGGAAAAAATCGCTACGGTGATGATGCCTAATTCGCGACAGGCCTGAATCACCCTGACGGCGATCTCGCCGCGGTTTGCGATCAGGATTTTTTCAAATTTTGCCATTTTGTCTATCCTTCTTGCTTGTGTCCAAACACGCTAGCCAGCTTTTTGACACTAATGATAGGGGGCCTGTCTTTATATATTTGTGAAAAGAAGTCTAAGATTATTTTTCCAAATTTGGCGTAAATTCATCATCGCGCCAAGCTTGCGCTTGACAGCCGCCTCTATAGTGCACTGGTGACAGTCGGACAAGTGTTTGGAGGCCCCAAGACTGCTTGCTGGAGGATGCTAATATCTGCATATTGGTTTTTTGGAAACATCGGAGATCTGGGGGACTGCATGGTCAGCGCATCTAAGTTTCACTCGGTCTTTATGGCGGGTGGCGGATTCATGGGATCGGCAATCGCTTTTTTGATTGCATCCAAGACCGACGCAAAGGTCTATGTCTATGATATATCGCAGGAGCAGCTAGCAAAAAGCAGCGCGAGCGTTGACAAGTTTGGCAAGAGTTCTCAAGACAAGGGCTTTATAACAGCAGACGACTTTGCCGATTTAAAAAAGCGCATTTCGTTTACCACTGACCTCCAGGATGCAAAGCACTGCTCTTTAGTGATCGAGGCCATTGCCGAAAATCTTGAAGCCAAAAAGAAGCTTTTCGGCAAGCTTGACGCCATCTGTCCTGCCGAATGCATCTTTGCTTCCAACACTTCTTCATTGCCAATCACCAGCCTTGCTGCCGCCACCAAACGCTCCGGGCAGTTTATTGGCATGCATTTCTTTTCACCTGCCCATGTGATGAAGCTCGTAGAGCTCATCAACGGTTTCGATACAAGTCAAGAAACCTTGGCCAAGGTACGCGCCTTTGGCGAGCAACTAGGCAAGACCATCATTCAGGCTAAGGATTATCCTGGCTTCATCACCACTCGACTGGGTCTCGTGCTCATCAACGAGGCAGCTTTTGCCTTAATGGAAGGTCTGTCGACGGCTGAGGACATAGACTGTGGTATGACCCTTGGATACAACCATCCTATGGGGCCCCTGGCGCTGGCCGATTTTATAGGCCTGGATATCTGTCTGCATATCCTCGAGACATTGCACGAAGGATTTGGAGATCCTAAATACAGGCCCTGTCCCATCATCAAGCAGCTGGTTTCGGCTGGGCATCTCGGCAAAAAGACCGGTAGAGGCTTTTATCAGTACTGAGACTTTTCGTAAGAGCAAGTTCTAATTACCGACCAAGGCGGCGATCTGCATGCTACTCACCATCATCTTTATCAATACTCTCTTTATCATGGCTCTTTACGCCCTGACCTTGGCTTTTTACATCCTGCTGAAGCCAGTCGAGCCAGCCAATTTTGTCTTGCGCAAAAGTGGTCCAGATAATAAAGAAATGCCCTTGGTGTCCGTCCTTGTGCCTGCTCGCAACGAAGAGACCAAGATCGGACGCTGTATCGAATCTCTGTTGGCACAAGACTATCCCAACTTTGAGTTGATCGTCATCGATGATCGATCAACCGATTCGACCGGCGAGATCATTGCTAGATTGGCGGAGCGAGATCCACGCATCAAGTTTGTCAAAGGCAAGGATGCACCATCCGGATGGATCGGCAAGTGCAACGCACTAGCTCATGCCGTCGGCTATGCCAGTGGCGACTGGTTTGTCTTTACCGATGCCGATACTTATCACCACAAAAACAGTATTGCCGATGCCGTCAAGCACGGTATCGATCACAAGATCGATTTGATGAGCTTTGTACCCAATCAAGAGTTGGGCAGTGCACCAGAAAAACTGATCATGCCTGTTTTGCTTTCATCTTTTTTGATTGGCGATCCTTTTCACTCGGTCAACGACCCGCGTGCTCAACGCGCTTATGCCTATGGTCAATACATACTCTGCCGTCGCAGCTCATACCTTGCCGTCGGTGGACACCGCAGTGTGCGTGACGAGATCGTCGAGGATCATGCCCTTGCTCGAGTCTTTAAAGAAAAAGGCTTCAAAATCGAAGTCGCTGACGGTAAGAGCCTCTACAAAGTGCGGATGTATACCGATCTAGAAAGCCTCTGGCAAGGCTGGACCAAAAATCTCTACTCTTTCATCGATAGCAAGCCGCATTATCTAGTGCTCCTGCTGTCTATGATGAATACGGTCATCATCGCGCCCTGGCTCTGGCTTGCCTATGTGATCTGGTTGTACTCCACTGGGGATGCTCCGGACTTTACCTGGAGGCTAGCTGCGCTGGTCGTGGTCCAATTGGGAGTAATGGCCCTCTGGCAAAAGCGGACGAGCGAACATCACGAGGGCTCGCGCTGGTATCACTTTTTTATGCAGCCGATCGGTTGCATTATGGTCAATGCTCTGTACCTTCACTCGGCCTATCTCGTGCATTCTGGCTCGCAGGTAAACTGGAAGGGCCGTCGCTATGTCGTCAATACGCATAAGACGATCGAGCCGTCCGATGCCGATGCTACAGCGTCGACGCCTGCTGTCTATAAAGTCGGCGACGTGCCCGAATAACGCTGATGTCTGAAGAGCACAAGAGTCCCTCCAAGGCACAATTGCAAAAGATAGTGCGAGACAAGATATCATTGGATGTCCACTGTATGGATGCCAATGGTACTCGCTATGTCGGTGTGCTCAAATGGTTCGACGAAGACGCATTTTGCCTGATCGATCAAGACGGTGACTCTGTCACGATCAGCCGCCGTCATATCCTTTCCTATCGCCAGAGCCGCTAGCCCAATTGAGGGCTTGAGGTGTTAGACTATGGGCGGGTTCTTGTATAAGCTCGTCTGCATAGGATCATACGCGTGGCTCCCTGGTTCAAAAGCTTCTTTTGGCATGGTATCGGCATAGACCTCGGTACTGCAAATACACTCATCTACGTGCATGACAAAGGCGTCGTGCTGCGAGAGCCGTCGGTAGTAGCAGTAGACGAAAACACCAACACGGTGCGTTGGGTCGGCGAAGAAGCCCGAGCCATGATCGGCCGTACACCGCATGGCATCAGGACTGTGCGACCTTTGAGAGATGGGGTCATCGCCGATCTCGATTATGCCAAGATCATGCTCAAACGATTTGTCGAAAAAGTAACCGGTGCTGGTGGCATCAAAAATCCCGACATGGCAATTGGTGTGCCCAGTGGAGTCACCTCTGTCGAACGTATTGCCATCAAATCGGCTGCCGAAAACGCGCGTGCTAACCAGATCTACCTCCCCGAAGAACCAATGGCCGCAGCCATTGGCGCGGGCCTGCCTGTCGTCGAAGCGACAGGCTCTATGATCGTCGATATTGGTGGTGGCACTACCGAAGTAGCCGTGCTCAGCCTGTCCGGGATCGTAGTCAATGAGAGCATCCGCACTGCTGGCGATGAGTTGAGCGATGCCATCATCAGCTATATGAAAAAAGTGCATAGCCTGGCGATCGGCGAGCGTACGGCCGAGGAGCTCAAATTTAGGCTGGGGAGTGCTTTCAGGAGCGGTGAAAACGATAAGCTCGACGTCAAAGGCCTGAGTCTCTTATCTGGTTTGCCCCGGACGGTCACTGTGAGCCGAGGAGAGGTCCGCGAGGCCATCCAGATGCCTCTCAATGAGATCGTCAATGCCGTCAAGCGTACTCTAGAGCGCACACCTCCAGAGCTTGCCGCCGATATCTATAACCGTGGCATCGTCCTGGCTGGCGGTGGTGCACTACTGCAAGGCCTAGACGAATTGATCACATCCGAGACCGAAGTGCCTGTTTTTGTTGCCGAAGATCCTCTGTCTGCCGTAGCCATAGGGACTGGCAAGATGCTCACCGAACCTCTCTACAGACGCGTCCTAGAGCAGTGCAGCGTACAAAAATAAGGTGAGAGGCAATATATCTTGTCGGATAAAAACTGGAATTTTAACGACAGACAGTTTGGGCAATCCCGCGAGACTCAGCTCGAAAACCAGACGCAGACCATCATAGAGTATGGCTTTCTCATCCTGATCGTGATCATGATCGCTTATCCTGCCAGCGGCCTGGTATTGTCCACTCAAAGCTGGTTTAGCGGCCTGTTTGCTAAAGGTGCCCACTCCGTCGAGTCGACAAAAAACCTTGCCGAGCAATTGATCGATGCATCCACCAAGATCCACGAGCTAGAGCGCAAATTAGCAATGAACGAGCTCGAATTGACTCGTCTCAAGCAACAATCGCGCGACACGAGCCGCTTGCGCTCTCTCCTCAACCTCAAGCAAAAGTCAGAGCGTGCCACCGTAGCTGGTGAAATAGTCGCTCGCAATCCAGACAACTGGTTTGAGCAGGTCGTCGTCGATAAGGGTACGGCCGACAAGGTTACCAAAGGATCTGCTGTCATCTCTATCGCCGGGGTGGTTGGACAGGTGGTCAGTGCTTCCGAGCATTCGAGTGTGGTGCGCTTATTGACGGACCCCGATCAAAAGCTCGGAGTGCTTTTGCCAAAGCTCGGTCTGACAGGGATCCTGGTTGGAGACTATCAAAACAGTGCTCGCATCGAATACGTACCTGTCGGCACTAATGTAGATATTGGCGACAAAGTAGTATGTCTGGGCAAGGCTGGGACCTTTCCCGACAATCACCCTGTAGGCACCGTGGCCGCTGTGCGCAGAGATGCCGATGGTGCGTCCATGCAAATAGACGTCAAACTGTCAGAAAATTGCTACGATCTAAATCAGGTTTTGATCCTACCGCCACTGGAAAACTAAAATGGCCTTTCTCTCCAATCACACTCGCGGCAGGATAGGAGAAGCCTCAATTGCAGGGCTATTGATCTTTGCATGTTTTATTTTGCAATTGGCGGTCTTGAGCAAGATGCCTTTTGGCAATGTCCTCTGTAACCTGCCTCTAGCCTTTACCATAGTCTGGGGCGTGACCTTTGGCTCGCCTCTGCCGCGACCCACCGCAGACGAGTTGCGCATGTCCAATCTCGGCTCCATTTTTGTCAGGCAGTTGCTATCCGGCTCTCCGAGTGGTGCCATAGTCGGTGCGATCTTTGCTGCGCTGTTTTCGTGCATCTTGCCGGTCTTTCCTGTTTGCTATCCTGTCGTCGGCTGGGCCTGCGGATATTTTTCGCTTAAAAACTTCAACCAGGCTGCCTTTCTCATCATCCCTCTGGTCATACTTTTTACCATCTGGTCTGAGGGCATCATGGCTCTGCAACTCTATGCAATGGGCCGTCCAAACGTGCTTGCGCACCTGGTTACGCTGATTTTGCCTGCCGCTCTGCTTAACGCTCTCATCGCGCCGGTGCTCTTTATCCCCATGCGCGGCTGGCTCGAGTTTAGGCGTTGGCGTCTTATGGATGCGTCCTAGACATGCAAGAACCAATAGTCGCCGAGTACAACTATAGTCTCAAACCCAAGGTCTTTGTCCTCTTGATGGTGATCGTCCTGTCCATGGCTGCGCTTTTAGCGCGATTGACCTGGCTACAGATCATCGAAGGCAATTACTACAAAAACAAAGCTATCGAAAATTCGACACGTGTGACTTTTTTACGTGCGCCGCGCGGCAATATATATGACTGTCATGGCAATCTGCTCGCCACCAATAAACAGTCCATCTCTATGATCGCCATCCCTGCTCAGCTCACCGATATACCAAATTTGGCAAGGCTATTGAGCAAGATACTCGATAGTCCTTATCCCAAGGTCTACCAGACCCTGCTCAAGGCCCAGGCTTCTGGCTCGGTACTGCCTGTGGTGATCGAGCGTGATCTGGATGTTGCTCTGGTGTCGCGCTTTTACGAAAAAAAATTGTTTTTGCCAGGTATCGATATCTTGCCTGATATTTCGCGTAGCTATCCCAATGGTGAGATTGCAGCCCATGTCCTGGGCTATTGCGGCGAGATCACCGAGTCTCAGTTGAAGCGCAGACCAAATCGCAAGATGGGCGATGTGGTCGGTCAAGACGGGATTGAGAGACTCTATGACGACCAGCTGCGTGGTGTCGACGGAGAGCAGAGAGTGCGAGTCAATGCCATGGGCCAATCGCTCTCGGCCGAAACATCTAAGCCTCAGGTGACCAAAAAGCCGACTGCTGGAAAGTCTCTCGTCATCTCTCTCGACCTCGATTTGCAAAAGGCGGCTTATGACGCGCTTGGAGATAGATCAGGCGCCATAGTAGCCATTGACGCGCAAAACGGTGAGGTGCTGGCAATGGTGTCCAGACCGAGTTTTGATCCCAATGACTTTACACGCAAGATCACGCCTCAGGTGTGGAAAAAACTCAATGCCCCCAACCATCCTCTCTTTAACCGTGCACTCTCTGGATTTCCTCCTGGCTCCATCTGGAAGGCCATTACTCTTTTGGCCGCTCTGGAGTGCAAAGCAGTAAAGCCTGATACCAAATTGCATGTGTCGGGAGGGATATCGCTAGGTGGATTTTTCTTTGGTGACTGGACGGGCACCACTGGTCTGTACGATCTAGTCAAATGTCTGGCCTGGTCCCGGGATTCGGCATTTTATCAAATGGCCCTCAAGATGAAACCCGAGCAGATAAAAGAATGGGCGGTCAAATTTGGTGCCGCCAGACCTACCGGTGTAGAACTGCGTCATGAGAGCAAAGGATTGGTGCCAGACTCGGCCTGGAAGCTCAAATACATGCATGAAAAATGGTACCCAGGCAATACTTTGCACATGTCTATCGGCCAGACCTATGTGCAGGTCACACCCACTCAGGCTGCCCGCATTTATGCTGGTTTAGGCAACAAGGGGAAGGTGCCCAATCTGCACTTTGTCAAAAAGATCGGCGATAGACTGATACCGCCACCGGCACCAGAGATGGTCAAGACCAATCCTGTATATCTCAAAGTAGTACTGGATGGTCTCAAAGCCGTGGTTGCATCTGGTACCGGTGGAGCCACCAGGCTCGGCAATGTCGAGGTCGCGGGCAAGACCGGCTCTGCCGAAGCACCACCAGCCGGTAGCCGCACCCACGCCTGGTTTGCCTGCTATGCTCCAGCTGATAATCCTCAGATCGCCATCAGCTGTTTTGTGGAGCACGGCGGTCACGGTGGTACGGCAGCTGCGCCTCTGGCAAAGGCAATCCTCGAAAAATATTTTGCCACCAATCCCGTGGCCAAGGCCAAACCTGAAGTACAGAAACAAGACGTGCCAGCCAAAAAGCGCAGCAAACCCAAAAGTCGGACCAATTAGATAGGGCGGCTTAAAAAAAATGGGGGCATAACCGCATAGACAAGTGGGCTCGCTTTGATGATAATGTCAGAGATATTTAGCGGGAGCAATCATGCAAAGTCAGGCCCAAAATCAAGAGCTACAGCCAAAATCAGAGCAAGCATCGCAAGAAGTACAACAAGTAGTGGGTGATATGGATATCGAATCGATAGCGATGGACGTCCTTGAGTTTGCTCCGCCTGCTCAGCAAGATGCTGATTTGATGCGTGCAGGCGACAAGGCTGGCCGCGAACAACTCGTGCAATTGCTCGAGGGATTTGTGCGTGTCCTAAAAGAAGACGGCTCCATCCAGTCATGCAGCCAATTGCTAGAGGCCAACGCTCAATTGCCTGCCACCATAGATATGGATATGCGTCAGGGCAGGGCCGAGATAGCTGCCAGACAACTCGACGAAAAGGCTCGTGAAGTCGAAGGTCTGCGTAATCTAGTCATCGAAGCCCAGGACACAATCATCAAGCTCTTGACCGATCGGGTCGAGGACCGCGCTCGCATAGCCACTCTCGAGACCCAGGTCAATCTTTTGCCCGACCTGCAGGCTCAAGCCGATCGCGCCATGTCTGTAGCCGTCAAGACCGAAGAATACAGAGCCGAATTAACGAAGGTCAAATTTGAATTGGATCGTTTTCGGCTGCACCGAGTGCGTGCAGAGGCCGAGGCCAAAAAAGGCACCGTGTGGACGCGCATCCAAAAATACGTGCTCAAGCAATTTGGCCTGCAAAAGCCTTCGCCAGTGCGCGAAGAGCAAGACTAAGCCTGGTTCAGCAACTAAAAAAAGACGTCGCACTCGCTCAGTCTAGTGCGGATTCTTTGTGCCGCTACTTCGGACAGACCAGTGTCGCGTAGCTCCAGATGCCGTAGATTTGTCATCTCTAATAGAGAGTCTGCACATTTGTCGGTGATCTTTGCACCGTTGAGAAAGAGCGATTGGAGTTTTTTTGCGTCCTTGAGGCCGGCGATGAGCTCATCACCGCATTCGGTGTCGTTGATAAAGAGTGTGTCCAGGCTTTGTAATTGGCTCAGAGGCTGAGCCGCTTTGGCCGAGATCTTGCTATAGCTGATATCGAGCTCGCTCAGCGATGGCAAGGGCACAAGGGCACTTATCGCCTCATCCTGCATGCCCATGGGTAGGTGCAGGCGAGTAAGGGCAGCATGGCCAGCCAGATATTTGAGACCCTGGGCATCGACCTTTGTATTTTTGATGGTGAGATTGCGCAAGCTCTCCAGGGCTGCCAGATCAGCAAGATGCTCGTTGCTCAAGGTACTGCCGGTCAGCCAGATGGTCTGTAGATCCTTGAGATTTTTTAGGCACTTTAGATCGCCTGGACCCAGCCGGGCAAAGTCGAGCCGCAACTCTCTGGTATTCACCATCACCTCGGCACAGGCAACGAGGACGGCGCCCGAGTAGTCGGTCATGGATAGATCGACCGAATTGAATTGCGAAAATGCTGGGGTGTTTCCCTTGAGCTCACCGGGCCCGCAATCATAGCCGAGCGCTATGCCCAATAATTGATCCTCGCCCACGTTGACTGCGACCTCGCCAGCAGCCTGCCCAATCCAGGAGCGACCGTGGGGGAAAGTCGTGGAGGATATATAAAGATTGCCGAGAGTGCGGCGGGGGAATTGGCAGGTGTGGGACTTTGTCATAGATTAAAAATAACTCAGATGCGGCTTGCGAGGTGGGAGAAACCGTAGTGGGCATATTGTAAGCCCTTGGCTGGCAGCCTATATTGATATTGCAGTTTGCAAGAGATAACCATGAGATACGAAGACCCCCGCTTTTACGACCAACCCAATTACCAGTTTGCCGGCAATGGTTACGACGATCCGTATGGCGACTATCGCATGCCGATGCGCCGTAACTATGACAATACCGCCTTGAGCGTGTCGATCGGTGGCTCCGGGCTCAATTTTGACCTGGGACTGGGAGGGCTCTCTCGTCTGGGCGGCAATACCCGGTTTGGCGATGCTCTCTATTATGCCAACCAGGACATGGACAGCCGTTATTATCGGAGCAATCCCCAGTATTTTGGCCGCAATATGACCAGCGGTCTGGACCCCGTCTACACCGATCGCTATGACCGTGGCTATGCAGACAGGTCTTATGCAGATCCTAGATTTTATGGGCAGTTCAATAGGATGCCCAATAACTGGGATCAAATGGAAAGAATCAATCAAATGGGGCAATTGAGGGCTATGATCGCCCAGGGATTTGACCCACGTTACGGTTTTGCGCGTCCGGGACAAAGACCATATGAGGTCTATCGTGGGCCGCAATACGACAGGACCCAGTCATATCAGGACTATAGCGAGTACGAACGACCACAACCTCAGAGCAGGGTACAACGCGAGACTGAGATAAACACCCATGGTCAGCGGAGCTACCCGGCTGAGTCGATGAGCGAATACGACATGCAGGCCTATAACCGCCTGGCGCGTACGGTCAATTCACTGATCGGACAAAAGATCACTGACTATGACGATCGCGTCACTCAAAGGCTTGGATGCAGTCGAGCAGTGTCTTTGGTGATGCACCATGCCTATGGTTTTGATACCGATGATATCAATGTCCGTAAAATGGAGGGCAATCTGCGCAAGCAAGGTTTCCGTGATGCGGCCATCAAAGAAGTCAAACCCGGTGATGTGATCATCGGTTATCGCGAAGGTAACGATCATCCCCACGCCGCGGTCTATATGGGCAATGGCAAGATCTTTAATAACGACAGCAACTCGGGCAAGATGCAGATGGATAGCGCCGGCAAGTTTAATTCGAGCGAGTTTAAGCGCATCGTTATCTTGCGTGCTCCTGATCGCAAGCCAGCTTTGGGCTAGTCGACACTTTGTTATCCTGGGCCAGTGTCGGATAAATCAATTTAGATGCCCATAGTATGTGGCATATAGGTCTTGGCTAGATTTGTCAAAGACCTATATGGATGCAAAATGGACCTCGATATACGTATTCTGGCGCCTACTGCTACTTCAATTGGTATCATCGTTTCTATCTTTCTCTGGATACTCAACCAGCGTAAGAAAGAATTGAGCTATGAGATCCTTTTCCTCGATCAGTTGGTCAAAGTCACAGGCAATGCCCGCAAACACCTCGATGTGACCTTTAATGGTCGTCGAGTGGATGATGCGCGTCTGGCCATCGTCCGTGTTTTTAATAGCGGACATCTGCCCATCAATAAAGCCGACTTTGTCATGCCGATCTCAGTTGATTTTAGTCCTGGTTCGCGGGTCATGCTCGTCGATATTGCCGAGACCCAGCCTGCAGATCTAGATGATCGTTGCAAGGTCGGCGACGATACCGTCAATCTCATCGATCGGATAGATCGTGATAAGGTGATACTGCATCCGGTGCTGCTCAATGAGGGCGATTCTATTACCATGCAGATACTCGTGCACTCGGAGATCGGCCGACCAACAGTAAAAGGTCACATCATGGGTGTCCGGCATATCAGAGAGCACAAACCATACAATCTCGCAGCCAGGAGCTTCACCCATATCGGAGCACTGATCATGACGGGTGCAATGCTCATGGTCGAGCCCAAGGCGATCGTATCCTACAACTTTGAAGAAGTCCTGCCCTATGTGCTGCTCTTTGTCCTTGGTTATATCTTGTTCTGGATGGGGCTCAACTGGCCTAAGCCAGTGGTCAGCTATCTTGGGGAGGCACTTTAGACATGCAGATCCGCAACAAACTCCTGTCCATCTCACTGGCCAATGCCGCTCTGGTCATAGTGCTTGGTGTGTCTTCTATGTTTGGCGTGCACAAGCTCATCGAGGCTTCGCAACTAGTCGACCACTCAAATCAGGTGATCGATTCGACTCAGGAGCTCGCCTTCAATCTTGCTGATACCACTGCCTCTGAGCGTGCCTATCTGATCACCGAGCAAGAGATCTATTATCAACGTTATCGTGATGGCTCCGAAAAGACCATGTTGTCTCTGACCAAGCTTGCAGAGACGCTTTCGGACAATAAGGTGCAGCAAGAGAGGCTCAATCTCCTCAGGGCAATAGTCAAAGAACGTATCGAAGCCTTTGACATAACCACTGATATGTTTAGGACAGGCAATAAGGCTGGTGCTCTCGAGCGCGTTCGCGTAGGCAAGGGCATTGTTTTTATGACAAAAATCCAGGCTCTGATGGACGAGTTTAGACAAGAAGAGTTTAAGCTCTTGCAAGAACGTCGCGATGATATGACTCGCAATGGCGAATCTCTCAAACGTACGATCCTTTTTGGTACTCTCGCTGCCATAGTTTGTGTCTCGCTCTTCAATTTTATCCTGGGCAAAAATGTCGTGGGTTGGGTGCGTTTGCTCAAAAATGCCACGGACAATATCGAGAGAGGGAGGCTCGAAACGCGGGTGCCTGTGGTCGGGGACGATGAGTTTAGCGATATTGCCACCAGCTTTAACAGGCTTGGGCACAACTTGCAGCTGGCGTTTGATACTCAACCTCAGGAGATCGCCGAAGCACGCAAAAACATGTCTGCAGTGGCGGATATGGCAAGGCATGTGGACGAATGGGCCAAGACTGCCATGGAACAAGCCAGACAAGCGCAAACAGCCTTAAATGCTGCCATGAGCGCTGGGGCTGACCTACAGATCGATGCGCCAAAGCTCATGGAGCATTCGCATTCTTCGCTCAACGCCAGTCAAGAGATCAATGCCTCCATGCGCGATCTGAACGAGGTAGTAGCAGCCCTAAACGCTGTGGCGGCCGAAATGACTATCATCAGTCTGCATGCCCAAATGGAAGCAGCTCGAGCCGGAGAGGAGATGCCACGCAGCTTTGGACCGCTCTTGCAAAAGCTAAACGATCTCTCTGATCGAGTCCGTGAAGACAATCTCAGGGCTCAGCACTTGATGGACAGATTGCAGGCCGAAGGGCAACGTCTGGTCGCAGACGAGCGAGATGAGCACGCAGGTGCCAGCGCTCTCGCGCGTTCATCGGAGACTATGATGCATCGTATGACCACCTGTCTCGAAGCAATTGATTCGGCTTATTCTGCCATCCAGGCCATGCTTGAGATGTCCGGGCGGTCCAGCAATACAGTCACCGCCGGTAGAGGCAGTGTCGAAAAGCTCTGGCATGACTTTGAGAGGCGCCAGGCCAAGGTCCAGGAGATCCAGGCTAAAGAGCTGGAAGGCATGCCGACGGGCAATTATCGACGAGTGGTGCTGGCCGAGGCTGATTCGCTAGAAAAATAAGCCTGTGACCCGTGACTTATTTTGCTGTTGCAGGTTCGGTCTCGATGCGCATAAAGACTGGTCCCGAATTGCGCACTTTTTGACCGGCTGGCACCATGTCAAAGAACCCATCATTGCGCTCGTCACCGATCTTGTCTATTTCGCCGTCGTGGCCTAGCTGCCACCAGATATCCGAAGCTAATTTAGGCGTAAATGGGTAGATCTGAAAAGCAATACGCCTCAGTAATTCGATCACTGTGTACAGACAGCGAGCCCCTTCTTGCTTTTTGCCTTCTTTAAACAGCGTCCAGGGTTTTTCGTCATTCATCAGTCGATTGGCAAGGTCGATAAGAGCGAGGATGCCCTCGATGGCCTTCATGTATTCCAATTTTTCCATCGACGACTCGATGACCACATGCAAGGCGTTTGCGCTTTCGCGTACGTCCTGGATAGGGGTGCAGTCGGGAATAATGCCGTCCAGATGCTTGTCGATGAGAGTCAAGCAGCGATTTTGGAGATTGCCTAGACCATTGGCCAGAGCTGCATTGACCTTGTCCTGGAAGGTTGCCACCGAAAAATCGCCATCCTGATCGAGCGATGTGCCAGCGAAGAGAAAGAATCGCACGGCATCAGCACCGTATTTTTGGACCAGCTGGT
Source organism: Candidatus Melainabacteria bacterium (assembly GCA_017307165.1). Lineage (GTDB taxonomy): Bacteria > Cyanobacteriota > Vampirovibrionia > Obscuribacterales > Obscuribacteraceae > JAFKGK01. The sequence continues at coordinate 328,049 of JAFKGK010000001.1, forward strand.
TGGGATCGATGACATTGCCTAGAGACTTGGATATTTTTTGACCCTCGACCGTCAAAAATCCATGGGCAAAGATCTGTTTTGGCAGTGGTAGCTTTGCAGCCATCAAAAAAGCGATCCAATAGATGCTGTGAAATTTGGTGATATCTTTGCCAATCAGATGCAAGTCGGCGGGCCAGTATCGTGCAAACTGCTCGTCATCGGTGAGATAGCCGCATCCAGTGATGTAATTGGTCAATGCATCCATCCAGACATATACGACCTGATCGTCATCCTGCGGTATGGGAATGCCCCAGTTGAGCGATTTGCGTGAGCGAGAGACGCTAAAGTCGCCAAGCTCCGGATCGTTCAATTGGTTGAGGACTTCTTTGCGACGGCCCTCTGGGCGTACTGCATTGTTATCTGTTTCGAGCCACTGCTTGATTGCAGGTTTGTATTTTGAGAGCTTAAAAAAATAGTTTTCTTCTGCTACTGCCTTTGGTGGCTTTTTGTGTGTCGGGCAGTGCCCGTTTTCATCCAAATCGCGCTCGCGAACAAAGTCTTCGCATCCTTCGCAATATAGGCCTGTATAGGTGGATTTGTATATGTCTCCCTGGTCCAGGAGTTGTTTAAACAGGCTCTGCACTACTTTGGCATGGCGGGCTTCGGTGGTGCGGATGAAATAATCGAAGGAAAGATTGAGGTTGACCCATGATTTTTGAAAGGTCGCCGCAATCTCATCGCAAAACTCGATTGGAGACTTTCCTGCAGCCTGAGCTGATTTTTCGACCTTGATGCCGTGCTCGTCTGTGCCGGTCAAAAAGCGCACGTCATAGGCACGCATCCGGTAGTATCTTGCGATGACGTCGGCCGCTATTTTTTCGTAGGCATGGCCGATGTGCGGAGCGGCATTGACGTAGTCGATGGCTGTGGTGACATAAAACTTTTTCATCGGCGAACGGTATCCAGATTGGTAAAGCGTTAGAATAAAGCTTTAGATTATACGTAATATTAAAGGGAAGACCTGAAATGAAGAAGCCTGCGAAGAAACGTGTAACCAATCTCGACTCATTCAGCCCCCTTGAAAACAAGACCGTTTTGCTCGGTGTCAGTGGAGGCATTGCTGCCTATAAGGCCTGTGATTTGGCTTCTATGCTAAGGCGGGCCGGCGCTGACGTCCATGCCGTCATGACACCAAACGCTCGGCAATTTATCACCCCTCTTTCTCTCACTACTTTGACCCGCAATCCCACCCACTGCGAGCAGTATCTAGACTCTGCCGACTGGCGTCCGGAGCACATCGATTTGGCCAAAAAAGCAGATGTGATATTAATCGCTCCTGCTACAGCCGATCTCATCGCCAAATTGGCTACTGGCATCTGTGACGATTTGCTCACCACAATGGTCCTGGCAAGCAAAGCTAAGGTGATGATCGCTCCAGCCATGAATCCGAACATGCTCAATCATCCTGCCACTCAGCAAAATCTCGCGATCTTGCAAAATCGTTTTCGCTACGAAGTCATCGCTCCAGAAGTAGGAGAAGTGGCTTGTGGAGACTACGGTGCAGGCAAGATGGCGACGATCGAGAGTATTATGGCCGCCGTTGCAGCGCGTCTGCTATCGCACCAGACCCTGGTCAACAAGAGAGTATTGGTGACGGCAGGTGGTACGCGAGAACCCATCGATCCTGTCCGCTTTATAGGCAATAGATCGTCAGGCAAAATGGGTTTTGCCATTGCCGATGCTGCCTATGCTCGTGGAGCAGAGGTTACTTTGATCTCGACTGTAGAAGTGGAGAGGGCCTATCCGGTAATCGTCGTTGAAACCGCCCAAGAGATGCAAGAAGCGGTCGAACTCGAGTTTGATACAAGCGATTGCCTGGTCATGACTGCCGCTGTAGCAGACTTTAGGCCGTTATCTGTATCTTCGCAAAAAATCAAAAAAAACGAATCGGAAGACCTTTTGCTCGAATTGACCAAGAATCCGGATATCATCGATCTCTTGGGCCGAGTCAAACGCAAGGATCAGATACTCTGCGGTTTTGCCGCAGAATCAGAAGGTCTGGTCACTAATGCTGCAAGCAAGTTGAAGCGCAAAAATCTGGATATGATCATCGGCAATGATATTTCGGTGCCAGACATTGGTTTTGGCTCGGATGACAATGCCGTGGTAATACTGACCCAGGAGGGTACTCGAGAGAGTTTGCCACGCATGAGCAAGCGAGCCATTGCCGATCACATCTTTGACATCATCTCAGAGAGGTTTCGCCTGATGGAGGAGGAGAATGGAGCGACCGTAGGTCGCGACTGAGAAATAGCGACCGTAGGTCGCGACTGAGAAATGGCGACCGTAGGTCGCAAAACACATGCAACTAGCTATCAAATATTCGATGATATACTTTTGTATTTAGTCTGTGCGTCAGGTCCAAACAAAGAGAAAGCAAGAACATCATGAGTGAGAATGAGAAATCGGGCAATAAAAGCGGCAGTGGCCTCGGTGGTCTGATATTCGGCTTATTGATCGGAGCCGTAGGTGGAGCTGCCTTGGCATTTTTGACTGCTCCCAAATCGGGCGATCAGATGCGCCACGACCTATCCCGAGGAGCTAAGGACGTCCCTGAGAGACTTGGCGAGATCGTCGATGATTCACTCGATCTATACGCCTCGCTCCTCAACTATGCTCAAGTCTCCGTCGAAGAACAGGCCATGAGGTTTAACCGCGCACTGGCGGCCGGTAAGCTCGCTGCTGCTAAAAAGCGCGAAGAAATCGAGCTCGGCGGCGCTTCTCAACTACCGTATTAGCAAAGGGGTCTTTTGTGGATCAAGCAGGACAGATCGGCTCGCTGGGCCAGTCCCTCAATATTTTGGTGGCAGTAGCCCTCATCTTTTTGGCTGTTGCCCTGATGGCGGTCAGTCTGCCTCTCATGTCCATGGTCAAGCAATCAGAACGTACCTTATCAGCACTCGAAAGATTGCTTGGTACAGTGGATCGTGAGCTTGGCCCAACACTCAAGCAGGTCGATGCCCTCTTGGCCTCTGTGCTTGAGATAAAGGCTTCGGCCGAGAAAAAATTTGGCGATATGGGCGGCAAGGTGACCGATGTCAAAGGTAGCCTGACAAAGGCAGCCGATGATGCCAAAAAGAGTTCGTCTGTTTTTGGTGCTGGATTGTTTGCCGGGGTAAAAGCTTATTTAGAGCATCGCCCAAAAGATAAGGACAAAGAAAAAGACTCTAAGTCCCTTGAGACAGCCAAGTAGACTTTATACAAAATTTTCTAACAAAACATTCTAGGCACAATCACAATATTGGAGTTTCGACATCATGAGCAGATTTTGGGAAGGCCTTGTTATAGGCGGAGCACTTGGTTATCTCATCGGCATACTCTCAGCTCCTAAATCCGGAGCCGAATTGAGACAGCAATTGGCCGACAATAGCGAAGATCTCTATAAGCAGGCCGCTGACTCCCTCGGCGATATCCGTGAAAAAACCAATGGCGCTTTGAGCGATATCCAGCACAAGGGCAACGAAGTATTTAAAAAGGCTTCTGATTCTGTTGCCGAGACAAAGGGACAGATTGCACACAAAATCCAAGAATTTACCGGTCACAATAATAAGGTGATGGTAGACGATGTCGAGTCGGCCACATCAGGTTGAGACTCAATCGAGCTCTGTCTCTTTGTGGTGTAGCTTCGCGGCGCAAGGCCGATGCCTTGATCGCAGCCGGACAGGTGCGTGTCAACGGTAAGGTCGTACAAGACTTTTCTTTTGATGTCGACATCGACACAGACCGATTGTCCTTGGAGGGCGAGCCGCTTTATTTTAAGCAATACGATTACGTGATCCTGCACAAACCGAGGCATGTAGTCACCACCTGCTCGGACGAACGTGACCGCCGGACTGTCATAGACATGTTGCCAGAGGATCTAGCTCACCTTAAACCTGTAGGCAGGTTGGATAGTGATTCGGAAGGACTCGTCCTCTTGACTAATGATGGGGATCTTGCTCGCGATCTCACCCATCCCTCGCATGGTGTTGGCAAAAGCTATATCGTGTCAATCGAGGGGGATGTCGAGGATGAGGTGCTGGAGGCCATCGCCAGTGGTGTCGACCTGGAGGAAGGGCGCACCAGGCCTTGCTACATAGAAAGAATTTCTACTCATACTCATAAAAATAAGCTGATAACCAAGCTCGGGATCGTCTTGCGAGAAGGGCGTAATCGGCAGATCAGGCGCATGTTCCAGGCTTATGGTTTTGGTGTCGAAAGATTGGTTCGGGTTGCCATTGGTAGGTTACAATTAGGTGATCTGGAGCTGGGCGCTTGGCGGCATTTGAGTCCACAAGAGTTGCAGCGTCTGCGCCAGGAAAGCAAATAAATGGTGAGTGTTTTAGTAGATGGCACTTGAACAAATCGGTCAAAAGCTCAAATCCGCTCGGGAGAGCCAGTCCTTGTCGCTTTCACAGGTGTACGACAAGACCAAGATACCCCTTGAGCATCTCCAGGCTCTGGAACTAGGGCGTGCTGATGATCTGCCAGAGCAAGTCTATGTGACTGGATTTATCAGGCGCTATGGAGACCTTGTCGGCCTCAACGGTCAAACCTTAGTAGAAGAGTTTAAGCGCTCTATGCAACAAGAGAGTAGCGGCCGAGGCGGTCTCTTTGGTGGTGGTCGGACCACGACTGCTCCATCATCGTCTACTATGGCGCCGGTTACTTATGTGACCAAGACCAGGGTCGATGCGGAGGCGCCAGGTTTTGGCAAGACTTTCTTTTACCCGGCCTTGCTTGTAATCAGCACTATCGGTGTGGTTTGTGGATTGGCACAGTGGTATCAATCGCAAATGGCCAATCAAAACGATCCCGGTGTAGAGATACTCAAACGGCCGGTCTCTGGTTTTGATAAAAACGGTCAGCCAATAGCGGTTACCGGTGGCCCCAATCAGGGCAGTCAAGTTGCCAATGGCCTGCAAAACAACAATGCTTCTGCTACAGAAGCCAAAGTCTCATTGTCTGCTTCGCAGCACGTCTGGCTCGAAGTGACCGCCATGTCGAGTGGGGCGCCTCTGTTTTCTGGTTATCTGGAGCGGGGCGATCGCCGTGACTTTCAAGATGCCCAGGGACTGCGCATCAGAGCAGGCAATGGCGCCTCGGTGACGGTCGACTATCAAGGCAATAATGAGACTTTTGGGCCGGCTGGCAAGCCTTTGACAAGAGAATTTGCCAATCCTACCTATAGCGCGGCTCAAAACAATCCCACAGGAGCTAATACCACAGCCTCGGCCACTGGTACTTTGAGTACTGCCGCCAGCGATGTTAAGCCCGCTATTGTTAAGAAACCGGTTTTGCCGCGCAAAGTCGCGGATGACTCATCCAGCGGCCGTCGTGGAGGTTATCGGCGGATCGAGGGAGTTTCTCGTGACGTGCCTGCCGATTCAGGACGTTCTATAGACGTGCCTTACCGTTATACTGACTAGACCAACACACTGACATCCTTTGAGCGATCAAAGGCGGAGGCCGTCAATGCGAAACCCCAAGATCGGGGTGGTATCACTTGGTTGTCCCAAGAATGCCACTGATACTGAAGTCATGCTCGGCTTGCTCAATGAAGCCGGGTTTGAGATCACCTTCGACAATGACGAGGCTGAAATGTGCCTGGTCAATACTTGTTCTTTCATTGGTGATGCGCGTAAGGAGTCGGTGGCGACGCTCATAGAATTGGCCGATCAAGGCAAAGAGCTGATCATTGCAGGCTGCATGGCCCAGCATTTTAAACAGGAGCTGATGGACGAGATACCTGAAGCCAGGGCCCTGGTTGGCACTGGTGACACTCGCAAGATCGTGGACGTAATCAAGGCAATAGCTCAGGATTCGGCCTTGCGTGTGGTCGAGGTTTCGGATATCCCTAACGATTACAATGACGAGGTCTTGCCACGCATGCAGACCGGCGTCGGAGCCAGCGCTTATCTCAAAATCGCCGAAGGCTGCGACCATAGCTGTTCTTTTTGCATCATTCCTCAACTGCGCGGCAAGTTTCGTTCTCGCTCTATCGAGTCTCTGGTTAAAGAGGCTCGTATCCTTGTCGCTGGTGGAGTCAAAGAGATTATTCTGGTCTCCCAGGACTCTAGTTATTATGGCCTGGACATCTATCAACGCATGGCACTGCCAGACTTGTTGCGTGCCTTGCACGAAATACCAGACCTGGATTGGATACGCATCATGTATTGCTATCCGACTGAGACCAACCGCGCCTTACTCGAAACCATTGCCGAACTACCTAAAGTGGTCAAATATGTCGATATCCCGCTACAGCACTCGCATCCCGACGTGCTAGCCGCCATGGCCCGCCCCAAGCATCCCGAAAAAGTCATGGATTTGATCCGCGAGGTAATACCTGATGTAAAAATCAGATCTACCTTCATTGTCGGTTTTCCTGGAGAAACCGAAGAACACGTAGAGCATTTGATGGCTTTTATCGAAAAGTATCGCTTCGACCGTCTGGGTGTTTTTACATATAGCAAGCAAACCGAAGTGCCATCTGGACATATGAGCAATCAACTGCCGGAAAAGGTCAAAAAAGCTCGCCGGAGCAAAATTATGAAGATGCAGCACAGGATTGCGTCTGAGCTAAATCAGGCCATGGTTGGTCGTGTGATACCAGTTTTGCTCGAGGCTTATGATGAGTCCAAGGGCCTCTACATCGGACGCAGTCAGTGGGATGCTCCGGGCATCGACAACCAGGTCTTTGTGCGCGAAAATCAAGAAGGTAACCCCGATGATTTTCCTGCTGCCGAGATGGCTGAGATCAACTGGGTGCTAGTCGAAGAAGCCCATCCTTACGATCTTTTTGGTGTTGCAGTCAAGGCTCCTGTAAAAGATCGCGAGGCAGTCTTGCAAGAGGCCTGAGCACCGATTTGGCTGATCCAAAAAAACGCACCGATTTTGAAAGCGACGCAAGACCCGAGCAAATGGGACTTGGGCTCTTTCTAAAATGGTTCTTGTTTGGCATTTCCTTATGCTTACTCTTTGCCCTTGCTAATGATTTTTTTCGCATGGCTCTGGCCTTCGTGCTCTGCATTTGGGGCATGGTAGGACCGTTTTTGCTGTCTTTCGCCATGGTCGATTTATCCAATCGCATGTTCAGGTATGGCAAGTACGGTCTGGCTGAGCGCTCGGCGGCCCTGGGTTTGTGGTTGGATGGAGCAGTAAGGCCTCTGGTCAATCTCATTGGCATGCCAGACAGTCCGTTTGCTCTCTTCAACTCGATCAATATGGCTTCTTGTCTCCTTTTTCGTGGACGTTTTAAGCAAGCGCACGATATCTTGCTCAAGGCTCTCGAGCAATTGCGAGATTTGCCCGAGCTGGATAGAGGATTGGCACCACTGGTGATGAGCCAACTGGCAGGTGCTCAATATATGCTCGGCCGGTTTCGAGAAGCAGAGCGTACTCTAAATCGTGCCAGCCAACTCAATGAGAGCAGGTTGGGCGAGGTCGATCTATCAGAGATCGAGAAGGGCAGTCTCAAGCTGGCTTTAGCTGCAGATCAGTATGCACTTGGATGCCTTTTTGACAAATTGCAGGAGCATCGCAAGTCCGCGGATCGTTTTGAGGCGGCGATCGAGATGTTGCGAAATCTGCCACGCTCTTTGGACGCAGATGGTGAGCTAGAGGCCAATTTTCTCAATGCCCTGGGCGAACAACAGCTTTATCTCGATGAGATCGACTCTGCTCGTACAAATATCGAGCGCAGTCTGATGATCAGGCAGAGACTATATGGCAAAAATCACCCTTTGATCGGCTCCTCTCTCGATTGTGCTGGTCGCCTGGCAATGGCGCAAGATGATCTGGCACACGCCGATCACTGCCTAAAGCAAGCGCTAAAAGTACGCGAGAGATATGCTCATCTCAATCCGGCTGATCTTGCCGATACTCTGGTGGCAATGGCGAGATTGAGACAGAGACAGCAACTTTATGACGAAGCGCAGGAGCTTTTGGATCGGGCTTTGACCTACAAAAAATCGGTATTTGGCGATAGTTATCCTGACGTAGCACTTGTTCTGGAAAGCCTGTCGGATCTCGCAGGCGCTCGTGGAGATGCTGCTGGAGCCGGATTGTGGGCCAATCAAGCCAAGACTATCCGCGAAAACCTCAATTGAATTGTTGGTCTAGGCAGACTGACAGCTTCGCAAACTATCCTGGCAAGTCTTGAGATGTTCTCGAGCAATTTTGAAGAGATTGTCGGCCATGGCAAGATGATCGTAGTCATAATTGCCGCAAAAATAGTTGAGTTCTTCGAGACCGTCTGCTGCTTGAGCAATCGCATGCCTGAGCCATTGCAGAGCTGGCTTGCATGAAGCTGGAGCCGGATGGCGACTGAGATCGGTGGATGCTTGTCTCAGTGTTGTGTCGATGTCCTGGACATAATTTGCAAATTCTTCTAGTTCGGTCTCGTCATACAGGTCTTCGGCAAGCTTGCTCAGGCGCTTTTTGTATTGGGTCAGCGCTTTTTCGATGGAGCGTCGATGCGGATTAAAGACATATCGCAGGTATTTTTCACGAGCCTTTTCTTCGTCTAGAGAGTCCTGCATTGGCGTTTTTACGCCCGTCGTAAACCGTTGCAGATTGCTTTTACTCAAAAGCCTGTCGTATTCGCGACGGCTGTCTTCGTCGATGAGTACCTCATAAGCTGCATTGAGAGCCATCATGCGCTCTGTATCTGACTTGCGTCTATTGGCGTCGTTAAAAGAGAGATCTGGATGGCAGCTGCGTACCATGGCTCTGTAGGCGATCTTGATGTCACTTGCGGACACGCCGCGGGCCAGGCCCAAGACCTGATAATGATCGACCGTGTTTTTATCTCTGCGCATCATTTCATTATATAATTGCCTCGATGTTCTGCCCGTTTTGCAACCACCGCGAAAGCCGCGTACTTGAGTCGCGTTTGACCACAGACAATTCTGTGCGCCGTCGCCGCGAGTGCGAAAGCTGCAATAAGCGCTTTACGACCTACGAAAAATTGGATGTCGTGCAATTTTTGGTGGTCAAAAGATCGGGTAGTCGTGAGCCTTATATCCGTGAAAAACTCCGTGCCGGTCTGAGCCGCGCCTGTGCTAAAACCAATATCACGGCTGAGCAGATCGATGATCTAGTGGATGCAGTCGAAAACGAAATGCAGGCCTCTGGCAGACGAGAATTGAGTTCGATCAATTTGGGCGAGATGGTCCTGGCTCTCTTGAGCCCTTTAGACCAAGTGGCCTATGTGCGATTTGCCTCTGTTTACAGACAGTTTCGGTCCATTGATGACTTTATCCAGGAGCTAACGCTCTTAAAAAATTTACCAAATAAACAAGACGTTGCCGCCACTGCTAGTGGTGCCAAGTCTTCCTGAGCTGCCTCTAACAATACTTATTTTTACTGTAATTAAGGTTGCGGTCTGGTATATTAGGCATCTTCCGAGATGCGGTCGCAGCCAAATTGCAAACATCTCGTTACGCTTGTTTGCTCTGCGAGCAAACTGCCTTGTTTACTGTGATACAATTTCCGACCGTTTAATATATACGAGTAAGCCATGAATACCATTATTAAGGAAATCGAAGCCCCTCTTCTCAAGAGCAATCTCCCCAAGTTTGATGTGGGTGACACTGTAAAAGTCTTCGTCAAAATCGTCGAAGGCGGCAAAGAGCGGACTCAGGGCTACGAAGGCGTAATCATCAAGCATTCCGGTCACGGTGTCGGCGAAACCATCACCGTCCGTCGCGTATTTCAAGGCATCGGCATCGAAAGAGTATTTCTCGTTCATTCGCCCCGAGTCGAAAAAATCACCGTGCAACGTCGTGGTCAGGTACGTCGCGCCAAGCTGTACTACTTGAGAGAGCGCACCGGCAAGGCCACCCGTATCAAAGAGAAAGTGGTCAGCCGTAAGGAAAAAGAGGCTCTAGCCCAAGCTAAGGCTGCTCCTGCTAAGGCCGCCGACAAAGCTCCAGCTGCAGAAGCTCAGGCTCAATAAAAGACATACGACACAAAGTCCTAAAGGCCTTTAGTGAAAAAGATCAAAAAAAATACTCCTGGCCAGCCTGCCGACAAGAAAGGGCCGGCCGGGAGTGTTCGTAAGAAAAAAGCATCCACGCCGTTTCAAAGACTGACTGAGCTCACCAAATGGGTGGATCTGGTCATCGAAGTATTGGACGGGCGATTGCCATTATCTACAAGGCATCCTGCCTCTCGAGAAATCTTTGGCAATCGGCCGAGGCTGCTTGTTATATCCAAATCGGATATCTCGGATTCGGACAAGATCAAAGCTTATATCAAACGTTTAAACGCCCAGGCCGAGACTACCAAAGAACTGGCGGTGGTCCTCAACCTGAAGGGCAAGGGCAGCAATCCACAGGCGTTTTTTGAGGCAGCTCTTGAGTTGACCCGTGAAAAGCGTGAGTCTCTCGTGCGTAAAGGCCTCTTACCTCGACCCATGCGGGCAATGGTAGTAGGCATACCTAATGTGGGCAAGTCTTCCCTTATCAATTGGTTTGTAGGATCCAAGAAAGCCAGGACCGGCGACATGCCTGGTGTGACACGTGGTAATCAATGGATCAAGGTGCATCCCGAACTCGAATTGCTGGATACTCCGGGCATTTTGCCTCCGACGCTGTTTTCCGGCGAGACGATGACCAGGCTTGCCCTACTCAATCTTGTCCCTCAGGATAGCTATGACACCCTGGATATAGCCAATCTTGGTGCCACAATCATGCAATCCAAGTATCCTAAACGTCTCGAATCTTATCTCGAAGGTCTGTCGACCTGCGACAGCCCTATGTATTACATGGCAGAAAAAAAGAAATTTCTGGCCAATCATGGTCGTATTGATGATCTAAGGGCGGCTAATATCTTTTTGAGAGACATCCGCGATGCTAAACTTGGTCCGATAACTCTTGACACGGTTAACGAGTAATCTCATCTTGTCGCATTTATCCAGATTATTGACCTTTGATCGTAAATCGCTCAAATCGTGCCAGCAATTGAGCCTTTTTAAACAAGCCCCGATCAGACGAGTGATCGGAGTGGACGAGGTCGGGCGTGGATGCCTGGCCGGACCAGTGGTTGCATGTGCGGCCATACTCCCGGATCTTTCGTACAAGGCCAATGTGCGCGCGGCTCTGGATCAGCTAAATGATAGCAAAGCTCTCAAGCAGAGCGTTAGAGAGGCTCTGGATGCCAGTCTGCAGATGCATAGTCTCTTTGCCATCGGCGTGTCCACTGTCGAAGAGATAGATGAGATCAATATCTTGCAAGCCAGTCTTCTTGCGATGCGCAGAGCAATCGATGGCCTGATGACTGCTCATGCTGCCAAGATCGAGCCGCATGAGGATCTTTTGGTGTTGATCGATGGCAATAAGTCGCTCGCCAATCTCCCATCGCGTTGCAGGCAGATGACCGTGGTCAAGGGAGACGCTACCAGTGCTTCGATAGCCAGTGCCTCCGTTATTGCCAAGGTTTATAGAGACCGTTTGATGGCGCGCCTGAGCGAGGAGCATCCTCATTATGGTTGGGACAGAAATAAGGGATATGGTAGTAAGGCGCACAGAGAGGCCATTGCGGTGCATGGCATCACGCAATGGCACAGAAAATCTTTTAGGCTCCTCGACTTGGACGATGCGGATTTGTCGGATGGGTCGCAAGAGCCTGATTATGGCGAGATCCAGCAGCTGGGCTTATTTTAGATTGTGTGATCTAGTCTAGACCCGAGCTGGTAGATTGCCGGAGGAGCCATTGGCGCCCTCGCTCATCTTTTTGATCTTGTCTTCGGATTTTGAGTCGGCGACTATGGTCGTCTTGGACATCTGATCTACGATGTAGTCGACGCCCTTGACTGAGATCATAAACAAGCGATCGCCCATCTCGATAAAGCCAGACTCTCTGAGATACCAGATGGCAAACTCCATTTCGGCCATATCATTCATGTCCAAGATGTCCATCATCATCTTGGCCGAAGCGCCCCCAGTCTGTGGCTTTTTCTTGCGCTGGCTGAGCAGGATATTGAGGATGGCCAGTCTCAGCTCGATCTCGTTAAACGAAATGCCTTGCTTGGTAAACTTGAGACCATAATCTTTTTTTGCATTGTTTTGCTGGGCACCACCGGCGCCACCGCCACCCTGCGCGCCAGCTACTGGCTTTTGGCCGAGCGACATGTCGTAGGCTGCACGTTTGCCCTCATCTGAGAGAGTGCGCCAGGCATCGGTGATGATACGAAATTTTTCGGCGTCGCCAGTCTCGCTGTTATCCGGGTGATACTGTGCAGCAAGAAATCTATATGCGTATCTAATGATGGTAGGATGCGCGTCGCGGTCTACTTGCAAGAGCTCATAGAGATTGAGGTCTTTTTTTGGTGCAGCTTGAGTCTGCATCTGCCCTTGCGGCTGCTGGTTGCCCATGCCTCCGGGTTGGCCTGGTTGGCCGGGTCTGGGAGGAGGCGGAGGTGGTTGCCACGACATGATATTGTCCTTTATTTGAGTACAGAAGCCGCAATTACTAGTCGCTGAACTTCTGAAGTGCCTTCGTAGATCTCCGTGATTTTTGCATCACGCATATAACGTTCCACGGGATAGTCGGTGACATAACCATATCCGCCAAAAATCTGCACACATTTTACAGTGGTGGCCATGGCCACTTCTGATGCGTATAGCTTGGCCTGGGCAGCCAGAGGACTAAATTTTTCGCCTCTGTCTTGAGCCACGCAGGCATTGTGAGTCAAAAGCCTTGCGGCATCCACATTGGTCTGCATTTCTGCCAGCATAAACTGGATCGCTTGAAATTGATTGATGGTCTGGTTGAAAGCCACACGCTCTTTGGCGTATTTCATGGCGTGATCGATGGCCCCTTGAGCGATACCGACTGCTTGTGAGGCAATGCCGATACGGCCTCCATCCAGAGTCACCATTGCTACTTTAAAACCGTCTCCGATTTGGCCGAGCATATTAGCTACGGGAACAGGAGTGTCCTCAAAATTGATCTGGCAGGTCGAGGACCCTTTGATACCCAGTTTGTCTTCGAGTTTGCCAAAAGTAAATCCAGGTGCGCCCTTTTCTACTATCAGAGCTACCAGGCCCTTGTGCTTGAGCTTGGAGTCGGTTTGAGCGATGACCAGATAGTAGTCGGCCTCGATGCCGTTAGTAATCCAATTTTTTGAGTTGTTCAGGATAAAGTGGTCGCCATTCAAGACCGCAGTGCACTTTGCTGCAGCTGCATCAGAGCCGGATCCTGGTTCGGACAAGGCAAAGGCGCCCATCTTTTTGCCCTGGCACATGGGCACGAGCCATTTTTGTTTTTGTTCTTGCGTGCCAAAAATAAAGATTGGGCTGGCGCATAATGAAACGTGAGCCGAATAAATGACTGAGGTTGTGGCGCAAGCCTTCGCCAATTCTTCTACAGCCAGGCTGTAGCTCACATGGTCCATGCCTGAGCCGCCATATTCTTCGGGAAAAGGTAGGCCGAGCAGGTCGGATTGGCCCATCAAATCCCAGTTTTCTCTGGGAAACCGATGGTTTTTATCCACTTCGTAAGCACGAGGTGCAAATTCGCCTTGAGCGATCTCGCGTACGGCGTCTCTTATAAGAATCTGCTCTTCGGTCAGAGCGAAACCAAGAGGTTTGTCCAGTATTGTGGCAGCGGTCAAGATGTGGCCCTCGCTTCACTAATGCCGAGAAATCATTTAGGATTTAACCTGGTTTAAATTCTTGCACTGAGAACGGTCCAGCACCGTCATGCTTCCGATTTCTTTAGATTTGCGCAGGTAAACATGGCAGATATCAAGGTCATCTACGTCGAGGATTCTCGCAGCTCCAACCATGCCTTGCGGCAAGCGCTCAAGAGCGAAGGCCTTAATGTGGTCTTTTGCGGCGGCGGTTTTGACGCTCTGGACGAGCTTTTCGAGGATGGAGCCGACATCATCGTTTCGGCTGCCCATGTCTCGGACATCTCCGGCTATCAGCTGGCTGGTCTGATCAAGTCCTCGGAGATCGACGATCTATTGCCAGTAGTCATCTTTCATGGAGATGACAGCAAGACTGACGCATTTAGCATGCAGACATCACGTGCAGACAGGTTTTATACCAACGAGCAGTTGGCCGATAGTAAAAAGGTCGCATCCGAGATCAGAGATATGGCAGAAAATGCGCGTCTCAATGGATGGGAGAGCAGCCGTGCAAAAGACATATTGGCGAGTACCAGAGGGTTTTCAACGCAAAAAGCACATGAGAGCTTTGGCAATCTCTTGAGCGGTCTCCTTTTGGAGCGGTCGGTCAATCGCTTTGCTCGCAATCTCATCACCATGGTCGAACCAAGGGCTCAGTTTCTCGATGCCTTTTTTGCCGGTGTCGCCCGACTTTACCAGTTTGATCTGTTTGGTCTGGTCCTTGCGGACAACACGACTCCCTGGGCTGCCTTTGCAGTCAAGGATGGACTACCGGCGCCGAGCTACGAAAATGCAGTAAACAAGGCCTGTCGCGAACTCAAAATCGAAAATAACAAACTGGCTTCATTGGAGACGAGAGGCCAGCTAGGGGAGGGCGAGTCCAATGTGCTCAACCTGCTGCAAGTCATGCATGTCGCTACCGAGAAGCATGGCGTGGCCGCCCTCGTATTTGGTGCACGCGACAAGGAGGCTTTTGACCAAGATGTGCGTGGCTTTATGTCAGTGCTCAAAAACGAACTCAAGCCAGTTCTGCAGCTCTTGTTAGCAAAGCAAGAAATCGAAGAGCTTCATTCGCGAGAGGCATTTAGGGCGGCTATAGATTCTCTGACCGGTCTGTACAACCTAGAGTTTCTCGTAGGCTTTCTACAACAACAATTGTTATTTAGTTTTCGTCAGAGATTACCTGTTGGGCTGGTTATCATCGATGTCGACGGCTTTAGTAAGATCAACGAAAAACAAGGCTACGAATTTGGTGACTCTGTTTTAACGCAGATAGCCAACAAGCTGCTGCATATAACGCGATCGAGCGATCTGCTCGCGCGCTATGGAGGGGATCAATTTGCAGTGGTCCTGCCCAATACTGATATTGCCGGGACCAAGGTGTTGGCAGAAAAAGTAAGGTCAGAAGTAGAACTCATGGGATTGATGGTTGATAGCGGTAATGGCAAGGCCGAACGTACAACGGTTTCGGTAGGCTGCGCTACCTTCAATATGGAAGATCTCAATCCTGAGACTATATTACGCGAGGCCAAAAACGCCCTTCGATCAGCCAAAAATGCTGGTCGCAACACAATCGGCAGCCTCAGTTAAAAACACTAAAGCACTAGACTGTAGACGCTCTCTATTTGACTCAGCAATGTAGCATCGTCTACTCGTGCGACATTTTTTGCTAGATATAGTGCCCCGCCTGCGCCTACTCCCTCTTTGACATTGCCTTCTTCGTAGGCTCGCAGACCTTTATGGACACTTGAGCCAAGCGTAAAATCTTCGGCATGTAGTGTTGCACCAACGGCGGTGGCGAGTGTGCGTATGTCCGAGTGTCTGTCGTGCATGATCCAGGGAGTTGTCGCCACCAGGCATCGATTTGAGAGATCGGTCGCATCTATTTTGATTTGCGTTGGCATTGCTTTTTTTAGACTTGCGGTCAGATGGTAGACTGCTAGCATCTGCGCTCCGCCTGCCAGTAATATCGACTTCACTCCATTTTCGAGCGCTCCGATGATAAATCCTGCCGCAAATGCTTGAAAGGCATCGCCGTTTTGCGCCACTGCATATAGTGGCTCCTGCTGGCACCTCTCCTTGAGGTTCTGCCCCGTACTCGATGAGCAATCCTTGTTGGCGCGCAACAGGGCCGCTTCAATGACTTTATTTTTTAGGACTGTCAGATCTTGCATTTGAGGAGGCAGGCTGTTTGAAACCAGACCTTCGCATGATACATTCAGGGATTCGAGGATTAGACTTGCTGTTGTCGTCCCACCCGGCACGCATTCTGCAAGCACTTGCTGCTGCTGCGGCTGAGCACTTTTACCTGATCTGCGGCCTTGATCAAAAATCGCGAAGGCTAGATCGAGAGGCATCGCGGGACTTTGCCTGCAATCTTTGGCGACGGCTTTGTACTGCACGGTTTGCAGATCGCATTTTGGAGTAATACTGGCGCCCACATCAAATACTTTGAGCTCATGGTCAACAAATGATAGTGCTGCTCGAGTCAGCACTACCGGCGAGCAGATGCCCAGCGGGGAAAGTGGAATGCAATTTGGACCAATTTTTTTCAAAGCGAGAAATTCGGCATCTAGAGCAGGAGTCTGCCTCCTGTCTTGCGCGGTCGCTCCAGCCGCTGAGATGCCATCGATGTCGGAAAGCGCTGTGGAAGCTAAAATCAAATTGAAACAAACATCAGGGGAATTCATCAGCCATTCACTTTCAGCATGGCCACATCTTTTCTCAGACTTTCTGCCACCATCATTACCACCATCGGCACTGTCACCAGACCTGTAGCATGCTGCCAGACGAGTCCGAGAGCGACCCCACCGAGTCCATATTTTGCACCAAGCATCTGAGGCAGGGATAAAATGCCCAAAAATACCGATGCTACCGCTGTGGCAAAGGAAAGCATCAAAGCCCTGCTCCAGGTCAGTTTGAGAGACTCTACCGTAGTGGCCTTTAGATCGCGCAATTTGAAGCCTGCTATGGCAAGGGTAGCCACCGAATAATTAGAGAGGATCAATGCCGTGAAGGCAAAAACGCTTGCGGCTGCGTAACCTAGCCCCGACAGGCAAGCAGCGACCGTCGTGTCGATCAGGCCAGTCGAAGTATATTGCGAGATTGTGTCTGGTTGGCAGAAAAACAGCAGCATGAAGGCCGAAGTATTGATCAGGCTCAAGGGGGAGCTGATGGCCAGCGCGATCAGGGCTGTTTTTAAAAGATAGCCTTTATGGCTCGTCAGCACTTGCTGAGCGCGCATCAATGCCTTATGGATTTGGTCTATCTCGTCAGGCTCGATGTCGAGATAGGCCCGCATGATGACAATCGAACGGTAAACCCACAATGCCGTGCCGATCAAGGCCAAAATGCCTGCGGCAATGAGACAGGCGCCCATCATTAGCAAACCAGGCCAGAGTGCACTGGCTTCGATAATACCGTCTGAGCCTCGCGCTTGATTTATTGTGTAAGGCAGGGCGAGGAGCAGCATGCTGGCGGCAAAAGTGATGAGTGTAGGCCAAACCAATTGCGAGGCGCATTTGATCCCCATCTTGAGCCAGACCATCCAATATTTTGGTTTAAAAAAGTACATCGCCAAAATTACGTTACGTTAAGTGCAAATTTAGCAGTCTTTGGGCCAAACAGCGAGTCTTAATTAGATCTTTAAAAGGATCTTGACAAAATATGCGAAGATTTGTCTTGGTAGATCAGGTTTTTGTTTAGGTAGCAGATGATTCTCTCTCTTGGTATTTCTCCTCAACCGGGTGCGCTGGAGCGGGCACAAAAATTGCTCCTCGAGCTCGGCATGCAATACCAGGTCCTGCACACCCCAAATGCTACGGTTATTGTCGTGACTTCTGATGCCGACGCTCTGCCAGGGCATTTGTTTACGCAATTGGATGGCATAGAAAAAGTCGTCAGACTTGGCAATCGTAGTCCTCTATCCCGCCCTGGCGCCGATGGTGCCCTTGGCGTGACTTTTGGCCATGGACCGGCTGCCGTTACCGTGGGCGGTGGTGCTGCTCCTTTGATCGTGGCCGGCCCCTGTTCAGTCGAGTCGCGAGAGCATATCCTCGAGACTACTGCTGCAGTCAAGACTGCTGGTGCGAGGGCCTTGCGCGGCGGAGCCTACAAGCCACGTACTTCGCCATATGATTTTCAGGGCCTTGGATTGGAAGGTCTCAAGTATCTGCGTGAGGCGGGCGAAGCCTTCCAAATGCCTGTCATCTCAGAGGTGATGTCGGCTGATCAGATTGCTGGTGCAGCTCCGTATGTAGATGTCTTTCAGGTGGGCGCTCGCAATATGTACAATTATGAGCTGCTTAAGGAGCTGGGCCGCCAGCCCAAGCCTGTCTTGCTCAAGAGAGCGATGTCTGCGACCGTCGACGAATTGGTACAATCCGCCGAATACATATTGAGCGAAGGTAATCCCTGGGTCATACTCTGCGAGAGAGGGATCAGGACGTTTGAGACCAGAGTACGCAATACTCTCGACCTATCGTGCGTGCCTGTGTTGCGATCGCTGACCAATTTGCCTGTCATGGTCGATCCTTCGCATGCAGTAGGCAAGCGAGATTTTATCCGGACGATGTCCAGAGCTGCCATTGCCTGTGGTGCAGATGGCTTGTTGCTAGAGACTCATCTCGTCCCTGCAAAATCTATCTCAGACGCGGCTCAGGCAATCAGCCCGGCCGTATTGAGCGAAATAGTCAAAGACGCTCAAGTCATCTACAACGCGCTCAATCCCAAGATCACGGTGCAAAGCGGCGCAATATCTCAGTAAAATTGAGCTCTGGTTTGATCCCCTCTGGGATCTCGCCGATCGTGTCTGATACTGTCTTTTTATACACCGGCTTGCCATTGCTATTGCGATTGGGGACTTCCACAGGCTTGCCGTTCTCGTAGATCGGCCGCAAAATGACAGCACCAGCAATGTCGTTGAGGCTGTTGGAAAAGCGGTTGAAGCCTGCGCCGTCAGCTCCGACTCCACCTTCGTTTAGTCTTTTGACTTCGACAAAGTGAGGGGAGCGTGTGCCTGGTTGGTTGATAAATCTGCCATTCTTATCAAAGAGTATCAGTGTGCCATCAGCCGGCAGAGTGCCTTCTTCTTGGCGCTTGAGGACTTCGCGCAGTGTCGGTTGTGATTCGACCATGTCGTGGATCTGGCGATTGCGAGATTGGTCCAGCAGTCTGGCCTTGGACTCGAGATGCTCCTGGATCATTGCCAGCCGCCTTTCTGGCGAACCTGCACCCTTGGGGCCTGGTTCGGGCAGGTCGGGTAGCTTGTCCTGATAGCCCTTATACGAATTGGGCAAGCGATTCATCATTGATTCTAATTGTGCGACTGCTTCGATAGCAAAATTGCCTCGAGCACCCGCATCGTCCATGACTGCCATTTGTCTGGAGACACCACGGGCGTATTCTGATACTAGCTTGAGGCTGCGGGTGTAAGATGCGGGTCTTTCATTGCCTAGAGCCTCGCGTGCAGTATCCATGCGCCTTTGGGCCGATTGCTTTACCTGCTCCAGATTTTGTCCTGGTCTCTGGTTGTATTGACCGCGGGCGATATCGTCGAGTGTCTTTTGACCGGCTTGCATCTCACGCACAAACTCATTTTCGCGTACAGCTTTGAGTGCCTGCTCTCTTACTGGTTCCACGGCCTTATTAGCCGCTTGCAATGCTGTCGATGTAGATGGGGGCTCGAGTTTTGGTTCTGCTTTGATTTCTGGTTTTGCTTCTAAAACCGGCTCTGTAATCTTGTGCTTTGCTGCCGTGTCGATTGTCAGGGCTTCCTGTGCGATGGCTACAGGATCTGGTTTATCTTCGATTATTTTTGGTTTATTGATTTCAGTTTTGGGCTTTTCTGCTATCGCCGGCTTTTCTGCTTTGACCAGCAAGTCGGGATTTGCCTCGAGTTCTGTCAGGCGAGTTTGGTATCTGCCCACACCTTCGCTCATCTGCTCTTCGATTTGGGCCTTGCGAGCCTTGATGCCAGCCATCTCTTGTTGCGTGCTTGAGATCTGTCCATCTATCTCGGCCAGCTTAGTTGGCTTTTCGGCTTCAGCGGTTTTGAGCGCTCTTTCTGCCTCAACGACCTTGCCTTGCGCTCTTTGTTGGGCCTCTGGTCCAGCCATGGCCTTGAGTTGTTCTAAATCTCGCTTAGCTTCTTCAAAGGCTCGCTGCCTGGTTTCAAAATTACGTCTCTCTGGGCTGATCTGTCCTTCTTGAGTCGGTGATTCGCCTCGGCGCAATGTCTCACGAGCAGCTTCTTTTTCTTTAAAGAGTCTGTCATTGGTGGCACGCTTTTCGGGCAAGGACTCGGCCATTTGTCTGGCCGATTGCAGTGCTTCTTGGGCCCTGGCGAGATTTTGCCTGGGTTGGACCAGGCCATCGATATCGGCTCTTTCGGTGCTCAGCTTGGTCAATTTGCCAGCAAGAGTGGTTTCTTTGCTCGAGAGAGAGGCGTGCTCTTGAGTAAGATTGCTTAGTTGGCTTTTGGCTTCTTGTAGATGCAGGTCTTCTTTGAGACGACCACGTCTGAGCTGAGCTTCTATGTCGCCAAAGGAGCCTGTAGACTTGGATTTGTCGGCGACTATCTCTCGCGCAGTCTCTACATGAGCAGGTAATTTGGCTTCTTTGCCTGCAAAGGCTCGACCGAGAGGGCTAACGGTGGGATTGAGCGCACTATTTGATAAAAAATCATGGTGCCAGTTTTCTTTGACTTTAAATCCCTGTCTCGCTCCTAAACCGCCTGCCCCAATCGCTAGCATGGTGTCAAAAGCCATGGCACCGCCGGTAGCGGCGATCTGCTCGCGATTTTTGTCGATATTTCTGCCTGAGTGATAGGCTTCGTTTACTGCGTTAAAAGTGGCTTGTGGGCGGCCGGCGATAAACTCAGAGGCAACCCAGTATGCTCCCATGCCTGCGCCAGCGACCATGGCTGCTCTCTGTCCCAAGGGCCCGGCCTTGCTAAGCGCTCCCAGTCCATAACCGATGGTGAATGTCTCGGCTACAGTGCTGGCTGTTTCGAACGGGTGCGCTACTGCGTCCTTGGTTTTGGCCCAAATGCCTTCGCCCAATCCCTGCGCGAGCACCATTCCAGCGCGTGAGGCGCTGGGCGCGTCCTGCTTGTCCGATGAGTTTGCAAAAGAAGGTTTTTCGAATGCCGATTTTGCCAGTATGTCCTGAACGCTTGTCGACTGCCTATCTGGCGTCTTGTCCATTTCGAGCCGCAGATTAGCTTCTTGCATTCTGGTCTCCACAAAAGAAAAGGGTTTGTAGAGGAAATATTAGATGGCGCTTATTGACAAGTCGATTGGGGATTTCCCCACTGACCTTGGGGAAATTCCCATAACCATACGATTGAGTGTTTTAATTGAGCCATGACAGTCCAGGTTGATCCTCAATCCGACAATCTCCTGATCGGCGGCGTTTACTCTACGATCGCTCGTGGTTCTGCGCGTACCGAGTACATATTGGCCAAGGTCTTGCAAGTAAAAGACGACATCGTGCACCTGGTCATCTTGCCGGAAACTTATAAGAAGCGACCATTACTCGATCAGTTGCAGCAAGATGGAGTATCGCTTTGCCTCACACCTAATCTGGCCAAGGACTTTGTCGACGCGGCCAGAGAGCGGCATGTGGCTTTGACCCGCAAATTGTTTGCGCTTTTGAGGCCTGTATTTGTTGCTGAGGCTCCGATTTCGGACCTCGATCGCGCAGGCATGACTCAATGGCTTTTGCTCAATGACAAGACTGTGGTTGAAGCACCGGCGACTATTCAGTCAGAAGACAACCGGCGAGTCTATCTCCGCATTTTTCTATTGTGCGGTCTGCCTTTCGGTCTTTTGCAGGGGGGCTATCATCTATTTAAAGATGGTCCGGTGGTGGGCGTTTTTGCATTTCTCTTTGGCTTTGTTCTTTTTGGCCTCGGTATGGCACTGTCTCAGTATTTAGCTATAAGGCGGAGGCTCGGTCTAAAGGTCAGGGACAATCTCCCTGAGCATTCGCTTTCGGCCTACCAGGTCGAAGAGTTGGAGTTGCCCTTTGTTTTTGCCCGGGCCTTTGAGCTTTGCGGTGAGGCCATTCGGACAATCAAAAATGTAAAAGTCCTCGAAGAAGACTTGTCCGGTGGTTGCATCGAGGCTGAAGTGGGGTTTTCTCTATCTGCCGAAGGCGAATATATAACAATTTGTCTCTACCGTATAAGCAATGAGCTTACGGGAGTGGTAGTGGCGAGCGTGCCTCGCGCAAATGGTGAAGTGGACATGGGCAAAAACTTTGAAAACGTCACTAGAGTCGCTAAATATTTGCGTACTGTAAAATAGGCCATGTCTATCTAATGCAATTGCACAATTAGGAGAAATTGTAGAGGCTGATGGCGACCGGGATCCTGTGTCTAGCTATATTTTTGGTCATGGCCTCCTTAATGTATACGCGACGCATATCGGCGTTGCTTGCACTGCCCTTGATGGCTATCGCGATCAGTCTGGCGGGCTCAGGCCTGGACAAGGCAGGTTGTGATTTTTTGATGAAAGATGTCCTGGCCAAGGGCTCTCTTAAAATGCACAATGCTTATACCACCACCATGTTTGGTGCCATGCTCGCCGAATTGATGAATAAGCATGGCATGGCGAGAGCTCTGGTCAGATGGGTTGCCGAGTTTGCCGGAGACAGCCCCTATCTTTTGGGTCTGGCGATGACTCTAGTAACAGCCCTTTTGTTTTCTACCCTTGGTGGGTTGGGGGCAGTCATCATGGTTGGTACGATAATATTGCCGGTCATGCTGTCTCTGGGTATTCCTAGCCTTGCATGTGCAGGGCTTTTTTTGTTTGGCATTTCGCTCGGTGGGATGTTTAATCTGACCAATTGGCAGCTCTACACCGATGTGCTGGGCATCGACAAGAGCCTGATCCTCTCTTTTGTCGCTCCTTTTTCTTTGATCATGGCTTTTGTGGTCTTGTTGTTTCTCTTTATCGAGCTTAAGCAAAAAAGCAATCTCAAATATTTTGCATTAGGCACGCTCGTCTTGGCGCTTGCCTATCCGTGGCTGAGCTCCATTGATCCGCGCACGCAAAATACTGAGAGTGATTTGGGGCTTTCGTATATCATCGCTCTCGTCATGATAGTGGTGTCTGCTGGCTATGCGATCATGAGACAAATCAAGGCCGATGGGTCTGCCTCGCCTTTGCTCGGTGTGCCGGGCTTTGCTCTCATCACTCCCCTGATCCCTCTGATGTTCGTCCTGGTATTTCGCTGGGAGATCATCCCAGCCTTTATGCTTGGTATCGCCTATGGTGTGTTAACTACCTGGCGCAGAGACTCGATCAATATACTTACACGCTCAATCATTGACGGAGTAAACAATGTAGTGCCGGCTGTCTTGCTGATGGTTGGCATAGGTATGCTCATTACCTCGGTGATGAATGAAAATGTCTCGCAAGCCATAGCTCCGATCATCAAGGCTATAGTGCCCACCACGGCTATAGCTTATGTGGTGGTATTTACTGTAATCGCTCCGCTTGCCCTCTATCGCGGTCCGCTCAGTCTCTGGGGCATGGGGTCCGGACTAGTCACTCTGGTGGCCAAGGTGACCAGTCTGAGCTCTCAGGCTATCATGGGCATGCTGATGTCGGTAGGGCAAATACAAGGCATCTGCGACCCTACCAATACGCAAAACATATGGGTGGCCGCTTATCTAGGCGTGGATACCCAAGCAATCCTCAAAAAAACGTTGCCGGTCGCCTGGCTTTTGGTGCTGGCCGGATTATGTCTGGCCATCGCGAGAGGATTTGTAGCATTTTGAGCAGCAATAAGGATCAAGATACAAAAATCAGGATCGGTATAGACGTTGGTGGCACTTTTACCCATGCTGTGGCAATCGATGCAGCGACACTCAATGTCGTCGGTAAATCCAAGGTGCCTACCACGCATAGTGCAGCTCAGGGCGTTGCTCTAGGTATAGTTTTGGCTCTGCACCAGCTTTTGGAGACGACCGGCATCGCCGCCAAAGATGTGGCATTTATTGCTCATAGTACTACTCAAGCCACCAATGCCTTATTGGAGGGAGATCTTGTACGAGTCGGTATCATAGGACTTTCGCGTGCCTCCGATGCCTTTGTCGCGCAGCGCGCAATCAATCTCAGGCGAGTACCGGTAGCCGATGGTTGCTTTCTCGAGTGCGAGCATGCATTTTTTGTGGTCGATGACAAAATCGATGTGGCCAAGATCGACTCTGCCCTTGCTTCTTTCAAAGCTAAAGGCTGCGGTGCGATTGCCGTCAGCCAGGCTTTTTCGGTCGATGATCCAGCAATCGAAAATCAAGTAGCTGAGATCGCTCGCAGTCATGGCTTTCTTGCGACTACTGGCAGCGAAGTCAGTCAGCTTTACGGGCTAAAAGTACGCACTAGAACAGCAGCGATCAATGCAGGCATCTTGCCCAAGATGATCGAAAGTGCCGACCTGACTGAAAAGAGCGTTAGAGAGGCCGGTATAACTGCGCCAATCATGATTATGCGTTCCGATGGCGGAGTTATGGATATCGAGGCCATGCGCAAACGTCCGATCCTATCTATACTTTCGGGGCCGGCGGCAGGCGTGGCTGCGGCAATGATGTTCCTGCGTATTTCGGATGGAGTCTTTCTCGAGGTTGGCGGCACCAGCACTGATATCTCTGCAATCGCCAATGGCCGAGCGCTGGTCAGATCGGCGCAAATAGGCGGACATCGCGTCTATATGCGCACCCTGGATGTGAGGACCATTGGTGTCGCCGGCGGTTCTATGAGTAGGCTTGACGGCCGTAGCATTACTCATGTCGGTCCCAGAAGCGCGCACATTGCAGGCCTGAGCTATGCGGCTTTTGCTAGTGATTTTGCCGGCCAGTATCGCGTTAAGACGATCAGGCCTCTGCCCAAGGATCCGTCTGATTACCTCGCTCTGGAGCCTATTGCTGAGTCGTCTGGACAAAAAACTCTGACTATTACTCCGACTTGCGCGAGCAATTTTGTCGGTCTCGTGCCAGAGGGGGACGCATGCCGAGGGGATCTGCAAAAGATCGATACTGCTTTTGGAGTGCTGGCCGATCATTTTGGTAAAAGCGGAGCACAAGCCAAAAGAGAACTCGCAGAGCGTATCTTGACTCTGGCTGCCGAGCAGTGCATCCCGACCGTCAAGGCTTTGATCCAGGACCATAAGCTGGACGCCGAGCTGGTAAAGCTCGTGGGAGGCGGTGGTGGGGCTTCTGCTATCGTGCCGAGCGTCGCTCGCCATATCAAGATGCCATACGAGATTGCGGAGCATGCTGATGTGATATCGGCGATTGGTGTAGCAATGGCTCTCATTAGAGAGACGATCGAAAGACAGGTGGACAATCCTGCCCAGGCCAATCAAATCATTTTGCAGATGCGCAGTGAGGCTTTTGACGCTGTTCATCGCATGGGTGCTGATCCGGCTACAATCGAAGTGCATATCGAGATCGATGCCAAAAGCTCGATCGTACGTGCCACTGCAAGCGGTGCCACCAAGCTCACCACCGGCTCCGGCAAAAAAATACTCGATCAAACCGAGCGACTCGCAGTCGTGGCAAAGAGTATGCGCATCGACCAATCCCAGATGCAGAGCGCGATTTGTACTATCTGTCGCACGGAGCAATTTGAGGTCTTTGCCAGTAACGCTAGCGCCAGTAAGACAAAAGGAATGTTTGGCTTAAACATTTTTGCTGACCACCGCATGGCATTGAGAGTGCTCGACAGCGATAGCATAATCAGGTTACAGGCTAGTGATGGGGACGCGTGCCTGACATCTGCAAGCGCCGCAGAGGGCACAATCCAGGGCATGATCGATAAGCACGCTCAATGGGGTGACGCAGGTAAAACCATACCCAATATCATTTTACTTATCGGCGCCAAGATCATCGATCTCTCCGGTCTACTCGATGAGACTCAGGTCTTGTCCCTCGCCAAAGCAGAAATATCAAATCTACCGTCTGATAAACAAATCATTGTATTGGCCAAAAAGACTCTTTGAGGTCCCGGAGACGACAATTGTCATGGATATAACTAGATCATGCGATTTTTTTGCTTCTATGGATGACGATACTCTGTTTAGCCGTGGCCGCGAAGAGTTTAATCAGGGACTTTTTTTTGATTGTCACGAAAGCCTCGAGGCGCTGTGGCGGCGGCAGACTGATCCGGAAAAATCTTTTACCCAGGCATTGATACAGATCGCAGTTGCGCATCATCATCTGGGTAGAAATAATGTTAAGGGGGCGAGGACCTTGTATGACAAGGCACTCAGTCGGATCGACAAACCTTGCCCAGTTTTTGCTTTCTCTCGCTACAATGCGATAGATTTTGCGACTCTTGTCGCTTGCGCAAAGGCCAATTTAGCACTCTTGACTCGGATCCAACAAATGCAAGACAACGATATGATCGATCAGATAATCGTACCTTCCATATAAGGACGAGCCCTTTACTAGCCCGCCGGTCGGTTGTTTCTAGCCTCAAGACCGGCTATCATCAAAACACTGGATGTCCGGGATTTTGCCGTGAAAAACTCAAGCAGCACCATTTTAGTCGTCGATGACGAGCAGGCCAACACGACCTTATTGGCCGAGGTTCTCAAAAAAGCCAATTACGCCGTCAATGTTGCAAATGACGGTTTTAAGGCCATAGCTGCCTGCAAGGTGCGGACTCCTGACGTCATAGTGCTCGATCTGCATATGCCCTTGATGGGAGGCATGGAGGTCTACAATCGTCTCAAAGCCGAAGAAAAGACCTCGCACATTCCCATTATATTTATGGCCTCCAGAGACAAAACTCTGCCAACCTTCAATGGCGAAGAGGGTGACAACGAAGACATTATCTTTAAGCCTATCCAGGGCACAGAGCTATTGAGCCGCGTCAAGACAGTCCTAAAAGAAAAAGCGCTACGTGACGAGCTGCGCAAAAAAGAAGCACAGATCAGAGAGTTGTCTCTGACTGATAATCTGACATCTCTCAAGTCATCTCGATATCTGGACGAGTTTTTGCAGATCGGCATCAGGCAGGCCAAGCGTTATAGCGTGCCTCTTAGCATAGTCATGCTGGAGTTGGACAGCCATGCCGATTTGCTCAAAACACTCGGCAAGCAGCAATTTGATCAGGTACTCACTCAGATTGCCCACCTTGTTGCCAAGCAGATGCGTGAGTCCGACATCGTGGTTCGTACCGGGGATTGTGAGTTTAGCGTAGTATTGACTTGCACGACTCGCGAGGGTGCAATCGAGGTAGCCGAGCGCTTGCGCAATTCGGTGCATAATGCCAATCTGGCTGGGATGGAGACTCCTATTACAGTATCGCTAGGCATTTGTCAGTACGCCAAGCACATGGACGATCGTGGCAATCTGCTGCTCTCGCATGCGCGAGCTGCCGTACAGCATGCCCATAATACAGGCGGCAATATGACCTTGATGGCCGAGTAACAATACTCAAGCTTTCCATGGGCATTTATCAGAGCCTGAGCGTCTTGTGCTAATATTTCTATGTCTTTCCGCTGAAACCCGTCTCAATGTACTTTTTTCGGGGCGTAGCGCAGCTTGGTAGCGTGTCCGTTTCGGGTGCGGAAGGCCGGAGGTTCAAATCCTCTCGCCCCGATTTTTTGATTTTACACAACCAGATTTAGATAATTTTTTATGCTGGCCTATCTCAAAGGGACAATCGAGGGGCGCGAGATCACCGGCGGTCCGGTTGACAAAGTCCTGCTCGACGTCAACGACATCGGTTATGAGCTCAATATGGCACATGCCTCTGCTCTTTCTGTCGGTGCGGTGGGAGATGCAGTAAAGATCTACGTGTCTGTAGCGATTCGCGAGACAGAATGGACCATATTTGGTTTCAAATCGCCTCACGAAAGACAGCTCTTCAATGTCTTGCAGTCGGTGTCCGGCATCGGTCCAAAGCTAGCTCTGGGATGTGTTGGCGCTCTTGGCGTCGAGACTCTGGTCGAGGCTATACTCTCTGACAATCCTAAAATGATCTCTCAGGCGCCAGGTGTTGGCCCAAAGGTGGCACAAAAAATAATCATCGATCTCAAAACAAAGATCGAAGACTTTGCTCGCTCTCTTCAAATGGAAATGGATGGTGCCAATGGAGATGGATCGCAAAGTGCCTCCAACAAACTGATATACGAAGAAGCCATAGAGATCCTGGCCAATCTCGGTTATACGGCCACCGAGATACATCAAGCAATCAAAAAAGTGAAAGAAGCCAGTAATGATGTGGATAGCGCAGAAGAAGTGATGAGGCTATCATTAAAAATATTGGGATCCGCTGCTAAGGGTTGAGGTCCTGGGCGGTGGTATCACAGGTAGTGTCGCGTTCCTCAAAGATAGATACCCATGCCTCTCAGACGGTTATCATCGCTCATAGTCTCTCTCGCGGCTTATTGCATCTTTGTTGGGCTGCCGGTCTGGGGCATCGCCATGCCGATGCCGCGAGGATTTATCGATATGCCGATGCAGCAATGCTACGTATTGCTTTCGGTTTTGTTTGCGATCGCGGGAGCACTCCGTGATTTTAGCCCGGGTAGCTTATTGCAGATGCGGTGGCGTAGCCTTGGCCTCTTGCTTGCCTGTCTGGTCTATGGATCGTTGTATCTGGCCAGTGCGATACTCTGCCCACGATTGAGGATCGGCGTCATCCCTATGCCTTTTGGGGCGATCGATCAATATGCTTTTCTAGCTTCTATCGCTGGTTCAGTCTTGTTTTTTTATGGTCTACGTTGGGGTGTCCTAAGTGCGGGACGTCGGGCATATCTTGCTTATCCACAGTATCTGGGAATATTGCTTTTCGCTCTAGGTATAGCCCTCGCTCATCGAGCCTGGCTACCGCTTTTGGCTTTGCCTGGGCTGACCATACTGTTTATCTGGCATACGCAGAGGCAAGCTCTCATACAAGATAGTCCTGCAAGCAGAGCCAAATACAAAGTAATGCCATTGGTCTGGTGAGAAAGAGCTAATGTGAGCTGTATTGAATGAGTCTGAAAAGTATTGCAGCGCAAAGCTTTTCGGGTTTTGCTCTCTCGGTCCATGATGTCAAGTGTTGATCCCACTTGAGAAGCAATTAGAATGCAGTTACGGACTAATACCGTACAGGAGAGGATATTTCATATCCTTTTATCCCGCCCTCAAATGGCTGGCAATATGGAGAGCTTATATGACAGAGACCACCCTCACTAACGACGAACGCCGCTGCCTACAGATGTGGTTTAGACAAGCCATCGCAAAACTCGAACTAGAAGAAGTAACCAATGTGATGCTTGAAAATTATCCATTAGAGGATGAGACGGCAAATGCTCACAAGAGCGTCGTAACGCGCAGGAGGGCCAGTCGCGGCAAATTGAGCTCGCATATCAAGGAGTTGAGCGTCTAGCTCATTCAATAGTCTGAGGCTTTGAGCCATTATCCGAGAGCCTGATCCTGCAAGACATAGGATCGGGCTCTTTTTGCTTGGCTTGCCTATATCCAATCCAGTTCAGATGTGAGTACTTATTTGAACTAAATAAATCGATTATCCGTCTCAATCTAGTGGAATTATCTAGAATAGCGATAATCCGATGAGGTATTTACATGGCGCCCAGACCGTATGTTCCTTTGCATCTCCACACCGAGTACAGCCTGCTCGATGGGGCAACTATGATCAAGGAGCTGGTCAAAAAAGCCAAGTCCAACAATATGCCAGCTGTCGCCATCACCGATCATGGTGTCATGTATGGTGCCGTTGAGCTGACCAAGACCTGCCAGGAGATGGGCGGAGTCAAGCCCATCATAGGCTGCGAAGCCTACATTATCGATGGCGATATCACCGACAAAAAGCAAAAACAACCTCTCTATCATTTGACGATGATCGCTCAAAACAAAGAGGGTTACCGCAATCTAGTCAGGCTCAATAGTCGTGCTCATATCCATGGCTATTACTACAAGCCTCGGATCAACAAGCAGATGCTCGAGGAGCATAGCAAGGGCTTGATCGTCCTATCTGGCTGTCTGGGAGCTGAGCTTTGCCAGCACTTGCTCAAAGACGATGTCGACAAGGCCCGAGCCAGCGCTGGGTGGTACAAAGAGGTCTTTGGCGACAATTACTACATCGAGATCCAGGACCATGGCTATCCAGAGGACCGCAAGGTCAACAAGCACTTGATCCAGATCGCTCGTGATCTAGACATCAAGCTATGTGCTACCAACGACAGTCACTTTACCGATAAGGCCGATGCCAAGGCGCATGATTGCCTGCTCTGCATTCAGATGGGCAAAAACGTGACTGACACCAACCGGATGAAATTTAGCGGTTGGGAGTACATCAAAAACGGCGATGAGATGGCCGCTCTTTTTAGAGATCACCTTGATCTACAACACATCGAAGAATCACTGCGCACGACTCTCGAGATCGCGGACAAGGTCGAGGTGGTCAAATTGGCCTCCGATCCCAGGTTGCCTGTATTTGAGGTCCCGCCGGGTCACACGGCCGAGAGCTTTCTCAACAAACTAGTCTTTGATGGCATCAAGGCTCGCTATCCTGAGATTACCAAAGAGGTCGAGGACAGGGCATTTAGAGAGCTCAAAGTCATCGAAGACATGAATTTTGCCTCTTACTTTTTGATCGTTGCAGACTTTATCAATTATGCCAAATCCAAGGGCATACCTGTTGGTCCTGGCCGGGGATCAGCCGCAGGCTCATTGGTAGCCTATGCCATGGGCATCACCAATATCGATCCTATCCGCTACAACTTGCTCTTCGAGCGTTTTCTCAATCCCGAGAGAAAGTCAATGCCAGATATCGACACCGATTTTTGCATCGAACGTCGTGGCGAAGTCATCAAGTATTGCGCCGAAAAATACGGTGACGATCACGTGGCACAGATCATTACTTTCAACCGAATGACCTCCAAGGCCGTTATCAAAGATGTGGCGAGAGTACTCGAGTTTCCTTTTGGTGAAGCCAACAAGCTAGCAAAAATGGTGCCTGTCGTGCGCGGCAAGCCAACGCCATTGGACGAGATGGTCAAGGACCATCCTGAGTTTAAGCAGGTCTATGCCACCAACGAAGAGGCGCGCCAGGTCATTGACGTGGCCCGCGACCTCGAGGGCACCAACAAGACTTTTGGCATGCACGCTGCTGGTGTGGTCATCTCCGATGTACCAATGGAAGAAATGGTCCCTCTCCAACGCAATAACGATGGCACCATAATCGCGCAGTATTACATGGAGGATTGTGCCTACGTCGGTCTGGTCAAGATGGACTTTTTGGGTCTGCGCAACCTGACCATGATCGATAAGGCGGTCAAGATCATCAAGCAGACCAAGGGCCTAGAGATTAATGTTGACGAGATACCATTCGATGACGAGCCCACTTTCAGGCTTATTTCCAATGGTGACCTGGCTGGTGTATTTCAGCTAGAGACCTCTGCCGGGATGAAGCAAGTCGCTCGCGACATGAAGCCTTCCAATATGGAGGACATCTCGGCTCTGATTGCTTTGTATCGTCCGGGTCCGCTCGATACTGGGATGATCGACAAGTTTATCGATTGCAAGCACGGCAAGATGAAGATTACCTATCTGACGCCGATGCTAGAAGTGATCCTCAAGGACACCTATGGGCAAATCGTCTATCAAGAGCAGGTGATGCAGATCGCTCAGCACCTCGGTGGATACAGCCTTGGCCAGGCCGATCTTTTACGTCGTGCAATGGGCAAAAAGAAACCCG
This sequence comes from Candidatus Melainabacteria bacterium, assembly GCA_017307165.1. Classification (GTDB taxonomy): domain Bacteria; phylum Cyanobacteriota; class Vampirovibrionia; order Obscuribacterales; family Obscuribacteraceae; genus JAFKGK01. The sequence goes on from JAFKGK010000001.1 coordinate 359,423, forward strand.
AAGAAATGGAAAAGCAGCGCGTGCTTTTTGTTTCTGGTTGTGCCAAAAACGCTATCAGTCAGGAGATAGCCGACCAGCTCTTTGACATGATGGTACAGTTTGCCGAGTACTGCTTTAACAAGTCTCACAGTCAAGCCTACGCTGTACTCACCTACCATACTGCTTATCTAAAGACGCACCATCCAGTCGAGTACATGACTGCACTTTTGTCTTCGGTGTCTTCCGATCAAGACAAGGTCCAGGGGTATATTGCCGAATGCCAGGCAATGAATATCGAGGTGTTTGCCCCAGACGTCAATGTGTCCGGACGAGAGTTCACTGCTGATGGTGGCAATATCCGCTTTGGCCTTTCTGCGATCAAGGGCCTGGGGGATGGTGCGGTGCAGGCCATAGTCGAAGAACGACAAAACAATGGCCCTTTTGCTTCCATCCAGGACTTTCTTTCCCGTATCGACCTAAGACAGGTCAACAAAAAGGCCCTTGAGTCTTTGATCCGCTCTGGGGCTTGTCTGAGTCTCAATATCTCGCGCAAGCAGGCGCTTACCAATCTAGATTCGCTAGTCGAATCAGCCAACCGCAAGCAACAATCCAAGGCCACCGGGCAGATTAGTTTGTTTAGCTTCGGCCAGGAACAAGGCGTGGCTGGCATCACTCTTGATCAGCCTCTCGTCGGTGATGATTCCGAATACAAAGAAGCAGAGCTCCAGGCGATGGAGCATGAGCTTTTAGGTTTTTATGTCACCAGTCACCCGCTCAAACGAGTAGCCAATCGCCTGCGTTATCTGACCACGCATTCAGTAAAAGAAATGAAAGAAGCTCCAGACGGAACTACCGTCATCATAGGTGGATTAGCCAACAGCATCGAAAAAAAACTCACCAAGCAAAACAAATTGCTTTGCATCGTCCATCTAGAGGATCTGACGGGCAAGGCAGAGGTCGTGCTCTATAGCGAGACTCTCGAAAAAGTATCGTCCGATGTGCTCTTGCCTCAAAGTCTTATCCTTATCAAAGGCAAGGTCAAAAAGAACGAAGAGTCCACTTCGGTCATGGGTAATTCGATCAGAAGGATTTCCGATGCCTGCATGGTCAACGTCATCTTTAACGAAAATCAAAGCTTTGCTGATTTGCACAGGCTTAAAGACTTGCTCATTTTGCACAAAGGCGAAGACCCGGTCATGCTGCATTTTCCTCAGGAACGTAGATCCCAAGCCATTCTCGTGGGCGCGCAGTTTTGGGTCGATGCTGCCAGCAGTTTGCCTGCGGCTATAGAAACCAATTTTGCTCAAGCCGTAAAAGTCAGTGTCCACAAGGTCAATGTGTAATCCGCTCCTCATCAGGGTTTTGCTGCTCTGTAATATAGCGAGATATTTCTCCAAACTTTTTGGGGCAAATCCTTTACAGCCGGAACATTTCCTGTAAAATACGTCTTCCGATACCGTTCCTTTTTTAGGAGAGACTCGCACACAACAACGCCCAAAGCCCAGGAAGTCGTCAGAAGACTGGTGTACGTAAGCGTTTCGTGTACCCCACAGAGCAAAAGCAGACGTGAGTCAGCTCAAGCTCTGGAAAACCGGAAGACATCAATCACTTGTATCTGTCACACCGCAGATACGACAGGGGGAAGAAACAATGTTTGGACCACATCTCGTTCTTGAAGCCTATGGCTGCCCGAAAGAGCTCCTTGCCGATATGACTCTCATGGCTAGCGCTCTGGATAAATATCCAAGCAAACTGGACATGACCAAGATCATGCCACCTTACGTATTTACCTATCATGGTGCCGTTGAGGATGATTGGGGTGTCTCAGGAGTTGTGTTGATCGCCGAATCCCACATCTCACTGCACTCTTTCCCCGACAAGGGTTTCTGCACGCTCGACATTTTCTCTTGCAGAGAGTTCGATGTAGAAGCAGCGATTGCTTACTTCTCCGAGATCTACAAGCCCCAGAGTGTCGACAAGCAATTGCTCATGAGAGGCCGCGAGTTCCCTCGCAGCCTGCCCAAGGCAGCTGCAATCGTAGAATCCGAAAGAGAAAAGTTGGCAGCCGTCTAGGGTCTAGTACAAAGCCACTTTAGTTTGTGCTGATAAAAAAGGAGAGCCTCTGCAAGGAGGCTCTTTTCTTTGTTATTTTGCCGGAGGCGATATCGAGGTCGATTTGGGGTACATATAGTAACATCTCGATCTCAGACAGGTTGGACACCTTGCCTTCTACCTTACCGGATCACAAAAAAATCTCTTTCCCGAGCGATAGATCGCTCGGTGAGTTGTATCTAGTCGATGCCGACGGTCGCAATCAGTTTGTCTGCGAGGCGCAGGGCGAGGTCCAAGTGCCGCAGGGCAGACAGGTCTCGCTCTATTACAGTTTTGATCAGTCTATCGGTCTCAATCCCCTATCAGGACTCAAGCCAGACGATATCTATGCTATCTCCCTACTCGGCTCAGACGTAGGTGATCGCGAGATGCCGGTCCTGGCTCATCTGACTGGCCTAAAAGAGTTGGACATCAGCTGTACTTCTGTCGGCGATGAAGGTGCTCGCTCTCTAGCTAATCTCACTCAACTATCAAAACTCAATTTGTCTTCGACAAAGATCGGTGACACAGGTGTTGGCAGTCTTGCAGGACTCGAGCAACTCGAAGAACTGGTCCTCGACGATACGCAAATAGGCGATCCTGCGCTAGATCTGATAAGCCGTTTAAGCCAACTCAAGACTCTCAGTCTTTCTTTCACGCACACAACCAATAAGGGCCTCGCTAAGCTCAAAGCGCTCAAGTCTCTCGAACGCTTGCGGCTCAACTGCACCAAGATCGATGATCAAGGACTGACACATATCTGCAGGCTTTCTAGTCTTAAAGAGCTCTGGCTGCGCAGTACCGAAGTCACCTATCCGGGGCTTGTAGAGCTAACTAAGTGGCTTGCGGACTGCGAGATTATTCGCTGACTATTGGCTGATTGATCAGTCGCGCGTATACATTACTATCTACATTGGCCCCAGAAACCACCAGACAGGGGCGAGTATAGAGATCTTTTCCGTTTCTCAGCATCTGGATCAGGGCTGCAAGAGATAAGGCACCGGTTGGTTCGCATTTTAGATTACATAGGTCGAAGAGTAAAAATGTCGCTTCGGCAATTTGTTCTTCGGTGATTTCTAAAATCTCTATCGAACGTGCCTGAAGTATCTCAAAATTGAGCTTGCCGAGACTGATAGTGCGAGCGCCATCAGCAATAGTTCGTGGCTCTTTCTCATTGGCGATCAGGTGCCCGGCGGCAAGTGAGCGTGCTGCATCATTTGCCAATTGTGGCTCTGCTCCAATGACCCGTATAGCAAGATCTAGATTGTTGCTCATGGCTTGCTTTATTGCGCTTTCGAGCCCGAGGCATATGCCGGACAATAAACCGCCACCACCCACGGGGGCAATCACCAAATCGGGTGTGGGGACTAGACTTGCTATCTCTATGCCAAGAGTACTGTTGCCTTCGATAATATCTGCATGGTCGTATGGTGAAAAAACAGCGGGTTTATTGTCGTGATCTGTGCTGATCTTTTGACACAGACTCGCCAGTGCATCGGCTCTGGATACTCTATCCGTGTCTATCAAAACAACCTGAGCACCATGATTACGGACTGCTTGGATCTTGACCTGGGCGGATGTCTCAGGCATGACGATAGTGCATTTTTTGCCTCGGATCTTGGCTGCATAGGCCAGCGCTTGACCAAAGTTGCCTGAAGAAGCTGCGATCAAATGATCGGCCTGGCTTTTACGGGCTGCATTGTAAGCTGCCCGGTACTTGAAGCTGGCTGTATGCTGAAAGCCTTCGTAGGCAATGAGCGCACTCTTAAAAATAGTTGTTTTGGCTCGATCGAATCGTTCAGGGATCAGATCCAAAAGAAAATCATCCAGTCTTTTGGACTGGATGATGGTGGTCTCTTTGATTGAGCCTTGCAGCTCTTTATAGGCGCTCAGCGGATCCAATGGCTTAAAGAGTCGGTTTGACTTCTTTGCCAGCGATCGGTTGCTCTTGCCCTGCTGCGTCAGCAGGACTGGCATTTTTTTTGCCAAAATTGAAGGGATTGAGCTTGCTGATGGACTTGGTCATATTGCCGCCCATTTGGGACAGTCCAGCCAGGGCTCCTTTGCCTTCTTTTTTGGGTTTGGCTTCGCTCAATTGAGTTTGATTGATTGTGCCATTTGGAGTGCCGAGACTGGTGGCAGTATTTTCACCGTTGGTGAGGTCACTGCCCGCTGCGGTCAGGTCATTCTGACTATTTTCGAGAGCATTGCTGCCGGTTTGTTGTGCAGACTGAGGCTTGCCGATCTCTTGTTTGGAGGCAATTTGCGAGGTCTGCTTGGTCAAGCTGCCTTTTTTGCGCTTGAGCGGGTTAGGCACATTGACGTTGGCGACTTTTTCGGCAACGCCGGAGGTTCCTTCTTTGATTGCCGATCCAGTTGCTTTAAAACCAGATCCGACAAAATTGGCACCTTTTACAAAGACTTCGCCTGAGGCTTTGGCACCGGTAGCAATACCACTGCCCATTTTTTTAGTGCCATTCATGACAGCACCAGTGCTGGATTTTGTAGCATTTTTGATGCCGTCCAGCATGCCGCCTTTAGCGTCTTTGGCGCTGGCGGTCTTAGGAGCTGGCGTTGCAGTCTCTGTTACTTGAGTCGTGGTTTCGACTGGTTTGGAGGCTACTGCTTTAGCTTGTTGCTTACCCTTGCCGCCACCGGGATTGGTCACAAAAGTGGTTTCAGTCTCGGCCTGCGCAGTTTGAGTAGGCTGTGCCTTTGGTTTGGCAGCCCCTTTACGCATGGATGGCAGGCCCAGCTTGCGCGGTTTCTTTTCGTTAGGATCGTAGAGTTTGCTAGGAGCAGACACGCTCGCATAAGGATCGAGAAGTGACTGCGGTCCGGCATATGCGGCCTGTCCGATACCGGCTACAAATAGGCCGGTTAGGCACATCGGGACGAACCGTTTAGAAACTGACATCAAGTCATTCCCCCTTTATAAGGCAATGTAGGTCTGAAAAAACATAACTTGCAAGGTTATAGCACAAGTTTGGAGGTAGTAAGGAGCTCCTGAAGCCGCGCTAATGCTACAAAAAAGCAAAATTACAAGTGGTAGCGGTATCTCTGGGCTTCCAACTTGAGTTCAAAACTTTATAATTTTGCAATCCCGACATATAATCACAATATCTCGCATTTTATTGGAGCACCAAGATGCCAACCTTCGAAACCCCAGCCCCAGTTTTCATCTTCATTGTGCTAGGTCTGTCTACTCTGATCTTTTTAGGTCTGGGTGCCAAAAAAGCTTTGTTCGAGCCTTACAACGGTCCCGACGAGACCTAAGCTATTAGCCTTTGACTATTTCGACCGAGCACGGCGCCTGGGCCAGGACCGTCTCGGATACCGATCCTAAGAACAATTTGGTGATGCCCTTTCTACCGTGGGAGCCGAGGATGATCATATCGGCTCCTATTTCTTGTGCCACGGCGAGGATAGTGTCTTTGACCATGCCTTCTTGGACCTTGATAAAAACCTTGATCTGATTGTGCCGCTCTAAGATAGTGCTTCTCGTTTCTTCGAGCATTGCTCTTGCTTGACTTTCTCTCTCTTTTTGCGCATCTATGGCCAGGGGCACGACGTTGCTGTGCCAGCCGGCCAATTCGGGATGAAATGGTTCGAGGACTGTCAACAATGTAGCTTCGGAATTATCCGGCCAGGGACGATTGAGGACCGAATCGACAGCTAGTTTGGAACATGGTGAACCGTCGATTGCAAGCAGGATCTTCATCTTGCACCTTTGTGTATGGGATCGATTTAATAGATTGGTGCCTTTTTGATCATAGCAAAATTGATCTTGCATGATCCTTATTGAGTGCTTGCTTGCCTGTTTAGACCAATTTGCTGAGATCCTGCAGGGGCAGCTGGTAGTCAAAATCAACGACTCCTAGTCTGGTCACTGGCAAGACTAGCTTGATCTTGTCCGCTGTGCGCTTTTTATCATTGTGCATGAGGGAGATCAATTTTTCTTTATTGGTTCCCTTGGGCAACTCGTATGGCAGCTCGGCTCGGTTTAATAGATCCTTTACTCGCTCTAGATTATCTTTTGGCAATTTTTTTAGACTGACAGCGTACTTGGTCATCTGCGTCATCCCTATAGCCACTGCTTCGCCATGGGACAGACGGTATTCGGTAAGCGACTCGATCGCGTGACCTATAGTATGGCCAAGATTGAGACACCGCCTGAGGTTGCTTTCTTGCGGATCCTTGGCTGCCACAAAGAGCTTTATCTTGATGCAACTAGAGATCAAGCCCGACAGAGTCGGATCGTCGTGTTGCACTGGATTTTGCAAAAGATCGTCGACTATGTCGAGTAATGGGCGAGGGCCCCGATCATAATCAGTCGCCTTGTCTACTGTTTCTTCGATCATGGCATATTTGATGATCTCGGAAAGCCCAGAGCGCAAATCGGCAGGACTGAGCGAGGATAGGACTTCTTGATCGGCCAATACAGCCTTGGGAAAATAGAAGGTGCCGGCTAGATTTTTGCCGGAAGGCAGATTGATGCCGTTTTTACCACCTATTGCAGCATCGACTTGCGCGAGCAGACTGGTAGGGATCAAGACTAGATTGAGTCCGCGCAAATAGGTCGAACAGGCAAATCCGGCCAGGTCGGATACTGCACCGCCTCCCAAGCCTACAACTGTGTCGTTGCGTTCAAAGCCTCGAGCTTCGAGGTGTTCCCAAATGCGCAAAAGCCACTCTGTCGATTTGGCCTGCTCGCCATCGGGGACTTCGAGAGTCGTGACCTGGTAGTCTTCTTGTGGCAGAGTGTCCAAGAGATCACGGAGCCAATGCACCGCAGTCGCTGGTTGGCACACAATAAGGACTTTTTTACCTGCGCCGATCTGACTGAGTACTGAGGCGAGTTTTTGTCTGGAACCTGCACCGACGGCTACCCTTGTCTTTACTTCGAGGGTGGTGTTCCAGTTCATGGTGATGACGGGCCCACGGTGCTTGGCTTTATGGCGCATGATTATCAGTCTCTCTCTATTTAGCTCTGACCTGGCTCGCACCTTTTTTTGTATGAGGCGAGGGCTGCCTGCAGATCATCCATATGGTCGCCGCCAAATTTTTCGAGGACAGCGTCCAACAGGCTCAAGCATACCATTGACCCGGCGACGATCGAACAGGCTCGCACTGCGCATACATCCGATCGCTCATAGTGAGCTCTGTCGTTTTGCAAGCCCGGATGAGAGAGAGAGGGCAGGCCCTTGATGAGCGTGGGGATCGGCTTCATATAGCCGCTAATTATCAAGCGTTCTCCATTGGTCATGCCGCCTTCGAGGCCGCCAGCATTATTGCTGGGTCGCGAAATCTGGTCACCTGAGCGTGTTATTGGATCGTGGACTTGCGAGCCCGGTATGGCGGATTGGGCACATCCAGCGCCTATCTCTACTGCCTTGATTGCCTGGATGCTCATCAAGGCTTGAGCAAGTTTGCCATCGAGACGTTGATCCCATTGCGTGTAGCTTCCCAGGCCAATGGGCAGCCCATCGACCACGACGGTAACTTTGCCGCCCAGGCTCTCACCTTGAGCTGCAGCCTGTTTGATCTCAGCGATCATATCTTGCTCGTCTCTGTGCCCGATAGCACCAACCTGCGACTCGCGGCTGACGGAGCACATCTCGTCGATCGGCATCGAGGCAAGGAGGGCGGGTGAAATGTCGGAGGCGATGGTGCCTATTGCAGTAACAATGGTGGCGCAGCGGATGGACAAAGTCTCGAGGCATGCACGAGCGATGGCTCCTACAGCTACTCTTGCTGCGGTCTCTCTGGCGCTGGCTCGTTCTATGACGTCCCGTACATCTGCATGCTTAAACTTGAACGTGCCAGCAAAGTCTGCGTGTCCTGGACGATATCGGTTGACTGATTTTTTTTTGAGCTCGGTCAGGGCTTCTGTGTTTAGCTTAGATAAATCCAGCTTGGATATGGACATGACCGTGCGCCAACTCTCGTGATCTTTGTTTTTGATGACGAGTACGATGGGGGCACCGGTGGTGATACCATGCCGCACTCCTCCTTTTATTTCGACCCGATCATTCTCGATTTTTTGTCTTGCGCTGCGGCCATAGCCTTTTTGTCTTTCACCTAAAAGAGCGTCGATATCTGCAGTATCGATCGGCAGACCGGCAGGGATGCCCTCCAGCATTGCAGTCAGCTGCTCTCCGTGCGACTCTCCACCGGTCAAAAATCTCAACTTGGCCATGGTATCCTTTTAAACGATGTCTCAAGCGATCAAAGGCGTTCTCGCGCCGCCCGCAGATAAGTCTATTACACACCGGGCGATTCTTTTATCTACTATTTTCAAGGGCCGGATGCATCTGGTCGATCCTCTTATGAGCGACGACACGCAGTCCAGTCTAGATTGTGTACGAAAGCTGGGCGTTTGCGTGCTCGAGCAATCCCTCGATAACAAGATGATCGTTCTGCAAGGCGCCCTGGGGCGATTTTTGCAAGGTGGCTATGCGCTTGATTTTGATTGCGGCAATTCGGGGACGACCATGCGATTGTTGGCCGGACTTTGCGCAGGATACAAAGGCGTGACGCGCTTTGCGGGTGATGCATCGCTCAATAAGCGGGATATGGCACGGGTCTTGGTGCCTTTGAGTCTGATGGGCGTCAAGTATGGTTTTGAAGGGACTGCAGGATGTGCACCCTTTCATCTAATGGGGAATAGACCCCTCGACACCTGCAATATTGCTTTGGAGATCGCCAGTGCTCAAGTCGTTTCGGCCCTGGCATTTGCTGCACTATTTGGCGCGCGTCCGATTACCATTGCCTTTCCTCATCCTGTGCGCAATCATACGACAAACATGCTGCTGCACCTCGGCATAGATATCCAAGAATCGATCCGAGATAGCCAATGCCTGCTGCGGGTCAGTCCTCCAGATCTTGTGGACCTGGCTCTCGATGATATCGAGATCTGCGTGCCGGGCGACATATCCTCAGCCGCTTTTTTTATGTGCTATGCGGCCATGGTGCCTGGCAGCGATCTCCTTTTGCGAGGTGTAGGCCTCAATCCAGGGCGCACACTGGTTGTGGATGTATTGACGCGCATGGGGGCTGATATCGAGGTCATCGATTGCCGTAATGCTGGTCTCGAGTTGGTCGGCGATCTCAGGGTACGTGGAGGGCGGGCGCTTTCAAGTGTTGAGATAAGCGCTGACGAGATCGCACGGGGCATCGATGAGCTGCCTATGCTGGCCTTTGTGATGGCGACTTGCTCTGGTTTGTCCAAGGTCAGAGGTGCTCAGGAGCTCAGAGCAAAAGAGTCGGATCGCCTGCGCTTGATGCAAGCCAATCTCGCTCTCTTGGGCGTGCGCATGGATATAGATCCTGACAATGGCGATTATTATGTCTGCGGGCAGGGAGATTTTGCTGCTTTTTATCGCAAGGGCAAGAGCATGGTCCATGCAGGTGCAGAGTTTTGCACTGCAGGCGATCATCGATTGGCCATGATCGGCATCATGATGCAAAAACTATTTGCTGGGCTTCACGTTGAGGCAGAGGATTGTCATTCTGTTTCGTATCCAGATTTTAAAAAGGATCTCTTGCTCGTCTCCAATTGAAGAATTGGAGATTTTGAGCATTAGGCCATAGTTTGCGGTGGCGCGGTCGATCGCATAGAATTTGCATTAGCTTTGAAGTTAAATCTCAGCAGCACTTAGATAAAGGCTATAGGCAATGCACAAAGTACTTTTTTTGTTGGCTACATCCAGCATTTTGCTTGTATCATCAGCAGCTCAGGCACAGCCTGGAGCTTTTGCAACCAGCCCCCAGGGCTCGATGCAGGGCAATGCTCCAGCGACGGATGCGGGCTCGATCAGACAATGGTTTGCCAGCTACGACAGCGTACGCAAGGCCGCCCAGATGTCCCCAGAGGAGCGCAATCGTGCCGACGGACTCTTGAGCAAGGGTCTCTCGGTTTTTGTGCCTGGTCCAGAAAAGATGCAGGCGCAAAAGCTATTGACTGGACTTGTCGGCAAGTATCAAATGGCTGTCGAGAAGCTAAAACAATTGCCTTATTATGGCGAGACCGCACAGTTGCATCAGGCTTATTTCAATTATTTCAGCCAGGCCCAAGGTCTCTTTAGCGATTATCTGCGTGTGCAGGACAATATCATGGCCAAAGATCAAAATGGTCGTTCGATAATGGCAGACTTGATTGGGCGCAAGGCCGCTCTTGAGCAGCTCGAGGCCCAGTGCAAGGCAATGGATGCTGCTGCTAGAGCGCAGTTTGGCATCAAGGCTTTTTAGAGCGGTATGTCAGCCTTGCGCTGATAGAGTCTCATCAAAGTATTGACGTCGCGGCGAGAGATACGCGAGAGTTCATCTGTATCCGGATACATTAGATCGAGTCTATCGTCGCTATGTCCCATCATCCCTAGTGCATGACCGATTTCATGCGCCAGTATGTTGCGGGTGAGGGTATACCTCACATCTTGCGGCCTGAGTTCGATCAGATCGAGGTTTACTTCGATTTCTTGCGGTGGCACCTTATATTTGACAGAACGCGGGCTGGATGAAATGAGAGAAATAACCGGGATGCCACCGCGGGCGGTTTTCCATTTTGTCAGGGTGTGAGCCCCCAGAGGAGAGCCATTGACCTTGCCGTTGAGGCCGAGTTTTTGCCAAGTGATGCGTACCCTGGCTTCGTTCTGGCTCGTTTCTCTAAAAGCGATCATGCCTCTGGTTTTTGCTTCCCAGTCACTCAGGGCCCGTTTGCAGGCGGCCAGCATGTACGGCTCTGGTGGACTTGCGATATAGACAGGGATAGGCATACGCTCAAATTTGAGCACCTTGTTTTTTGAAGCAGCCATGACATTGGCCAGATAATCATCCGATTTGTTTGCCTCCATGCCCTGATTTGGTGCACTGGCTCTAAAAAACTCTGTTTTGTAGCTGTTAGGAGTAGGACTGACCAGCAAGAGATCGCTGTCCTTGATTGCTTGCACTAGATCGGCGCGTTGGCCAAGGGCTGCTATGCGGGCTATCAGAGTGGCATTGCCGGGATTGTTTTGAGTGCCTAGCATCGTCTCGATGCGTAAAACTCTCTCAGAAACTGGTAGATTGCTTGCCACCGGCAAGTTAAATCTGCTTTCGATTAGAGACATCTGCTCGGTGAGGGGCAACTGGTATTGCTGAGCGAGAGCCCCGTTGCCCGTGGAAACATATAAAAACGTAAGGACCGCTAGCATTACAGTCCGCGAGTTTGCTTGCCTAATCGCAATCATCTTGCTGGATTGCTTGATCGATAAAATCAATGAGCTTTTCCCTGACCGAGTCCAGTATGCGCACTAGTTCTTTGCTATAGCAATAAAACTCGAGCCCGGTTGCACTATCAAAGCTCATGGAAAATAAGCCAGACATTGGATCGTCCATTTCCAACAATTGGGATTCGAGTTGTGTCACGCCAATATTGCAAAAAATGCTCTTATGGGTCAGGCCGGTGGTGGATTCGGTGACTGTCAAGAGTCGTCCGGACTGGTCTATATGCCCCCAGGCGCCTTGCAAAAAGCGATAATCCGGAGGTCTTAAAGCTTTGATCTGATCGACCTTATTAGTCCTTGCGGGGCTCCAAAGTCTTACTATCTTTGCAAGACCGCTTGATTGGGTGGGGCTGGCAGTGGCCTGGCTGAGGGTCTCCAGGTCTTCTGGCCTGTATCCCAGAAGCTCCAGATTAAGCCAGGTCAGGCTGTCCTCATCGATATTAGCCGATCCGCGAAGAGCTTTTAGTGCCATTAGCAATCCGTCGGAAACGTTGATTTCCTTTTTATGCAACTGGCTTTTTAGACGACTCAACTGTTGGTGGAGCATGCGCGAGAAATTACCGATCGCCATAAGGGTCTGCCTTGCAACCATCATATCTTGTATATTTGCAATTATGGACCAACGATTGCGAGAGATAGCCGAATACCGTTACAGTCAGAAGGCTTATCTGACTGTTCTCTTTGATTTGGCTCTGGAGGAGCAGTGGTTTGACCTCCAGCATATGATCCAGCACGATATGGCAAAGGCCGTGATCGCCGATTACTCGCTCGAGATTGGTCAGGACTATCTAAATCAAGAGCTTTATTTTGCCTACTGGGAGGAAGTCATCCAGCTAGGTTGGGATATTTTTTGTCGACATACGGGATTGAGTCGACAAAAAGTCGATTCTTCGCTGGCAAAATTGGCCGCAGATATCTAATACTCTTTGTAGCGCACCACGATGGCCACCCCACCGGGAAACTTGCCATTGGAACTTATCTGGCTCCAGTTTTCGGAAGCTAGCGACCAGACACCTGGATTATTAGCTACAAATTCGATTTCGGCTCTCTGCTTTGCCGGTATAGTGACAGTGTCCCGCATGAGCTTGGGTTCCATCACGTCCGCACCGCTCTGTCCTTTGACCTCGAGTTTGTGTCCTGATAGATGCAGTGGCACGTCCTCCTCGCTCATATTAAAGACCCTGAGCCGTACCCTCTCACCACTGCGGACCTGAATAGCCGGTATGCCCGGCGCTGTTTTGCCATTGACGGTCAGGACTGAAGTCGTTTTTGTCTTGCCAGCATCCTGGCACTCCAGGCGCGCTATAAATAGCTCGTGTTCATTTTTAACATCGTTGGCTTGCAGCCGTGAATGGACAATGAGTGCACCAAAAAGTCCCCTGTCGCGCTGGTCGTAATGAATGACCTGTGGATGGTAGAGATAGGTGCCTGGTTCTTTGGCGATAAATTGATAGACAAAGTTGTCCTGAGGCTTGAGTAGTCTTTCGGCTTGTCTATCGGCAGATCCTGATCTAGGCAAGCCATCTACCGCATGTGGTGCCTGTAGGCCATGCAGGTGCAGGCTGGTGGGCAGGTTGGATTCGTTATGCAGGACTATCTTGACAGGCTGGCCTTCCATTACGTGCAATGTGGGACCGGGGATCTTGTTGTTATAAGTCAGCGCTAGAGATTTGATCCCAGGTGCCACTTCTACTTGTTGATTGCGAGCAAAGAGATGGATCTCCTGGACAGGCAAAGCCTGCCGCCCTGTGGGTTGATTGGGGCCGCCGTTTAGATTGAGATTGCGCATGGCGTCACGCGCGCTATCTATTTCTTGATTGATATCGTCGAGTTCGCCTTTCATCTTGCGCAACTCTTCTTTTTCTTTGGCCTGCTCTGCTGCGACGTCATCGATAGTGTCCCAAAAGGCAGGCTCTTGTTTGGGAGCCTCGGTCTGGGGCGCTTTTTGCGCTGCCGGAGCGGCAAGGCCGGCCTCGCCGACAGGCACCAAAAGAGATACCAAAAATGCGGCCAGGCACAGCGCAGTTTTTCTAGATTTCATCGAGCAATCCTTTTTGTCCCGCATGCTTTGAGCTTATCTGGCAAGCAGCACGGCCTGCTCCGCATGCGATACCACACGATCGGCAACATGTCCTAGCAAGATGTGCTTTACAGCGCCCTTGCCCTGGGCCCCAAGGATGATGAGGCGTGCTGATTTTTCGTTTGCAATATCCATTATATTTTGGGCCGCATCGCCTTGCTTTAGCACTATCTCGATATTGGTGAAGCCGGCTTCTGAAAGTGTCGTCTTGGCTCGCGTGAGGTGCACCTCACCTTCCATGAGGAGGTTTTCGGTGAGCTGAGTAGAAAAAGCCAGAGGAGTCAGCGCTGCCATCACGGGTGATATCTGCACCGAGTGCACGAGATAGATGGGGGTGTCGCGTGGCAAGCCAGCATGCCCGCAAATGACCCGGGTGACTGCCTGATGGCAGTGTTGGCTGCCATCCAGTCCGATGACTATAGCTTTGTCTGAGCTTGGCTGCGATTTTGTTTGGGCTGCCATCTGCAAGACGAGAGTGTTACTACGATTGTGACGTGATACTGCTTGTGATACCGAGCCTAGATTAAAGATGCCAGGTGTATGACGGCGTGTCACAATTACCAGGTCGACCTTCAGGTCTTGAGCGATCTCCTGGATAGTCAAGGCCACCGAACCGCTGGCCAGTTGTATCTTGCATGTTGCACCATGTGCTTGCAGTCTGGCGGCCAGTGCACCCAAGACATTTTGCGCTCTGTCCTCTAGTAATTTGTTGAGGTCGTCGCTAAATTCACCTTGAGTTGCCGACACGCTTTCGTATGAGGGCAATTCTTCTTTTACGTAAAGAAGAGTAATCTCCTGTCCCTTGAGAGCGATCAGTCTGTTGAGATCCTCTAGCGAAACGATCTCTTGAGAAGCCTGGGCGGGGTCTTCGGGCAATTGCTGAAATACGTCGCAGGCAAGCAGGATTTTCATGGGCGGTTCCTTTAGTCTATTTGAGAGAGAATTTTACCCGATAATTTTGTATCATTGCAGAGCTCGATTCCAAGCGCTTCAGGGGGATTTTTGTTTGATAGACAGGTATACCAGGAAAGAAATGGGTGACATCTGGTCGCTCCAATCCAAGTTTCAAACCTATCTGGATGTCGAGATCGCTGTCTGCGAGGCACAATGCGAGATGGGACTGGTGCCAGCTGAAGCGCTCGCAGCCATCAAGTCCAAAGCTAGATTTGACGTTGCTCGGATCGATGAGATCGAACTCGAAGTAAAGCATGACGTGATCGCCTTTTTGACCAATGTCAATGAAAACGTCGGCGAGTATTCGCGTTTTATCCATATGGGTTTGACTAGCAGTGATGTCATCGATACGGCGCTTGCTTTGCAAATGCTTAGAGCTGCCAAGATCATCGAGAAAGGCATGGATCGATTGACTGCGGCAATTGAGATGCAAGCTGAAAAGCACAGGCATACGGTGATGATCGGTCGCTCGCATGGCATACATGCCGAGCCCATCACTCTGGGCTTTAAGATGCTGGTTTGGCTCGAAGAGATGAGGCGCAACAAAAAGCGCTTTGCCGAAGCCGTAGCCACCATATCTGTCGGGCAGATGTCCGGCCCCGTAGGCACTTTTTCCAATATTTCACCAGAAGTCGAGGAGCGAGCACTCAAGCATCTTGGTCTCAAATGCGCCAAGGTCTCGACCCAGATCATCCAGCGAGATCGCCATGCTCATTTTATGACTACACTGGCTTTGATCGCCGGTACGCTCGAAAAGTTTGCTGTCGAGATCAGGCATTTGCAAAGGACTGATGTGCTCGAATTAGAGGAACCATTTTCTCAAGGGCAAAAGGGGTCTTCGGCCATGCCTCACAAGCGCAATCCTGTCGCCAGCGAAAATATCTCCGGACTTGCCCGTGTGGTGCGTGCCAATGCTCTTGCAGCAATGGAAAACGTCGCTCTCTGGCACGAGCGAGATATATCTCACAGCTCGGTAGAGCGCATCATCTTGCCGGACTCGACTATATTGATCGATTATATGCTCAATCGCTTTGCTGGCGTCATCGAAGGTCTTGTCGCCTATCCACAAAACATGCAAGCCAATATGGACAAATTTGGTGGCGTTATATTTTCGCAGTCGGTCATGCTGCGCCTGATCGAGACCGGCCTCTCGCGCGAGGAGGCTTACAAAATCACTCAGGACAATGCCATGGCTGCCTGGAACAAAATAGACGGCAATTTTAAGGCTAATTTGTTGGCAGATGAGAGAGTGACAGCAAGATTGAGTAAAGAACAAGTATTGGCTTGTTTTGATCCAGCCACATACCTCAAAAATCTCGATCATGTTTATGCGAGAGTTGGTGTTGCTTGTGGTGTCAAAGTCTAAGATAAACCGGATTGGTTAATAAGGAGCAAGAGGCTGAAATGGCTGATATCAAGAGTGATGCCAGAGTTGATGCTGCAAACGATAAAAAGGCTCTGACCCCAAAAATCAAGGCGCATGTGACTGCTCCGCGGCCCATGCAAAAGCGCATCGATCCTAACAAAAAGAAAGCTGGTTTGCTATTACCCGTATTTGCCTTGCGATCTGCCAAGGGTACTGACCTCGGCGTTGGCGACACTGCCTGTGTCATTGAGGCCCTACATTCGATCAAATCCTGGGGCATGTCGGTCCTGCAGCTTTTACCGATCAATGAGACCGGCCCGGATAACAGTCCTTACAATGCCATTTCCTCGATCGCTTTAGATCCGGTCTATATCACAATTGACGAGACCGTGCCTGGATACCATAAGGATATGATCCAAAAGCATTTGTCAGCAGAGGAGGCTCAGTCTCTGCGCTCCAAAGCCGTGCAATATGCCAGGGTCAAGTCGCTTAAATTAAACTTGCTGCACGATTGCTGGGAGAGCTTTAAAAAGTTTGAGGGCCAAGGCGATGACTCTCAGTTTAAGTCTTTTGAAAAATTTGAGCTCGACGAAAAAGACTGGCTGCAGCCTTATTCGGTTTTTAGAGTGCTTGTGGAGCAAAATCACGGCAATGTCTGCTGGACCATGTGGCCCAAAGAATACCAGGATCCAGAGTCCGCCCTCCAGTCTATCTATCAACAGAGCACGGATTTACTCAATCGCGCGCGTTTCTATCGCTATGTGCAGTGGGTAGCCTTTAGTCAATGGGCTAGAGTCAAAGAGATCGCAGACGACCTCGGTCTCCAATTGATGGGTGATATCCCCTTTGGTGTCAGTCGGTATTCGGCTGATGTCTGGTCTGATCGAGCTACATTTGACCTCAAATGGAGCGGAGGAGCGCCGCCTGAACGTTATTTTCAATCGGACCGCTTTACGCAGATGTGGGGCCAAAACTGGGGTATACCGCTCTATAACTGGACTTACCTTGGCACCTGCGATTATGCATTTTGGCGAAGGAGAGTGCAAAAGACCACGCAAGTCTTTCACCATTTTCGCATAGATCATGTCCTGGGATTTTTTCGCATCTATGCTTTTCCCTGGATTCCCGAACGTAATGGCGAGTTTCTCGATTTGAGCGAAGAAGAAGCAGAGCTCATCACCGGTGGAGTCTTGCCGCATTTTATCGAGCGCGATGATGAGACGATCGAAAACTGCAATCTCAATTGCCAACAGGGCGAAAAACTACTGAGCATGATCCTTGATACCGCCGGTGATTGCGGCGTGGTTGCCGAGGATCTCGGGGTGGTGCCGGACTATGTCCGTCCATGTCTAAAGGCTCTTGGGATACCGGGCTTCACCATCCCCATTTTTGAGCGTGTCGAAGAAGATCGGTCCTTTAAGGCACTGGACAGTCAGGAGCCACTGTCCCTGGTGACTTATGGTACCCACGATCATGATCCAGTGCGGGTCTTTTATGAAAACCTCTGCAAGGTTTGGCATGGTCCGGATGGGCACCAGGGGTGGTTAGAGGTACAGCGCTTTATGAAATTTATCGGTTGGGATGAAAACTCTCCGCCTGACACCTTTAGCGAAGCACTGCATGAGCGATTGCTCGAGGTCTTGATGCAATCACCTTGCTGGTTGGCCGTCCTGATGGTTTCTGATTTGTTTGGGACGAGCCAGAGGTTTAACGTGCCTGGTATTGCCGGTGATAGTAACTGGTCCGAGCGGCTGGAAATGTCCTTTGCAGATTACGAAAGGACAGAACCTTATATGAGCAAGATCGCGGCTCTCAAAAAATACATAAAAGAGACGTCGCGTATCTAGACTATTGCGGTATGCTTTTGCTGGTGCTACCAACTGCGCGGACGATCATATGCTTCCAGCCTTTTTACTCAGAGCCGGTGTCGACTGGGTGAGACATCTCCCAGAGTTTGCCAACAGCAATCCATACGCTAGATGCGAACAAGCGATCAAGGTCTGCGACCGTCTACTCAGCGAGAGCTATAGCTCTCTGGAGACCAGCCTGGTCGAGGTTGCCAGTGCTACAGCCTACTGGGAAGAATTTTTTCAGGCAGAAGACCCTCTACCTGACGAAAAAGAATGGCGCGATGGCCTCACCAAGCGCTCAGCTCAATACGAAAATTTTGAGGACTGGCAGCAGTGGTTTAAAAAGAGCTACGCCAAGGTCTACACCGACAACAATGTCTGGGCATCTCTAGTCATGACTTCCTGGGCGACTACTCACCAGTATCAACTAGCCTATACCGAAGATTCGTGGGATTTTGAGCCATCGCGTTCTTATCTGCCCACGAGTACATTTTGGTCTTTGAGACCCCATTTGCTGGTTGCTATGGAGGTCCTGAAAGAGTTTTGGATCACCGAATCAAAAAAATTTGAAGATGCCGGTTTTGCGGTAGTCGAAGAGCGCAAACAATTTTTGGGTCGAGTCGAATGTCTAGGTTTCGACACCAAAAAATATGTAGTCACCTGGCCAGCAAAAACCAAATTGCCTGCCGAAGAGCTCAATCTCGGCGCTCTGGTAGCGGATATCATCCTTCCAGTCGGAGATGCTTGGTTTAGGCGTCCTGATAGCGTCATCTTTGCTCACGATCATCTCGACGTCACCAGTTTGCTCAACCGAGCCAACTACGTCTTAGGCAGCAAGCTAAGGCTGTATGAGCTTGCCGCGGAGATCGGCATGGAAAAGGCCAGACAGCAGGTCCTGGCCGAAGGCTGGTTGCTCGAAGATGCAGAAAAAGTCGCCCTGGAATCGGCACAGGCCTGATCTTTATCTTTGCCTTGCCTATATTTAGCCGCTTATGGCCTTCCAGTTGCGGGGAAAGGTATGCGGGATACGCTTTTGTTTGGTCAGGCGCAAGAGCCTAAAATCTTGCAGCTGAGGACTGCGCTCGGCTACTGTTTCGATCTCACCTATTTCAAAAAACAGTTTGCCAAGCATCATTCGGGCTTCTATGATTTCGTCTTCGATGCGACTCTGCGTCTTTTGTGCCATAAAGACACCTTCTGGAGCCAAAAAACCAGCTACTAACTCGGCCGAGATTTTGAGGGAAGCCACCGCTTTGGCTGTGGCAACGTGAAAGATTTCTCTCAGCTCGGGCTGATGGGCAATCTCTTCTGCTCTCCCGCACATGACCTTGAGTCTGTGCGAGATTTGTAGTTTATTGGCAGCCTCTTGGAGAAACGTGCATTTTTTAGCCGTCGAATCGATGAGAGTAAATTTGCTCTTGCTCAGGCAGATGGCCACTATCATCGCCGGAAAACCTCCTCCGGATCCGACATCTACGATCCTATCCTGCTTGGGCAGACCTTGAATTGCCTGAGCCAAAAGTATCGAATCGAGGGCGTGTTTACCGACCAAGTTTTCAGGAGTAATGCTGGCAGTGAGGTTAAATTTTTTGTTTGTCTGGGCCATAAAGTCCAGAAAGATGGCAATCTTGTCGAGTTGGGCGTCTGATAAATCAAGCACGTTCAGGTTTTCTTGTTGCAGTGCTTGATCGAGGTGCTCCCTGTAGGCGGCTCTCGAGTAAATCTCGCTTTCCAAATATTGCTCCTTTTGTCGGATCCGGTTTGCCAGGAGATATATATTATTTGGCTTTTTGTCTCTCTTAAGTCATGAGCTTTGATATTAGCTTTTATCTTTACGTTCTTACGGGCAGATTATTATTACAATTTAGGCTTTTACCAGGGTCTTTCTGCAAGTGATAAACGTGGGTAATCTCAATCAAGCCGATATGGATGCCAGTCTCAGTCGAGACCGTCTGGAGCTCGAGACCAGGGTCTTGGCAGCTGCCTTGAGACAGTCCCTCGAGATTGGCGATACTGTGGGATCCAACTTGGCTCATGAGCAGATCTTTTTGCTGATCAAAAGATCTCAGGATCTGGATAGCCAGGTTCCAGTCAATTTTCCTCGCGAACTGCATGTCGAGCGCAAGCGTCAGATGCCTGACATCGACTGGGGCTCTGATGACGAGACTGTCTCGGAGGAGCCAGCGTCAAACCATGAGATAGAGCCAGTGGCGTTTGAGGTCGAGCCGAGCTTTGGCGATGCTCAACCCTTACAACCAGAAGCCCTCCAGCAATTTATGCAAATCTGGAATAATCCAGAGACTACTGAGGTCTTTAATTTTGGAGCCGCTCAAGAAGACGAAGCAAGGGAGACTGCTCTGGATGTGGAGCCTTTTGTCGTACCAGAAGCTGATGAAGAGGATTTTGTATCAGGATTGCAGTTGTCCGAGCTCAGTCAGCCAAAATCAGACGTGCAACAAGAGCAAGAATTAGCGCCAGAACCAGAACCAGAAGTAGAGCCAGGACCAGAAGCAGAACCAGAACCAGAACCAGAAGTAGAAGTAGAGTCAGAACCAGAAGCAGAACCAGCACCAGAGCCAAAACCAGAAATAGCACCAGAACCTGCAAGATCTAATTTTCAACAGGACATTGCTGCACAGCTTGCCGCTATGCAGACCAGCTTTGCTCCGCCTCAATCTGATGTCAATGATGCGTCTGCCGCAGTGCAACCCAAGGTTGGTGCATCTGTAGAGCAAGATCAACTCGCCAAGCAGGCGTCCGTCGGTCCAATGGATCTTTACGCCATTCTGGGAGTCGATGAAAAGGCCGATGCTGCAAGCATTGAACGGACCTTCCTCTCCAGGGTCAAGGCTTTTTTGCGTACTCCCGGCATTTTGACAGGTCAAGATCGCAAGGCCGACTATAAAAAACTGCAATCACTCTGGATCGCCCGCGATATACTTTTTGATCCGGTAACGCGCACGGACTTTGATTTCCGTCGTCTCGGCCTGCGTTCAGACGAGGATACCAATACACGCGATCATCTGAACAAATCCAAGATCAGGATCGGCGAGCTGCTTTTGTGTGCTGGTTTGCTCGAGGAAACCGAACTCGAGATTGCTGCCGATATGCATAGAGCCATGCCCGAAATGCTGTTTGGGGCTTTTCTTGTAAAGCAAGAGTTTATCCAAGATGCAGATCTAGACTGTGTCTTGCTTGGGCAGCAGCTAATCCGCGATGGCTTGCTTTCGACGGCGCAATTTAAAGAAGTAATGGAAGCTCGTAAGGATAACGGAATGGAAATGTCCGATATCTTGCTGCAAGGTGATTTTGTGAGTCAGGATCAGCTGCAGGAGGCATATAGAGCTCAATCCGAAGATACCCTGGTTAAAGTACCAGTCGTGCCAATCAGCCGGTTGCGGATTTCTGCCACCACTCCTAGCAAGGATGCAGAGCCGGTGCCTGCACCGGATGTAGTGCCTGCGATCGACCTCAATAAAGCTGTTCCTTCCTGGAAGGATCAATTAGATTGGAGCATGGATGAACAAGAACAAGAACAAGAACCAGAACTAGAACTAGAACTAGAACCAGAACCAGAAAAAATTGAGCTGGCTCCGGAGCCAGAATTAGATCCAGAGCAAGAGTCAATTACAGAGCAAGAACTAGAACCGTCTCTCGATCCAGAATCAGAAATCGAGGCAGACTTTGTCGACCAGATGGCTCAGTTAGATGCCGCAGTACAAGCTGTTCAAGAGGCAGATGATGATCTGATCTTTGATGACACTTTGCTGTCCGAGCGCAAACGTGAAACCGATAAATCCGATAGATCAGAAAAGATAGATAAATCTGAGCGTAGTCAAAGCAACTCAGATAGCTGGTCTATAGTATCGCTGCCGGCATCAGCAATGGCGCATCTTTTGATGGACGACGAACTGCCACCGGATACTCCTGCCAATTTTGCGGAGCAGGCTGGTGCGGACGAGCCTAAAATTGACTCTAATATTGACCCTAGAATTGACTCTAATAATAATGAGAGTAATGATTTTAGTAATCAACAAGCTGCGTCCAAGCCGAGCGATCAAGCAGCCTCTGGCAAAAGAGAGAAAGTGCGTAATAAAAAGGCAAAGAAAAAGCGCTAGATTTGCCTCTAAGCTGCTTATCTATACTGATTAGTCTGGACGTTGAGCTCCATCAGTCTCAGTACGACTGACAATTGTTCGCCGATCAGGCGGACTACTTTTTGATCGCCAGGCTTAAATATCTGTTGTGGATTAGGGACTACGATCATCACTCCCAGACGTTGGCCCGTGATATCGATTGGCTGTGTGAGGCTGTTCTCGGGCATGTAATGCCCCCTGGCGATTTCTTCTCTAAAGGGCGGCAAACCGAGCTGGCTGGCTATCCTGGCAACATAACCTTTTAATCCTTGCTTGTTTGGATCGCCGGATCTTTGATTGTTGGAGGCATCAAGACGTATTACAGAGTGCGTGCCTTGATTGAGCACCAAGCCTAGCGCCTGATAATCAAGTATGGACGACATCAACTCAAACAATCTCTCGGTGACATTGTCTATATCTAGTGCATCTTCTGCGATCTTGCGGACCTCGTCTACGATAGTCGCCTCAAAGAGCAATCTCTCCAATAGTTGATTGAGTCTGTTATTGACGTCCTCGACGCTCAAGCTTTTAGTAGGCTCGCCTATCACCCTGAGGCGTGGCTTGAGCACCGCCTCGGCAAGAAGCTCTCGCGTTGCTTTGATCAGACTGGTAAAACCAGGCTCTTTAGGTATATATCGATCGGCACCTGATTTGAAGCCCCAAAATCTATCTATAGAGCCGTCAAGTTTGGTCAGCAAAATAACAGGGGTGGCGCAAAGGTCCGGGTCGTTTTTGACCAGTCGACAGAGCTGATAACCATTTATGCCAGTCATCACCACATCGGAAATGATCAGATCAGGTAACTCGTGGTAGGCCCTGGCCAGGCCTTCGGCACCGCTCTTGGCCTCTATCACCGTATAACCCTCGGCTTCGAGGGTCTTGGCGATGGTGATCAATTGGGTCGGACTATCTTCTATTAATAGTAATCTTAGGGACATTTACCAAACCTAAATGCTATTGCAAGTGCTCTCATCTGAAGCCTGCTGTAAAACAGCTCTGATTGCCCGGGATGCCGTCGATATGTCGACTCGAGATGCCCAGCTAGTCTGTGCTAGCAATTGCCGTACTGGCTCGGGTGCCGTCGGTCTGAGATTGGCGTATGCCGTCTGCCTGTCTCTCCTGAACCAGGCGTGCAACACGGCGCAGGAATAGTTTGCCGCACTTTGCCTGCAAAGTCTATGTGCATTTTTTATGGATTGCGCGGCTCGGTCGTATTGTCCTCCGCATAGCTCGATCATGGCTGCCACCAGCTGTGTCTCATGATCGTCGGGATAGATCGATAAGGATGCCTCGACATTATTGTTCCCAAGTTTCAAATCTTTCTCGTGCATGGTGGTCAAAAAATTGTCCAGGCTTTCTCTGCTAGACTTTCTAAGCTTCAGGACATCCAAATTTTGGGGCAGAAAACTCGTAGGTATTTTTTCCGGGCCTTCTGACAAACACTCAGTATTTTTAGAAAATTTACTTTTGTTCAAAACTTGCAAATTAGTTTGTATCTGGTTCTCCAGTTTTTGTGAGTCGGTAGAAGGCACTAGATATTGCAGATAAGGCATATCTTTTGTATTGATGCGACAAGCCTTGGTGTGCAAAGACTGGATGCCATCACAAAGCAAAATTGATCGGTCTATCGACTTTCTATCAAAAAAACCGCAACTCGCCCACATCCTGAGTGCTGTTTCTGAGCCACCCAGGTTTTGCAGTAGTCTTGAGCGACTGACAGCCCTGTCGTTTTTAGATGCGAGGACGATTATTTCGCCTGCATGTGGAGGGTGAAAGATCATGATATGGCCGAAAGAATCATTTATGGTGGCAAGCAGACCGGCAAGGGATTGTTGGTCCAGGCCATAGAGCTGGACCCATTGCGCAAAGATGCCATTGGCATGCAGTCTGTCGGCTGCAAGGTCAAAAAATTCTTTTGTGTATAAAGGCCCGGAGCCATTGATAAAGGGCTCTGAAGGTTGACTGATGATTGCATCATATTTTGTGCTCGCTGGCAGAAGACTTAAATAGGCGGCTGCATCGAGTAAATGTATCTTTTTGCCTGAGTCCACCAGATCTTGAGCTAATTTTGGATGAAAGCAAGCAGATGCTCTCACCACCGCATCGTCCAGCTCGACTACATCAGCAGGCATTTTGAGATCGATGGCAGTCATTGCCGTAGTGCCGGAGCCCATGCCAATTATCAAGGCATCGATAGGTTGCTGTCCCTGCACTGCATTTGCGAGTGTGTAAGGAACTAAGGCCAGCAACCGCTGTGTTGGTATATCCGAATTAGGGTGAGGCTGTGACAAGTCGATAGGGATGGACGCCTCAATCTTGCCATTGCTGCTGAGAGTGAGGAGGTTTTGCTCCTGGTCTTTGTCTACTGCTATCTTTGCTAGATAGCTATCCTGCAAAAATACAGTGTTAGCACTATGTCTTAGCTCTATCTGCTGTATTGAGTTGACCAAGCCTATCATGAGTAAAAGGCCTGATAAAATGCGCACCCCCTGTATGTTCGAAGTGGACATTAGTACAAACAATGCGCACAATGCCACCATCGCCCAGACGATAGCCATCGCCGGCCAGGTGCTGATAATGCCTATTTTGATAAATCCTATAAACAGCAGAGGGCCGATCAGACTCCCCACGGTGCTGGCTGCATAGAGGCCAGCAAAGTCTCTTTGCGAGATGGCACTGGGATTAGGGGTGAGTAAAAGATGGGGAAATATCAGCGCGGCGACAGTCATTTGCACGAGGTACCTTAATCTGTCGAAGCCAATCAAGGCTGGCAATGCTATTAGCAAAATACAGAGGAGGAGTATCTTTTTTGTCTTGCTTGCGATAGCAAGGGCTCCTGAGCCTATGGTCAAGGCCACTATGGCTAGTGCCAGCATGATCGTCGTACTGGCGTAGTTGCTCCCAACGGATGTAGCAACCTGACGCATCACCGCCGATTCGACCAAGATAAATGCCAGGCCTGCAGCCAGTGCCGCAAGACGATGCCGCTTGCTCAAAGGGCGCAGTGCAATCTCCTCTGCCACTACTGGTGATGGTGCGGCCGTTTCTTTATGTTTTACGTTTATGCTTGCGCAAATCAAATTTAGTATCGAAAACACGATCGCAAATGTATATGTGGATGTCATCCCTCCCGAAACAAGGGGCAGTGAGAGAGCCAGCCCAAGTAGGGCCCCCAGGTTGAAGACAGTGAGTGCTTGCATCGGCGGAATCCTGCGAGCCTGCTCGACGGTCAGCATGCTCGGCAAAGTACGCCCGGCTGCAATAGCTGCGATCGTGAGGCAGGCCATATTGAGCAAGACCGGCAAAAATGTTATCTGTGAGAGAGCCGTGACTGGAGTCAAAAAGCAGCGGTCAAACAAGTAATATTGGATCGCTGTAGCAGTCAACAGCATTATCCCCCCGGCTCTTGGGCCGAGTACACGGGTGATGCCACTGGCGCCGATAGCAAATCCGGCCATGTAGCTAAAGAGCGCAAGGCTCATGGCAAGTGCACCAGGCAGGCCCAGGGGACCAGCCAGATCGATGCCCCTCGATTGGACTATCATGCTAGCTGCCGCTGCCGCAAAAATGGCGGTAAAGAGCCTGATGGGCGCATTTTTATCGTCTTTGCTGCTCATACCTGTTAATCTAAACACGTGATAGTCAATTCTATACACCTACACAATTTTATGAGTTATGCCGACGCTCGGCTTGACCTGGCCGGCTGCCCGGTGGTTTGCCTGACCGGTAGTAATGGAGCAGGCAAGTCTGCTCTGCTGGATGGCCTTAGTTGGGCTCTTTGGGAAGAAGGTCGTGGCTCCAGCGATGATCTTGTGCGCTTGGGCGAAAGAGAAATGTGGGTTGAGGTCGTATTAGAGCACGAGGGGCGCCAATACCGCATAAAACGATCGCGCCACAAGCAAGGCAAGGCCGGCGGCAAAGGCATTTCCAAGGGCAATCTCGATTTTCAAGTGCAGACTCAGAATGGTAGTTGGCAAAGTATGACCGCCGCCAGCATGAAAGAGACCACAAAAAATATCAGTGACCTCTTACGCATGGACTTCGACACTTTCATCAACTCTGCTTATCTAAAACAGGGAAGAGCCGAAGAATTTACGACCCGCGCCCCACAAGAGCGCAAGCAGGTCTTATGCGAAATACTAGGATTGTCGTTTTTTGATCGTCTACAAGAAGAGGCACGAGCTCAAGCCAAGCGTACCAAAGTCACTATCGAGGCAATGGAGTTGAGCCTTGGCCGGTATGATGGACTCTTGGCTGAAATGCAGCAGATTGATGCTGAGGAGGCAGTGGATCGCGAGAGCTTTGAAAATCGCTCCGAAGAATCATCCGGCCTTGAAAGAGAAATTGCCGCTCTCGAGGCATCGCAGGTGGAGGGGCGTTTGCACGCCCAAAATTTGGCGCGTCAAAAAGATGACCTTGCAATCAATACCCGCCAGGCCGAAAAATTGAAGGCAGAGCGAGATCGCCTGCTCAAGCGGGATAGCGAGCTCAATCTACAACTGGCTGATATGTCAGACCTAAAGATCAAGGTAGAGATGTTTCAAACGGTTCGACAAAAAGTCGAGCAGTTTGACAATCTTTTTGCCAAACAGCAAGATCTGCAAGAAACAAAAATACAGTTGGTCAATAAGCTCGCCAATTTGCGCAGTCGTCTCGAGGTCCAACTCGAGGGCCTAAAGCGCGAAGAGCAAGATGCTTTAAAAGAACAGGAGCGACTCGACAAAGAATTACAGGATGTTGAAAAGGTCAAGAAGACCTATGCCGAGTATCGAGCATCAGTGGCGGAAGAGGCAAAGCAACTGGGCAATCAGGAGGCTTTTAACCAGCTTAGTAAAAGGGTCAACGAATTAAACACCATTATCGGTGAACAAAAGATCAGGCTCGAAGTAGAGCTGGGGCAAAAAGAAAGACAGCTAAAGGATTTTGCCGAGATCGTGCGATCGAATGAGAGCCTGGATCGCGAGGGCCTGGAGTTGGCCGAACGCAGAGAGGAGCTGGATAAGTACGAAACCGAGTTTGAACTCGTCGAAAAGCAAGGCATCACTTTTCGCAATGATATCGAATCGGCCAATCTTAAAATCCAAGAATGCAAGCAGCGGCAGATCGAAAACCTAAAAAAAGTCGAAGAGCTCAAGCAGCACGAGCATAGTCCGCTCTGTCCCCTCTGCTCGGCTCCCATAGTCGACCGGGCCAAAGTGATCGACTCGTATCTCGATGGCAATCGCACCCTCGATCGAGAGATAGATGAGCTAGAAGCCAGAGTCGGCACTCTAGAAGAAGAAAGGCAGAAGGCGCGCAAAAAGTATATGGAGCTCAAACGAGAGCTGGATCAGCGTAAAGAGCTCGATCGTCGCATAGGGCAATACAACGAAAAACTATCGTCTCTGGATAGGGCTAGAACCAATTTTGATAAGCTCAAGTCGGATTGCGACAAGATCAAGGATGATCTAGCAGGCGAAAATTTTGCGCAAGTAGAAAAAGAAAGTCTCATCAATGTCAAAGCCGAGTTGATC
Organism: Candidatus Melainabacteria bacterium; assembly: GCA_017307165.1. Taxonomy (GTDB): domain Bacteria; phylum Cyanobacteriota; class Vampirovibrionia; order Obscuribacterales; family Obscuribacteraceae; genus JAFKGK01. The sequence continues at coordinate 386,655 of JAFKGK010000001.1, forward strand.
AAGCTAGACTTTGATCCTGCTGTCTTTGCCAGCCTCCAGTCGCAAATCAGGCTCAAGCGTCACATAGAGGGCCGTTACCAGCAACTTGAGCGAGACCTGGTGCGCAAAGGCGAGCTTGCGGCAAAGATACCGGATTTGGTGGCAAGGATAGCCGCCCTCACTCAAGAGTTGCAAGGCGAGACCTATGGGCAGCAAGAAAGGGCACATTTGGCCGAGATACTGGCTTCGATCAAGACCCTTGCCTACGATCGCGAAGAACATGCCAGACTCAAAAAGGAGCTCGGACAACTTTTTGAGGCAAACGAAAAATCGCAAGAATTATCGCGCGCCATGGCTGAGAAACCCCTGATCGAAAGCCAGCTCTTGCAGCTGCAGGATAACCTCAATGAGGTCGAAGCCCGGCGGACTGCATTGGCTGCCCAAGTCATCGTGCTCGAGCGCAATGTCTCGGATCTGCCAGCGGTCGATAGCAAGATCGCTCAATTGAGACCTGCTCTGTCTATTTGTCTGGAGGCCCGAGCTAAGGCCAGCGAAAAACTGGCTGTCCTGGCCAATCGCAGAGAGAGGCTGAGCCAGGAAGTCGCCCGCATGGATAGCGAGCGCAATATGCTTTTGGATAAAAAGAAAGATCTAGAAGATCTGCAGTTTCTTTCCGAAGCTTTTGGTAAAAAAGGCATCCAGGCGGTGATCATAGAAAACGCCATACCCGAGATCGAAGCCGAGGCCAATCGCATCCTCAGTCGCTTGACCGAAAACCGTATGCATATTGCCCTGGTGACCCAGGCCAAGACCAAAGCCGGGACTATCTCCGAAACCCTCGAGATAGTGATTGGAGATGAGGTAGGCACTCGCAATTATGAGCTTTACAGTGGCGGTGAAGCCTTTAAGGTCAATTTTGCCTTGCGTATTGCCCTATCTCGGCTGCTTGCCAGGCGTGCCGGTGCTAAGCTAGAAACACTCATTATCGATGAGGGTTTTGGCTCTCAAGACGATGGCAGTCGCGACAAATTGGTCAAAGCCATTCGTTTGATCCAGCAAGATTTTTCGCGCGTCATCATCATCACGCATATCCAGGATGTACGTGAGATGTTTCCCGTGCAGATCCTCGTCGAAAAGAAGCACGGCATCTCTGCTCTCAAGCTCATATCCTAAACAGTCTATTTTAGTAGCTGCGAGCCAAGCTCAAGCCAAAGCTTGATACCAGCATGACGGTGGCACATACGGTGCCGGCTGTCAAAAGAGCCAGCAAAGCGCATGTGGCCACTAGAGCTGTTTTGCCTGGTAGACGAGAGAGTCCGCGCAACATCCAGGCAAAAACAAAGATTTCGCAAGGAAATAGATAACGCCCCTGTCCGCCCCCGAGATTTTGCATCTGCGCATAGACCATGGCTGCAAAATTGAGGATTATGGCTGCACCCATATACAACCAAAACAGTTGATTTTCCTCTTTCTCCTGGCCTTTCAGACATAAGGCCCCGGTGCTCAAGATGATCATGCCAAGAAAAGATTGATAGAGAAAGTTTGGTAGAGGCATGTCCAGGTAGCCGAAGCAGCCATAAAACGAATTGAACCACAATTGCCACCATGTTCTTTCTTTGAGTACATGGGCAAGGCTTTGCGTGGCCGTGGGGTCTTTGTGATATATCTCGGCCCAGTGAGCAACCATGGTGCGAGTCCCGAGAAAATCTCCGTCAAAGACATCTCCGTTGCGCAAAAAGCACCAGACACTGATACTACCAGCAATGGCAGTTATTAGTATCGCATGAGTGATCGTCTTAAATCGCCTTGGCTGGTCGGTATCATGTCGGGCTGCCTGATCCCTCGCCTCTTGCCAATACAAGATGGCAAAGACCATTGCAACGGCCGGCAAGATGCAATATCCAGAAAATTTTGACAGCAGCAAATAGCCTACAGCCAGTCCCAGGCAGAGACTACGCGAAGCGCTGATGCCTGCTTTCAGGATCTTGTAGATCAAGACAGCGATGATGGCTGAGATGCAAGCTGTGCTGGCGTCATTATTGGCATAAGCAGTGACGTAGTTGAACTGTGGGTGCAAAGCCACGGCTAGCGGTAATGCCCAGCGGATCAAAGGGTGGTAAGGAGGAGGAAAGAGTTTTTGACCCAGGTAATGAGCGCAAGCAATTGTGATTAGCCCGCATACGACAGAGCCAAGCCTGATCCAGCGAGTGAAATCCATGAGTTGGGCGCCATGGTCCACCAGCCGAGATAGCCAACCCCAGGCCACATGTGGGAGATAGCCCATTGCCGGCATTGAGCCGTACACGGCCGATGCTCCGCCATCGTGCACTTCAGCTGCATATGGCAATCGCGCATGCGAGACCATAAAATCAATCATCCAGTAATGCGCAAACTCATCTGGTGCCTTGACCATTGGAATGGCCATGACCCAGATCAGATGGAGGATGGCAGATGCCGATAGTAAAAGGATCAGTGGCCTCAAGCAAGCATGCCGCCGTGCATTTCTTCGCCCATCAAAATCAAATCCGCCAGACTCTTCATTGGCTCGACATATCTCGAATAAGCGTCTTCGACTTGCAGCGAGCGGGCAATAGTCTCTCGTGATGATCTCCCTCTCTGGACATCGCGGCGCAATCTGCGGGCCATTCTCTGATCGATTGGAGTATCGATAAAGATCTTGAGGGAGGCGATCTCGTCCATCGGGCTATGAAAGGCAAAGATGCCCTCGACCACGATAATACCGCTCTTGGGCGGAGGTACTGTCTGCTTGCCCTCGCGCTTGCAGGAAAGCATGCTGTAGACCGGAATATCGACAGCTTCTCCAGAGGCCAGAGTGAGGCAGGCCTGAGCTAGTTCGTCTAAGGCGACGGTGGAAGGATGGTCAAAATCGTAAGTACCGTCTTGGCGAGGGGTGAGGTCCTCGAGATCTTTATAAAAACTGTCAGTGGCGAGGATCGCGGCTTGCAAAAATTTGCGGGCCAGAGTCGATTTGCCTGAGCCGGAACCGCCGCATATGGCTATGATCTGGGATTGTCTGTTTTTCATCAGTTAAGGTTTTGGGGTGGGGCGTGAGCTATGATCAAAAAATACAAGCTTACAGTAAATAACTAGAAACTATCTTTTTGCTCTAGCAGGAGTTACTTATTGCTATCAGTCATAAACCTGATCCCAATCTCGAGCATCTCAAGATACTCGTTGATAGTGTCGCGGCCATAATCTGGGAAGAAAATTTTGACTCTAGTAAACTGCACTTTGTCTCGGATTATGTCGAGACGATGCTTGGTTATCCAGTTGCTGATTGGTACCAGGACGAGAGTCTCTGGATGCGTATCTGCTATCCGGATGATATTGAGCGGGTCAGAGCAGTAAAGGCTGCCGCAACTCCCCAGAACGATCGATACGAGATCGTGTATAGGCTCAGGACCGCTCAAGGGGAGTGGCTCTGGATCATGGATCGAGTGCAGGTCGAGTTTGTCGATGGCGTGCCTGTGCGCTGTCGTGGCATCAGTTATGACGTGAGCGAGAGACGTCGTATCGAAGATGCTCTCAGCCTGGTCGTGGATGTCGCCGTAGAAGCCGGTGAGCTGAGCTCGCTCGATGATATCTTTGTGCACTGTCTAAACCGCATTGGCAGCTCGGGCTGCTGGATATTGGGCCAGGTCTGGGTCCCGAGCTCAATGCCTGGCCACAATGGCCTCAATGGGATGGATGGTCCTCTGGTCTGTAATCCCAATGCCGTATTTTATGGTCGATCTCTCGATCTAGAGTCGATCAGGCAGGAGAGTCTGGAGACTACTTTTGGTTTGGGGCAGGGGCTGCCTGGACATGCTGCTTTTGTCGGCTCATCGATTTTTTTGGATGCCATAGACGAAGAACCCCGCCTATCCCTCAAAGACTCGGGCATTATTTCGAGCGGATTTGCTTTTCCTGTGCGTCGTGGTAATGAGGTCATGGCTGTCTTTGAGTTTTTTGGCGATGTACGCCAGAGACCGGACAAGTATTTTTTAAATGCAATCGAAGAAATCGGTGCTCATCTTGCTGTTTTGATAGATAAGCGCCAGACGCAGGAGCTGTTGGTCAGGCAAATTGCTCAAGAACAGGTTGTGATCGATTCGACTCCGGCCTTTGTCTTTTTTAAAGACCGCCGTAATCGAGTCATTCGTGTCAATCAAGCAGTAATCGATGCTCTGGGCATCAGTAACGAAAAACTCGTGGGCATGGACCTGGCCGATATTTTTCCGATGCAGGCCGAAGAATACTATCGTGATGATCTCGAGGTGATGTCTACAGGGCAGCCCAAGCTAGGCATTATCGAACAAGTAACCTGGACCGGGCGGCAAGAGGATCTGCAGTGGGTCTCCACTGATAAGGTGCCTTATCGCGATCATAATGGCCAAATAATAGGCATTATTGCATTTGCGGTAGACATCACCAAGCTCAAGGCAACCGAAGACCAGCTTTTGGCCAGCCAGCAGGATCTAGAGCTCAAGGTCGAGGAGAGGACCAAGGAGCTCGAAGAAGCCAATATTTTTTTCAATCTATCACGCGATCTTTTATGTATAGCCGATTCTACAGGGCATTTTAAACGCATCAACAAAGCCTGGTCGGAAAAATTGGGATATGCGCAAGAAGAGCTGCTGAGTCGGCCGTTTTTTGAGCTCGTGCACCCCGAAGACCTCAATGCGTCGATGGGTGCTCAGCAATATGTCCTCGATGGCAACGCGCTCTTTGAGTTTCAAAACAGGTATATCTGCAAGGATGGATCGATAATCTGGTTGCAGTGGTCGGCCGTCCGCAATCCAGACTCGGGCATGATATTTGGTGTCGCATATGATATCACCGATCGCAAAAAGGCCGAGGATGAGCTGCTGGACATCTCTCATGCCCTCAAAAATGCAGTGGAGGGCATTGCCAAAGTAGATGTCGATGGCCGTTATCTCTCGGTGAACCAGAGCTATGCCAATCTTTTGGGCTTTGAGCAGGAGCAGATGGTGGGCATGAGTATTCGTGATGCCATATATGGTGCGGATCTGGCCAAGTTCGATCAGTGTTTTAGCGATATGCTCGAAGCCAATAAGGGAGAAACGGAGCTATTAGGCCGGCGTTCGGATGGTCGTATCTTTCACGAGGCCATCACCCTGGTGAGGGTCAATGATAAAAGAGGCAAGTATACGGGGTTTTATATCTTTAACAAGGACATCTCCGTGCGCAAGGAGATAGAGGTTTCGCTCCAGCAGTCAGAAGCCCGATTTAATCAGCTTTCGGCTCATGTACCTGGTGGCATCTATCAATATGTGCATGCTGCCGATGGACGTGATTATTTTCCCTATATGAGCCAGAGCTGCAAGTCTATCCTCGAAGTAGATCCTGTAGACATCATGCGCGATCCTATGCTTGCCTACGAAAATGTCTATCAAGAAGACCTGCCAGGATTATTAGAAGCCAATCGTCAGGCCAATATCAATCTTGCGACCTTTTCTCACGAGTGGCGTATCCATCTGCCTTCTGGTGGCATGAAATGGGTACGCGCCACCAGTTCTCCTGAGAGACTGGACAATGGCGATATATTGTTTAACGGACTTTTGACCGATATCACGCAAGAGAGATTGTCCGAAGAAAAAATCAAACAGCTCAATGTCGACCTCAGTGAGCGTGTACAAAATCTGGCTTCGGTCAATAGCGAACTCGAAACACTTACACGCAAGCTCGAGGTGGCTTACGACGCGGCTTTAGAGGCGTCCAAGCTCAAGAGCGAGTTTGTCGCAAACATCTCGCATGAGATCCGTACTCCTATCTCTGCCGTGATCGGCATGTCCGAGCTATTGCTCGATAGTCCTCTTTCGGACGAACAAAAGCAACTGACCAATATGGTCAAAGACTCGGCAAAGTCGCTCTTGACCATCATCAACGACATCCTCGACTTTTCAAAAATAGAAGCCGGGCACATAGAGCTCGATATCATCGAGTTTAACCTATTAGAATTGATGGAGGATTGCGCTCTTTTATTGGCGCCAGCAGCGCGCAAAAAAGGCCTCAATCTCTACACCTGGATAGACCCGCGCCTGCCGCTATTTTTGCGCGGCGATCCAGTGCGTATCAGGCAAATACTGCTCAATCTCGCTGGCAATGCAGTCAAGTTTACACGTAAAGGCGAGGTCTTGATCAGGGCTGACTATATCAACCAGGACAATGCCGGCGACAAGTGCAATCTCAGGATCACCGTAGAAGACACCGGCGTCGGAATGTCTGATGCGGCTCGCAGCCGCTTGTTTAAGCCTTTTGTGCAGGCCGATGGATCGACGACGCGCAAGTTTGGCGGTACCGGTCTCGGTTTGTCTATCAGTCGCTTGCTCGTTGATATCATGGGTGGTGAAATCGATTTTGCCAGCCAACTCTCCGTGGGTTCGTCTTTTTGGTTTAAACTGGCATTGGATCGAGCCAGCGATCACATCACCGTAGGGCAAAAGGTCTTTGCCAGCAAGTCGATCGCTCGGGCCGGGGGGGGCGATGGCGATCCTCGTCCACTGCTGATCGTAGCCGGCAGCAATCGACTTTGTAGTCTCTTGAGTGGTTACCTCGGTTATCTCGGCATTCCATGCGTCATAAAAAATTCTCCAGCCGAGTTTCGCCGTGCCATGACAGCACCGGATGAAGGCCCATCTAAATACCGTGCCTGCATCTATGATTTTTCGGCAGCTATAAAGCGCCACAATATTTCTGTCACGACATCATCTAGCCCTGCCAAAAATACCATCTCAGGCAGTTTCCTCATCAGACCCAACCCCATCGAGATAGAGGGGTTGATCAAAATGAGCGACTATCTTGAGGAGGCTGGAGCCAAAATCCCACTCCTTGTGCTTGGACTTGGAGATCTATCCAGCGATGCGCGACTCAACAGGTTTCAGGATGTACCGCGGCTATTAAAGCCATTTAGGTTGAGCGATCTCGTCGTAGGCATCAAAAAGATACTCAAGTCTAGCGTCACAAACTCCGGCCAGGACTCAAGAGATCGAGCTTGTAATCTCGATGACTATGACGACTCCGGCTCGCATGAACAATTGAAGCAAAAGGTCCAATTTGTTGTCAAGGGTAGGGGCGTTCCTGTCCAGGGCTCGCAACAGTCTGCTTTGCGTGTTCTTGTAGCCGAGGACAACCCAGTGATGCGCGAATTAGCCCTGAGGCAGCTGGAAAAGCTTGGCCTGGAGGCTGATGGTGTGGCCAATGGCAATCTGGCCGCCAGGGCAGCTGCTAGTGGTCGCTATGCCGTTATTTTGATGGACTGCCAGATGCCAGAGATGGATGGCTATGAGGCTACGATCAAGATACGCAAAGAAGAAGCTATGCATGGTGGACATATCCCCATCATTGCCATGACAGCTTCGGCAATGAGCGGGGACCGCGAAAAATGCATCGCGACAGGCATGGACGATTATCTGAGCAAACCAGTCAGTCGCGAGCAATTGATGCATGTTTTGGCACAGTGGCTGCCGTCAGACCTTTACAGTCTCAAAAGCAATATTATTAGCCGAGAACAAAAGGATCAGGCACCAGGGCCAGATTTGCAGCAGGCCAATGCGCCTGATAATGTAAAACTTGCAGATCCTGATCCGCAGATTTTAGAAAATCCCCCGATCGATCTGGATTCTTTGGTCAATCTCTACGGCGAGGATGGGCTGGAATCTTTGCTTGACAGCTTTAGGCGCGAATGCGAAGAGCTCATGGCAGGGATCAAGAGCAGCCTAGATGCAAATCAATATCTCGAATTGGTCAGACTGGCCCACCAACTCAAAGGGCTAGCCGTGGTCATGACAGCTCAAACTTTGGGCGACAAAGCCCTGGCTCTGGAGTCTCAGGGCCGAAAAGGACAGGGCGCCGACCAACCTTTGTCAGAGCTTTGCCAAAGCGTCGAAGCCGAGTTGGCAGCGACGCTCGCCTATCTCGATCGATGATTTATAATAAGCCGGTCTCTGCTTGTCGGAATATATATTGATCAGAGTCTTTATCATCATCTTTGCTGTGGCGGTACTCATTGCTTCGGGTGGTTTTTTTGCCATGCAAAACAGCCTGCCGGAGTTAGATGGAGTCAAGTCCATCCCGCAAATGGCATCTGCCGGTTCGGTCAAGTTTGATGCACGGCAAGTGCCGTATATCGAGAGCGCATCCGATATCGACGCTTATCGGATACAGGGCTATATGACGGCTCAAGACCGTCTCTTTCAGATGGACATGCAGAGGCGAGCAGCTCAGGGGCTCTTGTCAGAGGTATTTGGTGCTAGCACGGTGCCTCACGACAAATTGGTGCGTACCATAGGCATCAATAGAGCCGCCAAGCAGGAGCTCAAACAAGTCTCGCACGAGACCCTAGCTGCTTTAGAGGCCTACAGCCAGGGAGTCAATGCTTTTCTTGACGCTGCTGGCAGCAAAATGCCGATGGAGTTTTTGCTCTTTTCTTATAAGCCGCAACCATGGACTCCTCTCGATTCGATTGCGATCGCCAAATACAAGCAATACGAGCTAGACGAATCCTGGCGTTTGGACGATTTGAGGCAGAGGATCCTTGACAAAGCCGGAGCTCCCTTTGCTAGTTATCTCTTTCAGAGGACTTTTAGCGCACCACCAGCGGTGAGCATCAGGACAGATGCGGACAGACCCAGTCTAGCCAGTCTGCCTGAGCGTGAGAGCGATGGCATGTCTATCGGCTCTAATGCTTTTGCCGTAGGCAAAAAGATCGCTGCATCGCAAAATTCGCAAGCAGGCCACACGGCTCTTTTGGCTCTCGACAGACATGCAAAGCTGACGGCGCCTTGTGATTATTATTTGATTTCGATGCGCACTCCTACCATGCATGTTGCTGGGGCGAGTTGGCCAGGCATGCCGGGTGTCTTTGCCGGACGCAACGATGAGATAGGCTTTGCTGCGACCTCTTTAAAGGCTGATATGCAAGATCTCTTTCTCGAGCAATTTTCACCACAATTTCCCAATAAATACCGCACTCCTCAGGGATGGTCCACTGCAGAGGAAATAGTCGAAGAAATACCGGTGAGGTTTTCCAAAAACTTATTTTTTACCTCCAATCTTTTGCATAAAATCACGATCACCAGACATGGCCCTGTGCTAGCCAGGCAGGACGACAATGCAACGGCTCTGGCTTGGGCCGGACTCAATCTGCCTATACCGGAAAAATCTCATGGCTTGATCGAAGCAACTCTGATGATAAACAAGGCCGTCGATTGGCCCGGCTTTATAAAGATCCTCGATCAATACAAAGGGACGGCTTTTACTTTTACCTTTGCCAATAGGCAGGGCGATATCGGTATGGCAGAGGCTGGCGCAGTGCCTATTAGATTTAATCCGGACAAGTTTGGCAAGTTTGAAAATCTGCTTCTCAATCCTGGTTGGGCTAGTGCTGGCGATTGGGTCGGTCTGGCCAGCAATGCCGATTTTAGTCGTGTATACAATCCTGGCTCATCGTATGTGGTGGCTAACTCCTCCCCTGGTCGATTGCCACTCAATCTCAATACGATGCGTGGCGAGCGCATACAACAAGTCTTGATGGCACTCGCTCAAAAGAGCGGCACACGCAAGATCGATCTGAGCGATCTTGCTCTCCTGCAAGGTGACATGCAGGCTCCTTTGGCGGATCTTGTCAAAAGCACCATCGCCGAAACCGTAGGCAAGAGTGAATTGATAGATCAATATCAGATCAATGCTTTTGAAGTCTTGAGCAAGTGGGATGGAGTACTCTCGGCCGATAGCGAGGCTGCCGCCATTTATGAGTCGTTTTTACGAACAGTCATGAGGCGGATCATCGTGACTAGATTGGATGTGCAGTTGGCCAATGAATATTTTGATCGCTATCCTGCAGTATCCGATGTCGCAAGGCGGTTTTTGACCGAGCGCAGAGTGGATTGGCTGCCTGCAGAAGAAAGGACATTTAAAAACTTTGTCATAAGCTCGTTTGTGCAGTCTCTCAAGGACCTGCGCATGGCGCAGGGGAACGAAGCCAATGGACAAAATAGCAAAAAGATAGTCTGGGGCGATCTGCACCAGATGACGGTAAAGTCTATATTGCCAACCGAAGCTCCAATCTTGAGCGAGATAATGGCGCCATTTCGCAATATACCGGTTTTGCCTGTAGGTGGGGACGGCGACACAGTGGTGACCAATCAGGCCCTAGCCAGACGAGGATCATCCAGTTTTGCCTGTCAGCATGGCCCGACCATGCGTCTGGTCGTTGATATGTCTGATCAAGACAAGTTTTATCAAAATCTGTATCTGGGCCAGTCTGGTCAAGCAAACTCTGGCGCTGCACGTGACCAGCTCAATGCCTGGATGTCGCTCAAGCCTTTGCCGATGGCTTTTTCGACAGACACAGAAAGCAAGTTGTCTCAGCATAGATTGCTCTTTGGTGCTAGATGAGACTCGTCAATATATTTTTGAGCTTACTCTTATTAGAGCCAATGTTACAGCCATTTTTGCAAGTGCCCGTACTCGCGCAGAGCAAGGTCACCGGCGATACTTATGGGCCAGGATTAGGACTCGACGGCACGCGCAAGATGAAAGAGATCAAGCTCACAGATGATGCAGGATCTGCTCCTCGCAAGTTTGACGGTCTGCATATAAAAGACGTTTTTCCTATTGTGACATTTAACTATACGCCACCGAATCCGGTGGCTCTGCAAGGGATGCGCATCGACACTCTGACCGATCGTGCTAAGCAGATACTCGGCTATAACCAGTTTGTTGTCTATCAAGGCAGCGATTTTGCCAATGCTGCGACCATGTATCGCAATCTCAAAGCCGAAAACCGTCCCAATCTAGTCACTGCTGACGCGATCACTCATTGCTATTTTTCACAGATCAATCTAATCACGGTCAAAGTCATAGAAGGATATCTTTTTGAGAGACTCGAAGCTTTTTTGAGCGCTTTGATCCAGGCTCAGATCAAGGATTACCGTCAGACTGAGTTTGCCGAGGTCAAAGACGACATACAGCGTAATCTGGCTTATGCTATCGTCGCCTTACGCCTGCTCAAGCCCGACGTCAAGCTCCCCGATCTTGGAGGCGCTACAGATCTGGCTCTTGCCGAAGGCAAATTGATCGAGCAAGGCAAAGTAGCGCGATCGGTTATTTTTAACCGTCTCGAAGACTATGGCTTCTATGTGCCAATCGGTTTTTATGCCCGCACAGAGCGTGCCGCTAGATTTTATAAGGCTCAGGTATTTTTGAGTCGCATGAGGTTTCAGTTCGCCGACCTTACAGACAATTCGGAGACCGGTGGTGGCAACGCTTTTAGACGCGCCATCCTCTTGTACCGGGCAATCGAGCTAGGCAGGGTCAAGTCGGCCAATGGTGAGTCCGTACCGCTCTTAAAGCTCTGGCAGGAGATATTTGATGTGGCAAACGTGCTTTGCCAAAATCAAAGCACACTGGGGCAGACTGTCTATCCCAGCGACATGAAAAATATGTTTCAACGGCAGAGTCTCGATATCGGCGATGTCCTGAAGGCCCTCGGGCAGCCGCTCTCTCGCGCCCGCATGCTGTTGGCCGTCAAGAAGCAGCGTCCGCAAGGGCTTAATAGCACGAGCATTTTTCAGGTAAATAGACTCAAGCTCGAAGAAGAAAATGCTACCTCGATGCGTTTGCTACCTCAAATAATTCCGACTGAGCTGGACTGGCTCAAGCAATTGACCAACAACTTTAAAGAAGAGTCGAGCGATAATCCCTTCAATCCTCTTTCTCTTTTTATCCTCTATGCCTGGGGCTCTGGCCAGGCCAGCAATCTATTGGCCGCTGATGCCGAAGGTCTAGAGCAGAGGCTTGCCTCGGAGATGCGATTGGTCGATCAGGTGCCCGCGCTCGTCAGCGTTATGGGGACTCGCAAGGTCGACCCATCTCCCACTGCTGAGGTCAATCTGGTCGATAGACGCTGGGCTCTGATCACGGAGTATTTTAGGCCTTACCGCAAAAACGTACAGCCGGCCTTTAACTCAGAGGCCTGGGCCAATCAACGTCTGTGCAGTGCCTCGGCGGCCTATTTGGACTCATATCTTGCAGTGCGCAAGGCCAAGGGCGAGGCTGCCAAAAACGTAAGCGAAAGCCCTAAGCCAAACAATCGACCCTCCAATTTTCACTACCTGGAGCCCTGTCCTGAGATGTATCGCAAGATGGCGGGATTTTTGCAATATACCGAGTCTGAGTTGACGAGGCACTCTGCCTTTCCAGATGATGAACGTGGCTTGTTTAACGACTTTTCTCGTCTATTAGGTCGTCTGGCTCAGATCAGCGATCGCGAATTGTCCAATGAACCATTGCCGGTAGTCGATTTTAATCTGCTTGCCAATATAGATAAAGTGCTGGAGCCAATCGACAGCGATTGGGCTGGCAGCATGCACCTTTCAGGTGCCAAGCAAGGAGCCAATCTGGTTTTGTCCGATCCTTCAGAAGTATTTTTTGTCATGAATACGACCAAGGGTGCCTATCTCACCCGTGGTGCCATCTACTCATACTTTGAGCTGCAGGGTAATGCGCTTAAAAACGAGCATATCTCACGTAAAAAAGCCTTTGGTTTTTTGCGACCGCCATCCTGGGTAAGTCGTTATGCCTTTGCCAGGGAAACGCCAGAAAGTCCCGATAAGGCAAAGGCTCCGGGCCAGACTCCAGTTCAAAATAGAGGAGCGATCAAACAGTGATTTTTTGCAAATACCTTATCTGTCTCTTTGCCTTTCTATCACTCACTGCTGCATCCAATTTCTGTCTTGCGGCCAATCCTGCAAATACAGATTTTGCACCAGAGGCACCATTGAAAGTACAGATGCGAGATCTGGATGAGTGCTTGTCTCGCACCCGACGCGCTCTGGAGGATATCGGGCGCGAGGCGGGACGGCGGCAGCAGCCGAGGGGCATGTATCCTAGCGGCTACGCCATGAATCCTCTGAACGGCAGTGACACCGGATGGCCCATGATCTGGCAAGATGCCCAAAGCACGGATACACCATATCTGGTGCCTCGTAAGGATTGGCTGGAAAAGTCTGCTAGTCAACTCGACGATCTATTGGCCCGGGCTAGAGTGCTCGAGGCTTTGATAGATAAGGATGTGGCCACCCTCAAGGATCAAGATCAGAAAAAATATGAGAAGGCCAGAGTCGAGCTGGATGTGGTTGGGGATGCGCAAAAGCAATTGGAGGCAGGCATTGCTGATTTGAAGAGCATAATCGCTAAGCCCGATCTATCAGGTAGTAATGTCGATTTGGGACGCCGGACCCACGCTTTATTGACCATTTTGAAAGGTATGTCCAAGAGCGCAGACAATGCCTGGGATTTGTTGCATATCCGAAATGATAATTAAAGGCCGTCTTGTCAAAGTTCACCTGCAGGAATAACATTGCAGGACTTGAGCTAGGTAACCAAATTCCCGTCGGGGCGCATCTTAAATGTTTCAAGACGAAACCACCCTTTTAAACACTCTCACGGTTTCGAGAACCGCGCTGGGGCCAAAGCATCCAACCGCTATCAAGCATCTCGACGAGCTTTGCCGCTTTTATCTGCATACGGGCGCCGAAGCAATAGATAAAGCCGAGTTTTATCTTGAGCAGCAATTGGATCTCCTCAAGGAGATCGGTGCCGACTACCATATCATCAAGCATGTCGTGCAATCGCTATCATGCGTCTACGAAAAACGCGATGAAAAGCTTCGTGGCGAAAAGCTGTATCTCTGCCTTATGCGCAGGCAAGAAAAGCTATATGGTGCTACCCATGAGACTACGCGGGACGCCTTGGACAAATTGGCTGGATACTATTATCGTACCGGGTCATTTTGCCAGGCAAGATCAGCCTGGGAAGAATTGGTCGACTTGACCGAGAGCGCTCTGGGCCATGAGCAAGTCTTGTATGCTCAGGCGGTAGCACCAGTGCTCAGCGATCTGGCTGCAGTATTGGGACGCATGGAGCTACGAGCGGACCAGGTAATCGCCCTCGAAAAGCAGGTACGCATCCTCGAAGCGGCCGGCAACGCTAATGTCGCCCTGGCTAGTGCCCTCACGCGTCTTGCCGATGTATTGATCTGCCTGCATGATATCGAGCAGGTCGAGTCTCTCAATGAGCGTGCTGAGCTTTGCTATCGCCGTGCTCTGGATATACTTAAAGCATGCGATCGTATGATCGGAGCCAATGCTGCCGAAAAGATGACAATCAGCAATCTCGAGAGCAGGCTAAACGGCCTGGCTGTTTTAGTCTGAGCCCAGCCAGACTAAGGCTCTTTAAAAATTTTGCCAGGGATCCTTTTCTTTATCTTTGTCTTGCTCTTGTCTATCCCTGGTTTTTTCGGTCTCGGCAGGCTCGTCGTGCTTTTCTTGAGCCTTTTTATCGACTTCGATCAGAGGGCCTCTGGCAGGATGATTGCTAGTCTTGGGCGGTTTGGAAATGGTCATCGGGCGATTGAGCTGCAGATACTGAGCCAATGCCTTGTGGCTGTCTAAAAGATCGAGACGCAAGCGACCGTCGGGATCTTGATAATACTGCTGCAGGATCTGCTCAAACCGCCAACCATTGTTTGCTAATTTGTTTGCACCGTTTTGGCTCAAGCCGCGGGACCCATTGCCAGGCCCTCTAAAAGTAAAGTCCCAATTGTTGCCGTTTTCTCTTATGTCCAAAATACCTGCCGTGTCAAAATTGAGCCAGCGAGCAAGGACCTTGCCGTCCACATCACGGCTGCCCTTGGTGCCGAGGACCTGGACCGAGACTGCATTGAGGTTGGCGTCGTATTGCTTGACTGATACGCCTGCTATGTCTTTGACGCCAGTGATTTTTTCGAGCAAGTGCTTGGACACTGATTTTTTGCGGATATTAAAGTTGGACTGGTCATCATCGCCCACCCAGGCCCGATAAAAGCCGGCCTTGACGCGACCGGAGTCTTTTAATACCAGGCCGCTCGTGGATTTGACTGCTATATAGGTCGATTTGGCCTCTGCTGCCATGCCTTTATAGGCCTGGTCGCGCACGTCCGGGACCAGATCAAAGCCCTCGCTCTGCCATTTGCTGTTTTTGCCCAGGTGAGCCGACGCATAGCTGCGCGCTGCCACCGCCTGGCATTTGAGAGCCTCAAGATGCCAGCTCGATGGCATCTCGGAAGGCACAACACCCAAGAGATAGTCTTCTAGATCCAGGACGTCTATAGCATTGAGAGAGCCATTTTTGACTAGCAGCTCCAAGGAGCCCCTGAACCAGCCCTTGGACCAAAATCTATAGTCTGTGGCAGCAATTGTGATGCGTTTGTCGATGGGCCAGCTGTAGCTCTCGCCTGTGGATAGCTCGGTGATCTTGCCAGGAGTGACGGCATAGATGAGTTGGGGTTTGATGGGAAAGACCGGTTGGTTGTCGATGAACATGCTGCCATGGGACCAGATGGCAAAACGCACCACTGGGGCGCGAGTCGCCAGACCGATGCGGATTGGGATCAGCATGCCAACCTGATAGGGCGAAAAGCTGAGGACCTGGCGCGTAGTGGCCTTATGCCCAGGAGCTGTCGAGGTGGTTTTGGCCAGGGCCGACAAGGCTGGATCGAGCAGTCCGGCGAGCAATGATAGCGTTACCATCGCGATTGGTGCTCTCATGCAAATCTGGGATTTTGCGCTCAATTTGTAAAACCTGCTCTAAGCCCGTGTGAGGAGCGCCTTAAAAATACGGTGTATTTTAGCAAAATACGGCCGCCCTCTGGCATAGCTCGCTAACAGTGTTACTATGATCCGTATGAAAAAACTCTTGATCGTCGATGACGAAGTGGATATCGCCGCCAGCATCCAGTATCTCTTGACCCAGGAGGGTTTTGCTACCATCCTGGCACATGATGGCAATAAGGCCATGCAGATGTACGAAAACGAAAAGCCGGATCTCATCATCCTCGACCTGATGATGCCGGGGATCGATGGCTACGAGGTCTGCAGACGGATAAGGGCAAATGACAAGCGCACGCCCATCCTGATGCTGACTGCACGTACTTCGGAGATAGATACTGTAGTAGGCCTGGAACTGGGTGCAAATGATTACATCGCCAAGCCAGTCAGGCTGCGCGAACTGGTTGCCCGAGTCAAGGCGCATTTGCGCGAGTCTCCTCAGGTGCAGGATCATGGCAAGGGCATCAGGCTCGGAGATCTCGCCATAGACACCGAGAGTCGCACTGTTACAGTCGGAGATCGCCTCATCGACTTGACCTTCAAAGAGTTCGAATTACTTTTGGCCATGGCCAGGCAGCCCAATCGTGTTTTTTCTCGCGATCAGCTCTTTGCTCAGGTCTGGGGCTCTGATTTTTTAGGCGAGTCACGCACGGTCGATGTGCATATCAGGTATCTGAGAGAAAAATTGGAAGCCAATCCCAGTCAGCCTAAGCACATATTGACAGTCCGTGGCGTGGGATATCGTCTGGTCTGGGACTAGAGATTAATTATCGCCGAGCGTAATTTTCCCAGTGACTTACAGGGTATGAATTAATAGACTGTAATCGCAGGGCTTATTGGCGTCTCAAACTTATGGACTCTATGCAAAACGGAAAGATCTTGTTGATTGGCGTCAATCTGGCCGCCAGCGTGCCGCTATTGATTGCCGGTCAAGCACAGGCCCAGAGTCCTGGCCAGTCTCAAGCTACCGCGTCCAGCACTTTGGCTGAGACACTCAAGCATGTCGTCGCTGACAAGGCTGTGGCCAAGAGCCTCGATAGCACATCTCAGACTCCAGCTCTCAAGTCGCCGATGCATTCGGGATCTCTTTATGGAGCTGGTGCTCGCAGCAAATCCATCGAGGATCTTTCTGCTCCGAGGGCAATGGAGACACGCAATACCATGGGCAATGCCATGGGGTCCATCGACGGCACCAAGCTCCGCCCCTTTAAAGCCAATCGCAGATTGCCCAGCGCGGGAGATCTTGCGGTACTGACTCCACAATTGGACAATACTACGCAGGCCAGCCCTCTGAGTGGCAGCGTCAATCAGTATTATTCGCCTTTTGCTGCCAGTGGCCTTAGCAATATCAAAGACCAGGCTCGCAACAGGCTCAAACAAGCTGCGAGCGCTGCCACCAGATTTGAGCACAAGCCCGCCAGTCGTGTCACTGCCAATGCCAGTCCTGCTACGCCAGGTCAGGTCGGCCATCCATGCGCTCCAACCGGCGTCCCCAACATGTCTACCTCAAACAATATCTCCAGCGATGCTCTCAACGAAGAGCAAGAGATGAATAGCCTTGCCAACGAATTGAACAATGACAAGCAAATCTTTGATGGCTTGCACAAACAAGCTGCCCTCGAGAATGCAGCCAGTGCCAGCCATGCAGGTCCCGCGCCATTTCCTCTCAATCTCATCCCCGAGGCCTCTCTCAAGCAGTTTCTCGGTGGTGGGCACAATGCTGGTGTTGCTCACCCTAGTCCTGCCTCTGGTTTAGGCGCAGGATCCAATGCCAGTGCAATGGGTGCGCCTGCCTCTGCCCCCAAGCAAGCCAGTTATTTTGGCTCCTGGAAGCAAGGACAACCCTCTAGCGGATCTAATTTTGCTAGCGCTCATGGCCACGGCAATCTTGCTCCTTCAGGCTTTCATACCAATATCAACGGATCAGGTGGGGCTAAGTCCTTTGCCAAGGCTTATTCACCCATAGCCTATCGCAAGGGAGCCAAGGGCAAGTTGGCTACCACGGTCTCCCAGATCAAGCCCTCTCAAAACCAGAGTAAGGGCGGGTCTGCAAACGCCAGAGCTCAGACGCGTCCCTCCATGTCTGTGGCCACCTATGGCCCCTATGTCTCCAACCCCAGTCTCTGATACTGTCCAAAATATTGCTGTTTCGTGTATAAACTGGTAATCCGCCATAGAGGATCAGTCGTGCACGGTGATATCGATAGCTTTATACAGGCAGGTTTCGACTCCTTGAGTCGCAATGAGCTCGTCGATGCCCTTGCAAGCTTTGCATCTGCTCGGGATTTATTGTGCGGCGAAGCGGATCAGTCACTGCTGGAGCCAATTGAGCGTGATGCCCGGCTGGCGATCGTCTGTACTTATCTAGGGCATGCGTATGCTCTCAGCGAGGATCCGCGCGCTCAAGACACATTGCATCAAGCTATCGAGATTGCTGGCCGGTCCCAAAATCTGTTTGCACCTGTAGAGTTGCAAGCTAGATTGTTTCTTGCGGAGCATTATACAGACAAGGGCTTATATGCTCGTGCTCTGACTCAGTTTGATATAGCCTACAATCTAGCTGCTTTTTTGCATGACAAAACAGCCATGGAATTGTCCGCTGGTCATCTTGGCTCGATCTGCCTCTACACGTCTCGACTGGAGCAGGCTTGCGATTGGTTTTTGGTGGCACTGGAGCTTGCTGGTGATGATGGCGCCAACAAAAAGGTCTGGCTCGGTAGTCTTGGCTTGAGCTTTAGCGAGCTAGGGCAATACGATCGCGCCATCGACTATTATCAGAGCGCATTTGCTGTGGCGCAAGATAGTGGAGATAGGGAGACCATGTCTATTTGTCTCGGAGCTCAGGGCAATGCGCGATTTGAGCAAGAGCGTTATGACGAGGCCCAGATGCTCTACGAACAAGCGCAGGAAATAGCCACCGCATGTGGTGATAGGCGCCGTCTCAATGTCTGGCTTGGCAACCAGGGTATTGCCTTGTTGAGGCAAAACCAGCCGCAAAAGGCCAGCGAAAAAATCGAACAGGCGATTACCATAGCCCGCCAGGACGCTGACTTGCGCAGTCTCGCCGCTCATCTGGATAGCCTCTCCGAATGCAAAATAGCCAAAGGTGAAATGCAAGGTGCATTTGCTGCCGAATTGGAGGCACTGGACTTGTCGCGTCAGGTCTTTGATCGCCTGGGAGAGCGGATCTATCTGACAAATCTCGGCAAGATCAAGGCTAGAGGTGGAGAACTCAATCCAGCCTTTGCCTTTTTTAAAGAGGCTGTCGATCTCTTTGACGAGCAAAGAGCCACAATCAAGGCCGATGATCTCAAGACTACATTTGCCAATCGTGGACAGGATCTGTACAGGCAGATCATCGAAGTGTGCTTTCGCATGGGCCGACGAGTCGAGGCCCTCGAATATGTGGGCAGAGCCAAGTCGCGAGCGCTCATCGATCTGCTCGCCAATAGCCCCGTCGATATTAGCGAATTGGATATAGAGTCTGATAGCTCGATTGCTGCGCTCAAGCACAGAGAAGCCGATCTCAGAGCTCAAATTGCTGCGCTCGAAAGGCTTTTGGTCGAAGACGAAGGTAATGTATCCAGAGAAACCGATAACAAGAACAGTGATGATAAGGATGGGTTGAGACGCGCGCAGCCCAGTCAGACTGATACTCGCAAGCTCTACGGCGAATGGAGAGAGGTCGTCAATCAGCTTAAGCGCCGCCACCCTGATTATGCCAGCCTGATCGCTACCAGCACCCTGACATATGACGATATGCGCAAGCTCTGGCTCGATAAGATGCTCGAGGATGGGACATGCGTGGTCGAGTTTTATTATGCTAGCGACTATTTGCTGGTCTCTCTCATCACAAAAGACAATGAGCTGATCACTCATCATATAGATGATGCTGAGACCCTCGACGATCTGCAAAATGATCTGTTCTCGTTTTTTGAGATGAGCAGCACAGAAGGCTGGGAGGTGCCAGTCAGTCTCTCCAAGCGCCTATATAAGACTCTGTTTGGTCAATTGTTTGCAAGCCTCCCTGATGGTGGTAACTCTATCGACCGTTTGATCGTGGTGCCTCACGGCAATCTCTATCATTTCCCCTTTGCCGCTCTCCATGACGGCCATGGCTATCTCTGCCAGAGCAAAGCTGTGAGCTATCTCCCGGCCATTTCCCTCATACCGATCCTCAAGGCCTCTGGTGGCGCATCCGGTGCCTCAAAATACCTGGTCTCCGCCATCAGCGATTATTCTGCGACCCGCAAGAATGGCATGGTGTTTAGCTCTACGCTGCGGTCTTCGGCCGGTCTAGAAGACCTCACCTATACGATGGAAGAGGCCCAGTCTATCAAGTCTCTCAGCGATGCCGTGCTCCTTACAAACGAAGAGGTCAAAGAAGCTCTGCCCGAGATTTTTGGCCAATACGAAGTGGTACATTTTGCCGGACACGCTATCTTTAACAACGAAGAACCGATGGCTTCGGGTCTCGTGCTCAATGACGGGTCAATTTTGTCTGCAGCAGCCATCCTGGAGGGCAGTGCCCTGCGTACACGCATGGGCAAGCTCCTGGTCTTATCGGCCTGCCAGACCGGCGTCAATGCGGTCACTCAGGGTGGCGAGATCCTTGGTCTTGCAAGGGCACTCATGTACGCAGGCATGCCCAATCTGGTTTTATCGCTCTGGGAGGTCGCCGATAGATCCACGGCCAGCTTAATGGAAGATTTTCATGCGCTCTGGCAGGGGGGCAAGATCTCAGTCGCTCAAGCATTGAGGCAGGCACAGATGCATGCCATCGACAAAAAGCAACCTGTACATGCATGGGCGCCATTTATACATTTTGGAATCGACTAGACACGGGTGCTAAAATCTAGATCCTCAGATCAGTATCCATACTCAAGGATCACAAATGCGCCTTGTAAAAACGCCTACTCAGCTTTTGCTCATCGCTCTAGCATGCTTCCCGTCATTTTTTGCAGGCAACTCTGTCTGCGCTCAAGATGGTGCGCCAAAAAGCAATTTTGCACCACATCCGACACTGCCTGGGTCAGAAATCAATCGTCATGATCCTGTTGCGATCTATAAAGAGGCGGGCATCGATAAGGAACAAGAGTCGCGTATCAGACAGATGGCACGCGAGTTTGAAGACATGCAGGCGGTGCGCTTAAAGAGGCTTTCCAACCTATCCATGCAGCTCAAGGCTATTTCGCTGGAGACCGATCCAGATGAAAAAGACGCCATGGCCAAGCAAGACGAGATCAACAAGGCTCTCAATGAGATGGCTAATGCCCGGCTCAAACTCTTGCTTGATATCAGGCAGGTGCTTGACCACGATCAAAAAGAAAGATTAGTTCAGCTTTTGAGAAGCCGACCTTCGGGTACCAGGGAAATAAAATGAACGCTTGCGAAATTGGCACTAAAGTCTACCCGACTGATAGAGCCAGTCGGGATCGATAGGCGCCAAAAATCAGCAGTTTGCATGTTGAGCGCCTGCATTAGTATTGTCCGGATGATGCCAGAATGAGTGACCAGAGCGATCTTGCAACCGGCAAAGGTATTGTCCGCCAAAAGAAGAGCTAGCCGGTCTTTAATGCGCTGCATCATCTGGGCTACTGATTCGCCTCCTGGAGGTGCGTTGCTGATCGGGTCAGCACACCAGGCCTTATATATCTCAGGCTCATTTTTTTTGATATCCAGATAGGTGCGGCCTTCCCATTGGCCTACCTGCCATTCATCCAGGCCCTCCAATGTCTGCATTTTCATCCCCAGCTCCTGAGCGATGGGCTCGGCCGTGGAGATAGCCCTCAGAGCAGTGCCTGTGACTAAATGATCGATCTTGTACTGCGACATATGCAGGGCGAGGTTTTTGGCTTGTTGGAAGCCTTTGTCTGTCAATGGGGTAGAGCGATCGCAGTAGAGCAATCCATCTTGTGTAGCCTGGGTATGGCCGTGCCTGATGAGATAGAGTGTCGTCACCGTCTCTGGTGGATGCAATTCTTCTTTTTTTTGTGTTTGATCTTTAGTCATTGATATTTTATTGCTCCTGGTCATTTGGTCCTGTCAGCCAACCATTCAGCTTATGCTCCAGCTCCTCGGCGGTGGATGGTGTCATACCATATACGGTGCTGATCTCGTATAGCCTGGTCAATTGCGAGCGGCTCAACATACGTGGTGAAGCCAGTGTAGATGCAAGATAAAGAGTCCTTGCATGATGCTCCAGCGACTCGAGTCGATAGAATGCGTCCCAGAGATCCTCACCTAGAACCAGCGCTCCATGGTGGGCCAGAACGATAGTCTTGTTGTGAGGCAGGAGTCCTTGTAGCGACGCTACCAGGTCCTGAGTGCTCGGTGTGGCGTAGGGAGCAACACCCAGGCCCCCCAATGTGAGGACCGCCTCGGGGCTGATGGCACGATTGAGAGGCAGTCCAGCGATAGTAAAGGCGACTGCATGGGCTGGATGCGCATGCACGATCGCTCTAATGTCTGGGCGGGCCGCATAGGCTGCGAGGTGCATTTTGAGTTCGGTGGAAGGGCGGCAAGAAATACCATCCTTAGTCACGGGCTCTCCTTGTAGATTTGTTACTACAAGACTAGACGGCTTTAATCTGCCTTTATTGCAACCCGCAGGCGTGGTCAATAAAGTTTTTTCATCTAAGCGCAAACTAAAATTGCCTTCTAGTCCGCAAATATAGCCTTTCTGATAGCAGAGCTCACCGATTTGGACCATCTGATCCCGAGCGGTCGCCTGATCTATTTGTTGCAAATTTACCTCTGCTCTTTAAAACCTATTTGAGACAAGATCATTTTTGGCTCAGGCTGAGTATTATATAGTCGGCTATCCCGGTCAGGAAAAGCCGAATGATCTAATCAGGCGGCTGCTAGCAAAATATATGCGTTGTCCAAAATGCGAAACTAGAAATTCTGTTGCTGCCTCCAAGTGCAAGGAGTGTGGCGAAAGACTCAAGAGCAAGTCGGTCAAGTTTAGTCTCGGCAGCAATAGAGCGGCCATAGAGAGTCTGGACGAGCAAGCCGTGTCTCCAATCGAGACGCCTCAAGACCATCTATTTAATGTCGAGGAGCGCTCTGTCGAGTCCAGGCCTGCTCCTGTTGCTAGTCCTGATGCTGTTTCTGCTCCTGTTTCTAGTCCTATACCTGTCGAACCAGTATCGATTGGTCTGCCGCGCAGACCTCTGCCGATCAAAAAGTATGCAGCTGCTGCCGGGGTAGTAGCAGGCGTCGTAGTCTTGGGCCTGGCTGCAATGGCTGTCGTGCCATCGATGTTTGATAGCGAGCAACATCTACAAAAATTGGCCAAGAGAGTAGCTAAAGGACCAAAAGACTTTCAAGAAGCCATGCGCATGAAAGGCGAATTGGAAGCCGGATTTCAAGACTTTTTAAACAAGAACAAAATGCTCAGCGCAAAAGAATTGCAGGAGAAACTGCAAAAGATCTTGCCGAGCTCCGCTTATGAAGTGCATATTTTTGATTTGCCCAATAGCTCCAAACTTGTCGAGCTGGACACGCTTTTGCAGTCAAGCAGTTTTATCGTATCGCAAAAGCGAGCGGCGCTCCTCAAGGGCTTTGACGTATATGACGCTGCTCGTACAGTAGAAGCAGGGCCTGATGAGAGCAAGGATCAAAACTACATGGTCTTGCTTGGGCACCAGAACGCACAATCCGGTCGTAAGCCGCAGATCAAGGTGCTGAGTCTGAAGGGCGATGATTTTAACGATATATCCAGCAATGCCGTACCTAGTTTTACAGGGGACGGTTCGGCAACATTTGCCAAGACCGGTGCTGATATCTCAATGGAATTATCCATTGCATCCAAGGCAACCACGGAAAAACTCTTTGCTATATCTGGTATCACTGCCAGTGGCTTGCCCGACGAGACCGTCAAGGCCTCTATGACATTTAACCAGGGCAAATATACGCTGCAGGAGGCATCGGGCAAGGATAAACTGGCCTGCTTGCGAGCGGTGGCTTTTGTTTTGGCAGATCCTACACAAAAGGATCGTTTCTACAAATATTTTCCGGCCGTTGCCGGTCGCCTGGTGGGTGCAAAACCTTTGAGCAAGCGCAACCAGCCACTTTTTTATATAAGTGCTAACGGCTCTGGAGCCGTTGCTAAAGAGATCGTCAAGCAAAGCGATGATGGCGATGACGATAAGCGAGGTCGCCATCGTAAAAACAGAAGGCGCCGTCATAGACAAGTCGAAAAGATCACCGTCAATCAGACGACTAACAAATTTAAGATCTATAACGACGATGATGCCTTTGCACTGAGCCTAGCCCGTGATAATGGCATGTACGTCTGCGTCGATTTTAAGCGGGTGGCCACAACGCCTGAAGGCAGCGGCAAGCAGGGTGCCATAGCCCAGGGATACGAAAATCAGACCTCTAGCCTCGTTGATAGATTCCTCGACGCGCCAAATGCTCCTGACTCTGCCATTTCTACTGGTGGCCCCGTCGAAATTAGCAGTCCGTCCAAGATCGTCGAGCGTAGAGCCGCCTCTCAATCGGGCACTATCACCTCCAATCTTTCCAGCCCCACGGTCAAACTGAGAGCGGGGGCGGGTACTGGCAACCGTATAGTTGGCGAGATCCCCAAGGGCAGTCCTCTCGAGATCATCGGCAAGCAAGACGGCTGGTACAAGATCAGGTCCAATAATAAAGAGGGCTATGTCTACGGTGGTTTTGTCCTATGCACGACCGCCGATGCCTATACCACCGCTACAGCCCGGCGAGATGCCTCGATCAGGGACGAAAACAACAACCGCATCGGCCATGCCGACGCTGGTGATCGTTTTGTAATGATTGGCAGCGCAGAACGTAACAAATACAAAGTGCAATTATCCAGCGGTCGATTTGGCTATATCGAGAGGTCGGCACTTGATGTCGGAGGCGATGGTACTGTGCCGGAAGCCCCAGCCAGTGCAGCTCCTGTCGTCAGGCCTAGCAGGCCCGGGCGAGAGGTCAAGAAGCCTGAAGTCAAATCTGAAGCAAAGCCTCAGTTTATGCCTTGATCGCTTTAAGATGGTAAAATAGGCAATCTGCATGCAGTTTTCGGGACGTAGCGCAGCTTGGTAGCGCGGCTGCTTTGGGAGCAGTAGGTCGCAGGTTCAAATCCTGTCGTCCCGAGATTTTTAAATTTGGCACTTTGATCTTGAAGCATCAAATTTCCCTCGTGTACTCAGCGCGGAGCAATCTTGCCGTCGGCCAGCAGCTCGACGAGCAAGCAATAAGAGGCGGAACACGGGATGATGAGGAACTTTTTTGAGAGCATCCGTGTTCCAAATAAATGCCCTTCAAAACGCCTAGCTACCCTTATTCACGGATTGGCTCTTTGTTTTGTGGCCACTATTCTAGCGGCGTGCGATGTTCAGCCGGGCGACCACGTTGTCTGGTCTCCAGACGAAAGGACCATGGCATTACTTGCAGGAGATGGGCTCCATTTATTTGAAGCTCATGCGAAAGGCGTTTGGGACAGATGTGACCTCATTGATTTCTGCGGACGTCCACGTAGTTAAGCTTGTTGCGCTGTCATGGACATCAATGATTCTCGACAAAGAATTATTCTTCATACGCAAGCCGATCAAAGAAATCCGCGTCGCTCCAAATGGCAAAGTGGTGGCAATTGTAACTGACATTGATGAAGCCTTTGACCGCTTTCGCATTGCGGTTGTATCGCTTGCCACTAACGACCTTCAGGTTGTGACTGAAGCGGGGAGCGAATATCCAGATTGGTCAGCTGATTCGCAGAATCTGCTTTACTTTCAAAAGATGTGGGCAAGCTCAAAGGAGTCAGAGGATGAATTACCGAGTTTTGGTGCACTGTCGAAAACCAGAGTTTGTGACGACGCCGGTCATTTACTGAGAGACAAACAACCGTCAGAACAACTGGCTGTTGTTGCTTATTCAAGCGTAAATCGAGTGTGCGATACAGCCGACGGCCGAATATTTTTCTCTTGTCCGGTACTAAAGTTGCCGGCGGCACGACCTCAGCATTCGTATACGCAAGGACTATTTGCATTAGATCCTTCACGCTTTTACGCAACGATTCCACTGATCGACCAATCTGATTCCAATCTTGTCTGCCAAGCTTTTGAATCGTCACGCGACGGAAAAACCGTCGCAATTCCCGAAAAGAACGGCACCACTCACTTGCTCTCGGTGCTCACGGGCAAAATCGAGGAGATTGAGTCTGGACCGCCTTGGGGAAGGCTAATCGTATTTCCTGCATTTCGCTCCAATAATGAATTAACCTATGTCCGCCAATTAGGTGACTCTACAAAGACGAGTACCGCCAAGCTCGTTCTATGGGACATTGAAGCCGGAGACGGACGAGACTTGTCGGCTAATTGGCCCGCTTTGCTGAAATCCCAGTGGCTGTACAAATAATAGAATATGTGCAGCTTGGCATTGAACTGTCTGCCGGATTTCAGCACGCCATAAATTATGTGCAGTGACTTGCGCATCGCACCGCCAAGTGCCACCATTTTGCTTTTTGAATTTGCAGATGTCTGTTCCAATAAACGCATCAGTACCGTCGCGAGTTGAATATCAGCAGAGCGGTCAAGCCGGTCCTTACAATTTGCAGGCTCTGGACAAAAGCGATACCAGCAGACTCTTTCGCTCCTAAGCGCTCTCTGACTTCCGCACGTCCGCTGGTGTCTCTTTCACCAGCGCGCCGTCACGCATTACTACAATCTTCGTGCCTGTTTTCCTGGCCAACTCTCTTGCACGTTGTGCGGCTCGCTTAAGCGCGGCCGTCGCCCCATCTTGCAGCTTCTTCAGTTGGTTTTGCTTGTCTGGACTCATGGATTAGTTCCTTCATCAATGATCTCAAGCACGTCACCGCTGTTATTATACCGCCGCCAGAAATCTACCTCTTTCCGGTATAAAGTCTCAAAATTCCGTGAGCCGGCTGCAAACCGTCGCCGAATAACATCCTCCGGGATATTATGACCGCCCTGTGCGACACGTTTCGCCACTCGTGCAATCGCCTCCTCTGGACTTGCCAAGGAGAGAAAGAACATCACAACTAAGTAGCCATCGCTGCGCCATTGGCGGATCAGTCTGACATAGCCGCGCCCGGAAAGCGTTGTCTCAAAAGAAAAGCTCTGCCCACGTCTTGCGTGGTTAGCAATTTGCAGAAACTCGCGCGCAAATGTCGTCTTTCCTGCACCATTCGGACCTGCAATAACGATGATTTCTTTATGCTGCCAAGTGCCTGTCTGTAGGTCGCAGGGTCAAATCCTGTCGTCTCGAGTATAGAATAAGAAAACGATAAATGCCTGCCTCTGCGCAGCAAGAAGAGTGTCAAATAATCTATCTGATACAGAAAAAGCAAAACTAGTCCTTGCCATCATGAGAGGCGATCTTACTTTCGAAGACGCTTGTGCAAGTACTTCTGTAGCTGCAGACTCACTGCGGAACTGGATAGACGATGCCATCGCATCCGTTGGTTCACGTCGCGCTGTTTACGAAAAATTGGGCAAGATCAAAACCGTCGCTAAAATGTTTGTCCTTCCAGGTGGAGCACTGGCTTGCATTCGTCTGCATGATCGTGAGGCGCCTTTCGGTGAAAAGTCCGGTTATTGGAGTTCAGCTATTCAGCTGGCCGATCTTGCTGATGGCGAAGTGATCCTCAATTATTCGTGGATGGGCTGTCGTATTGAGGAAATTGACATTGTCTTTCCCCGCCTGTGCCTGCCTCCGCAGTTTGCGGGTAGCGAGACTGAGACATCAAGATTTTCGGTTGAAATGGAACTAGATTTCAAACGCAAGACCGCAAAAATCAGATTCGCTCGCCCAAGCAAGATTCAGACCCAAGAAGGACCCTTGACTTCTGTATGTTTTGTACTGCCAGCTCCACTAATCGGAACCGTATTCCTTTCTGTAGATAACGCAAGTGAGCGTCTCTACAACATAGAGTTTTCCCATGCCGACCAGACGCTGCCACAACACTTGTTTGCGCCAGAGACTTAGATATGAAGCAAGCATTCACGATGCAGTTAATGAAAGGCGCCATGATCGGCTATATTCCGATTGACGATTACACAAGTACGATTGAACGCAAGTCAAAAACCTGGACCCAAGTATATTCGTTCGAAAAGCCTGTCCTAGGGCAAATTGGATTCAATTTCAGTAAGTCTGACAATAGGCTACTTGGCATAGAAATCTATTATGCGAGGTTTTGCCTAAGCAATGAATATGTAGAGTTTGCCGAATATTTTCGAGATAAGGAAACGGCAGAGATTCAATTCGATACATCCCCAGGGTTGACACTGTTTTATTTCGACTGCGATTCAGAAGGCACTAGAACAAAGCAAATAATTTACGTCGCACCACCCGCAGTCGGAACTGCGGTGATTGCCTTTAGAGAAGAAAAACTTTGTTGTATTGAACTGATCGGCTTTGATTGCGCTTTGGAAAAACTTGCTCTTTAAACGCCTTTTTCGCTACCTAATGTCGGATGGGGCGTCGGCTCGACAGGATTGAACAAATTGAGATACATCGCGCCCATCAAAGTGATTAAGCCAAGGACAATCATGATCATCACGTGATGATGCTTAAGCGAGCGTGTGGCCTGTTCGGTCGCATCTGGTTGCGAATCTATATTTGTCATTGTATTTTTGGTCATTGTATTCATGATACTAACCCTCATCTTTTGCCTAGGTCGACAAGGCTCACAAGCAAAAGTTCCGGATTTTAAACTCTGCAATTTGAACTTTTTGAATAGATGAAGCGTTATAGATAAAACCATCAGATGCAGAGGGAGTGATTATGCATATGCGAGCTTTTTGTACTCTTAGCCTGGCACTTTTGACTTGTATTTGCTCGATGCCCTTTGCGACTACTGCGGCTTATAGCCAGGGCGCAGGCCTCTTAGCGCGCATCAATGAGCGGCGTCAGGCTCGTGCATTGCAGCAACAGGCCCTGGGGCAGGTAAGAGCTGGCAATAGCATCCAGAGCGATCTCCCTGCCGATGTGCGTCCCTATTTTGATATTGCTTATGGCAGCGACAAACTGCAAAAGCTAGATTTGTTTGCTCCAGCATCCCCCAAGACCAACCGCATGCCTGTTGTGTTTTTTGTCCATGGTGGAGGCTGGCGCATGGGTGACAAGCTCCAGCACGGCAAGCGCAGCGCGGCCTATACGAGGCACGGAGTCATCTTTGTTAGTGTCAACTATCGTTTGGCGCCGACTGTGCATCATCCAGATCAGATCCAAGATATTGCAAAAGCATTTGCCTGGCTCAAAGCCAATGCCACAAGATATGGTGGCGATCCAGGTCGCATCTATGTGATGGGCCATTCAGCAGGTGCTCATCTCGTCGATCTCTTAGCCACCAACGATACTTATCTCAAGGATGTTTCCTGTAGTCTGGCTGATATCAAAGGAGTTATTTCACTCGATACAGCCAGTCTCAATCTGACTACAAAAGTGCAGGGGCTGTCACAAGAGGACAAAATGGTCGGAGGTATGATCCGTGCTGCTTTTGGTTCTGACCCAAGAGTACTGGCCGAGGCATCGCCTACGCTCAATCTCGTGCCCGGCAAGGCCTATCCGCCATTTCTCCTGTATTGCGGCAGTAGTCGCATTGCTGCCTTGAGAGAGCAGGAGCTCTTTAGTCAGGCCGCTAAAAAGGTGGGAGCGAGCGTATTAGTCAGATCTCTGCCTAACACTCACCGCGAGATAGGAGCAAACGCCCTAGATGAGAGCACGCCGCAGTTTGCCGAGATAATGCAATTTATTTCTCAGCATTAGCATCTTGATTGGGCAAGTGTATGACCAGACTCGTATTAGGATAGGTCGCGCCCATCTGCAAAGCTCGTAGAGTCGTTAGCGCAGGGTTGTTTTCCATCATCTTGGCAGTATTGGCGAGACTCCGCATAGCGGCTGCCTCTCCGCGAGCACGTTCCAGAGCTGCCTCTGCTTCTTTGCGCGCCTTTATGACTTCGGTATAGACGCGTTTGATGTCACCTGATAGTGTCAAATCGCGCAGGTCGACCCTCATCAATTCGAGCCCCCATTCGCTGGCTTGAGCGCTGACCTTCTCTTTTATTATCTCGCCAATGCCCTCGCGTCCAGATAGCAAATCGTCGAGGCTGCGTGTGATTACTGCTTCGCGTAGAGCAAGCTGCACGGCAGTATAGAGACTAGAAGCGTAGCCTTGGGTCGTTTGCACTACTTTTAGAGCATCGACGATGCGCCAGGCGGCAACAACAGAAGCCTTGATCGGTACGTTGTCCTGGCTCAGCAGATCCTGGCCGGATATGACAGTAGTCGTCTCGCGTTTATCGTAAGCATAGATATTTTGAAATTTTGGGAAATAGCCGTGACGGCCTGGCGGTAATCTCTTTTTAAATTTGCCATTTTCGTACATTAGCCCCAGCTGCCACTCTTTGACTAGCAAATAGGCCCTCTTGCCCCAGATGATCAGATACAGCATTACCGCAATGAAGGTGGAAAAAACGCTGAATGCAAGGATTACTTTCATTGGAGAATAGAGCTTTTGTGTATGGTGCTATAAGAAAACAAAACAATGGTCCGATGGATCCCGATTTTGAGGTGGAGATTTTATCTGCAGGACCTCTCGGTCGTTGAGGATCCACCGGTGCCGATTGTTTTTGCTTGATGGCTAGTTACGAGCTAGATGCCGCAAACGACGTTCGATATTTGTTGACTACGTCACCAAATAGATAGAAGACGGCTTACAAATAACACCATAAAACCACCGATTTTTCAAGATTTGCGCAAGCCGTTCCAAAAGACTGACACCGCATCTAGCATGGCTTTTGAGCCTGCTATAAATGCTTCTTCATCAAAATCAGGTTTGGCAAAGGCAGCCTCGAGCTCGTCGTCGGTGTGTGCCGCGTGCTGGTCCTCGATCTGGTCGTGAAAGACCCAGAATGCCAGAGGTAGATCCGGCATACGATCTTGTTTGATGATCTGGAGGCCAGCGATCAATTCTTTCCAGAATCCAGCAGCAGCCCAGTTTTCGATGGCATGAGAGGCTCCGGCCTGTGTCGATTCGCATTCGGCACCGTACCACTCCATTAGTGCATCGCAAAAGGCGAGTGTGGTAGCGCTACCGTGCCTGCGTTTGCCAATTTCACCAAAGCTTAGACCTTGAGCCTCTGCAAATTGGAGCAGCCACTCAAAGTGTGCAGCATCAAATTTGAAGCGGCCATTGTCGATTGAACCTGCCCTTGTAAAGCCGACTCCGAGTTCGTTCATCAAAATCTCTTTGCTGGCTCTGTAGCTCTGGAGATCAACAGCATTGATGCACTTGCGCAATTGGGCCTCTATAAACAAATGGCTAAAGACCGAAAACTGCACGGTGAAATCGCGGAGCTCTTGATCTGTGGCTTTACCCTGAGCAAACCACGAGGTAAAAGCGTTATTGGTGACGATTGGATGATTGGCAATCAGATCATCCACTCTGCTTTTAAATCGGCTCAATTGGTCTTGTACTGGTCTATTAAGTGTTTGCATGATCCATCTACCCTTTGTTTGATTTGCTGAGATTTGCCCAAGACAAAAAAGCCACCTCTGAGGAGGCGGCTTTTGTCTTGGATATGGAGATTGTCGACTGATCTATCTATTTATCTGTCTGTCTATCTGTCTATCATGACTAAAGCTACGCGCCCCCTGCGGGTCCGCGGTAGTAATAGTAATAATAGCTATTGACTGATCTCGACATATCAGCAGGCTAACAGAAAGATCAGAGCAAGGCAAGCAAAATTTTTTTGCCCTGGTTACATTTCTATAAGGGTTGCACCACATTTGGTGCCAAGCTGTTTTAAATTTCTCTTTTTGCAAACACACAGATCCATGAGAGATGTTGCTCACCGTCGGGCAGGACAAAATATCCTCGATCGATCTTGATGACCTCAAAATAGGGCTCGACGGCCGTTACTATCTCGAGTGCGCTGAGTTGGGGCGGTCCGGCTAGCGGGTTTTGGCGGGCTTCGTCTTTGCTGCCGGCAATGCATAGCCATCTGCCGCCAGCCTTGAGCGCTTTGGCTGCTCTCCTTGCAAATGTCTCGCGTCCCTCTGACTCGAGCACATGAAAGACTCCACGATCAAAGACAAAATCTTGACTTGCGTCATCTGCTGGGGCTTGTGCCAAGATGTCCGCGACCTTAAACGTCAAGCGCTCATCGTCAATCCCTGCCTGGGCCTTTTTTTGCTCGGCCATTTCGATAGCCTTGGGAGACAAATCGGTGCTCAGGACCTTGATGTTTTGCTGAGCCATCCAGATTGCATTGGTGCCTGAGCCGCAGCCTATTTCGAGGGCGTTTTTGATCCTTGCATTATCATTGCCGCTCTTCCCAGCGGCATGCTCTTTGATGTATGCTGCAAGTTCCGGTGCGACCAGACCGGTATCCCAGGGCAACTGACGTTCTTCGCGATATGCCTTGTCCCAATCGATTTTGTGCAGCATTTTTTCTCCTTTGTGGTACAAAAGCCTGAGAACTATCTCTGAGACTTTAATATGGATAAACTAAAGAGTATCTTTGCCTCTCTCGGCTTGGATGGCGATCTGAGGAGAGGACCATCTGTCGATGGAGAGATTATCCCATTTATCCGCATCCCAAAGACTCAGGCCTTTAAGACCTGGCGCAGCCTTGCGACCAGCGAGATGGTTCAGGAGACGGGGTTTTATCCCGTACTGATCCGTGACGAAACCGAGATCCATGATCTTGTCGATCAGGCCTGGACACCTGCTCCCGAAGCCCAGGCCAGCTATGATGAGCAGATCGCTGCTATGGCGAGGACATTTGGCGAGTCTGTCGAGCAGGTAGAAGCCAGGATGTCCGGGGTTTTAAAGCTCAAATCTATAGAAAATTGCGGTCTTTCTCAGACCGCGACTATAGACGATATCGTGAGAGCAGGGCTTGTTTTGCCATTGATAGATTGGTTTGATTTGCGTCGAGCCGAGTATCAAGGACTGGTTGTCGACCAGGGTACCATGGATATGCCTCTTGAACTCAAGCCCAAGCAGGTGCTCGATCTTCTGCGCCCAGAGTTTGGCTTCTCAGGGCCTTCGATCTCAGGGGGTGGGGCGACGCCATCTTCTGGTCTTGATCTTGGACTCAATGCCGACTTTTTCAATCTCTTTCCAAAACCTGATGCACAGCCAGATCCAGATCAGGACCCTTATTTGATCACCAGTATTTCTCACAAGATCACCGAGTCAGAAGCGCAGCCGACTGGCAAATGCGTGCTCGCAATGATCAAGGTGGCGGCAGGTCATCATGTGCCTGCGTTTTTTAGATTTGGTGGCTACAATGCCTGCCCTCCACCAACGGTTCATACAGCCTGCCTTTATCGCTGGCAGGAGTTGTATCGCGCGCAGATTGCAGTAATCGGTCACGATACCCTGGAGATCGTCTTGCCCGAGCCGCCTGGCTACAAATCGCTCGATTCGATCAAAGACGAGTTGTTTCTCTACTGTCCAGACATTGTAGAGCAGGGTTTTGGCGACCTGAGGATCTTTAAACGCGAGTTGGATGGGAGCACCGTCTGGTCGTTTTGGTGGGATTGATAGACAAAGAGAGATGAAAGAAATGGATGCGGATGCGGAAGCCCAGATCCCTGTGTTTGTACAGCCTCTGGCGAGAGTGCTGGCTCAGGCGGAGAGCCAGTGCAAGAGATTGCTTACAGAGGATGAGGTGGTGCGCATTCGTGACTCTGCGGCTTGTATCATGTTGAGCGCAAGCGAAGCCAGTGAACTGCAAAAAAATAGAGGCTATCGCGATGTCGATCCCAAAGACGTCTGGATGGACTGGCATCGTGCGCGTTGCGAAATTTATGGTGCCGGACGCTTGCCTTCTGTGGCACTGACCATATTGTCGCCGCAGCACGCTATCAATCATTTGATTGCCATCTGCGAACGCGACGATCTACCTTATGTTGCAGGACCAAGAGATCCCCAGATCTCCCTCGAATTTGAAAAAAAGCGTTCGACTCTCAGACCGACCGCGACCGAGGTGCATGGTGATGAGATCGCCAGGCACGAGGCGGTCCTCAAGGTCGAGACCAGGCCTTTTAATGCAGAACAGGCGCCAGTAGCCTGTTACCATGCCTTGCAGATGATCCAGCGATTTTTAGAGATGGCCGCTACTGCAATCGTCTGCGACAGCTCTATGATCAGTCATGCCAACGACAATTGGGTGGGCTTGTCAAAGCGAGCGTCCACTGCCTTTCGCTTGCATGGTGCTTCTGGCGATGAGTTTTGGGAGCCTATGTTCAGGGCCTTCGTACAATTTCCTGTTTTTGATCAAGCATCTGGCGACCTGTTTACGGTCGGCATGCATCTTTTGGGCCAACCAGAAATAGCCATATCTACGGAGCGCTTGCAGCAAGCCGGTATTGGTCAGCAACAAGACGCTATAAACGATCTTTTTACTCGTTTTGCCCTCCATCAGCTGGCGCAAAAAGACGCTGCGACCTTTGTCGCTGGTTGTGACTTTGAGGTGATCTGGGAGCCGCAATCACGCTTTGAAGATGATGATGCCAGATATGATTATCTGGGGCAATGGCGCATTAAATAGGAGATAGGATAAATAATGGACGAGACCAGAGACCACGTGGAGACTGCCATCGATCTAGCCCGGGCGGCCGGCGGATATGGTTTTGCCAACGGCGATCTGGTGCCACCGCGCTTTCACGCCGATCTAGACTCAGGGTACACATCGCAAATAGACCTCGCTAACGATCGTATCTGTCTGCAGGCAGAGGATGTGCCTGATTTTGTCTCGGTATTGCCTCCTGCTTGTGCCGATCTCAAAAATGCTCTGATCAACCAGCGCATTCCTGGCGGTCAGGTGCTCATGTTTGATCTGGGCAGCATGGTGGAGACCTATGGCCAAAAGACCGTAGAGACTCTCAAAGATGATTTTAAAGCAGTGCTGGATGCTGGAGAGGCGCCACTACCTGTGGTTAAGTTTTTTGTCGATGGTGAGCGCTGGTACGAGACTCTGGCCAGACTACAAGACGATCTCGCTCCTCTCGGCTATGCTTGCTACAAATACGCCTTTACTGATTTTGATCTGGGAGAGTTTGATTCTCGAGCCGAGCTCGATGATTTTATTGCCGCCAATGGTCTGACAGAGGCGCATTATCAGGTCGTAGAGGAAAAAGGCAGAAACAATCGCGGCGGTCGAGACAGCACCGTGCATCGCTTGATCTTTCAAGCACATGAGTGTTTTCTCGCCTTTGCCCTGGATGCATTTAGTTTTATGCGAAAAGCCCGGACCAGTGCCCCTGCCTACGGTCTGAGCGGCATTGATATCGCGCTCAAATTGCGTAACCTGGACGAGAGGTATGGTCTCAAAATAGTGTTTGCATCTAGCGATTCGCTTAGCGTAGTACTAGATCGTGCGCCCGAAAATGCCGATGAATTTTTGGCAGAACTGCTCAATTTTGATCCTGATTTTAACCAGGTCAACTACAAGCAAAAGCTCATGGAGCACAATTTTATAGAGTTTTACTGGGATGATGAGCTGCAAGACTGATCTATAGCCTATCGATAATCCGATATTAGCAGATATTTTTTTTCTTGGTCCTCGATTATTTCTCTGTCCACGCAACGACACATAAAACAATTGTCCTTGCTGTCATCGTTTAAAGAGCTGATCTCGCCGGCCAAAACTACCTGGTCTTTGGGGTGAGCATAAAACTGGTGGCACATGCGAGGTGGGATGCAAACTGACTCGCCTGGTTGCAAGGTCAGGCTTTCTCCGCCTTTCATGCGCCTTTCGATGCCGTCCACTCTGACAGTAAAATCCTCGGATGAGACTGATTTTTCGTCTGATGATGCCATACCCAATTGCACGACTAGTCTGCCTCCACCACGATTGAGGAGGTCCTCGGTCTTGTCCCAGTGAAAATGCCAGGGCGTTACCTGGCCGGGTTGGATGACCATTGCTTTTTCGGCATAGGTCTTGCCACAATTTGGTTTACCGTTTGCTATCAAACCGTTGCGGATGATCAAGAGCAAGAGGCCCATTTTTGCAAAAGTACTGGAGCCAAAGTCGGTGATATTCCATCCAAGACCATTGCGCTTTATTTCTGAATGATCGGGACTCTCACCATTATCGTGAGCAGCATCGATTTTTTGCCACATGGACGCATCCCATGATGCCCAGCCTGGGACGTGATAATTTAGCTTGCTAAATAGCTCCAGAGCTTGGTCGATGGTCTGGTCGATAGCCGATCTGCTTATGCTCATGTTTATTTGCCTGCCTTCAATTTTAATCTGCCATATCCTAAATAGGTAGTTTCACCGATACTACGTTACCCCACCTTGGGGAATAATATAAGTAAGGGTATCTCTCGCATTTGCGAAACTGGGGGCTAAATGACTAAAAACAACTTACTAGATAGATATGTCTCAGACGAGTGCGGCCAGGGTATCACCGAATACGGTGCTATTCTCGCCTTTGTTGCCATTCTCGTCGCTGTGGTATTTTCGATTACTCGTGGCGCTCTGACTGGCGCTATCTCCAAGGCTTTTTCGTCTGTAGTCAGCCAGCTCAACAACTTATCAAACGTAGCTGCTAGCGCATCATCCTAGTCATAGCATCCTGCATTGCCGCGTACCTGCGTTGTAGCTCCGAGTGGCCGACCAGAGTGCGCGGCATTGTCGCTAGTATGCGGGCACGCATTGCATCGTCAGTCAAATCACACGGTGCAAAGATCAAGCCAATATGTGGCAAGCCCGTATCCCAGGCCAGTACAAATAAGTCGGCAATGGCATCATTACCCATGGCCAGGCATCCCGTAGACCATTTGCTGCCGTGGATCAAGATGTCTTTGCCGAGTCTGCCTCGTGCACGCTTGTCATAAGCAGGATTAAAAACGCGGTCTTGTTGATTTGGGTAGTCGACATCCATGCCGATGCCGGCTACGAGAGCTGGTCTAAAGCCAGTCAGTCGATAAAAACCCTCGGGTATCTGACCGTCGCCCTCGCGTATCTTTGGACCTGGGCCGCCTGATGTGCCGATAATTGGAAAATCCGCAAGGCGGACCCAGTGTTTTTTATGATCGCGGGCGAAGAGCAAAAGTCGCTTTTCGTGCTTTGAGCAAATCCACTCCATTGCTCTGGGCGGATAAGCGACATTTTTTTCAGCGCATACTTTCTGCCATTTCTCTCTAGCTGCTCTGCCATAGTGGGCAATGACAGCCTGGTTGCTGGCAAAGTTTGGATTTGCTGCCCTTGTTGGTCGGCAGTCAAAGCACAGAGCAGATAGTGCAATTGAAAGCACAAGAGTGACCGATAAGGCTCTCATGCACTTATCACATAGCAGCCAGAGGGCCGAGATGCCGTAAGAGCTCAAAATTGGTCTTGGCCATCATATAGTCGATTGCGGGATCGTGTATCTGTACTTGTGTTTGAAACAGATTGGAATCATCCGGCAAAAATCTCCAGTGGGCCTTAGTTTGATTGCCGTGTTTGGTGACGTCTATGCGGACGACCATCTGTATATGGTCCTTTTTAGGGTCGATATAAGCGCTTTGCATGGGGGAGCGGCGAGTGATGGGGACTTCGGTGGTGCCTTCTATGCGTATCGACTCCTCGATGGGATCGGGGACGGCTATTACCTTGATCCGGTATCGCAAACGGCCATGATGCGAGGTCATTGCGCGCTGAGCAGCTGCCACTGCCTCACGAAACTCTTTTTTGCTGATCACCGGCTTTGGCATATATGGCGTTGGCCCAAGCCTGATCTCGGTAAATTTTTTTAAAAAGAGCAGCTCGAGATACCGCCAAAGTCGCGGCAGGACAAAAAGACCGGCGGCCAGGACCAGGACGACGGCGGCGATCAATTCGTAGGTGGGCAGAGAGAGGTTGAAAGGCACGATTTTCCTCGTCTGGGATTTTAAACTAATATTCCCTGCCTGTTCTAAAATCTCCTTATCGACAATTTTTTTAGGGGGTAAGGTGAAAGCGGCATTTATCGGCGCGGGGGCGGTTGGAGGTTATTTTGGCGGCTTGCTTGCCAGAGCAAGAGGGCAAGATTTATCTGTCGCTCTCGTTGGGCGACCGGCATTTTGCAAGGCCGTGCTCGAGAAGGGGCTCGTGTTGGACACAGTGGCGTTCAAGGACACGATTGCTGCTGGCGAGGACCGGCCTCTCACCGTGACCACCGAAATCTCTGATTGTGCCGATGCCGATTTGATCTTTCTTTGCGTCAAAACATACGACACAAGGCAGACTGTCGAGACCCTGATACGATCGATGCCTGTCGATGCAAAACCCATCATCATCAGCATGCAGAACGGAGTAGACAATCAGAATCAAATCGAGGCCGTTGCCCACCAGAGCCATGCTGGCATCAAGGTATTGCCGGCTGCTGTCTACGTGGCTTGCTCCATGCCGGAGCCAGGTTATATCAAGCATGTCGGACGAGGAGACATAGTCCTGAGTCGTAGCGCTGAGGCGCAAATTGTGCAGGATGTTTTTAATGCCGCGGGTATCGCATGCAAGCAAGTGCAAAATATCGATAGCGAGCTCTGGACCAAATTTATCTGGAACTGCGCTGCCAATGGCATTAGCGGGTTGCTCGAAATGGACTATGGCGATCTGACTGTATCCGAGCACGGTTTTGCCTTGATCGAGCGTTTGGTCGACGAACTATATATGGTGGCACGTCAAAAAGGCATCGCTCTCGATCTGACGGCCAGACAGGTAGCGGACAAGCTGCATGCCGAGATGCCGCGCGCTCTCTCCAGTACCTGTCGCGATCTCATCAGCGGCAAGCCGACAGAGATCGAAGCTCTCAATGGCTATATCTATCGCCAGGGGCGCCAGTTAGGGCTCGATTGCGCAGTCAACGAGACAATCTATAGACTCGTGGCCATGAAAGAAACTAAGCAGCGTTCCCAAAATTAGCAACAGCGCAAGATTGGGCTTTCGGCCTGATCTTGATCTTTGTTATGCCCCTGCTGCGCGCCTCTGGCTCTGGCTTCCGCCATTTCCCTTGCCAGTATCTCCGAGTCCTCTCCCAGGCCGGTTGGGGTAAAGCCGCCTTTGCTCTTTTTGATCCAGGTGCGGATAGAGTCTAAGACGATGATGGTGACTAGCACTACAAAGAGCGTTCCCAATGCTGCATCGAGATAGTCGTTAAAGACCAGGACGCGCGTGGTGGCATTAGCCTCGGCGCTGGCTGTGGCCATTTGGGCCTCCAGCATTTTTGCGTGGCTTAGGAAGCCCAACTTGGGATTGTCGGAAAAAATCTTGAGAAAGGCAGCGCTATAGGTCACGGTCAAGAGCCAGGTGAGGGGCACGATGGTGACAAATGAGTAGCGGATGCGGCCCATGGAAATGATGCAGGAGGTGCCTACGCATAGAGCCACCACTGCAAGCAGCTGGTTGGAGATGCCGAAGAGCGGCCAGAGGCTGTTGATGCCGCCCAGAGGGTCGATCACGCCTTGATAGAGAAAGTATCCCCAACCGGCCACGACGAGTGCCGAACTCAGTATCACCGCTGGATACCATTCGGTGCGGCCGAGCGGCTTCCAGATAAGGCCGAGAAAATCCTGCAGGAGAAACCTGCCTACTCGAGTCCCTGCATCAAGGCAGGTGAGGATAAAGAGCGCCTCGAACATAATGGCAAAGTGATACCAGAATGATATGGTGGTATCGTCCTTCATGATACGTGTAAAGATCTGCGCCATGCCTACGGCAAGGGTCGGACCGCCCCCTGTGCGGGCCCACAGTGAATCTTCGCCGACTTGAGCGGCGAGATCGGCCATACCTTTGGGGCTGACTGGATAACCCCAGGATGTGATCTTGGCGGCCGCCTCTACGGGGACCTGACCGACGACTCCCTTGGGACTATTGATGGCAAAATACTGTCCTGGCTCCAGTGAGCAAGCCGAGACGATAGCCATGATGGCGACGGCTGCTTCGCAAAGCATGCCGGCATAGCCGATCGGTCTGGCATGCGACTCTTTGCTGATCATCTTGGGCGAGGTGCCGGATGATACCAGGGAGTGAAATCCAGAAATGGCACCACAGGCGATGGTGATAAAGCAGAAGGGAAAGATGCCGCCAGAGAATAATGGCCCCTGGCCGTTGACAAAGACCGTCAGTGCGGGCATCTCGAGTACCGGTTGCAAGACCATTATGCCGAGCGCCAGCATGCCGATAACGCCAATTTTGAGAAAGGCGGATAGATAATCTCGGGGTGCGAGCAGGATCCAGACTGGGAGGACTGAGGCGACAAAACCGTAGAGCATCACCGAAACTGAAAGCGCCGGACCATCCAGAGTAAAGATCGGAGCCCAGAAGGGATCCTGTCCGATCCATTTGCCTGCCACTACAGCCAGTATCGTAAGGACGACGCCGATTATCGATCCTTCCATTACTTTGTGAGGTCTGATCATTTTCATATAGATGCCGACCACCATAGCGATTGGTATGGTGGCAGCCAAGGTAAAAGTGCCCCAGGGGCTTGCTTTTAGTGCATTGACGATGACCAGGGCCAGGACGGCCATGAGGATCATCATGATCAAGAGTATGGCGATGAGAGCGATCGTACCGGCCAGAGGGCTGATCTCGTCACGCGCCAATTGGCCGAGCGACTTGCCGCGTCTACGCATCGAGGAGCAGAGTATGACAAAGTCTTGAACAGCCCCTGCGAGCACTACACCGGCGATGATCCAGAGCGTGCCCGGCAAATAGCCAAACTGAGAGGCGAGGATCGGTCCGACAAGTGGGCCTGCACCGGCGATGGCGGCAAAATGGTGGCCAAACAAAACCCATTTGTGTGTGGGCACAAAATCTTTGCCATCATCTATTGAGGTCGCTGGTGTTTGATGCCTGTCATCCAGACTAAAAACACGTTCGGCGATAAATCTTGCATAAAAACGATAAGCCGCCGAAAAAGTACATGCTGCAGCCAATACCAACCAGACGGCATTGATCTTTTCGTGTCTGACCGAGGCTATGGTGTAGAGCGCGTACAGGCCCAAAAGGGCGATCGGTACCCAGATGATGAGGCCCTTTTTATCTTTCAAGACTCGCTCCTGTTGCGTTTATCAATTAGTCAAAAGGCCTGCCAGACAGGCCGAGAGATAGCTAGCCATAGTACCGCAGAGGAGAGCCTTGAGACCGAGCTTGGCAAGGTCCTCGCGTCGGCTGGGGGCAATTTCGCCAATTCCACCGATCTGCATGGCCACTGAGGATAGATTGGCAAAGCCGCACAAGGCAAAGGTAGCAATGGTTTCTGCCTTGGGACTTAGTGTCCGTACACCCTCTTTTACCATTTCGGCCAGATCAGTAAAAGCGAGAAACTCATTGATGACAATTTTTTCTCCCATGAGCATACCCACTGTCGATATGTCTCTGGCAGGCACGCCAAGCAAAAATGCTACTGGGGCAAACATGACGCCAAAGAGATCCTTGATCTTGAGATGCGCTAGATCGAGTCCTATGCCATTGGCTCTCAGGCCCAGATTGTACAGGCCCGCCCCGATCGCACCGCAAGCAGCGTCGCACATAAAGATCAGGGCGATAAAGGCAATGAGCATAGCCACTACATTGAGGCCGATGCGGAGACCTTCGGAAGCACCATGGGCGGCAGCATCGATGATATTGGCCGCAGTGCGCTTTACCTCGATCGAGACCTTGCCGCGGGTCATTGATTCTTGCGTTTCGGGATAGATGATCTTGGAGATCACAAGTGCTCCCGGGGCCGCCATAACGCTGGCCGTTAACAGATAACTGGCCTTGATGCCCAGTCCTATATAGACTGCCAGTACCCCTCCGGATACGCATGCCATGGATCCAGCCATGGAGGCGAGGAGCTCGGAGCGAGTCATTGTCGGCACGTAAGGCTTGATCAAAAGTTGGGCTTCGACCTGGCCGACAAAGACCGAGGCGGCATTTGATAGGGCCTCCGCACCTGAGGCGCCCATGACCTTTGCCACCACGCGCGCCACTATCTCTACAGCCTTTTGCATGAGGCCGGTATAGTAGGAAATGCTGACCAGGCTGGAGACAAAAATGATGGTGGGCACCACACGAAAGGCAAAAATGTAGCGCGCGTCGTTACCGACCAGCGCTGCTAGTCGATCGGTGGCTAGAGGCCCAAAGACAAATTTGGCGCCCTCGTCCGAAAAATGCAGGAGGCTGGTGATGCCATCGCCAATAGTGCGAAAGATTTGTTGACCGATATCAGTCTTGAGGATAAAGACCGCAAGGATGACCTGGAGGATGAATCCAGAGACGATCAGTCTGAGATTGATTGCTTTGCGATTGTTGGATAAGGCATAGGCCAGCCCAAAGATCGAGGCGATACCCAATAGTCCCTGGCATTGTTCGGCAAGGCTCATGGGTCAGGCTTTCAGTATCGGTTTGGGTTCAAAGGGCTCACCGGTGATCTGGCTCTTCTTTTTCTGCCAATCTTCTTGTGCTTGCTGTCTCAGCAATGCAGCCTCTCCTTTATTTCCCGCCAACTCCATAGCCCGGGCCATGACAAATTGTGCGGCTCCGATCTCAGACGCCTTTTGTAAAAGGGGTTGCTGTGCTTTTTGCAGGGTATCCATCGCTTGCTTTAGCTCGGTCTGGGCCTTGGTTATCTGGTCAAAGGCCTTGGCGGCGACAGGGTCTTTTTGGAGCTCTTTGCGCAGGCCTTCTTTTAATTTTGGATCGAGATCTGGTTTGCTCAATAGTTGCATGGTAGCTGTTGTTGCGGCTCTAGCTTCGGGTGAGAGGGTTTGCATGTGCTCGTTGAGTCCTTGTGCTGCCAATTGCATGGCCGGTCCCTTGGAGAGCATGATATCGCGTCTGGCCATGTTGAGGTCACCCCAATTTTGACTGACGGCCAGGCCATAGTCCGATTGGGTCTTTTGTATGGCATCCATAAACTGAGGTTGCATCTTTTCAAAGGCTGCACTCTTGTCTGGGGCAGCAGCAAACTTGTCGACTGTCTTGGCCAGGTCCTTTAGCCCATCGCCGACCTTATCCATCGGCATTGCTTTGAGGGCGGCAAACTCGTCAGGCTTTTGCTTGTCCTCTTGTATATGTAGAGTCTGCAAATCGTAATTAGTTGGTTTAAAATTTTCGTTATTGCGTCTTTGCGATATGTCTGAGCTTGACATATCGAGTCTATTTATAAGCGCGTCATCGCCTTGCATGGCGGATGCCGCAATATTGGTGCGGTCGAGCCCAGCTCCTGTCTCATGGTCTAGATTTCTTGCCATAGACTAAACAATCCCCCTGCGCCGTTGTCAAGGGTAGAGTATGAGGCCATGCCCTCAGGGGGAAAAGGGGGATTCTACGAGGAGTTTTCGTATGCCCGATCTTATTGCTTGTCAGGTGCGCCAACGCAGGATTTTTTCTTTTATCGGGTTGATAAAAGCTCGTCCTTGCTCGTAAGCCTCGTTCCATTCTTTTTTGCAGAGAAAATACCAGTGTCCGGGCGTGCCGGCATCCTTGACCGTCATGATGATGCGTGGACTGTGCTTGGATAAGATCTGGTGCTGCATCACGGCCATATCTTTATCTTGAGTCAAAAAGGTCGTGACGAAATAGTCGATGATGGGCTTGATCCAAGCTGTGCCCGGGATAGTCCAGTATGTCGTGTGATTGAGCTCTGTGTGCGTCTCATCGATCGGTGTCAATGTTGTGATACCAGCGATCAGTGTGCGGTTGCCCCAGCTGATATATTCGCGGCGGCAACCAGGCAATCTAAAGCTGATCTCGGTCTCTATAAAGCCACCGATCAATTTGAAAACGATCGAATGTTTGCTGGGTTGATGCTTAAGCATAGTCCAACCGGTGCCGTCCGGGACGTAAGTCTTGGCTTTTTCTTTTAGATTTTTGGCGGAGCGCCACCACCACGATTTGTGGACAAAGGGCACGTGCGCTGTGTCTATGAGGGCCGCAACGGCATAATCTATATGATGAGGTAGTTGGAGCGTGGTTGTGGTCTTGCTAAAGCTCATGCCATCGAGTCCCGGTGCATAAGGGATCTCTGGCAGGGTCGCCGGATCTGGATTGTTGGCGCCAAAGTAGACCCAGACCGAACCTAGTCTCTCGGCAGCAGGAAAACTCCTGGTCTTGATCGACTCAGTGCGCATTGATTGATCTTTGCAGAGCGACGGGATCTCTGTGCAAGCTCCAGCCGTGTCAAAGCGCCAGCCATGAAAGGGGCACTCCAATTGCTTACCGTCAAAATGACCTGCTGATAGCTTTACCGCCTGGTGCGGACAGATATCGCGCATGGCAAAGACCTTGCCATTTTGATCGCGGCCTACCACTATCGGTTGACCGAGCATCTCTTTGGCGACCACGGCATTTTTTTTGAGGGCGCTGGATGGTACGGCAAAATACCACATGTTTTTGGTATAGGTCTTGCCGTAGGGAGAGTTAAACTGCTCCTCCCACTCGTATTTATCGTGCTCGAGGCCTATTTGTTGTAGGCCATCTACAAACTTGGTTTTGATATCGTCATAAGTGCTCGTCATGGTGCCAAGCTTACCGCAAGAGCTCTCAAAGGGAAATCAAGCGAAAGGATTATTTATCAAATTAAAACTATTTTTCGAGGCATAGTCCGAGATAGTCCTGGCCTTCAAAATCGAGTGCCTTTTGAAAAGTACGATAGCCAGGCTTTCTAACCTCTAGTAAATGCCTGCCATTATTGAGATGACAGCGAAAGGCACCGCCCGACAGGCCAGAATTGTTGGCTCGTTTGACCTGTCCTGAAAT
This sequence comes from Candidatus Melainabacteria bacterium, assembly GCA_017307165.1. Classification (GTDB taxonomy): domain Bacteria; phylum Cyanobacteriota; class Vampirovibrionia; order Obscuribacterales; family Obscuribacteraceae; genus JAFKGK01. The sequence goes on from JAFKGK010000001.1 coordinate 431,025, forward strand.
GGCGCCATCTATAAAGACGTAGGCTCCGACAGATGCCGAATCACTATTGAGGAAAAAATTGGAGTTGCGCTTGCCATTGCAGCGAGTCTGCAAAAAAATGATCGTCAATGATATCGTCGCGACCACGCTCCACAATAAGAGTGGGCGCGAGCGCCTGGGGGCCAGAGCGACAGGTATATCGGGTGAGAGGAGCAGCCTATCTACCACTGCCGGCCTTGCCTTGCCCATCCATAGGCATCCAGAGAGTAGGTGGATTGTAAGGATAAAGCCTGCCTCCTGACTGTGCGCCGTCCTTGCTGGGCATGGTCTGTGGTGCTGGATAGGCCGGAGGTGCTGGGGCGGGTGCAGGAGCGGCTTGCGGAGCGCTTGTCGGCCCTGGTGCTACCGGCGGTGCGGACGCATCACCATTGGTGTTGCCAGGCAAAGGCGCTACAGGTGTGCCATCACCAGAGTCTACTTGTGGCGATTGTGGTTGGCTCAAGCCTGGTTTGGCGTCTGTCTGAGTCGAATTATTGCTATTGTTGCTGTTGGCAGGATCCAAGGCTGGTTGCTGCGCATCTAGTGCTTGACCATCTGGAGCACTGGCGTTTGCTCCATTTTTTGCCTCACCCTCAGTGACAGGCGTGATGGGGGATGGGGTCATGAATGTGCCGGGTGGAGTGGGGCGAGCCTTGTAATAGGCCTCATTGTAGTTGTGCCAGATCTTGGCCATGATCACGCCGCCAGTGACATTGTGGCCTGATATGGGCTTGTTTTCGTCATTACCACCCCAGACGGCTGTCACCATATCTGGTGTAAAGCCGATAAACCAGATGTCTTTGCCTTCATCGGCGGTACCTGTTTTGCCTGCCACTGGTCGATCGGCGAGCTTGGCATTGGTGCCCGTGCCCCATTTGACTACATCTTGCATGCAGTCTACGACTCGCGCTACTGGTTCGACCTGGAACGCTCTGTCGGTCTTGGCTTCAAAGACTTCGATGATTTGTCCCCGATTGTTTTCGATTTTGCGCAAGACTTGAGGTTTGATCGAGATGCCAAAGCGAGCGAGGGTACCATAGGCGCCCGCCATCTCCAGCGGGCTGGCTGCAGAGGAGCCGAGAGCGAGTGAAAGATTGGGGTCTAGCTTGGCTGTGATGCCTGCTAATCTGGCCGTTTCTATGACGCTTTCCATACCCACCATCTGGCCGATGCGTACGGCAGGTACGTTGCGCGATAGAGCAAGAGCGCGTCTTACTGTGATCTTGCCATAAAACTTGTGGTCAAAGTTTTTAGGAGCATAGGCTGGAAGCCCCCAGGGTTGATTGATTACCAGGGGTGTGTCATCTATGGTGCTATCGGGAGCCAGGACGTTTTTGATGAAAGCAGTAAGGTAAACGAAAGGCTTGAAGCTAGAACCTACAGTGTGAGGATTGGTGGCACGATTAAACTGATTCTTCCAAAAATCACCCACTCCGCCGACCAGTGCCAGGACCTCGGCGTCACGCACCGATAGCGATACCAGTGCACCCTGAGTGACGCCCTTTGGTGCCTTCTTGATGCCTTCGTTGAGATATTTTTCGGCCAATTTCTGCGCTGTCGGATCGAGATTGGTATAGACCCTGAGTCCCTGTCTGCGCATCTCGGCCTGGCTAAATCTTTCTCTCAATAGCTGCAAGACGTAGCTGATGTAATAAGGATATTGCTGGAGCGGGTTGATACCCTTTTTAAAGACCAGTGGCTTGGCCTTTGCTTCATCTGCCTGGGCTTTGGTGATATAGCCGTATTCGACCATCTTATCGATGATCTCGGTTTGTCTTTCTATTGCTACTTTGCGATTTTGCGGAGCGCCGAGCTCCGACGGTGCTTTTACCAGGCCGGCAAGGAAGGCTGATTCGCCAATATTGAGCTGGCTGGCAGACTTGTCAAAATATCTAGAAGCCGCTCTTTCTATGCCATAGGCGTTGTTGCCAAAATAAACCTGGTTGAGATACATGTTGAGGATACGCTCTTTGCTATAGCGTCTCTCGAGTTCCCAGGCCGTGTAGGCTTCTTTTAGTTTGCGATCGTATGTCCTGCCGGCGTCGACAAAAAACAAATTTTTTGCCAATTGCTGAGTGATAGTCGAGCCGCCTTCGCGCACGTGTCCAGCTTGCATATTGACGATGGTGGCACGAAAAATACTCACAGGGTTGATGCCCTTGTGCTCGTAAAAATGGTGATCTTCGGCTGCAAGGATTGCCTGCTGCATCTTGGTGGAGATCTGGTTGAGAGGCACTACTCGTCTGTCTTCGTCGCCCTCGACTGTACACACCAGATGGTCAAAACGATCAAAGATCTGGATCGCTTCTATAGGTTCGTAGCGTTCGACCATGGAGACATCCGGCATGTCTTGCATGTGCTTATAGACCGATGCTCCGACAAAGCCGCCGCCCAGGGCACCACCGACCAGGCCGATCATAACGATACGCCTAAACCAGAGCCTGGCAGGAGCCAGACGACCTTGATGCTGTTTTCTGGCTTGCGAACGTCGCCTTGCCATGGATATTTCCTATGCTCGTAATTTGAACCCAGTAATTATAAACGCCCTACAAATCTATGCTCAATTCTTGCCTGCACTTAACAAAAGAGAGAGCTGTTGTTGAGTCAGCCCTCTCTCTTGTTTAAAGTCTTATAAAACTAGATCAAGCGCGAGGATGCGAATTGGTGTACACGCGGCGCAGACGATCCAGGCTGACGTGTGTATAGATCTGAGTGGTATTGATTGTTGTGTGACCGAGGAGGTCTTGTACAACTCTCAGATCCGCTCCGCCTTCGAGCAGATGCGTAGCAAATGTGTGACGCAGGGTGTGCGGGGTGATCGTCTTATTGATGCCTGCCTTGACGGCATGCTTCATGACGATGCGGTGCACAGAGCGACTGGATAGACGAGTCGCTTGACGCGAGACAAACAAAGGATGTTCGCCCTGAGGTTGTCTGCCTTCGGCAAGCTTGGTCCAGTATTCGCTCAGATATTTTTTGAGCCAGTTGTGGGCTCCTTGATTGAGCAGGACGACTCGCTCTTTATTGCCCTTGCCCAGTACGCGCATTTCCATGGCTTCTTGATTGTAGTCTTGTACGCGCAAGCCGCAGAGTTCACTGACCCGCATGCCGGTGGCATAGAGGACCTCCATCAGTGCCCTATCCCGGACTCCCAGCACGCTATTGGTGTCCGGTGACATCAATAAGCGAACGATTTCTTCTTTGTCCAGGCATGCTGGCAACTGACGAGTGAGTTTGGGACCGCGCACTTGTTTGGAGGGATCCTCGTCTATCAGTTGTTCGCGGCGGAGATAGCGACAAAAAGTACGGATTGCCGAGATCTTGCGCGCTACTGTGGGGCGAGAGTACTGCTCCTGGATCTGTCTTATATAAGAGCGCAAACCTTCAGCGGCGAGCCAGCCACTAGATGCAGTGCCGCTCTCGCTATCCTCGATCACTTGATCTGTGGGCGAAGTCTGGGATATGGACGGGGTTTCGCTGTCCGACTCGATAAATTGCTTCAAGTCATTCATATAGGCTCTGATCGTGTGCGAAGAATAATTCCTTTCAACTTCCAGGTAGCCGGCAAATTGCTCCAACCAGGCCTCTCGGCTTACTTCTTGATTCATCGCTTTATGTCTATCCTCATAGTTTTGATTTTGATGCACAACAGAGTCGGCCGATGACATATCGGTCGAGCCGCTGGACGTGACATGAGCCAGCGAGCCCGCCGCATCGGCGACTGGATCGAAATTCACTTTTGAACCGACTTTCTAGGGTCTTTTAAAAAAATTGGTCAAGGACCAATCTAAACAACACACACACACAACACTCTAATTATGAGAAGTTTGAAAGCTTTGTAAAGCCCCCCGCTTTGGCCCAAAAAGTTGTCATGAGGCCGCTTGGGACCGATTTTTATCGCCTTGAGAAACCGATAATTGTGCCACCATTAGCGGCGTCACGCCTGGTGCATTTCTCTTAAAAGCCTGATCGAGTCTCATAAACCTGACCGATAAAATGCATGAAATATTTATGTTTTATGAAGATCTGCATAACTTATCGAAGTCTCATCTTCATTAAGAAATTGATAAGACATTAGCGAAATTTTATTAATTGAGTACGGTCCTGTTAGTATGAGCCTTAGGGGGTTTATGTGAAAGTTTTAAATAGCCTTGCCTTTCTATTGACTCTGTCACGATTCCATACATTTAGATTGACAGTAATATAGAAGGATTCGTATATTTGCTCCCCTGTGCCTGCATTTGCCCTGGGGGCAATGTGCATTCGTGCATGAGTACAGCCACAAACTACTGAGGTAACCGATGGCTTTAGAGTTGTCTGAGCGCGTCCGAACCTTCGGGGCTGGAAGCTCGCGTATTGCTGATCTTCCTGACCTTGCCGAGATTCAGAAAGCTTCGTTTAAATGGTTCATTGAAGAAGGCCTGGCCGAAGAGCTAAGAGCCTTTAGTCCTATCAAGGACTATACCGGCAGACTCGAATTGCATTTTTTGACAAATTACAATTTCGAGGACCATACCGAACCTAACAAACCCAAAACCCCTGATGAGGCTAGAGCGCTAGACGCCAGTTTCACCAAGAAGCTCCGCATTCAGATGCGTCTTGTCAATAGAGAAATGGGCGAGATCAAAGAGCAAGAGATCTACGTCGGCGACATCCCGATGATGACCGATCGCGGTACCTTCATCATCAACGGTGCCGAGCGTGTTATCGTCTCCCAGATCGTACGTAGTCCCGGTATCTACTTTAAGCGCGAAGTCGACACCAATGGTAAGCGGACATTTTCTGCCACCATGATCCCCAACCGTGGGGCTTGGCTCAAGTTTGAGACCGATGTAAACGACATCATCTATGTAAAGATCGACAAAAATCGCAAATTGCCTGCGACCACCCTCTTGCGTGCGCTCGGTTACTCCGACCAGGAGATGGAGTCGATATTCCGTCATAAGGAGTTTTTGAAAAAGACTCTAGACAAGGATGCCAATAAGACCAGAGAAGATTCTCTTATAGAGGTCTATCGCAAATTGCGCCCAGGTGACCCGCCTTCGGTCGCTGGCGGTCAGAGCATTCTCGATAGCCGCTTTTTTGATGACAAGCGCTACGACCTCGGTCGCGTAGGTCGCTACAAGCTCAACAAAAAGCTCGGTCTTTCTGTACCCGAATCTCAGCGTACCTTGTCCCGCGAGGACATCATCGCATCGGTCGACTATCTGATCGGCCTCCACTATGACGAAGGTCATGTGGATGATATCGACCACCTCGGCAATCGTCGTATCAGGTCGGTAGGCGAACTCTTGCAAAATCAGTTCCGGATTGGTCTGACCCGTCTCGAAAGGATCGTACGCGAGCGTATGACCTTGCAAGATGCAGACACCTTGACCCCTGCCAACCTGCTCAATACCAAGCCTCTCGTGGCTGCGATCAGAGAGTTTTTTGGCTCCTCGCAATTGTCTCAGTTTATGGACCAGACCAATCCCCTGGCCGAGTTGACGCACAAGCGTCGTCTATCAGCTCTGGGACCTGGCGGTCTTTCGCGTGAGCGTGCGGGCTTTGCAGTTCGAGACATCCACCCCAGCCATTACGGTCGTATCTGCCCGGTAGAAACCCCAGAAGGTCCTAACGCAGGTCTGATCGGCTCATTGGCTACCCATGCCCGCGTTAATGCCTATGGCTTTATCGAGACTCCTTATCGCAAAGTCGAAAATGGTGTCGTGCTCAACGAAATCCACTATCTGACAGCAGATGAAGAAGATCGTTATCGCGTAGCTCCTGGCGATGTACCTGTCGAAGAGGACGGTAACTTTACAAACCCTCTCGTACCGGTCCGTTATAAGGCCGAGTTTATCGAGACCACTCCCGATCACGTTGACTATGTGGGCGTCAGCCCCATCCAGATCGTGTCGGTAGGTACTGCATTGATCCCCTTCCTCGAGCACGATGATGCAAACAGAGCCCTGATGGGATCAAACATGCAACGTCAATCGGTGCCCCTGGTCAAGACTGAGCGTCCCTTGGTCACCACAGGTATCGAGCGCCAATCTGCTCGAGATTCGGGCATGGTGATCGTGGCTGACGTTGACGGCAAGGTCGAATACGTATCGGCCACTAGCATCCATGTGCGCACCAAGGACAAGCGTCTAGTCAAGTACAAGCTCTCCAAATTTCAGCGGTCCAACCAGGATACCTGTCTCAACCAGAAGCCAATCGTACGCGTCGGTGACAATGTCAAACCTGGCGATGTCATCGCCGATGGTGCCGCCACCAACAGCGGTGAGTTGTCGGTCGGTCGCAACCTGGTCGTGGCATTTATGCCCTGGGAAGGCTACAACTTTGAAGACGCCATCCTCTTGAGCCGCAGACTGGTATATGACGATGTATTGACTTCGATCCACATCGAAAAACTCGAGATCGATGCTCGTTCGACCAAGCTGGGCCCGGAAGAAATCACTCGAGAAGTGCCCAATGTCTCCGAAGAGTCGCTGCGCCACCTGGACGAGTCCGGTATCGTGCGCATTGGTTCACGTGTCTATCCTGACGATATCCTCGTAGGCAAGATCACGCCCAAAGGCGAGTCCGAGCACCCCCCCGAAGAAAAGCTCTTGAGAGCGATCTTTGGTGAAAAAGCTCGTGATGTCCGCGACAACTCCTTGCGTGTCCCGCATGGCGAAGGCGGACGCGTTGTAGACGTCAAAGTCTTTGATCGCGAAAAAGGAGACGAACTGCCTCCTGTAGCAAACAAGGTCGTACGTGTCTATATCGCTCAAAAACGTAAGATCTCGGTCGGCGACAAAGTCGCAGGTCGTCACGGCAACAAGGGCATCGTCGCCAAGATCCTTCCGATCGAAGACATGCCGTTCTTGCCTGATGGTACCCCTGTGGACATCGTTCTCAACCCGCTCGGCGTACCTAGCCGTATGAACGTCGGTCAAACATTCGAAACTCTGCTCGGTCTGGCCGCATGGCTCACCAATCAGCGTTACGAAGTACCGCCTTTCGACGAAATGTTCCAAAAAGAAGCCTCGTCCTTTACCGTGCACAACGAAGTGCAAAAGGGCAAAAAGATGGGCGACTTTGAATGGGTCGGAGACGACGGCAAGGTCATTCTCTGCGATGGACGCACCGGCGATCCTTTCGACAATCCAGTCTCGGTCGGCAAGATCTACATGATGAAGCTCGTCCACCTGGTCGACGACAAGATCCATGCTAGATCGACAGGCCCGTACTCTCTGGTCACGCAGCAGCCTCTGGGTGGTAAAGCCCAGTTTGGTGGTCAGCGTCTAGGAGAAATGGAATGCTGGGCTCTGGAAGCATTCGGAGCAGGCTACAGCTTGCAAGAGATGCTAACCATCAAGTCCGATGACGTAAATGGTCGTTCCAAGGCCTACGAATCCATCGTCAAAGGTGAAAACCTCAGACGTCCTGGTATTCCCGAGTCGTTCAAGGTGCTTGTTCGCGAGCTCCAGTCGATCGGTCTGGACGTATCGGTCGCCAAACGTACACGTGAAGGCGCCGAAATCGAAGTCGATCTGATGACCGAAGTCGAAGAAGTCAGACCTCGCGGTATGAGACGCATGAGCCCATTTGGCGAAATCGGTCTCGAATCCGAACTGGCCGAACTTGGCCGCACCGCCAGTAGTGCAGGCTCCGTTGCTGTAGCTGATGGCGACGGCGGCGAATTTGACGGCGGCGTATTGCCGGATGGGATGAGTGTAATGAGCGACATGCTTGGTGAAACTCTCACCAAGGCCCTCGGAGGCGGCCTTTCGGCTGCAGCCGCTGCCGCTCAAAACGAAGAGCTCGTCTCGGATGATTCCGATGCCGACGAATACGAGAGCGGAAGCGCTGACGAATAAAAAATGATAGAGGCGATCGAGAGCCTCGGATGCTCTCGATCGCTTTCTTAATGCACAGCATTGCAACAGGCAATCAAGGACGGAGGACTGTCAGCCAAAATGCCTACAAGTATCGACAGGTTTGACTACATCAAGATCGGTATCGCTTCTCCTGAGCGTATCTTGAGCTGGTCGCACGGTGAAGTGACCAAGCCCGAAACCATCAATTACAGAACCCTCAAACCTGAAAAAGACGGTTTGTTCTGCGAAAGAATCTTTGGACCATCCAAAGACTGGGAATGCTATTGCGGCAAGTACAAACGTGTACGCCACAGAGGCATCACCTGCGAACGTTGCGGCGTCGAAGTGACCGACTCCAAGGTCCGTCGTCACAGAATGGGCCACATCAAACTCGCTAGCCCCGTTACACATATCTGGTTTCTCAAGGGTATACCAAGCTACATTGGTCTCTTGCTTGATCTGCCTTTGCGCGATCTCGAGCAAGTGGTGTACTTTAACGCCTATATCGTGACCAATGCAGGCAACTCGCCCGATCTGCACAAAAACCAGTTGCTAGCCGAAGACGAATACGAAAAGCTTCTCGAAGATCCCAATATGCAGTTTGACGTCGGCATCGGTGCCGAGGCCATCAAACAACTGTTGCACGATCTCGCTGCTCCAGTGTACGAGCGCCCCGATACCAAAGAAGAGCGTGGTCGTCTACTCGAATTGCCAGGTTTGAAAGACCTCTCCAAGGCTCTGCGCGATGAGCTGGCCGGATCCGGCGGCTCACAGCAAAAACGTGCCAAGATCATCAAGAGATTGCGTCTAGTCGAAGCACTCTTGTCCTCGCACACAGATCCGACCTGGGTCATCCTTGATAATCTGCCGGTCACCCCTCCCGATCTGCGTCCCATGGTGCAATTGGATGGCGGCCGCTTTGCCACTAGCGACCTCAACGATCTCTATCGCCGCGTGATCAACCGTAACAACCGTCTTGCAAGACTGCTCGAGATGGGTGCTCCCGAAATCATCGTGCGTAACGAAAAGCGTATGTTGCAAGAGGCAGTCGACGCACTGATCGACAACGGTCGCAGAGGCCGTGTGGTAGTAGGTCCCAACAATCGTCCGCTCAAGTCCCTCTCCAACATCATCGAGGGCAAGCAAGGGAGATTCCGTCAAAACCTCCTCGGCAAACGTGTCGACTACTCGGGACGTTCGGTCATCGTCGTTGGTCCTACTCTCAAGTTGCACCAGTGCGGTCTGCCAAGAGAAATGGCTCTGGAGCTATTCAAACCCTTTGTCATCAACAAACTGATCGAGCGTCAGATTGTTCAAAACATCAAGTCTGCTAAGAAGCAAATCGAAAAAGGCTCGGCTATCGTCTGGGAAATCCTGGAAGAAGTGATCCAGGGACACCCTGTACTGCTCAACCGCGCCCCTACGCTGCACAGACTTGGTATCCAGGCATTTGAGCCCGTCCTGGTTGAAGGCCGCGCCATCCAGCTCCACCCGCTCGTATGCTCGGCCTTTAACGCCGACTTTGACGGTGACCAGATGGCCGTCCACGTACCTCTATCTGTAGAGGCCCAGGCCGAAGCCCACATGCTGATGCTCGCCTCCAACAATACTTTGTTGCCGGCGACTGGTCGACCTACCATCACGCCTTCGCAAGACATGGTGCTCGGTATCTACTACCTCACCATCGAAAAGCCAGGCGGCGAAGACCCGAGCATCTGCCGTGGTGCTGGTATGCGTTTCGTCTCTCTGGCTGATGCTAGAGCAGCCTTCGAAGCCGGCATCCTCGATCTCCACGCCAAGATCCATGTGCGCGATTTTGACGGTCAGATGATCTATACGACTCCAGGCAGAATCATTTTCAACGAGACGGTCAGAGAAGCTGTCGGCGCAGCTAATGCAGCTCGCTAATTAAAAGAGGGAAAAATGGTCAACGATAACAAGAAGACAATGGAATACATCAACACCATCGTTGATAAGAAAAAATTGGGTGCCCTGCTTGCCGACGTTTATGAACGTTTTGGTACTGCAGGAACGGCCGATCTGGCCAACTCTCTCAAAAACCTCGGTTTTAAATACGCCACCAGAGCCGGTGTCACGATCTCCATCGATGACCTGGATGTGCCCGAATCCAAGCGCGGCCTCATCTCTGCTGCCGAAAAAGAAATCGAAGAAGCTCAACGTCGATACGAACGTGGCGATATTACCGAAGTAGAACGCTATAACAAGGTTATCGATACCTGGTCTGCCACCACTGATGCTCTTACAAAAGAAGTCGTAGACAACTTTGACCGCCTCAATCCCGTCTATATGATGGCTTTCTCTGGAGCTAGAGGTAATATCTCCCAGGTCCGTCAGCTCGTCGGCATGCGGGGCTTGATGGCTGACTCTCAAGGTCAGATCATCGATTTGCCTATCAAAGCCAACTTTCGTGAAGGTCTCAACGTTACCGAGTACATCATCTCGAGTTACGGAGCTAGAAAGGGTCTCGTAGATACAGCGCTCAAGACAGCCGACTCGGGTTACCTCACCCGTCGTCTCGTGGACGTCGCTCAAGACGTCATCGTGCGTGAGCCGGATTGCAATACCAGTCGTTATATCGAGATGCAACCCATCTCCGAAGGCGACAAGGACATGGTCAAATTGTCCGAGCGTCTCTTTGGTCGCACCCTTGCACAGGATGTGGTCAATCCTGAGACCGGCGAAGTCATGGGTCGCGTTGGCGAGCTCTGCAACAGACAGATGGCAGCCGCGATCGATGCAGCTCTACAAAAACCCAAGAAGGTCCGCGTAAGAAGCCCCCTGACCTGCGACAGCCAATATGGCGTATGCCAAAAATGCTACGGCTGGTCCCTCACCAATAACAGAGTGGTGGATCAGGGCGAAGCCATCGGGATCATCGCTGCACAATCCATCGGTGAACCTGGTACACAGCTCACCATGCGTACATTCCACACTGGTGGCGCTGTATCCGGTGGCAAGAGCCGTACCCAGGTCAAGGCACCAGCCAAAGGCACTGTGTCCTACAAGATCCAGAGCCGTTCTATCCGTACTGCTTATGGCGATGTCATCGACCAGACCACTCGTGACGGCGTGCTCAAGATCTCCGGGGATAAGGAGCATTCGATCAATATCCCTACAGGCACACTGATGATGGTGGCCAATGGTGCCGAAGTCACCTCCGGTCAGCTCCTCGGCGAATACGATCCGCCGGGCGCCAAGAAAAATCTCACAGAGCGTGCGACCAAGGACATCACCGCTGATATTTCCGGACGTATCCAGTTTGCTGGCTTCCAATCAGATGAGAAGCGTGATCGTCAGGGCAATATCTCACGTACTGCCAACCGTTCCGGTATCATCTGGGTACTCGAAGGCGACGTATACAACCTGCCTTCTGGCTCTCATGTAGTGGTCAAAGACGGACAAGACGTCAATGCCCTGGATGTATTGGCCGAGATCCAGATCCTCTCCGAACATGGTGGCGAAGTCCGCTTTGGTAGCGAGATCGAGACAGAGACCGTCAAGGTCGGCAAGAACAAGACTCAGACCAGATTGGTCAAGGGTAAAGACATCAACGTCATTATTGCTTCGGTCGGTGCTGCAAATGCAAAATTGGAGCCCGGTCAAAAAGGCAATCTCTGGAAAGTCGCTAAGACCAAAGAGACTTATGCCATCAAAGTAGTCAACGAAGAAGTCGTCGAAAACGGCAAGATCATTGCCGAACTCGTAGATGATGGTATCAATGCCGTATCTTGCGGCGGCGAGATCATTTATGACGGAGTCGAGATCGACGATCGTCGCGTGGTGACCAAGGCCGGTAAGGTGCTTTTTATCCCCGAAGAAGTGCACTTTATCTCCAAGGACTCATCGCTCAAGATGTCCGAGACCGGTGACCTCGTGCAGGCTGGCCAAGAAGTCGTCAAAGACGTCTTTGCTCATATGGAAGGTATAGCCGAGATCATCGCCGACAATGACATCATCCACGAAGTAATCGTGCGTCCCGGCGAGCTCTTGCCGATCACCGATCCTTCGGATGTACTGGTGCCCGAAGGTCAGATCGTCGAGCCCGGTACCGAGATCGTCGCAGGCAAGTCCTACAAGGATCGCAAGATGGTGTCCTTCTTTGAAAAAGAAGATGGCTCCACCTATGCTCTCGTCAGACCTGTCGAAGAGTACTGGATCGAGCCTAGAGAAACCAAGTTTAAGCACAAGGCTACTGACGACAAGATCTCCATGCGTTCGGTCACTCAATTGCTCTTTAGAGATCGCGAAAAAGTCCGCAATCTCCAGGGTGCACAATTGACCAGGACCAGTCTGGTCTTGCAAATGCAAGGCCACCTGCAGATCCTCAAGGGTATCGTCGAAGTCGGCGAAGAGCTCAATATCGTTGTCCAAGAAAACATACTCTTGCGTCGCGAACAAGATCTCAACGTCACCTTGCTTGCCGTCGAGCACGGTCAGATCATCGATGCTAAATCACCTGTCGCCACCACGCAGGTGTTGACCAGGACCGATGCTCGCGTGCAGTTGTCCAAGAATGACGAGCGCCGTATCCTCTTGATCACCGAAGAGCAACAGACTCATCAAAAGATCAAGGGCACTGCCTCTGTCAAAGAAGGCGACTTGATCAGAACCGGCGATCCCCTCAGCAAGTCTTCTACAGCAGCTTGCTCAGGTCAGATCGTATCTGCCGAAGGTGGAGACGTGGTGATCAGACGTGGTCGTCCTTATCTGATCTCGGTCAACACCCAGCTGCAATGCGATGATGGTTCGCTCGTTCAGCGTGGTGATCTGCTCGCTACCCTGATCTTTGAAAGACAAAAGACTGGGGATATCGTCCAGGGTCTGCCACGGGTCGAAGAATTGCTCGAAGGTCGTAAACCCAAGGAATCAGCCATACTCGCCGAACGCGAAGGCACCGCCAAGATCGTCAAAGAAGACGACTTGACCAGGCTGTACATCGTATTTGGCGACGGTACCGAAGAAGAAATCATCATCCCTGCAGGACTCAATGTCCTGCCCGAAGATGGAGATAGCATCACCCTCGGTACGGCTCTCACCGACGGACCGCCCAATCCGCACGATATAGTACGTCTGCGCGGTGTCGAGGCTGCACAAAAGTTTCTCGTAGACGAAGTACAGTCCGTATACCGTTCGCAAGGCGTAGAGATCGCCGACAAGCACATCGAAGTGATCGTTCGTCAAATGACCCGCAAGGTACGCGTTGACGATCCGCACGATACCATCATGTTGCCGGGCGAGCTCATGGAGCGCTTCCAGCTCGATATTGAAAACGAGAAGGCCGCTAAGCAAGGTCTCGAAGGTGCAACCTATACCGATGTACTGTTAGGTATCACCAAGGCTTCGCTCAATACCGAGTCCTTTATCTCCGCTGCATCATTCCAGGAAACAACCCGTATCCTGACGGAAGCTGCAGTCGAAGGTAAGAAAGACTGGTTGCGTGGCTTGAAAGAAAACGTGATCATCGGCCGTCTGATCCCTGCCGGTACTGGCTTCCAAGGCCATCACCAGGCTCCGGAAGAAGAAGAGGAAGAAGAAGACATCTATCCGCCTATTGGCGAGGGGTCTTTTAATGTCCCAGCCTAGATGACACAGCCTAGATAATAAAAACGGCCTCTCTTGCGAGAGGCCGTTTTTTATTGCTTTTTGAGAAGTTGATCGGCGTTAAACTTTTTGCGGATGCGATGCGCAAGAAAATATGTGCCGGCTGTCCTGGATGGATTGCACTTTTGGTCGAGCAAAAGATGGGTCAGGATGGAAAGGCTGATGCTCACTCGATAAGGCTGTCTTTGCTTGCCCTTAAACAATAAAAAGAATAGAGCGAGTAATTCGAAAGAGTGCAGAGGTAGAAAAAGCTTGCCAGAGTATTTTTCGTGAGCCGCCTCATTGAAGCGCCCCCAGTGAAACCTCCAGCCGTGGGCGCCCACATAGTCGACGATATGATCGAGATCGATGAGAAAACCAGCAAAAAAGCTAGCAAAAGCCGCCTTGGGAGACCGATAGACTAAAAAGCTGGCGCAACCTACGCCAGCCGAAGTGATGATATGTCCCATTGTTCTCATATTGATCGCCCCGATTGCCTTATTTATTCCAATTTTTATTTATCCAGAACTTGCTAGAATCACAAAAAATCGGAGCTGGTATTAAATAGACTGCTATTGACTATTTGTTATACCCAGAACTCTCATTATTATGCGTTTTTAACAAGCGCGCTTGGCATTTGAGGAGAAATTTGCGGATGACCTGGAAAAATAGACCCCAGAGTCCTATTTTAGTTTTTGAAGCTGTCCTGGCCACCGCCCTCAGTATCGGTTGTGGCATCTATTCGTCAGCACAAGCGCAAGCTTCGGCTTTGGACAAGGCCGCATCAGGCATGCAAGCTAATGGTCAAAGCAACGCCCAGCAAGCCATTGGTATGTATAACCTGGGTCTTACAGCTTACAAAAACCAGAGTCTTGATGCGGCTATCGTCTTTTTTAGACGGGCGACCGATCTCGATCCCAATCTCACCGATGCTCAGTACAATCTCGGCGTTCTTTATCAGAGCCAAAAGCGCAATAAAGAGGCCATAGCGCGCTTTCAGGAAGTCTTGCGCATGAAGTCCACCGATCCCGATGCTCATTATCAAATGGGGCTGGCATTGATGGACATGGGACGGGCTGCCGAGGCCAAGACACATTTTGCCTTTATCGCCCCTACCAGCTCGCATTTTCCTGATGCGCAAAAGCGTATGCAGATCTGCGATCAGCAAGTCGCAGGTGCCACTGTGGCCGCGCCGAGCTACAACTATGGGGCTAACAACCCCAATGCCAATCCAGCTCCCACTGCGCTCAATACTCAGCCTCTGGGCACCGATGGCAATGCTCAGCTAAATATGGCAGGCGCTCAGCCATTGCCCCAGACCTATCAGGCACCGCCCCAGCAAGCTTATCAGGCACCGCCTCAACAAGCCTATCAGGCACCGCCCCAGCAAGCCTATCAGACACCGCCCCAGCAGGCCTATCAGGCACCACCCCAGCAGGCCTATCAGGCACCACCCCAGCAGGCCTATCAGGTACCGCCTCAGCAGGCTTATCAGGCACCGCCCCAGCAGGCTAAACTGCCAGTATCCACACCACCGGCCAGCGGTGGACCAGTAGCAGTCCTGGCAAATGCGCAGGCAAGAGTTATCGCCACCAATTTTTACGCTCCTTCTGGTCTGACCTTCGACAAGATGGGCAATCTCTATGTGGCAAACTTTGAAAAAAATACCATCGATCGTATCTCCACCGATGGTACAAGGATGCAGTTTTCGGCTGGTACCACTCTCAGAGGACCAATCGGATTGGTGTGTGACGATTTTGGCAATGTTTATGTCGCCAACTATCACAGCAATACAGTAGTGCGTATTTCCCCAGCCGGCGTTTCTACTCTGATCGCTACCAATTTTAAGCGGCCATATTATCTAGCTCTGGATAAGGCTGGCAATCTCTTTGTCAGCCAACAAGAGGACAATAGTATCGTTCGCATCTCTCTGCCCAAGCCCGTAGCGGCCAAACCTCTGTAAGGCGGCTTTATGTGGCAATGGTCAAAGGTCGGCGAACTTGACGCCAGCAGGTTTTCGCCTGGACGCATAAGATTTCAACTCTTCGTAGGCAACGACATCTATGGTTGGGTCTATCGCAAACGCGGTGGCTTGACTGTCGAAGGGCGCGAAAACATACCTGCCGAAGGCTCTCTCATTATCTGCGGCAATCACCGCTCCTTTCTCGATCCTCCTATCTTGACCAGCGCCACTCAAAGACACATGCTTTTTATGGCCAAAAAAGAACTCTGGGAAAACAAGTTTTTTGGTGGTCTTTTAGACGCCCTTGGAGCCATACCGATCAATCGTGAAAAACCAGAGCTTGCCACTCTCCGTTTTATCAAGCAAGTAATGAAGACTGGCTGGTCCATGGGGATGTTTATCGAAGGAACACGCAGCAAGATCCCTGGTCAAATGGGGCCACCGCAAAAAGGCTGCGCTTATTTTGCCAAGGCGACCAATAGTCCGATCCTGCCCGTCGGCATAATCGGCTCGGACGACAAGACTAAAAAGCTCTTGGTACGCATCGGCAAACCGATCATGCCAGGTCCCGACCTGGATGCCGTGACCTGGCAGGTAATGGAGGCTCTCTCTGCACTCACTGGCGACAAGCTGCCACCAAGAGAGCCGGTCCTAAATCAAGAACCAAAGGCATAGAGCTAGATAGCAAAAGAAACGCATTTTGCAATGCGCTTCTTCTGCTGGGTGGAAAACTCTTACATCTCATTTATTGCATGTACAGCATGTTCGCTCGCCTAGGGGATGCGAGGCCCATGTCTTTAATGATGCCAGAGTGAATGCTTGCGGCCCATCGGTCTTGTGACCTATTTTTGGCGTCGGCAAAAGAGCAGACGTCCTTTCTCTGCTTCTTCGAGCTGTGATCTGAGCCAGGCATGTCTTTGCTTGTGACAGCTAAACAAGATGATCTGATGATCTTTGGCCACATTTTCGACCAAAAAACGCATCATCTTGAGAAAGCGCTCGTCATCGGCTTCTGAAAAGGGCTCATCCATTATGATAGGCAGGTTGTGCTCGGCTGACAGATAGCGCGCGACGATCAGACGTGCGACCCAGTGCAATTGCTCTTTTGTACCGATCGAGAGCCTGGACATGATCTCTTGAGCATCAAACTCTTGATTGTCTGACTTACGTCGCGCAATCAGCGAAAGCTCATCGTCAAACCTGATCTCGTCATAGTCGAGACCCAATTTATTCAAGAGCTCAGAACCGGTGCGATTAAGCTTGCTCGCCCAGTCCTGGTAGTTTTCACCGCTGATGCGGGCGAGAGTGTCTCTGGCAAGCTCGAGTGCTAGTTTGGCGCGCTTGGCTGATTGCAATCTAAACTCTGTCAGGTCGAGGTCTTCGAGACAGGCTAGATAATTGTCGTCGCAAGCTGTAGAGAGAGTCCTGATGCGTACGAGTAGCTCTTCGCGCTCGCGGCGCATATCGCCTTCGGCAGCACTTGCCGATTGTGATTGAGACTTATTGAGATCAATTTCTGCGCGCAGTCTAGAGACTTGATCCTCGAGCTCTTTGCAGATCTGAGGCAGGCCGGTAAACACTGATAAATCGGTGCTTGAGCGGCCTTGCTGGGCAAATGTGTCCATGACTTGCTGTTGCAATTGCTCCAGAGTCAGCGACAGTTGTTGATCGTCACCCTCTCGCCCAAAGCTGGATAGATCGATTTGACCATCCTGAGCTGCAGCTAGCTCCAATTCGAGAGCATCCAGTTTGTTTTCATCATAACGGTCGTGCTCTATGCCCATCTTGTCCAACAAATTTGAGAGGGCTTGTTCGGCGTCGATCAGGTCTTCGCGCAATTTTTCCAGTTTTGCTTCTGCTTCATTTGATTCTCTGGCCTCTCGGTCGATGTCCACCACTTCTCTTTGGTAATGTGAAATGGCCTTGGCCAGGGTGTGCGCGGTCCTACCGACGATATCCATGTCATTGCGTCCGGCCTTGGCCAAAAAACGCTGCAGGTCTGCTCTGAGACGGCTGAGAGTCTGCTCTTTTTGTTCGATCATCCCCTCAAGCACATCGAGCTGCTTCATTTTGCTAGCATGGGCGCCAAACTCGTCCAGTCGCGCCAATAGCTCGTCTTTGTTGGCCATGCCGACCTTGCGTGCAAGATTGTCCAGCTTTATCTCTAGAGCATTGATCTTGTTGATATTGTCTTCGCAATTGCCGGTGAGTCTTTGTACATCGGCATCCACGACGGCAAAATCGCCACGCAAAATAAGATCCTGACGAAAGACAGGAAATGCAATGACCGCTACTCCGCCGACACCAGCAAGTCCCAAGAGCATGATCATGGGCGGTATGAAGGCCAGAGCCCCGGTGAGCTTGGCGGCAAAGAGCATGACCAGTCCGGCAATGATTGCGATCACCGAAATGACACCAAGGATGATGGCGCCACTGCGACGTTTCTTAATTTCTTCGTCTCGCCTCAAAACCAATGCTCTGCGTGCTGCGCGCGTGCGGTGCAGATGGTTTTCCCCATCCTTGAGCTGTTCTTGAAAGGCCTGTATCAACGAGCTATAGGTGCGAGCATTATCCATGCCTTCACCTTCGATGGTCTTGAGCGATCGACGCAATTTATCGATGGCTTCTTCGGAGCCGGCTTCTTTGACAAGCCGGTTTTTTTCCTGCATTCGGCGGTCCAAGAGTCCAGTCAATTCGTCTTCGGCTGCCGTCAACGAGGTGGCCAGACCACTGATGCGTTGCGCTTCTTCTTGGGTAAAGGTCTGGATCTCAGGAAAACCTGATTTGAGCTCCTGACGCAAGCTTTCAAAGTGCGATGCATCTGGCGTGCCGCCTTTTTCAAAGGCGACGATCTCTGCCTGCTTGTTTCTGCGGCGCTCAAAAAGATCGAGCAGAGGTCTGCGCATTTCGGGATTGAGAGCCACTGACTCAAGCCGCGGTCTTGATTGAGACATCTGTCTTTCTAGATCGATCTTGCGAGCCAAAAATGACCTGGCCAAATCGAGTCTGGCTTGAGCAGTCTCTAGATCAGAAGTATCTGCCGGAGCGCTAGATGCACCCAGTACCTTGTTGATGATCATCAATCGATCAAAGGACGCCGCAACGTCTTGACGGTCTCTCTCGTAAGCCCTGATCTTGTTGAGCAGGTCCTGCCGACTGAGCTCTAGATCGCGGACTAGGATGTCCAGTTTGACTCGACGCTCATCCTGAGACCCGTAGAGGGTGGTCTCGGCTGCTTCGGTCAAGAGTTTTATGGCCTGGCCGGCGGTGCTAGACGTGCCTGATGAGTCAGCGATGGATTGCACTAGCCCGGCAAGGTCCGATGCTCCACCGACGGCGTGTTCTTCTAGTTCTCGCTGACCAATGAAGCAGGTCGCCAGAAACAATTCACGGGTCATGCCCGTGAGTCTGAAGCCTAGCTCGTCCTGGCCCTCTGGTCCGACAAACTCGTCGGTGATCTCGAGCCCTTTTTTGTCGCGGTCAAATACTTTAAATCGCTGCCCGTTAAAGTCCCTGACGATGGTGATGCGTCGAGCAAAGGATAGCTCTGTATTAACGTCCATGCGAGCGGCATAGACTGAGTTGTGCTTGGGGCGGCGCGCTTCTTTGTTTGATAGTCTTTTGGGATCCTGCCAGTTTTCGGTGAGGGGAAAGTCGAAGAGTATGGCCCAGATAGCGGTAGCCATAGTGCTCTTGCCGTATTCGTTGGGTTCGACTACGAGATTGACCTTATCCTGCGCAAAGAGGATGGATTCGCCTGTTATGGCGCCAAAGCTGGTAAGTTCGACGCGCTCAACCCACATTTTTTACTGTTACCTTTTTTTGCTTCAGACTATCCAGACCATAATAAAGTGCATCTTCGATGGTCCTGCCAGAGAGGTCAGCACCTGGCACCCCAGCAAGAGAATCGGAGCCTAGTGGCACACCCTTTTGCATTTCCACCCTGGTCTTCATCTCCAAAAGAGATTCGATAAACTTCCATTCGGTGGTTCTTTCATCCATTCTTTCTGCCAGATAATCCGGACGGGTATTATCGCAAACTTGCAGATAGTAAAAATCCCGCGACATGGACTCGATGGTCTCGCGTGGATTTGCTCCTGGTTTATGGCGCCCTTCGATATTGACCGTGATAATATCGGCTTCGATATTTATGCCTGCCTCTTCGAGAGCAGCGAGCACCTCGCTTGCTATGTCTTGATCGTCGAGGCCGGAGACATCGACAGTGACGAGCATCATGCGGCGAGGATCGAGTTGCTGGGGATAGAGTTCGATGCGTGGATTGTGCGGATCATCTGCATCCACCTCGATCTGGCCGAGGATGGCAAAACGTTCGCCTTGCTCTTCGAATGTGCCACCGGCCAGGCAGCCCGAATAAGCACCGATCAAACGATCGTTTTCATCGGTGATCTGAAAAGCCTCTTTAAGATGGCCGACAGCCGAATAAGTGAGCCCTTGGCTTGCAAGTTCGCTTTCGGAAAATGGATAAATAGCTGGTTTTTGTACTTGCTGCGAATTGAGAATGGCCAGATGCGAAGGATGGCTTTCGAGCGTACCTGCAAACACGCCTATGTGGATCAAGGCATTGGCGTTGTTGGAGCGTGGCAGTTGGCTAGACAAAATGCGTTCGGTGCGACGGGAGTTTTTGCTAAAAGCCCGACCAGTAAAGGCCACATCATCGCGGGTGGGATGAGGATGGCAGGTGAAATGTTCATGAGAAAAAATATGTACATTGTCAGGCCAAATCTTGAGAGCGCGGGCCTCGAGCATATCGTTGGAGTAGAGGGAAGAACGGCTGAAGAAATCGCGGTGACCGGGAGCAATATAGATGGGTATGTGCGAGAGAGAAGCCGCCGCCTCGATTATGGTGTTGACTGTAAAAGCCGTCACTGTCACGTTATCCCAGAGACCGCCAGGGATGAGGACAGCGTCGACGTTTTCTTGCGCCGCTAGACTAAAGGCATTGATGGTGGCCTCAAGTATTTCGCGGGCACGATCGGCTCTTTCTTGCCTGGGCAGGGCTCTATTGCCCGGGGCCCAACCACCCGGGCTGGAGCCAGCATGCGTCAACTTGCTGTCGAGCAAGACGTCGGAAAACTGGAGAAAGCGAAAAGTGCTTGTCTGTGCCATTGAAATAAACCTAAATGCACCTAAACCGATTCGATGATTGTCGCTACGCCCTGTCCAACTCCTATACACATGGTAGCCAGACCGAGTTTGGCCTTGCTACGATGCATTTCGTGTACCAGTGTCGTCAAAATGCGTGCACCGCTTGCACCAAGCGGGTGACCGAGAGCAATGGAGCCGCCATTGACATTGACTTTGTTCAAGTCGATCTCGAGCTGGCGGACACAAGCGAGTACCTGCACGGCAAAGGCTTCGTTGAGCTCGATGAGATCGATGTCGGAGATCGACAGATTTGCTCGCTGGAGAGCCTTGCGGGTCGCTGGTACGGGACCTATGCCCATGATGGCTGGATCGACTCCGGCAACAGCGCCAGAGACAAATTTTGCCATGGGTTTTAGGCCCAATTGCTTGGCCCTGGCCATGCTGGTGATGAGGACGGCGCTGGCACCGTCATTGATACCACTTGCATTGCCTGCCGTCACTGAGCCTTTGCCGGCTTCGGCAAAGGCTGGTTTGAGCTTGGCTAAATCGGCCATGGTCGTCTCCGGCCGGGGATGCTCGTCGCAATCGACTATTTTGGGATCGCCCTTTTTTTGAGGGATGGAGACCGGTACTATCTCGTCTGCAAATTTGCCGGCATCATGAGCGGCCTTGTATTTTTGCTGGCTGGACAAAGCAAAGGCATCCTGATCCTCACGGGAAATGCCAAATTTTTGAGCTACGTTTTCGGCTGTCTCGCCCATACTGTATGGATGATGCATGCTAGCCAGTGTTTTATTGACAAAGCGCCAGCCCAGCGTCGTGTCCACCAATTTGGTATCGCCGCGGCCAAAGGCAGTTTCGGGCTTACCCATCACAAAAGGAGATCGGGTCATCGACTCGACTCCACCTGCTATATAAATATCACCTTCACCGCATTTGATGGCATTGACTGCTTGATTGACCGCCATCAAGCCTGAGCCGCATAGTCTGTTTACCGTGCCTCCAGCAACTGTCTCAGGCAAACCCGCGAGCAGGACCGCCATTCTCGCTACGTTGCGATTGTCTTCACCGGCCTGGTTGGCGCAGCCTACCAAAACGTCTTCTATTTGGTCTACCGGTACGCCTGGATTGCGCAAAAGCAATTGTTTGATGGCATGTGCCATGAGATCATCTGGGCGCACATCCTTGAGAGCGCCTGCGTATCTGCCGATTGGGGTCCTGACTGCATCGATCAATACTGCTTGTTTAGAGGCTTCGTCCAAAGCATAGTCTCCTATCGGGTCAACCAGGTTGTGTCATCTTGAGCCAGCCGGTGCAGGTCGTCTGCGCCGATCGAGGTATTGCCGGCGCAAGCCCGTCTGATCTCCGGGCTGGTATCGCTGGCCAAGCGCGAGAGTATCTCGGCCGGGGTATTGGTATTGCTAGCAGTGCGAGCCCTGACGAGGGCTTCTTGGTCGCGAGCCAAAAGATCTAGAGTATCCTTGTCCGAACGCGTGCTGGCAGCTGCAGCCGCCCTTACATATTGGCTCTCGTCTTTGGCAAGACGAGCAAGAGCCTGGATGGGTAGATTTGGATGCAGAGCGACGATGGTACGCAGTCCTGCATCATCATCCTTGGCCAGGGTATCCAGTACTGGTCCTCGAGTCTGTGCCGTCTGGGCCAGGATAAATTTGACTTCTTCGGCGGCAGTCAGGCGACTGAGTGCGTCGTCCGGCAAATCATGTCGTCTGATGAGGGCGGTCCGGACTGAGTTGCAATCGCTCTGCGCCAGTTTTAGCAGGGTCTCACCAGAAAGATTGGGATTTTTGGCCAGGGCGGTCTGGACGCTGATGGATGGTTCTGCTACCAAAAGCGATACTGCCTTTGCCGCGATCTTGGGGTTGACCGCCAGGGCTTCCTTTACCAGCGAATCCTTGTCTTGAGCTAGTATCGATTGTATCGGCTCGTCTTGCATGACGGCGGGCGATTGGCTGCGAGCAATGGCCGCTCTTACACGAGCATCCTTGTCTTTGGCCAATTTGAGACCTTCTTGGGCCGTTAAAGCAGGGTTGCCTGCCAGGCTGAGCCTGACCAAAGGACATTCGTGATCGACAAAAGCATCCCTATGACCGGCATCTAGTTTTGGATTGGCTGCAAGTATCTGCGCGACAGCGAGATTTTGGCTTTTGCTGGCATCATTAACCAGAGTCGAGATGATATTAGCGTCGATAGCAGGGTTGAGAGCGACAGCGCACCTTACCAGACCGCTAGGCGCCTGATCTTTAGCGAGTCTTGCCAGTGTGGCAAGATTGGTATTAGGGCTATTTGCTGCTTGCGCCCTGATGCTTTCTACTTTGTCCTGGGCCAGTCTATCCAGAGTAGCCGCTTGAGTCCTTTGATTTTGAGCAACGGCCATCCTTACTTCGGTTCTTTCATCCTGGCTGAGACGATCGGCCAAGTCGGCACTGATGGCTGGATTGCCAGCCAGGGCTTCTCTTACCACTGCATGGCTGTCTTTGGCGAGCATGTTGAGCACGTCTTGGGGGCAGGCCGCGTTGGCTGCGAGCATTGAGCGTACGCCAAGATCGCCATCTTGAGCCAATGCCGCGCATGTGGCTGGCGACAGTCTATTAGAACGAGCCATAAATGTCCGCACGAGCCTGTCGCCGATCTTGGTCAGGCGCAAAAGAAGATCGGGCGGGGAGGATGGATTTTTTGCCAGAGAAAGCAGGAGAAATTCGGTAAAGATAGGCCCCTGGCCTAGTGCCGTCAAAATAGACTGCGGCGTGGAAGAATTTTGCGCCAGGGCTTCGCGTACTCTCGGCTGGGCTTGTGCCAGGAGCTTATGCAAGGCAGGAGCCGCGGGTAGCTTTTGGGCAGACAGCAGAGCATCGATCACCATTTGATCGCTGTCCTGGACTAGTTGATCGCGTATATCATCACCAAGCATAGGATTGCTGGCCAGGGCTTTGCGGACAAATGCGCAATCATCGCGAGAAAGCAGAGCCTGGTCGCTCTTGGACAGGCGTGGATTAGCTGCTGCTGCAATTTTTATCGCTGGTAGAGGAAAAGCATCGATAGTCTGGCGCTCTTGCTTGATCGGCTCGACCAGTTGAGCAGGGGCTTGAGCGAGGGTTTTTGGCATGGCCGACATCATAGAGACTAGGGCCAGCGCTGCCATGCAGCTTTTTTGTATATTTGACATTTTTTGTTTTCCTCAGCCCTTATGCACTTCACGGATGATGCTCATCAATTGATTACGGTCGAGTTCTTGCGATGCGTACTCTATATATTTGACCTGCCAATCTTCGATGTCCTGCAGTACTTGCGAAAGACTGGTGCCGGCAGAACGAGCTGCAGCCATATCCACGCCAACATCCGCATTGCGAGAGAGTATAAAAACCCTCGCTCGTCCGGAATACCCAAGTGTGTCACGCAGGCTGAGCCGTAAAAAGGCTTCTGATCTTTGCACGGTGATAGTTTCTGTGATGCGCTTGACCAATTGTTGAAACTTGGATAGTGGTCCATTGAGATCTACTTGCGGCATTGTGACCAGATCGTAGTGGAGTAGTCTATCGATGGCCATGGCAGCGTCAGCGGTTGTGACATCGCCGAGGTTGCGGATCACGCCAGCGATTGGGTGTAGCCCATCGAGTGCGCCCCACATTTTTTTCATCATGGCGCGTTCGCTCTTGTTGAGGACATATTTTTCTTTTGGATCCTCGAGCTTTTCGTCATCCATCAGGTTGTTCGGATCGGGTTTCTTTTCCAGTACCGACTGCGGTCCCTTGGGCAATTTTTTCCAGGTGACCTCAGCGTTGTCTCCAGCGAGCGCTGCATCTAAAAGCAATTTGTCCAGCGCCTTGCCGATCTTGCAATTGTCCTTGGCCAGATCCTGGGGAGGGGTGCGCTGGATAAAGACAAAGATCCCTTGCTTCCAATTAGAAGCAAACTCGATCACGGCATGGTTGGCCAGGAGCTTGCCCAATTTGGCATGCGTGATCTTGCCGGTCTCAAATATTGCTCTAAACTGCATTTCTCTGTATTCGACTGAGAGCACGCCTGACTCGCGATTGGTGGCCAGGTTTTGCAGCAGATTGGAAGGATCGATGGAGCCCAGGTGGCCCACCATCGATTGCACCTTATCTTCTTCACCACTGGTGGTGACTTTTTCTTTGTCACGATCAGTCGTCTGACCATAGAAAGCCAGATCCTGAGTAGCAATTTCGAGCGCCCTGGCATTGAGCAGATTGCGTTTGACGGCTAGTGCCCCAAGGGGGATCTTTTGTTTGACCGGCATGCCGTTTAGCTCCATCAAAAGATCATCGAGCTGCTGTCGCGTGAGGAGACCTGCTGCTAAAAAGTAATCTTTTAGAGAAAACGCGGTTTGGTTTTTAAAGCAATTGGAAAGAAAAGGAATGCGAGGGAAAAGAGGATAGATGAGCTTTTCGGCTTCGAGCTCACGCAGTCTCTCGAGGCTATCTGCCTCATCGATCTTTTGATTGTTGTTTGCCTTATTGATGAGACCGGCGACTGGGGTGTAATTGTCTACCAGTGTCAGCATAAGATTGCGGCGATGATGACTCTCTAGGTGCAGTTTGCGCTCTAATCCAACTGGTGTGAGTACGGGTATCGAAGACATCAGGATCTGGTGGCTGAGATCGGTCGATTCGTCGAGAAAACTAGTAGATTCTCCCAGGGCTGCTTGCAAAAACTTGGTCAGTGAGGCCGAGTAATCAAAGAGTTGAGCATGATTGTCAAAAACATGAAAGGACATCAGGCCAGATAGTGATTCGCGCACCATGGCCACGGCCTTGTCGGACTTTAAAAAAATCAAAGCTCCCGACATCTCGAGGATAGATTGAGCCAGATAATTGGACTCGATGAGGATCTCGGCGGGAAAGAGATAACCGACCAGGGTCGCATCGACGATGATAGCGTCGTACATGCGCTTGGTCTTTGCAAGCGCGGCAATCTCGCTCAAAAGATCGGGACCATAGCGCAAGACTATTATGTTTTCAGCTTTTCGGCTGGTCTTATTTTGTAGATCTTGTGATTCTGCGACCATTAGTAAATTTTGCTGTTTTGGCTCACCTATTTATACCAGATTTCCCGAGCTGGCGAGGATTTTACGCTATACTTGGCATTCCGTGATGATCCTCAAATAACAAGAGGTTGTGCTGTGCTGGCGACAAAACGTGCCTTTGCTCTTTCTATCGCTCTGATCCAGGCGAGTCTTGCATTTGCTACTCAGCTGTCTATCCCAGTCCATGCACAAGAGACGAGCCAATCGCAAAATGAGTCGGTCGTTCAAGAGTCATCGCAAACTCTCAAGGGCGGCGTCACCATGTGCGTGCCCAAGGGCACTGGGATCAAGCTCAATATATCCAGCGTACCGACAAATGGCATGCGCCTTTTGGACAAGGATCTGGAGGGCAATCCATTACCAGCCCATGTCGGCGATGTGATCGTAGCCAAGACTACCGAAGACATCTTTGTCGAAGACAATAAGGTCATCCCCGAGGGCACAATTTTTAGAGGCAAGGTCAGTCGAGTCTTGCCGCCCAGGAGAGTACAGCGTCCTGGTTGGGTTGAGATTTCTTTTACCGAGCTTACCCTGCCCAGCAACAAGACTTTTAGATTTAGAGCCCAGGCAGATAGCTTTGTGCCATCGACCACCAAGTCCAAGCTCAAGGGTGCTGGCATGATTGCCGCCAATGCCGCTGGTGGTGCTATCGTCGGTGCACTTGCTGCTTACCAGATCTTTGGACTAGAGCACACCATTGCTATGCATGGCTACAATATCGCCGGTGGTGCTGCCCTGGGAGCTCTTTTAGCCACCGGTCATGCCGTGATGAAACGCGGCACAGCGGCGACGCTCGAGCCTGGCGACAACCTCAATCTCAGCATAGACACCGACCTATTGATGCCTGTACTCACTGAGCCCACCAAAAAAATTGCCTTCAAAAATCTCGAAGGTCTCGAAGTCGAAGTCAAGGCCAGCAAGATCATCAAAGACAAGATCCTGGGCAATCAATTGAGATTGGATGTCTTGATCACAAATAACAGCAACAAGAGATTGAGCTCCATGGATCTTTATCTTTTGGATAGCAACAAAAACAAGTGTCCTATTGGTCAGGGCAAGGATGAGGACTCAGGATACATGTTTACTCTCGAGCCTACTTCGAGTATCGAGACTAGGCTGTACTTTAATACCGAGTATCCAACTCTCAAGCACAAACTGATCTGGTACGATCATCAGTCGCGCAAAGTGTGCTTCGTCCAAAATCTCCAATGATTAAATATCAGCGATCGCCTACGTGTTTGTACGTAGTAAGTCGTTGACTAGACTGCACATTAAGACCATATAATGTTCTATCGATTTAGCTGGCTAGCTGGCCAGTCTTTACGAAATTTCTCATCAAGAAACTTTCATGGAAGGCATGTGTCTTTCTGCTAGCTTTAGATCGGACAAGATATAGATCAAGGCATCCTGTCGCACCTGCACCACATTTAGTATCAAAATGACAGCAACACTGGGCCTACCTACCACACAGACAAACACCTCGGTGCTCGACACCCAGCAAGGCCGATCCTCTGTCGCTCTGCGCAATGTTTCGATCTTTCCCGACACTGCCGAAAAGATACTATCTACTACCCTGGACTTCGTACGATCGAGTGCTATCGCGACGCAATTGACTCCCCGCGATCTCGTAAGCTTTTCGGGGCTTTTGACGGCGCAGCTATTGAGCGAAGTCGAAGAAAGCGCACATCAAAGTGGTAAAAAGCTACTCGATTATATGTACGAAAAAGGCTTTATTGCTTTTTCTGACCGCCGGGAGATGCTCAAGGCTCTGGTCATGTCTCAGCACAATGTCATTTATAGACCATGGTTGCTCAAGGCTTGCCGTCGAGCCGTACTCGAGTTTATGCCTCTGGAGCAAGTGCTCGAAGACATGGGCATCTCGCCCAATAGTGCCTTTTGCGATAATGGCCTGGCCGAGCTGGCTCAGATGTCTCAGATCATTTCGCGCGCAGACTTTGAAAAAGCTCGGTCATATGCCCTCTCTCATGGCGTGAGCTTTGGTCGCGCGCTTGTCGAGATGCGCCTCATCACGGCTCAAGTTTACACTCTATTGCTGGATAGCCTTGCACGCTACAAAGCAGGCATGATTGACTTTGCCAATCTCAAACTCTTTATCCGCAATGGCATGGCAAATCTAGGCACCAAGTCCGGTATGGCGATCAATATGCAAAACCTCGGCGGCGTTGCACACTACTGCCATAGTCGCTCTCCTCTCATGAGCCTCTCTCTCTTGGTGGAGTCCAAGGTGGCACCATATCTGGTGATACTCAGTGAGGTCGAAACGGCTTTGATCAGGGAGCAGACCATCGAGATGGTCATTGCTGAGTCTGACTTTGCGCCTGCCTATTATCGCGCTACACAACTGGTATCAGGCGTGATTGCTGGTAATACCTCCTGGCAGCAAGCTGTCATAGAGATGTCTCGTTTTTGATTTGGTCTAAAATTTTGGCCTAAATATATTCTGCTTATTTTTGCATACTTAAAAGCAGGACCTGCACCAGATCCTGCTTTTTGTATGATGCTCTATTGTCTATCAGGCAGCCGCAGCGACTAGATTGACGTCATAGCTGAGGCGGACAAAATCGTACTCTACTCTGATAGATACAGTGTTTTCGGTCGAAAACTCGAGTCTGACGCGACCGAGTGAGTTGGAGGAGTATTCGCTCCAGTGCTCAGGCACAGATACGATGACATTTTCGGGACCCCATTCTTCTACATATGCTTTGAGGACCTGACAGAGTTTTTCTTCGTCTCTGGGGTGGTTAAACATGCTCATCGTCTTGCTGCCTCGTTGCCAGTGGTGCGCTGATGAGGCTATATTAGGTCCGGGGCAGGCGGATCACAATTGGGGATTTTCCCCCTTCATTAGTATTTTTCCCATTTTATTTGTAGAGCTGTCTGAGGCTGTTAATGTCTCTGGCAGAAAGGTTTTTGATTTGATCGGAGACCTGGAGAGAGTAAAACATCACATCATCGGGGTTGGATGTATGGCCACCAAAGCCAAGGGCATGACCGATTTCGTGCAGGCAGATCTGTCTCAATCTAGCTTCGGTGACAGGCAATTCGACCATCAATGGGACTGTAAGAATGGTCACTGTGCCTTTAACTACGCCCTTTTGATTAGCATAGAGGATCGTTTCTCCGGCTTCGGCGCGGTTGGAAAAAGTAGAGGGGTCATTGGTCCAGGAGCATACGATATCCGCTTTTTGAGGACTATCGACCCTCTGAAAAGAGATAGCGCCCTGGCTGGCTTGCTCCCACGTCGCTACGGATTCTTCGAGGATCTGCTGGTATATAGGCTTAAAGGCCGGCACGCCATGGCCTGATTTAAAATAGATCTTGATCGGCATTTTTTCTGGCGGCCAGCGTTTGACCGAGTTGCCCAGTTCGCCGAGATAATCGGTGGCGTTTGGGTCAACTTTGCGGATAAATCCCGAGTTGACCTCGCGTTTGAGGCCATTGACCAGACTCTGGATCTTGTTTGCCTCGCTGTGACTGGGAAATCTTTTGAGAAACTCCGAATACGTAGCAATGGCGTCTTGTATCCTGCCTTGAGACTGGTACAAGCCACCTAGCGTAACCCAGGTTGCAGCCAGGTCGGGCTTCATTGCTTTTGCTTTTTCGAGCTCTTGCAAGGCCTCGGCATTGCGTCCGAGCTTAGCCAAAACTAGACCCATATTATTGTGGACTTCTGGGATCTCTGGAGCCAGCTGCGAGGCGGTGGTCAATTTTTCGAGGGCTTCCTGGTTGCGATTGCTCTGCAAGAGTGGCACTGACTCATTGAGCAATTTGGCTGCCTGATAATAATTTTGGCTGATCGGCTTGCCGTCAAGATAATAGGTCTCGGCCAGGGCTGGCCCGGCCGAGGTCATTAACAATGACAGCAAAGACAGGCAGGTCAATAAATAAGTGCGGAGATCAGGCAGTCTTGTCCTCGAGGGCTTTGATGCCCGGCAATTCGATCCCTTCGAGATATTCAAGAGTTGCTCCCCCACCGGTGCCCACATGAGTCAACTGATCGTCCTGGATGCCTTTTTGCTTAAGGGCTGACACCGAGTCGCCTCCGCCTACAATAGTTTTTGCACCATTTTTAGTTGCTTCAACCAGAAAGTCCATTAAAGCATAGGTGCCTTTTTCAAAGCCCTCTATTTCAAAAACTCCCAATGGACCATTCCATAAGATAGTCTTGCATGGTTTTAGAGCTTGTATGATTGCGCTGATCGATTGAGGTCCAATGTCGAGTCCCATTTTGTCGTCGGGTATGTCGTCCACGGAGACGATCTGGGTCTTTTGACCGGCTTCGAGCTTATCGGCAATCACCACGTCCACAGGCAAGACCATGGTCACTCCCTTTGTTTGTGCCTTTTCGAGCAACTGTCTGCAATAGTCCACGCGGTCTTCTTCGACTAGTGACTTGCCGCAATTTTTGCCCATCGCCTTGAGAAAGGTAAAGGCCATGGCTCCGCCTATCACCATTACTTGTACGCGTCCCAGGAGATTGTCGAGCACGCCGATCTTGCTGGATACTTTGGCGCCACCAATAATGGTGGCAAAAGGCTTGATCGGGTTGTCCAGTGTCTCGGATAGGACTTCTATTTCTTTAGCAACGAGAAAGCCAGCTACGGCTGGTTTTAGATATTTTGTCACGCCTTCGGTCGAGGCGTGCGCCCTATGGGCGGTGCCAAAAGCGTCATTTACATAGAGATCAGCGAGATCCGCTAGTTGCTTGGCAAAATGAGAGTCGTTCTTTTCTTCTTCTTCGTGAAAACGCACGTTTTCCAGCAAAATGGCATCGCCATCAGCCATCTTTGCTATTTTTTCCTTTGCCTCCTCACCAATACACTGAGAGCAAAAAGGGATCTTGAGATAGTCAGCAACGGGTTTTAGAGAGTATTTGCTTTGCGTCATGCGTTCTTGCGTGGTGCCCTTTGGGCGACCCAGGTGCGAGACGAGGATCACTCTTGCACCAGCATCTCTCAAATATTGTATTGTCGGCAAAGCACCTCTGATCCGCGAATCATCGGATATGGTGAGATCCTTGTTTTGGGGCACGTTAAAGTCCACACGCACCAGAACCTTCTTGCCTTTGAGGTCTGCTTTATTCAAATCGCTAACGGTCTTCTTCATACTCTCCCTTTGCTTTTTTGCATCGATAAAAAAGAGGGCCGGGTCTTAGACCCGGCCCTCGATCTAACGGACCTTACTTGGCTGCTACGGGCAGCTTCTTGGCGACGAGGGTAGCCAATTCGACGAGGCGGTTGCTGTAACCCCATTCGTTGTCGTACCAGGCAAGGATCTTGACCATTCTCTTGCCGACTTGCATGGTGAGTGCAGAGTCGTAGATCGAAGAAAACTTGTTGCCCTGGAAATCGATCGATACCAGTGGCTTGTCGCAATAGGCGAGGATACCCTTGAGGGGGCCTTCGGCTGCCTTCTTGACGGCTGCGTTTACTTCTTCGACAGTGATGTCTTTTTTGGCAGTGAAGGTCAGATCTACTACCGAGACATTGGGAGTGGGCACGCGCATGGCAAAGCCGTTGAGCTTGCCTTTGAGGTGAGGCATGACCAGACCGATGGCCTTTGCAGCACCGGTGGACGAAGGGATCATCGAAAGAGCAGCTGCGCGCGCTCTGCGAAGATCGGAGTGAGCGCCATCGAGCAGCTTTTGATCGAGAGTATAGCTGTGGATAGTGGTCATCAAGCCTTCTTCGATACCAAATGCGTCATCGATTGCTTTGGCTACTGGAGCCAGGCAGTTGGTGGTGCAGCTAGCATTGGAGACAATGTTGTGCTTTGCTGGATCGTATTCTTTATCGTTGACGCCGAGGACGATAGTGATGTCTTCGTTGGATGCGGGAGCCGAGATCAATACTTTTTTGGCACCAGCAGTGATGTGGGCCTTTGCTTTTTCGGCATTGGTAAAGACGCCAGAGCATTCGAGAACGATGTCTACGTTCATCTTGGCCCAGGGGCAGGCTGCAGGGTCTTTCTCACGGGTAAAGAGGATCTTTTTGCCGTTGACAACCAGGCTGTCTTCGTTATGGGTGACTTCGTGCTTGAGGATGCCGCCGACCGAGTCGTACTGCAACAGATGTGCTGACTGTTCTAGATCTTGCATGGGATCGTTGATGGCAACGATCTCGAGATCGGAAGGAGCGCTTTCCAAATAAGCGCGAAATACGTTTCTGCCGATACGGCCGAAACCATTGATTGCTACTCTTGCCATTCTTTTTACTCCTTTAGCTTACCCATATAGGGATGCAATGCCTAAGAATATCCCAGGTTTGGCTTGAGTCTTAAAGCCTTTATTACAGCTTAAGAAGCTAGGAGGCAGTTTATAAAAAAATACGGTCTATTTGGATGCAAAGATGTATTAGGCTGTGAATATTATGGTTATCCGGTAAAATTTTAGAATCAGACTTGTTTTTCAAAACACTTTTTAAGGGCACGTTTTGCAATGAAAGAAAAAGTAGAAGCCATCCTTGATAAGATCAGACCCATGCTCATGATGGACGGCGGCAATATCGAGCTCGTCGATGTCAAAGACAACGAAGTCTTTGTGCATCTGGTCGGCGCTTGCGGCATGTGCCCTTCTTCGACCATGACCATGAAGATGGGCGTCGAAAAAATGATCAAAGAAGAAATGCCTGAGATCAAGGCCGTCACCCAAGTCTAAGATAAGACTCGATTATCTGGCTCTGGTCCTCGTTTTTAGACTGACATCTATCTTGATGCAAGGCCCTTTTGGTGGCAAGGATCACGTCGATGTTGTTTGAGGCGATGGCCAGAGCCTTTTGCATGGTCATGGTCTCGAGTTCGCTGGCTGCCCAGCACTCATTTAACAAGCCTATACTTGAGGCCTTGTGGTGATCGATAGTGTCGCCGCAATAGATCAAATGCTTGAGCGCAGCAACTCCGATCACCTCAGCTACTCTTGAGAGTATGGCCGAGTCGAGGCCGATGCCCTTGACGGCGACTGGTAGAGAAAACCTGGCAGTATCATCAGCAAACCTCAGATCGCATGCCGTCGCCAAAAGGAGACCACCGCCCAGGCATGGGCCGGAAATGCTGGCTATAGTCACGAAGGGACTTGCATACACGGCATCTAGAGCTGCATAGATCGATGTCCAGATCTTTGTGGCAAGATTGCGATCATGACCTATTGTTTTAATCTCGTTGAGATCCGCTCCAGCGGT
The DNA here is from genome assembly GCA_017307165.1 of Candidatus Melainabacteria bacterium. Lineage (GTDB taxonomy): Bacteria > Cyanobacteriota > Vampirovibrionia > Obscuribacterales > Obscuribacteraceae > JAFKGK01. Next base: position 463,824 of record JAFKGK010000001.1, read on the forward strand.
AAAGACCCCCTGTTCACCCTCTATCACCAGCACTCTGACGTCGCTTGGGTACAGAGACTCTATCTTGCTTTGTATCTCTTGCCACATTTCTGAGTGCAGAGCGTTGCGCAGATCGGGGCGTTTGATACGCAGTCTAGCGATACCATTATTTTGTGGATCGCTCAGTTGGATATGAGATCTGAGTTCGGATTGTGTTTTCAATTTATTTTTCTAGATCGATCTGTACTGGATCACCGATTTGCACCTTGTGCCTGTCGCAAAAACCCCCGGCTACTTCGATTACTTTTTCGACTGATATTTGGCCGGATTCTGGATATAGGGGGCAGTCCTCTGGGGTCTTGGATTTGCAAGGAGGTACGTTTTTTGCGATTTCGACAATCTTGCCGTCTTTTATAAAGATCATATCCAGATTGATAAAGCAATTGAACATCCAGAACCGTACGGCGCGCTTATCCGGAAAAAGAAAGACCATACCCTGGGTCTCGGGCAGCGCAGTCCTCCACATGAGTCCGTCCTGGATCTCTTGCGTGCTGGACGCTACCTCTAAATTGACTATCTGGTCCCCGAGCTTTACCTGTGGCATCTTTGCGGAGGCCTCGCTAATGGTGGCAATATAGGTGAAAGTGGCCAGAGAGAGGATGAGAGCTGTAGTTGGGCGGATCATAAAATGAGAAATCTTCATAGCCATCTCAATTTGGTGAAGGGAGTCTTTGAATAGATGAATTGTACAGTGTCCAGCAGCACTCCTCTCTTGAGAGGATAGGACCGACTGGAAACCACACCTGCCGGATCGATGACGCTGGAGATACCGGTATTAGTCGCTAGTATCAGATAGCGCTTGTTTTCGACGGCGCGCAGGGTGGCGCAAGCCAGCAGTTGACGATTGAGAGAGCTATTGTGGAACCATCCCAGATTGGCTGCCACCACAAACAAGCTGGCGCCTCTTCGAGCCCGATCCGCCATGAGTTTTGGATAGATGACTTCGTTTGATATGGCTATGCCTATATCGCCAAAAACCGAATCCACCAGTTTGGTCTTTGTGGATGCGTCAAACGATTTGATCTCAAAATTTTTGGCATCGCTCTTTTGCTTGACCTGATTGAGGACGAAAGGCAATGACTCTCCCACGGGTGTGAGCAGTTGCTTGGCGTAGATGTCATCTTTGGGATTGGCAGGGCTAAAGATCCTGACTCCATTGATGTATTTGTTGTCCTTGCGAGGTTCGATGATGCCGACCAGGATCTCTTTTTTTTGCTTATCCGCCAGATCGCGCAAATAATCCTTTAGCAGATGAGGTGCTGATTGATCCGAATTAATAGTGCCTTCTGGCAATATGACCATGGTCGAACCGAGATCGTCCGTCAATCCTTTGAGTCTGCCTATCAATTCGTTTATCGAAACAGTATTGAATTTTTCTTCTTCGATCGAGATATTGTTTTGTATTACTGCCACCGCTACCGGTGGTGATTGTGGCGAGATTCTCGCTGCTCGCTCCGGTCTTATTTCTTCTTCGATTCTTTTGAGCCGGCTATTTCCCCAGCTCATGATAGAGGCGACGACCAATGCGATGAGAGCGATGTCAAATACGACTCCGATCTTGGTATTGAGTTGATCGGTCCTCTGACCCAGTCTACGTGCCAGATCGCTAAACTCGATGATGATCTGCGCCAAGGCACAATTGGCGGCGACTATTATAAAGTCGATACAGGCGCTGCCACCTATTGATGCCACTTGTATCAGTGGCAGGTTGCTTGCCTGAGTGTAGGCAAGCTGGCTGACTGGGCTGCCTAAAAATAAACGGGACGGTGCCAGCACCCATTGCAAAAAGATCCAGATGAAAGGCAGAGAAAGCATGAAGGGAAAATATGGTCTTTTATGACCAGGGATAAAGCCTAATCGCATAGGCAGGCAAAATTGGGCTAGTGAAAAAGCTCCAAACAATAGGGAGTAGTGCAGTATTTCGACAAGCCAGATGCCGGCTACGAGCTGCACAGCAAATGCATCGTGCACACCGAGCCAGGATAATGGATAAAGCCCGAAAAAAAAGCTGAGCGCCACCGCGTAATAACCAGCACCGAACGACAAACCGGTAAAAAACGCCTGGCTGCGATTAGTGGCTGCGCGAGTCAGCACTATGAGTGGTGCCAGCCCACACCAGGCCGCCCAATGCATGTCGATGCCAGGGGTCGCAAGTGCCAGCACCGATCCAAGTAAAAAGGCGATCGGTAACTTGATGCGACCCGGCGTCCTTTCGAGACGACCTGGTCTGGGTGAGACGCTGATAGTGCTTTCTGGTATCACTGTGCTGAACATCAAAGCAATGTTACACTTGTTTAGCTGTTTTATCTTTCTATTAACCAAATTTTGGAGCAATTGGAGCAATTAGTGGAATCAGTCTTGGACGACATCAAGAGTCCCAATAATGGCAAAGCCAACAATAGACCGATTCGCCGGATATTGGGCATCGATCCTGGCACTGCTACAGTCGGCTTTGGAGTCATCGACTGGATGGGCTCCGATGTCTTTAGATATATTGCTTCTGGCATCATCTCTACCCCCAAGACTCTCGTTGCTGGTGACAGGCTCAAGATGATACGCGAGGATCTACATAGTCTGATCGACGAGTACTCTCCTGATGAAGCAGGCGTAGAGGCCATTTTCTTTTTTAAAAACGCCAAGACTCTCGTGCCGGTAGCTCAGGCGCGAGGAGTCATCCTCGAAACCTTCGCCAGTCGTTCTATCTTGCCCGGAGAGTACACGCCCATGCAGGTCAAGCAACAAGTGACTGGCTATGGCAAGGCCCAAAAAGAAGACGTACAGTGGGCCGTGGCCAAGCTTTTGGTATTGGATAAGATCGTCAAGCCCGATGATGCTTCTGATGCACTGGCTATTGCCATCAGTCATGCACGTATGTCCTGCATATTGAGATGAGGGCGCACAGTACTATTGTCTGACAGAGAGCTAGAGCCGCATAAGTAAAAATAGATCGTATTGTGGATCTCATTTGCTTTTGGTTTGTCTCGGGAGAGCCACCATATGCCGTGGCTAAACCCAGTCCGTTGATCCCGCCTAAGATTAAAAAGATCCTGCCGATCAAATCTGGATGCACAATAAGATCGGGTTTGCTTGCGCAAAAAGCTATGGCACCGCTGGCACCACCGGCTAAAAAAACGCCAAGGCTCGAGAGATGGGCTGGTCTAAAAGATATGAGCGTAGCTGCCATGCCCAGGGCACAGATAGCGCTAGCTAACATGGCAGGCAAAAAACTTTTTTGGCCAAGCACAGCAAAAAAATAATTGGGACTTTCGAGGCAGGCATTGATCTGGGCCAGACAGGCGGTGATCAACCAGGCAAAAAGCAAGTTGATCAAGAGGAGTCTTTTATGATGAGCGATATTGCCAGGTTGAGCTACATAGATGCTAAAAATCAAAGGGGTGAGGTCGGGAGGGTTGCTCATGGCGATCAGTACCGGCAAGAGTGCCAGAGCCTGGACCAGCTCCCTCTTGGCCTTTTCTACCATGCACGCCACACGCTGTGGTCAAAAGAACGCTCAAAAATGTCCGGATGGATCATTTCGGCCATGATCCGCAGACTTTCCTTGAGCCGTGGCCCCGGGCGATTAAAATATTGATTACCATCCGCCAGATAGAGCCGATGCTCCCTTACCGCCTTGAGGTCGGTAAAGCCCTTTGCCTCGAGCAAAAGGTGTATTTCTTGAGCTGTTCGCTCGTTATCAAAGCCACAGGGAGTGACGACGATCACGTCTGGATTGCTAGCGATTAGATCCTCCATCTGCATCCAGGGGGAGTGTCGGCCTGCGACTCCAAAAAGATTGATGCCGCCGGCGATTTGAACAAACTGAGGGACCCAGTTGCCTGCAGCCATCAACGGTTGTATCCATTCGATCACAGCGACTCGCGGCGGTTGCGCGCCGGGGTTTTGGCCTTGGGCGGCTCTCATCTTTATATCAGATGCATAATCCTGCATTTCGGCCATCAATGCCTGGGCTTTTTCATCTACACCCAGGGCCTTTCCCAGCAATAAGAGATCATCATAAAAATCCTCCAGACAGTCAGGCGAAAGGGAGATGATCTTTGGATTGCTATGGATAAGATTGCACGCAGCCTCCTCTACATCTTTGAGGCTGACAGCGCAAACCTCGCACTGAGCCTGGGTGATGATGTGAGTCGGTGCCAGCTCGTCTATGATTTCGGCATCGACTTTGTAGACCGATAGCGAGTTTTCGAGGATATACTTGATCCTCAGGTCTATATCGATGCTGGAGGCATCCACGTCAAATTTTGGTGCTGTGCATTGAGGCAGGTCTCGAACTGCCATGGGAAAATCGCATTCGTGTGATCGACCGACTTGTTTGTCGCCCAAGCCTAGAGCGTGGATGATCTCGGTAGCGCTGGCGATCAACGAGATGATGCGCAGCTCGGGCATTTGGCTGGATTTGGCGAGAGGCTGTGGCATGTGATTGATTATATGTTAATTGCGCATGTCAATTGTCATGATATATTTGACCAATGAGGTCACGCAGGCAATCAGGCACCCATTTGTCTCTTTCGGCTCTAGTCACGCCGATCGCAGTCTCCATTTGTGCTTTTGGCGCGATTGAGGCGATGATACTGCCTTTGAGGGCTGTCTCCGGTCATTTTATCGTTCTCAGGCAGTTTCATGTTTTTGACCTTTTTGCTGGCATCCTGGACTGGACTGCATGCATCTTGGCACTTATAGTGTGCTATCGCATGACTCCAGAGCGATTGAGCGTGGCTGCCATGTCGGTCTGCGCCTTTTTGGTCGGTCTCTTTCACGTATTTGCCATTTATCAGCTTTTCCTTTATTTCCCGGATGATGCCGCTACTTCGGCCCTATTGCCTCTTTCTATCACTTATTTTGGTGGACTTTTGGTGATCTCTGCCGCTCTGTGCTTTATCTACGAGCACACTCACATGCGTTTGCAAATAGATCGGCAAAAGCGCATGGCTGCTCTTGCCGGTCCTTCGGCGTATGCTCAGGCACTCGAGCAGGCCGGTATTATCGGTGAGCGCAAAAAGACCGGCTTTGAGCCACCACTTATGGTGCCGGATGCGGTGCCCAATCTTAGCTCTTATCTCGATTTTGATCTAGTCCTGCTGGAGGACGAGCTGCTCAAGATGCGCCCCAATCGCGCGGCTTATATAGCTGCTCTCAGGCTGGGCATGGCGATCGAAAAAGACAGGCTCTATGTCAATTGCCGTGCTCGTACAGCGCACTTTGCCGACTTGATGGTGGATATAGCCATGCGACTCAATCATAACGATCAGTCTGGTGCGAGTATGGATGCTGCCATATGGCTTGATCTCATCTCAGGATTCAGAGACTATCAAAACCTCAGCCATCAAGACAGGGTGAGACGCATAGACTTTTATCAAGATATACTCTCGCGGCCGATCAATATTGATATCGAGATCGAGCAAGTACAAGAGTTGGCTTTAAATAATATTTAGGCCTGAGGAGCTCCGGCTTGCTCTGCTGCCACTTTTTCGAGTAGCGAGATAAATTGGTTGCGAAATGTAGCAATGATGCGCCTTAACTCGCCCTTGTCGGTGACGCAGACTACGCCACCACCACCGGGAGCCATAAAATTGGTCAGCTCGGCGACTTCGACATAGGAGACCTCCCCTGGCCAAGTCGTAAACTCCTCTATCCAGCTAATGGGAGCGCTCAAAAAGATCTCATTGCGCCTGGCATAGGGATGGTTTAGATCTTGGACATTGCCATCAGGCGTCATCAATTTGAGTTGGCCGGGGACGATGCGATAAGCCGGCAGTCCGTGATGCTCGGTTTGAAAATAAGCGATGGCCTCGTTGTAACCCGACAACTCGCTGGCAAGCCAGAGGAGCTTGTCATCGCTGACCTTGCCTCTGAGCTCGGGTAGAGCCTGAGGGAGAGCCTCATTGAAGCTTATTTGTCCTTGCACCAATTTGTTGCGTAAATCGTGAAACAAATCATGACCTCACTTTCTCAATTTCAATGTGCCCAGAGTAGCAAAAATTAAGCACATATCAGGGATTTCATCAAGAAATCTCCATATGAGACGTATCTACGGGAAATATCATGGCAAGCCTGAGATAATCAGCGTTGGGATCAATATCAGAGGGCGCATGACAACTTGCGGTCAGAGTGTAGAAATATCCGACTTGATCAAACCGGTCAAGGACGAGATGGCACAGGTAGAGACCTGGCTCAACACCAATCTAATCGACGATAGCGCCTCGATATCATCCTTGCTCGGCATGCTTTTTAAAGCTGGCGGCAAGCGCATCCGTCCTCTAGTCACTTTGCTTGCAAGCAAAGCCTCACTGAGACCCAATTCTCCTGCGCACAGTCAGATGTCTCGCCTGCATATTATTTTGGCAGTCCTTACCGAGTTGATACATAGTGCATCCCTGGTGCACGATGATGTTATCGATCAGGCCGCTACCAGACGTGGCAAAGAGACTATCAACAGCAAGTACAGCCCCAAGCTTGCCGTGCTTATGGGCGATTTGCTCTTTGCCCAGGCCTCCATCTGCCTGGCCCGCATCATGAATCCAATCGTTGTAGGCATTTACGGTCAAGTCCTTGGGGATCTCTGCTCGGGCGAGATCAAACAAATGAACCAGCAATTTAGCACCACAGTAGATTGGGATGCTTATATCCAAAAATCTGTGGGCAAGACCGCATCGCTGATCGCCGCAGGTGCGCATGCCGGTGCAATACTAAACGGCCAGTCCGACCAAGTGGTGCAGGCGCTCAAAGACTACGGCACCAACCTCGGTATCGTTTTTCAGATCGTCGACGATATGCTAGATATCACGGGTGATCCGGCAATCACCGGCAAGCCTGCTTGTGGCGATCTCAGCAATGGCGTCATCACGGCTCCTTTTCTCTATGTCCTCGAAAGTGGAGATAGCGCATCGCTGGAGCTTAGCGAGTTGATACAGTCCAAGGCCGTCCAATCAAAGCAAGGCTTGGATCGTGCTCTCCAACTAATGACCTTTTCCAAGGGCCTTGAAAAATCACGGGCGCTTGCTCAATCGTACGCCGATAAGGCTCGATCATCGTTGGCTATCCTGCCGCCATCCGACAGCAAGACAGCATTGTCCGGCCTCATTGATTACATCCTGATCCGCAATAACTAAGATGCATTATCATCCAACGGCAATCAATCTGAAAGGCGAAAGAGTCCTGGTACTTGGAGCTCTGAATGACATTGCCCCAGAGATAGAAAGACTTTTGGACAGTCAGGCCAGACTGACTCTAGTATCACAGATAGTGCCGGACGATATAGCCGTACTCTTGCCTGTCTATGGCGAACGGTTAGAGATAGTCAAGCAAAACTCGGTTGATTATCTCAGGAGCCTTCCTCCGGCCGGGCAGAGCGATCCGCAAAGCTCATACAAAATGGCTGTTATCTTTAAGCTAGCCGCTGGCAAGACCAAGGGTGATCTGGCAGAGTTGCACTCGCTGCTCGGTCGTGCCGGAATCGCAGTTTTTGATACCAACGAGCCTTGCGTCCTCAAGCGCGGTCATCTCAAGATCGCGGTCTTTTCTGATGGATTATTGAAACCTCTAGAAAAGGCGATCATGGCAAAAATAGAAGAGGCATTGCTGGTCGATTTGGATCATTACGCTCATCTACTCGATGATGTGGCCGATTTACAAGACTCCGTTCAGGGGCGTGATCCTCAAGCCTGGCGCACTATCAAAGACGACTTGGCGTCTAGCGAGCAGATTTTCCAGGCTATTGATCGCGGCAACTTTAAAGAAGCTCAAAAGCTGATCAATGAGTTTGATGCGACGAGTTTTGGCCAGGAGCACTAAATGGAACCCACTATCATCACTAAGCCAAATTTAGAGCCAGAATTAGAAATAGATCCTGTTGCAGAAAAAAAAGCTGTTCGTGGGGGGCGCAAAATCTCTCCTTTCGCCTCGGTGCAGCTTTCGGTATTTCTTATGGTGTTGATGGCGATTACCGTGCTATTGGGTGCATGGTGCCCACAGGAAGGCCAGGTCGGTCAAGATAAGGTCTTTGAGGCTTTCAACCCGGAGATGGCTCAGTGGATGATCAAGCTGGGCATATCCGACATTTTTCATACGCCGTGGTTTCTTGCCCTGACAGCGATGATGACACTAAACATGATTGTCGTCAGCTTTCAGAGAGTTTTTCCAAAAATCAAAACCATCAACGAGCAACTGCCTTTCTTTGGCATGAGAGAAATAAATCGTTTGCCGGTGCATCACCTTGTGTCGATCGCCGATCCAGACCAAAAGACTGCCATCATGGCGGATCTTACCTCAAGGCTTACTCGTATGGGTTATAAGGTGGAGGTCGAAGGTCATCGTCTCCGCGCACAATCCGGTAAATATGGCCGACTCGCAGCATCCGTCACCCACGTTGGTCTTTTGAGCTTATTGGCTGGAGTGAGCATTACTTCTTGGACGGGATTCAACGGTTTCAAGCCTGTCCTCATGCGCGAGAGTTTAGATTTTAAAGATGCCAGCCACGCCAAGCTCTGGGTGGGTAAGATCCCTGACTGGACGGCTAGAGTGCAATCTACGAGACGTGAAAACTACCCTTCTGGTGAAGCAAAGCAATGGTATTCGCTTTTATCCGTGCGTGACGCAAAGGGCAAGGAAATCACCCAGGGTGAAATCTCGGTCAACAATCCCCTTTCTTATGATGGCGTGGACATCTACCAGAGCAGCTGGGGCCTCGATAAACTGGTGGTGGCGTTCAATGGCAAGGAAAGAAAATTTGACCTGAATTCGATGGGTAATCGCTATGCAGCAATGCTGCCTTTGACCAGCGATATGATCTTGATCATGTCTTTACCGACTGATGGCAGCGAAATGCGCTTATTTGCAAAGATACCTCAGGTGGAGCAACCACGCCTTTTGACGACGGTGGCAAAAGGTCAAACCGTAGATCTGGGCGATGTCAAATTTACTTTTAAAGAAGCGATCCCGATAACTGGCCTCCAATACAAATGTGATCCAGGCCTGCCGGTCACATATGCTGCATTTTTCATCATCATGGCGGGTGTGATGCTTGCAGCCGTACCGCACAGGCATGTGTGGGCGTCCATCGAAAATGGTGGCTTGTACTTCGGTGGAGCTTCGCGCAAGGCGAAAGTCGGGTTTGAGATTGCACTCAAAGATTTGGCTGCAAAATTGGGAGAGAGGAAATAATCGTGTCTGAAATCCAAATGTATCTGACCAATACGGCGGGCATTTCTTCGATGGCTTCTTTCTGGGCCTTTGTGATTTCCGGAGGGCTGAGGCCAAATGCTGATTTTCGCAAGACCTTGCTCAAGATAGCTACATTTGTCATGGCCGTCGGCTTCATTGCCCTGACTCTGGCGATTGTTGCGCGTGGCATCGAAGCTCAGAGATTTCCCTTGTCCAATCTTTGGGAAAGTCTTTTGTGGTTTGCCTGGGCCACCATGGGTGGTTATCTCTATATAGCTCGCGCGTATGGCATCCAGCAACTTGGCTGGCTGGCCAGTCTCACGGCAGCGACCATGTTTCTCTATGGCAGTTGGCTACCCCAGAGCCAGCATGAGATCCAACCCCTTGTACCTGCCCTGGTCAGCTATTGGCGTCAAATTCACGTGCCTCCTCTGATCATTTCATATGCGATGTTTTTTCTCGCAGGTTTGGCTGGCTTTATCAATCTCTTTTTTTGCGGGCGCTATGTTTCTCTTGCTTGTAGCGCATTGGCCGTCATTCTCGCTTGCACAGCCATTCAGCTAGGTACACATTCCAAGACGGACGCGCATATCTTGCAGGCTCTGTTTGTTGGCGCCACGGTTTTTGGGCCCCTAGCTTCATTCTTGACCTTCAGGATTTATTCAGCCAGGAGGATGGCAGACGAAAAGTCTCAAAAATTGGCCGCTGTCTATGATGATGTTGGTAATCGTTGTGTGGCGATAGGCTTTCCCCTTTTGACCATCGGTATTATCACTGGCGGGCTTTGGGCAAACCATGCCTGGGGATCATATTGGTCCTGGGATCCAAAAGAGTCTATGGCTTTAGTTACCTGGCTGGGCTATGCCGCTTATATCCATTTGCGCATACAGCAAAATCTTTCCCAAGAAAAACTCTCTGTAGTCCTGATCATTGGGCTGCTCCTGACGCTTTTGACCTATCTGGGCTTCAACTCCCTGGGCTTTGGCGGTCTCCACAGCTACGGACAATTTAAATAATCTGGGGTTTACCCGGTTACCAAGAGACCCCTCGGAACATTTTAATGGGGGTGTCGTCCACTTTTCCATGCGCAATGCCCTTTGCGAAGGGCGACGATCTTGATCGTGCTTGCGTCTCAAGGAAACCAGCCAGCGGTAAGGCCGCGATAAAATATGGGAAGAAAAGCAACTAAGTCGTATTCGGCCGATTATCTCGACGGCGAAGATCTTGCGGGGCAAAATTTTGCTGGTCAGAGTCTAGATTTCGATTTTGACTTTCAGGATAGTTCTGCAGAAAGCGAAGGCGACGAGGGTCAAAATCCAGACCGCGGTCGTCTCATATCTACCCAGGGTGAAGATCCGGTTCAGTTTTATTTGCGGTCCATCGGCCGCATCAAATTGCTCAATGCAAAAGAAGAAATTGAAATTGCCCGAAGAGTGCAGCGTGGCGACGAATTTGCCAAAAAAAGATTGATCCAAGCCAATTTGAGGCTGGTGGTCAGCATTGCAAAAAAATACCAGGGCCGTGGTCTACCCCTGCTCGATTTGATCCAGGAAGGCAATCTCGGTCTTATACGTGCTGCAGAAAAATTTGATGTAGAAAAAGGCTACAAGTTTTCGACCTACGCTACCTGGTGGATTCGTCAGGGCATTACCAGATCCATAGCCGACAAGTCTCGTACCATTCGAGTGCCGGTGCATATGGTCGAGACCATCAACAATCTGCGCAAGGTCACTCGCAAGCTTTCGCAAGAGCTGGATCGTAGGCCCTCGCTCGAAGAGTTGGCCAAAGAGATGAATATCACTCTCGACAAGGTGCGCGATATCCTTGCGGCCAATCGCTCACCACTCTCGCTCGATACTCCTTATGGCGAAGAAGACGACAATTCTCTGGCTGAGGTCGTCGAGGACGAAAATCATCAGTCTCCAGAGAGTTCGGTCGCTCAATCGCTTTTGACTCAGGATATACGGGGTGTGCTCAAGATGCTCACTCCTCGCGAACGCGAGATAATCATCTTGCGATTTGGTCTCAATGATGGCAAACCGCGCACTCTCGAGCAGGTGGGCAAGCTCGTTGGCATCACCAGAGAGCGCACCAGGCAGATCGAGATCAAGGCCTTGCGGTTTTTGCGGCAGTCGGACGAAGGATCGCAGCTAAAGGATTATCTATTTGAGTAGGTCTTTGAGTAGGTCTTTGAGTAGGTCTTTGAGTAGGTCTCATATTTTTATAAAGACCAGTTTAAAGTCCAGATTAAAGCTCAGTATAAATCCCAGAACATTGTCAATGCAATAAAATAAGGCGGGCGTCATGCCCGCCTTTATTGTCTGGAGTCAATATTTTGTATGAGCGAGCGTGCCGAAGTCATCTCTAAAGCAAAGAGGATTGTAGTAAAACTTGGCACTGCGACTTTGATGAATGACGATGGGGACATTGCTCTTTCTCGCTTTTTTGGTTTTGTCGAGCAATTGGTACGTCTTAAAAAAAGTGGCAAAGAAGTGCTATTGGTGACTTCTGGTGCGGTAGGACTTGGACGCAAGACTCTGCAAAATGTACTGGACCCGCGAGATAGTCAGGCTTTGCCAATCAAGCAAGCTTGCGCTGCTATAGGCCAGGGTCGATTGATGTCTCTATATTGCGATGCCTTTGAGAGATTGGGAGTCGTGGCTGCGCAGGTACTTTTGACCGAGAGTGATTTTACCAATCGCAGACGCTATCTCAATCTCCGCACTACTCTCAACAAATTGATCGAGCTAGGAGCTCTGCCGATCATCAACGAAAACGACACAGTCTCGACCGATGAATTAGAGATGCTGAAGAATGCACCCGATCTCAAAGTCAATTTTGGGGATAACGACAAATTGTCAGCGCTTGTAGCCAGCAAGATCGAGGCCGACCTCTTGATCATCCTCACTGATGTGGATGGCATTTATGATGCCGATCCTACTCTCCCTGGAGCTAGAGCTAAGTTGTATGCCAGGCTCGATGCCGGTGGTACTGAGATAGATGATTTGCTGAGGGATAGTACTGAGACCTCGTCCAGCCTAATCTCTGGTGTAAAAAAACCAGGACGTGGTGGCATCAAGACAAAATTGTCCGCTGCACGGGTGGCTGCATCTACAGGTTGTGCCACCATTATTGCTTGTGGCAAGCAGATCGACATACTGGATCGTTTGCTGTCTCAGCAAGAGCAATATAATCTGGGCACACTGATCATGCCCAACCGATCTCTCAAGGGCAAGGCTCGATGGATTGCTTTTGCCACCACCACCAGAGCCGTTCTTGTCGTCAATGCTGGTGCCCGTAGTGCTCTAGTCGAGGGCAAAAAAAGTCTCTTGCCTGCAGGGGTAATCGAAGTGAGGGGAGATTTTGACCGTGGCGATGTGGTCGTCGTCCACGATCAAAATGGTGTCGAAATCGGTAGGGGCATGGTTAATTACAGCAGCGATGAGGCACGCAAGATCTCGGGCAAGCATAGCGACGAGATCGCTCTCTATGTAGCCGATCATCATTATGATGCCTTGATCACTCGAGACAACTTTGTTTCTTTTCTAGGAGAAAAACAACAGTGACGCTCCCAAAAGCACGAATGGCAAAAAATGCGGCAAGTCGTCTGAGCAGTGCGAGTAGCGATGTGCGCAATGCTGCGCTTGATCATTTTGTAAAAAATCTACAAGATGGACGAGCAAAAATCCTTGCAGCCAATCAAGTCGATCTGGATGCAGCAAAGCGAGACTGCATAGCAGATAGCTTGATCGGACGTCTAAAACTGGATGACAAAAAATTTGACGATCTGCTCAAGGGGTTGGGAGTCGTGATGGCATTACCAGACCCGGTGGGCAAATGTCTTATGCATCGAGCAATCGATGACGATCTCATCCTCCAAAAGATCACTTGCCCCATTGGAGTGGTGGCGGTGATCTTTGAATCCAGACCAGATGCATTGCCCCAGATTGCAGCTCTTGCAATCAAGTCAGGCAATGCAATCATTTTAAAGGGGGGGCGCGAGGCAATCCACACCAATACTGCATTGTTTGACTGTCTAGAGCGGGCTGTAATAAAAGCCGGCCTACCACAGGACTGCGTTCAACTACTCATGGATCGTAAGGATGTGGATGCTCTGCTTGCTGCAGACGATTGTATCGACCTCATCATACCGAGAGGGTCGAGCGATCTAGTACGTTATATCCAAAAAAACACTGATATCCAGGTCCTTGGCCACGCCGAGGGGATCTGTCACGCTTATGTAGATGCCAGTGCCGATCTTGATCTGGCAGCCAAGGTCCTGATCGATGCCAAATGCAATTACCCAGCTGCTTGCAATGCTATAGAAACAATCTTGTTTGATCAGTCATTGCCCATTGAGGCAATGCAATCCATAGTGGCTGCGCTTAAGGAAAGGGGAGTGGAGGTCAGAGCGCCGGAGGAGGAGGATCTAGCTCGGCAGGTCGGCGCCGATGTTTTGCCGCCGCAAGGCGCTTATGTGACCGAATACGGCGACCTTATCGTCGCCCTTGCCATAGTGGCTGGAGTCGATGGAGCCATCGAGCATGTAAGACAGTATGGATCGGGACATACTGAGATTGTTATTGCGCAAGACCAAAAGATTTTTGATAAGTTTTTTGCAGCCGTCAATGCTGCTGGCATCTATTTAAATGCCTCGAGTCGTTTTGCTGATGGTTTCCGTTACGGATTCGGCGCCGAAGTCGGCATCTCTACCGGCAAATTTCACCCACGTGGACCTGTAGGCATCGAAGGCCTGGTATCTTACAAATACAAGATCATCGGAAAAGGAAATACCGTCGGCGAATACGCCGACGGTACCAAAACCTATAAGCACAAAGATCTTTAAATCTAGATCCTGATTTCCTGAATTACGCCGTCCTTGACCAGGATTTCTCCACCTTCCAATCTTTGAAAGATGTTTTCGCCGATGCGAACTTCGACGGGATTTTCGACTGTAAATTGGGTGACGACGGAGCCGACGGGCAATTCGGTTAGAGCCTGAGCCTGACCCTGCATTTCTTCTTTCAATTGCAGGAGGCGTACTTTTTCTTGTTCTACTTGGGAACGGATCGTATCGATCTGTACGCGGGCATCAGCCGAAACCATGCCGCCGGTTTTCTTTTCGATGTCAGCGATAGCTCGCTTGCCCTTGAATTCTAGTTGTTGCAATTCGGCATCGATCTGCTGGATATTGCGAGTGATTTCGTTAGAAACCTGGGTCTTAAAATTGTCAGTAACTATTGCCCTGACGGCAATCTGACGAATAAGGCTAATGGACTCAGCCATTTATCCTCCAAGGGAAGAAATGGGATACGAATGCAAATTTTAGCAGATTGACATGCTATTGCAGTCTAAGTGAAACGCCGAGCCGCTTTTTGGGCGGCTCGGCATTTGTACGAAGCACTAAAACCTTTCGGCCACTGACTTTGCTTGAGTAAACAACATGAGATAGTCGCGTCCGCCAGCCTTAGAATCAGTACCTGACATATTAAAGCCGCCAAAAGGGTGTACTCCTACCAGGGCTCCGGTACATTTGCGATTGATATACAGGTTGCCGACATGAAACTCACGGCGTGCCCTCTCCAGCTTGGACCGATTGCGCGAATAGATAGCACCTGTCAAGCCAAACTCTGTATTGTTGGCGATCTCGATGGCATGATCAAAATCCCTGGCTTTGATGAAGGCAAGGACGGGACCAAAGATTTCTTCTTGCGAAATACGTGCCATAGGATCGATGCCGGAAAAAATAGTGGGCTCGATGAAGAAGCCACCATCTATGGTGCCACCTCCGTGTTCGAGCTTGCCTTCTTTCTTGCCGATTTCGATGTATTCGTTGATGCTCTTGAAGGCTGATTTGGAAGCCACTGGACCAAAATTATTTTCGAGATGCTCGGCCGGTCCGATTTTGAGTTTTTTGGTTTTTTCGACGACTTTTTGCAGTACCTCGTCATAGACGGATGCATCGACAATGGCACGCGAGCATGCGGAACATTTTTGCCCCTGGAAACCAAATGCAGCCTGCACTATGCCTTCGGCTGCCAATTCGAGGTCGGCCTCAGCGTCGACTATGATCGAGTCCTTGCCGCCCATCTCGGCGATGACACGCTTGATCCACAACTGACCTTTTTGTGGCTTTGCTGCCAATTCGTTAATGCGCAAGCCGACTTCTTTTGAGCCGGTAAAGGCAATAAATCTAGTCTTAGGATGCGAGACCAGATAGTCGCCGACCGACGCGCCTGGACCTGGCAAAAAGTTGAGGACGCCCTTTGGCAGACCTGCTTCTTCCATTACTTCAAAAAACTTGTAAGCGATGGCCGGGGTTTCAGAACTCGGTTTGAGGATAACAGTATTGCCTGCGACGATCGAGGCTGTAGTCATGCCTGCAAGGATAGCTAGAGGAAAATTCCAGGGAGGAATGACAAGGCCGACGCCGAGTGGAATGTAATACAGTTCATTTTCTTCCATGCCATTGACGGTGAGCGGTTGTGGACCACCAAGTCTCATCATTTCGCGGCCGTAAAAGTCGAGAAAGTCTATAGCTTCAGCGACGTCGCCGTCGGCTTCGGCGTAGCTCTTGCCGATCTCGAGCACCATCCAGGCCGTGAGCTCGGCCTTGCGCGCACGCATGATCGCTGCGCCTTTGAGTAGATATCTTGCGCGCTCGGTGGGACAAACGGTCTTCCATGATTCAAAGGCTTTCAAAGCTGCGCTCATCGCTTTTTCGGCTAGCTCTGTGTCGGCCTTGGAAAAGCGTCCGATGACTTCTTTGGGATTTGAGGGATTGGTCGATACGAGCACATCGTCTCGATCGATCTTTTCGCCATCGATCACGAGAGGATATTTTTTGTCCAGCTGGGCCCGGACTTTTTCGATCGCTTGTTTGATTGTCTTTTCGTTTTGAGCCTGGCTAAAATCAGTAAAAGGCTCGTTGACGAATTCTCTGATCATTATTAAGGTTCCTCGCCAAAGTGTGACCTTTGAGCATAGAACCTTTGACGACCGATCGAGCCAGTCATAAGCTTCCTTAAAGAAATAGGCAATGTATAATTGAGATCTTTCTGCAGCGGAGTCAGACGTGAAGCAATATCTGGACCTTATCAAGTACGTGATGGAGAACGGCGAGCGTCGTGACGATCGTACAGGGACCGGCACGATTTCGGTTTTCGGCATGCAGACCAAATACGACCTGCGTCAGGGCTTTCCGCTTTTGACAACAAAAAAGGTCAACTTCAACGCAGTCGTGCGCGAGTTGATATGGTTTCTCAAGGGTTCCACCAATATCCATGATGATTTGCACGAACACACTGCTATCTGGGATGCATGGGCACGCGAAGACGGATCACTAGGTCCCATCTATGGCTATCAATGGCGCCAATGGCCCAAATACACTCTGGATCCGGCGACAAGTCTATATACAAAAGGGCATATCGATCAGCTCGGCAATATCATCAATGAGATCAAGACAAACCCGGATTCTAGACGTTTGATCGTGACAGCCTGGAATGTTTCTGATCTCGACCAGATGGCTTTGCCACCTTGCCACATGATGTATCAGTTTTATGTCATCAATGGTCGGCTTGATTGCCAGCTCTATCAGCGTTCGGCGGATCTTGCCGTGGGCGTGCCGTTCAATATAGCCAGTTATGCTCTATTGATGATGATGGTGGCCCAGGAATGCAAATTAATTCCAGGCATTCTCACTCATACTTTTGGTGATGCTCATATTTATATGGACCATCTAGATGGGCTCAAACAACAACTCAAAAGAGAACCAGGCAAGCTGCCTTCGGTAAGCATGGCCAAAAAGCCTGTGTTCGAGATGACCTTCGAAGACATTCAACTCTCCAATTACGTGCACCAGGGATTCATCAAGTTTCCCGTGGCTGTGTAGAAAAGATATCCTGCTTCAAAAAGATGCGAGATCGTTTTGACATAGTTTTAGCTTGTGACCTAGCCGGTGGGATTGGCAAGGACAATGCCTTGCCCTGGAAGCTCTCCACCGACCTCAAGTACTTTCGCGATCTGACCACATCCACTCCAGTGCCCAATGTCCTCAATGCTGTAGTGATGGGACGCAAGACCTGGGAGTCACTGCCTCCTGCAGCCAGGCCTCTCAAGGGGCGCATCAATGTGGTGATTACGCGCAATCCTGATTATGTGATGCCTGAGGGGCATTTTGCCGTTGACTCTCTCGATGCTGCTCTCGATCTATTGGTGCAAGGACCTGTCGATCGAGTTTTTGTCATTGGTGGAGCCCAGATTTTTGATGAGGCACTCAAGCACGAACGTCTGGGTTTCCTGTATCTTACAGAGATAAGGGCTCATTTTGATTGCGATACCTATCTGCCTGATTATCGACCCTTTTTGCAATTGATGTCTTGTTCCGAAGTGATGCACGAAAACGATATAGACTTTGTCTTTAAGGTATATCAACTCAATGTCCCGGATTATTTTGACCCACAGTATCTCAATCTCAACACTTAGCTCTTCGAGCCTTTTGATCTTTTCGGCCCTCATCTGTCTTTTGTCTTGCACTCTTGCGCCCATGCGCGCAGCCGATAATAAGATTGCACGGGATCTCACTCCCAAAATGGCCTTTGTCAAAGGCAGTTGCTGGGGGTGTCATGCCCGGGGCGAAAATGCCATCAATGGTGATAAACCCTTAAAGGGCAGTCTTTTTTTGAGAAAATATCCCGACGATATTGGCTTGGCTGCAACCATAAGAAAGGGCTTCCCTAAAAAAGGTATGCCAAGCTTTGCAAAAGAGCGGTTGAGCGATGCCGATCTTGCCTTGATCATCAAGTACATTCGTTCGTTGACCCCTCCGGTGGCATCTAAATGAGTGCAGATAGCAGCCGGATAGACATTGATCTACTTTTGTCAGCTTATTGCCAGGGGATCTTTCCCATGGGTGATGATGACGGAACGATCCGATGGTATTCGCCTGATCTTCGATGCATTTTTGACTTTGATCAGTTTCATGTCTCTAAGAGATTGATGCGTACTTACAAGCAAGGTATCTATCAACTCGCTGTCAATCGTGACTTTAGAGCTGTGATGTTAGCTTGCGCTGATAGGGATTCGACATGGATCAATCAGGAGATCCTTGATCTTTATTGCCGGCTCAATGATCTAGGTTATGCTCACAGTGTCGAAGCCTATTTTGAGGGGCAGTTGGCTGGTGGCTTGTATGGTGTCGCCATTGGTGGCGCATTCATGGGCGAGTCTATGTTTTTCAGACGGACAGATGCCAGCAAAGTAGCCTTGATCTATCTTGTACAGCGTATGCAAGAGAGAGGTTATGTCTTGCTCGATACTCAATACAACAACAATCACCTTCAGCAGTTTAATCCTCTGCTCATCTCCAGAGATGAGTATCTCAGTCGACTCGAAAAAGCATTGAGGATCGATTGTCGTTTTGCTTAATCGTATCCTATATATAGATACAATTTTTTTGATCAAAATCCTGACTCGCCACCTGCACCTCCTTGTATTCGGTCACCTTGCACTCGGTCTCCTTGCTCGCCAGTATTAGAGTTGTTTGGATTTTGATTGTTGTCGATTATGCTCGCTCTAATCATTCGATCACCAATGCCGATGCGATTGACAGTATCCATGCCTCTGACTACACCGCCAAAGATCGCATACTGTCCATTGAGCTGAGGCATTTGTTTTTTGAGGATATAAAATTGACAGCTTGCCGAATTTGGGTTGTTTGAGCGAGCCATGGCAACAGCTCCTGGGACATGACCAAAATTGCGATTGATCTCCAGAGGGATTTGTCTGACCTGACCAGTCTGAGGGTCGACATAGTTACCCTGACCATTACCGATGGGACATCCTCCCTGGATCAGCCAATTTTCGACGCGATGGAAGGTCTTGCCGTTGTAATAGCCACGTTGCACCAGGTCGATAAAGTTGCGGGCAGTATTGGGTACGCTGGTATAGATCCGTAATATTATCGGGCCTTTGGTCGTCTCGATTAAGACAAAGACATCACCTCTTTGAGCCGAGGATTGGTTGCGATCGATAAGTAAGGCAAATATGAGAGCTAAGACAATCAAGCTCGTTCTGAGTACGTAGGTTTTCGTTTTTTGCATTTCGTGGAACATCGGACTGGGAGATTATTCATATACCCTGAAAGGTGGCCAACAAAATGACTCTATATGCAGACCTTCACAGACACCTTGGTGGAGCCTTGCATCCTAGGATCATCTACAAGTTTTTGCAGCGTAGAGACCACCAGGTGCTGAGTTACTTTCCTGACTACGATGGTTTCTACAACTGGTTTACACGTCCGTGTCGTACATTGGAAGAGTTCGTAAAGATCCACTCTCTAGTCGAAGAACTACAGAGTCTGGAACATCTTCCGTATTTTTGCCTGAGGTTGTGTCGAGGTGCCTACACTTTTGAAAACCTCGGTTATCTCGAATTGAGATACAACCCATTTTTTAGAACAGATCACAAACAGTCCAATGATAAACGCGTTGGTCAGATGAACGAGATCGTCGAAGTGATATCGGCCAATCTCAGACCAAGTGAATACCCAATCACGGTAAAGCAGATACTTTGCTTTGATCGCCGATTGCCCACCGAACTCAACGAAGCTATCCTCAAGGTTGCCCAGGACAATATTGGTCCTGTCGTGGGAGTCGATCTGGCTGGACCAGAGATCAATACCGAAAAAACAGAGGACTGGATCAGGCTGATGGCCAAGGCACGTGCTTCAGGACTCAAGACAACTTGCCACCTTGGCGAAACAAGTATCGACAATGTCGATCCTCGATATTTCCCCACGCTTGATCGCATCGGTCACGGCATACATATTCCTCTGTCTCGTCCTGAGATGCTAAAAGAATTAGCCAAGCGACAGATCACTCTCGAAGTCTGTCCGACTAGCTACAGGCAAACGGGTGTACTAAAAGATTTTGCTCAACTCAAATCAGTTTTTGCTCGCTGCAAGGAAGCAGGCGTAGCAATCGCTATCTGCACGGACAACCCTGGACGCAATCCCGCACCTTGCACCCTGCCTGGAGAATACGAGAGATTGATCGATCATGACGTCATCGATTTTCATCAGCTCAAAGAGTTGCAAGCCGAAGCTTTTAGATCTGCGTTTGGTTTTGTTGGAGCAGCGCGCGTCTAAAATTACGTAGAGATTTTTACGAAATCGAAAAAATTTTTTGCGGGATTTTTTAGTCGCAGCGAGAGGCACCACGCATAGTGTGCTCTCTCGAAAGCTGCATGATGAGCCAATTTTGAGCGATGAAGTATTTTGGCAGCAGCGCTCGCCTCGATCGGTGAGGTCTTATTTGGTGCCAGGCCTCCAACAAAATATGTTGCTTTTTGCATGGATCGAATGTACTCTATGCAGCGTGTGGTGTGAATGTCGAAATTTTGAAAATTCAAAATCGCGACACAAATTTGGTGAGGGCCGAGAGCTCAAGCAATCGACAGAATAGATAGCTCGAAAATTTCAGTGACAAAACATCCGCAATAGAAAAGTCCTAAGACTTACCGAAAGTTTTTAAAGTGCTTTCGCCTGCTTAGACTTTTTTGCTTCGCTTAGATTTGATGTCCTTGATGATTTTCCTAATATCTCTCCATCGTTTTATGAGTTCGGTCTTCACTTTCTACCGTTCAGGAGGAAAATAAATGGCCGTTAAAACGACTAAAAAGAAGACTACCAAGCGTACTAATCCTGCCGCTGCCGTAGCCGAAGAAACCAAGAAAGCAGCTGCCAAAAAGACTACTGCCAAAAAGGCAGCCCCTAAAAAAGCTACTGCTAAGAAAGCCGCTCCCAAGAAAGCAGCCGCCAAAAAGACTGTAGCTAAGAAAGCCGCTCCTAAAAAAGCAGCCGCCAAAAAGACTGTAGCTAAGAAAGCCGCTCCCAAAAAAGCAGCCGCCAAAAAGACTGTAGCTAAGAAAGCCGCTCCTAAAAAAGCAACAGCCAAAAAAGCAGTAGCTAAGAAAGCCGCTCCTAAAAAAGCAACAGCCAAAAAAGCAGTAGCTAAGAAAGCCGCTCCTAAGAAAGCAGCCGCCAAAAAGACTGTAGCTAAGAAAGCCGCTCCTAAGAAAGCAGCAGCTAAAAAGACTGTAGCTAAGAAAGCCGCTCCTAAGAAAGCAGCCGCCAAAAAGACCGTTGCTAAAAAAGCAGCTCCTAAGAAAGCCGCCGCCAAAAAGACTGCAGCTCCCAAAAAGTCTGTAGCTAAAAAGGCCGCTCCTAAAAAGTCCGTTGCTAAAAAGCCAGCTACCAAAAAGCCTGCCGCTAAAAAGCGTGTAGTAAAGGCAGAGGTATCAAGCCCGTCCATGGACTCAACCAACGAAATGTAATTTGGAGCAATCCAGATCCCATTTAAAGAGAAGGACCGCGTAAGCGGTCCTTTTTTCTTATTAGCGTAAGCGGTCCTTTTTTCTTATTAGCGTAAGCGGTCCTTTTACTTTTGTGTATAGCCGTACCAGGGGTTGCTATTGATCAAAGATGTCAGTTGCAGATCGAGCGAGCGAGTGTCTGTGGCATCAGCCTTGGTGACTAGTATCTTGTCTCCAGCCGTGTAAAATCCGCAGATCCATAGACGATTGCCTTCTTCGATGCAGCAGATAAATTGATGAAAGTCTCTCGGTTGGATCAAGTAATAGACAAAGCCGCAAACTTGCTTTTGGCTAAAAAACTGGATCAGGGTTTCTTTCCATTTGTGCTTGTCGATCAGATAGATCGTCTGCTTGACGGTGTTGCCAGTCTCGTCGTAGATCTGGCAGGCATTTTCCAGACATTCTATTTTTTGCCATTGCGCAGGCAGATAGACAAAGACAGGAGCATCCAGACCAAATCTCGAGCTATCCTTGGTAGGTAAATTGAGAGGTTTGAGTGACCATGAAGGCGTCTGTGATGAATGGATAAAGTTGTCGAATGAAAACTTGTCGCTTGGGGTATTTATTTTTGCAGCTAACGAGGGCAAGCTCGCTTCGACAGTTGTATCAGGAAAGATCCCCTTTTCGACAAAATCAGAAATGAGTTGCTGAAAGTACGAGTTGACCGTGGTCTGAGTCATTGGATCGATGCCTTTGGTGCTTAGCTAATTGTTAAAGGACTGCCCTCAAGAGTGCTAATGATATAGGAAACATTTGGACGGAATAAATAGTCTTTGCCCTAAGTTCTCAAAATGGGGACATGAAGATGATGTCAGGAGGAAAAGTGTAAAGATTTGTTTTTTGGCAAACGCCCGCATATCTTAGATTTGCGCAATTTACCAGAAGCTTACCTTTCAATACACTGTTTTTAATACTGCTTGCCTAGCATCATTTTCACTACTGAATGTTTGTTTTTGATAAACCAAACGTTTAGTGTTTGCTAGTACAACTCACTGTTCTGGAGGTCTTAAATGACTAAAACCCAACTCGCAGCCGCTCTCGTTGCTGTACTCGGTCTTTCGTTGAACACTGCTGTCAAGGCAGCCGACTCTACCGAGACTACCGAAGTCAAGAAAGAATCGTCGGTCAAGACTGACAAAGACGGCAAAGAGTACAAGAAAGAAGTAAAAGAAACCAAGAAATCTAAGAAAGAAAAGAAAGAAGGTTCTTGCAAAGGCAAGGAAGGTTCTTGCAAAGCCAAGGGCGAAGCTAAGTAATCGACCTTGTGGTTTTAGGTGTAGGGAGGACGCAAGTCCTCCCTTCTTCTATTTGTTTGTTTATTACCGGAGTGCTTGGACATGGGCCTCAAAAAAAGTGCCTTCATGCATAGTAAAGACCAGTTGCCTTATCTAGGTATTGGTCTGGGACTTAGACGCGAGATCGCCAGCGAGACTCTGAGGAGCGACAAAATCGACTGGCTCGAGATCGTGCCCGAAAATTATATGCGCATAGGTGGACATGCTCGCCGCAGGCTGGCCAAAGCCAGAGCCAAGCATACTATCGTCACTCACGGGGTCAATCTTTCAATTGGATGCGCAGATCCGCTCGACCAAAATTATTTAGACGACTTAAAAGCTCTTCTCGATTACATCGATGCTCCCTGGTTTTCGGATCATCTTTGTTTTACCTCATTCGAAAGCGATTACATGCACGAGCTATTACCTTTGCCGTTGACCGAGCAGGCAGCTCTGCATGTTGCCGATCGTGCAAAAAGAGTCCAGGAGTTTTGCAATCGGCCCTTTCTTTTGGAAAACATCTCTTATTACATGGATGTGCCTGGTTCTGAAATGCAAGAAGCGTCTTTTTTTGCCAGGGTTGTCGAGCGTGCGGATTGTGGCATCCTGCTTGACGTCAACAATGTATACGTCAATTCGATCAACCTAAATTTTGATCCGTATGTCTATCTGGCTGCCCTTCCACTAGAGCGAGTCGTGCAGATCCATGTGGCTGGGCATAGTCATACCGATACGCATCTCATCGATACGCATGGTGCGCCAATCATAGAGCCGGTTTTTGAGCTTTTGCAGCACGTCTTAGAGCGTTGTGATGCTAAAGCCGTGATGTTGGAGAGGGATCAAAATTTTCCTGACTTTGTTGAGATCGAAAACGAGCTAGACATCATCCGCAAAATGGTCGAGTCCACATATAGCTGCAAAACTGCTCGTAATATTTGTGACAGCACTATTGTGAACGATCTGGTGGCACCACTATGAAAAACAAAGTGATGCAAGTGGATCTATTGAAAGAGACGGAGAGACAAATGCATCAGATCTTGATGCATCAGGAAGCTCGCGATCAATATGCAGATGGAGAGGGTGTATTTGCTCGAGCCAATGTCGCTGATCAGGCCGTGCATGATGGTATAGAGCTGTATGCGCGCTTGATAGCAAATGGTCGGCGTTCACTGTTTGCTAGTATTTATCCTCTTGCTGAGACTCTGCTCGGCAAAAAGTTTGATGCTCTCATACAAGCTTTTAGAGAGTCTAACAAAGCAACCCACTACAATTTTAATCGGCAGGCTCAGGGGCTTGCACAGTTTGTGGAGGCCAACAAAAATATTTACGCCACGCGTTATCCTTTTTTGTCAGAGCTTATCGAGTACGAGTGGCTAGAGTTGCAGGTGATGGAGCATGAGGGCGATTTGCCTCCAGCATCCCATTGTGCCAAAGATCACCACTCGCCAGAAGAGTATGCAGCTATTTCAGTGCAACTAAATCCCACTCTGATCGGTGTCGACTTTGATTATCCGATCCAGGATCTAATCGAATCTATCCAATCCGGCGAAAAGTTGCCCCGGCGTTTTAAAAAATCTCCATGCCATATGGTATTTTTGCGCGATAGGGATGATGATCAAAGAGTGGTGCAATTGGGTCCGATAGCTCGAGGCATGATAGCTCGATGCCGGGCAAAGACAGATTTGACTGTAGGTGAGCTCCTGGTCCAGGTCTTGCAAGATCGAGAGCTGTCCGAGCATCATGGTAGCGATCTCGAAAATCTACTTTCGATCATTGATGACCTGAGCGAGATGCAGGCAATATTTTTAGTCTAGATTAGTTGAGTGCAATGTGGGCTTCGTCGATGACTCTTTGGATCAAGCCATCCAAATCTGCGCTATTGTCGACAGGCAAATCTTTTTGCCCTGATCGCAATTGCAAGTGGATCAAAAACTCGATATTGCCAGCGGGTCCTTTGACCGGAGAATAGGTGAGATCGATTATCTCGAGGTCGATCGATCGGCAAAAATCAATGATTTCTCCAACCACCTCTGCATGCAGCTTTTTTTCTCTAACCACACCACCCTTGCCCAATTTTTCTTTCCCTACCTCAAACTGCGGTTTGATAAGCGAGATTATCTCGCTGTCCGCTCCTGGTAAAAGCAAGGTGATGAGATTGGGCAGGATTTTTTTGAGTGAAATGAATGAGAGATCGCAGACGGCCAAATCGGCGAGTTGAGCATTGTCTCCGTAGAGTTGATCCTTTGTCAGATAACGGATATTGGCTCTTTCGATCACCTTGACCCGTTCATCAGTCCTGAGAGACCAGGCGATCTGTCCATAGCCTACATCAACGGCATAGACCAGGCGAGCGCCATGCTGCAAGAGACAATCCGTAAAACCTCCTGTGGATGCACCGGCGTCAATGGCGATACGACCGCCAGGCTGTATTGCAAACCGATCGAGAGCCTGCTTGAGCTTGTAGCCGCCTCGACTGACGTATGGGCACGGTCTATAAGCATCGAGAAGAATGATCTCACAGCTTGCGTCCAGCATCTGTCCTGGTTTTGTAACTTTGTTGCCATCCACGAGTATGCCACCATCCATGATGGCAGTCCTGGCTGCTTCGCGACTGGGCAACAGCCCGCGGGTAACGATGAGTTGGTCCAGTCTTTCTTTCTGTTTCACTTATTTATATTTACTGTCTCTGAGTCTGCAACACTTGTAGAATATCAAATGTCTTTGCAATGTCTATGTCATGGAGCAGACCTGGCTGGATGAAGACACCGCCTTGAAAGCGGCTGCCTCGAAAGGGGTTGGGGGTTCGAGTCCCTCCTGCTCCGCCATTTAAAAACCAAAGCAAACGATGCAAATATGGATCGGACTCACTAACAAAGAGCTGACGAGTCTGGACCACCGGTCTGTGACGATCAAATCCCGCTCGGGGCAGTTGCGCTTGCTTGACAAGCCTGGCGGTGCTTTGGTCCATAGTTTTGATGGACCGATTACCGTATATGTGTTCGATGGCAAATTAAAAATAAGTGATAAGGGCAGGCCAATTGTCGGTTTGTCCTCTGAATCCGCCATATTTATTGCTGCCCAATCTGAGCCGATATTGGTAGCTGATCTCTGCCGTGCCGGAGGCCAAGACTCGGTGGATGCTGCTTATCTTGGCACTTTGAGGATCGCCGTGCGTTCGCAGGATAAGTTGGGTCTATCGCTTTTTTGCCCGATTGAGACATATATGCGTGGTGTGCTCGAATCGGAGATGCCTGCCAGTTATCATCCCGAAGCGCTCAAATGCCAGGCCGTAGCAGCCAGGACTTATGCTCTCAACCCCCGCATAGATCACGGCCCAGATAAGGTCTCGGTTTGCGATTCGTATCTTTGCTGCCAGTATTTTAGTGGTCTCAATAAACATATCGATCCACGTATCGAAGACGCGATCCAAAAGACCAGCCTCAAGATACTTACTTATCAGCAAAAGCCCATTTTGGCTTTATTTAGCGCATGTGCCGGCGGCGTCACGGAAGATTTTCAAAATTGCTTTTCTGATCCGATCAGCAATGCTTTTCCTCCTGCTCCGATCGCCTACCTCAAATCAGTCTTTGAAGGGCAATTTGCGCAAGATCCACCATTGTCCCATGAGGCTCTGATCCGCTATTTGTATAGCCGAGATGCTGAAGACAAGACGTTTTCGGCAGATGCCTGGAATGCAAAGTTTAGATTTAAGCACGTATTCACGGCAAATCAGCTCGAAGGGCAGATGCATTTTCAAATTGAAAAATTGCGCCGCATCAAAGACAATGCACCATTTATAGTGGCGCCTGCCAGTAATGCCTTTGGCCTGATTAAAAAGTTCGAGCCATTAAAACGCAGTGCTGCCGGCACTTTGATCGAATTAGGTATCCATACCAGCAAGGGCACCTGGATCATCAAAAAAGAATTGGTAATCCGTTCTGTTTTTGCCAATCCCCAGGCTAGGATCAAACGTCTGCCAAGTGCCAAGATCTTTTTTGAGCACAGAATGGATCTCAACGGCTTGCTCGCCGAGCTCTCTGTTATGGGCACTGGATCTGGGCATGGAGTAGGTTTGCAACAGATTGGTGCGCATGGGCATGCAAAAAATGGCCTCAAGTATGAGGCCATTTTGAGACATTATTATCCGGGAGCGACCCTGAGCTCTCTATAGGCCATGCAGATGGCTGAGGCTATATCTACAGGCTTGATGTGCCTTCGGGTCTTTCGATCTTGACCTTGCCGTTGGGTACACGCACTGTAAAGATAAACTCGGATTGCTTAAAGTTGGGCAGATTAGCAAAGGGAGAAGCTGCCGACACTGCACGCTCGAGTGCAGTCGAGAGCTTTTCGAGATCTTCGTCTGAGAGTGCCTGTTTTTCGAGACGCTTGACTCGGCCTTCGTGGTCGAGACCGACTGTCAAACGGACCTTCATTTTGCGCCTTTCTTCTTTAGGCTTTTTGAGCTCGTCTTGAACCCAATCAGGCAAGGTCAGCTTTTCTTGGATAGCGATTTTGGCTTCTCCAAAAAACTTGTCAATGTCTGCATCGGTGGCTGGCTTAGGAGCATCGTCATCATCATCCGCTCCGGCATCCGTGGCTTGGCCGATCGACTCGAGCTTTTCTTTATTGGCCTTGGCCGTTCTTTCTTGGGTAAACAGATCGATCGTCGACATGGTGTTTTTGGGATCATAGTTGATCTTGCCTTCTTCGGTGGAGAGTGGCTGACCGACTACCAAAAATGCCTTGCCTTTTTCGAGTGAGGAGAAGGCGCCAAGAAATACCTTGAACTCTTTGTCGTGTTCGTCAAATACTTTGACTATGCGCCAGTCAAGCTTGCCGTCCCCCAGTACCTGCTCGCCCTTGTCGACAATGGGATCGTTTGGCCAGGCCTTAAAATTGGTGTATGGAGGCTTGCCTACAAAAGAATCGAGGCTGGCCAAAGGCGACATATCGTTAAACTCGACAAAGATGTCTTTTTCGTTGGTGCGCTCCGAACTCAATCCAAATGATGGATTGGGTTTAGAGATCTCTGACGTATCTTCGTACCAGTGATCTGGTCCAGCTGATACAGGAAATCCTGCCTTGCTGACTGCTAATTGCTGGGCTTTTTCGTTGCTGGCATGTGGCGGTGGTGCCGCGCCAGCATTGCTGTCTTGAGGAGCGGGTTGCTCTGCTCTGGGTAGATTGGCAATAGTGAGGAAAAATAACGGGAGCAGGATAGCGCCAGCTATGATCAATTGCTTTTTGTCGAGACCGGTCTTGGCTTTGATCGTCTTGACGGCCTTATTGGCTTTGCCTTTGACGGTGCTGGTATCTGGCTCTGGAGGTGGTTCTTCGATATTGGTGCCACAATTGGAGCATGGTCCATAAGCAGCGTTGGGAGAAAAACAATTGGGACAAATAATCTTGTCGCCTGTATTGGTGCGCAGATTATCGTTGTCCAGGTTTTTGCGCAGTGATCCAAAGCCGCCCTCTTCGGCTTCGCCTTCGATGGAGGTTTTAAATTTTTTGTTGCTGAGGTCGAGGAGTGCTCCCATCCACATAAACTGGTAGCACTTGACCGGAGGTCCGGATTGGTTTGACTTTGTGGATTGTGGACCATTGTGCAAGCCTATGAGCTTGTAGTCCTTGCAGATCAGGCCACCCTTGCCCTCGAGCGGGACATTGATGGTGTGTAGCATGTTTTTAGGCTGCGCTGCACTGGCCGAGCCAAAATAGTTGCCTTGCAGCCAGATTGGTTTGCCGGAGAGCGGATCGAGATAAAAGCACTGGAGATTGTCCCAGTTGTTGACCTCAAAATCTGTATGCGAAGTGAGCGGTGGTCCGATGGTGCCATTGCCGTGAAACGGCGTGCGTCGATTGATCTGGGAGATCACGCCACGACTGACTAGCTCTCTGATTGCTGTCGCACAGGTAAAGGCGTCAGCGCCAACTCTCATCGAAAGTTTGTCTAGAGTGATAAAGCCGTCGAGCACTTCCCAGAGTTTGGCCACCATCCAACGGATGTCTTCTGAGCTCGAGCTGGGGTCAAATTGTTGCACGACTCTCTGGTAGCGAGCATCCTTGCCGCCGAGGCTGTTATAGAGCGCATCGATCTCGTTGGCTCGTCGGATGGCTTCCCAGATGAGACGATCTGCTGGAGCCGCGATCGGTGTCATATCCGGCCAGGGAAACTCACCATTTGGCTGGAAGCTATAACCGCGGGCCGTTTCTCTGTAGGCGAGCTCAAAGAAAGCATAGGCTGGAGGCATCTCGAAAGGATGATAATAGACTAGAGGAATGGTGCCATTTGAGAAGAGGATGCGTGCGATCGGAATCTGATGCGTATCAAACAGAGTCATCAGGCCGGATTTGCGTTGCTCCATCAAGGTGGAGGCGACCTGGAGAAACTCGCGACCAGTGAGATTGCCGGATGCCTCTACACCTGACTTTTCGAAAGGTAGAGACATGGCTCGATTGAGCTCTGCCATGCGATCTACCTGTATGTCCGGTACTCCTTGCTCGAGAGTGAGTAAGGCCATGTCGTTAGAAGGGACATAGGGCAATTCGCCTGGTAGACCGCGCTGATTGAGATATTGGTTGCGTGCCTGCACCTTATCAAAATCGTTGTGCAAAGAGACGCTCTTGATGCCCAGGGTGATATCGGGATGAGGAAAATGAATGATCAGGGCATTGGGGGCTTCTGCGTAGTGAAAAACCTCGCTGGCGCAGGTGACGAATCTCGTTTTGGAGACCAGGAAACCCTGGCAAAGGTATTTGGGTGGGTCGACGCTGCGGTCCATGACAAAACCGACCGCATTGGCCATGTCTTGCTCTAGAAGCTGAAATGTCATCGGGGGATCTCTTTCCTAAAAGAAAAACAGCACTAATGATTGACTAATATATCAATCCAAGGGGCGCAACGGCGCATTTTGCTCCTTGTCAAGGTCGACGATCCTGCCACTTACCTTTAGCTCGAAGGGTGGTAAACAGTGCTTGCATGGACTGTAACCAGCCTCGATTGCTTGATGGCGCTTGGCAAGACGGATAAATGCTTTGTGCCCGACCCGCGGAGAAAAGCAACAGGAGGGCTTGTGAAAAATCTTGCTTGTGACATTGCCGAAATAAAATAGGATGATACTCAGTGTTGCTAAACTCGGGGCTATTATCAATTGCACCAGCATACTCCTCATCTGTAAGGCAATTATTTAGACGCTAGCAAGCTCGCATTCGTTCACTTATTTGGCAAGACGATCTCGACTAAGGTATCCATAAATGAAATCGCAATCTGCAAAAGGCGCGCATCCTCAAGCAAGTCGCAAGATCAGCTCGATATATGGCGAAGGCCAGAGCCTCGCAACCTTTACCGATCTATATCAGTTGACGATGGCCTACGGATACTTTAAAACCGGTCAACTGGATACGAGAGCGATTTTTCATATGTACTTCCGCAAAAATCCTTTCGGCGGTGGTTTTGCTGTCGCATCTGGCATCTCCACGCTTGTGGATTTTGTAGCCAATTTTCGCTTTCATCACGATGACATCCAATATCTCGCCAGCCTCAAAGGGCAAGATAACCAGGCCCTATTTGATCGGGCATTTCTGGATTACCTGGCAAATCTCAGATTATCAGTCGATATCGACTGCGTAGATGAGGGTGAGATTGTTTTTGCTCACGAACCAATATTTAGAGTCGAAGGACCAGTCATCGAATGTCAGCTTTTGGAGACCGCCCTGCTCAATTTTGTCAATTTTGAGACTCTAATCGCGACCAAGGCGGCAAGAGTAAAATTGGCGGCTGAAAACAGAGAAGTCCTCGAGTTTGGCTTGCGCAGGGCGCAAGGCATAGATGGAGCTCTATCTGCCAGTCGCGCAGCTTATCTCGGTGGGTGTGATGCGACTAGCAATGTCATGGCCGGTAAGCTCTTTGGTATACCAATCAGAGGCACTCATGCTCATAGCTGGGTCATGACCTTTGATTGCGAGCTCGAGGCATTCAGGCAGTATGCAAAAGCTCTGCCAAACAATTGCGTCTTTTTGGTGGACACATATGACACCTTGCGAGGTGTAGAGCATGCCATTGAGGTCGGTCGAGAGTTGCAGGCCGAGGGGCACGCCTTGCTTGGGATCAGACTCGACTCCGGAGACCTTGCCTATCTGAGCGCCGAGGCCAGGCGCATGCTTGATGCGAGTGGCTTTGAGTCGACAAAGATCGTAGCCTCCAACGATCTCGACGAAGAAGTCATCACCAGTCTGATCGATCAGGGCAGTCGGATCGATGTCTGGGGTGTCGGCACCAAGCTTGTGACTGGGCATGACCAGGGAGCTTTGGGTGGGGTCTATAAGCTATCGGCGATTAAAAAAAGCGATAGTAAACAATGGATACCCAAGTTAAAGCTATCCGAGCAAGCAATCAAGATCAGTACACCTGGATGCCAGCAAATAAGGCGCTTTTACCAATTATCCGATCCGTCGAAAGGTGCCGGCAATAAAAAATTTGTCGGGGACATGATTTATGACCTGCATCATCCGGATGAAAGAGACAAAGGCGATCAGCCTTATGTGATAGTAGATCCTACCGATATAACTCGACGTAAAAAGGCTGGCAAAGATCAATTGCACGAAGATCTGCTCAAACCACTGTTTAAAGAGGGACAATTGGTGCAAAATCTGCCTTCGCTCGAGCAAGCACGCGCCCTTGTCGCCCAGAGACTACAGCAGTTCCACCCTTCGATCTTGCGATTTTTAAACCCGCACCAATACCCTGTCGGCTTAGAGTTGGGCTTGATGAAACGCAAACACGATCTTATCTTGAAAGAACGCGGCCACCACGATTGATCGATACTACCGACTCATTGTGTTGATCAGACTCCACTGAGGTCAGGCGAGCCTCGACTCCTTTGATCCAGGCCGACAAAAGATCAAAATGACCTTGTTTGGTTTGATCTAGCTCGTCTTTGTGCGTCTCGAGTTGGCGATAATACTTGATCAGTGTATTGAAAAGCCTGAAGGATGCCTCGCTTTCGCTAGCTCCCCAGCAGTGGATCGCGAGCTCGGAAACGCTGGCTACATAACGCTTTTGAGATTGCCACAGGGTGGCTGACATTAGACCTTCGCTAAAAGGAAGTGGAATATGTCGGAGATTTTTTTGTTGATGGCGCATAAAACCGCTTTTTGCTCTCACTTGACTAGTATAGCTCTGGCGGCTGATTAGTCTAGAGTAAAGCGTCTAATCTAGAGATATGCTGCAACACTGGCGTTTGCACTCGATCAAAGTCGTCGTCATCGACATCAAAAAACATGATGTCTTTATTGGCCCTAAACCACATCATTTGTCGACGAGCCAATTCTTGAGTATGGTTTTGCGCCTGTATCATTGCTTCGTTCAGGTCGTATTGACCATCTATATAAGCCAGGATCTGTTTGTAAGCCACAGTATTGATCAAAGTCTTGGTCACTCCAAAACGAGATTTGAGATCATCTACTTCTTTTACCAGCCCTGCTTCTAGTTGGATTTGCAATCTCTGAGCTATTCGAGTACGCAATATCGAGCGGTCACGATATGTAAGACCAAACCAGACTACGTCAAAGGGAGGGGGAGATATGGTTTTTAAATCAGAAAATGGTGCGCCGGAAAGACGCGAGACTTCGATTGCTCTGATCAGCCTGAAAATATCGTTAGGCCCGATCCTCTGGGCAGACACAGGATCAAGCTCCTCCAATATTTGGCGCAAGGCTTGATCGCCTCCACGCGGATCGGTGTCGGCAATCGACTGCAATTGCTTGCGCAATTGCTCGTCAGGTTGTACCTGGGGGATGCGCAACCCTTGCAAAAGGGCCTTTGTATACAGTCCAGTACCGCCCACCACCACGGGGATCACGCCTCGTGAGTGCAGGTCATCTATTTTTGCTAGTCCAACTGTTTGAAACTGCGCGAGCGTAAAAGTCTGATCCGGGTCGGCAAGATCTATCAGGTGATGCCTGACGGCCTCTTGCTCGCTAGCTGTGGGCTTGGCTGTGCCGATGTCCATATGTCTATAGATTGTTCGCGAATCAGCACAAAGTATCTCTCCTCCAATTTGCTTGGCAATCGAAATACCTAGCCTTGTTTTACCCGAGCAAGTCGGTCCGACTACGGCGATGACTATGGGGCGAGTCATGCTCTATAAAAAATCCGCAGATGAGATCAAGATAAGTGCGAGCCAAAATATAGCACCAGATATGATGGCAAATGGTGCCGCGATCAAAATGGCTAGCGTCCTGGCAAGGTTAATGCCCAAGCAGTGCTTAAAAACCAGGATCTGCAAAGCGCACGACCAGCCGATGCATATAATCATGGCCATACCCACTGGATAATGACTGTAGGGCAGCGTCTTTAAGCATGCTAAAGGACCGATAAAGATCAGGGGCAACATGGTCCAGGCGCTGGCGATAATCGCTGTCGCAAATTGGATTTGGCGGGTGCCGAAGATCTTGCAGGTAAGACAGAGCAAATTGGCAGTAATAAACCAGGACAATAAGCCGGTGACAAAATACATGTATTGACCTAGCCCGATTGCCGACACGGCGGAGGCGGTGGTAGCAGCTATGGATGCTGCCACCAGGTTGGATTTGTTTGCTAGATGGCGATTTGCATCACACATGATCTCCAGAGTACGATTAGGCGCCATGAGGATGGCGTAAACCGAATCGATGAAGCCGCGCCTGGCCCTGTCATCGAGAAACAAAGGTAGATAAGCCGACTGGGCTTGATTCATTGGTACAACCAGAGAGGTTGGTTGGATAGATTTGACACCAGCTGCGAAGGCAATAGTTTTTGCAGATCCAGCTTGTTTTCGATTGCTGTTCTCGACTCTAATAGGTTAGCCAAAATGCTCTGCGAGTCCTGGTCCTTTACCGCCAGATCTTTGTCGAGATTGTATTTTTTGCGACATATGGTTTGCAAGTCTGCCAGAGCGTCAGTCATCGAGCCCAGCTCATCAACGAGCCCCACTTTTTTAGCTTGCCGCCCGCTGTAGATCCGGCCATCGGCGAGAGTCTTTATTTTATCCAAGGGCATTTTGCGACCATCTGCGACTGCCCTTGTAAATTGGTCGTAGGAGTCCATGATTAGATTAGTTAGGATCTCTCTATCTTCTGGTGTCATTTCGCGATAGGGAGATGCGATATCTTTAAATTTGCCGGACTTGATAGTTACTGGATTGACACCGATCTTGCCGGTCAGGTCTTTAAAATTCATGAGGTTCATGATTACACCAATCGATCCGGTCAGCGTGCCTGGATTGGCATAGATCTTGTCTCCGGCGCAAGCAATGTAGTAACCACCAGAAGCAGCTAGATCACCCATTGAAATAACCACAGGCTTGCCGGCCTTTTTAAGATTGACTACTGCCTGATGCAGTTCTTGGGAGGTAGGCACCGTGCCTCCCGGGCTATTGATCCTCAAAAGCACAGCCTTGGTGTTTTCGTCCTTGAGGGCTTCTTTAAGCTCTTTGAGTACTGACATAGAGGCTCCAGTCTTTGAGGACAAGAGGCCTGCTTCGGTCTTATCGATAATCATGCCTGATAGCCTGACGACCTGGATGTGATCGTTAAACTTGGACATAAATCCAGAGCTGGATGAATTGTCTTTATCATTATCCTTTTGGCTAATGAAGGCACAAGGAATGCTCGCCAGGCAGAGACCCAGGAGCATCCAGGCATAGACTCGCTGATCAAAACGCATGATATTGCAAGCTCCGATTGGCTCGACTATAGAGTCGGCTTGTTTTCGCCGGCTATCGCCGAATTGCCACCGTTGGCAGCACCATCAATGAGATCATGCTGCTCGTCTTGGAGCTGCTTGTCCAGCTTAGCTACAGCCTCAGGGCCAGCAAGATCGACGAGAGTCTGACGATAGCGATTTACGGCGCTGGTCTTTTGGGAGATATTGGACTCGGTGGTCTTGACGGCTATATGCACCATCAATTGGCTGGATGCCGCTTGAGGTGTATTGGTATCGCGGATCATATTGCGGATTTCTTCGAAGGAGGTGATGGAATCGTTGAGATCCTTTGAGCTGTCTTTGTAAAGGCGAAAAGCATCGGACAACTTATCGGCAGTTTGACGGACCATGTTGTAGAGCATGATGAGCTCGGCTTGATTGAGCTGCATCTTTTTAGCTTGCTTGCTGTCTACGGTACCCATGATCTGCTGGATAGCACTCAAGGCAAATTGCTGTCCGGCATACATGCCAGGGCTAGGAGCGATCATTTGCATGGAACCGAGGGCGCCATAGAGCAGACCAGTAAGGGTGCGGGTCATAACTGTGGCTACATGTGATCTATCGGAGCTAGGTACGAGCTTAGCGACTACAAATTGGATATCCTGGTTGCGATTGAGGCAGGCATCCCACAGGTCGGCAAGCTGTTTGCTGTCGCCCTGGGCCATCATTTCGACTTTTTTGCGAGTCTCGTCTTCGGTGCTCATAAGAGCCATAGGCATGGCGGATACTTCGCGAGCGGTCTCCGAAAGCGTCTTGGGAGTATTTTTGCCTTTGGCATCCGAGTTTTTGTCGCCTTTACCATCGGCCTTGATGCTCAATATCTCGGGGACAGAGTTTTCGTCGCCTCCAATAGGGCTCTTGGCGGCAAAGCCACTCTTGTCTGCACGGAGCTTGATGGCTTTGGGATCAGTGGCCTGGGACTCGTCGCTTTGGGATTCTGTTTTGCTGGCTGATTCGTCGCTGAGCTTGAGTGGGCTGAGGTCTATTGCCGCTCCTTGCCCATCGGATGCACTATTGGTAGTACTGGTATCACTACCGGTGGCCTCGTCGAGCTTGTCGTTGAGAGGCATTTGCATTGCATCGGATTTTTTGGAGTTGCTCAGCGAGAGTGCTAGCGCTGGTACTTGCGTGGACATCAAGGCGAGTGCAGAAGCCGCAGCGAGAACGATGCGGGTGTTTCTATTTTCGACTGATTTCAAAAACATTGGTTGAGCGTCTTCCTTTTTGGGGCCGTCTGGTGATTTCTCGGAAATCAGATATGGACACTTGGACGGCGGACTAAATTAGGATGTTTCTCGAATTGGTCTTGTGACGAGAAGCTTAAAGAAGGCTAAGGAACCAGGCTCGTTATGGCATCGGTCTAGCTTTCTCAAGCCTTGCCACTATAGCACGACTCTATCTCTTTGAAAGTTACCTTTTGTCAATCTCGGTTGGCCTTTCCGCCTTTTTTGCAAGCTCTCTGGGGCATCAGCCGTTTTACTTTTTGTTGGCGTTGATTGCGAACAACATTAACATAACTAAAACTGCGATGCTGGCAACCTGGTCCACAAAGGCCGATAGATATGTAGTAAATAGCCTTGGGTTGCCTAATTGACCCGATAGATACCACAATTTTGCAAATGCGGCGCAGCCTGCAGCTGCAACCAGTAGTGGTGCGAAGGCATTTGCTTGAGAGGAGGATGCGCCCTTATATGGAATGGGCTTGCCAGGAGGCATGTCGTCATAATCATCAAAATCTGGATCAGGTGTCGATGTGGATGATGAGCCTGATAATAATCTCGAGCTCATGCGGCGGTCGGAGCCTGGTCTAGTTACGGATCGGCGATCGGTGTCGCTGATCCGTCGCTCGCTGGTTTGTTGCTGAGTCGGACTTGTTGATGATTGCACAGGGCTCTGAACTGGTGGTGCCGGTGGTGCAGGCGGTGCAGACAGAGGTGCTGGAGGCGCCTGCTGCGCTAGATTTAACTGGCTCTGGGTTGGACTGGGAGCTCTTTGAGGTTGATAATTGGGTTGGCCTTGTGGGCTTTGAGGCATGGCGGCAGGTCTAGGAGTCGGTGCAGTCGCCTGTGGTTTTTCGTGCCTGGGGCTGCGCGCCGCGAGCAGTGGAGATCTCAATGCATTAGGATCTGCAGGAGCAGCATCGTCTTCATCATAGTAATCGTCTTCAAACTCTTCTTCGTAGTCGTCACCGCTCAAAAGCGGTGATCTCAAATGATGGGATTTTGAAGCTCCCCCGGCTTTTGATTTGAGTGTGGGCTCCTGCATCTGTTCTTCAAAATCGTGGTCGGCGCCTTCCATTTGGGGGCGATTGCCATGATTTTGATGCCTGTGGGGAAATTCTGTTTTCCCCCCGCCTCCACCTCCACCAAGTAGAGGAGATCTCAGACCTCCTTTTTTACCCTTGTTGGGGTGGCCGTTAAAATCATTGTAGTCATTGTCATCATCAAGGTCGGCATCGTAATCATCGTCGCCTGCGCTCAAAAGAGGCGAGCGTAAGCCCCCTTTTTTTGACTGGCTGGGTGAGGACTTTTTGCCGCGCGGTCTTGAAGCCTCAAAGTCTTGACTGTCGTCTTGCCGATCAAAATCGTCGTAGCCCGAGTCATCAAAGTCGGATTCGGGGCCTCCAAGTATGGGAGAGTGCAGCTTGCGGCGAGGTTTGGGAGGCTCAGGTTTGGTAGTAGTGTCGGGTGCCAGCTGCGGCATCGGCTGTTGGGCCGTGACCTTGGGACTGAGACGACCGCCGCACTCCAAGCAGAACTGGGCTTGATCGTCGTTGTCTACCTGGCAGATAGGGCACTGTATCACTGCATTTCTCCTGAGAACGCCGGGAGTGTAGAGCTAAACTAGCATCAGCCAATATCCTAGCCCAGGTAAAGGTTTTTTTTGCATCTATGTATACAAAGTTAAGGAGCAATTTGGCCGTTTTCGCCGATTCTTGGAGGACGCTAATTATTGTCATCCTTGTAAGATGGTAGACTCATCGATAAATTTTCCGCTTGACTTTTAGGGCCGCGAGGCCATTTTAGGAGATGCTTATCGATGCTGTTCTCGAAACCCGCCAGCGCCAGCAAAAATCTGACTTTCAAATTGCTGTGTCTTAGCGCTACCCTGGGTATCTTGCACGTACCGGCCAGCCTTTGTTATGCGGCCGAACCTTCTCTAAACTTTAAAGTCTATAGTCCTCAAGAACCGCCGCAAGCCGAAAGCGCCGAGGTCTCAGCGCCGGCTACGACAGGCGATCCCGCAATGGAGCCTGCTGAGGCTATAAATACGGATGTGCCATCAGATAAGACTGCCGGTGGTGCGTCGAGCCCCAGTATCTTTGAGGAAGAAACTCCAAAAATCGACCTGGAAAAAGCTGAGAAACCAGCCGAAACCAAGGTGAACGAAGTCGAACAGAAAGCTCAGGAAACGCAAGCTGAGTCTGGTGCTACCACGACAGCTGCTACAGACTCTAGCGCCGCCAGCACGGGCAGTGTTTTGCAAGGCTATGTCCGCAGTGTGCCTGTAGGTACTCACATACCGATCATCATGGATACTGCCGTTGATTCGGATACTTCTCAAGAAGGAGATGAGTTTTCGGCTCGAACGAGCGAAGATCTGGCCATAGACGGAGCCACCGTAGTACCTGCTGGATCAATCATCCATGGACGTATCGCGCAGATGATGGCTCCTAGAGCTCTAAATAGATCAGGTGCAGTGCAGCTCAAGTTTGATACCATCACTACTCCAGACAATCGTCAAATACCTCTTGTAGCCAATATCGTGGCCAGAGGTGGTGTGGTGCATGCCAAACGTGGCTTCAAAGACGTTTTGATCGACTCCAGCGCCGTTACCCTGCCTCTACTTGCGGGCTTGGGCATTGGTGCTCTCGCTGGTGGTGGCAGCTCGAGTTCGAGCATCGGTGCCGGTGGTGGTGCCATGATCGGAGCTGGTATTGGTCTTGCTGTCGGTGTAGCCGTCTTGCTTGCTAAAAAGGGCAAAAAGATCGATGTTCGTCCTGGTGACGAGCTCAAGATCGAGCTAGCCGAAGAGCTGCGCATGCCTGCAATGTAGGATAAGACGATCAAAATACCAGTAGAAACACTGAATCGCTCTTAGATTAAACCCTTTCACAGATCTAGTCTAAAAGCGTTGGTCATTGGTGACCAACGCTTTTATATTTGCTTGTATGGCTCGTCTGCGCCATTTTGCATCTATGAGAGGATGGTCTATGTTTGAGCGATTCGATCAAGAAGACAGTTTGAGGCGGGCGCGACTAGCTTTTGTTCGTTCGATCCTGATGCCAGGTCTGGGCCAGTTGAGTACAGGACAAAAGGCGATCGGCGCTCTCTTTTTTGCTGCTGGCACCACTAATCTAATACTTTTGGCTTTGGTATTGTTGGCGGTGCCACTCGCTCACAGTCTCTTAGCCTTTAGCGAGCTTAATCATCTGTCAATCAACGAGTCGATGATCTCCGGTTTGCGAGGTCTTGCCATCGGCTCGCCAATTTCTACGGTTTTGATCATACTTTTTTTGCTCTTTAACCTCTATGCCGGGCGCGATGCTTTTGACCGAGTACGGCATAGGACTTATAGAAGGCTCTATGCCTCACACTTTTTACCTTTGCCTGCAGCAGCCTCGGGCTCCTATCTCTTGCATCTTTCCATATTGGCGACCCTTTCTATTCTGCTTGCTTTCTTTTTTATTCCGAGTCAAAAAAGTGCACAACAGGTGGTTATCGAGTTTCAGACCGAGAGCAATCAGGCTCAGGCGCTCAAAAAGACCAATCGAAGAGCTGCCAGGGCTTCTCGTAACGCGGGACAAGTCAAGCGAGTGTCAAACTCCAGTCCTCCTACTGGGGCTCATGCCATCGAGCCTAAGGCAATACCTTTGCCGGTCTTAAAATCCGATAAATTGGAAAATGGACTGACTACAAATCCTGTTTTGATCAAGCCGCAAACGATTGCGCCCAGACCAATGGCGATAATGCCGAACACAGTCTCTGCGCCGCAAGCTCCCAGACTGCCGGTCGTCACCAATCCTGCTTCCAGTGCTGGTACCGCTATGCCGATGCCGGTTGCGGTAGCTGTGGCTGATATGGCAGGCAGCGTTGGTTATCCAGGCGCCCCTATCAGTCCAGTGGCGCCAAGAAAGAGTGGTGGCGTAAATAGTGGCACAAAAGATACAGGTTTTGGAGGTCCCGTTCCTGTCGCTCCCAGGCGAGCAGCTGGTGGAATGCCGGGAGGTGAAGGGGATGGTGCAATGTCAGCGATGAGCAAGCCAAATTTGTCCAGTCTGCCTTCTTCTGATATCGGTAAAGGCGCTCCAGGGGTAGATGCCGAGCCGCAAGTGGTCTGGGGGCCTTACATGGCAGCTCTGCAACAACGGATCAAGCGAGCGTGGTTTCCTCCTAAAGACATGAGTTCTAAAAGGATCACCGTCGTCTTTAAAGTCTCTCGTGATGGCACTTTATCTAATCTGCGCGTGGTCCGGACTTGTGGATTGCAAATAGCAGACAGTGCAGCGCTAAAGGCAGTGGAGTCTGCCGCTCCCTTTGCGAGCTTGCCGCTGGGAGCGCCTTCACAAGTGGATATCGAGTTTACCTTTGATTACAATGTTTTTGGTGGCCGGCGCTTTTAGGCACTGCTCGCAGTGGCATGTCTAAACCTTTGCTTGGTAAAAAATGTATGTCTGTTGGCTATATTGCGCGCCTGACCAGTTTTTCAGGCGTGCGGCCAGTGCTTGCAAAGAGTCATCCTTGTTAATTTTTAAATAGAGCGCATTTAAGCTTTAACTGGGGTTATCCCTGTGGTTTATGCCGTCTCTTGGCTTCATTCTGGGGATTAGAGAGTGCGCAAATACCACCGGATAATGTTAAACTTTCGGTACTTTGCAGGCTTTCGCACCGGCATAGTGTTTAGCGAGAGAGACGAGGTCGATGACCAACAGAAATCAGGGCCACAAAGGACCGCAGAGAGACCCCAATGCCGCAATGGGCATGTCTCTAGTTTTGCCTGGTCTGGGTCAGCTTTATAACGGCGAATCCCGCAAGGGCATGCTGTTTATGATAGTTGGTGTCCTCAACTATCTGTGCATCATTTGTTTGATTATGATGGGCTCGATATTGCAAGGCATATCTAGTTTTGCCGCGGCTAATCACATCCAGCCAAACATAGAACTATTGACGAGCATGTCCGACCTGCATTTTCCGTCGGCTGCCTCCATACTGCTTTGTGGTCTGTTTATTTCTTTTGCAGCTTATTCTGCTCGTGATGCTTTCGAGCGTGCGTCGCATTTGCAGAGACGCGCTCTCTATCACGATTATGCACTAGAAATGACCGAGGCTACTTCTGGCTCGTACTTGTTTCACATCACTATTTTGCTTACCTGTTTCATCCTGGCTTTCTTCTTTTTGATACCACCTCCGCCAAAGTCGCAGGTTACGGACATCGAGTTTATCCAAAACGAAGAAAACACCAAGACTCCACCTAAGACGCAAAAGCGAGCTCAGCACAATAGCAAAGCCGGTGGCAAGCACGATCCCAACAAGCCTTCGGTACAGCCGAGTCCAGCTCCCAAAGCACCGAGCAAGCCGGCCGAGCAGTCTAAACCGCAGCAGCAGCCCAAGGCGCAGCCTGCTCCCAATCCTAGCCCGAGTCCCAGGCCCACCCCGACTCCGACACCTAGACCTAATCCCAGTCCGAGTCCTAGCCCTAGTCCGAGCCCGACTCCAAAGCCGAGCCCTAGCCCCAGTCCTACTCCTTCGCCCAGTCCTAGTTTTTTGCCCAAGATCCCCAATCCATTTGTGGCTCCATCGGCAAGTCCCAGTCCCAACCCCAGTCCGGCTCCTGTGGCCATGCCCAAGATCGGTAGTCCCACTATTGCTCCCATGCCCAAGGCGGGAATAGGTGCTGGTAGTTCTACTGCTCCAGGCCCTGCTCCTGCCCCCATATCCATAGCATCAGCTTCTGGTTCGAGCGGCGGTGGCGGAGCCCCGAGTCCTGTGCCGGTTGGCGGTGGTGCCCGTTCCCAGGGCGGTGGTGGTGGCCCTGCTCCCGCTCCTGCTCCTACTAGAGCCGGCCGTGGCAGTGGAGGCGGTGCCGCAGGTGGTGGAGCTCCTGGTCTTGCAGTGGCGCCATCGGTGGCCAGACCTGCAGGCGGCGGTGGTGGTTCTGGCGAAGCCGGCAACCCGGATGACGGCCCCGGTCGTCCCTCGGTAGCGGCTCGCAAAGACGTAGATTTTGGACCTTATATGGCAGATCTCCAGCGTCGCATCAAGCGTGCTTGGTTCCCGCCCAAGGGCAATGAGTCCAAGAGGGTCAAGGTAGTATTCAAAGTGCACAGAGATGGCACCATGACCAACCTCCGTATTCTCGTATCTTCTGGTTTACAAATCGCCGACCAGGCGGCGACCAAGGCGGTCGAGGCAGCAGCCCCGTTCCGTCCCCTTCCTGACGGTGCCTCTGACGATGTAGACATCGAATTCACCTTCGACTACAACGTATTCAATGGCGGTGGCCAGGGTAGATTCAGATCTTTCTGATAGACTCATCAGAGATCAAAACAGGTAAAAAGCCGATCAAAGGAGCAATTGTCTAAGCGATATGGAAAGTAAATTCCTCAGTTACTTCATCGAATTCATGATTCACGATTGGTTTGCCTCCATTCCAATCACCATCTGCTCCGTCTTGACCGTGGCTGTCATCGTAGAACGCTACATGTACTACCAACAAAACCGTCGTGACGTGACCCAATTTATCCACCAATTGCAACGCGATCTCGAGTCCAACAACTTGCAGAGAGCTCAGCAGTCATGCAATCGCCTTGGTGGTGTCGTAGGCGAAGTAGCCGAAGAAGGCGTTCGCTTGATGGCCGACCAAAAAGAAGACTTCAGCAAGGCTTTTGATATAACTGTCGGTCTGGTCACCCGCAAACTCGAAAAGCATCTGGCCGTACTGGGTACCATCGGTGCGACCTCACCCTTTATCGGCTTGTTTGGTACGGTAGTCGGCGTAGTATTTACCCTGGACCAACTCGGTTCGGCTGGTGGCGGTACTCCAGTCGTTGTGACCGGTGTAGCCAAGGCTCTTATCGCAACAGGCTATGGTCTTATCGTCGCGATTTTGGCGGTTATCTTTAACAATACCTACACCAATATCGTCAAACGCTTCAACGATGACTTCCTCTTGCTCAAGCTCTTGTTCTTGAGTTTCGTAGGCAGCGAATCTTCTACTCACTAATTTGATCGGAAGAAAGGCCAAGGAGAAGATCGATGTCAATGGGAGCTACCGGTGAGACCTTCACCGAAATCAACGTAACGCCTCTAACAGATGTGTTTTTGGTTTTGCTCGTCATCATGA
This sequence comes from Candidatus Melainabacteria bacterium, assembly GCA_017307165.1. Lineage (GTDB taxonomy): Bacteria > Cyanobacteriota > Vampirovibrionia > Obscuribacterales > Obscuribacteraceae > JAFKGK01. The sequence goes on from JAFKGK010000001.1 coordinate 506,775, forward strand.
TCTTGATCGCACCCTTGATCGACAAATCAGACCTCAAGATCAAGCCTCCAGAAACCAAAAATGCCAAAAAAGACGAAGCCACCAAGGGCGTGAGCATAGACATAGACAAAGACGGGCAGATTGCGATCAACGGCAAGTACGTGCGCGAGCATACTCCTGAGCTATTGCAGTCGATGATTAAAGAGCTAAAGGACAAGTCCGACCATCCCGATGATATGCACGTCACTCTCAATGCAGATGGTGATTGCAAGCAAAAGGACGTGGTCGAGATCATGTCTGCTGCGGCAGCTGTGGGCATCAAAAAGATGCGTGTGGCCACTCAGCAGCAGACCAATTACTGAGTCTCAGCCAGCCGGTATTTAGCAGTGCATTACAAGCTGGGACTTTTGGGACGCAAGCTTGGATACTCACTATCTCCAAAGATACATGCCGCCTTTCTCGAGGCGGCATCTTTGTCTGGGACCTATCAAAAGCTAGAGGTCGAACCAGAATCGGTAGCTGATCCAGATTTTGTAAGAGATCTCGAACGTCAGGGTTTTGACGGCCTAAACATCACCATTCCCTACAAGTCCGCCTTACTGGATCGGCTGACGACAATAGCAGCGCCTGCCACCAGATGCAGTGCAGTCAATACTATCTGCCGTGGCTCTCAACCTGATAATTGGAGTGGTCTTAATACCGATATAGGCGGGGCTATCGATGCTTTAGGGCTCTTGCCTCTGACAAAAGATCATACATTTGTCCTGATTGGTGCAGGGGGAGCTGCACGAGCTGCACTCATCGCGATCGAGGCCACCTATCGACGTCTGGGCAAGTCTTTGGCTTGCGAATGCGTGGTGTTAGTGAGAGATGTAATGGGTGAAAGGGCACAGATCATGCGTGAGTTTATCGCTGCTTCGCGCCTCGCAATGCCTGTGCGCCTGGTCTCATACGACGATGGACCGGATATTTGCAAGCAAAAAAATCCTGATTCTGGGCGCCTTTTGATCAATGCAACACCGATCGGTCAGAGCCCAAACTCATCACAGCAGATCCCAGATTGGTGTCAGGCCATGCTAGGAGCCTTGCTAAAAGGCGATTGTTTGATGGATATGGTTTATGCAAAGGGTGGATTTACCCCAATTTTAAAGACATTGAGGGACATCGAGCTGTCCAGTCAGACCGGACATATTGCAGCCATCGATGGCTTGCCCATGCTGATCGCCCAGGCAGCCCTGGCATTTGAAACTTGGACTGGACGCCAAGCCGACAGGATGGCTGCAAAAGAAGCCATTGAAAACGAATTTAAAAACAGTCCTGGAGATTAGCTAAAAAATATCGGGACGAGTTTCATCGCCTTGGTGATGTCGCCTTCGATATTAAGGACACCGCTCATTGCAGCCGTCATGGCCTTCATCTTGCCACTGATGATGTCGGCGAGGTCTTCTTTGTCGATAGAAATGACGCAGTCAGCAATCTTTTTGCCGTTTTCTTCGGCTTCGGTTGCATCGACCTGGCTAAAATCTACACTGCCGTCGTCGATCTTGGTCAACCAGGCGCCATTTTGGACGCCTCGTACATTGATGAGATAGGTTGCGCGCATATTGCGGCAGGCCTCCGGCTTAAATCTTCTCGTCAATTCGTCGACAACAGCTTGGGATGAGTCCATATTAGATCTTGATTAACCTCGATATTGAGCCCTTTATTTTAACCCGTCTCCAATTGTTATTATCAGGATATGAACGAGCCAGAAAAAAACAGCAACGATAACAAGTCCCCAGTTAGGCGTAGCAAGAAGGCCAACTTTAACGACATAGCGCGGGTATTGCCCAAGGTGCTCAGGCAATTGGGTATGGATGCGCGTCTCAAAGAGCACACTTTTTTAAATCTCTGGCCACATATCGTGTACGAACCCTTTAATAGACTGGCTCGACCTCTCTTTATCGATCACGAAAAAAACATCGTCGTGGCAGTGAGAGATGCAAGCGTCGGTCAAGAGATGACTTTCGAAAGAACCGAGTTACTGAAAAGATTGCGCCAGGCGGGACGAGGGTTAGGCATTGAGATAAAAGGCATGCGCTTTGATCTCAAACGCTTTCATGACAAGCACCCTGATGAGCTGCCTGAGTTTGCCATGCCCGCTTTGCCTCTCCCTGAGCCTTCAGAGCATGATTTGCAGCATTTTCCCTTGAGTGAAAATGATAGGCAGGAACTAGCAGCAATGAAGGCCAGGCTGGAGGCCGAAAATATCGAGGGCGGGATCAATAAACGTATTTTTGCTTTATATGAAAAAGAAATGAGGCTCAAACGTTGGCGAGAGGCCCAGGACTTTCCTCGCTGCTCTAAATGCGGAGATGTCGCCAGTCGTTTGCACGATCAGTCCAAAATATGCGCTCTCTGCTTTACCGATTTAGCTGCCGAAACCCGCATCGACAGACTCTTGCTTGATAGATAAGCATGAGATATACCACATAAACTTTATGATAGCTTACCGTTTTCTATGATTGAAACGGGCTCAGGGCCAAATTCTCTATGATATTATTGCCCATCTAATGGCAACCTCTGTGATTTGATTCTATGATCCGTCTGCAAAACGTCAATAAAAACTATGGCGGTCGTCCCGCCTTGTTGAACGTCAACTTGCACATTGCACTGGGCGAGTTTGCTTTTTTGGTTGGACCTTCTGGCGCCGGCAAGTCGACTCTCATGCGCTTGCTCTATCGCGAAGAAACACCCACAAGCGGCAATGTTTTTTTAGGTGGTGTCAATCTCAATCGTTTGCATAAAGGGCAGATCCCGCTCTTGCGCCGTCGCATGGGCATCATCTTTCAGGACTTTAAACTCTTGCCCAGCCAGACTGTCTTTAATAATGTGGCCTATGTTTTGAGAGCGCTAGGCGTCGACGAACGCGAAGTGCAAAAGCGCGTGGAGCCTGCTCTGGCAGTCGTTGGCCTGGAACACAAGTACAATGCTTTGCCTTCCGAGTTATCTGGGGGCGAACAGCAGCGCGTCGGTATTGCTCGCGCTATCGTCAATGGCCCTCCAGTTTTGCTAGCCGACGAACCCACGGGCAACCTGGACCCAGCCACCAGTCTGGAGATCGTGCAATTGCTCGAGCGTATCAGTCAGCGTGGCACAACAGTTTTGATCTCTACACACGATCAACCCATCGTCAACGCCATGCGTCGTCGCGTCATCAGCCTCAAAGGTGGTGAAGTGGTGACGGATATGGATAATGGTCTCTACGAATTGGAAATGCAATAGGGCGGTCTACACAAATCATGCTCAGGACATTACGCATCTTCAAACGAATACTTGTCGAAACAGGCCTCGGACTCAAGGCTTCGGGCTGGTCTAACTGGCTCGTGACCAGTATCCTCTGCGTTGCCCTCACTATATTTGGTGGCGTGCTGCAATTGACCATGACACTGAAAGGCCTTGTCGAAGCCTGGGGCAATCAGTTAGAGATCTCAGCCTATCTGCGCGACGGATATGATCCCAAAGCTGTGGCTGCTGAGATCTGCCAGTTTCCCGAGGTAAAGCAAGTCGAGATCGTGACCAAGGAAGTGGCATGGCGCGATATGCAGCATACCTTCAAAGTAGCAGCCATCAACAACCCTCTGCCCAACACACTCCACATCAAGCTTTCTTCTCCCGATCAGGTCGAGACCCTCGCTCCTAAACTACGTTTGCTCAACCAGGTCGAAAATACAAAATATCCACTCAAGGTAGCCAAAAAAATCACTGATATCAGGCACTTCCTCGAATTGGCCGGCATTTTTATCACTGGAGCACTCACAGCGGCGACTCTCACGGTCATCGGTAATACCATCCATCTAGTGATCAAGGCAAAACATAGAGAGATAGAGATCCTCTCGCTCATGGGCGTCGGGCATTTTTACATCAAGTGTCCCTTTGTATTCCAGGGTGCAGCCTATGGTTTTATGGCGGCTCTCATGGCCACAGGCATCTTGCTTGGTGTGCACCTCTATGTCGATCCTTATGTCAAAGAGCAGTTGCTCAGCCTTGCTCCTTTTATGCCGCAAAACCTCCAATATGGTTTGCTGCAGACCTCAATGATGATGGCTGCGCTTGGGGTATTGGTCGGTGCTGGTGGATCTCTATGGACCTCAGGCCGGTACATCAAGATCTAGTATCTAGTGAGTCAAACCATTAAAAGCCCCGGGTAGCTAATGCTGCCCGGGGCCTTTGTTAAGCTCTAGACTATTACTTTGCTGCAGGATTGAGGACTTGCACTGAGTTCATTTTGTCGCCTGCGCGCAATTTCATTACGTTTTCTAGCCCTTCTGTGACCTTGCCAAATACGGCATAGCCAGGAGGATTGTCGAGAAATCCAGCCTTGTCGAGAGTAATGTAAAACTGGCAACTTGCCGAGTTGGGATCGTTGGATCGAGCCATAGCGACAACACCAGCAGCATCATGCTTGAGGTTTGGCTTTTTTTCGAGTTGGATATGACGAGTCTTGCCGGTCGCTGGGTCCTTGTAATTGCCCATACCGCTACCTTGTGGGCAGCCGCCCTGGATCACAAAACCTGGCTCGTATCTGTGGAAAGAAAGGTTGTTGTAGAAACCCTTATTGACCAGATCGAGAAAGTTTTCGGATGTGATGGGGGCTTCGGCCTGAAAGATCTCCATCTTGATCTGGCCCTTGGTGGTGTCCATAACTACGATTGGATTTGCCATGTTTGATTTAGAGCCTGGGCTCCGTCCTCCTTTGTGTCTATTTACCGGGATCCGAAACGATGACCTTTGTCATCTTGTCGCCTTTTCTTAGTTCTTTGGCGACCGAAAGTCCTTCGATGACCTTGCCAAAGACGGCATAGCCAGGCGGGTTATCGAGAAAATCAGCCTTGTCCAGAGTGATATAAAATTGGCAGCTGGCCGAGTCTGGATCTTGTGAACGAGCCATGGCTACAACGCCTGCTGCATCATGTCTGAGATCTGGATTTTTTTCTAGGGCAATGTGGCGAGTGCGGCCAGTAGCAGGATCTTTGTAGTTGCCCATGCCTGTGCCTTGCGGATCGCCACCCTGGATCACGAAGCCAGGTTCGTAGCGGTGAAAGGTCAAGCCATCATAAAAACCTTTTTTGACCAGATCGAGAAAATTGGCACTGGTATTGGGAGCGTCCTTTTTAAAGATCTCCATTTTGATCACGCCCTTAGTAGTCTCCATGGTCACTACCGGATCGGTAGCAACTCGCTTGGCTGGTGCTTTTGATTGCGGCGCGGCAAATGCCGGCTGCACTACAATCGCTGCCTGCGTGCTCAGAGCCAGTACCGCGGATAGTATCACAGCTTTCATCTATATATAACTCCTTATTGTACGGGGATGGTGATGTTGCCCGAGACATTGGCGACCGGGGAGATCAAGAGGGGCAAATTGATGGCGGTAATTCCTGCTTGCGCCTTCTCTGCTGGAAAAGCCAGCCATCCGACAGTCTCATCTTGAGGCAGGACGACGCGTCTGGACAATCTCTGCGCTTCTATTTCGTGTCTCCCGGCGTCGCGGCCGATTGCTACGCCGAGATTGCGTTTGCGGTGCTCTTTGGGCGTGATGATCTCGTAAAAGATCGGTCCGGCTAAGCCCACGCTAGCTGCGCTGACTGCGGCTACGGCGATCTTGTCTCCGGGCGAGATGATCGAGTTGTCAAACTGGACGATCTGCTCGTCGGGCAGGGCCGTGATGGTGCCACTGCTGGTGATGGCGCGGCACTCCTCGCCTCTCAGTACTACCGGCTCGGAGCCATTGTTGCGCACGCGAAGCTCGACAAAGGTCAGGCGGGGACCGCGATAGCGGGTCATGGGATTGGCCTTGATCACCCGCGCTGCCCCGGACATCACATTGACCTGGGCCTGCCCCTGTACAGATTGCCCCTGGCTTTTGCCTTGCTCCATCTGTTCAGGAGCGACAGGCAGGGGATCCATCATAGGAGCTATGGTTTCGGTAGTGTCTTTGGGCGTGACCTGCTTGTCGGCTGATAGTGGCTCGGTCTTGAGCGGGAGGGGTTTTTCTTGGTCTGCCAGATTGCTATCACCATCTGGCATCTGGGCATGAGCTGCCTGAGTGCAGGCGATTAGCGCCAGAGCCATCAGGATTGTTTTGGGATACCTGTACCTGTTGAACACTTTGAGTTCCTCTATTGCTGTCTGGTGCCTGAGAGACCGTAGGTCACTTGAGCACGTGGTGCTTTTTCACCCTCTTTTATGATCGAGATGCGCTCGAGACCAGAAAAAGAAGCACCATTGCCACCCAGTTCCATGACGATGGCTTCTTGGGCCATAGTCTTGCCGATTGGGTGCTGATAACGGATAAATGCTCTGTTACCTGCTACTTTCCATATATGCAGCTGCGTTGTAACGCCCTGGTCGGTCGTCAAAGAATAATTATTGGCATTGCCCTGGATATTCCAGATATTGCGAGTGCTCTGGGCAAAGGCGCTATTGGCTGTGGCTTGAAAATCTGGGGTATTTGCTTTTACTTCTTTGCGGTTGCCCTGTACGAGCCATGCTCCCATAAATGCTGGTGGCAGGGTGACCTGAGCGCTGGCTTGCAAAGGGCGCTGAGCGGGTCTTGGCGTGGGGCGTGTAGAGGCAGAGGTATTGCCTTGCAGGGTGGTGTTATTAGTGCCGGTCGGCATCATCTGTGGACCGCCGTAGCCGGGCGGGGCGGGATTGTCGACCCAATTTCTTTCTTCTGCACCTAGTTGAAAGGGATCGGCTTTTGCGGCCTGGGGTAGGGCGAGTATAAAGAGTGCAGCGATGCTCGCGCACGAGATAGTAAGTACGCGAGGGTGAGTGAGAGAGGCTTTTGCCATGGTCGACTCCTTATATAGTCGCTCTGAGAGACAGACCATATTTTAGAGCCTTTCTCGCGGCTTTGCTCAAACGTAAGTATTTATTTGCTGGCTGAGATCGCCGCTGGTTCTGCCTGAGGCTCTTTGCAGAATCCAAGGTTTACCAGTCTTTTGTAGGCATCTTTGCCGACCACGCCACGTGGATCTGCCGAGACCAGGTCTACGAGAGGTCCTAGAGCCTCTGGCCCTCGGTTTTCACGGATGAGGATATCGGCTTTCAAGAGCATGGCTTCGCGCTTGAGCTGGCTAAAATTGGCATTGAGTTGCTTTTCGGCAGCTGCCTCTCTTTTTGTGGCTTCGTTTTTGCTAAACGCAAGATACATGCGATAGTGAGCCTCGGCCGCATCTTGCAGCCATTCGACCAGGTTAAAGACGCTATCCTGCAGATCCTGAGGTCTCGATTGGGGCAGGAGTACTTTTAGTTCTTCGATTTTGAGGCGGGCTTCGCTATCGCTGATGGGCAGCGAACGATATGTGCCTCTTTTACTATTGGCAGGCGTGCCAAAAAGCTGATCGGTGGCGTTTTGACCGTCCCGATTGTCGCCTGAGGAGCCATGGCCTGGGATCGGAGAACCCTGAGCATCAGCCGGAACCACGACGGCAGCTGAAATCGAGATCAGGGCGATTAAAAATAGGACTTTTGAAAACATCTTTTATTACCGCTAAAATCTACTGGTAACGAGATCGACCTGATCTTAACATTTTATACGCACGCGAGCTCAGCCATTTATGGTTTCCCTTTCAAAGCCTTCGCGCTTGCGCTTATTTGCTGCAATGCTGAGCGCGGCCAGTATCTTTTATCCGCAAGCAACCTGTACGGCGGCACTTGCTGCCCTGCCGCCGGCTGCAATCGAGCAGGCCAAGATACCTGCTCCCAGACCAAGTTCGGTTGATCCATCCGATAAGGCATTTACCGCGCGCTTTTTGCGGCAAGATCAATACATTCCAGTTTCAGAAATCAAAGAGGGTATGGAGGGTTTTGGTCTAACTGTTTTTCACGGCAGCAAAGTTGAAAAATTTGATGTCAAAGTGATTGGTGTCATGCGCAGAGTCCTGAATGGACGTGATTCGATACTAATACGTATTTCTGGCAAAAATCTAGGTAGCAACAATGTCGTCAGGGGCATGAGTGGCTCCCCGATCTATTTGAACAATAGGCTGGCCGGTGCTTTGAGCTATGGTTTTGACTTTAGCAAGGAGCCCATCGTAGGCGTTACTCCTGTCGCTGATATGCTTGATGCCTTGAGTTTTGTAGAGCGAAAAGACTTTAGAGACAAAGAAGCCGGACCAAAAACGTCTCGCAGCAATAAGATCGATGTGCCGACTATTATGCTCGCTCGACAGGGCTTGGACCTAAAACTCAAATCCGATACGGTGGGTATGACACCATTGATGGCACCGGTCACTCTTTCTGGTTACTCGACTCGAGCTCAGGCCTTCCTCAAAGAAAAAATGCAAGATATAGGTCTGTCAGTGGCAGCGGGTGCGGGTGGGCTGGACCCTACCCTCAAAGCCAGATTTGCCGATCAAAGCAAGGATGGTAAGACCTCAGTCAAGACAAAAGACTCTCCCTATGATCTTTCGCCATTTAGCGAAGGGGAAAGTCCTCAGGACAAGATAGTACCTGGTGGCTCCGTAGCCGTGATGCTGTCTCAGGGTGACTTTGCCAGCGCGGCTACCGGGACTGCAACTTGTGTTTTCAAAGATAAGGTAGTGGCATTTGGACACTCTTTCCTCGAGTCGGGGTATGTCAATCTGCCCATGGCGACATCATACATACACGATATATTGCCATCACTCTCGGTATCATTCAAATTATCCAGTCCGGTCTCCGTGGTCGGTGCGATTTTTGCCGATCGGCCCTGGTCCATAGGCGGTGAACTGGGCAGGTCCTGTCCCATGATTCCATTAGAGATCAAGGTGCAGGATGCAACGCGCAATGTGCAAAAGACTTTTAATACTCGTATTGTCGAGCATCCATCTTTGACATCCGATCTCGTCACTGCGACCGTTATGTCAGCTATTGACGCGACTTATCACAGCAAAACACCTTATATCCTCAAGGTAAAGACAAGGGTAGACGTAGACGGTCATCCCTCAGTCGATCGGGTCGATCGATTTGCTGGCAATTTTTCGGCTCACGGGTCTGATGCACTCAATAAGCTGGTATTAAAGCTAGGCGGGGTTTCTGATCCGGTCTCGTCTTTTGCAGGTGGTGTGGTTGAGCGGATTTTCAACAATGATTTTGAGCGGGTTGCCATCAAAAAAGTCAGCGTCGACATATCGCTTGAGGATGGTCGCAGATTATCCAGACTAGAACAAGTGACTCTCGACAAGGCTCTTGTCCAGCCTGGAGATACCGTGACGGCTAGTTGCGTGCTCCGGCCCTACAACAAAAATACTTATATTCGCAAGATGACATTTACCGTGCCTCGTGATGCTACCGATGGCGATATGGTTATCGGTATTGGTGGTGGGGACCAGGTCGCAGGCATGCGAAAAAAAATGAACCTTAACGATCCTCCGGACGAGTCGATCGATGGGGTCATTGAGAGGCTAAATCGAAGGGAAGCAAGCGATCAATTGTGTGGATTAATGGCCACCAATAAGCAGTCTCTTTATCTGAAGGAGACAACGATAAAAGATCCGCCACTACCTTGGCTCAAATCGTTTTTCTCTGATCGATCGACACGCTTTCCAGTCATTTTGAGATCAGAGGATAGACAAAAGCAAGCAATGGAAGACATGGTCGATGGGGGCCATATTATCGCCTTTACAGTCAGATCTGAAAAAAAGGATCAAGGTCGGCAAGCGCTGGCGCAGTTTAAAGTGCCTGCAAGGGATGTTTCTGATGGCATCGTTATGACCGAGCAGGCCAAGAAGGCTCTGGATACCACACCTGCAAAGGATGCAAAAGACACCAGTGCTACGTCTGCCGCTAATACGGCAGACAAGCCACAGACTGCTCCGACTTTAGTGGTCAATACCTATGCGCAACCGCAGGTTTACCCTCATACAAAGGCTGTCCTCATGTGGAGGCAAGAACAAGAGTCCGATTTTAGAGCTGGTGATGCACAGGGACTGGTGATCGACAGCCTGGGACATCTATTGCCAGGCTATCCTAAAGTGACAGATATAGATTTGCCTGCTCTAGACCGGATAGTCCTAGCTTCCGTGCGGACACCCGGCCCTTTCTTTTTTGCATCCGAAAATCGCATCTATCGTCGCACTGCTGACTCTGTGACCCTGGTCGCGACCTTGCCATGCACGCTCGTTACTGCGCTCGAACGGGACGACCTGTCCGGTGAGATCTATGCTGCGACAGTAGGCCGCGATGGTGCTGCATTGTACAGGTATAAACCGAGTGAGACCAATATAGACATAAAAGTCGTGCCTCTATGGCAGAGTGCTGAGACAAGTCCCATCGTTGCTATGGCTAGCGTCAAAGGGCGTCTATACCTTGCTCTGTCAGGATCTGGGCTCGTATACAAACTGTCTGGCAAAACGCTTGATACTGTATTTGATACCATGCAGGCCCGTGTATGTTCGATTGACTACTGGGGGCAAGGGCCGCTGTTTATCTCCTGTGGAGAGCGAGGCGTAGTCTTGACCGTCGACCTCGACAATGACAAGATCATCGATCAATTTGAAACAGGTGAGAGATTTGCTACTGGAGCGGCTCGAGACAGGGGCGGCAATCTTTTTGTCACAACCTGCATGCAGGGCAAGCTCTTGCGTCGAGACAAGGACGGGCGCGTTGAGACCATTGCTATTTCTGATGCGTTTTACAGACTTTTTTATGACGAGCAGTCTGATCGTATCTACACTGGAGATGGTGAGGGCGACGTGACAAGGGCAGAGATAGACCCAAATACCGACCTCTGTCACTTTATACCGGTCTGTCACACCGAGCAAGAGGCCGTCATGGGCGTGTCGCGAGATAAAGATCAGCTTGTCTGTGTGACGACCAATATGGGCCGATTGATGGCCTTCGCCATCGCTCCGCTGGGGCGTCCTTCTTTTACATCTTCGGTCTTGGCGGCTCAAAAGGCCGTGTAGTTTTCGCGCTTACGCGTAGCTGACCGTTACAACATGGTGCAAAAAGATCTCATGCAGGGTATCGAGGTCGAATGCCGCTCGGGCAATACAGCTACGCCCGATATGACCTGGAGTTCCTGGATCACTCCCGCGAGAGACGAGCAAAATGTGGATTTTGACCTTTCTAGTCTGCCTGATGGTCGCTATATGCAGTACCGCCTGCGGTATCGCAAGTTTGATCGCTTCGTGTCGCGTGTCGATGTCACTTATCAGCCCAAAAACCAGGTGCCAGTTATTTCTAATGTCTCAGTCAATAGCAATGATGTCTTAAAAGGCACGACCACCATAACTCTAGATGCTGCTGATGTCGATCTGGATAATATGGATCTCGAGCTTGCGTTTTCTGATGATGGTGGTATTTCTTTCAAGCCATTCGTCAGTGATGTGCGGGCGAGGACGTCCGACAAAAGTAAAGAGAAAGAAAAAGAGAAAGATAAAGATCAGGACAGGGACAAAGATAAAGTCGAAGCCAAGCAGCCAAGTAAATCCGAGAGCAAAGCCGAATCATCTAAAAAGGCTGAGGCTTATGCCTCGACTGAAAAGTTTAGCTATGCCCTTGATACCAAAAAGGTCGCCGAAGGCGACAAGATCATGAGACTGAAAGTGAGTGATAGGCCAAGTGCCGGGGCGCTGGATATGAGGTCTGCTGTTGCTTTTAGAGCTGTCACCATAGACAATACGCCACCTGTAATCGACGATCTTGTAGTCGTCAAAAACAATGCCGGGCGCCTCGACATCGAGCTGACCGGCCATGATGCTCTTTCGAGCCTGGTAGATGCCATACTCAGATGGCACAATCGATCGGACATCGAAGGTTTCGCCTTGCAGGCGAAGGGAGCCACTTTAAACGACACACGACATGCCGTCTTTGTCGGCAAGGATTTGACGATCCCTGCCGATTGCAAAACACTCACGGTGGAGCTCTACGACAAGGGCGGCAATATGTCCAGCAAAACGGTGCACATACCTTGAGCTTGCAAAAATTAAAAGCCCGCCTGCTTGCCACTAAAGACCCTCAGGATCTGATCGATGATATAGATCGCAATGAGCATCGTTTGACCAAACATCTTGGCGCACGTGATCTCGTGACTTTTGGGGTCGGTGCTACGATCGGCTCGGGGATATTTGCTCTGACCGGCACTGCGGCAGCCGGTCAAGCCGTGCTGGGACAGGATCTCCTATCCACACCATTGATCAATTTTGTCATTGGCTCTAGCTTGGGCCGAGATGGGGCGGGGCCTGCTATTGTCTTGTCTTTTGTGATTGCGGCCATAGCCTGCGGATTTGCTGCTCTCTGCTATGCCGAACTAGCCGCCATGATACCGGTGTCGGGTTCTGCCTATACATTTGCCTATGCTTCGCTTGGTGAGATCGTGGCCTGGGTCATCGGTTGGGATCTAATCTTGGAATACGCTGTGGGCAATGTCGCTGTAGCCGTCTCATGGTCGGATCATTTTTTGCATTTTGTGCACGGAGCTTTTGGTTGGCGATTGCCCTTGTGGTTGACGACGGATACGGCAACAGCCTTGAGCCGCAAGGCATCCTTTATAGATCATCCTGCTTTGCGAGACTTATACGGTAGTCTTGATTTGCCTTCGATTGGCGGACATGTCCTGGCTGTCAATGTCCCGGCCTTTGCTATTGTTGCTCTGGTCACCTGGATCTTGATCATTGGCATAAAAGAGAGTGCCATGGCCAATACATTTTTTGTCGTGATCAAAGTAGCGGTGGTTGTATTTTTTATCGTCTATGGCTTTGGTCTGGTCAAACCCCAAAACTGGGTGCCTTTTGCTCCAAGTGGACTTGTTGGTATCATGGGTGGTGCAGCTATCGTCTTTTTCAGTTTCATTGGTTTTGACGCCGTCTCGAGCTGTGCCGAAGAGACGCGCAATCCTCAAAAAGATATGCCCATTGGCATGATCGGCTCGCTTATTGTTTGTACACTGCTCTATGTCTTGGTTTCATTGGTTTTGACCGGCATATTACCCTACAGGCAGTATGCCAATGATGCTGCTCCGGTTGCTACAGCCATGGCCGTTGGTGGCGCGCCCTGGGCTCATGTCCTGGTAGCCTTCGGGGCTTTAGCAGGTATGACTTCGGTCTTATTGGTCTTTCAGCTGGGACAACCGCGTATTTTTATGGCAATGGCTAGAGATGGCTTACTGCCAGCGTTTTTTGGCCGGCTTCATCCGCGTTATAAAACTCCATTTATACCGACCATCCTGACCGGTCTTTTTGTCGGACTCGCCAGTTTGACCATAGATATCGGGCAGGCAGCCGAATTGACCAATATAGGTACGCTTGCTGCATTTATGATCGTTTGTGCGGGCGTCATATTTTTACGCAAGCAAAAACCAGATGTGGTGCGTCCTTTTATGTGTCCATTGGTGCCATTGGTGCCGATTGCTGGTATCATCTCCTGCCTGGTCCTGATGCTTTCTCTGCCCATCGTTACCTGGATCAGATTCTTTGTCTGGATGGGACTCGGTGTCGCGGTTTATATTGCCTGGGGCTTGTGGCGCACAAAAAAAGGAGAGCTCTAGGCTCTCCTTTCTAAGACCTTTAAATAACCAGCAATTTACTTGATGGTGATTTCTTTGTGAGCGCGGTGCTCTTTGCCGACACGGGTCTTGAGGTTGTTGTTGTAGTGGCCTTCGAGCATGCCGACCGAAACAGGGATGCGATGAGCGATTTCTGCTTTAGGTACGGAAATGTAGAGAAGACCGCGCTCGAGGCGAGCTTCGATATTTTCTACGAGGATTTCGGTGTGAAATTCGAATTCGCGAACCATGTAGGTGGTAGGCAATTCGCGGGTGATGTAGGTTGCTCTTTCTTCGAACATGGTAGGCATGCGTCTTGCCCAGACAGTCAAGATATTGCCTTCTACTTTCAGTTCGATGTCATCGAGGTTGACGCCCGGCAGAGCCAATTCGAGGATAAATTGCTCGTCGAGTTCGAGGACATCGGCACAAAGAGTTCTGTATTCAAATTTATTGGATCTAGAATCTGTTCTGAGATTGGTGAAATACAGATCTTTGTGGTTGTGGTTATAAAACATTTGAGTGTTTTCTCCTGAAGTATGGTTCAAAAGTATCGCGGAGGACACGACAAGGTCGCACCAAAACAAGCGCAGGTTGGCTGCTGCAGCGCATCTTGGAGGGATTGCCTTGACTCCGTGCCAAATATATTAGCGCAAGTTCAGCTTAACGTAATTAAATTCCAAATTGTGTTTCTTTTTCTCTTGGCAGCCGGCGGACTGCAAAATGTCTCAGGCGCCTAGTTTTTCTTTGTAGGCTTTATCTGCCGATTTTTGACCGTGACTGTCTTTGTAGTCACTCTCTGGCTTTTGGCTGATTCTAGATTTTTTAGTCTTTTCTGCACTCTTTCGAGTAAGCCCTTGAGTTCGCTCGACTTAGTTGCCAATCGGGCAATGTCGCGATCGACATCGCGAGCTTCACGTTGTGCGATCTCCAGCTCTCTTCGGCTTACTACACCTTCTTTATAGAGCTCTTCAAAATTGGTGGCCCGCTTGACTTTGTCGTCTGTCTGGCTCTTGGCTTGATCGTATTCGGACTGTGCGTCTTTGTACTGTATCGAGAGTTCCTTCTCTCTTTCTTTTAAAGCCTCCTTGCCAAGAAACTCCACAGGCATGCCAAACATGCCTGCACTGGCGGAATCGATGAGGAAGGCAGGTGTGTCAGGAGGCGGCGGTGGTACGAAGCCGGCCTTGGGATGCGGCTTGGGCTTACTTGCTTTTTTTGTCTCTGACTTAGGCTTTGAATCTGGCTTAGGCTTAGATTCTGGCTTAGATTGGGACTCGGTTTGCGCCTGGGTTTTGACGATTTCCTCGGGCATCGGTCTCAATTTTTGAACATTGTTTGATTTGACTGGAGTTTGGCTCAAGCCGGCATGTCCGATTGCGCTTATAGCCGTCGCCACAAAGAGGCATGCAAAGAGGGGGCTGTGACCAGTCGTACGCCAGATCTCCAAAGAATTTTTGCCCTTAGATGCCATCTTCATGATTCCCTCTTTCAATAGTGTAAGCTCACTATATGGAAGCAAGCCACACCTCAGATAACATCATAACTATCCTTTTTCTTGGCGACGTTATAGGCAAGCCAGGAAGAGAAGTAGTAAAAAAATACTTAGAGGCTCTCAAGCAGCCAGACTCAGCTGAAAGGCAAGCTATTGGAGCTTATCCGGATTTTATAGTAGTAAATGTCGAAAACGCTGCGCATGGATTTGGCGTTACGAAAGATCATATTCAAGAATTGAAGACTCTTGGCGTCGATGTCTTCTCCGGAGGCAACCATACCTTCGATCGCAAAGAGATCTTTGAGTTTATCGATCAAGAACCGACTCTATTGAGACCAGCCAATTATCCGGAAGGCACTGCCGGACAAGGGCATTGCTTTGTAGAGAAAAATGGCCATAAGCTGGCCGTGATCAATGTTATGGGTCGGGTTTTTATGGAGCCCTTGCGATCTCCTTTTCTGATTGCAGAAGAGCTTGTGCAAAAGGTTTCGACCGAGACTAATCTCATCCTCATCGATCTGCATGCAGAAGCTACCGCCGAGAAAGTAGCTATGGGCTGGTATTTTGATGGTCGAGTGACCGGACTGGTCGGCACCCATACTCATGTGCAAACTGCCGACGATAGGCTATTGCACAAGGGAACGGCTTATATCACCGACGCCGGTTGTTGTGGCCCTACTGATGGTGTCATAGGCATGGATCAGTCCGGAGTCTTTAAGCGCATGGTCCAGCAGTTGCCTTCGCGATTTGAGATAGCTGGTGGTCCGTCTGCAGCATGCGGCGTGGTGATCAAAGCGGAGGCACATAGCGGTCGGGCCGTCGACATATTGCGCATCAGATATTCATGTACATAGATTTGCATTTGCATTCTAAGCATTCGGATGGCAATTGGACTGTCGGTCAGATCGTCTCTCATGCTGCCCAGATAGGCTTGAGCGCCATAGCTATCACCGATCACGACAGTGTATCGGGCCTGCCTGAGGCTATCGAATTGTGTGCCACCGCATATGATGTAGAACTCGTCGCCGGTGTCGAGATCAATACGGTCTGGAGCAACCGGGATGTGCATGTGCTCGGCTATTTTATCGACAACAAATCCGATGCGTTGAGCGATCTATTTGCTCGACAAGTCGGTGCCAGACATGCTCAGGCCGCTCAAATCCTGCATCGGCTCGAAGTGCAGGGTTATCGCATCCCCGATCATCTTGCCGATCTCTCTTTGCTTTCCTATCCAGCCGCCCCTGGGAAGGTGCATATGGCCAATGCTATTTCTGCCATCACCGGTCTTGATGTGATGCAGGCTTATCATCTATATCTCAAGCGTAGTGGCTCTCAATATGTCGAGCGCGCCAGCGTCAGTCCGCTGGAAGCGGTACAAGCAATACGCATGGCTGGCGGAATAGCATCGATCGCACATTCAGGGCCCTTGTTGCAGGAGTCTCCCGCCGATTTTGATGAGCTGTTGCAGGCTACCATAAAGGCCGGGCTTAGAGCCATAGAGGTCTTTCATCCTCAGCATGATGAGGCATTGCGTCGATCACTTCGCGATGCCGCGAGGCAATATGGTTTATTGGAGACGGGAGGATCCGACTGTCATGGTCCTTATGGGGACCATCCATCCATGATGGGCACGCAGAGAGTCCCTCGCGATCTGTTAGAGAAGCTCGCCAGTGCTATTTGAGGACTTTGTCCAGCTCTTTTGCGAGAGTGCCTGTCTCGACTTCGCCGATTGAGCTGTAAGACACCTTACCCTGCTTATCCAGCACCACTTCGAAGGGAATATAGCCCTTATAGTGATTTTTCATCAATGCCCTTGCTTGTTCGTTTGCAGGATGATCGACATCGATCAGGATAAACTTGATCGGCTTGTCGCTGTTTTGCTTGTACAAATCGACGACGCGTTTGGCTTGGCGATTGGTATTGAGATCTCCCGAAGCGCCAAAAAATAGAAGCGAAGCCTTGCCGGATTCTAGAGATACATCATCGAGATTGCTGCCTTCGATAGGAAAACCAGAGTCGGTGTCGGAAACAAAGGAAATGCCTTTTTTGAGGCGCAAGTCATCGGCGGCGCCGGCACCACCTGCAGTGGCTAAGACGGCGCAGAGGCAGGTGATTGTTGACAAAATAAATCTGGTTTTGGAGAGTGGCATATCTTTTCGCTTTCGGGATGTGCTGATTTTAGTACAAATCGGCACAAAGAAAGATGACACAGAGAGTAAAAATGTTCCGAACGAGCCCATGGCGAGGGGTATCTAATAAGGTCCCTGAAAGTCGGAAGCCTTAAGGCCGTGTAGAAATCTCGACCATCTCTGCTGCTCAAAACTCTGAGAATACTCCCAGAGGCTTTTCAAGAGCTTGCGCCCTGAAGCCGAAGCCCCTTTAAAATAATAGACTCCCTGTCCTGCCGTCCTGACGTTGTGGCGTTCTAGTGTCTGCTCGGCCTGTCTCGGTAGTCTCATCTTAAAATCGCCCGCCTCGTCGTCGAGGTCGATGCCTCCTCCCGGGGGGAGGGCCATAATCTCTCTGGTCCGGCTCGAGCCAGCATCTTCTGCCCGGCACTCTAACCTGCAGATGAGGACCTCGCAACGTATCACTGCGCCGATATTATCGGTCGGCGTCTGCCGCAAGCGGTCCCACAACCATAGAGACAAGACTTCTTTTGAAGGTCGCTCGGGATGGTCGCGGTCGGAAGCGAGAAGGTAGCGTGAGAAGGCTTCTAGAATCATTCTTTTATTGTGGCCGTATTGGATCTAGAAGTAAAGAGATGTAATGATCTTGGCTCAATAAGAAAATTTTGCTCACAATCCTTTGATTTTGTTTCCAATATAGATAGGGATTGATATAATGCCCTTACTTGAGGTCTGCTCAAGACAGCTTTTTATTTAGTCTTGTCTATCGTCTCCGTCTTAAGCCATTGTGCTGGGAGATCAAACCCTCGAGTTAGTGATTTGACGGCCGCCGCGCGGCTACATCGTCTCGGAGCAGTATCATCGTTACTCAAGTCCTCAGCGGTAGAGAGCTATCCCGCCTCCTCAAGCAAGAAATCCTGCCGCTAGTCGGCAAGCCGGGTCAGTACCTAGGCAACGAGTGGCAATCGCGTCAAAAAGACTTTGCCAGATCACTAGTACGCATGGCGCTGTGCTTTCCCGATCTCTACGAGCTCGGCATGTCCAATTTTGGTCTCAAGATCCTCTATCAGCTAGTCAATAACCTCGATGGCTATATGGTCGACCGGGTTTATGCGCCCGCTGCAGATCTAGAGAGCCTCTTGCGTGAGCGCTCTGTACCTCTCTTTGCATTCGAGAGCAAGGAGCCAGTTGCCAATTTTGATTTGGTCGGCTTTTCTCTACAATACGAATTGACCTACACCAATGTTCTCAATATGCTGGATCTCTCTGGCATGGCTGTCAAATCTGCTGATCGCGCCAGCACCAGTATCTTTCCTCTGGTTTTTGGCGGTGGCCCCTCAGCCGTCAATCCTGAGCCAATGGCTCATTTTCTCGATTTTTTCATCATTGGCGATGGCGAGGAAGCTATCCCGCATGTGATGAAGCTAATTGATCGCTTTAAGCAAGCACTGTCCACAGCTGGTTTGCCTGATGACTCTCAGTCCGATTTGATCGAGGCTCTAAAGACGCTTTTATTGCTCGACCTGGCATGCAATGTGCCTGGGGTCTATGCGCCGGTTTTTTATCGCGAGAGTGAGACCAGGCCTCTGCCTTTGACTTTAGATGAAGTGGCCGCGAAAGTGCAGGAGATCGAAAGTTTGCTTGGGCTCGAAAGAGCAGCAGCCTTTGCGGCTATTTTTAGTGATGTGCGCTCTGGCCAATTGCCTGAGAGAGTACACAGACAGGTCTGCCCTCTCAATGACCAAAACCAGCCTACCTCCAATCTTGTCCCATATCTGGCCCTGGTGCATGATAGAGAAACACTCGAAGTACGCCGAGGCTGTGATAGAGGCTGCAGATTTTGCCAGCCCGGCTATACTTTTTTGCCAGTACGCGAACGCTCGACTGAGGATCTGGTCAAACTCTCCAAACAAGCCCTGCAAAATAGCGGGCACGAAGAATACTCATTGCTCTCTTTATGTGTGAGTGATTACACCAGTCTGCAGGAGTCCGTTCGAGCGCTCAATCGCGAACATTCTTCCAACCGGACATCGTTATCTTTCCCTTCGCAACGTGCAGATCGGATGAATCTCGATGTCGCCGAAGAACTGAAAGTAGTGCGCAAATCTGGCATCACGCTGGCTCCTGAGGCCGGCACCGAAAAGATGCGCCGGGTCATCAACAAAGGGCTTTCGCACCAGCAGATCCTCGATGCTATCGAGGCTTCATACAAAGGTGGCTGGCAATCAGTCAAGCTGTATTTTATGTGCTGCTTGCCCTTCGAAGAAGATGACGACTTAAGAGGCATCATCGATCTCTTAAAAGAAGCAACGCACCACTGCAATCTGATCAAGCAAACAGATCCCGCTCGCTACAAGCGTCGAATAGACTTTACCTGCACTATTTCCAATTTTGTGCCAAAGCCATTTACTCCTTTCCAATGGTTTGGGCAAATCAGTCCTGAGGAGACCCTGCGCAAACACAAAGTATTGCGTGACTATCTCAAGGCTTCTCGTCTCAACAATATCAAGCTCAATGTCACCAATCCTCAGATCAGTCTGTTGGAGGCGGTCGTTTCTAGAGGGGGGCGCATCATTGGTGACCTCATCTATAAGGCCTGGTGTGCAGGCGCTAAGTTTGATGCCTGGGAAGAGCAATACAATCCCGAGACCTGGCACAAGGCTGCCGCCGAGCTAGGATTTAGCCTGGAGCAAGAAGCTTGCACTGACAGAGAACCTGGTAGCTACCAACCCTATGATGTAGTGCATATTGGTTTGCATCACTGGTGGTTGCAGCGCGAATGGGAAAAAGCAGTCAAAGAAGTAGAGACTGCTCCATGCACCGAGAACACATGTCATGCTTGTGGGATTTGCACTGAGCTCGATACCCATCATGTCCTCGCTGCACCACAGGCAGTGGCAGTAAAGCGCAATCCATTTGTCAAAGAGCTCAATGCCAACCAAAAAGATCAGGATTCGCATCCATCTCTGTTTATCCTCAAACGCCAAAAATCCGATCAATTGCAAGAGCAAGCAAATACTGATGCTGTCAGCAAGACCAAATTGCGTTTTGTGTTTCGCAAAGTGGGCGATCTCAGGTTTGTCGGCCACCTCGATCTCCAAAATCTTTTTACTCGTGCTGCTCGTCGCGCCATGCTGCCTATGATTTATACGCAAGGCTTCAATCCACAGCCCAAGCTGCATTTTGCTTGTCCTCTGCCCATTTTTCAGCAAGGCGTGCAAGAAGTCGGCGAAATAGAACTCTATGGCGAGCACACTCCTGCTGATTTTATGGAACGCATCAATGCTCAGATGCCTTTCGAGGTGCAGGTATTGTGTGCATCGATCGTACCGGCGCCCGTCCAGGGGCTAAAAGAACAATCTTTGCCGGCAATGGTCGGCTGGGCTACCTATCGCGCGAGTCTGGCCGAGCCTCTGGTGCTCAGAGCCGCGCAAGAGTCTCTCCAGGACTACCAACAGATTTTAGAAAAAGCAGAAAAAGTCGTTGCTGATCTCGCTCAAAGCATAGATGCAACGCTGATGGCTGAAGCAGTGACCATCACCAAGGAAGAAAAAAACAAAGAAATCAGATCTCTGATCAAATCCCTGAGACTCGATGAGCAAACCGCAAGCGGTCTGCCATCGGTTTCTTTCACGATCGCCACCGGCTCACAAGGGCACCTTAAGCCCAACGACTTGCTGGATCATCTAACAAATGCCAGCCAGGGTCGTCCACTTAACTGGCAGATCGAGAGACTGGAGCTTTTGGCCCATGATGGCAAATCGCTCCTCTATACAGCTCCGGATTTTCAACCGGAGTCGACCAATCAACTCTCCCTATCAAAAGGATCTTGAGGAAAATGCGCAAGGCAATCGTAATATCCGAACAAGACAGCATTGCGGCTCTTTTGGAGAACGACAGAGCTGTCGAGTTTTTTGTCAATCGAGGTGAATTACTCCTCGGAGATATTTATACGGCCTCTGTAGAAAACATCCTGCCTGGCATTGACGCTGCTTTTGTCAATCTTGGCAAAGACAAGATGGGCTTTCTCCATGCTAACGACGTCCCTGGTCAAGGGCCGCTCAAAGAACGTCTCGTACCTAAGCAAAAGCTCCTTGTGCAGATCACCAAGGAACCTACAGGCCATAAGGGGCCGCGTGTATCCACCGCCATTTCACTGCCAGGCAGATTTTTGGTGCTCGTGCCTGAAGAGCGGGGAGTCTCAATCTCCCGACGCATATCCGAAGCTCGCGAGAGAGCAAGGCTTAAAGCCGTGGTCAATCTGATGAAGCCTCCAGGCGTAGGTCTAATCATCCGTACTGAAGCCAAAGGACAGGGCGAACAAGAACTCTTTGAAGATTTTGAGCAGCTCTGGGATCGCTGGCAGACCATAGTATCGGAAGCTGAAAGCTCGATCGGACCGGCATTGATATATCGCGACCAGGACCTGTTGTTTAGAGTCATCCGGGATGCCTATAGTCACGAAGTGACCGAAATCATTACAGACAGCCAGGAAGGCCAGAGAAGAGCGCAAGACTATCTGGCAGGTTGGGCTGGCAAGCAGACCAAAGTCGTGGTGCACCAGTCTGACGAACCGCTATTGGTGGCAAAGGGGCTCGACAAAGAGATCGAAATGGCTCTTTCAGATAGAGCCGAACTGCCTTCTGGCGGCCACCTCAATATCCAGCCTACCGAGGCTTTGACTGTCATCGACGTCAACTCTGGTCGCTTTACGAGTTCGCGTACTCAAGCCGAAACAGTGCGCCGCACAAATCTCGAGGCTGCCCAGGAGATCCCGAGACAATTGCGTCTGCGCAATATTGGCGGTATGGTCATCGTCGATTTTATCGATATGGACAGCCGCAAGGACCAACAGCAGGTGTTAGAGGCTTTTCAGCGAGCACTCGAAGACGACCGGGCCAAGCCTCAAGTCGGTCAATTGTCCGATTTAGGGCTAGTCGAGCTGACTCGTAGACGTCAGGGACAATCACTGCGCGAGCTATTTTCGGTCAAGTGCCATGTCTGCATCGGACAAGGAGTTATTCCATCGCTCGAGATCGGTTCGGCAGAGCATCGCCGCATCATTTCTTTCCGTGTTCCCGAAGAGGATTCGCGCAAGGGTGGACGCAATCGCAATCGTGGTGGTCATGCTCTCAAATCTGCCTCGGCTCATTCGGGACGAGTTCATTTTGATGCGGATGTTGACAGCAATCCCAAGCACAAATATGCACAGACGAGTGCCGAGACCGAGTCCCATGCCAGTGCTCATGATCTCGATCAAGAGCACGATCATGATCTGGACGACGTACCAGAAGACATCCTTGCTCAAATGCCCGAAGATCTCCTCGATCAAAGAGCATCTGGTCAGACTATCAACAAAAAGATCCAGTTTGATGACGAGCACGAAGAAGAAGGTGCTGATCAGGATTTTAATCAAGATGAGCAAGCCCAGGAGCCTGCTTTTTCGGCTCAGCATTTTAGCGAAGAAGAAGAAAGCAATTTTGGGCAGGACCTTGCTTCTGATCTTGCAGCGCACGTCTCGGCAGTCGAATCCGTTTTTCAAGAAATGGACGCTCATGCACAGTCCAGTAACGATCAAGTAGCTGCTCAGTTGAGTCTAGATCTCAAGCCATTTGATCTGCATACTGGCGATCAAGGTGGGGACACTGCCGATAATCTCGAGCCGATTGAGACTGATGTAGTCGAAAATCAAGAACCTGCCGAGGACAAGCCAGGAGCCGAGGTAGATCCAGTAACAGGCGTGTACAGGCTCAAGCCCAGAGTACCGGAAAACGAAGATGCAAACGACAATCAATATGCCTTTGCTAATCCCAATCCTAATCTTGCCCAATCAGCCGAGCACGAAACCAATCCCAATCATGAACCGCAAAGCGAGTATGCAAGCGAGTTTACTGATTACTTTAAGAGGTCGGAGCACGAGTAAGGCTCTTGCTTAAATGGTCAAAAAAGTACTGCCCGATTCTTGATAGAGTCGGGCAGTGCTTTTAATAGGCTGGGATCAAAGATCACACAATCAATAGATCAGAAGCCGGTTTTTTTATTGCGACTCATGCCAAGACTGTAACCAAATCTGGTGCCCGGTGCCAACAAATCCGGACTGAGCATATTGGCTTGTATATCGACCCCGTTCTCGACCTGAAAGATACTCATTACTCGATCGGGATCTGTAGTAAAACTTTGCTCGTCTACAAAAAACGCACCGGCAAATTGGCGATTGTGGACAAAGACCAGGTAGTTGGATTGTGTCGTTTGGCTAGTGATAACGACGCATGCTGTACGTCCATCGTTTATAAATTGCTGCATCACATTGTTAAAATACGTCAAACTGTCGGCCTGGTATTCGGGTTCGACCGATACGCCTATAAATAGCGCAGACATGGCAAGGGTTACTGACTCAGGCAGATCATAGAGCAAGACCTGAGCGTCTTGGGCGTCGAGGTCATTGACCATTTTGACCAGAGAATCTTCGGTCGGCTTGACCTCTGGATCGTGCTTGCAACCATAAATGCACCCTACGACCTTGCCACGATAGAGCAGTGCAGCGGACCGAGATAGTCTCTCCTCGGATGTCAGTTTGATGCAACCAGTCATCATGCCGCCTTCGACATGCATGGTGATCCATTCGATGTCGTTTTCGGCCATATTGATCTGCATCATGTTGTCGCGGCCTTCTTGATCGACAGGAGGCATGATCAGATCTATGGCGCGGCGCAGACGAAAATGCTTGGTAGGAGTGCGTTCTTTGGCAACTGAGTCCTGCCATTGAGATGGATCTTGCGGTGCACTGTATTGCTGATAATTGTTGTCTTGGACTGGTATCTGGTGCGTGCCGGTTTGAGACTGGGTCTGTGCTGCACCATATCCCTGGGTCTGTACTTGAGCCTGAGTATTTTGGATATCTTCGAGCTGCTCTTGCCAGTTGACCGAGGACGACCTGGACAGGCTTGCGCCCTTGTCGATATTGGAAGACATCAAAGGCGAGAGCAAAAGCCTGTTTTTGTGCACGCAGACAAATTGGGCCAGGATCTCTTCGCCGGGCCTGAGAGGCGCAGGCGTGCGGATATAGCCGGCCAGATTGTCTTTGGTCACATGTACGACATAACCGTCGTCCTCTGGGCCTACCACCTTGCAGACTACATTTTGTCCCGGCTTATAACCTGTTACCTTCCAGGGATTGACTTTCGACATTGAATACCCTTACGCCCAAAAATACACACAAAAAGCACACTATCGCTTTATAAGACCATGATACAGCACAGGTGCCGCTTTCGACACTTTTTATGCTCATTCTCCGGTTGATTTTGTCATCAAGGGGTCTACTCTTTTTTTACCCGAAACCCCTGAGAAATCTCGCATAGCGGCCAGCAATTTTGACCAGAGGCCGGATTTTGGCAGCTTGGCAGTATCATGGCACGAGCCCGAGCCAGATCTCATGATGCTCTTGCAGCTAAAGCAATTGCCACTGGCGCAAAGCTCTGCATTTTGATAGTCCAGAGAGAAAGAAATGTTTGTAGTATTGCATCTTGGGCATATGCTGATCGGCTGATCCTCGATACTGCTATCGGGGCTTAGATCCTGCTCAAGGTCATATTGGCATTTACTGCAAAGGCTCATATGCTCTCTACTTTAATGGCATCGGCTATTTCTCTGCCTATGGCCAATTCCATTTGGTTGCGGCTGATTATCACTGGGCCGCCGCGGATATTTTTTTCCACTTCTACCATAGCACCAGTGCCAACGCCAAAGCGCAACGCAAACAGGTCGACTTGCTCATTGCCAGTCTCGATGATCTTGAGTTTAGTGCCCTCGCGGGCTTCGCCTAGAGTCATTAGTTTGATTGTCTGAGATTGGTCTTGCAATTTGGACAGAGCCCAAATATCTTAAACTGGGCATCGATCACGTCAAATTTGTAGCGAGCACCTATTTTTTGTCCTGCTTCTTCTAGAAAGTGGTCCTCAAACTCTAAAGTGAGATTGCACCCCGTACAGATGATGTGCTGGTGAGGCACCGTGTCTTGTTTTAGTTCGTAGTGCTTGTGTCCTTCTGCAAAATCAAGCTCTCTCAAGAGTCCCAGAGAGGAAAGCAATTTGAGAGTCCGATAGGTTGTGGCAAGAGATACGTTCGAGCCTGTCTCGAGGAGCCTGGCGTGCAGCTCTTCGGCAGAGAGATGCTCTCCATTGGGTTGATCTCTAAAGATTTGCAGGATCGTCTCTCTTTGAGCCGTTATCCTGTGACCTTTGCGGCGCAGGCTGTCAAAGACCGGATCTTTACCGCTACTCGGCCCATCGGCATCGGTGGGATTCGATACTTCTTTCATCCTGTTGCTCCTCATCGCTCGGGCAGTATCATACAACTTTTGCCTATTTGAGGCAGTGTTTGAGATATTGTCCTGTATAAGAAAAGTCGAGATCGGCAATGTGTTCGGGAGAGCCCTGAGCGATGACTCGGCCGCCGCGATCTCCGCCTTCGGGGCCAAGATCGACGATCCAATCGGCTTGTTTGATTACGTCCAGGTTGTGTTCGATGATCAAGACCGTGTTGCCACCATCAGCCAAGCGATTGAGCACGTGGAGAAGCTTGTCTACATCCTGAAAAGACAAGCCTGTAGTGGGCTCGTCTAAAATATAGATCGTGCGCCCTGTGGAGCGCTTGGACAATTGCTCTGCGAGCTTGACTCTCTGTGCTTCGCCACCAGATAAGGTGGTAGCTGATTGGCCGAGCTTGACGTAATCCAGGCCCACCTCCATCAGGGTCTCTAGTTTGGACTTGGCCTTGGGTATTGCATCGAAAAACAGGAGGGCTTCTTCGACTGTCATCTCGAGGACATCGGAAATAGATTTGCCTTTAAATTTGACTTCTAGTGTTTCGCGATTGTAGCGGGCCCCCTTGCACACGTCGCACACGACAAAGACCGAAGGCAAAAAGTTCATCTCGATCTCGTTCATGCCTTCGCCATGGCAGGCTTCGCATCGCCCTCCTTTGACGTTGAAGGAAAAACGTCCAGGCAGATATCCTCTGGCCTTGGCTTCGTTGGTCATGGAGTAGACTTCGCGGATGACGTCAAAAAGACCGGTGTAGGTTGCTGGATTGGACCTGGGAGTGCGTCCAATCGGAGACTGGTCTATGTCTATCACTTTGTCAAAAGCATCGAGGCCTTTGATGTCGTCCACGCCTTTAGGTGCCGGTACTTCGCCTGAAAAATGGTGTCGGAGAAACTGATAAAGCAGATCGTTTACCAGAGTGGATTTGCCAGAGCCAGAAACTCCGGTTACAGCGACTAACTTGCCTAGTGGGATCTTGACGTCGACATTCTTCAGGTTGTTGAGATGGGCGTTTTTAATTTCTATAAAGGCACCATTGCCAGGGCGCCTGTTTTTGGGCACGCGTATCTTTTTGCGGCCGCTTAGATAGGCCCCAGTACTTGATCTCTCAGCATTGAGGATAGCGTTCAGGTCGCCCTCGGCTACCAGTTCTCCGCCATGCACGCCAGCACCGGGTCCAATATCGACGATCCAATTGGCCTCGCGAATAGTGTCTTCGTCATGTTCCACTACAAGCAGAGTGTTACCTAGGTCACGTAGATGCTTGAGCGTATGGATGAGCTTTGCATTGTCTCTCTGGTGCAAGCCGATCGACGGCTCGTCGAGTACATAAAGAACACCGGAGAGACCTGAGCCGATCTGTGTTGCTAGTCTGATACGTTGGGCTTCGCCACCGGATAAGGTGCCAGCTTGCCGGTCGAGTGTGAGATAGCCGAGGCCGACATCATACAAAAACTTGAGCCTGGCTGATATCTCGATTAATACCTGGTGGGCGATAGTCTTGTGTTTGGCAGTCAGACCTGTAGGCAGGTCTGCAAAAAAGCCCATCGCTTTTTCGACAGAGAGCGCGCAGACCTGGGCTATAGACATAGAGCCTACCTTGACGGCTAGACTCTCGGGCTTGAGTCGCGAGCCATTGCATGTGGTGCAGGTCATCTGCGTCATGTATTTTTCTATGTCAGCTTTGACTCGGTCGCTTTGCGATTCTTCGTAGCGTCGTTTGAGGTTTTTCACGACGCCTTCAAAGGTTTTTTGGTACTCCCAGAGTTCTTTGCCATCGAACGAATCATGCTTTAGTTTGATCTTTTCGAAGCCTGTACCGTGGAGGATTATGGCCTTGTCTTGTGGTCGCAATTTTTCGAAGGGGGTGCGTGTCGAAAACTTGTAGTGTTTGGCGACTGAAGCCAGGATCTGATCATAATAGGGATTATTGGTACGTGCCCAGGGATAGATGGCGCCATCCTCAAGAGATTTGGATGGATCTGGCACCACCAGAGCTTCGTCTACCTCAAATGAAGATCCCAGGCCGTGGCATTCTTCGCATGCACCATAAGGTGAGTTGAAGGAAAATATCCGGGGCGATACCTCTGCAAAGCTGATACCACATGCCGCGCAGGCAAAGTTTTCTGAAAAAAGCATCTCCCTTTTGTCTTCTTCTTGACCCAAAACATCGATCAGGACAGTTTGCTTGCCCCATTTGAGTGCTAACGACAACGAGTCTGCCAGCCTGGACTGGATGGTTTTTTTTATCACCAGTCGATCGATAACAAGATCTATGGAGTGCTTTTTGTTTTTATCCAGTTTGATTTCGTCTTCGAGTTCGACTACTTGTCCGTCCACTCGAGCTCTGACAAAACCTTCTTTACGCAGCTCTTGAAATAGTGCTTGATACTCGCCCTTTTTGCCTGAGATGAGCGGTGCCAAGACCTGGATTTTTGTGCCTTCTTTTAGGCTCAAAACGCCATCGGTAATCTGATCGATGGTCTGCGGATTGATCGCCTTGTCGCATGAAGGGCAGTGGGGGATGCCAATGCGCGCCCAGAGCAATCTCTGATAATCGTAGATCTCTGTCACTGTGCCTACAGTGGACCGAGGATTGTGCGACGTCGACTTTTGGTCGATGGAGATGGCTGGAGATAACCCATCGATACCATCCACGTCGGGTTTGTCGAGTTGACCGAGAAACTGTCTGGCATATGCGGATAGCGACTCGACATATCGTCTTTGTCCCTCAGCAAAGATGGTGTCAAAAGCAAGCGAGGACTTACCGGAACCCGAAACGCCGGTAATCACTACCAATTGCCCCTTGGGGATCTTGACGTCGATGTTTTTTAGGTTGTGTTGCCTGGCACCTCGAACGTTGATGATGTCGAGATCAGGACCGGAAAAACTTGGTTTTGGTGTGGTCTTGCGGACGGGTTTGTTGGACAGCTGCTTGGACACCAGAGCTTTCACCTGTATAGCTAGACCCCGGTTGGGGTCAGATAGGGCCTTATACGGCTAATAATAAATGATTTTGCCTGTTTTTCCCCCGACATATATTTATAGATACGCAATGTATTTTGTCCAAGATAAACGGGTAGATCTTATATACAGACCTCAACCAGCTAGTGACAAGGTAACTATGAGCCGAGATGGCGGAAAGAAAAATCGTTCTACAAGAACAAAGCTAAAGGCCCTCAACAATCCCGAAAATGAAAAGGGAGAAGGCCGCGGTCCGAGCACGCCCGAAGAGCTCGAGGACGCAATCTTTAAGGCTGCACAACAAAGCGCGTCCGCCGATCAGGCTCGCGATGGCCGGGATACTACGGATCAGAGCCAGGCAGACCTCAAAGACAAAGAGCATTTTTTACGCTTGCCTTCCGATACCAAGTCCCTTGACGAAAAGGTCGCTGGTGTCTGGAAAAACAAAATGATGGGCGGCCGCGCCATGGACCCGGAGCAATACCAGTCCGGACAACATCAATCGGCTGCTAGCAGCGCAAACAAGGCTGCCATAGAGCTAAACGAACGCAATCGCATCAATGCCCAGCACGAGGCCATGATTGGTCTGGTCGATCAGATGTTTGATAGCTTTCAAAATCTGGCTTATGACTTTAACCAAATGGCGGGCGGATCGGATCTCGAACTGACCTGGATTCGACCCAGTATCGCGCGTGAGAACGTTGGTAGCTGGCATTCTGGCGCGCATTACGTATCGGTCTTTTCTGGGCGCATTTCTACCCGATACTGGACTCTTGTGGTGCGAGGCACCTTTGAGGCTGTTTCATCCTATATTATCCCAGCCGACAAGCTCTTGAGCTTTACGTCCGCTCCGAGTAGTTATCTCTGCTATCTCGAGGTCATACCGCAGCAGACTCTGGAAGGGGTGCGCTGGTACTGGCAGGAGGTGGCCCTATCCCAGGAAGAGATGGCCGCACTCAACCGAGCTCTGCTGGACAATCTAGTGCAAATTGCACAAGAGGATAGCCCACCTTTGCGTAGTCTGGACGTACCGCAGGCTATTGGTATCGCCCGCGATGCTGCTAGCAACAACGCTCCAGTCGTTTCGCAAGGGCCGGGATCGAGCATGCTAGGAGCGGAGTTAGATTACAGCGCTAAGTTGAGGGCTTCGATGCCCAACGATAATTTTGCTAGCAATACACAAAGCAGTGCGCCGGCTCTAGGTGGTCAGCTGCACAGTCAGACCGGCCAAAAATGGAACCCGGTCAATACCGGTCGATCAGCCCCATCTCAAGCTCCTGCACCTTCTAATAATGACGGCGAATGGAAGATGATGGGATCAAGCAGTAAGGGTGGTGCGTCGCTGCCGCCGCCGCCCAGACCTCAGTCACAGTCTCCAGCTCCGGCTGCAAGCACTCAGCCAGAGGCTCCCTGGAACCTTGTCGACCACAAGACTGATGATTGGTCCAATAATCAGATCGATCAGATGGCTAGCAAGATAGCAGGCAATATCAATGATTTGATGGGTGGTCCTGCGCCTATCAATGCGGCCCCCTTGCCTGACAAACCAAACGAGCCAGCCAGGCCTTATTTTAACGTGCAGGCACTATTTGGATCTGGGATGCCTGCACCCGAAAACAAGGCTCCAGCCAGTGCTCCTCCACCACATGAGCCATCTTATATGCCAGCTCCTGCGCCGCGCCCGCTGGCCGAGCGTTCCAATGCTAATTCTGGTGGTGCTGCACCTGCTTCAGGGGCAAGTCCAGTTACTGGTCCTGCGCCGGGTACTGCACCGTATGTGCCACCATCACCTGATCTTCCCGTGGTGCCTCAGACTTTCCGTACTGGCCAGGGACCGTTACCGGATACCCCTGATAGTTGCATGTCGGCACTCGAGCTTTTGATCACACGCTTCGAAAAAGAGCTAGAAATAGTCACAGCCAAAGGATCTGAGGCCTTTTCTCGCCGAGATCTCAAGGGTGCCGAGCATATGATCAAACTAGCCGAGTTGATTTCACAGCAAAACGAGGCTCTGCAAAAATTTAAAGAAGAGTACGGCAAAGACCTGACATGACTATCTGATTTAGACTATCTGATCTTAGACTATCTGATCTTATATGGATCCCCATCATCCTCGGTGCCGCTCAAGAGCATCTTGGCGATTTCTGCCATGACCGTCGTGACCGTCTGGCTATTGGAGATGAGAAAGATAGCAATGATCGAAATGGTGAGCGAAAACATTCCCGCCAGTATCAATCTGTATTGACCGGCTTCTCTTTCGCGGTCTTTCTTTTTGCGTGTCTTGGCCTTTTTTGAGGTGGTCTTGGGAGAGGTCTTGCGAGCAGCAGACTTAGTTTTGGCAGAGGCTGGCTCCCTAGTCTCTAATTTGGACTGCTCGATTGATTTTTTGGGCAATCTCGGCTTGGCATCGGTGACCGGGCTAAAATCCATCTCGATTTCTTCTTGGAGATGCTTGATCTTGCTATGCGCTTTGACAGCTGGATGGGTAGACTTGGTTTCGCGGACAGCTGACTTGAGCGATAAGGCCGACTCTAGATCTTTGCGCATCGTAGTCATTGATTGGTATCTGTCTTCTGGTTTTTTTGCGAGTGCCCTGTTGATGACTGCCTCAAAAGACTCGGGAATTTGCAGATCAGGCCGCATTTGCTTAAAGCGCGGCGGATCATCTGCGATCTGCTTGGTCATAGTGTCAGCATAATTTTTGCCCAAAAAGGGGACTCTGCCGGTCAGGCTTTCGTACATGACTATGCCCAGAGAATAAATGTCCGACCGCGCATCCAAGGTAGCTCCCATGCATTGTTCCGGTGACATGTATATGGGCGAGCCCCAGACTTCGCCCATGCGGGTGAGCTTTTGAGCTTCTTCTGCCATCTTGGCGATGCCAAAATCCACTACTTTTACATAATCAAAAGTCTTGCCCTGTCTAGTGAGCATGATATTGCCTGGTTTGATATCTCTGTGCACTGCACCGTGCCTGTGAGCATGCTCTATGGCTGCACAGACTTGTACAAAGATGTCCTGAAAGCGCTCTATTGAGAGGTGATCTTCGCGTTTGAGGATATCTGTGAGATTTTCTCCTTCGAGATAATCCATGACAAAGTACGGTTGCCCCTTATTTGAGGTGCCGTAGGCATGGAGATTGACGATGCGAGGATGATTGAGTAGGCTCAGGAGCTCGGCTTCGCGTTGAAATCTCTTGACCAGCATCTCGTCGGTCAAGCCTGCCGTGCGCAAGGTCTTGATCGCTACCACTTCGCCAGAGCGTTTGCTTTTGGCCTTGTAGACCACGCTCATGCCACCGCGGCCGATGACCTTAAGTACCCAATAATTGCCTCCAAGAGTGGTGCCTGTCAGAAGGTCGCGAAAATTGGATGGTACCTGTATGCGATAGAGAGGCAATTTGCCTGTATGCAAAAGAGGGACGATCTGCTCGGAAAGAGAGCGTCTGGCTGTTTTGACTTTTGCGAAAAGGCTCTGGCGCATCGATTGGAGATATTGGCTAGGGCACCACGGCATTGAGAAAGATCTGGATAAATCCCAACATCAAGCCGATTATCCCACCAAACCATTCAAGAGCGCGTAATTCTTGTTTGCAAATACGCTTTATCAGGTCTTCTAGTTGATTGGCTGATAATTGATCTATCTTTTGCGCGATTACCGTATACATTCCCAGTGCAGGTATTGCTCTCTCGAGTAATTCGCCTAGTTCTCTTTTTAGATATGAATGGGCAAATTGGGCCAGGTCCTGTTTGGCGCGATCCAGCCAGGCTTTTGGGATGGACTCAGGATTAAATCTGACGATCGACTGGCGAACGGCGCTCATGGCCTCGCCTTCGACCTTGCGCACAGACTCAAGAATATCGGTCTTGTGCTCGACGAGAAATGTCTCAACAAAGGAAACCATATTGGCCTTAAATTTGTTGACTGTGGAGAGTGGCATCGTACGCATGTCAAAATTGGCGATCTGGACGGCTATCTGGTCTTTGATACCAAAGCGTTTGATCATATCGCCAATGACCTTTTCGGCTTCTTCTGGCTCTTTCTCCATAAAATTGCGCCATTCGTAGCAGACTCTTTTTACACCGATGATCTTGGCCAAAATCTTGTAGGCCCCAGAAGCATGGGCATTGATAGACTCGTCCAGCGAGTTGATATTTTGTGGACTGAGCAGGGTGATAAATGCGGTCCGCACTTTGGGCGGTGTCGCAAAGGCTTCTAGAATCCTGGAAGCCATCTCGTTGGCCTGCTCGATATTGATCCTTGCCGATAAGACGACCTGGTCAAATACTTTTTCGGTTACAGTCGCGATTTTGGTATCGGTGCCTTGTTCGAGCGAGTCGATGGAAGAGCTGACAAAATGCTCGAGTACGGCTGGACTGAGCTCCGCAATATCTTGAGCCAGCCGATGTAGTTTGGCCGTATCACGAAATTCTTTTAGCACGGCGTCTACAAATAGATCGCAGGTCCGGTAAAGGTTTTCGGGTGTAAGGAGCTCTTCGACCTTGGCTTTGATGTCTTTTGTAGTCAAAAGGGTATCGGTGACTGTGGCAGCCACTGCCTGGCTGAGCTTGGATCGCCTTTTGGGAAAAATCCCTGGAGTGAGGGGGAGTTGGATTGATGTGAAAGGAATGTAATGAGCGTTATAAGGACGAAAAAGAGCGGCCACTGCCATCCAGGTTGCAAGATAGCCATGGGCAAAATATAGAAATGGGGGAGCCACTACTTTCAGCATAATGGCCTCCTGGCTGGAGAATAGCGATGCCCATTGGATTTCCATTTTTGCGCCTTTTTGCGGACTAATTTAGATAGAGCTTATTCTAATCCCACTCTCAACTGCTTGACCTGCTTTTATAATGGACAGGTTGTGTTGCCTTGCTCGGAGCTGATCTAATCTAATCCATGCCCAGGACTCCTCTAGCTTTTTGTATTACTCTTGCAATGTTGGCACAGAGCTTTTTTGTTTGGGGCAATGAGCCGGTATCTGCTCTCGATCTGCTCAAGAGAGATAACAAGGATCTTGCGCAGACCCTTGCTGAGGCCCGTACTGCATACGAGAGCCCGGATCTATTTGCTCTTAAAAATGGTATCGTCCGACTCGAAAAGGCAATCGATGCGCAGCCTAAGCCTGGACAATTAGCAGAACTTAAATATTGGCTTGGCAGGCTCTACCGCAAGGATCATCGCGATGATGCAGCGATACTGGCATTTACAGATGCTCTCATACTAGGCCAGGAAAACCCTGCCATCCTGCCTTTGGTTCGCAAAGACCTCGCCGATCTTTACTTTGGTCTGCACTATTACGACGAGGCTGGAGGTCTGTACAGACGTATCGTGGAAGCCGAGCCCTCAAATCTGGTGGCGCGAGGCAATCTTGGTATCTGTCTCGAGCAGTTGGGGTTTTATGATCTGGCAATAAACGAATTGCAGCAGGTCGTCAAGCTGGAGCCGGGCAATTATTTTGCTCAATACAATCTGGGACTGGCTCTCGTGGCCAAGCAACAGTATTTGCCAGCTAAACAGTGTTTCGAAAAGGCATTCAAGGCCTCCAAAGACGACAAAGAAAAGCTGAGCATGGCACTTTTGGGCCTTTCCAGAACAGCTTGCGGACTCGAGCAGGCTGCCGAGGCCCGGAGATTGGTAGATAGGGCCATAGCAATGACGCCACAAAATCACTATGCTTATCTTTTTTCGGCAAGGTTATACCAGGATCAGAAGGAACCTGCGCGCGCCTACGAAGAAGTCCGCAAGGCCGCTCGCCTTGCTCCCAAGGATCCAGCTGTTAGAGAGGCGCTGTCCTCGGTTTTGCAAAACGCGGTGCCCAACAATCGATCTCTCGCTCAAAAGGCAAGCCCTTTACCTATCTAGATAAAAATTGCAAAGGAGTATTTTTGATGAAGCTGCTTATTACTATTGCCTCCTCTCTAGCGATGCTTTCGACTGTGCAAGCAGCCTGGGCCACTGACAAGGCCAACGAGACTGATCAGCAGGATATTCACGATACGATCATCCGCTACAAAGCAGCAGTAGAAGCCAACGGTCAAAATCCAAAAAACCAGCTCAAGCTGGGTAAGGCGTATTTGATGGCAGGCGATCTGGACAATGCAGTGTCCACTTTGGACAAGACTGTCAAATTGACTCCCGAAGATCCTGAAGCTCATTTTGACCTGTCCCGTGCTTATGCTCGCAAGGGAGAAATAGAAAAGGCTATCGAGAGCATCAAAGAGTCTTGCCGCTTGGCTCCCAATGACGCTGGCTATCACCTCAAGTATGCTCAGTTGCTGTCTCGCGCAGGCAAGTTTGATGCTGCCATCGTCGAGTTTAAATCTGCGATAAAGCTCAATGATAATGATGCCAATGCTCACCGTGATTATGGTGCAGCTCTAGGACTCAAGAATGATGTGGCCGGACAGATCGCCGAAGAAAAGCGTGCTATCGCCCTGGCTCCAGACAATGCAGACGCTCATTTTTATTTAGGCTCAGCATATGCACAGCAGGCAAAAATGGCCGAGGCTCAGGCAGCTCTTACTCGTTGTATAGAGATCGATGACAAAAATGCCGAGGCATTCAGGCTTTTAGCCGGCATCATGGCTCACAACGGCCAATTTAAAGAAGCCATCGAAAAGGCTCAATCGGCAGTCAATCTTTCTCCCGACAACAAGAGTTATCAGAACACTTTGGAAAAAATCAAATTGGCGGCGTCAAAAAGCAAATAAGCAGTCGTTTGCCAGGTAAATTCTCGATAATTTAATCGTCTGCCAAAAAATTTTGGGGGACCAATAAAGTCTCCCCCGCTTCCTCATGGCAACCATACGAGAGGTCAATTTGCGGCGCTCTACAATGTAAAAACATAATTTCATTCGTAGTGCTTCAACTTGCAAATACCCTGGAGAGGTTCTACCATACCAAAAGCTGGATCTATAGGCAGGTGTTGGCATCCACACCAGCGACCAGTTTATTGTTTATTTGAGAGGTCAAAAGGCTGTGCTCGAGCGCGTTGATAACAAAGATAAAGCTGCCAATACCTTCGAAATGAAGGCCAACATCAAGGTCGTCGGCGTTGGCGGTGCCGGTTCTAACGCCGTTAACCGGATGATTGCTGCTGGACTCAATGGTGTTGAGTTTTGGTCTTGCAATACTGATGCACAGGCTCTTGACCTTGCTTCTGCCAAAAATCGCTTGCAAATCGGCTCTAAGCTGACCCGCGGTCTCGGTGCAGGCGGCAATCCCAATATCGGCCAAAAGGCTGCAGAAGAGAGCCGCGAAGAGATAGCTCAAGCCTTGCAAGGTGCTGACATGGTCTTTATCGCTGCCGGTATGGGTGGCGGTACCGGCACTGGTGCAGCTCCTATTGTCGCCGAAGTTGCCAAAGAGATAGGAGCCTTAACAGTCGGTGTTGTCTCCAGACCCTTCATGTTCGAAGGCAAGCGCCGCTCAAATCAAGCTGAGTCTGGCATCGGCGAGATCCGCTCTCGTGTCGATACTTTGATCGTGATTCCCAACCAACGACTGTTGGAGGTAGTCGACCATCGTGCCTCCATGCAAGAAGCCTTCGTCGAAGCCGACAAGGTCCTCATGCAAGGTGTGCAGGGTATCTCCGATATCATCACCGTACCTGGTTTGATCAACGTAGACTTTGCCGACGTCAAAGCAGTCATGCAGACTGCTGGCTCTGCCCTGATGGGTGTAGGTCGCGCTACTGGCGAAGGCCGCGCTATCGAAGCAGCCCGCAATGCCATCAATAGCCCCTTGCTCGAGACCACTATAGACGGTGCCAGCGGCGTTATCTTTAACGTGACTGGTGGTCCTGACCTGACCCTCCACGAAGTACAAGAAGCGGCCAATGTTATTTATTCAGCCGTCTCCGACGAGGCCAACATCATATTTGGTGCGGTTCTCGACGATCGACTGCATGGCGAAGTCCTGATCACAGTCATTGCCACTGGCTTTGATATGCTTATGCAGTCCCCCATGAAGCAACAAGCCAAGGCTCAACCCGCTCCGCATAATCAGCCTCCCACTCGTCAGAGCATCGAGGCCCAAAAATTGTCTCAACAAAATCAACAAGCAGAGGCCAAAAAGATCGCTTCCGATATCCTCGATATACCGGAGTTTCTTAAGACGCGCGGTCCTCGCTAATAGTCGGTAGAGACTAAAGCAATACGATCAAATAGAGATCCCGTAGGCCAGCCTGCGGGATCTTTTTTAGTTAAAATTGAGTACGACAGTCATATCTGCGCTCTGGCCGCTCGAGGGGCGATTTTTGTAGAATCCTATACCCATGCGCGCAGGGAGAGCTTTGAGAGTCAGATCGTGCAGCCCTTTTATAAATGGGCTCATGTTATTGCAGCCTCCAGGATAACCACAGCTATCACCAGTATGAATATACTGCGTGATCTCGATTATGCGATTGTCTACTCCATTGATATCTTGAGCGCCAAAGACTTGTAAATAGCGATAACCAAAATCTCGAGCGTTGTAGGCCACAAGATCGAAGGGAATGTTGCCAAAGTCATTAGGCAGTTTCACAAACCGGGTCAGGTCTTGTTTAAACCTGGACACGTCGTAATACAGATCGACTCTCTTTTCGCGAGCATAAAAGATTGCACGATCTACTGCGCAGTCCACTGGCATACCCGTTGTAGCAAGGTCTGCTTGAGTCGGATAAAGAGCACCATCGAAGGTAAACTTGTCGATAGTAAAATTGGCCTGACAGAGAAGGTAGGGATTGAGCAAAAATCTCGACTCTTCGGCATTGCCTTCTATGCTCTTTGGGCCAGGCCCATAAAAGGTCTGGCCTAAAAGGCCCCACCAGGGCTTGCCGTCAGTGATCTGCCCAAATATTTCGCTGGTCGGGCGGTATTGATAATAGAGCAGGTCAGCGTGGAGCATGGCCCTATCCGTGCGCCATTTTTCGATTTCGGCGCGCGACTTGTAATTGAAATCGGCTGGCGGAGCGATGCCGATTTGGACTGGCGAGGATACCTTGGCGTCGTCGCCGACGGCAAGTCTATTTGTGCTCTCAGCATGAGCGCTAGAGCCAGGATTTGCCAGGCTGATCAAAGAGCAAAACATCACGATCAGTTTTTTGCAGGTCATCAAGGCATTGCTCCAGAAATCTTTTAGATTTGCACTATTATATGAGGATGGACACTCGATTGCTCTCCTATAAAGTCGATTGTGCCGATCCATCGATCGGCCTCATGCCCTTTGCCATTGTTGATCGTAGGTTGCTAGTCATCGACCAACGCCATCTACCGGCAGCGGTTCTAGATTTTGATGCCACCATATTTGATGACTTACTCTTATCCATCGAGGATATGGTGGTAAGAGGGGCGCCTACCATTGGACTGGTTGCTGCCTGGGGGCTTGCTCTCGAAGTAGAAAGGCTTGCAAAGGCCTATTTGCCAGATGGTCCCGCACTATTTTTGGAGATGCTCCATGTCAGGGCAGATAGGCTCAAGGACACTCGTCCGACTGCGGTCAATCTCATGCATGATGTCGATATGGTGGTCAATGGTGTGCGGGACTTTGTGGAGTCCGGGGGCGATCGTGTGGATGCAGATAATGTGAGCAGGCTGGCCTTTGAGATTGCGGAGGATTTGACTAGTGCCAATCTCGACAGCAATAAGCGCATGGCAGAGCATGCTCGCGATCTGGTGCCGGATGGTGCTCGTATACTCACTCACTGCAATGCAGGAGCACTGGCAGCCGGCGGTTTTGGTACTGCTCTTGGTGTCATAAAACAGGCTGCGCTCGATGGCAAAAGACCTCAGGTGTGGGTGGATGAGACCAGGCCACGTAATCAAGGTGCTCGATTGACCATGTTCGAGCTGATGCGAGATGGTATAGACTGCACGCTGATCGCCGACAATATGGCTGCTTGCTTGATGGCTCAAGGCCAGATCGATCTGATCATCACTGGGGCCGATCGGATTGCGGCTAATGGCGATGTCGCCAACAAGATCGGCACCTACGGCCTGGCTTGTCTGGCCAGCGTGCATGGCATACCTTTTTATGTCGCGGCCCCTCTATCCACCTTCGATCTTTCTCTTGATGACGGCGCGATGATCCCCATAGAGCACCGAAATATCCAGGAATTGATCGATCCTGAAGACGCCATGGCCGCACCTAGTCATGCCAGGGCATACAATCCGGCCTTTGATGTGACACCGTCTCGATTAATATCAGGTATCATCTGCGATAAAGGGGTCTTGCGTCCTGATTACCAGGTTTCTATCACCCAGGCTTTTAAACTAGCAAAAGGAGATGCATGATGTCACCATCAAGTTTGTTTTTGAGCATTGGACTGGTGGGATTATTAGCCAATCCTGCCATGGCTGCAGAAAGTTTGAGACGACTCGATTTTAAATTAGAAGGCGTCAGCTGTGCTCGATGCATCATCAATACTCGTGATGCCTTGCGTGGAGTCAAGGGAGTCAAACGTTGTGAGATATCCCTCAAAAAGCCCTATGGTGGTGTGGTCATATACGAGACTGGCAAGACCACTGTGGAGGCTTTGTGCAAAAGGGCAGAGACTGCTGATCCCAAGGTGCCATTGAAGGTCATTGGTCAAAAGGACAAAAGCATCGATGCGATGCCGGTAGCTGTTTTCCCCCTTTATACGCCGCTCAATCCCGACTAATGCCAGGCTAGGGCGATGGCGCTGAGGGCAGGACTGCGACGACTGGTTCTGTTGCCTCCGCCATAAAATTCATGGAGGCAGGCCCAAAGGGAATAGGCACGGGGAAATTGCAGGTGACCTCGGTCTTGACGAAGACCTGGGCGTCTGACCAAGTAAGAGTCTTGTTTTGGAAGACGCATATCTTTGAGCCGCCACCGGCCTTTTGAAACTCTGTAATGACATCGTTGACTGCAGTGGTGGCTTTGGAGGAATTGTCCTGATTGGATGCCGCGCGAGCACAATGCTTGGCGAGAGCGTCGTTTTGGGTCTGGCAGATCACGATCGAGGCCACATCGACTAAAAACAGCGCGATCATCACAATGATAATGCTGCCCATTACTGTCTCGACTAGGCTGGAGCCTCCTCGATCTCTACAGTTTGCATATTTTGGTCTGTTATGACCGTCGGTCACGATTTTTTCCTCAGTTGGCTGCTGTTTCTTCGCGTGGGCGTTTGTCCACGTACCTAAATACTGCTGGCTTGGTCAGACCGTCTATATTGAGAGCGGCGAGAAATGGAATCCCGTCCAGAGCCATAAAAGGCTTGACGGCAACATGGGTTTCTACTTCTACAAATTGGTCGCCCGTGCCTGCATAAGCCCCGGCCTTGGGATCGTTTTTAGGAACTGTGGAGCCACTAAAAGCAGCGATTGGACTTGCTAGCCAGGCATCTCTCTGCTGGTTGGCGACGGTCGTCCAATCTGATTGCACCGCTGTAGAGCAGGCCCTGGAAGTCATGTGATTGAGATACCAGCCCCCGCAGTAGGCCATGCCCAGGTACATCAGGTCGACGAGTGGAAACAGGACCATCATAAAGAGAATAAACAGCGCCGGCGCGAATTCGGCTACTTGCGACCCGCCACGTCGGCTCCTATTTGCGTGCAAACGTGTTTTGGCAACGATCGTCATTGTCCGCTATCCCCCAGAGCATGCAATTGACCACAGGGCCTTTATTCCACAAATATCACATTTTTTAATCCTTTATAATCGTTCTCTGCTATTTTAGAGTTCTTTGGCTCTCCTTTTTTCGATCATCGGAGTTGTTTTGAAACTTTCCTTTGCTCCTGCTTTAGCCCCAATACTGTCCTTTGCCATCATATGCGCCATCAGCTGCGACCCAACAACAGGCTTGCCCGTATATGCTGCATCTACTAGCGAAGTCAGCGTCAATCGGACTCTCGATGACCTCGAGCAAGCCATATCGGATCGCAGGCTAAAGCAAAATGACATCGAGACACTGGCCGAGATCGTGCAGGCACATCCAACGGATTATCGGGCTCATTTGCTCTTTGGGCTGGCGCTCGATGAGATCGGGATGGCCGAGCAAGC
This sequence comes from Candidatus Melainabacteria bacterium, assembly GCA_017307165.1. Classification (GTDB taxonomy): domain Bacteria; phylum Cyanobacteriota; class Vampirovibrionia; order Obscuribacterales; family Obscuribacteraceae; genus JAFKGK01. Next base: position 547,185 of record JAFKGK010000001.1, read on the forward strand.
TCTGGAGCAGTTTAGACTGGCAGACAAATATGGACCCCAGGATCCTCGAGGCACAGCCGGTATCTTGAGTCATTTGATGGCTCAGGGAGACACGGTCACTGCAAAGATCATGCTCAAAAACGCTCTGGAGCGTTTTCCAAATTCGCAAGACATACTCTATCTTTTTGGCAAGACTCTAAAGGACAACAATAAGCATCGCGAGCTGGCTTTTGATGTACTAAAAAAAGCATTTTTGATTGCTCCAGACAAACCAGTCTACAGGCTGCCGAGCGAACTCGGCGAGCTTTTGGTGGCTAGTGATCCACGCTCTGCCTATAGCCTGGCTTCGATGGATCTGAGAACGCATCCTGATTATTATCTAGGTCTGCAGGTCAAGGGTGAGAGCCTTATGCAGATGGGGCTCTATAGACAAGCCCTCGTGCCTTTGCGCAAGCTATATGCACAAAATCCGCATTATGGTATTTCTGCCCAATTGCTCACTCGTTGCCTCTACTGGGATCATCGCTATAAAGAAGCTCTTGTGCCAGCCTTGCACTATCTGGCTAAAGAAGCCAAATATAAGGGGCTAGGAGCTGCTTCCGGCGAGACATTTTTGGTCTTGTCTCACAACAGCAAGCCACAAGATGTGCAAAATGCCTTGAGCCAGTTTTATGCTGAGGCCTCAAAAAACAAAATAGCAATCACACCAGCTTTTCATTACTATCTGGCCGTGGTCTTTTACAAATGTCATTGGGGGCAGATGGCTCAAAATGAAATTGATAAATTTATCGCTCTGGAGCCTGGTGATGCCGATGCCTATTTTATAAAGGCACGTATCAACGAAAGATTTCTCGATGATTATGATGCAGCCCTCAAAAATTATATGATTGCCAGCGGGCGATCTCCATACAATCTAGAATACGCTCAGGCCGCTCAAAGACTCGCCGAGAGGCTAGAGACGCGTAACAATGATTGGGCATGGTGCTTGCGAGATTGGCTCAGACGGGTGTTTTCTTGAGTCTCAGATATCTGCCTTTCCAAGATTGTGCGCAAATCGACAATATCATCATCGATGGTGAGGGCAACGATCGGACCAGATTGACACTATCTCACTGGCCTGGCAATGCTACTCCAGTGGAGTACAAGGCTGGAGGAGATCTATCGGCGCAGTTGGTCTTTAACTATATCGATGCTGATGAAGATGCAAAATATGGCAGTTGCCAGGCTGTTTCTAACAATCATTTTGATGAGGACGGTCTGGTTGGCATATTTAGCATGCTCAATCGAGATTATGCCTTGCAAAATCGTGATTTATTGATAGATATCGCTCGCGCAGGTGATTTTGGGACATTTGTCGATCGCCGTGCTGCCAAAATTTCCTTTGTGCTCAATGCCTGGACCCACCCTCAACTTTCCCCACTCAACTATGAAATTTTCAAACTGCCTCACCAAAAGCTTACGGCCATTCTCTACGAAGAGTTGTTGTGGCGCTTTCCAAAAATCATCCAAAAATTGGACAGTCTCGTCGCCTATTGGAAGGACGAGGATGAGTTTTTGACGCAGACCCTGGAGGCAATTAGTGATGGGCGAGTGAGGATCTCCAGTAGTGCAAATAGCGCTGGGGATCGGTCCTATTGCCTGGTAGAGATAGACGAGGGCGTGATCGCTGTCGATCGGCCTCGTGCAGCCAGTTGGATCTCGTCTCTGATCCATCCCATGGCCATTCACAATGCGACCGATGATATGGCTGTGCTAGTACGTCAAGGCAATCGCTATGAGTTTTATTATCGCTATGAGACCTGGGTCGATTATCAAAGCCGCAAATTGATTGCACGTAGCGATCTGGAGCCGATGGTCGGCCGCTTGAGCGCTCTGGAGGCCAAATACTCCGGCTCGCGTACCCCTGCCGTTTGGACCTATAATGGCAATGACGCTCTGATTGCGAGATTGCGCATGGATGGCCGACAGACCAGCAAGATTCCGTTTGATGAGTTTGAGCGACTATTAGGCATATTTTTGAGTCGATGAGCATACAAGCAAATGCGATACCTGCGCGACCTGTCGAGATTTTTTGCACCCAAGACTGATTTTTATGCGCTTTTGATCGCTCAAGCGCATATTACGGTCAAGGGCATGGAGGCGCTGGAAATCTGGCTAGGTGAAGGCGCCGGCGAAAGATGCCAGGCTGTACGCGATCTTGAACATCGTGGTGACGAGCAAAAAAGCGATTTGCAAATGAGGCTCGTAGAGTCTTTTATTACTCCATTTGATCGCGAAGATATCTATGATCTTTCGGTGCGTCTTGATGAAGTGCTCAACTCAGCCAAAAATGTGGCAAGGGAAGTAGAGGCGCTCAATTTTTGTCCTAGAGACGAGGTCTTATCCGAGATGGCCATGACACTCGTCGAGGGTGCTCGTTGTCTCTACAATGCTGTCAGCCGACTCAAAAACGATCTGGTCGAAGCCTCGCTGCAGGCAGATCTTGCTCGCAAATCAGAAACCAGATTTGAAAAAGTATATCGCCGTGGCATGCGCGAACTCTTTGAGAGCAATGATACCAAGACAATCTTGCGAACGGTGGAGGTCTATCGTGCTCTCGATGATGCTGCAAGACGCATAGACATGGTCGCCGAAAAGCTGCATCACATCATTGTAAAGTTGACCTGATGATTTATCTAGGCGCGCTTTTTTTATTTGCTTGCATTTTTTCGTATACCAATGGCTTTCAAGACGCCAGCTCGGTCGCGGCAAGTCCTATCGCATCGCGCTCTCTGAGCCGTGTGCACGCTCTTTGGCTCACAGTAATCTTTGAATTGCTTGGAGCCTTGCTTGGCGGTAGCCTGGTGGCAAACTCTATATACGGGATTACTACTTATCCACGCAATGAGTCTTTTTTATTGGTCCTGGTTTGTGGGCTGGGGGCGGCAATCCTGTGGAATTTTTTTACTCGCATGTGCAAACTGCCATCGAGTTCGACTCATGCCCTGGTCGGAGGTCTCATTGGTGCCATATATGGTGCGGCAGGCAATTTTGATTACATCATCTGGGGCCGTATCGACCACGTCTATGATGCCTCGGGAGTGGCCAAGGTGCTCGTGGCACTATTTGTGTCGCCGCTAGCCGGCTTTATCATGGGCTATTTCTCCCTCAAGCTCCTCTATTTTTTGCTCTCACGTGCAACTACTCGTGTATCAAAGATTTTTCGTTTTATGCAGTGGTTTCTTTTGCCCATCCTGGCCTTTGGTCATGGAGCTAATGATAGTCAAAAAGTGATGGGGATACTGGTGCTGGGCTTGAGCGTTGAGCATATCTCCGGGCTCGATGCCATCCCCTTTTGGGTGCGCCTGGTGGTCGGAGTGAGCTTGGCACTAGGAGTGGTGGCAATGGCGCCTGGACTGGTACGTCGTGTCGGTCAGGGCATTTACAGACAACGTGGAGTGCATGGTTTCGTGACAGAGCTCTGTTCGGCCATGGTCTTATTGACCGGATCGTTGACAGGCGGACCCATCTCAACCAGCCAGGTGATTGCCAGTTGTGTGATGGGCGTAGGTAGCGCGGATCGCCGAAAAGGAGTCAAATGGTTAGTCGCCAAAGACATGTTTTTTGCCTGGTTTTTGACCATACCCCTGGCTGGATTTGTGGCTTATCTCATGGCCAGGCTCTTGCGCATTTGCCATGATCTGTTTTGTGGGTAGGGCCCAATAGGCTTACTGATAAGTCCAGGGAGCCGAATAATTGGAGGGTACATGATTGGGATGCAATAGCCAGTTGTTGGCTGTGGCGACAAGAAGGCCAAAGACTATGGCCATCCAGACATGCCTTGTGCTGCCTTGCCCTAAGGAACACTTGTCTCCTGCCTCGGATGAGTCGGTATAGTTAGCTATATCTTGGCCGTCTGTCATGATGCATGCTCTCTGTTTTTGTCCGAGTTTCTGTGATTTAGAACAAAACTCATCTAATTTGTTCCACAAGCTCCATTGTTTGAATCACCGGCGGTTTTTGGATAAGATTTGCATGTCTAGATCTAGGAGGCTTTATGGCTGAAGAGATTTCATTTACCGATCGCAACTGGTATGAGCAGGATGATACATCTCAAGACGATATGAAGGACGTGCGTGATTACGCTTATGCGTCCTTCGATCGATTAGATAAAAATGGAAATGGATTTATCGAGCGATCCGAATTAGCCAATGCCTTGCATTTGACCAAGGATCTCAGAGAAAAATCCTTTATCCAATTTTTGCTCAATAATCAAACAGCGATCTCGGATATGGTGACTGACCGCAAACCTGGCCCAGTTACAGGTATATCGCGTGATGATCTGGAGAGCTATTTTACTCTTGTGATCAAGCTTTTGGGTGGTTGATAGACGATGAAACCGTCATGCTTGTCCGTTTTGAGCCTCGCTGTCATCTGTGCGTCATCATTTTGTACGCTTGCAGTCGGTGCACAGCAATCCAATCTCGATCTCAATCAATCTGCAAGCGAGCTCGATCTCGAAGCTCACATAAGCATATTAGAAAAAATGATCGAAGATGCAATTATCTCCGGACGCTTGAGCCAGACAGAAGCAGCGCCATTTAAAAGCGAATTGGCACGCATCAAAGAAGCTCAAGAGACAGAGAAGCAAAAGGGTAATTTTTCGCTCTGGCAAAAAGCGAGACTGACACTCGAGCTTGATGTTTTTTCCAAAAAATTGCACGCGAGTTTGCACCAACGTACCCAGATCGGAGTAACCAATCTACCTGCTCGAAAACTAGAAATCGAAGACAGGATGGATCGAGCTCTCAAAGACGGTCGGCTCGACCCAAAGTCTGCCCGTTCCATCAAAAAAGATCTGCAAAATTACACCAAGCATGAGATCGATATGCGGGCCAATTTTACCTTGTCTGCAGACGAGCATTTAAAATTGGCTCAGGAGCTCGATCGTATTGCCTTGCGTCTCGAAAACATGCTTAAGCCTCGAACTGGACAAGATGTCGATGCTGTGGCCAAGGGGGCCGAATTAGCTGGCAAGATAGAACGTCTGCGTAGCGAAGGGCAATTGACCGATGCAGATGCAGCTTCGTTGGCCGATCAAAATATGCAAATCCAAAAGAGCCCAAGTGATACCCTCGAATCGCAGCTCGCTCAGGCTATGGCATTTGCCAGGCTCAACGATGCAATCGATAGCCATTGCAAGGACGCACCAAAGAAGGAAAACCTAGCCGAGACAGATCTCTTTAGCGCCACAGCCATAAACAATACCGAATCTAGCGTCCTTGCCAAGCTCAACGATCTGGCGGCGCGAGGCAAGATCACACCTGACCAGACTCAGGACTTTACCCGCGAGTTTAGACGGATCGAATCCAAGGTCAGTACGATGAGAGCAGACGGCAAACTCAACGAAGCAGACCGACAGTATCTACTCCAGGAACTGCAACAACTAATCGGCAATATAGACAAGCTCAAATAAATCAGATCGAATAAATCAGGTCAAGTCTACGTCCAGACTATCTGGCACTATTAGAGAGGCAAAATCCATCTCTCGAGCGTGTATCAGGCAAACGTCCAGCATCCTGGCCATGATTGCTCGAGCAGCCTCTTTATCTAAGCCGAGAGTCTTGTGGCGTCTCAAAATCAATCTGGTATGCAGAGGATCGGTGTCTGTGGCATCTCTACTGGCACCCATTGCTGCCTTGAGCTCGCCTTGATCGTCCAAGACTACAAACAAACCCTCTTGGCCAAAATAATTGTCTTCGACATTGCGTAGATCGGACTGCGGCGTCTGATCATCAAAGAGCTGCCTGAGGGCTTTTTCGTCTTGCTTGACAGCAAATCTCATCTGCATATTGCGATCTCACCACATTTTTAAGCAAAAAGGTCGAGACCAATTTTAGTCTCGACCGATTTGCTTGTCCATTGATTTGTGATTTTGGCCTATTTAATCAAAAATGCCACCAATAGAAGTGCCACGATGTTGAGGATTTTGATCATCGGGTTGATGGCAGGGCCAGCAGTATCCTTGTAGGGATCACCAACCGTGTCACCAGTGACGGCTGCCTTGTGGGCATCTGAGCCCTTGCCACCGTGATGGCCTTCTTCGATGTACTTTTTGGCATTATCCCAGGCACCACCACCGGAGGTCATGGAGATTGCCACAAACAATCCAGTAACGATAGAGCCTACCAGTACTCCACCCAGCACTTTTGCTGCTGCGTATTCGCCAGGGAGGGCATGGTTGAGCCATAGGGCACCGATAGCTGCAATCACGATCGGAGTGCCAACCGGCAGGAGTGCGGGAACGATCATTTGTTGCAAGGCAGAGGTGGTCACGATATCCACGCACTTTGCGTAATCGGGCTTGCCTGTACCTTCCATGATGCCAGCGATGCTCTTAAACTGGCGGCGGACTTCTTCGACCACCAGACCACCGGCATGGCCGACTGCTTCCATTGCCAGTGCGGCAAAGAGGAAGGGGATGAGACCGCCGATAAAGAGACCTACAAGTACATAGGGGCTGGACAGGTCAAAAGAGATGGTGGCGTTAACACCATTCTTTTGCAGTGCCATGTTTAGCTCCTGAGTGTAGGAGCTAAACAAGACAATGGCTGCCAGACCGGCAGAGCCGATTGCGTAGCCTTTGGTGACGGCTTTGGTCGTGTTGCCGACCGCATCCAGAGGGTCCGTCACAGCGCGGACTTCAGGAGGCATTTCAGACATTTCAGCAATACCGCCGGCATTATCGGTGATTGGACCGTAGGAGTCGATGGCGACTATGATACCAGCCATCGAAAGCATGGACATGGCGGCCAGGGCCACTCCAAATACGCCAGCCAGCGAAAATGCCACCAAAATACCAATTACGATTGCGATAACGGGCCAGGCCGTGGCCTTCATCGAGACGGCGAGACCAGCGATGATATTGGTGGCATGGCCTGTCTCGGACGCCTTAGCGATGTACTTGACCGGACCAAATTCGGTCGAGGTGTAGTACTCAGTGATGTAAACGATAAATCCAGTGACTACCAGACCTACCATTGAGGCAATGAAGAAATTCATCGGGCTGACTGGATGACCGTGCATGGTCAAGCCTTGCATCATTTCGTTGGTGACAAAGTAGAAGGCAACGCCAGCGAGAGCGCCAGCTACGATGAGACCCTTATAGAGAGCGCCCATGATATTGGTGCTCTTGCCGAGTTTGACGCACATGCAACCGATAATGGAGGTGACGATTGATACCGCCCCCAGTACCAGAGGATAGACGATGACGTTTTGGGCTTGGCCAGCAGCGATCTGCTCGTGAAATGTTTCATGAGCTAGCAGCATCGTGGCCACAGCGGTGACTGCATAAGTCTCGAATAAGTCGGCGGCCATACCGGCGCAATCGCCGACGTTGTCGCCAACGTTATCAGCGATGACAGCGGGGTTGCGTGGATCGTCTTCGGGGATACCTGCTTCGACTTTGCCTACGAGGTCGGCGCCTACGTCAGCGGCCTTGGTATAGATACCGCCTCCGAGTCTGGCAAAAACAGAGATAAGTGATGCGCCAAAACCGAGACCGATGAGGGCGTTTACGTTTTTGGTCGCCCAGTAGAATCCGGCTACGCCCAAGAGGCCCAGACCTACTACAAGCAATCCAGTTACGGAGCCACCTTTAAAGGCTACGCCAAGAGCGGTTTCGAGGCCGTTTCTAGCAGCTTCGGCTGTACGTACGTTGGCACGTACCGAAACATACATGCCGACGAAGCCGGAGAGAGCTGAGAGGATGGCGCCAACAGCAAAACCGGCTGCATACCACCAGTCGAGGGCAAAACCGATAACGAGAAGAAGAACGACGCCGACACCGGCAATGGTGGTGTACTGCCTGTTCATGTATGCGCTTGCGCCTTCCTGGATGGCTGATGCGATTTGTTGCATCCGCTCGTTTCCAGCGCTCATTTTGAGGACCGATCCACCGGCCCATGCGCCATACAGGATTGCAAGCAAGCCACAGCCGACGGCGAGTGGTAGTGCTAGATCACCCATTTTTAACTCCCTGAGGTAACACGTGAAAACTCTTAAGCTTTCTGCGACAGCCTAGAGTAGCAGGAAGAGCTCTAGCGTTTCCGAAACTCAATTTAATTTACGCTTGTCTAAGCATTGGTTATCTGGTAGGTCCGCCCGGGATATTTATCGACTATATCCGCGTCCTTCGTTTAAATGCTCTAAAGGGTTTCGGATCATATTAATGTTATTATTTTCTACCTCTTTATATCTGTTCTCCAGGATTCATTCAAAGCTGCTTGACGATCGCACGGGTTTTAATAGATGCAAGGCCGTGCCAGCTGGTTTGGCTATCGCCATGCTCGTTTGTCTGCCAGCTTACGCTCAATCCTACGCTTATACTGCTGGTCCGGGCATAAGGGTTAATGCCGTACAGGACAACAGCAAAAACGGTAATCTCGTACTCAAGTTTGACTCAGCAGGGCAATCTGCTCGCCCAAATTTTAGATATTTGCCCGGTCCCGACGGCAAAACTATTCTTGCTGCTGATTTTGAAGGATTTCAACTGACAGGCGCGACCAGGGTGATCAGGAGCAATGCTGCAGGGCAGCCAATCTCCGAAATCCACCTTGGACAGTTGCAGACCAGCCCTCCTGTAATGCGTATTTCTTTTATTGCAAAAGATCCAGCGGCCCTTAAAAAAGTCGCCGTTGCTGCCGCGCCTGGCGTGCTCAAAGTCGATTGGCCTCTTGCCATGACTGCAACTGGGACACCTGCATCTTTTGTCGCTCCGCCTGCTCAAGCCCCAATTGTGGCTCAAGAACCATCGACCAAGGGTGGCTGGCTAAAGCGTATGAAAAAGAAAGCATCTAATCTTTTTAGTTTTGATGGTCATCCCGACGAGGATAAGCCACAGAGTACGTCTGCTGCTTCTGCTTCTTCTTCTGGTATCAACCCGGACAAGTCAAGCAATATCCCTGTTGCAAGCTCCGAAAGCAGCCCCCCGCCGATTGCTCCTCAAGCATTAAAGGCAGTAGCAAAGCCCTTGACCGCGCCTAAGATCAAAGTAGTCAACGCCAGCCAACCAGCTACCCAAGCCCCTCCCAGCGCCGATGTATTGTTAGCGGAGCCTACCCAAAATCCAGATCCGGGTCCTCCTCCCAAGATCACACTAGAAAAGGCCGATGCACAGAACAGCGGTGCTCAGCTTGGTTTGTTCCGCGTGGAATGGCCAGGCAATCGAGCCATTATTTTTAAGTCTTTCCGCCTCAAATCTCCTGAACGCTATGTGATGGACATCGTCGACGCAAGAGCGCTCGTTAATGCCGAACTACCCGATGTGACCGACTCTCCTCTGGTTGAATCGATACGAGTTGGCATTTTTGATCCAGTCTCCGGCACCGGTCGATTAGTGCTGGAGCTCAAGGATGAAAGCATCAATTGCGAAGAGACCTATAACGAGGGCTCTTCGTTTATGACTCTCAGTCTTGCGCGCGGCGTCGGCCAGGGCACGATTGTACGTAATGGATTGCCGGCGGGCGGTCCAATCGTCGTTCCACCTGCCCCTCGCAATGCTGGCGAGACTGTGATCGTCGTAGATGCTGGGCATGGAGGTCATGATCCTGGTGCTTTGCGCGGCAATGTCCAGGAAAAGGAGCTGACCCTGGGTATCGCTCAGAAGCTCAAGAAGCAACTCGAAGCCAAGGGTGCTCGGGTTGTGATGACCAGATCGGACGATACATTTGTGTCTCTCGAGGACAGGGTCAAGATCACAAATAGCGTGCAGCCTGATGTTTTTATCTCGGTACACATCAATTCGCTCGAGAGTACTTCTAATATTTATGGGATAGAGACTTATTTTCAGACAGATAAATCTCGTCCATTGGCCGACAAGGTGCACGGGTCCCTTGTCTCTGGTCTGGCAGCCCCAGACCGCAATGTGCGCAAAGCCAGGTTTTATGTCATCAATCACACTCCTGTGCCAGCCATCCTTGCTGAGGTAGGCTACATCACCAATAAGGCGGAAAGAGACAGGTTAATCTCTTCTGATTACCAGAACAAGATTGCAAGCTCGCTGGCGCGCGGTGTTATGCTCTACCTGCAAGATGCCAGGCCCAATGCCGATATAGCCAAACGCAATCAGCCAGGCCAAAAAGTAGAAATGATCTCCGGCACCAACAGGGTCTACAAGTAATGGATTCGATCAAACGCATAGCTTTTTTTGATAGCGGTGTCGGTGGACTCTCTGTCCTCGCGCGTATTGCACAAGTCGCTCATGCTCTTGGCCGATCGGACATCCAATATCTCTATCTGGGCGACACGGCTCGTTGCCCCTATGGTGAAAGATCAGTCCAAGAGATCAACCAATTTGTCGGAGAGATCGTCTCCTGGCTGGACGGGCATGCCCCCGATCATGTGGTGATGGCCTGCAACACTAGCTGTGCTCTGGCAAGGCCTGCCGCCGAGCAGGTTGTGCGCAAAGGCAAGCGCGAAATCTTGTTGGATTTGATCGAACCGACGGCCGCTTATCTCCTGGAGATTGCTCAAAAATCCGGACCTCACGACAAGATCAAGATCAATGTCGGTGTCATGTCCACGATCAATACTGCGCGCTCCGGTGCTTTTGGCAAGGCTTTACGCAAATCGCCGGACATTTTTAAAGGCCAGGTAAAAGAGCTGGGTTGCCCCAAACTCGTACCGCTGATCGAGTCCGGACGCTTGCAAGACCCCGACATTGCGAGCGCTTTAGACGAGGCTCTGGTCGAGTATCTGGAACAGTTGGCCGGCACGACCCATCTGATCCTCGGTTGCACTCATTATCCCTTTATCGAGCAGCAGATACTGGATCTAGCAAGAGGTCGGCTCGCACACCTCTTTGCAGATGGTCTGGTGACCGTGGATCCAGCCGTAGCCCTCGCTGCCCAAATGACCGGTCAGACCTACAAAGATATACATGCAATCAAGGCCCAAGTCGACTATAGTGCACCGGCTTTTACGATCTGCACTACTGGCGATACCAATGCCTTTGATCTTGCCGCTGCGCGCTGTCTGTCTTGTCGAAAGATAAAGAGTCGGCATGTGTCTCTCGGCCATTTTGCGCCTAAGCCCGCCACCAATGCCCTGGCCTTTCCCATTACCCTATTGTGATCCTGTCTTGAGTCTTTCCGATAGATGCGCAACTTGTACTGATTGTGCTCTTAGCCTAACGCGTCGCAATGTGGTCTATGGGCGGGGGCCGCAAGGGGCACAGATCATGATCGTGGGCGATGTGCCAGGTGAAAGAGACGATGCGGTCGGGCAGCCATTTAGTGGGGCAGCGGGGGAGATGATAAATAAAATCCTCGAGTCCGCCGATATCGATCCTATACGTGATGTGTATTTTTGCAATCTAGTCAAATGCAGACCGGCTGAGTATCTTGGTGGGCCAGCTCGTGCGCCGAGTAAAGAAGAATTGAAGACTTGTGCAAAATATTTAGAGGATCAAATCTATTTTATAAAACCGGCTATGGTCCTGGCTGCTGGTTCTCTCGCGGCTCAATCCCTCCTTGGCCTTCAAACTCCTCTTAGTTTGATAAGAGGGAGGTGGTTCGACTGGAAAAACGGTGTTAGAGTAATGCCAATCTTCCATCCGACCTATCTCCTGCACAATGATTCTAAAGAGCCCGGCTCGCCCAAATGGTCGATGTGGCAGGACATCAAAAAAGTAAGTGCCCAGATCAATAGAGGGGACAAAATTACAAATGGCAATCAAAGCTGATTCTTTTTATACAGATCTACTTACTGCTCAGATCGCGGACGCAGTGACCAACAACTTTGGCCAGGCCATCCTCAAATTGCCCAATCAGGGCAGGGGCTCTGTACACGAAGACGTAGACGTCTATTTTTCGGCGATAGCGATGGAGCAAGTCAATTCGATCTCCGAAAAGTACGGCATCAATGATCCCGAAGCCTTGCATGAGATCTTTCAAACTACAAAGCTCAATCTATTGCAGGGTTTTCGCATCGGACAAAACATGCGTGGCATCTACCAGGGTAGCTGACAGGCTGTTCGTTCGTATAAACAAGCTCAAATAAGATCAATATTTAAAAAGCCGCCTTGTCTGGCGGCTTTTTTGTCTGGCGTTTTGATCTATAGTCTAGATGTCCCGCAAATAAAGGGATCGCATGCTTTTTGTAGAGCGTTGCGATCTGGTGGGGGAAGTGTGGCTTGTTACCACCGCTGTCCCGCAACTGTATCGGAAAGATTAGACCTCCGAGAGCCAGGCTACCCACCGGGATTAGATGCAAGATTCCGAGGAGAATATTTATATGCCTGATTCTGTGCCTGATTCTGTGCCTAATTCTGGGTCCGATGATTTTAAGGGCTACGAGACCAGGATGGTCGAGATGGTCTTCCCTACCCAGACCAATCACTATGGCACCTTATTTGGTGGCCAGGCGCTGAGTTTGATGGATCGCAGCGCTTTTATCACGGCCACGAGATATTCTCGCCAGGCCATGGTCACGGCATCTTCCGAACGTGTCGATTTTAAGGCCCCTGTCAAGCAAGGCCAATTGGTAGAGGCTGTTGGACGTATTAAAAGTGTAGGCAAGAGTTCGATCACGGTCGAGGTCGAATTGTGGGCCGAAGAATTGTTGACTGGCGTGGTGCATTTAAGCGCGCGTGGTCAGTTTGTGCTCGTGGCTGTCGATCAGGTCAATCGCCCTGTGCCTATCACTGTCAAAAATACTGAGAAACTACCAGTCGCCACCGCCTGAGTCGCCGCCGCCATCAAAATCTCCACCGCCACTATCTCCCCAATCTCCTCCAGACTCAAAAAAACCTTCTGAGGAGCTAGCATTGCTCGAGCCCCAATCGCCACCGGACTCAAAAAATCCGCCACCACTGGCATGATCCATTCTTTGGTTGATCATGGATAATTGATGCGACATTTCCATTTGATTGACGAGATAGAGCACATCAAATAACCCCCCACCAGGCGAATTGACGATCATGGGTGGTTGGTATTCGGGTTGGCGAGACCAGGCGGGACGATAAAACTTATCTTGATTATCTAGGTCCGAATCTCTTTCCTTTTTTTGCTCCCATTCTTTTTTTGCCGGCATGCTCGCGTAGCTCTCCACACCACCAGTAATGGCATTGACCTGAGGTAAGAGCTGATCGGCTTCTTGATTTAGCTCTCGCGCGAGTTTGATACAGCCGGACACGCCGCGAATGGCTTCATCGATTTTTTTGTTGTGCTTGAGAGTGTTTACTTCGTCTTGCGCCTTGATCAAAGTGGAGACTTTGACAAAAAAACCGCTCAGCCGAGATGCCAGCTCCTTGTTGGCGGCGGCATCCATGTATTCTGAAGCCTGGCCTAGCTGATCAGCTTTTTGATAGAGCACATCCAGATCTTGGGCGAGATTTGTGCTGTTTTGCTCAAGGACTCTTTTGCGCTTTTTGTTATTGCCGATCAAGATAGCCACGATGAGCAATGCCACTACAGATAGTACTGCAAAAAAGCCCAGTGTCGATCCGCCATGATTGGCGGCCGATTGCGCTCCATTGGTGTATGTGTTTGATCGGGACCCGACAATGCTTTGATATGATCTGCTCGCTACATAGTCGCTGGTGGCGGACAAAAGATTTTTGATGCCCATATGCAAGTCGCCCTCGCGCATGTATGGGTAAAAGCTGTCCGGCAAGAGCTGCCCATCTATGACATTGGCGTTAAGGCCTCTTGCACGCAAGCCATTGCCGGCATACAAGCGCACGTGCCGACCTACCGGGTCGATCACCACTAGCAGCTTGTCCTGCGACACACGCCAGTCGATGGCGATTTGCCTGCCGACTTGCAGCATATCTTGCTTGTCGCCTTTGAAAGACTGTGGCAGGATGACAACCTTTGGTCTGAGAACTAGCTTGTCTGCCATGCCATCGATGTCAGAGCGATCGCTTGCAGTCAGATTTTGGCCAGGATCAATGACGATGCCGCTGGGCGCTCGATTGGGTATGCCCAGATCGGTGTATTGGATAGCGTTTTGGTACTTGCTCATGCTCTAGATTATACGAGAATCTCATTTTGTCAGAGCTTTTACTATGCCCTGGGCTGATTTGACAAAATTGGGATCGGAAAGAGCTGCATTGAAAGCGTAAATGCAGACTCCAATCAAGATAACGGTCAGCCATTTTTGCAGGCTAGGATAGGGATTGTGGTTCATGGCGCCCTTGGCGCGTGAACTGAAGCCTGGCCTTTGTCTGCCGCCAGAAGCAGCCTGGTTGCGAGTATTGGCTAACTCGATTTTGCCGGAGCCGTATTGCCTCATGCGAGCGTATTCGGCCGCAGATGGCAGTTGTCTCTGGCAGGAAATACAGAATTTGATCATCGAGCGCACGGGGGCATTGCAATAAGGGCAGTTTGGATATGGAATGACATTTGGATCTTCGTCTTCTTGCTCGACATCCGTGGTCCTGGCGCTTGGACGAGGACCAAAGACTGCCGACATGACTCTGGAGATCCAGCTTCGTTGAGCTGCATCATCTGCTGATATCCTGATCTGGGCCATGGCATCGCCTTGCTGTTGAGACTGCATGTCCATGGCTTTTTGGCTTGCTAATACATTGATATCGCCTGGTACAGAGGGATATGAGCCCGACATCAAAGCCTCGGCCTCCGACTCCATGTCTTTAAAAGAGGCTTTTTCCATTCTGTGCTTGTATGACTTGAGTTTGATCCCATCCCTCTGCATGGCTTCGTGCAATTCTTTGCCAAACTGCATGATATCGGCTTGTCGATCTTCGGGATCCTTTGCCAGGGCCTTGGCTAAGACATTTGTGACTTCGGTGCACATCTTGAGCTCAGGAGTGGCCTGGTAAAAGGGGAGCGGAGTCTGATAAAGATGGGCGTCCATCATTTCGATAGCTGATTTTGCAGCAAATGGCAGTTTGCCTGAAAGACTTTCAAAGACGACAATGGCCAGACTGTAGATATCCGAACGTGGATCGACAGCCGAGGATGCGAGGCATTGCTCGGGACTCATGTAGGGTGGGCTGCCGCAGACATCTCCAGATCTGGTGATCTGATATGCATCCTGAGTCTTGGGCTCTTTGAGCTTGGAAAGGCCAAAATCTACCAGTGTGACCCAGTCGGTATTGTTGTTATTGGTAGAAAGAACGATGTTTTCGGGTTTGAGGTCGCGGTGGACGACATTGAGCGAATGAGCAGAGGCCAGGGCATCCACGGTCTGGCCAAAAATGCGATCGGCTCTTTCGAAGGGCAAGGGGCCTGCCTTGAGAATGTCCTTGAGACTCTTTCCCTCGAGAAAGTCCATGACGAGAAAAGGTTGGCCCTGCGAGCTCATGCCAAAGTCAAAAAGCGTTACTATATGATGGTGTTTGACCTGCGAAACGGTCTTGGCCTCGCGATAAAATCTTTTGACTGCTTCTGAATCGGAAACCATATGCGAGTGCAGCATCTTGATGGCCATGAGCTTGTCCATCTGCTCCTGCCTGGCCTTGTAGACCACTCCCATGCCGCCGCGGCCGATCACCGAGACGATCTCGTAGCGATCTCCCAATCTAGTGCCGACCAGAGGATCAAGCTCCGGTGATTTGAGAGGGGTCTGATCCTTGGGACAGTGCGTCAGGTCCAGACTATCCTCGTATTCGGAGTAGCACTCCGGGCAACTCTTCAAAAAAACCTCAAAAATTGTCGATGCGAGCCAACAGCTTTGATATTCCCAGGATCACAACTCTAATCCTCAGATCAGCGATGAGATTACACAATTACTTAATGGCAGGCCCTTGCGAGTAATAGAGAGACAGCCGTCCGATAAATCTAAGAGGCCTTCCTGGATCATGTCCTCAATCTCCTTTGCTCTCTCTCGTCTTAAATCATAGCCAAAATCGTTTGATATTTGGGACAGGCTCAGACCGCTCCTGAGTCTGAGGCCGAGCATGATGGCTTCTTGCAAGGCTATAGCTGGATCGATGATTTCGCTGGTTTCGTCAAACAATGGATTGCGGATATATTTGTTAAAGGACCGATAATTGGAAGAGCGAATACCATCTACAAAGCGATGGGCGCCAACCCCATAGGCAAGATAAGATTTGCGTGTCCAATAGCTGAGATTGTGGCGAGAGTGAAAACCGGCTCGGGCAAAGTTGGAAACTTCATAGTGCTGGAGGCCCAGAGCGGTCATCGTGTCGATGAGGGAATAAAGCATAGAGACCGTATCCTGATCTTGTGGATAGCGTGCGTCTCCTGAGGGATAGGTTTTGAGCAAGGGGGCTGAAACGGCTAGCTCCAGGGCGTAAGCTGATAGATGCTTGATGCCCGGGTGAGCTTTGATGATGCGTTCTATCTTTTGCAGGGTGCGGCTAAAGCTATCTAAAGTCTGCTCTGGCAAGCCGTACATAAAATCAATGCTGATGTTTTGCATGCCTGCTGCTTGGACTAGGTCTATGGCTTCGAGTGCCTGGCTTTCTGTCTGCCTGCGCCCTATGGCTTGCAACTCTCGGTCGTCTAAAGATTCGACCCCGATCGAGACCCTGTTGACACCTAGTTCGCGCCACTGTCTTGCCACCGTATCCGATACCGCTTGCGGAGTGCTTTCCAGAGCGATCTCTATATCTTTGGCAAAGCCATAAGTCGACTTTAGTGTCTGGATGATGCTTGCCAGCATTGGCACGGGCAGAAGCCCAGGCGTGCCGCCGCCAAAGTGCAAAGTTTTTAATGGTGCGACTGCGGCTTTTGTCGTCGCCACTCTTTGCTCGATCTCCCAGATCAGCCTGTCTACGTACTCTTGCTGACGATCCTCGAGGCCGGCAAATGCTGCAAAATCGCAAAAATCGCATTTGTATGTGCAAAAAGGTATATGTACGTAGGCGTTTTCGATCTGCATTTTTATGAGTTTGTAGATAAAATCATTAGGACGGTTTTTGCGAGTTGTTTTAAATGGTTGCACAAAGACAAGCCTTTGGGGGCATCCTCGCTCCAATCTTGATTGCAATTTTACTCATGGCCAGTTTGCCTGCAAAAGCACAGGTCTCCACTCCTGCAGCGCAAAAAGCTCTGCTCAAGCTATTCCAAGCCCGTCCCACAGCTGTAGATCTCAAAGAAGTCGGCGACATCATTGTCCTATTGAGACGAAAGGTCACCGATAATCCATATGATGCGGCTCTCCGCATGAGGCTGGCGGCATATCTGTTCCAAGCTGGAGATTTTTCGGGCTCGGCTACTGAGCTCAAGAGGGCTATTGCTGTAAATCCCGATGATTATTTTGCTCATGCCATGCTTGCTCGAGTACTCGATCTGAGCATGGATGATGCGGCCGCTGATATAGAATTTCAACGAGCATTGAGCCTCAAGGGCGATAATGCTGTTGCACTGGAATACTACGGCGAGAGTCTCCTCAAGAGGGGTGAGATTTCGCAGGCAGTGGATATCTTTCGCAAGGCCTGTGCCATAAGCGCAAGTTGCGATGCTTTTTGCGGCCTGTCCGATGCCTTGCTGTCGAGCAGGGATGTGGCCGGTGCGACCAAGGCAGCAAGACAGGCTGTTTCTGCCGATCCAGGCTCGGCTAGAGCACACGTCAGTCTGACCAAAGCCTTGCTGGTAGCAGGTGATTATAGCTGTGCCATGCGCACGGCCCGGCAGGCCAGCCTGCTCGACCCAGCATCGCCCGAGTCTCATTTGGCTCTGGGCAGAGCCTTGTTTGCAATGAAAGAGGTCGACCGGGCCTGTGAAGAATTTCGCCAGGCTGTCAGCCTCGATCCTCTTGATGCTCAGGCGCGAAACGACCTTGGTTGGGCTTTGTATGGGCGTGGGGATGTGGCCTCGGCAGTGAACGAGCTAAAATTGGCTCTCCGCCTTAACCCCCACCTCAATGAGGCGCGCAACAATCTCGAGATTGCTATCAACGGATTAATCGGCTCTAAGAGACAATGAAAAATCCAATAATTTAAGGGTTAGATTAGATTTTCAAGATAAAATCAGCCAATGCCTAAAATCAAACTCGCTCTGGCTATCTCTCTTTTGCTCGCAGCTTGCTCGAGCTCGGTCGTGTCGGTACACGCCCAAGATGCGGCGGTCACCACCGGTGATGCCAAACCTTCTGTTTCTGAGGTCGATCTCGCACAGGCGATAGACAAGGCAAGATTGGCTCAGGGGCAGGTCAGGCCTGTCACTCGCAATAGTCTACCTGCTGCATCTGCTCCTGTTAATATACGTCGCCCGTTCAAATTATTTGTGCAGGATGGTCTGATCCACAATCTCAGCTTTCGTGATACTCCCGCCAAAGAAGTCATCGCAGAAATCGCCCGCCGTGGCAATCTCAATATCATCATCGATAAATCCTGCACCGGCAAGATCACAGGCGAGCTCAAAGACCTGACTCTAAATGAGGCCATGGATACAGTGCTGGCCGCTGCTAATCTCCAAAGCCGCCTGCTCGACAACAATACGATCATTGTGGCCAGCCCTCAAGCGGTGGTGCAACTGGGTCTCAATAGATCTCAGGCAAAAGCCTTTAAGCTGAGCTATACGCACCCTTATGATGTAGCGTCCCTACTGTCTGCATCAGTCTTTAATAAAGGCTATTTGCCTGACTTCAAGACTCAGATAAAGAGACAATCAGCCAGCGAAAACTCTGGCGAGACCGCTAGTGAAAGGCTGGGCGACGATCTTGGTGCAGGCAGCGCCGGAGACAGGGCAGGCGAAAAGTACAACGAGCGTGAAGGTTCCAAGCAAGAGCTCGATTCTACGCAATCTTTTGCGCTAGAAACTCAGCCCAAGACAGTGCGTGGGACTTCGCGCTCGCAGATCCAGGAAGGCGTGGGCTATAACAATGCTGCTACCGATCCCGGCACCCAGCAGATCAGAGCCAATATGGAAATAGCGGCTGATTTTAGTGTCGATCAAAACGGCGGTGGTGCCATTGTCATTCCCGACGTAAAGAGTAGACAGGTGATAGTGGTCGGCACCGCGGACGATATCAATGTCGCCGAAGAAGCCATCCGTCTTCTCGATCGTCGTCCCAAGCAGGTACACATCCAGGCTTCTCTGATAGAGCTCAACAATCAAGGCATCAGACAATTGGGCGCAACGCTCAATCTACAGGGTGAGGGCCTTTCAAGCTCGATCATGGGCAACAGCCAGGCGCCTCTCAACAGCTTTCTGCCTGGTTTAGGATCACCGGCCAACTCAATACCCAATCCTCAGATTCCTGCCATTCCTTTTACAGGCAATAGCGTAACGCCGACTGCTCCTCCCACCAGCAATTTTGGTGGAGTGATTGGTTCGCTCGTTCCTCTCGTGCCGCCCACGATAGCTGGTGTCAATGCCCTATCGACTGCCCAGAGCGCCTTCAATTTTTTGGCTCTGGATGGCCGGGCAGGCGGTCGAGCAAACATCGCCACTGTGCCTCACGCCGTCAACTTGTCAGTCAATATGCTCTTGCAGACTAATAAGGCAAAATTGCTGGCTAATCCCTCAGTAGTGGTCGCGGACAATTCCGAATCCCTGATCACGATCGCCTCCGAAGTAATACACAAAGTGACTTCGACAGTGTCGCTTTCTGTAGTCACTACAAACGTCGAATTAACCAAGGTCGGTATCTTTCTCAACGTCTTGCCCAAGGTGACTCAAGACGGATTTATCACGATGCGTCTGCGTCCTCAGGTCTCCACTCCGGCTGGCGCTCCTCAGACCTTTGGCAGTCCAAATAACCCCCTGGTGGTTACTTTGATCAATTATCGGGACATCATGGCTCAAGAAGTCCGGATAAAAGATGGACAGACCTTAGTGCTTGGCGGCATCTTTAGCGAAAACGAGGCCTCGCAACTGGCCAAGGTACCGTATTTAGCCGAAACACCTGTGTTTGGTGCATTTTTTAGAAATACAATTAAAGGTCGCAACCGTTCCGAGCTCATGCTTTTGATCACGCCTAAGATCGTCGAAGAAGAGCCTATTTCGCCAAATAGTGCTTTGACCGAGACCAAGCGCGACGTGTCGATGTAGTCAAAATAAATCTGCCAATAGAAAGGTCAAAGAGATTAGAGCGGATTTTGGATATTTGCAGCTCTGATTTTGATCTGTTTGTATTCGTCTTTGTACGCGTCGCTGGCAGTGGAGCCGCCTAGATAATAAAGGCAGTCGCTATACCTATTGAGGTAGGGAGCGAGTGTTGCTGATTCGGATCCCCATAGATTTTCAGCCTGCTCCAAGGCCGATTTGAGCATGGGAGCCGCCAGATCGTATTTTTTTTGGAGCATGTATACATTGCCGAGGCTGTAAGCGGCCCTGGCCTCGCTGCCGTTATTGGATGGTTCATCCTTCCAAAAATTGAGCGATCTCAAATAAAGCTTTTCTGCTTCTTCGTATTTATTTTGCTTGATATAGCATTTTGCCAGTTTGTCGAGGCGGTTAAAGACCTGATAGCTGCTCGATGGCAGGATGCGTTCGGTGGTCTCCAGCGCATAGCCAAAATATTGCTCGGCTCGCCTGTCATCATTGGATGCCGAAAAGAGGTCGGCTAGATTGTCAAAACTATTGGCGAGCGACAAATGCTCCTTGCCCAGTACTGTCTCTTTTACGTCTAGAGCTGCATTAAAGAGCTTTTCGGCCATATCGTAATTTTGGTGCTGTTTAAATTTGACTCCCACTGCATCAGCTGCGATGGCCCATTCAACCACTGGAGTGGTCATGTTTTTGGCCGCAGATCCAGCCCAGCCGGTCAGTGGTTGGCCAGCCTTATAGCTTTGCTTTTCTGGGGCTCTATAGTCTTCTATTTTGCCAGTGAGAAATTGCAAAAGGCGTTCGGCGAGTGCCTGTGCCTTTGAGGCGGTGCCATAGTCTAGATAAAATGAAATGAGGTCGGCCATGTGTTGCATGACTTTACCAGTGTCACCGTTGGCGGCACTATCGAGTGATCTAAATTCTTCTTCCATAGCTGGCTCGGCTTCTGCAAAACGTCCTCTAATACGGAGCAATTTTGCATACTGGCCGAGCGATCTGGCGTACCGCGGGTCTTTCTCTCCAAAACCTGCGGATTCGGCGACTGCCGTACGCAAGAGCCTTTCGGCGCTTCCGTATTCGCTATTGGTGAGGGCTTGCGAGCCTTGCTTAAAAGTTCTCTCCCAGACCTCATTGCGCTTGGGATCGTCTGGGCTTTCTTGAGGCAGCCTGGACTGGACTTCGACTTGGTCTGGTTGAGCAGAGTTGGGAGCTTGGGTTATTGTCTCGCTCTGATCCGTATCATTAGGCGGCTCCGGAGTCTGGGCTTGTGCTACGGGCACTGCTAATGCCAATGCAGTCAAGGCACAGGTGAGACTCTGTTTTAATGGCATATGGGATCACCTCGGCGTTAAAGGCAAAAACTCATGCCTGTATTTTACTACCTAACAATGCCAAAAATGCGCTCATCCATGCCGGATGCCCTGGCCAGGCCGCTGCAGTGACCAGATTGCCCTGGGTAATGCAATTATCTGCGGTGGCGTTGACTTCTGCCCATTTTGCACCTGCCGCCACCACCTCTGGTTTTACTGCCGGGTACGCCATGCATGTCCGGCCTTGCAGTACGCCAGCTGCGGTGAGGATCTGAGCGGCGTGACAGATGGCTGCGACAGGCTTGTCCGCATCAAAAAAATGCTTGACTATCGTTATCACATCCTGATTGAGACGCAAAAACTCTGGAGCGCGTCCCCCTGGAAGGACGAGAGCATCGTAGCTTTGTAAGTCTTTATCCCTGACCAGGGCAAAGTCGGCGGTTATGCCAAAATTGTGACCTGGCTTTTCGGTATAGGTCTGATCGCCCTCAAAATCGTGGATCGCTGTCTTGACCTTCTCGCCCGGCTTTTTGCCGGGTGAGATCACGTCTACCCGGTGGCCTACTGTGAGCAGGATCTGAAAAGGCACCATGGCCTCATAATCCTCGACAAAATCGCCGACGATCATCAGTATTTTTTTTTGCATTTGATTATCTCAAAAACGTTTTTACTCGACTGTCACTGATTTTGCCAGATTGCGCGGTTGGTCCACATCCTTGCCCAGATAATCAGCGATGAAATAACTCATCAACTGCATGGGTACCACAGAAGTCATCGGCGAAAATAATTCATCGACCAGAGGAATGGTTAAAACCGAATCGAAGGTCCTTTTGGCCTGTTCATCGCCTTCGACGGCGACGGCTATCATCTTGGCCTTACGAGCTCTGGCTTCTTGCGCGTTGGAAAGCGTCTTTTCGTAGACTGCTCCAGGTACAAGCACTGTGATCACAGGCACGTGTTGATCGAGTACGGCGATGGGGCCGTGCTTCAATTCGCCGGCTGCATAGCCGGAGGCGTGTATATAAGATAGCTCTTTGAGTTTGAGAGCACCCTCGAGAGCCGTCGGAAAATTGAGTCCTCTGCCGATAAAGACCACATCGTGAGCTTCGGCGTATTTGATTGATGTCTCTCTTGCTTCTTCTTCACGAGCCAAGATCTGCTCGATCATGGTCGGCACTAAATTGAGCTTGAGCTTCAGTTCTTTAGCGCGCTCGCTAGAGATGGTGCCGCGCTTTTCGGCTAGATAAATACCGAGCAGATAAAAACAAGCAAGTTGAGCCGTATATGTCTTGGTCGCAGCTACCGAGACCTCGATACCACATTCGGTGACGATCAGGTTTTCTGTCAGTTGTGCGAGGTGGCTGTCGGCACGATTGGTGATGCCGAGAGTATAGGCACCTTTGCTCTTTGCCTCTTTGAGGGCTGCTAGGGTGTCTGCTGTCTCGCCGGATTGGCTGACGGCTATGACGAGGGTGGATTCGTTCACCAAGAGCCGTCTGCCTCTGGTCTCCGAAGCAATGTCCACTTCGACAGGTACTCCGACCAGGTCTTCGAGGATCAATTTGCCTACGAGACTAGCGTGGTAGGCTGTGCCACAGGCAAAAATCGAGATGCGATCGAGTCCTTTGATCTCTTGATCGGTGAGATGCACGCCGTACTTTAGACCGTCTAGCCCCTTTGCGCTCGATGAGCTCAAATGGTCTACCGTTAGGTCAATAGGATGATTTGGATGACGTAGATATTTTGAGAGGGTCTGACGCAGGACTTGAGGCTGCTCGTGTATTTCTTTGAGGAGAAAATGCTTGTAACCGGCCTTGTCGATCACGTAAGGGCTGGTATCTAGTGCAATGGGGCTGCGTTTTACTTCTTTGCCGTCAAAGGTAAAGAGTCTGACCTTGGTTTGAGTGATTTCGGCGATCTCGCTTTGTTCGAGCTTGATGACCTTATTGGTGTACTGTCTCACAGCCATCGAGTCAGATGCCAAAAAGTTTTCATTTTCGCCGAGACCGACTGAAAGCGAATAATGATGATTGATAGCATAGATACGATCTGGGTGAGACTGACTCACTATCCCTAGGGCAAAGATCCCTTTCAGTTTGCTGACTGAGCGCGTGATCGCTTTGAGCAGGTCCCCATCTTTTTTGAGCTCGGATGATACTAGATGCACTACCACTTCGGTATCGGTGTCCGACTTAAATACATAGCCAGCACCCTTGAGTTCTTCGCGCAGTTCTTCGTAGTTTTCGATGATGCCATTGTGCACCACTGCTAGTGTGCCTGTCTCATCCATGTGCGGGTGAGCGTTTTGATCGTTAGGTACACCATGAGTGGCCCAACGAGTGTGGCCTATACCGACTCTAGCGGCAGGCTTTTTGTTGTCTAGCAAGGCTTCTAAATTGGATAGCTTGCCGGCTGCCTTGAGGACGCTCAATTTGCCGTCTTCGATCACTGCTACGCCGGCTGAGTCATAGCCTCTGTACTCGAGGCATCTGAGCTCATTCAGCAAAACCGGTGCTGCATTTTCCGGGCCGAGATAACCGACTATTCCACACATCTGATGGTCCTCGCTTTGGTATTACTTATTTGCCTGGCTATGGTCAGACTTCCATCAAGTCAGCTTCTTTGTCTTGCAAGATCTTGTCGATTTCTTTTACGTAGCGATCGGTGATCTTTTGCAAGGCAGCTTCTTGGCCCTTGATCTCGTCTTCGGAGATCGCTGTGCCCTTCATTTTTTTCAATTCCTGGTCACCATCTCGTCTGATGTTTCTTACAGCGACACGAGATTCTTCACCGATTTTCTTGACGATCTTGATCAAGTCTTTGCGTCTTTCTTCGGTCAGTGCAGGTACAGCAATACGAATCACGGTGCCATCTGAGTTGGGTGAAACGCCTAGATCCGACTTGTGTATTGCTTGTTCGATAGCTTTGAGTGAGGATTTTTCGTAGGGCTGGATGACAAGGCTCCGACCGTCTGGAGTAGAGATATTGGCCATGTTTTTGATCAGGGTCGGCGTGCCATAGTAATCGGCTTCGACGCGGTCGAGCAATTGAGGATTGGCACGACCTGTTCTGATTGTTGTCAACTCTTTTTGCAGGCTTCCGATTGCTTTTTTCATGCGCTCTTCGGCATTTTGCAATACTTCGGCAGTGGTGCTCATCTCTTCTCCTTGTGTGATTGGCTAGCGGCCGGTGGAGCCGACATAGGTACCGATATCGTTTGCGCCCAGGACCAACCTTTCGATCGATCCGCTCTTAGCAAAGTCAAAGACGATGATCGGTATGTTGTTTTGTTGGCATAGCGAAACTGCTGCTGGATCCATGACTTTCAGCCCCTGTCTGAGCAGCTCTTCAAATGTGATATTTTCGACCTTTTTGGCCTTGGGATTAGTGCGTGGATCGTCATCATAGACGCCATCGATATGATTTTTTGCCATCAGGATAGCATCGGCCGATATTTCTGCAGCCCTTAGCGCTGCTGCAGTATCGGTTGTGACGTGCGGATTGCCTGTGCCTCCGCCAAAGATGACCACTCGTCCTTTTTGTAGATGGCGAATCGCTCTTAACCTGATAAAGGGCTCTGCCACAGCAGGCATCGCGATGGCGGTCTGGACCCTGGTCTCTACACCTTTGGACTTAAGGACTTCTTGCAGCAACAAGGTATTCATGATGGTCGCTAGCATGCCCACATAATCTGCTGCCGCCTTATCCATGCCCCAATTGGCACCCTGGACGCCTCTAAATATATTGCCACCGCCAACGACTATAGCAATCTGTACGCCGTGATTATATGCGGTCACCACCTCATCGCATATGCGCGAGATCTCGGTGGGGTCGATGCCAAAGTCTTTTTCGCCGCAGAGGGCCTCGCCGGAGAGCTTAAGCAATATCCTTTTGTACTTTACTTCGGGCATTAGAGGGTTCCTTGAAACGACAGCCATGATCATATACTGATCATGGCTGTCTATCCAGTTTTTCGCGTTAAGCTATTGCGCTTTTTTATTGTGCGCAGGCTTCGGTCGCTTCTTTTTCGGCTTCGGTTTCACCAAGGATATAAACCGCAAACGAGAGAGGTTTGATCTCAACGCCTAGTTCCTTGCCTTTAGCGGCCAGGTACTTGGCGACGGTAGTTTGAGGATCTTTGATAAAGGGTTGCTCGAGGAAACAACGCTCGCCCAGGATCTTGTCTACGCGACCAGAGACGATTTTTTCACGCATCTCAGGTTTTTTTTCTGCCAGATCGGCTTTGCCAGACTCGATGCGACGCTCGTTTTCGATCACATCGGCCGGGATTTCTTCACGGCTGAGGAAGGAAGGCTTGGTCGATACGACGTGCATAGCGAGCTCGCGGCCTACGGCATTGAGAGCATCTTGATCGGCGACTTGCTTGTCGGTTGCCAATTCGACTAGAGCGCCCATCTTGCCGCCGAGAGCGTGCAAATAGAGTCCGACAGTGCCATAGGCACTAGACAGTTTGATTGTCTTGACGCGCTTGAGGCTGATGTTTTCTCCGATCTTGCCTACTGCTTCGGTGAGCAGATCCTGGACTTTCTTGCCTTCGACTAGTTCGGCATTGAGCTTGTCGGTGCAGGATACGTCTTTTTGAGCGGCGGTCTCGGCAAGAGTCTTGCCCAGGGCAACAAATTGCTCGTTGCGAGCAACAAAGTCGGTTTCGCAGTTGAGCTCCACCAGAGTGCCGACCTTGCTGTCGGGAGTGGTGTAGCCGACTACCAGACCTTCGGAGGTGGTGCGACCAGCTTTTTTGGAGGCCGAGGCAGCACCTTTTTGGCGCAATAATTCGAAGGCTTTTTCAAAATTGCCTTCTGCGTCTTTGAGAGCATTTTTACAATCCATCATGGCAGCACCAGATTTTTCTCTGAGCTCTTTGACCATGGAGGCCGAAATTTCTACCACTGTACTCATCTCCTTGATGATCCTCTTATTGAGCTGCTTCTTCGTCTTGGCCGGAGGCGCTGGGTGCGTCCGCGTATTCGCTAGTCGACACGCCTACAGAAGCCAATTGAGCTTCGTGTTCTTTCCAGTTGGCCTTTTCGTCGGCGGGATTTTCGTACGCCTGGCCTTGTTTGCCTTCGAGGATGCAATCAGCGATCTTGCTGGTGATCAATTTGATCGAGCGGATCGAATCGTCATTGCCAGGGATGACATAGTCGATACCAGAAGGATCGCAGTTGGTGTCGATGATACCTACGGTCTTGATGCCGATTTTTTTTGCTTCGCTGACGGCGATGGTTTCGCGCTTTTGGTCGATGATAAAGAGCACGTCGGGCTTGCCGCGCATGGTCTTGATACCGCCAAGAGTCTTGTTGAGCTTGTCGAGTTCGCGCTTGAGGACGGCTTGTTCTTTTTTGCCGCGTCTAAAGAAATCGCCGTTTTCTTGCATTTCTTCGAGCTCTTTCAAGCGATTGATGCGCAGACGGATAGTCTCAAAGTTGGTGAGCATGCCGCCCAACCAGCGACGGTTGACAAAGTGAGCGCCACAGCGCTTCGCTTCTTCTTCTACGATTTCGGCAGCTTGTTTTTTTGTGCCTACAAAAACTACGTTTTTCTTTTCGGAAGCGCACTTCTTGATGAAGTTGCAAGCATGATCGAGAGCTCTGGTGGTTTGTTCGAGGTCGATGATGTAGATGCCGTTACGTTCACCGTAGATGTAAGGTCTCATCTTGGGATTCCAACGACGGGTCTGGTGGCCAAAGTGCACACCGGCTTCCAAAAGTTGTCTCATTGAAGCTACTGGCAAGGTTTGAACTCCTCATTCTGTTGTAATTGCGGGCCTGATGCCCGTCTGGGTACAGTAGGTATGTCGGCGCTAATACTAAAAAATCTCGGGTGCGCGTCTAAAGCGACACGAGTCGGGGCCGTCCGTTCGACCCACAGATTGACTTTAACACCTTATGGAGCTGCCTGCGATAGTTTGGACGCAAGCTTTAAGCCTTGCTTAATGTATATAATTAGGCTCTAAGAAGTCCTTGGCAACCCTAAATCTGGCTAAAATCAGCCTAAAACTAGCCCTTAATCATTGCTTAAGGATCCTCTAAACCGTATAATATTAAAGCTGTTGTCCATCGTGAGGCTGTCTTGTCCAAGGTCCTAGTGCTCAATGCTTCATACGAGCCTCTCAATATCTGCACGTGGAGACGTGCGGTAGTGCTCCTCATGAAGGGCAAGGCCGAGCAAGTCGAGCACAATGGCAAGGTTATATATACCGATATGCCTTTGCCTACGGTCATCAGACTCCGGTCGTATGTCAAGATCCCCTATAAGGAGATCTCTCTATCCCGGCGCAATATCTTGCATCGTGACAATTACACTTGCCAATATTGTGGTGATAAGCGGCACGACCTGACGATCGACCATATTATTCCGCGTTCGCGTGGTGGCCTCGATAGCTGGGACAATGTCGCCGCCGCCTGTTTAAGATGCAATGTCAAGAAAGGTGACCGTACTCCAAAAGAGGCCGGCATGCCCCTCAACTGCAATCCACGCAGGCCGATGTCGCACGTCTTGTTCGAGATCTCTAAACATAGTTTTGCAGGCGATTACAATTGGAAGAAATATGTAATCGGGGCCTGACCTAAATGAAGCCCAGCAAGGGGCAGCTAAACCTTTTTGGACAGATTGACGAGCCGAGCGCTGCTGAGCCTCGGGGTTCAGAGCCGCGTGCTTATGCCCAGGTGCTACTGGATGTGCAGGTCGCAGACCTCAAGGACAGACTCTTTACTTATGCGGTGCCCGAGGCTCTGGCTGCTCATGCTTTGATCGGTGCACAAGTGCTAGTGCCATTTGGCCGCCAGATGGTACTCGGCTATCTCGTCTCATTAGCCAGTCGCTACGAAGGCCAATACCGCATTCGTGAAATTGCCGATGTTGTCGATCAGCCTCTCTTTGACAGCGAGTACATTGATTTTTTGTCCTTCGTCGCCGATCGTTACTGTGCTTCGATGCAAGACGTCGTATCGAGTGCCATACCCAGTTGCTTGACCTCTCGTCTCAAAAGATACGTACGGCTGAGCGATGCCACCACTGGCAGGGGCAATGCCACAGCCGTCGATCATCATCAACGTCTCATCATAGATCTTTTAAATCAGTCGGGCAAAAAGCAATTGACCCAAAGTGCCTTGAGGCAGCGTTTTGAAAAACATCTCAAGATCATGAAGGCCAATGGCGTTATTAGTAATGGCCAGCCCTTTCAAAATGCTCTCAAGGATTTGCAGAGATCAGGTGCCATCGAGCACATAGTAGTCGAGGAAGAAAAGCAAAACGAAAAGATGCGTGTCGATCTGGCCTTGATTGTGGATGGCTGCGCTAATCCGGCTAAAACTGATGTCCAGCAAGCCGTGATCGAGTATATGGAGCAGAGTGGTGGCCAGGCTTCCCTGGCCCAAGTGCTCGACAATGTCCTGGTGAGCCGTGCTCAGATCGACACAATGGTCAAAAATAAAATGCTCAAAAAGATCACCAATGAGGTCATGCGGGATGCTCTGAGCAATTTGCCGGCTGGGCTGATCGAGACTCACGATAATAGCAATGAGGTCGCCTTGACCGACGAGCAGACAAAGGTGCTGGATGTGCTCTACGAGGAGTGCGATCGAGTGTTAAGAGCCGGCCCTCTGGCCCAAGAACAGCAAGCAAATGAACCTTATCTCTTGCACGGAGTAACTGGCTCTGGCAAGACAGAGGTCTACCTGCGCTTGATTTCGCGAGTCTTGCAAGCCGGCAAGAGGGCTTTGTTTCTGGTCCCAGAAATTTCTCTCACTCCCCAGTTGTCCGGTAGGCTAAAGGCCAGGTTTGGAGATAGTGTGGCTGTCTGGCACAGCGCCATATCCGCGGGTGAGCGATATGATACCTGGCGAAGATTGCGCATGGGGCAGGTCAAAGTACTTCTTGGTGCGAGGTCTGCGATCCTTGCGCACATACCGGATCTCGGTATCATTATCTTGGATGAAGAGCACGATGGTTCTTACAAGCAATCCAGTCCTGCTCCTAGATATGATGCAAGAGAATTGGCCAAGGAGCTAGGTCGTCGACTCGGGGCCTTCGTCTTGATGGGGAGCGCTACACCAGATGTGGGCAGCTTTTATCGAGCCAATCTGTCTGGACATATAGTAAGCATGCCCAACCGTGTCTTTAAGCAGGTGATGCCAAAAGTCGTAGTTGTGGATATGAAGGAAGAAATCCGCGAGAGAGGGGAGTTGATAATCTCCAGGCGTCTTGCTTTTGCCATCAATAAGAGACTGGAGGCCAGAGAACAAGTAGTCCTATTGATGAATCGACGTGGCTATGCCAGTCAGCAGTTTTGTCAGGGCTGCGGCAATGTCGTCAAATGTCGCAATTGTAGCGTGTCGATGACAGTGCACAGACCCCTGGGCGAATCAGGCTCGATCAGATCCAATCGATATCTGGCATGCCACCATTGCAATTTGAGGCGCCCCCTTGCCGATGCCTGCCCCGATTGTCACGGCTCATTTTTAAAAGAAACTGGGCAGGGCACGCAAAAAATAGAAAACGAGATGCTCAGATTGTTTCCCCAGGCCAGGGTGGTGAGGCTGGACTCTGACGTCACGGCGCGCAAGGGAGCCTTTGAAGAAATTTTAGATCGTTTTGCTCAAGGGGACGCTGATATCTTGATCGGCACGCAGATGGTCGCGAAAGGCCTTGATATAGCCAATGTTACGCTCGTAGGAGTGCTTAACGCCGATAGTGCCTTCAATTTGCCGGATTTTCGCTCTGCCGAGCGTGGATTTCAATTGATCACTCAGGTCGCTGGCCGCGCAGGGCGCGGAGCCAAGCCTGGCGAGGTTGTCTTACAGACCTATACCCCAGATCTGCCCGCGCTCAAGACTGCCTGCAAGCATGATTATGCCGCCTTTTTTACCCCCGAATTGGAGGCGCGAAAAGACTTTGACTATCCTCCCTTCAGTCATCTTAATCGTATAGTCGTCACAGGAGAGGACGATATGCTCGCCTTGGGAGTAGCGGAGCTTTTGGCAGAGGAGTTAAGTAATTTATTAGAAGACTTTGATGCAAGCCATGTAAGGATATTGGGGCCGAGCCCCTGTCTGATCGAGAAAATCAAAAACAAGTTTCGTTATCATCTCATCGTCAAAAACAAAGCGGGCATGACCGTGCAAAAGCGACTCACGGCCTATCTGCGCAAGAGGGTCTTTGCGCAAAACGTACAGATAGCCGTGGATATCGATGCTATCGATATGATCTAGGATATTAAACCTATGATGCTTGCCTATTACATTTTTTTTGCTCTGGTTTTGTGCCTGATAGGACCATTTTTGCTTATCAATGCCAAGGCCAGAGCAGGTCTTGGTCAAAAGCTCGGGCGCATTCCTCTTGATCTTGTCAAAGCAAAAGGAGAGATCCGGGGAGCTATGTGG
Organism: Candidatus Melainabacteria bacterium; assembly: GCA_017307165.1. Lineage (GTDB taxonomy): Bacteria > Cyanobacteriota > Vampirovibrionia > Obscuribacterales > Obscuribacteraceae > JAFKGK01. The sequence continues at coordinate 577,842 of JAFKGK010000001.1, forward strand.
CTCCATGCTGTTTCTGTCGGCGAGTTTAATGCCATTTTGCCATTGGTCATGGCTCTACACCAAAAATATCCTCGTTTGCCACTGGTGGTCTCGACTACGACTAAAACTGGGCAGGATTTGGCCGGTCAAAAGCTTGCAGGTGTCGCACGGACTTTTTATTTTCCCTTCGATTTGCCTTTTGCTATACACAGCTGGCTCGACTTTGTCAGGCCGTCTTCGGTAGTTATTGCTGAGACAGAGATCTGGCCTGGTTTTGTAGATATAACTCGTGCTAATGGCATTCCGCTTGCCGTAGTCAATGGTCGTATGTCACCAAAGTCTTTTAAAGGATATGCCCGCTGGAAATTTTTCTTTGGGCCTGTCTTGCGGAGATTTTCGGTCATAGGCGTGCAAAATGAGGACGAGCGATCGCGTTATCGCGCTGTCGGTGGTTCTACGCTGCCTGTAGTGGTATTGGGTAATCTCAAATATGATGGCCTAGTGCCTCTACCACCTGAAAAAATACTAGCCTTAAAGAGCGAACTAGGTATCACAGATGATACTATCGTCATCGTCGCTGGTTCGACGCATGAAGGCGAAGAGACGGCAATGCTCGATGCATATGCCAGTATTTTGCAGACAGCACTCGGTCAGAGCGGCAAGATGCTTTTGGTGCTCGTACCCAGGCATCCCGAGCGCTTTGATCATGTAGCCCAGTTGATCGAGCAAAGAGGTCTCATACTTAAACGGTTTTCTCGGGGTGATCGGCTCGATGGTGCTGCCAATCCTGTATTTTTACTTGATACCATAGGCAAATTGTTCGATTTTTACTCTCTGGCGGACGTGGCCTTTGTCGGTGGTACCTTTGCTCCAATCGGAGGCCATAACATAATGGAGCCTTATGCTTTTGGCGTACCAGTACTGATCGGCCCGCGATACGAAAAAACAAGAGACTCTGCCAAGGCCTTGCTCGCCAAAGACGCAATAGTCGTTTGCCAGTCGACCGATGCCTTGTCTGGCCAGTTGCTCCAATTGCTGAATGATCCGATTTTGCGAAAGCAAAAGGGCATGGCCGGCCGCGAGATATTGCAAGAGAGTCAGGGCGCAGTGCAAAATGCATTGGAAATGTTGGCACCATTTATAGCCAAGAGCATGCAAGATCATGGCTAGTATCGATGGTTTAAATGCTTGGTGGCAAAAACTCTTGGGCAGTCGCATTGCAAGAGCGTTGCTCTATCCTCTGGGGCTAGTCTACGGGGGCCTGGGCCTCTTGCGCAATCAGGCTTATACTCTTGGAGTGTTGGGGCGCATGCGGCCTAGTGCCCGGGTGATCAGTGTTGGCAATCTCACTGTGGGCGGTACTGGTAAAACGCCAGTGGTAATTGATCTGGCCAGCTCGTATCTTGCCCAAGGCAAGCGCGTCGGCATCCTTACCCGTGGCTATGGACGGCAAGACAAAAGTGACTCACTGGTTGTCGCTGGCGGTGCGGTAGGGATCGCGGCATCGATAGATGCGCTCGGCGACGAGCCGGCCTTGATATTGCAGGCGGTGCCCCAGGCCATGATATTCGTAGGCTCTGACCGACGCAAAGGTGCTTTGAGAGCACAAGAGTTTGGCCTGGATACTATCATCCTGGATGATGGCTTTCAGCATCTGGCGCTAGAGAGGGATTATGATCTGGTGCTCTATGACATCAACGATGATCCTCGCACTGTCGCTGTTCTTCCGGGTGGACGCCTGAGAGAGTCTTTGTCTGCTTTGAGACGAGCCAAGGCTCTGGTCTTTACCAAGGTCGATGGGGCCGATGATCCGCGGATCGCAACCTACCGCGAGATTTTGCAAAAATACAATCCCCGATTGTCTTTTGGTGCTGTGTCTTTTGCGCCATCCATATGCAGATCAGCATCTGACCAGACACTTGATCTTTTGGCATTGAGGGGCCGACGCATCATTGCTTTTTCTGCTATAGCCAGACATGCATCATTTGTCGAGAGCCTGCTCGCTCTTGGGGCGGACGTAGTCGATAATCTGGATTTTGGTGATCATCACTGGTATATAGAGAGCGATCTTTTGACCTTGCAGGCTAGAGCAAAACATCTGTCTGTCGATCTGCTAGTGTGTACGATGAAGGACATGATCAAGATCAGGCAATTTGTTGAGGGAGACCTGGTGCAAAACATATTAGCCCTGGATCAGCAATGCAAGTGGCACGTCTTGCCGGAGGGGCTTTTGGCTTGAATCCAGATTTAACTCCCATTCAAGCTGATCCAGCCATCAAAAAGATCCTGGTCGTTCGTTATCGCTTCATAGGCGATACCATCCTCACTCTGCCTTTCATTGCCAATCTAAAAAAACATTATCCCGAGGCAAAGATCGATGTCCTTGTCGGACCGGTCTCGGGCGAAGTCCTCGAGCACAATCCTGCAATCAATCAATTGATTGTCTTTGATACCACGCGCTTTCATAAGTACGATAGCGGCAAGGGGCGCACCAGGTCTCTAGTGTCCTATCTGATTGAGATTAGAAAAAAACACTATGACATGGTCTTTGTCCTCAAGCGATCTTTGACCTCTCGTCTGATTGCCTTTGCTAGTGGTGCGACTCATCGCATCGGCTATGTCAAGCGAGGCAAGAGCCCGCTTTTGACCCGATCGGTGCCTTTCGATCAGTCTATCCACGAAGTCGACTCATTGCTCTCCGTGCTAGAAGCCGCAAATATACCGGTTATCGATCGCAAGCTCGAGGCCTTTGTCACCCAAGAAGAGGTTGGTCGTGTGCTGGCACTTGCGCCTGGCTTGCCATCCACTAGAGGAGCAAAGCAGCCACAGCGCTTTATCTTGATACACGCGGCTGCGGCTCATCCTGATAAGTTATATCCCTTGGCCAATTGGGGCGATCTGATCGATCTTTTGTTGCAGCGCAGTGAGATCACTATAGTGTTTTCTGGTGACAAACAAGATATAGCGATCTACAAATCGCTAAAACAAATCGTGCAGCAAAAAGGTCATGGACAGGCACTTGATGCGCGTATTATCGATTTGTCCGGCCAGCTTTCGCTGCGTGAAAGCCTTGCTTTGTATAGCTTGCTAGATCTCGGCATCTGCACCGATTCGGGGCCGAGTCATATGCTCAGTGCAATGCAGACTCCTACTCTGACGTTGTTCGGGCCCACCGATCCAGTCAGGTGGGGTCCTTATGGCGATCATTGTCAGGCTCTCTACCGGGAGGACCTGGAGTGCCGGCCCTGTCACTATCGCAAAGTTTGCGACGATCGTCCCTGCCTGACCCAACTTTCTCCTGCATTTATTTTCGAGAAGTGTTTAAATATCTTAGATCGATAAATAGAGGATCTTTCCGCTTTGCATCACAATCAGACTCGCACCATCATCCTTTCTCTTTCTTTATTGAGTGCTGGTGCCTTATCTCTGACACTCCAAGACAAAGTCGTCGCCCAGCCTGATAAAGGCAAGCCTGCAATGCCTATGCCGCAAGCGCCGCGTCGATCGAGTCTGCGGAGCGATCTGCCCAAGTTTGTGCAATATGATTGGGGCGGTGTCTACTATCTCGAGCGCCAGGAATATGCCAAGGCAAGACAGTATTTTATGACTGCTTTGCAGTATGCCGAAGGCGAGGTGCCCAGGATGCGAGTCAAAGGGCTCAAGCCAGAGACCATCAAGCAGACATGCGATCTTTTAGCGCATTTAGCCCTGTTGGCCTTTGACGATAATCTCAAACAAAAAGATGTCTATACTCCTCGCGAGCCGACCGATCGCTCTCCGACATCGCTGGCGCGATACGAATACGAAACTAAGTTTGCCGACTACAAGCAGTTGCGTAAGGACTGGGAGTGGATGGAAAGGCTTGAAAATTTTGCTGATCGTGCGCTTGGGCGTGAGGCTTTTTGCATGAATAGATTTAGGCAAAGGCAAACAGAAATGCAATCCAAGGATGTCAATGCTCGCTACACCCTGACCAGGCTGGCCGAACAACTCGGCATCTCCAAAGACCCGATCTTGGATCAGCCGCTCAAGCGCAAATCAATATCTGGAGGTCAGGCTAACGGCTGAAGCTCCCGGCTCGAAACCAGGCTGACTACTGACGGACTATACCTTAAAAATGTCCTGGGCCTCCCAGATCACTGGGAGGCCTCTTACCAGGCAAAATATCACCGATGCCCAGACCAATCCCTCGGCAGTTGGTGCTAGCCAAAAGACTCCGGCCAGATCAGGGATATGCGCTGCGATCATGAGCGCAAAGGCAAAAGCCTTGACCACGGCATAGGTAAAGCGGCTGAAAGGAGAGGCCACGACAAACTTGCCCAGGGGCGTGTTCATCATTGTCTGGGCGCCAAATGCCGTCTTGCCCTCTTCGAGGGCATGAGCCCTGATCGCGTCCACAAAGGTTCCGCGGATCAAAAAGACAAGCGGAACCCAGACACCGATCCATCCTAGAGCAGTAAAGGAGATCCAGTAGGCGAGCTCGACGGCGCGATCGGAGGCAATATCGAGGATGCCTCCGAGCTTGGTGCATTGATTGAGCTTGCGTGCAAAAAAACCGTCCAGGCCGTCGGCCCAGATCACTATGCCTGTGAGGACAAATGCTGTCCAATACCAGGTATTTTTTGCTGCGAGAGGGGCTAAAAAAAGCATGGCGAGGGTGATGAGCGCAAGCACCACCCTCGATACCGTCAAGACATTTGCTATGTTTATCACGTTGCTATTGCTTGCGCCGATTACACGTCAAGATTGCCGACCTTGTGAGCGTTTTCTTCGATAAATTGGCGACGAGGAGCGACTGCCTCACCCATCAAAAGATCAAAGACGTGGTCGGCATCCGATGCATCGGTCACTGAGACTTGTTTTAGAGTCCTGGTTTCGGGATTCATAGTGGTTTCCCAGAGTTGCTCGGGCATCATTTCGCCGAGTCCCTTGAATCGCTGTATCATGGCTTTGTCGCCCATCTCGGCGAGCACTGCCTCGAGTTTGTGTTCGTTATAGCAATACTCGATGCGCTTGCCTTTTTCTACTTTGTAGAGAGGTGGCTGAGCAATGTAGACATAGCCTTTTTCGACTAGAGGCTTGGCATAGCGGAAAAAGAAAGTGAGCAAGAGAGTGCGAATGTGGCTGCCATCGACATCGGCATCGGTCATGATGATGACCTTGTGATAGCGCAATTTGGCTAAGTCGAGGTTTTCGGCATTGGGACGCAAGAGGCCACCGGATTTGGTATTGCCGTCTTCGTCTTCCTGGAGGGTCACCAGACCGATGGCCTGGATCATCGCCTGGACTTCGGTATTGTCATATATGCGGCTGGGCTGGACTCTTTCTACGTTGAGGATCTTGCCCCTCAAGGGCAGGATGGCCTGAAATCTACGATCACGTCCTTGCTTAGCGGAACCGCCTGCAGAGTCGCCTTCGACTAGATAGAGCTCGCAACGCTCAGGATCTTTTTCGGAACAGTCAGCCAACTTGCCTGGCATGCCTCCACCGGAAAGCTCGTTTTTGCGGCGCACCAGGTTTTTGGCCTTGGCGGCTTCTTCTCGGGCTTTTTTGGCTTGAATGATCTTGTTGACGATCTCTTTGGCAGGCTTTGGATTGAGCTCGAGCCAGTCGGAAAGCGATTCGGAAGCCAGTGACTGAGTGATGCCCTGTACTTCGCGGTTGCCCAGTCTTTCTTTTGTCTGGCCCTCAAACTGAGGGTTGGGCACCTTGACCGAGATGATTGCCGTGAGACCTTCGCGGATATCTTCGCCGGTAAAGTTGGAGTCGGCTTCTTTTAGGTGGCCGTTTTTACGAGCATAATCATTGACGATACGGGTGAGGGCATTGCGAAAACCAGTGAGGTGGGTGCCGCCATCGTGCGTATTGATATTGTTGACGTAGCTATAGATGGACTCCTGATAAACGGTCGTCCACTGTAGAGCGCACTCTACTGTCACGTCGTTTGCCTTTTGATCAAAATAGATCGGTGGCTTGTGCAGAGCGTCACGCGTATCATTCATCCATTCGACGTAGCTGGCTATACCGCCCTCGTAGTGATAGGTCTCGGACTTGCCTGCACCCTTGCCCGGACGATTGTCAGTGAGGATGATGCATAGTCCCTTGTTTAGAAAGGCCATTTCTCTCAGTCGATGAGCGAGAGTCTCCCATTCAAAATAAATCTTGATACGTTCGTTGTCTTCGTTGACATCATGAAAAATGAGATCGTCCGGCCAGAATGTGACTTTGGTACCCCGGCTTTCTGTATCGCCCAATATCTGGAGGCCACCATCGGCAATACCGCGCAAATAGATCTGCTTGTGCAATTTGCCATCACGACTGACCAATACTTCGAGTCTTTCGGAAAGAGCGTTGACTACCGAAGCCCCTACCCCGTGCAAGCCGCCTGAGACCTTGTATCCGCCGCCGCCAAACTTGCCCCCAGCGTGGAGTACTGTAAAAACTGTCTCGACTGCGCTTTTGCCAGTCTTTTCGACTATGCCGGTGGGAATGCCGCGGCCATTGTCTTCGACTGTGCAGGACTCGTCTTCGTTGATGGTGATAAGGATCTTGTTGCAGTGTCCGGCCAGAGCCTCGTCAACAGCATTATCGACGATCTCCCAGACCAGGTGGTGCAAGCCCTTTGGACCGGTAGTACCGATGTACATGCCAGGTCTGACGCGTACTGCCTCGAGGCCCTCGAGAACATCGATAGCCGAGGCGTCGTAGCCAGGCTGATTGGTTTCTTGTCCTTCTTGGGACAGATTTTCTTCTTCGGTCAAAGCTGCCACTGATCCTTCTCTATCTTTGTGTTCTTGGTTAACCATCTTTTTTGCGCACCTGATTGAGCGTCCTGCCGATAATATCTTGCGGGATCCGCGCATATGTGTCTGCCTCTCTGGGCTCGACAATGCACGTATTGCGGCGAAATATAGACCATAGATTTTAGCATGAGAAATAAACTCTTAGAAACAGCGCAGCCAGGCTCAGATTCTGCTAAATTTCATTAGGCTATTTAAACTAAGGAAACCTCGCTTGCTAGTCTATACAGAAGCCAGACCCGGACTGCTCAAGGCCTCATGCGTTGCCCTCGGCTTTTTTGATGGCGTCCATCCAGGACATCAAGCCGTTATTAAAAAGGCTGTGGACGAGGCTCGGAGGCTTGATATCGCCTCGGGAGTCGTGACCTTTTACGATCATCCTCGCGGACTGACAAGAGGACAGGCCCCACAACTCTTGACGGTGATCGAGCAAAGGCTCGATCTTTTTGAGGCCCTGGGCGTGGATCATGCGATGGTCCTTACCTTTTCCGAAGAATTGTGTCGCCTCAGCCCTAGAGAATACGTAGAAAACGTTTTACTGGGCTCTATGGGAGCCAAGTCTATATCTGTGGGACATAATCACCATTTCGGTCGCAATCGCGAAGGTGATGCAAATCTCTTGAGACAGTATGGACAAGAGGATGATTTTGTAGTCCATGTAGCTGACATGGTCTTTGTCGATGGTCTTGAAGTATCTAGCTCACGCATCAGGCAACTGATAGAGCAAAAAGACATGCCCCTTGCAGCGAGCCTGCTCTCGAGGCCGTATGCTGTCAGAGGCACCATCGTCGGCGGTGCGCAAAGAGGACGCAAGATTGGTTTCCCGACAGCTAATGTCTCCGCTGCCTTCAACCAGTTAATCCCTCCACCAGGAGTCTATGCCGGATATATCCGCCAGGCAAAAGATGGGCCGTCGCTCCTCCAGCCTATGCCTTGCGTGATCAATATCGGCTATAGACCTACTTTTAGCGAAGAAGTCAAACAAAACAAAGAAAATCCTTTGACAGTCGAGGCTCATGTGCTCGACTTTGAAGGCGATCTGTACGATCAGACCTTAGAAGTACAATTTGTCCAGTATCTGCGCGGTGAGATCAAGTTTGAAGGGATCAAGCAATTGGTCGATCAGATAGCCAGTGATTGCCAGAGCGCTAGATGCTATCTGGCTGCTTGCACATGATCGTCAAATCGATCGCAATCCGTGATTTTCGCAATTATGTGGAGGCGGATCTCGATCTGGCTCATACACGCAATATTTTTATTGGGCAAAACGCTCAGGGTAAAACCAATCTGCTAGAAGCGCTCGAATTGATCTCTACAGGGCGTGCTGCGCGTGCCGGTCACGAACGCGAGTTATTGCGCATTGGTGCTGATCGTTGCATGGTTCAAGTCAACTACGAGGCTTTTGGCTATCAAGACAATGCAGTCGTCGAATTGATCAAGGGTGATAAGGCTGCGGGAGGCAACGACAAGATATCGCGCAAAGCGAGGTTGAACGGTGTAGCCCAGAAAGCCGGACGCCGACCCACTGGGCGACTATGCATTGTTTCATTTGCCGCGCGCGATCTCGATCTCTTGCGAGCTGGCCCTCTGGTGCGCCGGGACTGGCTTGATGCAATTGCTCTCAAGATAAGACCACAGCATGCCGAATGTCTCGATCGATATGAAAAAATACTGGCGCAGCGTAATCGACTGATAAAGCAATTTTTTGAGTCGGGGATGGGCCTCGACGAAGATCAGATGAAGATTTGGGATCGCCAGGCAGCTTATCACGGAGCTCAGATAGTCAAGGTCCGCATCGATCTCATAGCCGAGATGCAGGAGCCTGCCAGACAGCATCTAAGTCATATCAGCGGCCAGACCGATATGATGCAACTGGCATATCTTTGCAAGGCTGATCCCTTATTGTCTCTGGAAGATCTGAGTGCGCTCGATATCCCGGAGATAGCGCGCATGCTATATCGCAAAATGAAAGAAAGACGGCAAGAAGAGCTAGCTCGCCGTCAGTCTCTTGTAGGACCGCATCGGGATGATCTATTGATCTCCATAGGAGGGCTGGATGCAAGCGCCTTTGCCAGTCAAGGCCAGCAGCGTTCTGTCGTGCTCGCTCTCAAACTGGCTGAGTTGGATCTGGTGGTCTCGCATTTACAAGAGACACCGGTACTCTTGCTGGATGATGTATTAGCCGAATTGGATCCCATGCGACAAAGGCTCTTGATGGAAAGAGTGTCGGATGGCATGCAGACCTTTGTAACCACCACCCATCTGGATGGTTTTAGAGAGGAATGGTTGAAAGATGCACAAATTGTGCATGTGCACGGCGGAAGCCTAAAATAATTGCGAAACCGGTTATTATTGGCTTAGCAAGGGTACATTAATCACAGTTAAGGTTTGGCGTTGATTCATTTCAGATTCAGAGATTTTTAAAAGGCGCGGATGTGTTAACCGATCATCTAGACGAAGGACTGCATCGCAAGGTCTGCCTCGAGTGCAACAGGCAATTTACCGGCATCGTGGCTGCCTGCCCTCATGACGGTACCAACCTCATCCCCCTAGCTCGCGATCCTATGATAGGTACTTGCCTCATGGGCAAGTACGACATCATCGACGTGATCGGCCATGGTGGCATGGGTGTAGTCTACAAGGGCCGCCAGGTGCTCATGGATCGGACCGTGGCTATCAAGATGTTGCAGTCTCAGCACATTTCCGATTCGATGAGCGTCAAGAGGTTTCACCAGGAGGGCAAGGCTTCCTCCAAGATGAATCACCCCAATGTCATCACTGTCTACGATTTTGGTGTGACCCCGACAACCGGACAGCCCTTTATAGTCATGGACTATCTACAAGGGGTGCCTTTGTCCGATCTAATCAAAGAGCAAGATCATATCGGTGTGGAAAGAGCACTCAAGATCCTGGTGCAATCGACCGATGCTCTCGATCACGCGCATCGCAATGGCGTCATCCATAGAGATCTCAAGCCATCCAACATCATGCTAATCGAATACGAAGACGAAAAGGACTTTGTCAAAGTAGTCGATTTTGGTGTGGCCAAGCTCATCTCTGCAGGTGGCGAAAATGCGCAAAGATTGACCCAATTAGGCGAAGTCTGCGGATCGCCTGTGTACATGAGTCCAGAGCAGTGTCAGGGCATGGAGCTGGACAACCGGTCCGATGTGTATTCGATGGGTATCGTCATATACGAGACCCTGACAGGTCGTCTGCCGATCTTGGGCAAGACCATGGTCGATACAATGTCCAAGCACATCACCGAGATGCCCCCTCGCTTTTCAGAGAGCAGACCTGATCTCTATATCCCCGAGCGTCTCGAAGCAGTTGTGTTTAAAGCTCTGGCCAAGGATCCAGCGGATAGGCATCAGAGTATGGCCGAATTGACGCATGATCTTGATACGGCTATTCCAAGGCCAGGCAAGAGTATGGTGCTGCGCACCGATTTTCCGACCATGCCCCAGGACAAAGACGCAGATGCATCCAGGGGGATAAGGCTTAAACCATTACATTTAGGCGTCATTGCCGCCGTGGCTCTCGTAGCGATTGGCATCGGCGTCAAAATGACCATGGATGCCAGTGTCAAACCGCAAAAGGCCACAGTGGCACCTGTGAGCCAACCAATTGCGCAACCTCCAGTTGTTGCACCTCCTGTAGTGGCAAAACCCGTTACCCCTGTCGCGAGTCCTCCAGATTCGCAGCCTACAAGCAAGACCACAGCGGTTGCACCATCGCCCCTTGCTCCCAGGCCTGTGGCTTCCAAGCCTGCAGTCAAGATCGCTCGTAAGCCCAAGCGTACCAGTACTGGCCCAGTCGAGACAGCATCCGCTAGTTCTCATGGAGGCGGGCAGGCTGCTTCTCATGTTCGCCATGCAAGTGCTGGAGACCCGTTTAGCTCACTCAAGAGCGATCGTAGTTATTAGTTTAGTCCTGGTTGTGATGTCTATATGAGGAACGAGCAGCATGTCTGATCGCAATCTGGACAATGAGTCAAAAAGCAAAGACAAAAATCCCGGCGAGTCTAGCAATAGTTTGCTGTCGGATGCCTACGATCTGGTGCAGGAACATCCGCTTGCAAGTGGTGTCGCTGCTGGTGCTGCACTCATTGCCGGCGCGTATCTTATGCGAGGCAGATTTAGCGGGCAGGGCCGCTTGCTTGGCGAAGTAGAAAATGCCGGCAAAGAGATCGTCAAACACGTCGATGAAATACCTGATGTCTTGAGGCCCGGACTCCGCTCACTCTCTACAAAAGAAGTGCCAGCAGTCATTGCCAGGGCTGGGGACGATTATCTAGTTACTCTCAATAATGTAAAAGGCATGTCTCGCTCCGCTACTTTAGAGCCCGGTGAGACTATGCAATCTTTTGCTCAGGACCTGCTCAAGCGCCGCAGTGGCATAACCGGCGAATTTGTCAACGAAAAAAACATTGGCGAAGAGACGACGCGTCTTTTGGGACTCAATAAGGGGATGTCTGCCGATAAGATTGCGGCGAGAGCTCAAGAAATCATCGTGCATGATGATGCTTCGCTCAGAGCCCTGGGTGAAAAAGCCCAATTTAAGCATGTGCCGCAATTGGGACAATTTCTCAAGCAGTTTGGAGTGACCGAAGAGCAAATACAGACTGCTTTTAATATCCAAAAGGCTCAGGCTCCGGCAGAGAGACAATTGCTGGGGCAGATCCTCAAGGACAACAAATTGGCTAGCAACGAACAAGTCGAGTCTGCTTTTACTCAGCAAAATGAGATGAAGGCCTATCTGCGTCAAGTACTCGAAACAGTCTTTAAATAGGACTGTGGATAGTGCCTAATAACCGCCAGGGGTAATGTGCGGCAAGACGTTGCTATTGTCGTCAGCAGACGGTGGCCTGTCCGAGGCGGCATCATCCATGTCCGGCAGAGAAAACATGCCGGTCTTGCGATTGCCCGAGACTTGATTGGGTGGGACTATGCCTCTGACTACTGCCACTGCGCATGGTGCGTGTCCCGCTATCGATTGCGAGACCGATCCTAGCATCAATCTGGTCAAACCAGTCTTGCCATGAGCGCCAAGCACGATGAGATCGGCTCCCCATGCTGCTTGTGTATGCAGGATTACCTCGCGTGGGTCACCGCGGCCGATCTGAGTAGTGACATTTTCTTGTCCAAATGCAACCGAGAGTTCTGCTGCCATTTCTTGCAAGGCCGCTCCAGCGATCCCGTTTAGCAATTGCATCTTGGTAGTGAGTCCGCGCGGAGTCGCGACATTTGTGTTGTCGTCATCCTGGGGAGCAATGACGGTCAAGATCTTAACTCTTGTGGCGTCTCCCCATCCTGCTCTTTTGAGCCATTGCAGTGCGGCTCTACTGTAAGGAGAGTCGTCCACGGCAAAGAGGATGTTTTGGATGCCTTGCTGCCAGTCGGCCGATCGACAGAGGATGACCGGACAGGGGGCATGCAGCAGCACCGCTTGCGATACCGAGCCAAGCGTCGGCACATCCTCTTGGGTATCGTGACTGCCTATGATGACCGTGTCGGCATCCCATGATTTGGCTTCTTGGACGATCTCTTTTTTGGGATCGCCTCTTCCGACTTCGCAGATGACTTTGACTGGCGATTTGACCACGCTGGATATTTCGCTAGCGATATCCTCGAGTGCGGCCACCGTGTCCTTGATCAATTGTCTTTCGTCCGAGCTGAGCCCGGTGCCGGACAGATGCAAAAAACCACGGTGGCTCGCCTTGCGGATCTTGAGCACATGCAACAATTTGATGCACGTATCGGCAGGCCATCGGATGCCGATAAGACTATCGATGACTGTCTGAGAAGATTCGGTACCGTCGAGAGCCGCCAGTATCTTCATCTTATTTGTGAGTGGCAAGTTGCTTTTTGGTCGTCTCGATCATCATGTCTTCTATTTTTGCCATAAATGCTTGGTCGAGTTCCCAGATTTGCTTGTCGCCTATCTCTGCGGAGATCTTGTCAAACAGATCAAATTTGAGGAAAGGCGTTACCTTGCCGCTCTGGTATTCGGCTTCTTTTTCGCCGTATAGACCGAGGAAGGTCTTGTCCCTAAACCACATCTCTCTGTTTTGCTCTTGCAATTCTTTCAATGATGCTTCGGAAGGGTTGCGCTGCAAAAACTCGAAAAACATGCCAGAAGGCTTGATGCCTGGAAAGAACCATTCGCCTGAAAAGACCTGGATCAGATCGTCTTCTTCGTCTTTGAGAATGGGAGTGATAAACTGCACTCCTCGCTCTGAGGCAAACTTGTGGAAGCCGAGCAGGTCGGGCGTACGTAGAGCAATGTGCTGCCAGTGAGCGGCGTTTTCGTGACTGTCGAGCATCTCGCGCACGTGCGAGCTCTGGGTCTTGGGCTCAGATGGCTGGACGACTGCTACGATCGTCTTGTTGAGCTCTTTGGATTGTTCGGCCCATTCACCCAGGCAGACGGCATAGGTCATGGATTGTTGGCCTTCGCCTTTGACCCATTCTTTGCGCTTTTCGTAGAGCAGGCTTTCGGGACCGGCACCAAAGATAATATTGAATACCGCAAAGGAGACCTTGTAGAGCTGTGGTTGCAGCAAGAGCGTCATATGGTCTACTTGAAAGTTTTGAAATGCGTGTTTCATGGCTCACCTGAATAAATAAGCGGGCCTCGCGTGAGGCCTGTAATCGTTTGACAGATATGATGGCGCAAGAGATAAGAGAGCGCAAGCTCTTGGCAATAAAATCGCTCGAAAGGCTGAATCGGTCAGGTAGACCCTTAGATTGAGTTTACTTTGTCTACTAGATTGGCGACTCTTGCCTGGTCGATCTCGTTAGCCCAGTGTCCGCCTTTTTTGACATAAGAGCCTACGATCAGGCCATCTGCATGAGGAGCGATCGTTGCTAGATTGTCCGCATCCACTCCTGAGCCGACAAGGACTCGAGTGCGTGGCATGTGGCTCTCCAAGGCCTTTTTGGTGACTTGGAGATCTGGCAAATCGATAGCCTGACCAGTCGATCTGCCAGTGACTATCACTCCATCAGCCTTAAAAAATGCGGCTGCATGAGCTATCTCATCGATTGGCACGTCTTGCGTTATGGCATGAGCCGAGTGCTTTTTTTTGATATCAGCAAAGATCTGGATATGCCTTGCACCGAGCTGGGCGCGTCGACGAATCAATTGCGGTGCCTGGGCATCGTGCATGCCCTCGTCTCCCACGTGGCTAAAGACAAATGACTCGGCGCGTATAAAATCGAGATCGGCGGCCAGAGCGACGCCCAGGGCCTCTATGTTTGCCGCTGCCAGCAGTTGCAAACCGATCGGCAAGGCAAGCTCACTCCTGATACGTGTCGCGACTGCAGTCATCGCGGCAGTTGTTTCCGGCTCGACGCGTCCGTTTAGATATGGCAGGTCATGCATGTTTTCGATGAGGATTGCGTCAAAGCCATGTTTTTGATAGATCTTGGCTTCTGTTACGGCATGTTCGATAAGGTCTTTGATGGCAGCCCGTGCCGATCCCGAAGGGGTTTGCAAAAAGCCATCCGAGCCTGGCAAGGGCAATGTGTGCACCATGCCGATGAGTATCGGTCGTGGCTTTGTATGACTATCGCGAGCTTTAAATATCTGTCTTATTTGTGGTTCGGGCATTTAAAACTCCAGCAAGACGGCTCTGACCGGAGAGGCTTCTAATTGGCTAAATTTGAGAGGTGGAGCAAATAAATAATAGGTAGTATCTGGCTTTGCATTCGTGAGGTCCAGATTTTCGAGCCAACTCAAAGCATACTGATCCAGGATCTTGTGCGTCATTAGATCCTTTGCCCTGATGTGATCGACACTGGGGGTATCCAGACCGACCAGTACAAAACCCAATTGCCCTAATAAAGTGGCTGCATCTTGCCCTATATAGCTGTAATCGTCTTTAAACTTTTCTCTTTCTACTTTTTGCTCCGTCCTAAATAAAATCCGCTTGATCCCTTCGTTTTTTGCTCTAGTTGCCTTCTCCTCGATCATCTCGCGGGTGATGGCACCTGGATTTGGCAGATCGCTTGTCAAATCAAAGACTACGCAAGAACCGATAAAGGGCTCGAGCGGCATGTCACCAGCTGTAGTATCAGTTGCGTGGTCCTGCGTACTTGTTTCGAGGCTGCCTTTGATGTGTACCGGGCTGTCCGCATGAGTACCCAGATGGGGACTCATGGTAAAAGATGTCAGATTGATTACATTACTATCGGCAAAACTGACTCTGATCTCATGCGAAAATCTGATGTCGCCTGGAAAGCAGGCTGTGTCTTTGTCTATGATGTGAGAGATATCGATGATTTTTTTGTAGTCTGCTATTTTCATTGCTATCCTGATTTTAGGTGTTTGACAAATTAGTGGCAAAACACATTGACTATGTGAGAGGGCACCCTAAGTTCTTGATCTTGATCTTGATCTTGATCTTGATCTTTTTCGACGATCAAGCCGGCGTCGAGCATGATTTGACGATAAAGCAGCTCCATAAATTTTTTGTCAAAGCCTGCGGACAACTTGATGCAAAATGAGAGGCCTTGCGGATATCGTTCGCAGGGAGTGGCTGCCCCAGCCAGGATGCCATCTGCTCCTTCTTTGGCGATCACTTTGTAATTGCAGGTCTTTGCGTAACGTTTGCCCAGTATCTCATCGGTCATGATCTTGTAATCGGTGCGATAGAGACCAGAAATGATCCTCGGATAGGTATACATCAATGGCGCGAGCAATCTAGCATTTGCGTCAGAGTCTGAATCAGAGTCATAGGCGTCCGGCATAACCAGCGTGCGATATAACCTTGCTATCTCTCTCACACTAAGGGCGAGATTGGGCAATTGGCAACCATCTATGGTGGCTTCAAAAGTTTGTCTGGGTCTGTGGGTGAGGCGGGACATCAAATCGACCAGAGCGATCTGATGGGCATTTGTCCTGTCTAGATAATGACTGTCGTCTTCGCCCAGTGCCTTCATTGCTGCGAGATAACCGAGATGCTTGCCGCTACAATTGTGAAAACGCCTTGCTCGATCTAGATTTTTTCCGGCTGCGCGATTGTGATGCTGAGGCAATGCTTGAGGGCATTGCAGATGGCTCTCATCGACACCGGTTATCTGGAGGATTTTATCGATCAGCTCGAGATGCACGTCTTCGGCGCTATGAGAGGCCATAAACAGAGCAAACATCTCGTCAGTAAGATCTGGATATGCCTCTTTGAGTATCTGCATATGTTCTAATAACTGCCAGGGCTTGAGGACCGAGCGGCTCCAGATTGCAAAGTCAGCATCACCCAGGCTGAAACTTTTTTCATCTCCTCTAGGATCGGTGCCGCTATCGACAACCATGATGCCAAAGATCTGCAATTCGAGGCGTCCTGACCGCCTGACTTCCATTAGAGGGCTGAAAGGTGATAGATCGACATTTTGAGGGCGGACTTTGCTTTCGTCTATCATTGATCTTCCATAAATGAGTTTTAAAATAAGTTTTTGAGGATAGGGAGCGCCTAAGATCTTAGCTCATTTTGGTTCATTGCTTTTGGTATGGAGACTAAGCGATTTTGGATAAACAAGCCATCTTGCCAGAGGGCAAGGCACCGGATCCACTTGGGACCTACAACCATGCTGTCAGAGTTGGTGACTTTCTTTATATAGCAGGCCAGGGCTGTCGTTCTGCTGAGACTGGTCGCGAGGACGGTGTCGTGCTGGATGATCTTGGTCGGGTCGTCTCCTATGACATCGCCACACAGACAAGGGGAGTGTTGCGCAATCTATCGACGGTATTGGCCACGGCTGGATTGGACTTGAGCCATGTTATCGATGTGACGGTTTTTCTTTGCGACATGGGCGATTTTGACGCCTACAATGCAGTGTGGGCTGAGTATTTTTGCAATGACCAGTCCAATGATTCAGTCTTGCCGACACGCACGACTGTCGCCGTCAAGCAATTACCAGGGCGCAATTTTATCGAGATGAAGGCGATTGCGGCTTATACATCTTTGAAGAGCTAAACTCTACCAGGAGCTAAAAATAAAATGACAGTCAAAAGAGATATGCCTATCATCCTGGATCACTATATTGACGGACGCTATGTCCAGTCGGCTTCTCAGGAGACTTTTGCCTCCATCAATCCAGCCAGAGGCACCATCCATGCTACTGTCGCTCTAGGCGGCCAAGAGGAGATAGATCTTGCCGCAGGAGCTGCGCAAGCTGCTTTTCAAAGTGGCGTCTGGAGCAAAAAAAGCATGGCCGAGCGCTGTGCCGTGCTGGGGCGAGTGGCCGATCTCTTGCTCGAGAGATTAGACGAGTTTGCCGAGTTGGAGACCATCGACAATGGCAAGCCTATCACTGAAACTTCTCAGGGAGATATCCCGCGCTCTGCGCAAAATTTTCGCTTTTTCTCCCAATATGCTCAATCTTTTGTCGAGGAATGCTACACCACCAATCAGGTCGAAAGGCACATAGCCATCCGCGAGCCAATAGGCGTCTGCGGTCTCATCACTCCCTGGAATCTCCCGCTCTATCTGGCTACATGGAAGATAGCCCCTGCTCTGGCCATGGGCAATAGCATCGTGCTCAAACCCGCCGAAGCGACACCCGCTACTGCAACCAGGCTGGCCTCACTGCTCAGGGACGCTGGTGTCCCCGATGGAGTCTTTAACGTCGTGAACGGACTTGGCGCCGGATCTGCCGGGGAAGCATTGACGCGACACCCGCTAGTGCGGTCTATCTCGTTCACAGGAGAGACTGCCACTGGCCGTGCCATCATGCGCACCGCAGCAGACTCGCTCAAAAAGCTCTCCTTCGAGCTTGGTGGCAAGGGTGCCAATATCATTTTTGCTGATGCCGATCTCAATGAGGCCATTCCGACCGCAGTGCGAGCTGCTTTTCGCAATCAAGGGCAGATTTGCCTGGCCGGTTCGAGATTGTTTGTCGAGCGCAAGATCTACAAGCAGGTAGTAGATGCCATGGTCGAGCATGCAAAAAATATACGCGTGGGAGATCCGCTTGCGCCTGATACTCAGATGGGAGCTCTCGTGACCGAAGAGCATCTGCAAAAAGTCATGTCTTATTTGGATCTAGCTAAAAGAGATGGTCGTATACTCTGTGGCGGATATCGGATCAAAGACCTCGAACCTGGTTTGTTTCTTTCGCCTTCGATTGTCGTCGATCTGGCGCCTGATAGTCGTTTTATGCTAGAAGAAATCTTTGGCCCGACTCTGCCCATCTTGCCCTTCGATACCGAAGAAGAGGCGCTGCAACTGGCTAACAGCACTCCATATGGATTGTCTGCTTCGGTTTGGTCTCAGGACATCGACCGCATCGAGCGCATGACCTCTGGTATCAAGGCCGGCATGATCTGGGTCAATACTTGGTTTGCGCGCGATCTGCGCACACCCTTTGGTGGACAAAAAGACTCAGGTCTGGGCAGAGAAGGCGGCAGGTATAGCCTGGAGTTTTTCTCTGAGGCCAAGACCATCAGCTACAAATATAGAGCTTAATCTGGGGGCAGTGCGACAAAATGGATCTACAGATAAGAGGCAAGACGGCACTGGTAACCGGTGCATCCAAGGGCATAGGCAAGGCTATTGCTCTGGACCTGGCTCGCGAAGGCGTGCGAGTCCTTGTATGCGCACGCAGCCAGAATGCACTCGACGAAGTGATAGCCGAGAGCAAGGCGGCTGGTCACGAGTATCAAATGAGTGGCTTTGTCTGCGATTTGTCTGATAGGTCGAGCCGAGAAACTCTCATCTCTCAGATAAGAGAGAGTGGGCATGTGGTATCGATACTGGTGCACAATGTCGGCGGTCCCAGCCCAACGAGCGTCATGGACACGCATATGGCGGCCTGGGCTCAGGGATTCGATCAGTTATTTCAATCTGTAGTGCACCTCAATCAAGCATTTGTACCGGACATGCAAGAAGCAAAGTGGGGGCGTATCTTGTGCGTTACCTCGATATCGGTACTCGAGCCGATAGCTGGTCTAGCCGTCTCCAATAGCATCCGCTCTGCTACCACAGCCATGCTCAAGACCTTGAGCGACGAGCTGGCGCCCTATGGGATCACGGTCAATTGTGTGGCACCTGGCACTATCGCCACCGACCGTCTCAACAATCTCATGCAGGCCCGCATGCAAAAATCAGGCCAGACTCAAGCCGAGTACGAAGCCGAGTACCTCAAGGCTATACCCATGGGGCGCCTCGGCACTCCACAAGAGTTTAGCGCGGTGGCAGTATTTTTGGCCTCCGGTCCAGCTTCATATGTGACGGGCTCTACCATTACCCTGGATGGCGGCAAGCGGCGATCGACCTATTAGGAGTATGAGATGAAATTTTTGGTGCTCGGTGCCGGAAGAATGGGTTATGCAGTGGCATATGACCTGATCCGTTCCAACAAACAAAATGTAAAAAAGATCGTCGTAGCAGATGAAAACAGGGCCAATCTAGAGAGCCTGATGGAAAATCTGGCCGACGAGCGCATCGTGCCTGTGCAATTGGATGTACGCAAGAGCCAGGATGTCGCTGCCATCATGAGCGAAATGGATGTAGCCATAGCTTGCATCGCTTACGAGCACAACTATGAATTGGCCAAGATTGCACTGTCGACGCATACGCATTTTGTCGATCTCGGCGGCAATGAAGAAGTGGTGGCACGTCAGTTTACCCTCGACGAGGTCGCTCGCGACGAGCAAGTAGCCATTATCCCCGATCTGGGGCTGGCGCCCGGCCTGGTCTCGCTGCTTGCGGTGAGCGCGGCCTCTACCCTCGACGAGGTCTACGAGATGAAGCTCCGCGTGGGCGGTTTGCCTGTGGAGGCAGATGATCTCTTGCTCAATTATGCGCAGGTCTTTTCGATCGATGGCTTGATCAACGAGTATGTAGAGGACTGCACCATCATCCGCAATGGTAAGCTCGCCAGAGTGCCTTCCTTGACCGAGCTCGAAGAAATCGAGTTCCCCAGACCATTCGGCAAAATGGAAGCCTTCACCACATCTGGTGGCATTTCCACCATGCCTCAGACCTATTTAGGCAAGGTGCACAATCTAGACTACAAGACGATCAGATACAAAGGTCATTGTGCTGCGGTCAAGGCCTTAAAGGACATTGGCCTGATGGATAGCAATCCCATCACTCTTGAGCCAGAAGGCATAAAAGTGCCGCCCCGCCGTATTTTGCATGAGCTTTTGTCTCAGCGCTTGCTCAAGGGAGAGCCTGATGTGGTTCTGGTCCAGGTAGTAGTCACCGGCGTCAAGGACAAAAAGCCTTTGCAATACGTCTGGCAATGCATCGACTATAACGAACAGGCTGCTGGCCTGTCTGCAATGATGCGCATGACGGCTTTTCCTGCCTCCATCATCGCACAGATGCTGGCGCGCAATGATATCAAAGAGCGTGGCGTCCTGAGGCAGGAGTCGGTAGTGCCGATCAAGCTATTTTTAGCCGAAATGGACAGTCGTGGCATCAACCTCCAGATGATCGAGAGAGAGCCTGCCTGACATCTTGTCGTCGCTATGCAAAAAAAAATTGCCATTTTTTGTCCAAAAAACATCCGGACAAGGTAGATCTTGACATCGGATGTTTTTGATGGAGAAATGGCGATGACGGTGGAGCGCAATCGAGTGACCGAGGGCAAGGATGCTACTCTAGGCCATAAGGATCCATCTGCTGCTCTCGTACGCGAAGCCCTGCTCGGCGACTATGCGATCAAGAGAGGGCATAGCGATCATCTGGCAGACGGCAGGCCTCAAACCGATCGTGCGCTCAAGCCGATCGAATGGCAGACCGACATCAATCAGGCTTTTTTGCGTGCTCAAAAAGAGCACAAACCTGTGATCGCTATGTTTCAAGAGGATTATTGCGCCTGGTGCCGCAAGATGGAAGGGGAGATGGGCAAGGGAGCACTGGCCCGTCTGGCAGACCAGGCTGTTTTTCTCAAAGTGAGCCCTTCGCAATCCGAAAAGGGCGCCAAATTTGCCTCGGCACTCGGCGTCAATGCCTTTCCCTCAGTAGTCGCCTTTGATATACAAAACGGCAAGATCAAGCCGCTCGCCCGCATCACCGGCTATCTCGATCCACAAAAGCTTGCTAGCGAACTGGACGATGCCATAGGCAAGGTCCCTGGAAACAAGCAAGATCCAAAGATAAAGATCGCTGTCGCCTAGCCCTCTCTATCTTAAAAGCTAGAGAGCTTGAGATATAATCTCGGCATGCATCAAGATAATGAGATTTTTTCTGCGGCTGCCATACGCAAGCACGCACAAGCCGTCAGGGCAGAGTACGAGACTACGCTCAAGAGCTTTGTCGATATACCTTCGGTGAGCATGGATCCAGCGCACAAGGCCGATATCATGGCTTGCGCTGAGTTTGCTCGCAATCTTTTGATCGCCCGCGGCGCAAGCGCAGAGATCGTTCCGACCGCTCATTACCCTGTGCTTATCGGGACTTTTCATCGCGATGACTCCTATCCGACAGTCACTATCTACAATCACATCGATGTCCAGCCTGCTGATCCTGCCGAATGGCTCCATCCGCCCTTTGACATGGTCATAGATGGTGATAGATATCTAGGTCGCGGTAGCACCGACGACAAGGGGCCGGCTCTGGCGGTGCTCTTTGCAGCACAATATGCTTATGAGCACCATCTGCCGATCAATATCAAATTTATCTGGGAATTAGAAGAAGAGATCGGCAGTCCTAGTTTCGAGCAATTTCTCATCGACCAAACAGCTGCAGGCAAATTGGCCACTGATTCGGTGGTTGTATCCGATACGATCTGGGTTTCGCGCGAGAAGCCAGCAATCCCCTATGGTTTGCGCGGTTTGCAAGGCGTGATCCTCAGACTGGAAACGGGAGTCAAGGATGTGCATTCGGGTTTGACCGGGGGCCTTGCTCGCAATCCTATAGGTGAAATAGCCAAGATCATCGCAAATGCATACGACGCCTCCTCCGGCGAGGTCCATTTTGCGGGCTTTGCCGACGGCGCAGCCGAGATCGACGAGAAAGAATTAGAAAATTTTGTCGCTTCCGGCTTCGACGTGCAAAAGTTTAAGCAAGCGCACGAATTGCACAAGACCCGTACCGAGGATGCCGCGCAAGCCGCTGCCTCGATCTGGGCGCGCCCTACCTTTGAAGTGCATGGTATCGTGGGTGGTTACACCGGCCCTGGCGTCAAGACGATCGTGCCGCACAAGGCTGAGGCCAAGATCAGTATGAGACTCGTGCCCGATCAAGATCCGCACCAGGTCTTTGAGGCCTTTAAGGCATTTGTCCACTCGCAAAATCCCGATGTGGAGGTCATCCCCGAAGGCTCGCTCAAGCCATTCAAAGGCGAGTTTAAAGGTCCTTACAGCGAGGCCGCTGCTGCTGCCATGCGAGCTGCCTTTGGCAAGGAGCCTGCTTTTACACGTGAGGGAGGCTCCATCGGCGCCGTCGTCAGCATGCAGCAAGTACTGCAAGTGCCCATAGTTTTTCTTGGTCTGTCTCTGCCTGAGCACGGCTATCATGCCATCAACGAAAACTTTGACTGGCAACAGGCCATGGGCGGCATGGTCATGTTCGTCGAGTACTTCAGACGCTTGAGCCTGCTTAGAGCTTAGTGCAGATTTTTTTTATCGATCTTGCCAGAGAGAGTCTTGGGTAGATTGGCATCGCCAGGATAAAACTGATATTCCATAGGTCGCAATTCTCTTTTGAGATTGGCCGCGGCAAACTCTTTATATAGCTTGGTCAGTTGCTGTTTGCAGGCCTTGAGGGCCTCCTCGTCTTGGGAGGCCTTTTTGAGCTCTTCGCTGGTCTTGCCGTCCTTGAGGACGATATGCGCCTTGACGATCTGTCCGAGCTTGGTATTGGGTACGCCCATGACGGCGATCTCTTTGGTTTCGGGAAATTGCCTGAGGCAGTCTTCGACTTCTGCAGGAAATACCTTATTGCCGGCGACGATGATCATTTCTTTATCGCGACCAGAAATGTAGAGATTGCCGTCCTTCATGTAGCCTAGATCGCCTGTTCTGTAAAACCCGTCTTGCAGTACTTTGGCAGTGGCCTCTGGATTATCGAGATAGCCCGACATCAAAAAGGGCCCTCCGATAAAGATCTCGCCGATCTCTCCGTCAGGGAGTATGGCAAAGTCATGGGCAGGGTCTCTGATTTGCACCGTGCATGATGGCACGAGCTCTCCTACCGACTCTGGTGGTGCGTCCAGATTGACAGCGATGATCTTGGATTCGGTCGAGCCATAGCCATTGTTGAGCTTTTTATTAAATCTCTTTTTAAAATCTTGAGCCAGCGATGGTGGCATGGGAGCGCCGCCGCAAAGGAGGAGGCGAGCAAAGTCTAGCTGCATCTGTGGGTGCTTGAGACCAGCCGCCAGAAAAACGGCATAAATGGTCGGCACGCCTACGAGGATCTCTGGTTTTTCTTTTACTGCAGTCTGTATGATCTTTTCCATGGACAGTTCGGTAAAGAGGATAGTGGTATCAAATACGAGACCAGCGAGCATGACTTCTAGACCAAGGACATGGCTGAGCGGTACAGGCAAAAGTATGTGCATGTCGGTAGCGAGATGCGCTAGATTGCCGAGCTCCGTCAGGTTGAGCATGAGAGTACGGAGATCATGCAAGGCGCCCTTGGGCTTGCCGGTGGTGCCGGAGGTGAGGATAAGCAGGGCAGGGGTGTCTAGATCCAAGGCCTGGATCTTGGCTACAGTCGAAGCCAAGTCCTCGTTGTCTTGCGCTGGATCTTTCTTGGATGGAGAGATATCTTGTATCGGCATCGGTTTGAGGCCGGCATCTTTAAAAGGAGCAAGCTCCTCTGCTTCATTTTTCAAAAGGCAGGCATGATAGGCAAAGACCTTGGCTTTTAGGCCTTGAGCCACATTCAATAATTCTTTTTGGGTCATCCTAAAATCGACCGGGCAGGCGAGTGCACCCAACCTAAATGTAGCGATAATTGTGGCGGCCAATTGAGGGCAATTGGGCCCCCAGGCAACTACCGGCGTGCCCTTGCCTACGCCGAGAGCGGCCAACCTGGTCTCGGCGGCATCGATCATGGTGGCAAACTGTTGATAGCTGATTTCTACCCTATCGTTGCCGGTGAGATCGACAAAAGCCTTTACTAGCCTCTGGGAAGTCTTGTAATTGGGTGCCAAAAGACCCTTGAGATTGTCCATGTGATCGGATTTGTCGCCAAAAGCCATGTGCCATACCTCAATGTCTGTGCAACGCCAATTTCTTGCATCTGAAAATATTCTACGGTCTTGATATTGTTCCTCAAGACCGACCAAACAGTTCACCTACCGTATAATCAATCTAGACCAAATTTGGATACCCACTAAATTGCCAGATTACATAACTTCCATCGACCAGCTAGATGAGGACACCCTTCATTTGGTTCCCCTTGGGGGCCAATCGGAGCTGGGGCAAGTGATCTGGGCCTTTATCTACCAGTCATCCATACTTTTAGTGGATGCCGGCGCTACCTATCCACAAAAAGAACTGCCCGGCGTCGATCTACTATTGCCCAACACCAATTTTCTCGAAGCAAACCAAAAGCATATAGTCGGTCTGGCCCTGACCAACGGTCATGAGGAGCACGTGGGGGCCGTGGCCTATCTGGCCACGCATGTCCAGATCCCTCGTGTAATGGCACCTCCGCAGGTAGTCTCGATGATCGGTCAGGGCTGCTACAAGCTCTATGGCGAAGACACCCGCGTCAATGCCGAGGCCATCCAGTATCGCAATGACTATCGTCTGGGGCCGTTTTATCTGGAATGGATCCGCAGCAACAATGCCATCGCTGACGCCAGTTGTCTCAAGATCAGTTGTCCTGGCGGCGTCGTGCTCTATACTTCGGGTTTCAAGATAGAGCAGGGCACAGGCGAGATGATCGACTTGCATCGCTTGAGCGCGATTGGTGACAATGGCGTGGACATACTTATTTCTGACTCGTCCAATGTCGAGGCGCCAGGGTATTCGCCGTCGGAGCATACAGTGGAGAGCCGCCTGCACAAGATCGCACAGGAGGCTGCCGGACGTGTCATCGTCGTCATGCCGGCTACCAATACCTATCGTCTAAATGCCCTGTATGCAGCTGCCGCGCAGTCCGGTCGCAAACTCATCCTCTCTGGCGAGACCTTGCAAAAAGTCGCTCTCAGCACGGCCATGGCCGGGCATCTGGCTATGGATACTGCCAATGCGATCGGTTCGTCTTTTACAGAGGTCAAGTCCAGATCCATCCCCGACAAGGGTGTGATGGTCGTGGCTTCGTCCATAGAGTGCGATCCGATACGTATCCTCGAAGATATCACCTATGACGAGCATCCCGAGATACACCTCCAGGCCGGCGACACCATAGTTTTTTCGAGCGATATCATGCCTGGCGAACTGCGTCATATGGCCAATGTGCTCGATCGTCTCTTGTCACGTCATGTAGATTGCATCTATGCCGTCCGCAATGGCGTCAACGTCTCCAAGCATGCCGCACAAGAAGAACTGAAGTGCATGCTGAACGTGGCCAAACCTGCCATCTTTGTGCCTGCAATCGGTGAAGGCCGACACATCGCCCGTCATGCCGAATTGGCGCGGCATTATGGTATCAATCCTGGTGCCATTTTTACTATGCGCAATGGTCAGTGTCTTGCCTACAAGCCCTTCGATCCGACCGATGCCGACATCATTGGCGAGATCGAGAGCGCTCCTGTCCTCTTTAATCGCGATCAGGGCGAGAGAGTCACTACCAGCTCTGTCAACGAGAGACGTTCTCTGAGCCTCGAGGGCATACTGACAGTTGGACTTACTGTCGACCAGTCTGGCAATCTTCTGGCCGAGCCTGATATCAAATGTGGTGCTTCTGGTTTTCAACTCTCCAGGCAGTGGGAGGAGCTCTCAGGTGAAATGCCGGAGATTGTGAAGGAAGCCGTAGACCGTGCTTTCTCTCGCGCGCTCATATCATTTGATCGAGAGCAAGGCATGATAGATGCGCACACAGCATTGCGATCGGTGGTGCGCGAGTCTGTGGTTAAGGCCGTAAGATCGAGACTGTCGGCCAAGCCGACGGTACAGGTCATCGTGCACCAGGTCGACAAATAAATAATTTGCTACCAGCCACCAGTGATGGCCAGGGCATTACTATCGTCCAGCTTGAGCAGCAATTCGGCAGGTTGCGTGCCTTTTGGGGCTGGTTCGATCTTGAGGTATTCTTGCCAGTAATAAATGAGTCCAGGCGTCTTGTGAGTGCCAGTCACCCACCATTCGCCTGCTCCAAGATCGACTTTGCCGGCCCACTCTTTGTTTTGATTGGCTAGCTCCAGCTTGATCGGCGTGGTCGTGTTGCCTAGCCTATTGGCGTCAAGCTCTTCTTCCCGGTGATTGTCTTCGTATAATGCCACGGCTTCTTTATAGCGGGCGGCGCGCTTTTCCTCGATGGCATTGATGCGGCGGCACTCTGGTATTACATAGGGTGCTAGTTTTTTGGCCCAGCCGTATTGCTCGACGATAGTGTGAGGCACACCCATGCCTGAGGCCTTGAGTCCATTGCGAAAAGCATACTGCCAGCGCCAACCGCCCATGGGATAGGGTCTCTCCAGCGATAATCTAGCTTGATAGCCAGAAGCCAATAGCATGTCCTTGACGGCAAATTCTTCGACAGGCAGTCCCTTGTTTTCGTTAAATACCCTTGGTGGGCGGGTGCGATAGGGGTAGGCCTTGAGCTCCACTATAGAGCGTTTCATCTGTGGTACGACCATGCGGATGCGTACCGGTGTCTTGGGTGCTTCTCTTGTATCGGGGATGTCGCCTTCGGTCAGTGGTGAGGCTTCGTCTGGATCAAGCGTGGATGGGAGCTCTGTCTTATTGTGATCGAGTATAGGTTTGAGCGGTCGGCCGCTGCCGATCGGGCTTTGGCCTTGCGCCATATGCTGATTTGAAAAAAAGGCTAAGACGATGATCAGGCTTAAGGCAAAATATCTTGAGTGCACTTGTCAGTCCAGAGGCTTGTAGTTTTCGGGTAGGCCAAAGTTGTACATGCGGTCAAAGACGTTTTTAAAGTCTTCTTCGCCGCGCTTGGGAGTGGCGCCTGATACGAGTTCGACCATGCGCTTCCATTTGACGGCTTTGAGTACAGACACGTCTTCGGATGTGGTTTGTTCCCGTTCTGATTCCATGACGCGCAGTACCTGCTCGGCAGGTAGATTGTAAAAGGCATCGACGCAGGCGCTGTCAAAATGATTGTCGCGACCCGAGTCGAGGATCTCAGTCACTTTTTCGATGGGCATGCGATTGCGGTAATGTCTGACTGAGGTAAGAGCGTCAAAGACGTCTGCTACGGCAATGATGCGGGAGAGAAATGGTATCTGCTCGCCTTTGAGATTGCGATAGTAGCCGGTGCCATCTAGTTTTTCGTGGTGGCACGAAGCAACGAAGGGGACAGCCGCCAGGCGCTTTGTGAAGGGCAGATTGTTGAGCAAATCAAAGGTGATGGAGGCATGCTTTTGCACAGTGGCGTATTCTTCGGGTGTCAGGCGGCCATTTTTCCAGAGGATGGCCTCGGGAACGCCTATCTTGCCGTAGTCGTGCATCATGGCCGAATAGCGCAGAACGTCCAGATCCTCCTGGACGACCTTGAGCGAGCCACCCATCAAAAGACTGTAATTGGTGACGCGTACCGAATGTCCTGCTGTGAGAGGGTCGCGTTTGTCGATTGTCTGCGCCAGGACCTCGAGGGTCTTGTCGACAAAGCGCTCGATCTCGGCATAGGCCTGGGCCTGTTCGATCAGGCCGGAGGCGACTGTGGTCAGAGCCTCGAGCCAGTCCTCGTCTTCGCTTGTAAACGGACCAGTGAGCTTGTTGAGTACTTGAAAAACACCGATGACCATGCCATCGCGATTGCGCATCGGCACGCAGAGTACACTCTGGGTACGGTAGCCGGTCTTTTTGTCGACATCCGGATCAAAGCGCTCGTCTTTGTAGGCATCAGGGATATTGATGATTTTGCCGGAGCGGGCGCAGTGGCTGACAATGGCTGTCCCGGACAAAGGTATGCGGATGGTGCGAGTCCCTATCAGACCTTGAGCGACCTGGGTCCAGAGCTCGGACCTGTCGGCATCGAGCACAAAGACCGAGCAGCGGTCGCATTTGAGCATCGACTGGGTCTCTCTGGTGATGGTCTCGAGCAGAGCATCCATCTTGCGCTCTGTGGCCATAGATTTGACCACACGATAGAGGCCGGACAATGGCCGCAAGCGCTCCAGTTCTTCTTGTAGGCGCAGAGACTTGATCTCGCGCTCGATCAAGGCAATCTCGCGCTTGGCCAGTTCTTCTTCAAATTCTCGAAGGTCTTTTTTTGCCGAATTGTTGGCTCCCGGCTGGGCCACGGCCTTGCTTGCGCCACTGGCCTTGGAAGAAGAAGAGGAGTTTTTAGCCATTAGGAGAGCCTCAGATGGTCTAGCTTAGTCTTGGGTCTGCAGAGAGGGCGGATAGTGCGGTGGCTCTAAACGTCTCCAGATTAATAGATATGCCCGGCCTATGACTCTTTTCTCGTCCAAAAATCCCCAAACGTGACCATCTTCTGAATTATTTCTGTTGTCACCCATCATGAAAAGCTTGCCGGAGGGCACGATGATAGGCGCGGACTGTTCCTTAGGATCGGTGCAAGGCTGGATAAATTCGTTGCGAGTATTGCGACCTTTTATGTCGCCCATGGTGTTGAGATTGTAGGCAGGCAACTCTTTGATATAGGCGGATTCGTCCAACAATTGGTTGTTGATATAGACACCCTGATTGGCCTGGATGCGGATGCGATCACCAGGCACGCCTATGACGCGTTTGATAAAGGCCGTATCGTTAGGAAAGAACGGCAGGCCAGTGAGTCTGCCCAAGAGGTGCAGAGGGTCGTTTTTGATATCTTCGCCTCCCATCTCGATGGGCGGTGGATAAAAGACAAGGATGTCTCCTCGTTCGATCTTTTTGCCGAGATGGCCGGAGATTTTTTCGACGATCAGGCGGTCGTTGATCTGTAGAGTCGGCTCCATCGACGAAGATGGTATATATCGCGCCTCGGCGATGCCCCAGCGAATGCCGATCAAGAGGAGCAGCGTGACGAGCACGAGCTCGATCGCTTCGCGCATGAAGCCTTTGATAAAGCCTTTAGAGCCTGTATCTGCATCGGATTCGGGATTGGTGTTTTCTGTCTTTTCTGGCACTGAGCTTGTCACTTATCGACCTATGGGGTAAACGCTGCAAATGGTGATTATACAGTCAAAACTTTTTTGGCAGAGGACTTGCCGGTCAAGTCGGCAACTACCATTTCGAGTTTTTGCGCATACTCATCGAGTTCTTGGACCGGGTTCATCTCGGTCACTGCCACAAGTATGGCATTTTGCATCTCGGGGAAATTGACAGAGACATCGATGCCACCGAGGACTCCATGATTTTGCAACTCCAGCAATACCTGGTCGGCCCTCAGCCCATCGCTCAATTGCAGCACAAACTCATTGTAATAAGGAGCATCGAAAGCCAGGCTCACGCCCTTGATTGCCGTGAGTTTTTCGGCTAGATAATGTGCCCTCTGCAAGGAGATATTAGCCAGGTCCTGCATCCCGCTAGGACCCATGGCGGTAAAGTAGACCAGCATGGCCAGGGCATTGAGTGCCTGGTTGGTGCAGATATTAGAAGTGGCCTTGGCGCGACGTATATGCTGCTCGCGTGTTTGCAGGGTGAGGGTATAGGCTCTCTGGCCTCGATTGTCCTGGGTCATGCCGGCCAATCTGCCAGGCAATTGGCGGACATAGTCTTTGCGGCAAGCAATATAGCCAGCACTGGGCCCGCCAAAACTAAGATAGTTGCCGCAGCTCTGTCCATCACCTACGACCAGATCAGCACCAAGATCGCCGGGAGCTGTGTAGAGTCCGAGGGCGATTGGATCTGTTACTACGATCAGCAAGGCGCCTTTATCGCGAGCGATCTGACCCAGGGCCTTGACGTCCTCGACGATACCAAAATAATTGTGATATTGAACGATGAAGCAAGCCGTGTCGTCAGTGAGCTTTGCTGCAAGATCGGACGGCGAGGTCTTGCCACCCTGGATGGTGACTTGGGCAAATGGGTATTCGATGCAATCGGCATAGGTCTCTGTGACCATTTTGTATTCGGGGTTAACCGCCCGCGATACCAGTATCTGCTTGCGGCCAGTGAGGCGGCTGGCCATCAGAGCTGCTTCGGCTAGTGCAGTCGGGCCGTCATACATGGAGGCATTAGCGACATCCATGCCAGTCAAGAGACAGATGGATGATTGAAATTCGTAGATGGCTTGCAGGCTGCCCTGAGCTACTTCGGGCTGGTATGGCGTATAGGCTGTGGCAAACTCAGATCTGGACACTATGGCCGGCACCACCGATGGTACAAAGCGACGATAGCTGCCACCACCGATGAAGGAGGCTTGTTGGCTCGTCGGTTTGTTTTTGGCTGCGAGCTTGCCGATCTCACCGACTAATTCTAGCTCCGACAAGCCTGGTGCCAGGGCTAGATCGGCGTCCTTGACGCGGATTTCCTTGGGTATGTGCGCTATCAGTTGTTCGAAATCGCCCAGGCCGATCTCCTTGAGCATGGCTGCCCTCTCTCGACCAGTGTTGGGGAGGTAGGGGATATGCGATGAGCTGGGTGTGTTTTGATCTGACATCTTGGCCTTATCCATACGAGACGTGTCGACAGCTAAGTTTAGCTAATTATGGTGCGCAATAAAAACGTATAATCTTTAACATGAATGTAATCGTGGGTCTTGGAAATCCCGGTCTCGAGTATGCCTCGACCCGTCACAACGCTGGCTTCATGGTCATAGACCATCTCTTGCAAAAGGCTCAAGGCGAATTGAAGCAAAGTGCTTCGATGAAATGCCTTTATTGCAAGACAAAGCTGCGTGGCTTCGATGTGATTTTGGTCAAGCCGATTACATATATGAATCTTTCGGGGCAAGCAGTGCAGGCCCTCTTGCACTGGTACAAGATCAAGCCAGCCCAGATGATAGTGGTGCATGACGATGTGTCCTTGCACCTGGGGAGGCTCCGCTTTCAAAAAGGCGGCGGAGCAGGCGGGCAGCATGGTGTGGAGTCCATAATTCAATGCCTGTCAGGCGATAAGGGCTTTGACCGGCTCAAATTTGGTGTAGGCCCCGATCCTGGTGGCGCCACCAGGGGCGATTATGTCCTCTCTCGCTTTGCAGCCGAAAGCCAGCCGACACTGGTTAATCTTCTGAAACATTCGGAGGCTGGCATATTGGATTGGCTAAAAAACGGTATCGACCATGCTGCCAATGCATTCAATGGCAAAAATTATGCCGTTGTCGAAGGTGAAAATAAAGTTATTTAAATCGTGCATCTCTCATACAAGAGATCTCCATTGGATTGCCGCTATATAGACAATCGGCTGTTCTTGGCCCTTGTGAGAAATCAAGACCACCATCTTGAAGTAAAAATCATTCGCAAGTACTGCCAAACCCTGGATGTCAGTATCCTAAAATCTAACCTCAATCAAGGCAGTACGGCTTGAGAAAAGTCTTTCGCCAAATTTGAGTTTGGTGGGGCGGCTTTGCAAGAAACTTTAAAGGATGACCGTTAAGTGAGCACTTTGGCACAAGCAAGTTTGCTAGACCGGCTATTCAGCCGACAAGAAGGCTCGGCCAGCCGCAACTTCTTTATCTCGGCACTCTGGTGGTCGATATGGGGAATGGGTGCCGGCATGTTGGCCGGTGCAGAGTTTTCGATGCCCGATTTGATTCGGAACGTTCCTCAGTTGTCGATGCCCCACCTGCGTATGTGGCACGTCAACGCTGTAGCCATAGGCTGGCTCTCCATGGGCTATGTCGGCGGCATCTTTCACATGGTGCCCACGCTCTGCAAAACCAAGCTGTATAGCGAGCGTCTCGGCAATCTCACCATGTGGGCCTGGAACCTCGTCATGGCCGGCGCTTTTTGTACGCTCCTCAATGGCAATACCGAAGGTCGAGAGTACGCCGAACTAGGCGCTATCCTCGACGTTTTAGTAGTTATAGGCCTGGTGCTCGTCGCCTTCAACGTATATATGACGATCGTGCAGCGCAAAGTCAAAAAGCTGTATGTCTCGCTCTGGTATTTTCTTGGTTCACTTTTCTGGTTCCCTCTCGTCTATGTCATCGGCCAGAGGACCTTCGTGGCCTTGCCTGGTCTCAATGACGCCATCGTTGGCTGGTTTTACGGTCACAACATCCTCGGCATGTGGTTTACCACTGTCGGCGTAGGCATGATGTATTACCTGATCCCTCGCTATACCAAGGCTCCTCTCTACAGCCATGGCTTATCCATGTTGGGATTCTGGGGCATCGCCCTCTTTTATGCTCCGACAGGCACACACCACATTCTCCAATCTCCAGTACCCGAATGGCTCAAGGCCATCGCGGTCATTTCCTCCATCTTTCTCCTCGTACCGGTACTTACCGTACTCACTAACTTTTTTATGACTATGAAGGGTAAGTGGGGCCTGGTGGCTACCGACATGCCTTTGCGCTTTGCCGTGACCTCCTGCATGTTCTATCTGGTCACTTGTACTCAAGGTCCTTTCCAGGCCACACGTTGGGTCAACTGGTACCTACACTTTACCCAGTGGGTAGTGGGGCACGCTCACCTTGCCCTGCTCGGTACTTTCTCTTTCATTCTCACTTCGGCCATCTATTACAGCATCCCCCGCTTGACGGGCAAGAACTGGCATAGCGAGGGCCTGATCAGAGGTCATTACTGGCTCAAATTTTTGGGCTTCTGCTTGATGATGACTTCGCTCACTACCGCCGGCTTGATCCAATCTGCTGGCTGGGCGATGGGCTTCCCCGTCGACCAGTGGAGTCTCGCGATCAGACCATATTGGTTTTTGAGAGCGATAAGCGGCATCATGATCGTCACCGGTCAATTGATCTTTGCTTACAACCTCTTTAAGACTCTGTATACGCCGGCAACTGTTTCATCGGCCGATGCGAAAGCTAAAGCCCGGGAGGTCAAGGTCTAATGTACGGTTACCGTCTTGGTGCCATAGGTATCGTCACCACGTTCTTCATCATCATCTTTTCGACGGTGTTGATGCCGATGGTCCTCTTTACTCCTAAGCCTTCCGGTCGCGGCAACGACTACACTGCCATCCCGCTCAAGGTCGCAGACGCCAAGCGTGGTCGTCAGATCTATGTAAGAGAAGGTTGTTTTTACTGCCACACTCAATTTACGCGTATACAAGATCGTGGATATGGTCCGCTCGTCAAAGAAGGCGACTATGTCTATGAAACCCCGCACCAATTGGGTACTGCGCGTACCGGTCCCGACCTCACCAACGAAGGCGGACGCTTCCCTTCCGAATGGCAAAAGGCCCACTTGATCGAGCCCCGCAAGGTCAAACCCGGTTCTATCATGCCGTCGTTTTCTTATCTCTCCGAAGGAGACATGAACGATCTGGTCGCTTATATCCAGACTCTCGGCAACAAGCGCTCAGTCACTTCTTTTGTGCAGGCTCCTGACGAATATCTCCTCACCACTCCTCAGGGACGTGGTCTGGCCGCACGTAAGAGCGTCGACACCAACTCCGATGCGGCAGCCAATGCCGGTCGTGGTATCTACACCCAAAACTGCGCTGCCTGTCACGGTCTAGAAGGCAGAGGCAATGGCCCCAATGCCATCACTCTCGAAAAGAAGCCACCAAACCTCACCCGCGATTTTTACAAGCAATATCCTGATGAGTTTTGGTTCTACAGGATCTCCGAGGGTGTAACCGGTACTCGCATGCCTCGCTTCCAAGAAGTCCTCTCGGAGGAGCAACGCTGGTATCTCGTCGCTTATCTCAAGACCCTGCCCAAGGAGCACGAAGAAGTCGTCGATAGCCTCGACAAGCTCAATGTCGTCGAACCCATCCACTTGCCTCGTCTGACCAGACAGCAATGGGAACCGCACCACGGTAAAGAGTAAGGAGGTCCTATGTGTCCTAATTGCGTACTCAACGGAGCAGATCTCGGATCCGGACTATACATAGCCTTCGGTGTCTGTGGACTATTCTTTATCATCGCTCTGGTCGGCATCTTTTTTGCTTTTAGAAATGGCGAATTTGAAGACCTCGAATCAGTCAAGTTTGAAATGCTCGATGATTCGGAAGACCTGGTACTCGGTGCCAAGGCTAAGGCCGCAGTCGAGCAACTTAGACAACAAGAAGCAAGCACATAAAGAGAGGATTGGAAAATGGCTGAAGAAGCTAACAACGCGGAAGACGGGCACTACGAAGTAGTGTCTGAATATCGCATAGGCGAAGGCGCGCCGCCGCCCTTCCTGGTGATATGTTTCATTCTCATCTTTATTTACGCTGCGGTTTCCTGGATTCCCTTCTTTGGTTATTAGAGGACAATGTCACTTAGCAAATTGAAAACCCTTGCTCTCGTGCTCGTACCAATCATGGTCGGCCTGACTGCCTGCGGCGAAAACAAAGTTACTCTGCCATCGTCCGAGGACGGTCTGGTCTCGGCCAAGGTCACTCGCGGCGACAACGAACCGATCTGGCCTAACGACGACCCGTCTATCCCAGACGGCAAGGGCGTTTATGCCTCGCAAAATTGCGCAGCCTGCCACGGAGCCGACGGCAAGCCAGTCGCCGGCAAGGCTACTGTCGATTTTTCGAACAAGACCTGGGCGCGCAAGCAAAAGCCTCTCAATCAATATGAGTTCATCACCAGTGGTGTCAAATCTACCGCCGGCGAAGAACTCGATACCAATATCGAAAACCATGGCCCTGTCGTGAGCAATCACCCACTGGTCAAGGACAAGCTCAAAAACAGCGATATCTGGAATCTTGTCTTTTATGTAAGGTCTCTAGCGACTCCTCCTCTTACGGATGAAGAGATTGGCGTGATTGACCCTGTATTTGGTGCTAACTGCGCGGTCTGTCACGGCAAAAAAGGTTATGGTAACGGACCTCTGATGAAGGGCAACGTCCTTCAGCCTCTGCCTGCCAACTTCCAATCTTTCCCACGTTTTTACGATCGTGATGACGATACTCTCTGGGATCACATTGCCAACGGTATCAAATGGGAAGGCATGCCTAACTTTTTGGGCAAGGAAGACAAACGTAACAAGGCCAAGTTTGACGAAGAATATATCTGGAAGCTCGTCGGCTACGTAAGGCACTTCCACGAATCCAACAAGACCGAAGCCGCTACTCACGAAGCAGGTCTCAAGGATAAGGCGGAAGCGGCCAGCGCACCCGGCGAAAGCAAGCCGCAAGAAATGAAATAAACAATCGGTTCAAAGAACAAATAATCAAGGATAAGAACTATGACAGAAGGGGTCAAAAGAAGGGCGATACTGAAGACTGTGGCGGCATTGCCTTTGGCCGCGACATTTGGTCTTCTCGCATCTCCGTTTTTGCGCTATCTGCGCCCAACATTAAAGCCTCTTGATGTGCTCGGTCAATCCGACCAGCCCCAAGCAGAGCCGCCGATTCCGACATTCACGGACAAGGATTTTCCCGATCCGTGGACCTGTCTGCCTTTCATGTTCAACCAAAAGTACGTCGAGTACAATCCCGAAGGCAAGGAAGTCCGTAAGATCCCTGGCTTCATCGTCAAACTGCCTACGGGCGACGTGGTTGCTTATTCGCGTATTTGTCCGCACCTCGGCTGCATCTTTAACTTTGTCAAAGACCCCGAAGAATGCGCCAAGGGTTACAACTTTAAGCCGGCTGGTCCGGTATTTGCCTGCCCCTGCCACTTGAGCGTCTATGACATTGCTCAGGCCGGTAAGGTGGTT
The DNA here is from genome assembly GCA_017307165.1 of Candidatus Melainabacteria bacterium. Taxonomy (GTDB): domain Bacteria; phylum Cyanobacteriota; class Vampirovibrionia; order Obscuribacterales; family Obscuribacteraceae; genus JAFKGK01. Next base: position 613,378 of record JAFKGK010000001.1, read on the forward strand.
TCGGGCCCTGCTCCCCGTCCGCCACGCAAATTTGAAGTGAAGAAAGAAGGCGGAGCATACAAGGTAGTCGCGTTGGAGGCCGGTTCAATTGCCTAGCACAGTACAGGACAAGAGTTTTGGCGGAGCCATCTCGGCTTCGCTCACTTCTGCTTCCGACTGGTTGAAAACCAGAATCAAAAACATCGATATCTTTGACGAGCACCACCAGGCCGAAGCCAAGACCAATCCCTTTTATGCTCTGGGACCGATCTTTTATCTCGTCTGGTTTTTGGTCATGACCACTGGGCTCTTGCTCATCATGTGGTACGTGCCTACCAAGTCGGCTGCTTTCGACTCCATCCTCAACATCCAAAACGGCATACCCGTCGGCGGTCTGATCCGCGGCATGCACAAGTACGGTGCCGACGCGATGATCATCGCTGCCACCATGCGTCTTTATCGCATGTTTATCATGGCCGACTACAAGCCTTCAAAAGAGCTCAATATCGCCATCGCCCTGGTGACCTTGTTGCTCTCGATGTATTCCGGTCTGACTGGATATCTGCTTATCTGGAACCAGCGCGCATTTTGGGCTACCAAGGTATTCGCGACATTTCCGACCTATATGGACCAGTTTGCCATCATGGGCGACTTTTACCAGCCTCTCTACAAGTCCTTGCACCTAGGCTGGAATACTGCCGAAGTCTTGTTGGGCGGTGGAGCCGCGATCACTCAGAACACCATCACTCGATTCTTTTCGATCCACATGGCTTTCTCTCTGATCCCTCTGATCCTTGTTGAGCTCTATTTCTTTAAAAATGCCTATACCCGCGTACCGCTCAATTGGACCAAGCGCTCCATCGTCATATTGATGATCGCCTTTGTCGCAATCGCCGTACCTGCTGCTCAGGGTTCACGTTCCGATCCGGACGTCACTCCTTTGCCGATCCTTTCCGACTGGTACTTCCTCGGTCTCTACCAGATGTACAAATATCTGGAGCCCGTGGTCGCTACCTATATCACGATGGTCATCCCTGTCTCGGTCATACTCCTGCCATTTCTCGATGCCTGGATGACCGGACCCGAAAAGAACATCATGAAGCGTCCCTTCATCCTGATGGTCACCATCATGGGGGCGATGCAATGGATTGTATTTAGCGTACTGATCATCATCAACGTAGCCAATATCCACACTGATCCGCCCATCTGGAGGAGCTCGCTCTACCTGATGATCAACGTCGGCGTCATGTGGCAGGCCTATTTGATCATCAAAAACAAAAATCTCGCCGAAAAGGCAAGACTGGTCAAGGCATGCGCAATCATGGCCATCGTCTCTCTGATCCAGACCTTCTTTGCTGGCGTGTATTTCTTTATGGCCAAGACCGAGATGTTTATCGATCCGCTCGGCCATGGTGCACTGTATGCGATGGCACGTCCCTTTATGGGCAAGTCTGCCGAAGAAGCAGAGGCCATCGTCCGCAAGATGCACCCTACCAATGGCACGACTCCGGTCAACAAGGGCTACTGGGATTACCCTGTACTGCTCGATCCTGGCTATCAAGCCAAGGTAGGCAAGCCAGACGGCAACGCAGACATCATCAAATTGGCCGAGATCGTCAAGTCGACATCGGTCATCGACCCCATTGCTAAGGTCATTCCGACCTTTGAAACAGCTGAGGGGCCCAATAATCTGTACAAGCAGGTCAAGTTTGCCGATCCAGTCAAGGGGCCTCACCCGGTCTATGTCTCCATGCTCGACTTTATGGTCAACAACCGCTGGTGCTGGGACTATTGCACCATGGTCGACAGGCTGACACCAGGCGTGGTCAAAGGCTATCCGATGCCCGTGCCCGAAAACGACTGGTGGTGGATGATCGGTGGTGCCCTCGCAGCAGTCATCTCGCTCTATGGAGCCTTTGATTGCAAGATGGCGGCAATAGCTCAAGCCAAGGCTGCCCAAAACAAGAGCTAGGTCATAGAGATCCTGATATTGCAAGAGAAAGACAAAGAGATAGATAAAGACGTGAACGGCACTTTGTATAAGAGCAATCGCATACAAAAGACTGACCTCAAAAAAGAGAGCCAGATAGCTCCTTTCAAGGTCAAACTGCCGCTCAAGCTCTTTGTCTTTGCTTGCTCAGTCGTCAGCCTTTCCTGGTTTTTTGAGGGTCACAGGCGCTTTCAGCAAGCATTGACTATGGATGCCATCGCTTATCTAGCAGTCGGAGTATTTTTGACTCTAGCACTGGTGGTGGTGCAGGCCTTTTTTATCTATGCCGAAGAAAAAGCCAAGGGCAATCGCACTCGTACGATCAAGCTCTTTGACAAGATGTACGAGACTTTGACCAAGAGACAAGCAAAAATAAACGTAAATGAAATAGGGAGACAGGATTAACCGTGGGCAAGACGATTAATTTGGTTCTAGTAGTCGCCGGAGCATTGGCCTGTCTGGCCTTTACTGGTTTGATGCCATGGGCCGAGCTCGGGATGAATGCCAAGTTTGATAATTGGCCAGAATGGCTCAGATGGCTGGCAACCAATCTCAATTTTAGCCTGCCGGATTATGCTGCGGTGAGCGACCTCAGCACACAATGGACTGCCCACCTCAAAAAGGCCGGAGCCGAGACGAGATTTGGCGATTATGCCTATGCCCTGGTCATGGGTCTCGCGATGATCGGAGCTGCCATCGGCATTGGTGCCATTGGTCGCGAAGAGTCCGAAGAAAAAACAATTTTGCCGGTCAAAAAGTAATTAAGCGGATCTGGGAGCTAATTAAATGTACACGTCCATTCCTAAAGGCCTGACAGACCTCACTCTGGCCATCGAAAAAGGCACCAACGCGGTCGTCACCAGTAAGTACAACCCGTTCTACTATCACGGTGCCCTCCCGCAATTTTATCTGTGGGTACTCTTTATCTCGGGACTCTTGCTCTTTGCATACTATATCCCGACCATCGAAAACGCTTATTTCTCTGAAAACCTGGTTAATGCCTGGACTTCGGTCAATTACATAACCAATGTATTGCCGATGGGCGCAGTTATTCGCGGCATCCACCGTTATGCTGGCGATGCAATGGTGCTCACTATCGTCCTGCACGCTCTCCGTGTCTGGATCACCGATCGTTACCGTCAGTACCGCTGGATCCAGTGGGTGACCGGGGTTGCTCTTCTCTTTTTGGTTCTCTTTATCGGGCAGACTGGTTATTATCTCGTGTGGGACGAGCGTTCGCTGATCCTCACACGCATGACTGTCTCCGCCCTGGGCGCCTTGCCATTCGTAGGCGAAGGCTTGCAAAAATGGTTTCTCAATGGCACTGCCATCACCAACCTGACCCTCTCCAATTTTCTTTTCATCCACATTGGTCTTTCTTTCTCACTATTGTTTGGCCTGTGGATGCACTATGTGCGTATGACCCGTCCGGTCATCACTCCGCCACCCGCTATCAACTACATGTTGACTGCTGTGCTCCTGGTCTTTGTCTTCCTCTACCCGATTACCTCGGGCAAGATGGCTGACCTCAACTCGATGCCCACTTCTTTTGAGATCGACTGGTTCTTTTTGTGGCCTTACGCCATGATGGCTTCGATGAATCTCGGCATGTACTGGGTCTTGATCCTTGGTGGTGCCATCGCTTTCACATGCGTGCCGCTGCCTCAGCTCTACAAAGCGAGCCATCCGATCGAGAGCGCCGAAGTCGTACTCAACAAGTGCACCGGCTGCAGTCTCTGCTCGCAGGATTGCCCCTACTCCGCCATCGAGATGGTCCCTGCTCCAGCCGGATCGAGATTTAAGCTCCTCGCTACCGTCAAGGCATATCGCTGCTCTGGTTGCGGTGTTTGTGTGGGCGCCTGCGCTTTTGACGCTATCGATTTGCCCAACCTGCTCGATACCGACGTCAAGGCCAAGATCAAGGCTCTTGCCGAAGCAAAATAATCCAGACCCACACTCAGACAAAGTACCGATCAAAATCAAAGCAAACTAAGGATAAAAGGTAGATCTCATGTCCGACAAAAAGGTAATCACTCTGATTTGCGAGCGAGCTGCAGACCTAAATGGCGTTTGCAACGAGCGTGGCGAATGCAAGGAAGTCGATGGCGTCTCTGTCGTCTCTCTGCCTTGCTCCGGTATGATCCAGCCTCTCATGATCGAAGAAGCTCTCAAGGCTGGTGCCGCTGGTGTGATCGTGACCGGTTGCCAGATCGGTGACTGCTATTATCGCGAAGGCAATAAGATGATCAGAGATCGCTTGCTGGGCCTCCGCCCACCGATGCTCAAAAAAAATGTCGACCGCAGACGCATCCTTGCTCTCTGGCTGGCTCGTCCTCAGACCGATAGGTTTATCTCAGAAGCAAAAGAGTTTGTAGCTTTTGTGCGTGATCTGCCGGCCGATGCACCTGCTGCCAAGCCTGCTGCTCCGGCTCCTGCCGCCGCCAAACCGGCTGCCCCAGCCTCTCCTGCACCTGCAGCACCTTCTGAAAAAAATCCAGAAGTAGTCGCTGGTGCCCCTGGCAATGCCAATCCTACCGAAGTAAAGGAAGCAGAGGCCAAGCAAGCCGAAGGCGAAGACAAGAAATAATCTAGAGAAACGAGACGAGGATATCTAAATTTATTATGGCTGCCAACAATAAGAAACTCACAGAAGTAGACGTTATCTACAGGTGGACCTGGTTCTTTATCCTGTATTTTGCCTTCATCCTCTTGATCGCCTGCTTTGGACTAGTAGCCGAGTTTTAAAAAGAGCTCGTTAGAGCCTTTTGTCAAAATTAAAAGGGGCTCGTCAGAGCCCCTTTTTTTTAGTTGAGATAGTCTTTGAGAGCACTGGTCCGCTCAAAATGCTTGAGTTTTTGCATTGCTCTAGACTCGAGCTGTCTGGTGCGATCGTCGCTCAAACCCAACAATGGTGCCACTTGAGGTATGGTCATGGGGGTACCACCGTTTAAACCATATTTGAGTGAAAGGACGGCTTTTTCTCGTGGCGCCAATTTGCTCATGGCGGCTTCCAGATCGACTTTGAGGAGCTCACTTGTAGCCTTGCCATCGGTAGAAGCATTGTCGTCCGCCATACGATCGATAAGGGCTTCTCCCTCGCCTTCTTCGGCATATGAGAGGTCGAGCGAGATAGGCTCCTGCATGGATGTCGTCAGTGCCACCACTTTTTTGAGATCCAGCTTGGCTTCTACTGAGAGTTCTTCGGGCGAGGGTGTGCGCCCTTCGCGGTTAAAGAAATCTCTGCTGACCTGATTGAGTTTTTGTACTGATTCGCTCATATGCACTGGGATGCGGATCGTATGGCCCTTTTCCTGGGTTGCCCTCACTACTGCTTGACGTATCCACCAAGTCGCATAGGTCGAAAATCTAAAGCCCTTTGACGGGTCGAACTTTTCGACTGCTCTCATCAGTCCCAGATTGCCCTCTTGAATCAAATCGAGCAGGGACAGTCCACGATTGACATATTTTTTTGCGATATTGACCACCAACCTGAGATTGGCTTCAGTGAGCCTTGTGCGGGCTTCGGAGGAGCCGTTCTTATAAGCCGTGGCTAATTCTACTTCTTGCTGTTTTGTCAGCAGTTTAAAGCGTCCCAGGCTCTTTAGATAAATAGCCAGGGTCTCATCCTGGTGAGGCAGCGCCTTAAACTTGGCATCAGGACTGTATTTTATGTCTTCGTCTTCTTCGCTTGAGGCATTGTGGCGTGAGGAAGAAGCGCCCGACAAAACTTCGTCATCCAGACCGAATGTCAGATCGTCTACGAGTTTTTTGCTTGGGTTGAACATGGTTCGCCTCACTTTTTTGATTAGACCGGCCTATTAATGAATCTGATGGTTAAACCGGTACTTTACTATTAAAGCACTAGTACTCGACCGGTCGTCTAGTCGATAAGCATTGCTTAATATAGAGACAAAAAAGGCCGCTAGATGCGGCCTCTTTTATTGATTAGTAATGGATTGCCGCCGTTGGGCTTGGTTAATCTTTCTCGCGGGTAGTCGAGACGGCGGCCTCATTGATAACAATATCTACTTGACCTGCACAAAATCTATAGGGTTAACACTAGGAATCTTTTTATTGTCAAGGGGCGTTGTCAAAAGGTCATTGCCAAGGAGGTACTGGCAAGAAAGCTGGGCCTAATTGCCGGCCGAAGTGCTGCGTAAAGCCGTTATTTTTCTTTTTGGATGTATCTGATCTGATAGCTGGCTCGGTAGAGCTTTTCGGGAGTAAACTCCGGTCCAGAAATCTGTATGGTCACCATATTGCCATCTTTATTTGTGGCAGTCATGGCTCCATTGCCTGAGTGCAGCATATTCCACTTATACATCTGCAGGGTGTTCTTCCACCATTCAAAGACTGTATTGCGGTCTTCTTTTACATTAAAGGTCATCACATACGATGGGCCCTGCTTGGGCACGTGATAGGTAAAACCGCTGATAAATTTGGGTTGGCCAGTATAGTCCGGAATATCAGGGAGAGATACTTTTTCTTTGAGAGACTCTGGCGGCGATGCTATAGACTGATTTTTTTGCTGGTTATATTGAGCCAGAGCCTGGGTATTTGCCATCGAAACCAGTGCAGCCAGCGAAGCTATGATGCAGAACGTTTGCTTGACAATAGCGGGTTTGGTGTTGAATGCCGAAGCCATGTGCTCACTCCAGAGGTATCTAATTGTTATTGCCTCGATTGGACTAGATTGAAACGCGAATCCATGATATCAGGCTTAGAAAACAAAAATGGTCTCCCTTTTTGGGAGACCATTTTGCTTCTATCGGTTTTGGTTTCGGACTTTCATTCGATCTTGCGATTCGAATTAGTTGGGGCGGCAGAACCTGGTTCCTTCTACTTCTTGTTCGAAGCGGAGCTCGCCTAGCAGATTGTTGAATCCAGAGCCCGGCTGCCATACGGCGGAGTCGGTACCCTTGATGCCAGGGTTGTCTGCTTGGGTGAAAGGAACTTCGTAATAGCCACCATCTCCGATGGGCGCTCCGCCGATACCTTTTTCGGTATTAACAGCGTAGTGGTTGAGCGGATACGAGAGCTGGCAGTTTTTGGCGCCGCCTGTACCGTTAGTGGTTGCACCATCAGGAGCATTGAGAGCACTGTCGGACCAGGGCAATTGCTTGCCCATCTTGAGCGAGCCGTTTTCTACGTAGAGATAGAGCTTGCCGTTGACATTGGGACCATTGTTGTTGCGGGTCAGCGAGTAGTCGCCATCGCCGAGATCGAGTTTGACAGAAGCCATCTTGGCTCTGACGTCGCTCTCTTTGATATTTTTGTCGACTTGCTGCAGGCGTTCGGTGATCGAGGTGTAGATATTTGCCTTGGTGCAGTTATCCATTTGATCGATCAGTTCGGCAGGAGATCCGTTTACCAGATAGTTTACAAAGACTTCGGCACCATAGGCACCCTTGGTGTAAGGCTTGCCGGATCCGGGAGTACCGGGCAGGCAGTTGTTGCCTTTGTCGTCCTTCCAGGCTTTGAGGCCAGAGGGCTGGAGTCCTACACCAACAGTGGCGCAAAACTTGCCGCCGGCTCTTCCGGAGATCTTGCCGAGGAGGTCGGCTTTCATAAATTCTACGTTTGAGAGACCATCGCCGTCATAAGCGCTGGAAGCGCTGCCGCCACCAGTGATATCACGGCCGTAGTTTTTGGCCCAGGTGTCGAGGTCGGTGACGCACTTGTCTGTAGGAGACAGAGAGTCATCGTACATGGTGTGATCGCAGTGCTTGACACTACTGGTGATACCGAGCAATTGGGCTTCGGTCGGGGTTTGTCCTTTGCCGGGGCCATATCTCAGAGAGTGCGAGCTCGGATTGTCGAGGTAGCTCTTGAGATTTTTGCTGGCCCAGATCGAGGGATCGCCTGCGCCATGCTTGGCAGAGTCAGGGTATTGGGTCTCGTCTTCCCATTCAGCCTGGTGACCGGAGGCGCCAGTAGTGGTCTGGTTGTAGCTGGACCAGGCATTTAGCTCGGATACATTGGTGGTAAACACACCATTGCTCGAAGAAAAGATGCCGGGGCTGGTAGGCGTAAACAACTCATTGTTGAAGATGTCGTTGGCGCCATCGGACACAGGAATGCCCTGAGGTTGGCCGTTGACTTTTTCAGCAGAGGCGTTGTTGAGGATGCGAACAAATCCACGAGGGATATTGGCCTGAAACTCTTTATCGATAACGCCGACGATAGCACAGGCGGTGGCACCACCAAGTGCACCTGATTTGGCATCGATCGCTTGAGAGTCTGTCTTCCAGGAGTTGGGGGGAATAGCGGAAGCAATTGCGTTAGCCGAAGGATTGTTGGTGGTGAACTTGTTATTGTCAGCCAAGTGGGTCTTGGTCTGTGGCAATACAGGTACACCCATCAACTCTACGGTGCTATTGCCGAGTTTGACGGTAAACGGTATATAACCGGCAATGTACTTGGATGAAGGGTCTATTTTGCTGGATTGGTTGGCAGTGTTGGCTAAATTGCTGATAGAGCTGGACCACTGCGCCGTCACTTCGTTAGGGATGTAGACGTTGGTAGAGCCGCCTTCTTTCATGTAGCCGGCTTGCAGCTTGGAGATGGTGGCCTTGTTGCCGTTCCACATCTTGGTATTGTTTTGATTGGACAGACTGTTAAAGTCGTTTTTTAGATCTCCGAAAGACGACTTGGTATCGTCAGCCAGGTTGGCACGTAGCTTGCTACCGATGTCTTTGACGACTGAGGCCAGTTTGACTGCATTGCTTTCGGCAGCAGGGCTAGACATGGCTTCGGCGTTTTTGGCGACGAGTAGCGCCTGGGCGACGAGTCTATTAAATGTGATCAGGTCGATGGTGCCTGAGTTAGGAGGATCGGACAAGCCACCAAATTCGGCGGTCAGGTCTATGCCTTGGTTAAAGATGGTTAAGTCGTTCAGCGCGACGGCACCTCTTCTTAAAGCTTGCTTGGCGACGTTCAATGCGCCAGCGTCGGTCGCATTAGCGACCTCGCGGCCACCGCCGATGATTTTCGATAAGAAGTAGAAGCCGACGCCAACAATGATAACGAGGAAAACGCACGCGGCCACGAGGCCTAGCGTTGCTCCTCTTTGTCGACGCAGTTTCATATAGGAAAATCCTCCAAAAAAATTCGAATCAAACGAGAGATGCCTTTAACTGAAACCGAAAGAAAAAGCTTAAACCCAGTTAAACTACATTAATGATTGTCCTCTAATCTTGGCAACCCGTCAAGGTCGTTTGAACCCAGAAAATCTAGACTTTTTATGTAATTTATCGAGCTCCGCTGTTTAGATGTGTTTAATATTCCCTCTGAAACATTAAACGCCACGCATAATATGAGTTGGATTTAAGATTTAATCTCGGCTCTCACTAGACATGCAGCGATCATCCAAAATAAAAAGTGGATCTGTGGTCGATAAAATACCGTATCCACCAGGCCATGCACAAAAAGGCCGACCAGAGCTATGCAGAGACTCAGACCTATTATCCTCGCTGTCAGGTCTCCACGCCAAAACAACAAGTGTCCTTGCACGAAAAGGCCTCCAAGCAGAGCTGCAAAAGCGGCCAATCCTGCTATTCCGGCTTCGACAATAATCTCCAGGGGGACGCAATAGGTGCCCAGGGCATCAAACCCGCTTTTCATATAAAGACCGTAGGCCAATCTAAAAGTGGTATTGCCTGGACCAACCCCAAACCACCAATTTTCTTGCAGCATCTTGAGAGAAGCCCTCCATACATTCATGCGGTAGGCATTGGAGCTGTGCTCCGATCCTGAAAATACCGACAATAGGCGGGTCTCTATCGATGGTAAAAGAAAGTGAATGGCAAGGGCACCGATAGCTCCAAGAAGAAGCAAGATCAAAATAGTCGGCAGGATCAATTTGGGCTTTTTAGTGGCAATACTGCCGGCAATGATCAAACAAGTCGTACCAGCCATGGCGCCAAGGGCGATGAACGCGCCACGACACCCTGTCAGCAGGGTTGCGCAAGCTATGGTGAGTGATACACCAAGAGCGATGATAAAGGCCAGTGCTTTGAGGCCTTTTTGTTTGACGCTAAGAGCAATCGCTGTCAGCCCCATTGATATTGGGATCAGGGGAATGAGATAGCCTGCCAAGAGATTTGGATTGCCTAGAGTCGAATAGATGCGCGTGCCTTTGGACTCTAGAGTCGGATCTTCCCAGGTCGCCAGTGGAGCGACGCCTATTTTGTACTGATAAAGACCATAGAGAGAGACAAAAAATGCTCCCAGGCAGGCAGAGGAAAGCAATAAAAGGGTTCGACGTCTATTGTCAGTGGACAAGATAGACGTAAAAGTAAAATAGGCAAGTGCATAGACCGCCAATTTAGCGAGTCCCTTAGTGCTTTCGATCATATAATGCGAAGCAAAAGTTGAGATGACATTGGCGCATACGAAGGCAAGCACAGTTATATCTATATATGATGGCTTTCTACTTTCGCTTTGCGGTCCGCCCATGAGGTGGCCAAGACAAAAGAGCCCGGTGACTGCGGCTACGATCAAGGCCAGACCTTCTTTGTCATTGGCAAATTGCGGCAAGGCAAGGATAGCCAGCATCAGGGCAGTCAGAGCAAAAGCAGTGATTTGCAAAAACTTGCCCATCTTAGGCCAGACCGAATGAGCCGTCCGACCTCGCATTTTGCTGGCAAAAAGCATCAAGGGTCTGAGCAAGATAGAGTCTTGGATGGCAGTCGACATACCGTCGTCCAGTCTTTGGACCATTTTGCTCAGCAATTTAGTCTGTCCTTTATAGTGTTTTTTATAACGGCCATTATTTGGATTTGTCGGCTGGATTGATATCCACGACAACACCCTGCACCCTGTATTTAAATGATTCGAGCTCGATCTGGTTGCCTACTTTGATCTTATTGCCGCGGATCACATAGCCATCGCTAGTCCTATCTGCAGTGTCTTGCACGGTGACGACAAAATCATGGGCGATGGCATTTGCTGGATCGGCAAAGGCGAGGGCCTTTTTGCCGTCAGGACTGAGAAAGGACACTTGCTTTTGCCAGTGATCTACTTTGACTATGGTCATAGGTGGCTGTACTGGCTGATTGCGGATAGTGATCGAAGAGGTGTCGCCTACCTTGAATAAGTTGAGGTCTCTGGTCTTTAGGCCTGTGAGATAGACATCGATATTGACCTTGCCGGAGCCCTGTATTGTTTGATCTACTCCGGCCATGCCAGCTTTGGCCAGGCCAAAACCGGCTATGGATGCCAGAGCTGTAGCCATGATGGTCATGTCGATCAGACTCATTCGACGTTGGCTCAATTTATTTCTCCTTGGGTTCGCTACTGGCCTTGGGTTTGGCCTTGGCTTTGGGTTTTGCTTCGGGTTCGTCTTTTTCAAAAAAAATTGACACAGCCCCTGTCACTCGCCTTACGACTCGGACTTTTTCAAAAAGGGTCTCTTCACCGTATTCTAATTCGAGCTGGCCACGTTCTTTTATACATGCGATAAGCGTGGCCTTTTCCTCATCAGGCAAGTTGATCAAGCCAAGATGATTGTCATTGGCTATCTTTAATAGCTCTGGGAGGGTGCTTTGCGGTGAGATGGAGGTCATCGTCTCAAATTCTACCGCCAAATCTTTTGTATGCGGTTTATACGTAGGCTCTTGTCAAAGATTTCTTTAATCTCGGTAGATCATTACACCACCCCAAAGAGAGAGTTTAAAGATCATGGCAAAGCAATTTGAGATAGAAAACAATCTTCTTACCAATCAAAAGCACGAAAGATCGGACTCGGATGCGACATCGAGTTTTCATGCCGAATTGCATCTTGACCAGACCAATCCTCTCGAACAGGCTAAATTGCTGGATATGGTGCGTGAAAACGATAAAAATATCGAGTCGATCCGCAAGCAAGCTGATCAATGCGCAGACAGGGTCTGTCAATCGCTTTTCAAATTGCCGATCAGCCATCAAGAAGAATTTTATGCGTCGATCAGCAAATTTGACGACAAGGACGATCTGGTCTACGCCCGCGTACGTCAAAACCTACGCGAGCACTGGAGCACCATGTCAGTCTGATAGCTCCAGCTTATGGAGATGCTCGATCATTTCGGCCTGACTAGTGATATCTGTGCCTGGTTTGCGTACCACTATGGACGCTGCCAGATTGCCCAGCGCCATGGCCTCTACCAGGCTTGCACCGCTGGTGAGCGCGAGCGCCATGGTTGCGACTACAGTGTCGCCCGCTCCAGTAACATCAAAGACTTCTGATCTGTTAAAAGCCGGCAATTCGACCGGAGCCTTGCCCCTCTCAAACAAAGCCATGCCCTCGCCACCCCTGGTCAGTAGCAAGGCTCCAACCTGTACTCTTTCGAGCATCCTTGCTCCCAGCGCATTTAGATCATCTCTTTCCTCTACGGCAATGCGTGTATAGGCCTCTGCATCCGGTTGATTGGGAGTGATCAGGGTGCAATCGTGAAATCTCTCGAATCTATTTTGCGCATCGACGATGACCATGGTTTTTCTTTGTCTAGCATGCAATCGTACAGCCTCTATGACACCATCAGTGATGACACCGCTCTTGTAGTCCGAGAGTATGATTGTGTCGCAAGTCTCTATGGCATCACAGATCAATTCGATGATCCGTCTTTCGATGGCAGGTGAAATAATCTCGTGACTGATGCGATCGATGCGCAAGAGTTGCTGCATGAGCGAGTGTGATTTGGAAATCACTCTGCTCTTGACCGTTGTGGGCCTGGTCGGATCTTTGACGAGAGCGTGAGTGATCTTGTGCTTTTCGAGTACGCTGGCCAGTTTGTCTGCGTAATAGTCGTCGCCGGATACACCTATTGCATGACACAGCCCGCCTAGAGCCGTGACATTGTTTGCAGTGTTGGCTGCACCACCGGGGATCATCAATGTCTCTACATGCTCGAGTATGAGGACTGGTGCTTCGCGTGAGATCCTCTCCGGTTTGCCTTCTACCAATTCGTCGATCAAAAGATCTCCCACAACCATGACTTTGGCGCCTGTCATGGCCTTGATACGATTTTCTAGATTTTTTTTGGTCAGGAGGGCGTTGCCCTGAGCTAAGGCTGAGAGATTCATACCAAGATTTTAGCGCAGGCTTATCTGATATTGGCGCTGCAATGAGTTAAAATCAGTGTGATGAGACTTTTTTCGAGATCAGCTATTTCCATCTTGATGCAGCTCGCAGCCATGAGCTCTTGCTCGCATGCTGCTCTCGCCAGTGATGCTGCCCAAGGGCCTGTTCTGAGACCAGAGATGCCATCGGAGCAGGGCACAGTTTCGGCGCGGATCGTACGTCGAGATGCTGCAACCGCACGTCGCGTCGCAGCCTATACCTGGCTCGACAAGATGGTTGCTGCCGACCCGGAGCTGGTCGCATCCATCTGCTCATTTTCAAGCGCTGCCAAGATCCTTGCAAGGCACAAGCATATCGATCGGATCGCTGAGATGGATCATTACACCTGCAGGCGTATCACTCAATATCGGGGTGCCGCCATCGAACTGGTCAAAAATCCCCATGCCGTGCGTGTCGTCACCCTTGATCCCGAAGGGCTTTATGTGGCCATTCGCAAGGATAGAGCGATCGTCAAAAAGCTGACAAAAAATCCCAATTTTGATCAGATGGTCGTCCAAAATCCAGATCTGGGCCGTGTCCTTGCATCTTACATGTGATCGGCACTGATGAGTCACCTTATCGAGTGTCTGGCCATCGGTCTTTTTACCGGCATTTTTTCGGGGACATTTGGTGTTGGCGGCGGTATCATTTGTACACCGCTTTTGCGTCTGATCCTGCAATTTGAGCCTCATTTAGCGATCGGCACCACTCTGGCTCTGATCGTACCTACATCTATGAGCGGTGCCTACAAGTATTACAAACTGAGAGCAGTCGATACTGCGCTCTTTAAGATGCTCGCTCTACCAGCTATTGCCGGCACCTTGCTAGGAGCCTACCTGACCAGATACGTCGGTGGGTCGCAACTGATGCTGTCCTTTGCAGTCTTGATCGCTATATCCGGCATCGATCTTTTTTTTGGCCTCAGTCAAAAGCTCAAAAAGAAAGCCGCCCAAAAAGACCAGGCGCCAAACAGCATTGAAGTGCATTACACCCTGGCCTCTGCCTTGCCTGTGGGGCTTGTGACCGGCTTGCTCTCTGGTTTTTTTGGCGTGGGCGGAGGATTTATCCTCATACCCATACTATTGGCGGCCTATAATATGCCAGTCAAGCAAGCCTTTGGCACATCTCTTTTGATCGTCGCTTTGATATCTATACCTGGATCGATCAGCCATTTTGGACAGGGCCATGTAGATCTTGGCAGTGCCACGATGATGACTCTCGGAGCCATCCCTGGCTCACTCATCGGTACAAAGATCGCATTTGCCGCCAACGAAGCTCGACTCAGGCAAGCATTTGGCTTGTTGATCGTCTGTGTGGCACTGTTGATGGTGGCACGTGAAATGCATTGGGTGCTATAAAATGTTGCACATAAGATTACTTGAAATGGAAGCTGAGCTCATCGCTCGCGAGCAGATAAAAAGAGCGGAGTCAGATGCAGAGCGGCCTTTAAGTGAAAAATCTCTGTTCTATCTGCAAGAAATCGTCAATGAAGTCGGGCTACAGTTGGCCCAGCCCTGCGCCAGCGACTTTAGAGGTTGGTTGACTTATACCCGCAAAGGCACTCGGGGGGCTGGCTCGAGCGATTTGGTGTTGTTACGGGGCAAGTCCTTTAAAGAAGGCGGACTGTTTGGCAAGCACCGTGCTGGTCTTGATGTGGTCAATGGACTCGATCATGCCCTGGAATACCTGCGCAATATCGATGTCACTCCTCCAGCGGAGCTCGATCACCTGCTTATCAATTTTGGTCGTGGCAAAGACAATCAAGATCATGTCTTTATCTGGTATGGCGAAAACGTCGCGCCTTATAGACTGATTTTTGAACATGGAGTCGACGATTTGTCGATCGAGACTTTGCACTCAGCTCTCGGTCAGGGGCTCCATTGGATCTTGTCCAAGCCCAGGGATATGACATTGCCGCAATATCTGCAGAGTCTAAAAAGCTAGATTATTGCTGTTTTTCTTTTTGCAGCTCTGGGTCTAGCTTGATCTTGGCGCTACCATCAGGCTGTACCTGCACCTTGTTGGCTGCCATATTGGCAAACTGCATTAATTCTATGGGGATGGGAAAGATCAGGGTGCTGTTTTTTTCGGCAGAAACCTCGACCATTGATTGCAATTGTCTCAAATGCATGGCACCTGGTGAGTCATTGATGACCTTGGCGGCCAGAGCCAGTTTTTCGGCTGCCTGGTGTTCGCCTTCGGCTGCAACAATCTTGGCACGTCTTTCGCGCTCTGCCTCGGCCTGTCTGGCCATCGCTCTCTGCATGCCCTCAGGTATTTCTACATCCTTGACCTCTACGGCTACTACTTTGATGCCCCAGCCCTCGGTCTGACGATCGATAATGGCTGACAGTTTGGCATTGATCGCGTCTCTTTCGGAGAGGAGCTCGTCGAGCTCATGCTGGCCAAGGATACTGCGCAAAGTCGTCTGAGCGATCTGGCTGGTGGCGGTAAAAGGATCTTCGACTTTGACCACCGCCTTGTAAGGATCGACGACTTGAAAAAAGCAGACCGCGGCCGTCTTGGCCGAAATATTGTCGCGCGTGATGATCTCCTGTATAGGGATTGACATCGTCACGAGTCTCAGGTCGATTTTTTTTGAGGTCTGTATGATCGGCAGAACGAAAATTATTCCGGGTCCTTTGACTCCATCAGCCTTGCCCAGGGTAAAGACTACAAAACGCTCGTACTCCTTGACGATCTTGATCGATGAGAGCAAGACGAGAAACAAAAATGCCATGAGCATGAAAATCATCGGGCAGACCTCGTGAAAGAGATGCAAATTATGCCTATTATACGGCCTAGGTTGATTGGTCTACGGGGGCTTTTTTGAGCGAAGCGATGAAAAAACCGGAAAATTGAAAGCGTGAGGGGAGGAAGTACAATTTGCCTCTTTTGGCCTCCTCAATCAATCCAAGATTTTGCAATTTTTGGATTGTTTCTGGAGCGAGATCTACTGTGAGATCTTGCAGGGCAAATCCAGGATGCTTGGAGAGAAATGCATCGATCACCTCGTCGTTTTCTTCCAGTTCGATGGAGCAGGTCGAATACACTAGCCTGCCGCCTGGTTTTAGCATATTGGCAGCATTGTCGAGGAGTTTTTTTTGGATCTCGGCTAGATCGGTTATATCGGACATCTGCAATTTGAGTCTGATATCGCCTCTCTTGTTGATCACACCAGTACCTGAGCAAGGTGCATCGACGAGCACCCTGTCTGCTGGCGGCACGTCGATAGGCCTGGTACAGTCGGCTTTTTCGACCATCACATTAGTCAGGCCCAGTCTCTGGCGATTGTCACGGATCAGGCTCAGGCGGTTTTCTTGCTTGTCGTAAGCTACTACCTTACCTTTGCCGTCCATCATTTCTGCCATATGCATTGTTTTGCCACCAGGGGCGGCGCAAAGATCGTAGACCAGATCGCCCGATTTGGGCGCTACGATCTCGGAAACAAAGGCCGCTGCTTCATCCTGTATGCTAAAGATGCCATCAGAAAAACCGGGGATCTTGGCGACAGATCCGGACACAGTAGAGCGATCGATGATAAGACAATCGCGCGATAGTTGTGATAGCTCTGTTTTGATGCCCTTTTCGGCAAGGATTTTGGCAAAATCGGGAGCTTCGATAGCAGTACGATTGACTCGGATAGTCAGCCTCGCAGGCTGGGAGCTGGCCTCAAGCAGTTTGCGGGTCTCCTGAGGGCCGAGGCGATCGTGCCATCGCGACACCAACCACGGTGGCATCGAGTATTCCATGGCCAGATCGGCAGGGCTATTGCTCTTGGTGATTTCGGCTTGCTGGCCGTCTTTTTGCCGCAAGTAGTTACGCAAGAGGCCGTTGACAAAGGCCGCTTGACCCTTGTGGCCGGTGATCTTGGCCAATTCGACGGCGATATCTACCGCGGCGCGGGATTCGACTTGCATCTCGTCTATTTGATAAATGGCTGTGCGTAGATTGCACAAGAGGGGGATCGGCATCTTTTTGATTGGATGTCTGGATCCCTTTTCGATTATGGCATCCAGTGTCGATTGTTTACGCAGTACGCCCTGTACGATGGCAGTAACGAGTGCTCGATCTTTTTCGTTGAGCTTGCGTGAATGCTCGTCGAGTGATTCTTTTAGGATCACATTGGTGTAGGCACCCTTGCGCTCGATCTTGATCAGGATCTCGAGCGCCAAACGTCTCGATGCCAGGCCTTTTTTAGTGCTCATGTAAAATCGCTCATATAAAACTTACTGTAAAACATCCTGATCGCTCAGGTTTTGCCCACGCGCCCAATCACTGGCCTTCATGCGATTTTTGTTGGGCGGTTGCACCACCGTCAATTCTAGATAATTTTTATCGCTTTCCCCACAGACTACATAAAGATGCTGCCCGTCCGAGCTGATGGCGAGCGATCCTGTGGGTCTATCTTGTAATGATCTGCCTGGGACCTGAGTTGATGGAGGGCATAATCTGGTCTCGATTATCTTGAGGTCGCTATCGCGAAATTTTGCTGTGGTAGCAGGCCAGGGTTTGAGTCCCCTGATCAGATCGTGCAGGCGCTCAGCGGATAGAGCAAAGTCGAGCTTGCCCATTTGCTTGGTCAGGATCGGGGCGAGTGTGGCTTTTGAGTCGTCCTGTCTCTCTGGTTTGACCGAGCCATCCTGTATACCTCTGATAGTGGCGATCAAAAGATCGGCTCCTACATGAGACATGATCTCGGTCAGATCGATAGAACTCATCTCTTTGTCTATAGGGATCTCGGCCTTGAGGAGCATCGGTCCTGTGTCGACGCCTGCCTCGGTATACATGGTGGTGACACCAGTTACGGTATCGCCATTGATGATCGCCCAGTTGATCGGTGCGGCACCTCTCAATTTGGGCAAAAGCGATCCGTGCACGTTGATGACACCCATTGGCGCAAGATTGAGGACCTCTTTTTTTAGTATCTGGCCAAAGGCCACCATGACGATGAGATCTGGTTTTAGATTGCGCATGGCTTCTACGATCTCTGGCGAGCGAGCAAGTTTTTCGGGTTGCATGACCGGTATACCGTGCTCGATGGCTGTCTGCTTGACCGGGGGGGCCAGTAGTTTGTTGCCGCGGCCACTCGGTCGATCGGGCTGAGTTATGCAAGCGACTACATCCACTCCGGGCTCATCAATGAGCTTTTTGAGAGTGGGGACGGCAAACTGGGGTGTGCCGAGGTAGATAATACGCATTTTGTTTCCTTAAAGAGCTGCAAGGCCTGGCTGCTGATGAAATAATAAAGCACTATGGACGCCAGAAATGAAAATAAATATGGCGAAAGAGCGCTGATCCTCGCCACCCCGGCTATTGTTTGGCTCGGGGTCTTTGTACTTGTGCCCCTTGCCATCCTCCTGGTCTTTAGTCTGCAAGGACGGGATGACTTGGGCCGGGTCCAATATCTCTGGCATTTTGACAATTTTGAACGCTTTGTCTCGGGACCATATCTCAAGTGTCTTGCTAGATCGGTCGGCCTTGCATCCATCACTACCATTTCTCTTTTAGTGATCTCTTATATTTTTTGCCTCTGGTTGGCCTTTGCGGCCAGGCCTGCCAGGCGATCACTATTGCTTTTGGCTGTTGTCCTGCCATTGTGGACTAGTAGTCTCTTGCGCATCTACGCCTGGATCACCATCCTCAGGCCAACCGGCATCATCGCGCATCTGTGGGGAGCAGCAGGAATGGGGCAGGACCTGCCACCGCTCTTGTACACGCCATTTGCCGTATGGCTGGGCATGGTGTACAACTACCTGCCTTTTATGATCCTGCCGCTGTACACCGCCATCGATAAGGTGGATAGGCGTTATATCGAGGCGGCCTTTGATCTGGGCGCGCACCCGCTAGCCACAGTCAAAGACGTGCTGATGCCACTTACGAGGGGCGGTATCATTGCTGGTGCCATCATGGTCTTTATCCCCGCTCTCGGTGATTATGTCGTGCCAGATCTCATGGGTGGGGGCAAGAGTATGTATATGGGCAATCTCATCCAAAATCAGTTTTTGCTCGTGCGTGATTGGGCCTTTGGCAGCGCTGTCTCGACTATTCTGATCGCCATTGTTTCAGTGGCGATCTATGTCTATATGCGCGTGGACAAACCTAAAGGAGTCATTGCGGACTGATTTTGCGTATGATGGCCGTCATGCGCTCATAATCGCTACGATACAGCTGGCTGATCTTGCGCCCTGCCGACAGCAAAAAGCTCCTCTCCGTTTGTTTATCGGTGCTTGCTGTTCGGGCAGCTTCTCGCAGGCTGGCGGCTATCAGCTCATCGACCGGCACACCTTGTGCCCCCTCCAGCAGACGCAGGTATTCGAAAGAGGCGCACAATTGCTTGACTTCGCTTTTGTCGCAGACATCGACAAAGTCGTGTATGTCAGGCGGTCCTGGAGGCAAATGTTGATGGATCCTGCCGTGGACATCCCTATAGCCGATGATCTGAGCCTTTATTTGGGTCTCCAATAGGGCAAATATGTGCGGCTGCTCAGAGCGTAATTGTTCTCGTGTCAGGCCTAGCGCGCGCGGCTTATGGATGTGGTCGCGTGGACTCATCACCACATCAAATACCACGCCAAAGATCTCCAAGCCCTGATGATCGCCCTGGCACATGGCTTTTACAAAGGAGCCAAATGGAGGTCTTATGGTCGAATAAGCCTGCGCATTGAAGCTGGTGATCGAGGCTCCGATCACCTCGGCGATATGACTGGATGTGTTGCTAGTAGTCAAATCACTCACTCATTTACTGTAGCCCGTTCGGCTCAGTCTGTAGGCGGCACGTCTTTGTTGGGCTTAAAAGTTTCGACTGTCTCGTCATCCGGGATTGCGCCGACCGAAGAGCTTTCGCTGATCAATATGGTCGAGTTGGCCGACTCGTCCTCATTGAGTGTGACATTGATCTCAGAGAGCTTGCGGTTGCCATTGATCTGTATCAATTTGCCCATGTTTTCGGTACGCTCGACATTCCAGCCGTCTTTTTTTAGAGTGCTTTCGTACCAATCGGCGATTTTTTCGACTGGATCTTTTGAAGATAACTGTATGTAAGTGGCATAATCGCCTTCTTTGCCTTCTTCTTTTGCGGCTTGAGCACCAGATGTAGTGGCGCCAGGATAGATCAGATGTTGATTGTCTTTGCCTGCATCCTTGCCGGCGGCAGAGGTCTGGCGCATGCCTCCGCTATCGTAGCTGGCACTATTGCCGCCGCAAGCGGTCAGCAAAACCATCAGACTCGATGCAATCGCCATGGTGGTCAATGTCTTTGCTCGATATGATGTCTCTGCCATTTCTGCCATCTCTTTGATCCTGGGTTGGTCTCAATAATAATCAGATCTTGATTTTAAACTATTGCTCAATCAAGCTCAAATAACTGCGGCCGAGCATATAAACAGCCAGGGCGGTCAGGGCGATCGCCAGACCAGGTAGTATGGCCGCCCAGATATTGCCATAGAGCAGGGAGGTTTGCGCGACTTGTAACATGGATCCCCAGCTTGGTGTGGTGGCGCCAAGTCCAAGACCTAAAAAACTCAAACCGGACTCCATGATCAGTGCATCGGCCGTCAAGAGTGTTGCTTCGATGACCCACATGCCCCTCAGGGCAGGTAGCAGATGCCGGCTCAAAATCTGCAGATTGCCGGCTCCCATGGCAATTGCGGCCTGGTAATATTCGTCCTGCATGATCCCCAATACTCGGGCGCGAGAGATACGTGCTGATTCGAGCCAGGTGGTGGAGGCTATGGTCGTAATCACGATGCAATAGGGCAAAAGGCCATCACTGTAGGGCGTGACGCCAAGCCAGGCAGTCAAGGCCGCCGGTAGAGTGCGTGTGGCTTCTGGAGTGGCGATAAAGCTACTGGCAAAGAGCAATAGTACTATGGATGGTATCGACAATAGAGCGTCGACGATGCGCATGGCGATTTTTTCGGCATATCCTCCGGTGATTGCAGCGATGGCTCCCCAGAGATTGCCAAAAATAGTGGCACCGACTGCC
The DNA here is from genome assembly GCA_017307165.1 of Candidatus Melainabacteria bacterium. GTDB lineage: Bacteria > Cyanobacteriota > Vampirovibrionia > Obscuribacterales > Obscuribacteraceae > JAFKGK01. The sequence continues at coordinate 634,432 of JAFKGK010000001.1, forward strand.
GCAAAAATACCCACGGAGAGCGATCCCTGGGCCCCAGAAGCAAGCATAGCGGCTAGATCTCTACCCAGGCCATCTGTGCCTAGAGGATGTCTTTGATCTGTCAGAGGGCTGATATTGGCTTGAGCGAGGTTGCAAGTCGTAGATATGGATAAATCCGGACTGATTGCTGCAAATACTGCCATGCCGCACATAAGAGCCATGATGGTGCAGCCGAGGACAAACTTGAGGTTAGATTTGAAAAGAGGGTGCATGCCTAAGCCCTTAATCGGGGATCGGCTGCAGTGTTGACAATGTCAGCGGCGAGATTGGATACGATCACCATGCTCGTGTAGAGCACCGTGAGCGAGATAACTACTGGATAATTGCGACCAAAGACAGACTCGATCAACAATCTCCCCATGCCAGGTAGGGCAAAGATGGTCTCTATGAGTACGGACCCTCCTATCAAGGCCGGTAATGATAGGCCGGCGATTTGTATGATGGGGAGCATGCAGTTTTTTAGTACGTGTCTCGTCAGGATTTGAGCAGGTGAAAGCCCCTTGGCCATGGCCTGCACGTAATATGGTTTGAGCATCTCGTCTTTCATCTGGCTGCCTATAAATAGGGCAATCTTGGCTGCTCGCCGTATTCCGAGCAAGAGGGCAGGCACCACCAGTGGAGCCATCTGCCAATCGGCGAGATCTCCTATTAGAGGGAGAGGGGTGGCAAGACCTGTATTTGCGCAATACCAGATATACAAAAACGCCAGCCAAAAATTTGGGCTTGCATAGAGGAAGGTCAATGCACCCTGTATGGACTCAGCAAGGAGACCCAACCGCATGGCTGTCAATAGAGGTGGCAAGAGTCCCAGTAAAATGCCAAGGGTGAAGGCCCCGATAAGCGACAGAGCTACCAGGCCAACTGTCAAAGGCAGTCTCTCGAGGATCACCTGCTTGACCGGGCGGCCGTCTTTATAGGAAAAACCCAGGCCTGCATTGTCGCTTTGTGGCTGAATCCAGCTTGCCAGCCACAAAAAATACTGCTCTGGAGCCGATCTATCCAGGCCCAGGTCTTTTTTTACCTGGTCTAAAGCTTGTGGCGCCAGATCTTTTTGAGCATTGCCCAGCATGATGTCGATAGGGTCGCCGGGGAGGGCGCGCAGTAAAAAAAACGTCAGGCATGACACGATCAAAAGAGTCGGTATCGCTTGCCACAATCTCTCGCCTATCGAAACTTGCACTTATCGCTCCTGGCCTATCGTTAACAATAATAACTTGATGGCCCAGTCCTTAGACGGATCGTCGATTTGAGTGTAATCTATAATCACCTGAGAAGGCTGCGATATGCCTGGCGGCATAGCCAAGTGGTAAGGCCGGGGTCTGCAAAACCCCTACCCCCAGTTCGAATCTGGGTGCCGCCTATTTATTTTTGATTTGTTAAATGCATTGCTTAAAGCATGATCAAAATCAATTCGCTCGCCTGATATCGATGTAAAATATCTTGGTTCAGGTGATCGTGGACAGTTGGCGCAGTTGGTAGCGCACCACTTTGACATAGTGGGGGTCACTGGTTCGAATCCAGTACTGTCCAATTTTTTTTGCCCTTTCTCAAGCGGATCGCAAAGGGAGCAAAATGCCAAGCACCAGTCGCAGGCAGTTTCTCAAGTCTTTGCTCAGCACGGGCCTATTATTGAGCTCTTTTGACTTTGGTCTGGATCGATTCAAAGTTGGACGCCGTATAGTTTCTATCCACCTAGCCGGTGGAGCCGATGTTTTTAATACATTTCTTGCCGGCAATGCGGCGTGCAGCGAACTTTATTATGCCCGAAGAGGCAAAGAGGCCGTTGCTCGGAATGACTGGTATCCATTGACCAGCGATCTATTTATCAATAAGCGCCTGAGCAGCCTGACTTCGATCTTTGAAGCAAAGCAAATGGCTGTCTTACCTGCCGTTGGTTATGGTCGGCCCAGTCACTCGCATTTTAGAGCCAGCGAGATCTGGCATACCGGACAACCTGATCGCATCAGCGAGACTAGCTGGACAGGCTTGCCAACGCGGGCCATCGATGTGCAGGCCGATATCTCTAATGATGGTCAGGTTTATTTTTTTGAGTCTGGCTTGGACCAAGAGCCATATACGGTGCAGGATCTGGCTGCCAGCATCAAAAAGCAAGAAGCCTCCGGCAAGCGTTCGCACGTGGTCTTGCATCTAAATGACTTTGATCACCACGAACATTTGCGTTCGGCGCATAATCGCTCGCTCAAGCGACTCAACAATCTGATTGCTGCGCTCTGGCCAGTTTTTGATGGCGATACAGTCTTTGTCGTCTATTCGGAGTTTGGCCGCACGCTCGATCTCAACGAAGACAAAGGCACCGATCATGGTGGCGCTTCGTTTATGCTCTTATTGGGACAGAAAGTCAAAGGCGGAGTACTGGCCGATTTTTATCCCAGTCGTTCAGTCGGGCCCGAAGGCCTATTGAGAGCCAATGTAGATTTTAGATCCGTGCTAGGCGAGCTCAAGCAAAACTGGTTGGTCTAGGCTTTTAAATATCCAGCTTAAGGGTCTGGCGGGGCATCGCTCTCCACCATGGTCCAAAATTTTCTTTCGCAATCCCACATGGTGTCGTCCTTCCAGTTGAGAAGGGCAACCTTTGCCGAATAAGCCCCTTGCTTTACTAGTGTCAGCTCGGGGCGAAAAATGTAGTGACCCTTGAAAATATCGCTCGGGTCATTGGCATTGAAGTCTTTTATGTAGATCGGATTGCCGTCTGGATCTTCGATCGTAAACAGACCCTTGTACTGGCGGCGTTCGTAAGGAGTGCCAAAGCCGACCACGCATACGCAGTCCATTTTTGCCGGCAGCTCTTTTTCGACAAAGAGATCAAAGAGCCCATGGGCATTGACTCGCCCATTATCCTCGTAGTCTGCCTCGCGACAAAATAGGATATAGCCCGAATGTAGGTACTTCATCACCCCTCCAGAATGCTCTAATATCCTAACTCAATCAGTTAAAAAGGGCCACGTCTTGCGACGCGGCCCTTTCAAAGGATGGACCAGCAAGATATTATCTTGCGGTTTCTTTTCTGGCAGTGATCACTGAATCGGCAATATTGGAAGGTACTTCTTCGTATTGGGCAAATTCCATGGTGAAGGTGCCTTGTCCGCGTGTTTTGTTACGGATATCGGTAGCGTAGCCAAACATCTCGGCCAGAGGCACTTGAGCCTTAACCTTGGATTGCTGGCTGACGGTTTCCATGCCTTCTACACGACCACGACGGCTGGAGATGTCGCCGATGACGTCGCCCATAAATTCTTCGGGCACTTCGACTTCGACTTTCATGATCGGTTCGAGCAAGATGGGCGAGGACTTCATGAAGCCTTCTTTGAAGCCCATCGAGGCAGCTGTCTTAAAGGCCATTTCGTTGGAGTCCACATCGTGGTACGAACCAAAAACGAGGGTGACCTTGACGTCGATGATGGGATAACCAGCGAGTACGCCACCGTGGAGGGTGTCTCTGACACCGGCTTCTACAGCAGGGATGTATTCCTTGGGTACGACACCGCCAACGATCTTGTTGACAAACTCAAAGCCCTTGCCGACTTCGTTGGGCTCCATGTCAAATACGACGTGACCGTACTGACCGCGACCACCCGACTGACGGATAAACTTGCCTTCAGCCTTGGATACGGATTTTTTCATGGTCTCGCGGTAAGCAACTTGAGGCTTGCCTACGTTGGCTTCGACTTTAAACTCTCTGAGGAGTCTATCGACGATGATTTCGAGGTGGAGTTCGCCCATGCCGGAGATGATGGTCTGTCCGGTTTCATGATCGACACGCACTTTGAAGGTCGGGTCTTCTTCGGCCAGGCGGCCGAGGGATACGCCGAGCTTGTCGGCATCAACCTTGGTCTTGGGCTCGATGGCAACCGAGATAACTGGATCAGGGAAGGTCATCGACTCGAGGATGACGGGATTTTTTTCGTCAGCGAGCGAGTCACCAGTGGTGGTGTCTTTGAGACCTACAGCAGCAACGATGTCGCCAGCAAAGGCTTCGGCAACGTCGGTACGCTTGTCGGCTTGCAACTGGACGAGACGGCTGATGCGCTCTCTCTTGCCTTTGCCTGCGTTGAGGACATAGCTGCCTGCTGCGAGCTTACCGGAGTAGACACGCAAGAAGGTCAGTTTGCCTACGAAGGGATCATTCATGACCTTGAAGGCCAGGGCTGCGAAAGGCTCGTTTTCGTCGCAATGGCGCTCGGTTTCTTCGCCGTCGGGCAAGGTGCCCTTGATGGCGACTACATCGAGAGGCGAAGGCAAAAGATCGACTACGTTATCGAGCAATTGCTGAACGCCCTTGTTTTTGAAGGCCGAACCGCAGGTAATCGGAATGACTTTGTTGTCGCACACTGCTTTGCGCAATGCTTTTTGCAATTCTTCGAAGTTGATCTCTTCGCCTTCGAGATATTTGTTCATCAAGGCATCATCGGTTTCGACGATTGCTTCGACCATCTCGTGGCGATATTTTTTGGCTTCTTCGAGCATGTCTTCGGGGATGTCGACGATGTCAAATTTTTGACCCATCGGATCTTTCTCGTCATAGACGTGAGCCTTCATGGCGAGCAGATCGATGACGCCCTTGAGATTGCCCTCGGCACCGATCGGCAATTGGATCGGATAGGCGTTGGCCCAGGTGGTGTGCATGCCGGGCAACATTGTCTTGATCTGATTGACTACGCGATAAAAATCGGCGCCGGTACGGTCCATCTTGTTGACAAAGATCATACGGGGGACCTGGTAGCGATTGGCTTGCTTCCAGACTGTGTTTGTCTGAGGCTGTACGCCACCGACAGCGCAGAGCACGATGACGACGCCATCGAGTACGCGCATCGAGCGCTCTACTTCGACGGTAAAATCGACGTGTCCAGGAGTATCGATCAAGTTGATCTGTTTGCCTCTCCACGAAGAGGTGATAGCAGCTGCGGTGATGGTGATACCGCGTTCTTTTTCTTGATCCATCCAATCGGTGAAAGAAGTACCTTCGTGTACTTCACCCATTTTGTGAATCATTCCAGAATAGAAGAGAATCCGCTCGGTGGTGGTCGTCTTGCCAGCATCGATGTGTGCGGCAATACCCATATTGCGAATGTCTTCGAGCTTTACAGTTCTTGTCGACACTGAATCTTTCCTTTCTTTGACTGTATCCATTTTCCAGACCTATAAATAATGATGATAAAACGACGATATGCGAGCTGCTTGTCAGTCAGACCGAGTTTAAGACTAGCATCGTCACTCGGTCCTCTTGTATTCCTTCATAAAGTCCAAAGAAAAATAGTGCGGAAAACAGTGTTTTTCGTTACATTTCTCTCGGTACTTATAAGAACGCTCCGAACTTGTCGGAGCGTCATTTATTTTTAGTAGCGGTAGTGAGCAAAGGCCTTGTTGGCTTCTGCCATCTTGTGCGTCTCATCCCGCTTTTTGACAGAGGCGCCTGTGCCGTTTGAGGCATCTAAGATCTCTTGCGAGAGGCGCTCGGAGAAAGTACGACCCGGACGCTTTCTAGAATTGGCGATGATCCATTGCGAGGCGAGAGCAAAACCGCGGGTCTGTTTGACTTCTATCGGTACCTGATAGGTAGAGCCACCGACACGGCGAGCCTTTACTTCGACTAAGGGAGTAACGTTTTTGACGGCTTTGTTGAACACTTCGAGAGGTTCTTGCTTGGTGCGGTCCTTGACGATGTTGAGGGCATCGTAAAACGCACGTTGAGCAGTAGAGCGCTTGCCTCTTTCCATCATGCGGTTGACGAAGCGAGAGATGAGCTGGCTGTTGTATACAGGATCCGGCTTGGCAATACGTTTGTCGGCTTCTTTTCTGCGAGACATTTCTCTTTTCCTATTTTAAGGTCGGGTGATTATTTCTTTTTACCGGCGGCTGCGGGAGCTGCACCCGGTTTGGGTCGCTTGGCGCCGTATTTGGAGCGACTTTGCTTTCTGTCCTTGACGCCGGCGGTGTCGAGGGCACCACGGACGATGTGGTAGCGGACACCCGGAAGATCTTTGACCCGGCCACCGCGTACGAGCACGACGGAGTGCTCTTGCAGGTTGTGGCCTACGCCTGGGATGTAGGCGGTGATTTCGATGCCATTGGTGAGACGTACTCTGGCGATCTTGCGTAGCGCCGAGTTGGGCTTTTTAGGAGTAGTGGTCTTTACCTGCGTGCAGACACCACGTCTTTGGGGGCAAGATTTGAGAGCTGGTGACTTGGTCTTGTAAGTCACTCTTTCACGCTCACGTCTGATCAACTGATTGATGGTAGGCACCAGTACACTCCTAGAACACTGTATGCGGGACGAATCTCCTGTGAAAAACACAGGAAACGACATTGCCGAAGCTCCATTTGCATGAAATCTCTGGCTCGACCTTTCAGACTATCAGATGCAGGCCTGTATAGAGGAGGTCCTTCGCAAATCCTTTACAAAGATATGCGCTTATGAGCAAAATTTCACATTTTTGCGGGGATTCTGGGTGTATTGATCGCCGTGTTGCCGAGAGGGGTGAGAGTGACTTTATCCAGAGTCAGACGGCGTGGAGTCTTGGCTCTGAGCCAGTGATCACGAGCAAGTAGCGAAAACTGCCCGACTTGTTCGAGACCGGCTTGAGCGAGAGCCTGGAGGATGCTCTCCTGATAGTTGTAGCCCTTGGCGATAACCATGCCTTTCATGCCAGCCTTGCGCATGATAGCCATGACAAAGTCCACTAGATCTTGTGCCGTGTGACTGTATCCTGGATGCACAGCAAACTCTAGATGGTAGTCGCCCTCGTGGTGCGCAGTGACGCGACAAGCCGAAGTAATGATCTTGCGGTCTGGGCAGGTCGCGACCCAAAACCAGCTCTTGCGTCTGATCAGGCGGCGAGCCATTTTGTCCAGGCTCTCCACTTTTATGGGAAAGACGCGAAAGTCTTCGGGGATATATTGGAAGGTAAGACGGAGGTCGGGGGGGAGCACGTCTTGATGCAATTGGAAAAGACCTATCTGATCCTCTGGAAGGGCCAGGCGAAAATTGCCCATTTGCTCGAGAGAGATCTCTGATTGAGGCGGCACATAGTCATGCGGCACTTGAAAGTGCGTAATACGGGCGCATCGTCTCATACCGCAATTGGCTAAGAGTGCCAGCGCCGCTGGATTGAGATCGGAGGCCTGAGCAACGAAGTGACTGATGCCCTGCGATCCAAAGAGCGAAAAGGCGTATTTGAGCAATTCTTGTGCGATGCCTCTGCCCCGATGATTTGGGTGCACCACCAGATGATCTATCTGCCAACAGTTTTTGGATTTTCCCCACGAGTGTAGAGAAATGATGCCCAAAATGAGCCCGTCTTCTTTTGCAACGTAGACAGATGGCGATAGATGCAACTGACAGGGCAGATAGTGTTGCCAGAAAGTCAGACCGGTTATCAGGTAGCCTTCTTCGGCGCAAAAACTCTCATAGGGCACGGGCTCTTGCTGATAGCGCAAAAGGGCTCGCACCTGAGTCGAGTCTGTTGCAAATAGTGGCTGTATCTTGATCATCATACAAATAATAGCAGGTTTTGCGGCTTGCCAAGCGGCTTTGCTCTCTTTGTTTATTCGTTATACTTATGATCTTTGCGTACTTAATACATGTAGGTTTTTATGTCTGGCAAGGCACAAGCCAAAGCGGCCAACAAAAATAAGGCCGACAATAAAAACAAAGGCGACGAGCCCTTTTTTAGGACTGTCGCCGAAAACCGTCGTGCCAGACATGATTACGAAATCATCGAAAAGCATGAGACCGGAGTATCTTTGCTCGGCACCGAGGTCAAGTCTATACGCGGTGGCAAGGCCAATCTGCAAGAGGCTTTTGTAAAAGTCGAAGAGGGAGAGTTGTGGTTGTATAACTGCAACATCGCACATTACGATTATGGCAATCGCAACAATCACGAGCCTACGCGCAAACGCAGACTCTTGATGCACGCTCGAGAGATTTTGAGACTCAAGGCGCAGGTCCAGGAGAAAGGATTGGCGATGATACCTTTGAGGCTCTATTTCAAAGGCAATATAGTCAAATGCGAGATCGGGCTCGGCAAGGGCAAAAAGCTCTACGACAAGCGCGAAAGTCTCGCCAAGAAAGAGACCAAGCGACAATTGGATCGACTGGTCAAACAAAGTGGTCACTAAAAAGGCAATCCCCAGCTAGGATGGTTTCTGTGAAAATCTCGTCTAAGGCAACCCTGATCGCAGCACTGTATGCGGTACTGGTCCTGTGTAGTGTGAGCTCAGCTCTAGCCGCATCGCCAGTGGCTTTGCTCAAGAGCGCTCGTAATGCACAGGCCTATCAGGATCAGCACATCGGCACCTTTGATGATGACTACAAAGTATTTAGACGTGCTCTCGATGGTGCCAACGTCCGCTATGACGAGCTCACTGACCAGGACGTGGATGCTGGACCGTCCAAGCTATCTGCCTACAAATTGATCGTCGTGCCTCTCTTGATCGATCTGCCTCAAAGCGAAGCAAACAATCTCGCCGAGTTTAGTCGTGCTGGAGGCAAACTAGTCATCACTGATGGTGCCGGTGCGCTTGGTGCTGGTGGCCAGATCCTCTCTCAATTGGCTGGCGTCGGCTCGAGCAAGCAAGTAACTCTGAAAGAAGTAAACAAGCTCGTCTGGCCGCGACAACCACTACCTCTCACTACTGATTTTGCCATTGCTTCTGTCACCTGCCAATTGAGTCTCAATGCTTCTGGCAAGCCTATGGCTAACTGGCAGACAGTCGATGGCGGCGAGCTGGGTTGTGCTGTTGCCCGCAATCAAAACGTGATCTTTATGGGTTGGGCTCCTGGATTGCAAGGAGAAATCTCCGGCAATTCGCTTTTTTTGACCCAGGCACTCGACGAGCTTTCGCCTGGTATCACACAACAGGCAGCGGTGCAAATTAGTTATGCCGACTATCAAAACATCTCCCAAGAACTGGATTATTTAGCCAAACGTACTGACGAAGCCATCAAGACAGCCCGTCAGGCTGAGTTTAGCGTCCCGCTCAAGACCATTCAGGCTCATTACGATCAGGGATTGGCAGAGGTAAAAAGCTTTAATGAGTCGTACAAGGATCGTCGTTTTCTCGAAGCAGACGAACATCTGCAAAATGCCCGGCAGGAGTTTGCCATGGGCTTCGCGCAAGCAATGCCATTGCGGCCGGTAGAAGCCAGATGCGTCTGGCTGGATCGCGGCACCATAGTTGCTTGCCGCGACGCGCAGGGCATGGCCAAGTTGTTCGACAAGCTAAAACAAGCCAATATCAATGTGGTTTATTTTGAAACCAATAATGCAGGCTTCGTCATGTTTCCGTCCAAAGTGGCCGTGCAAAATCCAGAGACTACCAGTTGGGATCCCCTCGGTGCGGCTGTCGAAGAGGCTCATAAGCACGGCATGGAAATACATGCCTGGTTCTGGATCTTTAATGTAGGTAATAACAAGCACAATCCGATCATCGGCAAGGAAGCCGATTACCCAGGTCCTGTACTCAGTACTCACGATTTTGCCTGGGCACTGGCCTCGCAGTCCGGTGCTTTCGTCCCACCCAGGCAATCGGAATACTGGCTCGATCCGAGCAATCCGGAATGTCGGCAGTACGTCAAGTCTTTGATGATGGAAGTATTGGAAAAATATCCTGTAGAAGGAGTTCAGCTCGATTACATTCGCTATCCTTTCAACAACAAAGGCTCAGAAATGGGCTTTAACTGGTTGGGACGGACAAAATTTGAACGTGAGACCGGCATGTCTCTGGATCGTCTCGACGATGCTACCCGAGAAGCCTGGATACACTGGAAATCCCTGCAGGTTACCAGCTTTGTCAAAGAAGTATCGGATATGGTGCGCTCACGTAAACCGGGAGTGCGTATCAGTGCAGCTGTCTATGCCTTGCCTAAACGTCTCAGGATCAATGCCATCCAGCAAGAATGGGAAACCTGGGTAGCCAATGGCTGGGTCGATACTCTCAATCCAATGACTTATGTCGCGACGCCAAAGGAGCTTGCCGATGCTGGCGGTTATGTGCGCGAGTCCACGCAAGACAAGGCTCTGGCCTATCCTGGCTTGTCCATCCGGCAGTTAGATCAGGCCGGCTTGATCGAGCAGATGGACCAGGCGCGAGTGGTCGGTACCTTAGGCACCACAATGTTTGCTGCAGCTCACCTGGATGACAAAAAAAATAGCGTGCTAAAGCTCGGGCCATATCGTAAACCTTGCGTCATGACACCGCAGGCGGAGCCGCTCAAGGCTTCGCGTTTGCTCTTTGATGATTTTGCCACTATGGTCAATCGCTATATGCAGGATCCCAAAAAGCGCATTATGAGTGACACGGCTAGTACCAATGATGTGGTCGAGCAGATCGATAGCGTGCAAAAAGAGATTTATGCTCTCAATGCAGGATCCAAAGCTGCCGAGATCGATCAAGTCCTCAAGGATGTGACTGCTCTGCACAATACGATCAAGGAGTGGTTGAGATTGGAGGCTTTTATCCAGAGAGGATTTAGAGCTCAGTATATTGCTAATTATCTAAGCCAGGTAGAAGCTATCCTGTCCTATGGCAGTCAGCGCGCTAAGACCCAAAGCGAACTCAATGGAGCCGTGGCTCAGCAATAAATCAGCAATAGCTGAGCTTATATATTCAAAAGCCCCTTTCGAGTTTACGAAAGGGGCTTTTTGAAAGGAGGACTTTTTATCTGATTACTGATTGGAGCCGGAGTTCCAGTCGGTTACCACGGTAGTGGGATGTACCGGCTGAGCCCAGGTGGATTCGGTAACCGTGGGTTGAACGGGAGCGACGCTTTGAGCGATCACAGGCTGTTGAGGAGCCGGAGGCGCAAAGTTGGTCTGGGATTGAGGGACTACTGCTTGAGGAGCTTGTGCAGCTTGAGCTGCTTGCTGTTGGGCATAGGCTCTGAATGCTTCTTCGATTAGACCGGATTTCTCGCGGAGGAGATATTCGATATAGTCGCCACGGCTCATGCGCGAAGCTGCTACTTGTTCGTCGAGCAATCTGTGAGCCATGGGGGTGACGCACACAGCGGTAGTGGTACCGCGGTTTTTGCCGAAGAAGAAGGACTTGGCACCACCTTTGGGGCCAGTCTGCTTGGCTTGTGGGGGCAAGCGCAGTGGGGGCATGCCGGCACGTTCGCGGATCAGCATTTCGACGTAGTCGCCATTAGAAACGCTAGCTGCAGCAGCTTGTTCTTTGAGCAACTGACGACCAAGAGCTGTCAGGTTGAACGATACCGAGCCGGATTCTTTGCCGGGAAAGCGTGAGCGACGCGGCGAAGTGGTTTTTTGTGGGGCTGGTGTTGTCTGAACCGTTGTGTTCATCTAGCTTGCGGCAAAAAACTCTTTTTCAAAAATTTTCTGCCTTTCCTCCTTTTCTGATTGAACGGAACCTGCTGGTACGGTTATTTACGATGATTTTTTGTTTTGTAATTAAATAAGCCAACGCACATCTATTAGAGTTTGCCATCAAGATTTAGGTTTCATGGCAACCCTTTCCAAGACCTTGATTATACGGCAAAGTTACTGGAAACATGCAGTAGTCATGTATTACTATCTTCTCATCGAAACCGCTGGGAACTGGCTCATGACAACCCTTTAATGCAGGTGCCAACCCTGATGGATAGCCAAGTTGTTAAAAAGTATCGCAATGACCGAGCCGAGCGCTGCTCCGACAAATACTTCTACAGGGGTATGCCCTAGAAATTCTTTAATACGTTCCCCGCTCAATTTTGGGTGATCGGAAAGCAGTTCGCTGAGCATTTCATTGAGGACTTTTGCCTGCAATCCTACTGTTCTCCTAACTCCTGCGGCATCGTACATGACGATGAGAGCCAGGCAGAGAGCGATTGCAAAAGATACCGAGTTGAATCCAGATATCAGTCCGACCGATATAGCCATGCCCATGGTGCAGGAAGAGTGACTGGAGGGCATGCCGCCGGTCTTGGCAACCATGCGCAAATCAAATTGTCCTGTGGTGGCAAGTTTGGTAAAGACCTTTAGAAATTGCGCGATCAGGCAGGCCATGATCGTGACCAGCACCACTTGCCAACCTCTGCCGTCAGTATGATCTGGCGTCGTCGGGATTGCTTGGGCTAGTAATAAAAATGATTCCATTGGCTAAGACCTGATACCTGTCAGTTGATCCTATTTATGGCGTAATCAAGGAGATTGGAAAGTATTTGCTGCTCGTTCTGGTCCAATGCTCGAGACAGGACGGATGATCCTTCTTTATGCAGCATTTCTAGTTTATTTCTGGCGCCGTCGAGACCGAGCAATCTTACAAATGTCGCCTTATTGCTTTGTGCATCTTTGCCAGGTGTCTTGCCCAGGCTGGCCGCATCGCCGGTGACATCAAGGAGATCATCGGTGATCTGAAAGGCTAAACCCAGTATTTCTCCAAAGCGGGCCATTGCAGAGAGCCTGAGCTCATCGGCTCCAATCGCTCTGGCGCCTCCCCAGAGGCAAAATCTTATCAGAGCGCCGGTCTTGCCATTATGTATATTTTCAAGGACGACCAGATCCAACTGTCCGTCAGCGCTGCCTGTATTGCTCATATCCAGGACCTGCCCGCCGACCATGCCGGTGGGGCCGAGAGCACGAGACAAACCATGAGAGACTGCTAATAGATCTTGTGGCAAAACTTTCTCCAAACTTTCGCCGATCAAGTATTCATTTGCAAAGACTAGCAATCCATCGCCGGCAAGCAGAGCCATTGCTTCACCAAAAACACGATGATTGGTCGGTTTGCCACGTCGTAGCTCGTCATTGTCCAAACATGGTAGATCGTCATGAATTAGGCTCATGGCATGCACCATTTCCAGTGCGCAGGCTAGAGGCATGACCATCTCTTCGATCTGGTCATCCGTCTTGTCTCTTGATACTGAATACTTTTTGCAAGCTTGAGCACTGGCCAAGCACAAAAGCGCACGCAGGCGCTTGCCCCCATTGAGTACCGAGTAAGACATGGCTTCATATAGAGAGGCATGCAATGCAGGGCGCTCTTGATCAAAGACGAGCTTGAGACGGTCTTCTACTTTTTTGCGGCCATCGGCCAGATAGGTTTGAAAGTCGAAAGTTTTGGTCATCTCATTATGCGCTTGATGGCCCGGAAGGCCTTGTAACCAGCCTTGCCGAGCTCCATAAGATTGCGTTCCTTGGCATTTATGAGGCTGAGTAGAGGCGCAAGACTTTTTGCGGCTTGCAGATAGTCCATGGGATTGAGATCGACTGTCACGCTAGGATGCTTGAGTTTGGTAGTCAATTCTTCGATGGTAAATCGCGTCGATTGCAACTGGATCAAGGCGATGTCTCTGGTGTCATCAATTTCGGCCTCCGCTTGGACCAGTATATTGGTGATGCGCGGCTGATAATAGATCACGGCCAGTGCACCAATGCCGGTGGCGAAGGCCAATAGAGCTATAGCAAGTTGAGCTATGACCATCAGGATCGGACTGGAGCGATCTAGCATATATATAAGATCAGGAGCCAGGATGGCCACCGCACCAATCAAGCAAATCGCAGTGAGGGCCGTATAGAACAAACCTGTAAGACCAATCACCAGTCGTATTTTTTGCATGGCCAAGGGTAGTATGCTCGAAGGCATGATTACGTCCGGCGGAATGGGTGGTGTTTGTTTTTCGGCTTCGATTGTACGCATTTGTGCGGCATTAAACGCCGCCTTCTCGAGGTCGTGCTTTGCGTCGTCTTGATTTTCGAGCAAATCGTCGTTGTCCATGACTCTCTATCTTGCCTAAATCACCTTATTTATTTGAGCAAATCGCGAGCGATCAGCATGCGTTGGATCTGGTTTGTACCTTCGTAGATTTGTCCTGCCTTTGCGTCTCTAAAAATCCTCTCCAGCAAGAGTTCGTTTTTGAGGCCATCTGAGCCGAGCATATCGATGGCCTGGCCCGCGACCAGCATGGCCGTATCCGTAGCCATGGTCTTGGCCATGCCAGCAACCGATACATTGCTTTCGCCTGCGTCGACAAAACGAGCTGCTTGATATATCAAGGCACGCGCTGCCTCTACTTTTACAGCCAGATCGCCGAGTTTGACCGCCATGCCGTTGAGCTCGTTGGCAAGGGTGAGATCGCCATCGCGATAATGCCTCTGGAGCTCGATCAGCAGAGCGTCGAGTGCTCCTTGAGCCCAGCCGACCGCTTGAGCCGCAATCGTCACTCTGCCTTTGGCGAGGGAAGATAAGGCTACCTTACGGCCTTCGCCGTGTTGTCCAAGGAGATTGTGGCTAGGTACCTGGCAGTCGCTAAAGACTATCTCGCAAGTCGAATATCCTCGCATGCCGAGCATGTCAAATTTTTGACCGATCGAAAATCCAGGATAGTCTTTTTCGACGATAAAGGCGGTGATATTGCCACCACGCTTTGCTGCACCACTTTCGGTGGCATCCTGGCTTGCCTCGCCGATCAGCTTGGCCATGACGATAAAATAGTCTGCGCTAGCACCTGATGTGATAAACGTCTTGGTGCCATTGAGGACGTAATGGTCGCCCGCTAATCTGGCTGTGGTCTCGATGGCTGCAGTATCGGAGCCGGCGTTGGGCTCGGTCAGGCCAAAAGCAGCTAAATATGTACCGTCAGAACTGCCACGGAGGTATTTTTCTTTTTGCTCTGGCGTACCAAAACGATTGATGGGCTCCTGGCATAAGACATGCACTCCGAGCGAGCTCATGACAGGTAGACAGCGCCTACCAAATTCTTCGTTTATCAGGCAAAAACTGACATAGTCAGCCCCCGAGCCACCGTACTGGGGATTGAATGGCAGTGAGCCAAATCCCTCACGGCAGGCTGCCTCAAACATGTCGCGACGAAAGACATTGTCGCGATCGGACGCCATAACCTCATCGAGCGATACGGCGCGGGCAAATTGGCGGGCTTTATCCAGCCAATGCAATTGCTCAGAGCTAAATCTGCCCAGGAGTATGTTTTTGTCTGCGTCTGTGCCAGTGTCGGCTTTGCGAGTTTCGAGCATGCGTTCGTTCTTCTATTTAGCTGTTCGACCACCGTAATATAGCAGTTTTGCCTTAGACTATGCTTTTTATCATGGTATACAATTAATTTCATGGATGATTCCACCTCTTTCCACAAGCCTCATGTCCTCAAAAGAGGCGACACGGTAGGCATCTTGAGCCCGAGCTCGCCAGCGTTCGAGCCGGGCACGATCAATACATCGCTTGGCTGGCTTAAAAAACTAGGTTTGCAATATCGTCTATCTTTAGGGCTCAATGCCTCCTACAGCTCCTATGCTGGCAGCGATGAGGCAAGGGCTCAGGATCTCATGCGTTTTTTCTGCGATCCGGAGATCAAGGCTATCCTTCCCTTGCGTGGCGGTTCCGGCTCCAGTCGGCTCCTTCATCTTCTGGATTATCAGGCTATAGCGGCCAATCCCAAGATCATCGTCGGGTTTAGCGATATAACGGCATTGCTGGTGGCGATCAATCAAAAGTCAAATCTAGTGACTTTTCATGGACCTACCCTCAATCTGATGTATGAAAATGCGTATACATACAGCTATTATCAAAAAGCGCTCATGTCTAATAGCAGCATCGGCCTTGTCACCGATCCTCCCGAAGAGCAAGTCTGGGGCCAGCATTACCCCCCTCATCGCATGATCATTGCCGAGGGCAAGGCGCAAGGAGCCCTCACTGGTGGCTGTCTCACGCTTTTGCGAGGCTTGATGGGAACGCCCTACGAGATCGACACGAGAGGCAAGATACTTTTTATCGAGGATGTAGACGAAGAACCTCACAATATCGATCGGATGCTCTGCCAATTGCGTCTAGCAGGCAAGCTCCACCAGGCGGCTGGTATCATATTTGGTGCCAGTTCCGGTTGCCGACCGGGAGGCAGCAAGCGTAATACTCTCACGCTCAACCATAGCCTGGAGGATGTTTTGAGGGAAAGACTCGGAGATCTAGGTATCCCTGTAGTCTTTGGCATGAGGTTTGGCCATACTGCCGAAAAAATCACCCTGCCTCTAGGAGTCAGGGCCTCTCTGATTGCCACCATGGCCGGAGTACGTTTCAAGATCGAGGAGGCTGCCTGTGTCGACAAGACCACGAGCACTCAAGTCCAGGGATAAGATCGCTATATTGGCACCAGCGGGCCGGGCCGCACGTCCCGGTTTGCTGGCACGTGCAGCTTATGTAGTCGAGTCGATGGGCATGGTGCCTCAGGTAGGCGCCCATGCATCCGCTACACATGGATTTAGTGCCGGCCTAGATCAAGATCGCGCCAGTGACTTTAATCTGGCTCTGCAAGACGAGAGCATCGCCTGTATCTGGGCGTTGACTGGAGGCTTTGGCGCTCTGCCTCTATTGGACAAGATAGATTATGGATCTCTAGCTGCCGCACCTAAGATCATCATCGGTGGCGATGACGTGTGCCATTTGCTTTTGGCCTGTCATAAAATGACTGGGGTTACGACTTTTTGCGGCCCCAACCTCGAAGCGATAGACAGCAAGCACGATGTCGATCGTCTCAAAAAACTTTTGACTAACCCAGATATATGGCCTGAATGCAAGGCCCAGGATACTGCCAATCTCGATTTTGCCTATTGTCCTGTGCCTGGAGAAGGCAAGGGCAAACTGCTTGCAAGCAATTTAACTGCGCTTGTTTCACTTTTTGGCACACCTTATGAGCCCGATCTGGCGGGGCATTTTGTCTTGATTGAGGACAAGAACGAACGTAACGACATTTTAGACCGCTGGTTTACCACACTCTATGCATCAGGCAAATTGTCTCAGACTGTCGGTCTGGGAGTGGGACAACTGGCAAACTGCGGCACTAAAGGTGCTACCAATATGCTGTCCTTCGAAGAACTGATTGCCGATCGCGTAATGCAGATGAGACTGGCTACTGCTTTTGGTTTTCCCTTCGGCCAGAGCGGTGATTGCAATATCTTCCCTCTTGGTGCGTCGATTTCATTTCATTTCCAAAAAAATACTGCCCGTTTGCATTACAACGAACCTGTTTTGGCTTGATATCATTGGGGCACAAATCCTGCTTTTTTGGCTCTCTCTAGATCAGAGCTGGCCTGGCCCTCGAAGCCCAGCTCTTTATTGGCCAGGCTCCTCAAGTAAAGCGCTTTGCCATCATTGGGCGAGATCTGGAGAGCCTGGCCAAAATCAGTGATGGCTTGCGAAAACTTGCCGGTTTCTAAATATATCTGCCCTCTTCTAAGCCAGGTATCCATGTCTTCGGGATTGAGATCGAGAGCGAGGGTGTACAATTTTTCTGCTTCTTTGAGGTGGCTCAAACCATATTCGGCATCGCCTGCATAGACATAAGCAGGCACGTGCCATAGATCCTTGCTGATTGCTAACCGGCAATCCGCAAGAGCCCTCTTAAAATTGCCCATGGCAATATAGCTAAATGCCCTGCTAGCAAGTGCTTCGGCCATGGGTAGGGGGTTTTCTCTGGCTAGGTCGATCGCCTTGTCGAGATATTTGAGAGCGAACTTGTGCTGTTCGAGATTTTGCAGACAGGCAGCAGCCGGTATCAAAGCATATACATTGCGCTCATCGAGCTCCAGCGCTCTGTCTAGCATTTCTAGAGCCTGTCCGTATTGCTTGCGACGATATTGGATCTTGCCCATCTCGACCAGGCAATCGACGGGTCTAAAGCCGGATTGCTGCAAGCTGTCCAGGTCGGTGATGGCTCGATCGTATTGTTGGAGATTGGCTAGAAGTCGGGCTCTTGCAAATACCAGCGCTGGATCGTCAGCCTTTGCGAGGCTCTCGTCCATCTTTCTAAGCCTGGCCTGCATCTCGCTCTCGGCTTCTCTGGGCGAGGCCGTCATCAGAGCCGGGTTAAAGCTAAAAACGATCATTGCGGCACTGGGAGCTCTCTTTGCAGGCAGGCGAGGCAAAGGCAATTTACCGTCGACTTTTGCAAGGCATTGGAGCATAGCTGCATCGATACTCTTATCACCCGAGGTCCTGCGGATCTTGAGAGTCTCCGGCCTGATCTTGCCACTTCGCTCGACTATGTACTGGCAGATGCCATAGATACCTTGCTTACCCTCAGGCGGCTGCCAGTCTGCCTTTACTAAGCCTTGCAGCTCTTGCATGTAGGCATGGTACTGGGTAAATTTTTGAAAAGTCTCTTGCTGGGCTGATGAGCGATTGCGAGATGCTGAGCGTGGCTTGGATGCTTTTTTTTCGCCTTCGCCTACTTTATCTACTTTATCATCGCAAGCCGATATGGTACTACAGGCAATGGCCAATACCGTCACCCAGAGGCCTGCGCGATGTAGAGTTCCATTTATTGTTTTGGTCTGTCGCAAGATCTATAGGCTCAAAAGCGAGGTCGCAAGTTTTTCTTCGATATCGCTAAGTTCGCCTTGCTGGATTGATGAAAATGCTTGAGGTATGCGGTCGATGAAATCGGTTGCTATTGATCCTGAAGGACCTATCTGCGCCTGAGTCAATTCGCCCATGCGACCGTGCAGATATACCCCAGCGCAGGCAGCGTCCAGTGGGCGGAGGCCCTGAGCCAACAAGCCGCCAATGATACCAGACAAAATGTCACCTGTGCCGGCGGTGGCCAGTGAGCTCGATCCGGTCGGATTGATATATGCTTGGCCGTCTGGAGATGCCACTACTGTCGATGCCCCCTTGAGCACCACCACGGCTTTAAATCTTGCAGCAGCAGACAGGGCTACAAACAATCTGTCAGCGAGTATATCTTTGATTGGCATGTCCAGTAGCCTGGAAAGCTCTTTAGGATGTGGGGTAAGTACAAAGCGTGTATCGCCTTCGTGCTCGGGCCGGGCCATGTCGGTGAGGACTGAAGGATTTTTTGCTAGAGCATTTAGTCCATCTGCATCGATGACACATGGCTTGTCCATCAGATCGATGAGATCGAGAACAAATGACACTGTGTCCTCATTGTCGGATATGCCCGGCCCGAGGATGACGGCCTTGGCTTTTGCCATGAGCTGTACGGTCTGCTTGATGGCATCACGAGCAATGGTGTGATCCCTGGTCTGATCGAGCGGTCGAGCCACGATCTCGGGCGCGTTCAAGATCTCGATCTGCGATCGGGCGGAGGCGAGCATCGCTAGTCCGGCGCCGGCCCTGAGAGCTGACCGAGAAGCCATGACGGCAGCCCCCATCATGCCCATGCTACCGCCCACGGTGAGGATCGTACCAAAGCTCCCCTTGTTGCTATTGTCCGGGCGCAAGGGCAACAGCGACTGCACAGCGCCGCATGTGCTCAAAAAGACTCGGGGAGACTCATCTATATCTATTGATTTAGGGAGATTGGAAAAATCGGGCAAGCCGATGTCTACCATATTGATCTCGCCTGCAAGTTCGCGTGCTGGATAGAGCAAATGCCCCGGCTTTAGAGTGCCAAAAGTCGCTGTCTTGTCAGCTCTGATGGCCGCTCCTAAAATCTGGCCGTTGTCGCTGTCGACACCCGAGGGGAGGTCAATGGACAAAACTTGCCGAGCACTTTCGTTGATTGCATCGATGACTACTTTGTAGGTGCCTTCGACGGGACGTTTAAGGCCGGTACCAAATATGGCGTCGACAATGATGCTGGAACGACTGGTGATCTGCTCGAGTATCTCGGCCAGATCCGCTTCTTCGGTCAATTCTTCTAGCGAAAAATACGGTATAGCCAGTTTTTGGAGGAGATCTAAATTGTGTCTGGTCTCGGGCGACGCTTTTTGCTTGTAGGTCTCGGTTTCTTTGATCAGATAGACACCAACAGGCACGCCCCAGAGATTGAGGTATCTAGCTACTACCAGTCCGTCTCCGCCATTATTGCCCGGTCCGCAAAATACAGCCACATAGCCTGGATTGCTATCCCAGAGGCTCAAAAGTGCATTTGCTGCACCGCGCCCGGCTATTTCCATCAAGACTTGGGACCAATTACTTTCTTTGCTGGATGCCATCTCGATATAGGCAGCTTCTAAGGATCTGGTCTGCGCAGTGGTCGGTATTCTCAGATTGCTCAGCATTGATATTTGTCGCCCCGTCTTGCTTGTCGTAAATAAAAATCTTACAAACCCTAGACCAGAAAGCAGCGTGCGTCGTGTCCATCACTTTTGGCCTCGAGGGGCGGAATGGAAAGATCGCATTGATCCTGACGCATAAAGCAACGATTGCTAAAACGGCATCCAATTGGCAGATTGGTCAGGCTAGGCGGGCTGCCTTCGATCGGGATCAATCTCTTGGAGCCAGGCTTGGGCAAAGAATTGATCAATCCAACCGTGTAAGGGTGCTTGGGATTTTTGAAGAGCTCGTCGACCGAGGTGTACTCGACTACGCTGCCAGCGTACATGACTGCAACCGAATCGCACATCTCTGCTACGACGCCAAGGTCGTGAGTGATGAGGACAATTGCGGTGCCTCTTTCGCGTTGTATATCGCGCAAAAGATCCAGGATCTGAGCTTGCACTGTGACATCGAGAGCCGTGGTGGGCTCATCGGCAATGATCAACTCCGGATGGCAGGCAAGAGCCATGGCTATCATCACGCGCTGACGCATGCCGCCTGAAAACTGATGAGGGTATTCGTCGACCCTCAGGCGGGCTTCAGGAATACGCACTTGATCGAGGACCTCGATCGCTCTTTTGCGGGCTTCCTGGCGGCTCACCTTTTGATGGAGCTCGATGGCTTCTATAATTTGTGCCCCGACTGTGTAGACAGGATTGAGGCTGGTCATGGGGTCTTGCGGGATCAAAGCAATACGATTGCCCCTGATGGCACGCATCTGTGGCTCGGATAGATCCAGGAGATTTTTGCCGTCCAGCATGATCTTGCCACCGACGATCTTGCCAGGCGGAGGGATGAGTCTCAAGATGGAAAGAGAGGTTATTGATTTGCCACAGCCTGATTCGCCGACGATCCCCAGGCATTTGCCCTTGTCGACTGAAAGAGTGACATCATCTACTGCTCTTGCCAACCCCTTTTCGGTAGGAAAGGCCGTGGCGAGATTTTGAATTTCCAATAGTGCCATAATTTTTTCTTTCGAACGGGCGTCTCGAATCAATTGATTTTAGACTATGAAAGACCTTATATTTTAGATTTTACAGGGCAATCTTATGTCAGACGATCTCAGCAATAAAACCAAAGACATCTCTGTCTTGCAGCTTTTGACCAAACTCGTCAAAGAAACCGACCGTCTCGTCCGTCTGGCAGACGATATCGATACCCATGCAAGCACCCCTCAGGCCAAGGCTGCCTTCAATCTGATCGGGTCCGAGGTCGGCAATGTGCTATCCATCATGAAGACTTCCCTCGAGCCTCTATATCGTCTTTACGATCTCGATCCAGGCATGAAAAATCTCGAGCGCAATCGCCGCAATGCAACAATAAAAGAATTTACCGCTGCTACCGAAGCCGACGATAGCTATGACGAGCAATCACTCTGGAACGACATCAAGGCCAAAGAGTAGAAGCCTAAAGCACAAAAATCATATGGTAGGGCTGGCGCCGGTGCACTTGGTATGGACCAAACGGCGCATGGAGCCAAACCAGGGCTTAAAATGATGCATGCGCATCTCTTTATAAGCCGATCTAAAATCCCAGCCTTGATTGACTGCTCTAAATATGCCGATCATGGTGCCAGTGCGATCGGCTCCGTAACGACAATGGACATAGACTGGCTGGTTGGCTGGATCGTTGACAAGAGACAAAAATTTTTCTACTTCGGATTCGCTGGGGCGGCCGTAGCCCAGGGGCAAATGATAATAGGCAAGTCCAAGTCGCCTGGCCTGGGCCTTTTCTTTTGTGACTCCCGGTCCTGATAGACGCAAGTCGATCACTGCCTTGATCCCCATCTCGGCTAGATGGTCCAGAGCCTTTGGTGTCGGAGCAGCACCGCGCCAAAGATCACGGGAGACAAACTCAAAATTGGGGATGCCGGTCTCAGTCTCCAGACCGTCGTGATCTGCCGCCATTGCCGGGTTGGTACTGAGGCAAGATAAAAGTGTCAGAATGAGCGATGCACCATATGCGGTGTATTGTCTGATTGCGGACATAAACGAATGCTAACATGCCCATGATGTGATGGCAAATGAAATGGATGGCTTTGTGGCATTGGCCTGTGAGCTATACTTTAGCGGTGGAAAAAATCAGCAGACTAGGACATTTTAAAAAGCAGACGCATCGCGCCGTCCTGGTGATGAAGGTCCTCGCACGCGAGTTTCGTGGATTTTTGGCGACGCTAGTCATAGCCTTTGGATCTTCGGTCACGCTCTTTTACTATTTTTATCCTCGTCAATTGCTGCCTGCAAATCATGAGATGACAGTGGCACAGGCGGCTTATTACACGCTTTTGATGATCTTTTTTGAGAGCCCGCTCCAATATGTCGAGGATTGGCGGCTATCTCCACTGTTTTTTATCTTGCCCATCGTCGGGCTATTTATCATTGCCGAAGGTGTCGTGCACTTTGGTAATTTGCTTTTTCAGCACAAGAGGCACAGCAAGGAGTGGCAGAGGATGATCGCCGAGACCATGGAAAACCACATCGTCGTATGCGGCTTGGGCAATGTCGGGGTCCGTGTAGTACAGCATCTGCGCCGTTTTGACGAAGACGTGGTGGTGATAGAGCACAATCCAGATGCGCGTTTTGTCGCCGAGGTCGCGGGTTATGACGTTCCTGTACTTTTTGGCGACGTCAGGGATCATGCCATCCTCGAACAGGCTGGCCTCAAAAAGGCTAAGGCGCTTATTGCAGTAACAGATAATGATCTCGCCAATCTAGAGGCGGCGCTCACCGCCCGTGAGGTCAAGGCCGATATTCGTGTGGTCATCCGCATGTTCGATCAAAAACTGGCCAAAAAAGTCGAAAAATCTCTCGGTATCGAAGGTGCTTATTCTTCTTCGGCACGCAGTGCGAGCGTCTTTGCTCAAGCTGCCATCAATGGCAATATCATCGATTCATTTGAGTTTGGTGGCACCATAATCAATGCCATCCAGATCGAAGTAGAGTCCGGTATGCCACTGGTAGGTCAGACCGTAGATTTTCTCCGCAAAAATTTTGAGGTCACTGTCCTCTGCCAGGAAAGAGTCGATGGGGAAGTCGATTGGAACCCTGCACCCGAATGCTCTTTTAGTATTGGCGATAAGTTGCTCGCCATGACCGACAGACACGGCCTGGCGCGCATGGAGCGTATGCTCGTCAAAAATTAGCAGAAGTCAATATGTTGCAAAGTCGCAAATACTCGTAACATCCCGAAAACTGCGCCCGCAGGGCCAAAATTGTTTTGTACTCTATTTTTCGGTATGGTCTTGGCAATTTGTAGCGCCTTATAGAGTCTATTGATGTTCGCATTTTCCCCCCGGCCCGAATATCCGATCGACAGAGATCTCGAGCGACTCGCTCGCAAGATCGACGCGAGCATGACCCGCAACTGGACAATCATGGAAGCCTCCGGCGAGCAGACTCGCATGCTTTTTGAGCATGGCGTCGATAGCCTATTGCCCGAGAAGCTCAACATCGTACATGGCCCTGGTTGTCCCATTGCCGCAGTACCAGTCGATCTGCTCGATCATGCCATCTCCCTGGCGCGGCGTCCGGCACAGGATGTGATCCTCTGTACGCCCAATGATTTTTTGCGTCTGCCTGGCAGGAATGGTGATCTGCTCCAGGCCAAAATGGACGGGCATGATCTACGTGTGGTGCATTCATCCATGGATGCTTTAAAAATCGCGCGAGAACAGACTGATGGCAAAAAAGTAGTCTACTTTAACGCAGGTTTTGCTCCATCTCTGCAGATGGACGCTCTTGCCGTGTGGCAAGCTCGCAAACAAGGCATCGACAATTTCTTTTTATTGTCCAGTCATGCTTCGGTACCTGCAGTCCTCAATCACATTCTTGCCGAGAAAGACAGTATCGTAGACGCTATTTTAGCTCCGGGACAGATATGCACTATAACGGGTTTTGCCGAATACGAGGCCCTCAGTCGTACCTATGGAATACCCATAGCAGTCACCGGATTTGATGCCAAAGATATCTTAGAAGGCATTCTCAAATGCGTCTCTATGCTCGAGGGCGGCAGGTTTGGAGTAGACAATCAATACAAGAGAGCGGTAAATAGACAGGGCAATGTAGAAGCAAGGGCCTTGATAGACACAGTATTTGAACCAGCAACGCGTCTCTGGCGTGGCCTGGGTGGTGTCGCAAATGGTGGCTTCACCCTCAGGGCGGCCTTTGCTGATTACGATGCCCTTCGGGTATTTCCCCTCGATACTACTAGCTCTGATGGCCACTGCCAAACTCATGCCGATGAGTGCATTTCGCACGAGATCATCCGAGGTCTTAAAAAACCCTCTGATTGTCCATATTTTGGTAAAGCCTGCAAGCCTGACATGCCCCTGGGCGCTACGATGATCTCGGCTCAGGGGAGTTGCTCGGCATATTATCAGCGCCTGCGAGCCATTTAAGGCTGTAGCCTAGGCGGCACCCTGTCTAAAGAGGACTCCCAGGGCGATCAATATGACGAGTATGGTGACGAGTTTTTGCTCAGACATTTTGGGATTGAGTCTTTTAAAACCAATGTAGTTCATATAGCCCGTATAGATAACTGCGCTTGCCATGCCTAGAGGCACAGGACCGAGTGCTAACCAGCTAAAGAGAGCAGTCGCCTTGGAAAACGCCACAATGGCAAAGGTCTTATTAAAGTCGTCTTTGCCGCCCATTTTTGCCATGATCTGGTTGGTAAGCCAGGCGCCTAGCAGGGCCGAGACAAAAGAAAAGAAAAAGTCGTGAAACAATACGATGATGTTGAAGCGCGCCATGGCATTGGCAATGGAGCTGAAAGCAAAGACGAAGAGCAAAAATAAGAAGGGTTCGCCAAACTCTAGTTTGGGGTCGATATTGGTAAAAAAACGCTGGGGTGAAAATAGAGCTTGTTTGGCTATCAAAAGGACATAGCTAAAAATGCCCAGCACGTCTTGCTTGTTGAGGCGCAGGCCCATGGGTTCGGCAGGCTGCCTGTTAATGCGCTCTTTTTCGACAAAGGGACGAGCCTTGGCTCTGTTTGATCGGTCTTTGCCGCTCAAGCGATCAAATCTAGCCTGCCTGCGCAATTGCGCCGCGGTCGCCTGATCTTCTGGATGCAGATCCTGTTCTAGTTCTAAGTCTTCTTCGCTTGGATCGCGATAAGAAAAGATTTTTGGCTCTTTAGGAGCTTGGGGAGTCTGGGGGAAATTTTGTGAGATCTTTTGCGGATCGGCAAATAGATCGTAGCGCGGAGGTTGAGGCTTGTACCAGGGGGAGTTGGCGTGCTCGTTGGGCCTGACGGGAGGGGTCTCCGGGATAAACTCGTCGGCTGTGTCTTGATTTGTGATTTGCTGTTGACCTGGCCACAGAGGTTGGGCAAAAGCAGGATTTGCTTGCGGCTGAGAGTCCCCAGTGGCGCCCCGATTATGCTCCTGAGCCCTTTCGGGAGCCTTTTTGCCCTTCTTTTTGGAGATTGGCTGATCGAGATCGATATAATCGGAGTCGTCCACTTGGATCCCTTATTGTGCCGGCAAAACGCCTATGGCTGACAATTTGAGCTTGAGTTCGGGTAGGGCTTCTTTTGCGGCCTTTTCACCTGCCTCTACTCCTTTTACCCCGTCATGGCGACTTCTAGATATCAGTGAGATGCCATCTACATTTGGATGGATCACTATATCGGCTTTGGCGCACTGGGGAGCATCGAGGGCTGCCAATTGCAATTTGACCATGCGCCTGCTTATCGAACCAGCAGCACGGAAGGTCTTGAGGGGCACTTCGTCGACCCTTTCATCGATATTGACGGCGATGACAAAGTCGGCACCCATTTCTTTTGCGTGATCGACTGGCACGTTTGATATGACTCCACCATCGACAAAGAGCTGGCCATCGATCTCTACTGGCTTACGCAAGCCAGGGACCGCAGTACTTGCCTGCATTGCCCTGCTCAGGCTGCCTTTGGTGATCCGATGAGTCTTGCCGTCGACGACATTGAGGCAGATTGCAGCATATGGCAGAGGTAGATTTTCGATATCGCGCTCTTTGGCGGGGAGTAGCTCGTTCATAAAGGTACGAAACTTACCGCCTTTATACAGGCCATCATAGGCATGGTGACCGACCAGGCGTGGAGCAAACATCACTGGTGCCACTGCCACGCGTACCGGTACAGGAACAGTCATGAAAGCACGCATCAAGGATGCGTCTTCAAAGACTTTTTGCATATCGTCAGGCTTGATGCCAGCGGCATACATGCCACCGACTACAGAACCGATACTGGTGCCGACTACCATGTCAATCGGGATGTTTTCCTGCATCAATACTTTGATCACGCCGACGTGAGCCGCACCGCGAGCGCCACCACCGCCGAGGACCAACGCTACTCTCGGTTTTTTTGATATGACAGTGGTCTTTTTTTCAGTGGTGACCGTAGTAGTCTCCGCTGCTTCGGTCTTTGTCTCTTCGACTTTATTTGTGGTCTCGACTTTTTCGATTTTTTCTTTTAGCGGCTCGGCTGGAGGCATATCGGCCGTCTGTGCAAGAGCGGGATATGCAACCAGATGCGCCACCATAGCCGTGGCGATCAGTGTAAAGACATTTTTTGCAGCAAGCATGTTAATACCGTGTATATGAATCTGACAGGGATAAGCCCGATTATAGGCTCACTTATTTTAGCAGCTTGTGCATTACGGGCTTGTCATGCATAATAACCCTGGCTTTAGCTCTGCACCGCATATATTTTGTAGATATATCGAGGATCATATATGCCGACATCATCCATAGCGACATTGAGGGCCACCGCAAGTGCCGCTAGCAATCCAGCAGGCGCTAGCGTCATATCGGTCAAGTTTTCGGGGACCGACCGAGGCGAAACAGCAGAGGTCGACGTCAACACCAATCTGCATGCTGGTTATCGTGCTCTATATAGAGATGACACCCTGGCCGGCCGCAGCGCTTCGGCTAGCTTTAGACGAGAGGAGCGCTCAGATAGTGGTTCGCGCCTGGCCATGGTCAAGCGACTGAGACAAAAAGAGAAATGGCTATTTTGGAAGGACGCCTTTGTCGATCTCGACCACCAGGTCGGCATTTTTTTTGGTCGTCTCAACCCCAATTGCTGGCTGCCTCGCTTGCTAGACGCTTTTAATGTAAAGCTCTGAGAGCACCTATCAGCCCGACATATTAGTGCAAGAGCATGGTATCGAGAGTGATGCCATGCTCTTTGGCTCAGGGCAAGGCGTCGATAAAAAATCTAAAAATGGCCGTCATTTCGTCATTGGCCACTGCCAGCAGGATGATGAGTGCGATAGCTGCAACTAAGATCGTAAATATGATGGATGCCATAATGCTTATATCAATGTTCTGTTGGGGAAAAAATTGATGTCTACATTTAGATTTTGAAAGATCTTAGTTTAAGGTCAAGTAAAAGCCCCGATGCTTTAAGCACTTTGTTAAGCTAAATCGCTCTAATTTTGATCGTGATCGTGAGTGCAGCATACCTTGCCGTCGCCTTGCCCGTGCCCGAGAAAACTGCCGTGGATCAGTTTGCGATTGTAGAGGTGGGTGAGCACTAAGACTGAGTTGCCGGCGGCGATTATGGGCAATTCCCAGCTGTCCGGCAAAAAGCCTCCTCTGCCGGCGATCACGACAAGGACCAGAGCTGTGCCCGTTGTAAGACCTGCTAGAGCGAGTTTATTGTGGTGCTTGCGATAGCTGGGCAAAATGGCAAAAACCGCAAAGCCGATGATAAAAGCAATCAGGATGTTTTCGGTGAGGTCAGACTCGATCCATTTGAGATTGAGATTCATCCCGATAAAAGGCAGTGCTGCTATGAGAAAGGGCATGGCGGCACAGTGAATGAGACAGAGGATCGAGGCAAAAATACCTAAATTGTCCAGGCGCGAAATTGCTTTTTCGGTGACACCAGGCAATTGCTCTTTTTGATCTTGCATCGCGCCTGACCCTTATATGGTTTTATGCTCTGGTCGCGCACTGATTGCAGACGCCAAAGATCTCGAGTATATGTCCTTTGACTACAAATCCATATTGGTTACGGATGGTCTCTTCAAATTGTTCGATGATGCACTCGTCGAGATGTACGCTTTGCTTGCAAGATTCGCAGACGAGATGATGGTGGTGCTCGCCTGGGTCTACCACTTCGTAACGGCGTTCACCATCGCCGAGCTCAACCGCCTGGACCAGTCCCATACCTACGAGAGACTCGAGAGAACGGTAGACCGTGGTGAGGCCTGGAGCCTTGTCGTCCTCATTACGCATCAAGCCATGAATATCTTGTGCGCTGGCGAGATCCGGCACCCTTTGCAGGTATTCGAGGACCTTTTTACAGCCCTTGGTCAATTTTTGCGTTTCAATAGCCATAATTTAAGGATAGCAGGGTGCTTTGCTCGATTTAGCTTGCTTGGCAAAAACTTAAGGGTGGTCGCCAAGACCTCGTAGCAGTTCTTAAAAAAGCAGTAAAAGTCCACCTCACATGCATCGGCAATGCTATATTGATACTCCCGTAAGGGCGATTAGCTCAATGGTGGAGCACCTCGTTTACACCGAGGGGGTTGGGAGTTCGAGTCTCTCATCGCCCAAATTTTTATCTAACGGAGCGCAGGCATTACCATGCAATTGTCGCTCCGTTTTTTTATATGGTGTTTAATGCCAAACCAGACTAAAATTTTTACTCAAAAGTTTTTGCAAATATTTTGTTGCTTGGCTGCTTCAGTCCTTTGTCTGGGCATGTCTGTCAGTGTCAGCCAGGCCATGATAGCCACTGAGACTTTTGACTGCAAGCTATTTAGACAAGCCTCCGGCTCTCTGCAAAAAAATACGGTCATTTCACCCTTTAGCGCCTATCAGGTGCTATCGATGATAGCCAATGGAGCTCAGGGCAAGACTCTCAAGCAGATGCAGCAAATGCTGGGGGGCAGCGGAGTCGATCTAAACAAGCTCAATCAAAAAAATGCCGAAACGATCAAAGTCTTGTCCAGCCAAAAAGATGCTGGTGACTTGGCCATCGCCAATGCTATCTATGCAGATAAGTCGACTCCTTTTAAAAAATCGTTTTTGCAACTTTGCCGCAGCCAATATCATGCCCAGATAAGCAATGAGGATTTTAAGGATCCACATCTGGTAGACCGGATAAACGCCTGGTGCAGCGACCACACTCACGGCAAGATACCTAAGATCATCCAGGGTCTCAAACCTGAAGAAAAAATGGTGCTGCTCAATAGTGTCTATTTTAAAGGCGCCTGGGCCAAGGCTTTTGACAGGGCGGCCACTAAAAATGGAGACTTTAAAAATATTGGTGGCAAGTCGATAAAAGTGCCGATGATGCACACTCGCCGTTCTATGAGCTATTTTGCTGATAGCAAGGACGGCTTGCAAGTCTGTGCCATTGATTATCGCGGCCTCAAGCAAAGACTTTTGATTTTTCTCCCTAGAGACATTCGCTCCTTTAGAGACCAGATGGATTCTACAAGCCTCAAGAGATGGATCAGCATGATGGACAAGTCCATGAGCCAGGAAGTCGAGCTAGCTCTGCCGCGGTTTAAACTAGTTTGGGAGCGCGATCTCAGCGATGATCTCAAGGCTCTGGGCATCGCTCAGGCTTTTGGCGAAAGTGCCGATTTTGGTGCCATGATCCAGTCTCCTTACACAGCCTGGATCTCGAGAGTGGTGCAAAAGACCTATATCGATGTCAACGAAGAAGGCACCGAAGCTGCAGCTATTACTGCCGGCATGATGGGCGCGACCATGGCGGCGATGCCCAAAGAGCCGGTCAAGATGGTTGTCGACAGGCCGTTTATCTTTGTCTTGCGCGATGAGGAGGCCGATCAGAATCTCTTTATCGGCTCGGTCGTGGATTTGCGGTAAAAACTTACAAAGGCGGAGTGTACAAAAATGGCCTCTCTACAATTGAGTGAAAGCGAAGCGCATCTAGCTGAGGAAGCCGCTCGTCGCAGGACATTTGCTATCATTTCTCACCCGGACGCAGGTAAGACCACCCTGACCGAAAAGCTGCTCCTCTACGGGGGCGCTATCGCCGAGGCCGGCGCTGTGACTGCCAGACAGGCTCAGAGGCACGCGACAAGCGACTGGATGGAGCTCGAAAAGCAGCGTGGTATCTCTATCAGCTCGACAGTATTGCAATTTGAGTATCGCAATGTCTGTCTCAATCTGCTCGACACTCCTGGTCACCAGGACTTTTCCGAGGACACTTATCGTACCCTGGCCGCTGCTGACAATGCAGTCATGCTGATCGACGCCGCAAAGGGACTCGAGCCGCAGACCAGGAGACTCTTTGAAGTCTGCCGCATGCGCAAATTGCCCATGTTTACCTTTATCAACAAGCTTGATCGTCCAGGCCGGGAGCCACTCGAGCTCATTGACGAGATCGAAAAAGAGCTGGGCCTCATGATCTATCCCGTCAACTGGCCCATAGGCACCGGAGATGAGTTTA
The DNA here is from genome assembly GCA_017307165.1 of Candidatus Melainabacteria bacterium. Classification (GTDB taxonomy): domain Bacteria; phylum Cyanobacteriota; class Vampirovibrionia; order Obscuribacterales; family Obscuribacteraceae; genus JAFKGK01. The sequence goes on from JAFKGK010000001.1 coordinate 664,909, forward strand.
AAGGTGTGGTCGACCGCGCCACCGGCAAGGTGCATTTATTTGAGCGCACCGTCGGTGGTCGCACCATGGCTGCGGTCAAGACCTATGATCTAAAAGACCCGGCGATCAAAGAGATCGTGCCTGCGCGCATCCTCGATCAATTGCTCGAAGAGCTCGAAATACTTGATGCTGCCTCCAGTCCGCTCGATTTAGAGCTCGTGCATGGTGGTCTTTTGAGCCCTGTGTATTTTGGCTCTGCTATGAACAATTTTGGCGTGGAGCTATTTTTGCAGTCGTTTATAGGCCTGGCTCTCAAACCTGGCAGTTTTGAGTCCAGTATCGGTCGCATAGAGCCTACCTACCCTGACTTTACAGGCTTTGTCTTTAAGTTGCAGGCCAATATGGACCCGCGTCACCGCGATCGTATCGCCTTTGTGCGTATTTGTTCCGGTTGCTTCGAAAAAGACATGACAGTCACCAATAGTCGTACCAAAAAGCCGATCCAGCTCAGCCAGCCTAAAAAGCTCTTTGCTCAGGAGAGGCAGACCATCGAAAAGGCCTATCCGGGAGACATCGTTGGCTTCACCAACCCAGGCGGCTTTGCTATCGGCGACACTATAAGTGGTGGCAAGGCTCTCAGCTATCCAGGCATCCCTACATTTGCGCCAGAACTCTTTGCCTTTTTAGAAAACAAGGAGCCCAGCAAGTATAAGCAGTTTCACAAGGGCATCACTGCTCTCCAGGACGAAGGCGCCATCCAGATCCTCTGGATGACTCAACGCGATACCCGTACTCCGCTTTTGGCCGCAGTCGGACCATTGCAATTTGAAGTGGTGCAGTTTAGATTGCAGTCAGAGTATAACGTTGCCACACTTCTGACTCATTACGATATCCAGGCTGCTTTGTGGGTGCAAGGTGGATGGGAGACTCTTAAAAAGGTCCCCAATCAATCCAGGCTCAATATCGCTAACGACAAGTTTGAGGAGCCTGTTTTGCTCTTTAAGACAAAATGGGATGTCACTCGCTTTCAGGAGCTCAATCCTGAGGTGCAATTGACCAAAGTCGGTGCTCAGAGCTCGCTAGCAGTCTGAGTGTGATTGTCTTCAGTCCAGGGAGAAAGTGCAGGGATGTTGAAAATGACAGGGCGATGCACGTCAAGATTGCCGTCGTAAGCCTGGATTGCGTCGATCTGAATCTGAGGGATAGCATTTGCCTCAAGGCCATAAAGTACTTGCAGACAATGGAGCCAGTTGTTGGCGGCGGTCTTTAATACAGCCGGATTCTTGCTCTCTGGCTTGCCTGCATGATCGAGCACCATGGTCATGCTGCGGGCAATGATTTCAGCCAGGGCGCCCTTGTCCGGATTTTTGGCGTGGGCGTAGAGCAGGCTCGACAACATGAGGTAGATAGCAAAGTCGTTGGCATCCGTCTGACCGGACTCGATAAATTTGATGCCATAAGCATAAGGGTTTTGCTCTTGCTCGCTTTGTGCATTTGCAGTCCAGACAGCGTGCGCTGTTTCGATATCATCTGTCTTGATAAAGCAGATCAAGAGACCCAGTACAGCCTTTGCCAATGCACGCGCATCGATGGCATTGGTATTAAACATGGTGATGATGACCTGGTTAAAATCATCCTCCGCTGCTGCATAGTCATGTGCGGCGATAGCCTCGTTGCCAGCATTGCCTAGTTGGATGATCGTCATTCCCCACTCCTTAGTCTTCTTTTTCTTCTTCTTCTTCTTCTTCTAGCCTAATATAATAGATTACCTAAATTTCAATATTAGACCTGCAAGCTAAATAATGCTTGTGATCCAGGCAGGGCGCAGGATGCTGAGACGGCATCGTAATTGGTTCGTTGTCATGGGCGCCTGCAATGACAGGCTTATAACGCCTGGATTTACTATCATAAAAATTTGAAATCTGATACTTATCGAACCTTATTCTAGGAAACAAAGTGCCCATCTCTCGCAAAACAAAGTTACTTTGTGTTCTCTTTGTGGCTGTCGCAGTAAGCATGCAAGGCTGCCTTGCATGCTTTGCTCTTCAACCAGGTGCCAGTGATCCAGATCCCGGCTCTGTCGATACTGCAGTGGCTCTTTTGCCCACGCTCGATATCAGGGATGGAGGCGACTCAACACAATCGATCCAATCCGAAACGCGCACATCCGAAGAAGATCAGTCAGAAGTTTTGGCACTTGCTTATCCCGCCCCCCAGAATGAGAATGAGGATGAGCATGAGTATAAGAATGATCATGATGATGATAGTGCCAAATTGTCCAGCACTACCTCGATGACGGCTGAGGAGGCCAATTTTAAAATAGATGGTCTGACCAGGCAGATTTTGCTCAAGCAGATCGAGCTCGAGCGGTTTAACCTGCGATACACATCAGAAGTAGCCAAGCAAGGTCGCTGGAAGGGTTGGCGTTATGCCGGCTTGCAAGAAGCAAACACTGGCTTGGGTCTGGCTGGCGCCATCATCTCGGTCGCCTACCGTGGAGCACGTCTAGGCAATGCCGGCGCAGTCAAGCCATGCATCCAACAAGCCGCCAACTACGTGCCGATGATCGGCACCATAATTGGTGGCAGTGCCGCAGCCCTCGAATTTGGCATCAACCAGTATCATGATCTGGTGGCACGGCGCCATGGTTTTGCACCGACCATGGCGGTCAAGCACGTCAATGGTATCAAGAGCGATATCAATCGTATGCTCGACGAGCGCGATCTTGCCTTGCAGATCGAAGCCGCCTCGCCTAAATTTGCGAGCCACGCAAAGGTCGATACAGTCGAGGGGCTGATCTTGAAAGATCTGCGAGATCTATCCTTACAAGAATTTGAACGTTTTCACCTTGGTGCGCGCAGACTCTATGCTTTTCAACAAGCACAATACTTTTTTGATCTGGCTAAATACACGACCAATGCTATCGGCTATGACTTTGCCTATTTATCGCTACACCGCGGCCGCAGGCTCTGGAATGGCAGGGCTGGCGTATTGTTTACAGTATCCGGCGCTCTCACGATGTTTGCTCCAGTTTTGAGTCGTGGTTTTGCTTTGGGTGTAGAGGAGTTGCACAGACGCAAACTGGCGCCGGTCATGCGTGACGTTCAAAAAGATAGATTGGCAACATTAGAAAAAGACCTGGGGATGATCAATGCCCTGGCAGAGCAAGACAGCATTTCTCCAGACGCGATCGAAAGGGCCACCAATCGGCTGGGCATGTATGGCACCCATCAAAAGACCTTTGCTGATGAGATCAGGCGAGGACAAGAAAAAAATGCCTCAGCTAAATTGACCGCTACGCAAAATATCGGCGCCGGTATGTATGTTGGTGGCACCAAGCTTGCCTCGGGCGTGCTTTTTATGATCCCTGGCTTCAATCGTCATTACAATACCACTGGTGAGAGGGCCAATCGTGTGACCAATGATCTATTGTTCACAGCTTCCTTAATCGCCATTCCTTCTAGTGCTTTCTCCATGGCCGATACACTCCGTATCCAGATCAAGGGAGAGATCAATAGGCACAGGCAAAAAAAAGCCGGCATGCTGCCCGGGCAGATCATTGCTGATCGGCTGAAGCAATTAGAAGATATGGAGGCCAATCTCAAGGCCAATACGCCGAAACTGAGATAAGAGTGCGACAGGAGCTTCTAGAGTTTAGAAGCTGAATTTTGCACGCTTGAGTCTATAATGGCAAGATGAAGATAGGAAAAGTAATTTTTTTGGTTTTATCAGGGCTTGCCTTGAGCGTTTCATTTGCGGTGGAGGCCAAACTCGCTGATTTTGCGCATTTTCCTCCAATTCCAGCAAAGTCTACTCCCGCCAGGACCCTGGATTTTCCGACTGGAGCCAAATTTGGAGGCATTGCCTGGCAGGATCGTGCCGACTACGATTTTGACGAAGAAGCACACGTAGTCAATAAAAATGCAATTGGCACGATCAAAGTGCCCGCCAACAAATTTGTCGGTTATTTCCCCAATCATGTCTTTATTCAAAACCCGCATGCACTGGACAAGTTGCCGCCAGACAGCTTTGACTATCTGCAGTTTCGCTATATCGTCCTCCAGGACGAGGATGAGGGACGCGGCGACCCGGCTTTAGCCAGTCTTGGCCGTTTTACCAGCATACGTATACTCGATGCCGATAAGGCTGAGATTGGCGATCGTGGCCTGGAGTGCCTTTCGCGGCTGCCCAATCTACAGTTTGTAACTCTTTTCAGCACTGGTGCTGAAGGCAAATTTCTCAAAAATTTTGCCTCGGCCAAGCAGATCGTCGGCCTCAATTTTGCCAATACTCAGTTAAAACCCATCTATCTCGACACGCTCAAGACTTTTCCCAAGCTATATTTTGTCAATCTTGGTCGCCTGCATCTAAAGAGCACCGATCTCTGCAAGATGGGAGTCATGCCTTCCTTAGGCTTTTTGGATATTTCCAGCAACCCCGATCTGGATGATAGCTGCGTCCCCTATCTCATGACGAGCATGCCCAAATTGCTCAGGCTCGACATACGCAAGACTGGCATCAGCAAAGCAGGAGTCAAAAAGCTCCAGAGCAAGTATCCCAAGGTCGTCACATCCTATGTCCAGGGAGATATGCAGCGTGCCACCAGGAGCAGTGGTAACCGTGCTCGTAATTCGGTACGCGAAAACGAGATAGAGACTATTTTTGGCCCGATGTCACGAGGCCGCGGGCTTTAGTATCACGATTTATCGTACTGGTCAGAATACCTGTGATAGTGCCATCGATATTGCGTTTGACCTCTACGTCATAGCGCTTTTGGTTGTACCAGAACCCTCGCAATCGCAAGTGATTGACCCCAGGAGGTAGCGCTGGGGACTTGATGCAAAAGCCCGACTCCGAACCTAAAAGTGAGATAGTGGTGCCGAGCATCTGGAATACAGAGCCGACACACCATGCTTGAGGACTGCAAGATACCGGGTAAGGCTTTGGTCCACGCGATGAAACTCTGGGATAACCGCAAAAGAGCTCTGGTAGCCGTTTGTCTCGAGCATGCCTGGCCAAGTCAAACAAAGAGTAAATGACTCTGTCTGCTTCGGCCTTGTGGCCTGATGCGGCCATGCCCGCCGTTATCAGGGCATTGTCGTGCGGCCATACAGAACCATTGTGATAGCTATCTGCTTTATAAGCCTTTTCGGCTGACGAAAGAGTCCTAATACCCCAACCTGAATACATGTCGTTGGCCATGAGTCTTTTGACGACCAGGTCTTGCTGGGTCTGGGAGAGTATGCCAGTCGACAATAAGTGTCCTGGATTGGATGAGATGACTTCGCAAGGATCGCCAGCGCCGTCTATGGCAAGAGCTATGTATTGTTGCTTGTCCAGCCAAAATCTCTTTTGAAATTCGGCTTTGAGTCTTGCGGCCTTTTGTCTGAGATCGCGGGCTCTTTCTTTGTAGCCAAAACTCTCGGCCAGACTAGCACCGTCGAGCCAGGCCGAGTAGAGATATCCCTGCACCTCGCAGATCGCGATTGGTTGTCGAGCCAATCTGCCGTCTTTGTGCATGACGGAGTCACCTGAGTCCTTCCATGCTTGATTGGCCAGAGCGCGCCCTTTGACGCCACCATAATACAAAAAGACATTGTTAGTATTGCGCTCGAGATAGGAAAGAGCAGATTGTATGTTTGGCCAGAGCTTTTGCGCTAGATCTCGATCATGCGTATAGTCGACATAACGTTTGATCACCGAAATAAAAAGGGGGGTGGCATCGATGGTGCCATAATAAGGTGTAAAGGGTATCTCGCTGAGCCTGGCCATCTCGCCGGAACGCAATTCGTGCATGATCTTGCCTTCGGTCTCTTCGGTAAAGGGGTTTTCCCTCTTGCCCTGAAAACTGGCCAATTGCAAGAGGACACCCCGCACCAGATCTGGTGCAAATGGCAGTATTTGCATAGAGGTGATCAGCTGGTCTCGCCCGAAAGGCACTGCGTACCACGGCAGTCCAGCTGCAATGGCGAGATTGTTGCCATTTTTTTGCCGCAAAAGATACAGGTCCCGGACTGCTTGCGCCATGACATCGTTAAAGGCTGGATCGTCGCATTCTACCTGAGCTATATCGGAGGTCCATTTTTTGTACTGTCTCTCTGCTTTGGCCAGGGCTCGATCAAAATTGTGCTGCCTGATGCGCGTGGATTCTCCTTCTTCCTGGGGCACGATATTGATCTCGAGGCTACGGCTACCTTCTGGTGGCAGGTCGACAATCATCTCCGCGCGTTTTTCATCCACTTTTATCTTTGGCTGACGGCCCTTTGCGTCCGCTAATCCTGATGCATTGATCAATACACCAGTCTTCATGATTTTTTTGTCCAGGCCTATGTAAGATGCCGACAGATAATCCGGCGCATCCTGCTTGATATCGATACGTGTACTGCCGCGCTTCAGCCTGATCTGTCCGCGCACCTCAAACATGTCTTTAAAGTCAAAATCATAGCTCATGCCAAGCTTGAGGGTCACTGGCCTATTGAGGCGATTGCGCAGGGTGAGTTTTTCGAACATCCCATCCGCCAGGACGATCTCACGTTTGAGCTCGATCGACGAAGCGATATTGCCATCCATATCTGCAGGTGAGTTGTGATAGATAAAATATCCGGATATGCCGTGCTGGGTGTCCGCTGATATGAGCTTGAGTGGCGCACCATCTATAGTGTAATCGAGAGTAGATAAAAACCTTGTATCGTCTCGATAGAGGCCATAGGGGCCGTTCGTGACATTTATCATACCGGATGGCGAAACGATGGCAAATATATCATCGTTTTTCATCACCAGGCGTGGCAGTCCTAGTTTGTCATCCTTGTTCTCGGGGACGGTATCGGCTGCCCAGACAAATTGGGCAGGCAGGGTTGGTGGGGCTGGCTCCTTTTTTTTAGACTCCGCTGCATGCGCTGCACTTACATCCAGTCCAAATCTGGACACAAATATCAGGGCAATGCAAAGGCAGAGGCTTATGCGATGTCGGGATCTAATGGTCTGCAAGTCTAAGCCAGCGTTTCTATCAATTCGAGAGCAAGTATATTCCAGCTCATAAACTGTGGAGCCCAGAGCGGCTTGCCGCTGATGGCATCGTAGTTTTCATAAAGAGTGCCTGTATTGGCAATGCTATCGAGCAGAGTCCGGCAAACACGTTCGGAGACGTCGCGAGCTTCTTTTGTAAAGCCATAATGCTTTAGTGCGCGCACGCAGAGTGCATTGGTGAGTATCCAGACTGGTCCCTGCCAATTGGACACAATGGCCCGTCCGTATAAGCCACGTCTTTGCTGGTTGGCCAGAGGCTCGGCCAGGTCGTGACTGGCTATGCCGCAAGGCGCAAGGAAGTGATCTGGATTGATCATATAGTCCTTGATCACTCTGTGAGCACGCGATTCGGGAGCGAGGCCCATGATCACCGGCGCGAGACTGGTCCAGCTCTTGACCGGCACCAGACATTTGTCGACAGGATTATAGTTGAGATAGATGCCGGTCTTGTCGCACCATAGATGCTCCTCGACGGCTGCTATCACTTGATCGGCCATGTCCTGGTATTTGCCTGCATCTTCTCTTTTGTATCGCTTGGTCAATTGTGCAAATGAGGCAAATTCTTTTGCTAGATAGATGCTCAGATCGACTGCTAAGATTTCTCCATCTGGAAATCTCCCGATCGAATCATCTTCGTCCTTGGCCGCCTCGCGTGGAGCGATCAGAGCAAGATTGTCATCCACACCAGACTCAAGCACATTGCGCCATTTGTAGAGTCCCCACTGAGACTTTCTTTCTCTTTCAAAATATCTGAGATAGCAGTCCAGATCGTCTAACAATTTGGGTATCAGCTCTTGAGCGCGTCCGCCTATCGCTTTGAGGACTGTCTGGGTGAGAAATGGTTTGCATTGATCGCCAGCATCCCAAACTCTCTGAGGGGATACAGTCCTCGGGATGTGGCCGTCTGGACGCTTGAGACTGAGAAAATTTGCCACTACGTCCAGTGGCAAATCTTCTATGCCGATCTGGTGTGCTGCTTGCGAAAAAAAGCATGCATCCCAGTCGTACATTTGCAGATAATGACCGGTGGTCGATCTCTCGGCAACTTGGGCCGTGTCATCAGCCCCTGCTTTGACGGCATATGAAGGGGTGACAAATCTATATTTGAGCATGCCCGAAGGAGCATGGACGCAGGTCGGTCCGTGCTGCTTAAAAAAGTCCGAGAGATCTTGCAGTTTGAGTTTGCCGGTCATCTGAGTCCTTCCCTTCTTATTTCGCCAGTTTTGCCTTGTTCTCAAAGCCGATTGCTTCTTTATCGCGTTTGAGCATCTTGAGCAGTTGAGCGTAATTTTCAAAAACATTTGCCAATTCTGGATTTTTTGGAGCTGGGTTCTTTTCAAAGACTTCGATGGCCTTTTTGTAGTAGACCTCAGCTTGCGGGTATTTTTTTTGCGTTTTCAGACATTCGGCCAGATTGTTGTATTCGACTCCGAGCAAGGGGTTGTCCGGTTTAAACATCCGTGTCTCCATATCGATCGTCTGCTTATACATAGTTTCGGCTAATTGAGGCTTGCCACCTGGTCTGTCGTAGAGCCCTGCCAGAGAGGACATGGCTTCGGCGATGGCTGGATGTATCGGACCTAGGGCACGTTGCCTGATCTCTAGACAACGTTTGAGAGCTGTCTCGGCTTCTGTATAGGCCTTCTTTTCAAAGTAGATCAGAGCAATGTTGTACAAAGTGATAGAAATCTGCGGATCGTCTTTTTTTAGATTTTTTTCTTGCAGGCTGAGCAATCGCTTGCTGTAGCTCAGACAGAGGTCTGCTTTGTTTTGATCGGAATAAATCACGCAAAGACCGTTGATACAATTCATCAGGTCCTGCTGCTTGATCTCTTTAGATTTGCCTGCACGATCATAGATTGCCAGTGCTTTTTTGAGATCTTTCTCGGCATCTGCTACTTTCTTTTTGGCGAGCAGTGCAAGGCCTTTGCCAGTGAGACTTTGGGCTTCTCTAATACTGGGCTTGATGGCAATGTGCTTGCCCTTTTTTGCCGCTATGCGGGCTTTGGTTTCTTGTCTTTGCGCTTCTTGATGCGCTATTGCATAGGCTTGCGTATATTGTTTGAGTGCCTCGTCGATTTTTTCGGACTTCATTGCCTTTTCGCCTGCGGCCACAGCATTGTCATACTGGTCTGCACCATATGCGGAGCTCATTCCGATCAGGGAGATCGACATAGCGGTTACAAACGAGAGAGTCGCTGTTAGACTAATCGAACGGATTTTTTTCATTGGCAATTGGCCTCTTGGCATGAACGAAGACGACATGCATTATAGCGAACCACGATAGCTAATCAGAGATAGTAGATCCGATAGTTTGTGCTTGGTTCCCGCTTGGCTTTGTTTAGCTGGGCCAAAAGATGTCTGTTTTGCCTTCTTGGAGGCCGTCGGCCCACTGCAATAGCGCTTCGCCCAACCTGGGGTATTTGTGAGAGCTTAAGAGAAAGCGTAGATATACAGGTGCAGCCTTGCGGGACTCAAGCGCGCTGAGTTTTTCGAGCATTTTTTTTGCAGGCATGTCTTGCGCATTGGCGAGAGCCAGGTCTTGCGCCTGCAAAAGCCATTGATATGATTTGTCAGATTGGTTGCGTCTGGCCCGATCGAGCAAGTAATCGATCCTGGCGTTAAGGTCGGTAATCTCGGCAAAATTTGTATCGGCAGTGGCTTCAAGCTCGCGATCCTGCTTTTGAGGAGTGCTGTCTAGGATATTTCCTGCTGATAGTGCCCTTAGATAGGGCGAACAGCAAGACTGGATCTCTAATCGCGCAGCAGACAGCAAGTCTGGCGCACATAGGTCAAATTGCCTGGCGATAAAGCAAAGAGCCTCGATGATTTTTTCGGGCAATTTGGGAGATCGGCAGATATCAAGGATCGTCTCTAGATTTTTAGCAGCCATTGCACTATCTGCTTTTATGATTGCAGCAAGAGGCGTTAGGGCTTGCTCTACTTCTTTAAGATTTTGCGGCTCAAAAAAGACTGTGTTTGCGCAGACTTGCCATATCTGCACAAGCAGAGGTTCTATCACGCTACGATCGTGCCAGTCAGACAATTCGCCGAGAGCCTGGGCTATGCGTGATACATGAAAGAGCATTTGAAAATTGTCTGGTGCAACGTGCAATAAAGCAATTGCTCTTTCAAAGGCATGAACAGCAAAAATCAAATCGGCAGGCTCACGTGTTTCTCCCGCCCGGCATACCATGTATCCGCCCATGTCCACTGCGATCCAGGCAGCAAAATTGGGCCCGGTATAATCAAACCAGTGACTCGGGTCGGGTGTGAGTTTTTCGAGTTTGATGCTGATCTCAAGGCCTTGTCGACATAGCTCGGGCACCATATCTGGAGCAATGCGATTGGCCGAGCGGGCAATATTGCCGATGGTCTGTGCCCTTTCAAACAGATTGGGTATGGTTATTACAGTCTCTCTGGCTTCGATCAGCAAGTCGCGTGCAAATTCACGATCCATGTCCAAGACTAGATTGGCTTTTTCGATCAAACCGTTGATATGGGTGGGCGGAGGATGATTGCTTGCTCTCATCTCTCTCAAGGCATGGGCCATTAAATCTGGCCTGCTCAGCCTCGCGGCAATACTGGCCCGATAAGAGTCGATCGGCAGATGAGGCGCCATAAGGTCGAGAGTATCAAGTATACCGAGTGCAATCTCAGGATCTTTGGAAGACAGAGATTCTGCGGCCATGGCAAATTGAATGTGTAGGGCATTGATAGATGCCTTTAGATTGACGCTTTCGCGCAGGGTATGCCACCACTGGCGGCGGCGCGCACCGGTCTCGTCGAGATCGCCGACCTTCCAGATCGCAAGGAGCAGGGCACGATCCAATATTTGTTTGTCTTTGGAGCATTTAGCTAATAGGTCGTCAAAATAATTCAGGCAAAAGAGTTTGCCTGAGCTGTCCATGCCAGGCAGTAGTCTTTCGATCACACAGCTCAGAGTGTACACACGCTCCTGTAGGGCCGCTATGTTTTCGCCAATCTGGCAGACAATACGGGCTGTCGCTTCAGTCGTCTTGAGCGAGCCATCGGGCATTGGCCGGAGCTCTCGGGCCATCTCGTCCGCCTCAGCACTTTCCCCTGTCATATTGTCTTTCCTGGGGCTTATTAGCTTGTGTCCGCCCCAATCCTGGTAGATCGTCCAATCAGGGTCATGCAAGATGCTGGATCTAAAACTGAGCGTCGCACTTGCGGCCTTGCCGATCGGCTCTAGCATAGCTTCGATAGATTTGCGCTCATAACAATAATAGAAAAAACGGCGGGTGCCTTCTTTGGTATGGTAGGCATCCAGCACCCTCCTGCCCAGATCGCCTCTTATCATCTGGGCATCGATGGCATTTCTCAAGGACCAATGCTCCCATTGGGATTTTTTGCTCATGCTCTCACAATCATTGTTGTGGACAGTCACGCACAAGCAATACTGCGCCTTAGCCAAATCTAGGTCTTCGTGAGCTCTCCTGCCGATATTGGTAATCCAGATCTGGCCGTCAATGTACTTGTCCGCCAATTCCCAGTCAAAAAAGTCGATCTGGGGCAAGGCTTCGTCATTTTCGGACAACCATCTTTCCCAGACCAGATCAGGTTGATTTTGGTCTGCAAGAGAGGATCTAAAAATATTTTGCCATCGTTCGGCCTGCTCGCGATCGCCTTTGCCACCATAGGCGAGGCTCATTAAATGCGCGGTCTTGCTAAAGATCGAAGCGATTGTGCTTTGTGCATGAGGAAAGTGCGGGATTCTGTAACTTTCTTCGATTTTTTCCGGGCTATTTCTGCCGAGAAAGTCATCAATAAGCCCGAGTGAGCTTTTGCAATTTTGCAAGACTTGGTCGTATTGGCCGGATTGCAGAGCAATGTGCGCCATTATCTCGTAGCCTGCACAACGTTCGGGCATGAGGCTGCCAAAATAATACGGCTCGAATATTTGTCTCTGGCTATCGCCAAGAGCAATATCGAGCGCTATTGGATGATTGTCCAATTCCTCAAAAAATCTCTCCGCCTGCATCCTCGCTGTAATGAGATCCTGGGCTTCGAGAGACTCTATTGCTTGATGCAGGTGGATCTGGAATGGGAGCAAGGAATTTTACTCTGGGACTTATTTACTATCAATAAGAGGGTTAGGCAGTATAAATGGCAATGCGCTCTGGTCCGATGGCTTGAGAAATTCTACTTCGCGCACCAGGAGGCTGGGGGTGACTACAGTCGAACCTTCGCCAAGACTCATATTGAGTCCATCGCTCTGGTAGGCTGTGGTATCGTCACCGGTTACCTCGATATCGCGTAGCACTCTGAGATTGACCTTGCCAAATTGGGCTTGGCGCACTAGAGTCTCGCTGCCATCCTCGCAAGAGACTTTGTATACGATCACTGGGCTGGCTAGTGAAATCTCTCCACCTGAGGCAAACATGGACATGACAGTGCTCATCATGGATTTGAGCTCAAACATCGAGGAGCCGACACCAGCGAGTCGCCTGATGATATAGACTTCTTTGAGCCCGTCTTCCCGACCCATCTCGATCAATTTGGATTTGAGATTGTCTTTGGAGATTGACTGTTCGGAAATGAGATATAGATTGCTCGAAACTCCTGCAGAGCCCCTTGCGTGCCCATTGCTATTTTTGATCTCCTTAGTTGGGGTGCGGTTCATTGCAAAAGTCTTTAAAAAGCCTTTGTCCACCAGGGTGATTTTTTGTGCTTCTACACCTTCTTCGTCCACCTTGTAGGCAGTGAGGATTTTTTTGCCTTTAAAACTATCTGTCAGAGGATCGTCTATGATCGAGATAAACTTGGGCAAAATGCGCGTCTCTAGCTTATCGGTGAAAGGATTTTTGCCAAACGATCCTAGATTGAGTCCTGACTTGCTCAGGCTCTCGGCGCTGTGCCCTAGATTGCCTTGCAGGACGCCTGAGATAAAGCCGGCAGCAGCCTCTCCTTCAAAGAGTACTGGGCCTCTGTATTGATCTGCCTCAGGTGCCTTGCTCAGGGCCATCAAACGAGAAGCCAGTGCTTCTGCTTTTTTTTCGAGCTCTGCATATGGTGGCAGATCTTTTTGGCTCTCGGCAAATATGGTCTCCGAATCGGCGATTGTATTGCCATCCTTGTCCAGTACGGCGCCAATGATTGAAATACGACAGGAAACATTTGGAATGAGGTTTTGTGTGCCTTCTGAATTGATAAACCAGCGGGTATCCGCCTGGGCATTAAAACTCACCACGGATTTGATCACATCGGGGTATTTTTTAAAGGTGGCAGAGAGTTTGCGGATAATCTCGCTGGCTTCTGTTTGATCCACATCGAGCTTGGCCGGAGCTTTGATCAAACGGGTGGGACTTTCTTTGGAAAATGAATCGGGCATATCCTTGACTGGATTGTTTTTTAGATAAGCTTTTTTGTTTGCCAGCGACTCGATCGCTCTTTTGTAAGCCTTATCCGTTTTAAGCCAGATCTCGTGCCTGATGGCGTCATAATCGTCATCGGCTGTAATGGCCTGGCTAGTGCCGCCTGATTCTAGTCCGCGCAACAGTCCACCAAGCGCACCATATCCAGTGGCATTGGCACTGTCCAATTTGTAGTCGCCTTCTCTTAGCTCCACTTTGAGAGTACGATCAAAATTGCGATCTTTGCTGCAGATGGCGCCCATTGATGCAGAAACATTGAATCTCTCTTTTTGCTTGATTGTATAGGCGATAAAGTAAGGAGGAGGGTAGTCGGGAGTCTTGAGGTCCTTCATCGATCGGGCGAGCTCGTCTCTCATCGCTTTGAAGATAGGATCATAACTAGACTCAGTCTGGCCGAGGTTCTTTGCTGTGTCCTTTGCTGTGTCCTTTGCTGTGTCCTGCGCCATTGCCGATACCGAGCCAGTCAGCAACAGGCCTATGGACAGGGCTATAGACACGCGAGCCAAGAGACGTGAAATATATGATCTGTGCATTTTATTTTTGAGTCTCCTCGGTCTGTTTGGCTGCAAGCGGCGGTGGGAGGAGCGGTGGTTTGTCCTGATCTTTGTTTTGCAACTCTACCTCGATGGTGTCCACCAGGAGGCTTGGGCTATTGGCCGATACCGGTACCCAGCCTGATTCTGCGCCACAGGTGCCGTTAAAAGTATCGTCGTCATCTGCAGCGCATCGGATACGTTCGAGAGAAGTCAGGGGCGTGCCTACTAGATCTACTCCACGCAATAGCTCGTCTGGCCTGCCATCTGCGTATACCCTCCAGACCCTGAGTGGCAAAAGCTTAAATGATTGAGGAAAAAAGGTCTGTGTCATGGTAAATCCGCCGGCGATCTCGTCAAAGATGAGCCCATAAGGCTTGCCTTGCTTTTTGATCTCAGCGACCAGCATTTGGCGCAGCTCCTCGTAAGGGACCTTTTTGCTGGACTCCACGATCAGATTGCCTTGTCTTGCAACAGGCGCATGCCCATGCGAGCACCTGCCGTGGCCATTGCTTGTGGACACGCCTTTGATCGGCGATCTACCCATCAGATAGGTCTTTAGTACGCCATCTTTGACGAGAGTGACTTTTTGAGCCGGGACGCCTTCGTCGTCGTATTTGTAGTAGCCATTGAGGACCTTTTTGCCAAAGACCTGTCTGGTCGGATCGTCTACGACCGAGATAAAGCTTGGCATGATTTGCGTATCGAGCTTTTTGGCAAAAGTACGGCCTTCTGATTCGTCTTTTTGACGGTGGCCTTCGATACGGTGTCCGAAGATCTCGTGAAAAAATACACCAGCAGCCTTGGAACGCAAAATGGCTGGTCCGACATAGGGTTCGGCACGTTTGGCTGATCGCAATGCCACTACATCGGCCGCCAATTTTTCGACCATCTTTTCCATAGAGGCGCGATCCGGCAATTGATCCAGGCTGGAGGCCTCGACCCCGTCATATAGCCATAGCTTCATGCCGTCGTCGGCAGTGGCATTGGCCAAAGCCGATATCCGGTATTGCAAGCGCGAGTCCTCGATATTGGTGCCTTCGCTGGTGACTAGTGTCCTTTTGACCTTGCTGACTGTAAATGAAACATTGGAGTCTTGCACTTCTGGATATTTTTTGAAGATCGAGGAGAGTTGTTTGACTGTAGTTTCCCAGGCTGCTCTGTCGATATCCAGATATTTTGTTTGTGGCTCTGAATACTGATGTGGAGGTTCGAGCGAAAAATCATCCGACTTGTCTTCTTCTTCGACTCGCATGTTTTTGTCAGTTACGACCTTGCGATAATCGGACTGAGCCTGCTTGTAAGCGGCATCCGTGCGTTCCCAGAGGGCCACGCGGATAGCATCGCGATCGTCTTCGTTGGGAAAAATCACCGTGGAAGAACGGGACAAGATAGATCCTAGATCTAGAGAACCGCCTCTGATCTTGTGTGTATTGTCTACCTTTGGCGATCCGACTCTTAGATTGATATCGAGATATCTGTCGTGATCGGCATCTGAATGAGTGTAGAGCGCACCATAATCTGATTGCAGATCAAGCGAATAAACGTCGTATACGGCATAGGAAAGAAAATAGAGCGGGGCTTCTTTTTCGCCATCGACCTGGGCACCATTTTTGAGTTTGGCCATCCAGCGGTCCATTTCCTCACGCATTGCCTGCAAGAGCACGGATCCTTGCAAGGGCGGCTTGCTGCTCGCGGTCTTGTCCTTGCTTTTTGCATGGTGAGTTTTTTTATTGGACTTAGCCCGGGCAAAAGATGCAGAGGTCTTGGCTGGTGCAGTCTGCGCTGCTAATAGTGCTGCAGTGTCTGACTGGCTTATTGCCAGAGCGAGGCTGCAAGTAATTGGAAGCAGAGCAGATCTTGTCAGCCCCTGGCGCATATGCAAGGTCGAGTCCCCGATTAGTAACCCACAAATTATCGAAAATAATAGCGATTAAATCAAGTTTTGCCTTGATGCAGAGGGCGATCAGGATATTGGGTTGTTGTTGCCTTGAGATCAGCATCTAGAGCCACTCTCTCGTCAAAGACAAAGCACTCTCCTGTATAATGCTCCCCGCCCACAGTCTCAAAATACTTGAGGATGCCTCCATCTAACTGGTAGACGTGATCCACATCGATCTCCTGCATGTAAAGTGCGGCTTTTTCGCAGCGTATACCACCCGTGCAAAACGATACTATGGTCTTGCCTTCGAGCTCGCCTTGCGCTTTGCAAGAGGCGATGGCCTGAGGAAACTCTGTAAACTTTTGGATCTTGAAATCACGAGCTCCATTAAAGGTGCCGATCTCTACTTCGAAGGCATTGCGAGTATCGAGCATCAGGACGGGTCTACCCTCATCATCATGTCCGCGATCCAGCCAGGTCTTGAGTGTGGCTGCATCGACCGAGGGTGCACGTGTGGCTTCTGGACGGATCATTGGGTGACGCATGGTGATGATCTCGCGTGCAGTGCGCACGACCATCTTGCCAAAAGGTTGTCGGTCGGAAAAACTCTCCTTGACCTCGATATCGCCAAATCTACCCTCGAAAATCGGGTCGCCTCTCAAAAATCGCAAAAACTCTGCGATGTGATCGGGTGTGCCGGCCAGAAACAGATTGATACCTTCTTGTGAAACTATTACCGTGCCCTTGAGGCCGAGATAGTCGCATTTTTGCTTGAGCGCGTCCTTAAATAAGTCGGTATCGTGGATACCGATAAACTTGTAGGCGGCGATATTTGAGATCTGCATCGCCTGATTATAATATCTTTGAGCCTGTCTTGCTTCTACATCAAGACTTCGACATTGTCGCTCAAGCATGCCTCGAGAATGTTGAGTATTGCTGTGCCCTCGGAGACCTGGCGCTCTGCAATAATACGCAGATAGCTTGAGGCGACGTTTACATTTACCTTATCCAGGGATAGAGCCAGATAAAAATCTTGACGATTTGCCTGTGCATCATTATCTCGGCTTGCATCCAAAAGATGCAGGGGCTGAAAGGCATCATGGGCAAATGCAGGCGCACCTGAGACCTCGGCGCTGGACGAAAAGAGAAAGTCTATGACGCAGCGGTTTGCGTCGCCTTGCCATTCGTTGACTATTTTGGCCGTCAAAACACGCAGATTGCCCAGTTGAGGGACCATACGCTGCAAATCGACTCGCAATCTCTCGGCCAGTACCGAAAGATCTAAATCATCGACTGCGGAGCTCGCGTCTATTTGCGCGCCTTGCAGGCGATTGAGACGCAAAAATCTTACTGCTCCGCGCTCGGTGCTGGATTTTGACCGATTGACTCCAAAACTGCTCGTGCTCATGTCTTATCAGGCCTCATTGCAAAAATTTCGCCATGTGCAAATGCTGACTGGAGGCCAGCCAAAAAGTTGCCTGATTTTTTGCCCCTATTTTTTTTGAGCAGGCAGGTCTCGGCCGTCTGATCCTAGCTGTTTGCCCAGGTCTCCCACTATGTCGTTGATCAGGTCGACTCCCAGGGTGACTTCGTCTTCTGATTTTGCCCTGCGATAGCCCTTAGGCGGGTCAAAAAATGATGCCGGTACCTGTATCTTTTTAGCACTTTCTGTTTCGAGCTTGATGACGCGACCATGATGATTGAAGACTATGATACGCAAAGCCAATCTGCTGGCTAGCTTGCCAAAGGTAGTGGCAAAAAATGCCTCCATTTGCGGTGGCGGTACTATGTTGTCGTTAAAGTAATATAGGGCTTTAACGACTTTTGACTCTTTGTTTGTGCCTGTTCTGGTGACGGTCACGCACTTGGTTTTGAGGCCGGCAATCTCTGCAGGCTCGCCTGTGCCGGTGGTATAGGTATCTGGCAGGTAGGAAGCTTTGAGCATCTGGGCGCGCAAACCGAGATTTTTTGTATAAGCTGGTATAGAGCTGGTATAGATCATCTGGCGATCGTCGTTGAAAAAGTTGAGTTGCCAGTCTGGCGCCTGAGATGTGATGGCATATTTTGACTTTTTGTAGAGCGCTCTAAATCCATTTTTGCTCAGCCAGATCGTACGCTCACCCAGATTATTGTCTCTTTGCTTGAGCTCCCAAATGGTTTGTGTGCCTTGATTTTTTCCGGTAGAACCGGCGGGATTGGCGGCGGTTGGTAAAAGAGAAAATACTGTGAAAGCAATGCAAATACAGAAAGCTGAGATCAAATTCAATTGAGACATTGAGAGCGCTCGTCCCTTATGTTGCGAATCATTGACTTATGGATTGAATATTAGTTTAACAGTCGTGAGGTACATATCCTGCTAAAGCCCATAGAGTCGGTATTTTGAAATAAGTGCTCAAAATTTCATCATGTATAATCACCGCGCAAGCATATGCCCAACAGGAAAAGTACAGTCATGATAATCGTCAACGAATTGTCAAAGAGCTTTGGTAGTCGCACGCTCTTTGATAATGTCTCAGCCAAGTTTATCCCTGGTAATCGCTATGGCCTGACCGGTCCTAATGGTTGTGGCAAATCGACCTTCATGAAGATATTGTCTGGTGAGATAGAGGCCAGCAATAATGGCACGATCAGCCGCCCCAAGCATGTTGGCGTGCTAAAACAAAACCAGTTTGCCTATGATAACGAGCGCATCATCGATACAGTCATCATGGGCAACGAATTGCTCTGGCAGACCTTCAAGGAGCGTGACGCTCTCTGCGAAAAGCCTGATCTCACCGAAGCCGAGATGAATAGGCTAGGTGAACTCGAAGTGATCATTGCCGACGAGAATGGCTATAGCGCTGAGTTTGAAGCAGGGGAGATTTTGCGCGGGATCGGTATTGCCGATGATGACCACGAAAACCTCATGAGCACCTTGCCGACCGACTTTAAGTTTAGAGTCTTGCTTGCTCAGGCCTTATTTGGTGGAGCGGAGGCCTTGTTTCTCGACGAACCTACAAACCACCTGGACCTAGAAACCATACACTGGCTCGAGGAGTTTCTTGCGAGCTACGAAGGCGCGTTGATAGTCATTTCTCACGACAGACACTTTCTCAACTCGGTCTGCACTCATATCGCTGATATCGATTACGACACCATCATCGTCTATACCGGCAATTATGATGACATGGTCGAACAAAAAATGCAGGCTCGTGCCACCATCGAGTCCGCAAACAAGGACAAGGCCAAAAAAATAGCGCAATTACAAGAGTTTGTCGCTAGATTTGCTGCTGGTCAGCGCTCTTCGCAGGTGCAATCACGGCGCAAGGAGATAGCTAGATTGGCGCCGCAGGAGCTCAAGAGGTCCAATATCCAAAGGCCGTTTATCAGATTTGAGCAAGAAAAGCCCTCTGGGCGTGAGGTATTGATCGCACGCGGTATCTCCAAAGGATTTGACGGCAAGTTGCTCTTTGATAAGCTCGATCTCGAAATAGAGCGCGGTGACAAGGTCGCTATCATCGGCGCCAATGGCGTAGGTAAGACCACGCTCTTGCGTTGCTTGATGGGAGAGTTGCCTGTCGACAAGGGTACGGTCAAATGGACAGACAATGCGACCTGGTCATATTATCCTCAGGATTATCATGATGAGATCAAGCCGGGATTCACTGCTTTCGAATGGCTGATGCAATTTATGAAGGACGAGGGACAGCAATATGTTCGTGGCATACTCGGCCGCATGCTATTTTCGGGCGACGAAGCCGAAAAGGCCACCGGATCGCTTTCCGGAGGCGAAGCTGCTCGCTTATTGATGGGACGCATGATGATGCTCAAAAATCCAGTATTGATATTTGACGAGCCGACCAACCACCTGGATCTCGAAGCTGTGTCGGCACTGGGCGAAGGCTTGTCGACTTTTCCTGGTACGGTCTTTGTGGTCACTCATGACAGGGATCTGGTTTCAAACGTGGCGACCAAGATCATTGCCTTTACTCCGGATGGGCTTATCACTTTTACCGGCACCTATGACGAATATCTCGAGGATCACCCGCTCAAGCCTCTGGCCAATGCCAAACGCAAATAACAGATCCTCACAAAAAGAAAGGGGCAAGAGATCATCTCTTGTCTTGCCCCTTTCCCCTCTCTCAGTAAAACCGTCTTGTAAAACCAACTACCAGATGATGCGTCTCAATCCGCCTAACAAGCCATTGCCGTAGCCATTGTTGTAATAACCATTGTTGTAATAGCCGTTGTAATTGTTGTAATAACCGTTGTAGTTGTTGTTCCAGCCACGATGGCGGCCCCAGTTGTTATTGTTCCAACCGCCATTCCAATTATTGTTGCAATAATTGTTGCGCCATCTGTGGTGTCTTGCCTCAGCCGGTGCATTGAAGCCAAATGATACGGCTAGAGTAAGCAAAAGTGCTCCAAGAGCCATCACTCTTTTAGTGGTGTTGTTAAACGTGGATTTCATGACTGATCCTCCCAGTATTTATTTTTGCTGCATGAGCTTTGATCAATATCCAAAACCCACATTTCATCAGCAACTAGTTCTATGACGCCAGGGCAATGGGGGTGTTCCCTAAGCGCTAACTAAATTTTCAATAGTCCCTCGGTTAAGCCCTAGTCAGGCTTACGCAAGTTTTGAGACAGGTTTAATCGCTTTAATATATGTATGAGTAAAGAGATATCGGCTGCGGTTCTGTTGCTTCTGGTCGCGCTACCCCTCAATATCGGGGTAGCCATCGCCGCTGGCGTGCCGGCCGAGAACGGCATTATCTCAGGCTTCATTGGTGCGGTCATCACTGGCATGGTCAGTCGTTGCCCGATGCTTGTATCCGGACCGGATGCCGGCATCGGTGCCCTGGTGCTCGAAATGCTGCAAAAGCATGGCCCGGCCGTGCTTGGCCCACTCGTTCTCATCGCTGGCGTGCTGCAGCTGCTCATCGGTCTCAGTCGTCAGTCTCGGTGGTTTAGAGCGGTATCGCCTGCGGTGGTCAACGGCATGCTGGTCGGCATGGGCTTGCTCATTGTGGTCACTCAGTTTCACATCATGCTGGATGATTCGCCAAAAGAGACCGGACTTGCCAATCTTTTGCTCATCCCAGAAGCCATCAGCAAGGGTATATTTGCCGAGGGCCTCACACCACACCGTAGTGCTGCCTTGCTGGGCATGTTTTCGATCTTTATAGCCTATGCCTGGTCGCGTCTCCAATTTAAATGGTCCAAGATGCTGCCTCCAGCCCTGGTGGCTATAGTATTAGCGAGCCTGGTTGCCGAGTTGGCTGGTCTGTCCGTGCAAAAGGTCGCGCTGCCCGAAACCGTCAAGATCGCCTTTATGCCTTATCAAATGGATGGCTTGCTCAAGGCTCTGGTCGATCCAAACATCTGGTTATCTGCAGTCACTTTGACCTTTGTCATAAGCGTGCAGACTACCATCACTATCAATGCTCTCGAAAACTCGGGCAAGAATGAGCGCTTCAACTACGACCGAGAGCTCGTGGCACAGGGCACCGGCAACCTCATCGGTGGTCTCGTCGGTGCTCTGCCCGTCGCAGGGGTCTTATTGCGTAGCTCGGCTAATATGCAAAGTGGTGCAAGGACAAAAATCCCTAATATCGGCCATGGCATTATGATGATCCTGGCTGTTTTTATAATCCCGCGGACGCTCGAATACATACCTACAGGGGCACTGGCGGCCATCCTCGTCTATATTGGCTGCCGTATGATCCTTGGCATTCGCCAAAATCTCAAAAATTTCCCCCGTGAAGAATGGATAATATTAGCCCTCACGGTTGGGGCGATATTGTGCACCAATCTATTTACTGGGGTTTTGTTCGGCCTGGGCGCAGCTGTCGCAAAAGAGCTCTACAGGCTGCTCTATCTCGATATCAAACTCAAGCCTATTGCCAATCGCCAGGCTTCGGCCTTGATGCTGAGCGGGGCTGCCACCTTTGTCCATGTGCCTCGCATGATGCAGATCCTTGCTGATCTAGATCCCGAGCAAGAGCTGCATGTCCATCTCGAAAAGGTAACTTATATAGATCATGCAATGTTGCAGCTTTTGATGGAATGGGAGCTCGAACACCGAAACAAGCTTGTCATCGATTGGGACAATCTAGGTGCAAGCATCTCTCCACAAAAAAAATTGCCCGGCGTCAATCTGCAGGACAAGATTCCTCCCATAAGCGTTTAATGGAGCTGGACAGACATGACTAATATCACAAAAGGAATCAGGCTCTTGTTTCCTATCAAGGATATGGCTCACGGAGAGGCCGTCCAGGATCTGCTCTTTGCCAATCGAGAGCGTAGTTTTGAGTCGATCACCTTTTTGCATGTTGTGGATAAGGATCTGATGGGAGATCCTGCTTATAGCGCATTCGAAGCAATCAAGCGCATGCGCGGGCATGAGCGCAGTGTTGCCGACAGCCGCGCTTTTTTGCGCGATCTCGTTGCCCGTACCCAGCGTGAGCTCGATGTCGAGAATGTGGATTTTTGCGTCTTGAGCGATCATGACGTAGCCGGCTGTATTTTGCGCAAGGCCGAGCAGCTATGCTCGACCATGCTCATCCTGCTTGCAGACAATACATCCTTACAGGACAACTGGTTTAACACCAGTGTACTAAAAGTAGTGTTACGCAAAACGCCCGACGATCTCACTGTACATGTCATCAAAGGTCCTGTGCGGGGCGGCTTTCTTGCTAGTTTGACCTAGCCAGGACTTAAGGATAGGTCAAATGACCGATGGGCGTGTCCGGATCCTTCTCATATGTTGGGAGAGGGGCCCAATTGCTGAGGGATTTCTTTTTATATGACCAATTTACTAAGTACTCTTGTTGCCAATTTTTTGCAAAAACTCAAAACCACTGCGGACACGGCAAGGAGCATAGACAGTGCCCGCATGACCTCGACTCGTCTCAAGGCTGCGCATTTTAAAGAAGTGGTGCAGACTGATGTATCGATAGGAGGCTTTAAGAGAGAGGAAGATGGGGAGGATGAAATGGTGGTGGCGCAACTGCCAAATAAAGAAGAGTTTAAAGAGGTCTTTGGCGTCGAGCCGCAACAAGTGAAAGCCGTATCGGAGGGAGTAAGGCTGTCTAATGTAAGTCAATATCGACTTGCTGCTTATGTCGCAACCACAAATCCACGCATGCGTGCCCTTGATCCTCAGGACGAGCTATCGCATTAGTCTGTTGGTCAATGGGTATAGTTTTTGCATGCCGAGCAAATACGACCTGCAAGACTATATTGCTGCCAGCCTCTATCTCGCCGATAGCCCGGTGACTGCCCGCAATCTGGGCATCTATCTGGATCTGCCTCTGGAGATCGTACACCAAAATATCCAGGACCTGAGAGCAAAAATCAGGGGCATAGAGCAGGCACAGGCAACCGTAGGTATTTTTGCGCAATCTGAGCAAAATCAAAACATACCCATAGCTAATCTTTTGGGGAGGGCAATCAGCGGCCTTGTCGATTTTGCGCGTACAGGCCGCACACCTGATCTTTTGGTCAGCCTTGCCGGTCCCGAGTTAGTGGCCTATCAGTGGATGACCGGTGACGATGTCTTTGTGTATGAGACCAATGAGGACGGTGCTATTCGTCATTACGGCTTGGGTAATGGTCTAGATCTTTTGATCCATGATCTCAATGCCATTAGCGAGAGTAAAAACAGCAAATTGGCTGCACTCAACGAATCCTTTGCAGAAATACGGCGCTTGCGAGGAGATCCTGAAAGTCTCGCCGAAGCCGATAGAGATAGATTGCGCGAGAATACGCTCAAAAGCCAAATCATAGAGCAGGAGTGGCTTGCCTTTGAGTCGCGAACCACTCTCATCCGGCATTTGATACTCTTTATTTTAGCCCGGACAGTGGTCTCTAACTTGTCTTTGCTAGACAAGGACGAACTCGAGGCAATCAGGGGTTATATCCCTCAAATCGATACCAATTTGCCAACTGCCGATCGCTATCTGGCGCTAGCCTTTGCCATTGGTTGCCATCTCGATGACGATGCCTATGCCAGCCTGCTAAAACTGCCTGTTGCCGAGATCGCCCTTGCTAGGCAGGATTGTCAAAAAAACAATTATTTATTGACACATGGGCTTTTGCACTTTGTCCAGGATAAGGACAATGCTCAACTCTACTGTCTGCGTCTGCATCCTGATCTCGAAGCCGAGTTTGGATTGTGGCAAGAGCAACGCAAAGAACGCGCGCAAACCATGCTCAAAGAAAAGCTCGAATTGCGATCCAATGCTCTCGAGCAGCTGGTAGCTGCTATCCAAAAAAGATGTGTCGATCTAGCCCAGGACAAGAGCAAGCAAGCCTTGGTTGAACTGTTGCAATCCGAATTACCCGATCTTGAAGGTGCTTTAAAAGAAAACTCTGTCCTTATGAAGAGTCTGGATGCAAGAGTACCTGTATTCAACAGCGAGAGCAAAAACAATGAATTGATCGCTCTCAAGCTCGAAGCCATTGATGGAGTGATCGCAGACTTTGCCAGCCTCATTGATTTGCACGAGCAGCAGACTGATGCCAATAAAAAGCGGCTCAAGGAGGCTCGTTTGATAGACGAGGCGGGGCTGGCAAGATCTATCGAGCACAAGCTGGACTTATTGATCTACAAAACGCAAGCACTCAAGAACGAAGCAAGAGTATTGCAGGAACAATTGGAGCGTATCAGGAGCAAAATAATCAAAGCCGCAAATCACAGTGAGTTATTGTCGATTGCTAGCGCCCCGGCCGTGCAATGCCATCTGGCCATGAGTCTCTCTCGTGCCTTTTTCGAGCAGACAAACGCTTACAAGGGTTTGGACGATCTACGAGAGATTGCATCCCGTCGAATGCTAAAAAATAGATAGGCTGTTCTTTTATTTTACAAGTGCCTGGATTTGAGCAAAAATCGTCGTGGGCAAGTGATTTTCGATGGCGTATTGCAAAGCCAGCTCTGCTCCGCCTAGCAAGGCTGCAAGGTCTCTAAAATCCTCAGGTATGCTGGCCGCACCAAATACGATGCTGACTTGCTTGCCTGCCATGCCCGCCAGTGGCTTTTCGGTTAGTTTTTTGTACAGTCTGTCTGCAAAGATCTTTGACCCTGCTGATTTGGTGGTTGGCAAGATCATCGCATAGTCAAAGGCATTATAATGGCCTAAGAGGTCCATGTGGCGCTTGGCCTGACCGATGCGACTGACTGCATCCACCAGAGCCTCGTTGGGCAAGACCCTTTTTTTTGTGGTGCCATCGATGGTGACTATTTCTTTCATCTCAATGATAAAGATCGATAAGGCGCCACGTGCACGGTAGCTGCGAAAAAACTCTTCTTCTAAAAAGTACAGCATGGCAGGGTAGATAAACAATCCCGTTTCTTCGCGTCTCAGACTCATCATCACTGATTGGATCGCCGCACCATCGATAGGCTTGGGGACGAGTTTGAGCTTACGATTGGCTGGGCTGGGCACTGAGATATCGACGACCCCTGCTGCCACCAGATGGTCCAGCGCGGTCAGTGTCTGCTCGAGGGAGATCTCGTTGCGTTGCGATATCTCGGCTAGACTCGGCTCGCCGTGGATAGACTTGTAGACCCTGGCGACGAATCCTAGATTGAGAGGACAATCTGGTTGCACCATCTCCTGAAAGGCTGCTTTTGTCAAATTTGGATCGTGCGGCTTAAATGTGCAGCTTGCAGAAAAGCCCGCCTTGCGAAGCTTTTGATAGATGGGCCCGAGGCGCTTGGCCTGATCCAGCAATGTCTGTACAGTAGCATCCACATTACGCCTTTTTTCGGTTGAGAGCGCGTCGAAAGTAAACTCGCCTGACTTCCAGGTCAAAAGCTCGACTACGGCATCGTCGCCGATAAGATCCCCAAGGTGCGCCATATATGGTGCGCCATCGCGAAAAAATATCTCGCCTGTCTCATATCTGTATTTGAGAGTGAGGTGACCCGTAGCCTGATCCATCGTGATCGCTCGAACCAGTTCGGTCACGGGCAAGGAGTCAAATTTGCCACTGGAAGGTATCTTTTTTTGCGGTATTGCGGCTGGTGGTTTTTTTTGCGCCGACATGGCACGTTCGACATCGCTGGCTTTCTTGAGCTTGTTGTCGATTTGCTGTGGACTTTGCTGAGGCTCTTCTTTGATTTCTTTGATAATTTGGGCATCAGTCTCACGCGGAGGCGCTGAGGCGACTTTGGTAATCTGAGAGATCTGAGAGATCACCAAATTTGGTGCTTCTTTGGTATCTTTAGGGTCTTTATGTTCTTTCATTTCGCCATCAGAAAACTGCTCGGCGCGTTTGACTTGCTCTGATTGCGAAAAACTATTGGTCTCCTCAGCAAAGGCCGTTGTAATCTGTTTATAGATGAGCAAGATATCGTGCGAGGCATACGTGCACAACAATTTGCGTTGGCCTGAGCGCTCGCTATAGAGCTGCCACTGAGTACTGCCGCCTTTGAGAGGGCAGGTGATGTCCAGGATAAATTGCAGGTTGGCTGCTGATCTCCAGTTGACTTGTATTTTCTGTCCTTTTTTTTCCATTGCTTGCGAGAGCAATTGATGCAGGACCGGGATGTCTGGCAGAGATCTAAGCTGGTTTCCTATTTTTCTCATATCAACGTCTTTTGGGATCAGTCTATTTTCGCGCCTTTATCCCCATGCGGCCACATTGACAACTCTTTTAGAAGCGATTCTAATTGTCCGGAAGGCGCGGCGTAAAGAGAAATAGGATGGCCTGCGGGATGGTCAAATTGCAGTCCATGCGCATGGAGTGCCAGTCTCTGAAAGGCATGGTGCTCACGAAAATATTTATTTATTTCACCCTTGCCATAACGTACGTCACCGATTATGGGGTGGGACAGATGCTTGAGATGCATCCTAATTTGATGCATACGACCAGTCAAAGGCCTGGCCTGGATAAGAGAAATGGCTCTCCTTTGGCCATCAGCAGGAGCGTGCGCTAAAGGAGCAAAGACTGTGACTGCTTGTAGTTTTTCTAAGCTGTTAGTGATTTGATGGTAGCGTCGCTTTTGTCTGACAGGATGGTCCAGTGTGATCGGCGCGGCAAAATGTCCGCGTACGAGAGCTAGATAGGTCTTTTGCACTTTTTGGCCCTGCAATATTTGCTGCATGTACCTGGCGCAATCGGCATCCAGGGCAAAGACCACCAGGCCGCTAGTGCCTCGATCGAGGCGATGCACAGCATATACTGGTCGCCGGGCATAATAATCGCGTGCGATATCGGCCAGGCAGATAGGATCGCGGTCAAGTCCGCGATGCACGATCATGCCTGAAGGCTTGTCCAGGACCAGGAGTCTATCGTCTTGGTAGATCAGAGCAGGCTTAAATAAATCGTCCGTCACGATAGAGCCATCTGCCTTTTTGCCTGACGAAAGATGAAACCTCGGTCATTGCAGCGATCTGCGAGTCCTGGCGCATGTGCGCAGTAAAGGTCACCTCGGCTCGATCAGGATCCTTGGGATCGGGGCTGAACTCTCTGATACGCAAGCCATCAAAATGGCTCCGGGCCGCAAATTGATCGAGATCGCTGCGCCACTTATTGCGATCGGCCTCGTAGTGAGGGTTGTCTGGATGAGTGGTGTCCATGATGTAGTCGCTCAAACCCAGGGCATATGCCGCATAGCGTGAGCGCATCAATTTGAGCGCGTCGGGTGCCGGCTCTCCTTTGTGAAAAGGTTGGCAGCATTTGTGATACATAATGGTGCTATGACAAGGGCAAGGCATAAATCTCGACATGGCCTGATATTATCAGGTGCATGAAAGTTTTAGCAGCATTAACGATTGCTTTGAGCGTCTTTGCGGTGAATAGAGCGATGGCCGGGGATTTTCCCGGCAAGGGCGATCGGTCAGCCTGGGGTGATGCCTTGCCGCATTACAATCTGGGCAATCGCTATCTCGAAAAAAAACGTTATGACGACGCTGTCGAAGAGTATCAGAAAGCCATCGATCTATATGATCAAGATGCTGACTTTCATCTCAATATGGGCGTGGCTTATCGCAAGAGCGAGGATTTTGATCTGGCCGAGCAGTGCTTTAGACGGGCCATTGCCATCAATGACAAAGACTGGATGGCCTGGAGCGATCTGGCCAATAGCCTGCTCAAGCAAAACAAGCTCAAAGAATGTGCCGATACTTTTAAACAATGCCTCAAACGCAAGCCACCAGCAGCTGAAGTCGCCGCGATACAAAAAGACATAGCAGATATCCAAAAGATACTTGACATGCAGGCTCCGAAACCCCAGGCCAAGCCTGAGGCCAAAACTTTAAAGCCCCAGACCAAGCTCGTAAAAACCGAAGGCAAGATGATAAAGCCTGTTAAACCCAGGCAGGCGCCTCAAAAAGCAGACGAGAGCGGATGGGACTACATTAAATAGCAAACGTTGACATGAGGAGTCGCTTGTGACAACCTTAGTTCTGTTTTTACCCATGTAAAGGTGCCTGTCTTGGAAACTTTGCTAGAAAAAAAGCTTGAACAACCTGAAGCAAAAATTTCGTCCGAGCCTTATGTTGTTCAAACTGCAGATATCGACGAAGTCACCGGTCGCAAGATCGCTCGTGAAGCTCTGGTCATGGGGGCCGGTCAGGCTGCCATCAAAGTCGGCATCGCTCTGGCTGCCCTCGGTACCATCGCTTATGCAGCAATATGGGCTTTCAACCAGATCACTCGCCCCATAAACAAAGAACAACCCACTTATCAGGTAGACTCCAAGGCTCCGAGCTCCACGCCGATCCGCGTAGTCGATCCCAAAGATCAGCAACAGCAAGCAGGCGGTGCCATTACCAGCGATGCAGGTGCCAGCCAAAAGCCAGCAGTAGCTGCTCGCATCTCCAGTACCAAGATCAAACATCGCAAAACCTCAAGCCATGGCAAATACAAAAATGGCAAGGTGATGAGAGTGAGCAATGGCTCCAATTCACTGTCCAGAGTACGTTGGGCTGGCGATCAGCCTCGCGGTGGCCGCATCACCTATCAAGACGGCAATATCACCGAGTATTCGTGGCACTAAATCGATCTCTAAGTCTGGTTTTATGTTTGATTTTGTGCGGCAGCTTGTGTTTGCCTGCGGCTGCGCAAAAAACACAGACACCTGTGGTGCAAAAAGCAATTCGCCTGGTAGGCCAGATCAGCCAGATGGCTTTGATGTGCATGGCTGCTGGACTGTCACTCGACGATTATGATCTGCCCTCTTATGTCACTAAAGTAAAAATGGGCACTCCAGCGCAGTACGCCAATGTCCTCGAAGGCGATCGAGTGATATCGGTCAAGGGCAGCGAGACCAAATTGACCATGGTGATTGAAAGAAAAAAGCAGCGCTATCAAGTCGACATACCTATCCGTATGGAAGCAGTGCGTCAGAGAATGACCGAGGTCTCTCGCGAAGAAGAAGTCAGGCTGAAGCTCAAAGCTGGCAAGCCGGTAGAAGACAATCGTCCAGATTTGGATCGCGAGCAATTTTTGCGCACTCTCAGTCCGTATCAAGTGGTGCTGATGATCGACCGCTCAGGCTCGATGAATGGTGGATTGGGTATCGGAGACTTTGATATATCGAGGTTTTCGTGGTGCCGTCAGGAGATGACCGACTTTGCGCAGTTTTGTGATACCAAAAAGCTCGCTGGTGGTATCACTGTGGTGCCCTTTGCAGAGTCATTCGAGGTCAAGGACGATGCCACGCCAAAAGACGTGCAAGATATATTTGACACCACGGTGCCGACGGGACAGACCAATATCTATGCCCCGCTCAAATACGTTATTGCGCGTCATCTAAAAGAACCGGACCACGAGCACAAGCCCTTATTGATAGTCGTCCTGACCGACGGCATGCCTAACGAAGGTGGCGCCGTAGATACTCTCATTGCCGAGACCTCAAATATCCTCAAGCAAAATAGCGAGATCATCATTACTTTTCTCGTTATCGGCGACGCTCCCGAAGGCGACGAATTGATACGTTATTTAGATTCGGGGCTTGGTGTGCGCAATGATATCGTCAATAGTATCCCCTTCAACAGGCTGCTCGAGATGGGCCTAAAACGCGCGATCTTTGATACGGTCAAGCGTGCGGATACAGGATCGTATCTCAAGATCTAAATCCCGAGCGTTTTGCAAGCTGCCTGGGCTGCTTCTCTACTTTCAGCATGCACGATCACATGGCCCATCTTGCGCTTTTTGCGAGGCTCTCCCTTGCCGTAGACAAATAGCTCCTGGATCGATTCGCCGTTGGCAAACGTGGCTGTAGAAAGCTTGGCCCAATCCGGCTCGAGCAAGCGATCATCGCGATACCAAAAATCGCCAAGCAGGTTTTGCATGATGAAATGGCCTGGATTGGAGGTAATCTCCACAAAGGGCAGATCAAGTAGGACGCGGCTCAAAAGGTCAAACTGGCTCTCGCTCGTCGCCCTGCGAGTGACGTGCCCTGAGTTGTGAGGTCTGGGCGCATACTCATTGACGAGTACTTGTGGGCCTTTTTGTGGATCGTGAGTGCCGATAAAAAATTCTACTGCCAAAATGCCGCAGAGATCCAAACTATGAGCTAGAGTGATGGCACAGTCGCGCATGATCTCGGCATGTTCTGGCGATACCATGGCCGGTACTATCGTCGTATCCAAAATCGAGTTGCGATGCTTGTTTTCAAAAACCGGCAGAGTCTTGATTTCGCCCTGGGCATTGCGGGCGATTATCACCGAGGCTTCTGCCTCGAGATCCACCAGTCTTTCGAGTACAAGCGGAGTGCCGGCATGGCAGGTGGCCAAAAAATCACCGAGGTCATCTTGTGAGCGCAATAGCCACTGCCCTTTGCCATCATAGCCGCCGGTCAGGGTCTTGGCCATGAGCGGATAGCCAAAGGACTCGACATGATCTTTCAGATTGATCTCTGTTTTGCCGTCCAATATCATATATGGTGCCAGTGGCAGGCCGCAGGATTTGATAAAGTCTTTTTCTCTGGCTCTATGCTGCGAGGTCTCCAGGGCCTTGAGTCCTGGTCTCAATTTGCCAGCCTCGGCCAGGCCGACAAAAGACTCGGCAGGCAGATGCTCAAACTCATAAGTGACATAGTCGCATCTGGCGGCTAGCTCGGCCAGGGCCTTTTGGTCGGTATAGGAGCTTATTATGCTCTCGTCGGCTTCGCGGTGACCGCAGGCATTTGGGTCTGGATCATAAGCGATCACTCTCACATCGCTGCCAAAGGATTTGAGGCTGGTAGCCAGCATGAGACCCAGTTGACCGGCTCCGAGTATGCCGATGGTTTTTTTATTGCTCAAGTTTAAATACCTTGTTGCCATCGACCGCCTCTTGCTTGCGCTTGGCGCGATCGTTTGCAAGATATGGGCTGAGGTGCTCGTAACCAGGACTAAGCGCCAGTATCTGCAAGGCAAATAGGCCGGCGTTGGCAGCGCCGGCCTTGCCGATGGCAAAGGTCGCAGTCGGGATGCCCTTGGGCATCTGCACGATGGAGAGCAGAGAGTCTACGCCGTGCAGAGCGCTGGATAGAACGGGCACGCCAAGGACTGGCACCACTGTCAGTGCTGAGAGCATGCCTGGCAGATGCGCGGCTCCGCCAGCGCCAGCGATGATCACTCGCAGGCCTCTGTCGGAGGCACCTTTGCCATACTCAAACAGGAGATCGGGCGTGCGATGCGCACTTACAACCTGTATTTCGTATGGCACCCCTGCATCCTTGATAATGTCCTCGGCGGCCTTCATGGTCTCATAGTCGGAGGAGCTACCCATGACTATGCCTACGACTGCACATCCGCCCTGTTTTGTATTTGATTGCGTCATTTATTTCTGATCCTAGTGCCTAAAGCAACGTTGACCGGTTAAGAGCATGGTGATGCCTAGCTCTTCGCAGGCCGCGATGACTTCTTTGTCCTTGATGCTGCCGCCTGGCTGGACCACTACTTTGACGCCTTTTTTGTGGGCCTCCTGGATACTATCGATGTTTGGAAAGAACGCATCGGATGCCATCACTGCCCCGTCGGCCAGTTTGCCGGCTTGCTCGACCGCCAGTTTGACGCTAGCGACTCGCGAGGTTTGGCCTATGCCAAAGCCGACGCAATTTGTGTCCTTGACGATGGCGATAGCATTGGAAGTAAGGTGTTTGACGATCTGCCAGGCAAAGGCGATATCGTCCTTGAGGCTATCGGCGAGCTCTTTGTCGCCTGTGGCCAGGGTAAAGCCCTCAGGCTCGACCTGGGCCTCGATGTCGCGCTCCAAAATCAAGCCAAAATCACCGACATCCTTGATGCGGACTGGGCTGGTATTGCAGGTGGGATCGAGCAAGTGGCTCTTGAGTTTGAGGACTCTAATATTTTTTTTGCTAGCAAAGACTTTTAAGGCATCTTGGTCAAAGGCCGGTGCGGCAACGACCTCGACAAATCCTTGCACGATTTTTTCGGCTAGTGCCTTGCTTACTGGGGCAGAAAATCCATAGATGCCGCCAAAGGCCGAGAGAGGATCGGTGGCATAGGCTTTATCAAAGGCCTCTTCGCTATCCTTGCCGAGCGCGACGCCACAAGGATTGTTGTGTTTGATGATGCAGGCTGCAGCCTTGCCGCGAGCAGCATCGCGCAATATTTTGACCAGGCAGTAGCAATCGACGATATTGTTGGCCGACATCTCCTTGCCCTGTATTTGCTCAAAGGGAGGAAAATTTTGCAGGTCGCCATCTTGAACCTGCACACTCGTTGGTTGATACCAGGTAGCTGCGCTATGCGGGTTTTCACCATAGCGCAATTGATTTTGCTGCCTGAGATTGAGGTTGACTGTCTGAGGCAAGGTCTTGTCGGTAGCTGTATTGGCGGAAAGGGTTGAGGCGATCAAGCCATCATAGGCGGTTGTAGTATTGAAGGCCTCGAGTGCCAGGCTGCGACGTAAATCGATATCAAATTTTTTGTTGGCTACCCCATCGAGCACACGCTCAAATTGACTGGGATCGCAAATGATGGCAACTCTAGCAAAGTTTTTGGCTGCCGCGCGGATGAGGGCCACGCCTCCGATATCGATGTATTCGATTAGTTTATCTTCGCTCAGATTTTCCTTTGATTTTGCTGCAAAAGGATAGAGATTGACGATCGCGATATCAAAGGCCGGTATCGATTCGGCTTGGAGCACTTTGGCGTCTTCTTGCGTCGGACGAGCCAATAAGCCCGCAAAGACCCGAGGATGCAAGGTCTTGACGCGACCACCGAGGATTTCGGGATAGCCGGTCAGATCGTGTACCGTCTTGCAGGGGATGCCGTTTTCGCTTAAATGGCGCGAGGTCGAATCAGTCCCATAGACGACGATTTCGTCTAGTTTGGCTAGAGCCTTGAGAAAGGGCACCAGTCCATCTTTTTCATATACACTTGCGAGTACTGTCAGCATGTGGTCTTCCTTTATTTACTTGATCAGGCTTTTTTAGCGTGAGTGAGGGTGATCTTATTGCTATCTACATTTATTTCTATGCGTCCGGCTTGACTGGTCGACTCGCCGATCAATTGAGCTTGCAGATCCATGTCTCTCAGGAGGTCGAGGATGTTTTGGGCGGCGAGCTTGTTCTTGACTGCAACGATCATGCCGGTGCCCATATTAAAAGTCTGGTACATCTCAGTCATGTCGATTGATCTGGCGATTTCTTTAAAGATCTCTTGAGGC
The DNA here is from genome assembly GCA_017307165.1 of Candidatus Melainabacteria bacterium. Lineage (GTDB taxonomy): Bacteria > Cyanobacteriota > Vampirovibrionia > Obscuribacterales > Obscuribacteraceae > JAFKGK01. The sequence continues at coordinate 698,340 of JAFKGK010000001.1, forward strand.
TCTTGAGGATTGTCGATCTTAAAGCCCACATCGCTGTTGAAGCGCATGAGATTGGTAAAGCCACCACCAGTGATATTGGCTATGGCTGAGACGTGTTCGCCGTATTTGTCGAGCATGGCTAAAATCGGCGCTACGTAGATTCTGGTTGGAGTGAGCAAAGCCCGTCTTTGAGGCGACCCGCCGACGATGAGTTTGCGTGCCAGGGAGAGTCCATTGCTATGGATGCCTGATGAGGCGATGCCGATCAAATGATGTCCTGGGACCAGTGTATGACCGGTAATCATCTTGGCCGGATCGACAAAGCCTACGGCAAACCCTGCCAGATCAAAGTCCTCGGGGCGGTACAGGTCGGGCATTTCGGCTGTCTCGCCGCCGGCGAGAAACATGCCGGCCTGAGCCAGTCCATCGCTTATACCTGAGATGATCTCCTTGCCGCGTTGTCTGTTTAGTTTGCCCATGGCGTAATAATCTAAAAATAAAGCTGGTCGGGCGCCAGTGCAGATCAAGTCATTGGCGCACATGGCGACCAGATCGATGCCGATGGTGCTGTAATCAGAGAGCTCGTGGCAAAGCATGAGCTTGGTGCCGACACCATCGGTGGTGATGGCCACGGCCTGCTTTTCGTCAATCTTATAGACGCTGGCATATCCACCCGCGGCTTTGAGCATAAGGTCTGGATCAAAATTGCCCAGCATCGTTGATTGGGCCAATTTTTGCGTCGCGATTTTTTTTATGTCGCCGACAAAGGCATCGGCCCCCTGCACGTCCACCCCAGCATCTCTGTAGGACTTGAGTGACTGTCTCTGATTGATCTTGTCGCGATCCTGCGCTTCTTGCATCTCTCTTTCGATTAGATCGTAGGCCATTTTTGCAGCATTTTGAAAAAACAATAGACCGGGTGGCGTGCCGCGATTGGAGCGCTTGTAGCGCGTCCAGTCAGGGTGTTGGCTCCAGCGGATAAAGCATTCTGGATGTGGCATGAGGCCAATCACATTGCCACCCTTATTGGTCAAGGCGGCGATTTGTTGCCAGCTGCCATTGACGTCTTGGGCGTACCTCAAAGGCGCAGCCTTAGCAATGCTTTCGCGCTCGGCTTCGTTCATGGCATCACGCAGCAAGAGGCGTCCCTCGCCATGCCTGATGGGGAGATCAAAATTTTCTAGACCTTCAAAATAAAGACTGGGATTTTGACTGGAAACTTTGACTTCGACCCAACGATCGACAAATCGCTGATGGCTGTTGCGAGCAAGTGTGGCAAGCCTCTCGCCCCTGGTCGAGGTGGCTGGCAAAAGCCCCATCTGGACCAGGGCCTGAAAGCCGTTGCATATGCCAATGAGGAGTTTGCCTTGATCGATGAAGGCCTGCAATCTGTCCTTAAACAGTGATTGTAGTTTGAGTGAGAGGATCTTGCCACTGCGCACTTCGTCGCCGAAGGAAAAACCACCTGGCAGAACCAGGGCATGATACTCGTCCAGTCGATCGCCAAATGCAGCGAGACTGCCTAGATGAATCAGGCCCGTCTCGAAGCCTGCGAGTCTGAGGGCATTGACTGTCTCGTTTTCGCAATTGATGCCATCACCCGTGATGACCATGGCTCTGGGATTTTGCATGTCTCGCTCCACTTAGTTAAAGGGTAGGGGAGTGGCTTGCGCCTGGGCCAACACATTTAATTGTGCTTCGAGCAAGGTCTCTGAGCCTTCTTTGACCTTGATCGTCTTATCTAAAGTGACCTTGCCTAGGTGTTGGAAGGGCACCGATGCCATACTCAAAAGATCCTCGAATGAGTGTTTTGCCTCCGATCTGATCGTGATCAAGAGCGTCGAAGCACACTCTCCATAAAGCCTGAGATCGCGTCTGATCAGACCGCTCATGTCGTAGAGCGCGCCTGAAGGAGGCAATGTGTCCGATGCCCTGATCGTTTGGTAGAGCTTTTGGCCAGGCAACTGGATTGTCGCACCTTTGTCGCCACCTACGGCGCATTCGGTCAGGGCTACAAAGAGACCGCCTTCGCTCAAATCATGGCAGGATTCGATCAATTGCATTTGCATGGCTTGATTGATGCTGCGATATAGTCGCGCTGCCAAAACAGGATCGATGGTAGGCAATGGTCCCACCTCTATTGGCCAACCTTTGATATTGGCATAGGTGGAGGCGGCAAAACTCGGTAGACCGGCTGACACTATATAGATAAGATCCTGGTCTTCTTTAAAGTCGCTGGATACTGCCTGCTCAAAATCATTCATACGTGCCATGGCTGTCACCAGTAGGGTCGGAATGACGGCCAGATTGAGAGTCTTGTCCTTAAAGTTATTCTTCATCGAGTCCTTGCCGGAGATCAATGGAGTCTTGTAGGCAAGGCCGATGTCAAATAGTCCTTTGCAGGCCTCGACCAATTGTCCGAGCTTGCGTTTGCCTTCGTAATTGTGGGGGCTCTCTATAGGATCGGGCCAGCAAAAATTGTCCAGCAAGGTGATGGTGTCAAATGCGCCACCAACCGAGACTATGTTGCGGCAGGCCTCGTCTACCGACATCTGCGCCATCAGATAGGGCGCCAGCTCCGCCAGCTGCGGCTGCAGACCTGTGGAGACGACCAGACCCAATTGCCTGTCCTCAGGATGCGTGTCTACATTGACCAGAGGAGCAATCACCGCTGCATCGCAAGGGGCGGTGCCTTTGGCGCCCATATAAGCCTTGATGACGCTATTGCCTTGTACTTCGTGATCAAAACGCCTGACCACGCTTTCGCGGCTCACTATATTGGGATGGGCCAATAAGCGCAAGGTGTCTGAAATGGTCGGTTGGAGATCGACTTGCAGACTCTCGGGGACATCTTTTGCTTGAGTCATCGAGATCGACGCTACATCAGGATTTTGCCAGGTTGCTTGCAATTCGAGGCGTGGGTTGCCGGAGTGCAAAAACTCGAGATCGAGCACGGCCAATGGCGTCGTGCGTTTGATCTCAAAATAACCTCGGTCGTGGAACTCGCCTATGGCCGAGACTTCTACATCAAATTCGCGTGCAAGTATCTCCAGTTCGGCCCAACGATCGGTTGAGATGGTCATGCGTTCCTGGGATTCGGATACGACTATCTGCCAGTCTGCCAGGCCGGGATACTTGAGGGGCACCCGGTCGAGATCTATGGTGGCGCCATTGGTGATCTGTGCCATCTCGCCCACGCTGGAGGAGAGGCCGCCGGCTCCATTGTCGGTGATGCCTGTTATCAGTCCTGCGTCGCGGGCAGCCAGGACAAAGTCCAAAAGCCTCTTTTGGGTAAAAGGATCGCCTATCTGCACGACATCGGAAGTGGCATTTTCATCGAGCGCGAGTGAAGAAAAAGTAGCACCGTGCACACCGTCGCGACCTACGCGACCGCCGGCCATGACGATGGTATCACCGACTTTGGTATGTTTTTTGATGGCGTCCAGTCGGTTGCCCGAGACCACGATCTCCTTGGGCATGATGCCGCCTGTGCCGCAAAAGACAAGAGGCTTGGCGCGATAACTGTCGTGAAAAAAGACTGCACCGTTGATATTTGGTATGCCGGACTTATTACCACCATCCTCGATGCCCTTCCTAACGCCATTGATGATCGTCTCTGGAGGCAAAAGGTTTGAGCTTTGAGCCTGGAGCACCCCTTCGGATTCGGGGTGGACAAAGCAAAGAGCATCGGTATTAAAGATGGGCTTGGCACCGAGACCGGTGCCGAGTATGTCACGATTGACGCCAAGGATGCCGGTCAGAGCACCACCATACGGCTCCAGAGCCGACGGCGAATTGTGCGTTTCGACCTTGATGCAGACAGCATGATCGCGACTAAAATCGACTACTCCAGCATTATCCTCAAAAACAGACAATAGATCCGGCCGGTCTGCGGCCAACTGGCGAGTGAGTCCCTTGATATGGGTCTTGTAGAGGCCGTCGATGACGGCTTTTTGGCCATCGAGCTCGTACTCGATTTTGGCATTAAAGATCTTGTGCTTGCAATGCTCGGACCAGGTCTGGGCGATGATTTCGAGCTCGATATCATTGGGCGCCGTCAGGCCCATCTTGTCTCTGAGTGCCTTTGTCTCAGCCTTTTCAAAATATTCTTTGACCGCCTTCATCTCGGCGAGGTCTAGCGACAGGCATCTATCTATGGACATCTTTTCGAGCAGCTCATCGCTTATATCGAGGTCTATTTTCTCAGCTTCTTTAGGTGCATCTTGGCCAGATACATGAGGAAAGGGCAGAAAAAATTGGTCGGCCTTTTTATTGGGTATCTTAGGATCGATCGGACAAGTCGTTATCCGCTCGATGAGTTTGTTGTATGCAGGCTCAAAGAGTGCTTTTTTGTAGATGAAACCAGTGCCCGAGGCAACCTGTATCCTCTCGTCGATGTGCTTGATGGCCAGGGCTTTGAGCACTGCCTTGGCTGGATTGTCCGTGACCCCTGGCTTGAGCTGTCTTTGCATGATAGTGTCCATGCCTAATAAACCGGCCAGCTCGGTTACCGTGGTCTGGATCTCGCCCTTTGCTTCGTTGATCAAGTTGTCGATGCTTTCGACAAAGCACTCCTCGTCGACATTGTCGGTGAGTACTGCCGAAACGTTTTCGAGAAAACTCCTGAATTGACCGTCGCGGGCAATTATGTCCTGAGGAATGGTAAGCCACCAGAGGGCAAACTCGAGATGATCGCGATCATGCGATTCGAAGTCAAAGAGCGGCCAGTGTAGGCGGTGGGGCAGTATGGCCATGACATAGGTTTGTGCTGTCATGCTTTTTCTCCTTGTTGCACTCTTATATAGGGCAATTTTTGCAGGCAGATGCCGTGCTCGGCGATCGCTCCGAGTGCTTGCGGCAAGAGGGCGTGCTCGATGGCCAGGCCTCTGCGTCCAAAAGACTCCAGATCATCCCCGGGCTCTCTGGCAAAAGACCTCTGAGCGATGATCGGACCATGGTCGACTAGTTCGTCTACAAGATGCACAGTTACGCCAGAGACGGGCACCTGCGCCTCCCAGGCATCCAGATAACCGTTTTTGCCGGGAAATGCCGGAAGTAATGATGGATGAATATTGATTACTCGAAAGTAGTCACCACTGTCGGTACTGGTTCTGAAAGCCTCGAGCAGCCTCGAGGTGAGGATACGCATATAGCCGGCCAAAAGGAGAAATTGTGGAGCAAATGGAGCGAGCGCTGCCAGCACTCTTTGCTCGTGCTCGTCCCTGTCAAGGCCTTGCGATGGTACTACAAGCGATGGCACGCCATAATGCGCCGCCAGATCCAGCGCCTTGACACCTGCATTATTTGATAATAGACAAACGATCTCGGCATTGAGTTCGCCGGCCATGATGGCTCTTTGCACTGCCTCAAAATTGCTGCCTCGGCCGGAGACCAATACTGCTAGTTTTAAGGTGGATCTAGGCATTGACTGTCTTCTCTGCTATTTGCTTGAGCCCTATATCCTTGCGATAGGCCATCCCTTTAAAGTGGCAGTCTTTGATGGCGGCATAGAGTATCTCGCGTGCAGACTGCGGTGAATCCCCAGTGGCGCAGACAGTGAGGATGCGTCCTCCGGCAGTGAGCAGTTTTTTTGTATCCTGGTCCAGTCTTGTGCCCGAATGAAAGATTTTGAGGCTGCCCTGCTCTTGGAGCACATTAATGCGAGTACCAAAGATTATCTCCTGGCCGTCTGAGGACTTGGCTGGATAATCCTGGTGCACCAGACAGCAAGCTACGGTGTATTTATGACCCAGAGTGCCTTGAGCAAACGCGTCTTTGTCAAATCGATCAAGACGGCCCTCGGCTACAGCCTGCAATAGCTCGTAGAGATCTACTTTGGCAGGCAGGCCCATCATCAAGGCCTGGGTCTCCGGGTCGCCAAAGCGAGCATTAAACTCCAGCACGTTAGGGGTGCCATCGGGTGCAATCATCAAGCCGATAAAGATGACTCCTCTGTAGTCGATGCCTTGCTCTGTGAGATAGGCGGACAATGGTTTTATCACTTGTTCGGATATGCGTGATTTGAGCTCTTGAGTCTCAAACTTGCTGGTGGGGCTGACCGCACCCATGCCACCAGTATTGGGGCCTTTGTCCTGGTCGTATCTGCGCTTGTGATCTTGTGCTTGAGGCAGGAGCAAATGGTCCTTGCCATCAAAGAGACAAAAAACCGAAATTTCTTCACCTTGTAGCATTTCTTCTAGCACCAGGCAATAAGCCTGGTCTTTGTTCTTTGCATAAAAATCATCGATCTGATCGAGGATCTGAGCTATTTCTCTTTGCCTCTCCTCATCATCGATACACTCCAAGATAAAGACACCCTTGCCTTGAGCCAGTCCATCGAGCTTGATCACTCTCAGCGCAGGATCAGCGTCTAAGAGGGCGAGTGCACTCTTGCGATCATGTGCCAGGGCAAAGGCAGCTGTCGGCAAGCCTGCTTCGCGCATGACTCTTTTTGCGTAGGCCTTGCTCCATTCGAGTTTGCTTGCGTCCTTGCCAGGGCCAAAAACAGTCTTGCCGATCGCGCGCAATCTGTCTGCCAGTCCTGTAAACAAAGCGGTTTCCGGACCGATCACGATCAGATCGATGTGCTCTTTTTGACTAAAGTCGACTAGCGCTTCTACATCGAGAGCATTGATACTGACGTTTTGCAGCTTGCTTTCGGTGGCAGTGCCACCATTGCCTGGTGCGACATAGACCTTTTCTACTTTTGCGCTTTGAGCCATTTTGAAGGCTAGGGCGTGCTCACGACCGCCACCGCCGACTTGCAATACACGCATTACCCTGTCCGGTCTTTGCGGCATTTTGTGCATTAGGTCCCGAGTCAATCCGGCATAGATATCTTTTGTTGCTTGTATCACCTCTGGTGGCAGAGGCCTGGGACCGCCCGTGGCCTCCTGACAGGCTTTTTTCCAGTCAAAGCCGGCAAGAGGATTTGCTTTTGCTCTGGCAAGCTCCCTGTACCAGTCGCTATCCCTGTAATGCAGGCGCAGGCTTTCTTTGGACAGGTGGAGCCCTTCGTGCTCTTTAATGAGGCGTAATTCGTCTGGACCGATCGAATCTGCAAGCAAGATCTCGCCTGTGGCCAGGTCCTCGACAAATTCAAATTTGCCATCATAAAGGACGTTGCCGTTTTGAGCAAAACGATCGTAGAGCGACAAAGCCAGGATGCGTGCAAGCTCGATCAGCTTATCCAGAGCCTCTGCAGTGATGCCTGAGATCAAGAGCGCTTCTTGTTGGCTCAGATGCCTGTCCTGAGGCTCGAGCTTGGTATAAAACTCTACGATCGGGCGACTAAAAAATGCTCCCGCGCCCTTTTGCAATTGCTCGGAGTCGATGCACAGACCATCCGCCAGGGCAGTCATGCGGCTGTCTCTTTCCTTTGCGTCGGAGAGGGCCTGTATGTCCTCCACACGTTTTAGCAAGGAGCTGCCCTCGGGCATGCCCAGTCTAAAGACGACCTCGAGAGGTATCAAACGCAGACCGGAGGCCGGTTTGCCTGGTGGATAAAAATAGACGGTACGCTCCACCGAACTCAGTACATGAGCCGTGGGTCTTTGGACCAGTGCCTCTCTTACTTTGATATAAATCGGCTTTGATTGGTGCTCGGATTGGTTTTGACCGGCAAGATCTGCCAGACTAAATGTCTTTACTCCGTCGGACAATCCCAGATAGTGTGTGGGCATGCCTCTTTTGCTTAAGGCTGCAAAGGTCTCGCCTGCAAAGATGTCTTTGGTAAAGGGCCATTCTGGGTCGCTCTGACGCCTGGTTTTGAGATCTTTAAAATAACCGGCATCGGCAAATAGCTCGAAAAAATAAGCGCCCATCAAAGTGAGATTGAGGCCTTTGTCCGGTATCGTATCGGGCATCTTGCCCCAGTCAAAGACCGAATAATCATCAGTAAAATGAAAGAGCAGCGCATCGGCAGTGGTATCACGATAGATGCGTTTGACCGAGCCCTCGTAAATGAGGTCGAGATCTGTTTTGCTGGAGCGATCAGGGCTTGGGCTCAACTTGTTTTACCTCTTTATCCGAGATCCTCTGCGCTGCAAATCTCTCAAATGCCGATATATCGGTGGGATAACCACGGTCGAGACAGCCAGTGCAGAGCGAATCTTGCGCATCGGGTCCATTCTTTCTGCCTAGAGCATTTTTTAGCCCATCGAGGGTCTGAAAAATCACCCTGTCTGCTCCCAACTCTTTGGCTATTTCTTCTTCATTTCTGCCAGCAGCCAGTAACTCTTTCTGACTGGGAAAATCTATGCCGTAATAGCAGGGGTTTTTGATGGGTGGGCAGCAGCTTAAGAGGATGACTTCTCTTGCGCCGGCCTGTTCGATCAATTTGACCAGCTGCTTAGCAGTATTGCCACGCACGATGCTGTCATCCACAATCAGGCAGCGCTTGCCCTCAAATTCGTTTTGGATGGGAAAGAGTTTGCGCTTTAAAGCCTCTTCGCGACTTTCTTGCGTGTCCAAAATAAAGGTACGGTTGACGTATCTGTTTTTGACAAGCAACTCTCTAAAAGGGAGATGCAATTGTTCGGCAAGAGCGATTGCCGAGACCCGGCTCGTCTCTGGCACGGGGATGACGACATCGGCCTCGACTCCGAGCTCCTGCACGTGCTTGCCTAGTTCGATGCCGAGATTAAATCTGGCTTGATAGACCGAGATCGGGTCCATGGTCGACTCGACGCGCGAAAAATAAACCCATTCGAACATGCAGGGCCGTTCGCGCTCTGCCGCTACGATCTGCCGCTCGACTGTCCCGTCTTCGTAGATGACTACGGCTTCGCCAGGATGTATGTCTTGGATCTCGCGAAAGCCCAGATAACTCAAGGCGACTGATTCTGAGGCCAGGGCACGCTCCAGGCGGCCATCTGTCGTGGTCTTTGTGCCGATCATCAGAGGCCGGATGCCATGCGGATCACGAAAGCCGATCACCGTGCCGTCTCCAAGCATGCCAGTGCAGGCGAAACCGCCCACGGCCTGTGCCATGACCATGCGGATGCTATCAAAAATGGCGCTCTTGTCTTGAGAGCGCCACCTATAATCTTTTGCCTTTTCTCCTGCACACTTATGCAAGGCTCTCTTGAGAAGCAATAAGAGGATGTAGGAATCGGACTCCACAAAACTCTCTGGGTCTATCAGTCCTTCTTCCTGGAGTTTTTCTTTAAGAGCCAGATAATTGACGATATTTCCATTATGCGCCAGTGAGATGCCGTCATCAGGGAGGATGAAAGGTTGTAAAAGGTCGGGATTGCCGCGTCCGACCGTGGCATAGCGAGTGTGCCCGATTGCCTGTTTTTGCTTGCAATCGGTTAGATTGTTTTCGAGATCCGTGCCATGGATGAGTCCCGCGGCTTTTTCGAGATGATAGCCCGATTGGTCCACTCCGAGGACGCCGGCACCGTCTTGACCGCGATGCTGGAGATTCATCAGACCGAGGAGGACCTCGATCGGTGCGTTTTTACTGCCTGAGATAGCAACTACACCGCACATTGATAACCGATCTCCGCAAATGGGCGCGACTGGGCGCGGGGCACACTATGCCCCTGGCGATGGATCTCATTGCTAGAGATCATCGAGGCCAAAAGCATAAGGGATTGACAGGGAGATTTCCAGTCTTGTCTAAGAGCTTTTTCTCATTTTGTCATAAACTCGAGCCGACCCAAGACCAAAAAGGAGCCGGCGCTGCCATTAGCGCCGGCCCTTTTTGAGAAGATGAAATAAGCGACTTGACGAGGTCATCGATTTATTTTAGATCCGACCTTGCCGCAATCACGCCGAGGGAGACATTATCCCCCATGCCAATCGGCGTCTGTATACATCATCTCCTCCTGGGGGTCATCTTCCTTATGGATGATGACCAGTGCCTTGGTGTTTTTGCAGAGGCTGCATTGAGCCCGCTCTCCGTAATGAATAATAGTGTCGCCACCACATTCGATGCAGTGGTAGACGCCAGTGTCACGGGGCTGGTTTTTGATCTTTGCTTTCATCGGCGATTCCTCGTTTTATTAAGAGATGCACCGACAGCCCGTTTGGTTCCCATTGAAAACTCATAAGAGCAAAAAAAAAATCAGTCTAGAGCCGCGGATCTACAGGCTCGCTCTCGAGTGCAAGGATGCCAAAAACACACTGGTGCACGCGATAGAGAGGCTGACCTTCGACAAAGCGGCATAAGGCCTCGTGTCCAAGGGCAAATTCGCGGAGGGCTAGATTGCGCTTGGTATTGAGGCGGCGCATCTTGAGCTTGTCCAGATTGTGAGGCATCAGGTATTCGGGGCCATAGATGATCCTGAGATATTCGCGCGCACGGACTTTGAGGGCCGGCTGCACAGGCTGTTCGTCGCCTTCCACCGGTTCTACAAATGACATTGGTTTGACCACCATGCCCTCGTGCCCTTGTGCGCAGAGATCCATCCAGTAGGCAATGCCGCGCGCTGCATCGCCGTCTATCTCTAGATCGAGCATAAGATGATCGGTCTCAATAAGCAGATCTGGACCATCTAAATGTGAGCGCTGCGCGGACACCAATTTGCTTGCCATAGACAGGTGCCAGTCATGTCCTTTGTCAAAATGCACAGCGCCTTGCGAGGCCAAAAAATGAAACGGCGCCAGTTTGAGTCCGCTCATGCCGGAGCTGGCCCATAAATATGGTTTGTAGGCCGCGGCCATCTTGATCGAGGCATCGTAGCGCTGGGCAAAACGCTCGCGAATCTTTGCCAACTCGATCCGCGATGCATCATCAAGCATGCGTGTGCCGGCATCCTGCAACTTTTGCAGGGCACCGCCGGTGCCAGCAGTAGCTGCTACGGCAACGCCTTCAAATTGGTTTGCGATGAGCTCTTTGGCCTTGGCCGACCAAGGCAGCAACTCGCAGTCGAGGACAAGCCAATCGGTCGAGAGCTCGTCAAACAAGCCGCTTGCACCGAGCATCTGACTGATGTGATTGACAAAGGTAAATTGCAGAGCATCATCATTAAAAAACTGTCTGCCTGTCCTTGTAAATATCGAGCCAAGACCCATTTGGGGAGTGGTGCCAAAATGCTTGGTGGCAGAAGCCACATCTCTAGCCACGACCACTATGGCCCGTGAGCCCATGTGTTTTTTTTCGCAGATGATGCGCGAGATGCCATTTTTGAGGAAATATTCGAAGGCCTGCGATGGATGCTCGAGATAGTCAGGCAGGTTGGATGTCTCGCAAGGGGACATGGTCGGCGGCAAATAGACAAGCCAGCGTGGATCAACTGCAAACCTGCTCATGATCTCCAGAGCTGCGGTGGCGTGTGCCTCTCTGATCGTGATTTTTTTGCCGCCATAGAGTCGAGCTTCGATCACTCTTTTGCCAGCGACATCCTGTATGTCCAGAGAGGCATCTCGGTCGTCTTTGATGACTGGTTCTTGACCTTGTTTTTGCGGAGGTGCGAGAGGCTTGACCGGCTCGTAATATGTCTTGCGAGCAGGTATGGATAAAGTCTCCTTTTCGGGATATCGGAGCGCTGTCAGGCTGCCGCCAAACACGCAGCCGGTATCAATGCATAGAGTATTGTTGATCCACTCGATCTTGTGCGTCGGCACGTGACCATAGACCACCATAGCCTTGCCTCGATAATCTTGAGCCCAGTTGTAACGCACCGGTAATCCATACTCGTCGGTTTCGCCGGTGGTCTCTCCATATAAACCAAATTGCCTGACGCGGCTCGAGGCGCGGCCTTGATACTCGGCTTTCATGCCTGCATGAGCCACCACCAGGCGACCATCATCCAGCACGAGGTGTCCTGTAAGGCCATCGAGAAACTTTTTGATCTGGGCAACAAACTCTGGTGTTTCTGCCTCCAATTGCTCCATGGTCTCGGGCAGGCCGTGAGTCATGCGGACATCTCGACCGTTGAGCTTTTTGACGAGCTTGACGTCGTGGTTGCCCGGGACGCAAAAGGCCAGGCCTGCCTCCACCATAGCCTTGACTAGCGCTACCACATGCGGGCTCTTGGGGCCGCGATCGACTAGGTCTCCCAAAAAGATGACGCGTCGTCCTTGTGGATGCGGGCTGCATTTAAAAGATAGCTGGTGAGCCGGTAGCCGGGCTGGATCGGCACTGCTGACGGTGCTGACCTCGACGCCATAACCTAGTTGATTCAGCAGATCTATGGCTTCGTCAAAGCAGCCATGAATGTCGCCGATCAGATCGAAGGGGCCAGTCTCATGCCGCTTATCGTTAAACAAAGGGGTGCGCTGGATGATTGCATCGTCTATTTCTGTTTCTTTCAAAAAATTGACTTGCTTGATCCTCTCTTTGTCAAACATCCGGCCCCGGATACTGGACATGAGTTGTCTTCGTTGCGTCCTGATCACATGCGGACCAAAATCGCGATCAGGTCGCAATAGATTGCGTGCCTGACAGGTGGCTTCGGATACATCGAGCACTATGGCACACGTGAGGACATCGTAACTTGTGGCCAAGTCGACTAGTTTTTTGCGTGCTTCTGACTGGACATTGGTGGCGTCCACGACGGTCAAAAGGCCACGTGCAAGTCTCCAGGAGACGATCTGCTCCAAGAGGCCAAAGGCTGCGGCATTGCAGTCTAGACTGTTTTCGTCGTTGGAGACCATGCCACGGCAGCGATCAGAAGAAACCGTCTCCCATTGATTGAAATGACGCGCGGCAAAGGTCGACTTGCCCGAGCCTGAGATACCCACCAGAAGCACCAGACTTAGAGCAGGTATCTTGATGGTTTTTTGAGTTTTATAATCCAAATATTTTTCTTGCATCAGTACATCTTTAAACTTTTTGAGAAACAAAAACAGCCATCTGGGTGGGCGCACCGTAAGTGGTATCGACATCCCCTACGGGTTCGATGCTGCAGCTATAGCCATAGATCTTGCAGATCTTGTCGGTCCAGGCAGTAAACTCTTTGCGGGTCCACTCAAATCTATGATCTGCATGTCGCATCTGGTTTGGGTTTAGACCAGCAAAGAGCACGTTGTATTCGCGGTTGGGAGTGGTGACGATCACTGTTTTGGGTCTTGCCGCGCCAAATAAATTGGAAGCAAAGGCATCTAAACGAGACTCGTCGATGTGCTCGATAACTTCTATACAGGTAGCTATGTCAAAACCTGAGATGCGACGGTCGCGATAAGTCAGTGAGCCATGCATAAGGTCCAGCTGCCAATCTTGATTGGGATGTTTGCGAGTCAAAGTCCTGTTGGCACGCTCTAGTATGGATACTGTGGCATCCAGTCCTGCCAGTCGATCCAGCGAGTGTCTGTATCTTTCGACGATCAGATTGAGCAGTTTGCCCTCGCCGCAGCCCAGGTCGATAAGCTTAAACCTCGCGCCATTTGTTATTGCTTGTATTTGGTCGAGCACGGCATCGAGTCTCTTTTGATTGAGGCTGAGCGGCTTTTCGAGGATGTCCTCTTTGCTGGCCTTTTTGCTTTGCTCCTCAAATTTTTGTGGGTCTATATCTGCATGTGCTAAAAGAGCCTGGGCCTCTTGAGTCAGGTGCGATTTGTGCGCGAGATAGCGTCTTATGATCAAATCTTTGAGCGGATGCTCCGCCAGCCAGTCGCTGGCGCGCGACATCAAGAGCTCCACCTCGTCTTTGCCTACATAATAGTGCTTTTGGTTGTCCAATACGGGGATCAAGACATAAAGGTGCTTTAGCATGCGCGATACTGTGGTGGTGGCGCTTATGGTGAGGCTGTAATAAGTGCTGCGCCAGTCCAGTATCTCGCTATTGCCGAGACCCGGCTCGATATCATCGAGATAGAGCGGATTTGCCTCGACAGTGTAGCCCAGTGGTTGGAATAGCTCTTTTAGCAAGGCCGGATTGCCCGCTAGATGTATACAGGGCAGATGAGCCTGGAGTGCGATCTCCTTATCTCCGAGTTCCGGTCTGTCCTTGCACACGCCTTTCATGGCGGATTTGAGTGTGCGGCCTATAGCCACGCTCATCAAGGACGAGGCTACGTAGGGCCTGTCGTTGACAAAGTTTTGCAGTGCAAGGTTTTTGTTGAGAGCCATCGGGTCGGTGTCGAGCAAGAGACAAAAGGTAGTACGCTCTTGAGAGACTTGTGCATAAAAACAATGCGCAGTGCAATAGTTGAGCTCAAAGCTCTGAAATTTGGCAGGATGCTTATATAGGAGGTAGCCCAGCTCATCAGCCGGGTTATCCATGGTTGAAATATTGAGAATCAATGTATCAGGCCGTGATTAGTTGTAGTGATTGGAGATGGCGGTCGATCTGTGCTATCTCATCGTTAGATAAAATCAGATCCTGGGCCTTGAGATTTTGCTCGGTCTGGGCAGCGTCTCGAGCGCCCACGAGGGCCGCCGTGATGCCGGGGCGAGCAATGGTCCAGGCGATGACCAACTGTCCGAGAGTGGCTCCATGTTCATCAGCTATAGGCTTGATCTTTTGCAAGAAATCATTGATGCGACTGATGTTTTGAGGTTGAAACTCTTTTTGGTTGGCGCGATGATCACCATCGGCAAAGACATGGTCTGGTTTGAACTTGCCGGTCAAAAGGCCCCTTTGCAGAGGACTGTAGACGATGGTGGCAATATCGTGCTCGCGACAATATGGCAGTACGTCTTGCTCGATCTTGCGATAGACCATGCTGTATGGAGGCTGATTGCTGGCTATGGGACAGATCTGCTCGCAATCTGCAATATCCTCGGCGGTAAAATTGCTCACACCAGCGGCGCGGATCTTGCCTTGTTGTATTAGTTGCAACATGGCTTCCATTGTTTCGGATACTGGAGTGGTGTGATCGCGCCAGTGACATTGATATAGGTCGATGTAGTCGGTTTTGAGTCTACGGAGGGAGTTTTCGCACTCTAATATAATGGACTTTTTGCGAGCATTGCGAAATATGTTTTTGGTGTGGCCTTCTTCGGTCCAATCAAAAAAGTGCTCGCCCTCGGTGCTATCCCAGCGCAAACCGTACTTGGTCAGGATCTGCACCTTGTCGCGGCCACCCTTGATCTTGGCTATGGCCCGACCGACGATCTCTTCGCTGCGTCCATAACCATAGACAGCCGCCGTATCGATAGATGTGGCTCCGCCGTCCACGGCAGCGTGGATGGCATTGATCGCGTCTTTTTCGCCGTCACGGCCTAGCCCGCCCCACATCCAACCACCAATGGCCCATGCGCCAAATATGATGGTGGAAACATTGAGGTCGCTCTTGCCGAGCTTGCGAAATTTGCGCTGATCTAGATTTTGCATGCGCAAATATTATCACACCACTATATCTGCCAGCGATCTGTCAGTTCTTGCAAAGTTTGGGAAAACAGTGTTTAACTGCGATTGAGATAAGCGCATCTGCTCGCCTATGATCTGCGCTACAACCGTGCGATAGTCGGTGGAGACTGGCATGTCGCGGTTTTCGTTGAGACGCCCGGCGGACAATCCGTCCCATTTGCCCCATAGTCGGCCACCATTTATATTGCCGCCCAGGACCCACATTACATTGCCATGGCCGTGATCGGTACCTCCATTGCCATTTTCGCGGGCAGTACGGCCAAACTCGGACATCACGACTATTGTAGTCCTGGCAAACGCGGGTCCCAGAGCCTGAACGAGATCTGCCAGGCCCTGACCTACGGTGGTGAGCTGATTGGCCAACTGGCCTTTGCCTGCGCCCTGATTGACGTGCGTATCGAAACCACCGAGCGCCACAAAACCTACTTGCACCTTGGGCTCTTGTCTGATGAGACTGCCCAATTGCCTGCCAAAGCTCGAAAACTTGTTTGCTGGCAAGGCTCCTTGATTGGCCATCATCTGCTCGTTGGATAGCTTTTCGTTTATTGTATTGCGGGCTGCTATGCCCTCGCTGTAGGCCGCTCCGAGCGAGTCGGCCCGACCAACGTACATTTGTTGAAATCTCTGCTCCACGACCTCATTGTCCAGGGCCGCGCGTCTGCGTTTATTGGAAGGCGCATATGTGGCCGATGTGGACTTGCCCTGCAAAATGCGTGGCGTGGTCGAGCCTACATTGAGCGCCCTGACCGGCGACTTGTTGTCTGGCAATTGTGAGAGCAAGCGGTTGAGCCAGCCTGAGGTAATGATATGCTGTCCCGGAGCCCCTATCTCCATATAATCTTGCGCCTCAAAGTGCGATCTAGTAGGATCCGGCGAACCGCTATTGAGAACAAAGGTCAGCTTTTTTTGTTGCCAGAGAGGATATATGGGCCCTAGCGCAGGATGCAAGCCAAAACCATTGGACAAAGGCAGACATGCAGCGTTGTCCTGACCTGGTGCTGCAACTGCGATGCGAGGCCTCATCGCATAGTAGTTGGGATCAGCATAAGGCACTACGACATTGAGTCCGTCCACTGCTCCTCGCAAAAAGATCACTACGAGCTTGCTGTCGGTTGCTGCCGTTTTGCTGTTGCCTATCTGAGCCCAGGCCTCAATTGGAGTGGCCAGGCCAGAGCATAATAATGTCCCGGTTGCCAGGCCGGTCTTGGCGAGAAAATCGCGGCGCGTCATTGGATCGTCTATGTTATTGATGTTACTCATGCTGCACCTCAATATTTCATAAATTCGGGAGAACCCAAGAGCAGTCCGACGCGTTGGTTGGCTGGAGTCTTTTTGACTGTGGCCGAGGTCTGGTCGGATAGTCTGGTGGCAAAGGTATCGGCGAGGCTCTCGGCAGTGATATTGCCAGTGGTGACACCTGGATAACGACCAGCACCGATAGTGGCAGCAATATTGATCCGGTTTAGCAGTGCATCGGGATTGAGCCAGGCATCCTGTGTATTTTTGTAGCCATCAGGGGTGAGGCAGCCATAGAGAGGCATGCCTGCCTGCCTTAGATAGCCGGCAGTGGCAGTTGGATCGGTGAGGTGAGAGTCTGTATTGCGCAATGCCGAAATAATAAATCTGTATGGCGATTTAAATTTGGCATTGATGTAGCGTGGATCCCAAAACTCGTTGCTGTTGAACATCGTCTCCAATATCTTGTCGATGCGACCGTCCTGCTTTAAGTAGGTGTCCGACATCTTGGATACGAGGCTCGCTGGAGGCTCATCTGCCAGGTAATATTGAGCGAGCTGGTAGCAGATGTGCTTGGCTGTGCTTGGATGCTTGGCCAGGATGTCGAGGACTTGCTCTATTTCTTTTTCGCCACTACCAGCGATGCGATGGCCTAATACATTCTTGCTGCCAAAATCGTGTCGATTGGCATCAAAGTATGCGCCAAACTCTCCGACCGATTTGCTGCCATTGCCATCAGGACCCAGGCCGATCAGATCGCCACCATACTCGGTGATACGGGCGCCGGCGCGACGAGCCATAGCACGGGGTGTCATGACCCCAGGGCCGAGCAGTGGGCGCTGTCTCCGAGCCAGACCGCCTTGTCCGCCGCCGCCGCCACGAGCAGGTATGCCCAGGCCGGTCAAGACTCGGGCCAGCTCTTGTACGTCGGTTTGGGTATAGCCGCCATCGACTCCGAGAGTATGCAGCTCCATAAGCTCACGGGCATAATTTTCGTTGATGCCCTTAAATTTTGACTTGGCGGAGGGAGGGCTAGTTGTCTGTCCTGCTAGCTTGTTTTGCAAGGCTGGCTGTGGCTGGCCGGCCTTGGTATTTTGCCAGTTGTCCAGGTAAAAGAGCATGGCTGGATGGTGGGCCGTGGCGCCGAGCAAGTCGCGAAATCGACCGAGAGCATAGGGTCTGATGGCTTGCTCTTCGTAGGCTCCGATCCAGACATTATCTAGACCCTTTTTGTGATAGATATTGAAATGATTGAACCAGAAGTCGACGAGAGTCTCTTGCAGCTGTCTGGGACTGTCCACTGCTCTAACCAATCTAGCGGTGGCAGTCTGTTCGTAGATCTGTCTAAAGTTTTGTCTGGCTTCTTTTTTTGCTGCTTTTTTTTCGGCTTCGCTGGCATTTTTGCCGGCCTTAAAATTGGCGCGACCATATTTTTGAAAGAGCTCTATACATGATTTGTCCAGGGCGTCGCACAAGATGGCCTGTTTGACGCTGTCAGGCTCAGGCAGAGTATTGGGCTTGAGCTGCTGGTCGAGATAGCGCGATAGGCCCATCTGCTGGACTCGCTCTATCTCTCCCGGCCGGGCGCCAAAACCCGCTCGATTGAGAAAGTGTATGATGTCCTGCTCTGATTTATGGTTGGGACTGGCAAGCGCATTGTCTGCATAGGCAGGCGTGGGGCTCGAGAGCAAAATGGCCAGGGTGAGTGACAGAGTGAGCTTGGTCATGATAATCCGCCCTGTAAATATTTACCGTTATAGGCATTTTTAGCCTAGACGTTTACCGGGAGAAAAAAGTTCAATTTAAATTTCAAAAAGAGTAAATAGACAAATTTATTTAGCAGGACTTGCCTCTGTGATGTTGACCTTTTGTTTGAGAAAGGCCAGAGTATTTGGAAAGCAAGCCTGCATGTCCTCGCTCGTCTCGTCCTGCAGACCCATGATGATGCCCAATAACTGGCCGCACGACTCGGACTGGCCGCGGGTGGATTTTTGTAAGTAGTAGGCCAGTTTGCGGCGCATGTCATCGGGCACGCGGGCAATATCGAGGTAATAGGCGTGCCTGTATTGATCTGTCATCGAGATACGACCTATGCAATGATCGACAGCATGGCCGCATTCGTGTAAAAAAGTCTGGATGATACGCTTGTTTGGTATCGGCCTATTGAGCTCGTCGTTTGCCTCATCTACAGTGTATTGCGCGAGCACGATCTCGTCTTTGCTCGGATCAAAAAGTCCCGGACATGACTTGCTTGTGCCGCCCTCGTAGCCCTCGACCTCTTGATACGCGCCTTCTGGATAACGGTCGATCATTGTAGTGGTCAGGACAAATTTGATATCGCCTGCGGTCAGGATCTTGCGTACTGGTTTGGGGATATTGGCTATTGCTTCTTTTACAGCTGCCGTTACCTCGCTCGAGACCTCTGGGTGTCCGACCTTGGGCCTCTGCAAAACAATCCTGTCCTCCAGTTTGCTCTTTTTAGGCACAGCTGCTGCAGCTTGAGCATCGGTGGCCGCTCGGTCTTTTACTGCAGCCTGCGCTGCAGCTGCACGAGCAGGAGCCAGTCGTGCTAGATAATTTTTTGCCTCCTGGCCTTCTTTTTGATCGGGATAAGTCTTGACGATGGTCTCGTATGTTGACGTGGACCCCAAACTTACGACCAAAACTTTAAAAAGTTAGTGATTCTTTGCAAGGGTTGTCTACTTCGTTCAGTGATACTACATATGGCACCACACTGTCAAGTGCTGGGTCAGTATTCTGGTTTTGTTCTTCGTTCGACTCCTG
>JAFKGK010000030.1 GCA_017307165.1 Candidatus Melainabacteria bacterium
AATACGATGGCAGCCACAATATACAAAAAGTCACTTACGGGACCGGGCAAACTGTAATAATTAGTGGTCAATCGCCAGACTCCTGCCAGACCGAACAAACCCATTGCAATCGAGAAGAAGTTAGGGGGCACATTCAGTAATCTTGCACCCAAAGTTTGAATTTCTGGTGATTTCACTTTATTTGACTGCACAGTAATTTCCATTCCACTCCTCTTTCCTCATACCCTTCAATTTTCCAGGACACTTTGTAAACTCGGCCTGATCTTCTTTTTTTTAATATTATTGCAAGGCCCTCACCCTGCTCTGTCCCTGGCGGGGGCTGTTACGCTGCATTTTGTAAAGCTGGTAAGCCATAGCGACCAGCATCAAACCAAAGGCGAGCGCGTAGAAACCGATTAACCAGACCAGACTCAAAAGACCGGTATCCGGCCAGATTACCAGTAAGGCACCGAATACTATAGAAAGCACTCCACCCAACACCAGGGGCCAGCCGTTACCTGGTCGTCTCCCTCTTTCGATTTGAATAGCGGCGGCAATCTCTAAAATCCCGGTCACAAAGGCATATGCCGCAATAAGTAACAGGAGAGCCAGGGCTGTAATAGAAGGCCAGACAAAAGCTATAATCCCGCTGGCTATACTTAAAAGGCCCTCCACAATCAGCCATCCACGCTGTCCTGAAACAGCCAGAGTACCGGCTGAAAAAAAGCCAAAGATCCCATCGGCGATAGAGTAAAAGCCGAACAGAAACACCAATGCGCCCAGGGTAATCCCCGGCCAGGCAAAGGCTCCTATTCCAAATAATAGGGCGAACAGACCTCGTAAACCCACGGCCCACCAGTTAGGGTTATCACTCGCTAACATAATATTTACCCCATTTCTTTAATTTTCATGTCCTTGCTAAAAATAAAACGCTACTTCACATTTTTGGGACCTTGCACTACTTTAGCCGGTTACTTACCTATTAGAAGAAATGGACTGGCCCTCTTAAACAAAACAATGGTTTTCAAAGTGTCAAACCTCCTATTATTTCTCTATAGCCCCTTTCCCCAGGCACGACTATCTGGCGGGCAGGCGAAGGATCTCCGGCCTATTGGCTGTATTTAATTAAGCTCAACAGGCATGAGAACTTTCGCCTGACAATAAAACATAGCTAAGCTAACTGTACTCAGCGCCGTATTTTGCGACGTTGCAACTTACGGCTAGGATTTGAGGAAAGCCAGCAAATCGGCGTTAAACCGATCTTTGTGAGTGACAGTCAGACCGTGGGGCGCGCCCTCATAGATTTTCAGGTTGGCGTTCTTGATGAGCTTTGCGGAGAGCATGCCTGTACTGGCAATCGGCACGAATTGGTCGTCGCTGCCATGAATTATCAGGGTCGGAACGTCAAACTTTTTAAGGTCCTCTGTGAAGTCGGTTTCTGAGAAGGCTTTGATACAATCGTAGGCTCCGGCGAAACCGGCTTGCATGCTCAACCGCCACCACTGTTCCACAATACCCTGCGAAACCGCAGCACCTTCCCGATTGCCTCCGTAGAAGGGAATGGCGGTATCCTTGTAAAATTGAGAGCGGTCCCTGGTAAGGCTCTGGCGGTTTGCATCGAATGCCTGGATGGGTATACCACCCGGATTGTGGGGTGTCTTGAGCATCAAAGGGGGTACCGCATCCACCAGCACCGCTTTAGAAATCCGGGCAGTACCGTGACGACCAATATAGCGCGTTACATCGCCCCCACCGCTTGAATGGCCGACCAGCGTCACATCTTTGAGGTCAAGCATTTCGATAAGTTCGGCCAGGTCGTCGGCGTAGTGGTCCATGTCGTTGCCGTCCCAGGGTTGGCTGGACCGCCCGTGACCTCGCCGGTCATAGGCAATGGCTCGATAACCCTCCGATGCAAAGAAAAAGAGTTGTTCATCCCAAATATCCGAATTGAGGGGCCAGCCGTGGCTGAAGACCACCGGTTGGCCCCTACCCCAGTCTTTGTAGTAGATCGAGGTGCCGTCCGAGGTAATGACGGTATTCGATTTGGCCCTGGTCTCGGTAGTAGTAATCATGCTTCGATTTTCTCCTTCCAGGTTTTTCAAATGATAAATGTATCCACAGGTGTTCAGGTAGAACACCTGCTTTTTACCCCTGGCTAAGACCTGCAAAATTCCAACAGGTCGGCATGGAACCTGGCCTTGTGAGTGGCAGGTAGACCGTGGGGCGCACCTTCATAGATCTTCAAAATGGCGCCTTTGACAAGTTTCACGGAGAGAAGTGCCGCCGCGCCAATCGGTACAATTTGGTCGTCGTCACCGTGGATAATAAGGGTCGGGATGTCAAATTTTTTGAGGTCTTCGGTCAGGTCTGTTTCGGAAAAGACTTTGATGCACTCGTAGGCACCAACAAACCCGGCCTGCATGCTCAAACGCCACCACTGTTCCAGAATACCCTTCGACACGTTGGAGCCTTCCCGGTTGGCGCCGTAAAAGGGAATGGCGGTATCCATGTAGAACTGGGAGCGGTCCTCGCGCATGGCCTTGCGAAACCCGTCAAATACCTCGATTGGCGTACCCGCTGGATTATTGGGCGTCTTGAGCATTAGAGGTGAAATTGCGTCCACCAGGATAGCTTTGGAAACCCGGGAGGTGCCGTGACGCCCAATGTAGCGGGTTACCTCGCCGCCTCCAGTGGAATGGCCGATGAGAATGACATCTTTGAGGTCAAGCATCTCGATAAGTTCGGCCAGGTCGTCGGCGTAGTGGTCCATGTCGTTGCCGTCCCAGGGTTGGCTTGACCGCCCGTGACCTCGCCGGTCGTGAGCAATTGCCCTGTAGCCATTGGAGGCAAACAGGAAAAGTTGCTCGTCCCAGGTATCCGAATTGAGGGGCCAGCCGTGGCTGAAAACCACCGGTTGTCCCGAACCCCAATCCTTGTAGAAAATCGAGAGACCTTCTGACGTAATAAAGGTGCTTGATTTTGCTTTAAACATAGTATCAGTCATGGTGCGTATTTCTCCTTTCAGGATATTCAAAACTCAGGGTTACGCTGAAACACTTAACGAGTAATACAGGTTTTAACGAATTAATCGGGTTGCTTATGCTTTAGAATAGAAGTAATTTTTGCAAACTCTGAACATTTTGTAGTTTGTCCAGCGATTGGACTTATTAGAAGTATATCCACCGAACCAGCATCGGTCAGCAGACATTAGCCAGCACATCACCTAACATCACATTACATTTGAATACTCAAACCTAACCTGGTACTGCTAATTGCCCGCTCATTTGATGTCTGGTCGGAATAGACCGGACACATGGTCTGCCATAGAAAGCTGAAAATATCAACCGCTTCCCCGATGATTTCAAGACCGGGCTTACCCTGGCCATGGCCGTTGGAACGGTCGAGCCAAAGTAGTAGAGGATTAGGCCCCGTATCACAGGCTTGTAGCGCCGCCACGAATTTCAAACCGTGGGAAGGATGGACCCGCTCGTCACCTAGCGGCACCATTACCAGAAAGGCCGGGTGGGCCATTTCTTTGATATTGTGCAAAGGGGAGTAGGCATAGAGCCATTCAAATTCCTCCTGGCTGGCTTCGGCGCTGCCGTATTCGGGCACCCAGGCTCGTCCGGAGCCAAAATGCTGGTAGCGTAACATATCTATAACCGGAGCCTGACAGACTACTGCTCTGAAAAGGTCAGGGTGTTGTACCGCGCAGGTTGCTACAAGCAGACCGCCATTGCTGCTACCGCGAAGTGCCAGCCGATCAGGCCGGGTATAACCTGCCCGGAATAGAAAGCGAGCAGCCTGGCAAAAATCATCAAAAGTGTTTTGTCGCTGTCCTAGCCTGCCTGCCCGGTGCCATTTTTCACCATATTCGCCACCGCCCCGAATATTAGCCGAGGCCAGCACTCCTCCCGTTTCCAGCCAGGTTAGTTGGGATAACCAGAACTGAGGTGTAACGCTCAGGCCGAACCCACCATAACCGTAGAGTAGGGTCGGGTTTGAGCCATCCAGTTTCAGGCCCTTCTTATGACTTAAAAACATTGGTATAAGTTTACCGTCAACGGAAGGGTAGAATACCTGGCTTGTTTCGTACTGCTCCGCGGCGAAATCCAATTGAGGTCGAAAAACGGTTCTTAACTCGCCACCTGTAAACTCATATTGGTAAATGCTAGGCGGGCAGATGGGCGACTCGAAGCTCACGAACATTTCACCATGCCCGGTTTTGCCGGTTAGTCCAACAACTGAACCAATCGGGGGTAGAGGAAGCTCCTTTTCTAAAGAGCCATTCAACCGGTAGACGCTAATCCGGTGGCAGGCGTGCCGGAGGTAGACAAGGGCTAACCTGCCACCCACCAAAAGGCCAAAATCGAGGATGTCGTCCATTTCAGGGACAACAATTGTCCAGTTTTCGGGCATTGGCCGTTCAAGATTCAGGGCAATCACCTTCCCGTGGGCAGCCTGGTGGTCGGTCTGAAAGTAAAATGTAGCGCCCTGATTGCCCAAAAAGAGATAATGCGCATCGTCATCATCCAGGAGCCTGACGAAGGAACCAGCACCATCCGTTGGCCGGTAATAAACGCGGTTAGTAGGAGCGCTACCGTTTAAGATGTGGAGCAGCAGATAGCAGCCATCATCGGTAAGTTGAGGATAGTAAGTCAAGCACCCTACGTTTTGCGGGTCATCAAAAACCAACCGGTCATGTGATTGAGGAGTACCTAAAGAATGCCAGAAAATCGAACTGTGTTCGAGCAAGCCGCTACTTTTGTCTGGACGGAACTGGTTGTAGAAGAAACCGGAATTGTCGCTTTTCCAGGCGATATTGACGAATTTACAATTTTCCAGCGCTTCTGGATAATCCTTTGCGTTCCCGGTTGAACGGATTTTGACAGTCTGCCGGTCGCTCCCGGAGGTTGAGAGGGCGTAAGCCACCAGTTGACCATCAGGACTAAACGACTGGTAACTGATAGAACTCTCTCCGGTTGGGTCAAGCTGGTTCAAATCGAGTATTGGTACCGACAAACCTTCCAGAGAATCTAACCTGTAGAGAACGGCCTGGTTTTGAATCGAGGGTGGCTGAGGTGGTTGGTTTAAATCCTGGCCCCAAAAAAAGTAGTACGGCCCTTCGCGGGTCAGGACCGAATACTTGGGATATTGCCATAGAGCGCTTAAACGTCTTCTCAAAGCCTCCCGAAAAGGCTGAACCTGGCTTAAATACTGCCCGGTCAGATGTTCTTGTTCAGTTAGCCATAGCTGAGTTTTGCTGTCGTCTAAATCTTCCAGCTTACGGTAAGGGTCAGCAACACGTGTTCCAAAGTAATCCTCTACCACTTCACTCAAAGGCGCATGCGGATAATTAAAATTATTATTAACAGATTTCATCAGCATTACTCGCATTTTTCTCAGGGCACCTCTTTGTTAAGGGGCGCCCATCTTTAAGGTTAATAGAGAGTTTCTAGTAGCCCAGGTCATTGGATATGGAAAGTTAGCGAATCTACTCGCTTAAATTAACGGATGACGGGCACTTTTAACCGGATATTGCCCATGCCGACTGGGCAGGGTGGCATTCCTGTTTCCCAGGCTGGTAAGGCCGGGATATGCTGGAGGGAACCGGCCTTACAGCCAGTATGGTAAGGGTTCAGCCGGGGGGATTCACCGGTACGATTAGAAAGTGGAAGGTGCTTTTGCCTGTTCATCTGGTTTCTCCTTAATTTTGCTAAATTTAGACTTCTCGAAAAGACAGCCATAACTCTCCCCGCCATGCACCAGAATTGGCCCCTGAAAAAAGGTATAAGGAATAAGGGCCGGAAAGGGCGGCAGGACTTTACCCTGAATCCGCTTAATTGTTGCTAAAAATTATTTGAAATGGGGTGGACTGTGCTAAGATTAGGCTGTCCGGTTTAATCCTGGGGATTAGACCGATGCCCTCTCCTGGTTTCGAGATTTCTGTCGACAACATATAACGTAGAAATGAATTTATCCAGCAAACCATGTAAAGACTTTGCGTTTAATTCCTTTCCAGCTATTGATTAGAGATAAGCTCGGCTTGTAAGTAGTTCGCTAAACATCGTCACTTATCTCATAACTACACTTTAACCGATAAATCAATTCTTTCCTTAGATTTTCCTTAGGCTTTTAACCTGATTTTCTTAGGGTTTACAGCTCTGCCTGCAATGCGTTGGTACGGGCTAGGTACAATTTAGCTGAATGGTATGGTAAAAGGTGGCGCTATGAATAACCAGCAATTGGCTAGTGCAAAAGCATATAAAGTCAGGAATTACGAGTGTGGAGTGGTCCTGCAAAATCTCCGAAACCGGGCCGGTTTAACCCAAAAAAGCCTGGCGCAACTTATCGGGGTCAGTGAGCAGTCAATTTATTACTGGGAAAGCGGCCTAACTTACCCCAAAGCCGATGGCGTTAAAAAACTTTTGGAAATTTATGTTGAGAAGGGTGCATTTCCGGCCGGTAAAGAAGTTGATGATGCCTACCAACTTTGGGAGCAACTGCGAAAGCTGGCACCCCGCTTTAAAGGCACTTTCGACCGTGACTGGTTTAATAATGTGCTGGAAGCCAAAATCCGCCACGTTCCGCTGCCTGAACTTAACGCCAACACTCCTAATAATTTACCTCCACGCCAGACCAGTTTTGTGGGGCGGCAAAAAGATTTAACTGAATTGACCTTACGGTTAAAACCAGGTACCGAGGCTACGCAACCGGTACGTCTAGTCACTTTAACGGGGTCAGGTGGGACTGGCAAGACCAGTCTGGCCTTGCAAGTAATCAGAAATATATTAAATTATTACCCGCAAGGAGTCTGGTTGATAGAGCTTGCCGCCCTTACAAGTCCCGATTATCTTCTTGAACAAATTGCCACTACCCTGGGGTTGCAAGAACAAGTAGGTATAAGTTTACTTAATACACTGATAAACTTTTTAAGTGAAAAGCAACTGCTCTTAGTGCTGGACAACTGCGAGCACCTGGTAACGGAATGCCGAAGAGTAGTAGACCGCCTTCTCACTAATTGTCCCCGGCTGGTAGTGCTTACCACCAGCCGTCAATCTCTCTCAGTAAGTGGGGAGTTGGTTTACCGGGTGTCTTCGCTCAGCCTTCCTCCACAGACCAAAGACCCCCTAAAAATAAAGGAATTACTAGAGTATGATGCAATCCAATTATTTGTAGAGCGCAGCCATTTGGTCGATCCCAACTTTTCTCTCAATCAGAACAATGCGCAAGCAGTAACACAACTCTGCCAGCGGCTGGACGGCATCCCCCTGGCCCTGGAATTGGCGGCTGCCCGGCTAAAACTACTATCGGTTTTTCAGATCAATGACCGCTTAGAAGACCGCCTGGGTTTGCTTAGCAAAAGTAACCAAAAGACCCGACCGCAGCATCAAACACTCCGGGCGCTGTTGGAATGGAGTCATGAACTGTTGAGTGAGGAAGAACAACTATTGTTTCGCCGCTTGAGTGTCTTTGCCGGGGGCAGCACCCTGGGGGCAGCAGAGCAAGTTTGCGCCTTTGGCGGTTTGGCACAAGCTGTTATGCTGGACACCCTTGAAGAATTAGTAGACAAATCTTTATTGTCAGTGCAGCCGAGCGGCAACCAGCAGTTGGAAATGCGTTATAGTATGCTTGATACTATTCGCGAATACGCCAGAGAACAGCTACGAAAAAACGAATTAGAAGAAAAAACGACCTGCGACCGGCATCTGAATTACTTCACAACTTTATTAATCGAAATTGCCCCTAAAATAGAGGGAGCAGAAGCTGAGATTGCTCTTAGTATACTTGATGCAGAATATAACGATATTCGTAATTGTTTCCAGTGGATCTCAAAACCATTTGAGATAAAGGAAAGCCAGGATGCAGCCGAATTCCAAAACCGGCTATTAAAAGGCTTGGAATTAGGGAAGAATCTCAAGACTTTTTATGATATACGAGGTTATCAAACCGAAAGCCGAGAAATCCTGCAAAAATTGCTGGAACAAACCAAAGCAAGTGGGTTGGCGAAAACCACCGCCTACGCATGGGTTCTCTATACCGTGGGTTTTCTAGCTCAACAACAAACTGAATATCAAACTTCTCGAAAATTAGCTGAAGAAGCGCTTAGAATATTTACTGAGCTAGATCATAAATACGGTTGCGCAAGTACCTGGAACCTGCTTGGTAATACCCTAACTTACCTGGGACAAAGCGAGCTTGCTAATCAATACCTGCACTCAGCTTTGACTTTAAATCGTGAGCTTGCCGATACTGCCGGTATAGCTACGGCCCTTGCCCATCTCGGTTTTACGATTTCTCAGCAGAATGACTTAATGAGCGGTGCTCAATACTTCAGGGAAAGTCTGGCCCTCTGGCGGACCCTGGAGAACGCCTCCGGAAATGCTCGATGTTTATATGGGCTTGGCAATATAGCCCTTAGGCAGGGTAATTTAAACCAGGCTAGCCAGTACCTTGAGGAAAGTTTGGCTTTTTACAACAAAATAGGCGACAAACCGGGTTATTCCAATGCTCTGAAAGGTCTAAGTCACATTGCTTTTGTTGAACAAAATTATGACAAAACTATTTATTATTTACAACAAAGTCTAAACCTGGATCGGGAACTGGGAAATAAGTTTGGTATCGGACAGGCGCTGAGTCTTAAAGGGCTGGTTGCGCAACAAAAAGGTGATTTTGTAGCTGCCTCCGGTTATTATTATGACGGCCTGGTGATTGCTCGCCAGCTGGAAGATAATTCCACTATTGGTGTTTGCCTTGGCAATCTTGGCCTGCTGGATATGGAACAGGGCCAATACGATAGTGCCAGGACCTATTTTAAGGAGAGCGTATATCATTACCAGCTTGCTGGACAAAGATTAGAAATTGTTTATAACCTGGTTGCTTTTAGTAATCTGGCTCTCCGGCAGGCCCAGTTGTCGGATCTTTCTTTGCAAAGGCAACAGTTACTAACCCGTGCTACCCAGTTGGGGGGAATGATTGACGCTTTTGTAAATTCTACTGGAAACGTAATTACGGAGCCGGAAGGAACCATCCATAAAAAAACTCTTGAAACTCTACGTGGGCTTTTGAGCCAAAACGATTATCAGATAGCTTATACTGAAGGGCAGAGAATGACATACGAAGAAGGAATAGAATATGCGCTTCGTGATTATATCTGAAACTATTTATTATTAAATGTAGCAAGTTAGGTGAAATTCTCAAAATGCCTAAAAATCTTCGGAATTAAGAACTTAAATATTGTATGAGGTTGTGATTGTGTGATACTTTTGGACTTTTGAGGGTTCTGTCAAAAACTGGGTCTCGGAGAGGATATGAGGAGCCAAAACCTGGCAACACCAAATTGAAATATCAAGTTTTATGCTGTTAAAAACGCTTTTTTAATTTCTGCAAATCGCAACTTATGGAGCGTCCTTTGACGGAGAAGCGGCACTTTTTCATTCTTGTAGGTTCGGGTCCTGAAAAAGTCTCTTTGTTCCTCATAGGCTTCAATAAAGCGGGCTGCACTCTCAAAATTCTTGAAGCCTTTCATCGGTTGGTAGCGCCCTTTTATCCCTCTGTGATCTGCCTCGATCAGGTTGTTCAGATATTTGCTGGTCCGATGCTTGACCTTCTTTCCCAGGATGGTGCGGATGGCTTTGGGGTAACTTTCGTGCTTGTCTGTGATTACTCTCTCCGGTTTTCCGATTGTTCCCAAAATCTTTTTGAAGAAGGCTTTGGCCGCTTCCATATCGCGGGTCTTGGAAAGCCGCACGTCAACGAGATTCCCGAACTTGTCGATAGCCCGGTACAAATAAACCTGGTTGCCGTTTACCTTTAAGTAGGTTTCATCAACATTGATCTTACGACTTTTACCTATTTTGTTCTTCCGCTTTTCTTTAAGCTTGGATGTAAGGAGAGGAGCAAACCGCTCTTCCCAGGCTCGTACCGTTTCATGGGTGAACTCAAATCCACGCTCGATGAACATCTCGGCGAGATCGCGATAACTCAATTTGTAACGTAAGCGCCAGTGAACTAACAGGAAAATTATTTCGGTAGGGAAGTGAGTCTGGTTAAAAGGGCTGCCGGTCCGCTCGTTAAATTTACGCTGGCATTTGAGGCAATAAAATACTTTGTATCCCAACTTGGTTGTCTTTTTACGAGATCTGGTTTCTTTTGAAGAACAATAGGGGCAGTCCAATTAACAATTCATCCTTTCCTTATAATATTATTTAGCCAGAGATAAAGTTTAGCATATGCAGCGCCTTCCTATCAGAATTATTCTGGAAATTATATTTCAAGGATTTGCAGAACTTTAAGCTACTTGAGACTTCATTCCTGACGGAGCCAATTGAAAAGCTTTGGCTCAACCAGCCAGACTGCGCCTTCCACGCCACCAACGTCCGTAGTCGCTGGTTTCGATTAAGAGGTAATACCTGGTCCAATTGAATCGGGCCGTCATCGTGCAGCACCCGTGCGGTTACAATGCCAACAGCGGCACTTGGATACAACTTCATCCCACAGCAGACGTTTGTCATTCATTATATTGAAAGCGACCATGGGTTAGGTAATAAGTGTGACGCCCATTTGGGCTATCCACTCACCGTTCGGACGCTCGCCCGGCTCCAAGATTGCCAGGAAGCGCTTGTGGTACTGTTCTACCCATACAGGGAAATGAAGGAGGCTAACCTTCATTTGGCCAACCTGTACAAGCGATCTTATCAATATCTTCCAATAATGGTTTTTTAATACAACTAACTGATTGCTTTACATAATACGGAGAAGTCTTGATGATAAAGCTGATTTATATGCTATAATTTTCGGGTATTTTTAATTGTGCAAGAACCGCTTGCACAATTCCCTTAAAATCCTAAGGTACCAGGTTATAAACCTCATTATTTCCGTCCTATTAATCTTTATTATCAGTAAAGAGATCACATGTCAGAAGATTCGAAGCTGATAACTTCGCATGATTACCAACAATTTCTGAAAGCTCTGAAGAACCGGATTACCCAGGCTCAAGTCCGAGCCGGGCTGGCGGTTAACCGGGAACTGGTGCTGCTATACTGGCAAACCGGACTCGATATTTTAACAACCCAGCAAGAACAAGGTTGGGGTGCAAAGACTATTGACTATTTAAGCGCAGATTTACAGCGGGCTTTACCCAGCATGAAGGGCTTTTCAACCCGGAACCTGAAATATATGCGGGCCTTTGCCGAGGCCTGGTCGGACGAAGAAATTGTGCAAGCTCTTCTTGCACAAATCACCTGGTATCATAATATTGCTCTTATCGAGAAATTAAGCGCGAAGGAAGAACGGATCTGGTACGCCCAAAAAACAATTGAGCAGGGGTGGTCCCGTAATGTTTTAACCTTGCAAATTGAAAATAAATTACACCTAAGGCAGGGAAAAAGCAGTACAAACTTCGTGCATACCCTCATGTCACCCCAGTCAGATCTGGCCGGACAGGTTTTGAAAGATCCCTATAATTTTGATTTTTTAGATATAGGAGAAATAGCCCAGGAACGTGATCTTGAGTGAAGCCTGATTGAACATATTCGGGAGTTCCTCATGGAGCTCGGCCAGGGCTTCGCTTTTATGGGCAGCCAGTATCATATTGTGGTCGAAGATAAAGACTATTATATAGACCTGCTCTTCTACCATGTTAAACTGCACTGTTATGTGGTAATCGAACTAAAAGCTACCGAATTCAGACCGGAATATGTGGGTAAACTAAATTTCTATTTATCAGCAGTAGACGATTTACTGCGCCAGCCCGAAGATAATCCGAGTATCGGGCTAATTCTAGTTAAGACAAAAAGCAAGGTTGAAGCGGAGTATGCCTTGCGTGGGGTAACGACCCCAATCGGGATTTCGGGTTTTGATCTAACCAAGGCTTTACCCGAAAAATTGAAGGGCAGCTTACCTACGATAGAGGAATTAGAAGCTGAACTCGAATTCGAAAACGGATCTGATGCACAACCTATTCCATAAAACTACTAAATAAAGCACAAAAATCTTTCGGAAAGGCGAGACATGGGGCATACTTAAGGAATAGAAAAATAACAAGGAGAAATAAGTATGCCTGCCCCACGCTTTCTAAAACTCGACCCACAAGAGGTCGAAGCTTTACAAAAAGAATATCGAAATACCAATCAGGCCGACTTGCGCTCGCGCTGCCAGATGATCCTGTTATCCGCTCAGGGTCGTAGTGCCAGCGAGATTGCCCAGCTAACCTTCTTTGACCAGGATACCGTTTTGTACTGGTTTGAGCGTTATGAGAAAGAGGGTCTAGCCGCCCTAGGGGACCGTCCTCGGTCAGGGAGGCCACCCAAAAGTAACTACCGAAGCTGAGCAAAGTCTCAAAGAAACGGTTGTCACTGACCCGCGCCAACAGGGAGAAGCCTTCTCGGTGTGGGATTGTGCCAGCTTGGCCCACCAACTCGTTAAACAAGGAAATGCCAAAGTCAGTCGGGAGACGGTCCGGCGTCACTTGCACGAATTGAACTTTCGGATAGTCCGACCAGTTTTGAGTGTGAAAAGCCCGGACCCGGACTATAGGGTTAAAGCGGCCAAACTCCTTGAACTCCAGGCCCAAGCTGCCAAAGGCCAAATCGTACTCCTCTATGAGGACGAGGTGGACTTGAAGCACTTGCCAGGGGTAATCGGTTGCTGGACCGAACGAGGTAAGCAACACAAAGTACCGACCCCAGCGGATAATCAGAAGCGATATGGTTTTGGAGCGGTAGAATATCGCACAGGCCGGGTAATCTATAGCACCAGTGAACACAAAAACAGTGCTGGGTTCGAGGCTTTGCTCGAGCAAATCGTGGCAACCGACCGTTATCAGCCAGCGCAAGGAGCCGAAAAACCGCCACCAAAAATCGTGTTGGTAATCGACAATTTTAAGATCCACCATTCCAAGTTGAGCCTGGCCGCCTTGGAGCGGCATAAAGATCAGTTGGAGATGTTCAGATTGCCGGTCTATGCGCCCGAATTGAATTTGATCGAGCGGGTCTGGAAGTATATGCGCCGCACAGTTGAGGCCAGTGTTTTTCACTTTTAGTCAGATGATTACACCCGCTGCACTGGCGCGAGAAGAACTGGTATTCCGTAACGCTGGCTTTACCTTGAGGTAATTCCCAGACTTGATGGCGTAGTGGTTCGCCCAGTTGGTCACTGGCGCGTAAAGGAGAAAGGCACTGGTCGCATTCGTGGGGATAAATCTCGATTACTTCGTCAACCGCTTCGATAGGAAGTAGTTCTCAGGTATGACGGTTATGACCAACCTGACCACCCCGTGGTTTAGCAGACTTTTCCTTCATCTTTTTAGGCGGGCGTTTGAAAGGTGGGTCACTG
>JAFKGK010000031.1 GCA_017307165.1 Candidatus Melainabacteria bacterium
GTGGTGGATTGGCTCAAGAATTATTTAAAGGCAGTGGCGGTCAATGGCGGCGCTCCACCTTCAGATATCGAGCAATTTCTACCCTGGAATTTTCAGAAGGCAGAATGAGGGGCGCTGCGCGCCCCCATGCTCCCCACTGACCATTTACTAAATATCACAGATTACACTATATAACTTAGTATAAAATTGCAGATAAAAAAACTGAGTGGCCGGGGATTGTGCAATCCACCGACCACTCAGGCTTTGCCTGCCACAGCACCCTCTAGCACAGATCGTCGAGAAGGCGTACCAGATACAGATACACGGTCACGCCGATCAAAAGGCAGGCACCACTCAGATAGAGAGCCATAGATACACCGAGATGCTCGGCTGTCCATCCAGCCAAAAGACCAGTAAACGGTGCCAGCCCCAGCGTAAACGTGGTATAGATGCCCGAGAGCTTGCCACGAGCTGATGGTTCGGCACATTGTTGCATCAACGCATTGCCACCGCTCCAGTGCAAGGAAAGGCACGCGCCGCAAACAGCTATTGCCACCACCGATAGCATCAGATGCTGCGAACTCGCCACCACGATGATGCCACCGACAAGACCAAGGCAAGCCCAACCGAGACGCTTGCGCATGCCGGATTTGCGCCCGATGGCGGCGATGGTGAGAGCACCGAGGAGAGCGCCGAGTCCACCCGATGCCGACAAAAAGCCGTATTGCATCGACTGACCACCTAAGAGCTTATCGGCGATCACCGGCATCAAGATCGAGTACTGCATGCCAAAGGTGCTGACGAAGGCAGCCAGGATCAAAAGCGTAAACACCCCCGGGCGCTTGATCAAGGCCTTGACCGACTGCCATTGCGATTGAGCCATGCCAGTCCGGTCGCTGCCTGTCTCTCGATCGGTCTTTGTCTTATCCGGCCGTTCGATCTTGAGCTTAGCCAGTGCGACAAAGGCACCAAAAAAGCTGATGACATTGAGGACAAAACAGATACTCTCGCCGGCCGAAGCGATAAGCACTCCGCCCAATGCCGGACCAATCATGCGCGAAACGTGAAAGGTCGCCGACGAAAGACCGATAGCATTGGGCAGATATTTTGAGTCTTTGATCAAAGAAGGCACAAATGCTTGACGCGTTGGCACCTCGAAGGCCGTGACGATACCGAGCACGCAAGCCAGGCCTATCACGATCTCCATTGTGATGAGATCCATGGCGACCATGACGGCCAGCGCCACCGCCTGTAGCATCGCTACCGTTTGAGTGACAAAGAGTATCTTGCGCTTATCAAAGCGATCGGCAGCCAGACCGCCGAAAAAGGTCAAGAGCAAAAGCGGCATGCTGTTGGCAAAGGCCACCAAACCGAGCGACGAGGCCGAACCGGTAAGGCGATAGACCAACCAGCTCAAAGCGACGCCCTGCATCCAGGTGCCTATGTTTGAGACGAACATGCCGGCGTTGTAGATACGGAAGTTTCTCTCGCTCATCGAGTGAAAGACTTCTCTGGCTAGATTGCTGATTTTGTTAGCCATATGGGTCTCCAGACAAAAAGGCCGTTTGCGCTAAGCGCAGACGGCAATGGGCGGGCAGCCCGGTTTGAGTGCAAAATGCTATTTAGAGACGGTAGGTAAGAGTCTAGGTGTTTATTTGCTTAGAGTGTCGAGATAAGAGATGAGGTATGTAACTAATCTAGGCAAAATCGAAGACGCAAAAATAGCGCTAGATGCCGCATCATGCATCGTCAAAGGTAAATTGCCATTCAGGTTTCCAACAGGCTCATAAATGCCTGCAAACCCGCAGGTTGCCAAGCGCTTGCGCAATTAGCGCACTCGGCTATCGAGCTCTATCCACTACAAAGCTCTGGACAACTCGTGGGAGTGGCACCATAATGGTGGCAAATTAGAGGGTTTGAAATGCAAAACGATTTTGGTGTAGCCAATCAAAAAGCCATCGTCTCCTTTGATGCAGACATGCTGGACATGAGTCCTGATCGGAGTCAGAGTCTTTTGGAGAGATTGAGCGACGCTGCCGGCGATACCGCTCACCTGGCACCACAGGTAGGGCAAACCCAAGCAACTGCCAGGACCAATATCGAGAGACCACTCGACCGGCAGGAGCGTGCTGTCCTCACCGATGCCTCTATCGGCAAGGTTTTGGAGCAATTGTCCTTTACCTCGGAGAGACTGCAAGGCGCAATGCATCGCATTGGTTTTCTGGAGAGTCAGGTTGAGATCCTCGAGGAGCAGATCAAATACATGCCCGAGCTCCGTGCCAAGGCCGCGCGCACTATCGTGCTCGAGAGGCTGCACAGTGAGCTTTCGGACGTAGTTTCGGATCGCAACATGCAATTGGTAGCTCGCGAAAAGACCCTCGACGAAAAAGACCAGCACATAGCTATTTTAGAAAAAGTCATCGATGCCCATCGCAAGCATCTGACCATGGTCGAACGCGACCTCGAGGTACTGGAGACTAATCCTTGGGTCAGGTTCTGGGCCTGGTTCAGCGGATTCAAGCTAAAAAACCGATACACGCCCTAGTCACTTAGCATTTTTAACAATATGAGCGATGTCTTCTTGCCTTGAGACATCGCTTTTTTTTAGGGTAAATCATCTGCATTTCTTTCTTCAAACTTTCGATATTTCTCACATCACCATTTCTCAAACCAAACGCTCAAAAGACCCAAGGGTCGGCAAAAAAATAAAAAATCAGCCTGGATAAAGGCTGGGAGCGGAAAAACAATAAAATGAGAACATCAGCAAGAAAGCCCAAAATCGGCGTCAATCTGGACATCCGAACCGACAAGACGACCAACTACGTGGTCAACCGAGCTTATATCAGGGCTATCATCGAGTCCGGTGGCATGCCCATCATCATCCCTCCTTGTGATCGAAACATGATGCGATCCTATGCTCGGACACTCGATGGCATGCTCTTTATAGGCGGCCCCGACTACTCACCTGCGCTGTATGGCGAGACAGATCATCCGACCATCAAGCACTTAGATCCTGAACGCGAAAACTTTGATCTGACTCTTTTTGCCTATCTGCACAAGCGTCGTATACCCATCCTCGGTATTTGTGGCGGGATGCAATTGATCAATATCGTATTAGGTGGGTCCTTGATCCAGGATATCGACACGCATCGACCAGGGAGCGGTGCTGCTCACTCGACCGGCACTATCCCGGCTGCCTACCATCCCGTCGATCTGGTCAAAGGCTCGCGTCTCGCCACCATCTACGGTGCGACCCGGATCGAGACCATAGTAAGCTCGCATCACCAGTCCATCAAAAACCTTGGTCGAGATCTGATCCTGCAGGGCATCAGCGCAGCCGACGGTATAGTCGAAGCGATTGCTCTGGTCGGTGATGATTACCTGGTTGGAGTGCAATGGCATCCAGAGCAAGATTATCCGACTAACAAGCCTCTGTTCGACAGCCTGATCACTGCTGCCGGATCTCGCAGACAAAAATAGGTCCTTAGAAACACAGAAAAAGAGCCCTATAGTACGGGACTCTTTTTCTGACGGAGTATTTATTATATCTAATAGTATAAATCATCAAAAAAGGAAAACATGCAGACGCTCTCGAAAATCAATCCCAATTGCAGGGGTCGATTGATTCGAGAGCGTCTTTTCAGCCTTAGCTGCATGTTTTCCTCAGCGGTAGTAACCACGCGTCATGATGATGTCTGCGACCTCGGGGGCCACTAGACCACGCAAGTTCTGACCGTTCTTGACAGCGTTGCGCACCGTACCGGAAGTAACGGGGAGCGGGGGCAGATCGACGATCTCGACATTTTCCAGATGCAGCTGATCGGCCCATTTGCGAGCGAGATCGGCAGTGAGATGGGCGCGCGACGTTACCACCAGATCGACCAGAGAAAGCAGCTCGGGAGCATTTTTCCAACGCACGATCGCTCCCGGACAATCGGGATTGAGATACTCGGCACTGGTGATGAAGCTCAGACGAACCTGCTTGCCCTGCTCGGCGTAAGCGCGATAAAACGCTTTTACCGAGTCGACAGTGTGGGAAGTACCAAAATCCAGCTCAAAGCGGCTTGCTTCGACCATCTGGGTTTCGCGCACAGAAGCAACGACCATCTCATGACGGCGTTCGGCATCGAGTACTCCAAAAGCTTTGTGAGGAGGATTGCCGGCAGTCAAAAGGAGAACCTTGTCGAGACCGAGTTTTTCGCCAACCGCATTAGCTACATGCAGGTGGCCGACATGGGGTGGATCGAAAGTCCCCCCGAGCAAAGCGATTTTTTCCATAGCTTGATCTCCGATTAGACAATTTTTTGAGGTTTGACATGCGTTTTGCCGGTCCTCGTCGTCGGGCATTAAGCTCGCTGACTGACTAGGGATCGTGTGTTGATTGGCTGGTCTAAAAGAATGCTCTTAGATAATTGGAAAAGGGATATAAACAAACACTATGGTTGTTTGATCATGAGAAACAAGACAAATATGCTTCTAAAAGCAGGCAAAACAGTGATTTAAACAAAAAGAGATTACGCCAATTAGCGCTAGCTAATTAAAGCTCGCTAAAATTGCGAACCCTTTAAATACTTTATGCAATAGTAAGTGCTCGCAAAAAGCTTAGAAGGAGGTTTAACGCCGGGGCTTTTCAGGGCTCCGGCGTTCCACCTCAACATCATGCGCCCACCGCCAAACGCACGGCATGCGCAAATTTGCTCATCAAGATATTCGAAGCCTGACTTCCTTGCTGGCCTTGCTCGAGCCTACGATCAAAAAGTCGATCGTGTGGTGCAAAGAGAGATCGCATTACATCGTCAGAGAGCTCGAGTTGGAGGCCCTTTTGGGGAGGAAAATTGACGAAGTTGTTTGGCGATCGGCCGCGGTACTTGGGAGAGTCGCAATCAACAGCAAATCCAAGCCCAACCAGACTGGCTGCAACAAGAGATTTTGCTTCTTGATTGAGACCGCCGATCCAGATTTGTCCTTTCCCCTCAGTGCCCATCCCGTGTATTGATACAGCAGTCAGGCTCTGGGCGAGGAGTCGATCAAGGATCTCATCTCTAAACCGCGTGGAAGTGACATGGAGATCGACCGGCCTGGGAAAAAACCGCGTCAGTCCCTGAAAATCAAAAAAGTTGAGGTCGTCGCCGGCAATCACACGGGCCAGACGCGAGGATCCAGGCTCGATACGACCACCATGCGGAGATACGACAGTAATCTTGCTCTTGCGATCGAGGGTGCGGATCCTAAAATGCTTACCGGATCTCAATCGCGCCCTCAATTCGCTCAAGTCCTTGTATCGGTCTTGATTGCTATACATGGCTTTGCTCCATCAATACAGGTGTAGGGCTGCTAGAGAGTCAATGTTTGTCTAGATGCGTATTTTTGAGACCTAAAAAGAAAAACGAAATAAGGGAGACACCTATCCCTAGCCGATTGCCGCCCTGCATGGCAATAGAGATTGCCCAGAGCTAAGCTCGATTAGATAAATAAATTTGGAATCTAGCGCCGCTCACGAAAACTCATGACATCTATTTGAGCAAAATCTTGACCGTGTCTATTTTTGCACCAGGGTCAAGAGCACCATCCTTGAGGATGCGGCCAATCGTGTCTAGACGATCTTGCGAAAGATGACTTCCATCTATCTTGTCGCTGTCGATCAAGCCCATGGCTTTGGCCCAGTTGCGAGTGTCGTGATTTTGCAGGGCCGATTGGATATTGCCATCGTATTTGGTGACCACGTGATTGATAAACCCCTCGGCGATTGGGGACACCGTCATATTGGTCGTAGCACTGAGATTGAATGCAGATGCGTCATTGGGACCAAGAGCTCCGGGCAGATGCAGGGGAGAGACCTTGGTGGGAGCCTTGGGAGGCATGGTCGAAGCCTTGGAGACTGGCACTGGCGTTGTAATTTGAGGAGCTTGCGGTTGCGAGCTGTAGGGCATCGCTGCCAGAGGCATCATTGGCGTCGCAGGCAAGCTGATTGGTTGAGCAGGCTGGCCTGCTTGCGATTGGTACACTGATTGATCCTGAACATAATTGTTGGTGGCATCGTAATTGGGCGCCATGCCAGCATTGCGATAGCCATAATTGCCAAAGGTCGAAGGCGAATAACCATAGACATAGGGCCACTGTGAAGCGTAGCCTGCCGAGCGTTTGAGAAAGGAGCTAGTCGAATACCAGGGATTGCTGTTATAAGGTCCGTACAAGTAGCCCGAGCCAATGCTGCGGGTGAGCGGATAAAGCAAGGATTGGCCCATATAGAGATACCAGTAAGGAAAATCTGCCCTGGCCTCGTTTACGCTCGTCGCAAATAATGCAACGAGGGCAAAAGCAGTCAAAATGATCTTGTTTCTCATGTAATCCCAGACTCTTTGGATTTTGATTTTCGCTTATTCCTGTAGCAAAATGGCAAATTCTTCCATTTCGGGCAATTCCGGACAGATACGCACGGATGTAATCACATTATCGCGGATGATGATCAAAGCGCGCTGAACATCCGGGAAACAGTCGCTCCAAGTCGAACATCGGAGATTGTCGCAATTGAAATAACCGAGAGTATCAAAATTGCAGCTCACAGGCCGTGCACTTGGCCTGATGAGGTCCCCATTCCAATCGAGATCATCACCCACTCGATAGGATTTTCGCTTGAGGGCTCCTAACGCAAATCCCACCCCCGATTCGATCGGTTCTTTGCAGAACGGACACAAAAAGGGAGTGGGATAGACGGTGTTGAAATTCATATGCCTGTTAGATGATGCCTTTTAGGGATCATGCCTGGCAAAGCTGTTTCTCCACTTCAGGATTGGACTTTTTTGCCTGAGCTAGTCTCAATTCGGCTATTTCGTCAGCAGCCTTGTGAGGCGGTACTGCTTGAGCCTTGGAACGATCGAGGATATCGGCAATTGTATTGTATACACGGGTCACTTTGGCGACCACATTTGCATGATTGTAACCATCGAGTTCGGCAGCCACGTTGATGACTCCACCGGAGTTGATGGCGTAATCAGGAGCGTAGACGATGCCACGGCTAAAGAGATCATAACCGTCGGATTCGCTATCTAGCTGGTTATTGGCCGAGCCAGCTACGACCTTGCACTTGAGCTGTGGGATGGTCTGCGAATTGAGGATGGCGCCCAAAGCACAAGGAGCAAACACTTCGCATTCGGTCGAATAGACCTTATCTGGAGCGATGATCTCAGCTTGAAACTCGGACACGAGCCTTTCCATTTGAGCAGGATAAATATCGGCAACCATGAGCTTGGCACCAGCAGCATTGAGGTAGCTAGCAAGGTGATAACCGACATTGCCAGCGCCCTGGATTACGACACGCATGCCATCGAGGTTTTCGCCAAGGCCTGCATGCTTTAGAGCGGCCTTCATACCTTGGAAAACGCCAAAAGCAGTCATGACAGAGGGGTCACCAGAACCGCCTTCGTTGGATCCGCCCACAGCATATTTGGTCTGAGTGGAGATCAAGTCGATATCAGCGACGGACATGCCGACGTCTTCGGCAGTTATATAACGTCCACCCATTGCCTCTACGGCGCGACCAAAGGCTTTAAGCATCTCAGGTGTCTTTTGAGTGTGCGAATCAGCCATGATCACGGCCTTACCACCACCAAGATTGAGACCTGCAACGGCTGCCTTGTAAGTCATGCCGCGAGAGAGTCTGAGCACATCTCTAATTGCAGCCTGTTCGTCAGCATACTTCCACATACGGCAACCGCCCAGGGCGGGACCGAGAACTGTGCTATGCACACCGATGATTGCTTTGAGACCCGACGCCTTGTCATGGAAGTACGAAACTTGTTCGTGTCCATACTGCTCCAGGTCGGAAAAGACTCCCTTCATTCTCGGCTCTCCTTTTTGGGTGTTCTTAACGAAAGGCAACAATGCCATGCGACAGTTTTACACCACAAACAAGCAAGCCAAGGCCAATAATCAGATTTTCGCAACTATTGCCCAAAACCAAGCTCAGACAGCAAATAGCAGGCTTTTACAACCCCAAATCAAGAGCGTGAAAAATAGTATTACTCTCATAAAGAGGTAGCGACACTAACACCCTAGCGCTAGCTTACTTAACAGCGACTCATATTAGACGAAGCGCTAACTGCACTATCGGAAAACCGAGGCCGTTGAGCAAATCATGGTGGATTCACCACGCCAAAACCCCGATGTCGCTTGCTCGGACCCCCTGGGACATGGGCAGGGTGAGGTACATCTTTCATCCACATCTTCTCAGGAATTTCTTCTCGACCCAGATCAGCAAGCCCACCACAGCTAGCAAACTTCATCTCATGATGAAGCGATCTTGGTCGTGTCGCGATACCTGGGAGAGTCGGCTGTAGATGCATTTCTCAAGCTGTTCGCGCATTCGGGATCAAGGCTCTCGACATGCACGAAGGAGATCGAAGGGCCTTGCCTTCTTTCTCCGAACATCGCACCGGGCTTCAGCAAGCACGGAGCAAAACCGCGCCTAGAGCGCATTTGAAGGAGTGTAACCATGGCTACCCAGAACATCAGCAACAACAGCGAAACCAAGAACGCCGCCGAGTCGATCGCGTTCACCGTCACCGCCGGCGACGTCGTCACCGTCAAGGTGTCCAAGAAGCGCGATCGCAACGGCAAGGGCATCCTCGTCGAACTCGAAGGCAACCCGATGGGCTACGTGCCGAACAGCACGCTGCTCGGTCGCAACGACGCCGAAAAGGCCGCTCGCCGCGACGAACTGCTCGCCACCCCCGGCCAGGACCTCGAGGTCGTGGTGCTGGAGGCTTCGGTGCAGGATCGCGACGGCAAGCAGGTCCCGTGCTTCAAGCTCTCCGAGGCCAAGGCACGCTGGATCCGCGAGGAGGCCAACCGCGCCCAGCGCCAGTCCGACCGCCGCGACGCCATCGCCAACGCGGTCCAAGAACTCGCGCTGGGTTCGGTGGTCGAAGGCACGGTCGTCAAGATCGCTACCAAAAAGAGCGATCGGGACGAGTCGGACTTTGCCTACGGCGTCTTCGTCGAGATCGGCAGCGGGCTGAACGGCCTGGTGCACGTCAACGAACTCGTCGGCGAGCCCAAGCGTCAACGCGAGCGTCTGGCAGCCCTCACTGTCGGCAGCAAGCTCACCGTCGAAGTGCTCGAAAAGGGCATCAACGACGGCAAGCCGCGCATCAAGCTGTCCGAGAAGTCGGTCGCGATGAAGGAGCTGGCCTCTGCCTACCCGGCCGGCGCCAAGGTCTCCGCCACCGTGACCCGGCCCTTCTCGTTCGGCAACACCCACGGCCTCATGCTGGACGTCGGCGGCGTCAAGGGCTTCCTCCCGGAGGCTGACGCCAATGTGACCAACCTGAGCTCGCTCACCAAGACGCGCGGTCAGGGCGTCAAGGTGATCGTCACCGGCGAGACCATCGGCGACTGCATCAAGGTCACCCGCCGCGGCGCCTGATCGCCTCAAGGCTCCTCGCAATCCCGCGAGGAGCCTCATTTCTCATGTCAGCAAACCATCAACGATCTGTAACCAGGAGAAAAACCATGACTGCCATCGCTCGCAACACCCTCGCCCTCGCCGCTCTCTCGGCCGCCTCGTGCCGCCCGACCGGTGAAATCAGCCTCGACAACGATCTGCGCACGATCGACGAGATCGTCGCCTGGATCAAGCCCGATGCCATCGTCTCCGCCGGCTGGACCTGGCGCGACGCCATCGCCGAATCGCTCGAGGCCGGCTCTGCCGTGGACTTCGACACGATCCCGGCCTCGGCGTTCTACGACGAACTGCCGGACTCCGATCTGGACCAGGACCTGCC
Source organism: Candidatus Melainabacteria bacterium (assembly GCA_017307165.1). Taxonomy (GTDB): domain Bacteria; phylum Cyanobacteriota; class Vampirovibrionia; order Obscuribacterales; family Obscuribacteraceae; genus JAFKGK01. The sequence continues at coordinate 9,762 of JAFKGK010000031.1, forward strand.
GCGCGGCTGGACTGCCCAGGCCATGTTCGAGGCCGCCTCGTGCGCCAGCCTCGAACACCGCACCGGCATCGATCGCTGGTAACAGCGATCGGTTATAAAGATCGCTGGTAACAGCGATCCGTTATGAAAATCGCTGGTAACAGCGATCGGTTAGAGACTAGCCCCGAGAAGTCTGGAAGCTGATGCTTTCACCTTCTCGGGGCAATCTCTTTTTTAGCCTTTCCACTACGACATATAATATTACAATTTAAGAAGAGAAGGCCCGGGTTACGGGCCTCCTCATTTGTCTCAGCCACCAAACGACCGCTCGATAAACTTGTCCACGTAGCGGACAAAGAAGATCAAGAGATCGTAGACAAAGTGCACGACGATGCATGCCACCAGCCCGTACTTGAAGAGCAGGTAAAACATGAACATGCCGATGAACCAGCTATTGATGAAGCCGAACCAGCCGAGATAGCGATGTCCGTTTCGGAACATGCTGTTGGACGACATGAGCGCAGCACCGATCAACCAGTTGGCCGGATTGTCGATATAGCGCTCAAGCAAGCCGAGCGTCGCCCAGTTGGCAATCGGTCCAAGGATATGGACCTGCAAGAGCTCGATCAGACCCAAACCGGCAAAGCCGAAAAAGATCCAGTTGAGTATCGCCAGCACCGGGATGGCACCGATAAAGATCAGCCAGCGAAAGCAGATCTCTTCGGCGACGCCAGCCCAGACGCTGATGAAAAAGCCCTTGATAAAGTCCGACTCGGCAGCGCGGTTCTCGGCTCTGGTATTGCGCGAAAACACGCTGAACAAGAGCGTTACACCGCCGCCCCACAACAGGACATAGGTGGAAGTCTTGAGCCACTGGTGATAGTCGCCCGAGGTCTGCCAGAGGTCGAAGACCCCGAAAGGCACCAGGCGCGGTGCGATCTGCTGAGCGATCAGGACGATCACCAGCGACCAGAAGGCTGAGCGAAGCCAGTTGCCGCCGCCGTTGGCGCGGAGGCTGTCTTGCAATCCGGTGATGATTTTCATAAAATTCAGCCTTTCTTTTTGGAGGCACCATTGCGCGCACGCCGGCTTTTGGCAGGCGTGGCGGGCAGGTCCGGAAAGAGATCGAGCTGCGAAGCAGGCAACTGGCCCACAGGCACGGTTTCAGCGGTGACCACAGGCTTGACTGCCTGCACCGGTGGTTGAGGCTGGGCCTGAGGTGCCGGATTGTCCTGCCAGGTCACTTCGAACCCGGAGTCATCGGCTACCCAAACCGCCTTTTTGGCTGCCAAAGTACGCAGCTGCAACACGCATGCGCGTGCCTTGCTCCGCATCTCGACCAAGCCCACGAAGGTCGCGTCGACAGCGGCCTTGCGACGCAGCAAGAGCCGACGCCAGCGCTTGCCGTCCCAGATGCCGGCAGCAAAAAAGCCTTCGTACTTGTAGGTCTGGCCAAAACGCTCGCGCGATCCGCCCTTGTTGACCTTGTGCAGCTTGATGTCGCCGACGATGAGTCGGAGAGCCAGAGCAAAACCGGCTTCCTCAGCGAGGAAGCCGTCGAGATAGACACGTCCCGAAAGCACTATCGGCTCGGGCAGTTTGGGAGCTTTCTTCATATAGACTCTCCTTAAGCAGCGGCTTTCAGGATGGCCGGCAGCACGATACGGTCGGAGGCGCTGATGCCGTTGTCGCGGTCGAAACGCTGGCGCATGGCCCAGAGTTCGCCGTCGATGGCCTCGGGGGCATAGATCTTGTTGTCGGTGATGCAGATCACCGAGCCATCGGCCAGGATGTTCGCCTTGCCGTCGGAAGCGAGAGGAGAGTTGTCGATCTGCAGCACGGTTTCGGGGCTGCACAGAAGAGCGAGGGGAGATACGAGTTTCATGATGTTTTCTCTTTCGTTTGTTGGTGAAAAAAAATACCGATGAAACGCCGTGACAAGACCGCGCCATCGCCCAAAGAGGGTAATGGCGCGGTCACGATCGATTGATTATCGGATCAGCGTCTCGTGGTGATTGCTACTGCTACTCTAGGCAGCCAGACCGCGGGCAAAAACCCGTGCCAGACGTGCCTTGGTCGAGGCCGAGAAAGACGAGGCCTCGAGAGCCGTCAGATTGACCTTGAGAAAATCGGCCTTGGTCCAGCCGAAGTTTTCTGCCAACTGACGATACTCGTCCGACAGGGTGACCTGGGTAAAGAGAGTCCCGTCGGTGTTGATCGTCACCTTGCGACCCGCACGGTAGAGCCTGTCGACCGGATGATCGGCAAAGTCGGCGTACTGGCCGGTGACGACATTGGAGGTCGGGCAGACCTCGATGACGCGATCGCCCTGCCGATCACCGCGCACACCGTGTCCGACGCGCCCGATGCCCAGCTGGTCGAGGAGGCGGATGTCTTCATCCGTCGGCTCGTTGGTCTCCCACAGGTGGATGGTGAGCTTGAGACCAGCCTTGCGGATGATCTCGGCAGCCGGCATCCACCAGGGCAGGACGCCGGGAAACATCGTCTCGCTGGCAGCGAGATCGAAGACGCCGACGTACTGACGGTATTTGACCGAGAGATTGGCGAGGCGCACGGCGAGATCACCGTCCTCGTGCCGCAAAGCGCAGACGATAAGCTTGACCGGGATCGGCGAGCCCTTGAGCCCCTTGATGGTGGCCTTCATGACGTCGTCGAGGGTATTGGTCTTGCCGTCGGCGCCCAGATGCAACTGCGGGGCAAAACGCAGTTCGATGGCCACGTGGCCGTCATGGACAGCATCTTCGATGCGCTCACGTACGATGCGCGTAAGGTTGTCCATGTCATGCATCAGAGGGAGCACGTGCCAGACGATAGCGGCGAGGTAGTTGTCGAGGCTCTGCCGAGCAAACGACGAAACCCAGTCGCTATAGAGGCGGGTGGCTTCCCGGCGGCAGGCTGCGACGTAGGCGCCACGCTTGTTGGCGGGCACGTCTTGCTTGCCTTCGGCCTTCCAGAGCGAGACGATCTCGTCGGGAAAAGCAACGCCGGCAGCCTTGCCAGCTTGATCGATCTCAAAGTCGCGCTGGGACCAGAGATCGAGGCAGGTTCGAGGACGCAGCGAGCAGTCGATGTGCTCGTGGATCTGCATCTTGGGGAGACGACGCCACACAGAGTCTCGGCGACTGGTGGCAACAGACTTGTTTGATGTCATAGGCTACCTTCCGTTTTGTTTTGGTTTCAGGTTGCTTGAGTCTTTGTCCTAACCGACCTGTTTCGCACCATATCGGCAGAGCACGGCGGAGCAACTGGTCTACGACTGCGGCTTGCCTCCAACGACATTTTAGTCGCTAAATGCTTGCTTGAGGATAGATCGATTGCAGCTTGATAGGCTTTATGGGCCTGGCGAGACCTGTCAATGACTTTGAGACAGTTTTCAACTTCTAATTAGTGTTTTTTTTGGCGATTTCGCCTGCCAAGGGGCGCCCCAAAAGCATCTTTTTGTCATCAAGATTTTCCAAAAGCCCACCGAATGGGCGTTTGGAAAGCCTTGGA
>JAFKGK010000008.1 GCA_017307165.1 Candidatus Melainabacteria bacterium
TCCAAGGCTTTCCAAACGCCCATTCGGTGGGCTTTTGGAAAATCTTGATGACAAAAAGATGCTTTTGGGGCGCCCCTTGGCAGGCGAAATCGCCAAAAAAAACACTAATTAGAAGTTGAAAACTGTCTCAAAGTCATTGACAGGTCTCGATCTGCACATCCACCATCTTGCAACGGAGCCGCCAGGTGAATGTCAATGCTTGAGCAGCCATTCGCCTAGCTTGCAGCAGCCAGGCAAGGTTAGCGCGCATTAAATCAACCCCATGTGTGAGAGCTTTCATGCAAAAGGCTTGGTTTGCGAGATTTGCGCATGATACTAAAAATTATCCTTCTTATCCTTCTAAACAAGAGCCTCTTTAAAGCGCAAAAGTCCTTACTTTCAATAAGTGTATTAATTTCAGCCTTCGCCCACGCGATGTGATTTTTGTCGCCTATACCAAAATCTCCGATCTTTCTCCCTCCTTTTCCCAACCTCAACCCTCCGCCAGATCGCACCACCGCATGACTACCACGTAGCGCAGCTGGCAGAGCAAAAATGACCTTGTACTAAGGAGCTGACCATGTCCTTCAACCTGACCCAATGGCTGAAAGACCAGGCCAAAGACGACACTCTGCCGATCCTGCCTCTCGCGCCGACCTGCACCCGCGGCGGCACAGCAACGATCGACGACAATCGTGAATGGCTGGTTTCCAACGGCCTCGGCACTTATGCCTCCGCCTCCATCTCCGGCGCCAATACGCGCCGGTACCACGGCCTTCTGGTCGCGTCCCTGACGCCTCCCGTGCGCCGCACCGTCCTTTTGTCCCGCCTCGACGAGATCATTACCCCAGTCGGAGCCAATCCCGTCGAGCTCGCCACCAACTACTGGTCTAGCGGCGACACGCACCCGCGGGGCTTTGCGCGGCTCGAATCCTTTTGCGAGCTGCCCGTTCCCACCTGGTGCTACCGACTCGACTCCGGCCGTCTGATCAAGCAAATCGTCATGCTGCACGGCCTGCAGCGCGTCGACATCGGCTACACCTGGCTGCCCGACGACGGCAAATCCAGCTGCGACCTCGATTTCACCGTGCTGCTGGCTTACCGTGATTTTCATGGTGAGATGCACGGCAATGCCGACTGGCGCTTTAAGCAAGATCTGTGGAGCAACTCCGCTCACGCACCGATCCAAAAAGTCAGAGTGGAGGCCTTTGAAGGTGCCCAAGCCTTTTGGCTCGAGATCGATCGCGGCGCCTACAACGCCGACACCGATTGGTATTGGGACTACAAATGGCCACGCGAATACGAGCGCGGGCTCAACGATCGCGAGGATCTCTTTCGTTCCGGTCGCGTGCATACGCCGCTCGCCGCCGGTCAATCCATGCGCTTCACGGCCGGCCTCGACCCGCAGACCGATCCAAAAGATCGCGCGGCCACCATCGCGGACCTCGTCGCCCGCGCAGCATTGCAGCATCGCCAGCTGATCGACAGCGCCCCCGGCAGCAAATCCGCCACCCGGCAAAAGCTGCTGCTGGCCGCCGATCAGTTTGTCGCCCATCGGCAATCCACCGCCAGCAATACGGTCATCGCCGGGTATCACTGGTTTTCGGACTGGGGACGCGACTCGATGATCAGCCTGCCCGGCCTCTGCATCGCCACTGGCCGCCCCGAACAGGCGCGCAGCATACTCTCGACCTTTGGCAAATACCTGAGCCAGGGCATGCTGCCAAACTACTTTCCGGATAGCGGAATCGAACCGGAATACAATACCTCCGACGCCACCCTGTGGTGGGCCTGGGCGCTCAACGCCTATCATGGGGCGACGGGCGATCTGGACTTTGTCGCCACTCAGCTGCCCCTGCTGCGCGAGGTCGTGCGCTGGCACATCACCGGGACGCGCCATGGTATCAAACTCGATACCGATGGCTTGATCGCCGGCGGAGACGCCAACGTGCAATTGACCTGGATGGACGCCAAAGTCGGTGGCTTTGTCGTCACACCACGCTCTGGCAAAGCAGTGGAAATCAATGCGCTCTGGTACAACTTTTTGCTGACTCTCGACGCTCTCGAGCAGGCAGCAGGAGACGCACCAGGCGAGTTTGACTACCAGGCGCTTGCGGCGCGGTGTAAGGCAGGATTTGAAAAGTTTTGGCTCGAAGATGCCGGCTACCTCGCCGACGTCATCGGGTACGACGGCGTCATCGATCGTGCGATCCGGCCCAATCAGCTGATCGCGGCGAGCCTGACGTATCCGATCCTTTCGGCAGAGCGGACGCGGCGCATGCTCGACATCGTCGAGGGTGATCTGCTGACGCCTTATGGCTTGCGGACGCTTTCGCCTGCCGACGCGCAATATCAGGGCATTTACGGCACTGGTATCGAGCGCGCAGACCAGTATCACCGTGACATCACCTACCACCAGGGTACGGTCTGGCCATGGCTCTTGGGCCCGTGGGTCAATGCGCGAGTGTATGCGCGTGGCGAAAACGACGGCAATCTCGCATTTATCAAGCAGCGGTTGCAGAGCCTTATCGCTCATATCGACAACGACGGATGCGTCGGGTCGATCAATGAGATCTTTGATGGCGATGCGCCGCATGTGGCACGCGGTTGCGTGGCGCAGGCCTGGTCGATTGCGGAGTTGCTGCGGGTAACGAGCAAGTGGGGGGCGTTGGGCTGAAAAAAGTCTGGCGCAAGTCGCTTGCGCTTTATTTAAAAGCTACGGGGGCTCCAGAAATGGGGCTCTCGTAGTTTTTTTTTGCGGCGACCTATGACATGGCATAGTACAAACAAAGTGGGAGTGAGATTTTGATGAAAATAAGGGGGGCAGTTTGCAGTTGGAGATGTCCTCTCCATTGCAAATGTGTAGGGTGAGGGATTGCAGATAAGGCACTTATCGAGGTTTTGAGAATGTAATTTGAAGATGGCCCAAACAATGAGCCACCCTTTGCGTAAGCACCGGGGTGGCGAGTGTTTGGGCCATCTGATATTACAATCAGATAACCCTCATGCACTGGCATTTACGGCACAATCTCCACCGGCTTTCTAGCTTTCATCGCAGCCCCCACCGAGGCACTCATAATGCACGCTATAGCCACCCACTGCTGCCACGACAGGACCTCATGGAGGACCACAAAACCCGTCAAAGCACCCACCGCAGGCTCTAGACTCAACAAGATGCTAAAGGTATTTTTTGGCAAGCGCTTAAGCGCAAACATCTCCAGAGTATAGGGGACAGCACTCGACGCAACCGCCAGCACAAGAGCCGCCGGTATCAAATGCGGTGCCCATAACCGAGCCCCCGACTCCCACGCCGCCAAAGGCACGATCACCACGCTCCCTGCCATCATTCCCCAAGCCGCCACTGCACCGCCATGCAGGTGCGAGACACGCTTGCCAAAAACAATATACCAAGCCCACATAAGCGCCGCCACAAAAGCAAATACAACGCCAAGAGGATCCAAACCACAGGGAGGTAAAGACAAGATACCAGTCGAAATCGGATGCGGACAAATAGTGGGCGGCGGAGTTTGTTGCAGCGGCAAGATCAGCACCAAGCCAAGCACAGTCAAAGCCACCCACACAAAATCCAATACCCGGCGCGACGACAAAACTGCAACCGCAAGAGGCCCCGTAAACTCAATCGCAATCGCGATCCCCAAAGGCAACCGATTGATGGCCTGATAAAAAAAGAAATTCATGACACCAATTGTAATACCATAGCGCACGATCGGCCATCGATCCGCAGCTGTAACGGCAAACCGCCACGGCCTCCATACACACATCAAAATGATGGCCGCAAAAACCACACGATAGGCTGCCGTACCACCGGCACCGATGGTTTCAAACAGTGCCTTGCCGTAGGACGTCCCCACAGTCAACGAGACAATAGAACCCAGCACAGCTAGGACTGGCAGAAACATCTATCAGGACTGCAAAGCCAAAAGACTCTCCGCCGTCGCCACCACGGCCTCCTCACCACTCCTCGGTCGCCACAAGAGCGTCGCCCGAGCCTTGGCCCCACTAGATCTCCGCACTTTTCCTAGTTGCGGCAAAATACCCTTTAGCTCAGGATTAAAAGGCGCCATCAAATGCAAAAGCCAGTTAGGCACCGTCCCTGTCTGCACTTTTGCTGCCTTTTCTCCCATTTTTGCCTTAAGTATCTTGGCGATCTGCTGCAGCGACATACAATCATCCGCCACGGCCAGATACCTCTCCCCTCCAGCCCTCGGGGCCTCCATGGCACGCAGATGCAGATCTGCCACATCTCGCACGTCCACCACTCCAAAACTCAGCTTAGGACAAAAAGGCATGCCACCAGACAACATCTTTTGCACGATTGCGATTGACGACGCATAATCATTACTCAAGACCGGCCCAAATATACCGACCGGATTGACCGTCACAAGCTCCAGCGCACCTCCATTTTCGGATGACTTGACATAATCCCAGGCGGCTTTTTCGGCTAGCGTTTTTGACTTTACATATGGTGTCACATCCGCACCCTGGGTATTGGTCCAATCGCTCTCAGTAAAAGGTTTGTGCTGCTTGACGTGCCCATAACCAATGGCCGCGAAGCTAGATGTCAGTACCACGCGCCGTGCCCCAGCCCCCCGTGCCGCCCTCAAAACCCGCAAAGCTCCTTCGCGGGCAGGCACGATCAGATCATTTTCATCTTTTGGATTATTTAAGGGAAATGGCGAAGCCACATGCAAAACATAATCACAACCAGCCGCGGCCTCGGCCCAGCCATCATTTTTGAGTAGATCCGCCTCAAAAAAATGCAAATCGCGCAGCTTGTCATCAGCCAGACCACCGCGCCGCATCATCGCCTGCACATCATCCGCACGGTCCAGATTGCGCAGAGTCGTATGCACCACATTACCGGCTTCGAGCAGCTGCAAGATGCAATGACTGCCAACAAAACCCGTCCCACCAGTAACTAAAACAGTGCTCACGACACCCTCAAGACCAGCCACGATAAATAGTATGATACTGCAAAAATGCCCCCGCTATGATAGCCTTGACAGGTCTCGCACAGGCAAAGGCGCCCCGTCCGTGCTCTTTAACAGTTTTAGCTACCTACTCTTTTTGCCTATAGTCTTTGGCATCTACTGGGCGATACCACGCCGCTTTAGGGTAGTTTTTCTCGTCATCGCCAGCTACTTTTTTTATATGAGCTGGCGGCCTATTTACGGGCTACTCATCGTTGCTTTGACCGCCATCAATTTTGGCTTTGGTCACATGATCGCCACCGCCAACGCCCGCACCACAAAAAAAACCTGGCTCATCACCGGCTTGATCGCCAATCTAGCCTGCCTAGCCTATTTTAAATACACCAATTTTATGGTCGAAAGCTACTACTCGGTGCGCACCGCTCTCGGTACCATCGATCTCACTAAGCAGCATTTTGACATCCTTTTGCCTCTCGGCATTTCCTTTTTTACCTTCGAATTTATCCACTACATAGTCGACATCTACCGTGGTCAAAAACCAATTACTCGTCCCCTCGACTTTGCCCTCTTTGCCTCATTCTTTCCCTCTCAAATAGCGGGCCCAATCAAACGCTATGAGGATTTTCGCCTCCAAACCGAAAACCTCCCCAGCTATAACGCCGACTATATAAACGCCGGCACACAACTACTCCTGCAAGGATTTTTTAAAAAAGTCGCACTTGGAGACAATCTCGGCCTCATCGCGAGCCACGGCTTTACCGCCTATGCCACCAACACCCCCGCCGAAACCTGGCTTGCCACCCTGGCTTTCACATTTCAGATATTTTTTGACTTTAGCGGATACACCGACATCGGCCGTGGATCGGCATTGCTGCTCGGATTTAAAGTCCCGGAAAACTTTGACATACCATATCTTGCCACCAGCCCCACCGACTTTTGGAACCGCTGGCACAAATCACTATCCACCTGGCTCCGCGACTACCTCTTTATCCCTCTAGGCGGCTCCCGCCACGGCAAAGCCACCACCTACCGCAACCTCATCATCACCATGGGTCTCAGCGGCCTATGGCACGGCGCCGCATGGCATTTTGTCATCTGGGGCCTCGTGCACGCCGCCCTCCTAATCATCAGCAAAGAATGGCAATCCGCGCTAGACCGCATGCAGAGCACCAACCATGCAATCGCTGCCTTGCGTCGCTCATCTGCATGGAATGCAGCCGCCATCAGCATCACCTTTGTTTTAATGGTATTTACCTGGCTCTTGTTCCGTGCGGACGATATGCACCAGGCCTCGCGCATGTGCGCCTCGATGTTCGACCTCGCAGGTCTAGCACAGGGCATGCAGAGAGCCTCCAGCAGCGAGCTGATCCTCGAGTTTGTCCGCTCGAGCCTCGTGTTTTCGCTCCCCGCATATGGTGCCTACTGCTGGGTAAAAAATCACGCAGACACCCAGGCAATCCTTGGCGCCTTTAAACGTTTTTGGCTGGCCAACCTCGGCCTGCGCATCGCCTTTTGCGTCGCGATATCGATAATGGTGCTAGCCTTTGCTCCTGGCCAACTCACTCCTTTCATATATTTTCAGTTTTAGGTGGCTATGAAATATTTGAGTACGATGGTGTGGTTGGTGATTGCGGCGGTCCTGCTCGAAGGCCTGTTTGCATGGCTGGCCATCGGCGAGCAGGAGTTTTTGCGCCCCGATACCCGCATGGGCACCGTCCACCTCCGCGACAAACTCGTCACCTGGCGCCTCGAAGGCTACTCCCGAGACCGACTCAACAAACGCGGCGAGCGCGACATCGAACACGCAATCGACAAATCACCAGAGACAAGGCGCGTCATCCTGCTTGGCGACTCAGTCTGCGAAGCTCTGCAAGTACCTATGGCCGCGACCTACGCAAGACGATTGCAGGGACTGCTTAATGATGGATCTCAAAAATGGGAAACCATAAACCTCGGCTGCTCCGGGTATTCGACCGGCCAGGAGCTACTCGCACTGCGGGACCAAGGGCTGCAATATAAACCAGATATAGTGGCACTTCTTTACTCTCGTGGCGACTCTCTCGAAAACTGCGTCCAGCCTCAGACCCGCGCAACTAGCGAACCCCGACCTTATTTTTATCTCGGCAATGACGGCTCTTTGCAGCAGGATGATTCTGTCCTGCAAGCCAATCGGCGCAATCTGCAATCTCCGGCATTTCTCGACTATCTCCGCACCAATAGCCATCTCTATGGCGTCTGGTCTCAAGTCAATTTTAACCTGACCCTCACCGACAAAATCTACAACCGCCTGATCAAAAACTACAAACAACTAATAGCGAGGTTTGATCAAAGTCAGTCTATGACACAGATCGCACCAGCAGCCCTGCAACCCCAAGACAATTTTGCCGTCACGCAAAAATTGATTAGTCGGTTTAACGAAGTCTGTAAGCAAAATAATGCGCGATTTATTTTGATGACTTTTCCTGATGTGAGCAATCTCGATCCCGAGTTTGCCAGGCAGGTACCGCTCCTCAAGCAGCAAGCCGCTGCTCAGGGGTTTGAGATCCTCGATCTTTCACCTGCATTTAGAGCACAAAAACACGTCAGCAAAATGTTTTTGCAAGTGCACTTTTCGGAGGCTGGCCACGCAGTGGTGGCACAAAGCCTAGCGGAACAAATCAAGAAAAAATAGGAGCCAAAGAAAGATCCATGTCAGCATTTTGGATAGCACTGTGGTTGGTTTTTGCAGCCGAACTAGGCGACAAGACCCAGCTAGTCGCCCTCGCCTTTGCGACGCGTTACAACGCTCGCACGGTCCTCGCTGGCGTGTTTGTCGCTACCCTCCTGATCCACCTCGTCTCCGTCGGCCTTGGTGAGGCTGCTGGCTGGTTTATACCCGCATGGGCAATCAACGCACTGTCCGGCATCGCCTTCATCATCTTTGGCATCTGGACCATCAAAGGCGACTCGATAGATGACGAAGAATCAACTTTAGCTGGCAAATATGGGCCTTTTATGACTGTAGCGATCACGTTTTTTCTCGCGGAGCTCGGCGACAAGACCATGCTCGCGACTGTGACCATCGCCAGCCAACAAAAATCCGCCCTGGCTGTCTGGCTCGGCAGCACTATCGGCATGGTGCTTTCGGATGGCCTGGCGATTTGGGTCGGCAAGGTACTCGGCAAACAGCTGCCGGAGCAAGCCATCAAATACGGTGCAGCCGCACTGTTTATCATCACCGGCATCGTGACTCTGATCGGGGTGAAATGGCCGGTGGGCTAAACTTTTTCAAGGGTTAAAATCGCCTGGTCGATCAATCCCAGGCAATCTGCAGTAAGTACGGCGTAAAACAAGACGCTAAATATCTTGCGTCTGTGCGGCCGTTTTGGGAAACCAAAAATCGCATAAATAGCCAGAGGGCCCAGCAGACCACAATACAGAGCCGAACACAAAATCCATACAATTCCGAATTGCTCAAATACGCTGCCGTGCCACACCATTAGCTCACGCAGAAAAATATTGCCGCCAAGGCGGCAGATGGCGACCAGTATAAAAGCAACAGTACAAGCCCAAAACATAGACAACCTCCTTCTCAACTATAAGAAGGTTGCTAATCAACATATCGACCAACCAACATTTTCGCTCCTGTTTGCCATACACGCAAAGCGCTAACGCCAGAAACGGCCGCCCAAAACCCAAAATCAACAAAAATTTGCTGGCTTTGCTACTATAGAATCACAATGGAGGCCCTATGCTTTACAGAATCGAAATCGAGAATTACTTCTCAATAAGAGATCGCCAGATATTGGATTTGACCATCGATCAAAAGGTTTCAGATCCAGAACATAGATTTGCGCCAATCTTTAAGGGATCTCAAATCAGGGCGCCTAAAGTCATAGCAATTTTTGGAGCCAATGCTTCTGGCAAATCAACTCTGTTGCGAGCTGTCGCTTTTCTAGCACAGATGATAAGAGACAGCGTTTCAATTACTCAGGATTTTATACCTAATTGCGAAAGATTTAACGACACTGAATCAGCAAATCGACCGATATCGTTTGCCATCGAATTTGGTAGCATAATGAATCTAAATGATGAAACGGAAAGGCGTTGCGATGATGGCGAAGAGGTCGAGTATGGCATTTACCGCTACGAGCTTGATTTGGGTGTATCTAACGGCAAAGTAACAAAGATTATTAAAGAATCGCTGAAACAAAAACCGATGGGTGTCGGCAAATGGCAGCGTGTTTATGAGCGAGACGAAAATGGCGCAGTAAAAGACTCAAAATCATTTTCTATGAGTGGGTATCATCACCTACAAAAGACGCTATCAGAGAAACACACAGTCATATCTTCCTTTGCAAAATTTTCGCACCCCAGTGCTCAACAATTCCTGCGATTAGCACAAAAAATATTGACGCAAATCGAACCGATCAACAATAACCCCGACTTTGCATTAATAAACTATCTCAGGAATGAACCTGAAGTAGTTGCAGACTTGAATCGGGACCTTAACCGGCTAGATGTCGGAATAGACAAGCTGGAATTTAAGCCTACTCAAAACGGACCATCGCTTGTTTTTAAACATGCAGGCCTAGAGATCGATATGCCATGGGATCTGCAAAGCCACGGCACAAAAGCAATTATAAAGATGTATCCGCTGATTTCGGCGACACTCGCAGTAGGTGGAGTTCTATTAATTGATGAAATGGACGCAGCTATTCATCCAATGATTTTGCCAGAGTTTATCAATTGGTTTTATGACACACAGAGGCGCAACAAAGACAATGCTCAGCTCTGGTTATCGTGTCATTCTGCTGCGCTTCTAGATAACCTCACGGCTGAAGAGATCGTTCTTTGCGAAAAAGACGCGAAAGGCAGAACTTCTATTTTTAGTTTGATGGATGTAAAAATCCGCAGAGATGATAATCACTACAAAAAATACCTTAGCGGAGTATATGGCGGGGTGCCGCAACTGGGATGAGCAGACAAAGTCGCAAGCCTAAACGAGTTATTTGGATTGGCTGCGAGGGCGAATCCGAAGTCAGCTATGTTGGACTGTTGAAGATATTGATTGCAGAAAAAAACCTTCCCTTTCATCTATTCAGTGCAAATCTTGGCTCTGGAGCGGGAGATGCTTTAGCAAGAGTTGACCTTGCAATTAGAAAACTCGATCATTTTAAAATAACTCGAGAAAAGCCGCACAAATCTTTTATGCTCCTTGACACAGACCAGAACCATGCAACTCCAGACCGTTATGAAATGGCGAAGGCAAAAGCTTTAGGCAAACAGATTACGATATTGTGGCAGGATCCATGCTTTGAAGGCCTAATACTGAGACATCTCGAAAACTGCTCAACACGTCGCCCACCGGATGCAAATACCGCAAACACAGATTTAAAACGGCAATGGCCAGAATACACAAAGGCAATGAGCGCTCAACAGTTACGCAAACGATTGGATCAATCGAGCCTTTGTCAAGTTGCACAAGTAGAACCCGAATTCAGAAATTTTTTTCAAGCGTTGGGCATCATTTGAGCCGCAAAAACACCCCCGGTCAATCTCTCCGATTCTTCCCACAACTTGGCAGCTACAATGCCATTGAGAGCATCAGGCGGGATCTTGGCCAGCACCGGATAGCCATTGAGTTCCGCGATGCCTCCTGGTCCATAATATCCACCAGGTCGACCATTTGAGGCAGTCGCAGCATACAAGACAGGCAACGCCCCTTGCGCCGCAGGCTGAAACATAAACCAGAACAGCGATCTAAAAATACCTTGCGGACTCAGTTTGCCGGGCGCATTGTGCAACAGCTCCGTGCGACACACTCCAGGATGCGCACCAATACTGGTAATGCCCCACCCATGTTCGTTGCTCTTTCTCTCCAACTCGAGAGCGAACATCAAACAAGCCAGCTTAGATTGGCTATAGGCCTTCATCGGCACATAATCGACCTTTGATTGGAGATCACCAAAATCAATTTTGCCCTGACGGCTCGCGATACTCGAGACGGTCACTACCCTTGGCGCCTCAGCTTTGCGCAGGAGAGGCAGCAGCAGACCGGTCAAAGCGAAATGGCTCAAATAATTGGTGGCAAATTGCAGCTCCAAACCATCCTGGCTCTGCATGCGGGTTGGGGGATTCATGATGGCGGCGTTATTGATCAACAAATCGACCCGCTCTTGCTCCCGCTGCAGCCTCTGCGCAAAATGCTTGACTGATTGGAGATCTGCCAGATCTATGATCTCAAAACTCACATCGGCGTGAGGCACCTCAGTTTTGATCTTTGCGACCGCCTCTGCTCCTTTCTTGGAGTTGCGACCCGCGATGATCACCTGCGCCTTCTCCTTGGCCAGGGCAAGAGCGCACTCATAGCCAATGCCACCAGTACCAGTAACGATAGCCGTCTTGCCCTTTTGAGACGGCATTGCAGAAATAGTCCACTGCGCCATGTTTGAACCCTCTTAAAAGTATGGATGCTTGAGTAGTCGCTCATTTATCAACAAACTCAAACTACCAAAAATTGAGTGATCAGTCAATCATAAAAATATCAAAGGCTTTACAATGAAACGTCGACAAATGCCTTCAACATCTCCTTCGCCCTGCGATCTCTGGGTTTCGCTTGCACCAGATTTTCCAGGATCTTTAATCCGTCTGCAGTGCGATAGTTTGCAAGCAAAAAGTACCAATACAGTCCACTGATCACCTGGACGTCTTCCGGATAGGCAGCGCACTGCTGCAATACAGCTCTACCAATTACGCGCACCCCTTGCGGATCCCGCTTGTCTACAGTGCGAGGGTCGATATCAAACGGCGCGTATTGCATCGCTTTAAGCGCATGCCCCACGAGAGCTTTAGAAGATGAAGGATCCTTGCGCCCTAGAGTAGGATTGGACCACCAGGTCCAAAAATATCGGATCATCTCCACGTGATGCTCGACGGCCGTAGGTTCCATAGCCAAAATGCATTGCAGCGTCCACGCCGACCTGGCAGAAAAATGCAAATGCGTCTCACTGATCCGACTCATCCGACCAAGATCACGATATTTGTCCAAGATGAGTCCAGGTATGAAACCAGAGTCTTTAAGCTCTTTTACAGCCGAAAATCGGCTAGGCAATCCATCGATACGCCGCAAAATCTCCTTTGCAGTGGCATGATCGCCGTTTATCTCTATTGCCTCTTTTGCAGCTATCCTGGCTTGCATTTTGTCAAATAATAGGAAGGCAATGGCCGCATTGGTCAAAGCATTGGCATCATTGGATGTCTCCACAACAGCAGACCAGGATGCTAAAGCCGTCCTCAAAATCCTGCCAGGCAGCATCTCCCAATCATAATCGCGCAAATAAACGCATCCAGGGGCATTTTGTATGATCCAAGATAAATGCCGTGAAACAATCGTGACCACCTGATCTCTGGTTTGGACATCTTTATAAAGCGGCGAATGAGCCAGAGAGACTAACATAGCTCGACTTTCAAAATCGCAACTGTCGCCACTAATTGCGGTATCAAGCTTTATCATGCGCTCAAACGAAATATGCTTTTGCGATTGCAAACGAATAATCTGCAAATCACAGAGATCGGCGTATTCTGTCACTTGCAGATCTGGCGGCATTGGCTCAGCGGGCAACCGCAGATGATCGGTCGGGACACTTGCTACATAGGGGCTCGATTCGAGTCCGGACAGATCAGGATGTAGCAAGATGGCAGCATATGCATCGGAATACAAGAATCGCAGCTTGTCGATTAAAACCTGCATTTTTTTGGTGCGCTTGGCTGTAGTCATTTCGCTATGCGAGTCTATAAGAGCAACCAAATGCCGACGAGCTTGAGGGCTGAGGATGGGCACAAACCATTTATCATCGATGCACTCTCGCAGCGCCTTCTTGATAAACCAGCTCGCATGTTCGATATATTGTTTTTCGGCTAATGGATCAAATCCCAAAATATGCAAAGGTTGGCAGAGCAGCGCAGCATGCCTCCACAAGTGCCACCGCGCAGTCAAGTCCTCAGAATCATCCGCAAATATTCTTGCATAGGTAGCTGCTTTTGGATGCAGTACGACGTGTTGAGATGCATCCAGGCGGTAGGTGGCATACTTATTTTGCAAAGCAGCTTTAAGATCGACATCAGAAATCGGCACTACCCGTGGGGCACATATCTCGTCGCTCAGATGCTGCTCGAAAGCCTGAATCCATGGATTTGACGGGTCGAGCTTGGCGATATGTTCGAGACAAATACGACATTGCCTTTCATCAACACTGACAAAAAACATCGCTGCATTGACAGCAACAAAAATATCTAGAGGATGATCGACAAGCGCTTGCTGCCATGCTTTGCCAATTTGTTGGCAAGCATCTGCACTGTCATTTGGAGAAACACCCATGAAATATGTGCGAGCAAAAATGCATGACGGCGCATTGTGGATAAACCACAGAACCTGCTCTATTTGCACTCCCTTGAGCTCGCTGGTGGCGTTTTGAGGAAAGGCTCGGGATTGATAATGACAATAACCAAGCAGACGGGCGTGATTGTATAAATCCAGTGGGTTTTTGGATAGCGCTGCAAAAATGAGCCCAGCAGACTTGCCAGACAAATGAGCTCCAGCAAACGCAGCCTCGATCAAGGGTGTTGCGTCAGCAAAATCACTAATGGTGGGCGTCAAAATATCTTCATTTGCAATCTTATCCAATGCCACGCGCCTCCTCCAACTCTCGGACCAGCAGAGCAACTAGCTCGGCAGCTGGCAGGGCACGACAGCGTGCAGCACCGGTACCAACCCATTGAGCAGCATAATCATGTTTGCCTTGCTTGACGGCAAGTGCATTCAATTGTTTTGCGGCATCATAAGCAAGCGGATAGACCGCTGGAGAGCTGTCGGAGGCCACACCATAGTCGATGAGCCGATTGCGCAGCCCACGAGCAGGCCTCCCCGATATCACATCAGTCAAAACTATATCGCTCGCATCCGCATGCGCCATCCGCGCGCGATGGTCGGCTGTAGCTGCTGACTCGGGGCATGCCACAAAGGCGGTACCCATCTGCACGGCGATAGCACCAACATCGAGAGCAGCGGCGATATCAGCACCAGTCATGATGGCACCAGCGGCAATTATTGGTATTTTTGCATGGCCAACAATTTGCTTGACCAAATCGATTGTCTCCAATTGTAGGTCCTCGCCATCAGGATCAAAAACGCCCCTGTGACCACCGGCCTGGATGCCCTGCGCAACTACGGCATCCATCCCGGCCTGTTGCGCAGCTTGAGCCTCGGCCTGGCTGGTTGCTGTAGCAATCAAATAGATCCCCACATCCTTGCAGGCGCGTATGAAATGATCGGGAGGAAGGCCAAAGTGAAATGAAATGATGGGTGGGCGAAGGTCGAGAAGCAAAGACTGCATGGGTGGGTCGGCAAGAAAAGATATGTAGATCTCGTGCAATACGCTTGGGGGGATACCTCCCAGCTCTGCAAAAAGCGGAGCTAAATGGGTTATCCATGCAGATTCGCGAGTGACATCACGAATGGCAGGTGCATGGCAAAATACATTGACATTAAAAGTGCCATCACTGGCTGCGCGCACTGCCTCTATCATATGCCTGGCATCATCTGTGGTGCTGGAGCCGACGCTGATCGAGCCGAGGCCGCCAGCATTGGTGACTGCTGCAGCTAGAGCCGGGGTGGAGATACCTGCCATCGGCGCTTGGATGATTGGATAGCGCAGGTCAAATCTAGATAAAAGAGTCATTGATTACTCTTCGGCAGAGGCAGGCTGCCTGCTGTAGGATCAGCTCCCGGCTTAGGTTTGCGTGGTACAAGCGCTGCATCGGGTGGGACATCGTCGCCATTGCCAAAATAATAATCGGCAGTGTGCAGCACTTCGCTAAAAGCTGTTTTCTCTAGATTTGCAATCTCTTTCAACTCCGTCCACCATTTATGCAAATAATAATTTGCAGTGTTTATCCGCCCCGTTGCATATTCCTGCCTGGCAACGTCAAAATATGCCGCAGCCTGGATCTTGCCGGTAGACAATGCGACCATTCTCCATCTGCTCATTGGTGCCGTGATGTTGTACTCAGGATTGATAAAAGGTGCAAAATAAAAGGCAACGTTGCGCGGCGGATCGATCAGTTGCTGATTTTCGGATTGCAACATGGCCTTGTGCATTTGCCAGCCCATATGAAGTTGTACCTGGGCTTTCGTGATTTCGCCCATATAAAACAAATCGCATGCCTTGCGATAATTGCTGCTGATTGATATTAAATATCTGGCAAACCGCTGTGGATAGCTCTCACGCAATTGGGAGAGCAGCATATCAAATTCTGATATTTCCTTTTGTGGAGCTTCATTCTTTCCATCAAAATAAAACTGTGATTGCTTGGGAAGATGTGGGGGAGGCTGGCCTGTACCAGAAATCAACGCAATCCAACACTCGCAGTCATGCCAGCAACTGATTTGATAAGACGCGGCTGTGACTTCTCCCATCTCATGATAATACTGGGCTTTGCGAAAGTGCTCGGCTCCTTGCAGGATCAACGCGTGCGACATGTCCGCATCAACCAAAATGCCTACCTCCCTACGCTCCACAATTATATGCCCCATTTTTGTCATCACCCACTTCGATTTGGGCATATCTATAGTTGAGGGGACACGTGTTGGATCAGGACGAAATGCACTTTTACATTTCAGAGGTCGATCTGCAAGTTCTAAATATTGACAAAGTCAGCCTGCATTTTCAGCGAAGCTGAGCAAGGCGCGAGTCTCATCGACGACACGTTCACAAAAGGCTCGATCTTGCACCAAATCCGATGGCGCTTTATCATGTCCGTTTTCATCGTAGTAGATGCCGGAACGATCACTGCGATTGATGATGATATCGGCGATCACACGACCTGCTCGCTCGGGAGTGCTCATGTTTTTGACAAAGGGTGCCATGATCGAAAACACGCGCAGTAACAAGATCAAAGCTGGATGTGCATCGCGCCCCAGGCCGGTAGCGGGAGTGACACCGGGTTCGATGGCATTGATGCTCAACCGTGGGTGCTCATGAGCCAGCTGCAATGCGGTTGCTAAAGTGCATTGCTTGGTGGTTGCGTAAGCGTCATAGCCCGGCCGTGTTGAGCCACCTGCAAGCCATTCACCGCGCGCGCAGGCCTCAGCGGAGATATAGCGACCGCCTCTAAAACCCGCAGCGACTGCGGGCTTACGCAAAGGGTCCTCTACAGCGCTGGCTACAAAAAGCACGTTCGCACCGTCAGGCAAATGCGATATCAAAGCCTCGGTTAGGGTGAAAGGGCCGAGATGGTTGGTAGCATACGAGAGATCACAGCCTACCGAGTTGCGTCTGGGTCTCATCAAAAATATCCCCACATTATTGACGAGGCCACAGAGCCGGAGATCTAGAGCTACAATCTCCCGAGCTGCCCGGGAGCATTGATCCATTTCACCTAGATCGCAGACGATTGACACAGCCTTTCCACCGCGTTTTTCGATTGCTGCACGAGTCTTTTGCAATCTTCCGGCATCGCGCCCCACTAGTATTACCTTGCCGTGCTTGGCGAGTTCAAAGGCAGCGGCTCGGCCAATGCCTGATGTAGGGCCCGTTATTATGTAGGCTTTTTCTTTTTCAATCATCACATTTCTCCAATAGTTGTCTGGCTAGACAGTCATTTTTGCAACAAAAAAAATCAGGATATGAGTCGCCAGAGAGCTTCAAATCCTACTTTTGCATGCTCTTTTGCCTTTTTTGGGTCTTGTGCCATGTAGTCCATGGTTGCCTCGGCGATGCTATTCATGAGGCCTCCGACAAAAGGCATGGGGACTTTGCTCATGGATCCATTTGCGCGAATCTCTTCTAGTAGGCCAACGATTGGTTGCATGGCGCGATGTCCGGCAGCGCGAGTCTCGGCAGTGATCTCGTCGCAAACGGCGAGCTGCCCCATGGCTTTGCGCTTGTCGGGGTATTTGGTGGACCAGGTAGTCCAGTTTTGCCACGCCGTAAATAAGCGATCTCGCGGATTGCCATCTGCCGGCATGTTTTTAATAGCGGTGCGAGCCATCTCGGTCTTGAGTTCGAGGTAGAGCTGGTTGTAGAGCTCGGTCTTGGTGGCAAAATAAGTAAAAAGAGAGCCATTAGCGATGCCCGCCTCTTTGGCTATGAGGGCTGTGGGAGCGCTCAAGCCTTGGGAGACGATGACGCGGGTGGCGGCATCAATGATGGCGGATCGTTTATCTTGGCTTTTAGGTCTAGGCATGAGTGTGATTGTACAAATAGCTGAGCAACCGGTCAACTACGGTTTGATTATTTGTTTCATTTGGTCGATGTAATAAATTCATTCCGCTTTAACGCCAACGTATACAAATTTTTCTCCATCAAACTTGTAGATCAAATAGCTGCTTTTAAAGTGCATGTTTTCATCGACTACCGGTATTCGCAGCGTCTTGTTTGCATTGGTCAGCTCTATATCGCAGTCCAGACTGGTGTCTTGCCGTTCGACTCCGCAAGAGATCTCATTTAAAAATTGCTTTTTGGTCTTAAAAAACGGAGCCTTTATGAGCTTGCCATCACGAGTAATCTCATAGGATGCTACTGACAGGGTATAACAAATAGTCGACCCTATGCTGGTACCAAAAACGAGATAAACAGTGCGTCCTGACTTTGTCCTGACAGGGACGATCTTGTCATAATAAGCACCGTTATCGGTATCATCCACGGGGCCAAAGTCATAAGGCATGACTTTGCCACTTAAGGTTTTATATTGTGCAGTTACATCAAAAAAGTGCATGGTACCGCCGGTCCACTTATCCCAGCTATAGACTCGCAGCTTGCGATCTGGGGACTCAGCCACATATAGACCAGCACCCTGAGCCTTTTCTAGCCTGCTCTGCATAAGCGCGACTTGATTTTGAGGTGACAAAAGATATGAACGGAGTTTTTTGCTCAGCCCAGAGAGCGCATCATAGTTGTCTTGGCCAGCGGGCGGATATTTGCTCTTGTCGATCTGCGAAAGGATGGCAGTGGTAGCGGTATCCGGATCGACGACCGTGGCGGCATTTACGGCTGTGGCGAGGCCCAAAATGACAGCCAGAGTCAGAGAGATGCACCATTTGCTGGTTGAAATAAAGTTGTTCATGATGGCATTTTAGAGTGGTGGCACAGTATGGTCAATGAAAAAGAGCCAGCGATAGATTCAATGGTCGGTGGTGGCAAATTGTGTAGGCCGCCTTGCGCAGCACCAGCGGCCGGCAATTTGTCCCACCGACCATCTCGGACTCATTTAGCTGGCTTACAGATTGTCCCACCGACCATCCCGGACTCATTCATCTACTCTCCGACTACTGCCTCCCCCGTTTCACCACAAACAACACAAACGCCGGCACGCAAGTCGCCACGATAAAAGCCACAAAGTGCAGCACCGTCGCAAATGCCAGCGCCTGATCGGCATTGATGCCACCAGTCATGGTCAGGCCTTTGGTCACCAGAAAGTGAAAACTCCCCACAGAGCCCGGAGTCGGCACCAGCACGCCAACTGACCCGATCGTAAAGACGATGAGACACTTGGTGGCATCGATGATGCCTTCTAGACCAAAGGCAAAGACCATGAGGTAAAAATTGAGCCAATAAAAAAACCAGATCAAAACGCTCAAGCCAGCGATGATCGGGTATTTGACCGGGCTTTTGAGGCTTTGCGTCCCGGTATCAAACTGCCCGGCAAGATCGGTCAACTTGCCTAGCAAGCCTCCCGGCACCTTGTCTTTAACGAGACTCAGAGCAAGTATCCGCTGCAAGATCGACCCAGCAAAAGGCAAGAGCCCCAATCCCGCCACCGTCGCCACGAGCATCGAGATCCCGCCAGGCACCAGCCATGGCATGTCCTTGAGGATCTCCGCTGGCAGCACCAGGAGCGTCCCGCCCAGCAAAAATACCAGCATCGCCAGATCGAGCATGCGATCGATCAGCATAGTCGGCAAGACACCCGCCCAGGGAAGCCTTTCGTCCTTGGTGATCGCCACCAGTCGCGCAACCTCGCCCCCACGCGGGATGGCCACGTTGACCGCATAACCCAGCATCACTGCATAAAAACTGTTAAAAAGCCCCACTTTTTCCCCTTGGGGCTTGAGAGGCGCAAGGAGAAAGGTCCAGCGAAAGGCCCGGAGGAAATGACTAAAGATAGCGGAAGCAATCAGGAGCCCCACAAACACAGGCTTGGTCTGGCTAGCATAACCCCATATCTTTGCAAAATCAGCATCCTTAAATGCCAACCACAAAAGCACCGCAGCAAAGACAAATGCCAGCCCTTTTTTGATGAGATTATCGGTCGCCCCGCCGGTCTTTGGTTGGCCCTCGGTCATTTTGCCTCTTTTGTTTGAACTTGTATTGCTGGGGGAAGTAAAGGGATATAGCCCGTCAACGCCCACGGTTCAATGTTACTAAAGAGCGACCAGCTTGTGAAACGCAAAAAATTGACCGATTCATTGACGTTTATGCTGTTTAATAGAGTATTTTCTATCAAACAGGAATCCCCAGTCGGTGAATAATATGGAAGCCAGGAAAACCAAGGTTTTGCTCATCGAGGACGCCCCAGGCGGCCAATTTGAGCTCAAAGACGTCCTGTCCAAGGCTAAGGGCATCGACACGAGCCTCGATATCTCGATGGAGCTCGCCGACCGCATGGACAACGGCCTCGAGCTGCTCGACAAGGGCGATGTAGACCTGGTCCTCCTCGATGTCTCCAACGGCAATGGCGGTCCCGACGCCTCCAGCAATCTGCAAAAGATTGTCCGCCTCAAAGAGTGCCAGTCCGGTGTGCCGGTGGTCATGGTAGGCGATCGCGACCAAAACGCTATGGCCAGTGCGGCTGTGCGCAATGGTGCTCTTGATTTTTTAGTAAAAGAAAATATAGATGGCCGTGCGCTGATGCAGGCAATCAAGTATGCCGTGCACGTCAAGTCACTCGAGAGCGACCTCGCCAATGCCAATCAAAAGCTAAAAGATGCACAGGATCAGCTCTCGCTTGTCACCAATATCGATACTGCCACACAAGCTTTGTCTCGAGCCGGGTTAGAGACAGCTCTCTCCGATGAGTACGCTCGCGCTCAGCGCTTTGGCTGGAATCTCGTAGCCGTCCTAATCGACTGCGACGACTTTGATCGGATCAACCACCAGTTTGGCCATGCTGTAGGCGATGTGGTGCTGCACCAGATTTCTGACCGTATCCGTGCCACTGTCCGCCCAAGCGATCACCTGGCTCGTCTGGGAGGCGATGAGTTTTTGCTCTTGCTGCCCGATACTCGCTTTGCCGAAGGCGTACTCGTCGCAGAAAAAATCCGCCTGGCAGTTGGCGAAAGTCCACTCCGCCTGGCATCAGAAACAGTACGGGTCACCGCCAGCCTTGGCGTGCTCGCCTTGCCATATGAGTTTTGTTCGATAGAGGAGGTCATCTCGCTGGCCCGACTGGCCGTCCGCGAGTCCAAGCTCCTCGGCAAAAACCGCGTCTCCTCCGGCGAAAAACACAAACCCACAGGTGGCAGCCCCGACAAAGAGGCCTTAGTCGAGCTCACCGAAAAACTACGCAAGGGCGATTGTTTTCGCGCGGTCTCCATGCCGATCCTGCACCTCGCCGACGAGAGGGTAGTCGGCTATGAGATCCTCAGCCGCGGCCCCAAGGGCGCTTTTGAGATGCCCGACGATCTCTTTAGAGTGTCGGTAGAGCACAACCTCCTCACCATAGTCGATCTGCGCTGCATCAAGACCTGCCTCGCCGCGACCGTGGACCCCAAGTTTGACCAGACTGCCACATTCCACGTCAATCTATTTCCCTCCAGCATCATGGACACTCCTATCGAGCGGCTCATGACGCTTTTCCCAGGCACGCACGATCCCGGCCAATACTGCATCGAGATCAGCGAGCAACAGTTTATCGGCGATCCTGCCTACCTCAAAGACCACGTGCAAGCCATCAAAGACCACGGCATCAAGGTCGCCATCGATGATGTCGGCTTTGGGCGCAGCTCGCTAGAGAGCCTCATCATCCTCGAGCCGGACATCGTCAAGATCGACCGCAAGTACGTATCCGGCATCAGCACCGATCCCGCCAAGGCTCGACTGCTCAAGCGTTTGGTCAAGGTCGTCAACTCGCTCGGCGCCGATCTCATCGCAGAGGGCATCGAGTGTCGCGAAGAACTAGAACTGCTTGTCGAAATGGAAGTCCCCTACGGCCAGGGATGGTACTGGGGCAAACCAGCCTAGGCAGCCCGACTCAATACGCGGTCGTCAGCACGCGATGATATGGAGCCAAGTGTCCTACGTGGGTCTGCGACTCCAGCCACAGCGCTGCATCTACATCACAAGCGCGCATGTGAGCACGTTTGGCGATTTGTTCGACTGCCACTATGGTGGCAGCCCGGATAGCGATCTCTTCAGGTCCATTGGTTGGGAGAAAAATCTGCTGATCTACGCAAGCGGCCAGAACAGGCTCGTATTGCAGGACTCCATATGCACGGAGTATCTGCGGTAGTTTGTAATCCGCAAAGGCAGTTAGAGTAGACAGATCAATAGCGGCAAGGCGGTTTCGCACGACACTGCTAGTAGTATCAACACTAGCTATCCGCGTCAGGTCCGAAACGAGTAACTGAGCGCGTTTGAGAGGAGCAAAGGCTAGCTCTGGAGTGACTTGTACGCTATCGCGATAGCAAGCCAATTTTGCGGCAATCGACTCAGCCAGGGCAAAGGCGTGCATTGTCTCTGGATTTTCACCGATCAATAGATAATGCAGATACTGCTCTCTGCCACCGCTATTGGTGACACCATTTACTATTTCTCTTAGATGAGCTGCCCTCTCTGCCATCAAAGGCAAGGTCCCCGTACCACCCAGCCAGGCCCGCAGATCGGAAGCCGTCAAAACGAGATCGAACCCTTTTAGATCTTTATCATCGCAGAGCCTCGTCAATAGAGCCTTGGCCCCGTCTATCCCCTGATACCGCCAACGGGGCTCGACAAAATAGCAAAAACCAATCGCATGAAACACAAGCAGTAAGAAGCAGCGATTTGTAAAAGAAAGCGATGTAAAGATCTCGGTGCGCCGATCATCAAGTGCCGCCAGCCATCCATTAGCAGGGGCTTCAGCGCGAGCAGCTAACCGCATGGAAAGGGAACTTAAAGCGTTTTCATCGATCTGACAATAATGGTTCATCGAGGGCAAACGCGCGCTGGAGCCATCATGGCCATTTCTTACTAAGTTTCTGGCGATATCAAGTAGCTTCAATTGTTTGCGGTATAAATGCAGCGGATAAGCCTAAAGGGTTAAAATAACGAGATGATATCAGGCAAGGGATTGGAGATTTTGTGAAAAAGCTCAGTATTTTTGCGGCTGTTGCAGCCACAATCACTTTAGCCGCCATCTACCAGCCTCACAGAGCCTGGGCCGGTGCCGTGCAATGGGACAAGCTCTGCAAGGACGCTCAGGCTGCCGCCAACAACAAAGATTATGACCGCGCCATCGAGCTCTACAAAGAGGCACTCGCAGAAGCCGAATCATCCAACCTCGAAGAAGGCCTCCAGGCCAAGACAGTCAACGATCTGGCCCTCGTCTACGATCAGCAGGGCAAACCAGAGCAAGCCGAGGCCTATCTCAAGGATGCCATCGCTATAAAAGAAAAAAAATTTGGTCCCGACTGCGCCGAAATGGCTCCCAACCTCAACAATCTTGCTCGTCATTACATCAAGCAAGGCAAGCCCGAGCTAGCGCTGGAGCAACTGGAGCGCTCGCGCTCCATCATCGAGGCTAAAAAGGGACCTGAGAGTTCGGATCTGGCGCCCGTCCTCAATATGCAAGCCAAGATCTATACCGAGACCCACAATTATGGCCAGGCAGAGCAAGCATTGCGGCGCACCGTAGCGCTCACTAAAGCCATGAATAGCCGCAGCGCCCAGATCGTGGCCCTCAACAACCTGGCGACGGTCTTGCGCAATCAAGGCAAAACACAGGAAGCCGAAGAGATCCTCAAGCAATCCGGCGAAGTCACAGATCAGAGCGTCGCCGCTGGGGATGCCAACGCCGCTCATAATAAGGCAGCTTCGCTGACCAAACTCGCTGCCGCCAAGCGCGAGCAAGGCAAATTTGAAGAGGCAGAGCCCTTATTAAAAGAAGCCGAGACGATGCTAGGCAAAGAGTACACCTCATCCAAGACCAGTGAGGCCGCAGCTGCCTACATCATAGGCATCGACAACCTTGCCATGGTTTACCGGGAGCTCGGCAACTATCCCTTTGCCGAAGCTCAATACGCAAATGCAATCGAGATCGAAAAACAATCCGGTGGCGATCCAATCCGTCTTGGCCATAGACGGACCAATCTAGCCGAGGTCTACATGATTGAAGGCAAGTACGCAGAAGCCGAAAAAATACTCCTCGATGTCGTCTCTAGCTACGAAAAGGTCCAGGGCACAGAAGGTCGCGATGTAGCAGTGGCACTATCCAATTTGCAAGAGTGCTATAGGCAGCAGGGCAAGTTTGCAGAGGCTCAAAAAGACCTCGTGCGGGCTTACGATATCAAGAAAAAGTCATTTGGCGACAACTCGCCTGAGCTCGCATCCACAGCCGAGGACTTAGGTCTCTTGCTGCAGCAGTCGAGCAAGGCAGGCGAAGCCGAGACCTATTTTAAAGAGACCATCAAGATTAGAGACAATGGCAAGGACAGCCCTGAATTAGCCAATGCACTCAACAATCTCGCCCGCATCTACAAGGACGAAGGCAAATACACCGAAGCCGAAGCGCTCTACAAGCGCACTCTGGCTATGCGCGAAAAAATCCTTGGGCCACAGGATCCAGCGATCGCAGTAGTGTTGCGCAACTATGCCTCTGTACTTAAAGAGCTCAATCGATTGGATGAGGCCAAGGCACTCAATAAGCGCGCTCGCCTGATCGAAGACGCCAACTAAAGCTAACAACCAGAGTCTTGCTAGGCCCTAGCCTAGATCGACCTTTCTAAATCGAGCAATTGTCGTTTGATCCCCAGCCCACCTGCAAAGCCGGTCAAACCGCCGGACGAGCCGATGACGCGATGGCAAGGGACGATGATGGATAAAGGGTTTTTGCCGTTAGCAGCTCCGACTGCGCGCGTTGCATTGGGATTGCCGATCTCGATGGCGATCTGAGCATAAGTACGCGTTTCGCCATAAGGTATCCGCAACAAAGCCGCCCATACGGATTTTTGAAAAATCGTGCCTTCAAAATCGAGAGGCAAATCAAATTGCTTGCGGCTCCCATCAAAGTATTCCGCTAACTGTTGCATGGCCATCTGCAATATTTCACTACGTATGCCACAACCCATGCCATTTTCAGTGGGCATGCCGCGGTCGAGACTGACTCGCCGCGCATCATCGTCTTGCCATAGCACAGCCGCCAGGCCAATCGGTGTCGCCACGAGAGTGAGCCTGCCGACCGGAGTAGGCAAGATTACATAGGCGTTAGTGCTTTTGGTTTTTGTGCTCATTTTATTTCTAATGACTTCCATAAATGCATGGTGGCATAAGCGCGCCAAGGCTTGTACTGTTGCGCAACCTCGATCAGGGCCTTTTTTGTGCTGATACCGAGAGCCTTTTTGATACCGAGATCACCGTGCATAAAAGCATCTGGCCAGGCTAAACAACGCATGGCGATATACTCGGCAGTCCACTCGCCAATCCCGGGCAGAGCAGTCAAAGCAGCTACAGTAGTCTTGTAATCGGCACCTGGCGCCAGATCGAGCTCACCGTATGCGGTGGCAAAGACTTTGATCGCCCTGGCGCGAGTGGGCATGATGCCCAGAGCGGAGATCTCGTCCACATCGGCACAGGCGAGCACCCGAGGATCGGGAGTGGCCAGATAGATATCCGCATATGGTGTCTGGATCCGCTCGCCAAATCGTTCAGCCAGACGCCCAGCGAGACTGGTTGCAGCTTTGACGCTGACTTGCTGACCAAGTATGGCGCGCACGCCGATCTCAAAAGAGTCAAAGGCACCTGGCACTCTCAAGCCAGGCCGCTCTGCCGCGAGCTCGCCGAGAGCATCCGCGATCACGAGCGGATTAGCCTGCAAATCAAATAATCGCTTGATCCGCGTGACCACCTGCATAAAGACAGGTCCGAGACTGGCACTCATCGAAAGCGTCAAAGCATTGGGCTTTATCTGTCCTTTGCTGTCGCGTGTCTGCTCTACGACGAGATAGCCTTTGCTATCGCCGATCGCAACAGTCCTCAAATATTTGCCATCATCCGAGACACGCTCTACGAGCGCGCTCCCACGAGCACGCAGATAAGAAAGCATCGACTCCCAATCATAAGGCGGGCGATAAGACAATTGGCAGGCAATGATATTAGGCCTTGCATCAGTCTTAAGCTCGTTGCGCCATCCCGGCCTTGCTTCTTTTCGCAATCGACTTGGATTGAGCTTGTAATGCTCGACAAATGCATCGTTAAAGCGGCGCACGCTAGCAAAACCGCTTGCAAGCGCAATCTCAGTGACAGGCATATTTGTATCTGTGAGCATAAGCTTGGCCGCGAGCAGTCTTTGCGTCAGAATGTATTGCATGGGACTGACGCCCAGCTCACCTTCAAAGACTCTACGCAAATGCCTCGGCGTGACGCCGAGCAACTGCGCGACTTTGGCGAGCGAGCCAAGATCACTGTTTGCAAGATCGCTGTTTGCAAGATCATCTATCAGTCTCAGCGCTTGGCCGGCGAGTCTAGTGCGACTATCTACAGGAGCGTGGCCTGGTGCAAGCTCCGGACGGCAGCGCAAGCACGGGCGATATCCGTTGCTTTCGCAAATCGCAGCGCTTGGATAAAAAGTACAGTTGCGCTGCATCGGCGATTTGACTGTACAGACCGGTCTGCAATAAATACGAGTCGACTTGACTGCGACAAAAAACACTCCATCAAAGCGACTGTCTCTTGCGATCAAGGCGCGATAGCAGTCATCGCTATTTAGGGTCTTGTGCAACTGGCTCATGATGTCAGGCTAGCAGATCGACCAGGTCGATACTCGCCATTTTAGGACATCAAAATCTCGATACCTAAATCCTAATCGTCGTCGCTGACGAGTGTGCATTGCACAAAACACACCCCATGACTGATAGTGCCGAGCCTTACTGCAGCACCCCGAGCAAGATCCATGATTCGATTTTTAGCATAAGGGCCGCGGTCTGTGACGCGCACAACGACAGTTTTGCCAGTCTTGGGATCTTCGACTAATACTTTTGTCTGAAAAGGCAATTTCAAATGAGCGCAAGTGTTTTTATTCATGTCAAAAATCTCTCCCGAAGCCGTCTTGCGACCGTGGAAAGGCTGTCCGTACCAGGACGCATTACCCGAAAAAGTCTTGGGACTGGCCGCTGGCTTGCCGGCAACTGATGCGGGCTTTGCACTCGCGGCAGGAGTGACGACCGCATGGGCGGCCTGATTAGAGGCCATGACGAAAATGCTGGAAACGATAGATGCAAGCAAAAATTTGGATGACAGGGAAAAGCGAATCATTATCAGCACCTTTTAGTTTTTGGTCTCACCAATGTCTATTTTGATCCTTGTGCCCGTTTTGTCAGCTTCATCAACCTCTATCACAGTCGGTTTGTGATCTGCGGATGTTTTGCGGTCGCCATCCTTTGTCTTGACGATCACAGTCACGTCCCCGGCGTCGACCTCGACAGTGTCGGGCGTCTTAGCGGTGATGCTCTTGGCGGGCTTGTGCGAAGCAGGTCTTGCATTATCTGCTTTTTGCACCTGATCGTCTTTATCTACATCTGTGTCCGCGTCATCATCAGCATTATCGGACACACGGTCAGATATTTCGGAGGAGCAACCAGTCAGCCCGGTTGCAGCAAAAATGACACAAATTGTCGAGATAAGTTCCCAAAATGCCGTGATTTTCATCGTTTGAGCCGCTTGCAGATAAACATGATGACTATCTAAGTATCGTCTTCTAACAGATTTATGTCCACAAGTCTCTAAAGTGAGCTGTCCACCCCAAGCTTTCAAAATGCTATCCTTCAGCTCAGACGAACGGGCAAAACGCAGCGGGAGAATGACTCCAGAAGGATGGAAGTGACAATAGTACTCAGTGTTTCTTTGACGGTGCTGACCGTCTTGATATCGATCATCGGCCTCTTGCTTTTCAGGCGGATGTTTCTCAAGCTCTCGCTCAAGGACCATCATGACGTCGCCGATCCCTATTCTCAGTTTGTAGGCATGCTCTTTGCCGTATTGCTCGGCTTTATGGTAGCCGACGCGATGCAGAGATTTGGCAATGCCCGCTCGGTCGTCGAGCAAGAGGCATCGGCCATTGGCAATATATATAGGTTGTCGGATGGTCTCAAATCACCTAAACGCGAAGAGATCCAAAACACTTGCCAGACCTATCTAGAGACGGTCGTGCAAAAAGAATGGGCGATGATGGCCAAAAAGGAGACCTGCAGAGAGTCCTGGGCCGCCTATAAAAAGCTCTGGGACGTATGCATCAATTTTGACCCGGTAACCACACGCGAAGCCAATATCCACCAATGTCTACTCCCGACCATGGAGTCTGTCGGCGAAAACCGCCGTCTACGCGTAGACGCCTTGCACAACGGCCTGCCACCGGTACTATGGGCGGTGCTGATTGTTGGTGGCATCGCCACGATCATCTTCACTTATTTTTTCAATATAGACAATGTGAAATTGCAGATCGTGATGGTGGGCATGGTGAGCCTCGTTATCTGCCTCAATATATTTCTTTTGGCTACCTATGACGATCCATTCTCAGGTGACGTAAAAATCACGGCTGATCCATTCGAGACCCAACTGTATTTGTTTAAGATGAGCAAGCAAAACTTTAGCAATGCGCCTTAATGCCCGCCATGGTGACCGCCAATTTCATCCTGATCAGCCATGCTGCCGAGAGCCTGCATCCTGTTAGTGCGGCGCATGCGATCGCGTGACTGATCGAGTACCGAATTTTGCCGATCTCTCAGACTGGTTGAGCGGTTTGTCGCGGGTCTCAAAGGATGACGCTTTTGCTGTATGGACTGCTTGAGCGAGTCCAACCTGGCCTTGTCTTGCGCGGCATCGACAGCAAAATCGAGATCAGGCCCTGCATTATGCCTGCTTTTGTCTTGAGCATCCGCCTTTTTGCTTAGTAAAACGGTCACTGTATTTTTGATTGTCGCCCTGAGTTTTGCAAGCAATTTGGCGGCATTATCCTGACTCATGCAGTCGACCTCCAACAATGATACCTACTCGTCTTTGTGCTCGCGCAGAGCCACGAGTCGCGCCATGATATTTTGGCTGCGTTCAAACTGCCCGGTAGTCTCGTAGACGACCAGCAAGCGCTGCAGCAAAGTCTCTAAAAGAGGACTGGATGGTCCGTATACTTTTTCTGCATGGATCGCGGCCTTGGCATACAGGCTTTCGGCATAATCAATATCCTGACGGTCCCAGGCCTTATCAGCAGAACTGACCGTATCGAACAAATGCTCAGCTTCCATAGGACTGCTTGCCTCTCCACTTACCAACCCTCAATGATCAGATTAGAGCGGCAAACCTATAGCCTGTATAAATCCAGCATAAACGCTACGTAAATTTCCGACAAGTCTGGCTAACTAGCACTGATCTTGTAACCCTTGCCCCGGACATTTTTAATCAGGCCACCGCCAGACTCGTTGTCAGAGTCGCCTAATTTGCGGCGCAGTGCCATGACGTGCATGCGCACGGCATCAATAGATGTCGTCGCGTCTGATTGCCAGACGCGTTCGATCAGGGCCTCGGCAGTAAAGCTCTGCCCGGGATGCCGCATGAGAAACTCCAGCAGACTGTACTCCTTTGGCCTCAGCTCCACATCACGCCCCGCACGGGTAACGGTCTCGGTAGCTGTATCGATCTCTACGTCCTGCACTTGCAGGATTTTGCCGCCAAAAGACTTGGGGCGGCGGAGCAGTGCGCGCACTCGTGCATTAAACTCGGCCTGGCCAAAAGGTTTAACCAAATAGTCATCGGCCCCGGCGTCCAGGCCGACGACCTTATCCTCCTCGCGACCGCGGGCCGTGAGCAAGAGCACCGGCGAGGCACCGCCTCGCGATCGGTAGTTTTGACAGATCTCCACCCCTGTCAGATCTGGCAGCATCCAGTCGAGTATAAAAAGATCGTATTCGTTGGTCAGCATGTAGCCATTGGCTTTTTCACCTGTGTCTGCCCAATCGACCAGGTTGCCCCCCTCCTGGAGGTAGGCCTTGATCAGTTGCGCTAGATGCTGGTCATCCTCGACTAGGAGGATCTTTTTGGACATGACTAAATATCAATACACCGGGGTTCAAAGGATCATTATTATCCACTATAAATTGACTTTTAGCGGGGGGCCTGCGAGACTAAGCAGCTGTAGACTTTAGGTCTTTGTCCTACCAATGGTTATTTAAGCAATGAACAACAAACTTTTCATCGGCAACCTCTCCTATCAGACCAGCGAACAAGAGCTCGGCGACGCATTTGCCGACTTTGGCACGGTCGTTTCGTGCTCCGTCGCTAAGGACAGAGATACCGGTCGTCCCAAAGGCTTTGCCTTTGTCGAGATGCAAACATCCGACGAA
The DNA here is from genome assembly GCA_017307165.1 of Candidatus Melainabacteria bacterium. Lineage (GTDB taxonomy): Bacteria > Cyanobacteriota > Vampirovibrionia > Obscuribacterales > Obscuribacteraceae > JAFKGK01. The sequence continues at coordinate 29,491 of JAFKGK010000008.1, forward strand.
GCAGAAGCCGCCATCAAAGGCCTCAACGGTCAATCCGTAAACGGCCGCGCTATCTCAGTCAGTATCTCGCAGCCCAAGGCTCGTACTGCTGGCGCTGGTGGTCGTCGCGACTATTAGTCGATAGATTACACAAGTCGATATGGAGAGCGCGATCAGTTAGCTGGTTGCGCTCTTTGCTCTATATGTGAAAAAAGTAGATTGAGCCAATTTAGGATAAATACATGGAAGGCATGCCGCCAGAGCAAACCCTGCAAAATGCCATACTCACGATCTCGCAGATAGTGGCGGCACTTGGTGTCATAGGCACCTTGATCGCTTTTGGCATCACCTTTGTGCTGGGCATCTATTTAAAAAAGACCGAGCATCTCAAGGCAGTCAAAAAGCGCAGTTGGCAGGCTGTGATGAGAGTGTGGAAAAAAAATATTTGGTTGGCTGCGCTGGCAGCTGTGGCAGTGGCACCAGAAATAGCAGTGGGTGGACACACCGATCCCCAGGGGCCTGTCGCTCTCTACATCGCCATCAATTTTGGCATGATCCTCGCCATTGCAGCTGTCATCGCGATTTTTGCGCTAAAGGTGTATCGTGAAGTCGTGTCGACATCTGGCAATCAAGACAGACCTGAGTTACCTGCAGACTACAGGCACGAGCGTGTCTATGCGCCTGGGACTCTGGCTTCGATCTTGATTATCCAGATATCTATGCTGTTTTTCAGGTCAATATCCGAAGTCTTTTGGCCGATCTATCTGACCCTGGCTTTGCGGTGGTATTACACCATGCCTGTATTGTTTGCTCGTAAGACCAATCTCTGGAGAGCTCTAGGCGAATCCCGCAAGCTTTCAAAAAAGCACTTGATGGATAATGCATTTATATTTAGCGGTCTGACTGCCGGCCGTTATCTCATCATGCTGATGGTCTCGCTTCCGCTCGGATACATCCTGGCCCTGAGTCAACAAGGTCCCGCAAGCGGCGTCAATGTCTCGACTCCAGTGATGCAAGCGGCGATATATTTGAGAGCCTATCTGATGCTACTGATCGAATGCACCGTATCCGGTGCCATTATCGCTCGCGGCCTTGAGCTCATGGCCGAGAGAGAGACCGCAATATCATCTGAGAACATCTAAATAGTGCAATAGTCTTGCCCGTAGCCTCGTCGGCGACGGTGGCGTCCCAGACCTGAGTCTGCTTGCCGCCATGCACCATGATTGCCTCGCAAGTGATAGCGCCACTACGGACGGTACCGATAAAATTGCTCTTGAGCTCGATGGTCGTAAACGACTCGCCGCCCTCAGGCAGATTGACAAAACAGCCGTAGCCACAAGAGGTATCGGCAAGGCCGACCACGGCTGCTGCATGCAGATAGCCATTGGGCGCAAGCAGTTGATCATGTATAGGCAGGCGTGAAGTAAGACGCCCAGGAGAGCACTGTAGTATCTGCAATCCGAGCAGTCCCGGGAAAGCCCCCTGACTGCGCTTGTTTAAAAACTGGACTTTTTCCGTGTCGTTCATATTTATCCCAGGTACTCATCGGCAAAATGGCGGTACCAGGCCAGTATACCGCCAGTAAGATTGTAGAGTGGACGATTTTGCATGCGCAAGAGCCTTTGCAAAACATCGAGAGCAAGCAGGCTGCGTTGCCCCGAGCGGCAATACACTACTATTGGCGAGCTGGAGCCAGATGTTAGATCGGACACAGCCTGGTCTTGAGGATGGCTGCTTATAAGCGAAAGCGGTAGATTGATATCTGCGGCAAAACGCATAGCAGCTCGCTCGTCTGGCTCCCGGACATCCAAAAGCAGACATGGCTGCTCATCCGCCAACCAGTCGTGCAGAGTGCGTGGATCCAGCTCGCGATGGCCAGTTGCGACCTGACGCTTTTGCTTTGATTGAGACTCAATCTGGAGGGTGCAAATCCTGCAGTCTGCATGAGGCTTGCGCTTGATGCGCGCAGTCTCATACTGCCTGCCGTCAAACACTAACAAATGGTCGACGAGAGGACTATGCATTCCGACAATGACTTTTATGGCTTCTAATGCCTGCATGCATCCCACTAAACCTGCAAAAGCACCAATGACACCAGAGTCGGCACAATCAGGCGGATCGACCGAGTCATTTTGTGAAGGAAACAAACACTCGTAGCAATCCGGACTTTGACCATTACCGAAATCAAAAACAGCCACTTGAGATTGAAACCTGTGCAGACCGCCATAGATCCAGCTTATACCAAGCTCGTGGCAAGCAGCATTGATTGCTCGCCGCCCTTGGATATTGTCTGTAGCATCGATCACGACTGAGGCACTCGCCAGCAGGTCGCCAGCGTTGCTGCTGGTCAAACGCACAACGCAGCAATCGATATCGACGAGCGAGGACTGCTGCTCCAATCTAGCTGCAGCCATCTCAGCTTTGGGTTGATTGATTGCATTTTCATCATAGATGATCTGTCTTTGCAGATTGGAGATCTCGACCCGATCGTCATCGATCAGTATCAATCGACCAATCCCTGCTGCCGCCAGATAAAGAGCTGCCGGAGCACCCAGTCCGCCCAGTCCGCATATCGCCACAGTAGCCTTACTCAAAGCACGCTGCCCCTCTGGACCGAGCTCAGGCAGGACGATCTGACAGCGGTAGCGTGATGAGTCAAATGGTGTCATTTAAAAATAAAATCTACAAAACTCGTGTGCGACAGTCAGCACAAAATACTTTCAATCCCTGCGGTCTAAAGTACTTTATCTCGCGCCAGTGACGCGAATGCGAAATATACATACGATCGTCCGAGACGCCACGATAAGCTATGTGGACAATGCCATTGCAGCACACTTCTTCTTCGGGGATGGCTTCGTGACTGTTGTCTGGATGATTACTGGATTTTTTGCCGCGCGCAAAAATGCCATTTATAATGCGCCCGGCACTCTCTTTTATGGTGATGCCGAGGCCGCGGGCAAAGGCTGCGAGTTCGAGTCTAAATTGCGAGTTTGGCATCTCGATGCATTGTCCTTGAGACTTCATGGGCTTTACTCCGATCTTGATTTTACACCTATCGAGAGCAGAGACCGACTGGGGGCTCAAACGTTCCATTTTGCTTGTAAAAAGCAGCAATGCTAGACATCTCTCAGAGGCAGGTGTATCACAAAAACCGAGCCCTGCCCTACCGTCGACTCGACCTCCACATGGCCGTTATGCATGACGACGATATCGCGCACGATAGCCAGTCCCAGCCCCGTGCCGCCGGTCTCCCGTGTCCTGGCCTTGTCCGCGCGGTAAAAACGCTCAAAAATGTGCGGCAGGTCCTGAGGCTCGATGCCACTGCCCGTATCCTGTATACGGATCTCGACGCGATTGCCGGCCGACAACCTTGCGCTTACTGTGATAGAACCGCCTTCTGGCGTGTATTTTATAGAGTTGGTCAAGATATTGACCACAGCTCTCTGCAACTGGCTTGAGTTGCCGACCACGGCACGCCCCGGCGACTCCTTCATATCGAGGAGGATCTGAGTTGAGATATTGAGCTGCTTTTTGTCTGCTTGTACGCGGATCTGTTCGACTGCTTCTTGCACGAGGCGCGCGACATCGATATGATCGTGCCATTTTTTTTCGGAGCCTGAGTCCAGACGCGAGATATCGAGCAAGTCTTGGATGAGCGAGGCCTGCCTATCGACCAGTCGTTCGAGAGAGTTGAGAAACTTTGTACGCAAGGCCGGATCTTCGGAGGCTCCTGCCTGCAAGGCTTCAACGACACCACCGATGGCCATGGTTGGTGTCTTGAGCTCATGCGAAGCGTTGGATATAAACTCCTGGCGCAATCTCTCCTGCTCCCTCAGCCGGCCGATCATTTGATTGAAAGATGCGCTCAATTCGCCAATCTCATCCTGTCTGCGCACAGGTAAGAGAGCCGAAAGATCGCCCGTATTGGAGATTTGCCGAGCCAGGGCAGACATCTCGCGCACCGGTTTGTTAAAGCGACGCGCCATGCCCAGCGAGATCAAAATCGTGACAAAGCCCGTCGCCAAAATAATCTCGAGAAATACGATCAGGTCTTTGCGCAAACGGCGTTCGATCTCAGTCAAAGGCACTCCAACCCGGATAACGCCTGTGGTCTCGCCCATAGAGCGAACGGGACAGGCGACGTAGAGCCAATTGCGATCAGAACCCGGCAAGAGTCCGGGCTCGGCCCTGGTCGAGTTTGAAATGATGCCAGTGAGGGCCTCATTAATCTCTTTTTCGCGCGAAAGGTTGGTACCCTCGCGAGGTACGGGATCCATATTGAGAGGCGATGAGTCGGCCAATAGCCGTCCTACGCGATCGACGACAGCGATAGCCACACCGAGTCTGGTGGCACGCCTCTCGACTGCGGCCTGGATACGAGCTAAGGCCTTGGGCGAGTCCAGGACAAGATCATTATCGATCTCTAAACCTAGATTTATCGCCTCTACTTCCAGCGAATTGCGCAGGTCGGTCATCGACTCGTGCCTGATGGCAACTAGGGCCCACATGCTGACAGCGAGCAAGGCTATGGTTATCACGACCAGATAGGTGATCAACAGCTGGTTTGCCAGGCTGGTAAACAACCATTTATAGATCCGATCAAAAAAGCTCATCTTGACAGTTTATCTCTTGATATTTGCCATCTGTGAACGCACGCGCAGGGCTCAGCTAAAGTCTAACCTCGTTTTTACAGAGCAGGGACGGTCGCTCGCAAGTCACGATTAGTCCCGGTTTTAGCATGTCCTGAGCCGGGAGGACAGAGGCGAGAGCGGAGCTTGGCTTGCCATATAGGAAATTGATGAGTGTAAAAAGGTATTTTTTTGTGGCAAACTAGTGATCAATCGCTATAGACTTTTTGTTGGTTAGTGATATCTGGCTATTGGAGGTCCTGCAAATAATGTCCGTTGCCAACGTAACCGATTCAACATTTGAGCAAGAAGTGCTCAAGGCCGATATCCCGGTCCTTGTAGACTTTTGGGCTCCCTGGTGCGGCCCTTGTAAAAACGTAGCCCCCGTAGTCGAAGAACTCTCGAAAGAGTACGAGGGACGTCTTAAAGTGGTCAAACTCAATACCGACGAAAATCCAAAGACGTCCAAGCTCTACAAAATTCGTGGCATTCCCAGCCTTTTCCTCTTCAAAGCCGGTCAGGTAATCGAAGAAGTAGTGGGAGCTGTACCGAAGGTAGCTCTTGCCGACAAGATCAACAAGCACGTTTAAAAGAAAGAAATAGGAAGGGAGATTAAAATGCAACTTCAATCTTGGACTCGCCGCACATTCGCGCTCTCAGCCGCGTTTCTGGTGGGCCTTGGCCTCGTCGTGTCCGTTAGCCCCGAAGCTAACGCTCGTCACCACAGAAAGCACGCTCGCAGACAGGTCTCGACCGTGGTCACCGTGGCCAGCAAAGATGCCGAACTCAAAACTACCGTATCAGCCATCAAAAAGGCCGGCCTAGTCCATGCCCTCTCGAGCAAGGGTCCTTTTACCGCCTTTCTGCCTAGCGATGCTGGTTGGGCCAAACTAACCAAAGAAAACCGCGAGAGCCTCCTCAACGATCCCAAGAGATTGGCAGAAGTGCTCAAGTATCACGTAGTCAAAGGCAAATACTCTGCCGCTGACCTCGCCGAGCGCAGATCGCTCGTAACCCTGCAAGGCGAATCCTTGATGCTCGACAACAAGGATGGCACCGTCATCGTAGACGGTTGCATCGTTACCAAGGGCGACGTCAAGGCCGGCAATGGCATGATCCATGTCATCGACTACGTTGCCACCCCCGAACGCGGCAAGTAAGATCGGCTGACAGGCTATGCAAAACGGGGCTCACGGGCCCCGTTTTTGTTATTTGATCTATCTTGTGCCAATATATAAATCAGATCTAGCTCGGCCTCTCTGGCCCGGAGATATTTGGATGAAAGAAATAGTCGTAGGCTTTATCATCGCGCTGATCGTGAGCAGCATGCTTGCCTCCAGCGACGGACTCAAGCCGCCTTCCGGCTGGAATTTCACCATGCCGACCGAGACAGGGTCGACAGTAGCCGAAGTCAACGCTGGTACTTTTCAAGGCGAGGTACTGGATAGCCAATTGCCCGTATTATGCGAGTTTGTCATGGACAATTCAGAACCATGCGAAACGATGAAACCCATAGTCAATCAACTTTCTAGCGAAGCACAGGGCTACCTGCGTGTGGTCAAGATCGATGCATCAGCCAATCCGGCCCTGGTGGATCGCTACAAGGTGACCGGGGCTCCGACCTTTGTACTATTTAAAGAAGGCAAGACACTCAATAGCAATCGCGGCGAGATGACAAAAGAAGAACTGACCAAATGGGTCAAGCGCGAGCTGGATATGGACTCATGAAATACATCATCGCCTTTGTAGTGATACTTGCAGTATCGGCCGGGTTTCGCGGTCTGATCTATGATGCAGGCAAAGTGCCTGCAGCCATTGCAATCGGTGATGTCGGACCATCTGAGCTAGGCGTCTGGAAGCGCCGGGACCCTTTTATCCCAGAGATCAAGATGACCGAAAGTGCCAGGATTTATAGGTTTGTGACCGGCGTATCGGACAGGCACGAGAACAGAGATGCGGACCTGCCCGACAATCATTAATCAACACCAGGAGCTAGACTGACAAATGAAAAAATGGGCGCGCATACTATTGTTTGTGCTTTGGACCATAGGGCTCGTCATCACTGCGACCTACTGGAACCCATTCGCATCATTTCCAGCACTGCTCAAATACACAGTGCTCACCCTGGTGGTGGCCGTCGTATACGGCGCGCTCTTTATCATCATCCAGTTTTATATCCTGCTCTCCATCATCTTTCCATTGCCTCCCAGAGCAGACAGCAAGGCGCCCAAGAGCATCTGGCGCAAGGCCTTCAAGTTTCTCTTTAACGATCCACCCCTCAACCCCAAGGCCCCGACTACTCTCGATGAGATGATCGGTAACGACAAAGCAAAACAAGAAATCCGCGAAGTCATCGATATCTTGCAAAAGAGCAAGCACTACGAAGACTCAGGCGCACAAGTGCCCAAAGGCATGCTCTTTGTCGGTGCGCCTGGCGTCGGCAAGACCCTCTTTGCCAGAGCCATCGCAAACGAAGTCGGCGTACCGTTTTACGTTGTGGATGGCGGTGGCATCTCAGGCATCTTTTTTGGCCTGGGAGTGCTCAAGCTCAAGACTCTGTTTCGCAAACTAAAGCAGCACGATAGAGCGATCTTGTTTATCGACGAGATCGAGTCCATGGGTGCTCGCCGCAGTCAGGATGCCGGCTTTGGTGCCGTGTCCGATATGAATATGACCCTCAACGCTCTCTTGACGGAGATGGACGGTTTTCACGGCAGCCAGATCATGGTCATTGGTGCCACCAATAACGACGCCATGCTCGATCCTGCTCTCATGCGTGCAGGCCGCATGGATAGACGGATTTACTTTCAAGCGCCGACTCCCGAAGATCGGGTGCAGCTCTTTAAATACTACACCGCAAAGGTCAATGCAGGCGAAGTCGACTACGATAAGCTCTCCTTGCTGACTGCCAATTATTCACCGGCCGAGATAGCCAACGTAGTCAACGAAGCCGCCCTTATCTCTCGTAGACCTGGTAATCCAAATACAGTAACGACTGAGATGATGATGCAAGCCCTCGATAGAGTGGCTGTAGGTCTCGAAAGACAACTCTCCAATGCTGGCGTCGAGCTCATCACTCACGATCCGACGATCAGGCTCGATCACGTCATCGGTATCGACGATGTAAAAAAAGACATTGCCGAAGTCGTGGACTTTTTGCAGCGAGGTCAGGCTCTGAGAGAAATCGGAGCCAAACTACCCAAAGGTGTCTTGATGGTGGGACCGCCCGGCGTAGGTAAATCGATGCTGGCCAAGGCCATCGCAAACGAAGCAGGCGTGCCATTTTATGGTCTTTCTGCCAGCTACCTCATCTCAATGTGGAGAGGCGAAGGAGCCGCAAGAATCCGTGCGCTCTACAGCCAGGCGCGCAAATCTCCTGCGGCTATCGTATTTATCGACGAAATTGATACGATTGGCGGCACCGTATCCGATACCGGTTCAAGACGATCAAGCGAACTCAACCAGATATTAGTGGAGCTGGATGGTATCGGTAGATCCAACGTGATCACCATCGGCGCCACCAATATGGAGCAAAACCTCGACCCTGCTTTTTACAGATCCGGGCGCTTTGACCGCAAGCTCTATGTGGGTCTGCCAGACAGAGAAGCCAGAAAACAGCTCTTTAAGCAATATATCCAGAGTATCAAGCTCGAGTCGCATCCGGACCTGGACAAACTAGCCAAGCTCTCGGTCAACTTTTCTGGTGCCGACATCGCAGCCTGTACCAACGAGGCGGCGATCCTTGCAGTGAGAGCCGGTCGCAATAGCGTTACCGAACTCGATCTCGAAGAAGCCATAGACAAAGTATCTGTGACCGCCGGCCACAAGCTCAATACTGGCGGCATGAATCTCAGCCGTGTGCCCGATCTAGACGTCAAGCTGGACGACATCAAAGGCATGGAAGAAGCCAAGGCCGAAGCCGCCGAAGTCGTCGCCATGCTCAAACACGCGGATCTGGTAGCACGCTCTGGTCTCAAGGCACCCAAGGGCGTACTCCTCGTGGGCAGCCCCGGCACTGGCAAGACCATGCTGGCCAAAGCCATAGCAAACGAAGCCGGAGTCGCTTTCTATTCGCTTTCCGGCGGTGACTTTCAATCGATGTGGGCCGGAGTCGGCACCAATAGAGTCAGAGCCGTCTACGAACAAGCCAGACGCTCCGGCAAGCCCGCCATTGTATTTATCGATGAGATCGATTCGATCGGGGGCAGAAGAGGGGTGGATAGAGGCGGCGGTGCTATCCAAGACTCAAACAAGACTCTCAACCAGTTATTGGTGGAGATGGACGGATTTGGCAAGCACAAGGTCCTTACCATTGGTGCTACCAATAGAAAGAGTCTGCTTGATTCGGCCTTATTGAGACCTGGCCGCTTCGACCGCATCATAAATGTGCCTTTGCCAAACCTCGAAGGTCGCGAAGCCATTTTGCAGCACTATCTCAAAGAGCTTTCGCTCGATGAAAAGGTCAATATAATGGAAATAGCTCGCATGACTGTGTTTGACGCAGGCGCAGAGCTAGCCAATATAGTCAACGAGGCAGGCTTAATTGCTATCCGCGAAGGACGTCTCAAGATCACTCAGAGAGACATGATCTCGGCTATCCAACGCGTGCACTTTGGTCTCAGTCGCAGCCAGCACATTGGTGTCAAGGAGCTCTACGATACTGCCTATCACGAAGCCGGCCATACTCTAGTCAGCTATTTCCGTAATCGCCGCAACCGTATCCAGGTCGTCACCATAGTGCCAACTGGCGGTGCTTTGGGTTATATGTGGTCGGTGGACAAGGAAGACACCTTTGTCACCAGCCGCACCAAGCGAGATTATCTGGTCAATATAGAAGTATCTCTTGGCGGTTACGTAGCAGAAACCCTGCACATGGAGACCACTACCAGTGGTGTCAGCTCGGATTTGCAAAATGTTTCTAGTATTGCCAGAAACATGATCAAGAGCTGGGGCATGGGCAGCTTTGCCTTTAATACCCATAATGCATTTGGTGGAGAATACGGCACAAAGGCATCCGACCCAACCGAACGCGAAATCGAACTTGAAATCAAGAAAGTCGTCGACGACTGCCTCAAAAATGTCCAGGATTTGCTCGTTGCAAAACGTGCAGAACTCGACAAGGTCGCGCACGCCCTCGTAGACAAAGAGACGTTGTATTACAAAGATCTGGTGCATATTTTAGAGCCTGACAGAACGGATGAAGACATCGAAGAAGAGATCAAGCGCATGTCCGAACGCAAACTCGTCGGTAAGCCTCCGGTGATAAACATTGAAGGCTTGCCCGGTCTGCTCGGAGGTAGTGACAATCGCCAGGCCGGCGATAATGCATAAAAATAAAAAGCCAGAAGCAATTCTGGCTTTTATTTTTGCCGCCTTTTGCACGAGTCAATGGGCCGCTGCTCTAGCTCATCAGAGCGACGCAGCACAATCTCTCCAGGCAAAATTTGACCAGACCCACATGCCATGGCGTGGAGCAGATGCCGCTTACAGCGTGCCTTTCAAAGATGGCCAGATCCAAAAATCACTCTGGCTATTTGGCGACACTTTTATCGATCCTCGATGCAAAGGTCGGACCGATGCTGCTTTTATCCACAATACCCTGGCCATCGACACGCCTGGACAGACCAATCCTCGTATCATGGCCTTTTCCAAGGCAGCGACCGCACCTTTTGCAGACAGACCGGATGGATCATTTTTTTGGCCTGGAGATGGCATTTGCATCAATGATAGATTTTATGTTTTTCTCCATCGGGTGGTCGGCGACAAATCGCAACCAGAGCCTTTTGCATTCAAGATGGTGGCCGATGAGATCGCTGTTTTTGATTTGGCCAGCGCCAAAGCAGCAATCGAGTCAGGCAAACCGATCGCCGCACATTACATAGACTTGCACAATGATGCATCCAAGATATTGATGGGCACGGCTCTCTACCGCGACAAGGACTTTGCCTACGTCTTTGCTCGCAGGTCCAGCAAAGATGCAAGCAATAGAGGCTCCACCCTCAGCCGTATCGCGTTGAGCAACCTGCAAAAATCACGCTCGCTTACTCTGGCCGACTTTGAGTGGTGGGGTGGCAATGACTGGACGGTCGATGCCGACAAAGCCGCCGTAATTATTGCTGACGGCCCCAGCGAAATGTCTGTAGGCACTCTGCGGGGGAGGAAAGGATTTTATGCTTTGTATGTGCCCGACATGGCCGCAGGAGGCGTTAAGGCCCTTTACGTAAGACATGCGGATAAAAGAATACAAGGTCCGTATGCAAAACCGATCTGCCTGACCGATCTGGCTGCCGATCATCCCGACAGCTTTTGCTATAGCGCAAAATTGCATCCTGAGTATGCCGCCGACGACGGCGTGGCCATAGTAACCTACTGCATCAATCCTACCGACCAAAAAAGACTCATTACCGACGACACTACCTATCGTCCTCGTGTCCGCAGTTTTTGTTTGCGATAGAGCCACCGATCTCCTGCATCGACTCAAATGGTGCTGCCATTATTTGATCGATGCTTTTTTGCAAGACGATGTTCTCGCCCTGGTCGTGCACTCGCAAAAGCTGCTTGCCACCAGGCAAGACGATGATCGTGGCCCGATAAGAGGATAATAGATCGGCGCGACCGAGCATCCGATGCATGTATGGGCCAATAGACTCGACTACGACCAGGCGCACGACATAATCTCTATCAGCGCCTTGCTTTTCTTGGGTGCAGATCAAGAGTTGGCGCTGTCCTGATTTTTGAGCAGCAGTAGACTCGAGGATCTTGCCATAGCACGTATACTCGCTCAGGCTCTCATTTAATAAGCTGCCTTTGCTCTGCAAGAAAGATGGTAGGTTTTTGAGGCCCACATGCCCTTCCGCTGGACCGATGACTATATACGCAAGTCCAAGTATTGCAAAAAAACCACTCACCACCATAGATACGGTACGAAACTCGCCTTTGGGCGCAAACAAAAAAACGAAAAAGACAAAAAGAGGCATTAATGCCCAGACTTCGCCCGCCATCTCAGCTAGATAGAGACTATTAAAAGCAGTCGCATGACTCTGCTGAGCCAGGCAAAACATGAGACTCAATGGCACGGCTGCAAAAAAGATCGTGCGCTTGTATTTTCGCAGAGTCTGGGTTGAGATCATAAACTCACCTGAAGGCAAATCTTATCGAATTGCGGTCCCTTGCAGAAATATACCCTGCATAAGGTGGCATCGAATAAGGAAACATCACATCGCGGGGATTGCTGCTATGTCCTAAGCCGAGAGCATGGCCCACTTCATGCACTACAGTATCGTTCAGCTTGGCCAGATTCCAGGTTTTGTCCCAAAATACCTCGACCCGCGAAAAATTAAACTCATTGATCTTGTGATCATCACGATCGCCTTTGGTCAAGCCAAGGATATTATTGCCCTCGGATTTGTCGCGCTTGATCCTGATAAGCTTACAGACAATGTCTGCATGAGCCTGATTGGTCACAAATCTGTAGGTAAAGCCACCCTGGGACGCCTTGCACCACATCTCAAATGCTCGCGTCACATCCTGCTTAAAGGGCGCGATCAGATCCGTCATCTCTGGATCGCAAAATATGGCTACTTTGAGAGGAAAATGCGACTTATCCCAATTTACCTTCTTGCCACCATATTCTTCGCCGATGGCACCATATCTCTCAGCAGATGGATCACCGTGTTCGCTCAAGCCTTCGATGGTTTCTAACCTGTCATGCGCTAGGCGCTTATCGAAGGCATGGTTTTGCTGCTTATTAATGATCTGCCTGTAGATGGCGCTGGCATCCGCAAAACGCCCCATAGCCTCAAAGCACCTACCCATCAACAGTCGGGGCCGATTATTGCGTGGATCCAAAAAGGTGCATTCCAATGCTTCTCCTTGTGACTTGGCAAAACGGCCTTGCTCAAAATAAGCGTAGGCGAGCCCATAGTGCGCCCTTACACTGTGTCTGTCGACCTCGATGGCTTGCTTAAAAATGCTCTCGGCTTCTTCGTTGCGCGAATGATGAAGGGCAATGCGACCGGTGTCCAGCAAGCGACCTAACTGAGTGTGGTCATTTTTAGCCAGCGGAAATATCTCACCCAGCTCACCATCATCAAATCTTTCGGCGGCACTAACCCAACAACAGCACAAGATAGTCGCCATTGATACCAGCGCCATGCAAAGGACCTTGTGTGATTGATAAAAAAGGGAGCGCTTCATTATCTTGATTCTAATAGAAAAAGAGAGGGTCGCCCCTCTCCTTCTCGATTAGCTGTGCGTGCTTTTTTGTCTAGTAGATCACTGCTCCTTCAGGTGAAATGACCTGATCGGGCTGTCTCTTGCCGCTGGCGACCTTGGCGTCTTGCAGCTTCTTGAGCTCGGCCTGGCGTTTGGCTTCGGCTTGAGCATCAGCGGTAGCTGTACTGGCCTTCTTCTCTTCCGGAGGAGGAGCTATGGCCTTACTTGTGTCGTCCGGCTTGGGAGTACCATTGAAAGGATCATCCACATTACCGGTGTTGACCTTGGATTCACCAGCCTTGGTCTCGACCTTGGGCTCGGCTTTAGGTTCTGCTTTAGGCTCTACTTTTGGCTCGACCTTGGTTTCGGCGGGCTTAGGATCTACTTTGGCCTCGGCGGGTTTAGGCTCTACTTTGACAGTACCAGCCTTGTCTACGACGCCTTCGCCGTTACGCTCGCCACCATAGAGGTCTACAGGGGGCTTATCGGTGTCAGCAACCTTTTTCTGCATTTCTTTTACGCTATCGTCAAACTTTTTGAGGGCGGCTTCGGCTTGGGATTTGACCCAGGCATCATCGCGCACTCTGACTACTTGATCGGGATGGAGCATCTTGTTTGGATCGAGACGACCATTCCAGCCGTTGAGCTTGGAGATCTGATCCGACAATCCGACTACATTGCGCTCGTTGGTATGGCTACCATCGCCTTGCTTGCGTAGTACGTCACGGGCTATACGATCCCAGCCTTGACCTGGCTGTACGGTGTAGCTGGACTTGGCGGTGAGATAGTCCGCGACTTGCTTAGCATAAGCATCTCTGGCTTTCGTCACATCATCGCCGGGCTTAAGCTCAGGCATCTTGGGCTCTGCTACGAGCTCCACAGGACGCTTAGGCGGCAGCGGTACGTCTTTTTGCTTGGTCTCGCCTTCGGCTGGCTTTTGGCTCTGCTTTTCGGAGAGCTTTGGTGGGACTTCGGGTATGCCGCTATCTTTGCCCTTGCCTCCACTGTCGCGACCTTCGATCTTGACACCACGATTAGCGGCAGGCTGATCCTTGACTCCTCTGTCAGCGCCAGCCACCGGCCTGCCGTCAGCATCAACGACCTGACGATTGCGATTTTCGGTGACTTGCACGCCACCACGGACGGTATCTCTCGGCTGGATCGGATTGCCATCGGCATCATATTGATCGTTGACAGCATTGACCTTGCCGCGAGCGTCTCCCTGACGGCCGGCCTGGCGTTGCTCGGGTTGAGCGTTGCGGTGCTGAGCAAATAGTTGATCGGTGTCTTTAGCTCCGGAGAGTTGGGCCAGTCGATCTATGGAGATATGTCTGTTGACTTGCTCGTTATCGTTGTTGTCACGATAGGTACCGCGCATTTGCTTGCCCATGTCGCTATCCCATTGATCGCGCAAGAGCTGGACCTGATCGCGGGTCTTGCGATCGTAGCCAAAGTCTCCTTCGCGATCGGCAAAAGTCTTGAGATAGGTGTCGAGATCGCCTTTGCTGATCTCTCCATCTTTTTTGCCTTTGCTGTCATTGATAGAATCAAGCACCCCAAATACCGAGCGCTTGGGATTGCCGTCATTGGCCAGGAGAGTGTGAGTAACGTCCTGGCGTTGCTGTTGGGCTAGGGTTGCATTGTCTTGGTTGACTCGATTTTGACGATCATCGGCATGAGCTTGATCGTAAGGTTTGAGGAGCTTTTTGAGGTCGCCCTTGGTGATCTGATCTCTGTCAAACAAGGTCTCAGTCTTATCGCGCATGCTGTCATAAGAATCACGGAAGTGGTCCATCATGGCACGGTCAAAGCCGACCACACGTGCATTGCTGCTAGTAACTTCGCCACGGCTCAAGCCACCTGACTTGTCGGTATCAAATCTCTCGCGATTGTCTTGCGCCCAGCGCATGGAGACTTCGTCGAGCACGCCCTTATCGGCCAGACCTTTGGCCACGGCATCGCCATACTTGTTGAGATCGCCACTATGCTTGGGATCTGCTTGATACTTACTGACCTCTTGCATCATGGCATTGTATGCAGACTGATCGCCACTAGAACCGGCGTCCACTGCCTTCTGCACATCTTTTTCAAATTGATTGCCTTGATTGGCCATTTTCGCGACTCCTCGACGGTCTTGCGTGCTGCTACTGAGACTTTATTCCCCGGCAGACCAGGCTAAAAACGACTGAATTGCATCGGGTGGGGGTTGACAACACTAGTCTGCCAAAAAGCCTCCAATGTGTCATGGGGAAAAATACGTATAAAGTGAAGAAAATTTATTAAAATAGCTGAGCAGCGAAAATCATTTTGCTATGAAATCCGAATCCGAAAGCAAAAAATTGAAACCAGACGACATAGCAAGTCTCAAACCAGCAGACGACGATCAGCTCTGGCAGCGTGGCGTCTTTTTGGCCACCGCCATCGCCTCACTTTCATCAAATACTCTCAGCTCGTATATCAGATATTGCCTGCAAGCCACTGGTGATGCCGAATCTTTTCAGCTGGACGACTTGCTCTATCAAACTGCCACAAAAGAAATTTTGACGCTCAATCTCTGGCTCTGCCTGGCCGAAGATTATGACAGCGACATGCCCGAATGGTTCAACCAATTTATACTATCTGCTCTCACCGTGGCAGATATGCTGGTCGCGCAACCGACAAACAAACAAGTTTTGGCCATGTACCCAACCGAGATGGGCTTTCAAGGCATGACCCAATCTTTGTCGCTGGTCCTCTCTCACAAATTGGGCCTGGGCTCGACCCGCCCCGAAGCCGCCCTGGCTCTGGGCGATCTCATATTAGAATGCAAAGAACGCCGCCAATCGCTCGTCCTCTTTGCCCTGCGCGAAGCCATGATGACCCTCGATGTGTGGGTCGCCGAGATGAAACCAGCCTAGCCCTTTCTCAACTACGGTCTTATCTAAGGATTGAAGGCAAAGAGAAAAACGCTGACAAAATTGAAGCCCACGTGACCGATGATAGTGGTGGTGGTATTAGTGCAACGGCGGACGATGCCCATTACGCACGACCAGGCCGCTATTTGCAATATGAGGATGGGGGCGTTTGCAAACTGGGCATGGAGGATGCCATGCAGTAAGGCGGCGGGCAGGATGCCTACCACGGGCTGCAGCGCTCCTCTAATGAGCGTTTCTTCGCCGATGCCTGCACACAGAGCGGTTGCCAGCGCCAGGATCAAAGAGCCAGTAAAATCGGTGCCATCAACAGCAAAAGTACCAGAGTTGTAGGACGAGATCTTGGTGGCCATGTCCTGTCCTGAGTTGTGGGTCGCGAGCGCAAAAACCAGGTCAAAGCTAAATGTAAACAGGATCAGGGTGATGCCCACGGCAATTTGTGTAAGAGTGGGCTTTTGCCAGCCAAGGCGGAGTAAAGCCTCTCTCCATTTGCGACTGACCAGGATGCCGATGCCGCAAAAAGACATAGTGATCAGGCCAAAGCCGTTATACGAAAACAATGACTCAAAGGGAATTGGCGAGACTGGCATGGGGATAGAAGGGAGGTTGAACCCCCCGGGGATATTGGTGGCCGCGGCGCTGAAGCCAAAGACCAATATAAAGAGAAAGGTCCCGACCAGATGCGGAAAAGAAGTAGGTATAAAAACTATGCGGTCAACTATGGCGTCCAGTGGCTTCATCTTGTGTCTTATAGGCCCAGAGATGACGCGCAAGGAGACTATGCCATCGATGATCGTGAGGATACGCGATAGGACTTTACGCACAGGCAAAAATAAAATGGCAAATGCAGCCAAAGCCATGTAGCCATTGACACCAACCAACCATTGGACAAGAGCGTCAGACTTGTCGGCCGCGATTGAGCCCCCAAAGTATGTGATGGCGGTAACGGAGCAAATCATCACAAGGATGGCTCTCACGACCATTTCGAGCCACTGCCTCTTGCGCGCTGCATGCGCCATGAGACCCAGGATGGAGCAAAAAAATATTCCGACCAGGGTAAATTCCAATTTCCGCCTCTCAATCTTTCTTATTGACCAGCTTAGCTTTTACAAAAGTAATTTTGGCAAATTTCTCGGCAACTCTCGTAAATCTTTTGCGTCCCCAGTAAAGACGGTACGATTACGAGAGGATAGGAGCACAAGCAAATCGAAATTAATCTAGTTTCGCAGCCGCACCTATTGTCAAGGACTCAATCTATGGGTATCTTCTATCTTAGGGACACAGTCCCGCTCCATTCAAGCAGAGATTCACAAACTGTGTTCAAATGGGCTTTAGCAAGAGTACTCACACCGTTCAATCAGCAAGTATCTCCATTTCCATCGGAGGAGTCAAAATAAAAATGAAGAAGCGACTACTACCCGCGACACTATTAGCAGGTGCTCTCGGATTTGGCGTCATCGCCACCGCCAGCTTCGCCAGCGGTCCTCTCATGCTGGCTCCAGTACCCACTCCCAAAGTTGCAGTCACCCCCTCAGTCAGCCTGAGCCCGACCAACCTCAAGAGCCAGATGGTAGCTTCCTACCGTTCTGTCAGGGCATTCTGGTTGTCCAGAGCGCTCGTCCGCTAGACGCGATACTGGTTGAGACTCAAAAGGCTGCCCCCCGGGCAGCCTTTTTTGCTTTATCTATTATTTGCCAATACGCACGATGATCTCATCCGGACCGGCGAGATTGAGCCTCTCTCTCGCAAGTCTCTCCATCCCTTGAGAGGAGCGATAGCTGGAGAGGCCGTCACGCAACTCCTTATTGACCTCCTCGGCCTGCCTCTGTCCGTCGGCAAGGACCTGGGCCTGATGCTTGAGATAGACCTGTCTATCGATCGATCCTGAGATCGAACGACCGGCCTGAAAGATAGCCAGCATCGTAATGGCCATGATCGCCACCTGTTTACCGATATTTCTCAGGGTCTTGGGTCCCAACTTAGCTTTAAGGCTATTCAATGATTGATCCCTATCTCGACTTGCGCTTTTAAAATTTCGTCGATTTGACGCTCGAAGTCAAGCATCATCTCCTGAATCATTTTTTTATCGGTACCCTCGCCAGAGAGCCTGAGGATGGGTTCGGTTCCTGATGGTCTCACGAGTATCCAGTGATCATGATCGACATACATTTTGATACCGTCTTTGCGTGATGTCTCTTTGAGCGTCCTCCCAGCAAGCTGCGCGACCGGACTACGATCGAGCTCTTGCAAGACCCTCTTTTGCTGCGCGTCAGTCAGGTGTATATCGCTCCGCACCTGATAAAAAACCACTCCTAATTCGCGCTCTAGATCAGCCCAAAGCTGAGTCATCGATTTGTTCTCGATGGCCATGGCTTCTAGTAAGAGCAAATTTGCCAATATGCCGTCTTTTTCTGGGATATGCCCTTTTATAGAGACACCACCTGACTCTTCGCCACCGAGCAAGACATCCTTAAGGCGCATCTGCTCGCCAATGTATTTGAAGCCGACTGGCGTCTCGATCAACTCTAGACCTTGCTTTTGAGCCACATGGTCGAGCATGTGGCTGGTGCAAATATTGCGCACCAGAGCACCGCGCATATTTTTATTTTTGTACAAATGGCGCGCTAAAAGACACAGGCACTCATTGGCAGTAAAAAATCTGCCATCACCACCGACAAAGGCAAACCGGTCGGCATCACCATCGGTGGCAACGCCAGCATCGAGATTTTTATCTTGGATCAGCTCTGCGAGACCTTTTAAATACTTTGGCTTTGGCTCCGGCATGCCGCCGCCAAAGAGTGGGTCGACATGATCGTGGATCGTGTGCACGGCCACGCCACAAGCCTCGAGTGCGCGATCCAAGTAGCCCCTGCTAGTGCTGTACAAGGCATCGAAACCGACCTTGAGCTTGGCCTTGCGCAAAGCTTGTACGTTGATATTGGCTAGCACTGCCTCCAGATATTGAGCAACGATATCAAATCTTTCCAAATGCACTTCTTGATAGCCGCTGCCAAAGCCATTTTGCGCTGCGAGGTCGGTGGGCACCAAATTGAGATTGGCAGTGATGGCACTTGTTATGTCGTTAGTGGCCGGGCCTGCGTAATGGGGTATGTATTTAAGCCCGCAATATTCGGGGGGATTGTGGCTGGCGGTAAACTGGATGGCACCGCATGTAGTGCTAGCCTGCGTCGCCCAAGCAATGGCCGGAGTCGGTATATCTCGGTCAGACAATTTGCAATCAAAACCCATAGCGGCAAGGACTGCCCCCGCTCGCTCAGCAAATTTTTGTGCCAAAAACCTGGTGTCATAGCCCAGCAGAACAGTCCTTACATCAGCCGGATAAGCGCTCTTTAGGTAAAGTCCGATTGCGTACGCGGCTTTCTCTACATTTGCAAAAGTAAAATCCTCTGCAATCACCGCTCGCCACCCGTCTGTCCCAAATTTGATACCAGTGCTCTTACCCATTTACAGCTTCGTCCTTTAAATAGTCGATAGATAATTGGCCCTGTATTCGCGCAAGGCCTCCCAAGCACTGCCGGCCTGCCGTTTGTTGCGCTGGGACTCAGATACGTAACGCAATCCCGGGCCGGTCACTACAGATGGTTTCAGGTTGCTTAAAGCCTCATCCGTACCAAACTCGATCATCGAACCATCACGGCCATAAAATCTATAGACACTGTCGCCTTTAACATTTATCTTGCGAAACCTAGTGGCCATGCGAAATCCATCCCAGGTAAACAATGCAGTCATCGAATGCCAGTTGCCCTCTGCATCAGGCAAGAGTCGTCTCTCGATATGCACCGCGCGAACGAGATCGAGACTCCAAAACTGTCCATCTTCGCGGGCGATGCTAATGCAGCCGAGCGGATCGACTTGCATAGACTCACCTTGCGCTTTTACGCGGCCCCCCCGGTCACGCACGAGGACACTTGTGCCGTCGCATTCTGCGCGCGAATGAGTGCCGCCGCTAAGATCAATGCGATGAAACTCGTTGAGATGGCCTTTTGCATCATAGGAGAGGTTGATAGTCACACCTCTATCAGAGACCACCTCTACGACTCTGCCACGCTCGTCTTTGACTAGCATGGCTCCATTACTAAAAGTCTCGATGCGATGTCCATAACGCCCCTGGCTTACTTGCACGCGACCATTGCCCGATTCTCGAGCGCTTGCAGTATTGCGCTTGCGCAGATGCGAGAGGAGATCGCTTGTACGATCGAGCTCTTGTCTGCGATTGAGACCTAGACTTTGGCTGGCGGATTGGGGACTGGCGTCATCACCGTAAGCTTTGGGCCAATAGCTCTCATCGCTGAGATTAGTGGCCTCTGATCTGGTATTGAGCCAGGCGTCGAGCATGGCCGCCGCCTGCGAACTAGAACCGAGAGCCGCAAGGCTGGTGATCTCTGAAAGGGCGCTGTTGTCGCGCGCCGAATCCCTGGCTAAAAAATCGAGGAGTCTTGCTTCCTGGACCGAAGAAAGCGGGCTTTGCTTGGACGCGTTCTTTCTGCCTGGATTGCCCTGAGCGCGAAAAGTATGCTTGCTTTGCTGAGGGGGAAAGGAGGAACAAGTCATGAGAAAGACCGCCCGGCGCCTCTAAATGAGGAAGATCTCGGCAATTGTAGCACTAGAAAGACAAATTCAAGAGCCTGCTAAGTCAACAATAATGCGGCATTCGGCAGCTTTCAAGGAGCTGTCGCGAGGTATCGATTAACGATCGTAGCGCGGGGCTTCGGTCTGGAGCCAGCCACGGACCTGCAAAGACTCTGCCATGCGGATGCCGGTGGTCCTTTCGTCGTACATAGCCACGCAAAATTGACCGATATCGATCTTGTTCTGGCTGAGCAAAAATTCAGCCAACTGCAGTGATTTCATCTCGTTGTCAGTAACATAGCCAGCAGAAAGTACAAGATCGGATACAGGCACATCCGGGAAACTCCGCATTTGATTGGTGAGAGCCTGCACTTCGGCAGCCTGGATGATCTGGGAGACCTTGAGCAGTTCGACGAGCATGGGCAGAGGCTGAGCCACGATGGGCTGCGTCGTGACCATGAGTGGAGGAGCCGGCCTGACCTCGGTCTGCTCGATCAGCTCAAAGGTGCCATCATCAGGGATCTTGCCAGTCTCGATTAGATTGCCGCGGCTGACGATCAAGTCATGACTGAGTCTCAACCTTGGTTTTCTAAGGATAAATCCGGCATCAAGTATGCGGTAGTAATCCCCGCGATTTTCCTTGGGATTGTTTTCACGCAAAAACTTTTTTGCCTGCCTAAAATAGGCAGCTACCACCATCGTCGGCGGTACGTCGCAATCGATCCGCAAAATCTTGTAGAGATCATGCGGAAACTCTTTTTGATTAGGCCTGAGATCCGGGATCAAATCAGGAAAAAGCTGATACAGCTCGCTACAAGACTTGACCTGCCCCTGGACGTCACGATCCGCCCAACTGCCTCGGAGCGCAGCACAGAGGATCTGGCTTTCGAGCTCTATTCGGTTGGCGCCACCTGGATCGGCCATTTATACAAGTTTCCCTTTGATATTTTGCAATATTTATTTTGACTCGACGTCAAAAGTCAATTCGGTATGACCGACTCTGACTTTGTCGCCTGCCGATAGTATCTGTCTTTTTACGACTGGATGCCCATTGAGCAGAGTACCGTTTGTAGAGCCCAGGTCTTCTAGCCAAAAATCACTCTCTTCGAAGGTGATCCAGGCATGGTGTCTGGACGTAAAAGTATCGTCCGGTATGACGACCTGATTGGAGGGGTCCCGACCAATCTTGACCTTGTTGGCCTGGATCGAATACCGCTGTCCAGTTTTTTGCACCACGATCACGACGGATTGGCTAAGTGGCTCCTCGGCTGGCTTGGCGTCGGATTGCTTGAGATAGTCTAGCTGTAGGCTCTTGAGATCGAGATCGGTGACGGTGGCGCAATAAACGCAACGGGTACCTACCGGAGTAGGCCGTCCACAGCTGGGACACGGCTCTGTATTGTCTGACATGCGGCTCCTAATATGCTCGTACATCGATGGATCGATCAGGTTAATTATAATGCCCGAGCTCTGCTCCGTCATAACAAAAATAAAAAGCGGGGTCATTGCCCCGCTTTAAATCATGCATAGACTGATAATTGTGGAGATCAAGCGCTAGCTGCGGCAGGGATGTCCTCGCCTTCGGATAGAGTCTGAGACTGCGCTGGAACGGGCTCGGCATCACCCTCGCCTTTGCGAGTGCGAAAGCAGTAAGTGCAGTAAACAGGCTTGTAGCCCTTGGGCTGGAATGGCACCCGAGTAGGAGATCCGCACTCAGCACATGCCACCTCTGCCGTGCGTCCCGGATCATCGCCATTGCGCTGAACACGCATCAGGATGCGGCAGTTGGGGCAACGCTTGGGCTCATTGACGAGACCCTTTGCGTGAAAAAACTCTTGCTCGCCTGCCGAGAAGACAAAAGTCTTGCTGCAATCTCTACAGCTGATGTCCTTATCATGGAAAACCATAGCGTGCCACCTGCAATTATCGGGGTTTCCTTAGTACTTGGTTTAGTCGATTTTAAGTCTGGACCAAGACTGACAGACCACAATACGCAGACCTAAAAGACTTATCGGAGGCATCGTTTGAAATATCGAGCCTGGGGCCTTCTCAAGTGGGCGAGTATTGCAATGCTAGCACGGAAATATCTCTTGGTGCATATCTCAAAGACCGATGCTAGGGGAATCGCCATAACAATATGGTATTCGCCCTAGGACCTTGCCGCCTTAGAAACCGCGCAGCAAGCAAGTTACGATGCTGCAAAGCTAGTGCTGACGGGAGTATGCGCCTACCGAAAGAGGCACGGCTTGGCCCGTAAAGTGTGCCGCGGATGCAACCATAATTGCATTATCAGTGCAGAGGTCGAGGGTGGGTCTATATAATTTCACGCCTACTTCACGTTCAAAGCGATCTCTCAAATCACGATTAGCCGCTACACCGCCCGCCAGTACTATCTTTTGGAGCCCAAGATTGCTGACAGCCGCCATGGTCTTGCGATGCAAAGCGCGATTGACGGCATTTTGAAACGAAGCGCAAATATCGGGAATCGACATATCACCACTAAGGTTATCCACGAGGCGCGACACAGCTGTTTTTAGACCACTAAAACTAAAGTCATAGCCTGGGATAGAGGCCTCGGGCAGGGCAAATGCGCTGGGGTTTCCCATAGCGGCTTGTCGATCGACCGCTGGTCCTCCGGGATAACCAAGACCCAATAAACGAGCAACCTTATCGTAAGCCTCGCCACTGGCGTCATCGAGTGTCTGTCCGAGGATCTCATAATCTTGATAGTTTTTAAAATGCATGATCTGAGTGTGTCCACCTGAGACGACCAGTGCGACAAATGGCGGCTCTAGATCAGTGCCTACATAATTGGCACACACATGAGCCAATATGTGATCCACTGATATAAGAGGCTTATCGTAGGACCAGGCCAGGCATTTAGCGGCCGATAGTCCGACGAGCAAAGTCCCGATCAGGCCTGGCCCGACCGTACAGGCCACGGCGTCGATGTCGGCCATGGTCAAACCAGCCTCATCAAAAACTGCATCTATCAAAGGGTTGATAGCCTCAAGATGGCGCCTGGCTGCCACCTCGGGTACGACTCCGCCAAATTGCTGGTGGACATCTATCTGAGACACGAGCTTGGCGCTCAGCAGATTTCTCCCATCCTCGACTAGCGCGCAAGCAGTTTCATCGCAGCTGGTCTCAATTCCAAGGTAGATCAAATCAAAATTTCCTATTGACAATCAGAAAAGGCAAGATTAGTATTTTCACACTTAAAGCCCGATATAGTGCCCTTCAGACGGGGTACATCCATATAGGTGCTCTCTTACTAAGATTAGACCAGAGCTTATCCAGTGCAACCGTCAAAGGGTGGCAATATGAAGATCATTTATGCACTTTCGCTAGCAATAGGCGCCTTTGTCGTTGCGAGTTCGGCCGCACGAGCACAGAGTCTGAGCGACTCATACGCGCCGGCCAATAGCACTTTGACGTTCGGATCCAACGGTCCCCAAGCCTCGCTCAGTACGCCGATCAGTTCGGCAACGGCTTCCAGCTCTGGGCTTTCCATTGGCACGCAGTCATTTGGTAGCGCTGCTCCCGGTATGAATAGCCTTGGTGCGGGCGGGACCATCGGCCGTACGAGCTTTAAGACCGATCAAGGTCCTGCTCAGCCCATACAGGTCCAAGCCAACAACCCAAATTTTGGCCTTATGAGCACCCAGACCGGACTGATGGCCAATTATTCCGTCGACCAAAATGCCGTCCCCTCAGGACAATTCAACTACGGTTTTAGCACCAACAACCCGCAACGCATGTACGACAGCATGTACGGCTATCAACGCTATATCAACAATGCCATCGACAATCTCGGCGGCGGCTGGATCACGAGCGGCAGACAGCGCTTGCCCACGGTATCCACTGGATCGGTAGACGCCAGCATCACCAATGGCTGGTAGCTGACACAGAGCAAAGAGGCACAGATATCATGCGATTTGAGACAGCCATATTAGCCAGCATCCTTGCTATGTCGAGCCTGCCAGCCTTTGCCCAGGGCTATGACATGAGCACCCTTGTCAATTACGATACGGGCCAGCAAGCTGCCAATACGGGCCAGGCTTATAGTTCACTAGGTGCGCGCGGCGACAACTACCGTAGCACTTTTCGCTCCGGTCAGGCCGGACGCGACCAAAATTCGGGCCATCTCACTGGTGTCACCAGCACCCAGAGAGGAGGCATTATCCAAAACCGCGGCTACTCCCATTTGAGCCTGCCATACGTCTCTAGCGGGGGACTCGCTCCTGTTTTTGGCATGGGCCAGCAAGTCATGCAACCGGCAGCCTTTACTACACCACTCGAAGACAATTACACCACGACCTTCAATGGCGGATCAATCTCAGTAAACGCCGCTACTGGACAGACTTTTACTCGCATCGGCAATTTTCGCACCGCTACCACTCCAGGTAGCATAAGCACCAATATTGGTGGCGTCAACCTAGGCATCGGTGCCGATGGTGCAGTCATCAACGGTGGCAATCTACTCAACGGTACTACCGGAGGCTATGCCACAAGCGGTTTCTGATTTATCCAAGCACTTTACTCACAAGCATTTGGCGGCTCAATCCATATGATCGACTCCAACAACAAACCAAAATCCTTAACTGCGTTTGCCATCGCCTTGATCTTTTCTTCTTGCTTTACAGCAGCACCCTCCAATGCACAAGGCATCGATCCAGTTCGCCAGGCCTTGATGATCCAACAAGCCATGTCAGGCAACAACAATCGCACCAATGCTCGCGGACTGCCTCCTACGCAGCTGGATAGCTTTGTCTACCAAGCCGGCCCAATGGCAGAGCAGATCTATGGCGGCGACAATTCAGGCCTCTTTCCCTATTTTGGTTTTTCCAAGGGGCATCGCATCGATGCCGGCATAGCAGGGCAAAGACGTGCAGGCCTCACCACCGGTCATGGCAGCTTTTTACCGGATGCCTGGGGAGCCGATGAGATCCTGGCCCCTCCCGGTGAATGGAGCACCACAGGCTCCAATTCGGGACCCTCTATTTCTGCAACCAATTTAGACGCCTATCAACTAGGTTTGATGGCCACATCGCCAGTCTTGCAAGCACTCAATGGCAACAATCAGCCAAACGTGACAACCAATGTCTCTGGTTCGCAATTGCCGCCGCCTCCTGGCGAGGGCTACGAGCCTGCCTATGTTCATGGGGTATTCCAGGGCTATTACAGCCCCCAAGAAGTAGCCCTCTCACAGACCGATCTTCCTGCAGCCTTTGAGTCCTTCGTGTATTCGGGACGCTATCTTGGCTCCATGGAAAACGCGCAATACATATTAGAAGTAGAAATGGGACGCCCGCAGGGTGGCCGCCTCGGCAACTAAACCTCAGGATATAATACTTGGGCTCATTACCGAGCCAGTATTTACCAGTGGGGGACTAATCCTGACATGCCCGAGGTTTCTCAAATCCAAGTGATCACCACCGACAATGCCCCGCAGGCGATCGGTCCTTATTCGCAGGCTATCAAGCACAACGGATTGGTCTTTGTCTCCGGGCAGATACCGCTTGATCCGGAGACCATGACACTGGTAACAGGTAGTATCAAAGATCAGACACGCCGAGTGCTTAATAATCTCAAGGCAATACTCGAGGCAGCGGGTACAAACATGGAGAGAGTACTCAAGGCGACTGTATTTTTAAAGGACATGGCTGATTTTGAAGAAGTAAACCAGGTTTACTCTGAGTTTTTTAGCCAGCACAAACCTGCCAGAGCCTGCGTACAGGTAGCCAGACTGCCCAAGGATGTAGCAGTCGAAATAGAAGTAGTGGCAGCAGCATAAAATGCATCAACTCACAATCTGCGAATGGGTGGCGATAGGCGCTTGCGTGATCGCCGCGGCGACAGACCTCAAGACGACCAAGATCTACAATTGGCTTACCTTCCCTGCGGCTATTTTGGGCTTGATCCTCAATACTGTATTTAGTGGTCTGGATGGAGCCCTCAAGAGCGTCGAAGGCTGGGCACTGGCGACTTTTATAATGTGCCTGCCCAAGCCTGCAAAAAAAATGCACTTTGGTGATGTAAAAATGATGGGTGCAGTTGGTGCGCTTTTGGGACCGATCCAGTTTTTGCTTTGTTTCTTTTATTTTAGCCTCTTGTATGGACTGGTAGCCTGTGTCTTGCTTTTGATGGCAATACCAAGGTCCCAGGTCAAAACTTTGCTGACTGGCCTGATGTCCGGTATAGATCTGAGCAATAGTTTTGATCTGAGCGACTTTCAAAAGGCGCGAGCCCGCAAAATACCTCTGGGCCCGATGATCCTGGGAGGAGTAGTGATGGGCATCATGCTCGATAAGGCCACAATGCACTTTATGGGCTTCAACTGGTACTGACAG
Source organism: Candidatus Melainabacteria bacterium (assembly GCA_017307165.1). Taxonomy (GTDB): domain Bacteria; phylum Cyanobacteriota; class Vampirovibrionia; order Obscuribacterales; family Obscuribacteraceae; genus JAFKGK01. The sequence continues at coordinate 56,167 of JAFKGK010000008.1, forward strand.
GACATAGCTTTTGGATCTGATACTCCCCCAAGACATCAATTATTCGTGCCAGGGCTGCGGCAAATGCTGCAGCGGCTGGTCGGTCGGAATGACAATGGCCGACTATGCCAATGTCAAAGACACCGACTGGCAGAGCCTACACCCGGCTCTTGCCGGCAAAGCGCTTTTTATAGACAGACAAGCCGAATTTGAAGCGGGGACCAGTCAGTATCCGTTTTTTACCAATCCTACTCAGGACAATGTCTGTCCTTTCTTGATCGATGATTTGTGCTTTATCCATGGCTTGTTGGGTGCAGATAAAAAGCCTATGGCTTGTCAGATCTTTCCCTATGCATTTGCAGAGACCCCTGCCGGAGTCTATGCCGGGGTTTATTACTCGAGCAAGGCTGCAGTGCGCAATATGGGCGTGCCGCTCAGCGAGCAAAAACAGGTTTTGCAAGATTATCTAGACCTCAGCTACAAATACCATAACGAAAGACATACAAACTTTTCTGTCGATGCGGTAGAGGGTACAAAAAAAACGCCTTTCGATACAATCGCACTGACACCGGCATGTCAATTGACCTGGCAAGAGTACAGTCATTTTGAAAACCGCGCTATGCAATTGATCAAAGAGCAATACGTGGATCAAAAGCCAGAGGGGTATCAGGGCGATATTTTTCGCACCCTGGCCATGCTCTCTGAGCTCGTGCTGATAGCTCGCAATATCAAGACGGCGGGAGCCGACCTGTCACAACTAGCCCAATATCAACCGACCAACAAAATCCCTGCGGATACGACCATGAGCTCGGTAGAGCACATGACGCTACGTATGCTCTTTTATCGTTACTACATCTATCCTCAAGTCAGAGCAAAAGATGCTAGGCAGGGCAGGCAAAAACGCGCAGACTCTCTCAAATCGCAAAATCTCATGGGCACTCTCATGGCCTTTGGCAAATTTGCTGGTGGAGGTCTAGATACGATTGTGTCAGGCAAACCCAATATCGAAAACCTAGGCAAAGTAGATCTCGAAAAGGCGATGGATGCACCATTTGCGGCCATTGATCCTGAGATCACTATACTTTTTCATCGCTGGCTTTACCTCAAGCTCTTTCTCAAGACTTATTTTGGTCCAGCTGCTGCGGGTTTTAGCGTCCTGTCCGGCATCAACAACATCACCGCAGCGCTGCTTTGCGTAATACTGCATGGCAAGGCCAGCGCAATGGCAGCAGGCAAAAATAGCTTGCTCTTGCCCCAAGCCTACGAAAATCTCTGGCGGCTCGATCGCGAATTGCTCACTCTTTCACAAATCGCACAACAGGAAAGTCGTATATATAATTCGGGTTTGTCCGCTCCCAGGTTGTTTAACAAGGGCATCCACGCCCTCGAAAAATCATTCCAAAAACAATAAATAAACACGCTATAAATGTGCCGCACTGGTCTAGATAAATACCTCATTGCTATGGTGATGTTAGTATGCGCGTGCCCGCAAGCCGCAGCCCAGGCTGTCGACTTGACGCCAATCACTCTACCCGCCACCGCCAGTAGCACCAGTGGCATTCAACATGCCTTTCAATGGTGGACCCCAGTCTATCTGGACGTGCCCATGGGCAAAAATCCTAAAAATAGAGCCTATTTTGAAGCCAATCCACGCCTGGGAGACAGTCTCAATGGCATGGGTCAATTGATCCTGCGTACGGCTGTCGGCAGGCGCTTTCGCTACAATACATCCGTTTACGCGGGTTATGCATTCAATAAGACTTTTCAACCGAGCAGCGTCTACGAAAACCGCGTCTTTCAACAATTTGGTCACAATCACAAACTTGGCAAAAGATTATTGATCAACCACCGATTCAGGCTAGAAGAAAGATTTATCCAGGGCCTGGACGGCAATTGCAGTATCCGCGGACGTTACTTTCTCAGAGCCGCGCTGCCTATCACAAAAAACTACTATGTTGCGAGCTTCGACGAGCTTTTCGTCAATTTCAATTCACTCGATGGCGGCCCCCAGGCTGGCATCGACCAAAACAGATATTTTGCAGGGATCGGTCGTCGCATAGGCGAAAAGGTCAATGTCGAATGTGGCTATCAGTTGCAATATGTCAATCGATCGGATCAAGCCGATGATAGAGCAGGACACGTCCTCATGACTCAGATGTCGATCATGCTCTAGCTGCGGAGGCGGCCGCCAACCAAGTAATCATCTGAAGGCAGATGTCACGGGCTTACCGTCAAAGTGCTCTGGCACAGGCACTCCCAGCAACCAGAGGGCTGTGGCAGAGGTATCGTATGTGGTGACAGGCGCGATGATCTTTTCCCCTTTCTTGACTCCCTTACCCCAGGCAATCCAGGGTATATTCATGTCTTCTGGGCTGTCAGTGCCGTGAGTACGGTCATGACCGCCGTGATCGGCAGTGAGAATGACCACGCTACTATCAGCTATACCAGCCTTGTCGATTGCATTCATGACTACGCCGAGAGCTGCGTCCTCGTCTGCAAATGCTTTTTTTTGTTGCTCTGAGCCCCAGCCATATTGATGCCCGGCGCCATCCGAATCAGCAAAATGGATAAAGCAGAGATTGGGCTTTTTATCCACGATATAGCTGGCGGCGATACTAGCTACGGTGCCACATTCATAGGCCGGGTAGCTAAAACGGCTCAGACTCTGAGCTCTGTAGAGATGGATAAACTTTGGCTTGCCGACAAACATTGCTGTACTGAGCTTTTCTTTATATGCCACCTGAAAGACCGTCGGTACCTGCACGATGCCCTTGTCCGGCTCCCATTCATTCCACAATATCTTATGCTTGGCAGGGCTAACCCCGGTGAGCATTGATGTGTGGGAAACGAGGGTGATGCTCGGCATTATTGTATTGGCGACCCAGGTCGTAGCACCTTCTCCGGCCAATTTCATAAAGTTAGGCATATGGCTCTGCTTGATTACGGCTGGTTTGCCTCCATCAAAGCTGATGATAAAAACATGATCAGCTCGCCGTTCGGCCTGAGCCGGATCAATTGCGACTGTCAAAAAGACAAGCGCTACCGCAAATACGACCGACAAAAACTTTTTATGCACGAGACACCGTCAAACGTAGTAACTGCGGTATTTTACACCAAACCTCAAACCCCGAATCACAATATGTTCACACGTTGTTCGTCAAAGTTTTTTATTTTAAAAACGGAGGCATCCCTATGACTGCCAGGTTTCACACTCTTAGACAACTGCAGCAAAGCCTGCCTCATCACTTGGCAGAACGGGTGATCGGCGCGGACTCGCAAGTGAGCGACCCAGATAGCCCGCAAATACAGGATGCACCATATGTCCTTTATTTTATGCGGCTCGCGCAACGCCTTGACGAAAACCCCGCCTTAGACACGGCACTCTTGTACGCGGCCAGACTGGGCTTGCCTCTCGTCATATTTCAACAATTACTCCAAGACTATCCGCATGCTTGTACACGCAAGAGCATTTTTCAGATCGAAAATGCCGTTCAATTGCATCGGCATCTGGCTGAAACTCGTTATGCCGGCCTCGATATCCAGTATTTGCTGCATGTGGAGCGCCTTGGCTCAATCGGGTCGCCACTAATGCAATTGGCACTATCTTCAGCTTGTACCATCACCGATTATGTGCCTTTGGAGTATTATCGTGAGCAGGTCGCAAGTCTACAGAGCAATGGCATAAATCTTACTCAAATAGACGCATCCTGCCTTTTTCCACAAAGCCTCACCAAGCATTTTTATGATCGGGCCTTTGAGTTTCGCAAGGCGATATTTGATGAGCAGATGCGTCGTGCGCCGGAGCCCTGGCCCGATGCATTTGAGCTCGCCAGGCAGATCAAAGCAAAAAACGCAGTTGACACCACCGGTAATACCTCCACACAGCTAGACAATGCCAGTCGCGCTGTAGATGCATGCCTCAAAAAATGCAATATCGATCCTGTTGATCTCGATCGCCTCGACATCAAAGGGCTGCTCCTCACTTGCAGCAACATCGATCATCGCGTCGGTCCAGTGCTGGCGACACGAGGCGGGATTGATAATGCACTCGTCAGGTGGATGCATTTTTTAAAAGAAAAAATTGGGAATTATGCGCTCAATCGTAACGATCCGATGACTTACAATGTCAGCCGCATGTCTCCATATCTGCATTTTGGTCAGATCTCTCCATTTAAGATGATTAGAGAAGCCCTGCAGGAGGGCAGCGAAGGCGCACACAAATTTGTCGATGAGATGCTCATTTGGCGCGAAGTATCGTTTAATTTTTGCCACCACAATCTAGATTATCGCTCTTACAAATGCCTGCCACAATGGGCGCGAGAGTCTCTGGATGAGCACCGCAAGGATGTACGCCCTAAGTTGTACGAATCACAAGAACTATATAGAGGCTTGACCTCTGATAATTTTTGGAATCTCTGTCAGCGAGCCATGCTTTATGCCGGTGAGTTGCACAATAATGTGCGCATGACCTGGGGCAAAGCCTTTGTCCCATGGACTATCGATCCCGAAACAGCCATGTCACAACTTGAGTTTTTGAACAATCGGCTCTGCCTGGATGGGCATGATCCGGCATCTTATGGCGGATTATGGTGGTGTCTCGGTCTATTTGATCGAGCCTGGCATCCCGATCGACCGGTGCTCGGCAGGACGAGACCAAGGCCGACGAGCGAGCATATGCACAGGTTGAGTCTGGACGATCTAGCGCAATACCTGGAGAGATTGAGCCCTCAAACCAAAATCGAGGTAGTGGTGGCATCAGCTGGCAAGAGCGCCAGCAATAATGCACTCCAGGAAGTGGCCGATATCTTGAAGGACAATGGTTACAAGGTCTTGAGGCGAGATGTTGGGTCTGTGGATGTTTCCTTGCCCAAAGGCGGTATCCACTATGTAGGCCAAAATATTATCGATCGCCTTGGGGGTGCGCAACTGGCGGCTTCTTCAGTCATGATCGATTGTTACCTAGAAAGTAAAAACTAGGCTAACTAAGCTCTAAACCGACCGGTCTACTCAAAGAAACAAAAACAAAAAAGCTCCGCGACCGCTCATAAGAGTGATCGCGGAGCCAAATCAGGCGTTTAGACTCCCAGCACGCGAGCCACTCCAGCGACGATGCGCTTGCGGACGCCTACAGCGCCCTTGACCTGGAGCTTTTGCAGATCTTCGAGCGTACCGGCAAAGCGGTTCATGTCGACGCCAGCCGAAGGCACGCCGTTGACCTTGCCGGATTCGCTGTACTGCCAAAAGGTCCACCGCGTCCAGGGCAGCGGGATATTGGGCTGAGGCCGCGAGGTGTAGTGCGCCAGCCAGAGCGCATACCCTGCGAGCTCTTTGGGGCTGCCCAGCGAGTCACGAGCCATCGGGTTGTTGATGTAGACGATGGGCCGCACACCGAGCCTCGCCTCGACCGCCGTCAACCAGTCCATGACGAGCTTGACGCGCGCCTTCTGGTTGAGATTGGTCCAGTTCTCCGGCACTTCGATGTCGAGGACCGGAGGCAGGTCGCCCGGCTGCAGCTTGCCGACCGTTTTGACAAAGATTTCGATCTGGCTGGCCGCCGAGACATTGGCGCGCATAAAGTGGTAAGCGCCACAGGGGATGCCGACCGAGCGCGCGCCAGCGCGGTTGGTGGCGTACTTGCTGTCGACAAAGGTCGCGCCTTCTGTGGCCTTCAGAAAGACATACTGCACGCCGGCAGCCTTGACCTTCTTCCAGTCGATGACACCATTATGGTGCGACACGTCGATGCCAAAGAGCGTGCTGCCGTCAAAGGTCGGCAGGGTTTCGAAAAAGCGTGCGGCATCCTCGAAAGTGGTGCCCTGCGGCAGTTGATCTTCAAAGCCCTGATAGTTATCTTTGCGCATTTTATGCGTCTCCTGTTTTGTCGTCCGTAGGAAGGGGGTTGCGACTGACGTAGTTTTCGCCGAGAGGCAAGAGCAAAGTGGTCAAGATCAAGGCCACAGAGCCGTACACAGGGCGATACCAGTCAAAAGTGATGGCAAATGGTCCGCCCAGGGCGAAAACAAAGATGACGAAGGCAAAGGTCGAGGCCACCCAGTGAAAGGTCTTGGCCGCAGTAATGCCCGGAGGTTGTGTCTTCATGAAGCAGACATAGAAGGGAGTAAGAACGGTGAGAAAACCAAAGACGGCCCAAGGCAGCCAGGTGGGGTTGCCGAGCTGTTCTTTCAGGATGCCGTCGACTGTCAGGTATGCGGCCACGATGTCGGCCGGGATGTACTTGATGAGTTTCTCAAAGTAAGAGTCGGTGTCTTTCTGATTCGGGGGCAGACTCTGCTTCCCGAACCAGGTTTTCAAGGGATTCCTCATAGATATCTCCGCTATTGGTTAACGGTTTGACTCAGTCCTTTAGCAGCTTGGTCTGCCGATCTCACAAAACCGCACACCAAAATCCCGGCCTTAATCAGATCTAGCTAAAGATCTAGGAAGCAGAGATAAATGGTGTACAGAAGATGTTTTAAGAGTCGGTAAACCAAATTAGCTTTAAAGACAAAAGACACTGAAAACTAACAGTTTGGATCGTTCAAAAGCCACTCAAAATGTGGCCTTTAGACGATCTGCATGAATATTTGGCCCAAACTATCAGATATCAAGGTGTACGAGATAGTGCGAGCTCATCACGTACATGCATCAACGCAAAGCCCAATAGATTTTTGCCAAGCCATTGGTGCGGTTGACTTGCTCTTGGGTCATGCTTCGCTAACCCAACACCCCAGATCTTGTCAGTAGGACTGGTCTCGACCAATATGCTAGGTGCGCTAGCTAGCAGCCACTCGCGCAAGTCGGGATGCGTGCCAAATTTTGCGAGATTTCCTTTTATGACAATTTCAAAGCTGACCTCGGCCCATCTTGCACTATCAAAGTTTTTTACGTTGCGCCCAAAAGCCTTGGCCTCTCCTGGATCGGTTGAGTGCAATATATTTTGCAGGCTTTTCTCATCGCCGAAAAATCGCGCCTTTTCGGCCATCATAAAATGCTCGGCGGTGCGATAGAGCACGTCGTCTACTCTAAACTCAGCCGGATACCACTGGCTGCAGCAGGCCTCATCCATGTTTTTACGCTCTCTCAATCGATGCGTATAAAAAGGCAAAAACTGCAGATTTTCAAACTCATCTTGAGACATTTCCAACAATTTTTTTAGCGAATATCTCACTCAAAATCTCCCAAATCAGACTCGAGCCCAGAATGCCCATATTTAACAATTGAGTACCCCAAAAAGCCAAAAAATTTGTAAAGCTGAAAATAAGATTTGCTTGACACTGCAAAGGGTTGCACAGTAATCGTTTGCAAAAAGAAAAAAACCGAAAATCTGCATTTAACACAACTTCATTAATGCCAAGACATTAATTTTGCATTTTGAAAATAAGATCCAGGCTCAGACATTCAAGCCCATTTCAGCCGCAAAACAAAAACAGCCAAATATCTAACGCAACTGCTCACTGCTCAACGCTCACCGCCACCGGCTCCCGCTCTTCAACACTAGCCAAATCAGCGGCAGGCCCTTTGTCAGAGTCGACGCCACCACTTACGCCACCATCGCGTCGGCCACCACCACCAAATTTACGACGCACCGCCCCCACAAACAAATAAATGACGGGCACCATATACAAGCTCAGGACGGTCGACACGATCATCCCACCACAGACAGCCGTTCCAAGAGATTGCCGGGCATTGGCACCAGCACCAGTGGCAAACACCAGAGGCAAAATGCCCATGACAAAAGCCAGCGAAGTCATCAAAATAGGCCTAAACCTGGTTTCTGCAGCCATCTGCACGGCTTCTTCCGGACTCATCCCCCTATCCCGCAATTGATTGGCAAACTCGACTATCAAAATTGCGTTCTTGCTGGCCAGTCCAACCAGCATTACAAGCCCGATCTGACAAAAGACATCGTTGCTCAAATGTCTCGACCACTGCGAAGCCAGAGCACCCAGCATGGCTAAAGGCACCGAAAGCAAGATGATGACGGGATCGACAAAGCTCTCATATTGAGCCGCCAAAACCAAAAATACAACGATGATACCCAGGGCAAACAAGATCAAAGTCTGTGGCCCGGCCTCTTTTTCTTCTAGCGATATGCCGGTCCATTCATAGGTCATGCCCTGAGGCAAGACCTTTTTAGCCACATCTTCCATTGCTTGCAAGGCCATGCCTGAGCTCACTCCTGGAGCCGGCGAGCCGTTCATCTCGGCAGATCTAAATAGATTGTAGTGATAGATGCTCTGAGGCGCCGTGGTCCTATTGATCTTGACCAGATTGCTCATCCGCACCATGCCACCATTGCGAGAGCGCACATAAAACTCTTCTATATTGCTCGGGTTGGCACGAAACTGTTGATCGGCCTGCACGTAGACACGATAGATGCGGTTACCCAGGTCAAAGTCATTGACGTATTGAGAGCCGAGCAAGATCTGCATGGTGTTAAAGATGTCTACGAGGTAGACATTCATTGCCCGCGCTCGATCACGCAAAACATCCGCATAGAGCTGCGGACTATTGGCCGTAAATGACGAAAAAACTCCTCTGAGACTCTTGTCCTGATTGGCAGCCATCATCAACTGCATTTTCACCTGAGCCAATCTCTGCACATCGGTCCCATAGAGATCCTGCAACTCAAAGGCGAAACCGCCAAAATTGCTCAATCCCTGGATGGCTGGAGGGTTAAAAGGGATGACCATGGCCTCGGTAATCTGCGAGAGAGGTCCTCGCAATCGATTGATGATGCCATTGAGGGAGCTCTCTGCACCGGGCCTATGGTGCCAGGGCTTGAGCGACGAAAAGACAATGGCATTGTTGGGATTGGTGCCGGTAAAGCTAAAGCCAGCCACACCAAAGGAGGATTCGATCTCATGCACGGCCTCGAGTTTTTTTTCGATGTCCTTGAGGACCTTGGTTGTGTAATTAAGCGAAACGCCCTCTGGAGCTTGAATGATGATCATAAAATAGCCCACGTCCTCATCCGGGATAAAGGCCGTCGGCACCTGTTTGGAGACCCAAAAAGTCGCCCCCATCAAGCCGATAAAGACTGCAAGCACAAGTGCCTTAAACCTGATCGCCATCTTGAGACTGGAGCCAAATAGGCGCCGGCAGCCATTGATCACCCAGTTGATCGGCTTGAAAAACAATGAAGAGCTTTCTTCTTGTTCATTTTCGCGGAGCCAGAGGGCTGAAAGCGCAGGAGTCAAAGTAAGGGCATTAAAGGTGGAGATAGCCACAGAAATGGCGATCGTGAGCGCAAACTGCTTATAGAGTTGCCCTGTGGTGCCAGGGAAAAATGCCACCGGCACAAATACCGCCCCTAGTACCAGTGAAATAGCAATGACCGCCCCGGTCACTTCAGCCATGGCCTGAGATGCGGCTTGTTTTGGCTTAAGGCGCTTTTCGTGGATAAAACGCGTAATGTTTTCGATAACAACAATCGCATCGTCCACTACCAGCCCCGTGGCGAGCGTTATACCAAAGAGAGTCAGAGTGTTGATACTAAAGCCCAACACTTTCATCACGGCAAAAGTACCAATCAGCGAGACCGGAATAGTGATGACCGGGATCAGCGTTGAACGCCAGTTTTGCAAAAAGACAAAGATTACGATCACGACCAGTGCGATAGCCTCGGCCAGGGTGATCAAGACTTCCTTGATCGACTCCGATACGGACTTGGTCGTGTCAAAGGCGACTTCATACTGCATGCCAGGCGGAAAGCGCTTGGACAATTTTTCCATCTCGGCGCGCACGCCCTTGGAGATCTCCAGAGCGTTAGACCCTGGACGTTGAAATATCCCCAACCCGACTGCATCTTTGCCCTTAAAGCGCACGACGGTCTGGTAGTCTTCGGCACCGAGCTCGGCGCGCCCGACGTCCTTGAGCTTGATCAACTGCCCATCTTCGCCGTTGCGAATGACCATGTTCTCAAATTCTTCGGCTGTCTTGAGGCGGCCGCGCGCCTTGATGCTCATTTGATAGATCTGGTTTTCGGGCAAGGGTGCCTGCCCGATCTGCCCGGCAGCGACCTGCACGTTTTGGTCGCCGACCGCCGCCACGACGTCTTGCGCTGTGATGCCCTTATTGGCCAATTTGTGCGGATCGAGCCAGATCCGCATAGAATACTTGCGCTCGCCAAAGATGCGCACATCGCCCACGCCTTTGACACGCTTGAGTGCGTCCTTGATAAATATATCCGCATAGTTTGATAAAAACTGGCTTGAATAGCGATTATCCGGAGTGATGATGCCCACGGCCATGACAAAGCTCGTCGAAACTTTGGCCACGGTGACGCCAGTACGTTTTACTTCTTCTGGCAATCGCCCCTGGGCACCGGAGATACGGCTCTGCACATCGACTGCAGCTAAATCGACATCGCGTTCCAGATCAAAAGTGACATTGATCGTCGAGGTACCGTCATTACCCGATGTCGATGTGATGTATTTGACGTTTTGCGCGCCGTTGATGGCTTGCTCGAGCGGTGTAGTGACTGCTGATTCGACGACTTCGGCTGAGGCTCCAGTGTATGTCGATGTGACCGAGACTTTTGGAGGAGAAATATCGGGATACTCTGCTAGAGGCAGAGTGGGTATACTCGTCGCCCCGCCCAGGATAATAATCAAGGCACAAACCGTCGCAAAGATCGGACGCTTGATAAAAAAGTCTACAAATCCAAAACCACCCATTAGATACCGCCTGGCCTGAGCCTATTTAAGCGCCAGAGGCGCACCTTCAAAGAGATTTTGCACATCGGACACGATTATCTTTTCGCTACCCGTAAGTCCTGACTCGACCACATAACAATTTTTTTGTATGCCATTGAGCTTGACGGGCTTTTGCTTTGCCACTGCTCCCTTTTGTGTGGGCTCGGCAATAAAGACAAAATCCTGGCCGGAGATATGCACGACCGAATTGGTCGGAACGAGAAAGCGCTCGCTCTTTCCAAAGACAATTTTTGTCGTCACTTGCTGATTGCTACGCAGCTTTTGCTCCTGGTTGTCAAACAAGGCCTTGACCAGAACTGTCTGGTTTTGATCGTTTACCTGAGGAGAGATAAAAAATATTGGACAGGCGCCGAGATCATGCCCATCCGAATCGATGAGTTGCACAGTCATGTTGACGCGCAATTTTGTCGCTTGCTCTGCCGGCACGTAGACGTAGACTTCGAGCGGTCTGCTCTGGTCCACCGTAGTCAGGCTGGTGCTGGTCTCGACAAACTGACCAAGCTTAACCGGCACGTCGCCGACGATGCCGTCAAAAGGCGCCGAGACAGTGTGGTAGGCCAGCTGTACACGCTCCTGATTGGTCTGTGATTCGAGCTGCTTCAAGACTTTTTCGACCCGACTGATGGTCGCCTCTTGCGCTCTGATCTGCGCATCTAGTGCCGCGAGCTCGGACTGGGCCTGCTTGTATTGATTGAGGTATTGATCGACGCTTTCCTGCGCGACTGCACCTTCTGTCTTGAGTTTGAGGTAGCGGTCGTATTGGCTTTTACTGTATTCGAGATTAGAAATGCGTGCTCCGCGGTTTTCTTTCAATGAACGCAAAGTCTCTTCGCTATTTCTCTTTTCTGCAAAATTGGTCTCCAATCCTGCCAACTGACTCTTCAATGCTTCTTTTTCTTTGGAAGGATCGACCTCCATCAGTCTCGCCCCGGCTTTGACGACATCACCCGATCTGACAAAGATCTGGGTGATATAGCCATCAACGCGCGGTCTGACGACCACTGACTTGCGGCACTTGAGCTGAGCGACAAATGAGCTGGTATCGGTTACCGTGTCCTTATCCAGGGCAGCAACACGTGCATTTGCCGCAGGCATCCCGCCTGCTTGCGGGGCTCCGCCCTCTCCCTGAGCGCATCCCAGAGAGGCAAGAGCGAGCGCACTCGCGACTAGAGCCGTCACGCTGCGATAGATACCAATATTTGTCATGCCGATATTTCCAATAAATCAAAGCTTTATTGTAGCGATTAGGCACGACAGTGAGACCATCACAAAATTACAACTTCTTTCATATATCGAGCTTTAACCGCACGTTAACCCGCTTTCGAGATGATAGGGAGGCAGATTTTTGACGATCTGTCACGACAGTAAAAATTACTATCAACAATTGGAAAGCCCATGAGCGCAGCAACCGGCATCATCTATCTGGACGTACTCGTAAGACCCTTCTTCAAGGTCTTCATGAAATTTCCCATCTTTGGCTTCTTTCTTTTAATCGCACTTTACGGCTTTGTCGGCTACCTGGTCCTCAAGAGCACTTATCTGACGGACAATTACTAAGAGTAGACTAGAGAGATGATCATCATCTCTCCTCGATTTACTGTCGCACTTAGCTGCATCATCATGATTGGCATTCAGCCAGTTATGGGCGAGGGGCTTTCATCCTTATCACCCAACCAGCAATACGGCCGCGCTGTCGAGCTAAGCAGGGCAGGCCACTGGGCCGAGGCGCAGCACATACTGACTCGGCTTTGCAGCCAGCCTGATGCCACCGCGCCCATGTATACCGCTCTGGGACGTTGCTATGTCAAACTCTGGGATGTCACGCCAAATGGCCTAGAAAGAGCTGAGGCGATGTTTCGCAAAGCGATCTCACTGGACAAGACCTACAGCCCAGCATACGCGAGAATGGCAGAGATAGCCAATATCAAGGCAAAATACAATGAGGCACTGGACTGGGCTAATAAAGCATTATCAATGCCCAATCCTTCCTCAGAGGGCTTGAGGGAACGCATGGTCGCGTACAGCAACCTGCACAAGGACAAGGAAGCTCTGCAAGATATCAAGGCCTATATTGCTACCGGCCATCATGACTACAAAGATCTGCTCAACAAGGCAAATATCGAAGAAAATCTCGGGCGTTACGAGGACGCGATCAAGACATTTAAAGAAACGCTCAAAAACTACTACAGAGACTCCCTCGTCTTGCGCATGGCGCACTGTCAAGAAAAAGTCGGACGCCCCCAGGACGCTATCGCCAGCCTCACTGATCTGATAAGCAAAAATGCCCGGGACGAAGAGGCCTATCAACATAGAGCACGCATCTATGTCAAAATCAAAGCCTTTGACAAGGCTATCGCGGACTATACCGAGGCTCTGGACATACTCCCCAACTCTAGCCTCTATCGCGAAAGAGCGGCCGTTTACAAGGCAATCGGCAAGCTGGATCTGGCCAAGCGCGATCTAGCTCATGCCGAACGCGATTATTAAACTCTGCATAGCCGATGGTAATACAGGGCATATTGACTAGCGTGATGTATTAAAGCCTCGCCAAGTTTAAAGCCTTACTATAAGTGAATATCCAGACCAATCTCGGCAGCAATCTCAAACAGGGAGACACACTCGGTGGCTCCTATCAGGTCTTGCACTTGATAGGCCAGGGCGGTATGGGTGCTGTATACAAGGTGCACCACTCTTTTTTGCAAAAAGACTTTGCCCTCAAAACCATCCCCCGCGAGGATCTAACCCAGGCCACCTGGGAGAGATTTAAACAAGAAGCCAAGACTCTCGGACGGCTCGATCACGTCAACCTGGTCAAAATCTACGATCTAGGCATGGCACAGGGCAACCTCCCTTATTACGTCATGGAGCTGCTAGAGGGAGAGTCGCTCTCCGACAGGCTCAAACGCCAGGGACCGATGGACCCGCAAGAAGCCATCCTCATCTTTATGCAAGTGGCTAACGGCCTAGCCTACGCCCACGAGCGCGGCCTCGTACACCGCGACATCAAGCCGGGCAATATCATGCTCACTTATTTTAAAACCGAAGGCAAGCAACCCATCCTACAGGTCAAACTGCTCGACTTTGGCATCGCCAAGCTCGTCAAGCAAGATCCTCTCTCAAAAGCGCAGCCGCCTGCCGGCATGGCCGACACCAGCACCATGGATATTTTTGGCAGCCCACTCTACATGAGCCCCGAGCAATCGACAGGGGAGGGCGTCGATCACCGCGCCGACATTTATTCGCTCGGCTGCTCTCTTTTTGAGACTCTCACTGGCACTCCACCATTTATGGGAGAGTCGGCGCTCATCACCATGATGAAACATCAAAAAGAAATACCGCCAAGCCTGCGCGAGGCCTCGCTTGGACGTCAATACCCGCAGTCGCTCGAAAAAATCGTGCAGAGATTGCTGGCAAAGGATCCAGACGCTCGCTACCAGAGACTCGAAGAACTATCGCGAGATCTCAGTCGTGCCTTGAAAGAAATAGTTTCCTCCAGCAATAATCAAGATATCGACAGTCCACTCCAAAACTTTGCGCCTCAGGATAACCCACAACCCACCCCTATCGCTGATCACAAGGCGACCGCTCTACCGAGTTCGCCCGCCATCAAAAAGCCAGCCCGCACCCACAGCTATACATCTAGTGCAGTCGAGGCTGCCACCAGGGCACATCCGGACAGACTAGACGAATCAGACTTAGCCGAAGAAGGGCCCGACAAAAAACGGGTGATATTAATAATCGCCGCAATCCTAGGCCTGATATTGATTATCGGACTGATCGCCGCCATCGCCATGCACTTGCTCAAATAATAGAAACGGCATATTTCCAGGTGAATTGTTTTGTTACGGACCGATTTAGCTTGCATTAAAGTGGAATAATCAGATCTATATGGGCAGCAATAAAATCACCGTTATGATTGCCGAGGATCAAGCAATAACGCGCTTTGGTCTTAAGTGCGCTTTGGAGACCTATCCTGAGCTGCAGGTCGTCGGCGAGAGCGCGGATGGAGTCAGCGCCATACTGCAAGCGCTCGCTGTCAAACCCAATATCATCCTCATGGACATAGGCCTGCCAAAGGTAGACGGGATCAAGGCCGCCAAAGAGATCAAGCAAGCTATGCCTGCGACTCGCATCATCATGTTTACGGCCAATGCCGATGACGAGATGATCTACGAAGCCCTCGACGTCGGCGCTGACGGGTACTGTCTCAAAACCGTAGCAGGCGAACATCTTCATTCGGCGATCATGGCCGTAAACTCAGGAGCTACCTGGCTCGATCCTGGCATTGCTTCCAAGCTGCTCAAGGCTCAAGAGGCTCGCGCGCATCATGCTCAAAGCGTAAGCGGGCCAATCAAGCTCGCCGACAATGCCGAGCTCAGCTCCGAGCATGCAGCCGTGCTCAAAATGATCAGTGCTGGCCATACTTTAGAGGAGATCGCCAACTCCACAGGTGCCTCGATCACCAATGTGGGCGACATGGTGCAATATACATTAGAAAAATTGATGAACGCCGCTCGCCACGAGCTGGTGCGCGAAGGCGAGACACCAAGCCACATTTCAAACGATCAATTTACCGGACCCTTGCCTTCCGCATCATCCAGTGGCCCCTCATCATTCAAAGATTTTCTCTCAAAGCCCACCCAGGGCATGACCATGCTGGGTGATCGCTACTCCATCGAGGGAGTCCTCGGGCGAGGCGGCATGGGCATCGTCTACAAGGGCCGCCACATTTTTATGGATCGCGAAGTAGCCATCAAGATGCTGCATCCTGAGTATGCCGAAGACGAGCAAGTAGTCAAAAGATTTCAGTCAGAGGCACAAACCTTATCGCACATCAGCCATCCCAATCTGGTACCTGTCTTTGACTTTGGTCTGAGCCCGCACAAAGAGCCATTTATGGTGATGGATTTTCATTCGGGTATCAGCCTCGAACAATATCTAATCGAAAAAGGACTCATCGAGCGCTCGCTGGCAGTGCAGATCTTTGCTCAAGTCCTCGACGCCTTGCAGGCCATCCACAAGGTCGGCATCGTGCATAGAGACATCAAACCCAGCAATATCATAGTCTCACTAGTCGATCCCATCACGGTCAAGCTAGTGGACTTTGGCATAGCCAAAAACATGGGTGATGCCAAAGAACAGCTCAAGCTCACCATGACCGGCGAGGTAGTAGGCACGCCGCGCTACATGAGTCCCGAACAATGCATGGGTAAGGAGTTTGACGCTCGCTCCGATATCTACTCCCTGGGCTGCGTCATGTACGAAGCCTTTACCGGTCAACCCGTCTTTGATGGCGACAGTTTTTACGAGATGGTCAGGCAACATGTCCACGAGCCTCCGCCGCAAGAGCCTTATGATGCAGCAGACGTAATGCTACCGGAGCCCCTTCGCAAGCTAATCAATACTGCTCTCGAAAAGTCGCCCGCGCAGCGCTTTCAGACAGCACAAGAAATGAAATCGGCACTATTGTCCGCCTCAGGCTGATCGGACATGGACGACTTTCAGGACAGGCTCAATAAAATCATACAAAGCGCCTCCTGGCTGACAGTGCAACAGACCGCAGGCGAACACATCCCATATGCCGAGGCAGCACGCGAGACTCTCGATCAATTGATCATCCTCGCCAGCTCCGAAAATCAGAGCAAGAGGGATCTCTCGCAAGGCGAAATGCTTTTTCGCACCATGGCCGAAAACTCGCCGGACATTGCCTGGATCTCGACCAATAGCGGCAATGCTCTATTTTTTAACAAGCGCTGGCAAGAGTACACCGGGCGCGACAACCAGGCCTCGCTCAACTGGGAATGGCTGAGCTCGATCGAAGCCAAAGACAGAGAACGCATCCTTGCCTTTTGGCCTACCCAGATCGCGCAAGGCGCACCATTTGAGCTCGAGATGCGCATCATGGATGGTGCCGACAACAAATACAAATGGCATCTGGTCCGCATCTCGCCGCACAAAGATAAAAACGGCATGATCCTCAATTGGATTGCCAATGCGACCAATATCCACGAGATGAAACGCTTTAAAGAAGAGCTCGCCAGGCGGGTTCGCGAATTGCAAAGACTCAATGCCGATTCGGAAAAAACAAGGGCCAAACTAATCGAGAGCGAAACCTTGTTTAGGACCATGTGCGAGACCTCGCCGCAATTGATCTGGACCTGTGACGAAAACGGTCTGGCCGATTTTTTTAACGCACCATGGTCTCTATACACCGGCCTCAGCCTCAAGGATTCTTGTGGCGACCAGTGGCTGTACACGATTTTTTCAGAAGACGTCGAAAAGTATCTGACAGTCTGGTCCCGCCGCATGAAAGACGGTCAAGAATTTGAGGCAGAAATCAGACTGAGACGCTACGACGGCAAATATCGCTGGCATCTAGTGCGTGGTCTGCCAATCCGCCATGACTCAGGCAAAATCGTAAAATGGTGCTGTACATGCACAGACATAGAAGGCCACAGGCGTCTAGTCGAAGAATTGACCCAGGCACGCGACCAGGCTCAAGCCGCATCCAGACTCAAAAGCGAATTTGTCGCCAATATGAGCCACGAGATCCGCACGCCTATGAACGGCATACTCGGCATGGTAGAAATGCTGTTGCGCGATCAGCTCTCGCCCCAATCACGCGAATACGCACTCATGCTCAAGGACGCAGGCAAATCATTGCTCAGCATCCTCAACGACATACTCGACTTTAGCAAAATAGAAGCAGGTCACCTCGAGGTCTCGAGTTGCGAGTTTGACCTGGTGGCTCTGATCGAAGGCGTGGGCGAAATCATGACTTCGCAAGCAGATGCCAAAAATCTGCTGCTCACGACTTATATAGATCCGCGTATACCAGAGACTATCACCAGCGATCCGCTGAGACTCAGGCAGATACTACTCAATCTTACAGGCAACGCTCTCAAATTTACCACCGTAGGCAGTGTCACTATCCGTGTCGACCTTATCGAGCACATCGAGAGCCAGGCCCAGGTATTGATCAAGTTTAGCGTCATAGACACTGGCATCGGCATATCGCAAGAACAACAGAGCAAGCTCTTTGACCCCTTTGTCCAGGCAGACGGATCTATTTCGCGTCGGTATGGCGGCACCGGTCTAGGTCTGAGCATCTCAAAACGACTGGTCGAGCTTTTGGGTGGCAATATTGTTTTGGAGAGCCAGGTGGATCGAGGATCGACGTTTAGTTTCAGCATCCCGGTGATGGCTGGACGCGAAGCCACATCCGCCCTCTGGGTACGTCCATCCGAGTCAAACAATCGCGCTGTGGTGCTGGTCGTCGACCAAGAGCCTGAGCTATCTAGCGCTATCTGCTCCTATGCCAGTTTTTTGGGTTACGACACTATACAAGCGCATGATTTTGAAAGTAGCATGCAGATTATCAATGATCTGAGAGCTCAAAAGGCCTATCTTAACGTCGTGGTAGATGGCTTTCGCAACCGTGATCTCCTACTCGAGATCTATGAGCATGCCTTTTTTGGCCAGACATCCGATCGCGAGCATCTAGTCCTGCTCAGTCCCCAGATGCTCAAGAACGAAATGGAAAAACTTGTGCCAGGCGTGAAGCCTGCTGTGGTCAGTCGTCCAGTAAAAAAGGCAGCCCTTAAGTACTATCTCGGCTCCGAATCACATAAGAGCGGATTTTTTCAAGTCGGAGAGCGCAGCCAGTCGATCTCCGGTGGTCAGTCGCTAGTATCAAATCCGGTGCGAGCTCTCGTGGCAGACGACAACAAACTCAATCAAAAAGTAGCTCGCCTCTTGCTATCCGGTCTTGGCCTGGATGTAACTGTAGTCGAAAACGGCATGGAAGCTGTAGCAGCTTTTGATACTGGCGAATTTGACCTGGTGTTTTTGGATTGCCAGATGCCTGAGCTGGATGGATACGCGGCCGCACGCATCATCAAGAGATTGCAAGGCCAAAAACACCTGCAGACACCAGTCATAGCCATGACAGCCAATGCCTTTGAGGGAGTCAGAGAAGACTGTCTCGCTGCAGGTATGGATGACTATATAGCTAAACCAATCGAGCCTATGGAATTGGAGAAGATAGTCAACCACTGGCTACAAAAGAGCATCAAACAACAGGAAGTCACGCAGGATATCCCGATCTCCACTCCATCCGGATCTCATATTTTGACCAGCGAAGCGGCCGAATCTCAGATCGACTACGACTTGCTCTTGTCACGCTTCAAGTCCGCCAATTCGCGCGAGCTCTTGAAAATGTTTGCCGATAGTACTCCACGTGATATCGCCACACTCGAAAAAAGCGCTCAATCCGGCAGTTTTAAGGATATAAAAGACCAGGCCCATGGCCTCAAAGGGGCCTGTGCCACCATATGCGCCCCCAAGATGGCAGATCTTTGCAAGCAATTGGAGGAGGCCGGCAAAGCCACCGAGCTGGAGAGATGCAAAAACCTCATTGCCAGGCTCAAGAGAGCTTGCGATCTGGCCATAGCAGAGATAGACCAACATCTCAAGCAAGTAAAATAATTGCCCAAACGTGGGTCGATTTAGTACCATTTAATCCATGGCCAAGCTATTACTCGTAGAAGATGATCAAGAGCTCCGCGAAAGACTCGTGGAATGGTTTACCATCGAGGGCCACACAGTCGAGTCCACAGACACCGGCGAAGATGCCCTGCAATTGCTTAAGGCCTTCAATTTTGACATCGTGGTCCTGGACTGGGGCCTACCGGCCATGCTCGGAGTAGAAGTCTGCCAGACATACCGCCGCGAAGGCGGCCAGACACCGATCATATTTCTCACAGGCAAGGGCGATATCCCCTCTAGAGAGGCCGGTCTCGACTCGGGGGCAGACGACTATCTAGTCAAACCCTTTGATGTGCGCGAGCTTTCAGCCAGGGTGCGTAGTCTCTTGCGCCGCCCCAAGGGTCTTTTACCCACCGACCTGTCAATCAAGGGCCTCACTTTAACACTCGAGACCAGAGTCGCTCAGGGCAATGGCAAGTCGGTGCATTTAATGCCCAAGCAATGTGCCTTACTCGAGTATTTGATGCGACACCCAAACCGTCCCTTTGGCGCCAAGGCTCTCCTTGATGCCGTATGGCCCTCAGACACCGAAGCCTCCGAAGACACAGTGCGCACATGCATGAAGACCCTGCGCCGTCAGCTTAGCTCGCTCGGCAAGGACGATCTGATTAAAACTGTGCTCGGCTCTGGTTATTTGATAGAAAACAAATAAATCGGACTGATAAAAAAGGCTAAAATTAGGCTGGATTTGGTTCATCAGGTCGAGTACATGTCTAATAGCCCCGCTAGTCTCTTTCATCTCGCAAAAGACGAGACTCAATATCGCCTCTTGAGCACCAGCAAAGACCTGGTGTCTTCAGCATCATTCGATGGCCACGAGATCGTCAAGGTAGACCCTAAAGCGCTTACTCTTTTAGCAAAAGAAGCCTTTCACGATGTTTCGCATCTCTTGCGCACCAGCCACCTGGCAGATCTACGCGCTATTCTCGATGATCCGGAGGCTTCGGACAACGATCGCTTTGTCGCCACCGAATTGCTCAAAAATGCCACAGTCGCAGCTGGCGGTACTCTGCCTATGTGCCAGGATACGGGCACGGCCATAGTGGTGGCACATAAGGGCGACAGGATCTGGACAGGTGGCGACGATCAGCAGGCTCTTTCGGAGGGCATCAAAGAGACTTATGGCGAATGCAATCTACGCTACAGCCAAATGGCCCCGCTGGATATGTACAAAGAGGCCAACACCGGCAGCAATCTCCCAGCCCAGATAGACATACTCAGCCAACAAGGAGACGAGTACGAGTTTCTTTTTATAGCCAAGGGTGGCGGCTCGGCCAACAAGACCTTTTTGTTGCAAGAGACCAAGTCAGTACTCAACCCGACTGCGCTAAAACAATTGCTAACGGACAAGATCGCCAATCTAGGCACGTCCGCTTGCCCTCCCTACCATCTCGCAATAGTGATTGGCGGCCTTTCAGCCGAATTGACGCTAAAGACGGTCAAACTAGCATCGTGCCATTATCTCGACAGCTTGCCCACTCAAGGCGACAAGTCCGGCCGAGCCTTTCGTGATCTACAAATGGAAAAAGAAGTCCTCGAAATCACCCGCCAATTGGGGATTGGTGCCCAATTTGGAGGCAAATATTTTTGTCATGACGTGCGCGTTATTAGATTGCCTCGTCACGGGGCCTCTTTGCCTATAGGCATCGGAGTGTCTTGCTCCGCAGACCGCCAGATCAAGGGCAGGATAGACAAATCGGGTGTTTGGCTCGAACAACTCGAAGCAGATCCTGCTCGTTTTTTGCCGGACATCAAAGAAGACGAGCTCAGTACTGAGACTCTGCGCATCGATCTGACCAGACCTATGCAAGAAGCCGTACAAAAGATGAAAGGCCTGCCCACTGGCACCCGCGTGCTTTTGACCGGCACCCTGATAGTCGCCCGCGATATCGCTCATGCAAAATGGAAAGAAGTAATCGAATCCGGCAAGGACTTGCCCGAATACACCAGACAGCATCCTGTCTATTACGCCGGGCCTGCCAAAACACCTGAGGGTTATGCATCAGGATCCTTTGGACCAACTACTGCCGGACGCATGGACAGCTACGCCGATCTAATGATGAGCCGGGGAGCGAGCCTGATCATGCTCGCCAAAGGCAATCGCGCTAAAAATGTGCGCGAGGCGTGCCAGCGCTGGGGCGGTTTTTACCTTGGCACCATAGGCGGTGCAGCGGCCCGACTCGCTCAAGACTCGATCAAAAAAGTAGAGGTCATCGATTATCCCGAGCTCGGTATGGAAGCAGTTCACAAAATACAAGTCGAGGACTTTCCAGCCTTTGTCGTAATCAACGATCAGGGTGACGATTTTTATGCCGGTATTGCGGCATCCAGAGTCGCCCTATCTAAATGACGGGCTCGCAGACGCCAAACCAGCGAAAAATCATCCATGTCGACATGGATGCATTTTTTGCCTCAGTCGAACAGAGGGACAAACCACAATATAAGGACAAGCCTCTCGTAGTTGGAGGCTCGCCGTATCAACGCGGCGTGGTCTGCGCAGCTTCCTACGAAGCACGCAGATACGGCATACATTCGGCGATGCCATCCAAAACGGCATTTCAACGCTGTCCCGAGCTGATCTTTGTCAAACCACGCTTTGAAGTCTATCGCGAGGTCTCGGATCAGATCCGGGAGATCTTTTATCGCTATACCGATCTGGTCGAGCCGCTCTCTCTCGACGAAGCCTATCTGGATGTAACTATCAACAAGAAGGGAATGCCCTCGGCCACTCTGATCGCCAAAGAAATAAGAGAAAAAATCTGGGAAGAAACCAATCTCACGGCATCGGCAGGCATCTCAGTAAACAAATTTCTCGCCAAGACTGCCACCAGCGTTCGCAAGCCTAACGGTATCTATCTAATACCTCCCGCCCAGGCCGAAAGCTACGTCGAATCATTGCCTATTGAGGATTTTTATGGCATCGGCAAGGCCACAGCAAAAAAAATGCATGATCTGGGCATCTATAAGGGTGCAGATCTCAAACGCTACACCATAGACCAGCTGATGACACGCTTTGGCAAGGTTGGCAGCTTTTATTACAACATCTGCCGCGGTATCGATACTCGACCGGTCGTAGCAGACAGGATACGCAAATCTATTGGCGCCGAAGAAAGCTATGCCGAAGACCTTGCCGATCGACAATCAATAATCGAAGCGCTAGGAGACATCACCGAGACACTCCTCAGACGGCTGCAAAAGCACCACACCTCAGGGCGGACCCTGACATTAAAAGTAAAATACTCCGACTATCAGCAAGCAACACGATCACGTACCCTCAGCGATTATCTAAAGATCGACGGACCTCAACAGATAATCGATATAGCGCTCGATCTATTAGCATCGACAGAAATATCAAGCCGTAACGCCAGGTTATTGGGTCTGACTGTCTCCAATCTCGAATGCGAAGAAGTCGAAGAAGCCGCAGCCCTTGCCGAAGCAGAAAAGAACGGAGATGGTGGCAGAGTCGTGCAACTCAAACTAGAATTGACGAGCCTCTAATTGCCCAGGTCCTTTTGCAAGGTCCAATGCCATTTTTTTTGCACCTCTGCCTTTCTGGATCGCTCCCGATCGAGGCTACCGTCAAAAGGCGCCATGACACCAGGCCCAAGCTCTCTGATATTTTTGTTGAGCATGCGCACGCAGTACCAGTACTTGCGCAATGTCTCCTGCGCATGCGGATCAGCAGGATCCAGAGTCTCTGTCCGATTCTTGATCCTGCCCATCCTTTCTACATGTTTTTGCAAGGCACTCTTGTAAGCCTCACGATCTAAAAGACCAAGACTATGCTCGATTGGTAATAATCGCAGAGCAATAGACTCTGGCATCCGGCCTATTGCATTGTGCATCCTCGTAAGACTCAGATCACGCTGGAACCCTTTTGGCATGGCGACCACCGATCTTATCAAACGAGCTACCTCTTTGTCGTCGATGGATTGGGGCATGGAGACTTGCTGGATGTCGCCGATGATATCGCTTTTGCGTCTGGCTTTTAGATCAAATAACTCTATCTCTTTTAAAACATCTGGCCGCCCGGATAGCCTGGCTAGCTCGACTTTACGCTCGAGAAAGGCTTGTGCGGCATCAGGCAGATTGATCGCCGCATACAGAGTGGAGAGCCTGAGAGGTTTTTGCATATCATGATCGGCATCACGACCCCACTGATTGTCTACGGTCACGATGGGCACTGGACCGGGTCTATAATCGCGGACAGTTACGACATGCCCACCGCCCGTGCCACCAGCAAACGGCGCATTTGAATCAGTCCAAAACGGCTCAATATCAGTCTGCACTGAGACCAATAAGGGAAACTTTTTTTGTTGCTTGGCGGCGAGTAAGGCATTAGCGAGATCGCGCTCGCTGGTCACGACACGGATCATGTCGGTTCTGGGGCCTGCTTCGAAGCCTGCAATCATGATTTGCTTTTCGTTGCGTCCGGTAATCGCATTGTAAGCCAGCGGCAAAGCATCGCGCTGAGGATACAGGGCTCCAGGCCCAAAACGTAGCACTTTGGGCAGATGCTGGGCATAATCGATCAAGACTTCTCGATCCGGCTGTTGTTCAAACCTCACCTGCCCACGCGGATGCGTGCGCTCGTTGATAATGTCGGCCATGATGTTGGCGGCAGTCACCTGAAAGATTTCACTGGCATGAGAGCGCTTGCCTCTTATAGCATCAATATCATCTACCGAATTAAAATCAATCGATTCGTCGTGTGGTCTGGCATTGATACCCAGAGAGCGATCGCGCGTATCCTTGTAGCGACCATTTAAAGCCACGTCAGCTACGATCTGCGCGGCACGTTCTGGATCGCGTGTATACATGCGGGACTCGAGGCTGGCCAATTGACAGCTATTGTGCTGTCCTTGATTGATATCAGTCGGAACGGCCGCCTGATGCATGACTTGCTCGGCCAGCCTCAGCCTGGCCGGACGACTCAGGCCACCATCGCTGTATCCATGTCCTTCGAGCAAACGGCCCACCTGCTTGTAGACATTGGCGACTTGATCCTGGCTAAGCCCATCATGGCCGGCTCTTTGCCCCAGGGCTCGCATATCGCGTTCAAATTGAGCCAAACGTTGACCTTGTCCGACAAAGGCTCTTTCAGCCACAAAGGAAAGTTGTCCACCATGGTCACCATTGTCCCTGGGACGATCCCGATCACCGACAAGGGCAATCACATGACGGATCGCAGCATGCTCGCCCTCACGAGTCGAGTGAGACAGATCTGCATCTAAAAAATTGTTACCACCCTTTGATAGCATGCCTCCAGTATGCAAGCAGATACGTGGCAAAATAATGGAACGGGAGAAAAATATGGATGTCTTATCCGATACCTTGCATCATATGCGCCTGCAATCAGCCCTCTATGGCCGCCTGCACCTGACAGAGCCATGGGGGTTTTTGTTGGAGCCCAGCACACACGCCAATTATTGTCTGGTACTAGAGCAAGACCAAAACAAAAATTGCTACATCACTCTAGACTCAGATAAGCAAAAGCCGATATCTATTAAAAAGGGCGATTTTTTGCTGCTGCCACGTGTCAATGGCTACAGACTGACGGATGCTATCGGGCGACCTACCGTCGACCTCATCAAGTATTTTCAAACAGGAGCGGCCGACGAGGCCAAGCAGATCACCACCGATGCCGATAGTGTCTTGATCATTGGCTGCTTTCAATTTGATCAGGATCACACCAATCCCCTGATCAAATCCTTACCCGAGTTGATCCACATCCACAATCAAAATGGTGCTGCCGATGCCAATCTTTTGGCCACAATCAAAATGGTGCTGCCGATGCCAATCTTTTGGCCACCATCAATCTCATCGCCATGGAGTCAGAGAGATCGGGCGCCAGACAGGGCATTGATTTTACGGTATCCCGTCTAACAGAAGTCCTCTTGACACAGGCCATAAGACACATGGCAAGCAATCTAGCTCGTTGCGAAGAATCGCGCAGCTGGCTCAAAGCACTGATCGATCCACAAATCGGTCGTGCCATAGCCTACATACACGAGCATCCAGGCTCGACTATCACCCTCGAGATATTAGCCAAGCACTGCGACATGTCGAGGTCGGCATTTGCTCAGCGTTTTGCAGCAATGACAGACTTTACTCCTGCAGAATACGTGACCATGTGGCGCATGCACAAGGCCGGCTTGATGCTTAAAGAACAAGATCACAAGATAGCCACCATTGCCGACGCTGTAGGTTATAACAGCGAAGCTGCTTTTAGCACGGCATTTAGACGAGTACACAAGGTCGCGCCGGGGCAATACAGGCAATTAGCAAGAGAAAGAGCGGTCGATATGGGTACTGGCAAATCACCAATCACCTCTGACAATCGACCACTCGTCTCTGCTCTGTAATATCGGCTAGCGAAATAAAAAATCTCGCCAGCCGCTCTCCCCCCGGAGAACTCTCAGCCTGTGCGCCTGGCGCCGTGGCTTGTCTAAAAATCTAGATCCAATCACGTGAAAATCATGTGACAAAAGGCCGGATAAAAATTTTTCGGGGGGTCTCGACTTATCTTGCGGGTATTAATAGAATACAGACTTCTAGCTTTAGCGATATCTCTCAGATATCGCAAACCGTTCTTTTCAAGACACCTCGCTAGCACGGTTACACATTGGGCAGCCCATTATCGGAAACCGGAAATAACCCAGCCCACGGGCAGGCGTACGAACTGGCCAATGGTCAGGTCATCATCAACACCTATCAGGTAATAGCTCCACTCGGCAAAGGCGGCATGGGATCCGTCTATAGAGTCCATCATCGCTTTTTGCAAAAAGACCTTGCAATGAAAACCCTGCGCACCGACCAGGTCAACGAGAGCTCGTGGCGCCGCTTTCAGACCGAGGCACAGGCCATTGCTCGCCTTGATCATCCAAATATAGTGCGTATCTTTGATATGGGCATGATCGACAATGCACAGCCTTTTTATACTATGGAGATTCTTACAGGACAGAGCCTGGATGAGACGATCAGGCGATTTCCGCTCACGGCCGGCCAGGCTATCGCAGTCTTTAAACAAGTCTGCTCGGCTTTATCCTTTGCTCATGATCGCGGCATCGTGCACCGCGACATCAAACCAGCCAACATAGTCGTCGATCCTCCTGACGAGCAGCACCCTCTCTCGGTCAAGGTCGTAGACTTTGGCATTGCAAAACTGACAGATCAGAACAATGGTCAAGGCCTCACCAAGGTCGGCGAAGTCTGCGGCAGTCCTCTCTACATGAGCCCGGAGCAAGCTGCTGGACTCAAGGTAGACCATCGCACCGACATTTATTCTCTCGGTTGTACTTTTTTCGAGGCTCTGACAGGCCGACCTCCGTTCAAAGGGCGCACCGCCATCGATACCATGATGATGCACCAAAATGCTCCCCCTCCAAACCTGCGAGATGCGCGCCCAGACCTGAGCTTTCCGGATGGATTACCCCAAATAATCGACCGCATGCTAGCCAAGACACCAGACTCGCGTTATCAATCGGCAAACGATATCATCCAGGATCTACGAGAAGTCGAGCGAGCTATTGGCACTGGCACCAGCGTCACTCTCGAGCGCCTGCAAGCCACCAGCCAGAGATTTTTGGTGGACCCTGATCTCGAAAGGGACCGCATCACTCTGACTTTTGATAATCCTCAAGAAAGACGCAAAAAGCCGCTAGATTTTTCAATCTTGCACAGATCCGCACCTATTGCGGATTATAGTCCCGATGAGGATCTGCAAGATCAAGCTGAAGATGACAATCAATATGACCATGATTACGACAGGGTCCGCATATCTACACAGGCCGAGTCCAATGACACCAATAAATGGCTAGCAGCAGTCCTGATCGGCATCGGGGCCCTCGTGATCGGCGCTCTATGCGCTGTCGCAGCCTTCTACTTTACTCCGACCAAGATGGCCAATATCAAGGTCAATACAGATGAGCAATCGGCATTAATGACAGTGGCTACTGCCAATGTGCCCGAGAACGGGCCCGCACGCAACTTTTGGCGCGCAAGGCCAGCCAACGCTCCATTTAGATTGACCAACGACGAAGCCGAAGAAGCCGGCTTTCGCCATCCCAGCAGATTCAGGGTCTATCAATTTTTTGACTCAGCGTCAGAGAGTCTTGGTCGCATTTCTATCAACGACCAGATGCATGATCGCTCAGCAGAAGGACTCATAGGCATCCCGGCCAACGCTTCCGTCAATTTTCACTGCTCTGATTTTCTCATGCGCAACCAAAAACTCTTTGCGCGCTTCTTGCCGACAGATATACAGAGCATTGCCTTCCCGTCTGGCCATAGGGCTGACAATGACACAGTACGCAAGATCAGCCATCTCGCAGACTTGCGCAGGATCAATCTCCGAGACACTGAGGCCGACGATCGCATCGTGCCTATCCTGGACAAGTTTCCCCGACTCGAAGCACTGCAATTGACCGGTAGCTATATCACCGGCACAGGCCTTGCGCGGATGCAAAACCTCAAGTCTCTGAACGAAATCAGCATTGCCCACATCAATGACAAAAACGCTCTCCTAGAGGCTTTGTACGGTTCGCGACACATCCACACTCTCACCCTTGTCGGATGCAGTTTCACTCGAGATGACATGCAAAAACTAGCAAATCTGGAGACTCTCGAATTTATCCATCTCAATCATTGCGAAATTCCTCAATGCGACCTATCCATGCTGTTAAAGCTAAGACGGCTAAAGCACTTGGATCTCACCGGTTGCAACACAAGTCCAATCATCATTCCCACCATATTGCAGATGCGAGGGCTGCGCATCCTCGAGCTGAGTTGCGCCAATTGGCCAGCCGAAAAGGTCATGGAGCTCGGAAAGGAGATGAAACGACGTGGTGTAGAAATGAGAGCGGATCATCTCTTTCATCGAAAAAGAAATGCCCGCGGGGGAATATTGAATGTCAGCGAAGAAAAGCAGAATGATCTGAAGGAATTCTTTAGTGGCCAATAAGAGGCTCACACTCCCAAAAAGCTGGCCCAAATTTGCAAGTTTCATCAACGCCATCGCCATATGCCTGGTGGGCATGGCGACGATAGTCTTTGTCTCAGAGTCCTGCTCCAAAGCCAAGTTTGAATCATTACGCAGAGACAATCACGTCGTCTTTATCGACTTTTTTAAATACTACATCTGCGGCAAACTGGCTTCAGCACCTGATATCCACGATCGGCACTCACCATACGCCCCGGACGTGCAATACAAATATCTGGCCAGCTACGCCAATGCCACCGATCGTCAAAAGGTAGAGTATATCGAATACCCGCCTCAAGACTTTGTTTTGATGATGCCGCTAGCGCAATTGCCACCGCATCAAGCCTATATTGCCTTTGTCCTGGCCAATGCTTTGCTCGGCTCAGGAGGTCTCCTCTATCTGTGCAGCGTGCAAAAGAAAGGTTGGCGCTCGATCTGCTATATACTCGCCGCGCTGGCCTGCGCACCAATGTTTAGAGCAGTGACGCTTGGCCAACCAACCTTTGGTCTGCTCGGTCTCATGGCCCTGTATATTGCGACGTGGCAGCGCAAAAAAAACCTCGCTGCTGGTCTATTACTCGCGTTGATTGCTATCAAGCCTCAATACGCAGTCTTTATGGGTGTGCAGGCTCTTGCTGCAAGACGCTACAAGATAGTGCTGATGTCATTACTAGCCATGGCTGTACTCTTGATTGTCGCTGCCTGTGTGATCGGCCCGCAAAATATTGCAATTTATCCGAGCGTCATCGCAAATGCCGCTCGCGCTACCAATCTCGCGGGCTCCTATGGCGAACAAATGGCCAATCTCAGAGCTATGTTGATGGTGCTGGCCGGTCTGGACAAGGACGCGGCACTCACAGCCTGCAGCTTTGCCTGTGCGGTTTCTCTAGTCGCTCTCTTTATCATATGTTCGGTGACTCTAAGCACATCCAATAAGCTAACTGCCAATCCAGCACTAGCAATCGTTTTTGCCTTGTATTTCAGCCCGCATGTGCACGTCTATGACACTGTGCTATTGATCCTTTTAGCTATCACCGCTCCAGCCAATGCCGTGATATTGACCACCGGCATGAGCATACTGCCTCTGGCCAGCTGGCTCCCATTTTTTTTGCCGCACAGCCAACAAACCGGCATTACTCTGCCATTTGCCTTTGTCGATCTGGCAGTATTGCTATTGGCCCTCAGCGCCCTCGCAAGCCAGCCTGTCACCAAGGGCGGTGCCAGTCGCGGCAATAGTACCTGAGGGTAATTCGAGTGCAGATCTAGCTTTGCCAAAGACCTTAGACATCTTGCCTGGTCCTATATTTTGTACTAATCCAACGACAGTGTAGGATTTGTCCAAAAACACCACATCGATAGAATAATGCATTCCAAACATGTGAATGCTCTTACAAGGCTCGATCAGCAGCCCCGCTCCTTGCTCGAGCGACCGAGTACCCAAAAGTCCCTTGAGTCTAGTAAAAAAAGAGCGAGCCATGGTGGCTCGCTCTGCAAGTATTTGATTTTTGGTCTCATTGATAAAGCGATAGTTTGCTCTAGCCATCAGCCAAAACCACTCGCGCTTACTTGGTGGCGTTCATGATAGGACCGACAGCCTGGATGATGGTTACCACGGCTGGACCAAGCATCGGGCAGAGGATCAGAGGCATGACAAAGAGCATGATGACAGGTACCATCTTGACCGGCACCTTACCGGCTTCTTCTTCTTTTTTACGTTTGAGACGGTCTCTCAAAGCTCCTGCTTGCTGTCTCAGAGGATAGGACATGTCTGCACCCTTGGCCTCTGCAGCGATTAGAGCAGAAGCCATGTTGATTAACTCGTCTACGCCGCATCTCTCACCCATTTCGCGCAGAGCGTGAGGAACGGATTTGGCAAAGATTTTGACGTCGGAGATGAGCTGCTGGAGCTCGGCTGCGAGGGTCGGGCAAGACAGGAC
This sequence comes from Candidatus Melainabacteria bacterium, assembly GCA_017307165.1. Classification (GTDB taxonomy): domain Bacteria; phylum Cyanobacteriota; class Vampirovibrionia; order Obscuribacterales; family Obscuribacteraceae; genus JAFKGK01. The sequence continues at coordinate 86,328 of JAFKGK010000008.1, forward strand.
TACTTCTTTGGATACTTTATCTACAGCTAGCATCAAACCAAGACCGGCTTGTGCGCATACGATCATCAAGTCGATAACAATAGGCAACTCGCGGAGAATATTGTTTTGACGCTCTTTAACACGACCAGCAAGGAAAAAGTTGGGGAGGATCCAGCCAGGGATGCAACCGATCAAGCCACCCAAGAGCATGACTGGATTGGAGGCGGCTGCAAGAAAGCTCATGACCAGTACGGTACCGACAATCAAAGTCTTGATGCCGATAAAGATAGCCATGTGGTTGGGAGTACGATAGTTGGCCATGGTGAGCAATTGCACTGTACGTTTGTCGGCAAGGGCCGGCATCAGCGACAGGGCAAAGGTACCGACAAACTCGCACAATTTGAGCAGTGCTGACTCTTTTGGTTTTTCGGCACCAGTTTCTTCGTTGACTTTGCGTGGGCGCAAGCGCACGCCGTAGTTGTCGACATAGGTGCTAAAAACAGGTCTCAGGACGAGGAGGCAAGAGGCCACCACGCAACTAAAGACTAAGACTGCTAAAACTGGCATTGGCATGGATGCACACTAATTCCTAAAATTTGAGTGTTAGACTTCGAAGGTGACCATCTTACGGAGGATCCAGAATCCGAGAAGCTCCCAGCAAACGAGGAGTATCATTACGATTCTAGCAATTGGGTGGTTCAAAAAGGGAGTCATGTAAGAGGGCGTAAGAAAATAAGTACCGACAGTGATCAAATAAGGCAGGCATCCGATAAAAGATGCAGTAGCCTTACCCTGCGAAGTAAGAGCGTTGAGAAAGTCTCTGAGTTTGAAACGTTCACGGATAGCTTCGGCAATGGTCGATACAACGTCTGCCAGGTTGCCACCTACGTCTTGCGAGATAAAGATGGCCTGGGTCAAGAGCTTAAAGTCGGGAGCCTTGATACGGGCAGACATTTCTACCATGACGTCTCTAAAAGGTTTACCGAGTTGGAGTGATACCAGACCACGCTTAAACTCGTTTTTGATCGGCTCGGGGCCAGTCTCGGAAATGACCTTAAATACCTCCATGACAGGCGAACCTGCTCGGAGTGCGGACACCATTGTTTCTAGGATCTGCGGCAGTTGCTCGGTCATGCGTGCCTGACGACGCTTGGCCAGCTCACCTACATAAGAGATAAAACCAGCAGCTCCGATTGGCAGGCCAATAAAAAAGCCTACAGGAGAAAGCTCAGGCACGCCGTTGAGGACAAAGAGGAGAGCGACGATGATGCCTGCGCCTATGGCAAACATGATCCATTGCGTCCTCATCTTGTCGTATTGGGCTTCCATGCCGGCCTGGGCAAGGAGTCGTGCTAGATAGTCCGCCTTTTGAGTGACAAAGATGCTCTCGCCTTCGCTCGAGTCGCGCATCTTTTCGGCCATGCGGCGATTTTGCTTGCTGAGACGCGATAACTGGTCGACACTATCTCGGCGCAGGAGCACCATGAGCATCAGACCGATTATGACGATAGAACCAAATATTATTGCTTGCTGCATTTGGAAAACTCACGAGATCTTTGTGGAGGAAGTCCAGATAAGGCAACACCAGGAGAACCGTGAGCACTCCTGGTGAGCCGAGAAGGTCAGATTTAGCGCAACCACTCGAGTTTGAAAGGCACTGCTTCTTGTTCGAGCTGTTCGAGGAACTTGGGCGGCAAGCCGGAACCGACGTGACGGCACTTGAAGAATCCTCTCGGGTCGCGGCCTTCGCGCTCGAGGGCAAACATGGTGGAGATGGCGATAGTGTCACCTTCCATGCCTGTGATCTCGGCGATCTCGGTACAACGACGAGTACCATCTTCGAGACGTCTGATCTGCACGATGACCTGAATGGCTGATGCGATCAATTCGCGAGCGGCCTTTTGCGGCATTTCCATACCGCACATCAGGATCATGTTTTCGAGACGCTTGGTACAGTCTCTAGGGTTGTTGGCGTGGATCGTGGTCATAGAACCAGAGTGACCTGTGTTCATGGCCTGCAACATGTCGAACGCTTCTTCGCCACGGCACTCACCAAGGATGATGCGGTCGGGTCTCATACGCAGACAGTTGATAACCAACATACGCTGTGTGATCTGACCACGGCCCTCGGTATTGGGCGGACGAGTCTCCATCCGGACCCAGTGCTCGTGCTGGAGGCGCAACTCGGCAGCGTCCTCGATCGTGATGATACGTTCGCGGGCGTTGATGTGAGCAGAAAGGGCGTTGAGCAGAGTGGTCTTACCGGAACCTGTACCACCAGAGATGATCAGGTTGATACGACCCTTGACGCAAGCCTTGAGCACTTCTGCCATCTGCACGCTCATGGCGCCTTTTTCGCAAAGCTGACCAAGAGAGAGGATCGAAGTACCAAAGCATCGAATCGTGATGGTCGGACCATCGATCGATACTGGCGGAATAGTGGCGTTTACACGTGAACCATTAGGAAGACGGGCATCCACCATCGGGGAGTTTTCGTCTAGACGTCTGCCGAGAGGCTGGATGATCTTGTCGATCGTCTGTCTCAAGTGCCTGTCGTTCTCAAAGACCACCGAGGTCTTTTCGAGACGGCCATGACGCTCTACATAAATGGCATTGACTGCGTTGACGCATATGTCGCCTACGCTGGGATCGCGGAGCAGAGGACCGAGTGGACCAAAACCAAAGACCTCGTCCAGGACGTTCTGCAATAGGATGCCCTTTTCCATCATGGTCAAGGGAGCAGGGTCCGAGTTGACGATTTCTCTGATACGAGCCCGTACCTGAGCCTGGGTGTCTTCGGAGATATTGGTCAGACGCGATGTGTCCAACTCTCTACGCAATTGGTCGATGATAAACTTTTCGCGTTCGCGAATCAGTTGTTGGTTGGCAGAAAACTTGCCGCCCATATCGCCCTGGGGATCGCCGCCGCCACCACCGTGACCGTGCGAACCCATTTCTTCTTTTGCATCGATACGCTCGATGTCCGATCTAGTCGGACCTTCGGTCGCAGGGACGCCACCACCACCTCCGGGTCGACCGGCAACGCCGGTCTGGGCACCCTGGGGACGTGCCATGCCGCTCTGTCCTGGTGCCGGACCACTACCTGGTCTAGCGCCTACATTGGTCGAAGCCTGTCCCTGAGACAATCCCGTATTTTGCTGCTGAGCAGGCACCACATCGGATGCCTGCCTTTGCCGCACTAATTGACCCATAAGAGACGATGTAGGTTTTGCAGGAAGATTTTGATCCTTTCTCTCGTCGCCCATTTAGCCCACCACCTTTATTTCTTTTTGCCGAAGATCGCTGGAAGCTTGAATCCGCCTGCGCCGCCGCCTTCTTTTTGGGTGAGGAGCAGTTGTTGCTCTCCAGCCAGACGACGTGCCAGTGAATCGAGTGCTTTGCCCAATGGAGTGTGACCGGGAGCGACCTGACCCTGGTTATTAACCCACTTGGCTGTCTTTGTATCGTTTGGAATCTCGTGGAAGACCGGATAGTTGAGGTTGGCACGGCACTCTGACAAAACGTCTTGTGGGAGCCACTCGGAGCGGTTGACGACCAGGAGTAGTTTTTCCTGGTTGTAGTGCGCTTTAAAGGTATCGAGACACTTACGAGCGTTGAGGATGGCAGCCCAGTTGTATTCGGTTACGACGAGCACATGGTCGGCCAAGTCGAGTGTGGCGATGGCCCTTTCGTCCAAAAGGTTTTTGGGCAGATCGACAACGGTAAATCGAAACTCTTGCTTCGATGTATAGAGGATTTCTTGAACCTGAGCAGCATATATATCACCGATATCCTCCAACTCTGGAGGTGCTGCAAGGATGCTCACCTTATCGTCGTAACGCGTCATCAGGTTGCGCAGATAAGTAGCGTCAAAATTGGTGTGCGAAAAGTCGATGGTGCTCAAGCTGAAGGCAGGCTCCAGGTTGAGATAGTGCGAGACCATGCCAAATTGGAGGTCGAGGTCGACGATCGCGGTCTCACCGTACTTGCCGAGATAACCGGCGAGGTTGGTACAGATGGTGGTGGCACCGATGCCACCAGTAGGACTGAATACGCCGATGACTTTGCCGGCGGCAGTCGAGACGGACTCGGATTGGTGCTTGAGCTGGATGGACTGCACAGCGGCCGGGAGGTCGGTGCGCCAACGCTCAGCATCCAAGAAGTCCGAAGCCCCGAGTCGATACGCAGTACGGATCAACTCGGGGTCCGGAACCTCGTAGCTAACGAAGAAGTAGAGTTGCGGGAAAGTTTCCCGCAACTCTGCTAACAGAGACAGTCCGCGTACAGGAGCAGGGCTGAGCTCGATCCACACAAGTTTGGGATGCAAGCTACCAATCTGTTCTCGCGCCATGCTACCGGAGACCGTGCTCACTAGAGCCAATGAAGGCTGGCTGTGAATAAGGTCTTCGATGGTCTGACGTTTGTCCAAACCAGCGTCACAGACAAGCAGTGTGGTCAGTTTCATAAATTCAGCTTTCTCCCCCTGTTGGAGCCCTAACTATTTCTACCCAATAGCCAGGAAATCTCACTTGGTATGTCTTTCATATACTTACGGAACTAAACAATTTAGCCTTTGGGTACGGAAAGAACATCCTTTTTACTACCGGACCAGATTTCAATTTCGTGCAGCGGAGGCGGCGGTGGTGCCATAGGCGCCATGCCACCAGGTCCACCCATAGGCATGGGGCCTGCATCAGGCGCACCAGGCAAGGGCGGCGGAGGCAACGCAGACGGAGGCGGCAAGGAGCCGATATCAGCCTTAGGAGCAGCGGGCTTCACAAAGAGTGAAGTCACGTCAACTGTTGCAACCGGAGTGTGGTCTTTGTCGTTTCTGAGCGTCAGATAAAGTTTGGATGCAGTCATCGCCTTGATGAGCTTGTTGGAGTCTTCGGGCGAAAGCGAAACGGTCACAGATGAAGCTGCCACGGAAGCGGTGCCGCCGGGAGCCTTTTGGAACATTTGGCCTACTGCAATTACTTCTACATCGGACAAGATGGGAGCAACTTTGGTGTCGCCGCCTGCGCCAACCATGGCAATTACGTCCACGTGTGATTCAGGAGTGACAAAACCAGCAACTGCTGAGTTGCTGTCAACTGCGAAGGTGACAGCTCTCATCCCTTCTTTCAATTTGGCTTCGAAACCGAGCGAAATGCCGGTGGGAGCCAAATCGTGCTGAGATACGATCGATCCAGTCTGAATGCCATATTTGGCAATACGACCGGCAGCCAGCGAAGCCGAAGTCAAAGCATCCATAGGAATCTTGTTCTGCTCGATTTCTTTTTCTTCTAGTGCTTCTACTGGGATGGTGGAGCCTTCAGGAATATCCTTGATGGCATAAACCACTTTACCCTTGGCGCTCATTTTGGCGACAAGGTCAGCTTCTCTAGCCTTCAACTGATTCTCTTGAGCAGCCTGGTTGGAGGTAACCATCATAGTGATGAGTACGGCCAAACCGACGATCAAAACGAGCATCAGGGCTGGAGGCATTCGAGATAACTGAAGAAATAACGCACGTAATGGATTCATTACGGTTCCCCCTTCTGTCTTTCTTTGTGAGAAAGATTAACCATCTACTATTAACGCACATCAGTGAAACAGAGACAACGGATGTCCCCGCCCACGCCCAAAAAAGTTGTACCCGCGGGCGCAACATATCTATCAACGCTGCATGCGTCGCTCGATAGATGCTTGATTTCTAGAAAGCCTGATGGATGCCCGGGTATCACGTTTTGTGCTAGTGAATGCAGGCCCCGCGGCCACTGACAACCGTGCCGCAATTGTACTGATAATTTGCTCAGTTGTCCAAAGAGCACGCTCAGCAAGACTGGCTCACGATCGGCGTTTTGAGACAAAGAGCAAGCTGCCAAGCATTGCGGTGCAAAACTTGAGTTAAATATTTTGCCACCACGATGTGGTGGCATACAAAACTTTGCGCTTGCGAAGCGAGCAAGCTCTCAAGAGCTAGAAGACGATGCTGTATCAGACAAGTTATTGAGCTGGCTCGATACTGAGCTAAAGGCCTTGGAAACCGCTGGCTGTAAAGTACCGCTGCTCAGACCGAATGTAAGAGCCACCAGGATCGACACAAAGGCGATGATGGCACCATATTCGGTAATACCCTGTCCGTTTTCATCACGTCTGCAAAGCGCAAGCAACCTGGCAAGCGGTTCCTTTGCCTGACGACTTTTCACAATTGCCCCCTGATAATTGTGCTGATAAATAGGACGCCACTAAAGGCAGACAGAAAGGTCCAATAACAAAAATCACTTGACGACTGAGGAATAAAAAAAATGGTGGCAGTACAATCTGCCACCATTTGATTGACCTTCAACAGGCCCTGTACGTGGCCTTATCAGCTGCTCTGTGATTAGGAGCTGGCCGATGCTGCTACGTTGGACAGGTTGTTCAACTGGGATACTACCGAGCTGAATGCCTTAGAAATCGCGGCGGTGAGAGCACCTTGGGTAATAGAAAATACAACAGCTACCAGGATGGCTACGAATGCCAAGATAGCGCCGTATTCTGTGATACCTTGTCCTGACTCGTCAGCAACATACCTGTTAATTGTTTCGCTCATGCAAACCTCCTTCAACGGATCCGAGGGGTACATTTTACACAAAATTGGAACTAGTTAAAGTACCAAGTGTAAAAAGCACTGAACCCGCGAAATTGTAAATTTAGTAACTGATAAAAAGCAAAGCACAGAGACCAGTAAATCTAACCTATGTGGTACCTCCTAATCGAGGGCTTTACTTGTGTTTGATGTATTCCCAGACATTGAAATAATCAAACCGCGGTTTTGTTTTCGTTTTGCTCCAATAGTGTAGTTCAGGTGGTTTTGGGCGGGTGATTCACACCCGATAAATCGATCTTAGCTTGCCAAGCCCAACCTGCCTAGTGGCAGTCAAGCCAATTTTTGTTGCCTGCACAACATTTTGGCCATAAATTTTTTAGGCCTGCCAAGTAGCGGCATTTCAAAAGGACAAACTGTCCAAAATTTGCCGCATACTTGCTCATTATTCCGTTACAATCGCTCGCGAGCCTTGCTAGCAGATACGATAAAAACATGGATCAACTCTCAATCACCAGAGATAAAGCACGCGCATACCTCAAAAAGGTGCAGCGTACAGACGGGTTCTTTCCATATAAGGCATCCGGAGATCCATCTACTGAAGCCACGGCATGGGCGGCCATCGCTCTTTGCAAAAATGCAGAACCTGCTTTGCCAGCTTTGACTGATGCCTTACGCGCACTCGCCAATAGCCAGGGCACAAAAGGAGGCTGGGCGACACGTCAGGACACCGGTCGACCGGATTGGACGTCTGGTCCGGCAACACTTGCGCTACGAGTGGCAATGCCGAGATTGAAACCAGCCTTGGCCAGCGAGCAAAGATTGGCAATGAGCAGCCGCCGCGGCCTCGACTATCTATTAGAGAGCCGCACAGATTTTTATGGCCCCACGGCAAGACTCTTGCTATTTCTCACAAAAGGTCGCTCCGGCCTCGATTATTCGCGCGGCTGGCCGTGGGATCCGGAGTGCTTTCACTGGATAGAACCTACTGCTTATTGCCTGATGGCCGCAAAGATCCCCAATCAGCCCAAAAAAGGTGCTCTTGGCGAGATGATCGAGTTGGCCGAGCGCTTCATCCTCGATCACCACTGCATCGATGGTGGATGGAATCACGGCAACAACATCACTCTAGGCGCCTACCTGCCGTCCTATCGCTTGACCACAGCCGAAGCACTTTTGGCCCTGCAAAATCGTCGAGACGACAAAAAAGTAGATCAGGCCGTGCATTATCTAAGCAAGCAATCGCAGTCGGACAGCTCCGCGCATGCGCTTGCCATGTCGATCCTCGCACTTGCTGCCTACCAAAAATCGCATGCCACCAATTTTGATCGCGAGCTCAAACAACTGATGGCGCGTCAAAAAGATGATGGCAGCTTTGGTCATGATTCTTCCGTACTTGTAACAGCGCTTGCTCTTTTGGCATTGGAAACCGCCCTGGATACCGACGATCAGTTGTTGATGATGAAATAATCTGTCGAGATGGATATGGAAGAAGACAAAGAAAATCAAGATAAAAATGCAGAAGAAGAAGGTGCGAAGGTCGATAGAAGGGACTTTCTCATCGGGGCGGCATTGGTTGCAGGGGCGGGCGCAAGCGCAGCCGGATTGACAGGCTGCTCTGGTGGTGGCGACTCAAAAATCACGCGTGATATACCGCTAAAGCTCACTCAGAGTCAGATCGCACGCAAGCGGCAGGGTATGTCGCAAGTAGCGGTCGTGCCCGTAGCTGATTATAGTGGCGACATCTATGCTCATATAAAGGAGTCTCTGGCTGGCACAAAATTTGTTTGGCCAGATCTCAAAGGCAAGACTGTTGTGCTTAAACCCAACATGGTCGAATATCGCGCAGACAAGCCGGTAACGACCAATCCGGCCTTGCTCAGGGCGGCCATCGCCATGGTCCAGGATCTCGGCGCCGGCAAGGTGATAGTTGCCGAAGGCCCAGGACACATGCGCGATACCGAGTTTCTTCTGGATGTGACAGGTTTGGGTGGTGCTTGCCGCGAGATGGGAGTACCTTTTGTGGATCTCAATCTCGACGATATCGAAAAACTAGACAATGCCGATGGGCTGACCGGCCTCAAGCATTTTTATCTACCAAAAACCATTGTCCATGCCGATGCCGTGATAAGCGTGCCCAAGCTTAAAACCCACCATTGGGTCGGCATGACCTGCTCGATGAAAAACCTCTTTGGTACAGTCCCTGGACGCAAATATGGCTGGCCTAAAAATCTCTTGCACATCAAAGGGATCCCGCACAGCATCATCGATCTGCAGCACCTGGTCAAGCCGGCCATGGCAATCGTGGATGGTATCGAAACAATGGAGGGCGATGGCCCAATCAATGGCACCGCCAAGCATCTAGGCCAGGTAATACTTGGACAGGATCTAGCTGCTGTGGATGCGACATGCGCAAGGATCCTGACTCTCAAGCCGCAAGAGATCAATTACATCAAACTAGCTGGCATGTGCGTAGGCAATATCGATGAAGGCATGATCGAAATAATAGGCACTCCCATTGCGAGTATTGCTACGCCTTACAAGATGCCGATCACATTTACCAATAAAGAGCTGTTGAAGCAGGCGGCGCAGCAAGGTAGTTAGAGGATATAGGACAGCTCCGAATACTGCCGGTAGAGTAATGACGGACAAAGGACAGACCCAATGATCGCCGCCCCGGTGCTTCGCAAAGGGCGTCTCATCATTGGGTCTATCCTTTTTGAAATCTAACACCTGCCCATCAGTTTTTTAAGTCTTTGCATCTTTCACTGCAAAGGATTATCGGTGACCAACAGGGGATTACCATATAGTGAGCCCCGCATTCTATGAGCGGGGCGGCTATATGGTCTCCCTTGTCCCCAGATAACCTCAGTGCTTAGGTGCAAACTTCAAAAAATAGAAGTTCTCATTTGGGCACTTTACCCACCCCCCACTCGCCGGGGCCTTTCCTGCAGGCAAAAATGCAGCCACCATACCCTTTATGCCTTTCTCTCCCAGCACTCTCTTTAAGGCTGGGTCCAGACAAGCCGCATTTGCATTGTAAGCGGCAGCATCCGGCAGATCGGCCACCACCCGGATACCTCCGATCACCGCCCAACCAAGCGAACGCGGGATATCCAGAGTCGCCACCTTTGCTCCCCGCGGCACACCCTGATCCTCTTGCAACCATTTTGCGCAGACCGCCTGATGATCTACCAAATCCGGATGGGCGAGCCGCGCAAACACTGCAGCCGACCGCGTCGAAAACAAGGCGTAGAGAGCAAACGCAATCACAAAGACAAAAGCGGCCGGACGAGGATTGGCATATTTTTTTGCCACCATCGACGACCAAAAGATAAAGAGCAAGGCATAAAAAGGCGCCACATACCTGATCGTAAAGGGCGTGTACATATTGAGCGCCACCGCATAAGCCACCAGACCGAATACTGCAGGCAAAAGCAAAATCATAGGAGGCGGATCGACGGTTTGACTCTGGCTAACCTTGCGACCAGTAAAAACCAGCACCAGTTGAGCAATCCCTAGATACACAAAAAAGGAGATCACATAAAACCACAGACTAAATCCAGTTGCCCAGGCCTGCGCCACAGGATCAAAAATATTTGCATGCCCCGCAAACCAATACGGTGGAAAATAATGCGTCGGCACGGTCGCCGCCTCGAAAACCCCATCGTACAAAAACACCTGCGGCTCCGAAATAACCACCTGAGCAGGATGCACAAAATTGTGCGCCTCATTTTTGTATAAAGCGTGCGGACTCGTTGCTGCTCGACTGACAAACCAGGCATAATTGAGAGCCCCAGCATCACTGATTACAAGCCGCTTTTGCTTAAGCGATAGACAAGTAACAAAAGGCGCTGCCACCAATAACAGCCCCGTTATACAGGCCACCGCACGACGAGGCACCTTGATGCAGCAAAGCAAAAAACCGGGCACCACAGCCAGGGCCGCAGCCTTGGTCAAAAACGCAGCACCTAGCGCTAACCCTGCAGCAAAGGCCCCTCGAGCCGATCGGCCAAGCGCCAGATAAACGGCTAAATACAAAAATGCACTCAGCAACATATCCGGCGTATCGCGCCATACACCAATAGCAAAGACATTTGCTGCAATAAAAAATAAGCGGGCCGGCCAGGCAAGGTCGCTCGAGAGCATTTTACTTGTCACTAGCCTCTGGACGAGCAAATCAAAACAACAAGCCGCTGCAAGAAGCGCCAGGAGATTTGCGGCCTTAAAAATTGCGATCTTAAAATATGGATCGACAGGCCAGACCAGAGAAAGCAAAGCCAAGAGCCACGAATACATGGGACTCCAGTAGCTATTGAGTGCCATCCGCCAATCGCCATTGCGATAAAAAGTGGAGATATCCATATAGGAGATGCAGTCGGACATATCCAGGTCATAGATCGTCAACAAGCCCTGGGCAATGCCAAGAGCCGCATTGAGCGTCATAAAGATCCAAAAATCGCGATTATTTGAAATAGCCTGAGGCATTGGTTATAAATGCAGTGTCCTGCCTACTCGTTTCGCCTATTTTAGCTAAAGCATTTTGAAAACGACAGAGAAACTCCTCATCGGCCTCGCCCTCACAATCATGTGGGTGCCAAATGTCGTCTACATGCTCTATTACACCCAATGGCTCCAATCAGACCATCACATGGCCACATCCATGCGCAAGAGATCGGTTGTCTTTGCTGATGGCTTCAAGGTCTACAACTGTGCTCTCATGGCCCGCGAAGGCATGGGCATCAAGACCTGGGAGCCCAAATCCCAGCACGACCACATCCGCGCCTACCTGCTCAAGGATAAACCGCCCGACGAACCCTATATAGATGAGATGCAAGGCAGTTCGGAGTATACGCCCCAATACGTCACTCTGATGATCCCTCTCACATATTTGTATTTTCATCAGATCCTGCTTTTTATACTCTTTCCTCTGTCATTTGCCCTCGTCATCGGCACCAGCCTCCTCCTCGGACGCCGTTCCATAGGCGGCAACAGCAGCCACTGGATCGGATTTTTTGCCGTGCTTTTCGCGACAGGCCCAGCCTGGTTTAACTTTTTTATGGCTCAGACCGGAGCTGTTATGGGCGGCCTGCTAGGTATCTTTTTGATGGCCTGGCTGCGCAAGGGACGAGGGTCCGCGCTTGTTGCCGGCACTACCATGGCCATAATGGGCATACTTAAACCTCACCACCTTGTCGTGCCTCTCATCATGTGCCTCGCCGCACGCCGCTGGTCGACACTCTGCATACTAGCCGCCGCCCTCGCCATCCTCACCATACCCGCTGCACTCATCATGGGCATCGACACCTTGCTCCAATATCCAGCGGCACTCTGGCACATATTGCATTCCTATGACACGACTCTCAACCGCATCATGAATCAAAATGCCACAGTCAGCCTGCAATCACCTTTTTACTATGCAGTCGGCGCACCTGCCACAAGATTTATTATGCCCATCGTCACCATTTTCGGTGGCATCTACGTCTACCGCCTCTGGCGCAAAGTCCTCGCTAAAGCAGATGCAACCATCGACCAGGGGATCGCTCCTATCTATGCACATGCCTGGGCTGCTTCCCTCATCATTTCACTCATTTGCAGCACCCACGGGCAAATCTATGACCTCATGCAGATTTCTACAGCCTGGGCTATGACTCTACCTGTACTAGCACCCAGCCGGATAGCGGCGCTGCCATCTCGTCTTGACCGCTGGTGGGCGATACTTTTTATCACTTTTCCATTTTTTACATGGGCCACTTTGCTATGCAACACTGTCTATACCGGCATGATCTGGCTCCCGGTTTTTAGTGCCATGGGCGTCATCGCCACCTTGCAGACCAACAAAATGCTCCACGACAAGGGTGCAGCATGAAAATGCTGGCTCGGATAATGACATTACTATTGGTGCTCGCCCTCTACGTACCGCACCTGGCCTTTGCCAGTAGCGCTATAGAGAGATGGCGGAGCGACTGCACCAAGTATGGCTACGTGCGCCAGTTGCCGACAGACTATGCCGATTTTTTTAAGTGCTACACGCTTGCGGACATGGCCGCCAATCATTTTGGCCCATCCCTCTACATCCCGGCCGATCAGCAAGACCACATGCGTCACTTGCTAGACCGTGCCAACGCCTCGGGGCATCCTCGCTATCTTGGCCCATTGCTCGGAGTCGGCGAATACTCCCCGGCCACTATCACCGCTTGCCTCTGGCTCCCCCTCATAGGCTTTGCCCCTGCCGTCTCGATCTGGCTTGCACTGTCCGCCCTCCTATTGTTTATCACCATCCAAAAATTGCTCAGCAGCAACAAAGACCTCACTCGCTTTGATCGACTGCTTTTTTGGCTCATTTACTGCGGCTCGTGGCCTGTGTGGTTCAATTTTTACCTCGGCCAATCTGCCGCCATGCTTACAGCTGTTTTTGCCGCCTCCTTTTTTCTTTTGGCTTTTCGATCCACCAAAAACCCATCATCCATGCGTCTCCAGGCCACACTGACGGCCCTGGCATTTCTCATCAAACCCCACCACTCTTTCACCCTCATGGCCATCCAGGCCGGCCGCAGGCAGGGCTTCGCCTTTGTCGGCTCGCTGGGGCTCATCGGCATTTTTTTTATTGCCGCCATCATCTATCTCGGCTGGCCCACAATCTCCGCTTATCCGCACCTACTCAAAAATATCCTGGACGCCTACGACAAAGGACAATTGTTTTACGACCGCTCAACCATTATCTCGATCGAATCAATCTCGCCACACATCCCACGCATTGCGCTCGCCGCCACCAATCTTATCGGCCTAGCCAGCATATTTTGGCTCTGGCGCAAAACGGTCGATCTGCCCGACAAGATCAGACACCAGACTCTCGGCCCCGCCCTTGTCTGCACGCTGCTTACGGCCATCGTCTCCAGCAGCCATGCGCTCGGCTATGACCTCATGATCCTCGGACCAGCCATGGCGCTTGCACTCAAAGCCCTGGACCCGGTGCGTGTGTTTGCTTTGCGAGGTTTTGATCGCACACTCGCCTTGTGGTTTATCGGACTGTCTCCCCTTAGTTGGCTCGCCAATCTCGCCGGAGGGTGGATAGGACTTTTACCCGGTCAAATATTATTTCCTTATTTGACGATCGGCATCGTTATTTGCGGGTATCAAGTGTATAAGGCAGTAAAGTCGGCACGGAGCGAGGCTTGAGCGATAAAGCACCTATCGGTCGGATATTGGTGGCGCTGTATTTAATAGTGCCTTTTTTGTATGGCAGCTGCATCTCCGGGCTTGTACTGCGAGAGCCAGACATTTGTTTCTTGCTGGCCATGGGCAGGGAGATATCGCAAAGCGGCATCCCAGCGACCGACCCCTTTCTCTTTGCTGCCGCTCCCCAGGCCGATATGCCTGGACTCTCATACGTCGTCTATCAATGGCTCTTTGAGCTAGTCCTCTATCAGATCTACAACGTCTTTTCCGCGCCAGGCATCCTAGTCTTTGCGGCCATCCTCCAATCATGGGCCTTTGGGCTTGCCCCCTACCGTTTCTTTGACCGCCTCGGCATCAGAGGCGCTCTGCCCCTCTTTTTTTGCGCCGCCATCCTTTTTGGCTCTTTCAGCCATCTCTGCATCAGACCAGAGATCGTCAGCCAATTTTTTTGTGCCATCGAGATAGAGCTACTCCTCGCTTACATGCTCTCAAGATCCAGCGCAAAGACCACCACCGATTGGCGTCTCATCGGCATCCTGACGATAGTTTCCAATATCTGGGCCAACAGCCACTGCCTCTTTCCACTCGCCCCTGCCCTCTGCCTCATAGCCCTCATCGCCTGCACCATTGCCTGGCGCAAACTAGACAACACGCTACTCACCGCCCTGGCCTCCATCACCATCGCCACCATGGCCACGCCTTATGGCATCAAGCTCTGGACTTTTTTGCCATCTCTATTTTTTAATCCCATCAACACCACCATCAACGAACTCGCACCAATAAACTGGGGACACGTCGCATCGCCGGTCTACACGCCATTTTTTGCTCTGGTGATCCTTTGTGCATTTTATGCGGCAAAGGGATTTTTGACTTTATATAGAGAGCATAAAATCGCAGGATTAGTTCGCATCTCGCCCGAATGGTGGTTTGCGCTCGCCATGGCCATACCTGCCGTAACGATGACCCTCAAAAGCAATCGCTCCGTATCACTTGCCCTCATCATGATGGCCGCATCGCTCGCGGTTTTTATGCGCGGCGCCAGCCGCCAGGGAGAAAAAGAGGGAGGCGAGGGGAATTTTTGGGTCACTATATTTGGTGCGCGCAAAACATTTACCAATACCATCTGGATAACCCTTACCGCCCTGGGGGCCCTTATGATGACTCGCGTCATCCCACCGACCATTCCTCAGGGCAGCGCAGCATTTGAACCACCACTAAAGGCAGTGGCATACCTTGACGAGCACCTGCACACAGGTGCTGATAGCGAGCACATCTTTAACACTCCGCACTTTGGCAATGTACTGATCTGGCAATCAAAAAAACGCCCGCAGATCTATTTTGACTCGCGATATTTTCTTTTTGATATGCCATTTAGACTGCGCTTTTGGCGCATCATCAACTGTAAACAAAACTGGCAAGCAGAGTTTTACAAACCTCAACTCGACTTTAAATATGTTTTTATCGAGCCCAAAGATCCGCTCGCCATGGCTCTCTTCAAAGACAGCAACTGGCGCAGAGTATACGCGGACGACCTTGCCGTCATTTTTTACAAGGTGCAATAAATCATGGCATTTAACTCCATCTCAAAGATCGTCCAAGATCACCTGTATACACCACCCGGCTACACTGCCTGGATTGCACGCCTCACTGGCCTAGTCAGCATCCCCATCAGCATGGTCGTTTGGTGGTACACGCACGCGGGCTGCGGAGGCCCTTATCCCGGACCATTCAACGTACCTACCTGGTGGGTGGGCAATCGACCGCTCGATTTGCCTCTACCGCCCGAGCCGGTCAACATCTTGATTTTTGCCATCTTTAACATCTTTGCCATTACCATGGTCCTAAATAGGCATCGGCCTTTCATGCCACTCCTGATGAGCCTGGCACTCGCCTACTATTGTTCTCGCGACTATCTCATAGCGTCATGGCACTGGATACTACTTGATTTTATTTTTCTCTTTGCGCTCGGACTCGCTACGCCCGGCCGCAAGAGCCCCACGAGACGCATCATCCAGATCGCCATCGTCGGCTGCTATCTCTTTGGTGTGCTGCACCGCGCACTCTATCCTGATTTTTTGTCGGGACTGACATTTAAACAATTTTTTGCTGATGGCTTTGCCTGCAACGACTGGTGCAAATCGACCGTGATGCAAATCGCCTCTGGCCTACCAGATGCAGCCTGGCAGGCCATGGCATTGATCACACTAGTCGGCGAGGTCTGCATCGGCCTCGGTCTCTGCATTAAACGCACACGCATGATGGCTGTCATCCTTGGACTGATCTTGCACCTGGGCATCACGGTAGTAATGGAGCCATTGCTGCTGCTCTTTACCATCGATATGTTTGTCGGCTATCTTGCATTTTTTGATGGCACAGGCGATGGGGCTGCAGAGATGCCCAAGCCAGGGCTTGCAACCAATCTGCGCACGATAGCAGCCCTAGCAATGATCACACTGGAGATCGCCATGCCTCTGCGCATCTACTGGCCAAATGAGGAAACTCGCGATTGCCGGACTCTCACATTGTTTGCGCGGGCACCCTGGTCTTTTGGCATGTTTATCCTCAGGCAAGAGGCCATCGCCGTACATTGCTATGTAGACGGCAAACCAGTGCCGGTGCCTGGTGGCGAGGAAGGCAAAAATCGATTTAGCAATCTCGCGACCGACAATGAAATGAAAACTGCTGCGAGATATTTGTTGTCACTGCACCCAGAAGCAAAAAATGCGCGGGTAGAAACGGTGGTGGTGATCAATGGTGAGCGCACTCTGCGCAAGGCGACGGTGGCAGTGAGGGGGAAATAATGGAAATCGGAAAAGTCAAGGCTGTTAAAATCTGGGCAAATCTTGGTGTCGATGATCTTGAGAGGACCTTTGACTTTTATACCGGTCTAGGATTTGAATCCAATATGTCACGACCGTCAGACGCCCTGACCAGTCTGCGTTTTGGCAAGGACGGCTTTGTCATCAATTTTTTTAAAAAAGATAAATTGAAATGGGCGATGAATGGCGATATAGCAAATCTAGGTCAAGGCAACGAGGTGATGTTTTCGCTGTCTGCTGAAACGAAAGAAGAAATCGCAGCCTGGGCAGACCAGGCCGAAAGGCTTGGAGGCAGGGTTTTTAGGCCAGCAAGCTATGATGAAGATGGCTATTATTACTGTGGTTTTGCCGATCCCGATGGGCACATGTTTAATGTGCTGTTGATGTAAGCTGGCACTAGAACTACTTCCAGGTAATCATAGATAATGCGGATGCCCATTTTCAAAACTTTTGTCATTTCAGCCATTACGACTTTTTGCATCCCAAGCACTCTGGCAAATCCGCCCAACTATGGAGTGGCGGTACAGCTTAACCCAGCAGCCACCAAAGCTGAACTTGCCTTGAAACGATGGCTATATACATTTGGGCATCATGTGCTTCAAAATTTAATTATTTCACCTAGTCCAGAGATATCTTCAGGCGTACGCTTTCATACCTCCAAATACGCACTCCAACAACTACAACAACAAATCATATGTTCTTTGACGTTAAGCAAAGAGGCTCTGGCCGACGAGAATTGGATTTTGAAGCCAACAAATCTAAAAATCGTCAGGTCCTCAGGCAATGAGATCGATGATATCAAAGCAAGCTCAGCCATTCGTCAAGCATTTCCAATCGAACTGCCGCCCAATTCATTACCATTTAAGCGCAACATTCTGATTTCTTTTACTCCTGCGTCAAATGTCATCAGTATAAGCTTGTCGGCTAATGGACTCTAGGGCAAAGGCTTCACAGCAAGACACCCGTGATCCCGTACTAGAGCCTTACTTTGATCTATCGATTAACCAATCGCACCAGGCATCCATGCCGACCTGCATTTGCGCTGAAAGGCAAAATATCCTCAGCGCTGGATTGACTCTCAAAGCGTTTTCCTTACATTTTTCAAGATCAAATTTTAGATAAGGCAGGAGATCTATTTTATTGATGATAAGAGCGGTTGCAGCTCGAAACATGTGGGGATACTTTAAAGGTTTATCTTCTCCCTCAGTTACTGAGAGCATTGCCACTTTGGCTGCTTCGCCAAGATCAAAAAGCGCGGGACAAACAAGATTCCCGACATTTTCAATAAAAACAATCGAGCCCTGCTCTGGATCTACTTTTTTTATTGCTACAGCAACCGAGTCTGCTTCTAGATGGCAACCGCTGCCCGTATTTATCTGCACGACTTTGACTCCGGTAGCTCTTATGCGTTGGGCATCATTTTCAGTCTCCTGATCCCCTTCGATGACAGCAATGGCTTTTTTCGCGGACAGGCTTCTTATGGTCTCTTCTAGAAGACTGGTTTTCCCAGATCCAGGTGAGCTGACCAGATTGATAGCCAATACCTTTCTACCTGCAAAAAATCCACGGTTTTCTGCAGCGATCAGGTTATTCTTGGCGAGGATATCTTCTTCCAATTTCAAGATGGAGCGAGTAGCTGTATGTCCATGGTCGTGGTCGTGGTCGTGGTCGTGCACATGATCATGGTCATGCACGTGGCTATGAGCATGACTATGTGTAATCTCTCCATGCGAGTGATCATGTGTATGCTCGTGCAGATGCTGATGGACACCATCAATTCTCGGTGTAGCATCGTCCGAACAACCGCAGGTAGTACACATTATTCGACCTCCATTTCTTTGATTTTCATTTCCTGACCGGTGATACATTCAAATTGTCTCGAACCGCATGGACACTGAGCATTTACTAAATCTAGAGAAAAGTCTTGATGGCAACTGTGGCAACGACCAATCGGCCAAATTTCAGTTATTTCTAGTTTTGCTCCTGATAGACAAGTATCTTTGGCGCAGACATCGAAACAAAAACGAATACTTTCAGGCACTATCGCAGAGAGTTTACCGATCTCCAGCTGCACCCGCACTACTTTTCGCCCCTTCGCTCTTTCGTTTACTATAGCGACAATATTTTTGGTGATACTTAATTCGTGCATTTCAACAGATCCTTGGCAGTTGATCGCCGGTCAGCAGATCTATCATCTTCTCTCCGCCAAATATAGTTTTCATGGTCACCTGTGGAGATTCAGCAGCTATTACCTCGCCAATAATGGCAGCTTGATCGAAGCCCTGTTGTTTCATGGCATCAAGGACAACGCCAGCGGACTGCGCTGCCACAACTGCGACTATCTTGCCTTCATTGGCTAAATAGAGCGGATCGAGTCCGAGAATTTCGCATATGCCCCTAGTTTCGTCTTTGATTGGCAATGCATTTTCATATAGTCGGATTCCGACTCTGCTAGCTTCTGCAAACTCATTTAAGACAGTCGCCACACCGCCCCTGGTGGCATCGCGCAAGCAATGTATTTCGCTAGAAGCAACCAGCATCGACTGTATCAAGTGGTTGAGAGGACGGCAGTCTGATTGTATGCTTGTCTCGAGTGCCAGATCCTGCCTACTCGCTACTATCGAAGCACCATGATCGCCAATAGTGCCATTGATTATGATTGAGTCGCCGACTTTGGCTGCTCCAACGCTGATCTCTACGCCAAAAGGTATCAGTCCAATGCCAGCTGTATTGATAAAAAGCTTGTCAGCAGCGCCTTTTTCCACCACTTTGGTGTCGCCAGTTACTATTGCTACACCTGCCTCTCTTGCAGTTTCATACATAGAGGCGACAATCTTTCGTAGATCATCTAAAGCAAATCCTTCTTCGATTATCAAGCTGCAGCTCAGGTAAAGTGGTTTAGCCCCACCGACACTAAGATCGTTGACAGTGCCCGCCACAGCCAACCGACCTATATCACCACCTGAAAAAAAGAGAGGAAAGATGACATATGAGTCGGTTGTAAAGGCAAGCTTACCTCCTTGCATATTGTCATGCTTGAGGATTTCTGAAAGATCGATGCGCGCCTGGTCCTCTAATGGAGCAGAAAATTTGCCTGCAAATTGGCCGACGAGATACTCTTCGATGAGATCTTTCATCGCTTTTCCGCCGGCTCCATGAGCCATAGTTATTGTTTTGCCTTTGTTCATTTGCTTACTTGCTTGGCCTTGCTTCTTGCCGCTTATCTAAAAGCTCTTTGGTATTACCAAACGAATAATATGCCGCACATGCTCCTTCAGATGAAACCATAAGAGCGCCGAGCGGATTTTGTGGGGTGCACGGTGCACCAAACACTTTACACTGCCAGGGCTTTATCTCTCCTTTCAGCACTTCGCCACACTGACACTCATGGGGATCGTCTACCTTAAGATTAGGTACCGCAAATTTTCTCTCCGCATCAAATGCTGCATATTCTTCAGTGATCTTGACTCCTGACTTGTCGATCTCTCCCAGTCCTCGCCAGTCAAACTTTTCTCTCAGTTCAAATACTTTTTGCATGGCCATCAGTCCAGGTATATTGCCAGCCTTTTGCACCACACGCGCATATTGATTTTCCAAACAGGGTTTGCCGGATTGCAATTGCACAAGCAGCATATGCAAAGACTGCAAAATATCCAATGGCTCAAACCCGGTAATCACCATCGGTTTTTTATAGCGCTCGGCAATTGTGGCAAAGGGCTTCTCGCCCACAACCATGCTAACGTGACCGGGCACCACAAAGCCATCTATGTTGAAGGTCGGCGAATCCAGCAGAGACTCGA
Organism: Candidatus Melainabacteria bacterium; assembly: GCA_017307165.1. Taxonomy (GTDB): domain Bacteria; phylum Cyanobacteriota; class Vampirovibrionia; order Obscuribacterales; family Obscuribacteraceae; genus JAFKGK01. The sequence goes on from JAFKGK010000008.1 coordinate 106,676, forward strand.
GGATGGGCACTGTAGTGATATGGTTGCAAAACAAAGAAAAATTGGAAATATTTCCCTCCGCGGCTTGCAGCACGGTGAGAGCGGTACTGGGCATAGTCGTCTCAAAACCCAGGGCAAAAAATATCACTTCTCTATCGGGATTTTTTTTAGCCAGGTTGAGCGCATCAAGAGGAGAATAAACCATCCTGATATCGGCACCATCCGCTTTGGCTTGCAAGAGACTCTTTTGCGATCCTGGCACACGCATGGCGTCGCCAAATGTAGTAAAGATAACCTCTGGTCGCTCGGCCAGTGCTACACAGTCATCAACACGGCCCATGGGCAGCACACATACCGGACAGCCTGGCCCGTGTATCAATTCGACCGACTTGCTAAGCCTCTGCTCCAAACCAAAACGAAAAATTGCATGAGTGTGGCCACCGCAAAACTCCATTATGTGCACAGCCCTAGCGAGCTTGTCGCTTAGAGGCGCCGCCAGATTGTCGATCGCTTTAAAGAGCGCTTCGGCCTTTTCCGGTTGTCTAAATTCGTCGACGTACTTCATGATATTTGCGCACCCTTGTTGGCTGGCAGAGCTGGGGTCGTTTTACATTGGTCAGTATTTTTATTGTTGCTTTAGCTCCATTTCCAAAATCTCACGCTGGGCTTCTCCCAACTCGTTTAAGAGTTGCAGGGTACGGCTTGCTTCTTGTTCGTCGATTTTACTCATAGCAAAACCAACATGAATCAGCACCCACTGACCAATTGTAGATTGGATAGGATTGTCCTCATCCACGATACAAGCCAGATTGATGACGCGCTTCACCCCTGACACATCAGCCTTGCCCAGCTTTTTTTCTGCATCTATTATTTCCACTATCTGACCTGGAATGCCAAGACACATTTGATGATTCTCCTCTACTTATTGATTGTACTGCTGCTGTGCACGAATGGCAGCAATGATTGCCTGACCAAGAGAAATACCACCATCATTGGCTGGCACCTGACTATGAGTGAGCACGCGAAAGTTTGGCTCTAGACCTTTTGATACGAGCTCAAAAAGCAGCGCATTTTGAAACACACCACCTGTCAGCACGACAGTATCAAACAATGCATTTTCACCCGTGAAGGCAAGCTTGTTGGCCATTTTGACGATAACTCGAGCCAGACCTTTATGAAAACGAGCTGAAACTACAGATGCCGGAGTGCCAAGTATAAGATCGCCAAGCAAGGCCTGCCACATCGAGACAGGTTCGATATAAGGTATGCCGCTCTCTTTAAGAAGTGGTATGCCAAATGGATAAATTAGCTCTTCGTCGTCCAGGGCCAGTTCTTTTTTACATGCTATGGCTTCAAACTCGACTGCCGCTTGCCCTTCGTAGGTCACCTGTTCTCTACAGACACCACAGGCTGCAGCAACTGCATCAAATAGCCTCCCGCAGGAGCTGGCTTTGGGAGATGCGATACCGCTAGCCAACATCGACTCAAAAGCAGGCAGATTTTTTTTGCTCAAAAAATGCGTCAATTCGAGATCTGCATAATCGAGCAGATAGCGGTTCCAGCCGATTTCTGCCATCAAATGACTAAATGTATTGCGCCAGGGCTCGCGCATGGCCTGGGTACCGCCCAGCAATTGGACAGGTTTAAAAGTACCAAGTCTTTTAGATTGTTTGTAGTCTGCCAGGAGAAATTCTCCACCCCAAAGCTCGCCATCGTCGCCCATGCCCAGTCCATCTAGAGCTATGCCCAAGACCGGCGGGGCATCGAGAGAACGACCGTTTTCGACCAAACAGGCTGCTATATGAGCATGGTGATGCTGCACCTCGCAAACGGGTAGATTTTGCTCCTTAGCGAGCATATTACCAAGCTTGCTTGAAAGATATTCGGGATGTTTGTCGATCGCTATGATTTGGCTGTTTGCAGCAAAGAGATTTTGATATAGCTTGAGGTTTTTTTGATAGTCCTTATAAGTGAGAGCGTCTTCTAGATCACCCATATGTTGAGATATTATGGCCTTGCCATCTTTTATCAAACAAAAGGTATTTTTGAGCTCGGCCCCCATAGCCAGGACCTGTACTGACGCAAGCCCAGAGGGCAAAGGGATCGGAGCCGGTGCATAGCCTCTCGCGCGCCTGAGGATGCGAGGCTTGTCGGCAACGACTCTGACCAGAGAATCATCTATACGATTGACTATTTGTCGATTGTGATCCAGTACATAGTCCGTGAGGCAGGAAATTTTGTCTTTGCTTGCTGCCCATTCGATACTTTGAGGCTCATCAGATAGATTACAAGAAGTCAACACTATAGGCTTTTTAATGCGCCTTAGCAACAAATGATGCAATGGAGTGTAAGGCAGCATAAAACCGAGGAGGCTTTGCCCCGGCGCCACTGCCTGTGATATCAAACCAGCTTGTTTGATCTTTAAAAGAACAATGGGCGCAGCCACCGAAGTGAGTAGCCTTTCTTCCTCAGAACTTACAAAGCAATAAGCCTTTATGGTGTCGAGATCTTTAGCCATTAGTGCAAAAGGCTTTGCAAAGCGATGTTTTCTCTCTCTCAATAATTGCACGGCGGCATCATTGGTGGCATCGCAAGCAATGTGAAATCCTCCAATACCTTTGATAGCGACAATTTTTCCATTTAGGATAAGATTGCCCGCACCATCTACATCATCGAGCTGGGTTATAGCTTCGAGACTAAAAGGCCGCTCATCTGTCCTCATTAAAGTGGCCTTGGGACCGCAAACATGGCATGCGTTGGGCTGGGCATGAAATCTACGATTTAATGGATCCTTGTACTCCTGCAAACAATCCGAGCATTGAGGAAAGGCAGACATGCTTGTATTGGCTCTGTCATAGGGGATCTGCTTGATGATCGAAAGTCGCGGGCCACAGTGAGTGCAATTTGTAAAAGGGTATCGGTAGCGCCGATCGAAAGGATTATTTGAATCGTGGCAGCATTGCAAACATGCGCTGGCATCCGGTGAGACACTTGTGCGGGCACTGCCTGCCTTGCTTTCACCTATTTCAAAAGACTTTGGAATATCCGATACTTCCTCGCTAGAGACAAGCTCCCTGGTGCGACATTCTATGCTGTCTATTTTGCCCAGAGGCGGACAATTTTGCAAAATGGCATCAATAAATGTGTCCTGTTGTTGGGCCTCAGCATAAGCAACCACTAGTACGCCTTCGCTATCATTGAGGATTTGCCCCACTATGCCTAGACTTTTAGCGACCAAAAAAACAGTAGGGCGAAAACCCACACCTTGGACCGTGCCTCTAATGCGCAAGACGCGCCGCTCGATCTTTTGCAAAGTCATTTGTCGACGCTCCAGACTGAGACGCGATTGTTGCCTGAGTCGGCGACCAGCAATTTGTCTGCATAGCTAGAGATATGATAGGGCCAGCAAAGGCTGTCTGCCTGAGCTGGCTTCCAGCGATTATCACCCTTATCCTCAAAACCTGGCTGTCCGAGCAAAAAACTAGCGTCCATGCCCATCTCCAATTGGTCTAGATCATAGCCTACGATACGAGAATTGGCTGTATCTGCTGCCATAAGAAAACCAGCGCAAACAGCAAGAGAATAAGGCATGTTGAGGGTGGCCGCAGTGGGAGCGTAGCGCCTTTGATTATGATCGCAATCAGTGAAACTCATCTGCCCAATGACCAGATCGCAAGCAGCGCCCATTGACTGGGGCTCATCATTGTAGACCATGATGCGATTGTTCCCAGCATCCGCAACAAAGAGCCGATCACCATAATGAGCAATCCCGTGAGGCCAACGCATACTCATTGCGCTTACATCCCGGCCTGCATTTTCATCGCGGCAATCAAATCTCCTTTGACCAAGTAAAAGGTCGCAGGGCTGATTATTTTTTTTAGGCAATGATTTCCAGATCATCACTCTTCGGTTGCCGGCATCGGCTACGTACAGACAACGCCCATCAAAATGGACGCCATATGGCCAGTGCATACTAGTGGCATCAGGGACGCTCCTCCCCTGGTTTGCTTCATTTTGAAAAAAATCGATTTGTCCAAGCACTAGATCGGCTGGCGTATTATCAGCTTGGGGCAGTTTATGCCAGATCAAAATCCTGTGATTCCATGCGTCAGCCACAGCCAAGCCGATGGTGTCCTGCTCTAACAGACAAATCCCAGTAGGTACATTTAGTGAGTGCGCTGAGGGCGGCCCCTTACCATTGCGACCTTCTCGATCAAAATCAGACTGCCCAATTTGAAAAGTGGCAATGGATTTGTCACTAAGGCCCTCATGCCTGAAGGCAAGAAGTCTATGGTGGCCAGTGTCGCATATGTACAGCCAATCTCGAGTCAGCAATACTCCCCTAGGACCAAAGCAAGTCGTACTGGAAGGCACTATCGGACTCGATATCAAATCGGGGACTCTCAGTCCACCAAGGACGACTACAGGCTCTTTTAGCAATAGCTTGGCACCGCTTTTCATTTATAGTTTGATCTCGACTGCGCCGTCTTTAAATCTTACGGCCAGAGATTCCAGTTGTACTTCGGGTGCAGTAAGGCATTCACCGGAGTCGATCGCAAATTTGAAACCGTGATAGGGGCAGGTAATTATGCCGTTTTCAAAATTGCCCATATCGATAGGCATACCTAAATGCGCGCAGCTATTTTGATAGCAGACAACTTTGTCATTCAGGAGAGTCAAGATAAGCGAGTACCCGTTCAATTCTAAAGCTTTGATGGCTCCTGATTGCAATTCAGAGAGTCTGAGCGCATAAGTCCAATTGCTATCATCCAGTCCGGCAAACGGACTGACAAAATTGATGGGTATTTCGCTACCACTGCAATTACTGAGGCCCATCACTCTCCTTACCTCGACAATCTCCGGGCAGTGTTCTTTAATAGCCTTCTCCACACCTTCGCTAAGAGTCAACTCGGAGGCCGGGCAGTGGCTACAGGCTCCTATTAATCGCACCACAGCCGTTGAGGGCAATTGGACTTCTACAAGCTCCACGTTACCACCATGACTGGCGAGTGCAGGTCGCACCGTCGCTAGTGCCTCTTCTATTCTTTCGTGCAATGATGGCTTTAAAAGCTTGTGGTGTCGTAATACCGAATACACGACTTCGTCGGCAAGAGCTTGCTTTAATGCACTCATAGCAGTCGGTTCGCATTTGACATTGCGGATAAGCCTGGCAAAAGCCTCTTTATTTAATGCCGCGATCGCGGTTTTTAAGGCAACTACCGTTCTTTGCTGATCTTCATCCCAGTTTTCTATGATCGCTTCAAGCGCCTCAATATTTTTGAGCATTTGCTCAAATGATTGGGGAGGAGATTCCGCTTCGGTCATCGCAGGTTAGCTCCTAAGCAAACTTTATATCTTTAAGCAAAAATGGCTGGACCATACCGCTGATTATGCTAGTAATGACAGCGGCCAACGTCAGCCCGATACCAAGCTTAAATAGAAGGACAAAAATGACGCTTGCCATCAGCATGCCAATTGCAAACTGTCTGAGGACATAGCCGTTATTGCGAAATAACTTACCTGCAAGTACCAGCTGCATCGTGTCAGTGATCATGTCGAGATCAAACATAGCTTTTTCCTTTATATAGATAGAGAGTGCTACAGCATCCGTGATACCAAAAGTCCGATCAGGACACCAGGCAAGGCTGCAGCTACACCAAAAGGGAAACCCATCATAAAGACGAGCTCTTTACCCAAGGACTTGCCGCCAAGAATGTTTGCACCGACACAGCCACCTGTGCCGCCCAAAACAATCGCTATCAAACCGTAGAGCGCGCAGGTGACAGGTGTCAGTGCTCCCGTCGCAAGTTGTTGGTAAATACTATCCATCGCTTTTCCTCAGATTTATAATTAGGCATTAGTCTAAATTCGATTCTATTTCATTGATTACTTGCGTCACCACTTCTACTTTACTATCTTCTCCATACTGCTCAAATATCATGCGAGCCTCACGATAAAGCGTGAGGGCTTCGGCTAAACGGCTGCTGTTGCCATTTTCCGGATGTTCGAGATCGTCCGGCAGATTGCGTAGGCAGTTGGCCTTATTGGCAATAGTATTGGCATATGCGACAGGCGAGTTGCGTGTATCTCTTACTTTGAGTGCTTCGTCGTAGGCGGCTAGCGCCCGCAAATTGTTTTCTACAGCGTGACTCGAGGATGCATACTGTAAGGCATTGCCGAGATTATTTTGCAGCATAGCGTACTCGGATGGCATGTCTTCGATAGTCACTATCTCCAGCGCAGCCTCAAAGGATTGAACTGCCAGGGCCTCCCGCATCTTGGCTTTTTCATCTGCGAGAGGTATAGATAGATAAGCCGTCGCTAGATTGTTGTGAAGGATGACGTACTCTGCTGGAAAATTGCTCTTGGTGAAGACGCGCAATGATTTTTGGTAGAGGCTTATGGCATCAGTGATCTTTGCTAGATGAGAGCCTGCCAGAGCTTGAATCACTAGCCCCAGGTTAAGCTGCGCCTCGGCAATTTCTTCGGGTAACGCACCAAAAGACTCAAATTGAGAGATAGCTTGCTCTAAATCGTTTTTCGCTATTTCTAAATACTGGCAATCTTGACTCGGTAGCATGTAATACGCAGTAGCTCTGCGAGCCAGGATACGTGCTGCAGTCAAGACATCTCGATCTGGGCACAGTGCAAGCGCTTTGCCGTAAAGAGAAATTGCATCCAATATTTGATGTTGTCCTTTTGGCTTACTTTGTAAGCCCACCGCAATTTCAACCAACATGTCAATCTTGTCCGCAAGTGAAACAGACGTGCTTTCCAGCATGGCAAGCGCTTGTTGGTATTGTTCGTGAGTGAGAGAATTTGTTAGAGAATTGGTAAGAGAAAATGATTGCACAAAAATTCTTCCGGTTAGTTCTAATAGCTATTCTGGCACGAATATGGATGTATAATCGAAATGGAATTGGAAAAGTGTTGTAGAAGAAGCGAGGAATTCAATGGCTAATCTTCTTTGGCTGCAAGGCGGCGCTTGCTCAGGCAACACCATGTCCTTCCTCAACGCAGAAGAACCCAGTGCTTGCGATCTGGTTACTGATTTTGGCATCAATATACTCTGGCATCCCTCTCTCGGAGTAGAGCTGGGCGACAACCTCAAAGAGCTTTTAAACGACTGTCTTTCCGGCAAGACCAAACTCGACATTTTTGTTTTTGAAGGTAGTGTCGTAAATGCTCCAAACGGCACAGGCCAATGGAACAGATTTGCCGGTCGTCCGATGAAGGACTGGGTCGCAGAGCTTAGCAACGTCGCCGACTTTGTAGTGGCAATCGGCGACTGCGCTACTTATGGTGGCATCCCTGCCATGGCACCCAATCCTAGTGAGTCCACTGGCCTTCAGTTTTTAAAAAGAAACCACGGCGGCTTCCTCGGCAAAGATTTTAAAAGCAAAGCCGGTCTGCCAGTAATAAATATCCCTGGCTGCCCAGCCCATCCCGACTGGGTGACTCAAATCTTAGTGGCGGTCGCAACAGGCAGAGCCGGGGACCTGAGTCTAGATCAATTCCAGAGACCCAAGACATTTTTCCAGAGCTTTACTCAGACCGGTTGCACTCGCAATATTCACTTTGCCTACAAAGTTTCCACAACTGAGTTTGGACAACGTAATGGTTGTCTCTTTTATGATCTAGGCTGCCGCGGCCCAATGACTCATTCGCCGTGCAATCGCATCCTTTGGAACCGGCAGTCTTCAAAGACGCGCGCCGGCATGCCTTGCCTAGGCTGCACCGAACCCGAGTTTCCATTTTTTGATCTAGCACCAGGGACAGTCTTTAAGACTCAGACTGTTATGGGTGTCCCCAAAGAAATGCCGCCGGGTCTGGACAAGATGCGTTATATCAAACTGACTGCCGCTGCTAAAGCAGCCTCTCCGGCCTGGGCCGAAGAAGACATGTTCGTTATTTGAGCGAGGATCAAAAACCTATGTCCAAAGTTGAAACCCTTGATATTTCTCCGGTAGGACGAGTCGAGGGTGATTTAGACGTTCGGGTAGATATCGAGGATGGCATAGTCACAAATGCCTGGACTCAAGCCGAATTATTTCGCGGCTTCGAGATCATCCTCAAGGGCAAGGATCCGCAAGCCGGGCTTGTGGTTACTCCCAGAGCATGCGGCATTTGTGGTGCGTCTCACTTGACCTGCGCAGCATGGGCCCTAGATACCGCCTGGCAAACTGAGGTGCCGCGCAATGCCATCCTCGCTAGAAATCTAGGACAACTAGTAGAAACCATCCAGAGTTTGCCGAGGCATCACTATGGTCTTTTTATGATCGACATGATCAATAAAAACTACAAGCACAGCAAATACTATGAAATGGCCGTGGAGCGGTGGGCACCTTTTACAGGCAAAAACTACGAGATCGGCGTGACTATCTCCGGCCGTCCGGTCGAAATTTATGCCTTGCTTGGCGGTCAGTGGCCGCACAGCAGTTTCATGGTACCAGGTGGGGTGATGTGCTCTCCAACACTCACCGACATTACCAGAGCCTGGTCCATCATGGAGCACTTCCGCAAAAACTGGTTGGAGCCTATTTGGCTTGGATGCTCACTTGAGCGCTACGAAGAAATTCGCACCTACGAAGACTTTCTCAACTGGATGGAAGAAAAAGAAGAACATGCCAATTCTGACCTGGCCATGTACTGGAAAATGTGCTGCGATATCGGTCTAGACAAATACGGTCAGGGCCTCGGCAAATATGTAACCTGGGGCTACATGCCACATGAGGACAAGTATCAAAAACCGACTATAGACACTCGCAACCAATCCATATGGATGCCATCTGGAGTATATGATGCAAAAACAGATCGCCATCAGTTGATGAGCCAAGGGTTTGCCAGAGAAGACGTCGCTCACGCATGGTATGAGGAGAGCAACAAACCGACGCATCCATTTGATCGCACCACAAATCCAATTGCCAACAACAAGACTGATTTTGATGGTGGCAAATACACATGGGCAACTGCCGTATTGCATGCCCAAGAAGGCCACCTCGAAGCTGGTCCATTAGCCAGACAGCTCGTTTACGGCGGCAAACACATGGAAGGTTGGCAATACAGCGATCCTCTCGTGCTTGATATGTATAAAAAAATGGGAGGCGCAAGTGTGGCGCTCAGACACTTTGCTCGCATGCACGAGGTCAAGGCTGTCTACAGAAAAATCGAACACTGTTTGCGAGAGTTTAGGCTAAGCGAGCCATTTTATAAGAAGCCTGTAGAAAAAGACGGACGAGGCTGGGGCGCTACCGAAGCTGCCCGGGGCGCTTTATGCCATTGGGTTGAAGTAGAGGGCGGAAAAATCAAAAATTATCAGATAATCGCCCCCACCACCTGGAATGTTGGCCCTCGTAGTGCACAAGGCGAACGGGGTCCAATCGAAGAAGCGCTAATCGGAATACCAATCAAAGACAGTCGCGACCCTGTAGAAGTCGGCCACGTCGCCAGATCTTTCGATTCGTGCCTGGTCTGCACAGTCCACGCCCACGATGCTAAGACCGGCCAAGAACTGGCCAGATTTAGAACGACTTGACATGATTGCCATCATTGGCTGCGGCAATACAAACCGTTCCGATGACGGAGTAGGTATCCAAGTCGTCAAATCACTTGCTGCCATATTGGCAGATTCTAAGATGCCCGAGGTAAAACTGTTTGATAGTGGCACCGCCGGCATCGAAGTAATGTTTCAAGCCAGGGGCATGCAACAACTAATAGTGATAGATGCATGCATATCAAATTCAGAAATTGGTTGCATATTTGAGGTCCCTGGAGAAGAGCTGATCGTAGAAAAGGAGCCTTCTTTCAACCTTCATGATTTTCGCTGGCAACACGCTCTATTTGCTGGCAGAAAGATCTATAAAGATGATTTCCCCAAAGATATCACCGTCTATTTGATAGAAGCAGGCAATGTAGATTTTGGCCTTGAGCTCTCCCCACAAGTCCAAAAGTCAATGCAGCGAGTGGTTGAGATAATACTGGCTAAACTGCGTGACAAAAAGCACACAAATGCCACCACTAATAATAGTATTTCGATCAAGAAAGGGAAGATTTATCTATCCCAGGAGATCTACAACAAATATTTTGCAGGCTCAAATAGCGCAGCTCTCATAGATTGGCAAGGGCAGCTTTTACTAATGCCTGTGGTCAGCGAGGCACAAGGAGGTTTACTAATCAAGGTTATCAATTCTCGCGGGGATAGAGTCGTAGATGCAGTAGATGTTTTGAGACGTTTGCAACTCTCAGAAGATGCCTGTTATGACTGCGCGGCACAATGGAGCACAGAGATGGCAGGCCTACTCTTATCAATACCAATTGCCAAACCTTCAGGCAGTGTCAATGCCTAACGAATTATTTTCTATTGCCGCTCTCGCGCTTGCACTTGGTGCCCGACATGGTCTTGACGCCGATCATCTTGCTTGTATTGACGCGATTACTCGCCACAATTCTTTGTCAAATCAGCCACTAGCGCGATATTGCGGGGCTTTGTTCTCATTGGGACATGGGTTTGTAGTACTTTTGATTGCTGCACTAGTCGGCTCTGCGGCAGTATCCATGTCTATGCCAGTCTGGGTGACAGATTGTGGTTCGCTTATTTCGATTATATGCTTGCTGATACTCGGCATAGCCAATCTATACACCTTGCTCATTACGCCAAAAGACAAACCAGTGCAAGTTGTTGGTATCAAAAGCAGCACCTTTTCGAGCTTGCAAAAGGTCAGCAGCCCAGTTGCCGTCATGGCAGTCGGATTTTTGTTTGCCATCTCATTTGATACCATCAGCCAGGCCACACTATTTGCAGTGCTAGGCACTAAATACGGTGGTCTGGCAAACGCCCTCTTGCTCGGCTTGCTTTTTACACTAGGCATGCTGCTCGTTGATGGCATTAATGGGTTTTGGATCTCCAGAGTATTCGCTAGAGCCGATCAAATGGCAAATCGCACCTCGCGTCTCATGTCACTGTTAGTCGGTCTCTTGAGTCTAACGATTGCCGGACTCGGCATATTTAAATGCTTTTATAGCGAGCTAGAAATACTCACCGAGCGCTATCAATTGCAGTTTGGCCTGAGCCTGGTAGGCATTGCATTTTTGGGCGCCGTATTTATGCCGATTTTGACCAGACGCAGCTTACGCTGATTATTTAGCATCTCCTTAAGCGTGCGCAAGCAAAAATCTTGCAATCGATTTATCTGACAGCACCTCAGTTTTTGCTAGCAATGATGCGCTTGACCTTGTCGTAGTACTCTTTTACGAGGGCAGGCGGTTCGGGCGCTTTGCGCCAGTCACCTGTGCCAGCTGGATTGAACGACTTATAAAACTTGTCTATCTTTTCATCATGATCGCGCATCTGGCGCTTCAACTCGGACTTACCGATGGGTCCATATTCATCCTTGGCTTGCTTCTCGATTTCTTTCTCACGAGCAGCCGCTCTTTCTTTCACTGCATCATGAACGGGAGTGGCAGGTCTTTCTGGCATTGGCCCACCGCCAGTACCCATGCTCCATTTTCTAAGCTCGCGATTATAATCACTCAGCGACCTTTCTTCTTTGTCATAAATCGATTTTGCGACAGGGGTCAATTCGCGCTTGGTTTGATCATCGATCTGCTTTTTGGAGTCTTCGTCAAAAGCACCACGTTCTGAGCGACTTTTAGGACCTTTGTCATCGAGCGTGGGCCTATTCTTATCGCCTTCGGAATTATTTCCGTCGATCCCACTTCTATCCCCAGCTGCCTTATCGAGATTAATTTCTTGGTGAGAGCCAATATTAATGGCGATATTGCTTTCTTTATTATGTTTAGGCCCAAAATCAATCGTGGGTGCGCTCTTTTCAAAGCCTTCGGGCATATTAAAGTCATTTTTGCCAAGTTGTTGCCAGCTCTTCTTGTCACTGTAGACTTCAGCTGCCACATGCGCTGCATTGCTATTATCATTACTGGTAAATTTTTCATGGTGAGCATAGTTCTTATCAATGGTGGCTTCTTTGTTAGACATGGCTTTTGCTCCAGGTTGTTGCTTTCCATGGCAACAATCTAGCCAACGATTTCAACAGGAACCCAACACGCAAAAAAATCTATTTGTCGTGAAAAAATCCTGGCAAATCGGGGATGTCATCGCCGAGCGCTGCGGCCTTTCTGAGATCGCGCTCAGCGTCCGCCCCACGCCCCAGCCCCTTGAGGGCACGAGCGCGCATGCGATACCAGTCGGGGATGCTATCGTCCCTTGTGATCAATTTGTCGCATAGCTCCAACGAGCTTACGTACTGCCCTGCTTTACCCAGGATACGGGCACGCAGTACCATAACCTCGGTACGGTCGGGAGCTTTTTTGTAGAGTGGATCGAGAGTCGCCAGCGCTTCTTTGTATTGTCCGAGTTTTTCTTGCAAGGCGGCTTGCCTGAGCATATCGCCACGAACGCCCCAGTGCTTGACCAGAGTAGGCGTCTCTGCTGTGAGTATCTTGGAGTCGGCGGCAGCATCAGCGTAGAGCTTGAGCCTTTCTTGGGCATCGATCTTGAGCCTCAAAACGCGGCGTTCGATCTGCTTGATCGAATCCGGGCAGGCCAGGCAGCGCTTGCAATCCTCAATGGCCTCTCTATATTTTTTGCGCTGCTGATAAAAATAAGCGCGCTGCCAGTAAGCAAGCTGGCAGCAGGGATTGATCTTGAGTATAGCCGCAAAATCCCCGAGCGCTTGCGCATCACGCGCTGCTTGCACATACATGTAGGCCCGCTCCAGCAGAGGATCGACGCAGCCCGGCTTGAGCTTGACCAGACGCGTGTAGGCGGCATCCGCCGCAGCCGTATCAAAAGACTCGGTATATGAGCGCGCCAGATCGTACAACACTATCTCCGAGCGTGGAGCACGCTGCTGTGCCTTCTCCATCAGCTCCAGCCCCGCACGAGCTTCACCTTTTTTATAGAGACATCTGCCCTTGAGCGACATCAGCTCAGCGCTCTGCGGATCATGTCTCAAACCCCGCTCCACCTGCTCCATCGCCTTGTCCAGCTGATGGCCATCGATCAGGCCGAGAGCATAATAGCTGCGAGTGCGCGTGCTCCCGCGATCGGCCTCAATAGCATCAGCAAAGGCGGCCACCCCGCCATCGACCTTAGTGACTGCACACAATTTGCCGAACAGGATAAAATCCTCGACACTCGCCGGTTTGGCCAACAACTTGATGGCAGTGCCGTAAGCGCCTCGATCATAGGCACCCTGGGCCTGGGCAAAGGTAGTCTTGGCCTGGCCTGAGACCTGGGTGAAGGTGCAGATAAGAGAAATTGCGATGATGATCGCCGTGGCCCTAAGCATCGACAAATTTGTAGCCGACGCCACGAATGGTCTCGATTTTTGATTGCGGCTGTGAGTCATCGATCTTTTTGCGCAAGCGCAAAATGCACTGGCTCACAGCGACCTCAGTTGCATCGGACTCAGAGCTCCAGACACGCTCCAAAAGATCGGCTGCAGAAAAAACCCGACCGGGATTGCGCATAAAAAAGGTTAGCAGAGCCAATTCCTTGGGCAGCAGACTCAGCGGAGCCCCGTCGCGCGTGACCACTGCCGATCTCACGTCCAGGCGCAGGCCGCGAACCTCTAGGACCTCGCTGGCGAGAGCAGCCGGGCGGCGCAGCAATGCTCGCACACGGGAGAGCAGCTCGGGCACCGCAAAAGGCTTGGTCAAATAATCATCGGCACCGCTATCCAACCCCTCGGTACGCTCCGAGATCGCAGTGCGCCCCGTCAGCATCAATATCGGAATCATGCCACCTCGTTCGCGATATTGACGGCAGATCTCAACTCCGCTCATGCCTGGTAGATTAACGTCCAGGATAGCCAATTCGTACTGATAAAGGCGCAGACGATCGTATCCCTCGGTGCCGTCAGGGGCGTAGTCGACCACAAATTTTGCGAGCTCTAGCGAGTCAGAGACCAACTGGGCCAGTTGTACGTCATCGTCGACGAGCAATATCTTGGACATGGATCGGCTTGCTTGGCACTCAAAGGGATTTAGGGTAAATAAATGGCATGCAGTTTAGATATTACCATCTGAAGATCTCCCAAAAGGTCTTGCTGCTTATTGCAGTCCCTCTGATCTTTGAGCTGATCTTTGTCGGCGTCCTGGTTTATAGCATCAAACGTTTAGAGACAGCTTACGGCCGGTCGGAGCAGGTGCGCGCGGCGTCGATGTTTTTTAATATCGAGCTCGAAAACTTGATCGAGGCCATGTCAGCCATGGTGCTCTTTAATGTATTGCACGAGACCAAATACCTGCAGCAGTTTCAAGTGTCGGTCAAGACATTGCAGATGCAGGACCAACACCTAAAGGCCCTAGCGAGCTCTGAGATGGCCGCTGACGTCAACGCGCTCAAGGCGGTCAGCGACGAGACCATAGCCTCCATTGGCGATATCGAAAAACTCGCGCGCACGGACGATCGCATGGACATGCTGCGCGGTTTTATGAAAGTCAAAAGATTGATGAGCAAATCGAGCAAGATGGGCTCGGATTTTATCGCGAGGCAGTCGATCACCTCGCAAAAATTGCAGTCGGGACAAAAAGAAGCCCTGCAATTGGTGCTCATCGTCATCGTTCTCGGTGTTTGCGTCAGCATCGTCATCTCGATCGTGCTGGTGGCAAGATTTAATAGTGGCGCAGCCAGACAATTGCAGGCCATCCAGCACAACATGCAACTACTATCGGCACAAAAGCCGCTCAATGAGCCTTTGCCTGGAGGCGATGAGCTTGCTTTGATCGATCAGACCCTCTATCGCATGGCCGCCGATCTGGATGCCTTAAAGTCAGAGCAGCAACAGGTCTACGCTATGATCACACACGATCTGCGCAGTCCTCTCGCCTCGATCACGATCTTGCTCGATCTGCTCAATAGCGGTGCGCTCGGCGATCTCAACGCCAAGGGCAAGGACAGGGTCAAGAGCGCTAATGCCATCGTCAGCCGCATGGTGGCACTGACCAACGATCTATTGGATGTCGAAAAATTCGAATCCGGCAATTTTGATCTCGACTATGCTGACGTCCCCATGCAGGAGCTCTTTGCCGAGACCAGAGCGATAGTCGCTCCCAGAGCCGAAGCCAAAATGGTCGAGATCAAGATCGTGGACACCGACGCGATCGCCTATTGCGACAGGGAACGCATCGGCCGCGTATTGGTCAATCTCACCGACAATGCAGTCAAATTTTCCCCTAAATACACCACCATCACCCTCGCTGCACACCATGATGGCGCGCAGCTGCGCATCACGGTGCAGGACCAGGGGCCTGGCATCCCTGAGGACAAGCGCAAATTGATCTTTGAGAGATTTGGCCAGGTAAGCCGATCGGACGAGACCACGCTCAAGGGTTCGGGCCTGGGCCTCACCATCAGCAAGGCAATCGTCGATGCGCACGAGGGCGATATCGGAGTCCAGAGCCAGGTGGGCCAAGGCAGCACATTTTGGTTTACCCTGCCAAATTGATACATTTACATTTTGTGTGTTGGCGTCCTGTTGATTTGATTGCTTAGGATGCAATAGTTGCAGTCGAGAGCGAGATCAAGGCCATGACGACAGACAGACCAGTTTTGACCAAGGACGCGACCAGGGACAAAGTCGAAAACAAAGAGCATGAGGGCTCACGCCACCTGGCAGGCGAGTTTGCCAGATCGCCAAGACAATCCCTGGATCATATCCAGCAGATGAGGCAGGATCAGCAAAAGCAAGGGACGCCAAAGGAGTTTGGCCAATTGCAATTGGTCTCGGGGCCATCATCTCGCGAGCGCATGGAGCGCGATCTCGCCGAGGAGATGAAAGAACCCAAGCTGCCCGACACGGTACGCTCCGAAGGCACGCGCATCAAGAGCACCGGCAATGCCAGTCCGACCAATGTCAAAATAGAATACGGCGAAAACGGCAAGCCGCATGCACTCAAAGATCAGCATGGCCACTGGAAATCAGACGATGGCGGCCAGACCTGGAAATCTGGCGAGCCAAAATTTGCCACCAGGCGTGGTGAAGTCTCGATCGACAAGCAAGGCAATTACAACTTTGAAAACACCGATTATGGCCTCAAGTCCCAGCATGCTCCGGATGGCACGTCCAAACGCAGCATCACCGCGGCAGATGGCACGCAATACTCGGTCACCCGCGATCAAAAAGGCATGCCGACCGGCTTTAAGGACAAGACCGGCGAGTGGTCGAGCAAGGATGGTCGCAACTGGGAAAATAACGAAACAAAAGAAAAAAAATCAGGCCGCGTATCTCTGAGCGAGTACGGCGAGTACAAGTTTGACAAGACAGTCGCGCAATCGCCGCAACTGGAGCGCATCAACAAGATGCAGGAGGCTCTGACCAAAAAATACGGCGTGACCTTTGCCAAGCCAGGCGAGGTCCAGGGTGGAGAGGAGCAGACAGATGGCTCCGCATCACCGGCCCAGACACGTGCGTTGGCTAGACCGCAGCCAGGCTCGGAGAGAAAGGCAGGCGTGCCGACCGAGGCTGAGCTCAAGACTCTGGGCAATATTTTAGATAAGACCAAACACGAAAACTACAAGGGCATGAAAGTCTGGTTTATGCAGCATGGCAATTATTCGCCACAAGAAATGGCCTCGTATACCGGCAACGATAGGCAAGGCGGCCCCGGCCACCAGCATGCAGGCGACTGCTGCAGCCAAAATCGTGGACCAGGCGGACAAAAAAACATAGAGCGCATGAGCAATGGCGACCTGGTCGTCAACGCGCCTGCAAGACAAGTCACAAAGGGCTTTGACACTTTTGAGCGCACTGGCCTGCACGAGCTCTCGCATCACGAGCAGAGATCCAGCCTGGGCAAGATGCAGCCCAATGCCGACATGGTAGGACCAGGCAGCTCGCCCGAGTCTCGCAAGATGGCAGCAGAGATGGGATGGAAATGGAGTCAGCATGCCAATGCACCAGCCATGCAGGACAAGCAGGGCGGTCTCTGGGTGCTCAAGCAACCACAGGACAAGCCGCCCTATTGGACGCCGGATGGCGCACCAAACAGCCCCAATAGCAAAGAACGCCGCAAGCGCATCGACGATCTCGACATGCGAGAGCGTGCAGCAATCAAGCCTGTCACGCCGTACTTTACCAATCCACATGAGATGCACGCCGAAGGCCTGACCCAATTTAGAGTGGGCGAGCGCGATCAGTTCAGAGGCGGCAGGCGCCAGCTCGCACAAGAGTCGCCACAACTGTACGACTCGATCAAGAGATACGATCAAGGCGTGCTGGATCGCAAGTACGGCAAAAATGCCGACGGCTCGTCCAGAGCCATTCGTGATATTGATGGATCAGTTATACCGGCCACGCAAGCGGCCCGCGAGCGCGTCATGCAGCGCGAGAGATTTTGGCGGAGTTCGCGCGGAGACTAAGGATGCGTTTCAGTCTTAGACGGCTGCACAGGCATATAAAAGTCTTTGTAGCCATCCTCTTCAAAGAGCTCGACCACGGGACGATAGCGCCCTTTGACGGACTTGATCAACTCCTCGGACCAGTATCTATAGGGTTCGATCAGACAACCGTCACGGGAGTTGAGGATCAAGGCACGATATTGTCGCGCAATGATCTTACTCTTGATCTCGCCCAGCCTGGCTCTAAAATAATGCGGGTCGCGCTTCCAAACTGCAAAAAACGTACGTAGATCGACAAACTCCGGCGTCAGATCGTACATGATCGGCAGGGCCGGGTCTTCTGACAGGCAGCGACCACCATTGCCAAAAGAGCCGATGGGGGCGTTATACAGTTGTTCGCGAGCAAGACCATTGCGAGAGACACCAAGGGCGGTGCTCGAGGCGACACTAAGCATCACGTACAGGCCGACCAGATAAAAGGCAAAGAGCGCAATCAGGTATTTGCGTGAAAAATACTCCGATACCAGGCCTACTATCCAGGCGCAGGCAAAAAGGCTGATCAGTATGTCGTCGGTGGAGGCACATTCGAGGCCCATGGCGTAGATTGCCTGCATGCTGCCAATGATAAAGAGAAAGACGGCCAGGACCACGGCAGAGAGATAGTGTCTGTGCGGTTCGATGCGATCGCCGGAAGCATTGTTGAGATAGTCGGAAAACAATTTGTAAAAGATGCCACCAATAAAAACAGGGGTGAGGGTGAAAAGCCAGAGATCTGCCCCCATCCACGAGAGATGCTGAAATAGCGCAGACCAGATGAAGGGTGCCTGAGCGCTAAAAGACACATGGTCAAAAAATCCACCGCCCGAATACTTGTTTGTCAGCATCTCTGCTGCGACGATGAGAGTGGTGGCGATGGTGGTAAAGACTAGAGACAGACGCCAGCGGCGGCCAATGATGAGGGCGCCGGCGATGGCAGGGACGACGACTAAAGAGTTTTGCTTGGTCAGACAGGCTAGACAGGCAAGGGTGGCGATGATGATAAGACGCGGCAAGCGCATGATCGAGGCATTGCGTTGCTTGTGAGAAAGGACGAGGTATTGCTGGATCGACATCAGGAGAAAGGCCAGGGCTAACATGTCAGGTCGGCCCTTGAAAGAATGAGCCCAGACAGTCGTAAATGAGGCAAAAGTGGCAAAGGAGATCATTTGCGCCATGCGGCTCATGCCAGACAGCGAAAAGATACGCCAGGCCACGCCGAGACAAGCGACAAAAGACACCATTGTCACAACGCGCATGAGAGGTAAAACAGGACCGGAGATCTTAAATATCCAGCCGACGACGGCGGGATAAATAGGTGGGTAGATATTGACCACCCAGGGAGCGTGGTTGAGAGTGCCAAGTGGATAGATATTGCCGCCACTAGCCATAGTCTGGGCTGCCCACAGCGAAGGGCCTTCTGGGCCAAGTGCAAAGGAAGCCGTCAATCCAAGAGAGAAGGCCTTGTAATAGGCCCATACGAAGCCAGCAAGAAACAATAAAAAGGTCGGCCATAAAAACCGGTAATCCCATTTGCGTGTAAAAGTGCCTGGCATTATTGGTCCAACCTTTCATCCGGCACTAGTGAGGCGTAAGCGGGACGAGGGCGAAATTTTTTGTTAAACGAAACTGAGCGGATTGTATCCATGACGATGTATTGCTGGCCGATCGCGATTTCTTGTAGGTTGGGCACATCAGCAAACTTGTCGAGCATACTCGTCTGCATGGAGCCTTCAATCTCGATCCGCTTGAGACCAGGTATGGCAAGGTCAGGAACACTATCGGAAAAGAGGGTGAAATTGCCTTCAAAGCCAAGAGTTTGCAATGCCCGACAGTGCCTGACCCAGGCCGGCAATTGGTGCATGCGACCGACTACAAGATGCTTGCAACCGCGCCAGGCGACTGGCGCCAGACGTTCGCCGGTCTGAGGCATGCCATCTATACAAAGCACGTCAAAGGGCTTGAGCTTTTGCAGTCGAGCCTTGATCTCAGGATTTTCAGGGACGACATCCGCCATAGCGCAGCCGTCGATGCGCAAAAAGCGCAAGCGAGGATCTGACACCATCTGTAGTATTGTGGCACCACTCCCTTTGCCTCCAAAAAATTGGATTTTGTCGAGACCCTCAATTTGTTTTGCGGCCTTCCATAAAAGATCAACATCGGATCCCGAGCCTTTAAATGAGTGCAGAGAGTCCATATTGCGCAAAAAATCAAAATCGGCTGATTTAAAGTCATAGCAACCATGCAACTCGAGCGAGCGGATTTGCTTAAATGCGCCAAGTTTTTGGATCACTGCTGGCGAAATAGTGTCGCAATCGATGGCAAGCTGCTTTAGATTGGGCCACCCTTTGACCCCTTCGAGCATGGCAGCAAAGATCTTGTCATTGAGCGGCTCATGGTTGCCCGTGAGTACCTGTTGCATAGAGTAAGAGGGAAAAATATGTACGGAATTGATCAATGCCCCGTCGAGACCGCGCAAAAGCTCTGGTTGCTTGCACATGGAAGAGCCGGTGTAATAGATCAGGCGACTGCCGGGTGGAAATGCATAGCGACCGGGCTTGTTGCTAGAGATAAAATTGCGATTGGCGTCGGGATGCAGGACGATAAAGTATCCACCCGCGATAAGCATGGGAAAATTGACGACGAGATAAGGCTTGCCTTTGATGGTCTCAGCGTGGAGAAAGCTCTTTGGCTTCACAGCAGATTTATAAGGAGGCAGATTGGCGATTTTGTCTGCATCGGGCACTTGGACAAATCGATCGACGGCGGCCTTGGTGCCAGCATCGCTAAAGGTTAACATGCCGCTGACGTATTCACCACGCGCAGACGGCGACTTGAGCTTTGCTTTGTGTTCTGCCGCTGCAACTTTACTCGCGTTATAACTGTTCCAGGCATAGATACCGCATCCGATACCACCAAGCACAAGAGTGATGGCCCCCAACACCACCGCAATCTTGCGCATTTTATCTTTTGCGACAGCTTGTCTGATCTCCTCGTCGTCGACCTCTACCGGGATGCTATCAGGATCTTGAGCGACAAGCGCGTGCTTTTGCATGAGCTTTTTGAGCTCCTGCAGCGAGCGTGCAAAAGCGTGCATATCACTAAAGCGATCATCTGGATCTTTGGCCAGGCACAACTCGAGGCAATCGTTGAGAGCTTCGACGATTTGTTTTGGCTTTTTAGCCTTAAATTGCAAAGACTGAAAACTATCGCCCTGGATGTACGGGATGGGCGCCTCGATATGCAGCATCGCCGTCTCAGAAAATTTGCGCCCTCGAAATGGTGGCTCCCCCGTCAATAGCTCGAACATCGTGCATCCAAGGGCATAGATATCGGTGCGATTGTCAACCTGACCGCCAGTGAGTTGTTCAGGACTCATATAAAACGGGCTGCCCAATACCTCGCCTTCAGCTGTGAGCGCCTGCCCGTCCTCTTGTTGCTGGGTTAGCTTGACTATACCAAAGTCGACCACCTTGACCTGGATGCGGGCTGCATCGCTCAATGCTGCGGACTCGTCAAAATTGCTCAAAACAAGGTTGGCAGGCTTGATGTCACGATGCACGAGACCGTGGCCGTGAGCAAAGGACAGTGCGCTAGCGGCGCGGAGCATGATCTCTATGGTTTCTTCTAGATTAAAGCATTGGATGTCCTGTAGATAATCATGCAGGCTCCGGCCTTCTAAGAGCTCCATGGCAATATAAGGATTGACGCCGTTATCGACGCCGAGGTTGTAGACCTTGACTATGCCTGGATGGTCGAGGCGAGCGATGGAACGCCCTTCGTTTTGAAAACGCGCCCAGGCATTAGCGGTACAGGCACGCGTGTCGAGCAGCTTGAGTGCAAAAATGCGATCTAGATGGAGGTGACGCACGGCATAGACTGTCGCCATGCCGCCCTCACCTAAAAATCTCTCTACCCGGTAAACATTGTCGATGATCTGACCGGGCGCATACCGATTGTTGTTATCAGACAAAACGGAAGGCCTTGAGCGCTACACACTAATCATGTACCCGCTACCTGCCGGTTAATAAGCGCTATTTGCCCGACCATTCGGCGATCTGAGAGTTTTTGTAAGACGACCATTCGCGCTTGTTGATGGTACTGGGATCGTGATCGGAGACATGAGTTTTGGGGTCGGAGATCTTATTAAAATCTCGCACGGCAATCTGTGCCATTTCTCGCGCCATGGGGCTGGAGCCATTGACGGTCTGATTTTCAAAATATGCTCGCGGTCTGATGCCGTAGTCGTCCAATCGTCCATATCGTCCGCCAGCAGCATCCATATCATTGAGTACGTTATCGAGATAGGCGAGGTGCATCTTGGCGGCAGCTTTGGGGTCTTTAGCGATGAGACCTTCTTTCATCTCCTCATATCGCTTCTGACTGTTTTCTCTGGCTAGCTGCTGGGACGTCTCCCGATCAAAGCCAGCTACGCGCTCGTACTTTGCGATTTCGTCGCGTTCAAAGGTGCTGAGGTCCTTCATCATTTCACGCACAGCTGCTCGCGGTCCCTGAGTCTGCCAGATAGAGACGGCGTTGTCCACGTGAGGCTTTTGCACATCATCGGCGATAGTGAGAGCCGGCAATGCATCGGCGGCACGCGCCGAGTCCTTGGCCTGCCCGAGGCCTTTACTCATGCGGGCCTCAGCAAATTGAGGGTTTTCGCTGATTGTATTAGATGCATTAGGTGAAAAATTTTCGGATCTTTCGAGAGATTCGGAGCTTTTGGTGGCCATGGTGCATATCCTTTGCTTATTGACGGGGGAGAAATCTGTTTGGGCTGCTTACACATGGCAATTTAAAGAGCCAAAATGACAAATGTGTTACGCTGCTCCGACATGGAGGAGACCCTTATGTTGCGATCAAAGACCAATGTTTTATTGACGGTTATAGGACTGGCCTGCTCGACTGCGCTTGGTTTATATCTATTGCCAGGGTCAGCGGTTAACGCGGAGTCTGCCGCAGGCAAGCCTGATCCCAAGCGCGCTGTTGTCAAAAAGGAGTCTGATGTGGCTGATACTGTGTACGAGTTTAAGGCTAAGACGCTCGACGGCCAGGATAAAAGCCTGAGCGATTATCGTGGCAAGGTCCTGCTCATAGTCAATACCGCCAGTAAGTGCGGCTTTACGCCTCAGTACGAAGGCCTCGAAAAACTCTACAAGGACAATAAATCTAAGGGTTTCGAAATTCTGGGCTTCCCCTGCAATCAGTTTGGAGCGCAAGAGCCAGGTGATGCAGCGGAGATCGGTGCATTTTGCAAAAAAAACTATGGCGTAGATTTTCAGATGTTTGAAAAAGTGGATGTAAATGGCGAGAAGGCTCATCCACTATGGAAATTTTTACAGAGCGAAAAGCGTGGTGCATTCAATACCGAGTCGATAAAATGGAATTTCACCAAATTTTTGGTGGATCGCAATGGGGTGGTCCAAAAGAGATACGCACCTAATGTCAAGCCCGAAGATATCGCCGCGGATATAAAAAAGATGGTGGATAAATAATGCATTCTGTTGCATTCAAGTCTTGGAGCGCCCTGGCGATACTGGTATCACTATTGGTGCCCGCCCTAGCGGCAAACAGCCAGGATACAGGGCGGGCACCAAACACTAAGCGCACCACCAACCCAGCAGCAAACTCTAAAAAACCAGTCGGAGCGATTACCAAGGCCAAAAAACCTGCAAAATCTCAAACTGCCGAGAGCAAGGTGAGTGACGAGCAGGCCGTAGCCAAGGTCATGCTATTGCCAGAAGTAAAAGAATTTTGGCAGCAAGGCCAATTGCCTGCCAATAAAAAAATGGGCACGGCCAAGATTGAAGTAGAGCCTGGAGAAGGCGACGACAAGGGCAATTGGATAGTACACGTCTACACGCTAATGTCGGACCATACTGCTACTATGGGCTGGTATAGAGTCGATAGGCGAACTGGGGCCGTATCGTCGATGATGCCTTGACCGACCGCCTTGTATCTATGCCTAAGGCTCCAACTCTTTGGTAAAAGCTCGCACTTTATCGCGATCTGCGGCTGCCTTTCGCTTTTCACCCATCCCATCCAATATTTCTGCTCTCAGTGCATACAGCCCAGCCTTTCCCGGCTGCAAGCCGACTGCAGCATCTGCATCTTTGAGCGCCAGGGCATATCTTTTTTGCCTCAGATATAAACGAGCACGGTTTTCGCGATTGGTCGCCAACTCAGGATGCAAGTCGATACACTTTGTCAGATCCGCTTCATATTTTTTGTCGTCATGGGCATCGCGATACAAGACGGCGCGATCTTTATAAGAGCGGTCGCTCAGGGGATTGAGCCGCACAGACTCATTTAAGTCAGCCAATGCCTTTTGTCTTTCACCCAGATCCCGATACGCCAGTGCACGCCCTCTGTACATATCAGCCAAGCGCTCCGCGCTTTCGCCTTGCGTAATGGCCAGAGTGTAAAATTTGACCGCAGACTTAAAATCAGAAAGATGCAAATAGCAAAGGGCAAGGCGCTCGTTTTCGCGCTTTGTCGACTTGCCGCGCTTGCGATTGATATCACGCAAGGTAATAAAATCGGACAAAGCATGCTCATAGGCACCTATCTTAAAATATGCGTTGGCGCGACCTTTGAGAGCTTGTGTATTGTATGGGTCCTTGCGGAGGATTACAGAAAAACTCTCCGCAGCCCCTTTGTGATCGCGATCGACAGCTCTTTGCTTTGCTTTATCGATCTGGCGGTCGATCTCCAAATCATGCGAACGCCCGTCCGCTGCCGAAACCGCATACAGCAGGACGCAGAACAAAATAAAATAAGTATGTTTGATCAACAAGCGGATAGTCATCTGGGGGCCAAAATGATATTGCGTGGCAAGGTTGCATTTGGACCTAGACTACCAAATCCGTAGGCCGAACGGATACGTTGCTGTGCCAGCTTGTCCATCTTGATATAAACATGCGGATTTTTGCGTGCATACATTTTTAGCAACTGCGGATCGGCGGTACTGCCATAAAAAAACACCATCCGTGGTTTGTGGAGCGAATATATCGCATCGAGCGCGTTTTTGTCGAGTTGATAATCCTGCAGCAATACCAGGGTGATCTGGGGGTTTTCGTCGATCGCTGCAAAAATATCTTTGGTCAATTTATCATTTTCGCCAACTATTGCAGTATCGGATGCTACCTCAAAAAACTCTGTCTTATTATCCTTGGGATTGTGCTTGAGAGTTATCCACTCCATCTGCAAATAAGGCTTGAGCTTGCGCAAAAAATCACCACTGATATTGGTGCCATTAAACTCAGTGTGCATCACGTGCAATTGGCTTGCGACGTGCGGCTTGCCAGCAACAGGATAAGTGCAATCAGTAAATATCAAACGATCAATCTTTTTGCGTTTCGCAAGAGCATGCATCACCTCGTCGTCGATCTGCATTTGGCTGAGATTAATACCTTTGAGTTTGGTTGAGGTAGCAAGAGGCGCTATATAACCAGCAAAATCCTTGCCATTAAACAGAGTCAGGGTAGTGAGCAACCCCCAATGATCGGATCGCAGATCACCAGAGAGCTCTTTGTCAGCATTGTGCACCATGAGTTGTTCGATTTGCCCAAGCTGCATATAATCATGCACTAGATTTTTGGGCAAAAAGGGAAATAGCTCAAGATCCAGCAAACGGAGCTCTTTATGTGCTCGGGCAATCGCCAGAGCGTTTTGAAAAATGCTAGCAATATCTTGTGGATTGCTAGCGTTTTGTTCACGGAGATCCTGCGTTAGCGACTTGAGGTCCAAGCCGCTGACCGTCACTTGAGGCCCTAAAACTGTCGCACTGCGTGCATCACGCAAAAAGCCCGCCTTAGGCACAAGCACTGACCAGGCTACTTTGCCGGTCTCAGCCCCAAAATCATACCCTACCTTTTTGTTGACAATTTCCTCAAGCGGAATCTTGTGCTCCACATTTTTTTTGGAAACCAATTTGAGAAAGCCGATATCATCACCAGAGCGTTTGATAATCGTAGCTGCGGCATCGGTGAGTGTGACAGGACCTACCGACAGGTCCGGCTTGGCCAAGGAACTCTCCACTTTTTTAGCCGGCTTATAAAATGTCAGAACGATCGCACCTGCGGCAAGCCCCAATAGACTAATGGCAAGTGTAGTCCCGATCGCAATACGCGCCGACTTGCTCAATCGATCCCACCACCCAGCGACTTGGATTGCAGAAATCTCCTGCGATTGATCCAGATCACTCTGCTCGATATTGCCATATGGTCGGGGGGTGCGCATCGTGAGCGATGCCACCGGCCGCCCCGTCAGATCAGCCCTGAGCTCAGACAGGGCCACGGACAGCTCGCGCATCGAACCATATCTATGCTGGGGATTTTTGGCCATCATGCCTTCTAGCACCTGATCGATGAGATCCAATTGCTGACTGCTCAACTGAGCAAGTGGACTATCCGCCATCAGCGTCAGCTCGGTAAAAGTCGGCACAGGATCGCTAATATGCATCTGGGCAGTCTCGGCAAAGGTGCGACCGCAATATGGCAACTCACCCGTCACGATCTGGTAAAAAGTCACCCCAAGGCTGTATATATCAGACTTGAGCGTGACTGCCTGTCCGACAAACTGCTCAGGACTCATGTAAAAAGGACTGCCAACAATTTGTCCCGCTGCAGTAAGAGACTGCCTTTGATCCTTTGCAATACCAAAGTCGAGTACTTTAACAAAGTCCTGTGATTTGACACCCACCGGTGGTGATACCAGCATGAGATTGGCGGGTTTCATATCTCGATGTACGATGCCTTTTTGATGAGCAAGATATAGAGCATCCGACACTTGAGAAATGATATCGATAGCGCGCAAAATGGGCATAGCGCCATAGTTTTCGAGATATTGAGCGAGACTCTGTCCATCGAGGACTTCCATTACTAAATACGGCAACTGACCATTTTCGACACCAAAATTGTAGACTTGCACTATATTGGGATGCTGTAGACGAGCGATGGTGCGCGCCTCATTTTGAAAACGGCTCAGCAAAACCGGGTCCGTACCAGTATCACGCAAGACTTTGAGAGCGAGGATCTTGTCCATTGCCAGATGTCGGACGAGATAAACAGAGGCCATACCGCCAGCACCCAGGGGCGACATGATCTGATAAGCACCATCAAAGATGGCACCCGGCACTAGTTCTCTGTTAGCATGATCATGCCCGCTCATTGCATCAACCTGACATTGGGAGGGATTTTTTGTCCTGCCTTGCCAGTCACTGAGCCGTAAATTGCACGCGTCTTGCTTTGGGAATCACGATCCAGCACAAAGGTAATTTGCGGATTTTTTGCTGCCAGAGTGATAAAGATCCTTGGATTAGCAGAGCTAGAAGATAGCAACACATGCCTGCGACCCTTGATGCTAAATATCGCCTCGAGGGCTTTTTGATTGAGATGATAATCGTGCAACATTACCAGAGTGATCAGTGGTTGCTCGTTGACGGCCTTAAATAGCTCTGGCGTCAATCTCTCGACTTTTCCGACTATATCATCGGTTTTGTCAGAAAAGAGCTCATCGCTGGGAGTTTTGTCGTCGTCATACAACACAAGCCATTCAGTGTAGATATAAGGCATGATCTTACGAACAAATGCAGCATCGACATTGATCCCACAGAGCTCAGTCTCTTTAGCATGCAAGCGACGCGCAGTATCGATTGCGGTTTTGAAATCTGCCGGTGCTATGGGCACAGTATCACTCGTACAGTCTCTAAATCGCAGTTTGGGTATTTGCCTGCGACTTGCCAGAGTCTTGAGAGTGCTTTTGTAGATCTCCACATTTTCGAGGCGGATCTCACCAAGATTAGGGGCCTTTGCGTCAGTCAAGGGCGCTATGAACGGGTCGGCACATTTACCTCTACTGACCATAAAGCTCTTTAGCGAGCTCACATCGCAAGACATCAAAGAAGAAACAGCTGCATCATCTGCTTCACGAATGATTATTTGATAAAACTTACAAGCATTGATCAATCTTGCTAGAAAGTCTTTTGGAAAGACTGATGTTGCGCAATAATCAAGTATATTGGTCTCATCGTGCCGAGCAAGCACTGCGAGAATATTTTTGCAGATGGCATCAATACTGGCCTTATCGTGTGGACGCTTGAGATCGAGCGCGACGACATTTAGATCTATGTTGGAAAACCGGAGTTCTGGAAATAAGAGCGAAAGATTTTTGCTGTCGGCCAGAAACGAGGCACCAGGTCTAAAAACTGCCCAGCTGACATTTTTGGGCATTTCTTTTTTTTCCAAAAAATCTTTGAGCGGAGCATCGATTTCTCCGCTTTTTCCCTGAATATATCTGAAAACGCCATCATCACCAGTAGCTGGAAAGTTTTTTTCACTCACCACATCTGTGATCTCGGGCACTAAAATGCCCTGATCCGGCTTGGCATTGGAATACTGTGGCTTGGCAGCCGGCTTGTAGATGAATCCTGCAAAAGTATAAGCCGTTGCCCCGAGCAGGCATATAAAGCCGCATGCAAGAATAGTCCAGCGAACAACTGGACTTAGACCGGACCAAAAACCAGCATTTTTGACGCTGGAGACCGATTGAGAATCCCAGCCATCAGTAGTATCCAACTGCTGGTCCATACTAGCTTCGTATCCAGCCGTACGAAGCCCAGTGGAACGCACTGGCGAGAGTCCAGGGTTAGATATAGTTGTCGACTCGCGCACGACATCTTTGCCCGTCAAAATAGCTCTGACTTCTAAAAGCTCCAGGCCCAACTCACTCATAGAGCCAAACCTCTCGGCTGGATCCTTTGCCAGCATCCCCTGCAAGAGCTCATCGAGTGCCTCGATCTGGTCGTCGGACAATCGACCGGTCAGATTGTGCTCCATAGCAAAGGACGGGATCGGATCACTCATGTGCATCTCTGCTGTCTCGGCAAAGCTGCGGCCTTGATAAGGTATGCGCCCCGTCACCAATTGATAGAAAGTAATGCCGAGGCTATAGATATCGGACTTTGGCGTGACCGCTTGACCCACAAACTGCTCTGGGCTCATGTAGAAAGGGCTACCCATTATCTGGCCCTTAGCTGTCAAAGCCTGCCTCTCGTCCTTGGCTATGCCAAAATCAAGGACTTTGACAAAATCAGGTGATTTGAAGCCCACTGGTGGCGCAACGATCATTAAATTGGCAGGTTTCATGTCACGGTGAACGATGCCTTTGTCGTGAGCGAGAGCAAGAGCAGAAGCAACTTGCACGACCACATCGATGGCCCGAATCAAAGGCATGGCGCCGTTGGTTTTGAGCAACTCGTCGAGCCCCTTGCCTTCGAGGACCTCCATGACCAGATATGGGAGGTTGCCTCCCTCCACGCCAAAATTGAAGACTTGCACGATATTGGCATGCTGCAAGCGGGCGATCGTGCGAGCCTCGTTTTGAAAACGACTGAGCATAGTGGGATCGGAGCCGGCATCGCGCAAGATCTTTAAAGCCAGCACCTTATCCATAGCCAGATGCCTGACGAGAAATACCGAAGCCATACCACCGGCACCTAAGGGGGCCATGATCTGGTATGCACCGTCAAAAACAGCACCAGGGATCAATTCGAGATTGGAACGAGGCAATTGAGAAATGACCTGATCGGATGATTAATAGGACACCGGGTCGCACTACAAATAAATACCACGTTTTCCCGCCCCTCAATTAGGTCTCGATGGCAGGTTGATATTCATCCTCATTGAGTCCAAAGGTCCAGGCGACAGCCTGACGAGCTCTCACCATTTGCGGTGGCACTCGTAAAAAGTATTCTTTGATGCTCCCGTCCGGTTCAGGAGTGCTGTTTTTAACCCGCACCA
The DNA here is from genome assembly GCA_017307165.1 of Candidatus Melainabacteria bacterium. GTDB lineage: Bacteria > Cyanobacteriota > Vampirovibrionia > Obscuribacterales > Obscuribacteraceae > JAFKGK01. Next base: position 135,854 of record JAFKGK010000008.1, read on the forward strand.
CGATGATAGGCTCTTCACTCGGGAGATTCATCCGATATAAGATGCCACACTCATCCTGCTGGATCTTGATGACATTGCCTTCGCGTAGATAGTTTTCGAGGCCAAAACGCTCGATAAGGACCCGCCGGACCTCTGCGTTTGGCTCGTTCTCGATCAAGTCAAAGGTGAGCGGTTCGGGCAAGAGCACCACATATGGGGGCACAAGCACGCCATGCCAGGCAAATACTCCCCAACCATCGTTGTAGCTCATAGCCATGGCGTCTTCGCAATGTAGGCGAAAACGATTGTCGCGCTGTAGACTGCTCGGTCGCTCGGTCATTATGCAGACATGCTCGTACGGCCACCACCATCCTGCATTGAGCGCCATATCGCGAAAGCCATCAAGAGCACGAGTCCCAGGGAGGCCCAATTTGGCCAGGTAGTCATAATAAGAGATCCAGCCGGCATCATGGGATCCAAGACCACAATCCCATCTTTGTTGGCCGGCTAAAATCCCGGCCATCACTGGCACTTGCTGACGCATCGGCTCGGACACAAAACTAAAAACCTGTTGGTGCACAGGCTGCACGAGCTCGTGATAGATTTCATCCGCGACCTCTGCACTGACGCGAGCTTCGAGAGCGTGTTTGACAGCGCCTTCGCAGCTTTCTCGAATGTGCTTGTAGACAGATGCACCAGTCAAAGTACGCAAATATCGCCAGATATAGATACCGAGGTTTTCGGCAAATAGTTCGCGAACTTGCTTTTCGATCAGATGGCCATGTTTGTCCATGATCTTTTGATCGGCTTCCTGGCGGAGCAATTTGCGGGTGGTTGCCCACTGCGCCTCGCCCAACATTTTTTCGATGGGTTTGAGGGTTTGCTTCCAGACATCATCCCAAACGGTCACTTGAGCAGTATTGAGTTGCCAGGGCCAATCGATGTCTGAAGCTAGTAGCTTGACGCATGTATTGCCGGCCCACGGAGACTTGAGCCAGATAAAAAGCTTTGGAGCCTCAAGTCCAGCAGCCACGTATGCTTGCTTGACTGCAGCCTCCGCTCGAACACGGTCAGTAGGAGCGGTAGACAAACCGGCCTGCCGCCAATAATCGCGCGTCTGCCTCAAAAGCCTTCGGTCTGATGCGGTTAATTTGTCGACTCGATCAGTCGATGACATCCCTGGGCGGTGCCTCCGGCACATACTCTCTTTGTTGGATCACTCGATAGTAACCAGCGGGTAGCTCGATGTGAGCGTGTTCTTCGTGGCGCAATATTGCACCAGGCTGCACCTCGATATAGCGCAGACCCTTGTGAGTGTACATCCTGGCGTACTCAGTAGGAATAGCATGGCAATGGCCTGTCACCTCGCCAGCCTGGAGAATGACACGCTCCTCGCACTCCATCTCATTGGCCCCCTCAGGCAGACGCTCGATCTTGACCACGAGCACATCACCTTGACGGTAGGAAATGGTCTTTGGCAGCACTTTGCTTGCCTGTCTGGCTTTTAAAAGCATGACGGATACCCCGGATAGTCAATGATACAGTGCCCAGTTTTGACTATAACAAAACGGAGGGGCTGTTTAGCTTAGATCGGATATTTAAGTGGTCGGGACGGCTAATCTAGTAAGTTTGGATATTTAAATGGTCGGGACGGCTAATTAGTGAGCCACCCCGGTGCTTACGCAAAGGGTGGCTCACTAATTAGCCGCCCCTCCAGAAAAATACTCAAGCGCACTGTATCGACCCACCTCTCAAAAAATAAATCTCAGAGCACCGTCTAGACCCACCTCTCAAAAAATAAATCTCAGAGCACTGTATCGACCCACCTCTCAAATAATCTATTCGCAAAGCAACCCACCCCCATTTTTACAGCCCCACCCTTTTTTTGATTTTGATTGCAGATAAAATCATCCTTTGTGGCAAGAGATATGTAGGCGACAAGGTATCCCTAAGACACCCCGTACAGCAGCGTTAGAAAGGCCCTTGATGCCCCGAGAGCGATTAACACCTGGCACCGTGATTGGCGGTGATTATCAAGTCGTCGAGGTGATCGACGAAGACGGGGTATCACGCACCTATCAGGCAATACATCGCACCCAACCAAAACACTACAAAATCAAAGTGCTTTTTGCAGACATATGCTCCCACAATCGCTGGTTGCGCTTTCAAAATGAAGCGCGCAGCATAGTCAAACTCGAGCATCCGGCCATCGTAAAACTAGTGAGTTTTGGCATTTACGAGCACAAACTGCCCTATGTCGTCATGGATTACTATGAAGGCACCACCCTTTCAAGCAAACTTGAGCGCGATGGGCACTTAACTGTCGAAGACGCCATCGACGCTGTCATGCAAGCCGGCCAAGCCCTGGCTTTTGCTCATGAACACGCCAGCATGGCCCATCGCGACATCAAGCCCGCCAAAATGATCTGGAGCAACCAAAAGAGCTGGCTGGGTGACCGGTTTAGCATCAAAATGACTGATTTTGGTCTATGCCAATTGTTTGGCAACACCGATCACGAAGCTATCGAAATGCACGCAGAAATACTCGGCAGCGTAAACTATATGAGCCCCGAGCAGTTACTGGGCGACCCTGTAAACGAGAAGACAGACATTTACTCACTTGGCTGTACTTTTTATGAATTGCTTTGCGGGCACAAGGCCTTTGCTGGCGATGGCGTAGTCGCCACGGCCCAAGCACATCTGGACGATAATCGACGACCTCTGCACGCTGAGGAGCTGACGTTCGCTATGGAGCGCGAGGGCCACGAACGCGAGTTTTTGAAAAAAAGTCTCGAAGTCCTCATCGCTTCGATGACTTCTTATTTTTCAAAAAACCGTCCAGACTCGATGGCTGCAATCTGCAAAGCAATCAGGACGCTACAAAAAAAGCATATTCATGCGCGTCGCTAAACTCTCCCGCATAGATTTTTTGCGTTTGGGATTGAGTACATTTTTTTGCTTTGCAGGGGTAATGCACTTTTTGCATCCCGCTCCATTTGTGCGTGCCGTCCCGGACTGTCTTCCCAACGCCCTAATGCTGGTCTATGTCAGCGGTTTTTTTGAAATTGCAGGCGGCCTGGGCATAGTCATAAAAAAATTGCGCAAGACAGCCGCTTGGGGCCTGATCGCGCTTCTTGCCGCGGTCTTTCCCGCCAACATACACATGGCTCTACATTCCGATCTCTTTCCTGAGTTTCCTCCCACCATTTTTTGGCTCAGACTGCCTTTGCAATTTCTCTTTATTTACTGGGTCTATTACGCAGCGATTTACAAAAGCTCGCGCTAGCTCTCGAGTCACGATTAGTTAAATCTCGCCTGCAACCTTGATTTGGAGTGTGAGATTTTGCGAGGGTTGAGGCCTATCTGCTTTTTCTCTTTGAGAGATTTTTTTAGCCCAAACGCCAACAAATGACTGCTCTTGGCCTCATTGCGTTGACTCTTTGTCAAACGTAGGAAGCCGAACTCAATTTGGGCTTTTAAAAATCAAAATCGAGAAGCGCAGGTGGTTTCAACACGAGCAAAAGGACTTGCTACGCAATGAATACCGCAATCCTCATGGCCGTCATCGGCTTCGTCTTTGCCATCACCCTCGTGATCACTTTCAAGGGCAAGATCGGCGCGTTTCTGGCGGCATCCATCTTTGGCCCGCTGGTCGGCTTTGTCATCGGCATGGTCATCGCACTCGCCATCGGCAGCATCATGCTCCCCACCAAGACCGTCGTCTACGGCCCCGGCACCCTCGTCGCCATGCGCAGCAGCGATGGCTTTTCGGGCACTTTCATCTGGGGCTCCGGATCGATCGGCAGCAGTTCGACTTACAACTTTATGCAGCGCATGGACGACGGCAGCCTCAAGCCCGGCTTTATCTACGTGGACGAAACGGTTCGCGTGATCGAAGACCCCGAGCTCAAGGACGTCGGCTACTGGCGCACCACGATGACCGAAGCCGACCGCTCCTCGCCCTGGTCAGCCTGGTCGCTCGGCCAAAACTCGATGAGCAAGGTCGTCCGCCAGGAGTTTCGCGTGCCCAAGGGCACAGTGGTCCAGGAGTTCAAGATCAAATAAGCGTCGCATTCTCGGGGGTCAGGCATTGTTTGCCTGGCCCTCGGGCCTTTTTTAATTCTCAATACTACTAGTGCATACAGTATTACCTTTGTGATTTTACGAGGTATAGATGTTGAAATAAAGATCCAGGAAAAATCATGCACTTCAAACGCCACACAATCACCTTCGCCGTTTCCACAATACTTTTTTGCAGCATCCCGCTCCCGAGCAACGCTGCCAACTCAGTCGCCACAAGTGATGCCGAAACAATCGCCGCCGCACGGGCTCTGGCAGATAACCAAAAGTTTGACGAGTCGATGATACTGACTAAAGGGCTCGCCGAAAAAGGCTTTGCTCCTGCGCAAAATCTCATGGGCGACCTTGTTAAAGTCGGCGGTGACTCTCCTGGAGCAGTCGACTGGTACAAAAAAGCGGCGGAGCAAGGAGACGCAAGAGCCCAAAACAACCTCGGCCGATGCTATGCTACGGGCGATGGAGTGACCGCAGACGACAAGATCGCCGTCCAATGGCTGACAAAGGCCGCAGAGCAAGGACACGCCAAAGGCATGAACAATCTTGCGGTCATGTATTCGCAAGGGCGCGGAGTCCTACGCGATCAGACCATCGCCCAAATGTGGCGGTTAAAAGCAGCCGAAGCTGGCGATCCCGCGGCTCAACACAATGTGGCTTATTTTTGCATCCTGGACAATAAAGACTATCCACAAGCCCTCAAATGGTGGCGCAGGGCAGCAGAGCAAAACTTTGCCAATGCCGAATACGGGATCGCCGAAGCCTACATCAACGGTTTCGGCGTAGAAAAAGACGCCGCAGAAGCTGACAAATGGTACAGACGCGCAGCGCTACACGGGATGATGCCAGCGGTATTGCGGATCATGTCACTAAAACCAACTCCAGACCAGATTGCGCATGGCTTGCTCTTTATCGAGAAAGACAGGACCATGGTGCTCGAGTTTGACTGCAAAGACGGCAAACTGCTCAATCCGCGCGCGACCGAGGTTACTCTCGCACCCGGCCAACAACCGCCGTCCAAGCCAGACACAGTGACTTTGCAGATGATCGTCGAACCCGACACGAAAGAAACTTTTTTGCATGTCCACAATAACTGCAGCCTGCCTATCGACTACGACTGCATGGAAAGAAAAGAATTCCTTGGTTACGAACCCACAAGCGTGTTGACAGTGAGTCCCCAGGCCTTTGTGATCGAACACTGGCCACGCGAGATAGAACAATTGATGCTCAAGGACTTTCGCGTGGCTACCAAATGAGCCTTTAGGCTCTCTTTAGGATCTTATCCATAGCCTTGCCTTTCGCCAGCTCATCGATCAACTTGTCCAGATAGCGGATTTCTCTCATTAGAGGCTCTGATACCTCCTCGATACGCACACCGCATATGGTGCCTTTGATCTGAGAACGAAGCGGATTTAGGGCAGGAGCCTCAGCAAAGAAGGTCTCAATATCAACGGCTGCGCTCAGTTGACTCTCTAATGCATCTTGGTCATAGCCTGTCAGCCAGCATATGATCTCGTCTACCTCTGCCTGAGTCCTGCCCTTTTTCGCGGCTTTGGCGACATAGGCCGGATAAACTTTGGCAAAACTCATCGCATAGATTTTGTGGCCTGTCATCGATCGCATCTCATTGCTAGACCGGATTATTGTCCTATATTTCTTAGAGTCAGACCCGATCGGTTTGAAAACGCCGCGCCTTACATCATATAGTAAGTATAATGAGTAAAAAAAGCAGCGCCCCACTCTTAGATCCCTACAGATCCAAAAGCAGGGCGCCACACACGACAGCTATCCAGTCAGGCCACCAAGTCCGGCCCATGCACAGGCAGCTCTCTCTTAAAGCGATTGCGAGCAACCACCGCCTGCAGATAAGCGATCTGAGCAACGCTCAAACCAGCCTCCACAGCCTTGCCGACGAGAAAAGCGTCGATGCCCTCGAGAGGGATCTCGGCCATCTCGATCGGGCGACCACAATCCGGATCGGCACGCCGACTGGAGTCAGTGATCGCCTTTGGCACGCCGGCAGCAGCGCACATCGACATCACCTGGGTCTTCCAGATTTTGACCAGTGGCAAAAACGTCGCCACACGGCTCGCCATGCTATACGAACCGAGAGTGGTCTCGGTCCGATTGCGACTACCGACGAGCCAGGCATCGAGCTGGTAGGCCATTTGTTGAAAACGCGCCCAGCGAAGGATCTCGGCATAGGCACCGGGATCGCCCTCGCCATCTCCGTCGACGTCGACTTTTGCCACATCCACGTACTCGATACGAGCACCCAGCGACTCAAACCAGTCCGCGCAACGCAGCTTGCTACGATCTCCAGCAAAGACGCCGACGGTCTTGTCCGGATAGACACGAGCGAGCAGCGAAAAGACAAGCGCGGAGTCCGATCCACCGCTGATCGGCACCAAAAGACGCCTCGCACTGGATGCACGCTCCCGGAGCCAGTTGATCACCGTCAAGATCCTCGGCTCATTGGCCATGCTGAGATCGTTGACCACGTCATTTGCATCGTCGCTGATCGGCATTGAAAACGCCGTGTACGCGACCGCCTGCGCCAACTCCGCCGGTTGCAGGATACGACCTTGCAGATTGACCTGGGCCAATCGACGCCGCGCTTCGGCTTCGTCGATCTTGCGATACTTGATCATGCCGGCGATTGTGCGCGTCGTCATGTCGGTCTCGACAAAGCCCGGGCAGATGACGGACACAGCACAGTTGTGCTTTGCCACTTCACCTGCGAGGCTTTGTCCCATGCCCACCAGGGCAAACTTTGTGGCCGAATAGGCCGCATCGTTTTTGTGTCCCTTGAGTCCGGAGGTGCTGCCGATGATGCTGACGCTGGTACGCCGCGTGGCATCGGCCTTGAGATCGGGCAGGCAGGCACGGATGAAATGAAACGCACCGTGCACGTTGACGCCAAAGATCTGTATCCAGGTCTCAGTGTCAAAGCCATCCATCGGACCGCCCTTGCCGATGCCGGCATTGCAGACCAGATGATCGACGACGGCGCCGTGCTCGTGGACGAGATCGATAGCCGCTTGAGCAGTCGAGGCCTCGGAGACATCGCCGACCAGATACAGAGCAGAATGCAACGCCGCGTCCTGATTGATCTGGTCGCAGACAGCGATCAGATCAGACTCAGTACGTCCCACTACAAGAATCTCGGTGTGACGGGCCATCTCGAGCGCAATCGCGCGACCGATGCCCCTGCCACCACCGGTGATGACAGTCATATGTAGGGTTTCCATAGGTTTCCCTTTCAGATTTTGGCTGCACGAGGTACTTACAGCTGTTAAAAAATCAGGCTGGGTCGAGTCGGGCTCCATCGAACCGGCAAGCCAGCTAAAAAAAAACGCAAAACGCTATCTGTGTTTAGTGGCTTTGCAAAAGCTCCAGATAAGTAAAAAAAGAGAACTCTTTGAAACTAATAAAAAAGCACGCCCACACGCAATGGCTTGTAGGGCCTTAGACAGATTTATTTACGCGCGCGCGCGCACGCGAGCTCCCTCAGCTCGCGCTAAGTATTTTGACTATGGCCTCGATAGCATCTTGCATGCTGCCATTGTTATCGATGTCGTAGGCTTCCATTGCCTGTGGAGTTTCAAATGCCAAAAGCTGGCTGTCGAGCATATTGGCTTTCATGTAATGCCCCTTGCGCTCCGAAAGGCGCCTCATGAGCTCCTCGCGATCGACACGCAGATAAAAAAACTTGAGCCGGCTCTCACCCAGACCATCACGCAAAAGCTCTCGATGGATCTTTTTGAGGCCACTACAAGCAAGCACATGGCCTTTCTCCATCTGATCCCAACTCAGTATGGCCTCTGCCATGGCTGCCAGCCAGGGTCTCCGATCATTTTCATCCAGAGGCTGCCCTGAGCCCATCTTGGCCTTGTTGGCCGCAGAGTGAAAATCGTCCGCATCCGAAAACTCAAAGCCCATACGCTCGGCAACGGCCTTGCCCACTGCGGTCTTACCGCTGCCACTAACGCCCATTACGATTGCTATCACTGTGTTTCCGCCCTTTTTGCCCCGGACTCGCCCGGCCCTATTGACTATACGCCCTCCCCGGGCAATAATAATAATTAGCCGACCGCTCGGTCAACTAATTCCGCACCTTTCTTTAGGAGGGCTCAGATCGTGGCCATCAAAGATATCGTCGACCCACCTGTGGTCCTGGACCAGATGCCCGATCCGGTTGCTCTGCTCGACAAGACCATTGCTGCACCGGAGATTTCCGAACAGCTCAATATCTTTCCGATCGAGTGGAAGGTCAATACTCCCCGCCTCCTGGACATTTACGAAGCCTCGCGCGATCCAGGCTGGTCGCCCAATACCCTGCCCTGGGATACCTTTGATGCCTCGACACTGACTCAGGATCAGCGTTATGCCATCGCCTACTGGTGGTCCTTGCTCTCGGTCTTTGATGCCTCTGGTCCCGCGGTATTTGCCCGCGCGATGATTCATGCCTATGAGAAAAAAGAAGAAGATGCCATCCGCAAATGCTTTTTTAGCGTCACTCGCGATGAAATGAATCACGAAGAGGTCTGCGGGCGAGCTATCAAGGCCTGCACCCCTAACGGTCCTCTCGATTATGAGCCCACCACTACCCTAGGCCGTCTCGCTCGCAATAACGTGCAATGGCTCTATTACAACGGTGCACGCTACTGGGATGGCTTTAAAAATGCAGTCGAAGAATACCCCATTCCGATCCTATTCAGCTCCTTTCTCTTTGGCGAGGTAGCCTCGTCCACCCTCTTTGCCAGCATGCAAGAGACGACCACCATCCCTGTCTTTAAAGAAGCCTTTAAACACATCGCTCGCGATGAAGGCCGCCATTTGAGCATCTGCCTGGCCGTGCTCAAAAATATACTGCCGACGCTAAGCGAAGACGAAAAGATGATGATCACCAAGCAGATCAGAGCAGGTTTCATCTTTTTGTCTGGCGTGCTCTACGAGCCTCCTGCAGAGTTTTGGAAACTGCCCGATACCTTTATCCCAGCGCAGCGCATGCTCGAAGAAGAAGCCCGCTCGGCAGGCTTTGGCGTATTGAGTCACGAACAACGCAAAAAAAATTGGCGTGTCGCCGTGCTCCGCATGAAGCAAACTCTCGATCCCTATGGCATCAAGTTTCCTGCTTTGCCAGAAATAGGCATCGATGGTGAAACAGTAGACTTCGAAGTTGGTAAAATCATACCGATCTTCTAAGTAGAGCGCCCGCATGGCCAGGCCGAGAGCCGACAATTATGCAGAGAAACAGCAGCTGATCCTCGATCAGGCTGCTGTTCTGTTTGCGCAAAAGGGTTTTGCTGGGTCGTCGATCTCGACCCTGGCCAAATCCTGCAACACGTCCAAGGCCCTTATCTACCACTACTATCCGGCAAAAGAGTCCTTGCTCTACGCAATGCTCTCCGACCACATAGACCACCTGCTAGAGGCCGCCAGACAGGCTCTGGAGGCACAAAAAGATGGCGGTGCAGAAAAGCAATTGCGGCACCTCCTGCGCGTCTTTATGGCGATCTATGCCAGCGCCGAGGCCAAGCACTCGGTCTTGCTCAACGATTTGCACTGGCTGCCAGACGAGCAGCAAAAGCAAATACGCGACAAAGAACGGCAAGTGGTGCGCATTTTTCGTGATCTGATCGATCAATTGCGCCCAGATCTGGACTCCGAAACCCGCTTGGGCCTCTCAATGAGTATTTTGGGCTCGATCAATTGGACCTATATCTGGTTTAAGCAGACAGGTCCTTTGTCGCCGGAGCAATTTGCAGACATTGCCGCCTCCATGTTTTTTGGTGGCGTATCCGGTGTCGCTCCGGCTATAAAGGCTCGATCGAACGATCAGGCAGGATAATCGAGGCGCTGCAGCAAGGCGTGCGTGCGTTGGCTTTCATCGATCGATGGTTTTACCTGCACGCGCCCGTGGCAGCGAAATATCTCTGCCTGCGTAAGCAGTGAACGTGTCAGTTGAAATACCTGTCTTTCATCCAGATCTATAAAATATGTTTGCCCATTAGTGAGCAATTCGGCTCTGGTGGCCTGTTTTGTTTGTTGGGTTTCCATTTTCCTATCTCCATTTACTTCTATGTCTTCGAAGTGATTTATCTTTGATTTGATGGAGACAGTATCAACCCTGGTGACTAAGAGGAGGTTAAGGAAGGCCGGAGATGCAACAAAACTTAGGCTTTCGAAATATTTGAGTGGCGACTCGCTTTGTGTATTAATGCGACATAGTATTAAGGATGTAGTCTTGCTGGCGCAGGCACCATATAGGCGTAGCATCCCGAAAGCGGCAATCTCACCCAGTCTTGATCGTGCGCGTCCGGCGCAAAATTTCTATACATTATTACGCAACGCACTTTTTTATCTGTCAAAGATGACAGTAAGACTTGCCTTTGCTCAGCGTCCAGCAGCCTGTATTGCTTAACATCAGGGATGTCTATCACTATTTGTACCCCCGCCAGATGCGCCCACCAATAGCCGCTGGTCGATATTATCTTAAAGCCGCCACCTTCAAAAAACTCACTTTCTGGCTTGTAGCCCAACTGTGCGACTCGATCTCCGGCCTTTATACCGAGAGCTTGGAGGTCGCGACAAATCTCATAATCTATTGGCCGATCAAAAAAATGCAGGGCCGAAAGATCGATGTGCAATTGCTTTGCAAATGCCAATGTAATGGGCATTACGATAATGGCCGCACAAGCTTTGACCTTGCGGATCGAGACATCGGCAGGAGCTCTCAATGAGGCCATTAGAGCGAGAAAGAGCGCCATCACTGCTGATTCGGTGTATCTGCCCTGCATGATATAGGATAGATTGGCTGCCACCATGTAGACCGAGATCATGGCAAAAAAATAAGCGTAGAGGAGCCAATTGGCTCTGAGAGAGAAAATGGTGAACGGTATGCGACGCAGCAAAAGCATGCAGAGCACTACCGACAATACCATCCCGGCACCGAAATACCAGAGGCAGGCGATGGTATTTTTAAAGAGCAACTGCAATGAAACTGCCGGATCTACCTGGCATTTAAAGCCCGCGAGCCAGTTCATGCGCTCATAATACGGCGGATATGTCTCACCGCTATTGGTGGCAAACTCCCAGACCACAGGTTTGTCGGCGAGCCTGCGCTGTGGATGTATGAGATCAGTGCCGACAGGATGGTGATCGTCGTAGACGCAGGTAATCCACTCGACGTAATTGATGCGGCCGGCCTCCCCAGTGGTGAAATAGCCGAGCTTGGCCGACAACAGCCCGACAGCCGGGGCATAGATGATGGCAAAGGCGAGGGCGGTCAAACCAGCCTTTTGTAATTTTTTGCCACGGCTGTAGATCAGCATGGCGAGCAAAGCCACGGGCACAACCGAGATAAAAACCGCCTTGCTGAGGAAGCCCAGGCCTAAAAGCAAGCCGATGCCCACTGCTCTCATGGCTCCGCGGGTAAATCTCTCATTATTTCTCTCCATCACTGCATGGTCAAAGAGCCATGACAGGGTGAGAAAGCCCAGAGCGTGCATGAGATAGTCGGGAGTGGTCTGATAGACGCCGCCAAACTGAAATGACAGCATGGCAAAAATTATGATGGCGCAAACACGAAAGGTGGCAAAGGGGATGGACTGGCGATCTTGCCCCGCCTCTGCTTGTTTGGCCAAGCGCCAGCGCTCGAGCGCGCGGAGCAGAAGCTCAAAACACCAGTATTTAAAGATCAGTATAGCTACATTGAGGAGATTGACGGCAAGGATCTCGTGCAAGGGCGATGGCTTGCAGATGGCGTACATGATGGCGATAAGGAGCGGATACAGCGGGCTCCACATGGAATTGATCAGTTCGGCCCAGTGGCCCGAAAGCACGGCACGTGCGATGTCGATATACTGCACGCTGTCATCGAGAAAGATGCGATGCCGATACGCATAGGCTTGAAACACCGCATACGCCACCATAAAAAATCGCAGAGCCCAGATCGCCAATGGCCTTTCCTAAAATCGCATATAAGTAAGTAATTTTATTATGTCGCCCCAGTCTAACACCTAAAATCCAGGGAAAATCCCAGACTTTTATCGGCCGCCAGGGGGTAAAACTGAAATATCGGCATCAATCCGTGTTCAGTGTCTCTCAGTGAGGTATTTATGCGCTTTCTCAGCAAGATGACAGATCGTAAGCAGCCGGACATCCTCGCCGATATAGCCATTGCGGCGCCCTGTCAGGCCAAATGGGAAGACATGCAAGGAGATGACGTGGCTCGCTTTTGCGGCATGTGCGAGCTAAATGTGTACAACGTGGCAGAGATGACGGGTCAGGAGGTCGCAGATCTCATGACCAAGAGCGAAGGACGCGCTTGTTTGAGGTTGTACAGGCGTCAGGATGGGACTTTGATCACCAAAGATTGCCCGGTAGGCGTGACTGTGCAAGAGCGACTAGAGCGGGTGCGGAGGCGCATGCAGACGGCGGCTGCTGTGGTGTTGGCCTTTTTGCATATACCGGCAGCTATGGCTCAAGATAAGGGAAATAGCAGCGCTAGGATGGGGGATGTGCTTGGTGGCAAGCCGATGCCAGCCACTCAATCACTCGGTGGACTGGTGGCGCCGCCGACGGCGGGTATGCCTATCCCGACTCGTGGAAAGGTGATGATCAGATCTAACAGCGATAAGGTCGATAGCAGCGAGCATGCCGATACTCGGGCGCTCGACTCGTACAACAAGGCGCGGAGTCTGGAGCAGGCAAAGGCTTTGGACGAGGCAGCAAGCAATTACGAGTGTGCCCTTAAGACTCTGAGCGAGGATGCAGGCAAACACGATAAAAAATTTGTGGATCGCGTCGCTGGTGATTACAACAAATTGCTCAAGCAGATGGGCAATAAGGCACGGTCGAAAGAGATCGTCAAAAGGTATGGCTTGAAATAGAGGGGTGCGCTGTGGGTATTTTGTCATTTGGGCGTAAGGCGGCAAATTTGGATGACGTGATGATCGCAGCTCCCTGTCCTGCAAAATGGGAAGAGATGCAGGGTGATGACGTCAAACGCTTTTGCAGCAAATGCGCGTTAAACGTGTACAACACATCGGAGTTAACCGGCCAGGAAATCATGGATCTGATGGAGCAGAGCGAGGGGCGGACGTGCCTGAGGCTTTACCGGAGACAGGATGGGACTTTGATTACCAAAGACTGCCCGGTGGGGACGACGATGCGCGAGCGCATGGAGCGAGTGCGGAGGAGGATGCAGACGGCGGCGGCGCTGATATTGGCGTTTTTGCATGTGCCGGGGGCGATGGCGCAAAATCGGCAAAATGACAATAAAGCGGGTGCGGGCAATGTCGCACAGCCTATGGCTGGAGCTCCGATGCCGATCAAGCAATCGCAATCGCCGACGCCGCAACCGACGCTCGGGGAGCCTATGCCGGGCCAGGCTTTGATGGGCCGGGCGCCACTGATTAAAAAAGATGTCGTCTCCGAACATGCCGACACGCAGGCGTTCGAGAGCTATAACCAGGCGAGAGCTAAACAATCTGCGGGGCAATTGGAGGATGCCTCAAAATCCTACGAATGCGCGCTAAAGACCATCGATCAAGCTAAAACAAAGCATGATGTCAAATTTGGAGAGCGCATCGCCGGAGACTATTGCAAATTGCTCAAACAAATGGGGAATAAAAAGAGAGCGGCGGAAGTCGCAGAAAAATATAAAGTGAAATAAGTTGAGAGGCCTGTCATGGTGCGCCAAGAAGATGTAATGATTGCGGCGCCGTGTTCGGCGAAATGGGACGATATGCAAGGCGCCGGTGCAATTCGCTTTTGTCATTTATGCGAGCTCAACGTCTATGACACCAAGTTGATGAGTGAGGCTGAGATTAGCGAGCTTATATCTCTCAATGAGCAAAATGGGCGCCAAACCTGTCTCAAACTCTATAGGAGAGCAGATGGCACTCTCCTCACACGTGATTGCCCGATTGGCAGACGCATCAAAGATCGCTGCGCAAAGGCTGGAATGCTGGTGCGTGCCGCGGTATTACTCGTATTGGGTTGGCTGCAAATGCCCACGGCTGATGCTGACGGACAAAAAAAGCTACATGCGGATGATGGCTCAAATCCTAGGGTTGGCGAGCCGGTCGTGCCGGTGTTCGGTCAAGCACTTAGCAAACAAGGTTTTGTGGCAAATGATCATGCTGAACCCAAGGCCTGCCAATTTTTTAAAAACGCTCACGAGGCAGAAACTGCTGGAAACATCGCCAGAGCAACAGGTTTTTACGAAGATGCCTTAAAAGAAATCGATCGGGATCGATCCAAGCATGATTCGAGTTTCGTTAAGCTCGTGGCGGGAGATTATTGCAAATTGCTCAGACAGACAGGCAAAAAAGAAAAAGCCGATGAAATGGCAAAGAAATATCGGCTGAAATGAGGCGATGATGCAGATTCCTACTGTTCAAGATTGGGGACCTGTGAGGGATGATGATGTTTGGAGCATACCTTGAGGTATGACTCGGCAAAAATCTGGCCGATCCTCGATGAATGGTTGGAGATCGCGAAAAATCTCTATGAGAGTTTGGCTGATCCGGATGAAGAATCTTTTGGAACGGCTTCCTATCGCCTTCGATGGAAAGAAATCATCAGATTGAAACAATTAGCCGAAAAACATGCACTAGAGGCCAAAAAGCAGCCTAAGAAGCCGATTTGCGATTAATTCTTAAATTTCACATTTAATCTGGTCGATATGAAGATTGTCAGGCCTTCGGGCTTGGACAGAAATTAGAAGGAAAAATCTGTCAGCCTTGAATCACAAGCGTTTTCAGCCCTACTGTCTTTTCAGGAACTCAAAGCCAAATTTAAAAGCGCCACCATATTTAGTGCAAGTTCAATTTGTTCCAAAGCAGGGCGTTAGGCCGATGTTTGACATTAATTCGCTCCCAAATTTAACCTGTCGGCCTCAGCAAAATCACAGCCTCGCTGACGTGCAGATTTTTGAAAACAAAATCTGACACGCCAATCCATCGGCATTTCAGCCCCCACTTAACTAAAACGCATCCTCAAGCGCGTTGGAAAAACAAAAAAATTTCCAACCGGTTCAATCCAACCAAAATCTCGGCATTTAGGCCAAAATCGCCCCGTAACGCTAAAACTCAGCCTTATTTAAAAATCACCACATGCCCTTCACGCGGCAACTGATCTCTGTGCTCACCCTTATATTTTGACTCACTCACAGTCTGCACCTTGGCCTTGGAGTCATTTTCAAAAAAATTGTCCATATCCACTTCGCCGACCACCTCAAACTCGTCAAACACATAGGGCACGCCATCAGCTTGCAAAATGCCCGGATCACGCGTCACATGCATGTGCAAGTGCGGCCCCGTCGAATTACCGCTATTGCCCACATTACCGATTTGCTGGCCCCGCACTACTCTGTCGCCAGCCTTGACCTTTGTCGAGCCTGGCTTCATGTGCGCATAAAAAGCATAATAGCCATTATCCATCTTGATCACTACGCTATTACCACCGGCCCACAGCATGCGATCCCTACCCGTCGGCTTATAAGGCACCTGATTTGGAAAGCGCGTATTACAACCGATAACGACACCATCAGCGACGGCATAGATTGGCTGATCGTAACACGCATTGCCCTCGCAGGTTTTGGTATCGCTGACGCTATAGCCCTTTTCATCGATCCTCACCCAGTCTATGGCAAAAGTCTGAGCAGCGTGCATCCCATTATCCACAGGAAAATTGGCCGTCCGGTGCCCCGTCAAACCAGCATAGCCACCGCATGCGACCCACTTACCACCGCGGAGAGGCGGCGAGATACGCACAGGAGCCTCACTCTCTACTTTAATTTGGGCACCTTTGTAATCGTAGAGGCTGGGCACGCCCATCAGGTCGATAGTGTTGAGCATTAACCGATGCTTCAGAGTGTCCGGTACATCAGCACGATCGGCAAAATTCAAATTAACAAAGGCAAAAGCGTTTTGAGCACCCGGCAAGACATTTTTCTTATTTTCCTTGAGTATGGTGTGCATATGGCTCTGCAACTCGGCGCCTTCTATGATTTTGATCGCCTTCCACTCGCCATTGCCCTTTCGGCCAAGGACCTCAATCCTTTTGATAGTGGCAGGATGTTTGCTGATGTTTTGCAATTGCAGGTCGTAAGTCAGGTGCCATTCGTTTTCGCTGCCTGCAAAGGGCCGTGGAGCAAAGCATGCCTGGATCAGCACAGGCGTCCAGTTGGTGGCCTCTGTGCACATCTTTTGGGCATCGCTGTCGCTTATAGCCTCGATCTTGTCGGCAGAGGCATAGCTGGCGCCGGCTCCGATCAGGGATATACACAAAGCCAGCTTGAGCGATTTACAAAACATTGATGGCTCCTTTAAATGCAGCAGATTATATAATATGCGCCACGAGAGGTACCAAGATGACCGCAAAATCGACCGCCCCGAGTATTCAAGACATTGATCGCTGGCGTTCTCAGACAAAGGGTTGCAATGAAGTACTGCATTTTAACAATGCAGGCGCGGCCCTCATGCCTGACACCGTATATGATACCGTAAGCCAGCATCTCGATCTAGAACGTCGCATTGGAGCCTATGAGGCCTCGGACAACCAGGCCCAAAGTCTCCAAAATGTCTACACATCCATCGCAAATATGCTGCGCGCCCAACCAGACGAAATCGCCCTTATCGAAAATGCCACTCGGGCCTGGGACATGGCGTTCTACAGCATCAATTTTAAGCCCGGCGACCGCATCCTCACAGCCAAGTCAGAGTACGCAAGCAACTACATAGCCTATCTGCAAATAGCAGGCAAGCATGGCGTGCAGATAGAAGTCATCCCTGATGACGAGCACGGGCAGGTGGATGTACAAGCACTCAAAAACGCCATTGACGACCGTGTCAAATTGATCGCGATAACACATGTGCCAACACAGGGCGGCCTGATCAATCCAGCCGAGCAAATAGGCAAGGTGGCGCGAGAGGCAGGCGTCCTCTACCTTTTGGATGCATGCCAATCGGTCGGGCAACTCGATCTCGATGTAAACGCATTGGGTTGCGACATGCTTTCTGCCACAGGGAGAAAATATCTACGCGGCCCGAGAGGCACAGGATTTTTGTACGTAAAAAAAGATGTGATAGAAAGCCTCGAGCCGCCCTTCCTCGACCTCCATGCTGCTGATTGGACTGGTCCGCAAGAGTTTGCCATCCGCAAAGACGCTCGACGATTTGAAAACTGGGAAAGCTATGTGGCAGGCAAGCTCGGTCTTGGCGCGGCTGTAGACTATGCGATGAGCATCGGCCTGGCTAATATACAGTCACGCGTCACGGACCTTGCGGCCACCCTGCGAGCCCGTCTCTCCACGATCCCCCATGTCACCGTCAAGGATAAGGGGGCCAACAAATGCGGTATAGTCACTTTTGTTAAAGATAATTTGTCGGTCGATGCGATCAAAATGCAGTTGCGGACCCAAAAGATAAATGTCTCAGCGTCTCGCATGGAGTCAGCAAGGCTGGATATGCAGGAACGCAACGAAACCGCATTTGTCAGAGCATCGGTGCACTATTACAACACCGAAGCCGAGATAGAACGCTTTTGCGAGGCAGTTGCCGCTTTATAGTGCCTCTCAGCAGAGCCTCGCAGCAGAGCATCTCAGCCAATCACAAGCCTGCACACCGCTTACTTTCTTACACTTATGCTGCAAAAGCATTATTATTTAAAGCCTTGATACGCGAGGCAAAACACTTGTCCACCTATAAGACCAAAACAGCCGCATTGGCAGCGATATTAGCAGCAGCCTGCCTGCCGAACATGCCGCAAGTCGATGCCTCCGAAGCCGCGAGCAAGACGGCCACTAGCACTGCGCCTCAAGCTTTGCCGGCCTCGCCGCTCAGGGCGGCAGAGCTTGGCTCTCCAAAACCACTCATAATCGTGCACGGAGCCTGGGGTGGCGGTTGGGACTGGAAGAAAGTCGGCAATGCATTGGCAAAAAATGGCTACACCGTATATCGCCCTTCCCTCACCGGTCTCGGCGATCGCGTGCATCTTGCGAGCAAAGACATTGGCCTGGAGACTCATATCAACGATATCGTCAATCTCATCCTCTTTGAAGATCTGCATGACGTCACGCTCGTCGGCCACAGTTATGGCGGCATGGTGATCACCGGAGCGGCAGACAGGGTGCCGGATCGCATAGCACGGCTGGTCTACGTGGATGCCTATCTACCAGATCATAACGAAAGCCTAGTCACCGCCAATGGTGGCCAGCCCAGCAAAACCATCACACGCGCGATGAATGCCCCAGACAACAATGGCTTTATCGCTCCATTCTGGGTCAAGCCAGGCACACCGCCACCCACTGATGTGCCACATCCAATCAAGACTCTGCAAGACCCGATCATCCTTAAAAATCAAGATCGCACGCAGTCCATCCCGGGCACGTATATATTGACCGTGGACCCAGGTAAAACGCCCGATCAAGATCGCTTTAGCGCTTTTGCACAAAAAGCGAGATCACGCAATTTCACCTATTTTCAGATGGACGAGACCGACCATACCCCCGAGCGCTCGCGTCCAGACGAGCTCGTAGAGTTGATCACAAAGTAGTACATATTAGAGACAAAAAAAGATGCAAGTCCAACAACAAATCGCACCAGCACTCGCTGCCCTCCTCGATAAAGTCATCGATTATGCCGGCCTCTTTCCTCCAGCAAAACTGCCTCTGCAAACGGCTCTCCAAAACTACTCCATATACAGTCAGAGCGATTATGCTTTTATGCTCTCGCGCTTTGTCGCCTCCCAGGCCGAGGCGCAAAGCATCCCATCGCCCAGGCCTCCTCTCTCTCTGCTTACAGATGACAGCACCACCGACCTGGCCCAAAAGGCTCAGGCCATCGAATCCAACACCGTGATCAATCAAGCTTCAAGCCAGCCTAAGCCGGTATATTGCGAAGTCCAATTGACCGACCTCACTCACCTGGATGCGGTCAAAGCCGCAGGTAACTACGCCAAAGTCCGCACTGGCGGCCTCAAGCCTGAGGCCATCCCCAGTCCAGAGGACGTGGCGCGGTTTATCATCGCTTGCGCAGACCGCAGCCTGGCCTTTAAGGCCACTGCAGGATTGCATCATCCAATACGCAAGGAGCAGGCGCTGACATACGAAAGTGATTCACCGCGGGCGATCATGCATGGCTTTATCAATGTCCTCATGGCAGCGGCCTTTGCATATCATGGGGAAAAAGATTTGAAGGTGATCGCCGCGATCATAGATGAGAGAGAGCCATCGGCATTTAGATTTGATCACAAGGCCTGGTGGAGCGATCGCTGCCTGACTGCAGATCAAGTCAAAGACGCGCGCAAACATCTTGTCCATAGCATCGGTTCCTGTTCGTTCCAAGAGCCCGTAGAGGACCTCCAGGCTCTCGGCCTATTGCCTCTAGTCTGATCAAAATAATCATCGTCACAAGTCTGTCACTCTTAAATCACGCATTGGTAACGCCGGATGCGTAGATTGTTCTCATGCACTTCGCAGACGCTCATCACGCCCCAATACCCGACAGCAAAAAAAGAGGACGATTACCATGAAAATGCTCGCACCAGAAAACCAAGCCGAATCAACCAGTCACATCATCAAAGAAGGCACTAAAGGCGCAATCGCCGACCACCTCTTTACCGATGCCTATGGCCCTATCAAAAATCAGCAAAATAACAATACCGAATCCGGCTCCATCAAAGGCATCAAGGGATGCCTGCCTCAAGCAGGGGCCTCTGTAGTTTTTGACGATATTTATTCGAGCACTTTAAAGCCAGACAAATATACAGGCAAGCCTAATGCCATCGATGATGCCTATGACACCGGCAAGCCAATCAAAAAACCGATGGATGGTGGCATCAAAGACAAGCTTAGATCTGCAACCGAAGCTGGCGGCAAGGTACTCGACAAATAGACGTATAGAAGGGGAGGGAGCCCGGGCTCCCTCCTTGCCATCAAGATGGCACGGCCGCCGCTTCCCCGGCATTTTCAAAATATTTGACCAGATAAGGCAAGGTAGCACTGTGCTTGGCCTTTGACCCTGCCTTGGAACGCACTCCCGCACTGGCAACTTCTAGCGGCACACCTTCCAGGACTATCTTTCCACCCAAATCTCCAGCCCCCGGCCCAACATCGATCATCCAATCGCTGCCTGCCACCACCTGCATTTCATGCTCCACAACAATGACAGTATTGCCGGCGTCGACTAAATAATGCAATTGCTTCAGCAATTTTTCTACATCAGAGGGATGCAGACCTGTCGTCGGCTCATCCAGGACATACAGCGTATCTCCACGATGAGTCCTCTGCAATTCGGTCGCCAATTTTATCCTCTGCGCCTCACCACCCGATAATTCGGTTGCAGGTTGTCCAAGTCGCAGATAACCAAGCCCGACTTCTTTAAGGACAGTCAAAGAACGATGCACCGCAGCCTCATCGGCAAAAAACTCCCAGGCTGCATCCACTGTCATATCCAGCACCTGAGCGATATTTACTCCATTAAAGAGCACCTGCAATGTCGCCGCATTGTAGCGCGCACCATGGCACGTCGGACAAGGCGCATATACGCTCGGCAAAAACAGCAATTCGACCATTACCGAGCCTTCGCCCTGGCAATTTTCGCAGCGCCCCTTGGCCACATTAAAACTAAATCGCCCCGCATCGTATTTGCGAGATCGCGCCATCTTGGTCGCTGCAAACAATTTGCGCACATGATCAAAAAGCCCAGTATAAGTGGCAAGATTTGACCTCGGCGTCCGTCCGATCGCCTTTTGATCTACACGCACAAGGCGCCGCAAAGACTCCAGACCACCACTGATGCGCCCCGAAGTAGTCTCGACAGTTACATTTTCGAGATCATCCAACAGGTCATCGCCCCCGTCGCCCCGATCGGCAGCAGCATCCACATCCTGCCCCAACCCCTCAGCCACCAACTCAACAAGGGCCTGGCTCACCAGACTCGATTTGCCCGATCCAGAGACCCCAGTCACACTGGTAAAACATCCAAGCGGAAATCTCACATCCAGGCGCTGCAGATTATTTCGCGAAATTTCTGACAGCTCCAACCATCCGTTGGGCTTGCGAGGCGTCTTTGAGGATGCTCCAGACAAAAGGGTAGTCGCAGAGCCAGTCGCCGCGAACAAATACTCTCGCGTCCGCGACTCTCTCACCGCGCGCAAGCCTTCGAGTGGGCCGCTATACAGGATCTCCCCACCATGCTGCCCCGCCAGAGGCCCTACATCGACGATCCAATCAGCACGCTTGATCACATCCAGATCATGCTCCACGACAAACAAACTGTTGCCAGCCGCTTTGAGATCGTCCAGCGCAGATAGCAAGGCTTCGGTATCCGCAGGATGCAATCCAGCCGACGGCTCATCCAGCACGTAGACCACGCCAAAGAGATTGCTGCGCACCTGAGTCGCCAATCTCAAACGCTGCAATTCGCCAGGAGAAAGAGTCGGAGTATTGCGCTCCAAAGAAAGATAACCCAGACCTAGGTCCAGCAAGACTTTGACACGCCCCACCAGATCCTCGGCGATCCTTTGTGCCACCAGCGCCTTTTCGGGATGATCGACCATCAAGACAGCCAGCTCGGGCGCCTTGCCGGATGCATATGGCTCGAGCAACTCTCCTAGTTTTTTGAGAGGCAAGGCTGCGATCTCGGCAATATCAAAACCCGCAAATCGCACCGAGAGCGACTCCCGCCTCAAACGCTTGCCACCACAGGTGGGGCAATCCGTGCTCACCATATATCGTGACACACGCTTTTTCATCGCCGCACTCTGTGTATTGGCAAAATTGTGCAGGACATGCCGCCTGGCACTTGAAAAATTGCCATTATAGCTGGGCTCCATCTTGCTCTTGAGCGCGCGCTTTACCTCATGCGGCTCAAAATTGGCAAAGACCGGCACCACCGGCTGCTCGTCGGTAAACAAGATCCAATCTCGGTCTTTTTTAGGCAGATCTTTCCAGGGCTTGTCGATGTCAAAACCAAGGGTCACGACCATGTCTTTGAGATTTTGGCCATGCCAGGCAGGCGGCCAGGCTGCAATTGCCTTTTGCCTGATGCTCAGAGACTTGTCGGGGACCATCGAGTCTTCGGTAACATCGTAGATCCGCCCCAGTCCATGGCATTGCGGACAGGCACCAGCAGGCGTATTAGTGGAAAAAGCCTCTGCATCCAGATGCGCCTGCCCTTTGGGATAGGTACCAGCCCGCGAAAACAACATGCGCAAGAGATTGGACAAAGTAGTCACGCTGCCCACAGACGAACGTGTCGTCGGCAGACCGCGCTGCTGCTGCAATGCCACCGCCGGCGGTAGCCCCTCGATCGTATCGACATCCGGCACGCTCATCTGATTAAAGAGACGTCTGGCATAAGGCGAGACGGACTCCAGATAACGCCTCTGTGCCTCGGCATAGAGAGTGCCAAAGGCCAGGGACGATTTGCCTGATCCCGACACGCCGGTAAAGACCACCAGGGCATCCCTGGGGATCTCCAGGCTAATGTCCTTGAGATTGTGTTCGCGAGCGCCACGCACTCGCACCATGTTTTTGCTATCGCTCATTTTGCAATTATAACGACAAAATCTGCTGCAAGTCGCTGTCGCTTTGATCCGCCACAGTCACGTCAACAAGGCTCTTGGCCTGGGCAAATCCGGCCAGGGAGCGCATTGTTGGCGGCATCACCGCACGCACCTCCATCTTTGCCGTCTGCAGATTCCACAATTTTTCTCCTGTATTGGTCTTACCTATCAGCGAGTAAGGCAATCCCCTACTGACAGGCAAGTGAAAATACCGAAAGACAATATTGCGTTGCGGCTCAGATACCGGCCGATCGAGCGACAAGAGCGTGTAAGCGACGACGACTTGCTGCTGCCGATCGACGTTTGGAAAGGCAAATGTACTCTTGAGCACATCACCACCAAACTCCGATTGCAAATACCGCCCATTGCGCAAGACTACGGACTTGCTCGACAAGGGCCTGCCCAGGGCACTCGTCGCCGCAAAACTATTGGACCGCACAAAACCTCTCAATTTGAGCGCATCCACATAGCTCATCCGATAGTATTTGCGTGTCCCAGGCCGCAAAAAATACAGATCCCACGCCGGCCCCCAGGCGATCAACTCATAACGATTGGTGTGATTGATGATCCGCACCCAGCCGCGCTTGCCCTGCGGGTCCTGCTGACGACTCACCTCGGTGCTGATACGCAGGCCAAGAGCCACATGTTGCTGGGTCAAGACATCGGCCGTCTCTGCACGCCCAGTCAGCTCTATGGCCTCTCCCGCCCAGGCCGCCGGTGCACCCGGCCCACAAACCGCGGTCGCCGCCATCGCCACCATGCAGTATGCAGTCAGAGCTTTTGTCATCACTCTTTTACCTGAGCACCCGTCTTGTCTTCTACTTGCCCTCTTATCTCGACCTTATCACCATCGCTGCTCTTTTTGACCGCCTTGACCTCGGTCTTGATCCGACCGGGGCGCCCAAATAGCATGTGCAGCAAAGGCGCACGCTTGTTGAGTATCTGCTTGAGCTGGGTGGAAATGACAGACATATTGGCAGTGGCCTCTCTGGTCTGGGCAATGGTGTCGCGAAGATCGCCACCATATTTGGGGTCAGACAATAGAGTATCCACGCGACCGACGATGTTTTCGGTCTGATGCACGATGTCCTTGAGATCCTTGCGCAGCACCGAGTCGTTGGCCATGGTCTGCGCGCGCGAAACCGTCGTATCCAGGCCCGAGGTGATGCGTTGCAAAGTCTTGAGCGAACTCATGATGTCATCGCGCAATGGCTTGTCTTGCAGGGTGACATTGAGCTGATCCATCGTATGACTGATCGTGTCGGCAGTCTGCGAGAGATTGGCGGCGACTTGCTTTAGGTCCTTGCTAAAGGCAGGATTGTCCATGATCTTGTTGAGACTCTTGGACGTCTTGGTCATCTGCTTGCTCAGAGCCTCGACATCATCAGCCAGGACCAATCCTTTATCCACCAGTGGCATCGACTTTTCGCCGAGCACCGCCAATTGATCTGCCGCGCGCACCAGGCGAGCGCGGTCGGCCTCGTAGTTTTTGCCCATCTGCTCTGGGTCGAGTCGGCTCAAGCTCAAAACCAGCTTGTTGATCGCGAGCTCGGGCCTGACAGGGTCCTCGCCCATGACTATCTCGTCTGGCTTGAGCTCAAAATCACGCGGCAATTGCTTGGCATTGGGCGGCAAAGTGATGTCTACGTATTTGGCACCAACTATGCCATTGGTCAGTATCCTAAAACTGGTGCCGCGGGGGAGCGTCAGACGCGATTTGTCGATAGACAGAGTGACCAGCACGCGGTTTTGCGCCTGGTAATCCAAGCCTTCGACCTGGCCTACTTTAAGTCCGTCAGTGTACACAGCAGCATGGTCAGCCAGCATGGCGACGCTGCTAAACATGACCTTTACTGTCTGCCGACTCGTCAAAAATGGATTGCCCTTGAGCCAGAGATACGCCCACAAAAGCATGATGATGGCCACAGTGACAAAGACAGTCGGCGAGCCATCCTGGCCACCCTGCATATCACGCTGATTGCCGTCAAATTTTTCATCCTGTGCTGCAGTATTTTGCATTTGATCTCTCGTTAGCTGCGGGTGGTGTAAAAAGCATAAGTGATGATGGTATTGACGATAAAAATAACCAGCAGAGTCGCAGCAACGGCTCTGGTGGCGGCAAAGTTTTGCTCGACCTGCCCGAGCTGCACGCCTCGCAGGATCTGAGCTGCGCAAAAGACGCCAATGGTCGGATTGACAAAATTGAGTTTGACAAAATACATCAAGAGATCTTTAAACTCGATAGCTTGCCGGGCCGACTCAAAAAAATCATCCATTGAGTTGAGGCCGATGGCAAAGCCAGTAAAGCCACCGGTCAAAAAGCCTATGGCCAGCCCATACGAGCCCAGAGCAAAGGCCATGAGCAAAGCAGTCAGATAGCGCGTAAAGATAAAATCGCGCAACTGGTCGAGCGTGCCTCCACGGGCGATGCCTTCTTCTTGGATGCCCTCTTGCACGAGACGCCCGGCAACAGTGGTGCACCAAGCCGTACTCACCGTCAAAGGCCCGATCTCACGCAAAAGTCCGATGGCGATCACCGCGCCCGAAAGATCCTCGGCACGATAGTGACGCAATTCCTGCACGCACTCTATCGTCAAAGCTATGGCAATGGTAGCCGCAGCCAGGGAAACAAAATGAAAAGAAGACAATCCCATCCAGAGGCTTTCACGCCTGAAGACATCGAGCGAAAAGCTCATGATGCCTCGGGGAGTGAGGCAGGCAGCATAGACCGTAATGGCTCGCCAGAGACCGCGCAGCCAGGTCACCAGCTGGATGATGCCCAGGAAAGAAAGGATATTGATGGCGATGGAAGGCATTAAAACGCTTTGCAAGAGAGAGGGA
This sequence comes from Candidatus Melainabacteria bacterium, assembly GCA_017307165.1. Lineage (GTDB taxonomy): Bacteria > Cyanobacteriota > Vampirovibrionia > Obscuribacterales > Obscuribacteraceae > JAFKGK01. The sequence continues at coordinate 161,330 of JAFKGK010000008.1, forward strand.
GAGACCGATTTGCTAGGACTGCCGGTCAATTAAAAGGTTCCAAAATGCGAGCGTTTATAGGTTATCAGAAATGCAAATCTAGAATGCAAATAATGCTATGAGACATGCTTAGCCAAAAGCATGGAGGTATTGATGCCGCCAAAACCAAAGCTATTATTCATCGCCATCTTGGGCTCAAAATCCAGATCGGACTCGCGAGGTGCCTTGAAAGTAAACTCGGGGCAAGGACTATCTAGATTGCAAGTCGGAGCAACAAAACCACGATCGAGCATAAGAGTGCAAAAGACCGCTTCCATAGCACCAGCCGCACCGCAAAGATGACCAGTGAGACTCTTTGTGCTCGAGACAAAGACATCGCTATCCGAGCCAAATATGCGCTTCATCGCTACTGCCTCCACCTTATCGCCGGCAGGCGTGCTAGTGGCATGCGCGTTGACATAATCAATGGCGGCAACGTCGATGCCAGCATCGGCAACGGCCTCCTGCATCGCCAGAAAAGCCCCCTGACCGGTCGGATCCGGTTCGGTGATGTGATAGCCGTCTGATGCCATGCCAAAGCCGATCACCTCGGCATAGATCTTGGCACCACGCGCCTGAGCGGATTCCAGGGATTCGAGTACCAGCACCGCCGAGCCCTCGCCCAATACAAATCCATCGCGCGCAGTATCAAAGGGTCTGGAAGCCTGCTCGGGCTCGTCATTACGTCTAGAAAGAGCCTTGGCCGCAGCAAAACCCGCAATGCTCAAACCAGTGATAGGCGCCTCAGCCCCGCCAGCCAACCATAGATCGCGTCTACCGGCCTGGATCTCTCTAAATGCCTGCCCGATCGCCTGCGAGCCGCTCGCACACGCGGACGACACGGCAAAGTTGGGACCCTGTATCCCATATTTGATGCTCACCTGGCCGCTGGCGAGATTGGCGAGGATGGAAGGCACAAAAAACGGCCCCACCTTGCGCGCTCCACCTTGCAGCATGTCAAAGGCAGTGTGTTCGATGGAGTTGAGCCCGCCGAGCCCCACGCCTATGGCCACACCGGCCGACTTGAGTCTTTCCCCCTCCAGGCCTGCATCACCGATCGCCAGCTCCGAAGCCGCGAGACACATCTGTATAAAGCGATCGTTGCGGCGAATCGCCTTGGCATCCATAAAATCCTCAGGCTTAAAATAACTGGCCTCGCCCGCAAAGCGTACAGGCAGTGGATCGGCGTCGATGATCGAGATAGGCTTAATACCAGTGCGCGCGGTCTTGAGACGCTCGACGATCTCGCCTTGCTCCATGCCAATTGGGGTGACCGCCCCGATGCCTGTGATGACGACTCTTTTGAGCTCTTTGCCCATGACCTGACTCCTGTAAGATGCAAGCTTAAATATATCCTAACGACAGGTAGGGTGCAACTATCCTAAGATAGGTTTACATTTCTATATCCCAAACAAACGCCATGCCGCCTACTACACGTCAAAAAGCCCTACAAGAAGCCCGCGCCCTCGTTCAGATCTTTGGTCTCAATGGCTTTAGCTTTCAGCATGTCGCCGACAGGGTGGGCATCAAAAAGCCCAGCCTTTACGAGCACTTTAAGTCCAAGGACGATCTCGCTATCTGCATCATCAAAGATTGGAGGGAAAAATTTTTAGAGTGGTCGGAAACAGTGGAGGTATTTTCTGCCGACCAGAAAATTGCAGCTCTGTTTGAAAAATTTTGCATTTTTGCAGATGACAAAAGCAAGGTGTGTCCGCTCACTGCAATGACAGCGGAGATAAATGGATTTAGCCCTGAGATAAGGCAAGAGCTCAAGGCCACGTGCGATACCCAGCTTGCCTGGCTCGACCGCACCATCGCTCAGGGACAGGCGACCGGGCTTTTTCGCACCGACCTGCCTTGTGCCGACATGGCGAGTTTTATCATAGTCCTCATTTTTGGCGGACAGATGGCCTCTCGTATCCGCGGCAATGCCGACAGTATCAAGGCCGTCAAGGGTCAGGCGCTCGACTACTTGAAGGCAAAGATCTAGTCGCATTTTTTTCGTGCGATCAGCAATTGCGACGAGGTGCGCAAGCCGCAAGCGTGGCGCACCATATCCAGTGTCGTAAAAAATACCAGCATCGGCAAACCCCATTTGTCGAGCGGATCAAAGCACGCAGCCAACCAGGGAGCAGCCCCGCGTGCAGAGAGGCCATCGCCTCTAGAGCCATATTTGAGCCAGTGATGCAGACTGTACATCCAAAAACTGTGCCCGGTCTGCCCTGCAAAAGCAACCAACTCCAGGCCTGCATCCTCTGCCGCCCTGCGCAGGCTCTCGCGCGTAAACAAGGTCCAATGCCGGGGAAAGTGATAGCCTCCCCACAGCCCTTCGGCAAAAAGCCTGGCATCGAGTGCGCTCGTATCCGGCGTCTCTATAGCGACCAGTCCGCCAGGAGCAAGCCAGGCATGCATATCTTTGATGAGAGCGACAGGATCGACCACATGCTCGATGACATTAAATATGGTGATCAGGTCAAAAGACCCTGCTTCCAAATGTTGACCACAATCCTCTACACGCGAACAAATAGCCCGATAGCCTTGGGCTTCCAGCCCACTCACCGCGCGCGAGTCGAGTTCAACGCCATAGAGATCCGCTTTAGCCAGGCCGCACAGGGTCTCAACCATACGCAGATACCGACCATCTCCGCAACCTATATCGAGGTAGCGGCGCGGCTTGCAGCCATGTCTCAAGATCCCGGCAAATTTTTGACGGTCCAACCATTCCTTTGCCTTTAGCGCAATCGTGCTGATCTTTCCCATCCTATAAGCATAATAATCATGGGGATAGATCACACCCAGGGCGCTCGTCTCCGGTCGAGGGTCGAGGCGGGCCAGACCACAATCAATGTCAATGCACCGTAAAAACTGCCATTTGTTGCTGCAGGTCTGTATCTCGTAGTCGTAGCCCGCAGCCATCAGCTCGCTGGCAGTGCCACCACACAAAAAACATCGGCCGACCTTGTGCTCAGCAATCGGTCCAGGTTCGGCAAATTGGCTAGCCATGCCTGATTGCCTTTTCACGACTAAACGCCCAGAGCCTGGCATAACGCCATAGATATGCGATATACGAACCTCGCCAGACACATCGATCGGAATACGCAGATGCTCGCAAAACACGGTCCGCGTCAGGCAGATTGTAATAAGGGATCGAAGGCCACAAATGGTGCGCTGCATGCAGATGCATGTTGTGCGGCGCAAAAACGGCACGTTCTAGAGGATTACTGGTAAAAGATATAAGACGCATGGTAGCGTCGGCGGTGCCATCATCGACTAGCATCGAGTGCTCGCAAAATACCCGCAAAAGTCCACCGAGCATGGTAAAAACGTAGATAGGCACCAACCAGAGCAAAGGATACGCCCACCAGCCGATGCCCCATGTCAAACCGACAAAGAGTGCGAGCTGCCAGGCCACGATCAGCACGATCTCTACTGGGCGATAAGCCAGAGCGATCTTGCCGTCCTGCTTTTTGCTCGTTGTCAAATTACGCAGAGTCGGCACGAGATTGCCAAGGCCTGACATAAATGCCACAAAGCCCATAGGAGTGTCCTTGCACGCATGCACGTATTTGTGCCGATCTGGATCGGTCTCGCTGCAGATATTGCTATGATGATCGAGATGATTGTTGCGGCTCAAACGCGTAATGCACAGGATCGGCGCATGCACAAAGAGGTCACAAAATAAATCGTTAGCGATCTGGTTTTTAAAGAGTCGCTTGTGTACGCCGTCATGCGCGATGATGTGCAGGCCATAAAATCGCGAGCCGATAATGGGCACCGCCAATAGTACCGTCCAGACACTGGGCCAGAGAGCCACTATGCACCAGGCCATAATGATGAAAATCCAATCGATGGCAGTATCGATGATCGGTATCAGAGGACGGTGCTGGTGCAAAAGGCGCGTCTGATCGGGACTGAGGATCTCCGATCGCAACGGTTGATAGCTTTGCGTGCCCATATTTTCCTGCTCGACCTTCAGGATTTGCGAGCGATCGCGACTATAGACGTGCCAAATGGCAAATCGCCGTATTGGAGCCAGTCTTTTTCCCAGCTGCAGGCGGCTTGTAGTGCGCTATTGATGATTGCTGGCGGCTGCTTAAAGTCCCAGGGTATATCATCAAAACTAGCATCTATGGAGCCATCCGGCCCGGCGGCCCGCGCCGCTGCTGCTCTGGTCTCCATTTTTTCTTTTATATTGCGCGAGAGCCAGACCGGGACAAAGGCCGCCAGATAGGTATAGCTCATTTTTTGTATGCTAAAGCCACGCTGCGTCAGGACATCGGTCAGGGTCTGCTTGGTGTAACGCCTGTAATGATGGCTCAACTCGTCGTTGCGCCCCCAGAGCGAGGGGAAGGCAGGCACCGTCAAGAGCAGGCGACCACCAGGCTTGATGAGGGCAGACCACTCGACGAGAGCGGCCAGATCGTCCTTGCAGTGTTCCAGCACATCAAAGGCTGTCACCACATCAAACTGACCGTCTATAGTCGACAGCGCATCCGTTTTGTAAGTGACGCCTGGATGACTGCCCTGATAAGCATCGCGGGTAAAACCTAGCGCCACAGAGCTAGGCTCGAAAACAGTGAGCTCGCCAAATGCCGACAAAACGGGGATCATCCCGCCGGTGCCAGTGCCTATATCGAGCAGGCGGGCCGTCCTCGGCAAGTCGAGTCGCGAGATCACTGAGCGTGCCAGATCGCGACGGGTGCGAAACCACCAGTGCTGCGTATCGATCCGCGCAAAAGTCTCGTACTGCGAAAGTTCCAGGTGTCGCTCCTTGACAGGCAGGGCTCGAGCCCAGGCTCGACAATCAACAATGATATAGTTTTACCCGAACAAACGTGGGGTTTGCAAGGGTAATGGTCGGTCCTGTCTTTAGCGTCGTCTTGCCAATCTATAACGAGCAAGAAAACTTGCCCGAACTATATCGACGCCTCACCGACGTGATGCAAGGTCTTGCTCAGCCCTATGAGCTGGTCTTTGTCGACGATGGGTCGCGCGACGACTCGGTCAAGATGATCAAAGATCTGCGTGCTGGCGATGAGGCAGTCAAGCTGGTGGCACTCTCACGCAATTTTGGCCATCAGCCGGCCGTCTCCGCAGGCCTTGCTCTCGCTGCCGGCCAGGCGGTAATCGTTATGGACAGCGATTTGCAAGACTCACCGGATGTGATACCAATGTTTGTCCAAAAATGGCGTGAGGGATACCAGGTCGTTTATGCCATAAGACAAACACGCCACGAAGGCATGCTCAAAAACTTCGCCTACCGCCTCTTTTACCGCATCCTCAAGCATCTATCAGAGACCGAGATCCCGGTCGACTCAGGCGATTTTTCGCTCATGGACCGCAGGGTCGTGGACCTCATCAATCGCCTGCCCGAAAAAACTCGCTACATCCGCGGCCTGCGGGCATGGGTCGGCTTTAAGCAAACCGGCGTGCTTGTCGATCGCCCCAGTCGCCATGCCGGTGCGCCCAAATACACACTTTATCGCCTGATTTTGCTCGCGCTTTCTGGAGTCATTTCGTTTAGCGTCATCCCTTTGCGCTTCGCGACAGGTCTGGGCGTGCTGGTTTCATTTTTGAGCTTTGCCAGCATCATCGTCATCGTGGCAATCCGTTTGTTTACGACATTGTCGATCCCCGGCTTTGCCGCAACGGCCTCGATACTCCTCTTTTTGGGTGGAGTGCAGTTGCTCACCGTGGGCATATTGGGAGAGTACGTGGGCCGGATCTTTGACGAGGTAAAGGGACGCCCGCTATTTATCGTGTCGGAGGCTCTGGGTCTGGAAAATGACAGGTAAGAAGCGTTCTTTTCTCAGCCCCTTCAATATCTATCACCTGGTCATCACGCTCTTAACCGCGCTGGTTTTTTCTTTTACCTGGCCATTTTTTAAATATGGCGAACCCAGCCCGCAGCATTATTTCAAAAACGACTTTATGTTTTTGTATGTACTTGCCCGCATTGTCACATCACCGCAGTACAAACAGATCTATGACGCAGATCTACAGCTTGCGATCAGCAATGAGATCTTGGCGCCATTGCACGAAGACACGCCGTTTTGCTTTCCCTATCCTCCTTATGCCTTCATGTTTTGCGCACCGCTGGGCTTCATGCCATTTCATCTTGCTTATCGCGTGCACCAGATCGTGACTCTTTTGTTTGGTGCTGGTATTTTTGTGTGGCTATATAGGAAAGTGACGGAGTGGTCGGCAGGCCAATTATTGGTGCTGCTTCAATCGGCGTTGATTGCCTTTCCAGTATTTTTAGGCGTGACTGGCGGGCAATATCATCTTTTCTTTTTTGCCTTGTTTGCGCTTTTCTTTTACGGCCTGGCATCAAAAAAAGAACTGCCTGCAGGAGTCGGCCTGGCGCTCAGCAGCATGAAACTTCAGTATGCGCCGATGTTTGGCTTGATTTTGTTGATGAATCGCAAGTGGAAAGCGATCGGCGCTTGCTTTGCCACCCTGGCACTGCTTTTGGTGGCAAGCGGCCTGTGGTTTGGCTTTGACAATATAGTCAACTATCCCAAGATCCTCTTATTTACAGAGACCTCAAAGACTCTGACAGGTATCTATCCCGAAAACCATATTTGCATCCGCGGGCTATTTTTGCGGATCATGCCCGAAAAATTAGCGCACACGTCGACTACGCTCATGTACATTGGGGCCCTGGCAGGATGTGCGTGGATGTGGCTCAAAGGCCGCGGCAAGGGAGATCTGGTCTTTGGCTGGGGATTAGCGATTGCGACTCTAGCCAATCTTGTCTTTGCCTTGCACGTGCAGTTTCAAGATTGCCTATATCTCGCCCTGGCAATTCCCTTTACTATTAACGGTGCGCAAAGAGAAATGATGCGGATGAATGTGCTGCAGCATGGTGCTTTTTGGTACCGTGCCTGGTGTGTGATGCTAGCGGCATTTCCTTTTGCGAGCTGGCTGCAGCCGATGTTTGATATCAGCAAATATGGGCGGACATTGATACTGGCGCTCAATATGATATTGCTGTTTATAGCGATATGGTGCTGGAAGATTGCGATGAAGACTGCAAATGCAAGGATCGCTGCGGTTTCTACTGCCAGCAAGTGATCGTTGTATTACTAAGAAAGCAGGGAGGATAATCAGACGGCCGCTGGTGCTGCGCAAGGCGGCCTACACTGATCACCCTCCCTGCTTTTGTACCAGTTAACAGGCAGCACTTCTCAGCAGGTTGCTCTAGTCTTCATTTGCTTGCATATCTGATCGAAATTTTTGGTGCCTCTAAACTGTCTACAACAATTATCTCGGGCTCATTGAGAAAAACTTTTGCCGATTTTGGGTAAGAGATCAAAACCTCCGACTCTGACAACCATTTCACATCTAGCGCACCATCTGCGATACCTTGAGCTACAAATACATTGCCAAACTCATCAGGCAATTGTGAATGCGCAGAAACGATCGACACTTGCTGTGAAAAATCGGTAGTTGCACCGCACGATCGCTCAAAGACGATTGCCCTGTATTTTGCATCTGGGGACAGGACTTGCGCCAGGGGCGTATTTTGGCAAGCGCCGCACGCACTCATAAGCAGACAGGCGAAGGATAGACAGATACAAATAATTAGAATTGGCACGACTCTGTAATGCATGGATCTATTTAACGAGGGGCCTTCTCATTGATTAATAACTTACGCGAGCGCGCGCGCAACTGAATAAACTGACATTTTTAAACCCATAAGGAATTACCTCGCGACCAGTTTTATCTATAAATCTCCACGCACCGTCATTTGAGCAGACCCCAGCATAGTTTTCAGAAAAACTATGGACACTCTTGTACTTTAAAGGAATAATCAAACTACCGGCCTTATCTATAAATCCCCAGCGATCGGCGATGCAAACGCCAGCCATTTCATCAGCGAATGGCAAGACCTTATCATACCGAGGCGCTATTGCCGTCTTTCCGTCTGTAGACAAGAAGCCCCACTTCCCATCTTTATCTACAAAAGGCAATCTCCCGCACGAAAAGGATGAAAAACTCGACACCGCTGAAGAAAAATCCAAATTGGCACTCAGTATCTTAAACGCTACCATCCTATGGGCCTCATCTACCAGAGCCATTTGCGTTTTTACTATATCGTCGAGAGTGAACACCCGTCTGCCAAGCTTATCAATAAAAAATTCTTGAACAGAGAAGGTTTGAGCCAACACTTCAGGCAATTTGGAATCGGAAGGGTTCCGGAGATAAACCCTTGCCAAACCGCAAGAAAAAGAACGAGCTCGCTCAAATCTGCAAGGTATCGCAAGTTTGCCAGTTTGATTCAAGAAGCCGACTTTACCATTTTTCCATACCGCAGCCATATTTTCAGAAAATTCCAAACAATCATCGAAAATAGGTGGTGTCACAAAAATCCCGCGCTTATCGATGTATCCCCAACCTTTCCCTTTAACTTTGACAGCGGCGAAGCCACCAGAAAATGATCGAGCATCTACGAAGTTACCTCGTATTTTTAGCTCTCCTTTGCACGTTGCATATGCCCATCCATCCTTTAACATAACTGGGATGAGGCCATCACTATAAGTCCCAAAATTATATCCGTACAGAGACCCAATTACAGTGCCTTTTGTATTCACAAATTCATTTTTTAAAGAATAGCCCTTATCCTGATTTTGCAAGCAAATAATCCCATCGACGAAGTTTGAAGAAGCCGTTTTATGCGGATCAATTTGAAATACGACTGCACCGGTTTTACTAATAACTGCCTCCCTCGCGACAGGCCGGGACTCTTGACCATGGTTGAAAGTTTGAGTTTTAAGCACATCTTGCAAAGCTTTTTCGCGCATCGATTTTAACTTTGCGTCAAAATTGGGATCATCTAAGGAGATTGATTGATATTCTGCATTATCCGCCAGCACTGCAGCTGCAACCCAAGTGCAACAAAGCAAGCTAATCATTAATCCAGCCGTCAGATTTTTCATAGCACCACATGTAGAAAAAAAGATGTAAGAGCTGCTAAGACAATTATCTTACAGTCTAAACTTCCTAGTTATACTACAAAAGTGATCGCAATGATCTCCAAAAGATCGAGTTCACGAATCACCTCATTGAATAGGAACTATCATCACCGATATCACCAAACGTCGCCGATGATATGCCCACTACCTTGCTTGCGCATCACCGGTAGTGCCGCACGCGTCAAATTGAGCAAGCCAAAAAAGTAGTCTCAAACTGCGAACGAAAATACTCTTCAGTCATGTCATCGATCGATGACAAATGACAAAAACCGGATCGAGCATGAAAAAATAGGGCAATCAAAATAATTTGACTGCCCTATCTCGCTAATAAAAATCAGAACCTAAACGCCGACCTTCTCTCCAACTATCAGCTTGTCGATAGCTTGCTTGGCAGCTATTTTGCCAGCCTCGATCTGCTCGGGATGATTGCCTTGCACTTTGACAAAAGTCACATCGCTGACACCAAGAAAACCAAGTACTGCACGCAAATAAGGCTCGACAAAATCCATTGCAGACATTGGTGGATTGTCATAATTGCCACCACTTGCCGTCAAAACGATTACTCGCTTACCTGAGATCAAGCCCTTTGGCACGCCAGTACTGTAATCAAAGGTCTTGCCAGGCACCACGATCTGATCGATAAATGCCTTGAGTACCGCAGGCACGCTAAAGTTGTACATCGGCGCGCCGATCACCCAAACATCGTTATCCATCAGATACTGGATATAACGATCGCTATAAGCTACGCCAGCCTTTTGTTTATCACTCAGATCCTTGCCGTCGCTGTGATTTGCAGCGATGGTATCGCCATCTATAAACCGCACTTGATCGTCAAATAGATCGACCTCGGTGATCGCATCCTGCGGAAAGCGCTGCGCCCACTGACCTTTAAAGTAACCGGCCAACTCTCGAGTCGTAGCACCCTGATGACGGCTGCTGGATTCGAGGATCAAAACTTTGCTCATGATATCTCCATCGCCCCTCTGGGGCAAAATCTTTGATTGATGAGCAAATCATACGGTCACTAGACCGCTCAGTCTATTCTTGACCGTCCAGACAGACTACTGATCTGTCTAAACCCTGTCACAGACTAGATATTGCTGAGCTGTTTGACGTAGGCATCGAGGACTCCGCGCTGCAAAGCCAGACTTGCAAACTTGCCTTTGCGGATGATCTCGATCAACCCTGCAGTCTCCAACTCTTTCACATGATGGGAAAGAGTCGCGGCACTGATGTTGTGCGAAAGATGCAGAACGGAACAAGGGAGAGGAGCATCACCCTCGCCAATTTGCTTGAGGATTTGGTATCTGCGAGGCTCAGCGAGTGCACGTGCTACTTGAGCAAATTGCTTTTCGGAAAGAGTCCCTGGTGCCACAGGTGTATCCAGATCGGCGGCCTTAGTCGTCAATGGATTGCTGAGTGCCATTTCGGACATCGAGCTAGAAGGTGATTGCATGGTTTTAACTCCGTTGTTTTACTACCTGTAACGCGGCCTTAGCTATGAAAGCCAAAATCGCCATTGGCGCGCGCATAAAGCACGCGAAAATTTTTGCCGTCAGATGTGACGACATACTCGATCTCATTGGGAGCCGGGTGCTCATGCGCAAGTCGGCGCTCGTTGAGCCTGGGTACTACCTTGATACGCAAATTTACGCCGTCGCCCAGCACCTTTTTTGCTTCAGCTAGAGGACCTTGCATATCGGTCGGATAACGCTCGTCCTTACACATCAGAGAGAGCATGATCGACAACATCGCTGCCTTTCCAGAGATCTCTTGCAGGTCGAGCCCCTCAAAACGCGCCAGCATGCGAGCCTGCTCGACAGTGTCGCTTTCTTTGATTGTCGGGTGCATCATGCTCATCAGGTTGGTCGCAAAAACGCCAAGACCTAAAATCGCTACCGATGCCAAGAGAATGAATCTCATCGAAACGTCCGCTGTTGGGGCATTTCCTCATACTAGTATTGATTTATGAGCCTTTTGTGATCGTAAAAGTGTAAATCGCAAATTTTATTGGCGAAATAATATAAAAGTCGTCGTATTGTCCGTCCTATCCTGGATTGCAGACTCAAAGATTTTTAGGTCAAACTTTGCTGCCAGCGCTTGGCTACCGATCACGGCCGTGGTTCGAGGCAGAGCCCCATTAACCAGACGGTCGGCTAAATAAGCTGGATCAGCCGCATCTCCATCTCCCGGGGTGATCAGCAAACCACTCCCTCTTTCATTCAACCATTTGCTGCACTGCATGATCGCCTGCTCATGACCGACAATCTCCGCCATTTCTTCCTTACTGCTTGTCTTAAGCCCCATCAAACAATGCTCGATCGCCAGGGAGTACCGCCCGACAATCTTGATGGATCGGCCCGCAAGAGCTGCCACACTCTCAGCCACACTGCCGCCAACTGTATTTGAAATTGCCATCTGGCCTAGATCCACTCGACCATCAAACAGTGCCTCTACAACCGCCGCACTCTTGTATAGATAGAGAGTCTCGACTTGCAAGCCTGGCTGGGTATGTAAAAAGCACTGGAGAGCTAGATCGTTAAAGCTACCGGTCCCCCCCTGGATGCCAACCAGAGCTCGGCTGGGCAATGCCGCTGAGTCAAGATCGATGAGAGTAAAGCCTTCAGTGGTGGGATTTTGCAAGAAAAACCTTTTGGGTTGTCCAAAAATCGAATGGGGGGTGTAGAACTATGCACGAAGCACAAAAGCTTAACCTACATATGGCCCATCCCCCAAGACCTCTGGTCTTTTTTGCCAGCCTTCTGAGGAAATAAAAATGTCTATCGAAACTGACCAGGTCAAAGACAAAACCGTCGATCAGCCCACCACCGCGGACAATCCGGACCTTTTTGCTGATTCGCGCAACGCCTTGAAACCAGACATGAAGGCAGACGCTGCCGCCAATGCCAATCTGCCACAAATGGAAGTGGTAGATGGCGACAAATCAGTCTATACGGTCAAATCTGGCGATAGTCTCTGGAAGATCGCCGCTGGCACCTTGCAAGATCGTGCCGCTGAGGGCGCTCAAGTCAGCAATACAGATATAGCCAATTTTGTAAATGAGATCTACGCTGCCAATCAGGGCGATGGCAAGAATCAAATCAAAAGTCCCAACAAGATCTATCCCGGACAAGAGTTTGTGATCCCGGGCCAAGCCAAAGCCAAAGATAACGACGAGGCCAAGCCAGAAGAAGCCAAACCAGAGCCTGGCAAAGACGATAAAAAACAAGAAGAGCAAAAGGCTGAAGATCCCAAGCCAGCCGACACCAAACCTGCCGAAGTCGCCGTTGAAGATTCAAAGCCGGTCGACACCAAACCTGCCGAAGTCGCCGTTGAAGATCCCAAGCCGGTCGACACCAAACCAGTCGAAGTCGCCGTTGAAGATCCAAAGCCGATCGACACCAAGCCAGCGGCAGTAGTCGATTTTTCGCTACCAACAAATACAGAGGCCAATCCCACCGATGGCGCACAAGCCATAACAGCTCAAACCGACACCCTCAAGCGTCTCTATAGCGACATCGCAGGTCAGGATGCCCAGTATCTGACGAAAGAAAACCTCGATCAATATCTTGCCAATAACGGCTTCAATCTTTCGGATACCGATAGACAGGCCCTAGAAGGCGTCAAAAATCGCTTTGATCGCTACCAGCGCGCCAGCGACGACGAATGGAAAATGCCCTGGAATAACGACTCGAGCGGCATTACGCTTAAGGATATCGACAAGTATCGCGAACAAGAGCTCAGCTACGAAAAGCAATTTGTGGCTCAAGACTACGCCCGCAAAAACTTTGATCAGATCGCCCAATCTCGTGATGGCATGGATCCCACCATCACAGACTGGGGCATCGATCAGTACAAGACCAAACGTGCATCAGCTGGCGCTTCACCTCAAGAGCTGGCCGTCATCGACGACCTCAAAAAGCTCTACACAACCGACAATGTCATGCCCAAGATCATGGGCGTCAGCAAAGAAGGCATAGATGGTGGCCTGGCGCCCATGGTCGATCAACGCTTTTATGCGGAGAAAGGCTGATGGACGTTGAATCTGCCCCAAAACCGGGCATAAAGTAGCAGCACATAGTCTAGATTGTGAGATCGGTCGTTTATGGGTATTGGAGATGGTCAAACGCTAAACTCGCTCGATAAGGGCGATGCAGCCAAGCCAAGTACCGCCTCAGGCAAGATGATCGCCGAGATCTTGAGCGAGCGGCCCTTGCCGGTCCCACTCAAGGCTACGGTCGATCAAGCCGCAGTAGCTCCGACACCCAAGCAAAGCTACCTGGACAGGGCCGTACATACAGTTGTCGATCCAGTAGCCACTACCTTTCTCTCGGGAGAACGAGCCAAGAGCGTCTCAGAAGAAGCCACCTATTACAGCAAGGCATTTATCAAAACCGCTCCACTCTTTATGCGTGGCCCCGCTGCCCTTGGAGGGCTTGCTCTCGCTTATGCATCCGACGAAGCCAAGATCGGCGACACAGCATCCAACCAGATCATAGATGCAGGGCTGGGCATCGGTAAGGCCGGTGCACTCAAAGCCAGTTTTGCAGTCGCTCACACTTACGGCCTCACGCCTGCATGGACAGGCATCGGTCTCGGCATAACCGGACGCGCCGCGGAGACCGGGCTTACTCGCGACAACTACTATGATCAGACAGGACGGTTTAACCTGCAGAGCGGTTTGCTCAAAACCGCGGAGACGACATTTGATCCCAAACGACTGGCTATGGACGCCGCCACAGGAGCTTTTATGGATGTCGCCTGGGGTAAGATGTACGCGCGTTCACGCGGCACCATCCAATACGACATCGTCAAGGCACAGACCATTGCCGGTGCCACTATGGGTCTCGCCAGCGGCGGTGGCAACGAAGCCATCAGACAGTGGGAATCAGGCGAAAAATTTGACCCTCTCAAGATAGTCGGACGCGGCGTCATGCAAGCTGGCGTAGACGGGCTTGCTGCTCGCGTTGGCGGCAAACAATTTGAGCGCACCACTCGATTGCCCGGACAAGACGCACCAGATGCGGTGCAACGCGCCAGGGAGACGCCATACCAAAAAGGCGAGATAGTTGATGCAAAGCAAAAGGTGTTGCGAGATGGAGAGTTTACGGTCTTGAGCGAGGTCAAGGGCCTCACCACCGAGACTTTCCGCGGCAGCATCGCCAATGGTGATGGCACCCACACTCAAGTGCTCTTTCGCCCTGACAATGGCACAGAGGCATTTGCTCATCGCATGCAATCAGAGATCGCCACTTATGGCCTCAGCCAAAAGCTCGGCTCCAGCTCTGTCCCGGCAGCAGTAGCCCGCACCATCGAGATCGATGGCAAGACCTATACCGGCTACATGCAGGAGATGCGCGGCCAAAATCTTTTAGAGTCACTCACCGATCCACGCGGGCGCAAAAACAGAGAGATCGGCAAAGAAGCCCTCACTGCCATGCGCTCCGACAAAGATTTTGCCGACAAGTTTCAAGATGCGTTTGGCGAACGCATGATCTATGGCGAGTGGGACAACCACGCCCTCAACTTTACCGCGACTCGCAAAGCCAGAGGCGATGCGGAGACCACAGTCAACAATATCGACATGGGAGACGGACTCAAGCCCGCCCAATCAACCCGAGACTTTAAGCCATCACCAGGTTTCAGATATGGCTACGACAACGTCAACAGCGCTCTCTATGGCGAGATTGCTGGCAAACCCATGAGCGATGCTACGGTGCAGCGGCTCAACAAGTTTCTCGATAGCTACGACACTCCAGCAGGCAAGAGCGATCTGCAAAGTCTCGGTCTTACCGGCCAACAAGTCGAAGGCGTAATCGGCCGTGCGAGATGGTTTGCTAATGGTGGCGTAATGCCGCGAGAGATGCAACCCTATGCCTACAAATACTTTGTCAAAGCAGTCAAATCAGCTCTGGGTCGTAACAAGCATGCTACCTACAATCCGCCATTGGAGCAGACGGCGGATTAACTCACATCACGCCGAGCGACTGCATCCATTTTTCTGCTAGTTGTGGCCAATGCGAGATGGGCAGTGCACTGGGCTTTAGACCAAAAGCATGCTTGCCATCGGGATAGATGTGCATCTCGCATGGCACGCCTGCCTTGCGCAAGGCGGCAAAATAGACCAGAGCATTTTCTACTGGATCCACAGGATCGTTCTGCGCCTGGACGATAAATGTCGGCGGCGTCTTTTTAGTGACTGGTACGAAAGAATTAAGCTGAAATGCCCCTGTTGTATGCTCTGTGAGATGCCCGGGATAGAGCGCGATCCCAAAATCTGGTCGGCAGCTCTGCTTATCGGCCTCGTCAACCGGCTTGTAGAGCTGCTTATCAAACAAGGTACTGGTGGCGGCAACGAGATGCCCACCCGCCGAAAAACCCAACACTCCTATCTTGTGTGGATCGACTTTGAGCTCCCATGCTCTGGCACGCACCAACCTTATCGCCCTTTGCGCATCGATCAATGCAGCCTTGTTGCCTGGATAACAGCCAGATCGGGGCATCAAGTGACTGCCCGGCACGCGATATTTAAGTAATACGCATGTCACGCCTCTGGACGTAAGCCAGTCGCAAACGTCGGTGCCCTCGAGTTGCATGGCCAAAATCCAATAGCCACCGTCCGGAAAAATGACCACCGCCGCACCGGTATCCTTGCCTTTGGCGGGATAGATAGTCATGGTAGGAGTGGAGACCTTGCCTACGCAATCGCCTTCTTTATTGAGCTCTTCTGGACCTTGTATCGCAAAAGTCGCAGGCATGGGCTTGCCCGACGGCCATATAGGTGTCTGCTTGAGTCCGGCAGCAGGTTGCCACACGCCAGGATGCCAATCAGCGGGATTGCGTTTATCACTCGCTACAGCACCAGGCGCCTGGCTCAAAGCCAGTGCGACGCACGCGCAAGCAAAAGTACAGATGAGTCTAGGAGATAAAAAAAACAAAGCCGCCTCACTTGTCCCTGCGGCTCACCATATCACCGAGAGAGATTTAAAGCCAATCTAATAACCTAGAGCACCGATGTCAAGCCGCCCTTAAATCGCGGCTACAACCGATCACTTATAATGTTAGATGCCATCAGAGGATCCCTTATGACCATCGATAATGACGATCAATTGGAAAAATTGAAACGCAGCGGCAGAGTAGTCGCCGAGACATTGCGCGTCATGGCGAGCAAGATGGAGCCTGGCATGACCACTCGAGAGCTAGATCAGATCGGTCGCTCACTGCTGGAGCGCGAAGGCGCACGCTCGGCCCCCGAGTCGACATACCAATTCCCCGGAGCGACTTGCATTTCGGTATCACCGGCGATAGCACACGGCATCCCTGGCGATCAGGTGCTAAAAGCAGGAGATCTGGTCAACATCGATGTTTCAGCAGATATCGACGGTTATTATGCCGACACTGGCAGCTCTTTTGTGATACCACCTGTGGATAAAAAAATAGCTCGCCTCTGTCGTGATGGCAAACAAGCGATGTGGTGCGGTATCGAAGCAGTCAAAGCGGGCGTCAAGCTCAATGCGATCGGTCGCGCCATCCAGGCATTTGCTGACAAAAACCGCTACACGCTCATTCGCAATCTCGCCAGCCACGGCGTGGGAGGCGCTCTGCATGAGGCTCCCGAGTGCATCCCGACATGGTATGACGCAAAGGATCGCAGGCAGATCACCGAGGGTCTGGTGTTTACCATTGAGCCATTTCTTTCGACAGGATCTCACAAAGCGGTAGACGGCAAGGATGATTGGACTCTGTTTGCAAACGGCGGCCATGCTACCGTGCAGTACGAGCACACGCTGGTGGCAACCAAGTCGGGTTATATCGTACTGACTTGAGGCTAGTCTAGATTCATTGCGACTTCCGTGGGATTTTCCGGGTGGGCCACAAATCGTATCGGCAATATTATTAAAGGCGATTAAGATGCGCCCGGCCGATGGTAATGACGATGGATCAGAGATTTGCAAATGAAATAGTCCAGAAAGTAGAAATCAAAAGCCCATGCCAGGTCAATTGGGACAGCATGGAGGGAGATGCAAAAGTAAGATTTTGCTCTCAATGCAATCTCAATGTTTTTAATATCAGTGAGATGTCCACGACTGAAGCGGCTGCTGTGGTATCTCAAGAAGGCGGCAGACCATGTGTCTATTTGCGTCGTAGAGATGATGGGACTGTCATCACGCAAAATTGTCCGGTAGCTTTGCGCGCCGCGCGTGACAGAGTCGGTCTGGCGGCCGTTCTTGCGGTGTTGTGCTTAACGTATGGTTTTTCGATGGCGGCGCATAGTCAGGGTCTGAGCGTGCCAGGACTCACTGTGGATCCGAGATATGGGGCTATCCAGACTGTCGGCACTCTTGCAGATTACGGATATGACTGTGCCCGCGATATCAGCCGATTTGTCACCTGGACGACTTTTTTGGTTTGCTTTTTCTTTCCCAAAAAGCATCACATTACTGTCAAACGCGCGATCATCGAGTTACTGGTGTTGATGACGATACCAGTCCTGGTGCATTTTATTGGCATTTTCATGATCAATAATATTGGTGGCCTGGGCGGAGGAGGCATCTAAACCATGGACATGATGCATCTGCCACTGATCTCTTATTTTGTAAATTGGCACAATGTGCGGGGCATCGTTATGTTTGGCCTCATCGGCACGTTGGTATTTACGACGATCGGCGTCGTACTCTGGTATCAGATGAAAGAAATGGGGAGTGATGATTGAGTCGGATATGTGCGCGCATCGCTTCAGGCCCACCATCTCATTTTTAAAATCCGCCAACTAATCAAAAAACCGGTGACAACAGTGTACAAGTGGCGACAACTTTGTCACCGTTAGTCCACTGTTGTCGCCGTTTTTTGACCTGATTTGCAAAAACAAAAATCGAGATACCCTGTCGAGCCACCCTCGCCAGTCGAGCCCACCCCGCCGGTCGAGCCCACCCCCGCCACTACTCTTGCGCATCCGCCAACCAATACCGATACGCCCACCCTTTCGGTGTTGCATATCCCAGATCCTGTATCCAGCCGCGCGGCCCCTGCGGATCATCCAAAGTATAAAACCTAAAAAGCCCACGCTTTACTTTCACCGATTTGACGATGCACTGCCCGGTATAATCCGGCGACCACATCCTCACGATCTTGGGCGCCAGCATCGATCTCTCGCCACGATCGGGGATACGGTGCGGACTTCGATCTCGAGCGCTTTGACAATAAACCACGAGATCGGCATTGGTGATTGCCGAAAGAGGCACTGCATCCGGCCTCTCGACTTTCATTTCTACACCACCAGAAAGTTGCGCGATTAAAAGAGTAGCAGCAATAGTTTGGATCAAGATACAACCACTCCCTCTGCCATTTCACATTCCCCGCTCAAAAGCGCAAATCTGCAGTCCACGCTCCATCCCAACCTGCAATGCTCGGCGCACAGACGAGATCAAGACACCAGGGTGCTCTGTAACCTCAGGCATGGCACTCACACCCGCGAACAACTGCGCACCTCCGGTCGGATCAGCCATCCGAACGGCATCCGCCAGCTCTATCAAGCGTTTGCAGCACACCAATGCGTCCTGGATCACGCCGCCCGGCAGCACCAGACAGCCAAATTCGCCTTCCTGGCAAAAATAATCAAATGCCCTCACACGCGGCCCCAGAGCGCGAACGAGAGCCGAGGCATAGCTCGGTAGCAAAGGCGCACCATTGCCAGCACGCAATCCCAGGGCTATGACCGCAAAAGGGACGCCGATACGCTGATAGCGGTGGTGCTCTTGATTGATAAACCAGGTAAAAGAGCCTCTGGCATACATGCCTGTAGCATCGTCCAGGAGACGCTTTTTAAAATCATCAAAACCGACCTGGTCAAATCCAGCAGGCTCCAAAAAGTTTTCGGCACCCAATTTGCTTGTCACACGCCCGGCTAAAGACGCTGAAGGGGTTTCTGAAGCGGCAGGCGCCTTGTCCTCCTCCTTGCTCGCAGGCAGTAGCATCTGGATCTCTTCGGCATTTGCAGTGTCACGCACCCACAAGATCGGTGCACCATCGTTGACCCCGGCAAAAAGGTACCAGCGTGGTATATTGCGCTTGGCCGAGGAGTAAGTGATCGCAAGCATCAGGCAGTTTTCGCCGGGCCGCTCAAACGGCAAGGCAACAATCTGTTCCTGATTCATAAACGCCTCGTTCTTCATGGCTTGCAAAGCCTTTAGATCGGGCGTTTTAGTGATTTTTGCGAGAGTGACTTTTTGCATATACCCTTGACACCGGTCATCCAATAAAATTTTAGCAGCCCCGATTTTTTCACATCAGTCTATTTGAGGCCATTTACGCAATGTCAGTAGCCACCGAAAGCACCGAATCTCTCAAACAGAGACGCGCGGCACTCGACTATCTCATGATGAATTATGCGATGAGCGGCACGCAAGCCCCGGAAAGTGAAGCAAAAGAATTTGCCGCAATCCAGGACGAACTAGCGCGTCGAGAGCGAGAAGGCACAATCGCCCCGGGAGAGGGCAGCCGCGACGATCGGCCGCGGAGCTGGACGAGCTGGTTGGGGCTTACGATTGGCGAATATCGGCTGGTCAACCTGATCAGCGACGGCAACACTGCTTTAGTCATGAGAGGCGAAAAAACTGTGGCTGGGCATCCCGAAGCAACGACTGCCAAATTTTTCAAGATAGCGCGAGACCAGGCAGTCAGCGACAGCAAGGGACCGATCACTGCCAACAAGCGCTCGGTCTTTGCCACGCAGAGCTTGCACGTGGCGCCATTTCAACTCAGCACGGTGATCCCAAATTGCGATGAGGTGATGCTGATCCAGGCGGAGCGACTGCTACAGGCAAAAAACGCCGGCGGTGTAATGGTCTCAGTAGAAGAAAGCTCAACATTTGAAGGCCGCGAATACTACCGGATGCCCGAATTGCCCGGCGAGCCTTTGCGAAAGATCATCACAGAGGCGGAGGATCGCTTGCCGACATTGGCCAGCAGATTGTTCCTAGCACTCAACCTGCTCGAAACCTTGCATCGCTTGCAGACGGGTCTGGCTGATGCGAGCGGCGAGCATGATTATCACGGAGACATCAAACCTGACAATATCATGATCGATGGACAGCAGATCACGCTCATCGACCCCGGGTATTTTGGTACGCTCCTCTGTCAGCAAGGTGAAGTGCCATTTTGCATGATATCGACGCCCCTGTACTATCCTTTACTGGAGGCGGACGACAAACTTGCTGCGGGCTTTATGATGTGGGAGCTCATTGCCGGCGTCCATCCCCTAGCGCCCGGGGACAGACCCAAAGACAAAAACGCAAAAAAAATCTGCTATGAGATCGGTGCATCATTGCAAGACCTGATCAATTTTAGATCGTCACTATTGCAACCTTATTTGATGCCACTTTTAGAGTTTGAGACCGCCGAGTCCTGCAATCCCGATATCACTCCTCCGCTTGCAGACTGGCTATTGCGATGCATTGGTCTGCAACGGGGAGCGGATGGCAGATTAGAAATAAAAGAAAGATTTGTGGATTTTGCTGAGATGGCAAGCGCCCTCAGCGAGCTCGGCCTGATTTAAAGCAAACTAATAAAAATACCATTATGACCATATCGTCCGATCGGCCTCGGCCAAAAGGATGATGAGAACTGATTTTGCAACCAGTAGATTGATGAATCCATTTTCCGAACTTGCCATAATCCACACTGGCAAAAGGAAAAATCATGGACATCCAATCAGTAGTAGTACCATCATACCAACCACTACCTTTCCCAGCACCAGCGTGGTTTTTGCAAGTCCTGTTAGTCCTTGGGTTTTACTTGCATGCACTACCAATGAATGTAATATTGGGCGGTGGATTTATTGCGTCGGCGTTATTATTTTTGGGACGCAATGACAAATCATCGTACACCTATCGATGCGGCAAAGCACTGGCAACATCGCTACCGATCTTCATTTCATTTGCGATCACGCAGGGCATAGTCCCCCTCCTCTTTTTGCAACTCCTTTATGGACCTGCTTTTTACACCTCATCTATCTTAATGGGGATAGCCTGGCTCAGCATCATTGGCTTTCTCCTCTTTTCTTATTATCTTTCATACATAGTCATCTACAAATATCTAAAAAAAGAGTATTCGCCTGCCCGAGCGAGCAAGGCCAGCTTGATCCTTTTAGTCATGGCCTGTGGCTTTGCACTGATAGGATTTTTGTTTTCCAACAATATGACTCTTATGCTGTCGCCCGCAAAATGGCTCTCAATCTATAAGACAAGCCCCTTTGGCACCTATCTCAATATCAACGAGCCTCAGCTTTTGCCTCGCTATCTGCATATGTTGGTCGCATCGATCGCTGTTGCTGGCATGACGCTGGGATGCTTTGGCCTTTATATAAAAAAACGCAATCTCGAGTTTGCTCAATATATGCTCAAAATGGGATCCAAGATTTTTTTGGCAGCCACAGTCATGCAGCTCCCGATAGGCTTCTGGTTTCTCAAATCAATCCCCATCGAGATGACCCAAAAATTTTTAGGCAAGGATTTGATATGCGGGAGCGTCTTTGGTGCCTCCATGCTGCTTACCCTAGTGGCGATAATTGCCGCAGCAATGGTGGTTGTCAACGCCAGCACTACAAGCTTTAAAACAGCACTCATCGCCAATGCGCTGATCATCTTGCTAATGATCATAAATCGACATCAACTACGCTTGCACTATCTTGCCCCTTACGTAAAACCCGATCTGGTGCCAGTCAACACGCAATGGGATCTGCTCATAGTCTTTATCGTTTCGGCTGTTGCACTGATAGCTTACCTGATTTATCTAAGCAAAATAAGTATCAGGGCCTATGCCCAGAACAATACGCAAATAAAAAGCGAAGGTGCAGAAAGTGAATAGCGAAGATCAAGACGCAAATAAAATAGGCAGAGCCGATTTTTTTAAAGGAGCCTTGGGCTGCACTGCACTTGCCTGGGGCAGTATGACGCTCTATCCCATCTTTTGCTATCTCAATCCCAAGGCTGGAGACCAGGAAGACGAGACACAGGTCTCGAGCCTGGAGGTCTGCAAGGTAAAAGATCTACCACCAGGATCTGGACGCAATTTTCGCTTTGGGTCCACTCCCGCAGTGATTATCCATACAAAAGATGGCGAGATACACGCATTTAAAGCCATATGCACACATCTGGGCTGCACAGTGCAATACCAGCAACAAAAAGACAATATCTATTGCGCATGCCATGGAGGGCAATACGATGCCCACGATGGCAAGAACATCGCAGGACCACCTCCAAAACCACTGACAGCTCTCGTTGTCAAAATCGATAAAGACAAAATCATAGTCTCGCAATCTTGATTATATATAGGGTTTCATAGGATTTAATCGTGTCAGGCAATACAAAACTCAAGAACGGCCTGCAGGCATTTTTAGACGAGCGATTTAACATCAGCTCGCTGTTGCAAATCGCAGATAAAAAAAAGGTCCCAATCCACAAGCATGCGGTTTGGTATTACATGGGCGGCATTGCCACCATGTATCTCGCCGTGCAGTTTATCACCGGCATTTTGTTGATGATCTATTACGTGCCAGAAATATCTTCTGCCCACGCTTCGATCCTCAAAATCAACTCAAAAATAGACTTTGGATGGTTTATTCGATCACTGCACAGCTGGGGCGCCAATCTCCTTATTGCAATCTTGTTCGCCCATCTATTCTCTACCTTCTTTATGAAAGCCTATCGTCGCCCGAGAGAGTTTACGTGGCTGACAGGGCTTTTGCTAATGGTGATCTGCATGGCATTCGGCTTTTCGGGCTATTTGCTGCCCTGGGACGATGTCTCGTTTTTTGCTACAAAAATAGGTCTGGATATTGCAGCCAAGACGCCATTGATCGGCGAGACCGTGGCCAATATGCTGCGTGGCGGCGAACACATAGGCCAGGCCACCATTTCACGTTTTTTTGCCATCCACGTCATCGTTTTGCCAGCAGCCTTGCTGGCGCTGCTTGGAGTGCATTTATTACTGGTACAACTGCATGGCATGAGCGCACCAGGCTCATTCAACGACCTGCCAGAAGCTAAAAAAACCTACGAAAAATTTTTCCCAGACTTTTTTTACAAAGACATACTGGTCTGGATACTGGCCGCCAATGTGCTTTTTGCACTTGTAATGCTCAATCCCTGGGGCATAGGACCTGAAGCCGATCCCTTTGCACCAGCGCCTGTAGGGATAAAACCCGAGTGGTATTTTTTGAGCATGTTCCAATTTTTAAAACTGATACCACCTATGGTCGGGCCGATCGAAGGAGAGCTATTTGGCATGGTCCTGATGGGACTTGCCGCTCTTGGATTTGTCATTTTGCCCTTCGTTGACAATGGCAAATCAAAAGCATGGTCGCGTTTTGCAACCATATTTGGTTTATTGATTTTAACCGGCATGATCTTACTGAGCATATGGGGAGCTCTATCATGAACTATCCAATCTGGGTCGTGCCTTATCTTGGAGGCCCATGGGTGATCGGCATCATGGCCATCATCCACATTTTTATCTCGCACTTTGCAGTTGGTGGCGGGGCATTTTTAGCACTAGCCGAAGAACTGGCCTATAAGCGCAAAGACGACCGCATATACCAATATCTAAAAGACCACTCGCGATTTTTTGTGCTTGTAACGACCGTGGCCGGAGCAGCTACCGGAGTCGGCATCTGGTTTACCATCTCCCTCGTCAGCCCCGATGGCACGGGCTCTTTGATACAGATATTTACTCTGGCCTGGGCGCTAGAATACTTGTTTTTTGCAGCAGAGCTCGCGACAGCATTTGTCTATTACTACACATGGGACAGGATAGACAAAGCAGCGCACTTAAAAATTGCCAGACTCTATTTTATTTTTTCGTGTTTTACTCTGGTGATCATAAATGGCATCATCACTTTTATGCTCACGCCGGGCAAATGGACACAAAACCATAATTGGTTTGATGGCTTTTTTAATGAGACCTACTGGCCATCACTCTTGATCAGACTATCGATCATGTTTGCCATAGCAGGGATGTATGCTCTAGTCACCAGCTCGCGCATAAAAGATCCTGAGTTTAGGACCTATATGGTGCGCTTTTGTGCAAAATGGCTCTTGCCCGTCTTTATCCTTGGTCCGATCCTGTCGCTCTGGTATCTGCACGAGGTACCACAAGCTACGATCGATACCATCTTTACCGGCATACAAACATCTGGCGTCGGCAATTTTTCGATATTGGCCAGAGCAGTCTATTTGAGCCTCGTGCTCTCGGGTACGGTGATACTCTTTGCCTTTTTTGGACCATATCTCAATCCTCGAGGTTTTACATTTAGGATTGCCATACTCTTTATGATCTGCGGACTCGCAGTGACCGGCACCACCGAATGGATGCGAGAGTTATTACGCAAACCATACGTTATCTATGACTACATGTATTCCAACGGTATCAGGAAAGCCGAAATAGACAAGATCTCCCAAACCGGCTTCTTGCAACAAGGCAAATGGGCAAGCGGCCTCGCCCAGGGACAGGACAATCCGACCGCTCGCGGCGAGATCGTCTTTAAATATCAATGCATGAGCTGCCACACCGAAAAGGGATACAGAGCTATGCAAAAAATGCTGGGAGAAAGGGATCGCGATAGTATACAGAGCTTTTTACAAATGCTAAAAGAGCACGACAAGGACAAAAATCCTTACCTTGGTATCATGCCGCCACTTGCAGCCAATGATGATGAAATCAAAGATCTCGCGGCATATCTGAGTACCCTAAATCAAAAAAACAAAGTGACGCCAGCCGCTAATATCTGCTTGCCAGCTCTCTAAAATCACTAAAGACAAAGTCTGCCTCACTGTTTTGGAGATGCTCGCGTTGATGATATCGCTCGTGACTGTCGTTGTGAAACAATCCCACATCGCATCCAGCAGCCTTGCCGGCCAATACGTCTACTAAATAATCACCAACAAAGAGTGTCTCGCGCGCACCAGTCGCACCCAGACCAAGTCCATCGAGGGCAGTGAGTATCGGCTCCGGATGGGGCTTGAGATTGGTGACATCGCTAGCAGTGACTACTACATCAAAATACTTTTGCAGAGGCAGGCAGCTAAAAGCTTTATGGATGACAGGACGCTCGGATGAGGTCACTAGAGCCATAGGTATCCCTTTTGCGGCACAATCATCCAGCACGTCTACGACACCAGGAAACAATGCTGCCGTGTCATAGCAAGACTTGATCTTGGTTTGGACCAGATCCCAAAAAGTACGGGTGCATTCGAGACCAAAGGCAGCACTGATGGCAGTATCATCCTTGTAAAAACAGCCAGACAATATCTCCTGATCGGTGACCGGACGTCCCAATTGATCAAAGGCATGTCTAAAGCCCGCAAACCAATAGTCGAGCGATGGCACCAGGGTACCGTCAAAATCAAAGAGTATGGCCTTGTATTTCTTGCGCATTGAGTCCTTCAGTCCAGCACTACCTAATTCTAATTGAGAGGCCTGGCCAATCTCATAAGCCCATTCAAGCCCAGATAATCATCTCCGCCCAAACGACCGATCGTATCCATTTCCTCAGAGGACAGCCTCACGCGCCCCTCCTCGCTCATCAAATCATCAGCCAGGTATACGCTCAGGATGTCGCCCAAAATGAGTGCCGAGCCACCCAGATCGATGATATCGCGGCGATGGCATTCAAAGGCGATGCGCACCTCTGCCACCCGAGGCGGTGTCACGATCCGCGATGGTGACATGGCCAGGCCGGCGCGCTCAAACTCGCTCTGGCCATAGGGCAGATTGGCGCTGGTCTCGTTCATCGCAGCGATCAGGCGAGAGTCCACCATATTGACGACAAACTCGCCATTTGCGCGGATATTAGCGAGAGTGTCCTTGGGAGACTTGTCGGGGCCGGCATACCCGGTTGCAAAGCCCAGGACGGGAGGGACGGCACTAAAGACGTTATAAAAGGAAAATGGCGCAAGATTGTGCGAGGCATCCGCTCCCATAGTCGAAACCCAGGCGATGGGCCGGGGAGAGACGGCTGCAGTGAGGATCTCGTAGAGAAGCCGCGGTTTTGCTGTGGCGCAATCAATCTGCACTTGTACCACCTGCTGGCTGGTCTAGCGTCGTCGCTTCGTAGATCTCGAGCGGGAGGCCGTCTGGATCGCGAAAAAAGGTAAACCTCTTATTGGTGTACTCGTCGATTCTGATGTCTTCGGCTGGGATCTGATGGCTGCGTAGGTAGGCTAGCACGGCAGCGACGTCCTCGACCTCAAAGGCCAGATGCCTCAGCCCGCAGGCCTCTGGATTGGACACTCGAGGCGGCGGCGAGGGAAAACTAAACAGCTCGATCTGGCTATGATCGGATACCTTGAGATCCAGCTTGTAGGATTGGCGGTCGGGCCGATAGATTTCTTGCAAGATTTGCAGTCCCAATATCTCTGTGTAAAAGTGTTTGGATCGCTCGTAGTCAGAGGCTATGATGGCCACGTGGTGGATGCGGGAGTGATTGAGCATGATCTTTTATGGGGTCCCCGAGGGTTAAAGCGCTTTATGTCTCTTTAATATGCTTGCTTTCGATACGGCCAGTAGCGATATAATGCCACAGGTCAACTGTCCGGTGGAAATGATGAAAAACAAACTGTTCGTCCGTAATATCTCTTTCAAGCTCTCCGAAGAAGAGCTCGCTGAGATTTTCTCTAGCTATGGCACTGTAGTGTCTTGCAGCATGCCCCTCGATAGAGAAACAGGGCGCAAAAAAGGCTTTGCCTTCGTAGAAATGGGTAGCCAAGAAGAAGCTGAAGCAGCAATCAGAGGGCTCGACACAAAGAGCTTCGCAGGTCGCGATCTCTCCGTTTCGTTCTCCGAGCCTAAACCGAGACAAAATCGTTAATCGGTATAAGCGAAAGCAAATCTAAAAACAGCCTGGAGAGTAGCAATTGCCGCTCTCCGGGTTTTGTTTTGGCTGCTTTTGAGAGTATTGATCTCTTTTAGTCGCGATCTTGCCACCGTCTTGACGATGAGTGCCGTCTAATAAATGCGTGAGGTCTGCGTGGCAGACCACCAAAAATGAGGCATTTTAGAGACAAATGAGCAGCAAAAAGAAAACCGATTTGATCCACAAAGCCGACGTCAAGATCAAGATCCGCAAAAAGGGCAGCACCAACAAAAACCAGATGTCCAATGCGGGCGAGCATCACCCGATGGTGGGCGGCAAGCCTTTGTTCAACCCATTGGGCGGCCCCTAACAAATAGCCCAAGAGGCAAAAATAGAAAAGCTGGCGGGATGGGTACATAGTTATGTGACCCCTTGAGTAGGGCTCGATGGACGACCAAGAGCAGAGCCGGCCTCCGATACGACCTAAACAGCAGCCGCCTGGACGTCTATTGACGCTCATGGGCGGCTCGCTTGCTGTCTTAGTACTGTTGGCCGTGAGCTTTCCCTTCTGGCCGGCCGATCAACAAGAGGCAGCCAAACGTTTTCCAAGGACGAGCATTGCGGCCTATCGCAGCCTGCCCTACTTTTTAAAGGATCTGCCCAAGACCCTGGCGGATCCCGGCAAGCAGGCACTTTTGGCATCTGCAGAGTGGCAGATCATCGAGGCAGAGCGTTACGCGATATTGGGAGAGTATCTCAAGGCGCATGATGCATTCGAAGCAGCGGTCAAAAGCACAACCGAGTCGATCGGGCCAGAAGCCCCCATTACATGTTTGTTTTTGATGAGGCAGGCGAGTTTTGAAGACTCATATCACAAGGCAAATCGCGCCGAAAACTGCATGCGCAAGGCCCTGGTAGGCTTGCCTCGCAATGGACCCAACGAACAAGTCTATCTGATGGCCAAAGTGTCGCTGGGGCGCTTGCTGGAGGTGCAGGGGAAATATCCTGAGGCAATGGCGATAATGCTGGAGAGCCTCGCCCTGGCAAAAGATATAGATAGACAGAGTCCTGAGCTATGTCAGGAAAACACCAAGATCGTCTTACGATCCCTCGCCCGGTGCCATATACACAATCTAGAGTTTGATAAAGCATACGACTCTTGCTTGCAGGTCTTGGGCATATGTCAGCAGTACCCACAAAACAAAGACGAGATTGCGACGGCGCTAATCGATCTAGGCAATCTCCGCACCTATCCATCTGATTTTGTCACTGCAATTGGTTTCTACAATCAAGCAATGGCTATTTCTGGTGAAAATCCCGAAATCTACTGCCAGCGCGGCAAGGCCCTCAATGCAATCGGTGAGTACAGACAAGCGATTGCTGATTTTAGTTTTGCGATCGGCAAAAATAGTAAAAACGTGAGTGCGCGCCACGGGCGTGCTACCGCCTACGAAAAAATCGGTCAACCCGAAAAAGCAATCGATGATCTGACGATCGCGATCGATTGCACAAATGATCGAGGCGTGATGCAGTACCAGCGCTCCACTATCTACCAATCGCTCAACCAAAGGCATCAAGAGGGTCGGCATTGAGCTCATTGTGGGCAAAGATCAATACACCAAAGGGTTGGATCATCGTTGGCGTTGCCTGGCTCGTATTTTGCGTGGCTGGGTTGGGGACGATAGGCTATCTGATTTATCTGTCCTCGCAAGAAGTAGACCGCGAGGGCTATGACGAGGAAAGCAATTTTAGAAAGTCTGCGCTCAACATGATGCCTTTTTCTGCGCAAGATATTTTGAGGATGTCTACAGAACCGGGCCTGAGTGAAAAAATCGCGCGTATCGGTTTTTTAGTAAAAAATGTCTATAAATCAGAAGCGGCCGAAAGATACCAAGATTGCCTCGAAGACATAAATATGGCTTGCGATCTAGTCAAAGAAACCAAACTCGAAAACACGCAAATCGGGGTGGTGACGTCATGTTTGCGTGCGCAGATTTTAAAGGATCTCAAAAATTATGATGAGGCCCTCAAGATCTACCGACAACAAGTGGTGCATCCGATGCAATCGAAATACGAGATAAATAACCGGGTCAATGCTTATTTTTACCTGATCTGGACTTATTGGCCTCGTAAATACGACAAGCAAATAATCTCTATCTTGGACGATTATCTCCAGGAGTTGGACAAGCAGTCAGCGCCCCAATCGGAGGAGCAGTTGGTGAGGTGCGCCAAGATCCATGCTCTTACATACAAAGCAGACATGCACCAGTCGCTCAAGCAATATGATCTAGCCGAAAGATCTGCAAAAGAGGCTGTGCAGTATGCGCATGGAGTGACCAAGCGCCCCAACTTTTATCAAGCAAAAGCACTGAGGTGTCTGTCGAGGATACTGAGTGAGGCAGGACTGCGCTCTCCTGATTTGCTCAAGATCAATGGGGATGGACAAGCCGAAATCACGCGCGCCGTAGAATTGCAACCCAATAACAAGGGTCTGACGAAGCAGAGAATAGATCAACTAATGGATTATAAAAAACAGGCGGCGGCTCTGGATGTGTGCAATGAAGCGTGCAAATATTTTGATGATCCGGAGGATCTTTGCGATTACAGAGCGATCATATTGATGAGTATGAAAAAATATGAGGATGCGCGAAAACAATGGGATAAATTGATCGAAGACGACGATCAAAATCGTGATTATTATCGCCAGAGAGCCATATGCTGGCATGCTTTGGGCGATGATAAGCGAGCCGCTCAAGACTACAAACAAGAGGAGCTCTTGCAAAAGCAAGAAGCCGAAAAACAAAAAAGGGCAGACGAATGATCGATGGCCATTAAGATCCCCAAGGTTTCACTAAGCACGCCACGCGATTTTGTGATCGCGGGTTTGTGCTGGGTGCCTTTTTGCGTGGTCGGCATAGCCATCGTGATAGTGCTGGTGATGTGGAATCCCGATGGCAAGACAGCTCATGATCAAGACAATCCTCTTGATTTTGTCGAAGATGCCCAGGAAGAGCTACCGTTCAATTTCAAAGATTTTCTTGCCATTTGCACCGATAAAAAGAAAGAGGAAATGTTTACCAAAACCTCGGATCTGTTAGATCAGGCTGAAAAGGCAAGCGAAGAAGGCGAAGCAAAGAAGGCGGTGGATCTATCTAGCGAAGCGCTCGATGTCGCAAAAGGATGCTTTGGAGAAAACAGCAGATTGGCGCAATATGCGCTAGCGCAAAGAGCCCAGTATTATCAAGGCAACGAACAATCACAAGAAGCTGTGCGCGATTACGAAAAGCTTTTTGCAATCCAACCTGACGGCAATGTCTTTAAGCGTGATCATTTTTTGTCGCTATTAAATGATCTGGAGCGCCCCAAAGACGCACTAAGATACGCCCGCATCTTTGCTGAGCAAGAATGCAAGCGGCCTCAAACATCTATCTACCGCAAGCAAAAACGTTGCGACGCTTTGCTTACCCTTGCAGATACAATGCAAGCAAACGAGCTATACAAAGAGTCGCTCGTGCCAGCCCAGCAGGCACTGGATATCTCCCAAAAGCTGGATAAGGACTATCATTCTCGCAGCCTCTTGGCGCTGGCTAAAGGCAAGGCATTTATAAAAGGTAATACCGCCGATGATGGCTCAAAAGAAGTAAAAGAAGCCCTTGCTCTGGGGCCGGACGATGTGAACAACCTTTGCCTTGTCGGTGCGGCACTGAGCGGAATGAAGCGATATAAAGAGTCCAATGAAATGTTTGAGCGATCGCGCGCCTTGCCTGATGGGGAAACAAACAGCTACTACAATGAGTGGATCGTAGGCAATTATCTAGATATGAAGGACTTTGGGTCCGCAAAAAAGCTGATAGACAAATGGATAGAGGATGAGCCCAAAAACCCGACTGCGTTTAGGTGCAGAGCCCAATATTATTGCAAGCAAAATCACCACGATCTCTGCGAAAAAGATTATGCAACAGCTAAAAAGCTCGAAAAAGCACTCCAAGACGCCGAACAGGACGAGCAAAAAACTAATCAAAACGACGCAAAATAGCCTGGGCGACATTAGTTGCCTGCACTCGCAATTCAGGAACGGCGACGCTTTCGAGCAACTGACTTTGCAAGAGAGGGCCAATCGCATAAAAACCATCGTCAAAAGTGCCAACGCACCCGTTGGCTTGCACTAGCAAGCTGCTACCCATGGCATTTTTGCTGGCGAGTCCGCCTGCAATCAGATTGCGAAACAGTGGTTGCTCCACTGCCTCGACATTGCCCTGAGGGCCAGTGCAGTTGATAATGCAGTCGAGTTGCAGCTCGATCGAGTCGCCGCCATGTCTTGGCTGCAACTGGACGGCGATCTTGCCACCATTATCGTGAGCCCCCATTACCCTGCCGGCGATGATCTGCAGTCGCCCATCGCGTCGCATCTCTTGTACGACATGATCGATGCGGGGTGCCATGCGGTGGCGGTGCACATCATAATAAGTGCGCAAGTGGCGCATAAAGCGCTTTTGCTCCAGCAGCTCCAGCCCCTGCCACCAGATTTGAGTATTGGCACGGCACCCATCAAAAACCGGGCGCCAGGCCTCTTTATCTTGCACCATATTTCTAAGCGCTCGGCTTCGGAGTTGTCGCAGCGCGCCCCTCAAGGTGCCCAGCGGCCCATCTAGATCATCCCAGTCTCGCTCGTCTTTGATGCCTACCCAGCGCTCGACGTGGGCAAAGGGGAGCAGCCCATGACGTGATGTGGCCCATATGCGGCCCCGATGTTGTTGGTTGTGCAACTCGATGAGTTTGTCGACAGCGGTGAGCCCAGTGCCCAGCAGCAGGACATCGCTGTTGGTATCGATAGCCTCGATTGCACCACTTTGCCATGGATCGTGCAAATATCGAGCATCATCAGCAAAG
Organism: Candidatus Melainabacteria bacterium; assembly: GCA_017307165.1. Lineage (GTDB taxonomy): Bacteria > Cyanobacteriota > Vampirovibrionia > Obscuribacterales > Obscuribacteraceae > JAFKGK01. The sequence goes on from JAFKGK010000008.1 coordinate 193,064, forward strand.
GCCTGAGCCCACCTAAAAGGTCGGCCGCTCAGATTGCCGGTAGCAAGCACAACCACATCGGTATCATATGCGACACCATCAGCCAGCTGTAACGCATACCGTCCGTCACGTCTCTCGATGTCGACCACGGTCTGAGTGCGGTGCTCAAATGAGTGCCCGACCTGTTCACGCAATGCAGCCTCAAAAAGTCCATTGATATATTGACCAAATTGGCGACGGGAGACAAATGTCTCGGGTGTGTTGCGGTCATCGAGAGTCTGAGCGTGGTAGAGAAAATGCAGGGGTTGGTCGACAAAGGCGCTCATCCCGGCAGCGGGGACATTGAGGAGATGGTCGGGGCAAGGAGTGCTATAAGCCAACCCTAGACCCAAAGTGGTGCGCGGCTCAAAAATCGTTATTTGCAGTGGCTTATCGCTCTGTCGGAGCAAATGATAAGCAACCATAGTGCCACTAAATCCACCACCAATAATGGCCACAACATTTGCGTTCTTATCTTTCACTTGCACTCGCACGATCCGGGTGTTCCAATCTCCTCTCTAGTTTATTGCCTTTTCTAACCCCTGTAAGAAATAAACAAGTAATTTCTCACTGCAAACGAGCCTCCTATGTTATTTTGAGATGCAAAAAATTAATGAGTGAAGTTTTGTAAAATGCGGGTTTCGGGACTTTTTCAATTTTGAAACCCACGCCCCTCAAAGCTTTACGGAGTCAAGCAGATTTAATTTTCGTCTTAACATATTTTTCGGCTCCCCAAGCCGTTTTCAAAAACAAGATACCCGACTCAGACCTTGATGTATGCACTTAATTTGACGACTCCAACACTTAGTGCATAATCGAGATTGATGAGGCCCACAGACGGATTTTCCCTTTGCTTATCTCGCACTCTGTCAGATTATTGTCCACATTTCTCGCAGCCATATCGGCGGTGCAGTTTGCACTGGCCGCAGAGCCGACAAAAAGCGATCCGCGATTGTTTGGCATCCAGACCGGGCGCCCAATTACCCAAACTGGAAGGATGAGGCAACTGAGGAGCTGAAAAGTTCAACTGGGCCAAGGATATTCTCCAGTCCCACTTTGAAGGCGGGGGGCATAACCCGACTGCTCCTCGCATCTGTAAGCCCGGGAACGTTAGCGGTGCAGACCCTGCTGGGCGAAGCATTACTGGTCCAGGGCGCCGGGCTAAGACAACCGAAGAAAAGAACCGTTAGGAAGCTCAGGCAAAAGCCAAGAACGATTAGCAGACCAAAAGAGCTGCCTCTGAACAGCCAATCCAGAATAAGCGAGAGCAAGCTGAGCAGCGAGCCGCCCAAGTCATGCAGGATGGCATGGCCCATGAGCGAGAATTGAGGGATAATCGCCTGAGGTGGCGCATTGCCATAGCCTTGGGTGCTGCCTATATTGCTCTCTGTTTATTCGGCTATGTTGGCACCGGTGTCAAAGCCTGGTGGCATACTTTTACCTTTAACTGGGAGAGAGACCATGCGCTCAAGCAAGAACAACCGTTACAGTCTAGCTAGGCTCCTATTGCTCCAACATCTGAGCTGAACCAGCCCACAAACTTCTCTCCGCCCATTCAGCCGCAAGACACGGAACAGCCCCCCCGCCAGCAAGAGGCAAAGAAAAAGCATGACCAGGACATTTACTTCGCAACCTGAACGCAATTTCGACTGGTACTACAACAAGAATCGCGGTTTCGATTCTGAAAATTTTTCACCTTAATTGCTCTGGGGTATTTGTCGCTGAGGCGTTTTGGTAGAGCCTCTAGTTTCCGATCTTCTTGGCATCAAGAATCCATCAAGATGCCTTTGTTAATTGCCTGTTGACAATGTTTACTGATAAACTCCGGAATTAAAGGATTTATTGAACCTAACGAGACCGAGGAGGCAACCAGATTATGAGAGTCAATAGAATATTGAATTATCTCCCAGAGTCTGTTGGTTGGCTACCCTATACCTTTTCGTGAGAGCTACGATTAGTCCAGAGACTGACAAAAACTATCTTCAATTTGTTCTCAAGAACTGTCACGTTGCGTTCTGTTGGAACAGGTCCATGCCACACTGGCTAAAGTAACAAGTCTATTCGAAGCAATGCTTTTAAAAATTATCGGTTCAAAAGGGAAGAGAAATAATTGGACGGCACCCTTCATTGTCGTCTTATTGGCTGCTGCTTCAGATACTTCTTGCATGGCCACCACGCCACCTTCGGTGACTAACCAAAAACCTATTGAATTAAGAGGCATTACTAAGAATCTAGCATTGCCGATTGCCCTTGATGAGGCATTGATGAACAGTCCTAGAACTGACGCTATTCGTAGGCAGTTGGGAATCACCAAATCAAACTTGATTAGAGCCACCGAGCTGCCAAATCCTACCCTTTTTATGGACAATGGATACAGGGCTGAATTCACCTATCGATACGGTGTGACTGCACCGATTGAGATGCCTTGGAAGCTGGCTCTTCGGATAATTCTCGCTAAGAATCAGATTAAGCAGACTGATCGCGAGATTCTAAAATCACTTTGGTATTTTCGCGCCACTGTCAGACGGGCGTATACCGAATTGATAGTGGCTCAGGAACTATATGTCACGTTATCAGAGCTTGCCGACCTGACCGACAAGTTGCATAAGACTACACAGAAACGGCTTGAATCAGGCGATGTAGCAGAGTTGGATGTCTACCGTGCGGAGCAGGCCTCTGTCAAAGCTCTCGCTGAAAAGGAGAGGCAATTTTATAAGGTCAGGGAAGCTCAGCAATCTTTAGCAGTCCTTCTTGGGCGAGTAGTTGCTGATCCGCTCACAGTACCAAGGCTTCCACCAGAAGGTCAGGAGCCAATGTCAGTCGGCATTCTGCCAGCAGATGATTCGGCATTCCCAACTCTTGAGACTTGTTTGACCAAGGCAATGGAGTTCAGACCAGAGATCAAAGTCATAAAACAGGCAATGAAGACAAACTCGGCCAACATGAAATTGGCCGTGGGAAATATTCTACCGAATCCGGTGCTCGGCATGGGAAGCTCCGTAGTAAACGGACCCGGTCAGTCACCTTCCGCAGCAGCATCCAGCGCAAGTACAGATTCCTCTGGAACTCCAACCTTTCAGCCACCGCCGGACAATAACTTTCATGGTTTCTTCTTCCAGGTTTTTCAAGAAGTGCCAATTTTCAACTTTCAGCAAGGTGATATTTCGCTTTATAGGGCAACAGCGAAACAGTTAAAGTCTGAACTAATGTCTCAGGAAAACATTGTCACACAGGATGTGGCGACTTCTTATCAAAGACTTTTGGCGGCTCGCAAAAAAATTGAAATATATAGAGACAGGCTTCTGGCTAGGACCTTTGAGATAGTCAAGCTAGCCCGGCTGGGCTATGAGGTCGGGCAGGCTGATATAAATGCAGTTTTGCTTGCACAGCAATCTGCCATCGAAATCAAGACAGAGTATTTAACAGCAGTCGCTGAATATCAGGCTGCTTTTACTGATCTTGAGCAGTCAATTGGAACACCACTTCAATAAGGAACGAAACATTGCACGGCATAATCGCACAATTCGTTCTCAAAGCCCTCAAGGGCAGGTTCATAACCCTGACGGTCCCCAATTTTTTCGGACAGTGGTCCAGGGCAAAGTTGCTCTAGGCCACTGTTTCCACTAGTTCTATTTTTTCCTCCGGCGTGAGATATCCAATCGCCGAATTCCGGCGTTGTTTGTTGAAAAAAATCTCTATGTAGCTAAA
>JAFKGK010000032.1 GCA_017307165.1 Candidatus Melainabacteria bacterium
CTGTAATTGCTTGTCTATCGGCAATTCTGATATGCGCCGCCCGGCTTCTAACCAGCCGTCAGCCGTGTTTTCTAGCGGCTGATCCTGCCTTACCTGCCCCTCAAGTTTTGTCCGACTTGCCATCTCCGGCGTTATTGCCTGGTGTACGCCGCCCTCTTCTAGCCCAGCCTCATCTATCTTGCGCCTGACTGCCGCCAGGTGCTCCATTCTCGCTTTCATTTCGGGCGATAGGTCGGCGGCTTGCTGCCGGACCTCCTGCTTAAGTGTTTCTTTCTGCGGGCTCTCTGGCTGCTTGTTCAGCCACTCTTTAAATAGCCTCACTGGCTCTGCTGCCGGGTTGGTTTTCGCCTCGGCTGCCAGCATTGTGCCGGTGTCCATCTGGTCTTGGTCACTGCGAGCATTTAAGCGTTCTGGCTGCCTCGCTGCCACGACTTTGCCAAATCCCTCGTTACCATAGGCGATGAGTTCAAAACTCAGCTCCTGGTCCCCGCCAGCGCTCCCATTATGCCTGTTTGGATTCAGCGCCTGGACTGCCTGAACATCTGACGCTCCGGCTACTCTTGCCGCCTGCGCGTCTGCCGTCTGCAATGGCTTGACCTCCGGTACAGCTTGCAGCCTCCGGTCTCCCTGCTCTTTCTGTTCGGCATTGGACACCTGCTAGACCCCGCTCTACTCCTTTTTCTTATTCCCTCACCTGACTGATAAAAAACTAGCCGGGCTCTCCCTCCGGCGGCTTCTGGTAATTCAGCGCCCTTAGCCATGATTCATTTGCCATCTGCATTGAGGCATTGCTGAACCTGCCCAACAGTGACTCTTTTGCGTCCTTCTCTGTTACTTTGCCGTCTGTCATCAGGCTTTGTAAGTCCATGGCGTAGCTAGTCATTAGTTCCGCATAGTATCGGCTTCTTGCTGCTTCGTTGTGTATTCCAGCCAAGACAGTCCCGAACCCTTCCAGGTACTCTATTACTAGCTGATTTCCGCCTCCTGAGCCGTTCGTCAGCCTCTCCAGTATCAAGTCTCTTACCAGGTCAGATACTTTCTGCCCCTTAAGCGTTGCTATCCTTTCCAGCTCCCTTAGCGACTCTTCAGGGATTCTCACACTTACGCTCTTTGTTGCCATCTTTTACCACCTTCCCCATGGGTCACGCTCAAATGGGCTCCGGTCCTTCTCCCTCTTGCGCTCTTCTTCTTTCTTTCTCTCTTTGTCTTTGCGCTTTTTATTCTCTTCTATCGCCTTCTCTATCTTCTCCCGGCTCTCCCTGTCTCGCTCTTCTTGTGCCTTAGCTATATCCCACGGCATCTTTACGCCTTCTAGTTTGCGCGATATTTCCCGCTCGTCTAAGTCGCGCTTTGCTGATTCCAGCCCGTCTCTCTGCTCTTTCGTGTAGTCTCGGTTTCTGTCATCCAGTGTGATCGACCTTACTACCATGTTTGCCAAGGACGCCCCCTGCATGAATAGACCGACAACAGGATTTTTCATAACTTCCTGCTGAACCGGGTCTATTACCCTGCCGCCTTCGGCTGACTTCAGATCCTCTGCCGTTTTGCTTCGATAGAATTTCTTGTGTGCTTCCTTAATGCCTTTATCTAGATAGCCCCTAAAGCGCTCCCTGTCCTTGTTCTCTATCCAGCCTCTGAGCTTCTGGTAGTCCTCAAACGGTAGCCGCTCGTTATTCTCCCTAAGCTCTCTGGCTAACCCTGTGAGCTTTTCATAGCTGTCTTTGCCGCTGTACTTTTTGCCGTCGTGCTCTATCCGGTCGCGTTTCTCTCTGTCTCTGGGCTCTTTTTCCTGCTTTTGCTCGGGTTGCCCTCGCTCCTGGGCGCGTTCCTTGTCCTTTATCCAATCGCACAGCCTGCGGTAATCTTCCTTCGGTATGCGCTCGTCAATGTTGTCCCATAGGTACTGGTTAAGCTCCCGCAGTTCCTTTAGACTTGCGCCTTTCGACCAATCCCGCCCGGCTGCCTCTAAAGTATCCTGATGGTAGGGGCGCTCGGCTTTGTCGGAGACTCGCTCCCTTTCTTTTGCTTGCTGGTCTTGCTTTTCCCGCTCTTTCTTCCATTCTTTGTACGGCTCTAACTGCTCCCTGATTATCTTCTTGTGCATCCATGGAAGCTCTAAGCCTTCTCTGATTCGCTCTTGCTTGGCTAGTTCCCGCTCTTTTGTCCTTTCTGCTTGCCGGGTTCTTTCTCGCTCGGCTCTCTCCTTCCTGGACCTCTCAAGCTCCCTTGGGTGCCACTTCTCAAGGTATCTCTCACCGTGCTCTTTTGCCTTCTCTATGTCCTTTAGACCTATCCTAACCTCAGTGTTATTGCGGTCTTTGCCCAATACAACAACGTGGATATGGTGGTGATCGGTGTTGTTGTGCTCGACCCCGAACCATCTCAAATCCCGCCCCATGTCTTGCCCTAGCTTCGCCATGACATCGCGCGTAAATGCCTTTTTGTCCTGCGGGTTTATCTCCGGTGCCAGTGTCAGCTTGTGCACTACCACCCGGCTGTCTCCTAGCTCCCGTATGGCTTTCCTCATTTCTTTGGCGTCTATCCGGTCGCCGTTCTCGTCGAACATTTCACGCCCGCCCCGCTCCTTATCCGGTCCTGGTCGGTGCTGGATGTATTTGACATGCGCCAGGGCTTTGCCGATCGACACGACATTGCCGCCCCGGCTGCGCCCTGGTATGTACCTGTGTTTGACTACTACCACTCAGTCCCCGCTTACTTTCGGCTCGACAAAGTAATAAGCGCCTTTGCCGCATTTGCTGCACTCGCTCCACCTGGCAAATATCGCTTCTGTCATCCGCTCATGCTCTTCTCCGGCACTAGGCGCACAGTCCAGGCAGTAGAATTTTGAATTGCCCAGATGCAAGCCGTAGTATTTGGCTATCATCGTTAGAGCCTCTTCCATCTCACTCCTTGCCTTCTCGGCTGTCAGTGCTATGGCGTTTTCTTTCAGCGCTTCCTTTGTTTCGTTATGCAGCTTGATTGTCTCCCTGCACTTAGAAGCGTGGCTTATCAAAGCGCTCAGTATCAGCGCCCGCTCTTTGTCGTCAGTAATCTTCAGCTCAGACATTTGCCTTCCCTCCGGCTGCCTCTACTGTCCGCTTCATTGCCTCCACCAGGTCACGCTCGTCCTTCTCTACCGCCTTTGCCATCTTCTGTTTAGCCGACGTTAGAGCCGCATCAAATGCCGCTTTTCCTTCCTTTGTCTCTGCCATGTTGGCATAGGTCAGCTCAAACAATGTCCCTATCAGTCTGCCTTGACGGGCTAGCATCGCACAGACTCGATTAGTCATTGCCTCTATTGAGCCAGTAATCATTCTGTCTCTCGGCTCGTTCTTCAATTCTTCTCTATTCGCCAAATACCAAAGAATTGCCTGTCTGACTAGTTCAGACTTACTTACTTCGTCTTCCTTCGCCAGGTCATCAACCCGCTTAAAGTCCTCCCTGCTTAGCTTTGTCTCTACTGTCGGTTTTACTTCCCGTTTTTTCTTTTCCATTGTACCGGCTCTCTATTAGTCATATATCTACAATTGTACATTGCGTACCGGTATTTTACTCACGGTTTTAATTTTGTACCGGCATGTAGACAGCCGGTTTACTAAGCATCCTGCGCATTGCGCGGATGCTTTCATCTTGCCTTACGGCTCTCACGTTGCAAGAGAGCAGCAGTACCCCCTATGGTACTACAATTGACTGCATACAATGATAGACTAAATTAGCTTACGCCTGCCAAACACACCGGACGCCGTGCGGCACATTTCGCATACAGTTGATCCCTGTTGGCTTTTACAAGCCGCACACTACCGGACAGTAGGCACCATAATTAGTATTAAAAGCTGCTAAACTAATACTAATGGCTTGTGTGCAGTTGGAGGTCCGCGCCCTGCACTGGCAGTAAAATACCTGTATTGCTTATTACCAAGCTGTCTACATGCCTGCCATCCAATGAAAATAGGCACTTTTTTACTCTCTAAAAGCTCCAAATCTGTTGTAGAGATACTGTCTACACACGGTTTTCTATTACCGCACCGGAACGACACCGCACCGGAAGATGACCGCCCAGCCTCGCTATTATCGATTTCACTATTTTTGCGGCAAGGCAGGAGAAAAGATAAAATTTCTTCTCTCTTGCTCCACAAGCTGCTTTGATCTATTGTCAAGTGACTATAATTAGTAGCGTCGAGAACTGTCTGGTTTTCTTTTCTTCCGCCCCAAAAGGAAACCAGAGCGCCTCTTTCAGAACTTGCCTCTGTCTGCGCTCTAACACCATATTTAGTACCATCAGAATAACACACCGATAATGATAAAAGAATCCCCCCCGCAGTCACATGCCGCAATGCCTGAATAGCGGACAGCTCGGGTCCCAGTGTCAAGCTTGCCGCAGGCACCTGCAGGGCTTGAGCTTGATTCTGGGAGCTGTCCACTAGGCTCTCTTGCCAGGCATGAAACAAGGGGGCTACCTTAGACGGACCAGCACTAAACCCCGCTTCACCCACAAGCACCAAGGGTATCTTTCTGTCATGACAGATCTCGACCAGTTCCCTACTTGGCTCTCGATCTGGTACCTCGCTCTTGCAGCCGAGGACCGGGGTGACTTCAGCACTGCTGAATACCTCGAACGAAGGGCAATGATCCAAGCTTTTAATACCGGTTGGGCTGACTCCCTCCTCCCCGAGGACTTCCTGACTCCCACAAGACTCATGGATAGGAAATAAAAACTCTGAACTAGCGGCAAGCTGCAAAGACCCACAAGGTCCCCCATGCCCCCCCGCTATATAATCGCCTAGCCCCTTTGACATCCCTAAAGTAGACGGGTGCATGGCGTATATACGCCAGATGTCCGAATGTCTCCTCACTGTCTCTTTGCGGCAACCCGTTGCCTTTACCAGGCTCTTTACTGTCGGGTGCTCCCCCTGGCTTAGCATTTCTGTTAGAGCCTGCCGGATCTTCCTCCTGGCTCCCTTCTCTCTTCTCTCATTAGCTAATCTCAAATCGTCCGGGCACAGATGCGGCACTGCCATTAGCCTATCTATCATCCGATCAGTCATTCGGTAGGGCTCATACTCTTTAACTAAAGCCGCCTGGCTGGTCCATGACACCGCCCTTTCAATGTCCCCGGCAACTTCTCTTTGCCTGCCTCTGTTTACTTCCTCTGACTGCCCGTTATGCTTCGCCTCTAGCCAGGCGGCTATTTCTGCCGCTCTCTTTCCTTTTCTTGTCTGTCCTGGTAGTGCCCTTACCCCGCTCGCTTCGTCTCCATACCAGAGATAATGCCCCACACAATGAATCGCGTCATGTCTTTGACTCTTCTCTGTCAGCCCTAAATGCCAGTAGTTGCGCCCTCTTTCCCATTTCTCCCAATCAAGCCCTTTCTGAAAGAGCCCGTCAAAACCCTGATTAGCTATAGCTTTTTCATGCTCCTGGACGCTGGCGCCGGCAGACCTCTCTATCTCACTAATTGCTCTCTCTATGCGGTTTTTCGCTTCGCTCCAATTTCTTTTATTCTCTTCCATGTCATTGAACAAAAGGACTAATGCCTGTCCCTCTGTCAATTCCTCTCGGGATATTTCTAAATTTCCCTCCGGACAAAGCCAGCCAAAGCCCTGCTGTAACGGCAACCTCAAGGCATTACCGCTCGGGAATACTTCTAGCGTCCCTGACCTGATTTCATATCTACGTGCCTTCAAGTAGTTCTTTATTGTTGTTTCTACTTCTTGGCTTAGTACAGCACTATCAAAATAACAATAGAGGTGCCAGCCCCCGCTCTCGCTACTCCGGTACGGCACAAGGGTAAGTCCCACCGCCGCAAAATCCTGCAGGAGTTTTGTTAACGCTTGGCTACTGTGGTACTCGCTACCATGGTCTATGTCTAATGCGGCGTGCCTGCTCGTCTCTCCCCAGTAGCACCCTCTCAGGAGCCCCCGCCCGTCGTCCGACATGACCCCAAGGATCTGCCCATCCGTTAGCGGGCTCGTCCACTGCATCCAGCGTCTTTGCCCTGGACGCTTCCATATCGAGCCTTGACGCCGGGTGTATAGCCCGCAGATATCCTCAGCCACCGCATCTAATACCGGTGGACTAGATTTAATTTTTCTCTCTAATTCTTGCTTCCGGGCATCCTGTGCCCTTCTTGCGGCTCTCGCTTCCGTCGCTTTCGGTCCTTTTCTTGACCGACAACTTGACGCAACAGATCCAGCCCTCTATTCTTTCAGAAGTTTCAAAACGCGTCCGGGAAGATTAGTTTAGAAACACCTTCAAAATTGAAGACTCGAAAATATTCGACTAGCGCCAGCTCCTAAGGCTGGTGTTTTTCGTTGTCGGCTTTTTCCTCCAAAATTCTTTGGACCACCGGCGATATATCTACTAGATAGATACCGCCCATGGTGGCACAGCCTCCAATAATAGATTACTTGTTGTAGTTGCGCTACTGTTTTTGCCAGATTTGCTTGAATCTCTGCCACCATGTGGCTTTTGACTGTTGCTCTCTGTCAGTTAGAAGCTTGATCTCGTTGTCTTTGCCCTCTAGCTGCGCTTCTAGGTAGCCATTCCGAAAGACGGCAGCCTGTAAGTGCCTCTGAGCTTCAATTCGCTCATTAATCAGTTCTTGCCGTAGCACCGAAATCTGCTCCCGTAACTCCAAAATTAACGAGTCTTCGGTAGTGTCTTGGCTGACTGAGGCAGCCTCGACAGTGTCGAAGCTTATGACTTGGCTGTCGAAGCTGTCTTGGCTTTGCTTGTCGAAGCTGTCTAAGCTTACTCGCCATTCAGTGCCAAAGGTGCCGTCTATCTTGTAACCGACGAGACTACCTTTGTTCAGACGTCGCAGGACAGTTCGAGGACTAATGCCCATTCGCCGTGCAGCTTCTTGGACCGAGACAGCTTTGTCTTGGCTGTCCGAGCCAGCCTCGACGCTGTCCAGGCTTATGACTTGGCTGTCGAAGCTGTCTTGGCTTTGTCTGTCGGAGCTATTGAATAGGTCAGCCATGCCGTCGGTGGAGACGGGATCGGTGTGTTCGGTGTTGCGGGCGGTGTCAGTCATGCAAAGGAGTATAGGGGGAAAGGTTAACTCTGTCTAGCTTTTGAGCCCTTCACATATCCATCAAACACCCACTAGACATCCACCGTCACATAAGCATGATTATGTTTCATCGGAACTAATTACAGAAAATGCTTGTATTGGTTACGGGGTGGGCGTCTTGAGGATTTCCGCGGAGCGCAAAATATTGACAACCGCCACTGCCCCCGATGTCATTTATATGCCACCCTATATTCGGGGCACCCTTTCCTCCCCATTCCATTGCCAAGTACGTCTGATATATCCAACAAATGCATAACCTCAGTAAATGTCATACTGCTCGTAACACTTCACTGAAAGCGAATCTTCAACCAACTGCTTAAGATCATGGTGAATCTCTATCACAGTCTCCGCCTCTAGCTTCGGAAGTGATTTACCGCAATCCACAACCAGGGCAAAGCATGATGTAGCACCACCAGGCACCTGATTTTCTTGCCTGGTCCAAGCGTCACGACATGTGGAAACAAACTTACCAGGATCAAAAAAGACTCCACACTTTGGACAGTTTCTATAAATTCTGCCTTCAAAGAATGGTTCGTTTTCAGGATAGTGCAAAAGTTTCTCGCCACACTGACAATCAACACTACTGAGCGGATCAATAATCTCAGAACACCTATGCATGTATTCAGCAGTAATTTGCAGTTCCAATTCGTAGTAAATGCCAGGATATCCAGCATGCTGGTTCAAGGGATATCGCAAACTTTTTAAATCATCGAAATAATAGATTGGCCAGACAAGCCTCAAGTCAGATGGTAATCGCTTCGCAAACCATTCCGATTTCAGAGGATATGGAATCGGCTCACTTGCATCTTTTCGATTAGGTTCATTGCGAAACCCACCTGTTTCTTTGGCTTTGGCAAATGTCGACATCAAGCTAAAATCGAGTTTTGCAAAGTCTTCAGAGCCAGGTCGGCAGAGCCAACCTTGTTCATATAACCCATTAATCAAACTTTCCAGTTGCTTTGGCGATGGCTGAAAAGAATGTTCTTTAGGAAGTAAATATTGCTTATACTCAACACCCATTTCTCACTCCCTCTCCCGCCAAACAAGCTCCACCTGATCATCCTGGACCACAGCTACGACCAGTTCGCTGCCAACCACACACTCAATCTCTAGCTGAAATTCGCTCTCCGCCACCTCCACCACAGTCCCTTGAGTGCCGGAAGACAAGAAAACTGTGTGACCCTCAAAGTCCTTGGCGGTCACATCCTCCAAAACCTTCACCACATCACCAGCCTGGAATACTACAGCTTGCTCCTGCACCCGTTATGCTCCCCTAGCTGTCTTCGGCTGGTTGATATCAGTTACAACGCCTGGCAAGTCCTTGCGTGTTTGCAAATGCGCCCAAATAGCATCAACCAACCCGCTTACGCCTACAGATGCAGGTAACCGTAGCTCTAAGGACTGTTCCTCGGACCACTTCCCATCTGCCGCCCGTTTCCAAGAATCGACTAAATAACCAGAGGGGAAGCGCTGAACTGAGAAGTAAATAGACTTACGCTCAAGTTCATCCCATGTAGAAACACCGGCATAATTTGGTTCAACAGGGTTCTTAAGTCCATTAGGCTGCCCATCTTGATCAAAGATCAGTTCTTTATCGTTTAGTTCAGGAATCTGCGGAATTCCAATGGCTAACTGTTTTTCAATAGCAGCAGCTAAAGCGGCTTTATCATGCCAATCGAAAACCTGTACGGGCTCAATTGAGACAGTATATCGGCTCGGGGTCTTGCCGCTTGTCGGGATAACTGCTCTGTCGGCAAGAAAGAACAGATTGAACGCGCCGTTAGGCTTCTCTCTTTTCATTTTAGTATGGTGACCTCAATCCGGATGGGCGCACTGTCAAACGGCTTTGTTGAATTGTATTGCATCACTGCCTTACCAAGACTTTCTAATGAAGCTACTTGTGTCTCAGTGATTGCTCCATCGGGAATACCTATATGGAGAACCTTTTCGTCGATCTCATCTTCTTGGAGCTGTAAGCCTCTACCTGTTTTGGTTTGTCTGCCCTTGTACATTTCCAATTCATGGATGTAGCCTCTAAGCTTGCTTTCAAAGGCTCCTGGCTGTTGATATGAAATATCTCTCGGCTCAATCGACTTAATGCTTGTGGCTATGCCATCCTTAACATGAATTCGATCAATAGTTTTGGTATTAGCTGGCAGGTTTTCACCTAAACCGACATGAACATCAAGACCGCGGGTTACTGGAGCTTGCGACCACAAATTATCCTGTCCTGGTCTTGCATGATTCAACTTAATTCCTGACTCTTCGCTAAATTTAAGTGCCTTGCCTGCTGCATCCACGCCCTTACCTACCAGCCTTCCACTACCGCCCAGGTCGTTAGCCTGAGACATTAACACGTTGGTAATTGGCTTGTCTGCCGGGCGTCCAAGGTCCCTTGTAAACTTAATTTTCCCACCCCCAGGAATAGCCATTTCAGGTGCGGTGAAGTCCTTAAGCAGTTCTTGAATGTACTGGGTGACGTGCTGACCATGGGCTATGACATCTTGCCTCATACCCTTTAGGTCAGTAACGACTTGCCGACCTACTCCCTTAACGGCTCCGCCTGCGGCTTTGGCTTCTAATGCGATAGCGTCTAGGACTTCAGTAAATACTTTTGCCTTACCGATAGCCTTGGCTCCACCGGCTCCTATTAAGCCATCAGCCGCCATTTCGGTAATTAGCTTGTATTTGATGCGCTCTTGCTCTCGCGGCGGAAGCTGTGCCCATCTGTCATTTAGTGCGGCTCCAACAGTTACCAGGTCTCTGAACGGTCGCCCATAGTCGCCATCAAATCCCACCTTGAACAAGTAAGCGTCAGCATCTTTGAATAGCTTGACTCCGCTTACTATGGTCTGCCCTACTGCTTCTCCGAACTTGCCGCCGCGCTCTGCTGCTCGTTCTTTGTTACCTGCTATGCAATCACAAGTAAATTCAGCGATAGTTGCCAGATTCACGGCAACGGCTCCTAGTCCTTCTGTCGTGCCGATTATTTGCCCCCAGGTGCGTTCTCTTTCGTCATGCTGGTACTGCTGGTAACCAGCCATCAGACCGGAGCCTATCACCTGTAATTGCTTGTCTATCGGCAATTCTGATATGCGCCGCCCGGCTTCTAACCAGCCGTCAGCCGTGTTTTCTAGCGGCTGATCCTGCCTTACCTGCCCCTCAAGTTTTGTCCGACTTGCCATCTCCGGCGTTATTGCCTGGTGTACGC
>JAFKGK010000002.1 GCA_017307165.1 Candidatus Melainabacteria bacterium
CGCCTCAGACTCTCTGAGAATCGTGACTATCTGTTCATCCGTGAATCGACTCTTTTTCATTTCGACCTTCTCCTGACTGATTGAAACTATGACTCAAATATGTTCAATCGTCTACTTGGCTTGGTTCAAGATTTGGGGGTGGGGTCAATGCACCTAATGCCCCCAGTTACCGAATATCTCGGAGAAAGGTCCACCGCCAACGGGAGCTGGTGCTGGTGGCACAGTGAACACACCTAACGGGAGAAACTCATCGAGGTTTTGTTCCAATCTGAACGGCCTGAAAAGTCGATACTGAACGTGCCATTAACTGTAACCAGGATTAAGCGGTGACTCCGGTTCATATCTAAATGCCTTGCAGGAGAAGATTCACTCCAACTATTAGGGACCTCTCCATAAATGATTTTGCTCAGATTCCCTTTAGTTGCCTCGCTGGAGGCGTCTTTAATCGACCACATCTCCTTTATCGCTCCAGCTCCAGAATCAAGTTCGAAAACCCTTACATTACCAAGATTCGTCCTTCTGTGATCTGCCAACTCGTAGAAGGTAATTATAGGTGGATCGCCGGAAATTCCTAAACTATAGAATTTAGGTGCCTTATCCATAAATTGAAAAATCAAAAAAAACGCAAGAAAAATCAAACACAGTAGGACAGTTATTCCGCGAATGAGAATTGAAGATTTGCTGCTCATTTTTCGCCTTTTTCCTGAGCTTTGCATTTGCAGCGGCTCTTTATATACTCAAGAATCTTGTCGAAGTTCCGGCGCGCTTTTCACCCCTTACAAAAGAGCCTAGCATTGCTCCTTGCTGCTCGGTTGTATCGCCCAGGAAATTTGCTAGATTCTCGGTCGGACCCTGTGAGGATTTAAAGTTATATTTCTGGTAACGGTCTATATGATACCAGCCAGCTTTTCGCGCTGGTTGAAAAACTTCATGCGACCTAAAGGGGCATTAGTGGTGAGACAATCGGAGATCGGCTGATCGGTATGCGCGTCGCTAAATAGCTTGGATCGCAGGAGGGGCCCAATCACCATTTAAAGCTGATAGATTTGGAGCGTAAAGTCTCATTGTAATCCCCAATACACCAGAGTCAGGGGAAGGTAACCAGTTTGATTGCTGATCTGAACCGGGGCTCTGGGGCTGAATGTAAATATCTAGAGAGCCATCTTGATTGTAGTTTAATGGCATCCAAGAACTAATCGCAAATCTATTAAGCGAGTTGGCTACTTGGAACCCATCAGCATCATACATAGTGACCGACCAAAAAGCGGCGACCGGTGGCAGATGCTCTTTGTCAAAGTGCAAAATGTATTTTTTGCCTCCAACAATTGGCTGACCATTTGCATCGCCTGTGCATAAAGGATAAATAGCATCTTCTGGTTGATTTGCACCTAAACCAATGAGAGCTACGATTGCACGTTTGAGATAATAATTGCCATATACACCTATCGTATTGGTGTTCATGATCCAGCCGTTGATTTTTGTCCCCATTTCCATGGTCTTGGTTTTCATCATTTTAAGTGCGTCGCTGGCGCCACGCTCAAATGCCAATCGTGTGGCTGTACTCCAACTGTGCTGATAGATAGGACCATCACTAAGTCCAGCAAGTTTTAGTCTGATTACGAGCGACCAATCCGAAAAATGCGGCTTATGATTTAAAAGGAGATGGTTGGCGAGGTCAAAATATTCTTGATGTGACATTTTTAAAATCTCATCGAGAGGAGGCGTTTTCATGTCAATTGTAGGATCGGGATCGATCTTTATGTCCTGATCGACATTTTTTTTGCCCCATTGAGAAAGGGGTGTCAATTTTAGTTGATCTTGCAATGTATGCACTGCTGGATAATCATCCGGACCATCTGTCTTGATGCGTCCAATAATCCAAAGATGATTTGTGTTTGCCTGGATAGGCACCATATGCGGAGGCAGATGGCCCTCGTGCCCTGGCAAAGTAATCACAAAATCCTGGGCTTTGGTGCCTGTTGTGCGCCAGCCTGGCACAGCGATCACGTCAGTCCACATATCCAGGATGGGCAGCAGGTAGTATCGATCGGCAAAATCGGGCACAGATAAGACTACTGGGCCAGCCGTCAAATCGACCCAACCCGAGCTGTAGAGTGTGTCAAAGTTTGGCCTGACCACTGCGCGAAAATCAGCAGTGGGATAAGCACGCATATGAGAAAAAGAGTTGGCTGGTCCAAAGCCAGGTCTCTGACCAGGAGGCAGATTTGTCGTCTGCCTCCGAGTCAACTCCATCAATACGAGAGGGAAAAAATACAGGTAGGCATCTACTCCCAGGTCGTAAGCCTGACTGTCAGTCAGCATCATTTGCCGATCGCTTTAGTGAGCTCTTGGCGGCGGTCCTCGAGCTCGGGAGGCAATTTATCCTCGACAGTCTCAAACAGTTCGTTGTGCAGCTCTAGCTCTTGTTGCCACAGAGCCTTGTCGACCGTGGTGAGTTTGTCAAAGACTTTTTCGTCTACGCTTTCCAGGCCAGTAAAGTCCATATCCTTGTAGCGCGGGATAAACCCAATCTCAGTCTCTTTGGCTGCTGCTGTGCCATGCACGCGCTCAAACATCCATTTGAGGACGCGCATGTTTTCGCCAAAGCCAGGCCAGATAAACTTGCCGTCGGCATCGGTCAAAAACCAATTGATGCCAAAGATCTTGGGAGTCTTGACCTTTTTGCCCATCTCTAGCCAATGAGCAAAATAATCGCCCACATTGTAGCCACAGAAAGGCAGCATGGCCATTGGATCGCGGCGGACCTCGCCGACCTTGCCGGTAGCGGCAGCCGTGGTTTCTGAGCCCATGGTCGCAGCCATATAGACTCCATCGACCCAATTTTTGGCTTCAGTCACAAGCGGGATGGTAGAGCAACGTCGTCCACCAAAGATAAAGGCATCGATAGGTACGCCTTCGGGATTGTTCCAGTTTTCATCTAGTGAGGGACACTGGGCCAGAGGAGTCGTAAATCTCGCGTTGGGGTGAGCGGCCTTGGTGCCTGAGGCCTTGGACCATGGCTGGCCTTGCCAGTCGATTAGGTCTTCGGGGGCTTCTTTGGTGAGGCCTTCCCACCAGACGTCACCATCAGCGGTGAGCGCAACATTGGTGAAGATGCAATTGGACTTAATTGATTCGCAGGCATTGGGGTTGCTCGACACTGAGGTGCCAGGCGCTACGCCAAAAAAGCCGGCTTCGGGATTGATGGCATAGAGTCTGCCGTCTTTGCCGGGTTTGATCCAGGCGATATCGTCACCGATGGTGGTGACTTCCCATCCATTTAGTGCCTTGGGGGGGATGATCATGGCGAGATTAGTCTTGCCACAAGCACTGGGGAGAGCGGCTGCAAAATAACTCTTTTTGCCTTCTGGTGATTTGATGCCCATTATGAGCATATGTTCGGCCATCCAGCCTTCTTCTTTGCCCATGGTTGAGGCTATGCGCAGGGCAAAGCACTTTTTGCCGAGCAGGGCGTTGCCGCCATAGCCAGAGCCATAGGACCAGATCTCTCTGGTGGCAGGAAAGTGCATGATGTATTTGACATCAGGATTGGAGGGCCAGGCTGTATCTTTTTGGCCTGGTGCCAGGGGAGCACCTACGGAGTGGAGGCAGCGGACGAAGGCTTTAGAATCGGCAGGTAGATTGACCAGGGCGGCCTTGCCGGAGCGGGTCATCACAGCCATGGAGACTGCGACATAGGCGGAGTCGGTGACCTGTACGCCGATTTGAGCAATTGGAGATCCAATGGGACCCATGCTAAAGGGGATGACATACATGGTGCGTCCGCGCATGGAGCCTTTAAAGTGGCCGGTCAGCAAAGACTTGGCTTGAGCAGGGTCCATCCAGTTATTGGTGGGCCCGGCTTCTTCTTTTGAGATCGAGCATATATAAGTGCACTCTTCGACACGGGCTACATCGGTGGCTTCTGAGCGGGCAAGGTAGGAGTTGGGACGGAGCTTTTCGTTGAGCTTGATCAATTTGCCTTGAGAGACCATTTCGGCTATCAGGCGTTCGTTTTCAGCCTGGGAGCCATCGCACCAGTAGATCTCTTTGGGCTCGCAGAGTGCAGCCATCTGAGCAACAAAGTCTTTGACTGCTGCGTTGTTAAAGTTGTAGGTGTTGGTTTGCGGAATTATGGACATCGCACCGGCCTCCACCACATTCAAGCCTACCGTATTCAAGCCTGGATTCACTTTTTGCTCCTTTTGAGAATGCATATGATGCCCTGTGCCACCTGAATCAGAATTTCTGATAATTCTAGTGCTCGTTAAGTTGTTTGTCGTTTCATATTGTTAAGCGTATCCCTTAATTGGAGATAATTAGTAATGCAATATTTCTATTTCCATTAGTCGTCGCTAATATTAGTGCGGTTTCACAAAGCGAAAGGACCCCATGCTCTCAGACGTACAGATTAATCAGCAGGCAGTCCGTAGGCCTATACAGGAGATCGCTAAAGAGCTCGGTCTAGGCGATGACGATTACGAGCAATATGGCAAGCTTAAGGCTAAGCTCACCTACCAGGGCATAGAGCGCATCATGCGCGGTGTCGATCATGGACGTCGCGGCAAATTGATACTGGTGTCGGCCATCACTCCCACCACGGCTGGGGAGGGCAAGACTACTACTTCTATAGGACTTGCCCAGGCACTGCGCAAAACTGGAGCAAAGGCCATAGCTGCTTTAAGAGAGCCATCGATGGGACCAGTATTTGGGCAAAAGGGCGGTGGCACCGGTGGAGGCTACAGCCAACTGGTCCCCATGGAGGATATCAATCTTCATTTTACCGGCGATATACATGCCATTGCAGCTGCCAACAACTTATTGGCGGCAATGATCGACAATCAATTGCATTTTGCCAATCCTCTGTCCATAGAGCCACGAGCTATCACTTTTAGACGAGCGATGGATATCAATGACCGTGGTTTACGCGAGATTATACAGGGCATTGGCGGCAAGGCCAATGGCGTGATGCGCAGCGCGGGCTTCAATATCACTGCTGCATCGGAGGTCATGGCTGTACTGGGGCTATCATCGAGCATCTCCGATCTAAAAGACAGGTTGGGCAATATCTGCGTGGGCAAAACAACCAAGGGCATGCCTGTGTTTGCCCGTGACATACAGGCTCACAAAGGCATGGCGATCATACTCAAAGACGCACTGAGGCCCAATATAGTGCAGACCATCGACGGCACTCCAGCACTAGTCCACGGTGGCCCATTCGCCAATATCGCCCACGGTGCATCTTCCATTCTTTCCACCCGGCTTGCTTTGCTATTGGGAGAGTATGTCGTGACAGAGGGCGGGTTTGGTGCCGATCTCGGTCTCGAAAAATACATGGACATAGTCTGTCGTTGCGATGATACTGCGCGCAATACTCTCGATCTGGTACCGGATGCGGTAGTGCTCGTGGCGACAGTCAAAGCGCTCAAATTGCATGGTGGCGCAGACAGTGCTGATCTTAGAGCCCCAAATGTAGAGCAGTTGCAAAAAGGGCTCGATAACCTCACACGTCACATCCGATCTGTCCAACGTTTTGGCGTGCCCACCATGGTTGCCATCAATCATTTTTATACTGACAGCGAACAGGAGATCTCTGCTATCAAAGATCATTGCCGCGCCCTGGGTGTCGAGTGCTCGATCGCAGAGATCTTTGCCAAAGGTGGCGATGGTGGGCTAGACCTGGCCAAAAAGGTCCAGAGTCTTGCGTCAGGTCCTCGCGATACATCGCAATACTCGCCGGCTTACGACCTGGATGACGATCTCGAGACCAAGCTCACAAAGATCGTGCAGCGCGTGTATGGTGGACGTGACGTGCAATTTGGTGCCGATGCCTTGACCATGCGCAAGTGGTTGGAAAAGCATGGATTTGGCAGACTGCCGGTGTGCGTGGCTAAGACCCAGTATTCTTTTAGTGATGATGCAAGCAAACTCAATGCGCCGTCCGATTTTACGATCACAGTGAGAGAGTTGCGCCTATCCAGTGGTGCTGGCTTTATCGTGGCTGTTACTGGAGAGATCATGACCATGCCGGGATTGCCAAAGGAACCAAGCGCCGTGCGTATGGATATAGATGACAATGGCAATATCACGCACTTTTATTAGGTCAGTCCACGGGTTGAGGTGACTATTTTTTAGATGCAGTAGTTTTGCTCGGTGCTGGTGCCGGTATGCCGATATCTAGTTTGATGCCTGGTTTGGGCTTGTCTGGTGACTGACCGATGCGCAGGTCTTCGCCCTGCCATGCGCTCTTGAGTACTGGTGTCTGCATTTGCCCGCGATCGCGCATTACCTCTGTTTGCACACCGTCTTTCATATATTGGAAGGCCTCATGCATGGTCGTGTCCTTGCCATTTTTGCGTAGACCGGCAATGAGATTGCGAGTAAAGACACCATTATCGTAGCCTTTGGATTCCCAGGAGACCTGTTTAGGCGAGCTAGAGCAAATGATCATCTGGCCAGTGCCCTGTGCGACCTTATCGATATCGTAGTTGGCCTGGCGGACGAGACCCTTAGCAGCTACTTCTGCCGCGCCAGAGTGACAGGCGTCCAGCAAGAGCACCACACGCTTTGCGTGCACGCGATCTTTGATCATCTGGGTCAATGCCTGCAAAGGAATGCCGGTGGCATAAAGACTTTCCACATCGGTATTGTGTGCCACCACATAGTTGAGGCCGCCAATGTCCATGGCAGAAGCCGAGCCATGACTGGATATGTAGATGATCACTACGTCATCGGGGCCGGCAACTCGTGGGAGCCACTTGTCGCCGATCAGGGCGAGGATGTTTTCGCGTGTGGCCGCTTGGTCGGTCAAGAGAGCGACGTGGTCTGGTGCAAAACCAGCCTCGCCGACAAGATACTGTCTAAAATCTTTTGCGTCTTTTGCTGCATATTTGAGATTGATACCAGAATTTTTAAATTGACTGATACCTATAACGAGTGCCCATTTGTCGGCAACGGGACTCGATGCGGAGACCGGCTTGCTGCCTGCAATAGCATTGTTGTTGGCATTGCTTTCGGCTTCTGCGAGAAATCTCTGCACCTGGCTGTCGTTTTTTAAAAAGCCGAGATCTGGCCCCTTGGACGCTAGCATTGCAGTATCGTCTTTTTGATCTTTGGTGGCAAAACCGTATTTTTCGCCGCGTCTGAGCCAAGTCCGGTAATAATCATTGTCTTTGCCAATGGCGCTAGCGACTAAATCGAGAGATTTTTGATAGGCCTTCATGGCGTCGTCGCGCCGACCTTGATTATAGTAGACCTCGGCCAGGTTGCGGATATAGCCTGCATTGAGCGGACTATCCACGCCCCATTTCTTTTGCGAGGCAGCTAGGGCTTGATTTACGTATTCTTCTCCTTGCTTGGTGTCACCAAGGCACGCCATTACCGAGCCCAGGTCCCCGAGAGTCTTGGTCACTTCGGGGTTATCTTCACCGTATTCTTTTTTTGCAATGCGGTAGGCAGCCTCGAGATATTCGCGGGCGGCCTGGTTGTTGCCCTGGTCTTGCATGCAGCGCCCTAGATTGCGCAGGTCGACGGCAGACTTGGTATTGTCTTTGCCAAAGGCTTTTTCGGTCAGGGCCAGACTCTTGCGGTAGAGAGCCTCGGCTTCGCTATAGCGGTCGCGCAATCTGTAGACATCGCCAAGATTGGCATAAATATAGGATGCGTCGTAAGTATCTTCGACTCCACCGGCCTTGGCCGCTTCCAGGGCTTCTTTAAAGAGCTTTTCTGCAGCGTCATATTGTCCGAGGGCTGTTTTGGTATAGGCAGAGTTGGCGAGGACGTTGACGAGGTTGACGTTGCGCACGCCGGGCTCTTTGCGGTAGAGAGCACGGGAGCGTTCAAAAAGCGTGTCGGCATCCTGGTAGCGTCCATTGCGGAGATAGACGCAGGCAAGATTGTTGAGGTTGGAGCGGGTTTCGAGTGAGCCCTTGCCATGCACTTTTTCTCTGATGGCCAGAGCCTTGAGATGCAGGGCCTCGGCTTCGACTTGCTTGCCCTGGGCGCCATAGACAAAACCCAGATGGTCGATCAGGCCGCTCATGTAGTCTGGTTTTGCCTTGTATTTTTCGCCTATAGCGATGGCGCGCTTGAGGATAGGCTCAGCTTCTGTATCCTTGCCTTCTTTGTTGAGGATCACTCCCAGCATGCCCAGAGCCTGAGCCAAAATGAGGCTGTCAGGTTTGGTGTCAATCTCTGCAATGGCCTGCTTGTACAGCTTTTCTGCTTCTACATATTTTTGCTTGTTAAAGGCCTGCAGGCCGGCTTCTGCATAGCTGTCAAACATCGTTGATGCGGCAAAAGCATAGTTAGCCATGCAGGTGCTAATAGATAGGGAAATGAGAATATTTTTGAAGAGATTGGCGATGGAAGACATGACTTTCCGAAAGGCTGGTGAAAGCCTTAATTTTACGCGATCTCCATGGCTCCCGGCCAAGATGCATCAGATATAATTTTAGTATCCGTCTCTCTGAGGTGCGCCGTGAGACAGCTTACCGATGAAGAAATAGACTTTGCTCGCAAATATTTTGGCGGCAATTTGGACAATAGCCTCCAGCATTTGCGTGTGGGGCGTATTTTTGGCCTGCGGGCCATTTCGCCAGGTTTCAATCGCATGTGGTTTCCTCTCTCCAGCTTTAAAGGGGAGGATCAGGCCAATAGTCTCAAGATCGACGAGCCCTATCATGCAGGAGAGTTTGCTCATGAGCTTTTGCATGTATTGCAGGCGCAGCAAGGGCACAACGTGCTTTTGCATGGTGCTTTTTTGCAGGCTCGGCATGCGACCGGCCGGCGCAATGTCTATAGCTATGACAAGCACGTGCACGATCCTGCAGATTTTCTCTCCCTCTATCAGCGAGCTAATATGGAGCAGTAGGGGCAGATGGTGCAGGACTATGTCTTTGCTATGGAGATGGAGGCGATCGGCAAGCAAGGTCCGCACGATCTGGCCAAATATAATAGTCTTGCCGAGATGCTCAGGTCTTAGTCTTGCTCTTAAAATACATGATGGTGTCGTAGATGGCTTTGTCCCAGTCGGCTTTGGCGCCACCACTACCATGGCCGCCATCCTTGATGGTATATAACTGAGCAGGCAGACCTGCTTTGTTGCATCTATCAAGCATCTCGGTGGCTTGATCATAAGGTACTAGCTCGTCGACAGTGCCGTGGATCATCAAGATAGGCGTGTCATTTGCGTCTACATAGGTGACTGGGCTTGCCTGCTTGCACGCCGCATGCATTTTTGCGGAGTCTTGAACTGTGCCAGGTGCAAAGAGTGCATCGATCATGGCTTGAGATCGAGAGGGAAATTTTTTATCCAGGTCGGTGGGACCGGCGAGGCTGGCACAGGCTTTAAAGTGATGGAGAAAATCCTGGTCCCGCCGCTTGTCCATGGTGGCAAGCATGAGTGCGAGGTGGCCACCAGCCGAGCCACCAAAGAGGACTATTTTGTCTTTATCGATGTGGTATTTGTCAGCATTAGCGACTAAAAATCTCACGTCCTCGACTACGTCTTCCAATTGTGCCGGATATTTTGCCTGCGAGACCAGGCGGTATTCTACTGATGCAGCGACAAAGCCAAAACGTGCCAGCGCATTTATCTGCTCGCGCATGTGCTTGCGATCGCCGGCTGCCCACCCGCCGCCATGGATGCACACGATGAGCGGTAATCTGGCTTTGGCGGCCAGACCTGAGGGCATGGCGATATCGGTCATGAGGGTGCGGTTGGGCCAGCGTTTGACGACGATATCGTCGATATTGTCGAGACTCGGCACTGCACTTTGTGGATTATTATCGGATCGAGATGGCTGCACGCCCAGGCTCAGGCAAGCAATTACTGCACCGCATATGATGGCAAACGCAATGAGAATCAGCGTGATCCGGTAGGCTCCGAGCATCAAAATACCTTTTTTTAGTGCATCGAGTCTCTGATGGCTTCTTCGAGAGACTCCATCGATTGACTCCCCGTCATGTCGGCCACGCGAGTGCCGGCGGCATTAAAGACTATGGTGCGCGGTATGCCGCTCACCTCGTAGGATTGAGCGAGTGAACGACCAAGCTGCGAATCGACGTTGTAGCGTTCAAAGTCGACGCGTCCTTTGTATCTGGCCGAGCACTCTTCGACTATCGGACCATAGGCACGGCAAGGCCCGCACCAGTCTGCATAAAACTCGAGCACGCGCGGCCGTCCTGTCTTGGCGATCTCGGACCGTGCTGTCTCACGAGCCTTTGATGATCGGACTGCGCCGCCGACCACCTTGTCGAAGGCAAAGACGACCAAAAAGGTCAGAGCGACCGCCAAGACGATAGCCTTGAGATCAAAATCGATTTTTTTGGGTGCAATGTGCGCATCATATCTGGTGCTGCAAAATCTGCAGGTCGAAAAATCAGTGTGATCGATCTTGCCGCAGTTTGGACAGGTCTTGTTTTGGCCGCTGCTGCTCATCGGTGCGCCTCAATCATTTTGTTTGCCTCTGTTTGCGCAAAGTGCGCAGTATATTGAGGAGATTGTCCTGCTTGTCCTTTTTGCCATAATCGTAATAAAAATCGACAAATACAAAGGAGTTGTTGCGATAGGCGAGCTCGGGCGTTACTACGCCTTTGGCATCACTTGCATCCATAGAAACCAGATAGTTGGGACCCTTGCGCGTTACTGTACCGACTTTGAGCTTGCTGGGAGTTTCTTGTGAATTGACATATGGATCAAAATCCAGTCCTACTACCTCATCGGGAGTTTCCTGTGCTGCCAAAAGATCGTCCTTGAGCAGGCCGCGCAGGACAGGATCGATGAGCCCAGCTCTTTGCGTGAGCATGCGTTCGCTGGACGGCACAGGCACGTTGCTGGTCATATCGGGGATATACCAGTCATAAAATGTCTGGGCAAACTTGCGGGCATCTGCCTCGGTATTACTGTAGATGCCGAGCTTGAGCGCGGCTGGTGCTATCTTGTGTTCGGGCGCGGCACAGGCGATCTGAGCATCCGAGCCGGCGATCAGCGCCATCAAGGCAAATACAGGGATACCGCTAAACATCGTTGATCTGCTCATTTATTTTGTCTCTCTGGATGTCTGTATTTGGACAGAGCGCTATTTTATATGATTTTGCCGGGGCAGGATAAACAAATGTTTTTGCTAAAAAAATCGAGAGCCAGGCCGATGTTTTTGCCGCGCTCGAGATAGTGCTTGTCTCGGGGCGGTGTCACCATCTCGACTTGCATTTGAGCGGGACCTTTTTCTTTAAAGGCATTGTATAGCCTCACGCTCTGGTCAAAAGGCACGACATTGTCTTTTTGACCATGCACGATCAAAAATGCAGGGTAGTGAGCATCTTTGTGAATGTGAGATACTGGGCTCGCCTCGCGGGCAAGTTGGGGAGCCTCATTGGCCGGTTTGCCTAAAAGCATCGCCAGGCCGCTATTGGCAGAGCTGGTATCCCAGCTCATGCCCGGCAGTGTGCGCTTGCCGAGTTCGACAAGGTCTGCTGGTCCGCAAAAATCGCAGACGGCCTTGATGCCTTTGGTATTTTTGCCGATCAAGGCTAGCAATATCACCAGATGGCCACCAGCCGAGGTGCCCCACAATCCTAGTCGGTCGGGGTCAATGCCCATTTTGGCAGCGTTTTCGTGTATATAGGCCAAAGCAGCATCGAGGTCTTCGATCTGTGCAGGATAGTGCCCATCAGCCTCTTGGCCCAATCGATAATAAACAGTGGCGACAGCAATGCCTCGATCGGCTGCCTGCGTGATCCAGGTGGGTTGCGCGGAAGGGCGTGTAGTCCAACCGCCACCATGCACGTAGATAATGAGAGGATAAGCACCAGTGGCGTTTGGTTTGCGGGGGATGAAATAATTGATGGTATGCGCAAGATCGCTTTTGCCTGGCCAGTAATGCAAGTTGTAGACACTCACCTTGCTCCGTTTGTCCTGTGCGAGCAGGTCGACTAGAGCAGTCGCATCAGGCTCGCATAGCACAGCCATTGGCTGCGTGAGCTCGTGGATAAACAATCCCAGAGCCAAGATCGATGCTAGATATGTCCTGCCTGTATTATTTGCCATATTTGTCCGACTTGAGCCTTTGTCTAAATACCACGAGGTTTTGCTCCAAAAGACCATGCATGGCGATGCCCTGATCTATGGCGGCCAGAGCGCGAGGGATCTGCTTGAGCGATGCATGATTTTGTGCCAGCAACTGCAGCGATTGCTCTTTGATGTCGAGTCCCTCCGGGGTATCGAGATCATTTTTGAGCAGGGTCTGGAGCACATAAATGGATTGCTCAAACTCACCCCAGACAAAATAACCCTCGGCTAGATCATATGCTATTTGCGCCTTGCCGGGAGAGTAGAGATCTTGATTTTGTTTGCGACTCGATATCGGCATGGATAAACAGCGTTCGAGCATGATGATGCAAGAGTCATAGAGCTGAGAATACCGGCATAGCCAGCTCTTTTGAAAGATCTCGGGCCGGGTTTTGGGATCGTTGATCATCATGTGACTGAGGACAGATTCTTTAAAAACTTTGGAATATTTGCCTATCAAGACGCGAGTGCTGTTTGCCAATTGTGTCTGTCCAAGTTTGTCATAGCAGGTGGCCAGATCACGGATTGCATCTGTCTGTGTGGGTGACAATAGGACCACGCGTCTCCAGTCGCGTGCGGCCAATTTGTATTTTTGAAGCTTAAACAGGCAAAAGGCGCGTTGATCGTAAGTCGATACCTCTTCATGACCCTGCTCGATCACACGATCATAATCCTTGACGGCATCTGCCCATTTGCTTTGTGCGATGCGAGCAGCGGCGCGCTTTTCGATGATATCGATCAAAAACGTGTCTTTGATAAAGGGATTTTCGATCATGGCGCTGAGTAAGCGCTCCATTTCAACATAGCGACCTTGCCTTTGCAGATTATTGGCTTCGCGCCGGGTGTTTTCGAGGGTTAGCGCAATCATTTGCTGATTGGTGCTCAATCCGCGTCCAATGCGCTTATGGCCATTGCCGGGCGTTTCTGCAGCTTGCTCGTCTTTGCTGGATGCTAGAGCCAGGTATTTTTCGCCTGTGCTTTCGGAGACTACGCCACTATCATCACGCAGACCGGGCTCCGGAAAGCCCATGCGTTTAGCCAGAGCCGACGCCTTTTCGCCTGACATATTATGACTGGCTTTTTTTTGTGCCTGAGGCAATATATAGAAAGCCCAGACGATGGCCGTGGCGATAAGGCAGCAGAAAGTGCCAAAGACAATGCGGGTGGTGCGCGAGAAACCAAAGCTGTCTACGAGTTCTAGATTGGAGACCTCGGCAAATTGTAGTGGCTTGCCTTCGAGGATGCGCTCCATATCGATGGCCATTTCAGACACGTTGCGGTAACGCTGTTCGGGAGCCTTGGCCAGGCTCTTTTGCAAGATTGCTTCGACTTCGAGAGGAAACTCCGTGCCGGTGGTCTGGTGCAGTGTCGGTACGTCATTATTGATATGCGCCTGCGCGATTTCTTCAAAACCCTCTCCATCATAAGGGGGCTCTCCAGCCAGGGTCTCAAAAAGAGAGCAGCCAAGGCTGTATATGTCGGTCGATGCGGTGAGCTTTTCGCCGGAGACTTGCTCTGGACTCATATAATAGGCACTGCCCAAAATAAACCCGTTGTCTTGGGGCGATTTGCGTTCGTTAGTCTCAGCCAGTTCGCTGATACCAAAATCGAGGAGTTTGACCGAGACCTGACCGGTCTTGTCAGGCAGGAGCATGATGTTAGCTGGTTTGACGTCTTTGTGGATAATGCGCTGGCGGTGAGCATAGGCGAGGGCGCCTGCTATTTCTTTAAAGATCTGCATTGCGGCACCGAGGCTGAGTGTGTTGCGGCGAGCCAACACCTGCTCGAGTGTCATGCCTGGTAGATACTCCATGGCATAAAAGGGCAATTTGTCCTTATGGAGGCCAAGATCGTAGATCTTGCAGATACTCGGATGTAGCAATGTATTGAGTATGCGGGCCTCTTGCTTAAACAAGGCCCAGTTGGTATCAGACACTGCTGCTGGTGCCAGTACTTTTACAGCGCACGGACGATTGAGCGTCTCATGTACTGCCTTGTAGACCAGACCCATGCCGCCCTCGCCGACTTTGTCCAACAAGCGATAGCTACCACCTACGATGTCACCGGCCGACAGGGTCGCTATCTCCTGGAGGTTTGAAGCGAGGCCTGGATGCCGTGTTTTTTGCAATAACGAACGTTCTAGCTTTGTTTTTTTTACCTGGCCTGCTTTTGCATTATTGGATGGCTGTCTGTGCGTGGTCAAAAGACCGGCGTGTTTTGGTTTTGCATTGGACTGGCGCTCGAGCAGAGGTCTGGCGCACTGACAGCGAAAGCTCTGGAACAAATAGCCCGTCAAACTGCCGATCCTGTCGCTATCGGCAACGGCGCGTCCGCAGCGCTGGCACCTGGCGGCAGTGGCGCGATGCTTGGACCTGGCAGGCTCTATAGGCTCCGATGATAGAGCCCCGTCAAATAGCTCTCTAGACTCGCACAGGCAATGCAAAGAAGAAAACAAATAGCTGGTCTCATCGCCTGCTAGCCCGCCTGGGAGCCTGGGCAAGAGACAGCGAGGGCATCTATCGTCGTCTTGATCGTTGTTTGTGGATCTGGACAAGAGTCTGGGCGCCTGTCTGGGGGGTACTTTTTATTATGCCTCTTTTGCAGGTAATGATCGCAAACAAACTTCAAAAAAGTCTTTAACAGATGTAAAAAATCATCATCGGATTGGTGGCACCAATTGCAAAAATTGTGCAAAAAAATAATGGCACAGGTGGTGCGGATGCGTTTTTGCAAAGGCCCTGTCGATCAGTATTTTACGAGATTTTTATCAAGTTCCGCTTGGCCTCGATCGCATAATCCAGTGCAAAGTTCCCGCAAATCGCACATTTGCTCTTTAAGCATTTCACCCTAAATCAAAGCGCACAAAAGTGGTGACAGGATACGGAAAATTTGTATCCTAGGGGCATGCGTATCTCACAAGAAGCAAAAATAGTATCGGTAGCAAGCGGTCTCACCTGCCTGGCAGGGATGCAGGGCGGCTGGATCGGGCCATTGATACCGAGTATCGCCAGGGCCCAGCACCTCACACTGGTAGAGGCTGGTCTGATCGTCTCGGTCAATATGGTTGGCGCGATGATCATGAATGTATTGGGCAAGTTTCTCGTCGACAAGTTTGGCGGTCCCAACTGCATGAAGGCCGCAAGCTTTGTCATGGCTCTCGGCCTTGCTGGTCTGGGCTTTTCGCAGGGTTTTTACCTTTTGTGTCTCTCTGGTCTCACCTGGGGCCTGGGCGCCGGACTCAATGGCATGGCGAGCACCACTACTATTCTGGCCAATGCCGACAAGGTTGCAGCATCAGCACTCAATCGACTCAATGTGTTTTTTGGCGTCGGCGCTCTCCTCGGACCCGCCGCTGCCTGGGCTGCCATCACCTACAAGCTGGGCTACCCTGCTGTCTTTGCCCTGGGTTCTTGCTGGGGCCTGATAATGATGTGCATTACGCTGACATTTAAGCCGGAGAGTGCCAGGGTCCAAAAGCGTGAGCAAGATATCGTCGCTCGCAGTATGCAAGACGGCGAAGGGCAACTGTCTGATTCGGCTGTCTTGCGCAGCCGCCAAAAGTTTTTGCGACAACCTGCTCTCTGGCTCTTTGCCTTTATCATCTTTCTTTATGTAGGCATGGAGGCGTCCTGTTCCGCCTGGCTCTTTACCTTTTTGCAAAAGCAAGCGCATCTCAATATGGCGCTGTGTTCCATATCCATGTCCACTCTATGGATTGGTCTGACTCTGGGCCGTCTGTTTTCTGTTTCTCTCACCAAACGCTTCTCGCCATTTCTCATCTCGGCTATTGCTGCTTGCTGCGTAATAGTGGCAGTAACGACGCTCTGTGCCATCGGCAGGCCAGGCGTGATGGCATTGGCGGTGGTCTTGCTACTGGGCATGGGCTTTGGTCCGATTTATCCCAACAATGTCGCTTCGGCCAATCAGCGCTTTAAAGAAAATCTCTCCACTACATCCATGATCGTGATCACGGCCGGCTCCATAGGCGGTACGCTCATCCCCATGGCCGTGGGTTATGCCTTTACTAAGATCGGCATGGTCTTTGGCATGTCGAGCCTGGCTGTCCTCGCCTTTTTGCTGCTCTCGACTGTTGGTCTGTTGACTGCGCGTCCGAGGGCCGTGCGCAATCTAGTGTGGAACTGATTTATTTTTTGAGCTGAGCCAAAAACGTCTTGGTGTCCTGTGTTTGCGGGTCATTGGGACCAAAGGCCTTGAGTCTGATCTTGTAAGCATCCTCGCAATACTTGATGGCCTGGTCCTTGCGTCTGGTCTGCTGGCACAAAACGGCCAGGCAAAACTTAGTATTGGCTACGCTGGCATTGTCATCACCCAGTGACTTGAGCTGGATATCGAGGGCTCGATCAAGATATTCTTGCGATTTTGCAGTATTGCGGGTGCGAAATTCGAGAGTGCCAAGACAGGTGAGAGTGTCGGCGATGGCAGGGTTTTCGGGATTGAGATTTTTTTCGCGAATGCTCAGGGCGCGCATGTAATATTGTCGGGCCTTGTCGATCTGACCGTTGTATTGATAGGTCTGGCCAAGCGCGTTGTAGATCTTGGCCTTGTCTATATCGTCGAGGCCATTGTTGGACTTTGAGTCGGCGATGTCGGCGGCTTGCTTGAGCAAGTCATTTGCTTTTTTGAATGAGCCCTGAGAAAGAGCCAAATTGCCCAGGCCGGCCAGCGTCTCGGCGACCTTGGCGTGAGCAGGACCGGTGTATTTTTGCCGGATGCTCAAGGCCTTGTCAAAAAAGGTCTTGGACTGGGCAAATTGACGTTTGGCCAGATATAGCTCTCCCAGGTCATTGAGAGCTTCAGAAGAGACGGCTGAGCTGAAACGCTTGCCGTTTTCGCTCATCTGTACGACGTCTTGATATTTTTCTTCGGCTTCGTCAAAGTTCTCGACTTCGAGAGCGACCTTGCCGAGCCACAGGGTGGCCTCTGGCACGCCCTGCTCGTAGTCGCCCTTATCCTTGGCTTTGATCAGGGCATCGTTAAACTTGGTGCGCGCCGATTTGTAATCGCCATGGAGATAGGCTTGCTGGCCGATCTTTATCAAGTCCTCATAAGACCTTTGTGCATCGGCAGCTGCAGGCTGAGTCGTCTCTTGAGCGTCCTTTTGTGCCGCCCGTGGTTGCATCAAGCTCAAACCGGCGGCGGTGGCGATCAATACACCACCGATGATACCAGCCCAGAGCATGCCCTTGCGTTGCACAACAGGGCTGGGTACGTATTGCGACTCGGTCACATTGGGATTGGCACCCGGCATATTGATGGTATTGCCGGTGGAAATGGCGTTGGGGCCTGAGGCTTCGGCAGGTGGATTATTGACGACACGCATGGTGAGGCTGGTATCGTGTCTGGTGCCACCCGTCTGTGCCAGAGCCTCTTGTCTGTCCTGGGACTTGTGCAGGTCAAGCGTGTAGGCGCGGATGGTGCCGGCCGGCAAGGTCGCCGAGATGTCTTGCGAAGAAACGATCTCGGTGAGCAGAGCATCCTTGAGATCGCTCATGGAGGCATAACGCTCGTCGGGTTCCTTGGCCAGGGCCTTAAAAATGATTGTCTCGAGTGACTGAGGCAAGTGCAGATCCGGTGCGACATCTGCAAATGAGAGGGGCATCTGCGTGGCATGCTTGTTAAAGCACTCCATTGCAGTCTGACCGATCACTGCCGGCACTCCAGTCAGAGTGCGGTACATGACGCAGCCTAGAGAGTAGATGTCCGAGCGAGCATCCAGGTCCTTGCCCATGCACTGCTCGGGACTCATGTACATCGGACTGCCAAAGACTTCGCCGGTCTTGGTCAATTCTTCTTTTTCGCCGTCCATGGCTGACAGGATCTTTGCCATGCCAAAGTCGACGATCTTGACCACGTCGTGTTCGCCTTCGTATTCGACTAGCATGATATTGCCTGGCTTGAGATCGCGGTGCACCACGTCTTTGCTGTGAGCATGCTGCAAGGCGGAGCAGGTCTGGATGAAAATATTGAGAGATCGCCCCACGGGCAGATGGCCGTAGGCTTCGAGCTCGGCTGAGAGATTGGTGCCTTCGAGCAAGTCCATCACCAGATAGGGCAGGCCATCGGGAGTGACACCAAAATCGTAGACAGTGAGGATATTGGGATGATTGAGGTGGCTAGCGGCCTGCGCTTCTTGTCTAAATCTCTTGAGTGCCGTGGCGCTCGATGCGTATTGAGGCAGCATCAATTTGATGGCCACATTGCGCTTCATAAAAAGGTGCTTGGCTTTATAGACCAGGCCCATGCCACCGGCACCGAGCTTTTCTAAAATTTGGTACTTGTCGGCTAGTGTCGTGCCGATAAAATTGTCGTTGAGAATGGGTGTGAGCAGAGTGTCGTCGTCAGGGCAGATGAGGACATCGTTTGGATACTCTTTTGCACAGGAGAGGCATACCTTGCGAGGAGGAGTGCTCTTTTCCTGGCTTTTGTTGAGATCGGACTGACTCAAGTGTTTCCTCGATGTAGATTAAATGCCTGCTGACAACCTTTCGACTGCACTTATTTTAGTCTGTTTGCAGCCCCAGCATCTGTCTTAATTTGATTTAGTGGATTTTTGTCGCCATGTTTCGACAAATATAGATAATCCGAGAGCAGAGCCTTGCGCGATTGTGTATCCTCTATGGCGGTCACTAGCGGTATTAGGAGATGTAAATGAGATCGATCGTCGCGCTTGCAGTCTTGCAGGTCTTGATGCAATCAGCCTTGCCGGTATCGGCACAAAACTACGCAGTACCAGGCGTGCCTAGCTCTGGTGGCTTTGGCCAGACCAGCATCGGTCAGCCTGCAAGCACGAGTACTGGTGGCGATGTTTTGAGCGGTCGCGTCAAGCACGACATCATGCCGGCCGAAAAGCTCCTCTCTCAAGGCAAGTATGCCGATGCCGAGGGCATGTTTAGAGAAGCCATAGTCGCTAACCCAGCCGATATTCAGGCCACCATCGGTCTCGGTATCGCTCTTGCCAAGCAGTTCAAATTGGACGGCGCTGACGAGCTCTTTGACCGTGTACTGGCCACCGATCCCAACAATGCCCTTGCCTATAGCGGCAAGGCTACTGTAGTCCTCAACCGCCTGCAGAGCTCGAGTGGCACCATCCGTGGCAATAAAGAGTCCTTTCTCCAGCAAGCCGAAGAATCAGCAAAGCGTGCGGTACAGCTTGCTCCAGCTTCTGGCGAGGCTCACTTTACCTTGGGACAAGTTTATAAAGAGCAAGGTCGTGTCGCTGAAGCCGCATCTGAGTTTCGTACGGCTGTGTCGCTCGATCCTCAACATTCACAAGCTTTTGCTGCTCTCGGCCAGATCAAGCTCGACCAGGGTTCGCTTGCCGAGGCCCAGGATGCCTTTAAGCGTGCTATTGCCCTCAACTCTTCCAATAGCACTGCACACTATGGCCTTGGCGCTACGCTTTTACAACAAGGCCAGACCGATGCTGCTCTCAACGAGCTCAATACCTCGCTCTCGCTCTTTCCCAATAGCTGGCCGACCCGTATGATGCTCGGCAAGGCCTATGCAGCGCAAGGTAATACGGCTGGAGCGCTCAAAGAGTTTCAACTCTCTACTCTCATCAAGCCCGAAAACGCCGAGCCTTATCTGCGTATGGCCGATATCCGCGAGGAGCGCGGTGATCTCGAGCTCGGTCTGGCCGATCTCCGTAGCGGTCTTACCCAGGCTCCCTACAATCTCGATCTGCGCATGCGCATTGCAGACATGACCCTCAAGCTCGAAAAAGCCGATGATGCCATTAAGGCATACAAGACTATTTTGCAGATGAGTCCCAATAACCCGCAAGCAGTCAAAGGCTTGAGCCAGGCCCTGTATCAAAAGGCCCAAAAGGCTGCTGTTGGCGCTATGCTGGCTTCTAACGACTATGACTCCGCTATGAAGACCCTGGATGAGGCCATCAGGCTATCGCCCGATGACATGGAGCTCTATCTGGCTAAGGCCAAGCTCATGTCACTGTCCGGCGCCAAGCCCGATCTCTCGACCATGGGCGAGCCCAAAAACGATGGCGAGCGCATAGCCTATGCCGAGGCTGCCATGGCGACCGGTGATTTTCAAAAGGCAAGCGAGCAGATGAAGATCGTCATCAACGATCTCAAAGATGCTAAGCAAACCTATGCCGTGGCTGATATCGCCCTGATGATCAAAGACCTGGACAATGCCGAGACTGCCTTCAAAAAAGGCCTCAATCTCTCCGGTACCCCCGAAAGGGGCAACCGCGGCCTGGCTCAGATCGATCAATTGCGCAAGCAAGCCGTGACCGATACTAAAGTCGCCGACGAACTCTGCAACAAAAAGCAATTTGACGGCAGTGTAAACAAATATCGCAGCGCAATTGCCTCTAATCCAAGACTGCCCGAAGCCCGGATCGGCCTGGCACGGGCCCTCGAAAAATCTAAAAAGCCGACTTCGGCTACTTTAGCGGAGGCTGCTCAGCAATATGACTATTATCTTGCTCTAAGAACCGACATGCCGGCCAAAGAAAGAGAGAAAATGGTCAAGGATGTTGCCAAGTTGAAAGACAAGGCTGCCAAAGAGAAAGAGAAAGGCAAATAATCGAGGTCCAGATGGGCAGGAATAAATCAGTCTCTCAAGCACCCTGGGCTCAGGGCGGAAAGCAGGTCATGAGGATGCCCAAGGGCGCTAAGCCCCCTCAGACCATGGAGCCGCCTAAATTGCCAGAAGCCAAACCAGGCGCGGCAAAGCTTGCTTATGGTGCATTTTGGGGGATTATGGCCATCGGCCTGTCCGTCAATCTCACCTTGATGTATCTCCTCGGAACCAATCTCTGGTCCAGTCTGCACCCCGAGGCTGCCACTTCCATCAACTGGTTGGCTGTGGTAGCCCTGGGTGCACTTATGGTATTTCTTGTGGTGGCACTACGTGCCGTGATCTGGGGAGCCTTTGTCGGTGCAGTGACGGTAGCCGGCAAGGTCTTTGCCTTTGATGCGCAAGAGATCTTGAGCCGCCAGGCCATGCGATTTAGATGGCTGATGCCGGACAAGGCCGCCTGGGCTTCGCAAGCTATCGTGCAACTGTATCTGATGCGTGGCGAGTATGACAAAGTGATCGACTTTGGTACCGACGAATACGAAAAAGTCTTTAGCAAAAATCCTAAGGATTCGACCGGCGCCGGGCTATCGGCTTTTATTGGTTTTGCCTATCTGGCTAAGGGCGACCCGGCCAATGCCATCATCTGGAACGAGCGATCGGCCACAAAATACCGTGAAGTATTTGAATCGATGGAAAAATCAAAGACAGCCAAAAAGCTCGTCAATGCCGAGGTCATTGCCGCCATGCGTACTCAGTATGCTGGCGTGCTCTGTCAATTGGGCCAGGGCTATCTCTATAAAAACAATCGTCGCAAGAGCGCCGATTGCTTTAAAGAAGCACTGGAGACCGCTCGTGCTCTAAAAGACAGTCCAGAAAAAGCTCAGGTGATTGCAGGCTGCGAACAGGGCCTGGCTCAATTGAAGCACTGGTAAAAATAGAGATGCAGGGCAAAGTCGAGGGAGAGCGCCTTACTACAGCGCTCATGTTTTGCTGGATCTTTCTCTTCATCACTACTTATTATGTCCTGCGTCCTGTCAGGCGGGGCCTGGTCCTCTCTGGCCTGGGCAATGAAAATATGCCTTTCATCTATATGGGCACCGCCTTAGTCACTGGATTATGTGTCTATATCTATAGCAAGTTTGCTCATCTGCCCCGCAAAAAACTGATCGGCGGCATCTACGCCATATTTTTCGCACAATTGCTGGCCTTTCGCCTGTGGCTGCAAGCGGCCAATGACACCGGTCTTGCAGCTGGATGCTTTTGGGTCTGGCTCGATGTTTTTTCGATCATGGGCGTTACTCTTTTTTGGATGTACGCCAACGATATCTTTGATACTCACGAGGCGCGTTCGCTATTTGGTGTGATTGGCGCCGGTGGCGCCCTCGGTGCCATATGCGGCAGCTCGATCACTTCATACCTTGTGGTGCCTCTGGGCAATCACAATATGCTCTTATTGGCTGCAGGCTTGATCCTGGCCACTCTAGGCATCTTTGCTCTTCTGGAGACCAGAGGCATCGCCGCTCGTGACCGCCATCTGCACCGAGCTGTCCTGCCCAATCAAAAGACAATGCATCTGGAGCATTGGGCCGAGGTCTTTCAAGCTATTTTATCTTCGCGCTTTCTCCTCATCCTGGCAGCTCTGGTCTGCCTAGAAAGGATTACCCCTGATCTCTTGCAATTTCTCTATAACCAGATCCTCACGCAAATGGCTCATGGCGCCACACAGATCGCCAGGCTTGATGCCATAATGGAGACATGGCGCGGCGCCGTTGAATTTGTCGTGGAGATGGTCCTGGTCTCCTGGATTTTAAAAAAGGCCGGCACCAAGTTTTCACTGGTATCGTCGGGAGTGGCGATCGCCATAGCCCTTGTGCTTTTTTTAGCGACCTCCAATCCCATTGCCATCGTCGGGGTGTTTCATCTTGACGAGGCGATCCGGCACTCGTGGTTTAAGGCGGCTAAAGAGTTGACCTATACAGTCACCAGTCACGAGATATTGTTTAAGGTAAAGCCGGTGATTGAGATGTTTTTATATCGATTTGCCCGAGGTCTGGCCGGACTCGCGATCCTGCTTGTCACATCCGTGCTAGGCTTGGGCAATCAATTTGTGGCTGTCCTCACCATAGTTGCGGCGATACTGTGGGCGGTGAGCGGTTATATGCTGGCGCGAGAGTTTGACAATCTGGAGCAACAAGTATGAAGTCTTTTGGTCTTGCCCTTGCGCTTATGCTTTTTTGCAATCTCGATCCTGTATGGGCCGCGACCTTTGAGCTCGAGGCCGATCACAGTGACAATTTGCCTTCGGTGCCGGGACTATTGAGTGGTGCGGCTCAGCAACAGCAAAATGCTTATCAGGGAAAATTTTACATACAATGGTTTTGCGTACCAAGATGGATGGCCGGTAGCTGGTATAAGCAGGGAGATCGCACTATCAGCGTCACTGATCTGCGCACTGGCATGACTCGCCCATCAGGACAGTTTATCGATAATGAAATGACTGTGAGCTGGGGACACCAGCTCGATCGCCAGGGCAATGTCTGGCATGCAAATATCTTGCCCGATGAGAGAGATTCTACTTCATCGGGCAAATCGGTGGTATTTAAGACGGTGCAACAAAAAGCCGAGAGCCTGCAAGCAGATGCTCTTACTACGCGTACACACTATCTGGTCACGGAGTCACATCCAGTCACCAGGCAGGTCGTCGATATGTTTCAGCAGGAGTCTCTCAACTTATATACTCCTCAAAATACCGATCAGGGCATTGCACTCTTGAACAAGAGCTCCAATCGTGTCTTTACCTACCAGGGCCGTCCCATGCGTGATGGCATACTGGAGTCAAGATTCAAACGAGTTGCTGGTTTCCAGCCTGTCCCCGAGGCCTGGGGCATCTCGCTGGCTGACAGTCTGCGTGACTATCTCAATGCCAACAATCTTTCTCATCTGGCCCCTTAGATTTTAAAATCTTAGAGCATCATATGTGATGCCAAATTGCCAAATTGACATATTGCTGCATAGCCATTAATTTATTGACTATGAAAGAATTGGACGTGCGCAGGCTCCTATATCAGACAGAGATCAAGAGAGTATTGGCTGCGCATCCAAAAAGCCGCGTAGTAGACGAGCTCGAGCTATCCCGGGGAGAGGCACGTGTAGATGTAGCTGTCATCAATGACTGTCTCCACGGCTATGAGATCAAGTCGGCCAGCGACAATCTTTTGCGTCTGGACCGGCAGCAAGAGATATACAAGCGTGTCTTCGAAAAAATGACCCTGGTCGTCGACGAAAAGCACGCGCACGAGGCAGTCAAGATCGTGCCCTCATGCTGGGGCTTGATAGTTGTCGGTATCAGAGATGGTGCACCCTATGCCGATGAGATCTGGCCGGCCAGGACCAATCGTGAATTGGATCCTCTTGCCATAGCCCAATTGCTCTGGCGAGAGGAAATAATGGAGTTGATGCAGTATTTTGATCTGGATCAAGGCAATAAATCCAAATCGCGCAAGCTGCTATGGCAGGTACTGGCTAAAAAACTCACGGTCGACCAACTCAAGGCCTTTGTCTGTTACAAGCTCAAGCAACGCAACAAATGGAAGGCCCGTAAAAAATCGAGGATCTGATTTTATTTGTTGCGCACTCCGACTCGCTTTTTGGTTTTGGCCAGGGTGCATAATGGAGTGATGGACGGTGAGTTGGCGCTGATTAGGGACTGGATTGTAGCCTTGGCAA
The DNA here is from genome assembly GCA_017307165.1 of Candidatus Melainabacteria bacterium. Taxonomy (GTDB): domain Bacteria; phylum Cyanobacteriota; class Vampirovibrionia; order Obscuribacterales; family Obscuribacteraceae; genus JAFKGK01. The sequence goes on from JAFKGK010000002.1 coordinate 24,365, forward strand.
ATTGTTTTTGCACCAGCAGCATGGTGTCGTCCAGTCTCTGATGCAATTGGCAGAGGGCGTGATCGTGGTTTGGACTGTGCTCGCAACCGTCAAAGCGGCGGATGGGGTCTACTACCTCGATTATTTGCAGCAGAGTAATGTTTTTTGGTTTGAGTGCAAGCGTAAAGCCGCCACCCAGTCCTCTCTGAGAGGTGACGATGCCGCCGCGGCTGAGGGCCTGCAAAACTTTGGAGAGATAGGCTTGAGGTACCCTGGTACCACCGGCGATTTGAAGAGTCGTATGAGCCTTGCCTTCGTGTAGAGCCAGGAACATAACTGCACGAAGAGCGTATTCAGTAGTTTGCGAGATCAAACTTCCCCCAGTAACTAATACAAGTAGTTGATGAGACGTGACAATTGGGTTTGCCCACATCCCACCAGGCGGTAACGCCTGTTTGATTAGTAAAATGCAAAAATTGCTTATACCTGTTTAAGAAAACTGCCTGAGGCGATAGCCTTCGCGTGGGATGTTTTCGATGATTGAGGGTTGGGACTCGTCGAGGTCCATTTTTTGCCTGATGCGCTTGATAGAGGTGCGCAAGGCATCCGAAGAGCCCGTATTGTCGCTACCGCCCCAGACTTTGTCGATCAGAGCTTCGGAGCTGCAAAAATCATGAGGGTGGCGCATGAGGTATTCGAGGAGGGCAAAGTCCTTGGGGACCAGTTGTACCTCATTGCCGCGATAACGCAATCTATGCTCGGTCGCATCCATTTCTAGAGGTCCGACGGTGATGACCTCGTTGTCTTGATCCGGTGGCCTGCGCAGCAGGGCTCTCAGTCTGGCCGAGAGCTCCTTCATCGAAAAAGGCTTGGTCAGATAGTCATCGGCTCCGGAGTCGAGACCTGACATCTTGTCGTTGATCTGGCCTTTGCCGGTGAGAAATATCACCGGCATCACCCCGCCTTGTTGGCGATAGCTTTTTAAAATATCCATGCCGCTCTTGCCGGGCAATTCCCAGTCCAAGATAATCAGATCATAGTGATACTGGTCGATAAAATCGAGAGCCTGGTTGCCGTCATGCACGACTTCGCAAGCGTAGTTTTCCATCTCGAGCCATTCTTTGATCATGACCGTGAGGTCTTTATCGTCTTCGACAAGCAAAATCTTGGGCACGAGATCCCATCCCTTTATTTTTGACAGCACAGATCAATATCTTACAATAAAGGCCTATGGCCCTAAAATTATCGCTCACGGCTCGTGGCCTCATCCTCGTTGCGATCCCCCTCGTATTTGAGTTGGGGTCGGTGGCCGTTCTGGTCAAATTGCAGTCCCAGGCCGAGGCTGAGGCTCGAGAAGCCTATAAGGCCAAGGAAATAGCAGATCGGGTCAACAATCTCACCAAGGATATTTTTTCGGTCTTTGAAGTGGTTTCGCAATCGACAAAGGGCAGATGGTTTGAAGAAGGCTATCTCGAGTCGACTTACCAGGCCCCGATCAAAAAGCTGACCAGCGAATATCAAGAGCTCGAGAACCTCACGGCCAATGATCCTCGACTGCACCAAGCCATCGAAAAATCTTTTGATGCCCTGAAAGAAGTAAAAGAGATCCTGGACTTTGCTGCGCAAAAAATCAGAGAGAAAGATTTTAAAGACTTTTTCCTCCACAATCGCAGTTATAACGACAGGCTCAAAGAGCTTTTTCGCTTGATGATCTCCGAAGAGCTCAATTTTGTGGAAAAGCACGAAAAAGAGATCGCTGGCCGCAGTCCCATCCAACAGGCCCGCTTGCGCGAAGAGATCGTACGCATCTCTCTCATTGCTGTTTTTGGCAATGTCGTATTTAGTATCGTGCTCGCGGTTTTTATCGTCCGTAGCATCACCAGCCGTATCAATCTCTTGAGCGATAACGCCAGACGTCTTGCCTCCGGTAAGCCTCTCAATCGTCCTCTGGATGGTATCGACGAATTAGCCCGTCTGGATCGTAGCTTTCGCCATATGGCAGGAGCTCTGGATGAAATGAATCGGAAAGAACGTGCCATCGTAGACAATGCTCTCGATACCATATGCGCCATAGATCGCGATGGGAGGTTTGTCGCCGTCAATCCGGCCTGCTTTGCGCTCTTTAGCCTGGAGCCGGATGAAATGCTCGGTCAGCGCATGATCGAGTTTGTCGATGATACCGATCGCGAAGCTCTCACTGAGTGGTTTAATCGGATCAAGCAGGATCAAGGCCAGAATAGCAAAGAATTGAAAGTCAAGTCAGGACGGGATCGCGGTCAGGATGCATCATCGCAGCGCACGAGGGACACGATCTGGACGGCGCAATGGTCCAATGCCGAACAGACATTGTATTGCGTCATCCACGACATATCCGAGCAAAAAGAGCTCGAACGTCTGCGTCAGGAGCTCGTTGCGATGCTCACACACGATCTGCGCTCTCCTCTAAATACGATACAGGGTCTATTTGATCTGCTCGAAGCCGGCCGCCTGGGCAGTCTCAACGAGCGTGGCCAGACTCTGCTAAAGGTAGCCAATCGCAATAGCCAGCGCATGATGGCCTTGATCAATGACATGCTAGATGTAGAAAAAGCCAAGGCCGGTTTGCTGGACCTGGACATCAAGCCGATAAGAGTGCTCGATATCTTTGAAAATGTCCAGGGCAATCTGGATGACTGGCTCAAAGAGTCGGTCCAGACCAGCATACAACTAGATGTGGTACCACCGGATTTGCGTGTCGATGGCGACTTTGACAAACTTTCTCGAGTCCTATTTAACCTGGTCTCCAATGCCGTCAAGTTTAGCCCTCCAAATAGCAAGATCTGGCTTAGGGCTATGGTTTCGCCTCATGATCAGCGAGAGGTGATGATTGGTGTCGAAGACTCCGGTCCAGGCATCCCCAAAGAAATGCAGCAGATCATCTTTGAACGATTTGCCCAGGTCAAAAGCCCTGAAAATAGAGACAGAGGAGGTAGCGGCCTCGGTCTGGCAATCTGTCGCGCCTTTGTCGATTTGCAAGGTGGTCGTATCTGGGTAGAAAGCCCCACCAATGCTGCCAATCAAGGCTCGCGCTTTTGTTTTACAATTGCTCGAGCGTATCCTTGACGTCGATCAAATGGTTGTTAAAGATCTTTTTGGCGATATCCAATAGCTCAAACACAGTCGGATCGATGCACGAATAATAGATATTGTTGCCCTGTTTGCGAGAGGCGACTAGATTTTTGGACTTGAGCACTGCTAATTGCTGCGAGACATTGGGCAATTCTACTTGCAGTTTTTCTCTGATCTCTGAGACCGTGCGTTCTTCTTGCCGCAATTCGTCTAGGATGCGGATGCGCAAGGGATTGGCGAGGGCCTTAAAAAATTCGGCTTTAAATGCGACTAGTTTTTCTGACATAGACTTTCAAGTATAGAGTGTAGCTTTTGCTTGCAAAGGAATTATTGACATGCTAGGTTTATAATAGCAATTGCGAAACTTCGCAAGTAGTTGATGCGTTTGAGTGACATAAAAATATGGAAACACATGCAGGGGCGCTGATTTTGTCAGCTTGCCTCCTGATTTTGAGCGTCTTGTTTGCTTTTTTTTGCCAGTCGGGTCTCAGGCCCAAATTGACCAAGGCACTCGCTGCTTGGTCGGCCGCATTATCTGGAGCGACTCTGACTTATCTGGGGACTTACGCTCTCCATCATGCACCCTGGACTGCTGTTGCGCTGCCTGTATATATCGATGCTACCAGCGGTGTCTTTTTGATCTTGCTTGGCTGTGTAGAGACTATGGCTGCCATCTTTGCCATTTCATACAAGATCAAGCCTCTTGCATATTTTGTTTTGCAGGCATTTTTTATCGCGGGCATGGCAGGTGTCCTCATAGCTGGTAACACCATAGTCTTTATTGTGTCCTTCGAGACTATGTCCATCGCCTCGGCAGGTCTTGTGGCAAGCGATCACGAGCATCGCAAAAATCTCAAAAACCTCCTCATATATGTTGGCGCGACTCGCATTGCCGGTGCACTGGTCGCTTTTTCTTTTTTGCTGCAATATGCTGCAACCAGCGAATACAGATTGCCATATTTAAACTCTGCCAATATTGCGATGATCGGCAACGGTCAGACCATAGCCATGGTCTCATTGGTCACATTGCTTTTGGGACTGGCAATTAAAGCCGGGGTCTATCCCTTTCATCTGTGGTTGCCTTATGCGCATCCCCAGGCCCCGGCTCCAGCCTCTGCCCTGATGAGCGGTGTGATGGTGTCCATTGCTCTTTATCCTATCGCTCGCTGCACCTGGCATTTTGGGCATCTGCCGATCTTTTACGTCATAGCGATCGTGCTTGGAGTCCTCGGTCTACTATCTGCGTTCTGGGGAGCGCTGCAAAGCTTTGTCCAGTCTGATCTAAAGCGCATGCTCGCTTACAGTACAGTCGAAAATGTCGGGCTGATGCTCGTATCACTTTCACTTTGTGCATGCGCTATGCATCATGGCATGCACGATCTGGCAGTGCGTGCATTTTTTGCATTTATCATGCTTTGCGCGGCTCATGCGGTTTTTAAGTCATTGCTCTTTATGGGCGCCGGCGCCTTGCATCTGCACGATGCTCCTAAGCCAGGCGATAGACCTTATCTATTATCAGGCATGCTGGGGGCAGCGCTCTCTGCCTCGAGCCTGCCTGGTACCTTGGGATTTTACGGCAAGTGGTGCCTGATGACCGCGACCATGACACTTGCTCTCGAGATGCTCGGTCGCGAGCGCATCGTATGCGGTGTCGCACTCTTATCACTCGGTGTATTTGCCATGGTTGGAGCATTGGCCATGGCCAGCGCAATCAAGGCCTTTGCCATCTATTTTTGTCCGAGCAGTGAAAATGTCAGGACCGACAAGGTCTTTATTGCCGATCTCGTCATTGGCCTAGGCGGTCTGATCTGCATTGCCGGTAATCAGCCCTGGTGGGCGTGCATCTTGTTGGCAATCATGGCTTGCCTGGCTTTGCCTATCTGGAGAGGGGGCCGATGCTCTGAGCCCGGCTCTATCAAGCATGTCTGGAATTGTGGCGGTCCGGCGCCTTCGGCGGCAATGCGAGCAAGCGCTCAGTCGCTTTCGCATTCGGTTACGACGATTTTTGCTCCGATCATCAAATATAACGAAGAGATAGAGATCGCTGGCGACGATCGCCGGCATTTTGTCCAAAGGTTAGTGCACAGGGACAATTTTACATCCTTGATCGAAGCGTGGTGCTATAAGCCTCTGGTGACCTTGATCGCCATGATGAGCACCGGCATCGTCAAGATGCAGGCGGGTAGCGTACACCGCTATTTGCTTTATTGCCTCGTGTGCGTGACCCTACTCATGGTGGCGACGCGATGCAGATAAGCAATATCATCTGGCCCCTTAGCAAGGTATTTGCTGTCTTATTGTCTGGCTTTGCTGCGCTCTGGGTCATCCGCAAAACCAGAGCACGCCTGGAAATGAGACAAGGGCCAGGACCGCTGCAACTCCTTGCCAATCTCTTAAAACTGGTGCAAAAAGGGACATCGACCGCCAATACCCAGAGTCGTCTCTTTGGTCTCTGCCTGATTGCCGCTCTGGCCGGCATCGTTTATCTATCGGCCTTTCTCACTGATCTGGATATCTTTACTACCATCTATATATTGGTCTCGATCAGGTTTTTTGCCATCCTGGCAGCATTGGTCCAGGCTGCTCCCTTTGGCGCCTTCGGGGCCTCGCGAGAGCTGACTCTCTCCATCCTATGCGAGCCGGCATTGATATTGTCTCTGGTGGCGTTATCTCTCTCGGCAGGATCGATCGATATGCATGCTATTATCTCCAGCTCCGGTCCGACTAGCGTAGCCGCTGGGATAGCTCTCTATCTAGTTGCTCTGGTCGATCTATCACGCATGCCCATCGACGATCCGAGTACGCATCTGGAGCTGACAATGGTGCACGAGAGCATGATTATCGAATGCTCTGGACGCAATCTAGCCATGGCCGAGTCGACCTATGCCATGCGTACGGGACTCTTGTTTTGCCTCATCTCAGTCCTCTTTGCCAACGCTCTTTGTCTGTATTGCTTTAAGAGTGCAGGCACATTCGCCTTTGCGATCATTGTCGTCGCGTTTTTTATCTTGCTCTGCCTCACCACTGGCATGATCGAGGCCCTCTGGATCAAGATGGACTGGCGAAAGAATCCTCATTTTATTGCTTACGCTCTCACCATGAGCTTTATAGCTATCCTATCCGTGTTGGGAGGGCATTAAATGAGCGTAGCGGCAGCAGTCTGCGTTGTCTTGATGATGGGTACCAGCCGTCTGCGGCGTGCCATTTTCTTTTATGGCCTCTCTACTTTTTTAGTAGCTATCGTTTCGATAAGTCATTTTTTTGCTCACGACAAGAGTCCCATTACTTTTGCTATTTCCCTCCTGGTGATGGGCAAGGCTGTGCTCATCCCTATTTATCTGCGATGGCTTAGCGATAGGCTGGAAGTAAAAGAAGATCCCGGACATTTTTTACCGATGCCTCTGGCCATGCACCTGTCGATAGTGGTCCTGGCAGTAGCCGGCATGCCATTCTCGATCTGTCTCAACGGCATCCTGTTTATGCTCACTCGTTGTCTGGCAATCGGGCAGATACTGGGCTTCCTCACTCTAGAAAATGGAGTGGCTCTCTTTGCCGTCAACCAGACGCGACAGATGCCCATGATTATCGAAATGGGTGCCAGCCTTGACGTTTTTGCCCTGGTCATGCTCGGCGGCACCTTTGCGCACAGGATCAAAAAGAGCTTTGAGCATCTAGATGTCTCGTCATTTAAAGAGGTGCAAGATTAAAATGCCTGAGGCTATAGTGACGCAGATCCTGCATTTTTATCTCTTGCCTTTGATCGCCGCTTTGACTCTAGCGGCCGGCGGCAAGGCAAAAAGTATGTACAGGATCGGTGGGCCCTTGATGGGCATCCAGAGCATCTTTTTACTCTGGCAGGCCAGCACCGCCAGTGATATGGCCAAGATGAGCTTGATCCTCTTGTTTGTCGCAAGTGCCGTTATTGCTGCCAGTCTCGTGCATGCCGAGCTGACTGGCATTATGACAAGGCCCAGAGAGTTCCACGCATTAGCGATTCTCTTGTATTTTCCACTATCGGCCGCATACCTCTCCGACAATCTCGGCTACCTCTGGTTTGCCATCGAGACTGCCACCCTGGTGTCTGCTGGCCTCGTCTATATGCATCGCGACAAGAGAGCTCTAGAAGCAACCTGGAAATACTTTATTATTTGCAGCGTGGGCGTCGCCCTTGCCTTATTGGGGACAATCTCTATCTTTGCCTCGACTCAGGCAGGTGGCGAGGTCGGCACCATGTCGTTCTCCGCGCTCAAGAGCTCGATTTTGGCCAGCGATCCAGATCTTGCTGCTCTAGGCTTTGTCATGTGCCTGGTCGGTTATGGCACCAAGTGCGGTATCTTTCCCTTGCATGGTTGGATGCCCGATGCTTATTCCGAATCCGAGGCACCTGCTGCTGCCATCTTGTCCGGTGCATTTTCACCGGCTATCTTTTTTGCCTTGTATCGCGTGGCCGAGGTCTTTGCCGCTGGACCTCGCTGGGCGCTGTACAGCCAGATCTTGATGTGGATAGGTGTGGCGACGAGCTTGTTGGCCAGTATTTTTTTAGTTCGCCAATATGGCCTAAAGAGATTGTGGGCCTATTCGAGCATCGAAAACACCGGACTGGTTATGGTGGCGATCTCTTTACAGATTCCTTCCCTATTTGTTTTGCAATGTCTCAATCATTCTCTCAATAAAGTCGCAGTGTTTTTGCTTTCTGGCAATGTGATCGACATCATTGGGAGCAAAAAACTATCGCGTATACATGGCTTGCTTGCAGACGACAGGGCTAGACCGACGGGGATACTCCTCGCTGCCGGTGCGCTCGCTGTTCTTGGCGCGCCACCATTTGGTTCTTTTGCAAGCGAATGGATGATCTTTGCCCGTCTCGCCAAAAGTGGTGAGTATGCCGTACTGACTCTATCTCTTTTATCTCTGGTCATTGCCTTTATTGCGATCGCGACTCATGTGTCATCGATGCTATTTGGGTATCTTAAGCATTCTGAGCATCGCTCGCCGAGACGAGTGTCTGTTGCTGTCCCTGTGTGCCTGCTTTTGCTCTCGCTCTTGCTTGGCCTGTCATATTGCTTTCCTGAGGCATTGAAATTGTAATGCTAGCAAGCGTCCAGATTTTGCCGATCATCGATACTCCTCATGCCGAGGATTTTTATACCCTCATCAACAGGGATCTCTCTAGTGGCGGCCGTCTCTCCATGCTCGAGTCAATAGATGGCAAGCAATTGCTGGCATTGATCGGATCGACTATCTACAAGCATGATCTAAGTGGTTTGACCGTATACAAAAGCTTGACGCGCAGATGGCCGCAAGCTCGTCACCACGAGGCCAAGCTCTCGAGGATCTTTGGCTTGGTTGCTCGTGATGCCTTGCCTGAGCGGGTCGAGGTCGAAGGCCAGGGCATCTTTGAGATACCAGTGGGTCCGGTGCACGCTGGGATCATCGAGCCCGGGCATTTTAGGCTGAGCTGCGTAGGGGAGAAAGTGCTGGATATAGACCTGAGACTCGGCTACGTGCATCGTGATATCGAAGGCACGCTTGCCAAATCCAGCTTGCAGCAATTGCCAGCCAAAGCCGAGGCCATCGCCGGCGATACCATCGTCGCCAATGCCATCGCTGCTGCGAGTATAGTAGAAGCTTTGCAGGAGCAAGACATAACAAGATCTCCTCAAAGCAATTGCTATAGACTCATTGCCCTGGAGATCGAGCGCATGGCCATGCATCTGGCAGATCTCGGCGGTATGGCTCAAGATCTTGGCATGGGTGCCATGGCAGCCAGATTTGGCGTTTTTCGCGGCAAGATCTTGAGGGTCGCCGAACTACTCAGTGGCAATAGATTTTTGAAGGGTTTTGTATATGGGGATTGCCAAAGCAAGATCGAGAGATCAAAGATCGAAGCCATAATCAATCTCGTTTTGCAAGCGCGGAGAGAAATGCTGCCAGTAATGCGCAAATTTTGCTTGGAATTATCGGTTGCTGCAAGGCTAGAGGGGCTGGGCGCCTTGAGTCGCACTCTGGCCCAAGAGCTCGACGTAGTCGGTCTGGCCGCGCGCGCTGCGGGCATTAGTTGCGATAGCAGAGTCGGTAATCCAATCTATGAGAGCCTGGGATTTGTCGAGGCTCTCGAGCAAGCAGGCGATGCCTATGCCCGTACTCAGATCCGCCGCAAGGAGATAGAGGAGTCGTCGAGGCTGACATTGGCAGCCCTGGATCGACTTTTGATGGAGCCTCCCCTAAATCAAGACAGAATAGAAAATATAAAAATCGACAGAGTAAACGGTAGAGCGATCTTAGCGAGAGTCGAGGCGTTTAGAGGAGAGCTTCTCCATTTGGCCATCACTGATGATGCTGGTGAGATCATCCGTTATGCCGTGCGCGATCCTAGCAATAGCAACTGGCCCAGTCTGGCCCTGGCCATGAAAAATCAAATCGTCCAAAATTTTCCTGTATGCAATAAGAGCTTTGGTCTCTCATATGGAGGACACGACTTATGATATTGCCTGCCAAAGTCACTCGCAGCGTCAAGGATCTATTTACTGATCTGCCCGAGGACGCCCTGGGTATGCCAAGGCTAAAACAGATCAAAGAGGCTTCGCAAAACGCTCTATCAGACTCCTCTCTATCAGACGCCTCTATAATAGATCTGCACAATCTCTGCAATATCTGTCCCGCCAATGCGATATCGTCCACAGATGATACGCTCAAACTCGATCGAGGAGCCTGCATCAATTGCAATCTATGTTTTGATAGCCCATACATCGAGAGTGACCGCAGGATCACCAATGCCAGTAGAGATCGACATGCCTTGATCGATGCTGTATCGATTGTAGAAACAGAATGTCGAGAAAAACCGCCGGTCCAAGCACGCTTGCAAAAGCATCCCTACCGATACAGTCTAAATCTCAGAGTGGTATCAACAGGGTGTGCGGCCTGCGATCTTGAGCTTTCGGCTGCAAGCAATCCAATATTTGATATGGAGAGGTTTGGCATCAAGGTGGTTGCATCACCCCGTGCAGCTGACGCCCTGGTAGTGACAGGCCCAGTGCCAGATGGCATGAAAGAGCCACTCATGCGTACCTATGAAGCCATGGCCGAGCCCCGACTGGTGGTGGCACTCGGTAGCTGCGCCATTTCTGGTGGCGTACATCGTTATGGCGCTGCCAATGCCCTGGGCATGCAAGGATTGCCTGATGTCCCTGTGGATGTTTACATACCAGGCTGTCCACCAAATCCAGCGAGCATCATATATGGGCTCTTACTGGCAATGGGGCGCGTCTAGATTAATCAATCTGCTAAATCAAAGCAGAGTTATTTTTTATTACCAAAGAGATTGACTACTTCGCCACCCTTGTCGTCACCACCGGTGGTTTCTGTATCCATGCCGGGTAGGCGCTTGTAGTTGAGGAGGCAGAGCTCATACTCTTTGCCGAGTTTTTGGTTGGCACGGATCATCTCGAGAAAGGTCGCTATATGGACCATGCCCAGCACATCCTCAAAGTCTGTCAAAAGGCAGAGATTGCCAAATACCGGACCAAATGTCGTGGTATGCATGCCCTGAAAGGAGACAAACCAGCCGTAACTCTTCATATGGTGCCTATCCTCATCTTGTATATAAAATCTAGCATCTAAATCATCTCTCCGACTCGATTGAGATGAAACATAAAGCTATGCCTGTAGCGAGTATGTTTTTTATATCCACTGTATAAGCCTGTCTTGAGGCTTGTATGGTATGCGATCGTTGACTTTATGTCTGCAAATGCCAAGCTGGTGGGCGATACCGGACTTGTATGGTATTTGATTAAAAGTGATTGACTGCCATACAGGCGTATGGTTTAATTCATTCATCGGAGCAATTACAGATCTAGACAAGGAGGCTACAGCGCAAGCTATGGTCGTCGGCAACGCTGTCTCAAATTTAAAAAAAGAGCTCGAGCAATTATTCCCGGGCAAGTGGTTGACCGGAGGTGAAACCACCCGCTCACTCAAGACCGGCCTCGATCAGATCGATGGTCTCTTGGTTGCTGGACTCCACAAGAGACGCGTTACCGAGTGGCAAGGAGCTGCTTCTTCCGGCAAGACTTCCGTTTTACGGACCGTCTGTGCCAATTGGTGTGCTGCTGGTTACAACGTCATATATATCGATACTTTCGATCGACTCCAGGCCATCGATTGGTGCTATCTAAACGGCAAAAAAAACGGTGAGCGCTTCTGGGTTTTAAGGGGCAATTCTCATATCAAAGAGTCGATATGGGCTTGCGAACAACTGATTCGATCCCGAGTGTTCGATGCCATCGTTTTCGACATGGGCGAAAAATCTATCTCGAGCAACCTCTATGCAAGATTGCAACAAGCATTGGATAAATCCAATACAGCGCTGATCGTGCTCAGAGATCAAGCCCTCGCTCATGTCGATGATGGTGATATGGCCAGTACCAGATCTGGTGCTCAGAACTGGGGGGCTCATCTCAAGATAGATTTTTCATATTGCCAGCCAATCCGCACAGAGCTTGGTTTAAGCGGTCATCACGATGATGTTGTCACCGTAATGCCGACAATCCAAGGAACTATTTCCAAAGATGGTCTATCAAAAAGTCTAGAGGTCTCCTCGGTGTCCTATGTCACGAATCGCTTGTTTACGCATTCCCAGATTCCCGATCGCCGTACACCGCAAGTTCGAGCCAGAGCTCAGGCATAAGCCCCTCGCTCTCCTCAGTGAAAAAAACAAGGTCATCATCTGCTCGCCGGAAGCAGAAAAAAACGAAGTCCAAGCCGGCATGTCATTTACCGAAGCAAGAGCAGTCTGCTCGCAATTAGTCTGGAGAGAATATGACGACAAACTATACAAAGATGCAAAGCAAAAACTGGTCCGTGAGCTCATCAGCACGTCTCCGCGCGTTAGCACCCTCCAAAATTGGCTCGCCGGCACCAGTACTAGCCCTGGTGCGGCCCAGCAGACTGGCTTATTCTTACTCGATGCTCAAGGATTTGATCGATTGGGCGGCGAGACGAAGCTTTGTCGAGATGTACTTAGGTTGGCTAGCCGCCATGGCTATGGTCCTGATTGTCGCATCGGTATCGCTGATGGTGCTTTTGCCTCAAGGGTAGCTTCCAGTACTCGTCAGCGCCACTGGTATATCGTACCTCCAGGCGAGGATGCGAGGTTTCTCGCACCGCTAGAGATTGAGTACATGCCGATTAGTGCCGAGGCTCGAGAAAATCTCAAAGAGCTGGGTATCAAGACGATCGCACAGTTTATTGCTTTGCCTTATAGCTCTTATCTCGATCGATTTGATAGTGACGTCCTGCGTATATACGAGGTCATCAAAGGCACCAGTAATGATACGACCTCGCCTAGCCTGCCAATCCATACCAAACAATATCAGTGCGTCATTGATATAGGTTCGGCTAACGACTCTCTACACGATGCGCTTTTCATATTAAAAAACATGCTGGAGAGGCTTTGCGTCCAACTCAAGAGTGATGGCTTGATTGCCGAAGAATTGACAGTAGCTTTTTTTAATGACGAGGAAAAATTTGATGAGCGTCCGCTCAAACTGATCAAGACATCCAATAACAGCAAATTTTTGCTCGATGTATTGAGATTGTCCCTCGAATCTAAACCACTCAAAAGAGAGTACACAGCCGTCCATCTAGGTATATCAAGATTTTCCAGAGAGCTATTTGATCAAACCAAAATAAAAGAAGGAGAAGCCAGCAGCAATCAAAATAATTTTGCCAGTCTAGCCAGTCTCGATCAATTGCTTGTAGAGAGACACGCACAATCCGAAGCAGTACTCTTACTCATGCAAAAGTTTATGACCAGGTTGGGAAAGAGATCTCTAGTCAAGCCGATCTATAACGATCAATACATCATTGATCAAGCCGGCTTGTGGCTGCCTGTTACGACCGGCATTCATAGACACTACAACTACACTCAGGCCAATCACTATAATCCAATAGACTACGATTTTGTAAGCCAATATCATCCACTCAGTTGCAATGGCAACTCTAGAAAGGACAGCTTGATGCCAGGTCTAGTCATTAAGCGTCAAACGCCACCTTCGCCGGTGTTCGTTCAATTTATAGAAAGCAAATATTCTATAGAAAGCAAATATTCTACAGAAAACAAATATTCTACAGAAAAAGAGGAGCTGCGTTCCAATCATCCCATACCCGAGGCAGTAGCCTTTAAGGGTGTCTGGTACAACATCAATCGCATCACACTACCAGAAAACATTTCTGGGATGTGGTGGGAGAATCCTGTCCGCAAGTCTTATTACACTGCTGTGCTCGAGCGCAAGCGCGAGTTGAGGATCGCAGGCCGGGGCTATGGCAATGGTAGCCTGCACAATTCAGCAGCAAGAGTCCAACTCATTACAGTACTTCTGGTCTTTGATCATCAAGAAAGAGGCTGGTACATAGAAGGGGTGTTCGATTAGCAAATGCCTTCCAGAGAGCGCTATTCAGAGCTGCATTGCCATTCTGGCTTTTCTTTTCTTGATGGCGCTAGCAATCCGGAGGATCTGGCGCAGCGTGCGCACCAGATTGGTCTATCGGCTCTTGCTCTTACCGATCATGATGACCTTGGTGGCATCCCAAGATTTGCCGAGTCTGCTCGCCAACTCAATCTTGCAGCTATCATCGGTGCTGAGCTCACTCTCGTCGATCGATCGCATATCATCGTACTCTGCCAAAATCTGGAAGGATATAAAAATCTTTCTGCCCTGATCACGCTCGCTCGTACTACTTGCGAGCGAGGCAGTCCCCGACTCACCTATGAGGATCTCTTTGCACGTGCCGAGGGACTGATCGCTCTGTCCGGCTGCCAGCACGGAGCGATCCCCTCGGCAATCGCTCGTGGCGAGACAAAGGATGCCAGACGTAGGCTGCGTGATTTGACCGATGCCTTTCCTGGCCGGTTTTATCTCGAGGTCGGTCATCACGCTATTGCCCAGGAGGCTCTACTCACCCGTCAGATTATCGAGATGTCGGCCTCGACACAGATACCATGGGTGGTGACCAATAACGTGCATTATGCGACTGCCGATAAACGTATCGTGCACGATGTGCTTACTTGTATCAAGCATTCTTGTACACTGGCTACGGCAGGGCGACGGCTGAGACCCAATGGCAGTTATTTTCTCCGATCGCCAGATGAGATGGTGCGTCTCTGGCGCGACGATCTAACCGGCATCCGCAATACTATGGTCATCGCCGAGCAGTGCCGCTTTCGTTTGGGCTGGCTCGAGCCGCCCTTGCCTTCATTTACCATGTGCCCCGAGGCTGCCAGGGCTATAGGGCTCAAGATAGCCGACGATGCAGTGCCGATTGCCGTAGTCGATGAGGATATGGTGCATCGGGAGCGCAAGAGTGATATCGTGCATGTATTGACCGATCGTGGTCTGATGCCCAGCAATGAGACCTATAGCAGCCTGCTCAGACGGATGGTGGCGGACGGAGCCGCTGATCGTTATGGCGAGCTCTCAGCGGCTCACAATAAGCAGATAGAGCATGAGTTGCGTTTGATCGACAAGCTCAGACTGGCTCCCTACTTTCTCATCATGTGGGACATCGTACGCTTTGCAATGTCCAGAGGCATAGCCGTCCAGGGGCGTGGATCGGCTGCCAATTCGGCTGTTTGCTACTGTCTCAAGATCACGGCTGTTGACCCTATCGGCATGGATCTGCTTTTTGAGCGATTTATCTCTGAGGGACGCAACGAGCCACCAGATATAGACCTCGACATTGCCCATCAAGAACGCGAGCAGGTGCTGCAATACGTCTACCAAAAATACGGACGCCGCCATGCTGCCATGGTCTGCGAGGTCATTACCTATCGAGGTCGCTCGGCTATACGCGATGCTGCTCGAGTGCTCGGCTTTTCTCAGGACCAGGCTGATTTGCTGGCCGGCGATGGCCATCATCGAGAAGCCCGCGAAGCAGCCCAAAAACTTGCCGCTGGCGGTTTGATCAAATTGGGCTTCGATCCTGAGGATAGACGAGTCAAGCTCTTGCTGGAGATAGTCTCTGGTTTGCACCAACTGCCACGACACCGCTCCATCCATGTGGGTGGCTTTGTCTTATCTGCCAATCCTATCGGCGAGGTGGTACCGGTAGAGCCTGCCTCTATGCAGGATCGGACGGTCATCCAGTGGGATAAGGACGATATAGACATAGTGGGGCTGATCAAGATCGATCTGCTTGGTCTGGGCATGCTGATGATGTTGCAAAATGGATTTAAGCTCGTCGAGCAGTATCGCGGCAAACGATATGACATAGGCAAACTCGACATGACCGATCAAAATGTCTATGGCTTGATGCAGAGAGCAGATACGGTTGGTATTTTTCAAATCGAGTCGCGAGCGCAGATGAGCATTTTGCCCAAGATCGCTCCAAAATGCTTTTACGACATCATTATTTCTATCGCCATCGTGCGGCCAGGCCCCATCCAGGGCAATATCGTCCATCCTTATCTGAGGCGACGCCGTGGCGACGAAAAAGTCACCTATCTCCACCCATCACTCGAGCCCATCCTCAAGCGCACTCTCGGCGTGCCATTATTTCAAGAACAAGGGATGAAACTAGCAGTAGTGGCAGCAGGATTTACGGCCTCTCAGGCCGATCAATTGCGCAAGGTGATGAGTCACAAGCGATCCAAAGAAAAAATGCTGCAGTTGTGCGGAGATCTCGCAATCGGTATGCACAAAAACGGCTTTGATAATGATGCCATAGCTACCATCACCCACCAATTGCAAGCTTTTTCTAGTTATGGCTTTCCTGAGAGTCATGCTGCATCGTTTTCTTTGCTCGTCTATGCCTCGGCCTTTCTCAAATATTATTATGCTCCAGAGTTTTTTTGCGCCATACTCAATGCACAGCCCATGGGCTTTTATAGCCCTGCCACCCTCATCCGCGATGCCGCCAAGCATGGTGTAGTCGTCTTGCCTGTAGATCTTTCGCAGAGTCTCTGGGATTGCTCTCTCCAGCAAAACGGAGACAGACTCGATCTCAGGCTCGGCTTGCGATATGTGAGCGGACTTGGAGAAAGAGCAAGGATTGCATTGCAAGATGCCTGGAGCAAGGGAGGGCCCTTTGTATCTCTCGAGGATGTCGTGGAGCGTAGCGGTCTCGATGATGCCGATCTCAAGTTATTGGCCAAGGCCGGTGCCTTCAAGGGCTTTGCTGGGGATCGCAGGCAGTCCATGTGGCAGGTATTGTCTGCAGTGCGTCCTAAACGCAAGATGCCCTTGCTTGAGGCTCTCACAGGTAGCGACGAGCTCGAGGATCTGCCTGTGATACTACCCGCGATGACGCCTCTTGATGAGATGCTCTCCGATTATCGCAGCATGGCTCTCAGTACTGGACGCCATCCAATGAGCTTCTACAGAAGCTATGCCCTGCGCAACAATATATGCTCATCGAGAGAATTGCACCATATGGACAACAATAGCCAGGTAATCGTCGCTGGCGGTGCAATTTGCAGGCAGAGGCCTGAGACGGCCAAAGGCTTTGTCTTTCTTACTCTCGAGGACGAAAGCGGGATGATCAATATCATTATCAAACCCAAGATTTTTGATGCCTATAGATCGATCATCATGAAGAGCTCTTTTTTAAAGATCGAAGGCAGACTGCAACTCGAGCATGGCGTGGCTAATGTCATCGCTCAGACATTTGAGGTCTTGCCACCGCTCTCAGATGAGATCGTCATCGATATGCCCGCCCGCAATTTTCACTGACCAGTATATAGGCACATGCAGATGCGTTCACAGCTTGGTCAGGTGGCGTGTACTATTTTGATCCAGAGCAGGTTCGCCCATGGACTCGTAGTTGTAGCCAGTGATGCCTTCAAAGAGCCGTACAGGTATGAGAAATAGACTGCTTTCGGAAATAGCCTCTCCGCCGCCTTCTTGTAGAGCTCTTTCTTTTAGCTCTTTAAGCATGGGAGGATCGCCTTCGACATTGAGCTCAAGCATCTCATAGGATACCCGCCACAACAATTGGCCCTGACTCCAGAAACTGACGGATGACATCATGGCGCCTTCGAGAGTCTCACCGACGACAAAGTCGCTCTGCAAGGAGATCTGCTCGAGAGACTCGGGCTTGCTGCCAAAGGTGTCTTCTTTGTTGAGTACGACAGTCCAGCCGGTAGCAAAATCGCCCATGACATACTGGCCTGAGCGAGCATAAAACTCATCAGCAATCTTGCCGGAGTCCTTGAGGTCCAATAACTTTAAAATGAGATCTTTATTGGCGGTAGGAAAGGCAAATTGGGCTTGATTTGATCCCATGTCGTCGCTCCCTAAAAAGATTTTTTCTAAGCAAAATTGACCTTGTCGTCGTCAAAACTGGCGATGGTGGCAAGTGACTCGATCGGCACATTGAGATCGCTCAAGGCGGACCGACCACCCTCAAAAGACTTTTCGATTACAGCTCCTACGGCTACAAGCTGCGCTTGAGCTTGGGCGACGATTTTGACCAGCGCCTTTAATGTTCTAGCAGATGCTAGAAAATCATCTACGATTATTATTTTATCTTGTGGCGTCAGATATGCCGAGGACACAGTAAGATCTACCATTTTGCCCTGAGTATGCGACTCTGCCCTTTCTGTAAAAGATTTGTCGGCCATTGTCACAGGCTTGTTTTTGCGAGCAAATACGACTGGTATCTGGAGTGCCATGGCAAGCGATAGAGAAGGTGCAATGCCTGAGGCCTCGGCTGTGAGAATGCGAGTGGCCTTGATATTGTGGAGGGCAAAGCGCCTGGCAAACTCCTGGCCGATTTCTTTCATCAGGATGGGATCGATCTGGTGATTCATAAATGAATCTACCTTCAAAATACCATTGCCCAAATAGCGACCTTCTTGCAATATCTTTTCTTTCAATCTGTCCATTTATTTCTCTCCCAATTTATTTTCTTCCCAGCCGGGAGCGACAGGTTCCCATGGATCTGGTTCATATTGCAATGCTCTGGCCTTTGCTCCTTCCTCTTTTGCTAGTTGGATCTTGCCTGCCTTTTGATGTATCAGGGCTAGATGATAATAAGAGGCCCCTTCTTTTGGCTTTTTCTTTTTGAGCAGGTTAAAGTCGGCCTCTGCCTGGTCCATGCGACCCTGCATAAAATAGACCATGCCTCTGGTATCGTAGGCGGTGAGGTTGCCCGGCTCAAGCTCGATCGATTTTTTGATATCGGCTTGTGCGCCGTCCACATCGCCCGCTGCTAGTTTCATCCAGGCGCGATTGTTGTATGTCATGCCGCTATTGGGTTTGATCTCGAGCGCCTTGTCCAGATCGGCGATGGCCTCTTTTTGCTTACCTAGAGTATGAAAGAGATGCGCGCGGGTGCCCCAGATGGCGGCATCCCTGGGATCGATAGCCAGAGCGGCAGTGATGTCGCGTAGTGCTGCTTGTGGCTTGTCGAGCTCGATCAAGGCTCTTGCCCTGTCTCTCAAATAACCGGCTGACTTGGGATTGAGCGCTACTGCCTTGTTGAGGTATTCCAGTCCATGCAGATATTTTTTTTCTTCTAATAGCTCCACTCCAGCCTGTCTGGCAATGGCTGCCTCCACGCGTGGATCTTTATCCATGCGTGCGATGGCGACTGCAACCAATACAGGTGGGATTGCCGAAAGAGCAAGCACCTGTGCGATACGCCACTTGACCAGATGAAAATTGGCTTTTGACCTGCTGGTAAGAACGATACCGGCGACGATACCAGCAAGTAAGCCTGCTACATGAGCGGTATTGTCGATGTAATTGCTAGTGAGGCCAAGGAGAAAGCTGTAGAGAAAAAAGACGCAGAGCACGACGATCTGAGGCTTGGAAAAGCCGAGATGATCGGGGATGCGCTTAAGCCATGAAACAGCAAGATATGCACCGATGGCCCCGATATTGGCTGCCGATGCGCCTGCTACTAATTGAGTCGGATCGTAGATCATGCTGGCCAGACAGCCGATGATGCCGGATAGGAAATAGATAAAGGTAAATCGAAGGGAACCGAGGGCACGTTCGGCCAGTCCGCAAAAGTCGATCAGCACATAAATGTTGAGTAAGAGATGGACCAGGCTGGCGTGGATAAATAAGGACGAGAGCAGGCGCCAGTATTGATGACCGGCTATGGTGCCAACTCCCCAGCTCCCTCCCAGGTTGACCATGACTTCGGGGCTGCCAAAGACCAGGACCTTTTCGCCGCCTAGGATGTATTCAAAAAGAAAGGCGATCAAGTAGATGAAAGTGAGGGTCAGGCAGACCCTTTTTCCGGTAAACTTGGCAGAGATATTGTTTGCATTTGTGTTCTGATCGTTTTTTGCTTGCATGCCTAGATTTTACTAGCTAAACAGCCGGAGGGTTTATGAAAGTCTTGATCGCCGTTGACGGCTCCGAGTGTTCCAAAGAGGCGGTCGACTTTGTTGCTAGACGCCCCTGGGCGCCTGACGATGTCTTTCTCATGCTGCATGTCATCGAGCCCATCCCTGTAGATGTCGGCATAGCCTATATACCTGCTGCCTACAACCAAAACGACAGCGAGTCGATGGCAAGAGCCGAGCTACTCTTGCAAAAGGCCAAAGAGATAATCTCAGCCAGGCTACCTCATCCGATCGAGACCAAGGTCATGTATGGCAATGTCAAGGCCGAGCTGATCGATCTAGCCGAAAAATGGGGCGCTGATCTTATTGTGATGGGCTCGCATGGCCGGACCGGTTTTGACAGATTTTTGCTGGGCTCCGTCGCCGAGGAGATCCTGCGTCAATCGCCCTGCTCGGTCGAGATCGTCAAGGGCAAGCACGTCGCCCAGTAAAATCCTGCAAATAACAAATGCAAACAACTAAAACAACTAAAGAGTCTCACCCAGACTTTTAAGCTGATGCAAGACATTGCCCAATGCTCGTCCACGCTCGGTGAGAGTGTACTCCACGCGTGGTGGCACCTCTGGAAAAGTGGTGCGATGTATGAGGTCGAGCTCGCCGAGCTTGCGCAGGCGCTGGCAGAGAGTCTTGGCGCTGACCCCTTTGAGATCGCGCAAAAGATGCGTAGTGCGTCGTGGACCAGTGCTCAGGCTAGCTAAGATCTCTACAGTCCAGCGTGGCGCCAATAGGGCCAGCGACTTGTCGATCAGCCTGGCATCCTCGACGGTCAAGGTATTGTCTAGACTAAGTGTATGAGGCACGACCAAACTCCTTAAACTCAATATCTCTGACAGGCTCTTATGCATCTCGTTTTTGGCTCTGGATGCGTCGTCCAGATAGCTCTGTAGAGCGCTAATGCCGGATCTCAAGATCTTTTCGGCCTGGAGATAGTCGCCCTGCTTGACCAGGCTCTCAGCGGCCTGTGTATACATAATCCATGTGCCTTGCATTTTTTGTTGCATGCTATGGATGATCGTTTACTCCACGGTAAAAATCATCGGCCTTGTGGCTATAAAATGTAATCAACCTAAAGAATGATCTTTGGTAATCGCACTTCAAAAGTGGAGCCCATGCCTGGTTTGCTCTCGCATGAGATCTTGCCCCCGTGCATCTCGACAATCTTGTGGCAGAGAAAAAGTCCCAGACCGGTAGAAGCATAGTATCGGCCGCCTGAGGTCGATTGCCAGAAGCGCTCGAACAATCTAGGCATGTCCTCTTGTGAGATGCCCTTGCCTGTGTCTGAAACTTTTAAAATGGCATCGTTTTCGTCAAAGGCAATCGATATAGTGATCTTGCCGCCTCGAGGCGTAAACTTCAAAGAATTGTCGACGAGATTTTGGATGACGCGTCTGATTTCGTTTTCATCGGCCATGATTATTTCTGTTCTTTCTGCCTTATAAAAGAAAAAGGCGATATTTTTTGCTGAGGCTAGTGGCTGCAGCTCGATGCACAGGCGCTCCACCAATTCGGCAACATCTATGGGCCCCATGGACAATTGTTTGGCACCCGAATCAAATCTATAAACGTCCAGGAGTGTCAAAACCAGCTCATAAAGCGCATTGTTGCTCTGGTGAATGGTCTTGAGTATTTCACTCTGAGCAGGAGTGACCTCGCCAAAGTCGCCTTCCATGAGGAGCATCAAGGCACGATTGGCTGCAAGGATCGGCGTCTTGAGATCATGCGTCAGAGTCGCGACAAAATCCTCTCTTTGCTGCTGTAGACGCACCCGATCTGTGCAATTGGCAAACATGGCGACGATGCCCTGCGAAGGCTCATCCTCGCTCTTGACCGGCCAAACGGCCCAATCAAAAAATGCTCTTTCGTGCGTAGCCGAAGCCTTAAAATTGAGCGGTTCGGCCTGGCTCTGGTATGGTTCGCCCTGGTGCAAAGAAGCGAGAAAGCGCTCCGTAGGCAGTTGTGGCGCCAGATCGACAAGTGATTTCCCAAGAGCTTCTTCTCTTTTTTGCAGATCTAGATAACGCAAAAATTCTAGGTTGCAGTCGAGCAGTGTTAGATCTTTGTCCAGTCTTATCAGGCCAAGTGGTGCCAACTCTAAGAGATTTTTGGTCGTGCGTTTTTCTGTTTCGAGCTCGCGGATCGAGTCTCTTTGTTGTCTGAGTGCTTGCTCCTTGGACATGATATAGGTATCGATAGCCAGGGACATATCAAAAAATATGATCTTGGTCAGAGCCGGCAAAACCTGCTTGCAATCGGTCAGACTCTTGTTTTGCATCAGCAAGCGCTGCATAAAGATCAGGGCCTTGCAGTATGCGCCTAGATACCATTTTGGATCGAGTTGGATACGATGGTGCGTGGCTCCGATCTGCCATCTCTCGCGCACGTATTTTTCGTCATAGTCACCCTTGGTGAGGCGAGCAAAATAACGTCCCTGAGCCGAACGTGCCCTCTCCAATATTTCCCTTGAAGGAAAAAATGCAGCGGTCTCCTCGGAGGCAAGAAAATGCGAGTAAAGATCTTCCATCAGATCATCGATATGCGAGGAAACCAGCTCGTCGCAACTCTTTACAAGAATCTCGTCAATGGCTTTAAAGTCAAGCCATTCCAGCCTTTTGGCTATCTCCAGATCGTTGTGATTGTTATCGGTTTGGTGGTGCTGATCGTCAAAATGCATAATGCCTAGTGTACTATTTAGCGCATGGAAACATCAGCCATACGCATCGTACTCGTAGAAGACCACCTGCTGACCAGAGTGGGACTCAAGACCGTCATCGGCCGCACGCAAGATATCAAGGTCGTGGGCGAGGCCGACAATGGCGAGCAGGCTCTGGATAGAGTCAGAGAGCTCAAACCCGATGTGGTGCTCATGGACGTCGGCATGCCGATCATGGATGGCATAGAGGCCGCCAGCCGCATCAGGCTCGAGCATCCTGAGGTCAATATCATCATGCTAACTTCGCATGACAATGATCGCGATATATTTGCTTCGTTGACTGCCGGTGCCGGCGGATACTGCCTCAAAGACGTCGATCCCGAGCGATTGTATACTGCCATCCGTTCGGTCAACGCTGGCGATATCTGGCTCGACTCCGCCATAGCCGATCGTGTAGTGCGTATCTATAAGCAGAGCGAAACCCAGGAAAGAGATGTTCGCCACAGCCGTCCTCTTATCGACACTCCTTTGCCTGAGCCTCTCTCGCCGCGCGAAATGGAAGTACTCAACCTCCTGGTGGACGGCCTATCCAATCAGCAGATTGCTGACAAATTGATCATTTCTCTGGCTACTGCCAAGACCCATGTAAGGAACATATTAAACAAACTGGCGGTCGATGACCGCACGCAAGCAGCCGTGCAAGCCATGCGCCGCGGTCTGGTCTAATACGCGAGGTCTTCATCATGAAAATACTGGTTGCACTGGACGACTCGCCTTATAGCGAAAGAGTGCTCGAGTCTCTGACCAGGCGCAAGTTTGCTGCGTCTACCCAGTTAAAATTGCTCACAGTTATTGAGCCTCTGCCAGAAGAAGTCGATCACAAAATCACACAGACGCATCAGATAAACGAAGGTCGCAAGAATGCCGCTCGCAAATTGCTCGAAAAGAGTCGCGAGGCACTGGCCAATAAGCTGCCTGATCGCAATGTGCATTTTGAGATCCGCGAGGGTGATCCTCGCGAGCAAATAATCGATTGCGCATCCGAATGGAATGCCTCGCTGATACTCATCGGTGCACACGGCCACGGTCTCTGTCCTACGCATCACCTAAGCGATCACGTCGGCTCTGTCTCACGCGACGTGGCATCCAATGCCAATTGCTCGGTCGAAGTAGTGCGAGTGAGATAGTCTTTATTTGATCGGCACTACCATGATGTTTTGGCTGGCACTGTTTGCTATCGCCTGCGATACCGAACCAAGGGCCTTGATGCCGCGTTTCATATGAGAGCCAAGCACGATGCGGTCGGGCTTGTTGTCTGCGATTGCCCCCATCAGCTCTACTTTTGGAATGCCCTCCAATAAGAGAGTGTCGATGGTGCTATCAGCAAAAACAGAGCGCAATTTGATTACGCTATCGCCAAGCAGAGTGATACCCGCCTTTTTGCGATCCTCAAAGATTTGTTCCGTCATCTGCGATGGCAGAGCGCTCATATAGCTGGTAATGCGAGGATCCTTTACCACATGCGCCAAGACGAAATGCAGGGTGTCACCACTCTCGTGCTGATGCTCGGCCAGAGGATAGTGGCGCAAAAAGGCCACGATCGCGTCCATGCATTTGCCGTCTTCTATGGCCAGAAAGATTTTTTGCATTATGGGCCTTATTATCGATAGTTATAAAAATCCGAGACATTCTCGACTGACCATGTACTCTTCTTCTGATTTTATACTAAATACCTTTGTGTGCAATGCCTGGAGATAAGGCAGCCTGGCCATGACGGCATTTTGCAAGTCTTTGTCGTTATAGCCGATCCCGCCCGTAAAACTAATTGCATCGAGGCGAGGTAGGCTTGCAGTCATGGCGCCGATGCCTTTTGCCACCGAAAGCGCATACATGTCTATGGCCAGACGGGCTCTTTCATTGCCTTCTTGAGCAGCCTTCTTAACTGTCAGCATGTCTGCGGATAACCTGGATACGCCAAGCAATCCCGACTGCTTGACCAGGCTCTGATTGAGATCCTCTAGAGTCATCTCGTGCGTGGTGAGTAGATTGAGCACGATACCAAAGTCGATCGATCCCGGGCGCGAAGCCATCATCAAGCCATCCATCGGAGTGTAGCCCATGCTCGTATCTACGCTCTTGCCACCAGTCATCGCGCAGACGGAGGCGCCTCCGCCCAGGTGGCAGGAGATCATCGAGACATCTTGTGTATTTTTGCCGAGCTGCCTGCTGGTCTCTTGCAAGCAATATTTATGGGAAATGCCATGGAAGCCAAATTTGCGAATGCCGAGCTGCTCGATTTTTTGCGGTAGTGGGTAGAGATAATGCACTGGATCGAGAGTAGAATGAAACCCCGTGTCAAAAACAAGTATTTGTTTTGCCTGGGGAAACTGATCGAGACTCTCTTTGACAAACTTGATCGCAGGCGGATTGTGCAAGGGTGCTAGAGCGATCATCTTTTCCAGGATCTCTATGTCGTCCTTGCCCAATATCTTTGGCTGGGTAAAGTCAGCGCCACCATGGACGATGCGATGACCTACCGCTACGATATCGGCAGGGTCCTGCAAAAAATCAAAGAGCGCCTCTTTGTATTGTTTGTTATCGCTGGACAATTGCAGTTTGTCTATAGCCTCATCTCGACTTGCATCGGCATGATAGAGCGCAAATTTTTGCGTCATCGAACCAGCATTGATCACGAGTATCTTTGGCATTGAACTAAATCGCCCCTCGACACGTTTAAGAGTCAGTAGTCCTGTGGCGAGCGATTCGGGGGAGCTGCTCGCCTCAGGCCTATATTTTAAGTCTTTGTTCAGGTCTTTATCTTATCTTTGTTAGCGGGCTCTCATCTCTATCCATACATTTATAAAGGCTTTAGATGGCCCGACCCTTTCGTATCTCGTGATTTAATTGCTGATTGTGTAGATATCGCAATAATTGCAGTCTGCATACTTGGGTCTTCAATATTTAGAGCCTTCTACTACAGGTGATATCCGTGTCAGGCATAACATCAGATGCACAAAAAGGAAACACTGCCGTCATGAGCAAAAGCGAACATCTCGAAAAAGAGATCAAACGTATCAAGCAGGGCGGCGCTCCCAAATATCACCAAAAGGCAGCCGAGGACAAAAAGCTCTTTGTGCGCGAGAGATTGCGTCTTTTGCTCGATCCTGGCTTTGATGTCGAGGATGCTCGTTTTGCCAACAATACCCAGGCGGATCTGCCTGCCGATGGGGTTGTCACCGGCATCGGCCAGATCGAGGGCAAGACTGTCTGCTACATGGCCAACGACTCTACTATCAAAGCCGGATCATGGGGCTGGCGTACCGTCGAAAAGATCATCAGGATCCAGGAGACTGCCGCCAAGCTCAAGGTGCCCATGCTGTATCTAGTCGACTCTGCCGGTGCCCGCATCACCGATCAAATCGAGATGTTTCCCGGCCGTCGTGGTGCAGGACGCATCTTTCACAATCAGATAGCCATGTCCGGCTACGTGCCTCAGGTCTGCCTCCTGTTTGGACCCAGTGCTGCAGGCGGAGCCTATATCCCAGCCTTTTGCGACATCGTCATCATGAATGACGGCAATGCCTCCATGTATCTCGGTTCTCCACGCATGGCCGAGATGGTCATCGGGGAGAAAGTGACCCTCGAAGAGATGGGCGGCGCCAAGATGCATTGCTCCGTATCCGGCTGCGGCGACATGCTGGTCAAATCCGAAGAAGAAGCCATCCAGGCTTGCAAAGATTATCTACGCTACATGCCCACCAATTGCGATCAACAGGTGGCCGATCTGCCTGCCATCGATCCCAAGTCTTTCGACAAAAACATCGAACAAATCATCCCCGAAAAAGAAAACATACCCTTTGACATGTATGGCGTCATCGACAGATTGATCGATGCCGATAGCTGGTTCGAGATCAAAAAGCTCTTTGCTTCTGAGATCATCACCGGTTTTGGACGCATCGGCGGTCGTGCCGTCGGTATTGTGGCCAACCAGCCGCGAGTCAAGGGTGGCGCCCTGTTTGTCGACTCTGCCGACAAGTCAGCTAGATTTATGTGGCTCTGTGATGCCTTCAACATACCCCTGCTCTTTCTTGCCGATGTACCTGGCTTCATGATCGGCAGCAAGGTCGAGCGCGATGGCATCATCCGCGCCGGTGCCAAGATGGTCTCGGCCATGTCTTCGGCAACCGTACCCAAGATCTCGGTCGTCGTTCGCAAAGCTTATGGTGCCGGACTTTATGCCATGTGTGGACCAGCGTTCGAGCCAGATGCCTGTCTGGCCCTGCCTACCGCCTGGATAGCCGTGATGGGCCCCGAGGCTGCCGTCAACGCCGTTTATTTCAACAAGATCCAGGAGCTGCCCGCCGAGGAGCGTCCCGCCTTTGTCGAGGCCAAACGCGAGGAGTATCGTCGCGATGTCGATCTCTACAAGCTTGCGGCTGAGATGGTCGTGGACGATATCGTGCAGCCTCTCCAATTGCGTAATGAGCTTATTGCTCGCTTTAATGCCTACGCAAATAAAGAGGTCATGGTCTTTAAGAAAAAGCGCAGCGTATTGCCTGTCTAGTCCCTAGACCAGTTAAAAACCAAATTTTTGCTTGATATAGGACCTGGTCCTGGGAAAGTTTTCCCAGATCACGGCCTGGTGTTCAGCGCCCATAAAGGCCGTGACCAGCTCGGCCATGAGGTTTTTGTATGCGGCTTCTGATCCATCCACCATGTTTTGCATGCTAAAGATGACTGACTCGGGCATCTCGCGTACATCATTGTCGTACATGAGCTTAAACTGCTTATCGTGATCGACTGAGCCCATGTGATAGTCGATGGCTCTTGCGGTTTCGCGTATAACATTGCCCCTCAGGTCTTCGGCCTGGCGCGGGGTTTCGTTTTCGTAGATAAAGATATTGCTGCCATCACTGACGGGCAGACCCTGGCCGGCCTTTTTAGGTGACTCAAAAGGGATCAGATAAAACTTGATACCCTTGGACTCGATGATCGATCGCATCTTAGCTGGAAACCGCGCAATCGTGTTTTCGATGACTTGCTTGCTGGCTTCGGGAAAACCACCCGTTGGACCGGGAGGAGCTACAACGATACGGCCGCTGCTCGATGCTGAGGTCGTTGCAGCTATCTTGCCGCCTGCTTGTCCTAATTGTCCTGATTTTACAGCTTGTCCACGGGCTGCAGTAGCCAACCCGGCTGCTGGCGGGGAGCTAGATGATGGTGGGGTGGCCTTCCAGCGGGCCAGGCATTGAGCGGCCATTGCTGCTTGAGGCGTACCTTGATAGAGCTGGACTGTCTCGCCATAGGCCTTGATAGCCGCGTCTCTGTCCTTAGCTGCAGCAAAGGCATGAGCTCGATACAAAAACACCATCGGATCGATGTTGCCTGCGACTATAGAGTCCCAAAATAGATTGGTGGCACCTTTGTAATCACCCTTTTGGTAGGCTGCCACGCCGAGATTGTATTTTAGTTTTGCGGTGGCCTCTTTTGATGCCTCGGACTGCGCATAAGTCGCTGGGCTTGCCAGCAAAATCGTGGCCGTGATGGCCAAAATGCAACTCTGTTTTTTCATATTTTGGTTTTACCCAAAATCTCTTTATTGGTCTCCAAAAACTTTTGCCAGTCTTTTTGATCCTCAAATATCTCAGACGCAGGCAAGGCCTTGATCGCATCATAGGCCACGCTACCAGGCGTTAAGACACGCTTGATCCAGACTCTAAAGTCCTGGTCTATCTCGTTAAAGTTTTTGTCCAGGGCCGCCTCCACAAAGGACTCATATCCCCTCAGATCATTTGCGGCTGTCAATCTCAAATAAGTCTGCAAGACACCCTTGTCGATCAAATAGCAGCCGACCAATCTCTGCACTTTCTGATAATAAGCATGCGCATGACTCGAACGTGCCACTATGGTCGAAAGCTTGGGCAGAGTATGCGGAGTCATCACGCGAAACTCTATGGGCTTGCGTGGCAAATCGATAAATCCATACTTTGGCTTGTCGCCAAAGACAGGTCCTTTGCGATCGGCAGGATAGCGATCCAACCAGGCATAAAAAGTCTCGAAAGATGCTGGGATGCCTTCTTCGGCCCAAAATTCGAGATGCTGCAGATGACCCAATAATTTGTGGGTGATCTCGTGGACAAAGACACCATCGCCGACACCATCAAAAGTCACAATGGCATTGCGGCCCGATATGTACACACCGAGCACATTGGTATGAAAATTGAACTTGTCATTGAGAAATTTGCGCGAGGCCTCTTTGGTCTTAAATAAAAACACTCCGGTCGGAAACTCGCCCTTGACTGGCAAGAGCTCGTGATCGACATAGTCATACTGCGCCTCGGCTATGTCGGCATAATGTCTTATGCGCTCAGGCGGCACATCAGTGTAAAAGATAAAGTGGTCGCGGACCTCGATATTATCGAGTCCGACGAGCAGACTGTCCTTGTAGGTCACATCTATTGCGTGCTTACCGTCGATCTCGTCTATAGCCGCATCGACCATGCTGCACATATCGCTATTGGTGGCTGAATTGACATTGATGGCAATGGACTCGAGCAAATCGCGGCTCTCGATAAAGACTTTGCGCGCCTCCTCGCGGCTGCCCAGACGACAGAGACAGATAGCCATGAAGGCCAGGGCATTGCCCATTTTTTCGCGATTGCGCTCGATGATCTTTTTGCTCTGATTTTTATTGGTCGAGGCGATCGCCCTGCCTATCACCATCGCTTGGTTATATGCCTGTATGGCCGCGGTATAGCGTCTGGCCGTCCGTTCTATGGTGCCACGCAATAACGACAGCTCCATGCGATCGTCGTCGGAGACTTTGCCGGTCGGCTCTTTGAGGCCAGTCTCGATGGCCGCCAGAGCACTCTTGTACATGCGCCTATCATAATATTTGCGCGCCAGGTCGAGCTGCGACTGTCCCTCATCGTATTGCGGCAAGGCCCCAGCCTGCAGCGTTACCTCGCTTGGTGCCGCACTACAGGCGGTGCCAGCCTCAAAAACGAGAGCCATGAGCAAAATCGCACAAACCGCAATGATATTAAGCGGTCGGCCTATGAAATTGAGCGTTGAGCAGTCTTGCATAACCTGCATCCTTAGCCAGCAATACATCGTGTGAGCCGGTCTCGATGATCTGACCCTTATCCATGACTACGATCATATCGGCGTGCCTCACGGTCGATAGCCTGTGCGCGATGACGAGCACCGTCCTGCCGTTCATGAGATTGTTGAGGGCCTCTTGCACCATGGCTTCTGATTCGTTGTCTAGTGCGCT
This sequence comes from Candidatus Melainabacteria bacterium, assembly GCA_017307165.1. Lineage (GTDB taxonomy): Bacteria > Cyanobacteriota > Vampirovibrionia > Obscuribacterales > Obscuribacteraceae > JAFKGK01. Next base: position 53,732 of record JAFKGK010000002.1, read on the forward strand.
GGTAGCCTCGTCCAGTATCAAGATCGGAGCATTTTTTAAAAAGGCCCGGGCGATAGACAATCTTTGTTGCTGTCCGCCCGAGAGTTTTGTGCCACGCTCGCCGATCTGCGTATCGTACTTGTCCGGCAGAGTCATGATGAAATCATGACAATATGCGGCTTTTGCTGCCTCTTCTATCTCTTGCTGAGTCGCATCCAGTTTGCCCAGACGGATATTTTCGCCGATAGTGGTATTAAAGAGAAAATTGTCTTGATTGACGATGGCAATCTCCGCACGCAAGGACGCCAGAGACAGATCGCGCAAGGGGATGCCATCGATGGAGATGGTGCCGGCAGTGGTATCAAAAAATCTCGGGATGAGATTGACCAGAGTAGACTTGCCCGAGCCGGATAGACCAATCAATGCCACCATCTGGCCTGGATTGATATCTAGAGATACGTCCCGCAACACCATCTCGGTATGATTGGGATAGTTGAAAAACACGTTTTCGAGTCTGACCTTGTGCGGTCCCGGCTGCAAGGTGATGGCATTGGGCGACTCGACCAGGTCGGAGTCGTGATCCAAAACGTCAAATATACGCGAAGCCGCTGCAAGAGCTGGTTGCAGCACTCCATTGATGCGGCCGATATTTTTGAGGGGAGCATAGAGCAGCAAGAGCGACACCACAAATGATGTCAGCGCACCAAAGGTCATTTGCTTGTGGGCGATCATCGAGCCCGCCACCCAGATCACCGAGGCAATACCGACGGCACCGATCATAGCCAAAATCGGCGAGAGTATGGCCTCTGCCTTGGCTGCCTTGATCGAGCTGTTAAAAAAGTTGCCGTTGGTTTCGACAAAGCGCTTGTTCTGGTAGTCTTCGAGGTTGAAGGCCTGCACAACTTTTGTGCCTTGAATAGACTCTGAGAGAACGGAGACGAGATCGCCGATGGCTTCTTGACCGGATCTCGCTTGCTTGCGGATGCGCTTGCCGACTATCGATACAGGCAGGACTATGAGTGAAAAAATGGAGATGGCAATGAGCGCAAGCAGCCACGATTGATAGAGGATGACGACGCTCAAGGAGACGAGGGTGATGACGCGAGAGATCATCGTCTGAAATGTCTGGGAGATCGCGTTCTCGACGATTGCCACATCATTGATCAGTCTACCGATCAAGACGCCGGATGATTGATTTTGAAAATACAGCAGAGGTTGCTTTTGCAGATGAACGAAAAGCTGATTGCGCAGGTCTCGGATAGCTGATGCGCCGACAAACCTAATAAAATACAACTCGAGAAAGCCAAAGATGCCTTGGACAAGAGCAAGCAGCAGAACGGCCAGTGGCACGTAATATATAAAATGGATGCGACCTTGCTCGATGATCAGATTGACACCCTGACCGGCCGCCCAGGCTATGGCACCGTCCATACTGCCGGCCGGCAGAGCGGACAATAGACCCAGTGCAAACAATGGCCAATAAGGCTTGATATATCCCAGGATGCGCAAATACAACTGCATCTGGGACTCAGCGATTAGCTTTTTGACTGGCATAGAGCAGGGTTCTCCAGTACCGCCACGAGCTCTCTGGCGGTGTTTTCGACAAAATCCTCGCTGCCCACGGCATGTCGGATCTGTGCCAATTGAGTCTCGATCTCGGCGTATTTTGCCGGTACGTCGAACAAGTCAAGACTATATCTTACAAGCAATTGGGCACGGCAATCCAGTTGGATTAACTCAGGTATCAGAGTTTTGCCAGCAAGAATATTTGGCATGCCGACATTTTTTACTGTCTTGAAGGCCATGACTAGCAAAAAATCAGGCCAGGGACCGCGATAATAGATGATCATCGGTTTGCCGAGCATCGCTACCTCGAGCGTAGATGTGCCAGATTTTACCCAGGCCAGTTTGCTCGCCTTGACCGCCCATAGGGTATCCGGCTGTTCTACGAGCACCGCACCTTTCAGTTTGCCCTGCACCTTATTAAAAGCGTCTTGGATGATCGCCCCGGCCTTGATGGTCGAACGCGATATGCAAAACTGCACCTCAGGCCTTTTTGTGTGCATCATCTCAATCGCGTCGAGGAGGACCGGCATAAATGACCTTACCTCTTGCTTGCGACTACCAGGAAAGACCGTGATGATCGGTCGCTCCGGATCCAGGCCGTATTTGGCACACAAGTCCTCTTTTGAGGGTAGTTGCTCTGGTGGTGTCATGGTGCCAGCGGCAGTATTGCCTACAAAAGTGGCTGCGATGCCTTTGGCCTGATATATAGGGGGTTCAAAGGGAAAAATGGTCAGGACCTTGGTGAGGCTCTTCATCGCATTGATACGCCATGGACGGGAGCCCCAGATCTGAGGAGAAATAAAATAATAGATCGGCATGTCCTTGTTTATCTTGCGGATGGCGTTGGCAAACTGCACGTTAAAGCCACCATTGTCTACAAGCAAGATAAGATCAGGCTTGCGCCTGGCTATTTCATCCAGCAAATGCTGCCGCATCTTAAAAAAGAAAGCCAGCTTGTGCACGACCTGAAAGATCCCGAGCACAGCAAAGTCGCTGCTATCGTAAAGCAGCTCCATTCCTGTCTCTTTCATCTTGGTCCCGCCCACGCCCCAGATATGTAGGTCTGGCAAATATTGCTTGAGCCTGGCAAAAACACGTGCAGTAAAAATATCTGCCGAATGATCACCGACATAGACCATCAGATTGGGCTTGCCCACAGTATCGCCAGTGCGTTTGCCTTGATCCCCGGGGGGATTCATCGACGCGTGCCTACATGGAGTGCCACCGTCCCCAGTGCCAGTGGGATATGCTTGATGTCGGTCAGACCTGCTTTAGCAAACATCCGCGTGATCTCATCCGGCTTGGGATAGGTCGTGAGGGACTCAGGCAAATAGGTATAAGCAGTCTTATCGTTTTGCAGGATGCCGCCAATGACCGGAACGACCTCTCTAAAATAAAACTGGTAAAAGTCCTTAAAGACCGGCACGGTCGTATGACCGAGATCGAGATTGACCACGCGTCCACCGGATTTGACCACGCGCGACATCTCGTCGAGCCCGCGCTGCAGATCGGTGAGATTGCGCAAACCAAAGCTCACAATGGCACCGTCAAACTCTTTGTCGCCAAAAGGCAGATCTTGAGCGTCTCCCCGACGCCAAGAGATATGCTTGCCCTGCAACTGTGGCTTGCGACGCTCAGCACGCTCCTGTCTGATACCAGCCATATCGAGCATGCCCTGCGAAAAATCGAGACCGATAACCTCCGACCCACGATGCGCCATGCGAGCGATCAATATGGCTAGATCGCCAGTCCCGCAACATACATCGAGATAGCGACCACCCTGATTGACGCCGAGCAATTCGCCGACGGCGCGGAGCTTCCAGGAGCGATGCATGCCGAGCGAGATCACGTCATTGGATTTATCGTAGCCACGCGCGATCCGGTCAAACTGTGAGAGCACATAATCGTGCTTGTGCTCTTTTGTAGGTAGTTGAAAAGACGACATTATTTGATGAAGCCAAAACCAAGGACGCTAGATGTGACCATAAAGAGACCAAAAACAATCCAGGTAAGACGATCGAGCCCTGCCTCAGCGCCGCGCTTGCCCGAAAACATCGTGGCCGAAGAACCGATCCCTGCCATACCGTCGCCCTTGGGAGCGTGCAAAAGGATCAGACCGATCATCAAAACGCCGAGCAATGCCTCGACGACCATCAATACCGTATAAAGCGGACTCATCTAAATAGATCTCTCTCTTTACCAAAAACCCGATTATATCATTTGCAAAGATGCAAAAATATTGGATCGTAACAGGCGTTAAGGGGTATCGCGTCTCATGTCAAACAATCACCACCGTATCGTCATCGTCGGCGGCGGCACTGCCGGCATCTCTTGCGCTGCACGCCTGATGCGCGTCCTGGGCGACATAGACATAGCCATAGTCGAGCCTGCGACCAAGCACTACTACCAGCCTCTATGGACCCTCGTCGGGGCCGGAGTCATGCCTCGCCAGGAGTCCGAAAGAGATGAATCTTTGCTCATCCCTAGCGGCGTTAAATGGATTAAAGAAAGCGTCGTAAAAATAGATCCCGATCGTAATAGCTTGCGACTCTCCTCCGGTACCGATCTCGGCTACGACTACCTCATCATGGCAGCCGGCCTGCAGATAGACTGGCACAAAGTAAAAGGCTTGCAAGAGACCATCGGCCGCAACGGCGTATGCTCCAACTATGCCTATGACCAGGTCGACTACACCTGGCAGCAGCTCAGCACCTTGCAAAAGGGCAAGGCCATCTTTACCCAGCCCAATACTCCCGTCAAATGCGGTGGTGCCCCGCAAAAGATCGCCTATCTTGCCGACGACCAATTTAGGCTGCGCGGAGTCCGCGACCAGATCGATATGATCTTTGCCTCAGCCAACCCGGGCATCTTCAGCGTCAAAAAGTACGCTGACTCGCTCAACAAAGTAGTGGCACGCAAGGGCATCCAGACCTGGTTTCGCACAGATCTCATCGAGTTAGACGGCGACAAAAAGACAGCGACTTTTCAAAATCTCGATACCCAAGACATCACCACCACCGATTTTGACATGATCCATGTGACACCACCCATGAGTGCACCGGACTTTATCAAGCAAAGTGCCCTCGCCGACACGGCCGGTTGGGTCGATGTAGACAAGCATACTCTCAGGCACAATCGCTATGCCAATGTCTTTGCCCTGGGCGATTGCTCCAATCTACCTACCTCCAAAACCGGTGCGGCCATCCGCAAGCAATCACCAGTGGTGGTGGCAAACCTCGCCGCCCAGATCAAAGGCGCCGCCCTCGAGGCTAGCTACGACGGCTATACATCCTGCCCACTGGTCACAGGCTATGGACGCCTGATCCTTGCTGAGTTTGATTATGATCTCAATCCAGCAGAGTCATTTCCTCTCGACCAATCCGAAGAAAGATACTCGATGTACGTACTCAAAAAAGATCTCTTGCCGCAGATCTACTGGCGCGGCATGATGAAAGGCCTAGTTTAAGAGCCAGCCCTATACACAGATGAAATAAACAACTAAGCGCTGGGCGGCGGAGTCTTGCGATCCAGATACTTTTGCAGGATGATCGCCGCTGCTTGCTTGTCGACAAGATCTCGGTTTTTGCCGGTTTTGACACCTTGCAATGTAAGTGTGCGGATGGCAGAAATAGTGGTGAGGCGCTCGTCCTCATAGATGATCGGCAGGCCGGTCGCACGAGCAAGACGCTTGCAAAAGGATTTGACTTTTTCGGCTTGATCACCGGTAGAGCCATCCATATTGTAGGGCAGACCCACTACTATCTCGATGGCACCATGACGCTGCGCTAGATCGGCAATGCGTCTGACATCGTTGTCACGATTGGTGCGCTCGATGGTCTCCAGTCCGGCAGCCGTATAGCCAAGTGGGTCCGATATGGCGATGCCGATGCGGCGGTCACCAATGTCAAGTCCTATCAATCGTGGCTTTGGGCTGTTCACAAGCCCATCTTAAACCACTGGACCAAACTTTAGTAGTAGGCTCTACGCTTACCATCTGTAAAATAAATGATGTTATCCGTTGGGATGAGAGGTTGCGATGAAACTTTTTCTGGTGCGTCACGGTATTGCTATCGATCGGCTTGGACCCGGCATGAGCAGGGATTCTGAGCGCAATCTCACCGATGAAGGCATAGCAGAGATGCGCATAGTCGCAAAGGGGCTAAAAGACATCGGGGTGAAACCAGATCTGGTGCTTGCCAGTCCTTATGTGCGCACGCGCGAAACGGCCACGATCATCGCGAGCGTATACGGTCTGGAGATAGCCACCATCGACGCCCTGGCGCCCGGCGTCATCATGAGCGCCCTCTACAAGGCCGTCCAGCGGCATCTCAACCAAAATCCCAACTATAACCAGATCGTACTGGTCGGTCACGAGCCCGACATGGGCATGATCGCCTCGGCGCTTATTCATGCTGGACCAGAGTTTGTCATGCCCTTTAAAAAGGGTGCTGTTTGCCGCATCGACACGCCCGATCTGCCATCGACCATGCCAGGCACGATCAAATGGTATATACCCCCTAAACTTTTCACAAAGTTAAAATAGACCGGCCGTTTTGATGCTTTAAGTATGGTCTGATTATTTCTTCAGATTGGCAGTCAAAAGTTGTCTGGGGTGTTACGCTAGACTCATGACAAATTGTGTGCAACCGCTTATGTTCGTAGTATCTCCGCTAAAACTGCATCGATTTTTCACATATACCCAAAGCTGCGGCTTTTCTGAGAGAACTATTGATGCCTTTAGCCCTGGATGCGAGCAACTTTGTTGCTGCAGTCAAACACATATTTAGCGACAGCTGGCTCGGTCTAGCCTCACTGTTCGTGATCTTTTATTTTTATCATATGCTTGGTATCACTGTCGGATATCACCGCCTGTTAGCGCACAGGTCTTTTAGCTGTCCCAAGTGGATCGAGTACTTTTTTGTCTCATCCGGATATCTGGCCTTCCAGAGCTCACCCATATGGTGGGCAACCATCCATAGAGGCCATCATAGATTTGTCGATACACAGTACGATCCGCATTCGCCTCGCTATGGCATATTTCATTCATTTATCGGTTGGGCCTTCAAAAACTCATACACTGATGACCTCAATCCTCAGAGACAATCCAAGGATTTGATCAAAGATCCTTTTTACATGTTTCTCGAGCAGGGTGGCGACTGGCGTCGTATGCATGCTCTCAACAGCATCATCGGCTTTTCGTCGCGTCTTTTGCTCTTCTTTATATTTGGCTACAAGATCGCCCTGGTCAGCGTATTTGCCGGCCTGGCCGCACAGCAACTGCCATTTCTCCTCAACCTCATCTGCCACATCCCCCAGCTCGGCTACCGCAATTTTGTCGGCAAGGACGATAGCGTCAATATCTGGTGGGTGGCCTTCCTCACTACTGGCGAAGGCTGGCACAACAATCACCACCATACACCTGGCTCTGCAAAGAGCGGTCTCAAATGGTGGGAGTTTGATCCCGCTTACTGGGTGATCAGCATGCTCGGAGCAGTGGGATTGGCCAAAAAGATCAATGTCTGGTCGAGAGAGAGAGCCTATGTCACGACACTGGCTACCAAAAACTAGGCGGCACGCTCAAACCTCAAACTCATAATAAAAAGACCGGGCGATAAACCCGGTCTCTTTTTTGTTTGATCTTTTTATGTGATCTGAGGGATGCTCATCAGGCCAGCGCCGCTGCCAACGGAGCAGGGGGAGCATAGTTGAGGCGCTCTGCCTCGCTGAGTGCCTCGGCCTCGATGGCCCAGACATACAGGCAAGTATAAAAAGCAGCTCTGATATAGATCGATGCGGCAGTGACAGAGATGATCGTAAAGATCATAGCTGTGCCGCCCATCAAGACTAGAGGCGAGTTGAGAGGAGTGTGGCTCATGGCTACATAGCCGCAACCCAGAGCGCCCGCTGCCCATACGAGAAAGAGCACAATACGGTTGATAGTGTCGATACCGATCTCACCGATACCAATGGTGATGAGATTGCCCTGGGCGATGCGGTCGGAGCGCTTGAGTGCGCCCCAAAATGACGTGCCCTCAATCACGATGGCAGGCAGGATCAAGTGTCCGGCCATGGTCCAAAAGATCTCGACGATGCCGGAGATAAAGTTGACGCCAAGGCCAAAGACGCCCGAGCCACGCTTGTCACGCATAAAGCGCGCGATCTTTTTTGCGATCAGGGTGACCAGACCCAGGGTGATGATGGCAGGCAGGGAGGAAAAGACAGCGGCACACGAGGTGGAAAAGCGGCCGGAGCCTGCACCCTCGGTGAGATGGCTGTAAACCAGAGCGGTGGTGACGCCCTCGAGAAATCTATTTGTAAGCCACCACAAAGAAAGAATAGCGACTACAGCGAGCACTGCATCTGGACTGGCTGCACCTTGCAAGGCATCGAGTCCGCTCTGATCCCAGGGACCATTGAGCGCAGTCTGCCCCATCAACTGCTGGATAGAGTCCTGAGCAGGCTGCAGAGCGCCCTTGACGCCGTGTTTGGCATGGCCTGCTGCCTGCATGAGATTGTGGCCGTGCTGAGCAATGTGGTGCCCTGCATTTTTTGCGACACCGGCGGCTGCCTCTTGTCCGGCTTGCATCGCCTGAGTAGCAGCTGGTACGCGAGTCCTGCCCTCGAGAAAGAGCAGGATGGCAAAAAAGAAATTGGAAAAGACAGTCATCAAGGCCGGCAGCAAAAGACGCCTGTCCTGCCATCCCATCTTGATGGCGGCCAAGATCATCTTAAAGCCTCTGCCAAATGATTCGAACATGTGGATCTGTCCTCTAAAAAAGGTGAGAACGAATAGTAAGGTGGCCCTATAATAAAGAGTTGCCAAGGGAAAGTAAAGCACTTTTTATCAATATATGCCGATTGTAAGAGCCTTATCCGGCGAAAGCCAGCAAAATTAATCTTCGCTGGGATAAAGCGAATCGAGGATCTGGCGGTACTTTTCGGTTACTTTTTTGCGTTTGACCTTAAAGGTCGGCGTCAGCTCGTCGTTTTCGATACTAAAATCCTGCGGCAAGATATGAAAAGTCTTGATGCGCTCAAAATTGGCCAGACCGGCATTGATCCGATCGACTGATGCCTGCACAGCTTTGATCACGCTGTCATGTTTGACCAAATCCTCAGCCGCCAGTCCCGTGATCTTGTGCGTTGCCGCATGATTTTTTAGCCAATCGGGATTGAGGGTAAACAAGCACACCACAAATTTTTTCCTGTCTCCAAAAACCAGACAATGGCTGATGGGCTGCTCGCCTTTAAACAAGTTTTCTATATATTGCGGGGCAATATGCTTGCCACCAGCAGTGATGATGATGTCCTTTTTGCGATCTTTGATCGCGATATAACCATCAGCGTCTATCTCCGCTATATCGCCGGTTTTAAACCAACCATCCTCAAAGGCTTCCTGGGTTGCGGCATCGTTTTTGTAGTATCCGATAAACACCGAAGGCCCACGCACCAATAGCTCCCCATCCTCGGCAAGCTTGACTTCGATACCCTCGAGAGGTCTGCCGACCGTCCCTGGCCGATTGGTCTCCAGAGCATTACAAGCCAGAGGCGCTGCTGTTTCTGTAAGACCATAGCCCTCGACTATATTGAGTCCGATCAGATCAAAAAACTTTTGTACCTCCAAAGGCAATGGCGCCGCCCCCGATACCAATAATCGTAGCTTGCCGCCAAAGCGCCTCCTGATCTTGCTATACACGAGCCTATCGGCTGCTCTCAACTCGGCGATATGCAATTGTTTGATGATATTAAACTCGTGGGTGCCACCGTCATCAGTGCCAGTACCGCCAGGTCTATCGGCGAGATTTTTGCTCAGGCCCAGAGCCCAGTTGATCAAGATCTGCTGCGCTTTGGGCAGTTTGCGACTCTCAAACTTGATCCTTTGATAGGCTTTTTCGTAAAATCTCGGCACGCCGTTGACTATGGTCGGATGCGTCTCCACCATGTTTTGCGGCACAGTATCGATAGCCTCTGCATAAGCAGTCGGTATACCCGCCTGCACAGCCATAAACTGCCCACCGACTCTTTCGTACACGTGAGACAAAGGCAAAAAAGACAAGGCCATATCAGTCTCTTTAAAATCGTGCAGGCGGCAGGCCGCCTGGACCACCGACAAAAAATTGTGGTGCGTCAGCATCACGCCCTTGGGCACGCCCGTAGTGCCGGACGTATACACTATGGATGCGACATCACTTGCAGCGATAGCCTTGCGCCGCGCCTCAAGCTCCTCTCGATGCGCCAGCAGATAGACTTCACCATCGGCGGCGAGGTCATCCCACTGGAGGATCTGCAGATTGCCGGATGGTGGCGAGGGCGGTGCCTGTCCCTTAAATAAGACAGCAAAACGCAGAGTAGTTGGGATCGGTCGCGCCAGGATTTTTTCTAATTGGGATAGATCCTCGCAAAACACCCCGACCGCGTCCGAGTGCGTCACGAGATACTCCACCTCTCCAACAGCGAGAGTCGGATAGATCGGCACGGTCACCGCCCCATTGGATAGGATCGCAAAATCGGCCCATGTCCACTTAGGACACGGCTGCGACAAGATCGCGACCTTGTCGCCCGGCCGCACGCTGTGTTGTGCCAGCCCGGCCATCGCCATCTCCACGGCACGCCCATGCTCCCGCCATATCACCGGCACATAAGCACCATCGATCTTTTGCAAGATCGCTGGCCTTTCCCCATTTTGCTCCACCCTGCGCCAAAAAACATCGACTATGGATTTGTCCAGGATACTCAAACCTCAGTCCTTTGCCACATGCAGAGTGGCGCTCATCCACTGGAGATACTCGGGCGATCCGCGCTCGATCTTGATTGCGATGATCTCAGGAGTATCGTAAGAATGCATCTCTTTTACGGCACTCTCTACTTGATCGTAGAGGGCAGCCTCAGTCTTTATTATCAACAAAGACTCGTCCTCTTGCACGACCTCTCCCTGCCACTCATAGACAGATCTCACAGTAGGCACGATATTGACACAGGCAGCCAGTCTACGCCTCACCAGCACGTCCGCGATATGCTCAGCCTCATCCTGAGGCGCCGTCACATTGACGATGATCGCGTCCTGCATAGCACTCACTGCCCCCTTTTGCGATGAAACTCCAGATGGGTGCCGACATCACCTATAAACTGCGCTATGGCTTGAGTGGCCTTGCTAAACTGCTGAGCCTGCAACCGCGGCATACGATACCGTTTGTGCAGACGCGTCACCATCACTGGCAGACCCAGAGTGTCGCCCACAAAGTCGGCGAGCGGCCGGATATGCTGATCGAAAGCCTTGGAGGAGATGGGCTCTAGTTGAGAAAGACCATTGCGCAATTGTGAGAAATAAAGATTGTAGCGATCAGAGTGGAGCTGGTTAGACAGTCCATAGGCCGAGAGCTGTACGCCGGGCGCCTCCTGCCAGGTCGCACCCATTAGCATCACAACCATGCCGATATTGAGCGATTTGATCTGCTCCGCCATAGCCTGTCTAAACGGCGTATCGAGGTACCAGCCAGGATCGGCAGCCATGCAAAAATTGGAATGCATGACGTTGCAGCCAGTCACGCGATTGAGCAGAGCGGCCATGCTGCCGGTAAAAGACTCTGTCTCGTGAAACTCACCCTCGCGCCAAAAAGCAGTCGCATGCGGCGCTATTACCAAAACTGGCAAGTCGCCACCGATGATCTTAAAGTCGGGCTCGCCTGCAGGCGGCATCTGCTCGTAGCGATCGGCCAAAATAGACTCATACTGGATGGCCCAGTCGACCGGATCGCTGTACGGCTGCTGCCCTATGATGTACTGCAAAGCGAGGTCAATATCGTTAAACCTGGCTTGGCTGTGGCTCAAAACCCATGGATTGTAAGGGCCTTGTCCGACCACCGTCACCATCTTGCCAGTGCGGTGCGCATAAAAGATCTCCATCGCCGTGCCAAAGCTCGGCCTCTCCAGATTGGCCAGGAGCCCATCGCACTGATCGATCATGCCCAGGGCCCGACGCACTCGCTCATCGCCCAGATTGGCCAGGTCGATAGCCTCCTCGGCAAAATCGACCTCTGTCTCGGTCCAGGGCAACTCCAACGGATTGACGACACGTAGTCCGTGATACTGCAGGCGGGTCAGGGCAAAATTGCGCCAGTCCATGCTCATATCCGGCATGTAAGGCTGGCCGTAATGCTGAGGATTGGTGGGATTATAGGTATTGCCGGTCAGATAGATCGACGATAACAATGCTGAGCCTCCAATGACACCTGTTGACAATGATTAGGCGCTTTTAACCTACAAAAGTTCCAAACTCCTATATACCACAACCCACGGCGTTTTCAACGGTTGAGACTGATTTGAATCGCCCATATATCGTCCAGTACTGGGATATCCTATACAAATGACACTCATAAGCAAATATCATTTTTCCCTTATCGCTGCCCTGCTGGTACTTACCGGCCTCACCGCCTGCGCCAATCGTCATGATGCGACGCCTATCAGTCAGACGCCTACCAATAGCTCCGCAATGGCTCAGCAGCCCTATGGCTCTGCCCAGCAAATGCAGGACTATGGCCAGGATCAGGTCATCTCCGCTCAGGACCAACACGCGATCAAGCAGCAAGTGACCTTTACCGCTCCAGTCAAAAAACTATTGCCCGACGATCGTCAGGGCAGCAAACACCAAAAGTTTTTGTTGACTCTAGACAACGGCTCCACGATCCTTGTTGCACATAACATCGATCTTGCCCCATATTTGCCCATCCAACCTGGCACCATCATCAATATCAGCGGCGAATACATCTGGAATAGAAAAGGCGGCCTCGTACACTTTACCCATCACGCTACTCGTCGTGGCCATATGGGTGGCTGGGTCGAGGTGGGCGGACAGAGATATGAGTAGGATTTATTAACGATACTTAGGAAATGCTGTGGAACTATTGGTGATGTCAAGAGTCGAGGTGTAAACTGAAAGGTGTGGGATCGATATGCAAGATATGCACCGTGTGGTGCTTTTGCAGTCATGGTCCTTGCAAAGCGGCATCACGGGCTTCTCTTGACATTAGAATGTGTTCATATAAACCTAAATACTTTTGCATAAACCTTCCATTAGTGCTTGCTCGCGCTTATACTCGGGTGGTCGGTTGTAAGAGGTATGCCTATATATGAAGGCTGATCGTACTAATACTGCATTGTTTGTCCTGGGCTCGCTGCTCGTTTTGCAGGCTGCTCCGCAAGCAATGGCAAACAACCTCGACAAGACCGCAAGCGTACCGACCGCAGCGATCACTCGCCCTACTGCCAGCGTCACTGCTGATCCTGTAGTAGATGATGCAGTCGATCTCTTGATCGAGACTCAGCGCGGACACCAGATCAAGCTCCGCCGCAATCAGATCAAGCCCGCTGCTGATACCAAGGTGGTCAAGCAAGTCAACGACAAAGTATTGATCCTTGGTGGCTCTACCGCTTTCCCCATGTAATCGGGACAGCTAGAGCAAGTGGCTCAACAACTCCAGTTTATACAACCCAGTAGCTACGATCACGGCATTTGCCACGAGTCGCTACTGGGTTTTACTTTGCATGGTCATCTCGACCAGATCATCGCCCAGCAGCCCGACCATCAAGTGATCGCCAGCGTCTTTGAAGATAAGCGCTTTACTTATAGAGAGCTGCAAGAGCAGACACGCATTATCGCCCGCGCACTCATGGCTCACGGCATCAAACGCGGCGATCGTATCGGCATATGGTCCGCCAACAATTGGCGCTGGCTAGCGATACTGTACGCAGTGGCACGCGTCGGAGGCATCCTCGTCAATATAAACCCAGCTTATAGATCGCACGAGCTGGAGTATGTCCTCAATCAAAGCGGAGTCAAACTCCTCTGCACTATCGCCAACAATCGCGGCTCCGATTATCTAAGCATGCTAGATGGATTGGGCCAATCGACACCAGAGCTGCAAAACATCGTCATCGTCCCTACCGCCACCATAGCCGGTGAGCCCCTCACCGCGCCCGCACGTGGCGGGATGACCGCCTGGGACGATTTTGTCGCATCAGCCGACACTGTATCCATCAACGATTTGCTCGATCGCGAAAACGACGTGCAGTTTGACGATGCCGTCAATATCCAATACACCTCAGGCACCACGGGATTTCCCAAAGGCGTCACCCTCTCACATTTCAACCTCTTGCAAAATGGCTTTCTCGCTGCTCGCGCCATGGCCCTCGATACGGACTCGCGATTTTGTATCCCAATGCCTTTTTATCACTGCGGTGGTATGGTCAGCTCCGCTCTGGCTGTGCTCTCCGTCGGCGGCACCATCGTCATGCCCGGCCCATATTTTGAAGAACTGTCAGTCATGAAAGCCGTCCAGAGCGAAAAATGCACCCACCTCTCCGGCGTGCCCACTATGTTTATCGCTCAATTGGAGCATCCCGAGTTTAAAAACTACGACTATACAAGCCTGCACGGGGGCTTTCTTGCAGGCGCACCATGCCCGGTGCAGCTCATGCGGCGCGTGGCCAGCGAGATGCACGTGCGTGATGTCGTCATATTTTATGGCTTGACAGAGGTCGCCCCTCTCATGACCGCCACTACCATCAGTGACAGTCTAGAGCTGCGTGCTACCACTGTCGGCCGCATCATCCCTGGTGCCGAGATCAAGCTTATCGACCCAATCGATGGCAAGATCGTGCCGCGCGGCACCCAGGGCGAGATCTGCTGCCGAGGCCATGGCATCATGCTCGGTTATTGGCAAAACGAGCAAGCCACTCGCGAATGCATCGATAGCAGCCGCTGGCTGCACTCAGGCGATCTGGGCGTGATGAATGCCCACGGCTACATCAATATCACCGGCCGAAAAAAAGACATGATCATTCGTGGTGGCGAAAACGTTTATCCACGCGAAATAGAAGAGGTACTGCACACTCACCCCGCCATTGCACAGGCCCAGGTATTTGGCCTGCCTGATGCAAAATATGGCGAGGAGATCGCGCTATGGGCCATGGTGCGGCCCGAGCCTGCTGTGACCGCTAGCGAGCTGGTCGAGTGGCTGCGCGAAAAGATCGCGCACTACAAGGTGCCCAATGTGCGATATATAAGGTTTGTCGAGAGCTTTCCCATGACGGTGAGCGGAAAGATCCAGAAATTTGCCATGAGAGAGGCAATGGTGGCAGAATTGAATCTGGAGAAGGCACGCGATATCGAGACTGCATGACGGAATCTCAATCACCGGAGCAAAAGCGCAAAAATAAGCCAAAGTGGCTCAGATGGCCCATGGTGCGCAAACTCGAGAGCCTGGCCTTTATGGCGATGTTTCTCGCTGTGCCGTTTTTTGCATTTAGGGTGGTCGATTATACGACCAAGCAACTGACCTTTAATAATGCAGCGCATGATCTGGTCAAGGATCTGAGGCGTGCAAAGGACATGGCAAGGGAGTTTCAAATAGATATACAAGTGTCGTCGTTTGCTGCGACTCCAGAAAAGCCCGCCGGTTATCTGATCAAGACTGGCACAAAGACGATGGAAGAAGTGGTGATCCCTGCTGGAGTGTCTATCCAGGGTGGTGTGGCATTTGATGCTGAGGGCGTGCCGGAAAAGCCGGGGAGTTTTGATCTCAAGCTAGGCAATCGCGAAGTGTCGGTCGATGTGGATCTGGCTGGTGTGGTGAAGGTGGAGTAGGGGTAGTGAAGGGCGAGCTAACACTGCTTTGGATTGTTCTTCTAATACTTATTTGATTCTGTCCAAGAAATCTTTTCCACAGCAAACTTCTGTGGTATGCCTGTGCTTGGATTGACAGGCATTGGAAGGGTTGTCGGATTGATCACTGCATCAAAATTACCACCGCTAACATCTAGTTTGTTTGCTGTTATGGAACCATTGAAGGTTTTTCCTGCAAGCTTCACTGTGACATCCGCATTTGGTGCATAAATTTGCGCTCTGAAATTTCCTGAATTTAACTTGCTTAGATCAATATTGATCGGTTTTGCTCCTCTGTAGAAGAGCTGTAATTGGCCATTATCTCGAAAGTTGACTGCGCCTGATAGATTGAAAGATGCATTTGTCGCCGAGCTATTCTGTATGAAAATTTGGGTTGAGCCATTTATATTCAATGTATCAGACGACCCAATTGACAAAGAATCGCTGATGTAGGTGCCCTTGTTGAATGTTGTTTCGACGCTTGGTGCAGAGCTCGTTTGAAATATCGGAGGAACCTCAGCAACTGAGTTAGCAGTGGAGGAAACATCGGTGACAATTTTTGAAATCTTTAGGCCTTGAGGCGTATTGACATATTCGGGAATGGATCTGACATTTGCCATTTCGGTTGCATTTTGAGTTGGTAGGAATGCGTTTTGACTACCTTCGCTTAAGCCATCATTAATAATGGCATCCTTTGTGCTAGCTCGACCATCACCTAGAACGCCGCCATCACCATCAACGTCCGCAATTGGAGTGTAATTCTTGGTGTTCCCACTATATTCGAGATTACCGTCAATTCGCGTCTGTGGAGCAAGGTCTAGTGTTGTAGCATTCGGATTCGAGTTGAAAACTTTGACAGAACCTGGAATGTTCGCTGTTAAAGCTTGAGGTATTCTAAGTTCGCTATTCGAGACTAGAAAAACATCTTTGGGATTGTAGTTTTCTGGCGTGCCAAATTTGACATCGTTTAATATCAGCTGACCATTTGCTTTCAATGCGTTAGCAAAAACGAGATTTGGATTGTTAGACCCTGGGGATCCGCCAGGGCCAGAGTTTCCTGCAATCATATCTTCAGAATAAAACAATGCAACAATGGTGATTTGCCTTTTTATTCCATTTATTTGGCAAGTTGAAACGATTTGCCGAATGTCGGGTTTTATTAGAAATCTGTCATTTGGAATTTTGAAAATTGACGCATCGTATCCCGGAGATGTTTTGCTGATCAAGAATTGTTGTGGATCATCCGCTTTGATTGTTGTTTTAAGATTCGGAGGCAATGCAATAGTTGTTGAGAGTAGGCTCAAATTTTTAGATTGATATGCGTAAGCAATTTTTTGTATCGCAAAATCAGCTGCAATTTGTGCGTCATGCAGTGCAGTGTCTTGAATCTGAGTTGAATCACTATATCTCTTCCCACTGAAAAGCATAGATGTTATGGCCATTGAACCCATCAGGCCGATCAATCCAATGCTCATCACCATCACAAGAGAAAAGCCAGATTGTCTACGCAAATTGCGGTATCTATAGTTAATTGACATATGGAAGAGCCCTTGTAAAAAATTCGGATCGCAATCCAAATGTTGTGTTGCGTATCATTTGATTCGGATGGTCCGATGGCTGAATTTCCATTTGAACCGCCACACCTGAAACCTGTCCACCGTCTGCCGTTACTGTATTAAGTTCAGGAAAAGTATTTGGCTGAACAGGAGTAGATATCGGGGAAGGAAGAGTATTTCTCAAATACGCAAAGACTTTTGGAGAATAGTTCAAGGCAACGGGGTCGATGACAGTTGAAAGGTCCTGAGGTCCAATAATTCCTTTAGCTATAGTTTGGGGTACTCCGACAGTAAAAGGACAAGAATCCGAATATAGAGTCCTATTCCCTTGCAATAGCAGTGTTCGTTGTAGAACAAATTCTCCAGTTCCAGGACGGTTTTTATCTGGCATTACCTCGTATGCAAAAACATCGAAACTTTCGCCATCTGCAGTTGCGTTGGGAACAGCTAAACCCTCAGTGCCGCCTTTATCTTTGCGCTCTACCACAGGAACAAATAAAACCAATGTTTGTGATGAAATGACTTTTCCAGCAACGCCAAAACTGGGCGAATACAAATTTTTTGACATTCGAATCTGTTTGCCAATCATATCTATCGCACGTTTGCACTGCAAGGTCGATGACAACTGATTGTCAGCCTTTAAAGACACAATGCCTAACGCTGCCATCATGTCACAGGTCGCCGCTGCGATAAACCCAGTAAGCATCATCGCTGTCAGCATTTCGATCAACGATAATCCGGTAATTGATCTACCAGCCGCTCGACCACTTTTTGTTGTGACGATTGTTTTGCAATGAGTTCTCAATTTCCGCATGACTCAAAAACTCTTGTTCAAAACGAAAAATTCTTTCTTTCGTATCCTAGAGTTAGAGGCACTATCTTTGTTCATAAACTGGAGGATTAAAGTGACTTTTTTTGCTGGAAATGATTCAACTGTCGTGTCTATGACCGTTTTGAACAAAGTGCCTCTAAAGTACGGACCGGTGCCCTTCTTCCATTGATTTGTAGGATCGATAGATTTTGTAAAAGGATTAAAACCTCCCCAAACCAATGTTTGATCCTTAAGATTCTGTTGCATAGGTATTTTCCTCACATCAACAAAGGCAAACATCGCTATGTCAGTCTCGTCTTCGATAACCACTGGGATCTGCTGATTGGAGGAATTCTCGATTTGCCCATATGGCATATTCAGCATATTTTCTTCTAGCGAATCCATCGCCGCCGTCGCCATCTGATCGGTCGCCGTCGCTGTGCCGAGTCTCATGTTTTCGCTCATCATCTGGGACAGCAAAACAATAAACACCCCGCTCAAACCAAGTGCCACGACCATTTCCACCAGCTGCATTCCTCTGGCGTTACGCGCTTTATTAATGGTGCGTCGACTGATGGTAGGGGGCATTTTTCTGGCTCTCAAATACTATGACTATGCCCACGCCGCGCGGCTCAGTATCACGCCCCGCGCCACACCATCACAACCGGGCATTTCTCCCGGCCTATCCGCCTACTTAGCTGCCTCGGTCTTGACGCACACTGGCGCCAGACCCTTGTGAAAGCACCCAGCATCCATAAACAGCGGCTGCACTATTACGCGGCCAGTCTTGTCGATATAGCCCCATTCCTTGCCCAGATTGACCGGAGCCAACCCGCCACTAAACGGACGCGCCTGGCTAAAGCTGGTCGCAAAGGCCAGTTCGCCTTTTTTATTTAAAAACACATAGCCGGTTTTGGTATGCACACAGGTCAGACCGTTTTTGCCAAACAAACCCTCAGGCTCATCTTTGGCGTCAGGCTCAAAAATGACCTCGCCCTCTTCACGGATGATAAATTTGCCGTGCACCCTCTCAGCCTCAAATGCGGGCATTGGGGTGATTTCGGGCATTTCATCCTCTTTTGGAGCCGGACCCTCTTTACCGGGCGGATCGGCCAGGATGCGCATCCGGATCTTGCCCTGACGCACCACAGCGCCTTGATCGCCAAACTCGCCAGCCTCGTCAAATTGGGGCATGATGATCATCTTGCCTTCTTTGTTGATATAGCCCCATTTGCCGGCCGCCTTGCCCTCTTTGGGGGCATTGGGATCGGGGAGCTGTCCGCAGCTTGACAATGTGGCGATGAGTAGGCCACAAATAGCCAGGGCGCCTGATCTCGAAACTTGCATTGTCACCTCGTATCAACAAACTCGACCAATTATAAGCTAAAGCTCAAGGTATCAACACGCATATGGATGGTATCGCCTGCAATATGAAGCCCAATAAAAATAATATGGTGCCAAAATAGCCAAGCATTTTTGGCTGGATATTGTCAGCGTACCATTCGATCACCGGGATTAGCGTCGTCACCACAACGGTGGCAAAGGAGACTGTCAGGCACATCTTGAGAGTGTGTACCAGAGTGTGGTGCTCGGCACCAAAAAATGTAGACAGACAGCCCGCGACGGCAGCAGTGGTGCCCAGGGCGCAGGCTGTAGCCAGTTTGTGGATGCCAAAACTGGGCCGCTTGGCGCTTTCGTAAAAGGTCGAAGGGCCGAGCTTGAGCCAGTACATCGCCAGGCTGGCCAAGTAGATGAGCGGCACAATACAGAGCGCAAAAGTATTGAGGCCTTCACTGTATATCGCCACAGCGAGCGTAAATGCTCTGATTGTGGCCAATACCATCAAAAATTTCAGACTATCCGGTTTGCCCTGGCCAATGCGATGGAGATGCAGCCCTAGAGCAAAACCCAGGCCGGATGAGGCTATGAGGCCAAAGCGTAGACCCATAGCCGGGATTAAGCAGAGACCGATAATGAGTGTGTATGTGACAATGCGTGTGATTTTGCTCAGCGGGCCGCGCTCACCGCCGAGGAGATCGTAGGCCAGATATAGACCTCCCAGGACATCTAACATCTGCCCAAGGAGAGTGATCTGCGCTGAGAAATGATTGTTTAAAATGATGTAGACGCTTTTATCGGGTTTATCGTCCGGTAATCATACAAAATCGGCTGATAATTTCCCATGATCAGGATCTTTGTTGATTAGTTTCTGTCAACAGGGGAACATTGGCCTTAGTCGGTCCAGGCATCGGGACGATTGGGACGCAAAGCGTCGGGGGTGGGTGCCATTAACAACGGTTTCTATGAATCAAGAGTGGGATAGCTATCAACAATGGGGACAGCAAGCAGAGGCTGCCCAAAACCTGCCGTATGCCGAGGCGATGTGGGCGATGGCGGTGATTATTTCGCAGCAGTTTGGCAACGCCGACCAGCGAGTGGCGTTTAGTCTGGATTCGCTGGGTCGCACTCTAGTTAGGCAGCACAAGTTTAGTTTGGCAGAAAATATTTTGGGACGGTCGTGGGCCATCAAGACTCAAGTGAGCAAGGTGGGGCCTGTGGAGCAGGCTCGGACCCTCGACCTTGTCGGTGAGATGTATTTTCGGCAGGGTAGGCTCGATGAGGCGCGCGGCATCTGTCAGCGTGTGCTTGAGATGTATCAAGCGTCTTTTCCCATGGACAATCCCCTCGTGCAGACTGCTCTGAGCAATCTTGCGATGGTCGATAGTGCTCGACTCCGGGCTATGCCGGCAGCGCCTCCCGCTCCCCCTCAGACTGTTGCCGCACCAGCTCACAGCCCAGGAGTCACCTCCACTGCTAGCGTTCAATCTTTGACGGCTCCGCAGGCGGTGCAGCAAGCACCCGTGCAGCAGCAACAACCAGCCGTCGCTCAGCCCCAGGCAGTGGTCAACTCCCCCGCCACCACCGGACGCCGACGATCTGCGATGCCCACTTGCGAGGTATGCGGTGCAGTAATGGACGCTGACTGGTGCTACCGTTGTACTGGCAATAGCGTCAAGGCGATAAGTCCCGAAAACAAACTGGGCCGCTAGCCTGTTGTATTTTTCCAAATTTTAAGGAACCAATGGCCTTGGCTTTGGTCTGTATCGCTGATCCAAATGTTTAGCGATACAGGAGATATGTCATGGCTGGAGAATTTCACGAAGAGTTTAATGCGCTTTTGACCGGCGAGATCTCAGCCGTCGAGACCTATGACCTGGCTTTGGAAAAGTCCGTGCACGCAGACGTCAAACAGATCCTTAGCGAGTGCCGCGCATGCCACCAGAAGCGAGTAGAAATGCTCATTGCAAACGTAAACCAACTCGGCGGCAATGCCAGCAGGTCAGGCGGCATCTGGGGCGCCTGGAATAATTTTGTGCAGGGTGCTGCCGGCACCGAACGCGACGCGATCGCTGTACTCGAAGAAGCAGAGGCCGAAAAACTCGTGCAGTACGAGTCGCAGGCAGAGTTTTTGCCTGGTGCCGTCAAGGCAGTCATGCAAAACGACCTCATCCCTGCTCAGCATGAGACTCACCTCAAGCTCAGCGTCTTGCTAAAGCAGCTCGACGAGCAATTAGAAATGGCCAAGCAGGCCGCAAAGTAAGCAGTTTAGATGTACGTGGGCCTGGCGTTTGCTCGGCCCGCCTAGAAATGACAAACTAATGGAGAATAAAGACATGCTCAAGATGGCGGCAGATCGCCTATCCCTGGTCGTTAGTTGCGCTGTGGTGATTGGTGCTGTAGCCGCTTGCGGTCAGACCACTACCACCACATCTACTACCACTACTCCAGACTCAGAGAGTACCTATACAGAAAAACGCAGTACCACGGTGATCGGTGATCAGCAAGTGCATCGCACCGAGATCATCGACTCGTCGCGCGGACCCTCCCAAGTGACCACAATCACTGGTGATCCTGATGCCGATGAGATACATATCAATACCGATACCTTGGATGCCGATACACGCAAGTCGGTGCGTGCTCCTCTGGTCAAAGTCGACAGCGACAATGCTGATGGCTCTGTGCATGTGAGAGTGCCGTTTGTAAAAATCGACAAGGCTGGGTATGGTCACAAGACACAGGTGCGACTGCCAGGCATCCGGATCAACAGCGATGATTGATTAATTGGTCGAGGCTGACCTCAGAGTTGGTCAGATCTTGCGCTGACGCGTGATAGGGCTAAATATAGTTTCGGTGTCGGAGTCCACCTCTTTGCGGGCGGGCTCCCCTCCAGGCAATATATGCACGCCGACAAATGCTTTTTTGATCGCGGCTTTTTCTTGGGGCAAAAATTCGTCAGGGATGCCCAATCCGGTCAGTTCCTTATTTTTGAGCCTCAGCACGCCTTTTGCGGTCACTTTTGTGCCTCTGAGATTTAGCTCTTTGAGAGACGGCATCGCTAAAAATGTATCGATTGATTTATCAGTGATACCTGAGTTGTGGCGCAGATCGACAAAAACCAAACTCTTATTGTTTGCAATTGCTTTGACACCCTGGTCAGTGATGCGAGCTGTTGCAAAAGTGATGGTATCAAGTTTGGGAAATCTGTTGATGGCCGCAAAGTTTTGATCGCCCACCACGACTGCCGATAATCTGATATGCGATATCTGCTTGCTTAGCAGTCCCCACAAAAACTTGCCCTGGCTCTCGGTCGAAAACATCCTTATGCACTCTAGATTGTGGAGTGGTGCCAAGCCAGCCAGGCCTCTGTCGCTCACATCACTGCGGGCGATGTTGACTCCTCTTATGCCAGTCATGCGAGCAAGTTTGAGGACTGCATCGTCGCACAGCGACTCTTCGCTGGTGTCCATCGACAAAAATTTGATATCTACAATATCAAATGTATCGGGCGGGAGTTTGTCGATCCAACTAGGATCTCTATAAAAATCCATACTTGGGATGAAGCGGATTATCTTGGCTTTTGGCAGTTTGACTGTGCCTTTGGCTTGAGCAAAAAAATCTCCTTTGCCCAGGAGTGTCTTAAGCAGATCGTCGCCGATAAAAATGTTGCCGATTGATTTGGGGGGAAATGTAATAATCCTCCCTTTGGGCTGTGAGGATGTCGGTGGCGCCGATGGTGCTTTGATTGGTGGTGATGCGATTGGTTTGGCAGATATAGGCGAGACCGTATATGGTATCAACGAGATAGTTAGTGCTGCGGCCGCAAAAGCTGCCATGACGGCATGCATACAGTTGGTGCGTGTCTTACGCAAAGCTTGTCGACTCCGACGTGATGATTTTTAGATTTTCTCATCTTGAAAACGTATGATTAGTGCGCTTTAAAAAGATTGTGGAATCTTTTAGGCATGACTTGCGTCATTACCCAGATCTTGTGCCTTGATCTCTGTGCTTGCAAATATCTCGATATCAGGCTCAAACTCAGTCTAGTAAGGATCTCAGATGCCAATGTATGTTAGCGCCAGCCCATGTCATAACAGGGCTAACGTGTCATTGTATTGTGGCCTATCTGTTGCTAGGCCATACGGAGGATTTTTCGTGAAAAAAGTAGTGTTACTGTTGACCGCCGCGACCCTGGCTCTTGGCTACTCTGGCTCGGTCGCTCTGTCGCCTGCCCATGCTCAAGCCGCTAAAAAGAAAGGCGCAGTCGTCGTCAATAAAGTAAATCGGCAGGCATTTCGCGATAGGTTGTTTAAAGGCAAGGTATCTCCCGAGGTGGCAACTGCCGAGCAGCTCTTGCTCGATGGCAAATATGCCCAAGCTCAGGATGCCTTTTGGAAGGCCGTCAATAAAAACTCCCGCGATACAAACGCTTTGACTGGTCTGGGTTTTGCTCTGACTCTGCAATACAAGCTGGATGCGGCCGACGAGCAGTTTGACAAGGCGCTCAAGGTCAATCCCAAGACTCCGCTGGCTCTGGTTGGGCAGGCCATGACCAAGCTCAATAGATTGACCTCGTCCAATATGACTGTTATCTCGCAACGTCAAGGCACTCTGGTGCAGGCCGATGCATTGTGCCGTCAGGCCCTCAAATACGATAGCAATCTAGCCGAAGCCTACATCGTGCAGGGCATGGTGCAAAAAGAGCAAGGCAATCTGCAGGCTGCGCGTGCCTCGCTCACCAAGGGTATCAATATCGACAAAAATTATGCGTCGGCTTATGTGCAACGTGGTTTGATCGATCTCAAAATGGGTGATACCGCCAGTGCTGTCACCGACTTTGGTCAGGCGATCTCTTTGCGCACGGACATGGCGTCTGCTCACTACGGTCTAGGTAAGGCCTATCTGCAGCAGGGGCAGACCGATGAGGCTTATAAGTCTTTAAATACTGCTTTGTCTCTAAACAAAAATAGTGCTCCAGCGCATATTGCGATGGGTGACACGCTGTTTAAGCAGGGCAATCGCAATGCGGCGATCAAAGAATACCAAGAAGCAATCCGCATCAAAGCCGAATCGGACGAAGCTTATCTGCGTATGGCTGATATCCGCGAGTCCCGTGGCGATCTCGAATTGGCACTCGGGGATCTGCGTTCTGGATTGGCATTAAATGGCAATAGCGTAGATCTGCATCGCAGAGCTGGCGATATCTCGTTGCGTCTCGAAAAGACCGATGATGCCTTGAAAGAATACAATCACGTGCTCGCCATCAATCCTAGTGATACTGGCGCCGTTAATGGTATGACTCGCGCTCTCGTGGTCAAGGCTCAGAAAGACGCTAATGGCGCTTACTTTTTGAGTAACAATTTTGAGCAGGCCGAAGGGCTGATCCAAAAAGCAATCCAGATGAATCCAAACAATATGGAGTTGCGCCTGGCTGATGCCAAATTGCGTGCAATGTCTGGTAAGCCAGTCGATCTGAGCACAGTCGGCAACCCGACAAACGATCCTCAACGGATTGCCTATGCCGAAGCATGCCTGGCTCAATTTAAATACCAGGAAGCCAGACAGGCGATGGATACTGTGATCGGCAATACTCAGACGAGTCAGGCGGCCTTTGCCGTGGCTGATATGGCTTTGATGATCAGAGATCTTGATTCGGCAGAGGCTGCTTATAAAAAAGGCGGATCATTTAACGACGAGGATGCGGCTGCTCGAAGCAAACGTGGCTTGGCGCAAGTAGCGTCGGCTCGCGGCAAGGCGCAACAGCAGTTGACCTTGGCTAGTGATCTGGCCAAGAAAAAGCAGTATCCGTCGGCTATCGACAAGTATCGCGATGCAGCTTATCAAAATCCTCGATTGGCACAGGCTCACATGGGTCTGGCTGAGGCTTTAGAAAAGCTGTGGAAAAATCAGGCGCCTGCAATGCGTGAAGCCGCACTGCATTATCGTGCCTATGCGAGCCTGACTCCTGGTATGCCCGAGAAGGAGCAAGAAAAAATCGCAAAGAAAGCTGATAAATGCGATGAGATCGCTTATAAGATCGAGCAAGGTAAGCCACCTAGCAAGCTCTCGAGTCTGTTTGCGCCCGTAGAGGCGTTTGGCTCGAAAGTTGGTAGTGGGTTTAAAAAACTGGTGCAGTAAGCGTTGCGCTGTTTGCGCGCTGCGTTTTGCGTTTAGAAAACTGGGCCTGGTCGCTTTGCTGCTGACCGGGCCTATCTTTTTTTTGCTTTTGAAAAATGGGCCAAAAAACGGTGACAACCGGTGACAAGTGGCGACAAAACGGTGACGAGCGGTGACAAGCGGTGATTTTAGGCGCTTAGTGAGGTGCAGCATCCTAATCTCTCAGCGATGTGAGCTGGTGTCCACTGGGATCCATCTTTAGTTAGTTAAACATCGGTAGATTAAATCTCAAAAGTTGGGGCATAAATAGAGCAGGAGACACGGCTGATAATCCATCGCCGGGCGATTGTTGATCGCCCAAAGGGGCGCACGTGAGCGGCATCGAACGTTTAGACAACGCCGAAAAGTCTCTAAAAGCCGGCGACTACGACGGCCTTAAAAAATCGGTCGCCAATCTCACCGATCCGACTGACACCAAGATTTTTATGACTTTGATGGCCGATCGGGTCAAGGATCAGGCCGGGCTGCCCAATGTCTCAATCATTGATGACAACAAGGACGGGGTCCCCGACAAGATCAAAGTCGACAAGCTCACACTCGAAAATAAAGGCAGCGGCGTTAGCGCCAAATCCGACAGCTTTTTTGACGGCCTCAAAAACAAGGTCGGCAATGCCATCGACAGCGTAAAAGAAAAGGCCAGCCAGGTCGTTGAGTCAGTCAATTTTGTGACGCCACTCGAAAACGCGGGCACCGACAAGAGCCTCTGGAATCAAAGACAGCAAAGACTCGAGAGACAAGCCGGACTGGGTGGAGCAGAAGAGAGCAAAAAGTAACGGTGCCCCGGTTGATCCCTCAAACATAGAAATCTGGGCAGAGCTATTTGTTGTTCGTCAAGATACCTCCAACAGCCCCGCAACGTTCTTGCAACTCACGGACAATATTCTTGGATACCAAGCCTACAAGGACCCAGGTGCTAACTTTCAATGCTTGAAAGTAGTGATGCAGTATTTCTACCAGTACGGCGTTGCGCCCACTCTAGCCGACCTGTCAACCTATAGTTGCCCAAATCCGGGTAGTTTCGTGACTCACTAAACTAGGTGCTGGAGCGGGAAACCGCTCCAGCGCTTAATTAATAACAACCAGCGACGCACGCTATCTGCATGACCAAAATGTGGCCGACTTGCCACAAACACAAAGGCATTACAAGCGCCAGGCAACAAGCATATCTGACAGTCTGTTTGTTATTAGCATCCACCCATCTGGTTTTCAATAAAGCAATCGGAATTAGTGCCATTACTAAAAGGAGCATGGGCATCAGTTTGAAAGCATTCTCGAATCCAAAAGGAGGCAATCCAATTTGGTAAAGAATAACCAGCGATATCACAAATACAAGAAGAGAAACTGAAACAAGAATTCTCATATCTGAAGCCCCTGAGCTGATTTATCGAATATAGCTCTTACCAACTCCTTTGGCCATACGTATTTCCCGGATTTTTTAATGCGCGCTTTTACTATGCTAGGCAGTATGAGTATACTGTTGTTTTAGATGGCTAGCTCTTTAGCCTGCGTTGCTTGATTTCGGGCGTTTTTTTGAGCGCCGGGACCTGTTTAGCCTTGCTGTATGGCAGGAAAGGGTACGACTTTAGCGGGGCCGCCGGGCATTTTCTCGACAGTCTCGGCACTTAGCACCGCAAGGAGCTTAGGGGCTTCGTCATAGAAAGTTTCAGCGAGGCCCCAGGCTTCGATAGGGTCGCCGCCAGTAAGTTCAGTGCAAGCGAGAAGAAGGGCCGCTCTTAGTCTTGTTGTATCGATCATGGCGTTCTCGACAACATCGCGGCTGATCATTTTGTGCTTGTGCTTTTTCTTCATGCCGTACTCTGATTGAAAAGGCTGTAAGTCGGTATATGGACATCATTGGGGCAAACCAAACCAATAAAAAGGTGTAATTTCAAACATTTTCCCCACCCGCGCCCGTAAAATGCCAACAAGTCTGCCCTATAGTCAGACTACAAAGGATGGCAGGCGAGCTAGACACTCAAAGGGGCGATCGTGAGCGGAAAAGAAAGATTAGACAACGCCGAACAGTCACTCAAGACCGGCGACTTTGACGGCCTCAAAAAATCCGTAGCCAATATGTCAGATCCCACTGACACCAAGATTTTTATGACTTTGATGGCCGACCGCGTTAAAGACCAGACAGGCCTCCACAATATTACTATCGTTGATGCCAACAAAGATGGCGTGCCCGAAAAGATCAAATACGACAAGTTTACCTTAGAAAATAAAGGTACCGGAGTCGAAGCCAAGTCCGAAGGATTTATGGATGGCATCAAAGAAAAGATCGGCAATGCTTATGACTCAGCCAAAAAGTCAGCCAACAACATACTAGAAGCCGTCAATGTCAGCGAGCCATTGAGCCGATCTGGGACTTCGGATAGCAATCTCAACAGATACTGGCAAAATCGCGAAAGACAAGCCGGGCTCGAAGATGGCAAAAAATAGAGTAAGTGGGTTTACTTCGCAAAAACGTGATCCGGTATAGATGGATTGAGACAGACCTCGCCATAATCGATCGTCGTGTATTGCTCGATGTCCTTATCCTGACCAAACTCCGGATTCCTGATAGTCTCTATCTTTGCCTTAAGCCATAAGCGAAAACCAGACACCGACTCAAATCGACTTTGACGCAAAAGTTTTTCGACATTTGTGCCAGCAATCTGCATGTGCCGCTCGATCCTCTGGATCGTGAGCCTATCTTTAGCAATGTACAAATAATTGTTTGCACCCGTCAGTATCTTGTGACACGACTGGCCATCGATATCGACGATATCTTGATGCACACCATTTGAGATACCAGACCATTTTTTGCGCGTGATTTGATCCTCATCATCAAAAAGCATCGCATAGATTGGTAGTGGAGCTCCTTGTGAGCGCCCTGTCATTGATGCCAATCCTGATGAGATGTCCGATTTTATCGTGGGCTTTTCGTTTGAATATCTCTTGAGATAAGTCTCGGCTCCGTCACACCAGAGCACGGCGGGCTCGGTACGATCGATCAAACTGAGCTCAAACCGATAAAAATGGGGCTTTTTGAAATGAGTCGCGAATGCAAATTGGCTGGTGATTTCGCCATCTTCATCCTTTACCGTCACCGTGCCACGATCACTATAAGACCGCAATGCCTCGTACATCGCAGTCATGTCTTGGTAGATCGAGTGCGTGTATGCGTCCATCACCAACCTTTGCGATGCTGCACACTATTTGCCACTCAGCGCGCAAACCAACACGTCCAAAACAAGACATTAAATGAGGTCGAGATCAGATTATTGACTATGTGAGCCACGACTGGCGCCACCAGCGTCCGCGACCGCTCGTACACATAGCACGCCACCATGCCAAAGATAAAGCGACTGGCCATCGCCGGCGGCTCAAAGTCATAATGCATCAGGGCAAAGACCGTTGACGTCACAAATGCCGCAGCAAACCATCCCCATTTTTGCCTCAGCACATAAAACCCCAATCCTCTAAAGACGATTTCTTCGGTGATCGGCCCCAGGATCACCACCATCGCTAATTCTTTTGCAAAATACCCCACTAGCCATCCCGCCGCGATCAGCGTACTGGTAAAGCTTTCATCACCATTCCATCCCAACCAGCTAAACACCCAGACCCACGGCGACTCGATAATCAAAATCACAAACGCCGCCACCACCCCCAGGGTTATTGCATCTTTCCATCCATAACTATCTCTCTCCGGCCAAAAACGCAGCAAATGCGAGATCTTGCCACCCCGCCCCTTTACCATCATCACCATTGCCAGTGCTATATAAGTACCAAAGATCGAGTAAAATCCGCAGGTCTCCCTCAATAATCTCCACCCCGGATTGGTGAGCGCAAACGCAAACGGGTACAGCCTTTGCGGCATACAATTGTTCAAATACATCCATACAAACCCATCGATGATCACTGTGAGAAACACCGACCCTACAAAACCCCAAAAGCTAAATGTCACCATGATCTTGGGCGCACAAAACTTGACTGTCCTCGGCAAGGCCAGATCGGCAGCCCTAAGCTGCTTGCGCGTCTTTGCAATGACTACGATCCCGGCAACAATCAATATCCACGAGTAACAGTCCATCAAAGGCGTGTAATAATACATGCCCTCATGCGCAGCCTGCTCCTCCAGCCGATTTCGCTCCGCAATACGATTGGCTCGCTCTAGCGATGAGCGCTGCATGCGCGTCGCAAACCAACTTTGGGGCGAGACCTGTCTAGTTTTGTTGATGTTTTGGTCTGCGGCTGCGTGCGATATGGCCGTCGGCCAACCGATCAGATCCTTGCCATACCGTGCCATTGCTCTGTCTCTATCTCGCGCCTCAATCGCCACCAATAGATTGAGCTTGTTTTGCTCGTCATCCGGGGCGATACGCGAGATGTCCTGGAGTACTTTGATAATCTGATCGAGAAAGATAAAAGCCGCCGAGCGAGCTGCTGAGCCGATATGCGGCTCCGGCACTGTCCGCGCGATGCTGTCCAAGACACAGTAATAGTCGACGAGGCCTCCGGTGCTAAATCTCTTTGGATGATAGACCGACACTACATAATAGTAATGCTCGCCAGGGCGCTCGATTTCGAGCCTTTTTGCTTCGCTTTCGCGCAGGCATGTGTTGAGCAGATCCAGCTTGCGATCGAGCATGTCGTCCGACGGCAAAGGCGGGGCATTGGGTGCCGGAGTAAAGACTAGAGTGCCATGGTCAAATTTTAGAAAGGAGAGGTGGAGGGTTTTTTCGATGCGACTTATAACCGCAGCGCGGCTGGCCAGGAGTTTGTCGTCGGCTTTGGTATTAGGCTTTGGCGTGACTTCAGGCGAGGGCTTTTGCGCGGGGACGGGCACGGCAACGGACTTGGTGGCCGGCGCTGCCTGCGGATAGTGATCCACCCATGATTGAGCCATGTTGCACGCCGCTAAATAGGCTACCACCAGCACCCACAGCCAGGAGAAGATCTTTGTCATCATCTGGAGCGGCCCGACTTGATCGATACCGCCAGCAGCGCCACCACCACGCCCATCGCTGCCATAACCAGCAGGCAATCAGCAAAACCTCCACCCTTGATGGACTTGATCACACCGATAAAATATGGACCGGCAAAGCCCCCCAGAGCACCGATACTATTGATAAACGCAATCCCTGTCGCCTGCGTTTGTGCCGGCAGAGCTGCACGCGCTGCGGCCCAAAAGGGTCCCACTGTCCCCCAGATGCCAAATGCAGTGATCGATAGTGCTGCTATCTTGAGATGATTGTCTGGTATCAGGGCCGATGCCAAAAAGCCCAGGGTGATGTTGCCTGCCGATACCACCATATGCAGTGTGCGCTCTTGCCGGCGGTCCGAACTACGCGCGATCAGTACCATGCCGAGCCCCTGAAACAATGCCGGTATGGCGCTCAATAGCGCTATCGCGCTGTTGGAGCTGTTGCCGTCGGCCTTGATCAGTTGCGGGAGCCATAATTGATAGCCATACATGATGAGCGATAATGCAAAATACAAAACAGCCAGATGCCAGGTCAAAAATTGCTTGATGGCATTGGGCGAACTAGATGTGGCCTGGTCCGGCGCATTCTCAGTGCCGCTTTCGGTTTTGATCAGAGCGGCGAGCGTATCTTTTTCGTCTTGCGTCATCCATTGCGCCTCTTTGGGCGAGTCTGGCAAGACAAAATAGACTGACGCACCTAATAAGACCGATGGCACACCTGTGATGATAAACAGCCATTTCCACCCGGCCATGCCTGCGACACCACCCATCCCTAATGCTCCAAAGGCCACTAGACTTCCTAGCAGACCTGCCACAGGGATGGCTGTCATAAATTTGGCAACGGCACCACCATAGGCCCGCGCCGGATAAAAGCGCGTCAGATAATACAGGATGCCTGGAAAAAAGCCGGCCTCAAATGCGCCGAGTAAAAAGCGCAGCACGTAAAATTGCCCTTCGTTTGCAACCAGGGGAAAGGACACCGTCACCAGGCCCCAGGCAATCATGAGCAGCGAAATCCACCTGCGGGCGCCGATCTTGCGTAATGCTATATTTGCCGGGACGCCAAAGACGCAATAGCCGACGAAAAATATGCCGGCACCAAATCCAAAGGCTGCTGGACTGAGGCCGAGGTCTTCATTCATCTCGAGACCTGCATAGGACAAATTGATGCGATCGAGATAAGAGATGATGTAGAGCACCATCAAAAATGGCATCAGCCTCAGGCTGATTTTGTCCAGGATGCTATTTTGGTCGGCGCTGGGCACCATTAGCCTTTACGGTAGGCGGCAGGGATCGTTGATTCTTGGCCTTCGCGCTGGGCTTCGTAGTGAGGCGACATGATCTCTATGCCTGCCTCGTTAAACTTGTCCTGGATATTGGCGTGCAACTGCGAATAAATATATGCCATTATCTGTGGTGCATTTGTATAGGCGTTGAGTTGGTATTTGACGTAAAAGTCCTCGAGCCCGGTCTGCAACACAAATGGCGGAGGTGTGTGCATGATATGCTCCGTCGCCAGGGCTGCGTCGATCAAAGCCTGATGGACGTCCTGCCAGGGAGTGGCATAGCCGATACTAATGGTGGTATTGAGGATGAGGCCGCTCGACTTGGTCGACGAGCTGTAGTTGATGATGTGGCTGCCTAGCACCATGCCATTTGGTATGGTGATGAGCTCGTTTTTGATCGTATTTATGCGAGTAGCAAGTAGCGTCTTTTCGACCACATCGCCCACGGCATCCGCGATCTTGACACGATCACCCACCTTAAAGGCTCCGGTGTAGGTGAGAAAGACCCCTGCTACCAGGTGCGATACCGCGCCGGTTGAGCCCAGGGATAGTAGAACGCCCAAAAAGATCGATACCTGTTGAAAGGCCGGTGATCCGGAGCCAGGCAGGTAGGGAAAAATCAGGACAAATGCAAATGTGATGATGAGAAAGCGCACGATCTTGTAGGTCGGATCGGCCCATTCGTTGTCAAAGCCGGCGATATTGATATTGTCGCGCTCGATCTCTTTAAAGATAAAATGCACAAACTCGATCAGATAATACGAGACGACGACGATGCCGAGGATGACAAAGATATTTGGCAAATAGCCAAATAGCGCCGGCAAAAGGTTTTGAGTGATAGGTGTGACAACATGGTCCACCATCATTGCTGCGTGTTCGCGTGTTTCTGGAAAGAGCGAGAGTATCAGAGGCACAAAGATCAAAAAGATGGACAGCAGGATGCTGACCTTGGCCACTTTGAGCGTGCCTGTGATGACGTCGACTATCGTATCGGCGCTGAGCAGCTCTGTGTTTTGGATGCGCCAGGACTTGATCTTGATATTTTTTGCACTGTGGACGGCATTGATGAGCTTGGGAAAGATCCAGTTGAGCAACCAGAGGAGCGCCATCATCAAGATCGCGAGGACCACTGTCAGACCGACCGCCATGAGGATTTTTTGGGGCTCGTGTTCTTTGATGTCTTCTTCGAGGGCGTCTTTGAGTCTGGAGGCATAGAGCCGGGCCAGTTCGCGACGATCGTTTGAGCCTGCCAGGGCCGCGTCGTGATCGGTGACGACTGTCAGGCAGCGCTCGCCGATCATGACATTGCTACTAAACTCGGTATCAAAAACAACTATATGCTTGAGCAGACTGACGTATTGGCGGTCGTTGCGCACGGAGGCCATGATGGTGCGGACATTTTCGGCCCTGGTTTCCTTTGAAAAAGGCCCCACCCCATCTCTTATCTTGAATATTTCATTGCCATTGACCTTGATCGAAATGGCATCGGTATCGGAGGCTCGGGTCCCCTGGATATCTGAGGGCTGGCCGGTAGAGTTGTTGTTGGCCTGAGCCTGAGCCCTAGATTGATCGGGTGCAGTGTTGCTGCCGTTACCCGACTGAGCTAGAGCGGGCGAGCCGACCAGCAGCAAGGCCAGCAAGCTACCTAGAGCAATAGACAGCAGTCGTCTAGTATTTTTGTACACTTGCGTCGACCTCGTCGGACCAGCCGAGCATTCCGCCCAGTAGATTGATGACCGAGGTGAAGCCCTGCTGCCGCAAAAACATGGCGCACCGATCGGAGCGTGCACCAGAGCGGCAGATGACTACGATATCGCGGTTTTGATGTGGTTTGAGCTCGTCCAGATGGTGCGGCAGGTCGCCCATAGGGATGTGCATGATGCCTGGTAGGGCGCAAATGGCCAATTCGTGCGGCTCTCTGACATCGAGGAGGACTGGGTCCTTGCCCGATTCGAGCATGGCCTTGAGTTCTTTGGGGGTGATTTCGGTGTTTGAAGTGTTTGGATTCATGGCATTATCAATAAGGACAGAAATGGTTTTTAAGTATAAGGGGATGTAGATGGTTAAATCATTACAGGATGCTCTAAAAGAAGCCCTGGCTGATGACGGCAAGATCTCGCATTATGAGGCCCGTGCCCTGCGCGAGATGGTGATGGCCGATGGCATCGTGTCTCAGGACGAGCGTGAGCTTTTGCAGACTGCACTTGAAAACAACGAATTTGACGACAAAGCCTTTGAGCTATTTCAAAGCATGCTGTTGCGGGCACGCCTCAAAGATTGATTGATTTGTTTTTTGCTTAAATGATTTTGGATCACTCCCAGAGCAGGCGCTGAGCCAGACTGGGCCCGATGCCATAATATCTGTCGACCAGCTCCGGCTTGCTCTGGGTCTCTACCAGATAACCGGGGCTGACGTATTTGTTCCAGGCCTCTTGAAATGCCTCGCGACCCTTTTTGGATCTGCCCAGGAGATTTGGCACCGGATGATACGAACTCACTCGAGGTTCGAGACGACCGGCCAGATATTTTTTAAAAAATAAGCGCTCGGTCTCTTCATCGGGGTCTGGCGGCAGAGGAAACTCGTATTTGGGGATGATGAACGGCTGTCCTGCCACCGGGGACAATACCTCGCTCATTGCCTGATTAAAGGTCTTGTTGTCGTCTTCGGAGCCGTTTTCTAGATAGATGCGATAGCTGCCATCCGCTCTTTCGCTGACCTGTACATAGCTGTCGGGCTTGTCATCGGGGCTCGAGCCGATCATGCGGCACTGTCTGAGTGCTGAGTAGATCGCGCGGCCGACGTCTTTGAGGCTCGACTCTTGAGTATTGGGTTTGCATGTCTCGAGCTTGATGCGACCCAATAATGAACGGTGCTTGAGCCGGCCGAGATATCCGGCGAGCACCATGGGTGCCAGCGCTGCCAGGCCCAGGCCTAGATTGGCTACGACAAAATAAAAGGCGATGGAGGCGAGGCCTCCAAGACCGAGATACTCGGCCCAGATGCCGTTGAGATGACCGCGCAGCTCGCGCGCGTGCTCCTTGTATCGCATGTTGACCTTGAGATGCGGAGGAGTGAGATTTTGGCGGCGGAGTTTTTTAACCTCCAGGCATTGCACCAGTTGGTTTTTGTAGGGCTGGCCGACCTTCCACATATCGTAGATGGAGTCGCGCACAAGGGCTCTCTCCATCATTTCTTTATTAAAGTCCTCATGGCTGGCAAAGACCTCGGCCGGCGTGAGCTCAGAAAAAGCAGCATGGACATGGCCTACGCCGCACTCTATCTGACCATCGTCACACAGGCCAAAAAAGCCCTCGTGCTTGCGAACAAATCTCTCGTAGTCGTTGAGGCCTTTTTCGAGGCTCGGAGCTACGCAGACGACGTCCCAGTTGTTGGCGACTTTGCGCTTGCCGATCGCGTCGTTGGTCTGGATGCGGATCGATCGTCCTCTAAGCTGCTTGACCGAGACTGGCGAGGTGGTGGTGGTGAGGTCGAGCAAGGTATTGAGCGACTGACTGTCCCAGCCTTCGCCAAAGAGGCCGCGGGTGCCGATCAGGCATTTTGTGATGCCGCGCTCAAAGATATGCGTGGCCATTGCGACATAGAGACGTGACTCCCAGGCGCCGGAGCCGGAGGTGATCTCAAAATATTTGTCGCCATCATGGATGGTGAGCTCGAGTCGGTGCCCATTGTCCTTGAGATACTCGCGGGCTGCCTCTAGATACTGGTCCTTGATGCGATTGTCGACCAATAATAGCGAGCCTGTCACTAGATTGGGATTTAAATACAGCGAGATGGGGCTATCGAGCAGGACGCGCATGACCTGGATGGCACCGCCGGACTCCTCGTTTAAGACGCCATCGGTGCCCTTGACCGAGGTGGCCGACATTTTTTCAAAGTCGGTCACGATGCAGGTACGCAGGCGCTCCTGCAGGACGCGGTATTCGAGTGCCAGGATCTCGCAGGCGGCGCGGGCCTTGGCTTCGCTAAAGGCAAGGACCCTATCCGACGGGGAGGCTTGTTTGCGCAGGCCTTGCTCTGTGATGCCGTAGCCGAGTTTGCGGGCGGCAGAGGTGATCTTGGTATAAAGAGAATGATCGAGGGGATTGCTGGAGAGCTTGAGTCTCTCGGAGGCATAGTCCTCAAGCAAGAGCATCCAGTCATCGATGGTAGGCGGCTCAAGAAAGTCTTCGGAGAGCTCCACTCCACGCGGACGAGGCAGATGCTCGCGATTGAGCACGCGGACAAATGCCCTCGCATATGGTGCGTTGGTGCGCGTCAGACTCGCAAAGCCGGCTTCATTGTCATAACGGGCGAGCTGAGAGAGCAGGTAGGCGCTCAGTGGTTTGTAAAATATCTGTTCGCCTTGCTGTGCCTCGATACCGAGCAGGTCGTCGATCAGCTCGTGAAACTCGACATGCTGTTCTGCTAAAAACTTGAACTCGCGCTCGGTCGGCTCGACAAAATATGCCAGATCCTGATAAGGAGCCAGGCCGCCTTCGCGGACCAGAGCAGGTGTTGGGACCTGGTAGTCGATGTCTCCGACCAGGCTCAGGTAACGGTTTTCCTGGCTGGCGCTCTTTTTTTCGGGAGGGGTGCCCGTGAGGCCGATGACTATGGGATCATCCAGGTATTTGATCATGTGCTGCATGATGGCAGCCCAGTAATCTGTCAGGTGGTGGCACTCATCAAAGAGGATGAGCCTCACTTTTTGCCTGCGCAATGATTGCAAGAGCTCGATGGCGTTTTTGTGCAGGACCTCGTTGAGATCCATTACCTCGCTGAGTTTGCGCCTGAGTCTCGATACATGCCGCGATATTTCTTTTTGATGAGCCTTGGGATTGTTTTGCAAGAGCTCGAGGATACGTAGCTCGGCCTCTCCCAGGGTGATGTTGCGGCCCTTGGTGATCTCCTTGGCCCAGGCGTTGTGCGCCAATTTTTCCAGGTATTCTTGCTCGCGGCCGGGCGTGGAGAGGACCTGATAAGTCAAGACGGTAATGGGTTTGAGGGGTTTATCCTCATGCGTTCCGAGCAGATGGTCGGTGCCAAAGTCGACCTCATCGGGAGGCAAAAACAAGTCGAGCTTGTGTCCCCATTGCGACTGGATGGTGGTATTGGGGCAGAGGATGACGGCCGGGCATTTGACGGTCGAGATCATCTGCAGGCCGATGATGGTCTTGCCGGCGCCGGGAGGAGCGACTATATGGATCTCGCGGCCGCCTGCGTCGAGCTTTTTGTTGACAAGGTCGACGATCTCTTTTTGGTAGCCGCGCAAGGGGTATTTGAAGGCTAGCCTTTCGAGGGCCGGATCTTTGTAAAACTCATCGATGGGTACGACTCGGCGTGGCGGCAGGGCCGGGACACGGGTGCTGGAGCTAGAAATGGAATTAGAATTAGAATTAGATTTTGATTTTGAGCTGGACGCCGATCTCGCAGTGGCTTTTGTTTTTGCTTTTTGCGGCATCAAAATAATCCGTGGTTCACAGAACGATCCCCATCATAAGGCATAATACGAGGGACGTGAAGGGGAGAAAAGGATGCCACTGCTGCAACTCGTGGGCGTCAGCAAGACTTATGGCGAGCACGATGTGCATGCCCTGAAACAGGTCGATCTGACTGTGGAGGATGGTCAATTGGTGGCCCTCATGGGCGCATCCGGCTGTGGCAAGTCGACTCTGCTAAATGTGATCGCTGGACTCGACGATATACAGGAGGGCGATATTGCATTTGATGGCATATCGCTCAAAGGGCTATCTGACGAAAAAATAACAGCGGTACGAGGGGAAAAGATAGGTTTCATATTTCAATTTTTCAATCTCCTGTCTACTTTGACAGTCTTGGAAAACGTGACCCTGCCCCTGGAGCTTTTGGGGAGACAGTCTCATAAGCAAAGAATGGCAGCGGCGCGCGAGATGCTGCACCTGGTAGGACTTGAGGATCGCGACCAATTTTTTCCGGCTCAGCTCTCGGGCGGTCAAATGCAGCGTGTGGCCATTGCTAGGGCATTGATCCACAAACCTAAGCTCGTGATAGCGGATGAGCCTACAGGCAATCTGGACTCCGATAATGGTGCGATGGTGCTGGCCTTACTCTCCAAACTCAATAAGGAGCTGGGGCAGACTTTGATCATGGCTACGCATAGCGCTGAGGCGGCGGCGATCGCCGATCGTGTTATCCAGATGAAGGATGGCCGTATCGTCACATGAGTCCCGCTGCTTTTATAGATCTGTTTAAGAGATTTGTCCTGAGGGATCTGGCGCACAACAAGATGCGCAGTCTCCTGACTGTGGCCGGCATCGCCCTCGGTGTCAGTGTGTTTTTGGCGATCAGTATTGCTAATAGCACGGCGCTGTCGCGGTTTGGCGATACGGTCACCAAGGTGTCTGGCAAGGCCAATTTAGAGGTCGCGCCTGCGGTCGGCACGGTATTTGATGAGAGTGTCATCAGAGATATCGCCCCGTTGACATCGATCGGGGTCAAATACAGTCCGATCATCGACGAAAACGTCATTTTGCTGAGACGCGATAGCGAGACGGAGATGGTGCAGCTAGTCGGTATCGATATGCTGGCTGATCCTGATTTTAAGACCTATCAAAACGAAGAGGCCGATGCTAAGGCGGAGCCCGTAGGTGTCACTGATGATGGTGTCGCGGGCAAGGCCGCGAGCGACGTATCGGTGTTTAGTCCTGCGACCTGTCTGGTGGGAGCTAACCTCGCGCAGAGGCTTGACGTCCGCAAGGGCAGTGAGGTCAAACTCTATGTGGATGATCGTCTGGTGTCCTTGACCGTGGCTGATGTCATGGGCGGTGGTGGTCTGGGTGGTGCCTATAGCGGCAACCTGATCATTGCAGATATTGCCTGTGCGCAGGAGGTCTTGCAAAATGGCGGCAAGGTCAGCCGGATCGATCTGATCTGTCCGCCGGATGCTTCGGCGCAAGTCGAAACCAAGCTGCGAGCCTCCCTGCCTCCTGATCTGCGGATCACAAGCCCAGAGGGGCGAATGGAGCAGGCACACAAGATGACCCGCTCTTTTGAATACAATCTCTTGGCGCTGACATTTATCGCATTGATGGTGGGGATGTTTCTCATCTACAACACGATGACTATCACAGTGCTCAGGAGGCGGCCTGAGATAGGGACCTTGCGTGCGCTGGGCGTGGCAAAAACTATTGTTATGAGGATGTTTTTGCTGGAGGCCTTATTGCTGGGACTGCTTGGCACCACATCCGGTATCCTGGTCGGTCGCCTGATGGCGGACGGGGCACTCAAGGCGGTATCAAAGACTTTTCAGCAGTTTTATTTTAAGATCCCTATGGAAAGCGCCGATCCAAGGCCGGAGCAATATTTACTGGCGTTTGCGGTTGGGATGGGGTTGACTATGATTGCTGCCTGGCCACCGCTTTTGGAGGCAAGCTCTGTCAGCCCAGCCGAAGCCACCCGACGCAACTCGCAGGAGTCGCGGCTCAGGCGCTGGCAGTGGCCATTTTTGCTGATTGGCGCAGCGCTCCTGGGTTTGGCCTATGTGCTGTCCTTGCAACCGGCCATTTCTGGCTTCCCCGTCTTTGGCTATCTGGCTGCTCTGCTATCAATCATCGGCTGCGCATCCATCGTGCCCTTTCTCCTGGCACATGCCCTGCCTGTGCTCTCACGTTATTTGCCGACACTATTTGGTGTCG
This sequence comes from Candidatus Melainabacteria bacterium, assembly GCA_017307165.1. Taxonomy (GTDB): domain Bacteria; phylum Cyanobacteriota; class Vampirovibrionia; order Obscuribacterales; family Obscuribacteraceae; genus JAFKGK01. The sequence goes on from JAFKGK010000002.1 coordinate 92,751, forward strand.
AGGGGCGCCTGGCCGCCACTACTCTTAATGGCACCCTCAGTCGCACCTCGGTGGCAGCGGCGTCTTTGATGATCGGTATTGCGATGATGGTGAGCCTGGCGATCATGATCTCATCATTTCGCAAGACAGTGACTCTGTGGATCGATCAGAGCTTTCAAGCGGATTTGTGGATGCAGTCCAAAGCCAAGGCGATGGGCAATAAATCGGGGCGCTTGCAGGGAGCGGTGATCGATGAGGTGAGGAAAGTGCCGGGGGTAGCAGCGGCAGAAGGGTTTGTGGAGCGGCGACTGGATATCGGTGGGCAGCAGGCATTTTTGGCTGCGGCGGACTTTGATGTCCTGGCGGAGCATGGCAATCAGTTGTTTTTGTCGGGGCGCAGTAACAAGGAGGTGTGCAAGCAACTAGTCGGCTATAGAGCGATGATATCGGAACCATTTGCGGTGCGCAAAAACCTCAAGCGTGGTGACTCGGTGACTGTGGCAACACCGCAAGGTGACAAGTCCTTTGTGGTAGAGGATATCTATTATGATTATGCGAGTGATCTGGGGTATGTGATTATTCCCAGAGATTTGTATAAAAAGCTGTATGGAGACGACTCGGTGACCTCCATTGCAATCTATCTGGAGCCGGACAGCGTGCCGCGTTTGGATGAGGTACGCAAGGCGATACTCGATAGATTTAAGGCCGGCCGGCATATATCGATCGCGAGTACTCTAGAATTGCGGAGCGAGGCGATCAGGATCTTTGATCGGACCTTTGCGATCACGTATGCATTGCATACGATAGCGGTGACGGTGGCTCTATTGTCTGTGATGAATGCTCTCTTTGCCCTGACGCTCGAGTCCAAGAGGGAGTTTGCGATACTCAGGTATCTGGGAGCGCGCAAGGCGCAGCTATCGCGAGTGGTGCTGTTGCAAGCCGCGATATTGGGCACCGTGGGTAATATCGGTGGGTTGGGGCTGGGATATGTTTTGTCGCTCTTGCTGATCTATGTGATCAATAAGCAGAGCTTTGGCTGGAGCGTGCAATACTCGATCCCGGTCGACTTTATAGTTGAGTCGGGGATATTGGTGCTGGTGACGGCGATAGCGTCTGGCATACCGCCGGCAAGGCTCGCTGCGAGGACTCTTGCACCGTCTGTGGTGAGAGATGAGTAAAATGATCAGGGTAAATAGATGAAATACAAATCGTCATATGCGGCTTGTTTAGCTGCTATCGCTATAGTCGCCAACGTCGCATCGCCGGTGGCTGCTGCCAATAAGCAGTATCGCAAGGCTCTGCCGGGTTATGTTTATCACTTTCCGCAGGATCATTTTTCGCATGATGAGTTTAAGACCGAGTGGTGGTACTACACGGGGCATCTGGAGAGCAAGGACGGCAAGCGGTACGGCTATGAGTTGACGTTTTTTAGGACTGGTGCGGATAATCCGGCTATCGATAAAAAGAGTGCCTGGGGGCTGGATAATTTTTATCTGGCGCATTTTGCGGTGAGCGATCTGTCGGGTAAAAAGTTTTATTTTTACGAAAAGCTCAATCGAGCCGCTCTCGGCCTTGCAGGGGCGAGCCAGTCCGCGTATCGCGTGCATAACGAAAACTGGTCGGCAATGCAATTGGGCGACAAGTATGTGTTAAAAGCCGATGGGCCGGATTTTGCTATCGACCTGCTCTTGACTGATCTAAAGCATCCGGTGGTGCATGGTAAGGACGGGGTGAGCCAAAAGGCCAATTGCGTGGGATGCGCATCCCATTATTATTCGATGACGAGGCTCGAGACGCGTGGTTTGATCACAGATCATGGCAAGACCAGTGAGGTGAGAGGCCTGAGCTGGATGGATCATGAGTTTGGGTCAAATCAATTGACTGAGGAGCAGTCGGGCTGGGATTGGTTTTCGTTGCAGCTGGATGATAATCGGGAGTTTATGGCTTATCTGCTGAGGCGGGCAGATGGCACAGTCGAAAAGCAGTCGTCGGGTACGATCGTTGAGGCGGATGGGTCTGCGCGTCACCTGGGGCTGGGTGATTTTGTGGTGACACCAACCAAGTATTGGGTTTCACCTAAGAGCAAAGGCAAGTATCCGATGGGGTGGAAACTATCGAGCAAGGTCGCGGATCTGGATGTGACGGTGGAGTCGGAAATGCCGGATCAGGAGCTCAATACCAAGCGCTCGACGGGAGTGACGTATTGGGAGGGGGCGGTGAGACTGAGCGGCAAGTCCAAGGGAAAGGCCGTGAAAGGTGCAGGGTATGTGGAGATGACGGGGTATGCGCAGAAGTTTGCTTCGAAGATCTAGATATCCGGTCAATACTGGCTGATCCGTGTATTACAAATGGATTAGTAACGGTAGAGAGATAGGACAGATTGCCGGCCGCTGGTGCTGCGCAAGGCGGCCTACACAATCTGCTCTATCTCTCCAAGGCCTCTAAAAACCATTTTGAATATCAATGGATGCCACCATCATTTTGGCACCGATCTGCTCTCCCTTCTTTGCCTGCTCTCATTCGGCAAATCTGGCTGGCACCAGAAATACTGGCTGATCCGTGTATTACAAATGGATTAGTAACGGTAGAGAGATAGGACAGATTGCCGGCCGCTGGTGCTGCGCAAGGCGGCCTATGTCCACTTCTAACGGTCCGCCAAACAATCCAACAATTGTAAATTGCGCTCTATCGCTGCCTTTGATGTTTCAAAATGCTCTGCTGTCGATTGGTTCATTTCAAGTTTTTGGCCATTCTCAGTCAATGTGTTTAATAGTGCCACCATTGCCTTTTTTGTGAACTCATATTTAATTTTATTTGGCGTGTTTGCTTGAGTGTCGGTCGATCGAGACTGGGGCAGGGATATTAATTTGTGCTCCTCAGCTTTTACCTCATCTTCTAATTGCAAATATTTCTCCCAATCTGCATCATCCCTGATACGCCTTTTTATTATTGCGGCATGATTAGTCTTGGCCCATTTGGTCAAAAGCGTGCATTGGTTGATGCTAAGCATTGCGAGAGGCTTGCTCACCGACGTAAAATCTACTGCCTGCAAAATCTGCAAGCGCCATTGCTGCAGATTTAGTGCCATTTCTAAGCGTTGTAGGTAGGAGAGGCATAAATCAAATCGCTCATCGTCTTGATTTACTTTGTATGCAGCTGTGAGCGCACGAAGGTCGCTGCATTGGGTTTGCAACATCTCGACAGCAGTTGGATAAAGCATCGCTGGCTGAGCAAGCCGATCCATCATTGTGTTGTAAGCGCTATTCCACCAGGGCTTTGCAGACATTTGTCGATGACCTCGCCAAAAATATTTACCAATCCTATATTTTTAATTGGACAAACCATTGCTCTATGCTAAGGTGAAAATAGGTCACTCCTCAGAGGATACTATCGTGCTTTCCGTCGTGCTGCAAACAGGCGATTATCTAGGCTCTAAATGGAGTCCGGGTGCCTTTTGCGCGACCGTCACGTCGGGACATGCAACGATATTTTTGCCTCAGCGATAGCACCGGTCTTTCATTCATAGCTTATTGATCTGCCATCGGCTCGTCTCAGCCGGCCTGCAGAGTGAGTCTTGCGTCTTAATCAACAACCGCGACCGGCCTACATGGTCCGCGTCGCATCACAAACGAGGTACAACTATGCATAGAGTCAGGGCAAAGCCTTTTGATTACGCCATTGCCGCCCAAAGAGCGCGCGATGCTCAGCGTGCGCTGCAAGCCAATCCGCGTGCTGGCGGACCGCAAGCGCTCAAACTGGTCGAGGTCTTTTGGGATGCGTGGGGTGCTGCGTTTCCTGAGGGATTTTTTGAAAACCTCGAGCTCCTCAACCAACGCGACCCCGCCGCAATCAATGGCGCGATCGACTTTTTGGAGGCCGATCCGTATTTCTTTCGCTCCGGCTATATCAAAGAGGAGATCCTGCATTTTCTCGCGAGCATGCATGGCGCCTTTAATGCCGAGCAAAGGGCGCGCTTGCAGCGCATCGTCCTTGCTGCCATCGACAGACCGGCACGGCGCGAATACCGCCGATACTGCCGTCTTGCGAGCAAGATCGTTGATATCGATTTTATCGAACAGCTATCTGATCGGCTCGCATCGCCCAATGCGCATATCAAGCGCAATGCGCTCTGGATGCTTGCATATTGCGACGGTCATTGCGGGAGCTTTAGAGAGTGAGCGCGCGTGAGATCGGCACACGCTGCCTCATCGCGTCCATGGCCATGGTATTGGCTGCGGCAAGTCCTTGCCGTGGCCAATCGCCGTGTGGTTTGATCGCCAAACGTGTCAGCTGGGATTTTTTGCAGTCGGTCGGTGGTATCAAGATCGGTACCCCCTATCGTGATGCCAGGGGCGGTGCTCATTTGCCCATCGATTGCGATATCAGCGGCATGCATGCCATTACCAACACAGCCAAGAGCGCTCAACTCAGGATGGGTCGTCAAAAAGGTAAGAGCAAAAGTCAAAGGCAAAAACATCCACATCATCATCGTCTCCTGTCTTGCTCATGGTCGTTTGACCGGTCGTGCTCCCGCTGCTTCTCTTAGTAGATTGGCTGCTGGATCCTATCATGTCGTTTACGATGATCCGGACGGCACCACGCATCCGATGGGCACGATCGATCTTTGATATCTGGATCTGCACATCCAAAATGTTCGAAAAATTTCTGTTTATCCAACCGCCGGTAAAGCCATGTCTGGCAGGCGGTTTGAGGTTTTTGCAATTTCAATGCCTTAAAAGCGGCAACGTATTTATTGCCTTTGCGGGGGCAAAAAATTTTTTTATGTTGGTAATTTAGTCAAAATAGCCCTTTTGCACTTAGTCCCAAAACCAACATACCTGCTCATCTCCCCATAGACTAACGGAGAAATGTGAGAGATTTTGCAAAATTTCTCACCAACCAAACAACCAACGCCAACCCCAACCCCCACGCCAACCCCGACTCAAACAACCAACCAACGCCGGCTAGCGCTCCATCTTTCCACATATCAATGGATACAAACTAGGCAAAACCAACAAAGTCAACAAAGTCGACGATACCAGCCCCGCTATCACCACCGTTGCCAGCGGCCTTTGCACCTCAGCACCCACAGACGTCGCCACTGCCATTGGTATAAATCCAAGTGACGCCACCAGCGCCGTCATCAGCACCGGCCTCAATCTCTGCTGCGCCCCAAGCAAAGCCGCCTGCCGCGCCCGCAGCCCCGAGACCCCCGAGACTCCCGAGCCCTCCGAAGCCCCCGCTCCAGCCCCCCGCATATTTTGGATCGTCGAAACCAGCACCACCCCATTTAGCACCGCCACCCCGAACAGAGCGATAAAACCCACTCCCGCCGTGATCGACAAAGCCATATGACGACAATATAAGGCAATCAATCCACCCGAAAACGCCAAAGGTATATTGATAAAGATCAGCACCCCCGGCCGCCAATCATTAAACAACATATACAACAAAGCAAAGATCAGCACCAAAGACAGTGGCACCAACACCAGCAATCTATCCTGAGCCACTTTCATGTTTTCAAATTGGCCGCCCCATTCGATACGGTAGCCTTCTGGCAACTGTATTTGTCGCTCCACCTCGCTCCTCGCCTCAGCCACAAATCCTCCCAGGTCACGACCCCGCACATTGGTCTGCACCATAAAAGTACGATCGCCTTGATAATGCGCTAATTGCGCACTCTTATACTCTTGCTTAATACTCGCCAATTGGCTCAGAGGCACTAGTTCGCCTGTCGCGGTCGCCACCGGCAGATCAGCTATCTTGCTTGCTCCTGAGACGCTTTCTGGGCTAAATCTCACTACCAGCGGATACCTCGGTTTGCCCTCATAGATCATTCCGACCGGCTTGCCATCCACCGCTGCTGCAAAAGTCGTCAAAGCATCCTGCGTATAGACTCCGTAAGATGCCAGAGCCATCGGATCGAGCTTTGCTGTCATGACCGGCAACCCTGCCGTCTGCTCCGTCTTGAGATCCATAGAGCCTTTGACCCCGGCCACCACTCGGCCGATCTTTTGACCTATGTCGCGCAGTCGATCTATATCATCGCCAAAGACCCGGATCGCCACATCGCTCTTGGCCCCTGCCACTAGTTCGTTCATCCTCTGCTCGATCGGCTGCGACATCGAAAAGATCAAACCAGGCACGTTAGCCTTGAGCGCCCGATCGATTTCGTTTTCGATGGTTTGCTGCGTGTAGCCGGCGGGCCATTCGTGCGGCGGTTTGAAGATCACAAAAACGTCTGTCTCATCTGGCCCCATCGGATCAAAAGCAATCTCGCTATGCCCCGTCCGTGATACCACGCTTTCCACGTTTTTGTTTTCGAGCAAGACTTGCTCGATCAAGCCTGTCTGTCTGGCTGCTGTCCTCAGTGATCCCGACATCGGTCTGTTGACGGTCAGGACGAGTGATCCCTCCTTGAGCACCGGTATAAACTCCGTCCCCAAGAGCGGCAAAAGCCCCAGCGAACCAACAAAGAGCAACAAAGCAATACCACTTGTTGCCATGGGATGCCTCACGGCCTGTATCAACAATCTCCTGTACGGTTTTTTCAGCACCGCAATCACCCAGCTATCTTTTTCTTCTATTTTTCCTCCCAAAATAAAATACGAAAGCGCAGGCGTGACAAACAAAGCGACGACAAGCGCCGTCAACAAACCAAAGACCACCGTGAGAGCCATCGGCTGAAAGGTCTTGCCGGACACTCCCGGCAAGCCAAGGATCGGCAGGTACACCACCGTAATGATCAGCACCGCTGCCATCACCGGCGCCGCTACTTCCATTGCGGCCTCTTTGATTACTCGCAGCCGATTTGCCGCGCTTTTGTCTGTCGCGTGAGAGAGCCTGCGCAGGATGTTTTCGACCATCACTACCGACCCGTCGATCAAAATGCCAAAATCGATCGCCCCCAAAGACAAAAGATTGCCCGATATGCCTGTCTGATTGAGAAATAGCAGAGAGCCAAAGAGGGCCAGAGGTATGGAGAGTGCCGCAATGATACCTCCTCGTAAGCTGCCCAGCAAAACCAGCAATACCAGGAGCACCAGGAGGGCACCATGGGTGAGGTTGTCCTCGACCGTCTCGATCGTGCGATCGATGAGGGTGCTACGGTCATAAAAGGGATGGATGGTGACATTGGCAGGGAGTGCTTTTTGGATGCTTTCAAGTCGCTTTTTGATAGCTGTCACCAGCGTTTTGCTGTCCTCGCCCTTGCGCATGATGATGATACCGATGACGGTCTCACCGGCACCATTGGCAGTGACCACGCTCTGCGGCAGCGTATGGCCGACGACGGCCGAGGCAAAATCTTTTACGCGCAAAGCACCCTGATTTGACCGGCGCACCACGACATTGCCTATATCGCGCGTACCGGCCAGCATGCCCTCTGCTCTCAATAAGATCTGATCGTCGTTTTGCAGCACATAACCACCGCCGGTGTTGCCATTGCTCCGCATCAAGGCCGCGCAGACCTCGCTCGGCGTGACTTTGTAGCCGTGCAGTTTTTCGGGGTCCAACCACACCTGATATTCTTTGACCTCTCCTCCCATCGACTGTATCTCATCGATCCCAGGTATTGTCTTGAGCATGGGGGTGATGCGCCAATCGAGGATGTCCCGCAATTGCATCAGGCTATACCCCGGGCCTTTCACCTCAAACTGAAAAACCTCTCCCAAACCCGTCGCAATCGGCCCCAGCATGATCTTGATCTCATTGTTTGGCGGCATCTGCGCCTCGATCCCTTTTAGCCGCTCGCTCACCTGCTGCCGCGCCCAATAGATATCCGTGCCATCGTCAAAGACCACTGTGACTTGCGATAGAGCGTATTTTGAGATCGAGCGCTGCAATTTGAGCTTGGGCAAGCTCTGCAAAGACAGTTCGATCGGATAGGTGATGTATTGCTCCACCTCGGTCGGCGCGAGACCACGGGCGGTGGCAGTGACCGTCACCTGCACATTGGAGATATCTGGCACTGCATCCACGCGCATGGTGAGAAAGGCCCAGATGCCGGCAACGCTAAATATCACCGTGCACATCAAAACAAAGACACGTTTGTCCAGTGCGGACTCTACCGCACGCTCAAGCGCGCCCATCAGTCTAAGCCTCCCTGGGCGAGGGCATTTTTGACGCTTTCGGTCTTGAGTTGAAAGGCCCCATTTACCACCACCCTGGCATCAGCCGCAATGCCCGAGATCTGCGCCTCATCGGCATTGGATTTGATGACAGCCACCGGCACGCGCCTGTAGCGACTATGCCCTGCCTCTACAAAGACATAGTCATTACCGTCTATGTTTTGGATCGCTGCGGTGGCGATGGTCTTGTGCTCTGTCGTGCTGGCATTGCTTGCGACCTTGGCAATAATCAGCATGCCTGGCTTGAGCAAGTGCTGTCCATTGTCGATCTCGGTGCGCACAGACAGACAGTGGCAAGTCGGATCAAAGTGCTGGCCGATCCGAGTGATCTTGCCCTTAAATGCCACTTCTGGCGCTATCTCGCTGATAAAGGTCACTGGCGCGCCCACCCGCAATGTGCTTGCTTGCGACTGCGGCACTTCCAGCATCACCCACACCTTATCCAGGCTGGCAATTGAAAGCAATGCGCCCGTATGCCCAGCTGCCATCGTCGTCGTCGGGCCGATCCCCTGACCGGCGGTCACTGCCCGCTGTATGACTACACCACTGCGGGGGCTGGTGAGAGGAAGGTCGGTAGTGAGCCCGTCCGGCTTGTCCGAAGGATGCGCGATCCCGAGCGCACGCAGCTTGATCCGTGCCGCGTTGAGCTCTGCTAGAGCTGCATTGGAGGCTGCTTGCGTGGCCACCAGCTCTGCCTTGGTCGTGGCCATGCGTGCTTGCGAGGCTTCCAGATCTTTATTGGCAGAGATCCCCTCCTGCACCAGCGCGGCAAGGCGAGCGACATCCTTTTTGGCAAGCTCGAGGCGAGTATCGATGAGGGCGGCCTGTGCCTTGACCTCCTGCAGCTTAGACAATGCATGCAGGTAGGCTGCCTGGGCCTCCGATACATCCGGGCTCGTCACGTATAGCAAAGGCTGCCCTGTACGGACAGTGTCGCCCACATCGACCAGGACTCGGCTGACGACGCCGTTCATCAAGGGCGAGACGATGCCTATGTCATCCGACGGCGCCTCCACCACCGAAGAAAACTCCAGCTCCTGCGCCAGCTTACCTGTGGTGACCGTCGCGGTCTTGATGCCCGCGCGCTCGATCTGCCGGTCCGAAAGCTCGATGAGGTCTGCGGCCTGTGTTTTGTGTAGAGGTGCTGCCTGCGATTTGTCTGTGGCTTTTTCTTCTGGCCTGCAAGCCGTCAAGCCAAGGATAAAAATGAGGGAGGCAGCGATGGCAAGGACGCACGACCGTGCGCCTTGGGCGGTTATTTTGTTGCGTGGCATTTCATCACATCTAAAAAGGGGACGCCAAAAGACGGACTCTCGAGATGCGATCTAGATAAGTATGGAACGGTGGATGATGTACAAAGGCGGTGGTGGCGCAAGCATCAGATTGCGGGACAATGCGCTCGCACGTGCGCGAGTGATAGCGACGAGCTTGTCCATCGTTGCAAAGAGAGCTGCCAGCAAAAAGACTGCGACAAGGAGCTGCAGGTCGAGACGAGGCATGCTCTGAGTGAGCGCTAGAGCGTCATCCTTGGCCAGAGGGCTGTGCGAGTGCGCGATCACTCGATAAGGCGAGCGTCTAAGTGGAGCGCTCTGACCGGCCTCGGTGTCAGCGGCCAGGCTGATGTTGCCGCAGGCAAAATCGTGCAGCAAGGTAGACGTCCAACCCAGGACGGCGATAAAAACGATGGCGAGTAGTCTGTGGATATCTTTGCAAGCCATTTTTTAATGCTACCAGACAATCACACCGGCGTCAGCACCGGCTGACCCGCCTCTACATAATGGTTTATCTCGACCGTAATATGTACCAGCTCCTCATGGATGCCGAGATGCTGGCGGAAATAGTCAGGGGTGCAATGCGGGTGCGTCTTTTGGTCGATGACCAGGGAAAGGATGCATGAAAATTTGCCGCGGCCGACTTTCCAGACATGCAGGTCGGCAATGCGAGCATCAGGCGCGCAAGCCGTGATGACTTCTCTGACCTCCTCCACTACAGGGGCATCCATCTCTGCATCCAGCAACACTCTGCCGGTATCTTTCAACAGACCCACTGCCCATCCCGAAACGAGTATCGCGCCAACTATCCCCATCACCGGGTCGAGCCAGGTAAAGCCAAAGAGCTTGCCGCCAAAGAGAGCGGCGATCGCCAATAGCGAGGTAGCCGCATCGGCGATCACGTGCAGGTAGGCCGAGCGGAGGTTGAGGTCGTGGTTGCCGTGATGATGGTGATGATGATCGTGTCCGTGATGGTCGTGATCGTGATGATGATCTGGGCTGTCATTTAACAAGACTGCGCAGACCACATTGACAGCCAATCCGATCGCTGCGACCAGGATGGCCTGATCGTAGTGGATCGGCGAAGGCGTGATCAGGCGCTCTATCGACTGAAAAAACATCAGGCCGGCCACACCCACCAGCATCACTGCGCTGGTGTAGCCGCCGAGGATCTCGATTTTCCAGGTGCCAAAGGTAAAACGCTTGTCGGAGGCAAAGCGCCGCGCTGCGGTGTATGCAAGCAGAGACAGGCCGAGCGCCAGGGCATGCGAGCTCATGTGCCAGCCGTCGGCTAAAAGTGCCATCGAATTGTAGAGCCAACCAGCCGCGATCTCCGCGACCATCATGACTGCGGTCAAGATCACGGCCCAGCGGGTCTTGGTCTCGCCGGACCTGTTGCCGGTGTCAAAGGAGTGACTGTGCTGCCACTTTGCCTCTGGCGCGGTGGTGTCTTTGCGATGGTGATGATTGGACATGGCTCTCGTGGCTCTCGAGGTGAGCAATTATTTTAACTCTCCGATCTGTCCAAAAACGCCGCTGGGCTGGGTATATAACAAATACTTACCAGAGACCCCAGGCGACCCCTCTCGATGGCAACCGATAAGCCCAACACCTCCGACAAGCCGGCCGAAAAGCCCTTAGACAAAGCTGTCGACGCGCACGATGGTGCCGCTGCCAGTCGTCGTTTGCTTGATGATGCGCACAGACACAATCCTGAGACCAAGACCCAAAAATCTGCCGATGAGCTCGCCAAGACCGCAGATATAAAGGAAGTTGCCGAGGCTATCCGCAAGGCTACAGGCAATGATAACTGGGTCGCGCGCTGGGCAGACTCCGACAAGATCATCGATCTGCTCAAGCACCGCTCGGCCACCGAACGCGAGGCCATCGACAAGGTCTATCGCCAAAATTACCATGTAGGCCTCAAAGACGAGATGCATGGCTTTATGACTGGCGCCACTCGCGCCCGTTTTGACGCGGCCATGGATCGCAAGGACAACGATCCGGTCTCCAATGCTTCGCATCGTATGGAGGTCGCCTTTAAAGAGGGCAAGCAGCTTATCTTTGGCCGTAGCCAATCTACTATCGAGCAGGATCTCAAAGACAGCATGCGCGAGCTTTCGCCTCAGCAAGTGGCTGCCGTCGCCCGCGATTACGAGGCCCGCAACGGCAAGAGCCTCCGCCAGGAGATCAAGGACGACAGCAGTCTGTCGCCTGCGACGCGCACGGCGCTCAATGCTTATCTGGACCGCGCTCAAAATACTGACGGCAAGCCAGATAAAGATAATGCAGGTGAAATAGCCAGGGTGGCCGGTGCAGCCCTGCAAAATAAAGACATCAAGCTCTTTGCCGAGACCATGGCAAGCGCAGGAGAAGAGGGGCGCAAGCAGTTTGCAGAGTCGCCTGCAGGTCGCGACCTGGCCAAGCACTTTAGTGGCGACGAGCTCGAACAGGCCCGCGATTATGTGCAGTTCGGCAAGCTCAGCGTAGCTAAGCAGATCAAGGACAATACCGGCTGGTTGTGGGACAACAATGATGGCATCGAGCTCGCGCTCAAGCGCATGAATGACAGGGAGCGCAGCGACTATCTCATCGGGGAGAGTCTGGCGGACAAGACCAAGCAACTGGGCGAGGCCGACAGTGCGCGACTGGCAAGCATGACAAACACCGATAAGGCTGCTGCCCGTCGTAGCTATGACGATATACATTTAGCGCTCGACAAGGCTGGCAACAGTACCGAAGTAGCCAAGTGGGAGGCGGTGATCGCCACTCGTGATGGTGGCGTGACTGCGAAGCTCGCCGAGCAACGTGGATGGTTTGGCAACGGATCGGTCGAGGATATCAAAAAATCGATCGACACTATGTCCGAGTCCGATTGGCAAAGTGCCAAGGCCAATCCAGTAGAGCAAAGACAAGAGCTAAGGCAGATGCTCGTGAGCCTCAATAAGGACGAGCACGAGATCGATGACGTGATGAAGTCTTTTGACAAAAAGATCGCGCATGACACCTTTGCTGACTCAAATCTCGGTCCCCGCCAAAAGCCGGTACAAAAGCTTTTGGAGGAGATGAAGGCTCAAGACGAGAAATGGTTTACCGACAAAGCCCAGGCCGTGCGGCAGATGCGCGACGCCTTTGTTGCCGACCCGACTCTCAAGGATCGCCTCAACGCGCCACAGACAGATGAGGACCGCTACTACAAAACCCAATTCGAAAAATACGGTAAGAGCATACTTGGAGAGGATGGCTATCGCGAGTATGCCGGAGAATTGCTCAAGACCGGCAATCTATCAGCTGATAAGATCATTGCTTTTGATAAGGGCGTATTTTCTGATGACGAAGAAAGCACTTATAAAAATGTCGCTGCTCTCGCTCAAACCGAACGCCAGCGCCTGGTTGGGGACAAGGATTATCAGGATCGCGTTCTTGGACATCTCAACGATAGCGAGCGTGCCATTGCTTTGCAGGTCGCCAAAAGCGGCAAGTTTGCCGATGACGATCGCCTGCGCTCTGCCATAGTCGGTTTTGGTGGCGGCAAGGACATCGTGCAGATCATCCAGGACACTCCGCCAAAGGATCTGGATGCGCTCAGGCAATCTTATGCAAGCAAATACGGCACCAGTCTCGACAGCGACCTGCGCGACAAGCTCAACAATCAAGAGATGGCCGAAGTGCGCAGGCATGAGCTATCTGAGAGCTCTATCACAGAGCGCCTGGACAATGCCCGCGACGAGCAATATACCACCCGTGATGGCATAGGCGCTCGTCTGACCGATACCATGAGCGCCACCGGCGTCCAGGCCGATGACAGCATGCGCGAGCTGTTAGCCAATCCTCAGGGCAATGACAAGCTTTTTGAAAACTACGCCAAGGCCATCGACAACCACCGCGAATCTAAGGCCAAGGCTGGCGAGTACTCCACAGATGCCATCATAGCCGGTGCTGCTGTAGCTAGCGTCATCGCTACCGGTGGCACCAACCTGCCTCTGGTCGCAGCCGTGCTCGCTGCCGGAGGTGCAGCTGGCAAGGTAGGCGCCAAGAGCGTGATGATGGGAAATGATTATGATTGGAGTCTAGCCAATGTCGGTCAAGACGCGGCGGTTGGTGCCGTCACAGGCGCCACCTCGGTACTGGGACAGGGCCAAATAGCAGGGGTGTTTGGCATCGGCCGTTCGGCAGCCGAAAGAGCCAGTGTAGGCGTGCTCGGCAAGCTAGCCAGCGAGCCAGGGCTTTTGGTCGCCAACTCGGAGTCTATCATGCACCAGGGCACTCGTACTGTGATGCGCGATCTTTTAGCCAATGGCGCTACAAAAATCGATGACAGGGCTTTTAGTGTTTTGGCCAACAAGCTGGTTTCTACAGAGCTGGTGGGACAAGCCCGCGCTCAAGCCGTACAAAGAGTACAGACTGAGATCGCCGGCGAGATGACCAAGCAATTTGCCAATGAGACTGCCAACTGGTTGGTGCATCAAAGCCGCAGTCAAGCACTCAATGCTCTAGCTGGCGCCGTTGGTGGTGCCTCTTCTGGATCTATCGAGGGTGCCGCTCAATGGGATAGTCGCAAGTCTGTAGCCGACAACCTCGAGTCGATCGCGGCCAGGACGGGTGTATCATCTCTATCTGGTGCGTTTGGTGCAGTAGCGATTGGTGGTGCCGTTCATGGTGCGCAGCATGGTTTAGGCTCGATGAGCCAGCGCTTTAAGATCACCGATATAAAAAATATCGGCTTTGATTACAAGGCGCCGGTCGAAGGGCTAAAGGCTGCCAACGATAACAATTTTGGTCCAAAGGTCTTTGATTTTAAGGTCAAGGCCGCCAATGACAATTTTGTCCCGCCAACCGAGCCTATGTTGATGGCAGTCAATGACGTGCCCGGCTATGAGCCTCGCCACCTCAATGCTGGCGATGAGGGGCAGCTTTATAGAGGACCTGGGGACAATATCACTCGTTTGATGAACGGTGCGGACGACCAGAGGCCACGTCTCGCCGCTGTTGGCGATGGCAAGCCCATGCCTGGCGAGCAGCATGCCGGTACCGTCAAGCCCGTGAGCGATGTCGAGCCTGCCGTGGAGTCACCATCTCCCAAGGATCATGGCGTCAAGCAATTTGTCGAGACTCACCAAGAAGACCTGCAGCGCGTCAAAGCCGCTCTCGACAAGCAAGTAGATCATCTCATCGAGGATATCGCCTCGCGCAAGGCACACCTCGAGGATCATCTCAACTGGATCGAAGCCAATAAGGCAAACAAAGAAAAAGACGTGGTGGCCTATGGTGAGTTGGTCGCGATGGCAGGCGAAAAACCATCTGTGATACCAGACAATGCCTTTTTGCTGCGCATGCGCGAGGCTAATGCCGATACGCAGCGTTTTGTGCGTGACAGGATGGCTGAGTCACGTGTCAATTTTGACTACTCCAAGTTTATCCGTGAGAGCAAGACCCACTGGGTACCCAATGAAAAAATCAAGGGTCTTTCCCCCGAAGAGCGCGCCAAAGAGTTTGGCAAACTCGTCAGCAAGTTTGAAGGCGGCGAAATAAGAGAGCTCACCATGCCGCGTCAGTTTGGAGATCGCTATGAGTATGCGATGAATCGGATGCTCAACAGGCTTTTTAACTATCCAACCAAGCACAGTCTGGAGCCCTGGCACGTGAGCGATATCACCCGTGCCGATCGCGGTCTGGCTGCATTTGATCCACGAGACTATATCTATATCCCTGGCACCAAGGGATCGGCACTCGATCACTCCAAAATGGATGGTTTGTTTGTCAATATAAAAGAGGGCAAGGTCGTCCCGATCGATATCAAAGCCACCTCATACGCCGAAGAAACCAGCGGTCAAGCAGCGCATGGTGCTGCTCAATATATGAAAATCTACCCGGGATCGGCTCGCAGCAATGACAGAACGATAGAGTTTAGCAAGACAGGCGAACCGCGTGCGGTGGCACCTAACGGTCGTGGTGAGCGCTATCCCAAGGATGTCTTTGACAAGATCTTTAATGTCAATGGCGATTTTATCATGCATCCGGAGCTGAGAGATCTCAAGGAAAGACTTGGCAGTGCGATCCTTGCTGCTAACAGATACGCTACCCGCATTGCTGATCTGCCTCCCGGGGTCTTTCCTTCGGGTGATGTCAATGCGACCACCGCCGAAAAACTGGCATCGGTCGATGCTTATGCGACGCATCTATTAAAGTCATCAAATACGGTGCAAAAAGAATACGGCAAGTCATTGAGGCATAGCAGGCCGGGTATAGAAAAAGGTCTGGAAGCCGACGCTAAAAATGCCGACTATCATGATCCTGTTTTGATTAATGTCAGGGCGGAGAGGATGGCTGTCATTAAATCAACCGATATGGATCCAAAGATGATCAAGGCTACGGATGATGCAGTGCGTATGTCGGAAGAGCTGGGCGTGCCCGCCACTTTTAGAGAGATGGCCGATATGACTGGTGGTCTCAAAGAAATGGATGAAATGATGGATGATTTTATCAAGGATGCCTTGCTGGATCGTGCTGTCAGTCATTGGGATCAGCGTCTACAGCCCAGTACGCCTGAGGAGTTAGATGCAGTAGAGGCAGTGATCCGCAGAGGACAGACCCCTAACAATCAGCAAAAGAAAATATTTATAGATCTCGTAGAGAGAGTCTTGAGGACTGAAACCGCACGTGGTGTCGCTCGCGTGGGCGTGCCGGCAAATGCGCTGCCGACCAATGTCATGCCGACGATCAATGTGGGTGCGTCCGCTGGCGTCAATCAAAATCCGCGTCAGAGGGCGGTTTCGATTGCCAATGGGTTTGCCAGTGTCAAACAAGGCTTATAGGTTTTTTTAGCCGACTCTAACTATGGACCGGTTCAGACTCCAGCGTTTGTGCTAGGGCATCAAATATAGATTCGATGCGGATCACCCCTTGCAATTTGCGATTTTGGTAGCTCTCTACTACAGGCAGGCTCTTTAGACCGTGCTCTCGCATAGTATTGAGCACAGTGAGAGCGCTGTCTGCTGCCGTGACGGCGAGCGCCGGGCGGACGCTCAAATCTCGGATAGTCATGCCGACCTGTGATCCTTCTTTCATGCCGGCGGCGACCTCTATGGCGCGAATCAGATCGGTGCGAGTGACCAGTCCGATCAATTGCATATCGTCATCCACTACAAAACCGGTGTCGATGCGCAAATGCTTCATCTGTCCGATTAGGTCGCGCAATCTGGTGTCCATTCGGACAGGTTGCGCGATGATCGGTTCGACGAGGGTGTCGCTATCCATTGCTGCGAGTGCCTTTTTGCCCAGTGGCATTTGATCCCATACCGGAGTGCGTTTCATGATCGATATCTCGACTGCTTGACGCAGAGGCGCAAGGGCTGCAGAAATCTGGGTGTAGATATTTTTGCCTATGATCATTGCCTCGACATCGGTCTTGGCGCGGGCATTGTGCCTACGAGGGCGGTTTTCTACGAGCGCCTTCTCCCCAAAAAAGTCACCGGCGCCAAGGACTGCAATAGGGCCGTATTCTCCTTTTTCGTCCACCGGTTCTAATATTTCGACGACACCTTTTTTTATGACGTAAAAGTCAGAGGCAGAGTCACCGCTGTTAAAGATGAAAGAGCCGGCAGAGTAAAGAGCATTGACGATGCGCTTGCTCGGGTCGGCTTTGAGCACGGCGAGCTGAGGTGGGAAGAAAAATTCACCGATCCATTGTGTGCCGACTTTGATCTTTTGCATCAGTGTGGGGAGCTTCATCAGGTAGACGCCGCGCCATACGATCCAGGCCGGGAGACCGGAGATCTGCATGCCAAACATTTCTGCCACCGCGCTGTGACCGCCAACTGAGCACAGCGAGCCTAGCGATCTGTGTTTAAATGGTTTTGTCTGCTTGCCTTTTATACTTGCTGCAATATTGTGTGCGACTTGCGCGCCCTGCCGTTCGGCAAATTGTCCTGTCGGTGGGGCGTATTTGCCATCGTCTGCATTGATTATTGCCGCGCAATCTCCGATTGCCCAGACGTTTTTGTGCGTAGAAAGACTCATGTCCGGCATGGTCTTGAGCCTGCCGCGATCTTTGGGGACGTCGAGCTCTTCGATCATTGCCAGTGGCTTGGTGCCAATGGTGCAGACGACGGTGGCTGCTGGGATAAACGAGCCATCGCTGAGCGAGACTCCATGGGCGGTGCATTTTACGGCGCCTACTTTTAATCGCAGTTTGACGCCGGATTGTTGCATTTTGGTAGCGGCAAACTGGCGCAGAGATGGGCTTACTTCTGGCAAGATCTGTTCGTGGCCGTGGATGAGTGTCACGCTTACGTCGTTTATACCGATGTTTTCATAAAACTTTGTGCTGCGCCGTACAAAATCATTTAACTCACCGGCTACCTCAACGCCGCTAAATCCGCCGCCGACAACTGCGATCGATAAATGCCATTTTTTTCTTTCTGGATCTTTGCATACTTCGGCGCGCTCCAGAGCTTCTATAACTCGGGATTGCAGGGCAATTGCGTCTCCAATAGTTTTCATCGGGTAAGCATGGTCTGCCATGCCGGGTATAGCGGCTAGATTGACTGTATTGCCATGAGCGATCACCAAATGATCGTAGCTCATGTAGTGTTGTAGCCCTTCTTCGCCTTCAAAGCAGATCCGGTTATTGTCGAGGTCGATTTTGAGAACTTCTTCGGTACGGCATTGCACATTTTTCATCATCTGCCTCAGTGGTGCCGCGACCTGCCGTGGTTCGATGACATTGGATGCGATCTCGGCAAGGAGGGGATGAAAAACCATGTGGTTTTCTTTATTGAACAGCAAGATCTCGCATTGGTCGGTGGAGAGCAGCTTTCGCAGAGTAATCCCGCATTTTGCACCAGCAAAACCGCCGCCGATTATTACTACACGTTGCTTATCCATAGGGCATCCTTGTCTTTGATAGTGATATGATACAGCGCTGTATCGAAATTGGTGTCAATTGGTGCGAAATGTGAAAGAGTCATCTACAAAAGTATCGGCTGGCCGCCCACGCAGTGAGGTTTCGCGAAAGGCCTTGATCGATACTACCTATCAGATGCTGCGTGAAATAGGTTATGAACGGCTGAGCATCGAGGCTATTGCTGCTCGTTCGGGTGTTAGTAGGACTACTGTGTATCGTTGGTATCCAGCAAAGGAAGATCTCGTTATCGAAGCATTGATAGCTTTTTCATCTTTTGCTCATGAGATACCTGATACGGGGGATCTTGTCTCGGATATGGCGGGCTTGGTTCAATATGTACTCGAGCATGATCCTATTTCGCTCAACAGGGAGTCCTGTGCGCTGACTTTGAGTGCATTGAGCGGCAGCCAGCAACTTGCTCAGACCTATTGGGATTTGTATATCGCCAGGAAAAGGCAGGATCTTCGCGAGATCTTTGAAAGAGCCAAGGTTCGAGGAGAAATTGCGAAGGATAGTGATTTGGATTTATTTCTTGATCTGTTTCATGGATATTTGCTCTTTGGACTTTTGGTGCGCCCCAAAGGCTCTGTTTCGATTACCGCCATAAAAGCGGCTTTGCATAGGCTCATTCGGGGCTTTCATCCCTAGCTCAATCATCACGAGGTTTAATTTATGTTTCATAAGCATCTTGTTGATGCAATGACGTCGACGGATCCAAATACAAACCTTTGGAAGACCAGATTTATGGCTGCTAAAGAGGCCTATAACGAGGGCAAGCTCGTTGAGTGCAAACATCTGTTGAGCAAGCTTACGGATGAAGGGAGCAAGCTGCCGGACAAGACATTTGCGGTCAATACTTCGCAGATGGGATTGGCGGCGGTTTTGCTTGCAGAAGGAAAAGCCGCTGAGGCCGCGGGGATTTTAAAAAAGATCGCCAATAGCCTGGCCAGTGAGAGCGAACCGGCTTTAAAAGAGTTGTATGGTGTCGCGCTTCGCTTTCAAGCTGTGGCGGCAAACGATCAAGGTGATTTTGATCAGGCTGAGGATCTACTGCTCGAATCGGTCAAGGTGCTCGAAGATATAGGCAATCAAGCTGCTGTGCAGCTTTGTTATACGCTCAGCGATCTGGCCTTGCTGTATCTCTCGCAAGATGACCTGGCAGAAGCGGCCAAAATCGTGAGTGCCATGAGTGAGCTTTCAGATATTGTTTTTGCGCCCGACTCAGCTGACTATGCTCTGGTGCACTTTATCTATAATATTTCCCAGAGCAAAAATGATGACGAGTATTTTAGTGCCATCGAGGACAGTATCACGCGCATGAGCTATTTGCGCGGCGCTAAGCATCCGCAGATAGTCTGGGCAATCAAGGCTTATCTCAAAAAGCTGCATGAGAGAAATCTGCCGGAGGCAATCAAAGAGGCGGAGATTAAGTTTGGGGCTGTTCATGTTGGTTAGGTCTGTTTTTATTTAGCTGCGGTACCACCATCTCTTTTTTTGTTTTGGTTAGATCCTTCAAAATCATGGACGCTAGTGGACACCAAGTGACGGATCAGTGGACACTCGTTACCTGGTGTCACTCGGGACTAGAATCTTAGACGTGCTTCTCTAAGGCCGCTATGCCTTAATCGGCCTAATAATCTGCGGCTCAGCGTCTGCATCCACTGGACTCTCTATCATCCTAAAAGATATCCGCTGCCCTTCGCGCACCTCAGGCAAATCCAAATCATGGAAATTAGCAAAAATAGAATTTTGTGGTCCATTGCGTAGCACGACATCGATGACCACATCGTGTGCCGGGGGCACAAAAATCCCTAGAAACACTCCATCAATTGAGATCTCAAGCGCCTTCATCACTTTCCTCACCTGTCAGCTTCGTCACATATGGTGCGGGAGGAATGTCGCTTGGGGCGGCATCTACAATCCGAAATTCGATGCACTCACCTTCCTGAATATCAGGGAGCTGCCATTGCCAACTTTCCGTGGGGGTCTCAGTCATGATATGTGCCCGCATATAGGTGCGTGGAATGTTAGCCATCAACGCTATCCACGGCCCTTCATCTGGCGCGGCATACACTCCAATAAAGCGTCCGTCAATCGTAACCTCTAGTGCTTTCATGCCCTGTCCTACAATCATGCTCCTTGTCCTAGGCATATTATAGATTGCGGCTGGGAAGCAGGTATTGGTGCTTTAGGGAATAACGATTTTACGTGGTTCATCAAGACAAAAAGGTATTTGGCTTCAAGTAGCTAAAACTGAACCACATCAGATTAATATCGGCGACCATTTCGGTAAGCTAAAGTACTGATGTTGAAGGCAGCAAGGCGACATAAGATGAATATTTTCAGATTTGTTTCAATGGTAGCAGTTATCTGTGGGTTCTCTTGGCCTTGTAGCTCTGCTGAGAGTTTGAAACCAAATGTTTCTATGAAAATTACCGGTTTGTCGAGTCGGTTAGCACGAGAACCAGGGCATGGCAGCGTGTTGCTTAACCTCTCGTTTTTAAATGCAAGCTCCCGTGGTTGTTCGATTCCTATGATTTGCTTGGTAGGAAAGGCCTCAATGAGAGTCTTGAAGAAAATGGGTGTAACAGCTCCCTTGAGCAATTTCTCTATTGATGGAAAGGAGATACGTAATGGTGGAGGGGATTGTGCTCAGATCGATTATTCCTGGCTTGATAAAGACGGCAAAGAAGTGCTGGCCGGATATTATGAACTCTCCGGTTGTGACCTAAAAATTGGGCGAAAATACCAATCATCATTAGACATACCGATTAGATGTCCTCTACGGTCGGGCATTTACACGCTTCGAGTTCATTTTGACAATCGTATTTTGGAGGCAGAAGTCCAGTCTTACAATGACTTTGATCCCGATTTTATGTCCATATTCTTTGAGGCTCGAACAGAATCTCTAATAACAATTCCATCAGATCCTGTGCATTATTCGAATTAGTGACAGATCGGTGCCTAGATTGATGGTGGCATTGGCCACTATTGATATTTAAATTGGCTGACAGAGACAATGGAGAGATAGGGCAGATTGTGTAGGCCGCCTTGCGTAGCACCAGCGGCCGGCAATCTTTCCTATCTCTCTACCGTGACTAATCGATTCTCCATTTGAAAATGAGATGTGCCTCTTGCCTGAGTAATGCGATGAGAGCAGGGAAAGAAGGGAGAGCAGTTTGGTGCCTAGATTGATGGTGGCATTGGCCACTATTGATATTTAAATTGGCTGACAGAGACAATGGAGAGATAGGGCAGATTGTGTAGGCCGCCTTGCGCAGCACCAGCGGCCGGCAATCTTTCCTATCTCTCTACCGTCACTAATCGATTCTCCATTTCAAAATGAGATGTGCCTCTTGCCTGAGTAATGCAATGAGAGCAGGCAAAAAAGGGAGAGCAGTTTGATGCCTAGATTGATGGTGGCATTGGCCACTATTGATATTTAAATTGGCTTACAGAGACAATGGAGAGATAGGGCAGATTGTGTAGGCCGCCTTGCGCAGCACCAGCGGCCGGCAATCTGTCCTATCTCTCTACCGTCACTAATCCATTCTCCATTTCAAAATGATATGTGCCTCTTGCCTGAGTAATGCAATGAGAGCAGGCAAAGAAGGGAGAGCAGTTTGGTGCCAAGATTGATGGTGGCAGTGGCCACTTTTGATTTTTAAATTGGCTGACAGAGACAATGGAGAGATAGGGCAGATTGTGTAGGCCGCCTTGCGCAGCACCAGCGGCCGGCAATCTGTGCTATCTCTCTACCGTCATTAATCCATTTGTAATAGACGGATCAGCCACTATATATCAGGAGTCTTCGATCCCCTATTTGGCAGCAGCTTTCTTGCTGTCATCTGGCACCGACGGCATCGGCTGCCCCGCCACCTTCTCTCCATCGATCAGATCCACAGGCGGATTGACGATGATCTTGTCCCCTGGCTTGACGCCCGATACGATCTCTACTTCGTCACCAAAATCCCTGCCTATCTGCACTGCTTTAAAACGCGCATTTTCTCCATCTATGATTGCCACAAACTGACCCTGGTCTTTCGTCACCAATGTGGTGCCCGGTATCTTGAGCCAGGGCGCCGT
Organism: Candidatus Melainabacteria bacterium; assembly: GCA_017307165.1. GTDB lineage: Bacteria > Cyanobacteriota > Vampirovibrionia > Obscuribacterales > Obscuribacteraceae > JAFKGK01. Next base: position 115,121 of record JAFKGK010000002.1, read on the forward strand.
GCGTTTGCCGATCATCGTCACCTGCGCGTACATGCCCGGCATAAGCGCCTCGTCCCGATTGTCTATTTGTATTTCCGTCTGCATGGTACGCGAGTTTGGATCGAGGCCACCAGCCACATTCGTGATGGTGCCTATAAATTTTCTCTCTGGATACTCTGACACTTGCAGCTCTGCAGGAAAACCCGTCTTGAGATAGCGAGCAAAGGTCTGAGGCACATTGATGTAGATCCGCAGTCGATCTATCTTTGCCAATTGAAACAGCTCGTGATTGTTTGAGGTCGAACCCGAGGAGATCAAGTCTCCAGCATCGACCTTCCTGTAGGTGATGACTCCAGAAAATGGAGCGACTACCTGTTGAAATGCCTTTTTGGCCGCCACCTTGGCCACGTTCGCTTTCTTTGCCACCACCTGCGCTCGGGCTACTTCTACTTGAGCCCGCGAGGCCTCTACTTGCGATTTTGCCGCCTTGACCTCAGCACCGGATGCGGTGACATTTGCCTGCTCCGCATTGTATGCCCTGATTTTTTCATCCCGGCTCTGCAAGCTCACCGCGCCTCGCTGCGCCAGATTATCCCAGCGCGCCGCAGTCACATGCGAATAATCCAGATTGGTTTTGGTCCGGCTCAGATCCGCCTCTGCTTTTAGCTCAGTTGCGATAGTCTCCTTGAGGCTCGCCTTGGCCTGCTCAAATGCAGCCTCCGCCTCGGCCTGATCGGCTTGCGCCTGTTTTAGCTCCTCATCCAGCTCCGGTGTATCTACTGTGGCCAGGAGCTGACCTTCGTGCACGCGCGCACCGATATCTACCAGTCTCCGTTTGAGGTAGCCATCCACGCGAGCATAGATGGTGGCATATTGGATGGCGCCGATATTGCCGGGGAGAGTGAGGTTTTCGGTCTGGGGAGCGGCTTGCGCCTCCACATAGTACACATTGGGCACCCCAGACAGAGCTTTTTTGTGAGAGGCGTCAAGTGTCTGCTCGCGCATCAGGCGCGGTATCAGGCCAGTAGCAAAAAGCGTACCGATGATAGCCAAAAAGACGATGCCAAATAAAACGAGCTTGCCGCCGCGCATTGCTATTTCTCCAGTAAGAGCGGGTCGACAGGCTCCTGCTTATCAGGAAACCACGTGCGCAGGACCGCATACATCAGGGGTACAAAAATGAGAGTCGAAAAAGTCGCAACAGACAGGCCACCAATGACTGCCTTGCCGATGGGCGCGTTTTGCCCGCTGGAAGTAGCCATGGGGATCATGCCGATGATCATCGCGCAGGCCGTCATGATGACCGGTCTAAAGCGCAAGAAACCCGCATTGAGAGCTGCTTGCACTGGGTCATTGACCTTGTGCAGCTCTTCTTTGGCAAAGTTGATGAGCAGGATGGAGTTGGCCGAGGCCACCCCAACAGTCATCATGGTGCCCATCAGAGCCGGGATGGTAAAGGTGGTCTGAGTGACAAAGAGAGCCCAGAGGATGCCCGAGAGCGCCCCGGGGATGGCCATCAGGATGATCAATGGATCGAGCCAGGACTGATAATTGACTACCAGCAATAGATAGACCAGCAGTATGGCAAAAAAGAGGCCAAAGATCAGCGCCTGAAATGCCTGCGTCATGCTCAGCACCTGACCGCGGATGATGATCTGGGCACCCCGCGAAAGATGCTTGCGACTTTCCTTTAGGATCTGCTCGATATCATCGGACACGCCGCCCAGATCGCGGTCCTGAGTCGCCGCATAGATATTGTAGACAGGCTGCACGTTGAGGTGATTGACCACAGCCGGTGTATAGCTGCGCTCTGGCCGCGCGACGTTGCTCAGCAATTGAGTCTTGTCTGCCGATGGGCTCTGATTGTCTTGAGTGGGAGATTGGGGCGTGACAGCAACAGAGGTGTTATTCATCGACTCGACGGAGGTCACCTCGCGTTGAGGCGTCTGCACTGCTAGGTTGTAGGTGACACCATTGGTGGTATTGGGCCAAAAATTGGGAAAGACTTGGAAGCTGGAGCTCAGATTGATGAGCATATTGTTTGAGATGTCTTTTTGTGAGATGCCCAGCTGATTGGCGCGTGTCCGATCGACGTTGTAGACATATTGCGGCGCATTGACCACCTGGTGCAGGCACACATCGACCGCCCCGCGCACCTTGGCCACCTTGCGGCGGATCTCTTGAGCGATCTTGTAGTTTGCTGCCTGGTTAAAGCCCATCACCTGGATATCGATAGGGCTCGGCAAACCTGCATTGAGGATCTGCGTCACGATATCGGCCGGCTGAAAATACAGCGTGCAATCAGGAAATTGCTCGGCGATTTTGGCCCTGATCTCGCGCATGTAGTCGAGAGTGCTCTTTTCGTGCTCTTCGTTGAGGGTGATCAGGATCTCGCCATCGGCCTCGCTGATCGTCTGGCTATCCGAAAAAGCATAGTTGACGCCATTTACCGGCATGCCGATATTGTCGGTGATCATCTTGAGGTCAGAGGGTTCGATGATCCCGCGGATCGCTCGCTCTATTTTAGAAAAATAGACATTGGTCTCCTCGACCCGCGTACCTGGTGGCGCATTGATGTGGAGGCGCAATTGGCCGGCATCTATATAAGGGAAAAAGTCACGACCGATGAAGGGCAGCATGCAAAACGAGCAGGCGTAAAAAATGAGAAAGCCCGCGACTACGCTAGTGCGGCGGGCCAGAGCCCAGGTGATCACGCCTTTATAAAAATGACGAAAGGCCTCAAAATTGTGCTCGATAAAATTGTGGACGCTGCCAAAAAAGCTTGGCTTGCCGTGACTTTCTCCACTCTCTTCACGAGCGCGTTTTTCTTCTTGAGCCTTGTGCTCTGCTCCCAGCAAGGTCCGGCACATGAGAGGCACGATCGTCCGCGAGAGACCATACGAAGCCATCATGGCAAAGGCCACCGCCATGCCCAGGGGCACAAAGAGCGAACGAGCAGGCTCGGTCAAAAACACGACCGGTACAAAGACAAGGCAGATGGCGAGAGTGGAGACAAAGGCTGGCTTAGCTACTTCATTGGCCGAGTCGAGTACGCATTGCACCAGTGGCTTGCCCAATTCCACGTGTTTGTGGGTATTTTCGACTTCTACGGTAGCGTCATCCACCAGCATGCCCACGGCAAGCGCAAGACCGCCTAGAGTCATGGAGTTGATGGTCTGCCCGGTCAGATAGAGTCCGATCACCGAGCACATCATTGCTAGAGGTATGGAGGTGATGACGATCAGGGTACTGCGCCACGATCCAAGGATAGCCAGCATAAAGAGGCCTGTGAGACCGGCGGCGGTGATTGCTTCTTGGCCGACTTCTTCGACGCATTCGCTGACAAACTTGGACTGGTCGGTGAGGATGTCCAGCTTGCAATCAGGGGGCAAGGTCTGCCTCACGCGAGGGAGGATAAATTTTATCGAGTTGACCACACGCAATGTGGAGGCGGTGCCATTGCGCAGGATATTCATGATGACAGCGCGGCGGCCATCTTTGTTGACGATATTGAGCTGCGGCTGATAACCGTCGTGCACGTAGGCCAGGTCGCGCACGTAGATTGTGGCATTGTCGATGTGCTTGACCGGCATGTTGTTGAGCACGTCGATCACCTTGGGCAGGTTGTTGAGCGTGATCACGTATTCGTGACTGCCCATCTTGACGGTGCCAGATGGAGCGATGATGTTTTGCGTATTGATGGCATTGAGTACATCCATCGCCGTCAATCCATAGCCCACGAGGGCCTTGGGATTGAGATCCACGCACACCTGCCTGTATTTCCCCCCTGCGGGGAAAGGTATGGTGGCACCCTGCACCACTGCAAATTGCATCCGTATAAAGGAGTTGGCGAGGTCAAAAAGCTTGGCCTCGGAGAGACTGGGAGATGATAGTCCCAATTGCAAGACAGGTACGTCGGTGGCTGACGACTGTGTCACCACCGGCGGGCTCATATTGGGCGGCAGCTGCTTGAGGATGGCATTGCCCACCGAGGTCACCATGCCCACGGCCTGGCCGAGATTGGTATTGGGATGCAAAAAGATCTTGATGATGGCCATGCCGTTGAGCGACATCGACTCCATATGCTCGATGCCGTTTACCGTAGAGGTAAAGGCACGCTCGGAGACCGTGGTGATGAGCTGCTCCACATTGCGTGGGCTCATGCCCGTATAGGTCCAGACGCAGCTGACGATGGGCTTGTTGATGACCGGGAAGATGTCAATCGCCATCTGCAGGCCCGAGACAACGCCAAAGATCGCGATGAGAAAAGCCATCACGACCACTGTATGTGGCTGTCTGAGCGCTAGTTGGACGATCCACATAAGGCACCGGCAAAAGGATCTTACAGATCGCTAATTATAAAATTTAGCGCTGCTCGCAAAGGTAAATACTTTATCATTGCAAAAATGCCTCAAAATACTCAAAGCTCATTATTATTAGAGGCATTTGAGCACGCGTGAAAAAATAAGTGTCGCCGCATATCCGAACAAGACTCAGCTCTCTATCGCTCCTCCCTCTGGCCTTTTTACTGGGTGCGAGCGCTGCTGGTGCACAGGATCAAAAAGACTTTGATGCCAATCTCAAGTTGACTCCTGCCTCGCGTTATCTGCCCACCATGGACAATACCGCGCGAGAGGAGCTGCCCAAGCTGCGCGGCGTAAGCCTGGACAACCAAAAATCTCGGCGATCCATCGAGGATCTCACTGAGGAAGCCACGGGCACCCCCGGCAGTATCTTTGTCTCGCCAGATGATGTCTATGTCAAACCACCTGTGCTCAAGTCCTTGATCACACTAAACGAAAACCAGTCGCCCTTTGCACTGGATGCGACAAGCGAGTTGCCTGTCACATTGCGTGATGTCATGCGCACTACCCTCGAGCAAAATCTGCCCATCAAGATCACTCAATCTGTCGAGTATCAAAGTAAGTACAAGTATTACCAGGCACTCTCCAATTTTCTCCCGACCATCACCAACGCTCTGGGCTTTCAGGGGCTAAACGGCTCGTATGCCAGTCCCGCGGGCGCTGCTATCGGTATCCGCAATCCTTATTTCACCAGTGCCTCAGGCTTTAACCAATATCTATTTAAAGGCGGTCAGATCCTTTTTGGTGCCACCCAGGCCAAGCATGCATACAATGCAGCGCGCTATTATCAGGTCGGCTCCACATACGATGCCTTGCTCGATGCCGGCGAGCGCTATTACGAGCTCGTGCTCAATGACGTCCTGCTGCAGATCAGAGTCAAGTCGGTGGAGGTCTCAAAGGCACTCTTGCTGGTCAACCAAGATCTTTTTGACAATGGCGCCAATACTCAACTCGATGTGTTGCAGGCCAAGTACCAGCTCTCGAGCGATCGACAAAATCTGATCAAGCAACAGGTCGAACGGCGCAAATCAGCAGTCAAACTCGGTACCGTGATGAATATGGATCAGGGTATCGATCTGACAATCTCTGATCGCCTGGTCAACAAGCGCAGGCTCGTAGACAAGGCTCTCAGCCCGGCCGATCTACTCAAGATAGCTATCGACTCGCGGCCCGAGCTCAAACGCTACGAAGAACTGCGCAAGGCCGCGCGTGACTCGGTCAAGGTGGTGCGAGGCAGTCTATTGCCGTCCGTAGCCGCGCAGGGCGCTATTATCGGTAGCGGCTCTCATGCCGTCAACGTGAGCAATTTTAGTAACAGCAATCAGCAGACACCGGTCAATAGCGCGGGCACCGGTACTGGTATCGGCGTTGTCACCAGTGCCACCGGCCTGCCCCTCGCCACTACCAATAGTACCAACCAGGTGGCTCATTGGACGACTCGTGCTTTGTTTAGTATCGGAGTGGCCGTCGAATGGGAGCTCGGCGGCATGGGCACCACGCAGATAGCACAGATCAAAACGGCCAAGTGGGTCGCCAGGCAGGCGCAACTCGAGTTTAATGATGCGCTCAGGCGTGTGATAAAAGATGTGCGCGATGCTTATCTCAATAGTCTCAGCGCCGAAAACCTCATCATCGAAACCACAGATGCAGTCAAGTATTCTGAAGAAGGCCTCAGGCTAGCCGAGACTCGGTTTAAAGAGGGCGTTGGCACATATATCGATGTGCTCAATGCTCAAAAGAGCTATACAGACTCTTTGATAAACAAGGCTCAAGCCATCGTCGATTTTAATCGCAACCAGATCAGGCTCTTGCATGCGATGGGCTGCTTGAGCGTGGATACGGCGACTGCGGCCAGGCCTTTGAGCCGCCGTTGATTTTTGTATTTACCTATCTAAAATGATTGACTGCCTCCAGGTAGACAAAGGCAAATGTAATACCCATGAGAAATGTCGCCATGATGATGTGCCACACGAGCACTGCCTGGCGCTCGGTCAAACCGCGCATGACACCTATGCGCGCCAAAATGTAATAGAGCAAGGCTGCCAGCGCGAGAGTCGAAACCGCCATGCGCGCCCATCCGGCTGATAATACTGCAATAAGTAACCCGACCGAGGTCAATGGCACGAGCAGGATGGACCAGTAGTCCTCTTTACGGATCTGCCCACCATGGCTGTTTACCGATGAGCTCACATGCTTGGCCGTGGCGGCAAGATTGTCGACAAAGCCCAGCCTCTGCGCTTTTGAGTCAGACTGAGGCATGCTGGCTTCGGGGTTTTCTTGCGACATGTTGATCTCCAAATGGCTGACATGGTTTTACCCAGGTCGGTCATTTATATATCAGGCCTCTAAAAAGGCTGAAGGACATAGATCGTTGACCGGGCAGGCATTGCAGTCGGGCTTACGCGCATAGCAGCATCGGCGGCCATGCCAGATGATGGTAATAGAGTATTGAGTCCAATCTTGCTCGGGAAACAATTTTTGCAGCTCCAGCTCGATCTTGTATGGATCGGTCTCCTGGCTAAATCCCAGGCGTTTGCACAGTCGCTGCACATGCGTGTCGACGGTCCAGCCGGGCTCTCCATGAGCGACACCCAGCACCACATTGGCAGTCTTGCGGCCGACGCCGGGCAGCTCCACGAGCTCCTCAAGGGTGGTGGGTACTTCGCCACCGTATTTGGTGACGAGCGCCTGGGCGCAGTTTTGGATATTGGTGGCTTTGGCATTAAAATAGCCTGTTGGTCTAACGATCTCTTTTATATGCTCGAGATCAGCCTCAGCCAGAGATTTGGCCGTCGGATATTTGGCGTAGAGCTTTGAGGTGACCTTGTTGACTTGCTGATCTGTGCATTGCGCCGACAGTATGACAGCTGTGAGCAATTGCCAGGTCGAGTCAAAGGTCAACTCGCAGTCGGCGTCCGGATAGCGCTCGCAGAGCGCATCCATGATCTTTTTAGCCGTCTTTTTATCAACATGAGGTTTTTTAGCAGCTTTTTTAGCAGTCATCTTGCTTGAGCTCATTTTTGATTGCATTGACAAAGGCACCAGATTCGATGATCTCGACGGCAAAGAGATCGAGAGGATCAAATTTGTTGACGCAAGCATGGCAATCGATACGTTGTTTTTCTTTATAGGCCTCGATCATCTCATGGGCAGCTTGCAGCGAGTCGACGATAGCGTACATAGTCGGACCCGAGCCGGTCATATTGACCGCTCTAGCACCGAGTGCCACAAAGTCCGCCCGGATGTCCTTGAGCTCCTGATACTCAGGAAAGATGACCTGCTCAAAATCGTTGCCAAAGGCCTTGATGGCTTCTTCCCACCGACCTTCAAGCAAGAGATCCGCTGCATACAGAGTGGCATCATCGGTGAGGCCCTTGTCTCTGGTTTTTTCACTCAGGCCGATCTTGTCTGCTGCGGCATCATAAGCCTTGAATGCCCAGGGAGTAGATATGGCCAGGTGCCTGGGTTTTGCTATTATCAGAGCCGGAAATCTTGGGGCTTCGGTAGTCAGCGGCAAGCTCTCGAGGACGTCACCACGGCTTGAGCCGATCTTGAGGCCGCCGGAGAGGCTAAAAGGCATATCAGCGCCGAGCTTTGCAGCCAGCGCCAGGAGCTCATCTTCGTCGAGAGAGTTTGTTGCAAAATCATTCATCGCTCTCAGGGCCGCGGCACCATCGGCGGAGCCTCCGGCCAGACCAGCCTGCATGGGGATGCGTTTGGTGACCATGACCTCTATTTTTAATGGCTTTTTATGCGGATTGTGTGAAAGATAGAGGCGAATGGCGCGTGCGATCAGATTGTCGGTGCCAAGGGGAAAATCTTTGGCAAAGCTCTCATGCGAATCTGGAGATAGAGAGATTACTATCTCCGGCTCGCGTGCCTCGGTAATAGTAAAAACCAGCTCGTCAAAGAGTGAAATCGCGCACAACAATGTACGCACCTCGTGATAGCCGTCCTCGCGTGTGCCGAGTATCTCAAAGGTCAGATTGACCTTGGCGGGGCTGGAGACTTTCATCGTGGTGCCTGTCATACAAATTGACTCCCTGATGTCCTACTTGCTCTTGGCACCGACTGCGGTGCAGATCTCGGCTAGGGTCTCTAAGGTGAGGTTTTCGACTCGTGCCGCCGGCGATATACGCAGACCGGATAATAGAGTCACGATTTCGTCCTCGCTGAGATGCGTAAAGCCCAGAGTATTGCGCATCATCTTGCGACGCCCCTTAAAGCCCTCGATAATGATCTTGCGCAAAAGCTCAGGATCGGAGATCGGTATAGGAGGCTGGGCCAGGCGTGTCATCTGCACCACGGCAGAGTCGACATTGGGCATGGGGATAAATTCTTCTTTGTTGACGTCAAAAAGATAGCGCGCCTCAGAAAAATACCGCGCCAACAAGGTCAGCATGCCATAGGCCTTGGTGCCCGGCTCGGCAGAGATGCGCCAGGCGAGCTCTTTTTGGACCATCATGGTGAGCGAGTCGATGCGATCAAACCAGGGCGCCGGCCTGCCGATCTCGCCAAAGACATGAGCTATGATGGGGCTGGTGATTTGATAAGGCACATTGCCAATGACTTTGAGCCTTTCTCCCTTGATCTCGTTCAGATCGAGAGAGAGAAAGTCTTTGTGCAGGATGGTCAGATTGGGAGATTTGGCCTTGAGCTCTTGCAATTCCTCGACCATATCGCGGTCGAGCTCTACCGCCACCACATGCGCACCGGTCTCGACCAGATAGCGAGTCAAAAAGCCAAGCCCCGGTCCTATCTCGACGATGGTGTCGCCTGGCTTGAGATCGGCTGCTGCTGCGATTTTTTGCAAAGCAGTGGGCTCGATCAAAAAGTTTTGGCCGAGCCTCTTTTTAGCCTGGGTAGCGCAGGCTTTTTTAAAGAGCAATTCGCGTTCGGGCGAGGCCGTGTAGCCACGGCTCTTTTTGGGCTTTGCACTATCTCGACTGCTGCTCTTGGGCTTTTTGCGGGTTTCGGTCATTACTGGCTGGTCTCGCCGTTGACGACTTTGTTGATATTGATCTCTTTGGTATCGTGCTTGCCGTTGTTATTGCTGCCCGATATCTCGACGTCTTCGCTAGTAGCACCATTGGCGTCCTTGAGTATGAGTCGCAATTTGAGGATGCGGTGGCGGTCGGCTTCTTCGATGCGCAAGATATAAACATCGGTCTCGACCTCGTCGCCTGGCTTGGGCTCGCGACCGAGCTCGCCAAAGACGTGACCGCCGATGGTGTTAAATTCTTCGTCTTCGACTGATAGATCGACTGCCTCGTTAAACTCTTCGAGCGACAGCTTGGCGTCGATGAGATAAGTCCCGTCATCCTGTTTGACGACGTATTCCTCGACTACTTCGTGTTCGTCGGCAATATCGCCGACTAGCTCCTCGAGCAGGTCTTCAAATGTCACGATGCCTTGAGTAGCGCCGTATTCGTCCATGACTATGGCCATGTGCGTCTTGGTGCGCTTAAACTCGGTGAGCAGGTCCTTGAGGTTTTTGTTGGTCGGTACGATCAGGACCTTGCGTGCAAACTCGCGGACATGGGTAAGCTCTTTGTGCTCGGTGAGAGCGCGCAGGCCGTCTCTGATATGGATGACGCCAAAGATATTGTCGATGTCTTCTTCAAAGACCGGCAAGCGCGAGTGTCCGTGCTTGAGAGCGAGGGTGACAAAGTCTTTGATGGTGGCTTCGGCTGGAACGCAGACTAGATCCACCCTTGGGGTCATGACCTCGGAGGCGACCGTGTCGGCAAAGTCAAAGACCGAGTGCAGCATCTCTTCTTCTTCGGGCTCCAGCACTCCTTCTTCGTGACTGGCCGAGACGAGCATTTTGAGCTCTTCGCCGGTGTGGGCCGTCATGGCGCTCGATGGTTCTTTGATCCGCAATAGCTTGGTGATAATGGCTGTGGTGCCATTGAGTATTTTGAGAAATGGCGAAGTGATTATGCACCAGAAATGCATGGGCATGATTGTCCAGAGGATGACCAGCTCAGCACGTGAGAAGGTCAGCATCTTAGGCAAAAGCTCGCCGCCGACTGTCTGCACATAGGCAGTGAAGGTAAATGCTGCAGCGTAGGCCAGCCATCTCGCGGACTCGATCGTCTTGACTGTGAGACCTGCTTGCTCGCCGGTTTTTTGTGCCCAGAGGGCCATGTCTTCGGCCAAAGCGGCTTCGCCGGCAGCACCTAGCAAGAGTGTGGCGATGGTAATGCCCAGCTGGCAGGCCGAGATAAATTTTTCGGGGTCATGCAAATAGATTTGCACTTTTTGCGCAAAGACATTGTCTTTTTCGGCAAGCTGGTCGATGCGCGTGCGTCTGACCCTGGCGAGAGCCATCTCTGCTGCCACAAAAAAGGCATTTAATAAAATAAGTAAGGGTATCCAGGCTATAGACACTTAAAAACCAGACTTAGCCAAAGGGCTCGTCTGTCTCCTTATGATGTCGCTGGATACTAAATGTTTGACGGTGCCCGCGTGCGTCGCGGGGCTACTCTGGGGAGGGTCGTCAGAGCTAGGCGTCTGGCTAGGGCTGTTGGATTCGGATTCTGGCATATTTTGGACTAAGGCCGAAAATACCTCAAAAGGGGTTTTAGAATTATCTGATCGTACCACATGTGGTTTTATGGCATAATTTTGCCCAGTTTTAGGCCCAGCATATAGCGGTTTATATGAAAATTTTCCAAGCTATCGCCTGCTCATTATTAATATCTTCGGCCATCAATCTCGCGGATGTCCGTCCAGCAAGCGCTGGGCCGGTCAAGCTCAACGGTCAGACTGTTTTTGAGGCTCGCGAGATCGACAATTCGGGCCGCCAACTTGCCGTGGCTATCCCTGGTATGGGTCGTGCCACTATCAATCTGCACGGTGAGCCCACTCAAAATCCCGGCAAAAAATCCCCGGATTTTCTCACTCAGATAAAACCCTATACCGATTTTGCTCTCAAGCTCCTCAAAATGGCCGCCGACCAATTTTACAAATTGCTTTTGTGGATCGGTTCGTTTTTTAAACCACTCTACACTGGTGGCACCAGCACGCCGGTAACCCACTCATCCTATACGCCGCTTACTCCGGGGCAGATCGCCTCCGGGCACAGGGTCTATTACACCCGTGAAGGCCGCCTCAAGAGCATCGTACATCGCTAATCCTGAGTCGATCGCCAGACTACGGCGCAGAGACGGGCACCGATAAGATGACTGGCAAAGTAAAAAATAGGCAAGAGCAGGGCCAGGATAATCGTCAGCGACGAGAGCCAGGCCAGGGCCGTTAGAGCCATCGAGACCAGCCAGGCAGTGCCAAAGCCGATAGGCTCTTTTTTGATACGACGATAGACCTTGAGCCATTGAAAGCCAGAGGACATCGATTCTTGCTGGGCAAAATTGGCCATCAGAACGAAGGCAAAGAGATTGAGGCCAAGATAGAGGAGGCTTAAAAGGAGAAAATGGCCGATGGTGAGCGCCACGCTCCATGGACTCGAGGCGAGAGACTCCCATAGGGCCAATTTGATGAGGAGGGTGACGACAAAAAAGGTGAGAAAAAAGAAAGCAAAACCAACCTCTATGACTATAAATGAGAGGCCCGAGACAAGCAGGTCCAGCCAGTCGTCCCAACTGGGCAGGCGGGGAGACACCTCTGTCGTGTTTTCTTTATTGATGATCTCGCGCATTGCTCTCAATAGATAGCCCTTGGATAGAGCCAGGCAGATAAATGAAAGCGGTATCAATAGCGGCTGTAGGCAGACGAGAGTAAGGGCGAGATAGTTGACGAAGCCGCCAATGCATAGCTTGAGCTTCCATTGAGGATCGCTACTTATACCTGCAAAGGCCTCAGCGAGGTCGCCTTTCTTGTGGGTATGTGGTATCGGGATGTTCACTTTGCCTCTAAAGCCTTTTGCAGGTCGCCAAAGTCAAAACTCGATTGCAAGTGCGACAGCGACTCGATATCGGTCATGTTAAATGTCACGGGCGTGACGGTGATATAGCCTTGGTTGACCAAATGGACGTCGGAGTCAGGGTCTTCGTTGTCTTCTACGGCACTCCCGGAGAGCCAATAATAATCGCGGCCGTTAGGATCATGGCGCTTTTCAAAGACATCTTTGTAGACCCGCAAACCAAGCTTGGCAAGGGTCACTCCTTTGATCCGGGAGTGTTTTTCGGCTGCTGGGACATTGATGTTGATCAGGCGTCTGGTGGTGAGAGAGCCATTGAGAGCGGCCTGGGATGGCGGTCTCACATGAAAGTGCTCGGCGTGTGGGAGAAAATTGTAGATAAACTCAGCAGCGCGCTCAAAATTGGCGGGGCCTGACTTTTGGGCAGAAACGGCGATGGAGCGAAAATTGGCTGCTGCTGCTTCCATGGCTGCTGCCACAGTGCCGGAGTATAAGACGTCCGAACCGAGGTTGGGGCCGGCATTGATGCCGGAGATGACCAGGTCGGGCGGCTCGTCAAGAAGCTGACTGATGGCCAGTTTGACGCAATCGCTGGGGGTACCAGTAGTGGACCAGGCTTTTTTGACCTTGCCGGGGAGGGTGACTTGCTCAACACGCAAAGGTTTGTGAAGGGTGAGCGAGTGTCCTGTGGCACTGCGCTGCCGATCGGGGGCACAGACGTAGATCTCAAGAGTCGGGTCCTGCGAGAGACGAGAGGCAAGAGCGACCAGACCGGGCGCATATATGCCATCGTCGTTGGATATCAAGATTTTCAACCCGGTCTCCTGGTTCAGCTTTGTAAGGGCGGTTCGGGATAAATTATAGATTGCTGGTATCCTTAATGTGCTATAGCAAAACTCTTTTGTAATTTGGGGTTGGTCTGAGATTATGTTGGATTCTGTTTTTGAGCGTGCAAGCGAACCCCTCGTGCAAGTAATGCAGCTTGCCTTAGACGAGTGCATCAACAACGAGCACTCTTATATCTGTACCGATCACTTGCTGGCTGCGCTTAGCTCCGAATACGGTGGCGTCGCCGCTCTCGCTCTAGACTCGATGAAGATCGACGAAGACTCCATCGCTCAAGAGCTCGAAAAGCAATTGAAAGATAAACCCGAATCGGAGTTGCCTTTTTCGGGCCGCCCCGATCTAGCTTCGGGGAGACCGTCTGTGACTCTGCCCGTGGTGGCGGATCCTGGATCTGTATCCGAGACGCGCAAGGCCTACGGCATGTCCGACCTCATGGTGCAGGCACTCCACCGGGCTTATGAATACTCCTTGTTTTTTGGCCTTTCATACATCACTCCTGAGCATCTCTTGCTCGGCGTCCTCGATGCCAAAGATTGCTCCGGCGTCAAGATCATCGAGGAGCTGGGAGGCAATGTCGACTTTTTGCGACGCCAGATCCTCAGTCTCTTGGCCAAGAGCCTCAATAGCGAAAACGACATGCAGGGTCTTCAGACCGCTGTGGTCAATGGCTTGCGCGAATTGATCGACAAGCATTATCGTGCCGTCAACACTCTGCAGCAGCTATCTGTGCGCTCTCGTCATTCTCTCTCTAGCCTGCCGCCGCGCAGTGAGATAGTGCATATGGTATGCGTGGCCTATGTCCCGGATTTTCTCCTCAATCAGATTGCCTTTCGCCGTTATCTCCTAGAAGAAACCCTCGCTCAGCTCAATCTGCGTGTCGGTGGTCTAGACAAGGAGCTCGTTGCGACCATCGTGTCGTCTGCCGCCCAGAGCCTGCGCCAAGAAGTCCGCAGCTCGATCGAGTTTATGCTCAGTAACGAGTACAGGCTTTTTTCGCAAATGCTGGATGATGCCGAGCATGATTTAATTGGCTCGGTGATAGAGGACCTCTGGTGGGCACAAGGCGAAGAAATTGCTCTCAACGATCTCTTTAGCGATGCTCTCGATGATCATCGCCGCAAGCATCTCTTGAGCCTGCAAGAAAGGCGCCTCGAAAACAGCAAACGTCTGCACCAATTGCGGGCCAAGCTCGAAGAGACTATCACTGCTTGCTTTGTCAAACGCTCGGTGTCGGCCAGCCAGTAGGCTATTTGAGGACGTAGGGGCACTTTTGGCAAAAGGCCTTGGCTAGATAGACGGGCTGTCCATCCATGTCCAGGCCCTCTTGGACCCGGCAGCGCAGGATATTGCCGCAGCGTGGGCACTCGAGCTCGCGGGCGCCCATGAGTATGGACTCGGTGATGTCTGCTTCTTTTGAAAGCATCATGGCTGCGTCGCTCTCTGCACTGTAGCGCGGCCTGGTCTCGACCTCTTGTAGGATGACCGGATCGACAACTAGAGCGCGAGCGAGCAATTGGCGGTCAGATGACGAAAGCCAGGTCTCGACTCCAGACTCGATATCCTGTACTCGTTCGAGGGTAAATCTCGGCGAGGACTTGACGATGTCTTTTTGCGTCATATTGCGGATCTCACGCAGGCGCACCACTCTCTGAGCCAGAGTCGCGCCGAGTTGCTCGGGCGTGGCCGATGAGATGGCGATCTGCAGTTTGTCCTTGTCCATACCAAGCTCCAGTAGTCTGTATATATTTTTTGGAATGCATCTATTATATTGGTCCCATGCTCGATTTTAACAAAGTCTCCAGACAAGTCTCGGCCATCGACCACAATACGCTCAGCCAGGCGGCAGGCCAGCGCGAGTCAGAGGCTCAAGAGCGCAAGACCAGACTGATCGAGGCAAGGGCCGCTCTGGATCTGAGCATGGCTCAGCCAGAGCTATTTGCCGAGCGCATGACTGCCAATGCTCCGCTCGTCTTTTGGCCGCTCATCATGCCTTATCGACAGTCAGCTATGATGTCGCGACCTATTGATGCAGAGGAAATGCCATGGATGGCAGTGGCGGCTGATGGATCGCAGATCATGCCCAGTCACCACGAGGTGCATGATTGCTATCTCCTCAATGCAGGTATTGTGCGCGTAGCCTATGGTCGCAAGCTTAATGCCATGCCTGCCTTTGCTCCCTTTTTGACTAGCGAGCCAGAGCTTTTTATTGCCCACGACGAGCTCAATCCACTTGTCCAAAATCGACGCGTCCAGGTGGATGAGGTCTATGTCTCGCTCGAGAGATTTTTATATGAGCTCAGCCATCTTTTGGAGCAGGCGCGGATCTCTCGATCATTATCCTTGTCGCATCAAGATGCAGGGACTGCACCAGCGATAGTGGCATTTTGCGATGGCTCTCTCATTGCCTGGTCTGCCGAAAAAATGCCACCCATTTATTTCGAGCATTTCCAATCGCGCTATCTTGGCCTGCTCGAGGCATTTAGAGAGATTGGCGTGCCCCTGATCAGTTATGTCTCGCGTTCGCGATCAGTCGATCTTGTCAATGCTCTGCGTGTGCTGGTCTGTCCCTATCCGTCCAGCGATTGTCGAGCCCACTGTGGTGATCTGGAGGAGTCGGAGTTTGCCTGCTCTACCATCTGGCCGACGCTCGATCGGCAGATGCTCGACGGCAGGCTAACGCTAGGTCAGACGAGCCATTTTTACAAAAGTGGTGCGGCTCAGGTCAATGACATGCCACCAGCTCAGCAGATTTGCTTTTGCTATTGGAATAACGGCGCAGAGATTGCCCGATTGGAAATGCCGGCCTGGGTGGTAGATGATGATAGCGCACTGCAAATGGTGCTCGATGCTTGCCATAGTCAGGTGCAAAAAGGCCAGGGCTATCCAGTGGTGCTTGCCGAGGCCCACCATCTAGCCGTGATCAAGGGCCCCGAGCGTGATGCTTTTTTTGAGTATCTTGCTCAACACATGGTCGGCCTCGGTATAGCCGGCGTCCGAGTGAGCGACAAAGAGAGACAAAAACGTTCTAGCTTTGTCTAGATTTGGTGTATATTATTGACACCGCAAATGGTGCGGCCATCAGGAGCACGCATGCCAGGCACCCCTCCCCAACCATTTCCCAATCTGACCACAGGCAGGGCTATCCTCCGCATGCCTGAGGCCACCGAGCAAAATGCGGCGGCAGTCGCCGCATATTTTAGCCGCAATCGCGACCATCTCGAAAAATGGGGGCCGATCTGGCCGGCAGATTTTCTCAGTGTCGGGCACTGGATGGATCAGCTGCAGCAAAACCTGGATGATTATCAAAACGATCGAGCCGTGCGCTGTTTTTTAATGCAACGCGACCAACCCGACCTGGTCATAGGAGCTGCCAGTCTGACCAATATCGTGCGGGGCTCTGCTCAGTTTTGCCATCTGGGCTACAGCATCGACCAAAAATGGGAAGGTAAGAGCTTGATGAAGGAGTCTTTGCAGTCGCTGACCAGCTTTGGCTTTGTGGCTATGAACCTCCACCGCATTATGGCCAACTATCAGCCCACCAATGACCGATCGGGTTGGCTCTTGCGCAGTCTCGGCTTTACTGTCGAGGGCTATGCTCGCGACTATCTCAACATCGATGGGCGCTGGAAAGACCATATCCTGACGTCTTTGACCAATCCCAACTGGCAAAAGTAGTGTGAATGTTTCAAAGTGCAAAAAGGCGCGCAAAATGGAGCCTTTAGGGGTTTTGTTTGCTAAGATTTTGATGGCGCAAAATCTGACCTCCCGAGGTGACCATGTCCTTAGTTATCGACAAAACCGTCCCGCAGCACCATCCTCTGGCTGATATCGCCAAAAAGGTCTTTGACGGTGAGAGACTGAGCCGCGAAGAAGCCATCAGGCTCTACCAATCTGATGACCTGGCCCTGATCGGCATGCTCGGCGAGCACGCACGTCGCGTCAAGGCTGGTCCTGGTCGAGAAAATTACGTTTATTTCATCCACAACATGCACCTCAATCCGACCAATTTTTGTGTTGAGACCTGCAGATTTTGCTCTTATGCCAATCCCACCGAGCGCGAAAAAGCCTATACATGGACGGTGGACAGAGTCCTCGAAGAAGCCGGCAAGGGTGTCGCTCTAGGCATCTATGAGATCCATATGGTAGGAGGCCTCAACCCGGCCTGCGACCTGGCCTATTACGAAGAAATCCTGACCCAGGTCAAAGCCAAGTATCCGCAAGTGCATCTCAAAGCCTTTACCGCCGTTGAGATCGAATATCTAGCCAATCTTGAGGGTTTGACCTATGGCGAGGTCCTGGAACGTCTGGTCAAGGCCGGCCTGGGCTCGATGCCTGGTGGCGGCGCTGAGATCTTTGACGAAGGCGTGCGCGAGCGCATGGCCGTCTCCAAGACACCAGCTCCCATCTGGCTGGAGATCCATGGTATTGCTCATCAAATGGGACTCAAGACCAATGCCACCATGTTGACCGGTATCAGCGAAACAGTCGAGAACAAAGTGGACCACATGCTCCTATTGCGCGAGCAGCAGGACAAGACCGGTGGTTTTCAATGCTTTATCCCACTCAAGTGCTATTACGACGGGACAAATATAAAAGACGAAGTCACCGAGCCAAGCAATGTCGATCTCCTCAAAGACGTGGCCATCTCGCGCCTCGTCCTGGACAATTTTGATCATATCAAGGCCTATTGGATACAGTTGGGCGTCGAGTTGGCGCAGTTGGCGCTTTCTTTTGGTGCCGATGATATGGATGGCACCATATTAGAAGAAAAAATCACTCACGCTGCTGGAGCGCAGTCTCCGCTCAAGCTTGCTCAGGACAAGATGGAGCAATTGATTGCAAGCTCTGGCTATCAGCCGGTAGAGCGTGACACCATATACAACATAAAGCGAGTATCCGAGCTTGCGCCGGCTTTGATAGAGGAGCCGATCGAGACTCGTCTGGCCAGGCTTTGATCTTTTAACCCAGCTTGTTTTATAAAACCACTTGCCCTAGCTTTTGGCCTCTCTGGATCAGCAATTGCACTTGATCGGAGGGGCCTTTTTGCATGAGCATCTGTTGCAATTGGTCGGATGACTCGATCACATTGCCATCGACTGCTTTGATGATATCGCCACGCAAGAGCCCCTTTTTGGATGCTCTAGAAGCCAGACCTACGGAGCTGATCTCGGCACCGCCTTTGGTATTGCGTACTAGCAATCCAAATGCCGCCGAGGGTGGTGCATTGTCGCCTCTTTTGCCAAGATTGTTTTGAGCCTGGTTAGGGGCTGGGTTTTGCATTGGCTGCTGCATAGACTGTTGCATAGACTGATATATTTTAGATTGCATCTGTTCGGGTTGCGTCCACTGCGATTGCTGTCTCTGCGGGGCAAAATTTTGCTGACCCACGGCTTGCTGGCCTAGACCCTGCTGTGCTGCCATAGCGTTCTCTGCTTGACGACGAGCCATCTGCTCTTGACCTAAACTGGCCGAGAGCTGCATGACCGCCTGCTGATAGGCTGGCTTTTGCGGATCGAGACTGGCCGCTTGTTGAAAATACTCCAGAGCCTGCACTGGATTTTTCATCGCCATGTAGATAGTGCCAATATTGTATTTGACGAGTGGCTGATTTGGTGCCTTGGCGTCGAGCTGCTTGTATAGATCGATAGCCGAAAAATACTCTTGTCGCTTGTAGGCGTCAGCAGCATCTTGAGCCAGTTGCTTGAGTTCGGATTTGCCTTGATTAGCAGCGCCTTTCTTTTGTGCCACGGCGAGGGCATCTATGTATTCGTTTTTGTTGGGATTGAGCTCGATTGCTTTTTGATAGCTATTGCAAGCCTCGGCAAAATTGCGCTGGGCTTCGTAACCGATGCCGAGACTGTAATAGGCTTCGGCGTTGTCCGGTGCCAATCGGATTACTTGTTGAAACTTGGCCATGGCCTCATTGCCACGTTTGTTTTTAAAGAGAGTGACGCCTTCGGCGAGTAGATTGTTGACCTCTGCATCACGCGCAGCCATCGCTCTCAGTCTCTGACGACGCTCCTCATCTTGTGCCGAAAAGGCATCGATATTGCCACCGGTATTGGTATTGTTGGCGCCACTATTGGCAGTGGCGCTGCCTGGCGCTTTGCTCGTGCTTGGTACGGTTGGTGGTGCCTGTACGCTGAGATTGGCGGCAGCCTGGATGATCGCCGACAATCTGGTGGCTGGGTCACCTTCTGAGGGGTCGCCAAAGACTCGTTTTTCGACTCGTGCCAGTCTGGTCTCATCGGATTCGTCGTCGTAGCTCTTGAAAAAGATGTTTTCTTCGAGGATCTTGAGCTTGGACTGATCGGCATGGGAAAGTTGAGAAGCGCCCAGGGCAGGGCTGCCGACCGTTGTCGAGCACATGGTGCTTAAAACAATGGTGGATAAGAGAAAAGTCTTGAAATCTATTGTTTTCATATTGCTAGCTTAGCTTTATGCAGAAATATCTGCCAGTAACCGGTAAAATTTAACCCAAAAGATCGAGATTTTGAAAGAGAGATTGAACTTTTGCTGGCAAAAAGTTGTTTTACAGCATTGAAGCCTCTTACCGGACTGGAGATTTTGCGTGACCGATAGCCCCATACCTGACAGGGACGACCAGACAGAGCAAGACCGCCGTGAGAGACTCGAGCGGGCTTTTCAGGCTCGCTCGGCTTCCGTCGAACTGCCCGAGGTTTTTCCGCATCAAGAGTTACTGTATTGGCTTGAGATAGCCAATATGGGTGTCGCCGGCATCCGTGCCGACGAATTGATGAGAGTCTACGAGCGCTATGGGTCCATCGAGATGCTGTTGACCTGGTCTCGAGGCGACCTTTTGGAGTTGGGTGCTAGAGAAAATCTGGGGCTCAATTTTTTGGACGAAAAGCGCGTGCAATCTCTCATCGAAAAAAGAGAGAGGGTCGATGGGGAGGTCCTGTACGACAAGCTCCAGATTGCTCGTACTAGCTTTTATCCTATCGTGCACCCACATTATCCGCGCTGCCTGAGCAATATCCACAATGCACCGATCGGTATATATACGCGCGGTCAGATGCCCATTACTTCTCTGGGCATGGCTATAGCCATTGTTGGCACTCGCAAGCCGACCAGTTATGGCAGCAAGATCGCCAAGACCTTTGCTGGAGAGTTGGCATCGGCTGGTTTGATCGTAGTCAGCGGCATGGCTCTGGGCATAGACTCTCTAGCACACTGGGGTGCCATCGAGGCTGGTGGCAGGACCATCGCCGTGCTCGCTGGTGGCGTCGATCACATCTATCCTTCAACCAATCGCAAGCTCTACGATCGATTACTTGCCAAAGAGGACGGTCTTATCGTCAGCGAATATTTTCCTGGCACAGAGCCCAAGACCTGGATGTTTCCCTCTCGCAACCGCATCATCACCGGCCTATCCAATGCCCTCTTGCTCGTCGAGGCTGGGGCCAAGTCCGGATCTTTGATCTCTGCCAAGTTTGCCTTTGAGCAGAGCCTCGAGGTCTTTGCCATCCCAGGCAGCATCTGGGCAGAGATGAGTGCAGGACCCAATGATTTGATCCACAAGGACTCGGCAAGGCTGGTGACGAGCACCAAGCAGATCCTTTCCCATATGCAGGTCTCTACGGCCAGGATTGCCGATTTTGCGCCCATAGCCGTGCAGTTATACGGCCGCGAAAAAGAGGTCTTTGACCGCCTCGCTAACGAGCCGACCCATTTTGAGCAATTGACCCAGGCTCTCGAGATATCGGTAGGGGAACTCTCCAGTGCGCTAACTATGCTCGAGTTAGCAGGGCTGATCGAGCGATTGCCCGGTGATTTTTATCAGCGCGCCTGAGTGATCGAGCTTTGCAAGCACTGATAATGGTCAGTTTTGTGAGAATACTACTGGTCTGGGTAAGTATTAAATATAAGCTTTAAGCTGCATTACCCTGCCTCATCCAACGGAATCCTAGCCCCTATGAAATTGTGCCTCAGGTGCAATCAATACTTTCAAGACGAGGTCAAGCTCTGTCCGACCGACAGAGTGGCGCTGGAGTTTGTCGGCAAGGACCCCCTGATCGGTGCCTTGATCAACAACCGTTTTGCCGTGGATGCAGTCATTGGCAAGGGCGCTTCGGGCATTGTATACAAGGCCTCGCGTCTGATAATGGGAGGCAAGGTAGCGATCAAGGTCTTGCATGCCTGTCCTGATATGGACCCCAAGAGTCTGGACAAGTTTCATCGCGAGGTCACTGCTCTCGAAAACCTCCGTCATCCCAATATCGTCAATCTCTGGGAGTCGGGCATGACTGTGGATAAGCAGCCTTATCTGGTTATGGACTATATCGAGGGCATTTCGCTTTCTGATGTGATCTCGTCCATGGGCAGGCTGCCCGCCGATCGCATCATCGACATCACTCAGCAGGTCTGTCATGGTCTCACCGAAGCCCATCGCCAGGGCTTTGTCCATCGTGACATCAAACCCGAAAACATAGTCCTGGACAGCTCGAGCTCACAAGACTTTGTCAAGCTCTGCGATTTTGGCATTTCTTACAGCGCCTTCGAAAACAACTTGCCCAAGGCCAGCCAGCCTGCCACTGTTTCGGGCAGCCCTGCCTATATGAGCCCAGAGCAGTGCCGCGGCCTCCCTCTTACGCCCAAGTCGGATATCTACTCGCTCGCTCTGGTGGTCTTTGAGATGTTTACCGGTCGAAGACCAGTGGTCGCAAATAGTAGCAAAGAGTATATGTTGAAGACAGTGAAAGAAAAATTGCCTTTAATGAATACCGTTGCACCTCAACTGGGCATTCCAGAACCAGTCGATCTTGTCGTTGCCAAGGCGCTGCAAAAAAATCCCCAGGACAGGCAGGTTTCAGCTCAGCATTTTGCCGATGATCTGGCTGCAGCTTGCTATGGTTCGGGCTTTGCTTGCATAAAAGGTGCTAAACAAAAACACATCGAGGGTTTGCAAAAGCAGGTCGGCCGGGTAAGTGAGCGTTTAGGGGGCCAAAACCCTTGATATTATCAGACTTTGTAGCGCAACGAGGAAGCGAAATTGAGCGATGATTTGCCGGATTTGACGCCATATCTGAGCAAGAAAGGCGGAAATCAAAGCAAGGGGACGGGACACAATGATGATCCCGCCTCCAAGCCTGACCTTTCGCAAAAATTGTCGGCTCTGGTCAAAAAACCTACCAATACTGGACAAAATCAACCTTCGCTGCCCGACCCGCCTGGTTTTACCGCTCATCCATCATCCGGCAATGGTCAAGGATTGCCCAGTACTGCTCAGACTCCATGGGGAGATCTCAATACTCTAGGTGCCAAGCAACCCTGGTCCTCCACAGGCAATGGCTCCGAGCCTGCTCGTCCTGCCACATCTTCTTCTTCTTCTTCTTCTTCTTCTTCATCCTCTTGGGACCAGATCGCTAGCTTTACGGGCAGCAAGTCGCCGGGCGGCTCACCTCAAGACGAAGGCCTAGAAAAGACAGAGACGCCCCCAAATCAAAACGTCAACTTTGATGCACCAACTGAGGCTCCTTCGGGCAACTACTCTACCCGCTCCTTATCCGGTCGGCCCGGACAGAGTGGTTTTGGTCAGTTTCAAGCGCCTCAAGCCAAGCCCATGTCCACCTTGAGCTCTGGCTCTGCCTCACCAATCCTCAAAAATGCAGGCAGCCAACCCAGCTTTTCATCCAGGGGCAATAGCAACGGCGATCCTGGTCTGGCATCGGCCGACGCTTTTGATGAGGATAGCGACACCATCGATCCGTTTACGGCAGCACAAAATAGACTGGCTCCTTCGGCGCCACCTAAGCCTACTTTTACTCGCGAAGAGTTTGGTGCACCCAAAAAGACAGAAAAAGTCGAAGAAAAGCGACGTCCAGAGCCGCCCAAACCATTTAATCGCTCATCAGCGGATCTCGCCCAACCGGCCAGATCCAATGCCGGGCTGCAAAGGCCCAAGCCTCTGGCTGATAGCGCACCTGCTGCCAGCGCCCCGAGGCCGGTCGCCGATCCTCCAGTCGATCAGGTCAAACTCGATAAGCAAGAGATGCTTGCGCGGGCCTTCATGGAAGAAGCCCAGGCCTTGCAGGAGGCTCCTGACCCGGATTATGTGCCCGAGAGTCACGTGGTTGATCCTATGCCATCGTTGGTCTCTGATGCACAACAAAAAAACTTTGCTGCTCTGTTTGAGCAAGAGAGCCAGGCTATGGCTGCTCAAGCAAATGACGACATACTAGATCCTCAGGCTGCTCTCTATGGCGACGATCACATCCAACCTACCAAGAGTCTCGGCTTTGGTAGCCTGCTTGGTGGTCAGGACGCCAAATCGGGCGAACACCATTCGGCTCTGTCTGATCTCATGACTCAGACAGGCGAACACAATATCTCGCTGGCACCCGAAAGGCGTGATGATGCAGCAGGTTTTGCCGATGCGCGGGCATCTATCCAGGCTGAAGCCGATAGGCACTCAGCACCATCCAACAATCTTGGTCTGTCCGGCTTGTTAGGCGGCAACGAGATCGTCGGGCAGCCGCAAGCAGCCATGGCCGAGCCAGCTGTAGCCGCTCAGAGTCAGGATCTAGATCAACAGTTCAATAGCACTTCTGATTTTAATAACGAGTCCAGCTTCAAATTTGATGCCACGCAGCATACTGATTCTTCATTTTCGTTTGCGCAGTCTTTCAATGATGATAGTGGTTTCAACAAGGAGACCGACTTTAACATGACTGCTCAAAATGAGTCTCCGCCTCAGCCAGTCCAAAATATCGATCCTTCTGGTTTTGATCCGTCCAGCTTTGTGGTGCAGGTCAATGATCCAAGCCAGAGCGCAGCAGCCAAGGATGTAATGGCCCAATTGATGGCATTTCAGCAAGGTGGTACGGAGACCGAGTCAGTCGCCAGCCTCGATGAGCTCAAGGCCGTGATCAAGGCACAAAAGGCAGAGGATGCTCGGCTTAAAAAGGCTGCAAAAGAAAAAGCCGAGGCCGAAAGAAAAGAGATCGAGCTTGCAGAGATGAGACTGCAAGAAGAATTAAGGCTGCAAGAAGAATTAAAACAACAAGAACAATTAAAACAACAAGAAGAAAATGCGGCCGTCCCTGATCACAAGTCGATGGTGTTCAATCGCCTGCTCGAGGCGGTCTCCCAGGATGACGAACTCGAGGACAATCATGCGACTGCTGTTCCTGTGGCAGAGAGCGTGGCCGATATAAAATCCGACTCCTTGCAAGATTTTGCAAGCAAGCAAGATCAAACTGAGGCTGGCACGCAATCGCCGCCACCGGCTGCTCAAGATCCAAAGGCGAGCCGGGCTGCGCTTATGGCAATGATCGAACAGGCCAATGCAGCCAAACTCGAAGCCGTGGAATCCGACGTCAAAGACAAGCTGGGTCTGGGTGTCAATGGCGTGTCCGACGAAGACTCGGACAACCCGCTCGGTCGTGCGCTCTCTGGCGCCCTCGACAATCTACTAGTCGAAGGCGACAAACAGCCGACTCCGGCTCCTGTAAAAGACGAGTTTGCCCCTCCTGCACCAGACTCAGTTCCGGCTCCAAATCCGGCTCCTGTAAAAGACGAGTTTGCTCCTCCTGCACCACCTGTAGTGCAACCCGCCGCTCAGGCTCCTGCGGCCGAGGTCGCTCAGGACAAGTCCGACGCTTTATCCAGACTACTCGAAGTAGCCAGCAAGGCACCAGCCAAACCTGCAGGCCAGGGCAATCCGTCTACCTCAGCCATCAATATGGCCGAGATCATCAACAAACCGCAGGGCAAAATCAGCCGTCAGATCGAGACTATCGATGGCGATGCGCAGCTCAGCTCGGGTTTTCAGCAAGCATCGGCCCCATCCGGATTTACCTCTCCCTTTGGTGGACGCACCAGCGATAGCTCTGGCACTATGAACGAGTTTGGCCAGATGTCCGTCAATAATGGCAATATCAATATGTCTGGCGGTCAGGCCAGCGTTTCTGCCGAGGCAATCAATGCTCGTATTGCCGATCTTAATCGCAAATTGCAGGATCAGCGCAGTTCGCCAATGGTTTCTTCTTCGCAGTCCACTCCGGCCCTCGGTGCTCAGGATTACATCACCAATACCCCCACATCCATTTCACTTAGTGGAGAAAAAGGCGTGGGCACTAGCTCGTCTCCATCGATCAACGCGCTAGGTCAAATCTCTCCCCTCGGCGACGAACCACCATCGAGCAAGGCCGAACTCGTCAATCGCATACTCAATCAGGCCAGCATGACCCATACGGGGCAGCCAGCCTATACCGCACCACCACCGGTGCCACCGGCTCGGGGACAGCAGGATTTTATGAGCGCCGACCAGGCCAATGCTTTGCGCAATATCAAGCCTCAAGGATCAAAGACCCAGACTCGCAATCGCTCTCGTATGCACGGCCCTGGTATTAGTCCAGCCGCAATCGGCACCATAGTCGTTGTGGTGCTTGCCGTTGTGGGTGGTGCAGGATTTTTTGCAGTGCAGAGCGGCATGATCAAGGTCGATCTACCAAAAGCTGCTCCGTCGACCGAAAGATCAGTCGACTCCATGATCAAGGACGGCGACTATGCAGATGCCATTCATGCTCTGGAAAACAAGCAAAAATCAGGCAAGCTAGGTGCTCACGACGCAGACAAGCTCAATGGCTTGTATCTGCAGCACGCCGATAGATTGGCCAAAGAAGACGAGGACTTTGCACAAGCAGTAAAGATGCTAGAAAAAGTGCCAGCCAAATCCAAGCGTTATAAAGACGCTCAAAAGATGTTGAGGAAGTACAGGAAGAAGGTAAAGAAGAACTGAGATGAAGCTTTGCCTTCAGTGCAATACTCATTTTCAAGGTGACTTTGAGCAATGTCCGGATGATGGCTCAAAACTTGTCGTCGTGCCCGAAGATCAGATGATCGGCAAGATACTCGGCGAAAAGTATCGTATCCTCAATCCTATCGGCAAGGGCTCTATGGGTATGGTCTATCGGGCCGTGCAAGAGTCGACCGGTCGTGAGATGGCTGTCAAAGTCCTGCATCATTTTCTCGGCCAAAATTCGGACTCGGTCAAGAGATTTCATCGCGAGGCACGTGCGGTCAGCCGTCTGAGCCATCCCAATATCATCAGACTCTATGATTTTGGAGTCATGGAAGGCGGCCAGCCTTATATCGTGACAGAGCTGCTAAAAGGTGTGACACTCTCGGACGTGATCCGCAAGCGTGGCTATCTCGAGCTCAAGCAAGCCCTGCCACTATTTGAGCAGGTCTGTCAGGCCATCGGCGAAGCGCATCGCTCCCGTATCATCCACCGTGATCTCAAGCCCGAAAACATCGTCATTATCGACATAGACATCGAAGGAGACCTGGATGCTCTCGATCTGATCAAAAAAAACAGTATCAGAGTCCTGGACTTTGGCGTTGCCAAAATGTGGAGCGAATCTGGAGCCTCGTCCGCCTCTCTCACACTCGAAGGCAAGGTATGCGGCTCTCCAGCTTACATGAGCCCCGAGCAATGCCGTGGGGTCGATGTCGACTTTAGGACTGATATCTATTCGATGGGTGTCGTCTTTTTTGAGACACTGACTGGCAAGCGACCCTTTTCGGCCGATGATCTCATGGCCCTCATGCTCATGCATGTCAATAATCAAGCACCATCTCTGGGGGCAGTCAATCCAGAGGCATCCTATCCGCCTGAGCTCAATGAGACCATCATGAAAGCCATGGCCAAAAATCCCAATGAGAGACAGCAGAGCGCTGAAGAACTCTGGGATGACGTACAAGCCACTTGCGTCGGTCGGCAAAAAGCTGTCACCGTCAGCCAGCCAGAGCTGTGGATACCCTTTGAGGGCAAGGGTGGAGTAGTGCTGCGAGCTTCTGAAGACGGACAGCACATCGAGACCTCCGACAGCAATGTCTCTATCGCACAACCTGTGATGCTAAATTGGCTCAATGATGATCTGCCGACGCCGCCCAAGGCAAAGGTAAAAAAAGAAAACAAAAAATTTCTAGTCTTTAGAGCCTTGATCATCGGTCTGGCCTTGATTTGGGGCAGTGCTAAGATCGGCTCCTCTTTTAAGGATAATGACGAAGCGCGCTATGCATCGGTCTTGATTAGCAAGGGCAAGTGCCAAGAAGGTGTAGTAGTACTGGAACGTTTGCAAAAAGAAAACAAGCTTGCCAGTCAATACCAGGACACACTCAATGATGCTTATATACAGATGGCGCTGTCCTACGCTAAGGGCGGGAGCTACCCTCGCGCAATAGAAGTGCTAAAAAAAATACCAGAAAAATCTCGTTCGTATCAAAATGCCCAGACCTATATCAAGCGCTACCAGAGCCGCTTGCGCTGAGCTCTTATGATTTATACGCGAGGCAGATTAAAGAGTCTCTGAGCGTTTTGTGTGGCAGCTATTGCTACGCTTTCTAGGGTGACGTTGCGCAATTCGGCGAGTTTTTGGGCAGTAAACCATACATAGGGT
Source organism: Candidatus Melainabacteria bacterium (assembly GCA_017307165.1). GTDB lineage: Bacteria > Cyanobacteriota > Vampirovibrionia > Obscuribacterales > Obscuribacteraceae > JAFKGK01. The sequence continues at coordinate 142,618 of JAFKGK010000002.1, forward strand.
GGTTTGTTTTTTTCGCCGCGTACTTTTTGTGGTGCCAAAAATGGACAATCGGTCTCTACGAGAAATCTATCCGCTGGTACAAGCGGCGCTGCGGCTTGAATAGATTTTGCATTGGCATAGGTCAGTATGCCGGAAAAGGAGACGTAAAAATTAAGCTCGGCAATCGTCTCCAGGTGTTCTGGACCACCTGTGAAACAGTGAAATACTCCTTTGACTCCACCAACAGTCTCGACCATTTCTCTCAATAAGGCAAAGGCATCATCCCAGGCATCGCGGCAATGTATGATGACAGGCTTGTCGAGACTTGCGGCTAGTCGCAACTGTGCGCGAAAAACCGCTATCTGCACCTCTCGCGGACTATTGTCGTAGTGATAATCTAGCCCGCACTCGCCAACTGCCACCATCTTTGGGTGCGTCATAGCCTTTTGCAGATCGGCCATGGCCCGATCGTCAAAGTCTTTGGCGTCATGGGGATGCTGGCCGGCCGCGCCATAGACATAGGGATATCGATCGATGATCTCGATCAATTCTTCCAAACCCTGCGTCGTCACCCCGGGATTTACGAATTGCTTGATGCCCATGGAGTGGGCTTCGGATATATAATCGTCTCTATCCTCACCAAAAAACTCTCGTATCACGTGGGCATGACTATCGATGATCCCACAGGGCAAAAAAGGTATTGGGGGCGGGGTTTTGGTTTTTTTTTCTTTTGCAGCCTGCAAGAGCAAATCCTCGTATAATCGTAAAAGTCATTGTAGGTGCAAGCCATGAGATTTAGAGCTCTTACTGCCGGATTATTGATGATTTTTTGCGCAAGCCTGTCTTTAGAGAGGGAGGCGATGGCTCAGGGCGCTCTAAAGGGCGGCGTATCCGAAGAAGAATTTATGAAAGGCAATGGTCCATCGCTCGATCGCTCCGATCTCAATGACGATCCTTTTGAGGCTGGTGCACAACAGGACAACAGTGGCGGACCTGATATCGGCATGCTGCCATCCAGCGGGTTTACCGTGGATAAGGGCGCTCGACCGGTTCAGGTGCGCAAGCCCTTGACTGGCAATGCCAGTGACAGTGGAGGCTTCAACGGGCAGGGCATGACTCCGATGATGGAGGCGCCCAGACAAGCAAGACCGCTCTCTGCTGGAGTGGACCAGAGTGGCATGCAAGCCAGGACCCAAAAAGAGGCCGACCCCGATCAAACGGTCGAGATGCAATTGGCCTGGGACGCCTGGCACAAGAGAGTAGCCGAGGCCATTTATATGAGATTCAACAAGGCTGCCAATGCTTCATTTCACAACTCGCCGCCCCTCGCTTGCCAGGTCGCCTATGCCGTAGCCTATGATGGACGCATCGGCAATGTCAGGATACTGCAACAGAGCACCAGCCCCATCTACAATGCCATGCTGCTGGGGATAGTGACCTCTATCCAGGGCGATCCCGTCCTGCAGTTTCCGCCTGGCTCCAAGCGCAAGATGGTCGAAAAGACCGGAACTTTTACATGGAATTATGGGCAGTCTGGCTTTAAGTACACCATGGGCGACAAAGAAACCGTCAAAGAGACTATCCCTGGTGGGCAAAGACCAATGGGTTTTGGCAATATGATGCCTGGTGGCATGGTGCCTAACGGCATGATGCCCATGGGTAGATAGTATCGCTTGTGGTGCTGAGCCGCGCTCCGGGCATTGGTGGCATATGTGGTGCCATACCCTGTGCTTTCGTCATCCTGTCGTCGATTATTGACAACGAGAAAGACTCGTGAAGGATTGTTTGGCAACAATAAGCAAATGGCGAGTACAAGTAGTATCAACGATCCGGCCCGCTACAAGGCCTTTACCGCGCAGACTTTTACCAGCGATCTGCTTGCCTCGGTGGTCGTTTTTCTTGTAGCCTTGCCTTTGTGCATGGGGATTGCCATAGCATCCGGAGTCGACCCGGCTCATGGCATTTTGACTGGCATCGTGGGCGGGATTTTTGTATCTGCCGTCTCCGGTAGCCCCTTGCAGGTCTCAGGGCCTGCTGCTGGTCTGGCTGTCGTTATCTTGGAGCTCATCAAGGAACACGGCATCGAAAAACTCGGACTGATCATCCTGTTGGCAGGCCTTATTCAGGTGGCAGCCGGCCTGCTCAAGATCGCTACCTGGTTTAGAGCCGTGCCGCCAGCCGTGATCAACGGTATGCTCTCAGGCATAGGTATATTGATCTTTGCGGCGCAGTTTCACGTAATGGTAGATGACTCGCCCAAGGGCTCCGGCATCAACAATCTCTTATCCATACCTGCAGCCGTATACAAAGGACTCAACTGGGCGGGCAATGCTCAGGCCGATACCAACCATCACATAGCCGCCACCATTGGTGTCATCACCATCATCATCCTCGTCCTCTGGCAAAAGCTTGCTCGCGGCAGGATGAAGATCCTGCCCGGCTCTCTGATTGCCGTGGCCTTTGCTACTGTTTTTGCCTATTGCTGCAAGCTGCCTGTCAACTACGTCCACATCCCGCAAAATCTTTTTGCCAGCGTGCATCTTAGCCATCTTACCGGCCCAAATCTGGCGATCACCTGGGAGATCGTCTTTGATGCTATGGCTATCGCTTTTATCGCGGCTGCCGAAACCTTACTCACTAGTACAGCTATAGACAAGATGCATCGCGGACCTCGAACAAACTACGATCGCGAACTCATGGCTCAGGGGTTTGGCAATGCCATCTGCGGCCTGATCGGTGCTCTCCCCATGACCGGCGTCATGGTGAGGTCGGGAGTCAATGTCAATGCTGGGGCTCGCAGTCGCGCCTCGGCGATGATGCATGGTATCTGGATACTCTTATTTGTGGTGCTATTGCCCCATGTTCTTGAGTTTATCCCAGTATCCAGTCTTGCTGCCTTGCTTGTATTTACAGGCTACAAAATGACTAATTGGCGGGTCTTTAACGAGATCAGAGGCTATGGCCGATCTGAAGCTGCCATCTATGTCGCCACCATCATTTTGATCGTGTGCGTCGATCTGTTGACTGGCGTGTTGGCTGGAGTCTTTTTTAGCATCTGCAAACTCCTCTATATTTTTTCACATCTGGAGATACGCATAACAGAAAACAAAGATTTGCACCGTATCGATATCTCATTGCGTGGTGCAGCTACTTTTTTGAGTCTACCTAGATTGGCCGATGCTATCGAATCTGTCGGCGACGAAACCGAATTGCACGTGCATCTGGAGTCGCTCGATTATATCGATCATGCCTGTCTGGATATGCTCATGACCTGGGACAAACAGCATCGGGCCAAGGGCGGCACCCTGGTGATGGATTGGGGTACTCTCGACACGGTCTTTAAAGAGCGCCGTGGTGGCAACCGCGATCTGCAGACCCGTGAGTTTAGGCCCGTCCGCAATCTTGAAAATGAAACAACAGTCGAGTCCGAAGTATCGGACTCGACTGAAGCACAGAGCGAAAAATAAAATCGGGATCTGGTCTGATTTTATTTGGTCAGGTGGGATTCGATAAACCAGAGACGCTTGTCGATTTCGCGCGAGATGCCGGTGTAGAGATCGGAAGTGCCTGCATCGCCAGCTTGAGCCGTAGTGTCGATCGCTTGACGCAAATGCTTGGCGAGCAAGGCATAGAGGTCGGCAAGGATTTCGAGTAGGCTAGATCCAGTTGTGGTCTCGGCTGCGTAGTCCTGGGCCAGCGATGCTTGGGCGGCCTCCCGGATCGATCCGTGGGCAAGACCACCGAGTGCTGTAATGCGCTCTGCAAAGCTATCTACATAACCGGTCATTTCGGCGTGCATCTCATCAAAGAGCTCGTGCAGCATGATGAAATTTGGGGCTTTGACGTTCCAATGGCATTGCTTGATCTGAGCGGCGATGTCGATGGTCGTAGCGAGGGTGATAGCCAGGGTGGAGATAGATTGTTGCCTGGTCTTTTCAGAAAGATCGATGCGGCTGCTGTAAAGCTTGGCATCTTTGGTCAAAGTTTTCATGGCGCCTCCTGAGCGGCAGTCTGGTCAAACAGGGTTATCCAGGGGCTATTATAAGTGTAATCAGGCTGATAAAAGGGTATGATGCCTAATACTAGTTATTGGAGGCGTATTTTTGCACGGCAAGGTTGATCTAGGCAAAGCTAAGGGTCTCAAGCAATCCGAAGTCAAAAAACTCGAAAGGCTTTTGCAAAAACGCGTCCCAAAAGACCAGATATTGACCCTCGATCTGGCTGATAGCCTGGCGGAGGTTTCGAGTGAGATCGGCCATGTGGTCTCTCTTGTTGTCAATCGCCGTGGTCAGATCGTCAATGTCACGCTCGGCCAACCTTTTGAGGTCAACATGCCCGAGTTGCGTGGCGTGCGTGTCGGCCCTGGTCGTTTTTGCGGTCATCGCATCATCCACACTCGCTTGCCGCAAAAGGTCGTACCTGTCAACCGCGAAGAAGCACTCGAGGAGATCTCAAAAGAAAATTTGCAGTGCCTTGCCAGACATAGACTCGATCTTTTGGCGCAGGTTACGATAGACGAGGTTGGAGCCTTTTCGCGCGCGCGTGGCGAACATGGCAAGTTGGCCGATCGCGTGCATGTAGCCCATCTCTTGCCAGGTCGTGACGAAAAGGGTCGGCTCTGGAAGGTTTTGCCACCGGATACGGTGCGCAAAACTCAAGAAGAAAATTTTGAAGAATTGATCGGAGCCCTCGAAGAAGAATTTCGCACACACGCACCCGGCCTGGCAGTCGCCGAAGGCGAGGAGAGGGCCTTTCTCATTGGTCTGGTATCCGACGGCACTGACTCCTGGCAGGTCGAAGACGATCTCGATGAGCTGGCTCAACTGGCTCGCACCGCCGGCGCTACCATAGCCGGACGCATGACTCAGACTCGTCCCATGCCGGATCCCAAGTATTTTCTCGGATCAGGCAAACTCCAAGAAGTGGCCTTGTCTGTACAAGAGCTAGGCGCTACCTTATTGGTAGTCGATCAGGAGTTGACGCCAAATCAGCAGCGCAACATGGAAGAAGTCGTGGGTATCAAGGTGATCGATCGCACCGAGGTCATCCTGGACATATTTGCGCAGCGAGCCCAAACCAAAGAAGGCAAATTGCAGGTAGAGCTCGCTCAGCTCAAATATCTCTATCCGCGCCTGATGGGCAAGGGTATTGCTCTGTCCAGGCTGGGGGGCGGCATTGGCACCAGAGGTCCTGGTGAGACAAAATTGGAGATCGACAGACGGCGTATCCGTGAAAAGATCAACTTTCTCGAGGCAGAGGCAGGACGCATCGCTGGCTATCGAGAGGTACAACGCAAGCGTCGCATCAACGATCATCTGCCTGTGGTGGCATTGACCGGCTATACCAATAGTGGCAAATCGACACTGCTCAACTCTTTGACCAAGGCCGAAGTCTTTACCGAAGACAAACTATTTGCCACTCTGGATCCAACTACCCGCCGCACAACTCTGCCCGATCATAGTCCTGTTTGTATATCGGATACGGTAGGCTTTATCAAAAAATTGCCCACTTCGCTGGTGGCAGCTTTTAGAGCAACCCTCGAAGAAGTCACAGTCGCCGATGTCCTTGTGCATGTCATCGATGCCGGTCATCCTAACGTTTTAGAGCACATCAGTGCCGTGCATGATATCCTGTCCGATCTGGGCTGTGTCGACAAGCCCATGATCACAGTACTCAATAAGGCAGATAAGGTCCGCAAAGAAGACCTGGCCTGGCTGTTTCAACAAGTGCCTAATCCAGTCGTGGTGTCCGCAACCATGCGTTTTGGTTTGGGCAGCCTGCTTGGAGCCATACAAGAAATGCTGAGCGATGTCTGTCCCGAAAGACAAAAATACTCGGCCTAGAGATAGAGAGATTTTAAAATCTCAGGCTATTTAGTCCTCTGTACAGCATCTGGTTGATGCTGCGATTGACAGTATTGTTGACGGTGCGACTTACGTTTGAGCCGATGGAATTGCTGTTGCGGGCAACGGGGCGGCGCTGCTGCTGCTGGGTCACGTATGGGGAGGTGGCAGGCAATTTGATGGTCGTGCCTGGGGCCGGCATGATATTTTTGAGGACTTCGGCCATGCCTGTGGAAGGGGTGAAGCCAGGTATATCCGACCCTGCTGCACCTGCAGTGCCACCACCAACGGGGCTAAATCCAGGGATCTGCTCGGCGCCTCCTTGTCCTTGGCTCATCTGTATCTGACCTTGCACAGGCTGCATTTGCTGTTGCATTTGGGTTTGCATTTGAGGCTGCATCTGCATAGACTGCATTTGCTGTTGTTGCATTTGGGGCTGCATTTGTTGTTGCATTGGAGGCTGCATTTGCATCTGCATCTGCTGCATAGGCTGTTGAAAGGCTTGCATGGCTTGCTGTGAGACAGGCGTAAAGCCAGGTATGTTATTGCCACTGCTACCGCCTGCTTGTTGCTGCTTGAGCATGTCACCAAATGTTGGAGTTGCCTTGGCTTGTGCGGATAGAGGTTTGATTGGGGCTTTTGCCGTTGGCTTTGGGCTAGTCTTTGTTATTGGTTTGTGCGTAGTTTTAGTAGTCGGTGCCGCGGCTTGCTGAGCAGGTTGGCCCAGCCACTGAATCTGTGATTGGCCTTGGTTTTGATATTGACTTTGGCTCTGGTCGTATTGGGGTGCCTGGCTACCTGCATCATTGAGATATGCGCCTGGAGGTTGATCCGGCCAGCGCACCTCGGACCCTCCAAAGGGATCCTGGTTTTGGGCGAAAGCAGGGCCTGCGGCCAGTACAAACATTGTCAGCATGGCTGACTGAGCAAACAGCGATTTGTAGTATCTTTTTGGCATTTTTGTATTTGATATCAACGCGACAATAATCTTAAGCCTGTATTGAGCAAAGAGCTGCCCATGCCGTAGCCACCATAGCCATAAGGCATGCCGTAGCCGCCCATGCCATATCCTCCCATACCGTAGCCGCCCATGCCATAGCTACCATAACCCCCATAGGGATTGAGCATGCTACCTAGGCCACCCATGCCGTATCCTCCCATCCCATAACCACCATAGCCACCATAACCATAACCACTCATTGCGCGGGCAGCCATCATGCCGCCGGCAGCTCTCAATAGAGTAGAGCCAATGCCGCCCAAAGCACCAAGAGCAGCAGAACCCTTACCGGAACCACCTGTATTTGAGGATTGGGTGCTGGTATCAGCGGTCATCTGATTGAGCTCCTGGTCCATGCTCTGACTCTGGTTTTGCTGGCTCTGAGAAACGCTGCCGCTAAAGGGTTGTATCTGTCCAGTAGGCTCGGGCGACTGTTGATATCCCTGGTTTTGTCCTGGTTGCATCCAACCGGATTGCTGTAGGCTTGGCTGCTGCATATTTTGCTGCTGCATATTGGGCTGCTGTAGACTGGGCTGCTGTATATAAGACTGTTGTTGCGGATAATAATTTTGCTGAGACTGTTGTTGATAGCTTTGTTGAGGCTGCTGTTGATAGCTTTGCTGGGGAATCTGGCTCTGGCCAGGTTGCATCCAACCTGATTGTTGTAGATTATTTTGATTGTTTTGTGTGCTCTGTAGATAGCTGCCAGGCGCATCTTGCTGAGCACAAGCAGGCAGACATATAAGCCCAAAGGCGCCGGTCGTATAGACCAGCGCCAGAGTCATTTTGGCTGATAGCTTGTTGTATTTATTGTTTTTGCGTTTGTTGTACATGGGCTTTGCCTATCGGGTGACGGCTACGTTATTTACCGATGTGCGGATTGGAGCCTTGAGCGATGCGATTTTTTCTTTGAGCAACCGGGTTGCGACATTTTCTACTTCCTCTTTTTTGTCCACATAGATGTCGGGGATTACGCCGATCTTGTGTATATCGGCACCACTTGGTGTGAGGTAGCGAGATACGGTGATGTGGATAGCTGCGCCGCCCGGCAATCTATTGATCTCCTGGACGAGGCCTTTGCCAAAGGTCTTAGTGCCGACTATGGTGGCACGTCCATTATCTTTGAGTGCGCTCGCAAGGATCTCAGAAGCAGATGCGGAATCGTCGTTGACCAGCACGACCATGGGTTGTCTGGTGACGGGAGTGCCGTCAGCAATTTGAGTGTGGCGGCCATTGCGGCTGACGGTAGAGACGATGGCTCCGCCTTCGAGGAGGTAGTTGGAGATATCGAGGGCATTTGAGAGGAGCCCGCCTGGATTGTCTCTCAAGTCGACGACAAGGCCGTCGGCATTGGCGTATTTGTGCAAGGCAGCTTTAAACTCTTCGGCTGCATTGTTGGAGATAAAGGTATTGAGGCCGATATAACCGATATTGTTGGGCAAGAGGCGGGTGGTGACTGCTTTGATGACGATTTGATCACGGGTGATGCTGACGCCATGGACCTGACCCTTGGTCTTGAGAGTAAGTTGCACGGTGGTGCCGATCTTGCCTCTGATATGGTCGGCCGCTTGCTCTGGAGTCATGCCGACTGCGTTGATGCCATCGACTGACACAATCTCATCTTCTTTGCGGACACCGGCTTTTTCGGCAGGGCCGTCTTCGATGGTGCGAGCTACGATCAAATGTTCTTTGTCCTGGCGCAGGTTGATGCCGATACCGACTATGTGAGCATCGATAGCGTCGTTTTCGTCTTGAAAAGCACGAGGATCGAGAAATCTCGTGTAGGGGTCATTGAGAGACTCGAGCATGACTTTGATGCACTTGTAGGCATCCTGGTTATTTTTGATCTGACCATCAAACTTATGCTCAAACTCGTTCCAGTTGCGACCATTAAAGTTTGAGTCAAAATAATTGTCTTTGACCAACTGCCAGGCTCTGTGATAAGTCTCGAGCGGCTGCGATCTGTGACCAGAAGCAGGCTGCAAGACTGTAGTGAGAGAAAGGCAAACAAGCGTGCAAATAGAAGCTATGCGCTTTAGTTGGCTCATAGGAGTCACCAGGAAGGGTTATGTAGATAAATCGATATCCTCGCCCGCCTCGGCAATATTGTTTGACCGGGTCGTTAGAGGCTCGTATTTGTCTTATGCCCGCCTTAGCGTAATTTCATCACTCAAAAAATAAAGTTTTCCTCTTGAAAACTAAATATAGTCTATTTCTTGAAGCCGTAGCTCGCCCACTTTTCGTCGACCGTCTTTTTGACCGGTCTATCCATCACGATTGGCTTTGGCCATTCTCTCTCAAATCCCTCAGATTTCCATTTGCGAGTGGCATCGATACCGACCTTCGAGCCATAGCCCATGAGAGTTGAGGCGTGATCGAGGATGTCGAGCGGACCTTCGGCAAACATCATGTCTCGCTTGGGATCTGTATTGCCAAAAACATGGAGGGCCACCTGACTCAGATCGTGCACGTCCACGTCCTTGTCGAGAACTATGCAAAACTTGGTGAACATCAACTGTCCAAGGCCCCAAAAAGCACTCATCACTTTTTTTGCATGACCTGGGTATCTCTTATCGATGGATACGATCACACAATTGTGAAAAACACCTTCAAAAGGGAGATTCATATCGACTATCTCGGGCACTAGCATCTGCACCATGGGCATAAAAATGCGTTCGGTCGCCTTGCCCAGGTAGCAGTCTTCTTGAGGAGGTTGACCGACGATGGTCGTCTGATATATCGGGTTTTTGCGATGGGTGACGGCAGTGACGTGAAATATGGGAAATAGACCGGCGAGGCTGTAAAAACCAGTGTGATCGCCAAAGGGGCCCTCTGTACGCAGTTCGTTCTGATCTACATAGCCTTCGATGATGATCTCGGCGTTGGCCGGTACCTCGAGGTCGATAGTTTTGCATTTTACTAGTCTGACTGGATTCTGCCTGAGAAAACCAGCAAAGATCAATTCGTCGATCTCGGGGGGAAGGGGCGCGGTGGCTGCATAAGTAACGGCGGGGTCGGCACCGAGGACCACTGCTACTTCCAATTTGTTGGGAGATTTTTCGTATTCTTCTTTTTTGAAAAAGGTCCCATAGTTTGGTGGCTCAGTTGGTTGGGACGGGCCTTGGCTGAGATTTTGGGCTTGTTTTTGCTCCAATACGCTTCGTCTGGTCTCTTCAAAATTGCGAGCACCGTCATGGTGTTTGTGCCAGTGCATGCCAGTGGTGCAATTGTCGTATTTTTGCAGGCGATACATGCCGACATTGCGATTGCCGTGGCGCGGATCTTTGGTAATGATGGCGCCCATGGTGACAAATGGACCGCCGTCTTCGGGCCAGCACTTGAGGATCGGTATCTTGTCGAGCATTGGGCGTTCTGGGTCGATCAAAACGACTTCCTGGCATGGTGCAGGGCCAGATACGATCTTGGGGGGGAATTTTCCCACCTCCATGATGGTAGGCAAAAAGGAAAGCTTATCCATAAAAGACTCAGGCACCTTGGGTTTGATAAATCCTCTTATGCGATCGGCGATGCTATTGAGGTCGTCGACCTCCAAGGCGAGATTCATCCTTTCCATGGAGCCAAAAGCATTGATCAAGACGGGCATGTCGTAGCCTTTGACGTTCTCAAAGAGCAAGGCCTTGTTTTGCGATCCAGGCAATTTGCTCACGCGATCGGTGATCTCAGCAATTTCCAGATCGGCCGAGACTTCGCACTTGATCCGCATCAAGTGGCCTTTCTTCTCAAGCACATTGATAAATTCGCGTAGATCTTGATAAGCCATGGTCTTCCCTTAGTTTATGTCTGCAAATAATGATATCTTGTGATTAGAGCAAAAAAAGGAGGCCCATTATGCATTTTCTCAACGGCAGACAGGGATTTTTTTGCATCCTGTGCATACTCATGGCCTGTTGTCTTGGTTTCATCTGCCTCAGCTCGACATTTGGTCCCGCTGCTTGATCTTTAAGGTGGTTTACACGGCTATAGGGTAGCTTCGGCGACAAAGTCGATCTGTGTGCCCTGCAGGGTAGGCTTAGTGGCAAATTGTTTGATTTTCATGCGCTTGACGAGGCTTTTTTTGTCAGCTCGGTCAAAGAGTCTGATCTTGTCTTTGATTACGAGAGGCTGGCCTTTTTTTTCATCAAAGATTTGAGACTTTTTGATTTCAGCGATGATGATACTGCGTTCTGCCTTTTGCAAGATGCCTGTATTGACTTTACTCCAGTCGAGATCGAGGTCTTTGGGTTGTTTAAAGTGCATGGATAATTCGTATTGGAGCACACTGCAATTGAGAGAATGCCGCGGCTCAAACTTGTAGCTGACGGTGCCAGTACCGGATACGGTGGCGCTTGCCGACCAGGGCAGTGGCTTCCATTTTGTATCCTTTTTAAAAATAGCTCCAATGCCACCTTTCTCCACTTCGCCTGAGATTTTGACATCGGCAGTGGCGGTAAAATCTGCCTGGTTGGCGGTATCAAATTTGATATTGTCCAGGGTCGGATTTTGTACAGTGATCTCTTTGAGTCTACCGTTGCGATAGCGCCAGGTCTGGTTTTTGAGGATCATCTGATCGAGTTCCCAGCTTTTTGATTTTGGCAGGTCCTGAGCCAGGACATCGCTCAATTCGTGGCTCTTGATGAGGATAGTACATTTTTTGAGAAAGACCTGAGTCTGGTTTTTTTGGTTTGCAATCTGCAATCCTCGTACTGCTATGTCGGCCGCCTCATTGCCCAGCTCAGCGAGTTGAGGGATACTCAAATCCAGATTGGAGTCGAGCGAGATTTCTTGATCGACAATCACGTTGAGATTGCCTTTGAGATTAGTCAATACGAGTTCGTCGTCCTGTGACTTGAGCGTTGCCTTGCGCGAATTGATGACGAGAGGATAGCTTGCCTTGAGCTGCCCGTTTTCTTTGATCACGCCAAGTTCCATGCCTTTGGCGATGTTGAGCTGTGAGCCTTTGTCGCAGACCAGATCAAAGGAGTTTTTGGCGCTCTCCCAAACGACCTTGTCCAGGTTTGACTTGCCTTGAGTGATCTTAAAGTCGATGTCTCCAGTTCTTAATAGCTGGATTGTTCCGAGATTGACGTTTGACAGATGGAGCTGGAGATTGGTCGACGGTCTGACTATAGTGACGTGAGCCTTATCTGCCATGGCCTTGTCGTGGGTCTTAAAAAAGGTCTCGGCTATCTGGTCGCCGACCTGGATCGATAGCTCGGCAGGTTCTTTTGCGGGCAAGTGAGCCTTGACGTTAAATGTCTTGCCATTGATCTCCACATCGCTATTTTGGAGAGCCATGACTGCCTCCATTGCAAAATAAGCCTTGTGTGTCTCATCGCCTTCGGCCCAGTCGAACGATTTGAGATCGATGTCTACGATCCTGCTGCGTGTCAGGTTTTGCTTGTACTTGCCAAACTTGAAGGTGCAATCGTTGAGACGGATACTCTGATCGCGAGGTGTACTCAAGGACAGTTGCTGACCTTTTCTCCGGATGTTGAGCATGGCCTTCATGGTGCCACCATCAAAAGTGCAATCTACTTTGGGAGCAGCAAAGTGACTGCCAGTGAGAAAATCGATATCCAAGAGGCAGGCCCCACGGTAATCGGCATTTTCATCCACTATGAGACTGGTGAGCATCACTTGCGAATTTTTGCCTACATGAAAGCACTGATCCTGCACAACGAGTTTGGCACCCGGCCTGAGGTGCATGGTGGCCGAATGGATCACCAGTTTTTGTACAAGAGATGCCACATCATCGTTTTTGGTGCTGGCTAAAATCGGTTGTTCGATCATCTCTACAACAAAGGCCCCTAGCGAACGCATGAGGTCCACCTCGGCTGTTACTGTGCCTTTCTTTAATTCGACTTTTTGCGGGATGGTCACGCCAGCAATGGCAAATGGATGACTCGTGGTGAGCAATCCAGTAGCATCTTTTGTGCTGATAGATGAGGGGTCATCTATCGGCAAATCGAGATCGATGGCAAATTTTGTATCTTCTCCGATGCGCACGCTCTTGCCATTGATGCGGTATTCGCCTTTGGCAAAGGTGCCAGAAGCTTTGATTTTGAAATCGCTGGTGGCTTGCGTAATCCGCTTGAGGAGGGGATCTTTTACCTGTATGTCAAAATCGGCTTTGATACAAGCCTTTTGAGCCGTATCGCCCTGATTTTGCATTTGGTCGAGGGATTTTTTACCGCAAGCGCTGATGCTGTTTAGCGAGGCCAGGGCCAGTATGGCGCAGATCGCTGTAAAAATTGCATTTTTTTTAGCTTGCATGATCTTCCAGATATTATTGTGACGATTGCCAATTCGTGCATTCTACTTGCCTCTAGCATACGCCTTCATTTCGGTTTCACCCGTTATTCTTTCTAATTGTGTTTGCATGATTTGCAAAGGCATGGCTCTAAAGCCCAGTTTAATCACGTCTCGCCCTTTAATGTACTCTTGGGCATTGGCTGTCAAAAAAAGAGCATAATCATTTTGCCTTAGATCCATGGCCTCCAATAGAGGCCTTATATCCGGGTTTTCGCAATCCAGCTGGATGAGTTGAATCAATGCTAGTTTGTGACGATCATTTTCTTTGTTTATGTGAGCAATGGCTCTAGTCAAAGGCGTAAACTTGCTCGTATTGCCTTTATAAAACTCGATCACGATGGGACCCTCTTGGACCTGATGTTTGATAAAGCTCGGCATAGTAGCCAGGGGGTCGGGCATATCAGCCCTATTTTTATCGCGTTTTTGCATCAAGTCCAGATCAGCAAGATTGAGATCGAGCGGCCCCTTTGATTTTTGCAGAGGTACTTCGATCTGGAGCTTTTGTTTTTCGTCGGCGACAGCCAATTGCACCACTGCAGGTTTGGTTGCACTGAGGTGATTGAGGATCTGTTGCCGATTGAGAAAGGCCGCTGTGATGCCGTCGATTTTGTCCACCTTTTGACCGGCTCGCAAGCCATTTTTGTAGGCCTGTGATTTTTTGTGTATGGATGTGATGAAAGGTTGGAGATCATCGACATAGTCAATGGAAAAATCGCACTGGTAAGGTCTATCCCGAGGCGCCACCGCAGATAGGGGCGTCTCGAAAAAGTAAAAGTTTTTGCCGCTTGCCTTGATGATCGTCGCTGCCGCGACAAGCGGCAGGACAAAAAATGTCGCTAGGGTCATCCAGGATTTGTTCATGCAGCAAAGATACTTAAAGGCTGAACAATAAAATATAGGGTTTTTCATGATCCTTGACAACTGTGAATTCTTTGCGTTTTCGTTGCAAATCCTTGACAACCCTTGACCGCTGGCCCGTTGGGAGTTAGAACAGAAGTATGGAGGGAGTATGGAGAGAAATATAGGATGGGACCTAGAACACGACAGGCGAGCCTAGGAGAACCAGCAATTTAAAGAAAAGCAGGAGGAGGTCTCCAAATGAGCGAACAGCTTAATCATTTTCACCCCGAAGTGTTTCCGCACTATCTCGAAGCCGGGAAGCAGAACACATCGCCAATCCGCCTTAGCGAACTGGCTCGTCACGGACATCATAAGGTGCGTATCAGGGTAGCCGAAAATCCAAAGTCGCCGGCATTTGTACTCGAAAAATTGACTCAAGATGCCTCACCCGAGGTCAGGGCCTGTATCGTCTCCAATCCCAACGTCACCAAGGATATATTGCTTGCTTTGAGTCACGACTCTGATGCTTCTGTACGACTGGCAGTCGCCGAAGAAGTGAGTACACCCTTTGAGATACTCAATCGACTCGCCCATGACAGCAATCCTTATATTTGCACTGCAGCCATCAAGACAGTAAAGCGTCTGCAGGCTAACGGGCAATTTGATGGAGACCGCGCAGTACTGCGCCGGATCTTCAATCTCGGACTCGAACAATCAGGTCGTTTCGAAGCAATCCAGCTTTAGGCAAAGCGCACGGCTAATTCAATAATTCAATAGGTTTGTTGTGATTCTGGGCCTCTACTCTTCGTAGGGGCTCAGTCTCTTTACTAGATCGGCAAGCCATAGCAGGATCTCTTGCTGCCGCTCATCAGCTAGATGCACTATATTTGCAGGCTCAGAGGCCTGGCTATATGGAGCACTCGTCAGAGTTGCGCTTTGTGTGTGCAAAACATTGAGATTGGTCAAAAACTCAGCCATGCTTTGTTGCTGCCCGTGTGAGACGCATATATCCAAATTAGTCTAAGGCCAGCCACTCCGCTTTGCATGAAAAAATGTTGTACTACAATGTGTAAAGAGTCGCTCAGCAAATAGATTTTTTATAGAGCTATTTTACAGTGACAACAGCAAGTGCTTTTTGAGCTCAGCAAAAGCCATTCCCCGGTGAGACATACGATTTTTTGTCTCGGGATCTATCTGCGCCGATGTTTCATCGAGGCTATCCGGTATAAAAATCGAATCATAGCCAAATCCATTGGCACCAGCTTCGGATTTGGCTATCTTGCCATGCCAGTGGCTTTCGCCAGCATAAAGCAATTTGCCCTCGCCATCGACTACGGCCAGAGCGCAAGCAAAATATGCCTGCCGCTTATCGTCTGGAACATCTGCAAGAGCCTCCAAAAGCTTGATCCGGCGATCGGCATCGGTGCCTGGAGCGTATCGAGCCGACCTGATACCAGGCGCACCATTTAAGGCCGACACACATATACCCGAGTCGTCGGCAAGGCTGATGCAACCAGTGAGCTGCGCTGCGGCGCGCGCTTTGATCAAGGCATTTTCGCCAAAAGTCGACCCTGTTTCTTGGGGATCAAAACCTTCTGGCGCCAGACTGAACGAGATATGCGACAGGCTTTGGTCGAGCAGAGCCTTTAGCTCTCTCAGCTTACCGGGATTGCCACTGGCCAGCACTATCTTAGTAACTGTCTTTGTCATATCAGGAGCGTCTACGCACGTCCTTGCGATGCACCCTGATGACGTCCGAGATTTGCGAGATGGCTTGCGAGACTCTGTTGAGCTGGTCTATATCGACTACGTCCAGTAAGAGCAGGATAGTTGCAGTCTTTTTGTCCCGGTGCGTATCCACTCTCAGATCTTTGAGATTGACTTTGTGATCGGAGACTTTTTTGAGGATATCGCCGGCGATACCAACTCGGTCTAGACACTCTATCTGGAGACCGGCAGGGTAAGTGGTTGTGCGTTCCTTTGCCCAGTCGACCGCCATGCGTCTTTCTTCTTCGATACGTTGCAGATTGCCGCAATCGAATCTGTGTACGGCGATGCCACTGCCCCTGGTGACGACTCCAATGATCTCTTCGCCGGGTACGGGTTGGCAGCATTTTGCAAGATGGTGCAGCAATCCGCCCAGGCTCGAGATATTAGAAGGCTTATCTTTGTTTTGGCTGGGCTGGCTTGGCAGCGCATAACCTTTTTTGGCGATTTTCTCGGCTTGATCGACTTCGCGAATTCGATTGACGACTTGAGAGACTGATAGATCGCCATAACCGATGGCTGCGAGAATGTCCTGAGGATCGGTGAGATGAAGACGCTTGCCTACTTCTTTGACTTTTTCCGATTTTAAAAATTCGTCGACTGTTGCCCGTCCAAGGTCGGCTTCGAGCATCTGCCTGCCTTGCTGGATGTGCTCATCGCGGTGGTGCTTTTTAAACCACTGCCTGATGCGGTTTTTGGCTCCATGCGTATTGGCAAAATTGAGCCAGTCCATCTTGGGCTGGGTGTTCTTGCTGGTGATGATCTCGACTATGTCGCCATTTTTGAGCACCGAATTGAGCGGTACGATGCGGTCATTGATGCGCGCACCAATACATCTGTGGCCGACATCGGTGTGGATACGATAGGCAAAGTCGATCGGACATGAGCCTGAGGGCAAATCTATGACATCGCCCCTGGGACTGAAGACAAAGACTTCATCGGCAAAGAGGTCCATTTTGACCTCTTCCAGGTATTCGGATGCGTCTTTGAGGTCTTGCTGCCAGTCGACTAGCTGTCTCAGCCAGGCAAGCTTTTTGGCCGTGTCGCCTTCGGCTTTGACCGAGTCTCCTGCCTCTTTATAGGCCCAGTGAGCAGCGATACCGTATTCGGCGATATGATGCATGCGCTTGGTGCGCATCTGGATCTCGACAGGCTTGCCCTGGTTGCCTATTACTGCAGTATGTAGAGATTGATAGCCATTAAACTTGGGCATGGCTATGTAGTCTTTGAAACGGCCAGGGATCGGTTTAAAGATTGCGTGGACTATCCCCATGACCTCGTAGCAGCGTTGCGTGTCGGGGTCTGCTTCGAGCTCGCAAAAGTTTTTGTCTGGGTTGGAGTCTATGATGACCCGCACCGCTAGTACGTCGTAGAGCTCCTGAAATGCTTTCTCCTGAGAGCGCATTTTTTTCCAGATACCAAAGAGATGCTTGGGGCGTCCTACTATCTCGGCTTTGATGCCACGATTGGCGAGCTCTCCGCGTAGCTTGTCCTTGATTTGAGCAAGCAGCTTTTCTCTATCCTGCCGGGTATCTGCAACTAGTCTTTCGATTTCAAAGTATTCTTCGGGATGCAGGTATCGCAATCCCAGATCCTCTAGCTCCCACTTCATCTGTCCCAGACCAAAACGGTTGGCCAGAGGAGCATAGATCTCCAGTGTCTCCTTGGCCTTTTCGGCTTGCTTGTGCGGTGCCATGTGCTCCATGGTGCGCATATTGTGCAAACGATCTGCCAATTTGACCAAGACCACCCGTACATCTTCGGCCATAGCGATGAGCAGTTTGCGAAAATTTTCTGCCTGTCTCTCTTCTTTGGATGAAAAAGAAAACTTGCCGAGCTTTGTCACGCCCTCGACTATGCGTCTGATCTCTGGACCAAACTTGTCCTCCATGGTCTTAGGAGAGACATCGCAGTCCTCGAGCACATCATGCAGCAAGCATGAGCAAATGGTAGCGCAGTCTGCATTGATATCGGCGAGGATGCAAGCGACCTCCACCGGATGGATGATGTATGGATCCTGGGACTTGCGGAGTTGTCCGTCATGAGACTCGAAAGCAAAGTCATAGGCCCTGCGGATTAGGTCTATGTCTTGTGCAGAACGTCCTTGCTCCTCGAGTATTGCAAAGAGCGGTTTGCCGATCTCTGCCTTTTGCTCGTCCTTGGGCATGGCGCAGAGCCTGTTGGGCGGCTCGGTATCCTTTGGCGACTCCGGTACGACTATCTGCAGGTCTGGCTGGATATCTTGCTGGGTTTGTTGGGTTTTCTTCACTTAAGTATTCTTGCGCCAAGCTTTGCTAAATGTCAAGTGGGCTGCGCCTTAGCGGAAGTTTACCTGTCTCAAGCCGCTCCAGGCATAGTACTGGATGCGCCACCTGCCATTTTCGAAGCGCATGACTAGATTGAGCTTTGCTGGGATAGTTGTGCCGTTGTCGGCAGCTATGCCAGTGCCGGACATGATCCATTGCTCACCCTGCTGGCGTTCGCTTGTAATGCGCGGATTGGCGATATAGCCTCTCTTGAGTTTTTTGAGCTGCTCAGTGGCCTGATCGCCCATCATGTCTTTAAAAGGAGTGCTATTGGCTTGAGTCCAGTAGTCCGCTACTTGCTTGAGATTTTTGGCATAGTAGACATCTCGGATATAGCGATAAAAGACCTCTGCTCTTGGACTGTCATAGGCTTGAGCGCTATTGGCAAAAAAAACGATTGTCAGGCAGCAAAAGGTAAAGAGAGCTCTTAGCATCTTATTTTTTTATCTCTGTCTTGAGGTCTGCATAAACAGGTGTGAGCCAGTGAGCAAATTTTGGCACTTCGCCGCGGCAAACCTTGATGTATTTGTCTTTGATCATTGTCGATATGGGACCGGCCGTGCCAGTGCCTACAGGGCGTTTATCGATTTCGATGATTGGTGCGATCTGTGCCCCTGTACCGCAAAAGAAAAGCTCATCAGCAATGTATAGCTCGGATCTATCTATTTGTCTGGATTCGCACGGGATACCCAGGTCTTGTGCTGCCATCTCGATAATTGTGCGCCTGGTAACGCCTTCGAGGATGTTTTCGGTGGAGCTGGTGGTGATCAATTTACCGTTTTTGACCATAAATACGTTCATCGCCGAGCCTTCGGAGACGTGACCGTCTTCGGACAGGACTATGCATTCGTCAAATCCGGCCATCAAGGCATCGGTCTTGGCCAGTGAGGTATTAGCATAGGCACCGACGATCTTGGCGCGAGCAGGGATGGCATTGTCCTCGACTCGTCTCCAGCTCGAGACCTGCACCTTGAGACCTGCCTGACC
Source organism: Candidatus Melainabacteria bacterium (assembly GCA_017307165.1). Classification (GTDB taxonomy): domain Bacteria; phylum Cyanobacteriota; class Vampirovibrionia; order Obscuribacterales; family Obscuribacteraceae; genus JAFKGK01. Next base: position 161,649 of record JAFKGK010000002.1, read on the forward strand.
GTGAAAATAATCGCCAAAGGGCACAGTGAACATGCAGATGTCTGAGGGGTTGTTGTCCAGAGAGGGTCCTACTCGGTGCACGGTCTTATAGGCCGCCGGGCGTATATATGTATCGGTCTTGGGGGCATTTTTTTGCAGCAGCTCTACAGTGATGCGGCAAAGGTCATCCAGCGAATACTTGATGTCTGACAGATACATGATCTTCATCGAGTCGAGCATGCGTTCGTAATGCTCTCTTAGACGAAAGACGTACATCTCGTTGTTTTTTTCGCTCCAGTAAGCACGAATGCCTTCAAAAACGGCCGTACCATACATAAATGAGTGATTCATTATGCTGATATTTGCGTCTTTGAGAGGCACAAAATCGCCCTGGAAGAAAGCGAGGGTATTGTCTTGAGTCACGATGATCTCCTTTATTGAACCTGGCCCTTGCAATACTGGATACGATCGAGCACTGTCTTGCGCTCGGCGGCATCGGGCTTGAGGTCTACGTATCTTTGAAAAGCCTGGGCTGCGTTACTCCAATCTTTGTCTTGCTCTAGCAAGACACCAATCTCATAAAACCCGTCGGCATAATTGGGGTCGACTTCGATGGAGCGCCTGAACTGCTCTTTGGCCTGGTCGAGTTTGCCCAGGCGCTTGAGCGCCTTGCCCATGCCGGTAAGGCAGGCACCAGAGCTTGCGTATTTTTTGCTCTTGGACTCAAAAAAAGCGTAAGCACGCTCGCTTTCGCCCTGTGCCAATAATTGATAGCCGGTCTTGAGTGTGCCGTCGTTATTGGGGTCGGCCTTGGCCAGAGCCGCCATAGGCCCGGCAAAACTTGCCGTTACTATGGCGGCCGTCAAGACCAGTTTGACCGAGTTAGCTCTTGCTTTGGTCATGGTCTTCCTTTAGTTGGCCTTTTGATTTTTGTTCATCGACTGGGCTGCCTTGTCCAGAGCATTGTTGAGTGCGTTTTTTGCAGCTTGGTTGAGGACCTTGCCTGTGGTACTCAAGGTGGTGGTAGCTGCCTTTCCTGCCACTGGCGTGACGACTATGGCAGATACATCCATGCTCACTTTTTTGACGGCATCACCTACGGTGACGCCACTGCCCTTGGTCACGGTGCCGGTTGCGCTATCTTTTTCGACCGAGTCGAGGGTGATGACGGCAATGGTATTGGAAATGGTCTTGATTACCTTGCCGGTATCGGGATCGGTGATGGTCTTGAAGGGGCGATCTACCTTGAGATTGTCGCCAACAGCCAGGCCATTGTTTTTGCCGACGTTAAGGGTGATCTGGCCGCCGGTGACATCGGCAACCTTGCCTTCGACATTGGCTGCAGCAAGCGACTGGTTGTCGGGGATCTTGTTGGCAGCGGAGATGAGCTGACTGCCCATTTCTTCTACTGCCTGGAGAGTAGCCTCGCCAGCGATCGAAGAGGCAAAATCACTCGAGTCGACGTCGATGACGCCCAGGCCGGTCGATGAACGCTTGCTCTCGCCTGTGCCGTGCACTGCGGCGACGATCTCGGTGGTATTGATATCGATGACCTTAGCGTCTACAGCTACTTTGACCTTGGATTTGCTGGATTTGATGCCGCCGATGAAGCCACCGATACCACCTACGTAGGGGATGCCAGGGATATAGCCGGTGGGCAGAGCGCCAGCGGACATCGACTTGGACTCAAAGCCAAACTGGGTCACAGTGCCGGTGATAACGGCATCTACGCTCAAAATCTTACCGATCTTACAGGCAGTGGCTGGGTCCGCGCGGTCAGAGACGGAGAGGTTTTGCTCTTTGAGGATCGAATCGAGCATTTGACGGTCGACTACCGAATAAGTGCCGTCGTTGACCAGTTTAGTAGTGAGCAGGCTGACGATACCCTTGCCTACGTCATAAGTGCCGACGTGAGACGAGACCGCGCCGTATTCGAAGGGCAAAATAGCGATCCTTCTCTTTTGAGCGGCCTGGGCCTGGGGCATTTGACAGGTCACCATAACAAAAAGCGCCAGGATGGACGCTGTGGCCTTACGCAAATTCATTTTCTTCTCCTCGAATCCCATACAAAGCAAAAACTTTTCGGGTTAGTAAAAAGTCTACTGGATTAACCTTCCAAAGCCATTTTTTAGGCAGCTCAATCGATTTAGATTTGGCTAATATATAGATCTGTAGTCTTTAGCTTACTTGGCATGGTGTTTTGCAAGCTGGAGCTTCCATGATGCGATCTTGGCTCTGGATGCCTTGTAACGCTTTGATTTTTCATTGATGTCTTTGGCCAAATTGATGGCCTCGTTCAACTTGCCTTGTTTGGCACGGTTATTGGCGTCAGTCATGCGATTGAAGGCATCCTGCTCCATCTCGAGCTCGGCAATGAGGGCTCTCACTGCTCTAAAGTGAGGAGTATCGGGAGTGATGGGTCTCAACAACGATAAGGCATCGTCAAAGAGATCCTGGTCGGCAAGGGTCTGAGCCTGGATGATGCGGTCTCGGGCTTCTATTTCGAGGATGGCTGCTTGTTTGATGGGATTGACCACTCGAGCAGCAGCCGAATTGATCACTTCGCGGGCAGCATTGTCTACTAGTTTTTTGTTGATGCCGCCAAAGCCGCCACCAAAGGTGCCACTGGTCGAAAAATCCTGATTGTATTTTTGGACAGCGACACTGTTGAGTGTTTGGCCGTCTCTGGTCTTGACGAGGACCTGACCGTTGTAGCGTATAGAGCCGGTGTTGGCATCGACGTTTTCGGCAATTTTGCATGTCACGAACCAGTCAGGATTGACCGTCGAAACTACTATATTGCCATCGTCTGCAAGCGATGCCGTGATGCGATCGACGATTGCTTGCTCGATGCCCGAGCCGGTGCCGGTAGCGATGGATATCCTCACTGGCGGTGCGGCAAAGACACTATAGGAGCTGGAGAGAAAGATACAGAGAGTGAGGGTGCAGATAATAGGGGTGAACTTATTGAATGAGAGTCGCATCTTTTTTATCCATGGCTTCGTTGGCTAGTTTATCGGCTTCCTTGTTGTATTCGCGTCTGACATGCACGATTTTGAAGGTCTCAAAATTGCGAGAGAGTTTTTGCGCTTCCATAAAGAGCGGTTTCAGGTTTTCGTTTTTAACTCTGTAAACGCCCAGCATCTGTTTGACGACGAGCTCGGAATCCATCCTGACTTCGACTGATTTGTAGCCTCTAGCTTTTGCTTCTGTCAGGCCGAGCACCAGCCCGGAGTATTCCGCAACATTATTGGTGGCGATGCCGAGATACTTGGACAGGCCGCAGATTAGCTCTTGAGTCTCGCCATTTTTTAAAACGCTCCCGCAACCGGATGGTCCGGGATTGCCTCGCGAACCACCATCTGCGTAGACGATCACTGTTTGGCTTGCGTTGATATTGCTCATACTGTCGATTTTTCCACGATGTCTTCAAAGATGCGTCTTGCTTCGGTCAGTTTGGCCTCGCTGGCATCCTTGCCACCAGCCGAAGCGATGTCGGGGCGGCCGCCGCCCTTGCCTCCGAGGATGGTGGCAACCTGGGCTACTACCTTGCCTGCATTTAGCCCCCGTTTAACAAGGTCGGGTGAAAAAGCCACGACGATCGAGACGTTCTCTTTGCCTTGGGGAGCCATCAAGAGTGTGGCGCTGTTGCCTGAGCGACCCTTGATGTTTTCGGCGATAGTCTTGATGGTTTGAGCTCCAGCATCAGGCATCACCGACGATATCACGGCCATATCGTGCACTTTCTTTGCACCATCGACTAACTCGCTAACACGAGAAAGAGCTAACTTCTCTTCGAGTGCCTGCGTGAGTTTTTCTTTTTGTTTGATCTGATCCTGCAATCTATCGATCTGTGCTGCCATATCTTGAGGCTTGACCTTGAGCCTTTCGGCGGCATCTCCTAAGTAACGCAATTGCTCTGAAATATATTGCCAGGCTTTTTCGCCTGCCAGAGCTTCTACACGTCGGGTGCCCTGAGCGACCGAGCCTTCGGAAATGATCTTGATTTGTCCGAGATCGAGCGAATTAGCGACGTGTGTGCCGCCGCAAAACTCCAGGCTAAAATCTCCCATTTTGACGACGCGTACCCTATCTCCGTATTTTTCGCCAAACATGGCTATGGCGCCTGTCTGCTTGGCCTCGTCCAGAGTCATTTCTTGAGTCTCTACCGGTGAGGCGCTGGCTATCCATTGATTCATGAGGTTTTCGACCTTGTTTAGATCGGCCTTGTTGGGCTGTCGATCCAAGGTAAAGTCAAAACGCATAGCGTTGGGACCGACCTGCGATCCTGCTTGTACTACTTGCTTGCCAAAGACTTGTCTGGCAGCAGCGTGAAATACGTGGGCAGCACTATGGTGCTTGATGGTGGCACGGCGGCGATCCTTATCGACTATGGCCGTGATCTTTTGCGCAGGCTCGATGGTCCCGGAGAGTACGCGTACTCTGTGGATATGCAAGCCTTCATGCTTTTTGGTATCCATCACTTGCAAGCGCACGTCCGGGCCTTCGAGAAAACCAGTATCACCAAGTTGCCCGCCGGATTCTCCGTAAAAAGGCGTAGTATCGAGGATAACGTCTACTTCTTCGCCTTCTTGAGCGGCGAGGACTGGTTTGCCATCCTTTATCAGGGCAAGGACTTCGCCGGGTTCGCTCATGGAGGCATAACCAGTAAAATTGGTCGTGCCGTGCTCCTTGAGTACTTTGCCCAGAGCTTCTTCGCCAGTGAGTATGACGTTAAACTTAGATACGGACGAAACTTCTTCGTGTTTCTTTCGAGCTTCGGCAAAGCCCACCATGTCTACTGACTTGCCGCGCTCCTGAGCGATCTCGGATGTAAGCTCGATCGGAAAGCCATAAGTCGCATATAAATTGAAGGCATCTTCTCCGTCGACTATGTCCTTTTGGCTGGACAAAATCTCCTCGAGCATATTATTGCCGCGATCGATTGTCTTAGAAAAGCGCTCTTCTTCTTCTTTTATTACTCTGACAATATTGTCGCGCTCAGTCTTGAGCTCGCCGTAAAAATCGCCATACATAGCGACTATATCGTCTACAAGCTGGTATATAAAAGGACGATCGATCCCCAGTAGTCTGCCAAATCTAGCGGCTCTACGGATAATAAATCTCAGCACGTAACCCCGGCCTACGTTACTGGTTCTGACACCATCGGCGGTGAGGAAGGTGACACAGCGTGCATGATCGGCAATGATCTTGAGGTAGCAATCATGCTTGGACTCGGTGCTTGCATCCCAGGCCTCGTTCATCAAGCCGCCGGTATAGCTGATGCCGGCGATTTGGGAGACTTTTTGCAGGATGGGGAAAAAGAGATCGGTCTCGAATGTATTGTTTTTGTCTTGCAGGACCAGGGCAACTCTCTCTAAGCCAGAGCCGGTGTCGACGTTTTTCTTTTCGAGAGGAGTAAAGTTGCCGTTTTCGTCTTTGTAGAGCTCCATAAAGACGAGGTTCCAAAATTCCATATAGCGATCGCCTTCGAAGCCATCGCAATAGTCTTGAAATGTCTCCGGTCCATAAGCTGGTCCACGATCGTAATAGATCTCTGAGCATGGACCACATGGACCTGTGGGACCTGGTGGTCCCCAAAAGTTGTCTTTGCGGGACATGCGATAGATGCGATCGGCAGCGACTCCGACAGTGTTGTGCCAGATATCGTAAGCTTCTTCATCGGGTGGATTGAGTTCGTCGCCTTCAAAGATTGTGACGTAGAGGCGGTCTTTTTCGAGACCGAGCTCTTGTGTGACAAATTCCCAGGCCCACGGGATGACTTGTTTTTTAAAATAATCACCAAAGCTAAAGTTGCCAAGCATCTCAAAGAAGCTATGGTGGCGTGCCGTGCGCCCGATGTTTTCGATATCGGAGTCTTTGCCGCCAGCTCTGGCGCATTTTTGGACAGTGACGGCCCTGGGTGGGTCAGGAGCCTCAGCTTGACCCAGAAAAATCGGTACAAATTGGACCATGCCGGCAGAAGTCAGCAAGAGGGTGGGATTGTCCGGAATGAGGCTGCTGCTAGGCTTGTGCGCGTGTCCGCGCTTGTCTCTAAAATAAGAAACAAAGCTATTGCGGATCTCGTTACCGGTTAGAGCCATCGGTCCCCCTAGATAATATGCCAAAAGCCCATTATATCTTATTCTCCACCTTGAATTGCTGAGTCCGTTTCTGCTAACCTCAAATAAATTATCAATGTAAAGTAACTATCTAAATTTGTTTCTTATTTTATGGAATGCAGCATTGAAAGTCTCCAGAGTCCTTGTAATCCAGAAAAAATCAACCTATCAGCTGCAGGCCCAGGAGCATAAAGAGGCAAGATTTATCAAGCTCCTCGAAGAAGGGGCAGAAGTCGTGACCAGGGTCAAATTAGCTCACGAGGAGCATATGGAGACTGTCGAGTCGCTCGAGCGCGAGCTGACTGCCAGGGGCATCCAGTATAAGGCTGTCTGGCGAGAGCAAATCCAAGGCGTGGTAACCGACTATGACCTGGTCATATCTGTCGGTGGTGACGGCACTTTTCTTGATGCATCTCATGCCGTTCAAGATCTGCCGATTTTAGGAGTCAATTCCAGTAGTTCTAGTAGTTTTGGCCATTTTTGCATGGCTCGCAAGGACACTTTTGCTCAGATCCTGGACGATATCCAGTCTGACGCTGTGTCGACTATCGATATGCTAAGACTCACACTCAGACTAAATGGCGAGGTCATCCACGAACCAGTGTTAAACGAGGTGCTGGTCGCACACGATAATCCAGGCGCCACGACTCGGTATCTCTTGCAAATCGACGGACGCAAAGAAGAACATCGATGTTCAGGCATCTATATTGCGACGCCCGCTGGTTCTACCGGGTCGGTCCGTTCTGCGGGCGCCCGAGTATTGCCTATCGACGACATGCAATACGAGTACTGGGTGCGTGAGGCTTGTATCCGACCAGGCGAATCTCTCGCCTTTACCAAAGGTCTCTTGCCAGCGGGAGCCAGCATCGTTTTGACCAGTCAGATGCGCACCGGCAAGCTCTTTATCGATGGACCTCACATCAGCTATCCATTTGCTCTAGGGGATACCCTCGAGGTAACAGCCGGCACCAACAATCTCAGGGCCTATGTCAATCCCAATGTCAACGACATTTTTAACAGTTATATCCACTGATTGTTTTTCAGGCAGCACTATTTTTATTTGAGCGGATCATGGGCGACACAAATACTACGAACGACACTAGCAATCCAATAATCAATCAAGGCAAGTTGAGTCTGCGTGATAGATCGGCAGTGTTTGCTGCCCAGGCAGCATCTACCCTGATCAAAAAGATGGGTCTGGGTCTGGGATCCAACCTGCCTGGTCGCATTGCGCGCAAGGTCTCTCCTGGAGTATTGGGAGCTCTGGCTGCTCAAAGCGAAAAAGGCGTCCTGGCTGTGACCGGTACCAATGGCAAAAGCACCACCAGTGGTATCCTCTCCTCGATCTTGCGCACTGCTGGTTTTACCTTCGCGCACAATAAGCAAGGCGCCAATCTCGTCACAGGCATCACTGCCTCACTGGTGCAGACTGCCAGCATTATCGATGGCATCAAGGCTGATTATTGCCTTTTCGAAATAGATGAGGCTGCACTGCCTCTGGTGGCGCGCGAAGCCCACATCAAATGCGTTGTGGTCACTAATCTCTTTCGCGACCAACTCGATCGCTTTGGCGAGTTGGACACGACTAGCAAATTGATCGCTAAGGGCATCATGCAAGACAAATCGCATGCGGTGCTCAATGCCGATGATCCCAATGTCGCGCAAATGGTACCGGATGTAGAGCGTCTTTTTTATGGCATCGAACAGGTCGAGTCAGGCGCGGCATCTGTTTGCCAAGTCAAAGGCGAAAAAGCTGACAGCACCGAGCTGGCTTATTGCCGCAACTGCCAGACCGAAGTGGTCTACGACCGTATATTTTATGGTCAGATCGGCCATTGGCGCTGCCCTGCCTGTGATCATCACCGGCCGACGCCTCAGGTCAGAGCCTTTGAGGTAGCCGCTGGTCCTTTGTCCAGTCGCTTTAAATTGGCTCTGGGCGATCGAGTAGAGGATTGCTATCTGCCCTTGCCAGGCTTATTTAATGTCTACAATGCTCTAGCTGCAGCAGCTTGCGCTTACAGCCAGGGCGTATCACCAGAAGCCATCAGGTCTGGCATCAAAGAGTACACTACTCTCTTTGGCCGTTCCGAAAAGATGACAGTCGAAGGTAAGCCTGTGGTCGTGCAATTGATCAAAAATCCAGCTGGTGCTACTCAAGCCGTAGCCTCATGTGTAGCAGACAGCAATCCTGGCATTCTAATAGCCATCAACGACAATCTCGCCGATGGGCGTGACGTGTCCTGGCTATGGGATGCAGATTTTGAGCAGCTTGCTACCAAGCTCTCCCTCGATGCAGATGCCAAAGTGACCGTTTCTGGTCAGAGAGCCGAAGACATGGCGATCAGGATGAAATATGCTGGTCTTGCGGCCGATCGCATAATCGTGCAACCGCGCCTCCCTCAAGCCCTCAGATCAGCCCTGGACAATCTGGCGCCCGGACAGACTCTCTGGATACTGCCTACATACACCAATCTGCTTGATCTCCAAAAGATCATGAAGACCATGGGTGCTCCCATGTCCGGCACTTGATAAGGCTAGATCCTTAGATAGTCTATTCGAGAGATAATCTATTCGAGCATTAATTCTATTTCGTCACGCACATGGCGATAGCCTGTGGGTTCGTCCATCAATGTGCGAGCAAATTTGCGTTTCTCTATTTTGCTAGTGCTCAAAAGATTGTGGGGTAAAACCAGCCTTTTAGATCCGACTGTTTGCTTTTTGTATTGCATGAGCCTCAACGGGAGGCCAAATCCGCGCGGGCAGTCAGTAAGCGAGGCGCAGGCATCCTGCATCTGTCTCGGGACCTTGATATCATTGGTGACCCAAAACTCACCGACGGTGGTGGCAGGTCCTTTGGCGCCTGCATTTTGATGCACTGCCATGTAATGCTGGCATTTATAGCCGAGTATATCTATTTTTTTCTTTGGCCAATATTTTTTCTATAATGCCCTTCTTTTTTTCATCCTCACTCACCTGGTGCCATTTCACCCTGCTGTCAAAAGCTTGAATGGTAGGCGCAAAGACTGTCCTAGTCTGAGGATTGTAGAGCCTTATAGTCTTGTAGGGAGGTGTAAAAAAAATCTGCATGCCCATGGCATCCATGCGAAAAGCATTATTGGTGACAAAGCAGGTGACAGTGCCATATGTGGCGCTCTGCTGCCTGATCATCAAGGCCTCTAGATCCCCTTGATCGGCGTGGCAAGCCTTGACACTAAAATGACAGGCGAGCAAGAGCATGCTGGCAATAATCTTGAATCTTGTGGAGCGTGATCGTGGCATAATCTTTTGGTACCGAGCAGAGACACATATAATCACAGATATGGATGATAACGTACCCGAAGGCCAAATCGATATTGATCGATTGATTTCGGAAAGATGGGAAGTACTCGAGCGCATCGGCGAAGGAGGTATGAGCGAGGTCTTTAAGGCTCGCCACGTCTTGATGCGCAAGATCGGTGCGATCAAGTTTCTCAAGGGCAATCTCTCGCACGATCCACAAGCGGTACGGAGATTTCAGCAGGAGGCTCTGGCCTCCGGCAGTCTCGGGCATCCCAATATCGTCCAGGTCTATGATTGCGGAGTCGCGCCGCAAGGCTTTTATCTGATCCTCGAGTTTCTCGAGGGCATGAGTCTGGCCGATGTGCTGGACGAAAGAGCTGATTATGCTCCAGATGGCCGGGGGCGTTTGCACATTGAAGAAGCGGTGCCGATCTTTGTCCAGATCTGCGAAGGTCTGGCTCACGCTCACCACAAGGGCATCGTGCACCGTGATATGAAGCCTTCGAACGTCATGCTCACCGGGCTCACTGCCGGCAGTCTCTCCGAATCGCACGTCAAGCTAGTGGATTTTGGCATTGCCAAAATGCTGCGTGCCGAGACTCGTGAGGCCAAATCATTGACAAAGACTGGCGAAGTCTTTGGCAGCCCCCTCTATATGAGTCCTGAACAGTGTCTGGGCAAGGACATGGATGGTCGATCAGATATTTATTCGCTAGGTTGTCTGATGTGGGAGGCGGTAGCCGGCAGAAAGGCCTTGATGGGCAAAAATCCCACAGAGACGATGATGAAACATGTGCAAGAGGCTCCGGATCTCAGCGGTCTCGAAGACATAGATTATGATCATCCCGAGTTTTTTGCCTCGATTATTTCTGCTTGTCTGGCTAAAAATCCTGATGATCGCTTTCAGACCATGGAAGAGCTCAGGGATGCCTTATTAGAGTTGCCGCTGTCGCATCACGAACCCCCAGCAAATCCCCAAGAATCGCTAAAACTCAAGGCGATGATAGCTGGACTTGCTTTTGCGGCTTCCTTTGTCGTGATGACGATGGGTATAGCGATTTTTTCGCAATGGGATGTGCGCCCTCCATATCAGCTTAGATTGCAGGATGATCTCGATCAGACATCGGGTTTTGGATCAAAATCAGGCTCAGAGTCAGTCGCTAATCAAAACTTTAGTCGCGTGCTGGAGCCGACTTCGGGCCTGCTCGAAAGCTCCGTGCGTGATCAATTGAGTGCTGTCAACTTTGTCCGGGCAATGCTAAAGGATGGCAACAATCTTTTGGCTGCGGGCAAGACTGCTGATGCTTATCACCGATTAGATGGTCTTAGCGAATGGTTGGATTCGGATAATGGTAAGAGGCTGAAAGACCAATTGCCTTATGCGAAATTGGACGTACTTGGTGGGATTGCTGCGGTTATCTGTGCTACTAAAGGAGATCGAGACATCGAACTGGACCAGATCGATGGTCGACTCGCCAATGCCATCTACAAAGCCCGCAAACTGGAGTGCGAAGGTGATAAAGCCAGGTCCGTGGTCGATGCTTACGCTGCTCGGGCTCGAGTGCAATTGGCCAAGGACAGCAAGAAGGCCTGTGCGGACACCATCGTTACCATGCTTGCTTTCGAAGGCGAGCACCAGGATAGTTTAGACGCCGTGCGCAGGGCTATCTGGGCCAATCTCGCCGCGTCCCTCTATGCGAGTAGTGCTACCTCTGCACAAGATATGCGCTTATTAGATGAGAGCCGGCATTTGTATGCTCAGACCATCTCTTCTTTAGCGAGCCTGAGTGAGAGCAAGACCAAGACTCCTATTACGGCTAGTGATCCGGGAGCAGTACTGCGGCAATCTATGTTGGCGCATTATGGCCTGGGACAGGTCCAATATATCCTTGGAGAACTCTCGAATAACAACGAAAAGACCGAGCATTATAAAGCTGCATTTGATGAAGTCCAGACAGCCATCGGTATGGCCAAGCAAGCAAGACTCAGTGAGGCAGCTATCTCTGGCATGCATGCCCAGGCCTTTCTTGCGGTCAAAAAATACGATACTTTCAAGGCAGTCCTGTACCGGCTAAATAATCATGTATAAAACTGGGCACACTAATGTATCGACTGCAATGCCGGATCCCTTGAGAGGCTGATATTTTTGCCTACAAATGCAAATAAAAAAACTGGCACTGCCAAAAATGCAGGTAATACAAAAAAAGAAGCCTCCATTTTTGGTAATACCCCGGAGAGTCCGATCGGCAAGGTGATCGGTAAGTTTGAGATTAGAGAGCTTTTGGGAGAGTCATCTATTGCTACTCTCTATGGTGCCCTCGACAAGCAGACGCGTAAAAATGTGACGCTCAAAGTCGTCCACAAAAATCTTTTGCCGACCATACGCAATCAAAAAAAACTCGAGCAAAAACTCAGGCAGGTCTTTGCTGTCGAGGATCCGCATGTCTTTTCCTATCGCGATGTTCTCTTTGCCGATGGCCGCATGGTCTTGGTTGCATCCTCGCAAGAGTTTGAGTCGCTAGAAGACCTCTTGTCCAAGACCGGACACATTGGACCCGAGCGTGCGATAGGCATCTTTATCAATGTCGCACGAGCCCTAGAAGCTTGCCACAAGCGGGATATCGTGCACCGTGACCTCAAGCCAAGCAATATACTCATTGTCGATGATGGACAGTATCAAGACCAGGTCAAAGTAAGTGATTTTTCGATCGCCAAACTGATCGCTGACGAGACCTCTGATGGCCGTCCCGATCAATACATGACGAGGGGCCGAGAGACCTTTGTCAGTCCTCTATATCTAAGCCCCGAGCAATGTTCGGGCAAGAAGGTAGACGCGCGTTCCGATATTTATTCGCTTGGGTGCGTCATGTATGAGGCACTGACGGGCAAGCCTCCCTTTGTGGGCAAAAACGTTCTCGAAACTGCCTACAAGCACATGAATGATTCGCCTCGTCCATTGGGCCTGGATACTGCACTCGAGCCAATGTCGACCAGACTCGAAGAGGTCGTCGCCAAATGTCTCGCCAAAGAGCCTGAGCTACGGTTTCAAAGTCCTGACGAACTACGTCACGATCTCGAATTGATATCGACAGCAAGCGAAAATGAATGGACCAATGCGGCCTATGTCTATCGCCAATCTACCAGGGTAAAGCGCAAACGTCGCCGGGGCGCGGGAGGTTTCCCGCTAGAGTCAGCGATCTGGATATCAGGCGTGGTGCTCCTCGTAAGTCTAGTTATCTATTGGACAGTCAACATTCTCAAGCCTGAGAGCAAGCGCTACCCAAATTTTGATACTGATAAGATCTGGCTGGTGGCAGTCTCGCAAAAGCCACAGCCGGTCGAGGATTTTGGCAACAAAGAAGAAGCCGCCAAGGTCAATTTATCCTCGATACAGCGGGACATAGGTACCGATTGCCGCGAATATGCTGACGCTATCCTTGCTCTAGTGCAGCTATATCACGATTCGCACCACTGGGCCGATGCGCTTACTTATAGCAAAAAGCTCGTAAAAGTCACCGAGCAACTCGAAAAAGAAGGACAGGAAGGCCCTGGTCAACTATCCGAGTGCTATCGTCTAGTTGCCTATGCTGCTTTTAATAATGGCACCCTGGATGAGGCTGCTGATGCAGCCGAAAAATCTCTGTCTCTAGCTGTGGGCAATCAAGCGCTAAACAACAAAAATATTCAGTGTCTGCGTATCCTGGGCGATATCTACTCTCGCAAAAATAACCTGCCCAAGGCCAGCGATGCGTATTTTAGATTGCTCAGCCTGACAGAGACCGAGCGTGAGCACGCGCCTGCATTGTATTGCGACGCCAGTGCCAAGGTCGGTGACATCTCCCGCCGCATGGGACGAATGGAAGACGCGCAACGCTATTACAAGCAAGCTATCGATTGGTGGCGTTCTCATGGTGCTACTGAGTCGCCATGGGCTCCCAGGGCATTGTTTGGGTATTCGATGGTGCTCTATGCCCAGGGGCATTATAAAGAGTCCGAAGAAAACCTCAAAGAAGCCATGAGTCTTGCTAAAAAAGCATCGCAAGGAGATCGCGCCTTGCAGGGCGCGATCCGCAAACTATACATAGATACTCTCTACAAGACCAATTGGGTCAATGCCCTATCTGTCCAGCTTGGAGATGCAGACTGAGATCCCCCTGCCGCCTTTATTTGGCCTTGAGCTTGTCCAGGCCTTCTTGAGCTAGCTTGCTATTGGGCTTGATTTCGAGAGCCTTTTTAAACTCGACTTCGGCCTTGTCCTTTTGACCTTGCTTTTCCAAAAACTTTGCATACTCAACATGAGCTGCTACGTCTCTTGGGGCCTGGTTGATGGCATTGTTAAACTCGGTCTCGGCTTCTTTTGTATTGCCAAGGCTGGCAAGCGCTGTGGCCAATCTGCGTCTAGCAGGAGTAAAATTGGGCTGGACCTTGAGCGCCTTGCGTTGTTCGTCTACTGCTTCTTGATACTTGCCTTGCTTTTCGAGCATCCAGCCAAGACCGCTACGAGCATTGGGATGCTGAGGCGAAATCTTGATTGCGTCTCTATAGGCTTGCTCGGCTTGTTTGTAGTCTCCTGATTCGGCATAGATATTGCCGAGATTGATATAAGCCGGAGTCATGCCCGCAGGGTTGGACCCAGCAGCTTGACCGAGTGTCAAAGCCGTATGTTCGGATTCGATAGCCTTGGGCCAGTTTTCTTGCTGTGCGTAGAGAACGCCTAAATTGAGATAGGGAGTCATGTCTTTTTCGTCGAGGCGGCTGGCTGCTTGATAGGCCGCAATGGCCTCGTCTACCTTCTCGAGGTGGGTCAGGGCCAGGCCATAATCCATCTGTGCTCTAAAACTGCTTGGCTTTAGGCGGACTGCTTCTTTAAAGCATTCGAGAGCCTTTTCCATTTCGCCTTGATTGGCATAGATCTGTCCCAGCACTACCTGGGGCAAAAAGTAAGTAGGATCAAGCTTGATGGCTTGCTTGCACTCGAGGATAGCCGTGTCGTAAGTATCTTTTGAGTTATTGTCCGAAGCCATGCCAGCCAGGATCGCTCCCAGTCTCTGGTGCGCCTTGGCATTGTTTGGCTCTTCACGGATGGCCTCTCTAAAAAGATCGGCTGCTTCTTTCCATTTGCCGGTGCGGTAGCATTTTTCGGCTTTCTTCATGATTGCCGACTCTTCTTTGGCCTCAGGTTTGGCCTCGGGGGAGTTTTGCGCCATGGCTCCGCCAGCATACGATGCCATCATGGCCAGTATCATTGCTCCGGCCAGGGTCATCTGTCTGGTATTTTTTGCGAGCATCATGCACTCCTTGTTTTGGGTAGTTTCAGTCGACAATTAATAAGCTGCTTTTTGGGTCTGGGCTTCATTTTGCTTGGCCTTGCCCGAGACGATATCTACGCCAGCCGAGGTACCAAGCCTGGTGGCACCAACCTCGACTAGAGCGCGTGCTTTAGCTTCGTCTCTAATGCCTGCTGAAGCCTTGATGCCTAGCGGTGCATCGCCCAGTGCCTTTTTGATCAGCTCGATATCAGTGACGGTGGCACCTTTGCCGTCTTTGACAAAACCTGTACTGGTCTTGACCATGGCAGCCTTGGCCTTGACGCAGCATTTTGTGGCATTGACCTTATCGTCGTCGCTCAAAAGATCGCATTCGATGATGACTTTAACGGGCAATCCCTTTGCTGCTTTGACCACTGCTGCTATTTCATCGGTGACATAATCCAGATCTCCTGCCTTGAGGGCACCGACATTGATTACCATGTCTATTTCTTCGGCGCCTTCGGCCACTGCTCTCTGGGTTTCGGCTATCTTGATGTCGGTGAGATTGGCTCCCAGAGGAAAACCGATCACTGTGGCGACAGCCACCTCGCTCGAGGCTAGCTCCTTTACGGCCTGTCTGACAAAGCAGGGATTGACACAGACAGCAAAAAACTTGTTTTCGATAGCTTCCTGGCAGAGCTTGGTGATATCGGCTTTGGTGGCTTGCGGGCTCAATAGGGTATGGTCGATATACCGGGCGAGATTTTCCGTCACAGGATGCTCCTCATATAAAAACGGCTATTATACCAACAGGCTCAACTAGCGGGTGCGCCTGGCCGAGGCTTGCTCCCAGTAATCGATGCTTTCGTGATATTCCTGCAGGCTCTTGACACCCAGTGAACCATTTTGCAGGGCTGCAATAGCCGCGACAGTCGCTCTTGCTCCTGACAAGGTCGTGACCACAGGAATGTTGTAGTTGACCGAGGCTCGTCGGATCAATTGATCGTCGTCGCGAGCAGTGCGTCCTGAAGGGATATTGATCACCAGGTTGATCTCCTGGTTTTTGATCCTGTCCACAAGATTGGGGCGGCCTTCGGATACTTTGTTTGTGATGGCCACAGGTATGCCGGCCTGCTTGATCGTCTGGGCCGTGCCTCTAGTTGCGATTAATTCGAAGCCTAGCTGGTAGAGACTCTGTGCAATCGGCACTACTTCTTGCTTTTGCGAGTCGGTGACCGAGATAAAGATCTTGCCGATAGTAGGCAATTTTTGTCCGGCTGCTAATTGGGCCTTGGCAAAGGCAAGCCCAAATTGCGTGGCGATGCCCATCACCTCGCCCGTAGATCGCATCTCGGGTCCGAGAGAGATCTCCGTACCTGCAAATCTCTTAAACGGTATGACCACCGACTTGACAGCCACATGAGGGGGCAAGAGACGTGGTGAAATGCCGAGATCTGATAGGCTGCGACCCACCATGACGGAGGCTGCGATCTTGGCCCAGGGTACGCCCGTGGCTTTTGAGACAAAGGGGATGGTGCGGCTGGCCCGAGGATTTACCTCCAGGACATAGAGATCATCTCCCTTGAGAGCAAATTGGATATTCATCAGGCCGATTACTTTGAGCTCTTGAGCGAGCTTGTTTGTTGCTTGCTTGATTTCTTCGATAATCTTGAAAGGTATAGTCTGACAAGGCAAGACGCAGGTGCTGTCTCCAGAATGAATGCCAGCTTGCTCTATATGCTCCATGATCCCGGCGATGATCGTCGCCCGACCGTCTGATACGGCATCTACATCGATTTCGATGGCATTTTCTAAAAATTGGTCGATCAGGATGCTGAGCTTGCCTGAGACCGAAAAGGCGTTAGCAAGCCATCTTTCGAGGTCGTCTTGATTGTAGACGATGGCCATCGCTCTGCCGCCGAGCACGTAGCTGGGTCTTACCAGTACTGGATATCCCAGAGCATTCGCCTTTTCGATGGCTTCTTCTCTGGTCGAGGCAAAAGCACCAGGCGGCTGCTTGAGACCTATTTTTTCGATCAATTCGCCAAATCTCTCGCGGTTTTCGGCGAGGTCTATCGAATCCGGACTGGTCCCCAATATTTTGTATCCGCGTTCTTCGAGTCCTTTTGCTAGTTTGAGCGGTGTCTGACCACCCAATTGCACGATGATGCCGACTGGTTGTTCTACTTTTGCGATATTGGTGACATCTTCGAGTGTGAGCGGCTCAAAATATAAGCGATCAGAGACATCATAATCGGTAGAAACGGTCTCTGGATTGCTATTGACCATCACGGCTTCAAAATCGAGCTCTCTCAAGGCCATCGAAGCGTGGACGCAGCAATAGTCAAACTCGATGCCCTGGCCGATGCGGTTTGGACCTCCGCCGAGGATCATGACTCGAGGCTTTTTAGCCGGAGGGCATTCGCTCTCCGACTCATAAGTCGAATACATGTAAGGGGTGTAGGCTTGAAACTCCGCAGCACAGGTATCGATCATCTTGTAACTGGGCTCGAGACCGACTTTTTGTCTTAGCTCGTATATATCGTTTTCGGCCACGCCAAATATTTGGGCCAGCTGTGCATCGCCATACCCTTTCTTTTTCAGGCGTAAAAGAGTTTCTTTCTCTAATTGATCTAGATTATCTACAGTTATATCGGCGTCACTCAAGATCTCGCTGGTTTCAAAAATATCGACTAGATTGTCTAGAAACCAGATGTCTATGGATGAGAGTTCGGCAATCTCATCGACCGACATACCCGCCTTAAGTGCTCCGTAGATATCTGTAAGGCGGTGGTGCGAAGGTACCGACAATCTCTGGCGCCATTCCCAAAAATCCGCTTTGGCTCTGGCTTTGACGTCGGTAAAGCCAGTGAGGCCTAGCTCCATTCCTCTCAAAGCTTTTTGCATGGCCTCTTGGAAGGTGCGACCGACTGCCATTACCTCGCCGACAGATTTCATCTGCGTGGTGAGGGTGTAATCCGACCCTCTAAATTTTTCAAAATTGAATCGCGGTATCTTGACTACGACATAGTCCAGAGCCGGTTCAAAAGCTGCCTTTGTATCCTTGGTAATATCGTTCTGTATCTCATCCAGAGTCAGACCAACCGATAGCTTGGCCGCAATCTTAGCAATTGGATAGCCGGTCGCCTTGGAAGCCAGCGCACTCGATCGCGAGACTCTGGGATTCATCTCGATGACTACAATACGGCCATCTTGGGGATTGATGCCAAATTGCACATTGGAGCCACCGGTATCTACTCCTATGGCTCTGATTACTTTGATGGCAGCATCACGTAGTGCCTGAAACTCTTTGTCAGTCAATGTCTGCACTGGTGCAACCGTGATGGAGTCTCCAGTGTGTACACCCATGGGATCGAGGTTTTCGATTGAGCAGATGATGACCACATTGTCTTTGCAATCTCTGACTACCTCTAACTCGATTTCTTTCCAACCGAGTACGGATTCTTCGAGCAAGATCTCGCTGACAGGTGAGGCTGCCAGACCTTGTGCGGCAATATCTTCTAGTTCTTCCTGGTTATAAGCGATCCCACCTCCAGCTCCGCCAAGGGTAAACGCAGGGCGGATTATGATGGGAAACCCAATCTTGGAGGCAATAGCCCGAGCTTCCATGGTGTTGCGGGCGATGCCCGAATTTGGGACGCAGAGCCCTATCTCAAGCATTTTTTGTTTAAAAAGATCGCGGTCTTCGGCTAGCTTAATCGCCCTGAGATTGGCGCCGATCAATTGGACACCATATTGATCGAGGATGCCTGATTCGGCTAGTTCGACTGCGACATTGAGACTGGTCTGACCGCCCATGGTCGGCAGCAAGGCCTGAGGCCGTTCTTTTTCGATCACATCACGGGCGACTTCGGCGGATACAGGCTCAACATAAGTTTTATGGGCTACTTCGGGATCGGTCATGATCGTAGCTGGATTGCTATTGATGAGGACAACCTCATAGCCCAGATCCTTGAGAGCCTTGCATGCTTGAGAGCCCGAATAATCAAATTCGCACGCCTGGCCGATGGTGATCGGTCCTGCTCCCAAAACGAGAATCTTGTGGATATCAGTCCGTTTGGCCATGCCGATTCCTTTATTTTGCCTTGATGTATGGTCTCCGGGGTAATTCTAGCAATTCTAAAAATCAAGATGAAAATTGAGTCTCGAGCGTTTTAAACATTGCTTTAGATTGGTACATAGTATGCACAAGAACGGAACATAAAAAGTTCAAAAGTGTCGTCATGCAGGCTTGGGGGGGGAATGCCATGGCTCAGAAGACCGTGCGCTTTGCTGCGCTCAATTTTGCCAGATCTTCATTTGCTAGATCTTTATTTGCCAGAGCAATCTTTCGGAGCTCACTGGCAGCGATAGCTATTTTGACTTTGCATTCTTCGGTCTTTGCACAAGTCGCAAGAGAAGATTTCCCTCAGATCGCCAATCTGCCCGATATCCCGGTCTCCAAATGGGAAGATCAAAACAACCTGTCAAACGGTGTCAAGCCTAAAGGTGTCGCAATAGCGATCCATGGTCTCATCATGCATGGTCGGGTCTACGATCAAATGGCCCGTGATCTGGCACAAGACGGTTATGTGGTATTTGCTCCCGATCTCAGGGGATATGGACGCTGGAATAGCGAAGATCTGACCATCCGTGAAGGCAAGGATCCGCTGCCTGAAAATCATAAAGTCAACTATGAGCAGAGTTTTCAGGATCTCAAGGCTCTGGTTAGTTCAATCAAGTCGCACTACGGCGATACCCCTGTATATCTCATAGGTGAGAGTCTTGGCGCGGGATTCTCTATGCGCCTGGCCTCCGAACTGCCCAATGAGATCGCAGGTATCGTACTTTCGAGTCCAGCTCTCAAACGCCGGTTTTATCTGGAACCAGTCATGGTTAAGCAAGTTGCTCGTCTCATGACCAATCCAGCCGGCGAAATAGACCTCGTTCCTTATATAAAAAAGTTTTCCTCCGAAGATCCCATGATCGTTCAGGACACTATCGAGGATCCGTATGTCCGCAAACGGCTCAATTGTGCAGCGCTATGCGCCACAGCCCGTTTGATCAAGTCCAATATGTCGCATGTCGAGGGTATCCCTGCCGATATGCCTGTATTGGTTTTGCAAGGGGATAATGATCGAATGCTAAAGGCGGAGGCCGTATCTGTCTTTATGGACAAGCTCAGATCAAAGGATCAGACCATCCGCTGGATGCCTGGCAAGGGACATGTCTTGATCGAGACTAATCGCATCAGCCCCGATACCCTGGGGACTATCAAAGACTGGCTGGCTTCGCACAATAACACTAATGGCAATGCAAAACTTGCCGACAACTCGCAATTGGCCCTACAAAAATAATCTACTGTAGATATTTTTGTATCCCAGATAGTTTTGCGCACCCGCATCGATCATGGTCCGATCGCCTGGTCGGATTTGTCTGACGACTTTGCCCGGCGCGCCCATGACGAGCGATTCGGGCGGTATCCGCGTGCCTGGAGAGATGATCGTGCCCGCTGCTATCAAGCTGTGCTGACCTATTTGGGCACCATCCAGGACTATTGCGCCCATGCCGATCAGGCAGTCTGAGTCTATCTTGCAACCATGCAGGATTGCTCCGTGCCCTACCGTGACTCGGTCGCCAACGCTCAAACCAAGGTCTTTAGTGACATGCATCAGACACCCGTCCTGGATATTGGTGGCGGTGCCGATGATGATTTGGTTGATATCTGCTCGCAAGACACAGTTAAACCAGATAGAACAGTCAGCCCCCAGGGTCACCTGGCCGATGATACAAGCCGTGGGGGCAATCCATGCGGATGGATCGATCTGGGGCGGCTTGTCAGGTAGGGGAAAGATATTTTGCATGATCGCTAATCATGACCGGTCGATCTGGCGCCGTCCAGCACTCTTGAGCAATGTTATTGTCAAGCTGATACTATACATAGTTATATATACAAGGAGAAATAACATGCCTGTTTTCGAACAGCCTATGCTAAAGCTTTTGGGATCCCTGTCTCCGACTATCACCTGGCTTAACGAGAAAGGCTCTGTTGATGTTTCCTCCGTACCAGAAAACCACTTAGAAGCAATCAAGCAGCTGGAGCGTATCGGTGTCGTGCACAAGCGCAACAATCGCAGCTATGAGTTGCAACGCATAAGGCTCAAAAAACTCCTCGGCAATCTCGGGATCGAGAGCCTTGCTGCTGCTGTCGATGCGCCTCCAGGTTTTCCCAGCGAGCTTAACTAACATTGTCCTCGAGCCTGGCGTCTAGCAGTCTTAAAAGCCTCGAATGGGACAAGCTCCTGGTCTATCTAGCCAGAGAAGCTCAAACAGAGGCAGGCCGACGTCAGGCTCTCGAACTAGATCCATTTTCAACAGATGCCGGTGATGCTGCTTTTGCCAAAGGCCTGGATCTTACCCAAGAAGCAGCGGCGCTCATAGAAAACAAAGCCAAGCCCGATTTGAGCAAGGTCCGTGACTTGCAGCATGCCTTGTCTATTTTGCGTGCAGGTGGCAGTCTTGGTGCAGCTGATCTTGTAGCCATACGCGATCTGATCTTTGCAAGCAGGCAGGTCAAATTATCATTTAAATTGTTAGGAGTCAGCGAATTTCCCCTCCTTACTGAATTTATACCCTATCTCGTCACGATGGAAAACGAGCATAAGGCACTGGATGATGCACTGGAGCAAGCCAGTGGTAGCGATGACACCGGTAGCCAGGCTCTCATCAAGGACTCGGCCAGTCAACTGCTTTACTCCTTGCGTCGTGAGCGTCAAAAGATCTCGGCACGCATCGATGCGGAGCTAGCTCGGATCATCCAGTCGCCATCCATGGCCAAGGTCTTGCAGGAGCCTTTGTTTACGGTTCGTAATGGGCGTTATGTGGTGCCAGTGGTGGCAGCCATGCGCTCCTCTATCAGTGGTATCGTCCATGATGCCAGTGCCTCGGGGCAGACTATCTATATCGAACCCCTGGCAGTAATGGAATTGAGCAATGCCAGGCGTATCAAAGAATCCGAAATCGAACTTGAGGTGCAGAGGATATTGGAGTCTTTGTGCGAGACGTTGTGCCCGCACTGCGATGCCCTCAAGCTCACCTTGAGATATCTGGTGCAGCTCGATTTAGTGTTTGCGAGGGCATCTCTGTCATTGCGATACCGAGGCAACAAGCCAGAGATCTCCAATGAAAAGATCTTTGATCTCTATCAGGCCAGGCACCCTTTATTGTGCTTAAAGGCTCTCGATAGCCAGACTCCTCTGGAGACCGTCATTGCAAATGATATCAATCTCGATACCAATCGTTGCCTGATCATTACCGGTCCAAATACCGGAGGCAAGACCGTTTTGCTTAAGCTCATCGGCTTGTGCGCCTTGATGGTTCGTGTCGGTCTCCTCTTGCCAGTCAAACGAGGATCATCGATTGGCCTCTTTGATCGGATTTGTGCAGACATCGGCGACGAGCAATCGATTGAGCAATCACTCTCTACTTTTTCCGCCCATATGAAAAATATAGTTGAGATCGTGAATACCGCATCGCCTCGCATGCTGATCCTATTGGATGAGATCGGCTCGGGCACTGATCCCAAAGAAGGTGCCGCACTTGCGCAGGCCGTCCTCGAGTCGGTTTTTGCAAAAGGCGCATTTTGCGTTGCGACGACGCACTTGGGCGAGTTAAAAGTACTGGCCTACAAGAGTGAAGGCTTTATCAATGCCAGCTTTGATTTTGATGAGACTAATCTCAATCCTACTTACAAATTGCGGCTTGGGATACCTGGTGCATCTCGGGCGCACACCATCGCCTATAGATTGGGCCTGGACAAGGCTGTCGTCGATCGATCGATCCAACTCATGGATCAGCAGCAGCTCGATTTATCCTATGCTATAGAGCAAGTGAGCGCTAGATTGCAACAGTTGGACGGTGAGGTAGCTGAGGCCAAGCAGCATAATTTTGAGGCAGAAAAAATCAAGGAGCGTTTGGCAGGTCGTGAGCGCAAGTTTAACAGTGAGATAGAAAGACTGCGCCAAGAAAAGCAAAACGAGCTGGATAGCCAATTTGGCCAAGCAATCCAATCTATACGTGCCACTATCAAGCACCTGCAACAAAATCCCACGATCAAAGACGCACAGAAGGCACGCGAAGAAGTGATTGCTTTTAAAGAAGCCCTGGTCTTGCCGCGAGCTCGCAAGCATAAGGCAGAGCCCGAAAGCTCTTTTGTCGATGCTCTCGAAGTAGGCATGCAGGTCAAGCTGACTGTCCTCAATCAAAAGGGAACGATCCAGGAAGTGATCATGCAGGACAAGCGGTCTGGTGAAGTGCAAGAGGTCGTGGTGCAGTCTGGGCGTATGAGGCTGAAAGTAAAACCGCAAGATTTAGAAGTGATCGGCAAGGGCGGCAAGTCTCTGCCCTACAAAACACCAGTACAAAATCAAAAGGTACAGACTGTCGGTGCAAAGGCCCCTCTAAAATTTGACGATCCCGATGTCTTTGTTCGCTCAGATAGCAATACACTGGATTTGCGTGGTAAGAGAGTCGAAGAAGCCCAGAGTTTGTTGGCTGCTTTTGTCGATACCTGCGCCTTAAATAGAGTAAGCCCGTTTATGGTCATACACGGTCATGGTACTGGCGCGATCAAGTCGCTCACACGTGAGTTTCTCAAAACTTGCCCCTATCGTTTACGCCAGAGGCCAGGCGAGACCTACGAGGGGGGAGAAGGCGTCACGGTTGGTGAGTTATCTGGGTGAAATTTTTAAAAATTTGTCCGGAAAATTTTTAAAGCGTATAGAGCCAGGGACGAGAGAGTCGGTTAGAGATTAAATATTGCCTGCTTGACATCCCGTCTTCGTAGTTTCCCCAGTTTCAAAGCTAGATAAGACTGGAATAACTATAGAAGCGTCGAAAAGGCGTACCTGTTTGATGTCAAGAGGTTTTTGATATGGGCGGCGAAAGACCAGAAGCAGTTAAAGAATCCGATAAAGAGGCGCATCCAAAGGGCGTGACTTTATCGGACATCCAGGAAACGCCGACGACAGCGGCCAAGACACTGGGCAAAGCAGAGGCTCCCCCCGCCGAACAAAAAGCAGAAGCCAAGTCGGCAGATAAATCGGCTGAGGCCAAGGCTGGAGACAAGTCGGGCGAAAAGCTCGCAGATAAATCTGCTGAGGCCAAGGCTGCGGACAAGCAACTTGATCCAAAGACTGCCGAAGAGTTAAAGAAGGGTCTCGATGCTACTAAGCAAATGACCAGGATCCTAGACGGAGATGTACCAAAGCTAAACAAAGAGGGCAATCTTGACGGTGCCAAGCTAGCCTATGAGAAGGCCATCGAGGCAGCAAAAAAAATTACGCCTGAACAAATCGAATTAGCTAAGCAAGAGCTCGAAAAGGTCAAACTAGAAAAGAAAAACGAGAAAGATCCAGAAAAATTGCGTCAGCTTGCCGAAAAAGAAGCCGACCTATTTACTATGACTCGCGCAAAAGACTGTGCCATCGGCAATATGGCTCTCTGGTACTATCGTCAGGGCAAGACAGAAGAAGGCACCAGTAAGTTTCTCGAGGCTGCCGGCATCGATCCCAAGACTGCCGAAGCCATGAAGAAAATGACTCCGGAAGATAGCAAAAATCTGATCTCTAAGCTCGATCTTTCGTCGCCTATACTTGCCGACGTCAACTTTATGAAGCAATACGAACGTATCAGGGCAAATCACCAAGATATGCCCAAGGCTTTGATCGATGTGCATACTGCTATCAGAGCAAATCTAGAACAAAAATCTCAGTCTCAGGAACTAGCTCAAAACGCCAACAAAGATCTGGTACTCTCCGACGATCAATTTAAAGATCTAGCGACTCGCGCATCGGATCCGATCAACCAGCAAAATATAGACAAGTATACTCAGGCCATCAAAGAAATCGCGGCCAATCCCGACAAGCCTCTGACAGATGAGCAAAAGCAAGCGCTCAAAGATGGCATTGCCAGCAAGGACCTGAAGTATCAATTGGCACGCGCTACCGGTCCCTTCCTCGAAGGCAAGCTCGGTCAGGTCATACCAGCCGAAAAACGTGCCAAGTTTGACGAAGGTGTCAGCGATGTCGATAAGGCATTTCAGCAAATGGCCACCAAGGGCGGTACTGCCGATAAT
The DNA here is from genome assembly GCA_017307165.1 of Candidatus Melainabacteria bacterium. Taxonomy (GTDB): domain Bacteria; phylum Cyanobacteriota; class Vampirovibrionia; order Obscuribacterales; family Obscuribacteraceae; genus JAFKGK01. The sequence continues at coordinate 186,413 of JAFKGK010000002.1, forward strand.
CCTGCACTGCGTCCAGAAGACGAAGCCCAGCTTAAAGTACTCAACGATAGTAAGGCGACACCGGAAGCAAAAGAAGCAGCCAAGCAGGCTCTCGCCAAAGACTATCCTGACTTTGCCACGGGCTTGGCAAAAATAGAAGAGGCCGCAGGCTCCAAAGAAGGGGCAAGCAATGCCTTTGCTATAAAAATGATGCAAGTCAAAGCCGAAGGCGCTCTCGGTGACGCGACCGGCGAGATGCTCAAATATCGAATGGCTGCTGCCGAAGTCTTGCAAAAATCCGGCGATACTGCCGGCGCCAAGGACGCTCTGGGTGGTGGACTCAATGCCATTCCTACCGAGATGAAAGACCAACTCCTGGCTGGATCACCCGATCTGGCCAAGATGGCAGTCGATCTAGGCGTGGTCAAGGCAAGTGATATCAAAACCGATGCTGCCGCCACTACAGGGGATGCAACAGGCGATCAAAAAGCCACTGCCTTTGCCAGTAAATATCCGGAGCTGGCGCAAAAGACAGACGAAGAGCTCGAAAAAATGGTCTTGGATAACCAGGACAAGGGTGCCGAAGGATTCCAAACGACCAAAAAGGCCTACGAAGAGCTCATTACTCGATACAGCACGCCAGAGTTTCAAGATGCATTGCGCAAAGATCTCGGTGCCAACGTGCAGATGCTCGAAAGCGGCAAGTCCGCTGACGGTAAGGCGTTGACAGACCAGGAAAAATTGCAATTGCACCAGGCCAATATCAATTCGATGGCCTTTATGCAAAAGCCTGCCGTACTGCAGATGCAATATGCCCAATATCTAGGTCGAGCCGACATCGCTCAAAATGCGGCTATGCAAGAAGTATCGCAGGCTGCTATCAAGAGCGCGGACACCATGCCGATCGATCTGATCAAGAAAGAACGTGCCATGCTCGAAAAAGCATCAGGCGAAGCCTCCCCCAATGTCAAAGCCTATAACGAAATGCTCGATGGCGTTGATAAAGGTGGCGTATCTGGTGGCTCGGTCATGGATAACGGTATCAATGCCCGTGTCATGCAGGCTGCGATCTATACTCGTGATGCGATTGATTTTGATCCCAAGACAGGCGAAGCCAAGCTCAATCCAGCAAAAGCTCAAGGCGAGACATTTAAGCCCGAGCTTGCTCTCAACTTGCTCAATGATGCCATCAAAAAAAATCAAGAGATTCATGGCCAGGGTGCCACCAATGAAGGCATCAAGCAAATGTCCGGCGTAATGGGTATTGTCGATCCCGAAAAGACCGCAAAAATGCTTGCAACCTATAACAGAGCATCTGCTTCAGCCAACGCCAACCTGTATTCGATCTTTACCTCGGTAGGAGCACAGGCTGCCGGCGAGATCCTCCTGCCGATCATCTCTCGTGGTAAGCTCAAGCCTGGTATGGTGCATGGTCTGACTGCTGGCCTCAACCTGACGGCTACAGCTAGCATGCGTCATTGGATGATGCACAATCAAGGCCAAGACGAGAGCCTCGGCGACACTATGGCCAATGCCGCTGCCATCACTGGCGGTGTACTTGGTGCTCGATACGTCAGCAAGTGGGCCGTGAGCAAGATGCGTCCGGCTGGTGATGTTGTCGAAAATCGCCTCCTCTCCGACATGGGCCTCAAACCAGCATCAACTATCGATGAGATGGCAGGTCGTCTGAGTGCAGGCAAGTACATCAAAGATGCAGACGAGTTTAAGTCGGCATTTGCAGGCAAGGCTACTCTTGCCGAGATCCGGGCGGATGCCGCTTCCCTGGCCAAGTTGCGCGAACTTGCCCCAGGATTGACCGGGACCGAGGCTGTCGGTCGTATGGCTGCTGGCACTCGTGCTGCCGAGCAGATGCGTCTGGTCGAAAAATTGCAAGGGTCTGGTGTAAAGACCGTTGGCGATCTAGAGGCCAAAATGGCCGGCAGATTAGACGAATACCGCGCCATGGTCCAGGACATGAAGTCCCTCAATCTACCTGCTGGTACAACCGTTGAAGATGGCCTCAAGGCACTGCATACACAAAATGTCGGCAAGTGGGGCAGCGTCAATATCCAAGATAAAATCGCCGAATTTAACAATATGGGCTTGCGCACACCACGTATGGCCGATGTGGATAATGCAGGCAAGGTCTATAGTGTCATGCAAAAAGTAAGAGGTACTCGTGCGATCAATACGATTGACGATCTCGAAAAATTTGCTGCCCAATCTACGGGCAAGACCGAAATGCAAAGACTCTTTCCTGACCTGGCCAACAAAGATGCTGCAGCCAGCCTTGCAGATGAGGCAGTTTCTGGTGCAATGATCGGAAATGCCAAATCGTCACTTGCTACCAAGGGTGCTCTGCAAGAGTTGGCACCGACAGCAGCCAAGGATCTGGAGGGTATTTCCAAAGCCGGCATGGTCAAAGAGTGGGTCTGGGACAATCGTGCCTATCGAATTGGCAAGCTAGATCTAGAAAAGGCTACTCCAAGACAGATCGATTCTTATTTTGCAAGAAGCAACGAAAGAGCTGCAGCTCTTGGTGGCACGGTCGGCCTTTCCATATACAAAAACACGACCATCCTCAAGGACAATTACTTCCAGCCAATCGATGAGGACTCCAAGTTATCTTTTGGGCAAGCACTTCTCAAAGCCAATTTTGGCAGCCAAAACGCTAGATTTGACTCCCCTGCAGAGCTGGCAAAATCGATCGGTTTTTCCAACGTAGTAGGTGGTTACTTCCTTGGCTTTGGTGCTAGTTCCATCATGGTTGGCAATCCTGCCAAATTGGCAGGTAAAGTGGCTCTGGAGAAATCACTACCAAAGGCTGGCATGAGTGCCTTGACCAACACTGCCATCGTATATGGCACTCTTTCGCAAGTGCCGGACAATGATAGTGAAAATGTTGCCAAAATCTATCGCGGCCTGCAAGCAGCCAGTGACAGACCATTGACCAATGCCGATCTCGGTCTTGGACTGGGGATGGGATCGACCGATACGACATCGACTCCCGTAAAGGCAGTTGAGAAGCCTGTCTCCAAGCCCAAACCAGTTAGCGATGTGACATCTGGTAATACTAGACCGGTACAGTCCGAACCATCTCAGGGGGATCAAAGCGCCGATCCTTATGCGGTAGATCCATCGGGCTCATGGTGATGTCAAGAGAAAGAGCGGCCTCAAAAGGCCGCTCTTTGAGTTTTTGGTGACAGTTTCAGTCTGATATGTCAAGAAACGGGAATACTTCGTATAGAGATACTCATCACCTATAAATATTTCTATACGGAGTAATGATCATGGTCAATGGATCTGCTGATGTCTCTTCTCAGAGTCGCGATAAGTCAGTCGCGCACGAAGGTAAAGATCACAAGACTGATGTTATCCAAAAGCTCCATGATGATGCGCATGGCAAAACACCGGAAAAAGTTGTTGGTAAGTCAGGCGAGCAATTGCCTGATAGCAAGGCTACCGAAGAGCTCAAAAAGGGGCTCGAAGCCACCAAGCAGATGACCAGGATCCTTGATGGCGAGGTGCCTAAGCTTAATAAAGAGGGTAATCTCGATGGCGCCAAGCAAGCATACGAAAAAGCAATTGAGGCCGCCAAAAAAATATCTCCAGAACAAATAGATATCGCTAAGCAAGAGCTCGAGAAGGTCAAACAGGAAAAGAAAAGCGAAAAAGATCCAGAAAAATTGCGCCAACTTGCCGAAAAGGAAGCCGATCTATTTACTATGACCCGCGCTAGAGACTGTGCTATTGGCAATATGGCTCTCTGGTACTATCGCCAAGGTAAAACCGAGGAAGGCACAAGTAAGTTTTTAGAAGCAGCTGGCATTGACTCCAGGACTGCGGAAGCTATGAAAAAAATGACCCCTGAGGATAGTAAGAAGCTGGTCGACTCCGAAGCGCTTAACTCACCGATATTTGCCGACTCCAATTTTATAAAGCAAGTTGAGCGCATCAGGGCTATTCACCAAGAAATACCGAAGGCTTTGTTAGACATCCACACTCAAGTCAGAGCTGAACTTGATAGACGCATTCAGTCCCAAGAACAGGCCCACAATGCAAAAAAAGATCTGTTGCTTTCTGACGCACAATACAAAAGTCTAGAATCTCGCGCATACGATCCGATCTCTCAGCAAAAAATCGAAAAATATGTACAGACAGTCAAGGATATTGCAGCCAATCCAGATAAGTCTGTGACCGAGGAGCAAAAGCAAGCTCTTAAAGATGGAATTGCAAGCAAAGATCTGCAATATCAATATGCTCGCGCTACCGGCCCCTTTCTCGAAAGCAAGCTTGCTCAAGTCATACCCGATGAAAAGCGGGCAAGATTTGAGGAAGGAATAGGCGATATTGATAAGGCCTTTCAAGAAATGGCCACCAAGGGCGGTACTGCAGAACAACCTGCTTTGCGTACCCAAGATCAAGCTCACTTGAAAGTGCTCAACGATAGTACGGCCGACCCGCAAGCCAAAGAGGCGGCGAAGCAAGCCCTCGCCAAGGACTACCCCGATTTTGCCACTGGTCTTGCAAAGATACAAGAGGCGGCGGGCTCTAAAGAAAAAGCGAGCACTGCTTTTGGTATCGAGCTGATGCAGGTCAAGGCAGAGGGTGCCTTAAATGACTCTACCAACGATATGTTCAAATTTCGATTGATGGCAGCAGAAATTTTTCAAAAGTCTGGTGCTACAGTCGAAGCCAAGGAAGCTTTATCGGGAGGCCTTAATTCTATTCCAGTCGAAATGAAAGATCAGCTCTTGAGCAAGTCACCCGAATTAGCCAAGCTGGCAGTTGATCTTGGCGTCGTTAAGGCGAATGATATCAAAGCTGATGCATCTGCTACTGTAAGTGATGATTTTGGAGAGCAAAAGTCTTCGGCAGTGACCGGCAAATACCCAGAGCTAGCCCAAAAAACCGACGAAGAGTTGGAAAAAATGGTCTTAGATAATAGGGATAAAGGCGCAGAAGGATTTCAAATTACAAAAAAAGCGTATGAAGAACTCATCACTCGTAATAGCAGGCCTGAGTATCAAGATATGGTGCGCAAGGACCTTGCCGCCAATTTGCAAATACTCGAGACTGGCAAATCAGCAGATGGTCAAGCTTTAACGACTCAAGAGAAATTGCAATTACACCTGATCAATTGCAACGCGATCAACGCTATGCAAAAGCCAGCACAATTGCAGATGGAATATGCTCAATATTTGAGCAAAACAGAGATCGGTCAAAATGCTGACATGCAACAAGTTTCTCAGGATGCCATTAAGAGTGGCGATGCAATGCCGATCGATCTGATCAAGAAAGAACGAGCTATGCTTGAGAAAGCCGCCGGCGAAGCTTCTCCTGATGTAAAAGCCTACAACGAAATGTTAGATTATCTCGACAAAGGTGGGATCGCTAATGGCTCGGTTATGGATAATGGCATAAGTGCTCGCCTATTGCAGGCTGCTATTTATAGTAGTGATGGGATAGAGTTTGATACCAAGACAGGAAAACCAAAGGGAATCACGCCAAATGAAATCAATGGCGAAAGGTTCAAACCAGAGATCGCGCTGAACTTGCTCAATGAAGCAATCAAGAAAAATCAGGAGCTTCACGGTTCGGGTGCTGCAAATGATGCCATCACTCTCATGTCTCAGAGAATGGCTATCGTAGACCCTGAGCGGACGGCCAAAATGCTTGCCATATATAATAAGGCTTCTGCTTCTGCAGATGCAAATATGGCCTCCATCTTTGTTTCGATTGGCACGCAAGCAGCTGGCGAAATACTCTTGCCGATCTTGTCTCGGGGTAGAATAAAACCCGGAGCGGTGCATGGTATTACTGCTGGTCTTAACCTGGCCTTTACTGCCGGTGCGCGAGCTTCCATAATGCACATAGAGGGCCAAGACGAGAGCTTTGGCGATACAATGACCAATGCTCTTGCTATCTCTGGTGGCGTGCTTGGTGCTAGGTATGCAAGCAAGTGGGCAGCAGCTAAGATGCGTCCGAGCGGAGAAGCCGTCGAAAATCGTTTAATCTCCGATATGGGACTTAAGTCAGCCTCCACCATAGATGAGATGGCAGTTCGGCTCAGCGCTGGTAAGTACATTAAAGATGCAGACGATTTTAAGTCAGCATTTGCGGGCAAAAATACTCTCGCTGAGATACAAGCTGATGCTGCTTCTATGGCCAAGCTTCGCCAACTCGTCCCAGGTCTGACCGGCAGCGAAGGCATCGGACGTCTGGCTGCGGGCACTCGTTCTGCTGAGCAGATGCGACTAGTCGAAAAGTTGCAGGGATCAGGTATTAAAACTGTCGGTGATCTAGAAGCCAAGATGGCTGGGCAACTTGATGATTATCGGGCAATGATTCGGGATATGAAATCTCTAAACTTGCCTGCAAGAACCACGATCGAAGACGGACTCACTGCCTTGCGCAATAAAAATGTTGGTAAGTGGAGTGATCTCGACATCAAAAAGGAGATTTCCGAATTTAACAAAATCGGTTTGCGTACGTCACGTATGGCCGACGTCGACAATGCCGGCAAGATCTACAGCGTCATGCAAAAAGTGAGAGGCACACGTGCCGTTAACACGATCGATGATCTTGAGAAATTTCTTGGGCAATCCAGTGGTAAGACGGAAATGCAAAGACTCTTTCCTGCTTTGGTCAACAAGGATGCTTCAGTTAGTCTTGCTGATGAGGCTGTGTCTGGAGTAATGATTGGCAATGCAGAGTCTTCGCTAGCTACAAAAAGCGTCCTTCAAAAATTAGCTTCTACTGCTGACGAAGATCTCAAAGGCGTATCAAAGATTGCTGGAGCACGGGATTGGGTCTTTGACAATGCCGGTGTAAAATTCGGTTTCAAAAAACTCGATTTAAAAACAGCAACACCTAAAGAGATAGATTCTTATTTTACTCGCTCCAATGCAAGAGCTGCCGCTGTAGGCGGGGCCGTAGGACTTTCGATATACAGAAACGCTACTATTTTGAAGGACGGTTATTTCCAGCCTATCGATGAGGATACAAGGCTATCTTTTGGTCAGGCATTGCTTAAAGCAAATTTTGGTTCACAAAATGCTAGATTTGATTCGGTCGCAGGGCTGCGCGATGCTCTTTGGCAGTCAAACGTAGTCAGGGGCTATTTAATGACTTTCGGTAGTGGATCTGTTTTGGTAGGCAACCCTGCCAAACTAGCTGGCCAAGTGGCATTGGAAAAATCGCTGTCTGGTAAAGTCACTGGTATTTTGAAGCCGTCGGCTACTATTGGTGTGATTGTTCCCGCTATAGTCGACAATGACAGTCGTGAAACCGCCGCAAAATATCGTAATTTGCAAATTGCCAGTGAGAGACAAATGACCAATGCCGATCTTGGACTCGGTTTGGGGATGGATTCTACCGACTCTACATCGACAAGTACCCGTGCCAAGCCAATTCCCAGCGATCAAAGCGCCGATCCTTATGCGGTAGATCCATCGGGCTCATGGTGATGTCAAGAGAAAGAGCGGCCTCAAAGGGCCGCTCTTTCAGCGTTTAACGACTTTATTCGTCTAATAATGTCCAGAAATGGGAATACTCTGTATAGACATACTCATCACACATGAGTAGTGTTTCATCAACGGAGTAAGGATCATGGGTAAAGGACCTGCCGACACCACCTCTCAGACTCACGACAAACCAGTCGCACAAGAGGTTAAGGATCACAAGACCGATGCAGCACAAAAGCTGCATGACGATGCTCATGCCAAACCTCAAGACAAATCTCTCGACAAACCCGCGGACAAGCCTGCCGAGACCAAGCTCGATCAGACTCGGGAGGCTTTGCTAAAAAATGCCGAGCAGTCCTTTGATCACACACAAAATTCTCTGTTTTTTGCCAAGCAGATCACTGATTATGTAATTGGCAAAAAGCCGATGACAGACAAAGTTACCGTACAAGACGCTAATGGCGCCGAGCGTACTATCACAGTTGCCGATCATATCAAAGAGCTCAAGGTGCAGATTGCAAAAGAAGCCAACAGCGCGGTTGCCATAACTAGAGAGATGAAGCCTGATGTCATCAACCAAATGATGTCAGAGACTATTACTAGACGCAACACTCAGGCTCGCGAGCTTGGTCTGGATCCCAAGCATCTCGATAGCACAGCGGTCTTGCAAGAGATCAATAAGACCAGTGATGCTGGCCGCAAAGAAAAATTGCAGCAGTTGTTTGAGACTAACCAACAAGTAGAAAAAGTCAAAGCCATAGAAAATGCCCCAGCAGCTGCCTTGCTCAATTTTGCCAACCTTAAGGGAGGCGGTTACACCAATCCTGATGTACCTGTAGAGCGTATGGCCAATGGTCGTCTCAAATCCGATCAAAAGGACGTGCTGGACGCCATGGGCATGATCATGGAAGCAGGCAAAAACAAGGATCTACGTAATAACGAAAATTACACCAGAGCAGTCAATCAAGTACTGCCTAGACTCGAGACCGGCTCAGACCGTGCCGGTGCCATCAATGAAAATTTGCAAAAAGCTATCGAGGCCGGTCAAAAAGGTGACAAGGCCGAACAAGAGAGATTGCTCAGGGACAACGTCAAAAAGGCCGACGAGATGAATATCGCTGGCTTGGCTCAGCTCATGCGTGATCCCAAGTTTACCAAATTGCAAAACGAAAAAGTACTAGAAGAACTGACAGGGACTGTTACTACAGCTAGCGTATCAAGACTCAAATTAGCTGAGTTGCTTACCGAGCAAGGCAAGTTTGGCGAAGCACAAAAACTCACAATGCGTGTCAAAGCCGAACTCCCCGAAGTTATGTACAGCGCCAATCCTGATGGCAGCTTGCGCTATAACGAAAGCCCGATCATCGACCTCAAAAAATTAGACCAAAACGTCTCGCGCTCTTCTACATTTAATCCAGATCAACTCAGTGCCGATTTGGCCCAGTATCAGCGCAAACTCCAGCAGTTTACGGGACAGGGTCTTGGCGATGATGACCGGACCACCAAGCAAAAAGAGCAGGACAATGCCAAATTAGCAGGCGAACTGCAAAAGCTCGAAGACTCTATGAAGGGTCAATTGGCTAAGCAAATGCAAGACCTGGCCGATGCAAAGAAAGGTCTAGGCGAAGAAAAGCAGCGCGTCAACGGCGAATTGCAAAAACTAGAAAAGGATCCTTCGATTACCGATGAAAGCAAGCAAATCAAAAAGCAAGCCCTGGATCGCGAACTCGAAATCATCAAGAACCAAGAAGAACTTCTCGATCGTGAAGGCAAGGCCAATAACCGCAACCAAAATGTAGTGCGCATGCTCGAGGCTAGCCTGGACCTGAGCAAAGAAGACAGATCGGCTGCCAGGGCCAATCTCGAAGCCATAAAAAAAGATGACCCCGAGTTCTGGAATGCCAATGCCAAAGCCTTTGAAGAAATGAGCAAGGCTGCCGAAGAGCCTGGATGGTGGGATAAGTGGGGCCGCAAGGCTGCGATCATCGCTGGCTGCGTAGCCGGAGCTGCTTTAGCTGTAGCCTTTGCTCCAGTCGCCATAGCCGGCGGTACTGCTTTGCTCGCCGGAGCTGGTTTGAGCGGCACTGCTCTGACTGTAGGCGGAGGCTTGCTCGGTACGGCTGCTGTCACCGCAGGCGGTGCTATGGCTGGCGCCACCATAGTCGGGGGGACACGAGGTATCGCCGAATTGACCGGAGGTCGCAAGACCAGCACCGAGACCTGGACCCAGGATCTGCAGGCTGGTGCCAATGCCGGTGGTAGCAGTGCCTTAATGGTGTCTGGTTTTGGTCTCAGTGCTCGTGTAGCTGCCGCCATGCGTGGGGCTCAAGCAGTCGAAGCCTCCGCAGGCCTTTTGCCTACAGTAGCTAGATCTGCCAAAGCCCTGGTTAGCTTGCCTGGTATCGCCACTATTGGTGGTACCACTGCCATTGGTACTGGCCTGGATGCTGCTACAGGCCAGGATATATCCTGGCAGAGTGTAGCCACTCACGCTGCCATCCAAGCTGGTGGTTTTGTCGCCCCATTTGCATCTGCTAAGCCCATGAGCTTGTTTGCAACCGAAGGTGGCATGACTGCCAAGCAAGCGATGTGGGCAGGTAAGCAATGGCTCGGGGCCGAGACATTGTTGCAAGGCGTGTCTGGCTACCAAGCCTACAAAGCACGCTCCGAATACGGTGCTGATGCCAATGATTATCTAAGAAATCAAAACGACATCTACTCTCTAGTGGCAGGTCCTGCCAAGTTTGATCCTACCGCCAGCCTCTATCAGGCTGGACGCGTTAGCGAGAGAGCCAAAGAGTTTATGCCAGTCAAATCCTCCAGCCAGATCTTTGACATGGTCCAGTCTGGCGGTAAGACCGTCGTCACCAGCGATAAGAGCGTCTTGACCGATGCCGAGGAGATCGCTCGTGCCCGCGATGCGCAACAATAAATGCGTAGCTATAAAATGCGTATTTATAAAATGCGTATTTATAAATAGTATCATGGTGGCATGACTCCAATTCCGCAATCGATCTCCGTAGTCATACCTGCATACAACGAAGAAAAGCGCCTTGCCAGCACTCTCTCGTCAGTGTTTCAATACCTGGATGCAAGGTCTGATAATTTTGAGATTGTGGTCGTCGACGATGGCTCGCATGATAGCACTCCCGATCTGGTCGAGACTTTTGCAAAACAATATCCTCAAGTGCGGCTGATCTCCTATGCTCCAAACAAGGGCAAGGGTTTTGCCGTTCGCACCGGCATGCTTTCAGCGACAAAAGACTTGGTTTTGATGAATGATGCGGATGGTGCTACCAATATTGCTGAAATAGAAAGGTTGCTAAATGCCCTCGAGCAAGGGGCACAGATTGCGATCGGGTCGCGGGCAAAAAAAAGTGACGATGGTTCTACCAGCGTAAAGGCGCACCTGCACCGCAAATACATCGGCAATACTTTTAACCTTATCGTCCAGTCTTTGCTCTTGCCCGGATTCGCCGATACACAATGCGGGTTTAAGCTATTTACTCGTGATGTAGTGCAGGATATATTTGCAGTGAGTCATCTCAATGGTTTTGCCTTTGATGTGGAGATACTATATATTGCCCGCTTGCGACGTTACAAAACACAAGAAATCCCCATCAATTGGACCAATATAACTGGCTCCAAGGTCAATGTCTTTGTCGACTCACCACGCATGCTCGTGGACGTCATTGGTATCGCAATTGGTGCTTGGACGGGCCGATACCGCAAGCTCAAGTAGCTGCTCGTGCAATGCTGGAGACGATGTCGTCGTGTATAAGACCATTGGAGGCAATGATATGCCCTGTGCTCATATCGAGAAGCCCTCCTTCGAGGTTGCTCACCCGGCCTTTTGCCTCTGCGACTATCAGTGATCCAGCTGCAATATCCCAGGGACTGAGTTTGCGCTCCCAAAAACCATCTAAACGTCCACTGGCAACAAAGGCTAGATCAAGCGCTGCCGAGCCATCCCTCCTGACGCCATGGCTTTCATTGGTGAGCATCTTAAAAGTCGCCATATTGTCATCAAAGCTTTTGAGCGTATCTGGAGGAAAACCGGTAGCCAATAGGCTCTTGTCGATCTGATCGATGGAGGAGACCTTGAGGGGTTTGCCGTTCAAAAATGCACCCTTACCTCTCTCAGCTGCAAAAGTCTCGTCTGCCATGGGGTTGAATACAACTCCGCATTGGATGAGCCCGTCGTATTCAAAGGCTATGGACACGGCAAAAAATGGGTAACTATGGGCAAAATTGGTCGTGCCGTCCAGAGGGTCTATGATCCAGCGGCGATTGTTTGATGTGGCAGTCTTTTTTGAGGCGATAGATGATAGGGCGTCTGCCGACAAGCCGCCTTCTTCGCCTAAAAAGTCGTCATCGGGAAACGCATCGAAGATGGTCTGGATAATCAGGGCTTCGGATGCCCTGTCTACATCGGTCACAATGTTGAAGGCACCCTTGTAATCCAATCTTTCGATCTTGCCTACTCTTTCAGCCAGGAGAGCTCCTGCCTTCTTTGCTGCTTGCAAAGCGATTTCCATTTCTGCCATTTCTTTACCTTATGCATTGTTTGCCTGGTTTTTGTTGACGTGCTGCCAGGCGGCGGCTATCCTCGTCTTTAGCCCGGTGTGTGACCCGGTACTTTACAGCCTATATCAATACCCATGTATACAAGCATTATTATTCCAACATAATTTGCTGGCGCGACATAATCTATTCGCCGCCAGCGCCTTGCGTTGGCGGTTTTGTTTATTAACGGAGTTGAGCATGAAAGACCAGGACAAGCCATCCTACAATGTCAATCTACCTAAGACGAGCTTTCCGATGAAGGCCAATAGCGCTGTGCGCGAGGTCGAGATCCAAAAGATCTGGGAAGAAAAGCAGGTCTATGCTCGCAATCTCCAAAAGCGCAAAGGCAATGCCAAATACGTGCTGCATGACGGGCCGCCTTATCTGAGCTCCGACAAAATCCACATCGGTACCGCTCTAAATAAGATCCTTAAGGATATCGTCACCAAGTATAAAGCTCTTAAGGGGCATTATGCGCCATATGTGCCTGGTTACGACAGCCATGGCCTGCCCATCGAAAACGCCGTGCTCAAAGACGTCAAAGGTGGTCGTTCTGCCATGACACCTGTGGAGTTACGTAAAAAGTGCCGGCAGTTTGCCTTGTCCAATCTCAAAGGACAAGAAGACAACTTTAAGCGTCTGGGAGTCTGGGGCGATTGGGAGCACCCATACATCACTCTGGATCAACACTTTGAGGCCAAGCAATTGCGCGTCTTTGGCAAGATGGCTGCCGCTGGCTATCTCTACAAGGGGCTCAAGCCCGTGCAGTGGTGTCCAAACTGCGAAACCGCCCTTGCCGAAGCAGAAGTCGAATACGCCGATCATGTCTCGCATTCAATCTATGTCAAATTTAGAGTGGACTCTGGTTCTCTCGATAGATTGCCAGACTTTGCCAAAAGCAATCAAAATGTCTCATTTGTCATCTGGACGACCACTCCCTGGACTTTGCCGGCCAACCTGGCTGTGGCTCTCAATGCAGACTTTGACTACGATTTTTATCGTCTCGAGGAGACTGGCGAGGTCCTGGTCTTTGCCGATGCCCTCAAAGCGGCTTTCTTAAGAGAAGCCGAACTGGATGAGTCCAAGATGACCCTATTGGGTTCGATCAAGGGCAAGATGCTCGAAAATCTCGAGACCAGGCATCCATTTATGGATCGTACTTCGCGCGTGATCCTCGGCGATCACGTCACTGCCGAGGCTGGTACTGGCTGCGTTCATACCGCTCCTGGACATGGTCCAGAGGATTTTATCATCGGTAAAAAATACGATCTCGGCGTCCTTTCCCCTGTGGATGGACGCGGAATTTTCACCACTGATGGTGGCCCATTCGTCGGTCAGCGCTACGACAAGGCCAGTCCTCTGGTAGTCGACTTGTTAGCCGAAAAGCAAGTCTTAATCAAGCATCTCAAGTTTTCGCACAGCTATCCTCATTGCTGGCGTTGCAAAAAGCCCTTGATTTTTAGAGCGACCGAGCAGTGGTTTGCTTCTGTCGATGGTTTTCGTCAAAAGGCTCTCGAGGCTATCGACAATGTGCAATGGCTGCCGGCGTCTGGTCGCAATCGCATCTTTAAGATGGTCGAAAACCGCGCGGACTGGTGCATCTCTCGCCAGCGTGCCTGGGGAGTACCGATCCCAGTCTTTTATTGCAAAAAATGCAACGAGCCTTTATTAACAGAAGAAAGCGTCGAGAAAGTCGCCAAGGTTTTTGACGCTAATGGTTCTGATTCATGGTGGGAATTGCCCGTCAGTGAATTTATCGGTGGCAGCAAGTGCGCAAAATGCGGTCATGATGATTTTGAGCGAGAACAGGACATCATGGATGTCTGGTTTGATTCTGGTTCGACTCACGCCGCAGTGCTAGATGCACGCCCTGAGCTCGGCGGCACCCCATGCGAGCTCTATCTCGAAGGTTCCGACCAGCACCGTGGATGGTTTCAATCATCACTCCTTACTTCTGTGGCAACCAATGGTCATGCGCCTTATAAGAGCGTCCTCACTCATGGTTTTGTGGTCGACGAAAATGGCCGTAAAATGTCCAAATCACTGGGCAATGTCGTGGTGCCGGGTGATGTGATCAAAGAGTACGGTGCTGATGTATTGCGCCTCTGGGTGGCTTCGGTCAATTATACCGACGACATTCCGATCGGCAAAAATATGCTCAAACAGCTTGCCGACGTGTATCGAAAACTCCGCAATACTGCGCGTTTCATGTTAGGCAATCTCTATGATTTCGATCCTGCAAGAGATATGGTCGCTATCGATCGCTTGCAGCCAATAGACAGATTTATACTGCACAGGCTCAATCTTTTGGTCGAGCAGGTGACACAAGACTTTGATCGCTTTGAGTTTTTCAAGTATTATCAACTCCTGCAAAATTTTTGCGGCGTCGAGCTCTCGTCCTTTTATTTTGATATCCTCAAGGACAGGCTCTACACTCAGGCTGCAAGCTCAACTTCGCGAAGAGCCGCACAAACTGTTCTTGTGCATCTCCTGCACGCCTTAACCAGATTGCTTACCCCTGTCACTCCACATATGGCAGAGGATATCTGGCAACATCTGCCGGCACCATTGGCACGTTTTTACGGAGATCTGGACAGTGTGCTCTTGGCCGACTATCCAATCGTCGAAAAAGACTTTGATCTGGGCGATAAGGCGAGATTGTTTGATGAGATGAAACTCGTCAGGGATACCGTCTACAAGGCACTGGAGTCGGCTAGAGCTCAGGGCAAGATCGGCAGTTCGCTCGAAGCGAGAGTCGATTTGACCATCCAAAATGCAGACCTTGCTGCGATGGTTTCTGGCATGGGCGACGATCTGCCATCCTTTTTCATCACCTCTCAGGCAAGCGTGACAAATGAGCAGAGCCATAAGCCACAAGAGATCTTGGCCACGCTCAAGGAAAATGGCACAGAAGTAATCGTCAGCCGTGCTCATGGCGAAAAATGCCAGAGATGCTGGAAATATCTTGACTCTGTCGGAGCCGACCCTGCCTTTAGTGCTATTTGTGCTCCATGTGCTCAGATCGAGGCTGCCCTGGTCGTCTAGATCCCAGTTGGGCTAGTAATGCGACCGCTATGGTAAAGCCGAGCATCAAGGTAGATAGGGCGTTTATCTCAGGAGAAACGCCAAATTTGACCATGGAATATATACGCAAGGGAAGGGTTGTAGCGCCCACCCCGGCTGTAAATTGGGTGATGATAAAGTCATCGAGCGAAAGCACGAAGGCTAAAAGTGCACCAGATATGATGCCAGGCACGATGAGAGGCAAGGTGACTTGCAAAAAGGCTTGGGCCTCATTGGCACCTAGGTCTAGTGCAGCCTCTCGCAACTGAGGGTTCATGCCTTCTAGTCTGGCCATGACCGTAAGCGTGACATAGGCCAGGCAAAAAATGATATGAGCAACTATGACAGTGGCCAGACCCAGTGGTAAGCCCAGAGCGATAAATAGTATCAAGGCCGAAACGGCAAGAGCTACTTCTGGGACTATGACCGGTAGGATGATCAGCCCGTGTACGGCATCACGACTCTTGCCGTGCCACCTTGCCTCGCTCAGGCCTGTTGCTGCCAGAGTGCCCATGATCACCGAAAAGCCCACTGAGATCGAGGCAACGACGAGGCTGTTTTTGAGTGCGAGCAGTATGTCCTCGTCCTGCATCAGCTTGGCATACCATTTGAGGGTGAAGCCGTGCCACTCCACAGCCAATCGCGAATCATCGAAACTAAACAGCACCAGGATCAGGATTGGCAAGTACAAAAAGATATAGACGCCGATGCTGAATACCTTGAGCCAAGTTTGACCAAATAAAGGCCGCACGCTCATCTGGCAGCACTTGCCTGGAGTGCTGCCAATCTCTCTTGCATCGCCTTTAGAGGCGTCATATCAGAGCGAGTCGTAGCGATCTCTATGCCCTTACGATAGTTGGCGATGGCATCCTCAATGCGGCCTACGCCTTCCAGTGATTTGCCGTACTCCAGATAGGCCACTGTATGCGATGGCTTGATCCGCAGCGCTTTTTCTAGATAGGGCAGGGCTGATTGCCACTGTCCTAGATTGTTGTGTGCCGATCCCATGCCGTGGTTGGCAAAAAGATCGTCCTCGTCAATGGCCAGGACCTGCTCAAACATGCTCATGCGCTCGCGTGACTCGCTTATCATCGCTTGTTCTTGCTCTTTGGCCTGTTCAAGAGCCGAATTTTCGGCTTCTTTCTTTGCCTTAGCCATGTCAGCTTCACGTGCAGCGAGTCTCATCCTGATTGCCATCGAATCGGCAAGCGCAGCTTCTGCTTTTTCTTTATCACCAATCTGGAGATAGAAGACCGATAGGTTGGCGCAGGCCATGACCGATTGCGGATCGATCTCTAAAAGCCTTTGCATCAACTCTATGGCTGGCTTTACGCGATCCGTCTTGGCCAGAACCACTCCTAGAGACTCCAGGGCTTCGGTCTGATCTGGGTGAGTCGCCAGCACCGATCTCAAAGTAGATTCGGCAATGTCGACCTTGCCATCAGTAAAGGCTCGCTGCGCTCTCTCGATCATTTGACCTATATGATCCCTGTGAGAAAGGATCGGAGCAAAAGGCTGAGGCAAGAGTCTTATCCATGCCTCGTAGATGGTGTCATACATGGCAAAACTGATTGGCGCCGAAATGGTGAGCCAGTCTCTCTTTATGTGCGCAAAGCAACGGCCTGAGCTGCGATCCAAAGAGCTTATGCGGCCAATCTGTTGCTTTGTGTTTTGATCGTAGATGGCAACAGGCAATCGATCTATTTGATCTGGATTAGACGGATCGATTGGGCATTTTTCTTTGTCAAAGTCGATTATTTCGATGCCGACGATCCGGCTCGCTGGGGCACCATTGGCCTTGATACGCGCTATGACTTCTTGACCTTGATAGCAGCCCTTGTCATAACTGATAGCTGGATCATCCAGGCCCAGGTCTACAATCAAGTCCGTGCTGTCGATGTCCCTACCCCAGACCAGTATGCCTTGCTGGATGCGGCTAGATTGATCTAATACGCCGATTGCTGAGGTATTGTCTAAAAGCTGTCCTAGATCTGGGTCGTCTGGTAGTGCTGCGTATACAAAGACGGCTGGTATAGGCCCAGGCATGATGAGCGCCAGATTTTGACTGTCTTGTCCCCAGACCAACGCGCTTATGTCGTCTTTATCTGTTAGCATGCCGACCGGGACTGATACATTGGCAAGATCGCTATAGATACAATCTCCGCTCAAATAAATCAGCTTGCCTGTAAGTGGCTCTATAGTCACCTGGTCTGCAAAAAGAAAGCGATCGAGGTGCTCGCAAATCGGCTGTATCATATTTTTTTGCGCCAATATGATAAAGCGATCCGCCTCGAGGCAGTAGAGGCGAAAATAAGCAACGAGGTGAGCCTTGCGGTCGGTGAGCGCACTCACCTGACTTTGAAGCTCACCCAGTCGACTTATATTGCTGGTTGTCTGTGCTTGCAAAAATCTGGCGGCATCTCGCCCCCTGACCTGTATCAAGGCGTAGTCCAGACCAGCACTCAATCTAGATTAGACCGAAAAGCTATTGCCGCAACCGCAGCTGCCCTTGGCTTGAGGATTTTTGATGACAAAACCCTGACCGTTGAGTCCAGATTGAAAATCTAGCATAGTGCCCTTGAGATAGATGGCGCTCTTTGGATCGATGAAGATCTTGACGCCATGCGCTTCTACAATATGGTCCTTTTCTTGGGCATTGTCAAAGGACATGCCGTAAGACATGCCTGAGCATCCGCCGCCTCTGATCTCCATGCGTAGACCTTGCTTGGGCTCTTTTTCTTCTTGCAGCAATCGCTTTACCTCGACAGCAGCCGCCTCGGTAACAGTTACGACGGTGGTTTCGCTGGTTGTGGCTGTGTCTGCCATGATAGATACACCTCTCGGAGCAATTAAAATTATAGGTACAAGGGATATGATAACAAAAAAGGCTTCAAAAGGCCTCAAATACTACTTGTGCCATCTCTGATAAGAGTTTGAAAGCTTCTCTGCATACGTCCAGGTCTAGATCATCAAAAGCTGTAGGCTGCTGCATCACTACCCCCTGCGGTATCCGCACGTGCAATTCGGTAAAGCCGGTGTATTCGTGCAAACTTTCGAGTCTGTCTATCATGCCCGGGTAGAGGATCAAACGTTGTGCTTTGGCCATATCATCAGAAATGGCGATAAAAGCCCCGTCAAAGCGTTTGTTGTTGATTTCCTTGCCCTTATTGTCAAAGAGGAGGAGACGGCCGAGGGTCTGGAGCCATCCTCTAGTGATGCGAGGAGCGATGGTCAGGTTTAGAGTCGAGTCGGTCTTGCTCTTGGCCTGGTGCAGAATGTCTGTCTCGATAAAATAGGTGACGCCAAAAGGAAATTGAGTCTTGATAGCTTCGAGCGTAGCTGGAAAGCCGAGGATAGCGCCTTTTACTGCAATCTCCACCCGACCATCCGGCGGCAGTTGCTTGCCCTCGATAATCTCACAGAGACCTTTGACGATCAAATCGCGATCAGTTGGGAGCGACATTGCCGTACCCGGCCGGTTTGAGATCGTCTTGAGCTCCGCTTTCCGCGCCGCCTTCTGCAGGCTGTGCACCGCCGAATGGTTGGAAAACCCTCATCTTCTGGTTCTGGCCGGCTTTTTCTTCGGCCTTATCACCTGGTTTATCGTTTGCCTTGTCGTCCGATTTATTTTTTTTGCCAAACTTGCCCAGACCAAATTTGATGCCGCCATTGCCTTTTTTAGCTGCTTTCTCTTCTTTTTCGCGTTTTTGCTTTTCTTCTTCGCTTTCTTCAACCTTGACTGGTTTCTCTTTCAAAGTCTCAAGGCGCGAACGTCTAAAAATGCCGTCTTCTTTGCGGAAAGCATTGCTGATAGCCAATAGTTGCTTGCGAGCTTCTCTGGCTGTTTCGCTCTCGGGCTCTATTTCGACGAAGCGGGTCAGCATGACTTCAGCTTGTGCCGGGTGTTTCATTTTGTTGAGCAATGATCCCAGCCGATAATAGGCCTCACCCATATCTGGAGCCATTTCGATGGATTTCCAGTAGTTGGAGAGAGCCTCGTCAAACTTGCTCTCCGACTCATAAGCAGTGCCCATATTAAAATAAGCCGATGCAAAGCGTGGATTGAGTTCTAGTGCGCGTTTCCATTTTTCGATGGCGGCGTCAAATTGTTTGCGAGCATACAAAACCGAAGCCAGGCCATTGAGCGAGGTGGCTCTATCAGGTTTTAGTGCCAGTGCTTTATCAAAAGCCTCTGTCGCCTTTAGGTAATTTTTTTGGGCCGTGTAGATCAATCCAAGGTTGCTATAGGCCTGCTCCAGACGATCATCCTTGGCTAGTGCGGCCTGGTATTCTTCGATGGCCTTGTTGAGAAAACCAGCATGATGTAAATCCAGGCCTTTGTTGTAATGCTTGACTGCTTCAGGGTTATAGGGCTGACGGCTAGGCTTGGCTTGATCTTGAGCCATTACACTTGAGCCAAAGCTGGCAACGATCTGCGAAAAGCAGGCGGCTGGCAGCATGACGCTTGCAAAGATGCGATTTAGATTGATTTGAGATCTCAACATGACTTCTTTCATACTCTGCTAGATGGCATATTATAACCCTTTGCCGTCTAGCAAGGCTTGAAGGGCAGCCTGATAACCATAGGTCCCGAGGCCGATTATGACACCATTGGCAATGTCACTTAGATAGCTATGCTGTCTGTACTTTTCGCGAGCATAGACGTTAGAAATATGCACTTCGATAAAGGGCAGGGCGGTGGCAGCCAGGGCATCACGCAAGGCTATCGAGGTATGGCCGTAAGCTCCGGGATTGATGATGATCGCATCCATTCTGTTGGCTGCATCAAATCTGGCCTTTTGGATGATCTCGACTATTTCTCCCTCATGATTGCTCTGCTTGCAAACCAGCGTGGCTCCCTTGCTGGAGGCGATGGATATAAGTCTATTGCAGATATCATCTAGGGTCTCGGCTCCGTAGATCTCAGGCTCTCTGTGACCGAGGAGATTGAGATTGGGCCCGTTGACAAGCAATATCTTCAAGATTAGAGACCGGCTTTTTCTTCGGCATCGAGTTCGAGGGCTTCCATAGCGCATTGTGCCTCGACCAAAAATGGATCGTTGCGCACCAAAAGGCGTTCTTGCTTGATCAATTGCAGCATCTGCCCAAGTAAATCACGCATGGAAATTACGCCGTTGCCAAAGGCGGCTTCTTCGGCGATGACAAAGGAGCAGGATGCAAGCAATACTCGGCCTTCGACGGCACGTAGCTCTTTGCTATTGAGGATCTCGTTGAGCAAGTCTGGATCTGCCTTGCTCTCCATGATCAAACCACGACAAAATACAACCACACTGTTGAGCAGACCTTTGCTGCGTTCTTCGGGCAGGCTTGCTGCGGCGCGTATGAGATTGAGGCGGTTGCCTGCGTCGCCGAGCGATTCGGCAGAGTCCACCAGGTTGCGGACCTGGTTGGCTTTTGTATTAAACTGGCGTCGCAGCTCGTTTTCGGCAACACTCGATATAGGCTTGGTGGCAGCGTCAAATCGCTTGTCGTAATAATCCTGCACGTGCTGGCGCTTTAGCTCGACTCCCAGAGGCATGAGCTCCATAAAAATGGACTCGAGGCCCTCGAGTTGGGATTGCAGATACATCAATTCGTCTTGGGTGACTGACAATTTGAGCCCCTTTGCAGCTGTCGCCAGAATATGCAGATGATTTTAGCAAAGATGCTTGTCGGCTAACAACGCCTTGAGGTCCGCACGGGCTTCTTCGAGATTTTTGCCTTCGGTATCCAGGGAGATCTCGGCTTGCTCATATATTGTCCGACGGTTGGAGAGCAGGGTCTGTATCCTGGCGGTGAGCTTCTTTGCATCATCAAAGCCCTCGCCTTGGACCGCTTGAGCCAGCATTGGTCGTTTGCCCTGAGAGCCCGAGTCCATTTTTTTGCTGATCTCCTCGCCAATCTCTAATTGGATCCGCTCTGCCAGGGTCTTTGGGCTGGCAAAGAGATAGATAGTACATCCAAGATTTTTGAGCCTGTCCATATTGCCTGGTGCTATGGGTAAGCCACCACCGGTGGCAACCACCACTGGTGCATCAAAATGGGTGGTCTCCAGCAGATTGAGGATATCTGCCTCCAATTTTCTAAAATGACTCTCGCCAAAACGGTCGAATATTTGAGCGATGGACATGCCCGCCCGTGACTTGATCATGTCGTCTGTGTCTAGTTGCCTGAGCTTGTAATCACGCGCGAGAGCACGGGATAGACTGGTCTTGCCCGAGGCAGATGGACCTACGAGGATGAGATGGCGTCTGACTGTCAACTTAGCTCTCGGTACGTACCTGAATCCTCTTGATCGCGCGAGGGCCCTGACTCTTTTGTAGACTGTCGATTTGGCTGTGGCAGTCTATCAAGGCAGGATTGAGAGCGATTGCTTTTTTAAACTCGCTTATGGCCTGGGCCTTTTCGTTGAGCTTTTTGTAGGCCAGTCCCAGCCCATAATGCGCCGATGCGAGATTGGGATCGAGAGAGAGTGCTTCTTCGTATTTGTCTATGGCTTCTTGGGTTTGTCCGCAATTGGCATAGATCGAGGCTATATTGTTGTGAGCCGCTGCCATCTGAGGATTAAGCTCGACTGCTCTTTGAAAGAGCATCATGGCGTCTTGGCTCTGATTGAGCTGAAAATAGGCATTGCCCAGATTGAATGCCGTGACTGCATCTTTGCCGTCGAGCTTGAGTGCTTTTTTAAATTCTTCGATGGCTTCTTTGGTGCGTGCGCGATTTTGATAGACGATACCGAGCTGGGCGTGGGTGGAGGCCTTGGTCGGGTTGAGCAAAGCAGCCTTTTTGAGCTCTTGTATGGCCATAAAGCTATTATTGGTCATGAGGCCGATTTTGCCGAGTTCTTCGTGTGGCTCAGCCAGTTGGGGATTGATCGCCTGGATGCTGCGCAGATGTGCAGTCGCCTCTGGCAGTCGGCCGACTTGCATGAGCGCCTTGGCTTGAGCGAGCAAGGCTATAGCTTGTTGATTGGGCTTTGCGCTCTGGACCTTGGTTGCGATCTCATTGCGTGCAACCATGGGGCCGGCACCAATGACGATATCACGATTGAGCTCATTGAGCTGTGCCACTACCCGTGATTGCTCGCCTAATTTTTCAAAGACGCGAGCTAGATTGCTGTGTGCTGCAGAGAGCTCGATCTCTGCTTGAGAGATGGATAGTATGATGTTGTTGGTGGTGGCTGAAGGGCCGTTGGCATTGGCTTTTGCATCATCAAGCTGCTTGGATAGGGTCTGCAGATTGATTCGTGAGAGCTCGATGGCCTTTTTAAAATTTTGGGCTGCTTCATTCATCTGGCCCATTTCTGCATACAAAAGACCCAGACGATTGTAGTTGACCGGATTATCCGGAGACTTGCGGATGTTCTGATTGAGGCTATCCACAGCTCCAGCTACGAGAGCGACTGTATTGATATTGCCTGTGCTGCGTGCTTGCGCGGGCACTAGCTGCTCGTTTTCTGAAATGGCAGGCTTGTCGATCTGTGCGTGGGCGCCTTGTGGTGAGAACGGCTTGAGGATGTTTGCAAATTTGAAGTCTAATCCCTGACCCTTGTCTTTTAGTACAGCCATCGTGATGGGAACGGTGATGGCCATGGTGCCACCGATAAAGAGCAGTAACAGGATATTGGTGCTCTTGCGGCTACCGGATGAGAGTCTATTTGCAATTTGACTTGTACTCGCCAATTTTTTCGATTCCGGTAGTGCTGTATCTACGTAAAAGCCTTATCGAGGCTATGCTGACGGTGTTTTGTCACACCTGGCACAGATCCAGATTAAGGCCGTGTCACGAGCTAGTCAATGCGGTTTTTACGCATTGCAAAGACCAATATTTGTTAAGCGTCTATTTTGCCTTGAAATACAGGATGATCATGCCCAGGGTACCAATACAGATATTTGGCAACCAGGCGGCAAGCATGGGCGGTATACGACCGGCGTCACCCATGGCGCCCGAGGTCGATTGCAAGACGTAATAAAGAAAGACCACTACGGCCGAATAAATCAGACCTAGATTGGAGCGAGAACGTCTAGCCATGAGACCCAGTGGTGCTCCGGCCAGGGCTACGATCAAGCAGGCCAGGGGTTGGGCGACCTTTTGGTAATAACGCACCAATAAGTCGTTGGACACAGCATTGCCAGCCTTGAGATTTTCGAGGTGCTGGCCAAGTTGAAACATGTTCATTTCTTTTGGGGCGATTATGCCAGTATCAAGGGTCTTTTGCACCTTGTTGAGTCCAGGGATCTTAAGCGTCTCAAATTTGACGATGCGAGCAAGATCAGAAGTCGGATCGAGTACATAGGTGCGGCCCTTGTTGAGCAGCCATTCGCCATTGAGAAACTTGCCGTTATTGGCCATGATGATCTGAGTCATCTTGGGACGGGTAAAGTCCAGGATGATGATATCGGCCAGGTCTCGTCCCGAGTAATAGCCCACATAAAACACCCGGTCCAGAGTCAGGTCCTTTTTTCTCTCCATATAGGTAAAATTGGCCTGGCCGCTCGGGAGTTCGGCATGATACATGGCATAAAACTCGAGCTTTTTGCTGGTCACTGAGGCATTAGGCACGATAAATTCGTTTACGCAAAACGACGCCAGACTGGTCATGAGACCAAACATCAGAGGCGCCACCATGATGCGATAAAAGCTCACGCCGGTGGTGCGCAGGGCGATGATCTCGGAGTCACCGGATAGACGGTTAAAGACCAGGAGGGTACCGAGCAAGACCCCGATGGGGATGGTCATGACGATGACTTCGGGCAAGTGCAGGCCGAGGATGGTCAAAGCCGTCTGCAGAGGCACGCCGGATCGCATGACGAGGTTAAAGATAGTCTTGAGCTGTTCTGCACCAAACCACACGCCGGTGACGATGCCGATACCAAAAAGCAGGGGCTGCCAAAACTCATTGGCAATGTAGCGGTCGAGGAGCTTCATCCCGGGGATCATAGTACAAAGTCCTCGCCCAGATAATGTTTGCGTGCGACAGGGCTCTCGGCTACCTCATAAGAGGTGCCTGCAACCAGGATCTTGCCGTGGTCGATCAGATAGGCGCGATCTGTGATCTTGAGCGTGGCTCGCGGGTTATGGTCGGTGATCAGGACGCCTAGTTGCCACTGGTCGCGTAAGCGTCTTATCAATCCCTGGATGTCGCCGATGGAGATAGGGTCGATACCAGTGAAAGGCTCGTCGAGGAGGATAAATTCGGGCTCTGCGGCCAGGCAGCGAGCCAACTCCAGCCTACGGCGCTCACCACCGGATAGCTGCATGGCGACTGTATCGTAGAGGTGCTCCAGTCCAAACTCCTGCAAGAGGTTGACGATGCGTTGCTTGTGCTCGCGCGTAGGTATATTGCGCAATTCGAGCACCATGCGGATATTGTCGCCTACAGTGAGCTTGCGAAATATGGATGCTTCTTGTGGTAGATATCCGATCCCCATACGACTGCGTAGGTGGATAGCCAGATTGGTGATGTTTTTGCCACCAAGGGTGATGCGGCCTTTTTCGGGTTTGACCAGGCCGAGCACCATATCAAATGAAGTGGTCTTTCCAGCACCGTTACGTCCCAGAAGTCCCACTACTTCGCCTCGATTGAGGTGAAAGGAGACTCCATCCACAACTCGCCTGCCTGCATAAGACTTTTGCAGGCTTTCGATCAAGAGGGTCTTGGTAGTTGTGGACTGAGGGATTAGTTTTTGGGCCGCGGTCATGAGCAAAAAGGTCCTTATTTTTTATTTTTAGAACAGATTGTTGCGCTTGGCGCCAGCAACCTGGAGATTGTTTTGGCTTGGTCTAGGCGAGTCTGCTGGGCCTTCTTTTTTTGGCAAGATATATGCCTTGGTATTGCCTTCTGCGAGGACCTTGCGATCAGCAACAGTCATGGTGATGCGATCGGCTATCCAGCGCTTGCCGGGTTGAGTGATCTGTGAACGGCCGATAAAGTGCACTTTTTGCGGCTGCCCGTCCTGGTTGCGCATCAGGATGACCTTGGGACCGACACCGATGGTGTCTTCGTAAAAGATCTTGACGTTGCCGGTGGCATTGAGCCTGCCAGACTCGCGGTTAAAGTCCTGGGCGTCGGAAACGACGATGATCGGTGCACCTGATGTGGTGGCGCCAGCAGCGTTAAAGAGCGAGACGCTACCACCTTTGGCCGCGGCCTGAGTATTGGCTAGTGGCTCAAACTTGCCGTTTTGAGGAGGCAGGGCAGGTGTAGCAGGTTGGGCCTTGGCCTGGCCGTCTCCACCAGAGCCGCCATTTTGAACTACTTTGGAGCGCACATGGCCGTTGGCCTGCAAACGCTTGGTATTGAGAAAATACGTCATGGCATCGGCAAGGGTATTGTTTTGCCCCTGTGTGGCGTTGACGTGCCCAGTAAAGACAGCCGTCTCGGGGCGTCCATCGAGACCATAGGCAAGG
The DNA here is from genome assembly GCA_017307165.1 of Candidatus Melainabacteria bacterium. Classification (GTDB taxonomy): domain Bacteria; phylum Cyanobacteriota; class Vampirovibrionia; order Obscuribacterales; family Obscuribacteraceae; genus JAFKGK01. Next base: position 211,897 of record JAFKGK010000002.1, read on the forward strand.
CGGAGCTTGTCGGACAATACATCGACATCGCCAGCGCGTACCCTGACGGATCCATCCGCCTCAAATTGGCCGGTCGACTTGTTGTAGACCTGTTTGTGGGCGTCGGTAATGATCTTGGTTGGAGTGGCCGGTCCATTGAGGCCACCAGATGCGGTGCTGACCGGCGGCTTGGCTTCGGATTTTTCGGCTGCGTCCCCAGTATCCAACTCGCCCTTTGTCGCAGCGGCTTTGGCCAAGGCGGCCTCCGCGTCTTTATTGCCCTTGGCTGCGGCTTTGGGTTCTGGTTTGGCTTCGGGTTCGTTGACTACCTCGGAGTGCGCGTGTCCTTCGGCGATGATCTTGGATGTGGCCATCTCAAAGATGAGCGTGTCTGCGTCGATCTTGTTGGGACCTTGCACGAGGTGTGGATGACCGGTAAATACAGCGCGTTGTGGCTGCCCGGTCAGGGGATCTTTGTAGAGGGTAGCGATAGGGGCTACGATGACCGAATCTTTAAATATCACGCGTACATTGCCGCGGGCTACCAGATGGTCCTGGCCAAACTCTTGTTCGTTGGCCTTGATGTCGATCGGGCCGCTCTCAGAACCAGTTGTACCGGGCATCAATCCAGGACCCTGCGCATATGCCAGGCCGAGTCCATTGACCATGAGCGCGCTCAAAGCCATGGAGCCTAGGATAAATTGCCTGATAGTGCTGTTGATTGTCATTGGTGTCCTATCGATATTTATTGAATGATCGCGTGGGTGTTGCCACGAATGATCAAACTCTCCAGCTCGGATTTAGCAAACTTGCCAGTAGCGCGGTCTCCGGTCACCTTGGCTACCCCGGTCATGACGATGTTAACACCCCCTGTCGCCGTGAATTGATTTTTTTTGTTTAATTCCAGCTTTTGGGTTTCCAGTGAAGATTTGCCTTCTTCACCTTTTGCAATCACCTTTTGTTGAGGTGTAGCGGTAAGTGTCACAGTCTGTGCCTTATCGTTGGTCTTGCCCATGGGGGCGACAACTTCCATTTTGACCTTGGGCCCATCCATGTATTTAACCGATATTTTGGTCAGAGTTACATCTCTAGTTGCCGAGTCGACGACACCGGTGGCGGCTGTGAGGATCCAGCGCAAATGATTGTCAGCGTCGACTTCTTTAAGCTCATAGTTTTCGAGGGTAGTGTTTTCGGTCCCAGGGTTTTCTTTGAGTTCTTTGGCGTGCTCCTCGGTCAGAGTCTTGGCCTGCCACTGTGCATACCAGAGCAGCCCGACAATGGAGCCTGCGATTGCAAGTGCCAGGACCAATTTGAACCACTCAGTCTTAAATATCCACATTTTAGAAAGCCTGAATCCCGAACTCTATTTCATCCCGACTGCTCTCAAAGCTATGGCTTTAGAAATATTTGCCATGCTGTCCTTGAGTTTGCCCTTCTTAAGATAACCTTCTCCGAGGAATAAATAGGGCGCCGGGTTATTAGGATTGGCTAAGCTTGCGGCCTCCCACTCTGCCATTGCTGCGTCGATATCGCCTCCAGCCTCTACCATCAGATGTGCTCTATATATCCTCGACCACATATCGTTAGGTTCGGTGGCCAAAATCTCATCGAGTTTTTGCATGGCCAGAGCGTAATTACTCTTAACGGCGGGTTGGATGTGCGGCGGTACAGATTTCATCACCTTGTTGACTGCGCCGATCGATTGGGTAAGGTCTATAGGCTTTTCATCTTTTGCCAAGACTTTTGCGTCATCTGGTGTGGCTATTTTTGTATCTTCTGGCTTTTTGGCTTGCGCAGCCTGTTCTACCCAGGCTTTGTATTTGTCCGACTGGCTGTATTTTGCAAGTACGTAGGCCTTCATGTAATAGGCCCAGGCTAGATGGTAACGGGCCTGATTGTCTGTCGGGCAATAAGTCAGCATTTTCTCGTAAGTTTCGATCATCTCGTCAAAGTATTTTGGTCCTCCCTTGGCCTCTGCCAGTCGGCGGGCACGGCGGACTTCTTTCAGGGCATCTTCGACTCTGGTCGTCCTGCTCAGGGCGACGGCATAGATAAAGCTAGCTTCTGGACTATCCGGGAAGGCCAGGGTTTGTTTGAGGGCCAGATCCGCATCATTGGTGCAAATGATGTCTTCTGTATTGGTATCGGCCGTGATGACAGTAGGCTTGCCGGCTTCGACGGTCACCATTTTTGTTTCGGCTGGAGCTAATGGTTCCTGTGTGGGATCGGCCTGGCAGGGATAAGTGCTGGTACTAACTATCAGTGCCGTCAGCGCAAAGCCAAGCGACAATCGAGATGCCTGTAAAAATACTGAGAGGGGCCGCATATGCATTTTGTACTCGTTTGTCTAGCAAGAGATGAGTCTAGCAGACGACGGGAGGTTGCCATATGGTGCCTGGACCTATGCAAATTTATAAAAACTAATGCTTGCCTTTGAGTATCAGTTTGCCTACTTCGTCCAGATTGCCGACGATGTGCCTCGGCTCGGACTTGGCGAGCATTTCTCTCGTATGGATACCTGTGGTGACACCGATTGCATCAGCGCCAGCGTTGCGAGCCATGTCCAGATCAAAGACGCTGTCCCCTATGACCACGGTCTCGGCGATTGGTATGCCGAGCTTTTGGATGGTCTGGTGTACAGACTCCGGATGTGGCTTGTGATTGGTAACATCTTGCGCGCCTACAACCATTTTAAACATATCGGTGATCTTGTGATGATCGAGCACTACCTCCACCAGATTCCGTCGTTTGGACGTCGCGATGGTGATAGTCACGCCTTCTGATTGCAAGGTTTCGAGCATCGGCATCATATCTGCAAATGGGGGGCAGATCTCCACGGCCATGGTGTCGTATATGGCGCGATAACGATTGGCGACCTCCAGATGAAAATCTGCATCTCGATCGGGCAAGATGATCTCCATTTGCTTGGGCAATGGCACACCAACCAGGAGCGACCATTCGTCGAGCATCTTTGGCTCAAACTTGTATTCGTCGATAACGATCTTCATCACGTCGACGATACCAGGGGTGGAGTCGACGAGTGTACCGTCAAAATCAAAAATGGCTAATTTGTACATACGTGAAAAGCCTTTCTATATTAGTGTTTGTTGGCCTTTATCAAGTCCACGAAACGATCAAAGAGATAAGACGAGTCATGCGGCCCCGGGCTTGACTCCGGGTGATACTGCACGCAAAAAACAGGTAGCGTCTTGTGTCTAAAACCCTCGCAAGAGTTGTCGTTGAGATTGATATGAGTGAGCTCCAAGTCATCCGGCAAAGTTGTCTCGTCGACTGCAAAACCATGGTTTTGACTGGTGACCTCGATTTTGCCGGTCGTGAGATCCTTGACGGGCTGGTTGCCTCCGCGATGCCCAAACTTGAGTTTGTAGGTGCGGGCGCCAAAGGCTAGAGAAAGCAATTGATGGCCCAGGCAGATACCAAAAGTAGGCAGTCCTGTTTGGACGATCAATCTCAGCTGCTGCACGATATCCTCGCATGCGGCCGGATCTCCGGGCCCATTGGAGAGGAATAAACCGTCAAAATTGCCCTGGAGTATCTGGTCTGCGCCTGTCCTTGCAGGAAAGACCTGAGCGTCTATGCCACGTTTGGTAAGTTCGCGCAGGATATTTTCTTTTATACCAAAGTCAAAAACGGCAACTCTATACGTCGTCTCTTTATCGGCGGCGGCTACTAATCCGGGATTGGCAGCGCTGTAGTTGAAGGCACTATCTATGGTTACCTCGGCTGTACAATCCTGACCACTCATCTGTGGCGATTTTTGGATCAAATCGAGGATATGCTGCTCGAGTCCGGCACGATTTTGCTGCGATTGGGCAATCTTAAATTGATCGAAGAGAGCCTTGTCAGTCAAAATGCAGGCTCGCATCGCCCCTTTATCTCTGATGCGACGGGTCAGGGCTCGGGTGTCTACTCCGGAGATGCCAGCGATACCATGATTGGTGAGATACTCATCGAGATTGGCTTCTGATCTAAATGATGAAGGCCTGTCGGTTACTCTTTTGACAACCAGACCTCGTGCAAAAATGGCTCGCGACTCAAAATCTTGGGCATTGACGCCGTAGTTGCCGATCTCTGGATAGGTCAATGTGACGATCTGCCCGGCATAGCTGGGATCGGTCAATATCTCTTGATAGCCGGTCATGCCGGTATTAAATACGATCTCGCCGAGTGTTGCCCTGGCTGCGCCAAAGGCGTGTCCCCAATAAGCTGTGCCGTCCTCTAGCATCAGGACTGCTGGTCTGTCGTCGTCTTTGTAGATGGAAAGTTGTGAGAGTCTCTCTAAGTTGATCGGTTTCGACATATTTACTCTAGGCTGAAATGGTTTCCCTAAGGGTATCTTACCCGAATTCATATATAGTATTGGTCATGAAATAAAGCAAAGCTTACTTACAGATCTGCTAAATAGACTTCGGAATGCTCGGAATCTTAGTAAAATTAGCGGCGTGAATCAGTGAAACGGCAAGGTCAATGGGATATCAAGAATACGTCAAAGCTCTGCAGTTGCTCTCTCCTGAGATGGCTCTGGTGGTCGGCATTTTGTTTGCTGCCATCTGGAATCTCTTGTTTCCGAAAGCAAGGGGCATGACCCCGATCGTCAGTCTGCTCAGCTTAATTGCTTCTGGGGCTGTCCTGGTCGGCCAGCTCACGCTCAAGTCTCCCGAAAGACTCTTTAACGGCCTCTTTACTATCGATCCACTCTACACGGTCGTATCTCTGCTCTCCATCGTCGTAGGCTTACTCGTGGTCTTGATGTCCATGGGCTTTGATCACAATTTTGGTCGCAATCGCGGTGAGTTTTATGCGATCTTGCTGACTGCCGTGCTTGCCAATCTCTTTTTGGCTGGATCGACCGACCTGATCATGCTTTTTGTCTCACTTGAGACTCTCAGTATCTGCTGCGTCCTCTTGACCGGTTTTGCCAAGCGTGATGCCAGATCAGGCGAAGCCGCCCTCAAATACCTGCTCTCTACTGCCGCAGTCACGGCCACATTGCTCTACGCGCTCTCCTTCCTCTATGGTCTGTCTGGAGCCACTTCTTTCGAGATGATCCGAGATAGCCTCCAGCTCAGCGCCAATGGCACGCCCACATTCTTCCAGTTCCTCCTTTTGGCTCTGACCCTCAGCGCCATCGGCTTCAAACTCTCCACCGTTCCTTTCCACATGTGGACACCTGACGTTTACGAAGGCGCCCCGACGCCCGTCACCGCATTTCTCTCCATTGGTTCCAAGGCTGGTGGTTTTGTTGTCGCCATCCGCTTGCTGATGACTATCTTTGGACAATCTCAGCCGCAGTGGATGGTCTTGCTCGCCGTACTTGCCATGCTCTCCATGATCTTTGGCAATATCATCGCGCTCGCTCAGAGCTCGCTCAAGCGTATGCTGGCTTATTCTTCTATCGCTCATGTCGGCTATATATTGATCGGCCTGGTGGCCGGCACCGAAGCCGGTCTATCGGCCACTATCTTTTATGTCATCGTCTATGGCTTCATGAACCTCGGTGCTTTTGCCGCAGCCATCATGATCGAGAACGAGACTGGTTCAGATCGCATTGAGGACATGGCTGGTCTTATCCGCAAACGGCCCTTGCTCGCACTGGCAATGACAGTGTGTCTGCTCAATCTGGCCGGACTACCCATCCCCCCTGCCGGATTCTTTGCAAAGGTATTCGTCTTTACAGCCGGTGCTCAGATCGCCGATCCGCTCTTTGGCCTGCCTATGGGCTGGTTGCTTGTGATCGTCGCCTTGATAACCTCTGTGCCGGCGGTCTATTACTATTCTCGTGTGATCATTATGATGATCGTGCCCGAGCCATCCGAAAAAGTTCAAGCACTTTCTGCTCCAGGCCAGCCTAAACCCTGGGTGGGCAGCCCACAAGAAGCCCCTGCCCTGGCCCTCCTGGTTTCTGTTATCACAGTAGTGTTGGCTGGCACCGTCTCCGTACAACCGCTCATGACGGTCGCTCAATCGGCAGTGTCATCCATCGCCACTCGTGATGCGATACCCGTATCTGCTCAACCGAACAAGCCGACTGTTGAGATCGCCGACGCTAAGTAGGCGATGAGCTCCAGATCGGGAGATAAGTCTAGCTCTATGCATGGCCGAGGATTTGTCCTCGGCCTCTTGCTCGTCATAGGCATACTGATCGTCTATCACTGGCCAGTCTTTTTTGGTGGTCGCGATTATTACAATTCGGATCACAATTATTATTTTGAGCCCTTTAGCCGCTATCTTAGGCAGGCTTTTGAAGCTGGTCGCATTGCGATGTGGAATCCCCACTGTTATTGCGGCATGTCGCAATTAGCCAATCCCTCGCCAGGTATGTTTTTCTTCCCCAATTGGCTATTTTTTTGCCTGCCTTATAGCAAAGCATTGTCCGGGATCATCGCTTTTCATCAACTGATCGGCTATGTCGCTGGCTTTGCCTTATTGAGTGTATTGGGGCTGGGTGTTGAAGCCTGCTTCATTGGTGGACTTTGTCTGGCACTTAATGGATATATGTTTTCTCTTACTTCCAATTACACCCTGCCTGCCACGGCAGCCTTTGGATTGCTGGCTCTTTTTGCCTTTTTCAGCTTGATCAGCCGTCCGACTTTGACCTTCGGTCAGACTATTTGGCCACGTGCTAGATATCTCTATTTTTTTCTCGGGGCTCTATCCACGCATTGGATGCTGATGGCAGGCAGGCCTGAGATCTACGTACCATTTTGCATCATCTACGGCCTGGTGATACTGGCATTGGTGGCAATGCCGCGTCTTCTGCATCTGGACGGCATGGATGAAATAGAAAGGAAAAAAGATCGATTGCTGCTGGGTGCAGCCATTGCCGCGGCGATTATTGTCGGCATTATGTTGTCCTTGCCGTCTTTGCTGCCCGTTTTTGAGTGGACGATGCTTTCGCCAAGATCCAAAGGGCTCAATCTAGAGCAGGTCTTTCACTGGAGCGCCAACTGGTATGATTTTTTGGGCATGATCTATTGCCAACCTCTAGGCGACTTGCAAAGGCCAGGTCTGTCGCTGGCACCATTAGTGGCGACTCGTGCCAAGCATTATCCGTTTTTGGCGTCTGCTTATTTGGGGCCTATTGTCGCGACTTATTTTATTTTTGGCTTTGCCTCCCAGCGCAAGCGGCTGGTTTGGCTGTTGTTTGGCCTCGGGCTGCTGGCCGCATGCTTTGCGATGGGCAAGTATGGACCATTGTCATTGATACTCTTAAAAAATGTGCCACTGTTTACAGTGCTACGCTATCCCGTCAAACTGATGGTATTGGTTATCCTGGCTGCTGCTACTATTGCTGCGATAGGCTTTGACGCCTTTGCCAGAGGGCAGATCAAAAAGCCTCTGGTGATGCGAGTCGCGGTGATGTGGGCAATCATTGCTCTCTGGTTTGGCGCGATGCATTTTTGGCCACAAATATTGGCCGATTTATTTAAGCATCCTCGGCCGGATTTTTTTGCTGTGCTCGGACAATCTTGCGCACCGGTTTCTTTAATTGGTTTCTTTGCTTGCTTGTTGATGTTTTATAGCGACAAGCTCAAATTGGACCAAAAGGCCCTAAATCTCTGCCTGGCTGCTTGCTTAATCGGCTCGATGGTCGTCCCGGCCATGCGATTTGGTTTGAGTTTGACAGAGCCTGGCTTCTTTTTGGAGCCCAGCTATCTTGCCGGTAGATTTAGACATTTTGCCAGAGATATGGACAAGGATCCCGATAGGGCACTGAGGGTGGTATCGCTGTATTTTGACCCTTTGCGCGTCCCAAGCAGTTATGACTATCTCGCCAAATGCGGTATGAAAGCAGCTCCAGCTGCCAATAATATGCAATATGCCCGCCAGATGCTCTTGCCCAATAGTCATATCGACTCTCATGTCTATTCTACGTTTGGATACGAGGCCGCTGAAACAGCCTTGTACAGGCGAACATTTCTTGATGCTTTTCATAAGTGCGCCGTAGATGAAAATGCTAGACCAGCTTTTGATCCAGTTATGCAAGATCGCGAGATAGCCGATTTTTGCAGGATGACCTCGACCGAGTTGGTCTCGACTCAGTCTTTTACAAAAACTGCTTTAGTCAAAAAACTAAATCCAGCATATTTTGACTTGCTCGAAGACAGCGATGCCGATACCAAAAATTCGATGAATGTTCGCATATACAGGGTCAGGTCATTTTTGCCACGCATGTTTGTGGCAGATCGAGTGGTCTTGGCTGACAGTGAAGCAGAGGCCATCAAGCTGACTATGCAAAGTGATAAGAAGATCGCTGTGGTGGAAAAGGAAAAACGCATTGATTGTGAGAGAAATGGTTTGCTCTTGCAATTGGCAGCCTGGATGACTGCAAGACCGATTGCAGATCAGAGTATGGAGAGTCAAAAGAAAGCACTGGGAACTCTGCCCCTGGATTATCAGAGTAAAGGCGATATCAGCTCAAGAGGCTCAGAGATAGCGCTAGTAAAAGACGAACCAGAAAATGTGACCATTGGAGTCAAGATGGAAAGTCCAGGTTTTGTAGTGCTCAATGATCGGTATTATCCAGGCTGGCAGCTCAAGATTGACAGCCTGCCGGCTTCTTTTTATCGCACCAATGGCTTTATGCGTGGTCTTTATCTTGATAAGGGCAGTCACTCACTCGAGTTTGAATACATGCCCTCGAGCTTTCTATGGGGCATAATCTGGTTTGCGCTGGCTTTTTCTAGCGCGCTCGGAATGCTTGCGATGTTTCTTTTTGCTCCTTGCAAGCGTGCATTTGATGGTCTTTGCGGTAAAATATAGCCTTAAACCATCTGCCTCCGTAGTTCAGTTGGATAGAACACCTCCGTCCTAAGGAGGGTGTCGGGCGTTCGAGTCGCTCCGGGGGTGCCAATTTAACTCTAAGGATATAAGCAAAAGAAAAAGGAAAGGCTGCCCGATGCCTTTCCTCTTTCTCTCTCTCTGTCCTAAAAAACGTGTGTGTGGTGTGGTTCAGGACGATAGCCGGTTGTTATCTTTGTCTGCAGTGCTCCTCTGAGGATTTGCTGTGAGCTTTTTTTGTGCCTGGAACATGGACTCGACGACTGAATCATCTTGCTTTGCATCAATGTGACTCTTTTGTTTTTGCGGCAAGGACAATTGATTAACTTCGACGATTGGTGTCATACGACTGGCACCTGACTTATCCGTCCAGTGATCGAAGATCAATCTGCCCGATACGGCTACTTGATTGCCCTTTTCGAGAAATCTATGTGCCGTCTCCGCAAGCTTGCCCCAGGTCTCTACCCGGTAAAAATCTGCCTTGGCTCCTTCTTCTTTGGATTTGCTCGAGTTGTCTACAGCCAGCACCAGTGTTGTCTTTACCTTGCCCGAAGTAAATTGCATCAACTCAGGTGCCTTGACCAAATTACCCACCAGAGATACGTTAGCTAATCCCATGTGATCTACCTCTCTTTGTATATCAGCCTTATCAAAGGCTTTGCGATTGGTCTTGTTCTGGGGGAGTGAAAGAATAGTATCAACCATACATGCGTATGTCAACATACAATCGTATGTCAAGTGATCGATTTAATAATTTTGCTTGCGTATTCTTTTATAGCTGTCCACAATAGAGCTTGTACTCGGGAGACCCATATTGAGCGAGTCTACAGATCCTTGGTTTAAGCGATACCGCTGGTTGCAGATGCTTGGTACCGGCGGCATGGGCGTGATTTACCTTGCCGAGGACACAGAGTTTGACAATGCAACATGTGTGGTCAAGCAACTCAACGCCAAGTATGCAGACGAAGAAGAATTTGCAGAAGCCTTGCGCTTGTTCAAACGCGAGGCCCGAATGCTGGAAAAACTCGACCATCCAGGAGTAGTACGTTTTTTTGATAGTTATTCGACTAAAGATGGCAGACACTATCTGGTCATGGACTATGTCAAAGGTAGTTCGCTGGAGTCAGTCATAGCCGATTTTGGTCCGTTTAACGAGGATGACGCAATCAAAGTCGGCATACAAATATGCGAGGTCCTCGAGTATTTGCATGAGCAAAGTCCACCGATCATATATAGAGATCTCAAACCCTCAAACTTGATGCTCACTCCTGAAGGCCAGATCATATTTATCGATTTTGGTATCGCTCGTACCTTTATGCCTAAGGACTCTGCCACTCGCGTTGTCACTGCCGGATACTCACCGCCAGAGCAGTACTTTGGCAAGCCGGAGACTCGATCCGATCTTTATGCTCTGGGTGCTACTCTGTGTCATCTCGTAACTGGTGTAAGGCCTAAACCGCTCACTACTAGCCAGCCAAGCCAACACAAAAAAGACGTGTTGGTAGGTCTGGACAATCTGGTGCGTAGATTGACTGCGCACAATATAGAGGACAGGCCTCCTACCGCCAGGCACGTCCGCCATGCTCTTTATCGGTTGTATCAAGAGCTGCATCCTGAGTTTGAGATACCAGCTGAGGTCTTTACCGAAAAGACCATGATCACTCAAGAAGAGCAATTTGTCTCGCAAAAGATCATGAAGTCTGGCATGGCTGCAGCAGCTAGTGCCCTTAGACAGGAGCACAATAATGAGCTCACCCGCAAAGAGGCTCGAGCAAATCTCGGGCGGAGCTCTGATCGTTTAAAAGCGATGAATAAGTCTACACGCAGCAAATATCAGGAACCGGAGCAAGAGAAAGGGATCATCGAAAAGTTGCTTGCAATGATCCCTTGGATCCGCCGATAGAGATAAAACTAGGTTTTGTTTTATTTGTCCAGGCCGCAGCTAAACAAGATCCGTTCAACGAGTTGATCGTAACTAATGCCTGCGACTTCGGCCATGGCTGGCAGATCGCTCGTATCGGTCATACCGGGCAAAGTATTGACCTCTAAAATGAAGGGTTGGCCTTTTTTATCGACGATCATGTCGACGCGCGCATAGCCAGAGCAATTCAATGCTCTAAAGGTACGCTTAGCCAAATCTTGTGCCTTGGCTGTGACATTTGCCGACAATTCTGCAGGTAAGACAAATTCGGTCATGCCCTTAGTGTATTTTGCCTCGTAGTCATAAAAACCAGCCTTTGACTTTGGACGGAGCTCCAGTATCGGCAAGGCTATGAGTGCGGCTTCTTTTGTATCTGTTTGAGTGGCGTTGCGATCTTCTAAGACTCCAATGGTGATTTCCTGGCCATTGATATATTCTTCGACTATTACTCCTTCAAACTCGCGGATCGTTCGTTCTACGCAAGCTCGCAAGTCTTTAGCATCGTCTATTTTGTAGACTCCTACAGAAGACCCTTCATTGAGTGGCTTTACCATCAAAGGCGGAGCAGGCATCTTTTCGAGATAGCTCTCGAGTTCCTGAAGTTCGTGCTTCTCGAGGATAAATGACTTTGGATATGGCAGTCCTTGCGCAGCCAAAACCCTCTTGGTGAGCGGCTTATTCATAGCTAGGGCAGAAGAGAGAATCCCTGAACCGGTATAGGGTATCTTGAGCAATTCGAGTAGACCCTGCACTGTGCCATCCTCGCCGTAACGACCGTGCAGGCAGAGAAAGGCAAGCTCGGCTTTGCTGGCTTTGAGCGCTTCGACTAGATTTTCGTCGACATCTATCAGCTGGGCGTTGAGGTAGCCCAGGCGTTTGAGAGCATTGTGGCAGTTGGCGCCGGAGCGCAGTGATACTTCTCTCTCATTGGAAAGGCCGCCATAAAGGACTGCGATTCTGGTGTCTTTAGTAATTTTGGTTTCTTTCACGGCGGTATTCACTCTATTTTTTCTCCCACACTTTTAGCTCTTCGCTAGTAAACTCGCCCATGGTCTTCCATTCGGGTGTCAGGTCTTCTCCAAATTTTTCCTTGACTGTGGCTTGCATTTCTCTCAGTAGATCGGTGACTTCTTGCGAGGTCGCTCCACCCAGATTGATGACAAAATTGGCATGGATGGCAGAGACAGCCGCGTTGCCATGTCGGAGATTTTTGACTCCTGCTTGATCGAGCAGGTAGCCAGCGGTCCTATCAGGGCGCGGATTTTTAAAGGTGCTGCCTGCATTGGCAAAACCGATAGGTTGAGTCTTCCAGCGATAGTCTTCATTAGCTTGTGTCTTTGCCTCGATCACTTCGGGTTCGGCAATATCCAGCACAAATTTTGCAGACAATACGCAATGTCGCTTGGGATCGAGGATGCAGCGTCGGTATTCAAACTCGATCTGGTCTGCGCCCATCTCAGTCACCTGGCCATTGAGGCTGTCCAAAACAAGTGCCGATTGCAGGATAGCTGACATTGAGCTGCCATGCGCTCCAGCATTCATGATGACGCCACCACCTACAGTGCCGGGTATGCCTACCGCAAACTCCAACCCGCTCAGGCCCAGTTTTGCAGCCTGTTTGGCCAGATGTGGCAGCCTAGCTCCAGCTTCTGCTTCGAGCAATCCTGGGGAGAGGACTCTGATATTAGTCAGGTGAGTGGTACGGATTACTGCACCCTTGACTCCAGCTGATGAGACCAAAAGATTGCTGCCGCCACCAATCAAGTGCCAGGGAGTGTTTTCTCTCTCAAGTGTTGCTACCAGTTCGATCAGTTCTTCTTTGGTATGCGGATGATAGAGTTGGTCGGCGTCTCCACCGATCTTGAGCGTGGTGTATCGAGCTAGCGATGTGTTTTGAGAGATTTCCATTTGCTTACCGATCGTTCTGGATGTTTTGCAAGAGCAAAGGACCGAGCCTGGTCACGTCTCCTGCTCCAACTGTGAGAACTAGATCACCGGGCTTAAGACGAGGGGCCATCGTCTCTGCCACTGATTGGATGGAGCCTGCCAGATGGGAGGCATTTGGATGCCTGGCGTTTTGTTGCAGAGCCTGGACAAATCGTGCCGAATCAATGCCCTCGATGGCGCCACCACGAGCAATATAGATATCGAGGATAATGACCTCGTCGCAGTCATTAAATGCTCCGACAAATTCGTTCCAGAGATCACGGAGACGTCCGGGTTGGTGTGGCTGGAACACGCATACAACACGCGCATCTGCTGCATGCTGCCTGGCAGCCTTTAATAGAGCTATTACCTCTGTCGGGTGATGGGCATAGTCGTCGACTATGGTTATGCCAGCTTTTTTGCCGATCAATTGAAATCTTCTGTCCACACCAGCAAAACTGCCAATAGCGGCCCGTGCCGATGTAAAATCTGCTCCAAGCTCGAGGGCGATAGCTAGAGCCGAAAGAGCATTGAGCTTGTTGTGGAAGCCAGGCACGATCAGGTCTACTTGGCCTAGCAAGCGCTCTCCTTGCCAGACCTCAAAACTCTTGCCACCGAGATCCACCAGGCGATAGCTGCATTGAGCATCAGTACCATAGGTGACCATGCGAGTTTGAGGGCGAGCTTCGAGTCTTCGCAAAAGGTCCAGGCATCCCTTGTCTTCACGACAGATAACGGCAAATCCCGTTGTCCGATCCACAAAGACTTCCATCGACTTCATTATCTGTTCAAAACCACCAGGGTAGTTTTCTAGATGATCCGGTTCGATGTTTGTGATCAAGGCTATATGAGGAGTGGCCGAAGCATGAGTGCCATCTGACTCGTCTGACTCAGCAACAAAATACTGCCCCTTGCCGTGATAGCTATTAGCCTTGATACGATCAAAAATGCCTCCGACAACCACGGATGGATCAAAACCGCAGTCGAGCAGGGTCTGGCCGACCATGGCACTTGTCGTGGTCTTGCCGTGGGTGCCGGTGACGGCGATGAGTTTTTGATCGCGACTGAGAAAGTTGAGTAATTCTGATCGATGAAAGACAGGGATATTGAGCCTCAATGCTTCGTCGAGCTCAGGATTGCCTTTTTGAATGGCGGTTGAAATGATCAAAGCGCCAGCATTCTTGAGATTTTCGGCCTTGTGACCATAATGGATGACAGCACCACTTTGCTCCAATTCTTGAGTGATCTCGGAGGATTGCTTATCAGAGCCGGAGACCTTAAATCCTTGAGCTAGCAAAAGCCTTGCCAGTGCAGACATACCTATGCCGCCTATACCTGCAAGATGAATGGCACCCTGAATCTTATCGAGGGTAGTTTTATCCGGACTCTGAGCGGCAACTATGGATGGAGCCTGAAAAGAAGCCGGAGTGCCGGCGCTAGTTGCAAAGTTGACGTCCAATCCGATCTCCCTGTCTTTTATCTTGTCGTTTTGGGCCATTTCGGCCTTATCCATTTGAGCTCTCCGTGCCTTAATAAGATTGCGCTCTCATCGTATATGCGATATGCGGTGCGATGTACGGTATAGTGGCTGCCTGACTGGGTTTTAGCAATAAAAAGGCCTTTCCCAGCTAGCAATATAGCTCGAAAAGGCCCAAAAAGAAATAATCGGGGCAGTTTCTTGCCCCGATTTTCCTTGCTTTTTACTTATGTAGTCGTCTAGGCTTTTGCGCTACTTGCAGCGACACGCGCAGAGAGGCGTGCCTTTTTACGGGCAGCGGTATTGCGATGCAATACACCCTTGCTTACTGCTTTGTCGATGGCCTGAAATGCTTTAGAGAGTGCTTCTTTGCTCTCGGCGCCTTCTTGACAGGCAACCTCGAACACTTTGGTTTGCATGGAGCGAACGGTCGACTTCCAGAAACGGTTGCGAGCATTATTGCGCTCGGCTACTTGAACTCTTTTGATTGCAGACTTGATATTCGGCACGACTGTCTCCGCCAATAAACTAAAATCGAAACTATTGAATTGAGATATTAGCACGCCCAAAGATCTGAATACAGCCCGATCAGGCTATGTAAGACGGATTGTAAATTAGCCGAGCTTAATGCAATAAAAAGGGCAGCCTGGCTGCCCTTTTTTAAGATTTGCACCGATGGGGTGGGATCGTCGGTCAGAAAAGAGATCTTAGTTTTTGACCTTCTCGAGGACCATGTCTTTGACCAGACCAAATTTTTGATCGATCTTTTCCTGATGAGGTCCACCATTGGAAAGATTGTCGGCAAAGTGCTTGAGGTTTTCTTGGCCACCTCTGCTCAATGCGTCAAACTTTGGCTGCTGTTGAGCTTCGACTTGCTTGAGATAGGCCTTCGTCAATTCTTCAGGAGTTTGAGAAACCTTATCGCTAGACTTATCGCCGATTTGCAAATTATCCAAAGACTGAACGGCCTCGGACTTCTTCTCGGTTTTGTCGAGAACCTTGCCGTTGTCATTCATGATGTTGGCGAAGGAAAGGTTGTTTTCCGGTGCCCTTTGAGCCTCAGAGTTCTTATTGATTTCTTTGGGCTGAAAATCTTCAGGCATGATCTTGTTCCTTTTAGCTCCGTGTTTAACGCCATTTGGGCTCGAGTCGCTTGGGCCTCTCGCTTTATCTGTTATGAGATTATCTTTTGGCGCCGGAGCGGTCAATGTGGTTTCTACGTAGTCTGAGGCAAATTATTGGACTTCAGTGACTTTCCACTCAAACTTGTACCTGATCTGCACATGCTTGGGAGATCCTTTTGGTAGAGGCGCTAATGGAGAAGCAGCTTTAAGGGCTGCCATGGCGGAAGCGTCGACCTCGCTATTGCCAGAAGACTCGGCGAGTTCGGCATCTGTTATGCTCCCGTCTCTTTGTATGCTAAACACCGCAACTGCGTTTTTGCCCTTGGTCAATTTTGGGCTAATCCATTTGGCCTGGATAGCTTTTTTCATCTGGGTCATATATGGCCCAAAATCGACATCTTGGACGTCATCGTCCTCGTCATCACTCAGACTATTAGCCTTGTCGGCTTTTTGAGCCTGCACTCTGTCTATATCGTCCTGCATCCTCTCCGCCTGTCTCTGCAAATCCGGATCGAGTTTTTCGATTGGATGCCCCATTTTGACATTGGCGATATTGAAGGGTTGTTTGATTGCCTGACCGATTATGGTAGATGCGACTTCTTGATTGTCGGATGCAGGGAGAAATGCCGCGATCTGATCGGGGGCTTGAGACTTGATGGCATTTTCCACATAGTCGATTACTGAGGCAAAGGGTAATAGCCCTCCTCCAGTTTTGAGACCTTCGACTAGATTGCTTGCAAAGACACTCTGCATCGAGGTTTCATCGACAATAGACTTGGCTAGCTTTTGGTCTGCTGCAAAAATAGACACTCCTGCATCATCACGTAATTTTTTTATCGCCGAATCATCCCCCCTCATGTCAGAGGCATTAAGGGCGGTGGCATCGAGCAAGCAAATGATATTTTTTGATTGCGTCCTCCGCTTGATCTCGTTGAGAGCACCGGAGAGGGAGAGAGTGGTATTTTCCTTGGTGGCGACCTGGCCTTCGTAAGGGACCAAAAGGATATCGTTATGATTATCTGCTTCGAGCAGACGTCCACTAAAATATACAAGGATCAAGTCGTTGGGCAGAGCCTTTTTAGGCAGCCATTCTTCGAACAGGCAATTAGACAGGTTTTGCTTGGTTGCCTTGCCATCTGTGATGACCATTATGTGATCCGGACTAAAGCGTCCTGCATTAGTGTCAGCAAGAGCCTTGGTGATAGCAGCTACATTTCGACCGGCATATTTGACCTGTCCGATCGATTTGTCCTGATATTGGTTAATGCCTATCAAGACGGCCCATTTTTCGCGCAGCTTGACAGGCGCTTTATTGGCGGGTGCTTTGTTGGCGGCCGGTTGTGCAGCTAGCACTGTTGCCTCTGGGCCAAAGCAAGCAAAGCTCGATGCGAGTAGCCAGATCATGGCGCTCGTGCATAGTCTGGTTGAGATCACTTAGAGTCCTTATATTGAGGTAGAGGCGGTTTTAAAGGTTTGATTATAGCTAGACTCATTGAGTCGAAGCCCCATCACTAAACCCTATTTTTGACAAGCCTTGATAATTGGACCGACTGTATATTTGCCTGCCTCTTTGTTCATATGTTTTCTACATGCCTATGGTGTTTGTTTATTGCCTGAGTGTAGGCTTGATATGACCTGTATATTTGTATGCCTTCTGGGTCTTTTGTATATGCTTTCGATATTTGTTATGCCTTGTCTGCTTTTTTAATGTGTATTTGTGTCGTTCTAGACAGATTTTTCGGGAACTTTCAGGCAATGCTTGATCCCCCGAAGCGCCCATCGTGTCGCTGGCACAAAACACAAGGACAAACACAAGGGTAAGGAAAAGCAATTTCAATTAAATAACTTACAACTGTCAGTAAACTGTAGAAAACTTTTTTGATGGGACGAATTTGCTTAAGAGACGATAAGGATAAAATGCTGTAAACGTTCATCTCCATTGGATTTGGCAGATAGCTGTTCTTTATACAAGAGATGCAGAAGGGGTAGTCAAGGTGTCGGGAACTCTGTATGTAATTGGAACACCAATAGGCAATCTAAAAGATATCTCTCCGCGTGTTCTAGAGGCTATTGCCGCTTGCGAGTGCATATACGCTGAGGATACGAGGGTATCTATCAAGTTGCTAAATCACCTTGATGTAAAGAAGAAGCTCCTTAGTTACCACAAACACAATGAAAGAGAAAAGCTAGAAGAAATTGGGACGCATCTCAGGGAGGGCAAAACAATTGGCCTGGTTAGTGACGCCGGGATGCCCGTTATAAGTGATCCCGGACATGAGATGATCCAGTTAGCCGCTACGCTCAATGCAAAAATAGTGCCGATCGCCGGGCCGACTGCTTTTGTCCTGGCACTCGTGGCCTCTGGTCTCCCTGCTGATCGTTTTGTGTTTGAGGGCTTTCTCCCTGATAAGCAAAATGATCTGATCAAAGCTCTCGAGGGTCTCAAAGACGAAGTACGCACAATCATATTGTATGTATCGCCCCATAAGATTGCGCGTACTCTTAAAGAGATGCTGCCGCTTTTTGGTAATCGCAGAGCCTGCCTGGCAAGGGAGATTACAAAATACTTTGAAGAATTTAGGCGCATGGACCTAAAAAGTCTCTTGCAGTGCCCGGATATCGATCAATTGCGCGGTGAACTCGTCTTAGTGATACACGGACGTGAGCCTGAGAGTTCACAAGTTTCAGACGGCGTCATCGCTGCTGACTGGTGGGAGCACAAAGACGATCGAGATCTGGTGGTGTCTTATGTACGCCTACTGGTGGATAGAGGCGAAAAATTGATGCGTGCGGCCAAGATGGCCGCAGACAAGTTTGGCATAGAAAAGGACCGCGTCTATCGTAGTGCTAGCGATGACATGTCCCGCGCATATAAAGAACGCAGTGGCGATTAGATTTTGTCTCGATCTGTACTAAAATCCAAGGCTAGACAATTTTTGTTTGCAAAATCACGGGTATCAAAATGTCCAATAGTATAGATCTGGTTCAGGCACTGACACTAGGAGTAGTGCAGGGCTTGACCGAATTTTTGCCGATCAGCTCCACTGCCCATCTTCGCGTGGTGCCTGCTCTCATGCACTGGCAAGATCCGGGTGCCGCCTTTAGTGCCGTTATACAGCTAGGTTCGGTGGCGGCTGTATTAGCCTATTTTGCAAGAGACATAGTCAGTATTGCCACTGGTGCCCTTGCTGCTTTTATGCGTAAGGATCTAGCCGATAAGGATTTTAGACTGGCTGGAGCAATTGCAGTCGGGACAGTGCCCATCGTTGTCATAGGCCTGGCGATCAAAGGGCTGCTGGAAGCCGATGATAGTCCCCTCCGATCATTTTATGTTATCGGAGGAGCAGCTATCTTTATGGGTATTTTGCTCCTTGTGGCAGAACGTGCAAGCAAGCACCAGCGAGATATTGAGGAGATAAACGGTAAGGACGGATTGCTTGTAGGTCTTGGGCAGGCCATGGCCTTGATACCAGGTTGTTCTCGCTCCGGGTCGACTCTGACAGTAGCCATGCTGCTCAATATGAAACGTGCCGATGCTGCTAGATTTTCATTTTTGCTCGGCATTCCGGCTATTTTGGCCTCTGGCTTGCTCGAATTGAAGCATATGCTCGAGGCAGGACTTGCTCGAGATCAAAATAGCTTATTGAGTCTGATAGCTGGCTTGATCTCTTCCTTTGTCGTCAGCTATCTATCGATTGCCTGGTTGATCAAGTATCTGCAGACGCACGCAACCTGGATATTTGTCGGCTATCGCATCATATTTGGTATCACGATCATCGCTCTTGCCGCATGCAAAATGATCTAATCAGACCTTTTTTGATTTGAGCACTTGTTATCAGCGTCTCACAAAATGCACTTGCTTGGTCTGCATATCGATAGTGTATTGATAATCCTGCCAAAAAGGCTGACCAAGCAAGGGTAGCTCCACATCAGTGTTGCTGCCATTGCGCACATAGACATCTAGATTGGCGCGATCGATGGGGCCTAGTTTGATGCGACCGACATTGACGATCTTGCTGGTACCTGACCCTGATACTCCGCGAGTGGTCGCGGTAGGTGCATCGGCCGGGACTGTAATGCCGTATTTGCGTGCTTGTTCTTCGCTATGAAAAGACAAAACTGAAGCCGTATTGCCAGTGTCGAACATCACTGGATTTTTACGACCATTGATTTCGATTTCGACTATGACTCGATTGCCTGCTTCTTTAAATTTAAAAGGCACGCTGTAGGCGTTACGTATAGCGCTGCCTGCGGTACCTTTCTTTTTTAGATGTATGCGACCTGCACCGGCATCGATGGTGTAATCATAGCCTCTAAAAAATTCTTGTCCAAGCAGAGCGTTGGCTGGATTGTTCTCCGTGATCTCCACGGGGAGATTGCGCTCCAATTGGCCGACACGGACTTTGCAAGGGCGTTTCCAGATATCGATAGCGGCGTCGCTGCTGGAGCCACTAGTCTGACCGTCAGGCTTGCCCAGGTTGCCGAGTGAAATGCCGGCCTGGTCCAATTGATTTTTGCCGACAAAGACACCTGGAGCGCCAGTGTCAAAGATCATCCTCATGCTCTTGCCATTAATAGATACATCGAGCCAGACACGACCGTTACTGTCCTTTTCGCATCTTAGATCGCATTCGTCGGGTAGACCAGCTTCTAATGGGCGGTCGTAAGCACTGCTAGATTTTGCGGCGGAGGAGCTAGAACCAGCGCTAGAGCTTTCTTTGGGGCCAACTCCAGTTGAACCAGCGGGGGTGAGCTTGGCCAATATCTGCTTTGCATACACGCCAAAGTTGCTGTTGGGAGCGAGAGTTTCGACTTGCTTGTAATAATTGGTGGCAATGTTGAACCTCCCTGTCATCTGGTAGCAGAGAGCTAGATAATACAGCGCCGAATAATCCTGACTGTATGCAGCCAGGTGCTGATCGAGCAAGGTAATAGCACCGGCATAGTCATGCTGGTTGTATAGCTTGATAGCCTCATCGCGTTTATTGATCGCGGCTTGGCTTTTAGCAGCCTGAGGTTTGGTGCCCTTAGCAGGAGCAGCCTCAGCGACAACGCTCTCTTGGACTAAAGCCAAACCTATAACAAAACATATCGCCGCTTTAGCAAATCTCATTACGAGATCAGATGACTGCAGTTTCTCGGTAGGCTCCCCAGACTTCGCGCATGGCATCGCAGAGTTCTCCCAACGTTGCATAAGATTCGACGGCTTCTATGATATACGGGAAAGTATTTTCTTCGCTCCGCATCACGTCTTTGAGCTTGGCAAGCACTGCCTGGACCTTGTCATTGTCGCGGCGCGACTTGAGCACGGCAATGCGCTCTTTTTGCCTTTCTTCGTATTCGTTGCCGATTTTTAAGATCTCGATTTTGGAGCCGGGCGCTTCTTCTTTGAAGCCATTGAGACCAACAAAGATACGATCTTGAGTCTGCAATTTTTGTTCAAACTTGTAGGCCGAATCCGCGATCTCTTTCATAAAGAAACCTTTTTCGATACCGGATATGACACCACCGATCTCGTCGATCTTATCAAAATAGGCTTCGGCTTGCTTCTCTAGCTCGTCCGTTAGCCACTCGATATAATACGATCCTGCCAGAGGGTCAGCCACTGTGGTGACGCCTGTCTCGTAAGCAATGATCTGCTGAGTGCGCAGAGCTATGTGCGCAGCTTTTTCGGTGGGGAGGCCCAGGACTTCGTCCATGGAGTTGGTGTGCAGGCTCTGCGTGCCGCCCAGCACTCCAGCCATGGCTTCGATTGCTGTGCGGATAATGTTGTTTTCTGGTTGTGGTGCAGTCAGGCTGCAACCTGCAGTCTGGGTATGAAAACGCAATTTGAGTGAGCGCTCGTCTTTGGCGCCGTATTTATCTTTCATGCGACGTGCCCAGATTCGACGTGCCGCTCTGTACTTGCAGATCTCTTCAAAAAAGTCGATGTGGGCGTTAAAGAAAAAGGAAAGGCGAGGAACAAACTCATCTACTTTTAGCCCGGCAGCAATGCCTGCGTCGACATAGGCAAAACCATCGGCGAGAGTAAAGGCCAATTCTTGTACGGCAGTCGCCCCAGCCTCGCGGATGTGATATCCAGAAACCGAGATATGATTCCATTTGGGTACGTTGCGAGTGCAAAACACCATCATGTCCTGTATCAGCCTGAGGGCTGGACGCGGAGGCACTAGATAGGTCTTTTGGGCGATGTACTCTTTAAAGATGTCGTTTTGCAGGGTGCCATTGAGGCTCTTCCAGTCGATCCCGCGCTTTTTGGCATTGGCGAGAAACATGGCAAAGATGATGACGGCTGGACCATTGATGGTCATCGAAGTGGAGACCTTGTCCAGAGGCAGATCTTTATAGAGGATCTCCATGTCTTCGAGAGAGTCTATAGCTACGCCGCAGACCCCGACCTCACCGAGTGACTTGGGATGATCTGAGTCGTAACCCATGAGGGTGGGGAGGTCAAAGGCTGTCGACAAGCCTGTCTGGCCTTGAGCAAGTAGATACTTGAAGCGTTTGTTGGTTTCTTCGGGACCGCCAAAACCGGCAAACTGCCGCATAGTCCATACCTTGCCACGGTACATGCTCTCATGTATGCCACGGGTATAAGGATAGATGCCCGGATCGGCAAGATCGCGATCGTAGTCGAGCGCTTGTACGTCCTCTTTTGTATAAAAAGGTTTTAGCGGGATGCCCGAAAGCGTTTCGAAGGTCTTTTCTACTTTATCTGCTTTCTGGGGGCTTTTTGTCCCTGCGCTCATTTCTTTGACCATTGTTGCCTCTTTTTACAGCTCGTAAAAATCAATATTATCTAGAGTATGATTCTCTCGGAAATTTGCCTGGTAGGTCAGGTTATACCGTAATTTTTTCATAAATCAGTCTATTTATCGAGGAAAAGTCGTGTCATCAACTCTCAGTGCTGCCAATTGCGTCGATGCCATCCTTCAATCGGATGATCCTATCGAGGTACGTGCTCCCCACGGTAAGGACTTGGTCTGTAAAGGCTGGATCCAAGAAGCAGCACTGCGCATGCTTTTAAATAATCTCGATCCCGATGTGGCCGAGCGCCCTCTAGATCTCATCGTCTACGGCGGATTAGGCAAGGCAGCACGCAACTGGGATTGCTTAAAGGCCATCGTGCGCACCCTCATCGATCTCGAAGGCGATGAGACTCTATTGGTGCAGTCAGGCAAACCCGTCGGAGTATTCAAGAGTCATGCCGATGCCCCACGAGTCCTGATAGCCAATAGCAACCTCGTAGGCAAGTGGGCAAACTGGGAGCACTTTAGAGAGCTAGATAAAAAAGGTCTGATGATGTATGGCCAGATGACCGCCGGCTCCTGGATCTATATCGGTACCCAGGGTATTTTGCAGGGTACCTACGAGACGTTTGCCGCACTTGCTGCAAAGCACTTTGCCGATGGGACTCTCAAAGGGCGGATCGTTCTGACTGCCGGGCTTGGTGGCATGGGTGGTGCTCAACCGCTAGCCGTGACCATGAACGGCGGTGTAGCTATTTGTGTCGAAGTAGACGAGACGAGGCTGGAGCGTCGTCTCGAAACCAAATACCTCGACATCAAGGCCAGAGATCTCGAGCATGCTCTTGCTCTTGCAAATGAAGCCAAATCTGCTGGCCAAGCACTCTCCATTGGAGTCCTTGGCAATGCTGCCGATCTATTGCCCAGGCTGGTTGAGATGGGCTTTGTGCCTGATGTCCTTACCGATCAGACCAGCAGCCATGATCCTCTCAATGGTTATATCCCTCTCGATGCTGATGGCAAGCCCATGAGCCTTGCTGCTGCTGCACGACTGAGAGAGCAGGATGTCGAAAGATATCTCGATCTATCCAAAAAGGCCATAGCGAGACACGTACAAGCTATGCTCGCTCTGCAGAAAAACGGCGCCATCACGTTCGACTATGGCAATAACATCAGGCAGGTAGCTTTCGATCAGGGCGTCAAAGACGCTTTCGATTTTCCCGGCTTCGTTCCTGCTTTCATTCGTCCTCTTTTTTGCGAAGGCAAGGGGCCATTCCGCTGGGCCTGCCTCTCTGGAGATCCGCGCGACATTCAGACCATAGATGCCGCCATTCTCGAGCATTTCCCACAAGACAAGCATCTGGCACGCTGGATCAAGATGGCAGGTGAAAAGGTCAAGTTTCAAGGTCTGCCGGCTCGCATCTGCTGGCTGGGATATGGAGATAGAGCAAAATTGGGTGGGATTATTAATGATCTGGTTGCCTCTGGCAAGGTCTCTGCGCCCGTCGTAATAGGCCGCGATCACCTCGACTCAGGCTCTGTCGCCTCTCCCAATCGAGAGACCGAAGGTATGATGGACGGATCTGATGCTGTTGCCGACTGGGTTTATCTCAATGCCATGATAAATGTCGCAGGTGGGGCCAGCTGGGTTTCTCTTCATCATGGTGGCGGTGTCGGCATGGGTTATTCCTTGCATTCAGGACAGGTCATTGTTGCAGACGGTACTCCAGAGGCTGCAGCCAGGCTAGAACGTGTGTTGACCACCGATCCCGGCATGGGAGTGATCCGTCACGTAGATGCTGGCTATCAACAAGCTATAGATTTTGCTGAAAAGGCCGGAGTAAGAGTGCCAATGAGGCAAAAGCCAGGTAAAAATTAGAGAAATCTTTTATTACCCTTGTCAAATCGCCTAATCAGCAGTCTCGGCAGAGGCTATGATTAGGCAATGTCAAGACTGGTGCAGAAATTTGGCGGAACAAGTGTTGCCGATGTCGGCAAGATAGGTCGTGCCGCGCAGATTGCAGTCGAGACTGCTGCGGCGGGACATGAGGTCGCAGTGGTGGTTTCTGCCATGGGGCATACCACCGACCATCTGATCTCGCTAGCCGAGCAGATTGCGCCTGATACTAGCCAGCTCAACGCTCGCGAGATGGATATGCTATTAGCCACCGGGGAGCAGGTGTCCATAGCACTCATGACCATGGCTATCCAAAAGCTGGGTATGGAGGCGAGATCCTTCACCGGTGCACAGGCTGGAGTCATTACCGAAAACCGCCATGGCATGGCAAAGATACAAGAGGTGCGAGCCGATCGCCTCGAAGGCAGTTTGAGGCGAGGCGAGATTGCTGTCGTGGCTGGTTTTCAGGGAGTGACCGAAAGTCACGAGCTGACCACTCTCGGTCGCGGCGGCAGCGATACTACGGCTGTGGCGCTCGCGGCCAGTCTAGGCGCCGATCGCTGCGATATCTACACCGACGTTGAAGGCGTCTACACAGCCGACCCCCGGATAGTGCAAGATGCTCGTAAACTAGCCTCGGTCAGCTACGAAGAAATGCTCGAATTGGCCTATACGGGAGCCCAAGTGATGAATGCCAGATCGGTGGAGTTAGCCATGGATAATCAAGTCGCCGTGAGAGTCAGATCTACTTTTGTGCCAGAGGATCCCGGCACGCTCATCACGCACAAATTGGCCTCTCCAGAATACGCCATCGCCGGCATTGCCTGCGACATGAATAGTGCCCTGATCAGGCTCAAATCACTGAGCACCCTGGCTGACATGCGTCCTCTCGAAGGCGTTTCCCAGTTATTTACGCGCTTGATGGAGCTGGCTATACAGACCGACATGGTAATGGTGATCAAGCACGAGGACGAACCTGCGCAAGAAGTGACTTTCACTGTGGACAAGGCATTTCTCACTCGAGTCAATCAATTGATCGAGTCCTTGGCAGTGCCTCTAGGCAATCCGCTCATGCAAGTAGAAACCGACCTGGCCAAGATCTCGATAGTAGGACGTCGTTTGACCAGCCGCCCCGAACTAGTGGCTATGGTTTTTAATACGCTCAATGAGGCGGAGATCCCAGTCAATCTCGTAGCTACAGGCGATATGCGTGTCAGCGTGCTAATGCCAGCTCGCTATGGCCGCGAGGCGGTAAAATTGATACATGAGCGCTTTCATCTAGCGGAGGGCGCGATCACCTTCATCTGATCGGAAACCTTATGTCCAGCTCTTCTTTCGACAATTTATTCAATAAGGTCAAAGGCGCCACGAGGCAGGCTGCCGATCAGACCAACAGAGCTGCTCGACAGGCCAAACTAAAGATGACGATCATGTCTCTGCAATCCGAAAAGCTAAGGCATTTTCAAATGATCGGCATGGCGACTTTTATGTTTTATGCAGAAAAGAAAAAAATCGATGGTGATATCTTGCAAGGCAAGATACAAGAAGAATTGCGGCAGGTGGAAAGGATAGATCAAAAAATCGCCGAACTCGAGGCCGAGATCAATGCACCTTCTGAACAAAATCAAACCCCAGACGATCTAGAGTCCAAGAGCCCTGAGGCCAAAAGCACCGAGCCCAAAAGCGGAGAAAGCAGATATGACAATCCGTTCTATTGATTTATTATCTAGAGCAAGGCTGGTCTGGGCTGTGGCAATATTCGGCTGCCTTTCTGTCGCTCAGGCTCACGCAGACAGCATTTCGCCCAATATCAATGATGGTGGCAAGACCTACTCCGACGAAAAGCCAAACGCAGCATTTTTTGGCAAAGGCGTTGCTGGTCGTATGAGCGAAGCCAGCTTTTTGCGATTTTCGGCCGAGCAGGCCCTACTCGAAAATGACTTCGATGCAGCCTACAAAAAATCGACCAAGGCCCTGCAGCTCGATCCAGGCGATCCTGCTACACATATACTTTATGCAAAGTCTATGACAGGTCAACTGCGCCAGCAAATCGATGCGCAAAAAAATCCGGATGATCTGCAGATAGACAGGCAATTGCTGTCCAGGTGCATAAAAGAATGGAAGATGATCCAACGTCACGACGCAGATATTTCAGAACAATTTGAAGCCCGCTCTCAGGTTCGCAAATTGCTCAAAGTGGTCAAGACGATCAAGCTGCAAGATCTGGCCAAAGCCGAAAAAGAAAAATTAGAACAAGAAAAACGCGCAATCGCTACTGGGGCAGAAAAACATCTCTAGTCCTAGACTGCATATTTGCCAGTGGCGATCAGATCTTGCACTCTGATCATCTCTATTGGCTCGAGAGGACTGTGGATCATTTCAGCATCAAATATCTGGGCAAAGGCTCGAGTAATGGCATCAGCTACAGTGGCGCGATCAAAATGACCGATGTCTTTAAGATTGGCGTGCCTGGCTGGTGCATCCTGTACCTTTGATAGACCCAAAAGCTCCGGCATCAAGGTCTGGGATTGATCCAGCATGATCGAGCCATGCTGCAGCACTCCCTCGTTGCGACGCAATTGGGCAGAGCCGACTAGCTTTTTGCCTTGATATTGGAGATCGGCCTGAGTGCTAGCCTCAAAACAATCAGCTAGACTGCGATATTTTGCCTCTGTAGAGCCTAGCGAGCATTGGACTCCGAGAGATTGCAAGCCTTGCAAAAGGGGCTCGCATATCTGCTTGTATGCGGCGTTGACTGAAGGCATCAGATAGCCGCCTGCTTTTTCAGGGCTCTTGCTGCGACCAATAAAGCTGTAGGTCAATTCGCCTTGGTGCAGCACGGCACGGCCACCTGTGGCTCTCCTGACAGTATCGATGCCTTTGGCATTAATCGATCGTGTCAGATCTGGATCTACTTTTTGAGCGTAGCCAAACGATACTGCAGGTGGTTGCCAATCATAAAAACGTAGACAGCCATCCCAAGTTGATTGAGTGAGAGAGTCCAGGAGCATTTCGTCGATGGCCATATTGGACTCGGCGTTGTGGGCTGTATCTGGCAGTAGTCTAAATCGGAGCTTTTTCAAGGTCTTAGGTGATAACTGCTTTGATCAATCGCGGACTGTCTACTTGCTCAGGCGACAAAGTAAAAGCCTCGATGAGCTTTGCTCTTGCTTGATCCACATCGTTCTGGCTGTCTCCGTAGATAGTGGCAAGGCGCGCGCCTGCGTCAACATGATCTCCCACTTTGGCTGCGAGGACGACGCCGACGGCTAGATTGATCGATTGGCCTTTTTTGGTGCGACCTGCTCCCATGAGCTTGCAGGCCTCTGCGACTCTTTTGCCGTCTAATTGCTTGATCCAATATCGACTTTTCCCTTGCGGGAGGTGCATATCGTTGATCAAGGCCTCATCCAAAAACAGGTCCTGCTTGATTTTTGCTTGAGGCATAATGCTGTAGTCATCGATCACTCTTGGATCACCACCTTGTTTTTGGATGAGCAAGCGAAAAGATTCGAGCGCTTCGCCAGAAGCAATCAGTTGGCTCAGCTTAGCTTTTGCTTCATCCACATTGCTTGCTAGTTTAGCCTCGACGAGGGCGACCGCTCCAAGCTCCATGCAGAGTTGGTTGAGGTCGGCTGGCCCTTTGCCCTTGAGAGTTTCGATCGCTTCGATAACCTCGAGCGTATGACCTACAGCCATGCCGAGTGGTTGCTCCATGTCTGTCACCACAGCCAGTACCGGTCGCTCGAGGATGCGTCCCACTTTGGCCATGGTCTCGGCCAAGTCACGCGCATCTTCGAGGGTTTCCATAAAGGCGCCCTTACCGCATTTTACGTCCAGGATAATGAGGTTGGCTCCAGCAGCAAGTTTCTTGGACATGACCGAGGCGGCTATCAGTGGTATGGATTGGACTGTGCCGGTGACATCGCGCATGGCATAGATTTTGCCATCGCAGGGTGCGAGCTCTCCTGTCTGGCCGCCTATTGCCATACCGATGTCGGCTAGCTGCTCTTTAAATTTTTGGATCGGCAGATCGACTATCATGCCAGGGATCGCTTCCATTTTGTCGATAGTGCCACCAGTATGGCCTAGTCCTCGACCCGACAACTTAGCCATGGGAATGCCGGCTGCTTTGAGCAGAGGCACAAAAACTAAGGTGGTCTTGTCGCCGACTCCGCCAGTCGAATGCTTGTCGCCAAACAAGGGGCCGATATCGCTCAGGTCGAGTACTTCGCCCGAGCGGCACATGGCGTCGGTAAGATAGGCTGTCTCTTGTAAAGTCATGCCTCTCCAGCAGGCTGCCATCAGCCAGGCAGATAGCTGGTAATCCGGAATCGAGCCATCCATGATGCCAGATACAAGAAAGTCGATCTCAGTCTTTGTATGTGCCTCCCCTGAGCGCTTTTTGAGAATCAGGCCGAGCATGGATACTGTCATAAAATTTTCTCTCGATTGGCTCTTGACGACTCAAGATAGTTTTGCATAATAGATTTAGGGGGTCGGACCGCGAATATATAATAAAATCTCACTGGTCCACCTCCACCTTATTAAAAATCAAATCTTAGATATTCGATGATGTCATCTAGTGAGCGGCCGTATTTGCAAGTCGACCGGGGTAGCATAATCGATTTTGGTCAGATCGATTTTGTTAATTGCCTGCCCCTTGCTATGCCTTTGATGCAATACAAGCCAGACCAGCTCCGCGTGCACTTTGCTTCTCCCAACGACCTCAACAAGAGATACGCTGACAAAACTCTGTCTGTCGGTGCAATGAGTGCTTATTACTATCTCTTGGCCGATGATTTTGAGCTTTTGCCTGGGATTTCGATATCCAGTCAGAAGACCGTGGCTAGTGTCCTCTATTTTCATAAGGGTCGCGATCAAGCCAAATCTGGTTTGGTGGCTGTTCCTAGAACATCTGCCTCTTCGATCAATCTATTGCGTTTGATGTTTGTTCTGGATCATTTTTATAGAGGGCCCAATGATCTAGATGCAAATCCGGATTTACCGCGTCTCGTCATTGATGATGATATCGATGCTGATACTCTCGGAGCTTCGGCTTACGACGGCTTTCTCAGCATAGGCGACGCTGCTCTCCTCAAAGATCATGCTTTCAAAAAAAAAGGAGACGACCACTTAGGGCTCACTAGAGTGGATCTTGGCCAATGGTGGCAGGAACGTTTTGATCTGCCTATGGTATTTGGAGTCTGGGCTGCACGCAAAGATTTTGCCCGCGTCCGACAAGACGAGATGCAGGGACTTGCGAGGTTTTTGAGTGATTGTATTAGCTGGGGATTAAACGACGCGACTTGTTTCGCAAGAGTCAAAGAAGAAGCACAATCTAGGCTGAAACTGCCTTTAACACTCTTTGACGATTATTATCTACACCATCTCGACTTTAGACTCACAGACAGACATCTGGCTTCGATAGAGCTTTTTGGGGAGCAATTGCGCCGATACGGCTTATTGGGGCGGCCGCTCTAGGCAAATAGAGCTTACATTCACAGGATGTTTCACATAATATTAACTCTTGTTATACTAGACTGCACTCATGAAAGGCTCCAATCCTCAAAACCAGAGACGTCCAAGCGACACCGATCCACGTCGGAGCGGCGCTTTTGTTTTGCGTGGCCGCTGGCAGGTGGTTGAGCATCTCGGCCAGGGCGGCATGGGCACAGTCTATTTGGCCTATGATCTCAATCTGGACAATCGCAAATGCGTGGTCAAAAAGCTCCGCGACGATTTTTTTAGAGACGAAGACAAAGAAAAGGCCCAGCAATTTTTTCTGCGTGAGGCAAAGGTCCTCAGCCGTCTACAACACCCCAATATAGTGCTTGTGCTGGATTCATTCCGCGAAGGCGACGATTATTACCTCGTCATGGAATACGTGGAGGGGCACAACCTGCATGACATGCTCAAGGAGCGCGAGGAGCTCTTTGATGAGGAGCAGGTCCTGACCTGGTCGAGACAGGTCTGCGATGTCTTGCATTATTTGCATTCGCACGATCCACCCGTCATCTATCGCGATCTCAAACCCTCCAATATCATGATCGACACCAAAGACCGGGTAAAACTGGTAGATTTTGGCATCGCTCGTCTTTATCAGGATGATGGCGATAACACACATGTCGTCTCTCAGGGGTATTCGCCACCGGAGCAATATTGGGGCGGAGCCGACCCCCGCTCGGATGTCTATGCTCTGGGTGCCACGATGCATTTTCTATTAACCGGTGAAGAGCCGCTGGCTCTTACTGTGTGCTCTCCGCAAGACATCAATGAGGATGTCTCAGAAGCATGCGATGCCATCGTCAATCGAGCTACTCAACAAGATGTGTATCTGAGATATCAGTCTGCTCTAGAAATGAAGGACGAGATTGATTACTGCCTTTCGGACGAACCAGAAGAAAAGTCAGGTTTTAAACATACCGAGTTGCTTGTAGGTGTTCTGGTGATGTTTTTGTCCATTGGCGCCTGGTTTGCCTATAGCAAGTTTGTCGAGATGAAAAATGATGCACAGGCGCAAACCGATCGCAATTTACAGGATCGCAAGGCCTTAGAAGCGCGAGCCGAGGCAATACGAAAGCGCGAAGAAAAATTACAAAAAATGCTCAATGGCGGCAAGGGCTTAAACCTTGATGCCCCGATGGTCACTATCGGCGGTGGCGGTGCACCCTTGCCCACTGGACCATCCAAATTGCCAGCTATTATTCCTGGTGCTCTGCCAAAGAGGGTACAGGATCAAGCACCATCCTCGGCAGTAGGGACGGATACAAGCAACCCAAACATTCAAGCAGGGGCATATAGTTATAATCCCGGCAGGAACCCTTTCGGCTTCGGTGCGTCAGAAAACGCAACAAATATCTCAGCCGCTAATCACACAGAATCGCCCTTCGAAGAACGTGATGAGTTGCAATTAACCGATCCAGAAGGGCTTTCACCACTAGAAGAAGACGTACAGCGTTGACGCCTGCGATATATTGGATATAGCCTATAAGCATGGTTCATTCAGGTGCAGCCACGATGACAATGTCCGACTCCAATTCCAGTTTTACTCTCTCCAAACTACCTCGCCCCCGGCTTAATGTATTGGATCTGATCAATATTATTGGTCGTGATTCGGTACCGACATATTTGTTTTGCGACATCGATATGACCTGGGCCGAGACCAAGCGCAAAGAGATGAAAAATAACGGTCTACCGGTTACAGTCACGGCCTTTTTGCTCAAGGCGATTGGGATCGCTCAGAGGGCCCATCCGGAGAGCCGGACAGCAGCGCTTCCCTGGGGACGCACTGTGACCTTTAGCGATATTGTGGCTGGTTTCACAGTCGAGCGCTTTGTCGGCAATCAGCCGGCAGTCTTTCTTGGTGCCATCGACAATCCCGACACAAAGTCAATCGAGGAGATCACGACCGAGTTGCAGTCGTATGCTTCTAGCGACATGACCGACGTCAGGCATCTCGAACTGCAAACCCGCTTCAACAACCTCCCCACCTGGATCAGGCATTGTATTCTCTGGGCTGGATTGCGTTATCCCAAAGTCAGGCTCAAGTTTCAAGGTGCGACATTTGGACTTAGCTCGATCGGCAAGTGGGGGATGAACGGTTTGATTCCTCCATGCGTATCTACTTCTACTTTTGGAGTCGGTCAGATCGAAGAAAGGGCAGTTGTCAGAGACGGGCAGATCGTTATACGACCGATCATGACCATCATCCTCAATTTTGATCATCGCATCATAGATGGTGCTCCGGCTGCAAGGTTTATGACTGATGTCAAACGCCTACTAGAGGGTGGTCTGGCCAATTATTTACAGGCCGATCAGCAAAAATCAGAAAGGCTCCAATCTGAGTTGACGCATGCTCCCGAGAGCATGGATTCTATTGTTAATGTTGCCGGCGAGCCTATTTCTCAATCGGCAAATAGCAACAATAGCGATATCTCAGTGGGCGTTTGATCGCAATTTTTCCAGGTATTCTTTGATGGCTGGCGCTGCACGTCGTGCTGCTTGCTCGCCTGCTCTGATAGCCGCGTCCGCATCTTTGCTGCTGGTCGATATGATGTTGATGCCGTCTACCTGAGGGCGGATGACTATATCCGCATCCTCCAGGGCTGCCTGATCTAGTGATCTCCAATGCAAGTCCAGCACGCGCTTTGTGACGCTGCCGATCTTGTGGAAGTCTTTGTCTAAAGCTGTCTTGGGAGTCTCGTCCACATCTATGGCAATGACAAAATTTGCGCCTTTGCTGCGTGCCTCTGCTACTGGTATGTTTTTTAGCACAGAGCTGTCTGTGTAGAGGCCATCTTGCAAACGCACCGGTTTGCGCAAGGCTGGTATCGCAGATGATGCCTGCAAGACTTGAGCGAGATTGCCCTTGTCCAACAACTCGACTCTGCCATCAAGCAGATCCAGGGCTGTAGCGGCAAAGGGTACTTTTAGATTTTGTATTTGTTGTTCGGTCTCAGGTACCTGCTTGTTGAGATAGTGGGCAAACTTTTTGCCTCTGTAAAGACCATCATATGGTTCGATGCCGACTAATCGAGGAGTGTTCATCAAAGGGACTATGATGAGCCTGAGCTTGAGAGGGACTGTAAGGTAAGCGTGCATGAGCTTTTTGCGTGTAAATTGCTCTTCTATATGGAAAGGCGTCAAACCTGCGCAATAGAGTCCCCCGACCACAGCGCCCATGCCACAGCCTACTACCAGGTCGACTGGTATACCCTCGTCTTCTAAGACTCTCAGAACACCTACAGCAGCGGCCGAGCGCAATCCTCCCGAGCCTATGGCTAGTCCAACGGTGGGTCTCTCCGTATGGGTGATGCCAATAGGACCAGGATCGTGCGCCAAGACGGGCGCTGGTCCAAAATGAGCGGCAAGTAGGGTGAGGGCTAGTGTGGCAATTGCTTGTCTTATGTCCATATCCACTGCATTCGGGCAGGCAAGATCAAGCCTTGCTTGGCCAGAGCGTCATCCAGAGTAATGGCCTCGAGCATGCACTTTTTGAGAAGGGCGATGGCCATGTCGGCTGAGACGAAGCCTTGATTGTAGAGGCTGTATGTCCTCAGTGTGGTGTAGAGCATAGACTCAGAAAGAGCCCCGGTGGCCAGGACTCGTTTGCCCACCTTGATCACCGAAGGCTCGTTTATGTCGCAGACCTTTTGCAGATCTGGCTCAGAGATCAAGCCACTATCTATGAGCAGATTGGCAGGCGTAAGATCTTTAGTTTGCGATAAAGGATTGGTGTAGTTTTCGGCGACTGCTTGATAGACGCTGACACCGCGAGCCTTGACTTGCTTGAGTGCCTCTGCTGCTTGATACGCTTTGACTGTATTGTTACCGACCATATCCTGTAGCACTATCGCTGCTTCTAATAGATCTTGGGTAACCAGACCTTGCTCGAGCAAGATCTGACCAAATTGTTTTTCTTTGAGGAGTTCTATCTCCAGACATTCGAGCATGTCACCATCCGAAAGAAATCCTGCCATGGCGACGAGCTCGCCAATCCTCACTGTTTGCGTGCCTTTTTCGCTGTATAGACCCTTTTCAAATAAGGCTTGCTCTACAGAAATACGTCTGCGCACGACAGTGTGTAAGGCCTCGACGGCTTGCTCCTTGGATATCTTTTTGGAGCGCACGAAAAGTTGTGCTGTGATGGCGGCATTCATAGCCCAACTCGATAGATCTCGGTTGAGGACCATCACGCGCGCCATCTGCATACCTGTATCTTTGGCCTTGATAGCTGCTCGACCCAATTGCTCCGAATTGAGCATGTCTGCTGCCATCAAAAGCTCGGTCAGTGGATTGGAGATGGATTGTACAGTCTGAGTCTTTTTGTGCACGGAGGCGATGACACCCAGGGCATCCTCCATGTTCATGTTGTTTTGCTTGGCCAGTCTCAGCGCTTTGACTGCCATGTCGATGGTTGTTTTGTAGCTCGTGACCATTGCTTCTGC
The DNA here is from genome assembly GCA_017307165.1 of Candidatus Melainabacteria bacterium. GTDB lineage: Bacteria > Cyanobacteriota > Vampirovibrionia > Obscuribacterales > Obscuribacteraceae > JAFKGK01. The sequence goes on from JAFKGK010000002.1 coordinate 245,719, forward strand.
ATCAAGTACGAGCTTCATGGTGGAGTCGCCGACTATATTGAGCATGGCGATTGCACGAGCAAGAGGCACGTTGAGGCTCTTGGCAGTTTGCATTGCCTCATCTAACTTTGCTTGCGATACGATGCTCGCTCCCAGCAATAAAGTTGGAAGAGCATCAGCTATGGCCTGTTTTTCTAGCATGTTTCCTGAACTTTAAAAAATGGAGAAATGTCTGGTATTACTAATCTACCAATCTAAATCATAAAAATAACGGCTGCTGGCCAATCTTGTATTTTTAAGGCGACAGAGCGCGGATCTTGATCTGGTCGCCAGATTTTGGATGGCCAAACTCATCTGATGCGCTGCCTCCTCTTTTAAAGAGCTCCCAATACCTTCTTTCATGACCTGAGGAGCCCGGAGCAAAGGCTAGATCACCCTCGGAGACATTAAAAGACCCGGTTGCCACAGTGGCAGTGGAGACATGGTTGCCGATCTGCACCTTGAGCCTCGTGCCAGCTTCTAGAGCAGCAACTTTTTCGTCTTCTTTACGGATTGTCGTCTTTAGATTGCCAAAGCTGTCTATATAACCGATCACATCGTTTGGCTCAGCAGGGATGGTCTCCATCTTGTCCAATTTGTGATTGATAAAGCTAAAATCACCGCGACTCGCCTTGCTTACTGCAATTGGAAAATAATCTCTCGACCTAAATTGCGAACCCACTGCTTCGACGTTTGTGCTCCACAATTCTTGAATTTCGGATCTCACAAAGGACAATGAATACCCCGAATTGACAGCCAGGACCTGTACACCATTACGCAGGGTGGCAAACAATAGGCCTTCGCCCTCATTGTTGGCGCGGGCTTCTTTGCGATCCTTGCGTGGTGCAGTATTGGCAAAGACCAATAGGTTTTTAGGGCGCAGGTCTTGATTGGCAAGAGCCAATTGGGCGACGATAAATCCCGTCGATACGGTGTCAAAGGCATGCACCGAGGAGGTGTGGATGCGAGTGTCGTCGTGCAATTTGGAGACCAGGGCGGACATTACTTCAGCCCAGGCCATGTCGCCCTGTGCATAGTCGCAGACGAGGTGTATAAATGCGCTCATGGATCTTCGTTTTCTCCCTTTTGGCTTACATCTGAAATAGCTTGGGACAATTGTGGCAATTTGAAAGGCTTGGTGAGATACATGTCCGCACCGGCATCTAAGGAAGCCTGCCTGTCAGAACTTTGATCGCGTCCGGATAGCATGATGACGCGGGCTCGGCCGCCCTGCCTGCGATAAGTCGAGACGACCTCGAGACCGGAGAGGCCCGGTAGTGTCCAGTCGAGTACTATCACCTGGTGGTTGCCAGCCGCCATTTCTTCTAGTGCCTGCAAGCCATTGGAGGCGGTTTGCACAGTATGATCTTGAAAAATGAGCCAGTCGGTCATGGTCTCCCGCAAAAAATCGTCATCGTCGACCAAAAGCACTCTGACCATCTATCTTTTGCCTTACTTAAATACTATGCGATTGCGACCTTGCTTCTTCGCCTGGTATAGTCGATTATCTGCCCCTTTCAAAAGGTCTTCAATCGTCTCGCCGTCCTCTGGATAACTGACCAGGCCGGCAGAAAAACTAGCGTGAAATTTTTCGTCATGGTCGCCTGCAAACTCTATCGCGCAAAACTCTTCGAGCGCTCTCTGCATAGCACCAGCGGCTGTATGTCTTGAGATATGCCTAAAGGCGACGACAAATTCTTCGCCTCCCCAACGTCCCCTGACGTCTTCCACTCTAAATCTCTTGCGCAAAAGCTGCCCAAAAGTGGCTAATACTCTGTCTCCGGCAAAATGACCATAGGTGTCATTGACCGATTTAAAATGGTCTATATCTAAAAGACTGATACTGTATATGAGACCATTGCGTTTTGATTCTTCGGCGAGTTCCGTCAATTCTTGCATAAAGGCTCTTCGACTCAAAAGCCCAGTCAGCACATCCTTGTCTGCTCTCTCCTTGAGCATACGACTGCGCTCTAGTCTCAATTTGACGCGAGTCAATAATTCTACCCGAGCGACTGGCTTGGGCAGATAATCGTCAGCACCAGCCTCGAAGGCCGCGAGCCGTGTTTCCAGTCCTGTCTGAGCTGTAAGGAAAAATATGGGAATATCGGCCAGCGCCGGTTGCGATCGGATCATGCGGCAGACGTCGAAACCCGAAACTATAGGCATCAGCACATCCAGCAAGACTAGATCCGGTCTAAAGTTTTGCATGGACTGCACGATATTGGTGGCATCATCCAGAGATTTGACCAGCATGCCTTCCTGGCCCAGAGCACTGGCCACTATTTTGACAAAATCCTGATCGTCGTCGACTATGAGGATGCGTGGGCGCCCACCTTGTCTAGCGTTAATGAGATAGTCGATGGCATCCTCAATCAGATCGGCTTTTTCGGATGACTCAAAGAGCAGGCTGGCTCCGGCATGAGTCGAGTCCTCGACATATTTTTCTTGAGTCGAAGTTGATAAAAATGCCACCGGCAATGAGTCGTAGCCTGGCAAATTGCGCAGGTCGCGTGCGAGATTGAGCGAAGGCCCTGGTGCGTCGACTTGTATATCGATGAGTACTGCGTCCAAAGTGAGCTTGTTAGCTTTTTCCAGGGCTTCGTCTCGATCGTGACAGACCAGTACTTGCACGTTGAGGCCAGCCTGGTTATTGGCAAATCGTGGTCTAAAGCCAGAGGCTGCCAATGCTTCTTTTTGTGCCACCACCAATACTCGGACAGATGCGGAGGCATCAAAAACATCAAAATTGTCCTGGGGAGCTGTGTTATCGGCGGCCGCCAGGCTGGCTGCGGCACCGGTACTGTCTATGGTGGCAAAAGCGCGCTTGTCCACTCGCGCAGTGGGATCTTGAGTCAATGATTCGACATTTGCCTGGACTAGTTTGACGATTAGTCCGATTTCTTCCCACGCAGTCTCATTCAATTTTAATTGCTGATTTTTTAAAGCGTCCAGGGCTTTCTCTAACCATCCGGCAGATTCGCCAAGGATGCCAAAACCGCAGGAGGCGGCTGTGCCCTTGAGATTGTGCGCAAGCCTGATGGCTTCGAGCAGGGTCGCGTGGTCTTGAGGAAATTGTTTTGTCAGATCGATAGCATTTTGCAAACGCATCAGTCGATCAGGCAGCACTTTAATATAGTTGGCTTGCAAGGTCTTGTAGACTGAGTCGTCGGCACCGGTCATATCAAAATGCGTTTTAGCGCCACCCTTGCCATGCACAAAGATATCTTCGATTTGTGCACCAAAGAGAGCTGCTTTGATAGGTCTATGCACGATGAGGTCGACTCTTAGGTCTCGTGTCAATTGCTTGTAGACCAGACCGTCTCGCCATTGCTTGCTGACAAAGACTATAGGCAATTGAGAGCTCTCCTGCCTGAGTTTGATGATCATGCCTATGCCATCAATATCAGATAATTCGTCGCCGACTATTGCCAGGTCATAGTGATGAGTCTGGATTAGATTGAGAGCTTGCTTGCCGGAGTCAATCGTAGTCACCTGGTGCCCGCGTGCGTTTATGAGCGTCTTGAGCAGTTCCGCTACGTTCTGGTCGGATTCGATCAGGATTACTTCGCGTAGCATCTATCTATTTAAGGCCTGGTCTTGTGGCAAAGGCATATCGCCGACTCTTATCTCAAAGTCATGCGATGCGCCATTGCGCAATATCTTGAAAGCCAATTTTTCTCCGACTTTTTTAGCCTGAACGCACTCTTTCACATCTTTTGGCTCTTTGACTGGCCTGTTGTCTACCGCTACTATCAGATCGCCAACGGCCAGCCCTGCCTTGTGTGCTGGAGAGTCGCTGTAGATACGAGCGACTACGACGCCTTGAGTGTCTGGTTTCAATCCTAGTTGTGCCGCTAGATCCTCGTTGATAGAGGCCATGTAGAGGCCAATGTAGGGACGTTTGATGTGACCATACTCGAGCAGTTGATGCGCCACATCCTGAAAAACCTCCGATGGAATGGCAAAACCGATGTTTTGTCCATTGGCATTTATTGCTTGATTGATGCCGATTACTTCGCCTCTTATGTTGAGCAGAGGCCCACCGCTGTTGCCAGGATTGATGGCCGCATCGGTCTGCAAGAGCTTTTTGTTGCTACCGGCAGACTCATCCAGAGAACGGCCGAGAGCACTGATGATGCCAAGAGTCACGGTATGATCCAGGCCCAGAGGACTGCCGATAGCAATCGCCCAGTCGCCTGGCCTGGCGATCTGACTGACTCCAATTTTAGCTACAGGGAGGTCCTTTGCCTCGACTTTGATCAGTGCCAGATCCGTCAAACCGTCGCGGCCTACGACCTTGCCCTCAAAGGTTCGCTTGTCCTCGAGCGTGACCTTGATTTTGTCGGCATTACCCACCACATGATTGTTAGTCAAGATATAGCCGTCTGCCCTGATGATTATGCCGGAGCCTACACCTCTTTGCTGGACTATCTCTTGAGGTAAATTGCCTTGCATGGGTAGACCGAACATTTCGAGCGGATCCAAACCCATTGGTTGTCTTGCAAAGCGCACGATCCGAGCTGTATCGATATTGACCACTGATTTGCTTGCGTCTTGGGCAATATCAGCGATCATGTTTTCACCCACTTGCATGGGGTTATGTGCCATCTGGTTGGTGATGCCATTATTTGTGGTCTGGCTAGGTAGACTCGAATGCAGAGGAGCATGTCTGGAATTATCCAGCTCGCCCTGCCCCTTGCCGACAAAATAGGCAATTGTCATGCCTGCACCTGCAATCATCCCAAATATCAGGGTGCCAGCTTGTATTTTTGCCCTCGTGCTGCGTCTTGCGAGCTCTTGTCTGCGGACTGTCATCTCTTTACCTGTTTGCCTATGTTCATCTTTTGGCTTTTCGGCCAGCCAATGCCATTATTATAAGATTTGACCACGATTTTTCTCGGTTGTCTGCAAAACAGGACGGGATTTTTGAAACCAGCCAAAATATTGCGCCACCCTGTTTTCTTTGCCTTTGCCTTGACTATGGTGGCAATGGCTCTCTATATCGGCATCGAGGCACAGCGACCCGGCTCAAGTATATATCGGGCCCTGATCATGTGCCCTCATGAGAAAGCCCTGGAGATGGCTGATGAAGCCGAGAAATCTCTTGGTGCCGGGCAGATGGCTGAGGCGGTAGCTCTTTATGATCGAGCCATCGAGCTGACTCCCAATGATGCAAGGATAGTGCACAGATCGGCCATTGCCAATCTCAAAGCCAGACAACCTGCTCGCGCTTTGACCCTTATAGATAAGGCTCTGTCACTCGATCCGCATCTAGCTGAGGCAAGACTGGATCGTGCTTATATCTTATTTGAGTCTGGTCTCTACGACCGCGCTCTGACGGAGTATGAGCGCATGATTGCCAGTCCGAGGCAGGACCGCATGGCATTTGCTGCGCGCTTGGGCCGCTTATTGGTTTTGCGCCGACAAAAAAAATACACTCAGGCTCTAACTGGTCTTTCCGATATGCTTGGTCCCAACAATGACCTTACTGCGCCTCAACGGGTCAGGCTCCTTGAGCTCCTCGGTGACTGCCAACTTGATCTCGGTCGCATGACGGATGCTCTTTCTACTTATACCGGTGCGATCCGTCTGGATAAGCAAAACAGCACTCTCTACTACAATCGGGCACTGGCTTATTACAAGACCGGACAAATCAGAGAGAGTTTTGACGATCTGACCCGCGCCGTGCAAATCAAGCCAAATGAAGGCAAGTATCATTTGCGTCGTGCACGTGTGGCAATGGCCTTAAAAGATCGTGCCGTGGCTTCCAGCGAAGCAGCACAAGCTCTTGCTCTGATGCCTGATGATGCCGACGCTAAGCAAATAAAAAAAGACCTGGATCAAAAAATGGGTCAAAACAGTCCCTAAATCGGTCAGTATAAAGAGTGACGGCGACCGGATCCTTATAATATGGCTCTGTTTCAATTAACCGACAAAGGTCTCTATGTGCCCCTCGGAGATTTTTATATAGATCCCTGGCGGCCTGTTGATCGTGCGGTCATCACTCATGGTCATAGCGATCATGCGCGTTGGGGTTCTAAGAGCTATCTGTCCACCGATGTGGGCAAGGATATCTTGCGGCTCAGACTTGGTCCAGACGCTAATATCCAGGGCATCGCCTATGGTGAGCGTATCCGTATGGGTGATATCGATCTCAGTCTGCATCCTGCGGGGCATATCTTGGGATCATGCCAGGTCCGCATCGAGAGAGCGGGTCAAGTAAATGTCATCTCGGGTGATTACAAGGTCTTTCCTGATCGCACCTGTGCACCGTTTGAAGTGGTCAAATGCCATGCCTTTGTGACCGAGTCGACTTTTGGTCTGCCCATTTACAGATTTAGACAGGATGATGATATCGCCCGTGATATCAATGCCTGGTGGCAGGACAATCGCGATCATCACAGATTGAGCTTGCTCTATGGCTATGCTCTGGGCAAGGCTCAGCGTCTCTTGTCCATGCTGGATACGAGTATAGGCCCAATTTACGCGCACGGAGCGGTCGAGGCCATCAACCAGGTCTACCGTGCCCAAAATATACCACTGCCTGATACAAGACCGTTGAGCGATACTCCGGACAAGGCTTCGTTGGCAAAAGATGGAGCAATTGTCCTGGCTCCTCCTAACTCGATCAATAGCAATTGGATCAAGGGCATGCAGGCCAAGAGCCAGGCCTTTGCCTCAGGCTGGATGGCGGTAAGAGGGCAAAAGCGCAGACGAGCTCTCGACTGTGGCTTCGTCGTCTCTGATCATGCCGATTTTCCAAGTCTGATTGCCACCATAGACGCTGTGGAGGCCGAGCAAGTCTTTGTCACGCACGGCTCCAGCGACATACTGGTGCAATTTCTCCAAGAGAAAGGCTTGGATGCGGTGGCCTTGAGCACCATGTTTGGTGACAATCATGAACAAGAGCAAGACTTTAGCACAAGCGAGCAAATCTCATGAAGCAGTTTGCAGCCTTATTTGCTCGATTGGACTCGACCAATAGCACTCAGGCCAAGATAGATATACTCATCGAGCATTTCAAAGCAAAAGACGCTTTAGATAATGCCTGGACTCTGTTTTTTTTGCGTGGAGGCAAGATCAAGCGTCTGATATCCTCAACCATCCTCAAAGAGGCGGCGATGGAGATTGCCGGCATCAAGCCATGGCTCTTCCAAGAATGCTACGAAGCAGTCGGAGATCTGGCTGAGACCATCGCGCTCTTGCTGCCGCCAGCATCTAGTGCAAAAGACAAACAAGATTTTTCTGATTTGTCCCTGGCAGATTTTGTTCAGGACCATCTCATGACTCTGGGTGGCCTGGATCCGCTTGTGCAGCGCGCTCGGGTGATCGAGTGGTGGGATTGTCTGGATACAAATGAGAGATTTGTCTATAACAAGCTCATAACCGGTGGGTTTAGAGTCGGTGTGTCAAACAACCTCATTACGCGGTCTCTGGCTCAGGTAGCAGATCTTTCACCCAATCTTATAGCCCATCGTTTAATGGGAGACTGGCGGCCTTCTGCTGAAAATTACAAGCAATTATTACTTGCTGATGACGATAGGGTGCAGCAATCCCGTCCTTATCCCTTTTTCCTTGCTTCTCCAATTGCTGATGAGGAGGCATTCTTTGAGAGCAGTGATTTTGATCCAGCCTCTTATCTATTTGAGTGGAAATGGGATGGTATCAGAGCACAGATCATAAAGAGGGGCGGAGAAATATTTATCTTCAGTCGTGGTGAAGAGTTAGTCACCGACCAGTTTCCGGAGGTCGCTCGTGAGGCTGCACGACTACCTGGTGGCACCGTACTGGACGGCGAGATTCTGGCCTTTCGTGATAATGACGTGATGCCCTTTAGTGCGTTGCAAAAGCGGATCGGTCGTAAAGCTGTGGGCAAGAAACTTTTAGAGGATGTCCCCGTTATCTTTATGGCCTTTGACCTTCTAGAGCAAGACGGTGAGGATTTGCGCTCTTTGCCTCTTTCTCAGCGCCGCTACAGACTCTTGTCCTTATTGACACCAGGTGCTCTCGACGAGGCTCCCTCATGTCGCATGGCATTTTCTAGCACCCTGAGAGTGTCCTCTGCCATCGAGTCGAGCGACATGCAACAACTGAGAGCGATGCGGCAAATGAGCCGCGACATCAAAGTCGAAGGCTTGATGCTAAAAAAACTGGACTCTATCTATGGCGTAGGACGCAAGCGTGGGGATTGGTGGAAATGGAAGATCGATCCATTTACCTGCGATGCCGTTTTGATGTATGCGCAGGCTGGGCATGGTCGCAGAGCCAATCTCTATACCGATTATACTTTTGGCGTCTGGCAGGGTGATCGCCTGGTGCCGATAGCCAAGGCATATTCGGGCCTGACGGATCAGGAGATCCGCAACGTGGATGCTTTCATCAGGGCAAACACTCTAGAAAAATTTGGTCCAGTCAGGACTGTGCGTCCCCAATTGGTCTTTGAGCTAGCCTTCGAAGGGATTCAGGCCAGCAAAAGACACAAGGCAGGTCTGGCATTGAGGTTTCCGCGCATGGCCAGGTGGCGCACGGATAAAAAGGCCGAGGAGGCCGACACTCTGGCCAATCTGGAGGCATTGTTGGCTCAGTGAAATTGCATCAATGGTTTGCCAGTCGTGGACAAAAGCCCATGGACTTTCAGATCGAAACCTGGCAAGCATATCAAGAGGGCTGCTCGGGCATAGTGCATGCTTCAACCGGCATGGGCAAGACCTATGCCATATGGCCGTGCGCCCTTTTGCCCTACCTAGAGGCCGAGCACAATGACGATCCGCAGTCGCAGCCCTTGCGAGTCTTATGGTTGACTCCCCTACGTGCCCTGGCCAACGATCTGGCACTTGCGATGCGCGAACCTCTCGAATTTTTTAAGTTGCCCTACCAGGTCGAGACCCGCACTACCGACACGCCTAAGGGTGTTAGAGCCAAGCAAAAATCACGTTTGCCCTTTGCGCTCATCACCACTCCCGAAAGCATTTCTATCATGCTCTCCTATGAGGACAATCTTGCCAAGCTTTCACATCTGGATTGCGTAGTCGTAGACGAGTGGCACGAATTGATCGGTAATAAGCGTGGAGTACAGGTAGAGTTGGCACTTGCTCGTCTGCGCCAGCTCAATCCCAAGCTCAAGACCTGGGGGCTATCTGCCACCATAGGCAATATCGATGAGGCAGTCGATGTCCTCTGTGGGATAGGCCACAGTCCAAGCAAGAGGAAGCTGATCAGAGGCAAGGACACCAAAATCATCGAGGCCACGACCCTATTGCCCGACTATCTAGAAGAACTTCCATGGACCGGTCATACGGGCCTACCTATGGCTCGTCCGGTTGCAAGCCTGATCGAGTCGGCTCGAACAGCTCTCATTTTTACTAATACCCGCTCGCAGACCGAGCAGTGGTACCACCGTCTGCTCGATCTCAATCCAAGCTATATCGGCATAGCAGCCATCCATCACGGTTCTCTCGACAATGATGTACGTCACTGGGTCGAAGCAGCTCTAAAGCAAGAAAGGGTCAAGTTTGTCGTAGCGACTTCCAGTCTCGATCTTGGAGTAGATTTTAGTCCAGTCGATATGGTTTTGCAGATCGGCTCTCCCAAAGGTGTAGCCAGAGCCTTGCAGAGGGCCGGGAGGTCAGGACACCGTCCAGGTCAAATCAGCCGTCTGCATCTGGTGCCGTGCCATGCACTCGAATTGGCCGAGCTTTGCGCAGCTAGATTGGCCATGGATGCAAGGCAGGTCGAAAGGCGTCTGATCTGTCGCAAGCCATTGGATCTATTGTGTCAGCATGTCCTCACTGTCGCCCTGGGAGGTGGCTTTACTCATCATGACCTCTTTAACGAGGTCCGCACCACCTGGGCTTACAAAGACCTCACTCAGGATGAATGGCAGTGGGTGCTCAATTTTGTAGGCACTGGTGGTCAGGCTCTCAAGGCTTATCCCGAATATCACCGCATGGATATTGTCGACGGAGTCTTTCGCGTGACCGATCGAGGCCTGGCGCTCAAGCACAGACTATCCATAGGTACTATCGTCAACGATCAGGCCATGGACGTGGTTTTTATGCGCGGCAATCGTCTTGGGCAAGTGGAAGAGTCCTTTATCGCCAGGCTCACCAAGGGCGATACCTTTTTGTTTGCCGGTAGGGCCTTAGAGCTGGTCGAGGTCAAGGACATGAAGGCCTATGTCAAGCTCTCCAACAAAAAATCCGGCCCTATCCCTAGATGGATGGGAGGGCGCATGCCCCTATCAAACGAACTCGCTCAAGAGCTGAGGCAACTAATCGATCGAGCCTCCAGAGATGATTTTGATGAGCCTGAGATGCAACTTTTGCGTCCTCTTTTGGCCCTGCAAGCTGATAGGTCGATTTTGCCTAGACTCGATCAACTGTTGGTCGAGCGCTACAAATCGCGCGATGGCTACCACTTGTTTGTCTATCCATTTGCGGGGCGTATGGTCAATGAGGGGCTAGCCAATCTCATCGCCTATCATCTGACCAATCTGGCACCCAATACTTTTTCTATTGCCGTCAATGATTGGGGCTTCGAATTATTGAGTCTCAGTCCATTCGACTTTAGCGGTTGTGCAGGCGATTTCTTCAAAAATATAGACCTCAAAGATCTCGAGTCCGATATATTTGCCTGTCTCAATTCGACAGAGATGGCGCGACGACAATTTAGAGAGATCGCTCGAGTCAGTGGTCTCATCTTTCAGGGATATCCATATTTGCGAAAAACGGTCAAGCAGGTCCAGATATCCAGTAGTTTGCTCTTTGATGTGTTTTCAGATTTTGATCCAGGCAATCTTTTAATCAAGCAGTCCAAAGACGAGGTACTGGAGCGGCATCTGGAGATTGGCCGCATGCGTCAATTTATCGAGCGTATTGCTGCCAGTGAGATATGCGAGGTCGATTGCAAAAAAGCCTCACCATTTGCGGTGCCATTGATGGTGGATCGGTTGAGGGGAAAATTGAGTACGGAGAAGGTGCATCAACGTATTTTAAAGATGCAATTGGAGTTGGAGAAGGATGTCCATGCCCAGGTCTGATGGAGCTATGAGTGGTCGCAAGATCGAATTAAATTATCAAGGCCACGATCTCGTCCTCTATGGAGAAAAGGCTCTGTATATCAAGGACAGGCAGACACTGGTCATGGCCGATCTGCATCTGGGCAAGGCAAGGTCCTTTAGAGCCCGCAATTTTTTTGCTCCAGATGGCGTGTGTGCTCATGATCTGGCAAGATTGCAGTTTTTGATCGAGACTACAGGTGCACGCCGATTGATGATACTTGGCGATATGGTGCATGCGGCTGATGGTTTGCAATTACCAGTAGTCGAGGCCTTTGCTGGTTTCAGAGAGAGATATGCTGCGCTCGATGCCATGCTGGTTCTGGGCAATCACGACAAGCGTGTAAGCATTCCTGATTCGTGGCGACTGGATATAGTCGAAGGAGTGCACCACGAAAATGGGCTGGTCTTTGTCCACGAGCACGAAGCCGAGCACGCAGATATGCCAGGGCTCAAATTGAGTGGCCATTTGCATCCAGCGGTTCGCCTGATTGGAGGCAAGCGCTCCGAGCGTGTTGCTTGCTTCTGGTTTAGCGGGCGATCAATCGTTCTACCATCATTTGGCAGCTTTACAGGATCCTATGTAATACAGCCCAGTCGCGATGACCGTGTATTTGCAATTGCCGATGGTATCATCACTGCACTTTTGTAATATTTGTACTGATTTTAGGTCCTGGCTGAGCTGACCTTGCTATCCAGCAGGGTCGGCCTGCCTATATTGATAACCGGTATGCCGAGACTGGCTTCTAGATCACGGGCATAACGATCGGCCAGATCTGGGTCCGAACCAGTACCGATAAAAATCTTGAGAAAGGGATGGGCTTTTTTGAGATTGATCAGTCCGTCCACCATGGTCTCCGGCATTATCTTGACCGTCAAGACGAGGTCGTGGTTGCGAAAACTAGGACCGATTTGCTGAGACACTACTCTCTGCAAGAGCTCATGCATCATGCCGCGTCTAGCTGATTCTTCTTCGGCATGAAAGATGATGATCTCTTTGGGGCCTGGTTCTTCGCGCTCCAACAGTTTGATGAGCATCGTCGCAAGACTCCTGGCCTTAGCACCACCTGTGCAGAGAACAAAAGTAGGTAGGGTCTCGGGGATTTCTTCGAGCGAGGCAAATTTGCCCATGCCAAGCCGCAGATCCGGCAATTCGCGCAAGCGTCCTTCTAATACGCCCATTCGATAAAAGACCATGACGATGAGGATGATCATAAAGATCTGGAAGCCTAATGAACGTGCCTCCTCGGCCGTGAGTAACAAGACGATCTCGCAAAAACCGAGAGTGGCCAGACCTATGGTCGGTGGCACAGGCATGGTAAATGTCTTGAAGGGGATAGCCCAGGAGCTCTTGTATGGCGCTCTCTGTACTTTGAGAGGCATCTTGATCCTGAGCATGATTACACCCAAGCAAAAGGAGCACATCACAGCGAGAAAGGCCATGCCATAGACTTGTCCGAGGTTGTCGACCTGACCGGGTAATAGCACGATCATAAAGCTGCATATTGCCATAAAGAGCAGGCAGACATAAGGATAGCCCTGAAAAGAGGGAAACTTGTGGGCCCAGCGTCTTAAAAAGAAAGCCGGGAGATTGCCTTGCTTGGCCATGGTAGTGCACAGACCGATACAGCCTACATAAGCCGTGTTGACAGCCGCAAAAAGCATGAGAGCTGCATCCACCACCAGTATCACCAGTAGTGTCTTGCCACCCTCGACGTAGGCCAGTCCGGATAAAAGACTGTTTTTAAAATCATGCAGTTGATTGGCATCTAAAAGAGCAAGGCATAAAAATGACGTGATGGGAGCCGTGATGCCGACCAGCAAGACCACTGCTAAATAGATATGCTTGAGGGTACGCCATGTAGGTGTCTTGAGCTGTTCGACGATCTGAGCGGCGGATTCGAATCCTGTAATACCTAAAAAGGCTGCGGCAAATCCATGCACCATGTGGCCTGGTGTCACGCTAGTAAAGCTCTGTCCAAACCTTGACCAGTCGATGCCTTTCTCAAAGGCCATGATGAGACCTTTGACGTCCATAAATAAAAGCAGGGCAAAGTGAAAGAGAGCGATGAGAAAGACGATCATAGCCGGCTCTTTGATGCCGATTATATTGAGCAGCCCAAAGATCACTACAGGAGCTATGGCAGTGGCGACTACTGATGCCAGAGGCCAGTTCATTATATTGTCGATCGAGTCGATATAAAAAGCGCCGGATAATGACGAGACTGCGGCAGTGGCAAGATAAGAGAGTATGGTCAGAGCGCCGACGACAATTGCAAAACGCTTGCCGATGGTCTGCAGTACCATGATATAGGCTCCACCATTGAAGGGGCTGACGGCGCAGCCTTCTTCGTAGGTGATCTTAAAAAACCACATCAGCAAGCAGACCACCAGCACCACGAATGGTGCAGCAAATCCTACCAGTGGCAGGATCACACCAGTGGTGTAAAACACAGAGGTACCGATATCCGCCCCGACGATTGCGGATGCCAGCCACCAGGACAGGAGGGCATCATTGTGATGACCGCCTTTGCTTGGGGACTTGTTATCTGTCTGGACTGCCTCTGTCACGATTGTTCCCTTAGATGTCAATAGCATGCTCGCAGTAAATGAAAGCTAATTGAACAGGCTACTACATATGTCTATAGATTCAAGCATTTACGACCGATCGTTTTATACTTATTGCTTTCGGATATCTTTTTGTACCAAAGCATGAGGCTGGAGCACCGATGACCACCAAACTCGCCAACCCTATCGATCTTTCCCTTTTGCCTATAGATCTCGCTGCAAGAGTCGCGAGTGGTCTGGATGAGCTCACGGCGCAAAAATTTGCCGAACGCTTGTTTGCTAGAGATCAATCACTCTGGACCAGCCAGGGAGAGAACGAATGGTTGGATTGGCTAAATGGTCCAGAATCGCAACTCGCCCAAGCCGATGATTATGAGGCTTTTAGCGCCCAGATCCGTGATGCTGGTTTTAAGCATGTCTTATTGCTCGGCATGGGTGGCTCTAGCCTTGCGCCAGAAGTCTTTGCCCTGACCATGGGATCGGCACCAGGTTATCCTGAGCTCTCTATCCTCGATTCGACTGATCCTGCTCAGGTCAAGGCTGCGGATCAAAAAATCGACATTGCCAAAACTCTTTTCGTCGTTGCCTCCAAGTCTGGCTCGACTCTAGAGCCAAGCATCTTTATGAGCTATTTTCTCGAGCGAGCCAGGCAGGTCCTTGGGGCCAAAGCTACAGAGCATTTTGTCGCCATTACCGATCCAGGCTCAAAGCTAGAGGCTTTTGCCAAAGAGCAAAAATTTGCCCGGATCTTTAGCGGTCATCCAGCCATAGGGGGCAGGTACTCTGCGCTCTCGCCATTTGGTATTGTGCCATTGGCCTTGATTGGAGCCAATATCAAAGGCTTTCTCAGCGAAGCGGCCAGCATGATGCATCTTTGCCAGGAGCCCAGGGCGGCCTCAAATCCGGGCTTGCAACTCGGCACAGTCATGGGGCTTTGCCAGACCTCTGGCCGCGACAAAATCACCCTTGTCACTTCGCCTGAGATCTTTGACTTTGGCGCCTGGCTCGAGCAATTGATCGCCGAGTCCACCGGCAAGTCCGGCAAGGCTATCATCCCGGTGGATCTCGAGACCCTGAGTAGCGACCCTCATGACTATGGTGACGATCGCCTCTTTGTCTTTATAAGGCTTGAGGAAGGAGACAAAGGCCAAAATGCAAAAATAGCAGAGACTCTGGCCTTGCTCGCTGAGGCCGGTCAACCTGTCGTGACTATCTCGGTCCCCGACAAAACCAGTCTTGGTCAAGAGTTTTATCGCTTCGAAATCGCGACAGCCTGCGCTGGTAGCTTTATGAAGATCAATCCTTTCGATCAGCCTGACGTGGAGGCTTCCAAGATCGTCACTAAAGAGCTCACGGCTGCCTACCAACAGTCGGGCAGTCTGCCCGCCGAGTCGCCAATCACTGTGGGCAAAAATCAATATGCTGATCTTTCTTTTTATACCGATGCAAAAAACAAAAACGCGCTAAAGGCACAAATGGACACTGATGCAGTGGTTTTGATGAAATCACACCTGGATAGACTGAAGGCCGGGGATTATTTTGCACTGCTTGCATATTTGCAAATGGACAGAGAGCATCAGCAGGTCTTGCAAGCGATCAGGCAGGATGTTTTTGCGGCAAAAAAAGTGGCTACCTGTCTCGGTTTTGGACCCAGATTTCTCCATAGTACAGGGCAAGCCTATAAGGGCGGACCAAACTCCGGAGTCTTTTTGCAGATCACTTGTGATGATGCGCTCGATGTGGCAGTACCAGGTCAGAAATATACATTCTCCATTGTCAAAGCCGCGCAGGCCAGAGGGGATTTTCAGGTCCTGATCGACCGTGATCGCCGGGCTTTGAGAGTGCATCTCAAGGGAGATCTCAAAAAGGCGCTCCAGTCTCTATCTGATCTGGTCAAGAAGGCGCTTTCATAGACTCCAAACAGACCTATCTCACATTGCCCATCCATTTGCGGATTGGCGGCAGCATTGCAAACAATAGTCCTGATGCGAAAAGAGTAAAGATCGCCATAGCGCTAAAGATCTGCGACATCGCCTGGGTATTGCTAAAGTCAAAGCTGCGAGCCAATTGTCCGGCGAGCCAATTGCCGATCGCCGAAGAACAAAACCAACCGCCCATGATGAGACTCTGAAAGCGAATTGGTGCCAGCTTGGTCACTGTGCTGAGACCGACCGGGGAGAGGCAGAGTTCTCCCAGGACTTCGATCATATAAGTAAAGATGAGAAAGAGCGGGCTTACCTTGCCATGGGTTGCTAAGATCGAAGCAGGTATCATCAGGGCTACGCCCAGTCCAAGAAAGCCCAGGCCAAGAGCAAACTTGGCCGGACTGGAAGGTTGCCTCGCGCCTAAGCGCGTCCAGAGGATCGAAAATAATGGCGCAAACACAATTACATAGATGGGTGTGAGCGACTGAAGCCAGCTCGAGGGAAAGCTCCAGCCAAAGATTTGGTTGGTGCTCAATTTTTCGGCAAAGACATTGAGACTAGAGCCGCCCTGTTCATAGATCATCCAAAATAAGGAGTTGAAGACAAAGAGGCAGGCAATGGCCATTAGCTTCCCGCGTTCTGAATGATTGTCACTAGAGACAATTTGCTCTTCTTTATCTCCTTTTCTTTGTTCTTTTCTTTCTTCGGCTTGGTCTCTGGCTTTAGAGTCTTTGTTTTTGGGTCTTCCACCTATGTGATCCAATAGCTTGTATTGAGCAAATAGGTGCGCCAGGCCCAGGCACATGCCCACCCCAGCTGCCGCGAAGCCAAAATGCCAGCAAGTCTCGGCAGGTATACCCCAATTGACGAGCATAGTCTTAAAACTCTTATCCTGGGCCAGGTAGCCACAAACTAATGGTGATAGCGTGGCGCCGAGATTGATACCCATATAAAATATGCTAAAACCGGCATCTCGCCTGGGATCGTGTGCTGGATACAGTTTGCCTACCATGGTACTTATATTTGGCTTGAGCAAGCCTGTGCCGAGCACAATGAGGATCATGCCTGCATAAAAGGCAAAGTCGCTCCTTATAGCCATGGTGAAATGTCCCAAGGCAATGATAATGCCACCATATACGATGGCTAGTCTTGGGCCGATCAATCGGTCGGCGACCAGGCCGCCGGGTATGCTGGTCAAATAAACGCACATCGTATACCAGGCATAGATGTCTGCGGCCCTGTCCATGGTCAGTCCCATCCCGCCCTCGGCACGAGGGGCGATCATAAAGAGGACGAGTATGGCGCGCATGCCATAGTAGCTAAATCTCTCCCAGAGCTCAGTAAAAAACAATACGTTGAGACCCTTGGGATGGCCTCCCAGGCCACCTTTTTCTAAGTCCGGCAGGGTTTGTGTCGCTACTTGCGCTTGGACAGTCATGGCAACCTCAAATAACCAGTGCTGCTAGTTTTACCAGATATTGCCCACTAAATAAAGCTGATGCACCATATCTGGTGGCGGATCAGCTGTGCTTGGACATCGTGGCTAATCTTTTAGGTAGCTCATTCCATATTTGCTAAAACTCATAAACGATATATGAAGAGCGCATGGCATCGGGATTTCTTTGTCATGCGCTGCATACGTATGTTTGTCTTGTATTTCGGGCCAAAGGAGCGATGCCCTTGGAATGCCAGTTTTTATGACAAATTTGAAGAATTTATCTTGACGCACCTAGTAAAAGCGATAGTGGATGTTTTCAAGTGGCCGATGGTAGCTGGGTTTCGAGCGTCGTATATAGTGCACTTATACAGAGTGCATAAAGTCTATCGTATTGCAAAGTTGCTTAGACGCGGCTTATGATGTTCGGCATAGAAGGCAATTTATCCCATCAATCCCTGGCAGCTCTTGCGGCCGAGGAGTAGTGGTCATCAATCGGATAGTCTAAGCGGCCAAGAGCTCGGACAAATCTGGTAGAGAGACTCATCGATATTTTGTTTTCAATAAAACAACAAACAAACGTAAATGACCCAATGGTGCATGAGGGGCTCGCAAGAGTCTCGCCACAGCCTGGCAATTTTGCACCGCATTTGATATCACGATATCTGGAGGTTTATATGAGAAATCCCGCCGACGTTCTCGAGAGAGCCGAAATGCACGAAGAAAAAGGCAATTATGTCGAGGCGGAAAGACTCTATCGCAAGGCTCTCAATCTCAAAGCAGTAGAGTGCGACCAGGCAAGCAAAAAAGACAAGGACTCTTTTGAGCTTGCACCCTATCTCTACAATCTAGGCATGTCGCAATATGCCAACGATCATCTCGATGATGCTCTGCTCTCTTTTTCGCGCTTGCTCAATATCATGTCTGCCAAGCAAGAAGAAATCATCGAAGATATGCGCGAGATCCGTAATGTCATGGTCGAGATCAAACGTGAAGCAGAAGAAGTCGAAGCTCTCAGTGTCTCAGCCTGAGCCTGTGACAAACAGATCAGCTCGATTGGGGCAGCCGTCCCTGCTTAAAATCAGTGACCTGGTCGCTATCGGTCAAGTCTAGAGTAAACTCGGACCAGGCCTTTGAGGCATCCAGTATGGCTGCTCTGATCTTGCCTGTCATCTCGCCGGAGCCCTCTGTTGTGATCTGCGCTCCGTCTTCGTTGGTAAAGCCTTCCCCCGGGCAATACACTACACCCTTGTGAAAATTGCGCACATTGCTCCAGATCTCGTTAAAGATGGTCTGTCCAGCGGCCTGAGTAAAGCAAGTACTGGGTGTAAATCTATAGACTGTCTCTACGCTCTCTAGATAACGACAGAGCCAGGTCACAGCAGAGATGGGATAAAAATGGCGCTCGGCATCGAGCAGATCGCGGATAGCGTCGTTCAAAACCTCGCTAAATCCGGGTGTATCTTTGTCAAATCTCTCTATCTCGACTACAGGCGAGCCTTCTTCGATGGAGAGCACGATATTTTTCCATTTGTGATCGGTCAGGAGCGCTTGCCCTTCACTGACATCTCCTTCGACTTCGCATTCGATCTCGCAGTCGATCATTGCTGTTTGGAGCCAATGGGCGATCTTGTCTAGATTAATTGTCTGATTGTCAGAGGCATAAAAATACATGGACTTATTATGTCAGATCGATTCTTGTGATTTGTCCAGCAAGTACTCGAAAGCCAATAGAGTGTAACGTTCGAGCCTCGCCTCTGTAAGGGCCTTGCCTTCGACCGACCAGGCTGAGCCGTCTTGCGGCTGGGCCTTAAATGTCATGAAGGGTCCAAAGGCGCACTCTGTAAGGTAAAGAGAGAGCATCTTTTCGGCAGGCAGTAGAAAAAAGTCCACGCAGTCACGGTCAGCTCGCAATACCATCGACTGATTGCTTACAGTGATGCGCATCCTGTAAAAGACCCTGTATCGAAGTGGCCGTTCGTGCTCATCCCTTTCGACGACCTCATTTGCATGAGCAGGCTCTGACAGGGCGATTGCTATGGTCTTCATCTGATTGAGCGCCGCCACATAAGGTGCCAATAGGCGGTAGATCCCGTCCACCATTGCCTGAGCTTCTTTTTGTGTCCTCTCATTCAGGTCTTTATCTTGATTTTGAGCCGTCAGGGCACGTGATCTAATTGCCTTTGCCTTTTGTCCTAAATAAGCAAGATAATCTGGCCTGGTGCCCTGGGTATTATCGATCTCCAATCCAGTCTGCATCTCAGCCTGAGCCCTCATGACAATGTCTCTAGCTTATACGTGCTCAAGCAGGATTGGTAGTTAAATAGTCTCAATGATTTTATAATGATAAAAGTCAACTATAAAAGAAAAAGACCAAGACAAAATCAATAGGAAAGCATCCAAATGATGAAAGAGTCCAGACTTTCTCAGACCCTGCGCAATAGAACGCTTTCCACAGGATTGGGCAAGACCTTGATGAGCCTCAAAGTCTCCCAAGAAGCCCTGCAGACTGCAGTGGCGGCAATGCCAGACCGATCACATACAGCTGCTTTTCGTATCGCCAAGTTGCAAGAGCATGGGCGCGGCTCTCTTGCTTATTCTTCGCTCCAGTCCGGGATGAAGTATTTTATGCATGAGACGCTCGGCTACATTGCCTATGTACCTTTGCGAGATGGCCCAAACTCGGTGTGTGTCCTGTCTGATCCGATCTGCTCAAAGCAAAATACAAAGGCTTTGCTCGAAGCCTTTATGGTGGTGCGCAATGATCCGATTTTTTTGCATATCGATCGAGATACGGCTGCAATACTCAATGACAAGGGTTTTTCTGTAAACGAATTGGGCGTGGAGACCATCATCGACATCCAAAAATTTACCCTGACAGGCAACAAAAAACAGCAATTGCGCTCTGCTCGCAATCACGGCAAAAAAGACGGTCTCATAATAAGGGAGCTGCAGCAGGTCGACGATCAAGCTCTCAAGTCTTTTAAAAAAATCTCTGATGACTGGCGTAAAGAAAAAGTCCTCAATGACTCTGAGATGCAGTTTCTCGTCAGGCCGATAGTCTATGTCGACGAAGTCGACGTGCGCAAGTTTGTTGCCATCAAAGATGGTGCCATAGTCGGCTTTGTCGTTTTTGATCCGATCTATCGTGACGGTCAGATCGTAGGCTACATCGCCAATCACTTGCGCAGCAACCTCGACCGTAGCTATTCGGTCGTCGACTGCATCATCTTGGACGCGCTCGAGATCTTTAAGTCCGAAGGCAAGGAGTCTCTGTCTCTAGGACTGTGCCCGATGGCCAAGATCGATGATGGCGATCACTTTAAACACGACAAATTGCTCAAGGCACACTTTAGATACGCCTACGAAAAAGCAAACTACCTCTACAATTTTAAAAATCTCCACTATCACAAGAGCAAATATCGCCCAGAGCTCGAGGGTGCTCGTGAAGAAAAGGTCTATTGCGCCATGCGTACACGTTTTATGCTTGTAAGGATTTATGACGTCTATCGTGTACTGGGGCTCAATCCAGTCGGACAGACAGTCAAGCATATCAAGGCCAATCTGATATCGGGAGTCAAGCAATTATTTGCAAAAAAGGCCTCCGGTGCCCAGCTCAAGCCCAAACACGAGCATAAGCAAAAATAAGAACACAATACAAATAGACTGGAGGTAACCATGGCTGAGATGCGACTTAGAGACGGTCGTGTTTTGGCATATAACCAGTACGGTGCAGCCGATGGTCGACCACTCTTCTATTTTCATGGTGGAATGAGCAACTCCAAAGATATTGCCTTTGCCCATGAGTATTGCAAATCGGCTGGTCTGCTCATTATCGCTCCGGATCGTCCCGGCACGGGCAAAAGCACAAGGCTCAAGGGACGGCGGGTCCTCGACTGGCCTGACGATGTCGCCGATCTGGCTGATCATCTGGATATAAAGCAGGCGCCGGTCATGGGTTGGTCGATCGCCGGTGCTTCGGCACTTGCTTGTGGCTACAAGCACCCGGAGCGGTTTCCTCGGGTCATCACTGTGGCAAGCTCCGGTCCTGTTCTCGATGATGCGGGCATCCGAGAATTAGGCTTGCTCGGTGACCGCTTGCTTTTGCGTTCTCCGCGCTGGATGGACAGACCATGGTCGATGATCTTTAAGATTTCCAGCTATCTGCCACACGGATTTTTGAAGTCCCAGATCCTTGGCGAACTATTGAATACACCTGATGCCGATATACTTAGCGCCTTACCGGATGATACCGTGGGTGGTTATTTTAAAGGTGCAGTGTCAGAGAATGGTTATGGCATCATTGATGATTACAGGGCTGTAGAGGGACCCTGGGGATTTGCTCTAGGAGAAATACAGAGCGATGTGCGCATGTGGCATGGTGAAAAAGACATTGTGTGTCCGCTAGCCATTGCTCATCGTCTGCAAAGCGAGATGCCCCGAGCGCAGTTGACTGTGGTGCCCGATTCTGGCCATTTTCTCTTGCATCGCAACTTCGAATTGATTTTGTCTCAAGCCGATCTCACTGCTGATGCCCGCGATGCTCAATCCCACGGGCAACGACAAAGATAAGGGCAGCTGCGGCTAGCAAGGCCAAAGTGGACAGGATCATCGAAAAAAAGTCTGCTAGAGCATAGCGCGCCTTGAGCAATATGGATGCTAGCGAAAACTCGGTAAAGCTCGTCGGCAACTCATCGAAGGCCCTGGTCAAAAGATCCTTCGCCTCATCCATCTTGCCCTGGTTTATCTTGCGCAAGGCAATATAAAAATGTGCTTCGCCTTTGTCTGCAGGTGAAATAGCTTTATTTTCTAGTTGGGCCTCGGTCAATTTACCCATTCCATAGAGTAGGAGCGGCTGTGGCCAGGTTTCTTGCCTCAAGGCACGGCTGTCGTAGACGGCTTTTACAAATTCTTCTTGCGCATCGGCGACCTTGCCGAGGTGTTCGAGCATCAGGCCATTTAATAGATGCATATTGGGCCAGCTGGGCGTTAACCAATCCATGTCTGCCAATGTCTCTTGCAGGGCTCTCTGGGCGCCTTCTACATCGTTTTTTGCAAGCAAGACAGCAAAGCGAGCTGGTGGTAGCCGTCTATCGTGTCGATTGATATCCTGCACTTTTTGCAGATTGGCCAAGGATTTATCTACCTGCCCGGAGGCCGCCAGCATCTCGGCCTGGTGCAAGAGCAACCAGACATTGTCTGGGCTTGCCTTCACCAATTTCCCGACTATTTCATCTGCCTTTTTGTAGTCTCTCATCTTGAGATAGACGTCGGATAAAGCGAGTTGTATAGCATTGCGTCCTTCTGGATTGGTGATCAATTTGTCACCACGCTCAGCTATGTTTAGCGCTTGTCTGAGATCGTCTTTGTCGTTTTTAGTCTTGGCCTCGATCGCCAGGCAATATCCCTCTACCTCTGTTGGCAATAGATCTATCAAACGTGCGGCGGTTTGATAGGCTGCATCGTCATTGCCCATATCAAGATAGAGCTTGCACAATTGCCGATAGAGCAATATCTCTCGAGGATTGTGCTTGAGCGTATCTTCCAGGCTCTCGGCGGCTTCTTTTTCGCGGCCTTTGCCGGCTAGTGAAGCCGCCAGACAGGAATCGGCGATCATTGTCTCTTGATGCGAGAGTTTTGTCTTCTTACTCAGTTGATCTATCTCAAAAAGCGACTGCTCCCACTGTCCACAGTCCATAAGCAAGTAGATCTTGGCCAGTCTAGTGCGAAAATCGGCCTTCGTAGAGATGGCTTGATTTATCAAGGCTATCGCTCTATCGACTTGACCGCGATGGAGATAGCACTGAGCAAGGGCAATGGTTACCTCGGCTCTGGTTACTCCATCGAGATCAGGGTCTTTGAGAAAATTGCGCGCTAGATCGATAGCCTTGTCGGGCTCCTGAGCGCGCCTGAAAATATTGATCGCTAGAGATACTGTCTCACCAGACAAGTGTGTGCCTGAGATTTTGAGAGCCTTTTCAATGGCCGCTTTTGACTGGTCTTTTTGATTGAGTTCGATCAATATTTTGGCACAAGCGGTCAGGGCATTGGCACCGCAGTCAGTGGCGATTAGTTTTTGGGCTTCGTCGATTGCTTGCTTGATGTGATCCGTCTTGACCAGGATCTTTAGTCTTTCGAGCGCGTAGCTATTGTTTGGAGGTGCGAGCGCTATGGCCTGGTCGATGGTGGAGATGGCCAGGTCGTACTTGCCCTGTGCCAGATAAACAGCGCTCTGGGCACTATAAGCTCTATCCCATTTTGGTTGGATTTCGAGAACTCGTTCTAGAGATTGGATGGCTGCGTCATACTCGCCTTGACGGCTCAATATCTCTGCTTGCTCGAGATATGCAGGCAAAAAATTGGGTGAAAGTGCTATAGCCGTTTCACATAGTGAAAAAGCCTGATCGAGCTTATTTTGTGCTGGCTCTGCGTAAAGTCTGGCTAGTAAAAGCGCACCATCCACGGGTGCTGCCTTTTGCAGGCGGATCGCTGTTAATTCGGCGTTGTGCTTGTCTTCGAGCAATTGGTAGATGCGAGCTCGCGCTATCATAGCGTCTACATTGGACGCACCGCTGCCATTTGCCCTTGCCACCAATTCCAGTGCTTTTGCTGTTTGTTTGCGTCTTGCTGCTATCTGGCTAGAAACCAGGTAGGCCAGAGGATTTGGACCAAGTGCCAGAGAGCGTTTAGCCAGGCTGTCAGCGATCTCCAATCGGTCTGTTTCGAGCATGTAGGCAGCTTTTGCTGCCATCGCAATTTTGTCCTGGGGCTTGATCTTGTCCAGCGCATTGGCGCGGATGATCATCGCATTGTCCAGATTCAGCCGATACAAGGCCAATAAGCTATTTTGCATGAGCTCGATATTGCCTGGCGCCAATTTTAGCCCTTGCTCAAACAATTGATAGGCTGATGTAGTGTCGTTGCGCATGAGGGCGGCCTTGCCATCATCGAGACAATGCTTGATCTGGGTTGCCTCGTCAGGCAAAGGGAGAATGCTCTGAGATGCGGCTATAGGTGCTTTAATCGCCGGCGATGCCAGATTTTGGTTTTGTGTGGAGCCGGGCTTCACGATTGGATCGGTCTGCTTGGGTCTTTGCACTTTTTTTTGCTTGCGTGGGGCAGGGGCCGGCTCATAAAATGCAGACTCTCCCCACCGTGCTGTTTCGGCATCCACTGTCGAATAGGCCCTGCGGGCATCGGCTGCAGTAAAGACGCTGCAATTTATTACCAGACATGTAAAAAGAGCAAGCTTGATCTTCAATTTTTGTCTCTGCCTTGCTCGATCAGGTGCCTCAATTGAGCGATATTGAGCTTCTTGATTGGCTTGCCATCTATAGAAGAATACTGGACCATGTCTTTTTGGAACTCAGGGTAGACCGTTATTTCTAAGGGCCATTGGTCTTGCTGCCAGCGAATGTGCACAAACCGGCCTTTGATATTTTCTACTTCCTCGATTTGGTCAGGATCATAGCCGTATTGGCTCAGAGCCTGCAATACGTGGAGGTGCTCGTCTGCATAGGCTGCAAGATCTATGTCCGACTCCAGCCCAATCTGACCTGATTGCACTGAACCAAATAAAACCGGATCAAAGGTTTTTATTGCCGACATCACAGCCAAAGCTAGCTCGCGCATAGCCTTGAGGCGTCTATCTAACTCCAAATCGCCAATCTCATTGCGTGCAAATCTCGTGATCAGATCGCGGACCATTTGATTGGATGGCAAGTTGTCACAATCTGAGAGACCAAGCATCATGGCGGCTCTCTCCTTGGCTTGCAGGTATTCGGATTCGATACCCATAGCCATAAAGCGCGCCGCCTCCTCTGCTATTCTGCGGCGTGCATTGCTCTTCATGACCGGATCATATCCCAATTGGTATACTTGGCGCAATGAGTATTACAGCACATGGACACCGTGGTTTTGATCTCTATATTGCTCTCGGTGACTCTATGTCGACCGATGAGTATCCCTATCGCGATGCCTTAGCAAGATTTGCTAATGCTCACGTCCACGAACTGCGCGAAAACCTGGGCCCAGCGGCCCTGCTCTACAAAAATGCCGACGAGATTTTTAGCGATTTTCGCCATCGTGATTTGAGCTCCATTTGTCCGGGCATACGCTTCGCCAACCTGGCCAAAGATAACCAAAATACTGTCGATCTGCTGGACCTGATCGAAAGCGAGGGTATCTTAGAAACCACCTGTGCCAAGCATCTAGACGATGGCGAGGGGCGGATACTTTTGACTTTGACCATTGGCGGTAACGATCTTTTGGCGGCTTTTTTGCGCAGCATCAAGATCAAAGAAGGGCAATATGACCTGGATGGAGCGATCGAGGAGCTGAGAGAAAGATTTAGCCGGATAGTAAAAGCAATAGATGACCGTCTGGACGATTATCTTTTGCTCGTCACCGATCTTTATGACCCAAGCGACAAGACTGGCCGATTGCCTCCAAACGAAGAGCTAGACCAGGATTTTCCTGTCTTACTCTTTTACCAGTTTAATAGATATATACATGAAAACGTGCTCGATCTTTTGGATCGAGCACGCATCAAACTGGCTCCAGTGCATGAACACTTTCTCGGACATGGGGTATCCAAGATAGGTACCGATCAGTACTGGTATTGGAATACTAGCCCTATAGAACCGGGCATGATCGGTGCTTCTGAGATCAGACGCGTCTGGCTCGAGACTCTGGGGCTCTAGCTAGGCTGGTCTAATTAGAAGAAGCAGTAGCCACATCCGCGTTGAGCTTAGTGACGCATTTTTCGAGGGCGTCTACCTGATCCTTGGGCCATCCAGCCAATTCGGCGGCAGAGGTATCATTCATGAGTTTTTCAGCTTCGGCTTGAAACGCAGAGGCCTGGGCATTATTCATCCACCCCTTGGCTTCGGCTACTGAAATCTTTTCTTTCAGATCCCCCAGGCGCTCTTTAAACTTGTATTGCACACCCTTTTTGACATCCATGGACATCTCGCTCGAGCTAGAGGTGATGACAGGAGTGCCGCCTATAGTAGTAGTGGTAGTTTCTTGCACTACAGTGTCGGCCATTGCAGCGGCTCCATTGGCGATCGCCAGGACCTGTGCAAGAGCCAACCATGTGATTTGTCTACGCATGATTCGTATCCTCCTTTGTTGGAGGATTGGCGTGAAAGACGCTAAATAGTTCCCGGAGATTTTTATGCCACCACACATGGAGGCTAAATCTTTTTAAAAATAGCCGACAATGGGATTCGAACCCACGACCTACGGTTTACGAAACCGTTGCTCTACCAGCTGAGCTATATCGGCGTCTTTGCCAAAAAAAGATATTTTACCGGATCCTGGCTGTTTTGCACCCCTATACTGCTCACTTGTGCATTTGCTTAATAATATATTTTCACATCTCAATGGATGATAATATTTAGCCCTATTTGCGCCATTGAGCGCGCCTTAGCAGAGGGGATTTGCCTATGACTATTATTGACGCGCCTGTGACCGCGACCAGTACTGAGGTCAGGCTCAAGGTCAAGAGACTAGCACATTGCAAAGCTCTGCCATCCTATGCGACTCCTGGCAGCGCAGGCCTGGATCTGAGCAATGCTCTGGATGCGCCATTGACACTCAAGGCAGGCGAGCGTTGCCGCATACCTGTCGGTATCATCCTCGAGATACCGCCGGGCTACGAGGGGCAGGTCCGTCCTAGATCCGGTCTTGCAGACAAGGCAGGTATCTCGCTGACCAACTGCGTTGGCACCATAGACAGTGACTATCGTGGTGAAGTCCAGGTTCTGGTCATCAATCATGGCCATAAAGACGTCACCTTTGAACCTGGCGAACGCATCGCTCAACTCTTGATCACCCCCGTGCCGCGTGTAATCATCGAAGAAGTAGACGAGGTCTCTGACACTGCCGAGCGAGGCGCCGGCGGCTTTGGCTCTACTGGCAGATTGTCTGGTACCGCAAAATAATGAAGATCAGGTTAGCCATTGCCGGAGTTAACGGCAGAATGGGACGTGCCGCGGTAGATCTGCTCGCAAGCCATCCAGATTTTGAGCTGATTGGCGGGCTCGGCTCTAGTGGTCGACCTTATATAGGCAAACCGATCAGTGATCTGGCTACCAGTCCTCAAAGCATAGCCGCTCTATCTCATAGCAATCTACTTGTTACAGATGATATGCAGGCCATTTTGTCAGCCCGGCCGCAGATCCTCTACGATGTCACCACGGGTACTGCAGATCCAGAGCATCGTTACCTAGCACTGAGCCACAAAATACCTGTAGTATGCGGAGCATCAGGCCTCAGCTTTGATGTGCTCGCCAAACTCGATGCGCTGGCTCAACAATATGGCGTTCCTTGCCTGGTCGTCCCCAATTTTTCAATCGGTGCCGTCTTGATGATGCAGTTTGCTGCTCGTGCGGCAAAATATTTTGATGACGCCGAAATACTCGAAATACATCATGCCCGTAAAGCTGATGCGCCAAGTGGTACTGCCAAGCACACTCTCCAAGCAATGGCTGCCCAAGCTACTGCCTTCAACAAGCCTAGGGTGCAAGAGCATGAGACGATGGCAGGTGCTCGTGGGGCACGTCACGAGTCTGGCCTGAGAGTGCATTCGATGAGGCTGCCAGGTAAGATCAGCCATCAAGAGGTCTTTCTTGCACAGGATGGTGAGATGCTGACCATCAGGCATGAGAGCTTTAACACTACTTGTTTTGATAGAGGTATCATTTTGAGCCTCCACAATGTGCTCGGGCTGCAAGCTGGATTGCATACCGGGCTGGATGCCATTCTCGACCACAAGGGGTAATCATTTTGATTGATAATGCACACTTGCCATTTGGCAGATTGATCACGGCGATGATCACTCCTTTTGATGAAAAAGATCGCATAGATATGCCAGCAGTCCAAAGAGTCGTCGCCCATCTTTTGGCCACCGGCACTCAGGCCATCGTGGTCTCAGGTTCGACCGGCGAAAACCCGACCCTCGAAGAAGACGAGAAGCAGGACTTGCTCAAGGCCGTAGTTGCCCAGACGAGAGGCAAGGCCAAGGTGATCATGGGCACCGGATCCAATATCACAAAAAAGACTGTAAAAGACACTGAAATGGCACAAAAATTGGGTGCCGACGGAGTACTGGTCGTGGCACCGTATTACAACAAACCGGATGCCTCTGGTCAGATAGCGCATTTTGCGGCTGTTGCTTCATCCACGTCTTTGCCTATAATCGTCTACAACATACCGGGCCGCACAGGGATCAATATTGCGAGCCAGACGATCCTGGATCTGGCAGCAAAATACCCAAATATTCATGCTCTCAAAGACAGTACCGGTAATGTAGAGCAGGCCTCCGACATAGCTGGCGCTGCCAGACAAGATTTTGTCATTTATTCTGGCGATGACAATCTCACATTGCCATTTCTTTCTATTGGCGCTAGTGGGGTCATATCGGTAGCCAGCCATATCATCGGAAGCGAGATTGCAAAAATGCAAGAGGCCTTTTTTGCTGGCAATCTGGACGAGGCTCGCTCTATCCACTATAAGAGCATGGATATGTTTAAGGGGCTGTTCCTGGCTCCTAATCCCAGTTGCGTCAAATACTGCTTGTCTTTGCTAGGTCTATGCAGACCGGATCTACGTCTGCCTCTTGCTCCTTTAGCGCCTGAGACTAAAGCAAAAATGGATCAGCTTATGACTCGCTATGCCAACAAGGTCAGCGCCCATGCCTCCTAGCAATCCTCCTGTGGTCAAAATCATCCCTCTGGGTGGCTTGGGTGAGATCGGCAAAAATACGATGGCCATCGAATGTGGTGATGACATTTTTCTTGTCGATTGCGGACTGGCTTTTCCGACAGATGAAATGTTGGGAGTCGATCTGGTTTTGCCAGATATCAGCTATCTAGCCGACAATCAGCACAAATTACGGGGCCTGGCAATCACACACGGCCATGAAGATCATATAGGTGGTGTGACCTTTTTGCTCAAAGATGTCACTCTGCCTGTGATCTATGGACCAGCGCTTGCTATCGGATTGCTGGAAGGCAAGCTCGATGAGGCTGGTCTTGCCAATCGCACCACACTGCATAAGGTCGGACCGCGCCAGAGAGTCAAATTTGGCTGCTTTGAAGTCGAATTTATCAGATCCACCCACTCGATCGCTGATTCGTATTGTCTGGTCATCCGCTCGCCAATAGGCAATATCGTGCACACAGGTGACTTCAAATTTGATTTTACTCCAGTCGACGAAGAGCAATTTGACATAGCCAGACTCGCAGCTGCTTGCGAAGAAGGTGTGGTGGCATTGCTCAGCGATAGCACCAATAGTGAAAGAGAGGGTTTTACACCTTCGGAAAGAACAGTGTGGCACAAGCTTAACGAGATCTTTGCCCAGGCCCAGGGCAGACTCATCGTCACGACCTTTGCATCCAATGTAAATAGAGTGCGTCAAGTTTTGCAAGCCGCAATCAATTACAACCGCAAAGTCGCAGTGCTCGGTCGCTCTATGCTTACTTTCGCCAGCAAGGCGCGTGATCTGGGCTATATGAAATATCCTGATGGGCTTTTGATCCCGGTAGAATCCATCAATCAATTGCCGCCAAAAGAAGTCGTCATCCTTACCACTGGCTCACAAGGCGAACCTATGTCTGCCTTGACCCGCATCGCCAATGACGAGCATCGGAGAATCAAGATCATCGCCGGCGATACCGTTATCATTTCTGCTACTCCCATCCCGGGCAATGAAAGATCGGTCGCCAACACAATCAATGCTCTCTTTGAACGGGGGGCCAATGTCATTTATGGCCGTGATGCTGGCGTGCACGTATCCGGACACGCTTGCCAGGAAGAATTGAAATTGATGATCAATTTAACCAGGCCCAAATTTTTCATCCCTGTGCATGGCGAATACCGTATGTTGGTCAAGCATGGCCAACTAGCGGTCGGTTGCGGCGTGGAAAAGGACAATGTCTTTATCATGGCTAATGGGGACGTAGTCCACTTATCCGCTGATAAGGGCTTTATGGGTGAAAAAGTCAAATCGGGCATCAACCTCATCGATTTTAATCGTGATTGGCAGATCGACGAAGATATAGTCGAAGAAAGACAGAGGCTAGCCGATGATGGCATGGTCGCCGTGGCCATATCGCTCGACCCCAATGGGCGATTGAGTGCTGGTCCCGATGTGTCATTGCGTGGTCTGATCATACCCAGGGGGATGCCAGTCGAGGAACTAGTCATCCGAATCAGGAAAGAAGCCCTGACTATATTGGACCAAGAAATGGTGCATGACCCTTCACTTTTGAAATCAAAGGTAGAAGCGCACCTCAACGAGTTTTTTGCTAATGACCTAAAATCTAGTCCACTGGTACATGTGCTGGTAATGCGAGCAAATATCCAGGCTCGACCTTTTGATCCTCAAGAAAAGAAAGTGGATGAGAAAGGTCGTAGGGTTATTAGAAAGCTAAAGTCAGAAAACTAAAGTCCCAATAATAAACAAAACTCCCGCTCCAAGGAGAGCGGGAGTAATTGTTGTGGTGGATTAGGTAAGGAGGAAACACAGTACTGGCTTAGGTTTGAGCCGTTTTGTACTGTGCTTTTAATAATAGCAGCGCTTAAAGTCCATCGATGTTAAATAACTTGAAGCGGCTCTTATCAAAGCCCTGCCAAATCCCCAATCTAAATTTGGGTTAGATTTGTTTAATTAAGAGCTGGGCCAACGGTTTGAGACATCGATCCCTTGGTTACCCTTGGTCGGATAGAGAAAATCTAAGGCACCTAGACCAAGATCTACTGATTCGGAAGGAACCGGAGTACCAGCAAATGTATCGCTCATTGCGGGCGTTTCTTTGATTGGTGCGGTGATCCTGATATTGGAAGGACAGAAAACATAAACCTGCTCGCTGAGTTTGTGAAAATCACCGTCAAGAGCAGCTGAGGCACCAGCCACAAAATCGACTAGACGATTGGCGTCGACCTTTTTCATATTTTCGAGAGAAATAGTGGTGGCAGCTCTCGAACGCAGGCATTCTACGATCTCGATCGCTTCTTCGAAGGAGACTGGATTAAAAATTGAGATCTGTGTACCGAGGCGTGTAGGGGTCTGTTGTCTCACCGAACCCATCGCCATCATGCGCCGATCGTTGAGCGCGGGAAAGAGGTCTACATCTTGCTTTTGGAGCTTGCGCTCGTTAGCGAATATAGGCTTTTCCTTGGAATTATCTGGATAGTCTTCTACCATGGTTGTACCTTTTGTATAAGGGCGCTGCATTGATCGACGTACTAGAACAACAAATTTATCATAATTTTAGTCGTTTCTCAGGAATAAGCAAGTGGTGTCACTCGTAGTGCTCGATACTCATCATGCGATGATCGCATATATCTTATCTATTTAACCACGGGTGCTCTGGCAGATAAATAGTAGACATCTGCTCACTTAATGCAAAATCCTCTTGGATAGTGAGTTTAATGTTGTATGTGTCACCGGTGACGATACCGACCTCGTGACCGTAAGCTTCTAATATTGCAGCGTCGTCAGTCACAGCTACACCATCTTTGATGGCAGCCTCATGACACGATAGCAAAAGATTATATGGTGCCGCTTGTGGTGTCTGTACACTGTACAGATTGCTGCGATCGATGGTCTTGCATATGGTGCCAGTGGCGTCGACTTGTTTGATTGTGTCTGTTACTGGTAGGCCAGCGGTCATGGCGCGCCCCTGGCTGGCGGCGCTTTCAATACATTGTTTTATCAGTCTGTTGCTCGCAAATGGCCGGGCTGCATCGTGAATGAGTACGGTAAGCTCACTGCATTCGGTTTCAGATAAGGCATTTTTTAATGCCGACAGACCAGCATATACGCTCGCCTGCCTGCTAGCACCGCCTGAGGTGACAAATATTTTGAGGCTTTTACTATCGATCGGGAGCTTCTTTATATACTCTTCGACATCAAGAGTGATTTCGTTTAGATAAATATCTGGGACGACTATCACCGCATATCTAAAAATGTCCGAGAGTAGTATTTTGGATATGCACCATATATACAATGGATATCCTTTGATTTTAAAAAACTGCTTGGGCCTCGACAAAAGACCTAGCATCCGCTGGCTTGAGCCGCCAGCAACCAGAATGGCCGCAAACTCTTTCAATCTATTTGGTTGGCCAAAAGACTATTTGTCTGTGCTGGAGCTATCCCAAGCGGACTGGCATCAAAGGTGGAGTCATTGCCCGGCGACGCATCAAACATATCCAGTTGCACGGTGACGTGATCTTCGGGGAGATCCTCAGCCTCGTTAGCATCTCCATCTGCTCCAGCAGTCCTGGACTTTTTGTTGGCCTTGACCAATTCGTGTCTCCAGGTCTGTCCATCTTTGCTGAGACGAAAGTATTCCTGAAATCTCTTGGTCGTGGTCAAGACTGGAGACCGTCCGTCTTCGCGCTTGTGGATGAGATCTCGGGCCAAGAGTTCTTTTATGTGGTCGTAAGCGCCGGCGCCACGTAGTTTGATTACTTCGCTTTGGGCTACAGGCTGCTTGATGGCAATAGCCGACAGGGTGCGGACAAGGGAGGTGGGCATCTCGAAAGGCGAAAATTCGTCGACGAGATTGGATAATTCGTCTTTGACTTGCATCATGTAACCGTCATCGTCAGCGATCTCAATGGCACCGTTGCGGTTTTCGTAGTCATTGATGAGATCGAGCATTGCTTGACGCACTTGTTGCACGTCTTCGCCAAGGCTGCGTGCTATTGCTTGAGCTTTGATCGGTTTGTCGGTCAAAAATAGCAGGGCTTCTATTCTGTTTTTGAGATTGTTTAGGCTCATGATTGCAGTCCGCTCGCAAGATTGTCTGATTGGGCTAAAAGTGTCGCAGAAGCTTTTGCTTCTAAATTATTCTCTGGTTTTAAAATAAACTCTGGGTCTGAAGAAAAATCGGCATTTTTATCTGATGTCACGACTGGTGCAAGCTCTGGGATAGCCAGATAAAGCGGGCCATAAAAAGTATCCTGATGAAGGTCTATCTTACCCGCGTTCGAAAGAAAAAGCGCAGAAAGAAAAGTCTCGACCCAATCTTGATCGCGAGCGATCTGCTTGATCAAATCAAACAGCTCTATCTGTTGACCGGCTACTAGGTGCTCGATGATCCATTGTTCTACTCTGACTATGGTTTCTTCGATGTCTTCGTCATGAGCAAGATGCAGGATATCGTCGACATCGTTGACCTGGATGTGGCCGGATAAATCAATACCTCCACCTTTAGGCTTGCGCTCTTGCCTTTTTTTATCAGCCTTTTCTGCTTCTCGCAAGGCTTCGATCAGTTCTTCGAGGGTCACGCGACGTTCTCGTACGACTTGCTTTCGCTTGGCTCTTCTGACGATAGCACCTTCGAGATCTTTAAATGTAAGCTGACGCGCTATTACTTGCTTTTCTGCATCGTAAAGGATCGGGCCGCCTTGATCGTCAAAGTCCATAAAATCGTCATCAATAGGACTGTTAAAGCGGTTTGCTTCTGAAAGAAGGGCCTCTGCCTTGAGTCTCAGCAAGACTGCAGCATGAAATAAGACCTTGCCTGAAATACGCAGGCTCTCTTTGGGAGAAGCTGCAATTGCTTTTAAAAATTTGTCGCACACATCTATGATGTCGACGTTTTTAGGATCGATCTCGTTTTTTTCTGCCATCTTGACGAGTATCTCGATACCAGAATCCGGATTAGCGGTTGCTTCTGAAGTTTCGTTGATCTCGATGGTCTCGGGCGAAAAATCGAGTTGATCGCTCGTGGGGATGAGATCAGGCATTTGCTACTGCCAGTTGCGGCTCAGCATGAGGGAGATTGATCTCGCTCAGGCCTACCACACGTGAATATCCATCCGCTCTCAGGGATACGCCAGCGGCATGATCGGCATTTTCGATCATGGGGCGTCTCAGGCTGACCACTACAAACTGAGCGGTTTCGGATTGGCGCTTGACCATCTGGGCTAGACGCTCGGCATTGGCACCATCCAGCATCATGTCGACCTCGTCAAAGGCATAAAATGGTGCTGGGGCAAATCTCTGGAAAGCAAACACAAAAGAGAGGGCTGTAAGAGATTTTTCACCACCGGACAGTGCTTCGATGCGTTGCATCTTTTTGTCGCGTGGTTGTGCCCTGATAATCAGGCCGCCTTCAAAAGGATTTTCTGGGTTTTCGAGCTCCAGTCTGCCTGTGCCATGCGAGAGCTCGGCAAAGATATCTTGAAAGTTTTGATTGATGGCGGTAAAGGCTTCCATGAAGGTATTTTTCTTGAGTTCGCCATAACCGAGTATACGTTGACCTATTTCTTCGCGTTCGACAGCCAGAGTATCTAGATTGTCGGCGAGTTCTTTTTGTCTTTCCTCGGTCTGGTTGTAATCCTCGAGGGCCTTCATGTTGACCGGCTCGAGCGCACGCATACGCCTTTCGAGTCTATCCACTTGCTGACGCAGTTGTTCTACGGTGCCAGCATTTGGTTTTTCGTAGGCAGGGTTTTCGATGAGGATGCGGTCGATTTCTTCTTTGATGGCGACCAGTGCCTGCTCGAGATCATAATGCGCGATTTTGCGCTCATTGCGGTTTTCCTTGACTCGGATCAATTCTTGATCGAGCTTGGTCCTTTCGATCTCCTGAGCGGTGACCTTTTCATGTATCTCTTCTTTCGCCTTGCGCAGACCTTCGAGTTCATCAGAAAGAGCAGAGACCTGCTTTTCCATGGTGGCGATGGCTTCGCGTAGATCTTTGATGAGGCCTTCATGATTGGGCTTCTGATTTTCGAGATCGTCAAGCTCTACGCCCAGATCGTTAGCTTGTTGGGTGAGATTTTCGCGATTGGTATTTTCTACTCTTTCTTCGGTCTCTGCAGCATCGATTATCCTTTGTATATCCTTTGCCTGGGACTCGACCAGAGTCAGATCTTGTCTTATTTCTTCGGATTGGATGATCAATTGCTCGAGCTTGGTCTTCTGACCCTTATCACGGGCGCCTTCCAAAGACTCTTCCATTTTTTCGATGGATTTGCTCAAGGCTTTAATTGCTTGTTCCAGCTCGACGATTTGTTGATCGATGGTTTCGATCTCGTCCGCCTTGGAGCGCAAGAGAGGCTTGATGTTTTCGACCTCTTCTTCCATATCTTTGACTTGCTTGCGACTATTCTCGAGGTTGGCTAACCTTTGAGCGAGCAAAGTGCGAGCGCCATTGAGCTTGTTGCGATCTTCGGCGAGCGAGACCTCTATCTCTTTTAGATTGTCTTTGAGACTACGTACCTGATCTCCAAGACTCTTAGCTGTTTGCTTGAGCATGGCAAGATCGGTCTCGCCTCTGGTACCAAAATGCAAACGTGATTTGGCGCTGTCATTGCCACCAGAGATAGACCCTGATTTGTCAAACAACTCTCCACCAAGAGTAACCATACGCGCCTGGTTGATCATCTTGCGTGCATTTTCCATTGCGTCCATAACGACTGTCTGGCCGCAAGCGTACTGAAACGCTTTGACAAATCTAGGGTTAAAGTTGATCAGGTTATAAGCAAAATCGATCACACCTGGACGGTTGGGCAAAAGGCCGGGTGGCTGAGTCTGTATCTTGTTTAAAGGCACAAAGGTGGCACGGCCTGCCTGATTGCGCTTGAGGTATTCGATGCACTGTTGCGCAACCTGGTCGTCTTCGACTACTACATGTCCGAGACGGGGCCCGATTGCTATTTCGAGAGCGGTCGTATAACGATCATCTACCGAACCGAGTTGACCGATGGTCCCGTGCACCCCTTGGATCTTGGCATTCATGATGGCTTCGACTGCTCGGCCATAACCGGACTCGCCGGCTACTTCGCGAGTAGTCTCCACCTCGATCAATTTGCGATTGACCGTATCCTGCATCTGGCGTTTTGATTCGATTTCTTCGCGAGTAGAGTCCAATTCGGACTCATATTGCGTGATACTACGCTCGATGCCTGCCACGAGCGCTTGCTGATCCTGATATTCGCGCTCGAGTTTGCCAAGGAGACCCTTGACCTGACTTGACTTGCCGATCTGCTCGGTTGCCTTGGTCCTGAGTGTGTCGAGTTCTCTTTCGAGACTTTGACGATTGGCTTCTAATGCAGTCTTTTTGACATCGAGACCATGCTTTTCGTCGCGTAGCTTTTGTAGATCGGCGTGCAAACCCGAAATCTTGTCGGAAGACTTGTCTTTTTCCTGTCTCAAGACTTCGATCTGGCTCATGACCGAGTTAAAGGCCGTTTGCTTTTCGCTTACGGCTGATTTGACTATCTCTTGATCGGCAATGTTTTGTTTTTTTTGCTTACCGAGATCGGCCAGGTGCTTGTCGATAGACTTGAGTTGTATGGCGATCTGCTTGGATTGCTTGGCCTTGGTATCGATGATACCGAGCAGGTTGGAGAGCTTGTTTTCTTCACGAGTCAATTCGCCTCGTTTGGTTTCGAGCTCTTGTCTGATCAAAAGCTGTTCGTTGCCACCTTTTTCTCTGATTTCCTGGTCGATGCGACCAAGCTCGGACCGTAGACCAAAGATAGTGACTTCGCTTTGTTCGAGTCTCTCCACAAGAGAGGTTTCTTTGAGATCAAGTTTTTCGATTTCTTTGAGTTCTGCTTGAGCCTTTTCGGTGAGCTCCTGGAAACGCACGAATACTAGATCTCGCTCTACCGTCTCTTTTTGGGTCTTGAGATCGAGGTATTTGAGAGCCTGGTCACGATCGGTTTTGAGCTGCTCAAGACGCACGAGTATCTCTGAAAGTACGATCTTTTGCATATCGATCTTTTCTGTGACCTGAGTCAATTCGTGCTCGGCTTGATCTATACGACGATCAAACTCGGCGACTCCGGCGAGCTCGTCGATGATGCGACGGCGTTCGGTGGCAGACATGGTAACGATGCCGGTCACGTCGCCCTGCATGATTACGTTGTAACCAGTAGGGGAAACATTGTATTTGACCAATTCTTCGTGGACTTCGGTAAGAGTGGCTACCTTACCGTTGAGTATATAGGTAGATGTGTAACCGTTCTCCTTGACCTTGATCCGGCGGATTACTTCTAGTTCGTGGCCTTCGTCATTATGAAAACGTACTCTCACCTTTGCTTCGTTGCGACCAGAGAGATTGTTGAGCAGGTCTGGCAGTCTCTCTGCACGCATGGTGCGCGTAGACGAAAGGCCTAGAGCAAAGAGTAGACTGTCGATGATGTTTGATTTGCCGGAACCATTAGGACCCGATATCGTCGTGAAACCGTTGAGCAAAGGGACCACGGTCGGTTTGCCGAATGACTTGAAATTATCGAGTTCGATTTCTTTGATTCGCAAAAGCTATTACCCTCTGGGTCTGCTCATGATGATAAATAGAGATATAACAGACGCATTAGACTACACACTAGATGCGGTGTCAAGCCTGGAAGCCGTATTTTAGCGGGCTTTGGCGGGGTTGTCACCATGTATTATATATCCATCGCTTATCGATAGTATTCGGTAAAGTTTTGGCACCAGGGGTGGTGAAAGACAGACCACTATCTTTAATTATCTGCAAGCGATATAAGGCTGGCTGTTTCTAGATCCAGGCGCTATCCCCTGTATATGCCGATCTCGATCTTGGCAAATTAATGAAATATCTTTTCTCTGGATATATACTTTCTGGCTATGTCGCAATCCAACGTCAAGACCCAGATCGGAGACCTGCTTGCAGGAGCAGGTCTAGTGACCGCCGAAAACATATCGGCTGCTCTTTCGATGTCCAGAGGGCGTATGCCTCTCGGACGAGTGCTGATAGACAATGGTCTCTTATCCGATCTAGAGCTCAACGGCGCTCTGCAAGCGCAAAATTTGATCCGCGAAAAGTTTATCTCCACCGAGCGTGCGCTTGAGATACTGGCGGCCATCAGGACTAGTGGCGAGAGCTTTTTAGTCAATCTCTACGCTGGTGGCTGCGATATAGAGCACATCAATTTTAGCCGAGGCCTTGGCAAGCTCTTTCAGGACGCCGGGATTGTCGATGCTGACCAATTGCATACAGCAATGGAGACAAGCGTCCTATCGGGTCTGCCTATTGTGAGAGTCCTGGTATTGCAAAGACTCGTCACGGAGATGGTGGCATATGCGGGGCTGACTGCTCAATTATTGCTGCGCGAAAAAAAAATAGGTTATGACCAAGCTGTGGGATCTCTCAAACTTTCGCACATGCATGGCGAGCAGATCGAAGAAATCCTCGAATTTGGCGGTTTTAAGAGATATCGTCCCGAAGGCTCGGTAAGATTGGGCGAGTTGCTGGTGCTCTCCGATCTGATCCAGGAGATAGATCTGCTCTCCTGTGTCGAAAAATCCATGGGCGAGGCTAAACCGCTGGGGCAGATACTCGTCGATGATGGCATCATGGACGAGCTATTATTAGCATCAGCCCTGCGGGCGCAATCTTATATACAGACGGGACAACTGGAGCCTTTAAGAGCAGCTGGCATGCTCAGGCAATGTGCGCGCTCAGGCCAGCCACTGGAGTTTTCGGTGGCGGATATGGCTGCGATCAAGCCTGTCATGATGCGCCCCCATGCCAATGGGATCGATCCTCACAAATTTGGACTTGTAGATCTTTTAGAGTTGCTCGGCCTTGCCTTTAGCGCCGAAGTCGACCAGATGAGACTCATCGAACTCGAAGAAGGTCAGGCAGGTCCAGAGATCTTGCAGGAATATATCGCCAAGTTAGACTACCTGGATCGCGATCTCTTGACGGCCATCCAGCAAGGTCTAGACTATGTGAGAGATGGCATTGTGACACCTGAACAGTTGACCTTTGTTATGCACGTGTGGCTCTGGCGACGCGGTCCGCTGGCGGACACCATGTCGATGCTAGGTTATAAGCTATAGATCGAGCTTCTTGGTACCAGCGATCTGTTTTTTTGCTTCAGCATCGGCAGGTTTGACCAGGTCTGCCACCATTGTCAAAAACTTTTCTCCGCCTGAAAAAGTCAAATGGACGGTATCGTAAAAATCGTCATCGACGTATTTGCCATTGCGTACAAGATCAATCAGCGGCACGTTTTTGCTACGAGTTGTCTCGTCTAGAGCGGCCAGATAGTCTTTAAAAAAGCCCGCGGGCATTAGTGCTGTGTTGTCTCTGGTCAAAGGCATAGCCACTACATAGAGCTTGATGTCCCTCTCTTTGCAAAGATCGATCAAGGCTGCCAGGCATTGCTTTTGCTTTTGAAATTGTTCGAGATTGTAGTGCTTATAGCGTCTAGCATATTCTTCGACGCTCTTGGCCCAGATGTCCTTGCGGTCGCCGCCTAGCAAAAAGCCACCAGGAGCCTGCGAGTCACTGCTGGCTACGACAGACTCGCCTGCCTTACCGGCCGTATGCACTAAGCGTGCCACTACTTTTTGACTGGCTTTTTCTATAGCTTCATTTACTTTGACCTGGTAACGACCGCGCTTGCGATAGAGAAAGACCGTGCGATTGAGTACAAAATCGGCCTTTTCGTTGAAAGAAGTAAAGAAAAGCGGAGCGATACGAGGATAATCTTCCAGAGTCACCAGTCCGTCAAAGACCGAGGTCAGTGCCAGGCCGCCGGTAGTATCGTCCATGAAATCACGGGGGGCAATCCCATATATAAGTACGTCGGGCTTGGTTGGTCCTTTGAGATATTTTTCGGTGATCAGATATGTGTCGGAGACAAATTGACCGGCTGTAGCCAAGCTGATGGCCGGGCGTGCGTCATTTTGCTTGTGCAGAAGAGTCTCAAGATGAATAGAACGATGATGCTGCAATGAATCGACATGACAATGTCCATTTTTGACATCGGCGCTCCAAAGTGGAGCGATGATCAATGAAGACCCGATCATGACTATTGGTTTTGCACTTGCCTCTGTCTGTTTGGCAAAGGCCTGGTCGAGCTGATCTTTGGCGCTAGCCAAAGATCTTTGGATCAAGTCCTGATTAGGCGGTGGGGCATCGGCCTTTCTCCCCATGGTGGTAGAGGCCGGTAGCGCAAAATTGATCGCCAAAAATAGTGATGCTGCGACGAGTGCGCTGCTGATTTTCAAAATCGACCTTCTCGACGGTTGTCCTTGTTATTTATACAAAAGATCGTCCGACTTGTCATGAGTAATTGTCACTAGTTTTACTTAAGTAAAATGCTCTTCAGGTAGGCTACGTCTTGCTGGTCGCTGTCTGAAACAGCGGTTTTTGCTAGATCTTGCACTACAAGACCAGCCTGATCAGTCTGCTTGTCCTTGATCAAGATGAGAGCGAGATTATATTTAGCTGCCTTTAAGTCAGGTTGGAGTCTGATTGCTTCTCTATATTGCTTGATGATTTGGCCTCGATCTTTATCTGTCTTGCTGGCCTTGTCGAGAGCATAAGCCAGATTGTATCGACAAGTCGCTCGATCAGGAAAACGTTTGGCCCAAAATTGCGTGACTCTCACCATTTCATCGAAACGGTTCATTATGTCGAGCAGCCTTATATATGGTGCAAAAATCTGGCTTTCTTGGCTGTAATCTGGCGGTCCTTTTGCTGCTAACTCAAAGGCTCTTTCAAATTGCAGTCTGGCCCCGAGAAATTCTTTATTTTCTAAATGCAATTTGCCAAGCACCGCATGTGCTTCCACGCTCTCCGGATGAGCGTGGACATTTTGAGTGGCTATCTTGATTGCTTCATCCAGGTTGCCAGCACTGCCATTGAGCCTGATCAAAAGATTTTGTGTCGTGCTATCCCCTGGTGCCAGACTGGCAGCACGTTCGAGATAAGCTCTGGCGGACCGATTATCTTTGAGCTCCAGGGCTAGCGATCCTGCCTGTCTCTGGGCAAAGGCATTATCTCCATATATCTCCGCTACCTTGCAGGCTTCTATAAAAGCCTCCTTTTTGCGATTGGAGAGATCGAGCAGTTGGACTTGCGTTAGTCCGGCTTGCAGAGCCAATCTACCGTGGAGCCGAGGTCTCAAAGATTTTAGCGCAGCAGCGATCTCATCGGCTTTTGTGGGAGCAAGGACATGACTTTGACTTTGCAAGAGGCAAGTTAAAACAGTAATCTTGAGGCCGTTGAGTGATACCACGGGTGAAGCTTTGTCGGACACCGCCGCCGATATCGTCTCTGATATATCTGGGCGTCCTGCGAGTAAAGCCAGGCAGGCAAGATTGTTCTTGGTTTCGACACTTTCTGCGTTTAAGGAGTGGCCGGCTTGACAAGCTTGGAGAGCATTTTGCATATCGCCTTGTGCTGCAGCAAAAATTGCATTGCGTTGCGATCGGGCACCCTTTGCTATTGGCTTGGCGTTTGCGGCCCTGGAGTTGGTCGAAAGACCAAATTGATCGACTAGCTCAAGATTGTCCGCTGCCTTGCCTTTGAGCAAGTCTTCGGCCTTGGATCTTGTCGCCTTGATCAGGGCCTCTTGATGCTTGCCACCAGTAACTCCAGTTTTGGGAGTGGCAGCAATGTCCTGGTGTAAATCTTGTATTGCCTCTGGATCCGGGCTAAAAGTCCCCAATATGAGATTGAGGTCGGTGGCAGGCAGGCCTTGTGCATGCAAAGGCAGGGTGACATAGACCTGACACTGACCAGAGTCCAGGTCGATACTCGCATATCTATGATCGGTCTCCAGCAATCTTTTGAGATAGGGGTTGCGAGAGGCAAGATCTTTGGTGGTCCTGGCGTCTGAGGCCAATGCCGAAGGCAGTGAAAGCAGACAGGCCAAAGTCGAGATTGTGACAAGGAGCTTTGGGAGTGGCAATAATTTGTCCATATCAGTCTGATTATATCTATACTGCTGGCATGTCATATGCAGTCACTTATCAATTGCAAGCCCAATGCCCCTGGTCCGGTGCTCGTGCTGGCCTGCTCACTACTCCTCATGGTGTGGTCGAGACGCCGGTCTTTATGCCTGTCGGCACAAATGCCGCTATGAAGTCCATGAC
Organism: Candidatus Melainabacteria bacterium; assembly: GCA_017307165.1. Classification (GTDB taxonomy): domain Bacteria; phylum Cyanobacteriota; class Vampirovibrionia; order Obscuribacterales; family Obscuribacteraceae; genus JAFKGK01. The sequence continues at coordinate 287,607 of JAFKGK010000002.1, forward strand.
CTGGCCGCAGATCGAAGAAGTCCAGGGACAAATAGTATTGTCAAATTCGTATCACCTTTATTTGCGCCCCGGCCATGATCTGGTCAAGGAGGCAGGTGGCTTGCATCGGTTTATGCACTGGAACAAGCCGATTTTGACCGACTCTGGCGGGTTTCAAGTTTTTTCGCTCGACAAGTTGCGTACCATCCATGAAGAAGGCGTAAATTTTAAAGATCATAAGACCGGGAGGCCACACTTTATCGGCCCTGAAAAATCTATGGAGATACAAAACGCTATAGGTGCCGATATCATCATGGCCTTTGATGAGTGCGTCGCTAACCCGGCGACCCACGATCAGGCAAAAAATGCCATGGAGCGCACTCACCGTTGGCTCGAGAGATGCGTCGCTACACACCGACGTCAAGACGATCAAGCTTTGTTTGGTATCGTGCAAGGCAGCATCTACGAAGATCTGCGCAGGCAGTCGGCAGCCTTTGTTACTGGCATCGATCTGCCAGGCTATGCCGTTGGCGGGGTGGCCGTAGGCGAGGACAGGCAAAAAATAGAAGAAATTGTGGCTTATACTACTCCGCTATTGCCCAAGGAAAAGCCCCGCTATCTCATGGGCGTCGGTACACCATGGGACATAGTCTATGCCATCAAGTGCGGTATCGACATGTTTGACTGCGTGTCACCCACCAGACTAGCCAGGCATGGAGCTGCTTTCACTCATGCAGGCCGTATCTCCATCAAAAACTCGCCGCATCAAAGGGATTTTAGTCCTCTAGATCCTCTATGTACCTGTTATGTTTGCAAGAGCTATACCAGAGCGTATCTGAGCCATTTAGTAAGACAAAGCGAAATGGCGGGAGCCATCTTGCTCTCGATACACAATGTGCATTTTTTGATCAATCAAGCCCAGGAATGCCGTCAGGCAATACTGGCGGGCGAGTTTAAAGAGTACTTTAGTCGTTGGTCTTCAGTTCACGCACTTCCTGCGCATCTATAGAAACATCCTGATTGTCGGCTTCGAGTAGGACAGGCTCTTTTTCGGCTTGAGTCTCTTTGAGCAGGATCTTGTTGTCTTGCTCCGATGTCTTGCCAAGAGATCCCTTGAGAGCCATCAGCTCCATTTCGAGATCGGCCTGACCTTCAAAGTTTTTGAATTGCTTTTCGAGCGAATCCCCAGACAGCTCGGCTAGCGCTGCCGATCGGGCTTCTTTGTCCTGGATCTTTTGCTCCATACGATCGATGACATTGAGTGCGCCGTTAGTGGAAGTTCTTGAGAGGACTTCGTTGGCCTTCATAGTGGCTTGAGCTGCCTTGTCGCGAGCAATAAGCATGTTCTTTTTGGCATTGGTCTTGTTTAGTTCGCTTTCGAGCTCGACAAGCCTCTGGCGTAGATTGTCTGTATTGGCTTTTTGCTGTTTGTACTGAGCTTCGAGATCTGCTGCTGTCTGGGCAAATTGTTGCTTGCGCTGGAGTGCCTGTCTGGCCAGCTCGTCATTGTTTTGCTGCACCGCCATGGCGGCTCGGTTTTGCCAGGTTGCGGCCTGATCCTTGTTTTTTTGCATCAACAATTCGAGTTGTTTTTCGCTTGCAATGGCCTGAGCGACTGCCTGTCTGACCTGGATGACATTATTGTTGAGATCGTTGTAGGTCTGTTCCAACATCATGGCTGGATTTTCGGCCTTGCCCAAAATTTGGTTGAATGCTGCTCTGATGATTTGTGCCAACCGGTCGAACATTGAACGACTCCTGCAAGGGCTAATAAAAACTTGATTTAAGCATAAGTTTCAGGACATTTCCCTGATTTCCATTTTTATGCCCGGTTTTTTCTCTATAAATCAAATGCTATGCTGAAAACATTATGAAGAATAAAATCGGCGAAAGCAGTGCATCTCTCGGAGCCCAGATAATGGTCGCTTCCGAACTCGGCTCATCAATCATCGTCTGCTCGATCGCCGGATACTTTGCGGGCAGCTGGGCCGATCAGGTTTTGCATTCTTCGCCATTGGGCACGGCATTTGGGATTTTTATCGGTTTCGGCCTGAGTATCGTCTATGTCGTCAGACGCTCCAACCAGATCTCCGAAGGCCGGGTTAGCAGGCTGGATATCGCAGACGACACCCAAGACGGTCATTCGGACCAAGAGTAGTTTAGAGCGCTTTAAAGCAGTCAGAGACGCAAATTAACGAGTCCAGGCGTCTGTTATTATTGCCTATGCAATCGGCCAGGCCGCTTGACATAGTCGTATATACACGGGACGCACAAAGCCAATGCTCGGTAAAAACCTACCCCTTTCAGAACTAGTCCACGATCCCAGCATCAATTCGATAGCTCTCGGTCCATTTGGTACAGTCGGCGACATCCATGCCGATACAGTGATCATGGCCTGGACGGCAATGGTCTTGATTATCGTTGGGTGTGCTTCGGTATCCAGCAATCTGGTAGTCCAGGGCGCAGGCGGCCCCGGGCAGGCAATACTTGAGAGTCTTTACACTTTCGTGGCTGATATTGCAAAGGGCGCGATTGGCGAACACAGATACAAGACCTATCTGCCCCTGCTCTGCGCTATGTTTACATTTATACTCGGCTCCAACCTTCTCGGTATCTTGCCCTTTCCAGTGCTCGAGCATCAGCATTGGTGGCCGCACATGCATGGCGAGCACTTTGAAGTAGCCGCTGCTACCACCGATTTTAATACCACTGCCGCTCTCGCCGGCATTGCCGTCCTGACTTATCTGGTCTCCGGCCTGATGGTACATGGCGGCGAATATGCCAAGCTCTTTTTTATCAAGCCAGTCGCTCCACTCGAATGGCTCGATTTGATCGTTAGACCTTCAACCCTGGCATTCCGACTCTTGCTGGTCATCACAGCTGACGAAATGCTCCGCTCTTCTTTCCTCAAGATCTGCCCAGTGTTTGTACCGACCGCAGTCATGGGATTCGAGATCTTTATCGCTATGGTTCAAGCCTTCGTCTTTACTCTTTTGACCTCCATCTATATCGGTGTCGCGGTTGCAGAGCACCATTAGTCAGATCAGATAAGCATAAAAAAAAGAGGGGGATGCATAAGCTCCCTCTCTTTTTGTCTTGAAATATATTTGCGAGCTATAAGGTAACCAAATGTTCCCGATTCTAAGACTAATAGTTTATGAAATTGTTCACTTTTATATGAGCACAAATGCCGCTTTGGCAACTCAATTACTTGCGGGCTTCTTTCATAAGGCACATCTGGCCTGGATCTCAGCTCTGGGTTAAGTGGCTCTCAGGCCTCACAGGAGGCTCAATCGGGCCATGCCAGCCTGTTATAATTGCAGGGCCGTTTGCAGAAGGCATCTAGATCGCTTGTCTGCTCGGCAGATGGCGAATTAATTTCGATCGTATTCAAGTCAAGGAGATTTGCAGTGGATCACCAACTTATTGCCCAAGCCGGAGCCGTGGCTGGTGGCATCGACGGTACAGTAGTACTCAAGTCGGCAGCCCTATTTGGAGCCGCTCTCGGTGCTGTAGGCGTCGGCATTCCTGGTATCGGTATCGGTATCGCAGCCTCGAAGGCCCTCGAAGGCATGGCTCGTCAGCCTGAAATGCAAGGCAAGCTTCTCATCAACGGCATCATCTTTGCCGCTCTTATGGAAGCTCTCGGTCTTTTCGCATTCCTTATCGCTCTCTTGCTTTTCCAATACGGCAGCAAACTCCCCGGCTAAACCCGGTTGTTTGGACTGTACTCAGCAATAGACAAAAACGAGAACAAAGAGTAATAACATGCTCGAATTAAACGGCACCCTGATAGTACTTTTAGTCAGTTTCCTGCTTTTCATGTGGGCACTCAATCTCGTCTTCGTTAAGCCCGTGGCGGCCGTTCTGGCTGCCCGGGCTTCAAACATCGAAGGCGATCTCAATGCTGCCAGAGATATGCGTAAGCAAGCAGAAGAGAAAACCGACTCCTATCAAAAAGGTCTTGGTTCGGTGCGCGAACAAGCGCAAGCGATTATCAATACTGCGATTGGAGAGGCTCAAGAGAAGCGCAATAAAGAAATGGAAAAGGTGATGGAGGAGGGGCGCCAGAAACTGGAAGCTGCTCGCCGGACCCTGTCTGAAGAAAAAACGAAACTGATGGATGGTCTGGTCGAAGAAGAAGTCAAGCTCGTCAATATGATGCTCGAAAAGCTCCTTGGTCCTGGTCACGCAAGCAGTCTCTCGCAAGATCAAGGTCTAGTGAGAAAGACTCTCGAGGAGGCTCTCTAATGTATTTGTTGACAGAATTTTTTCTGGCAGAAGTAGAGGCCAATGGCGTTAATGCCATGTTTGAAAACAATGTGATCAACTGGCTGGTCCTGATCGGTTTTGTTATCTGGATCATGTCCAAAAACCTGCCTCCCATGCTCAAAGCAAGAGAAGACAACATCAATCTTGCAATCTCTCAGGCTAAAGAAGCCAGGGAAATGGCTCATAATCTCTTGCAAAAACAAGAGTCGAGCGTGGCAAATGCTCAAGCCGAAGAAGAAGCGATCCTCTCCGAAGCCAGATCACTGGCCGAGCAGATGAAGGTTCAGATTGCCGAGCAAACACAAAAAGACATCGCTGAGATGAACCACAAGTTTGCTCAAGCCGTACAGGGCGAGCGTCAGCTTTTGGTCAACGAATTGCGGCAGGCGACTATTAAGGCCGCTGTGCAGCTGACCGAAGCCCAACTCCAGAGCCAGACCAACCATGAAGTGAAAGGGCAATTGCTCAATCAATTTATGGAGCAATTGGAGACACTCAATCCCAAAGGTTCGGCAGTCGCGACCCAGTCTTTCCAATCGGCATCCAAATAAGTGGAAACAGATAGAAAATGAATACAGAACTGCAAGGAGTATCCAGTCGTTACGCTGAAGCCGTGATCGAACTGGCCGAGCAACAAGGCCCAGAAGCTGCCGATTTGGTCCTGGCCGAATTGCATGCTATCAATCAAGTGATGGGATCTGATCGTGACACCACTGTCATCATCAATCACCCATCAATTCCACCAGAACAAAAAAAGGCCTTTCTCAACAGTCTTTTTGGTGGCAAATTGAGCGATGTCAGCGATAGGCTGATCAATTTATTGGCAGACAAGCGTCGTCTGGACATTTTGCCTTTCATCGAGAGCAATTATCAACTTCTGCTCAACGAGAGAAAGAATGTCGTCAGTGCCGATCTGGTCTGCTCCGAGCAATTGGCCGATGATTCGATCGCCAATATCAAGGCTCAACTGACTGAGCATCTCGGCAAAAAGCTCGATCTTAATGTCTCGGTCGACCCGAGCTTGATTGGTGGAGTCGTTCTCAAGCTGGGCGATCAAGTGATCGACGGTAGTCTGAGAGGTCGACTGAACCAAATCGAAAAGACTCTTCTCGCAGTATAAATCTCATAAAAAAGAGGACAAACCCATGGCAATCAGGCCTGATGAAATCACTTCGGTACTCAAGACACAGCTAGAGCAATATCGCTCCTCGCTCAACGTATCCAATGTTGGTAGCGTATTGCAGGTAGGTGATGGTATTGCTCGCATATATGGCATGGACAAAGCCATGGCTGGCGAACTCGTAGAGTTTAACGACGAAGAAAAAACCATGGGCATGGTGCTCAACCTCGAAGAGGACAACGTCGGTGTCGTAGTACTCGGCGAAGGTCGCAAAATCTTTGAAGGTATGGAAGTCCGTACCACAGGGCGCATCGCTTCTGTGCCTGTAGGTGAGGCTCTCCTTGGTCGCGTGGTCAACTCAATCGGCCAACCTCTGGATGGCAAGGGACCGATCTCTACTACCGAGTACTCGCCCATCGAGGTCAAAGCTCCGGGTATCGTTGCCAGAAAATCGGTACACGAACCTCTCATGACTGGTATTGCTGCTATCGATGCAATGATCCCGATTGGTCGTGGACAGCGTGAATTGATCATCGGTGACCGCCAAACGGGCAAAACAGCAGTAGCCATCGATGCCATCATCAACCAAAAAAATCAGCCCAATCGTCCTATCTGCATCTACGTTGCCATCGGACAAAAAAATAGCAACGTCGGTCGCATCCAAAAGGTGCTAGAAGAAAACGGCGCGATGGAGTACACCATCATCGTCAACGCTCCTGCTACAGCCGCACCGGCTCTGCAGTTCCTTGCTCCCTATGCCGGGGTAGCGATGGGCGAATACTTTATGAATCGTGGTCAACACGCCTTGCTCGTATACGACGATTTGTCCAAACACGCCACTGCCTATAGAACCATGTCTCTCTTGCTCCGTCGTCCGCCGGGCCGCGAAGCATTCCCTGGCGACGTATTTTATCTGCACAGCCGCTTGCTCGAGCGTGCAGCCAAGCTCTCAGACAAACTTGGTGCAGGTTCGCTGACCGCTCTGCCAATCATCGAGACCCAAGCTGGTGACGTATCCGCTTACATCCCTACCAATGTGATCTCGATTACCGATGGACAGATCTTTTTGGAGACCGACCTCTTTAACGCTGGTGTCAGACCTGCTATCAACGCCGGTATTTCTGTCAGCCGTGTAGGTGGATCGGCTCAGACCAAGGCCATGAAAGGCGTAGCTGGTAAATTGAGACTCGACTTGGCTCAGTTTAGAGAGCTAGAAGCCTTTGCTCAATTTGCCTCCGATCTGGATAAGTCGACGCAAAACCAGATCAAGCGTGGACAAAAGCTCACCGAAGTACTCAAGCAACCACAATTCCAGCCTTTGAGCCAGGCTCAACAAGTTTCCATCATCTTTGCCGCCAACTCTGGTGTGCTCGATGATGTAGAAGGCAAGGACATCATCAAGTTTAAAGATGAGTGGTTCAAGTATCTCGGTACCCAGGCCAAGGAAATCGAAACCAAGTACAACGGCACCGATAAACCTTCGGAAGCCGATGAGGCCGCTCTTGTAGAGCACCTCAAAAAGTTCAAGGCCAATTTCTTTAAGCCCTAATTTTTGAGAAAACCCTAATGCCTAACCTAAAAGCAATTCGTTCGCGAATTCGGTCAGTTCAATCGACTCAAAAGATAACCCGCGCTATGAGACTCGTAGCCGCAGCCAAGGTGCGCCGGGCGCAAATGCGTGTGCAAGCAGCCCGTCCCTTTACCAAAGCCGTGGTAAAGATCTTGCGCGAGGTTGTCGCTGAGGTCAGTCCTTCAGATCTGCAAGATCTGGTCCTTTTGCAAAGACGCGAAGTAAAGAAAGTCGCTCTCATAGTGCTTTCTAGCGACCGCGGTCTTTGTGGCGGCTATAACGGTACGGTCTTGAGAGAGGCTCTGTCTCGCATCCAGACTCTCAAGGCCGAAGGCAAAGAAGTAGGCCTCATCACTATCGGTCTTAAGGCAGCTACTTTCTTTAAAGGTGTGCAGATCAAAAAGTATCACTCGTATACTCTATTGCCTGCGATCCCTACGGTAGAAGAGGCAAAATTGATCTCTGAGTTTGCTTGCGAACTCTACACAAACAGAGAAGTAGACGCCATAGAAATCATCGGTACAGACTTTGTCTCGATGCTGCGTTCTGAAGTGGTAAATACCAAGTATCTGCCTGTGCATATGCCCAGTGCCGAAACTCCAGAGCGTGGCCTGCACCCTATTCGTTTATTTGAGCCATCGGTTATCGATGTTTTAGAAAAAGAGCTTTTGCCAAAATACGTCCAAAACGTCATTTATCAAGCTCTATTAGAGGCCGCCGCTTCTGAGTTGGCTGCTCGTATGAACGCGATGTCCAATGCTTCGACCAATGCTCGCGAATTGATCAACAGCTTGACCTTGATCTATAACAAGGCGCGGCAAGCAGCAATCACTCAAGAATTGCTCGAAATCGTCGGTGGAGCAGAAGCCCTTAAAGGCTGATCGCTATATCCGATAAAAACAGGTCTAATCTACAAACCTGCCTAAATCCCGCCTGCTTATAAAGCATGGCGGGATTTATTGTATATAATTGCAAAGTGCTATGGAAATAAAGATCGATACTACTGCCACGACCGAGCAAGCTTGCGCTATAAGTGCAGCTATTGCTGCTTATCTTGATGCAGAAGCCATTGCAAAGGCCATGGCTAGAACAGAAGCAAATACAGATGACGGCAATCATTTGCCAAAGTCCTGGTCCAGACGTAACCGCTCCCATCAAAAAGCAAAGTCTTGGCGCACCAGATATCTCAATTGTCGATTTACCATATTGGTGGCAGGACTTGCTCTGGCCATTAGCTCCAGCCAGCATGCTGCATGTGCTCAGATACAACAAGATACTCAAGTGATACCAGACAGTGGCGCATCCGCGCCTCTATATCTCGGAGCGCCCTTACAATCAGAGTCTGGTGTCATCCGAGTCCTTTTGGGCACGGCCAACAAATTTGTCCTGGACTGTCCCGAGGGCGCAAGGATCTATAAAGTATCTGCTCTCGATGGGCAGACCAGTGCGATGGGCAGGATAACCGAGCAAAGCACTTTCAATGTCAGCTATGGTGCTGATGGCCGATTGGCTCTAGCACCAGCTACCATAAACGCTAACAATCCCTATCTGGCGCGGATAGGGATAGATCGAGCCAATGCATCAGGCATAGCAAAAGCATCTTTTTTGCCACCAAGCGCTATACCAAGCGACTTGCCGCCTATCGTGACTGCATTGGATAACGATGCCTCTTATATCATCTATCCAGACAAAAATGGCAGATCCCAGACCAGTGGCCTGCTTGGTTACAACGACAAACTCTATCGCGGATATTTTTTGCTCAGGCCCAATGCATCAAGCAATGGCAAGGTCACCGGCTACAGTGTCATCAATATCCTCCCTATCGAAGACTATCTCTTGTCGGTAGTACCATCTGAAGTGCCGTCCAAATGGCATCCCGAAGTGCTCAAAGCGCAGGCGATTGCTGCCAGGTCTTATGCTTGGGCCAATCTCGGCAAGCACAGCAAAGATGGCTATGATGTCAAAAATACAGTCGAGGATCAGGTCTACGCGGGCGTTTCAGCCGAATGCGAAGAAACAAACCGAGCTGTGCAGAGCACGAGTCAGACTGTGATCAAATACGATCAAAAGATCGTCTCGGCATTTTTCCACAGTACTAGTGGCGGTGTCACTGAATTGGCCGAAAACGTTTGGAGCAAGCCGGTACCTTATCTCAAAGTAGTGCCTGACTATGATGATGCTTCGCCGCTTTTTACCTGGTCCAAGACATTTGCTGCTAGCGATTTGGCAAGACTAATCGCCCCTGACAGCGATCTGATCTCGGTTTTTGTAATTAGTCGCTATCCTGGTGATGGCCAAAGGGTCAAAGACGTGCTTCTTGTCGGCAGCAACAAGTTTAAATTCATCAGTGGCGCAGAGATGCGCAAGGCCCTCAAATTGTCCAGCACCTCATTTTCTATAAGCCAGTGCGACCAGGGCTATCTCATCGCCGGACGTGGCTTTGGTCATGGCCTTGGCATGTCTCAATGGGGAGCCAAAGCCCTGGCCGAAAAAGGCTATAATGCTAAGCAGATACTCGCATACTACTACAAGGATGTCAGTATCGAGCCGGCGCGCGAGGTAGAGTCGGCTATCTAAGCATAGGAGTCGCTCGTGCTATTCGAAAAAGCCTTTGGTATTTTGGTCATGCTCGGTATTTTGAGTGTCTTGATCATTGTCCACGAGTGCGGGCATTTTCTTGTGGCTCGCTTTTTTGGTTTTCAAACGCCTGTGTTCGGTCTCGGCTTGCCCTTTGGACCGAGCATCTCCCTTGGTAAGCGCTGGAATACTGAGTTTCGCATCCATGCAGCGTTTTTGGGTGGATATGTCGCTATTCCCGAGCTTGGCGACGAAACCAACGCAGCCGAAGATGTATTTGGCATCAAACTCAAACCTTTCAAAAAATTTCCTATCTGGCAAAGAGCCCTGGTTGCAGTGGCCGGTGTGACTTTCAATGTCATCTTTGCCTACTTGCTCATGCTGGGCTTGTTTTATGGTCTCGGCAAGCCTACCCCGCAGGTCCAGGTCTCGAGCCTAGTCGCCGAAAATCCTATAGCAAAAAATGCAGGTGTCTTGCCGCAGGATCAGATCAAAGGCGTGGACGATATCTCTATTGATCGTTCGCAAAAGCTCATCACTTATTTGGGTCAGCATGCCTCCCAGCCAGTCACACTAAAAGTCCTACGTAATGGGCAAATGATCCAGATACCGATCACGCCAAATGCGCAGGGCAAGGTTGGCATGGCGCTAGGCGAAAAAGAAGAGTTTCGCCCTGTCGAAGGCAATCCTCTGCAAGTAGCCATACAAGCGGGCGAGGAGCTAGGTATCAGGACCAATGCCATGCTCGCTGGACTGGGCGATATGGTGACAAATATAGCCACTGCACCTATCCGCGCTCTAAACAGAGATGATAAATCTCAAGCCAACAAGCCTGGTTTAGGTGACCTCCATGGTGTATTAGCCGTGGTCAAAGTCGGAGGCGACATGGTCTCGCGTGATTGGACATCTTTGATCATGACTACCATCATGATCAGCATGGACCTGGCGGTGATCAATCTTTTGCCCTGGCCAGCGCTTGATGGGGGACACCTGGCATTTATGACTCTCGAAAAATTGCGTGGCAAGCCAATGGAAGAAAGGGCCCAGGGCGAGTTGGTCAAATGGGGATTTTTGAGCCTTTTGGCATTGATGGTGGTGGTCATGGTCAATGATGTGGTGGCTATCGCGACGGGCAAATTGGATCTCCCTCGCAAGCAGGATGCTATAAACAAAAATCCGGATAAATAGGAGAGTTCGTCATGCCCAGATATGACTACCGTTGTGCTGAAAGCGAATGTAGAGAAGAATTTGAGGTGGAGCGTTCTATGAGCGATCCGACCGAGACTACCTGCTCAAAATGTGGCTCTGCAAATGTCTCGCGCATCTGGAACATGTTTATCAGGACCAAGGGATCGACTCCGGATGTTGGTCAGAAAAGCAGTTCTAGCTCGAGCTCCGGTACCAGGTCAGGAGGTTGCGGCTCTTGCTCAACTCACTCTTGCGGTACCTGTCACTAAAATAGCCTATTGCTTATCCAGATCGGCAAGCATTTTTTCAAATTCTTCTTCTTGAGCGCGAGGCAGGATAAACGACTCTGACTCGTTTGGAAAAGCCTGCGTTTTTACGTCTTCACCATAATGGCGCACGGCTTCTTCGCAGATATCGGCAAGGTTGGCGTAGCGTCTGACAAAACGTGGCAAAAAGTCAGTAAACTTGCCCAGCAGATCGTCGACAACCAGGATCTGACCGTCGCATACATTACCAGCTCCAATGCCTATGGTGGGGATCTCCAGCCTCTCTGAGACCGCTTTGGCAATCGGGGTCGGCACCATCTCCAGTACCACTGCAAAGCAGCCTGCGTCCTGGACGGCTCTGGCGTCGTTTATCAACTTGATCGCATCTTGGGCAGAACGGCCCTGGACTCTGGCGCCTCCAAGTCCATGTATGGCCTGGGGTGTATAGCCTAAATGGCCCATTACTGGTATGCCCATACCGGTCAGCCTTTCTATGATCTCGAGGTTGAGTCTAGTGGCGCCTTCTAGTTTGACAGCGTGAGCGCGGGCTTCTTTGATAAATCTTCCTGCATTCATGATCGCCTGCGTCACATCCACCTGATAGCTCATAAAAGGCAGGTCGGCCACCACTAAAGCGTTCTGCGTGCCCCGCGTGACTGCCCTGGTGTGATGCAGCATTTCTTCCATCGTGACGCTATGAGTGGTTCTTTCACCCATGACCACCATGGCCAGACTATCGCCGACGAGGATTACATCCACGCCCGCCTTATCTAATATCTTGGCCATCGAATAATCATATGCAGTAAGAGCGACAATTTTGCGGCCGTCTCTTTTGTATTTTTGCAGGCTGAGCGTGGTGATTGCTTTTGACATGGCCAGATTTTAGCAGCTGCTTGCTGTCATTGAGGCCAAACCGGTCGATCATCAATACCCACGTTTACGATTGGCCTTATTTCGGGCATTTTCCCTGGCCAGATCTTGCTGCAGAGAGACTATGTGCTTAGGATCGTATGGATACTTGCCAGCAATCTCGTGAAAACGCTTGTACCATGCTCCAGCTTCACTCTTGCGGCCTAATTTTTCGAGGAAATAGCCAAAATTGTAATAAAGTCCGTCATAACGAGGGGCCAATTCGACTGCCTTTTGATAATCTTCGCCGGCTTCTTGGAGATTGTTCTCGGCTTCTAGTATCAAACCGCGGTTTTGCAAAGGGATAAAGTTTTTGGGATCGAGCTCCGCAGCCTGGCTAAAGATCTCCTTGGCCTGAGCGAGATCGCCGCTCTCTGTCGCTGCAATGCCTTTTGATATCAAGGCTCGCACTTCTTCTGGGTCGGCTTCGCCTTTTTTGCGATTTTGAGCGTTACGATTGATGCGCGAGATTTCGCTTATTTGCTTGAGCGTCTGGGCATTGTTTGCAGTCAGTGTAGAGACATCTCGCAAGGCCTCGATCGCTCGGGGATAGTCGCCTGTCAGTTGGGCAGCCTTGCCCTCGAGAGTTTTTACCTTGACTCGGTCCAGAGCAGGGTAGCCCTTGCCCTCGGTGTAACTGGGAGAGATCTGGAGTGCACGAGAGATCTCAAATAATGCTCGATTGGGGTCACCCCGCAAATACCTGAGACGGCCCATCTCCCAATGTGCTGCGGCCAGCTTGGGATCGTTTGTCAGAGCCTTGCGAAACTTGATCTCTGCTGCGTCTAGATTGCCTTCGGCGCAGAGGATATTGCCTAGATGGTAATGGATCATTGCATTGTGAGGCACGAGGTTTTCGGCAATTTGCAGTTTCTCGAGAGATTCGCTTATTTCCCCTCCATCGCCGCGTTCAAATTTTTCGTAGGTAGTCAAACCTAGATCACGCTGAGCCTCAAAATAATTGGGATTGAGTCTTGTGGCTGTCTTGAAGCTATCGATAGCTCCGTCCAGATCGCCCTGGGCTCGATAGATGGTGCCCAGATTGTAGTGTCCAGGGGCGTACTGGGGCTTGATCTTGATACACTCTTTAAATTGGGCCTTGGCCTCGTCCAACTTGCCTAGCTTTTTGAGAAAAAGCCCGTAGTTATTGCGACATTCGACAAAATTGTAGTCGAGGGTGAGAGCCCCTCTAAAACTAATACCGGCGTTGTAATTGTCTCCAGCTTCGGCCTGAGCCAGAGCCAGCATGTGAGTGATCTCCTTGTTCTGGTGATCGGCATTTTGGGCTTGCTTGAGCAGGGTCACTGCCGCCTGGTAGTCGCCCATTTGAAAGGCCTTCATTCCGCTCGAAAAAAGCTGCCTGCCTCCAGCCATATTGTTGACCGAGGTCGGATCGTACCGACCCGAACCCATCTGCGCCTCTGCTGATTGCAGCTGCGAAAGGCTAAATATAAAAAGGTGAGCGGACAGGGCAAGCATGCCAATCGAAAATAAACGCACAGTACAGATCCCTTGCAGGAAATTACTGAGGTATTTTACCCCTTATCCTGCTCCAGCATGCGAGACCTGAGTCTCTCGCCGCGCGTGAGGTCCTTGCCCAATCTATCTTTTTGCTTGAGCCAATCAGATTGAGCTATGGCATTATTGGCATTACTGACGATATCGTCACCTAGACGAGCCATATTGCTTTCGGTCTTTTCCTTGCGAAACTGTTCTGATACCGACAGGGCAGCGACTGCTCCTCCCAGACCGGCTGTGCGTTCGGCTACTGCTTCGCGAGCGAGTGGTTGCTTGCCGATCACCTTGCCCGATGCATCGACGAGTTCGCTTGCTATCCGTTTAGTGCCAGAGACCAGCTCCTTGGGCGAGTTTAGTCTGATTGCCTGTAGGGTTGTAGGTTTGAGGGGATCGATGTGAGGATCGTTATCATGGTAGAGAGCTCTGAGGTAGTCGCTCATGCGATTGACGGCCTTGTTGGCATCAGTCGCGTCCATACCTTTGGATACTAGTCTCAAGGCTGCAGGCATGCCTGCTCCAAAGACCTGGTTGATGGTGTAATGGCTGGTATCAAAAGGTATTTCTGAAGGTTTCTTACCCTTGGTCACAGCATCTACCATGAGGTCGGCAAGGGTATCCATCTTGCCCAGGTGCGATGGCAGATCGGGCAGAATATCTCCAAAAGTCTTGCCTTGCAGAGCAGGCAGGGGAGTGTTCATCTGGGCATCTATCAGGTGAGGAATTACTGCCTCGAGGTCTTTGCGCGGTATGACTATTGTCTCGCCTGGTTTGTCCATATTGGCAAAAACGTAGTCGCCAGGTCTGGAAGCATCGTCGGCATAACTATCCAGAGCCTTTGCATAATCAAGGGTTCTTTGATCGCCATTGGCTCTCGCTCTCATTGTCGAGGCAACGATCTTTGGCCTTATAGCATCAAAGGCGTGTACTTCGAAACCGAGAGGATTTTCAGGAGAGACAAAGTCTTTGCCAAAGACGTTGCGAGTCTCCAGTTGTCCGCCTTTACGCATCGACTGCAAGAGTATGCCAAGGGCCCCGCCGCCATTATGTCCGGTCCAGGCTGCTCCCCAGATATCGGCAGTGTTTTCATCGGCCTGAGCCTTAAAGATGTTTTCGATCAGCTCTGCCTTGGTCATCTCACCCTGGCCGGGTACGGTGACTTTTTCGGACGCTCTCGCGCCTAGCCCTTTGGCCACGGCTTTTTGAATGACCTCGTCTCTGATCGACTCGTCAAATTTAAGGATGCCACCGTATTGGTCGTGACCAATCTCGTGACCGTAAATACCCGAAGATGTGGTGCTCCTGGTGCCCACCATATTGCGTGGATAAAGCACGTGGTCTACATTCCAGACTCCGTCTATCTGGCGCATCGTGTGAGGTCCCGAGCCGCCATCATGCGAGATAGAAAAAACAGGAGGATTTTTGGAACTCAAGACGGCGTCAGGATCGATCCCGTTCTTACGCATATTTCGCACCAGAGTCGAGTGGATCTCTTGTGCGAGCAGGTCAAATTCTTTTTTATAGTTGGCAGTCTCGCCTAAACCTTTGGAGATATGCTGATTGGCTGCGCCGCTCCAGCGAGAGAGCAGGGGCATGACGTATTGCAAGTCCTTTTCGGTTTTTATCTGATTGCCTATGGAAACCGCCTGGTTACGCGAAAGTATATAACCTGGGTCCATCTTTTGATAACCAGGGGTGGTGGCAGCATGAATTGGACCGAGCAGATTTTCTTTAGCATCTTCGATCAAGACCCGGGTATCATCCCATTCGGCCATGTCCTTACGATTCATTTCGGCCATCTTTTTGACCGTGTCTGCATTGAGCTCTTGCTCTGCCTTGGTGCCATATGACTTGGCGATAGCTGCTGGCTGTGCAATATCCTTATCGGTGACGGTTATCTTGGTTCCGTTGGCATCCGGGGCTTCGCCTTTAAATCCGTCCTTAAACTCTTTATCTTTGCCGATGATCGATCTTGCTTGAGCCGTAAAAGGCATTTGCTCGTTGGTCTGGGCCGTCAGTTTTATTGTGCCGGCAGTCGGTGCGACGACATCATCGGCAAGAGACGATCCCTTTTGCGCCAATATGCGCTCCAGATCGTCAGCTTGATACTTGCGAGGATCTATGCCCGAAGTCAACAAGTCGAGAGTCTGAGAAAACCCGACTGGTTTTGCATCCCTGGTGGACATGCCGTTGAAATGGATCTTTGTGGTGAGAGTCGTAAAAGCATTTTGCTCCTGGACTTCTTGAAACTTGTGAACTACATCCTTGAGCACGACTTCTGGTTCTTGTTGTTTGCGCACCATCTTTTGCGAGATCATGTCGGTGAGATTGTCAATTGGCTTGACTACGCGATTGAGCGTGCGTCCGACTAAATAATCGTCGCTTGAAAAGAAGTCTACTTTTGCTTTCTCAAAGTTTGAATATCTGGCCGTACCGAGCCTTGCTTCCATCATATTGCCGGTCCATTTTTCGGCTTTTAGACCGACTTTGGAGCCTAGATAGCTGTCCCAGGCAAACTTGCCAAGGCCGTCGCCCATTTTTTGCGCGGCCTTGTGGACCTCGTCCATATTTCTGGCCTTGCCTGCTTCTTCGTATGCTTCACCTAGCGGCTTGATAGCATCCTTGATCATGTAATAGCCCATGACACCGCCGACGATGGCCTTGCCTACGCCTGTCTTTGGCAGGATCACTTTCATTGCCATCCCTACCGTTGCTGCCATGCCGACCTTGGCACCAAGCTCAAGCGGGTTGCTCAAGTCATGACCGACGGCCTTAAATGCTCCCGGCACTGAATAAGCAAGGCCTTCAGCTGTAACAAGCCCGTAGCGAGCGACCTTATTATTGGCGACTATTTCTTCTACTGTAGTTTTATTATTTTGATTGACCCCAGCCTTCTGGCTATCGACATCATTGGCAGGCTTCACTAGATCCTGACTCGATAAAACTTGCTTGAGGCTCGCATTAAAATTTGAACTTGGTTTGAGATCTGGATCTGGATTTTTTGATGCATCCTGCACGAGCAGGTCGTGGGCGTCTTTGGCTGTCTTATCTTGGTTGGGTTTAGCAAGCAAAGCATCCAGATCGAGCATCTATGTGTAACTCCAGTTTCCTATGGGGCGCCGACTGGAAAAAACAGGTGCACGAAGCCCGCCGGCTTTTAGCTTGCAAGGCAAACATCTGGCGGTTTCTATGGCTATTGATTCGTCGGTTATGAAACGAGATTAAGTGACTAAAGGATATATGTCACTACGAGTTCCGCCCATCTCATACGTAGGATTCCCACTATTTCCCCTAAATAAAGGAAGAAAGTCTCACATTTAATCTAATGATGCTTTTGGAAAACGTTTAAAAAATTGTCGAGTAGTTTTCAACAGGGAGACTTATGCCAAGCTCAGGCAGTAAATTAGATGTCTCAACAAGGGTTATTTAAGGACATACTATTTAGATGAGCACACTAGCCGATCAAGTGGCGATCGTAACCGGCTCTGGCCGTGGTATCGGTCGCGCCATCGCCGAAGCCTTATTGCAAGAAGGCGCAAATATCGTCATCTCGGACATCAACGAAGAGTTGTGCCAGACCACCGCTGCCGAGATCAATAAGCAAGCAGGTCGTGAGGCTGCTCTGGCAGTTCCTTGCAATGTGACTGATGGGGCTTCTGTGGCCAAAATGGTCGAAGCAGTCATGGCCAAGTGGAGCCGTATCGACATCCTCGTCAACAATGCCGGTATCACTCGAGACGCACTATTTATGCGGATGTCTCAAGAACAGTGGCAGGCAGTCATCGATACCAACCTCACCTCGGCCTTTAAGGTCACTCAGCCTGTCCTCAAGGTGATGAGCAAGCAACGTTCTGGTCGCATCATCAATATTGCCTCCACTACCGGCGTACACGGCAATTTTGGCCAGGTCAACTACGCTGCCGCCAAGGCTGGTTTGATCGGTTTTACCAAGACCATTGCCTTGGAATATGCTTCACGCAACATTACTTCTAATGCAGTTGCGCCTGGATTTATCGATACTGCCATGACCCAGGCCCTTGGTGAGGAAATTATAAGCAAGGTTATCGAAAAGATTCCGCTGGGCAGAATGGGCACTCCGGAGGACATAGCCAGGGCTGTGGTCTTCTTTGCGGGGCCTGGGGCCTATGTTACAGGCCAGGTAATGGAAGTCAATGGCGGTCTCTATACCTAGATTTACACTCTGAGTTTTGCCAAGTCGACGTGATATTCTAATCGTCTTGGCACACCTTAGTGTCCAGCCAATTTTACGTGCGTTTTTAAGGGAGATAAGTTACTCATGGAAGAAAAGGAAGCCTTCGAGAGAGTTAAGAAGGTAGCCGTCGCTCAACTCAACGTCAACGGCGAAGAAGTGACCATGGAAGCAAGCTTCACTAAGGATCTTGGTGCTGACTCTTTGGATACCGTCGAGCTCGTTATGGCTCTCGAAGAAGAGTTTGGCATGGAAATCCCCGATGAAGATGCTGAAAAAATCACCACCGTCGGCGAAGCAGTCAAGTACATTTCTAACCACGTTTAAATCGGTTTTTAAACGCGGTCATCGAACACAATGGGGTGGGTCACCAAGCGTGACCCGCTTTGTTGTGGGATGTTTTTTTTAGTTAAGGCGGGATCATGTCTAAAGAAAGAGTTGTCGTAACCGGCCTGGGGCCAATTTCATCCGTAGGGATAGGTCGCGACGATTTTTGGAAAGGTATCGTAGCAGGCAAATCAGGAGTCGATTATGTCAGGCGCATACCAGAAGAATTGAGACCTGCTTGCAAGATCGCAGCAGAGATCTTTGACTTTGATCCACTCCAATATATGGACCACAAAACAGTAAAGAGGTCCGATCGTTTCATCCAGTTCGCAATAGCTTCTTCTATATTGGCAGTGCGTGACGCTGGTTTGGATATGAGCAAAGAAGACCCCGAAAGAGTCGGTGTCTCGTTTGGTTCTGCTGCCGGCGGCTTTCAGTCGATCGAAGATCAATTTAGGATACTGGTCGAAAAAGGACCCGGCAGGTGCTCACCATTTACGGTGCCCATGCTGATCGTCAATATGCCGGCCGGTTGGGTTTCGATCACCCATGGTGCCAAAGGGCCAAATAGTTGCGCCGTTACTGCATGCGCTACTTCTGCGCATTCGATAGGCGATGCCTATCGTATTATCGAACGCGGCGAGGCCGACGTAATGTTCGCCGGAGGTTCAGAAGCGCCCATAGCTTCGCTGGTGATGGCTGGTTTCAGTGCTGCTCGCACGCTGAGTACTCGCAACGAGAATCCTCAAAAAGCAAGCTCTCCTTTTGACAAAAAACGAGATGGCTTTGTCATGGGCGAAGGTGCTGCGACACTGATACTCGAGTCTCTTTCTCATGCCAAAGCTCGGGGCGCCACCATCCTTGCCGAGATTGTCGGTTATGGCAATACAGGCGATGCCTTTGATATTGTGCAGCCTTGTGCCGATGGCGAGGGCGCTGCTAGAGCCATGCAGGCTGCCATCAAGCAAGCAGGGCTGCAGCCGCATGATGTCGATTATGTAAACGCTCATGGCACATCGACTCCATTGGGTGATGTAGCCGAGACAAATGCCATAAAGAGAGTGTTTGGCGAGCACGCCACCTCTCACAAATTGGCGATTTCATCGACAAAATCGATGACCGGTCATTTGCTTGGTGCTGCTGGCGCTGTCGAATCAACTTGCTGCGTCATGGCGATCAGGGACAATATACTGCCTCCTACGATCAACCTGGACGATCCCGATCCAGCCTGTGACCTCAATTACGTCCCCAACCAGGCTCAAAAGTCGCAAGTGGACGTCGCTATGACCAATAGTTTTGGTTTTGGTGGGCACAATTGCTCCTTGATCTACAAGCGTTTCCAAGAGTAAATGAGAGTATCGTCAGACCATGGCCATAGATTACAAAGCCAGCACTATTAATGATTTGACCCAGCTTTATCGCAGCGGTGAGGCGACTCCGAGCCAGGTGCTCGAGGCTTATATCAAGCGCATCGAGCGTGACGAGGCACGAGTAGGTGCCTTTATCACCACTACTTTTGATGAGGCTAGAGAGATTGCGCATCGACTCGATAAACGCCTGGCCGATGCACCTGAGACTATCGATTGGGACAAAGAAACACTGTTTGGCGTTCCTGTCGCCCTCAAGGATAATATGTGCACTCAGGGCGTCAAGACGACCTGTGCCAGCAAGATCCTCGGGGACTTTCGCCCTCCATACGACGGTACCGCACCGGGCCGCCTCCGTGCGCATGGCGCCGTGTTCGTCGGTAAGACTAACCTCGATGAGTTTGCGATGGGCTCATCTTGTGAAAATTCGGCTTTCATGCGCACCACTAATCCGCATAATGCCGACTATGTACCAGGGGGCTCTTCTGGTGGTAGTGCTGCCAGTGTAGCGGCTGATTTTGCCGTAGCAGCTTTGGGCTCGGACACCGGCGGCTCCATCAGGCAACCTGCGAGTTTTTGTGGCGTCGTCGGGATGAAGCCCACCTATGGCCTTGTTTCGCGATACGGACTGGTCGCCTTTGCCAGCTCGCTTGATCAGATCGGACCCTTTACGCGCACCGCATACGATGCCGCCCTCGTACTCGCTGCCATGTGCGGACAAAAAGATCCGCGCGATTCGACTTCGCTCGAGGATCCTTTTGGCAAGACCTTTAACAAGCGCGGCTTTGCTGCTCTTGATCAAGGCTTTGTCAAAGCCATGCAAGCCAAGACCGGCCAAGAGATCTACAAAGGTGCTCGTGTCGGTGTCTTTAAAGAGCTCATGGGACAAGGCAACGATCCTCAGGTCGATAAGGCCGTGTCTGCATCTATCGAGCGCATGCGCGAGCTTGGTGCCACCATCACCGAGGTCAGCCTGCCCAACGCCAAATATGCACTGGCTGTATATTACATACTGGCTACAGCAGAAGCCTCTGCCAATCTGGCACGTTTTGATGGTGTCAGATATGGATTGCGCGATCCCAAAGCCAAGGACCTGCTCAATATGTATCTGGAGACCAGACATGAGGGCTTTGGCCCAGAAGTAAAAAGACGGATCATGCTTGGTACCTACGCTCTGAGCTCCGGCTATTATGATGCTTATTACAAAAAGGCCCAGCAAGTACGCCGTTTGATCGCATCTGATTTTGAGCGTGTCTTTGCTGAATGCGATTTTTTGGTCTCACCGACTTCGCCCATACCACCGTTCAAGTTTGACGAAAAGACCGGTGATCCGCTCACCATGTATCTGGCGGACGTGGCCACCATACCTGCCAACCTGGCTGGCATACCTGGTATCTCTCTGCCTTGCGGCACCACCGACAATGATCTGCCCATCGGCTTGCAAATGCTCGGACCTCAATTGTCCGATGCTCATTTATTGCAATATGCGCATGGTCTGCAACAATCAGCTGACTAGAGGAAAAGCCAATGTCTACAACTCACTGCAAGATACTGCTAACAAGCACTTTGCTCAATGTCTCCATCCTTTCTCTCTTATTGGCCGCGCCCTCTGCCCATGCTGGCCCCAACGATTTTTTTGGCTCTACCTTGCCCACCCAGGGTGCCGACTCGCCTCAGGCACAGGCCGTCAATTCGCTCAATGCCTCGCCCTCCAATGCCGATCCTATCTACCCTGGCACTGATCCTAGTGCCAACTCACCATCTGCAGTGCCTTCCGATTTTACGGCTGACGAAAAAGACCAGCAAAAAAAGTATAAAAAGCTCATCAAGCACTATCAGGGTTTGATCGAGAAGGGTGACAAGATGATCAAGCAGGGCAAGGCAACCAGCGATAACAAGATGGCTAGCAAGGGCCGCGTCCTCAAAGAGGTTGGCGAAAAGCACCTGGCCGAGATGAAGGCCAACAATCCCTTGCCGGATGCTCCCAAGCCGATGCCCGAAAAGAAAGAACCAGACCAGTAAGAAAAATAGAAAATAGTCATGCCAGTATATAAAGACATAGCGAGTGCAATCGGGAGAACCCCTCTAGTCCAGCTGGATAGGTTGGCTCGAGAGCGCAATGCTCTTGCTCGAGTATTGGTCAAGATCGAGTCTATGAATCCTCTAGGCTCAGTAAAGGACCGCATCGGCATCTCCATGATCCAGGATGCCGAGCAAAAAGGTCTCATCGAGCCAGGCAAGACTATTTTGGTCGAGCCTACCTCAGGCAATACAGGTATCGCTCTTGCTTTCGTAGCTGCCGCTCGTGGTTATGAGCTGATCTTGACCATGCCCGAAACCATGTCTATCGAGCGGCGCAAAATGCTGACCACCTTAGGCGCCAAGATCGTCTTGACTCCTGGAGCTTCTGGGATGAAAGGTGCAGTGGCTCGCGCCGAAGAAATTGTCGCCACTACCAGCGGTGCATATTGCCTGGGCCAGTTTTCTAATCCGGCCAATCCGCTCGCGCATCGTAAGACTACAGCACCTGAGATACTGGCCGACTGTCCCGAGGTCGACATCTTTGTCGCAGGCGTCGGTACCGGTGGTACCATCACTGGTGTGGGCCAGATACTCAAGCAGCATCGCCAACAAGTTCAGATCGTTGCTGTCGAACCTGCCGATAGTCCTGTTTTGACCCAGACACTGGCAGGACAAGCCGTGGTACCCGGTCCGCACAAAATCCAGGGTATTGGTGCAGGTTTCGTCCCTGATGTGCTCGATCTGTCCATCATCGATCAAGTCGTGACTGTGACCAACGATCAAGCCCTGGAGACTGGACGAGTCCTGCCTAGACTCGAAGGCATACTGGCCGGTATCTCGACCGGAGCCAATATACATGCTGCTCTGCAACTAGCCGCAATGCCACAAAACAAAGACAAGACGATTGTCACCGTGGCTTGCAGCACTGGCGAACGATATCTTTCGACTGTCTTGTTTGACCAGTCTTAAAATCAGTCAAGCCCTAAAATCAGGCCAGCCCTAAAATCGGCAGTCCACAATCTTTATTGTTGGACGTAATCCAATTGCTGAGCGCTCAAGCCGCCATTGAGCAAGGCCTGTGCTGCCGCTGCCTCACGAGGCAAAAGCTTGCCGGTCTGGCCGCTCAAAAACGAGCGCAAGCTCTCGCCTGGAGCCAGCCAGCCCATGAGCTGTCCTGTCTGATTGTTTTTAATCGGCACCATGCCCTCGGTCACCGCATAGGGCACTTGTTCGGTAGCCCACTGGCCAAAATTGCTCATAAAGGCCGGGGGATTGCTCATATATGTGATGCTAGTGCCGTTGGGAGCCGGTAGCACTGTCTGGTTGGTAGAGCCGCCAGTCAAGCCTGTACCTTGTAGAGCCTGAAGTCCTACCTGAGTAGGATCGATCGTGGTGGGAGGATAGATAGGCATCATATTGCCGCCATTGGAACCAGAACGGCCCCATTCCCAACCATTGCCCCAGGCATCTGGCATAAACGATCCATGGCCTGTGGTAATGCCCTGATCGCGCTGACCAAAAATGCCGCTATTGATGCGGTTTTGTTTGTTGAAGCCATCAATGGGCGGCAGACCCGTCGATCCCTCATCGCCATAGATCTGGTCGGCCATACCGCCGGCCTGGTAAACAAAGCTGTCCAGCGTGGTCGGTGGCAGGCCACGACTATTGGGGCGATTGCGCTGGGTATTGCTCAAAAACTGCCTTACCTCGGGAGGGAGGTAGTTGTAGTAAGCGTTATTGCTGTTTTGGGCCATGGCCACAGGGCAGATCGCCAGAGCAAAAGCTATATCTGCTAGAGCTAGCACAGGAAACAGATATAGCCCAATGGCTCTACGGGCGACTTGCATGTCTAAATCTCTCTAAGAAATTTGGTAGTAAAAATTGGACTTAAAATCTAGAACGGTACTAAAACTAAACTAAACCAGGCTAAAAAGAGTAATAAGATAATATAAGTCCCATTTACTCTCTTGTCAACCTGGTTGAGCAAGGTTAGGCTCGTCAAGCATCATGTCCTCGCAACTCTTGCTGACAAATCGATTAAAAGACCTGGTCCTTTTTAAGGTCCAGGACAGAGCGCGGGTCTGGATCAACGACGCTGCCTGCGATTTTTTTCGCTTGTCGGACAATTATGTCGAGATAGAGACATTTCATCAACAAATCAGTAATGCCGGTCTGATACATGTGGCCGATCTGCAGATGGTGCAGCAAAAATTTGCCTACGCCGACAAAGCCGAGCTCAAGCCGAGCTTCACCATCGAGGTCCGTTTGCGCCCTCATGCCGATGAGCCTTATATCTGGCATCAGGTAAATGCATCTTTTATCCAGGATGACGGCATGGAGGCCGGCTGGATATTCTTTTGCCGAGACGTGCAGCCCTTCAAGGATGTACAGGACATGTTCCAGTTGGTGCTCGACAATATCCCCGAGGGTATCTTCTGGAAAGACACGTCTTCGCGTTATCTGGGCTGCAACCGGCAATTTGCCCGAGACGCAGGCATCAAAATGCAGGATATCATCGGTCGTGATGATTATGCCCTGGCCTGGAAGACCTCCGAGTCTGATTATTATCGCGCCTGGGATCGCAAGGTGATGGAGTCAGGCAAGCCCGAGTATCACATTATCGAGACGCAGTTGCAGTCTGACGGTAAACAAGCCTGGGTGGATACCAATAAGATCCCTTTGACTGATACTACCGGCAAGGTCATAGGCATCCTCGGACTGTACGAGGACATAACCGAGCGTGTAAAGAAAGAAAAACAGCTCGAAGACTTTGTCGCTACTCTTACCCATGATCTCAAAAATCCTATTTTGGGCACCAATCGGGTGCTTGAGCTGATCGCCGCCGATCGTTTTGGAGCTATTTCGCAAGAGCTCAAAGAGATCATCATACAGATCAAGTCATCTAATGGATCTTTGTTGCGCATGATTCAGAGCTTGACCGATGTTTATCGCTACGACAGTGTGAGTGGCACGATCGATAGAGACTTATGTGATGTAAGTGAAATATTGAGAGATTGTGTCAGACAGTTTGAGGTTGCTGCACAAACCAAAAATATCGAGATCAATTGCAATTGCCCAAAGAGTGCTGAAGCTAGAGTCAATGCCGAAGGCTTTAGACGTGTCTTGCAAAACCTTCTGGACAATGCGCTCAAGTTTACTCCGGATGGTGGTTCGATCTTTGTTACGCTCGAGGTCGATATGACCCAATGCGTGGTGCGGGTGAGTGATACTGGCAAAGGTATCAGTCAAGAAGACCAGGATCATTTATTTCACAGGTTTTGGCAGGGGACCCCTGGCAAAAAATACTCGCAAGGTACTGGACTCGGCCTTTATCTCTGCAAGCAAATAGTCGAGGCGCATCGCGGCACCATCACTAGTAGTAGTATAGAAGGACAGGGAGCGACGTTTATAGTCAGCATCCCATTGGCCACCGAATAAATTCATGCAGATAAGCTATCAGGCAAATGAACAAAGACAAGCCAAGCAAAATCAAGATCGCTCTGATCGAAGATCACTATGTTACTCGGCTTGGGCTTTCTCTGGTGCTCTCAGAAATCGATAGTCTGGAGACGGTCGGCGAGGCAGATTCGGGCTTGTCGGGAGTGGCGGTGGTGGCAGCCAGGCGCCCGGATGTCGTGCTACTTGATCTGGGTCTGCCTGATATAGATGGTATCGAATGCGCAAAGCGCATCAAGAGCCTCCAGGGAAGCGATAAGGTGCATATCCTGATGCGTACCAGTCACGAAGAGAACAAGGCCGTGATAGATACTTTTTCAGCAGGTGCCGACGGTTTTTGTCTCAAGGATTGCGATGATCTGGTCTTGATCTCTGCGATCAAAGACGTATTTTATGGCAAGACCTATCTAGATCCCAGGATTGGCGTCAGGCTCGCTGATTTTCTTAGTGATAGTCCTAACAGGCACTATCTCAAAGACTTGTACATCACCAGTCTGGATCTGGAGTTTTTGCGTAGTCTCCCGCGTCCCAATGATGATGCGAGGCTCAAGACCATACTGCAAAAAATAGCAAAGATACAGCTCTAGGACTAGATCTTATTGAGTACCGCGATAAAGATGTCGACCAAAAATGGGTCCCATTGCTTGCCTGCGCCCTGCCTTAGCACATCCACTGCCTCCGCGGGGCTCATAGCCTTGCGATAGGGGCGGTCAGAGATCATGGCATGATAGCTGTCCACAATGGATACTATGCGGGCTGGCAAAGGGATGTCTTCGCCTTTCAGTCCACGCGGATAGCCTGTGCCGTCCCAGCGTTCGTGGTGATTTTCGAGGATCTCGCAGATTTCTTTTAGGGCTCTGATCGGGCGCAAGAGATCAGATCCGAGAACCGGGTGCTGATTGACGAGCCTGCGTTCTTCTTCGTTGTATTGACCTTCTTTGTTCATCATCTCGCTGGGCAATCGCAGCGTGCCGACATCGTGCAGGAGGCCTGCTACGCGCAATTGCTCTACTTGAGTATTGGATAGCCCCATGACCTTGCCAAGCAATTCGGACATGCGTGCTACTTCGAGATGATGGTTTTTGTTGTACTCCGAGCGTGCGTACAGATTTTGGGCAAGAGACTTGACCATCTCTACGACTTCGGGTACCAGCTCCGGGCGATTGCGTGCGTCCTCGGATACCTCGGGTGCAGCAAATGCCACCAAACCTGGTGTCTCGCCCTTTGTCGGTGCCATGTCCAAATCGGCTGTCTGGTCTTGTGCGTCTGACTGATCTTGTGGTCTCGGTCGGCTCAATTTGGGCATGACTTGTGTGGCATCGACATCGGCCTTGGGCTCAAACATGAGATCCGCTGCAGTTCTGACCTGGTTGCGGCCCAAGCGCTTGGACAGGTAGAGCGCCTTGTCCGCAAGCTCTAGCAATTGCTTTTGGTCTGATGCGTCTTCGGGAAAAGTAGCTATGCCGATGCTGGCGGTGACTGACAGCGATACCGATTCGTGCTGGATCACTTCTTGGGCGAGCGAGCGCCTGATCCGTTCGGAGACCACGTGAGCGCCCTCTGTATTGACCTCTGGCAGTACGAGCATAAACTCCTCGCCACCATATCTGATCGGAATATCTACATCACGGCAATTGTTTTTGATCAGTTTTGCCACTGCCTTGAGTACCGTGTCTCCTACGGGGTGACCGTAGTTATCGTTGATCTTTTTAAAATAATCGACGTCGACCATCACCACCGAAAGATGCCTTTGATAGCGCTCGGCCATCCTCATCTGCTCGGTAAGCTTATCCTGGCCGGTACGGTGGTTAAAGAGTGTGGTGAGTCCGTCGGTGACGGCCTGTCTCTGCACGCGCGCATAGAGTCGGGCATTGGTGACACCAGAGGCGACCTGGTCGGCGACTGATTTCATAAAGGCTTCGTTGACTCGATTCCAGTTGGCGGCGATCTCGCCTTTAAACCCGATCAATAGCCCGAGCAGGGTCTCGTTATAAGTGACCGGTATGAGAAAGAGCGAAAGCATATGATAGGCCGAAAGTATATTGTCACGGAATGGATCGAGCCTGCGATCATTTGCTACGTCATTGGCAATGATGGCCTGGTCGCCCCCAAAGTGATTGCGAAAGGTCTCCAGCACTTTGAGGTCGTTACCGTATTGGATCATCGCATAGGACTCATCGGTAACGTATTCGAGCCGGATGGTGTCTTCTGGCTCCTCACTGGATGGCATCACTGCAAAACAACCATCCAGGGCAAAATAACCGGCGAGCTCTTCGACCATTTCTCCCAGGTTTTCTTTGATGGTGAAAGAGCGTCTGATGGTGTTGGATATGCGGTGCAAGAGTGATTCTTGGTTGCGCAGGATGTCTGACTCTCTCCTCAATTGCTCCAGGAGATTGTTGCGTTGCAATTGAGACTGCCTATCCTGGGAGAGCTGCTCATGAGCCTTTTCGAGCCGCTGCGCATAGTCCTCGAGCAATTGCAATTGCACGGCCAATTCTTTTTCGGTGCGTCTGTGTCTGAGTGAAGACTGAGCACGAGCCAATATCTCAGTGTCAAAGCAGCCATCGGATAGACAATCGTCGGCGCCTACGTTGAGAGCCTCGACACGGTATGTGGGATTGGTGTCTGGAGTGACGATGATTATGGGGATGTGTTTAAACTCCGGCGAGTCTTTTATAACCTTGGCAAAGCCAAATCCAGTGGTCTCGGGCAATGCGCTGTCCACGATGATCAGATCGATGCGATTGTCATTGAGCAATTGCATTGACTTTTCCTGGGATTCGGATTCGAAGACTCTAAAATGCTCTTGCAGGATACGGCTAAAACGGCGGCGCACGACCCGATTGGCATGCAGGATCAAGACTGTCTCGGCGTTTTCGTAGGTTTTATTGCGTTCCTGGTCTTTGCTATTTGAGTCGAGACCCTTCTCTTGTACCTTTTCTTTTGTGCTCTTGCCCTCACTTGCCCGGCTGCCGGCAGCAAATAATTGAGTGCGTGTGGCAAGATGCTCGCCCATGAGACGGAGAGTGCTTAGATCCTGGTGAGTGATCTCCTTTTCGGTATCAAAGCACAGGACCCTGATGAGACCCTTAGCCTGAGTAGATTTTTGGGGATCGATCATGATGGGCACGATGGCATAGGGATATTGATCGCGATCGCCGGCAGTGGCATAGGCTTTACCGATCACTGGACGCAGCCCGGCTTTTACTTTTTGCGCGAGCAAGCTATTTGATACCACTAGTGGTTGCTTGTTTTCGTCTTGCAGGCCATGTACGAGCTTGAGTCCGTCGGAGTTGTCGGCATCTGCGCTAAAGGAGACCAGATTGTGGATCTCGTGTCCCTCTACTATATCGATAAAGCCAAAATCAAAACCCAGCACCTGGCAGATATGTCTCTGCACGGCATCCAGAAACTCCTCTTTGGGCGGAGGAGCCTGCATGTCCGTAAAGCTGTGTTCTAATCGTTCCAATCGTCAATCAGCCTTTGCTAGCACTTTTAGACAAAAAACTTGCGATACCACCACTGAAACATCAACAATGTCCACAATTCTTTCCGTCTATCTACCTTTGCGCTCTGATGCTCCTGCACCATGTTGTGCACGTACTCAGTATTAAATATGCCTTGTTTTCTAATAAACGAATCACCCAGCAATTCGTCAACGACTGGCTTAAAGTCGCCCCTGAGCCACTTGGCGACCGGTATGCCAAATCCTTTTTTAGGACGTTTCATGATGTATTCGGGTAAATATGGCGCCACGGCTTTTTTGAGCAGATATTTGGTCGTCATGCCGCGGACCTTGAGGTTTGGAGGCATCTTGAGAGCAAATTCGACTAGAGGATAGGCTAAAAATGGCAGTCTTACTTCTAAAGAGGCTGCCATCGAGGCCCGATCGGATTTGACCAGGAGGTCGTCCGGTAGATAGGTGGTCATGTCCAGACGCATTATATTGTTGACCACGGCATGCACCGAATTGGCGGCTCTACGGTCCATGACGGCATTGGCCGACTTTTTTCCATTGAGATTGACCAGGGGCAGATCGTCAAAGAGATGGGCTTCGGAAGCCAGATCCAACTGTTTTTTGTTCTTGAGCAGGAGTTTCTCTTGTTCGGCGAGCTTGATCGAGCCCATCCAGTGCAGATGCCTGACGACAGGAGACTCGGCAGCCGAGCCGATAAACCGCTTGACCTTGTAGTCAAAGCTCAAATTGTTCATATTGACCGGAAGTGCGTTAAGAGCAGGCATCAGGACGCCATCTCGCAGTCCTTGGGGGACCAGACCCCAGGCCGGTGCCAGTTTATGGGCCTGATAGGTGGGATAACCGCCAAAGAGTTCGTCTCCTCCTTCGCCAGCGAGGGCCACCGTCACTCTTTTTTTGGTCATTTTTGAGAGGAAATAAGTAGGAACGATCGAGGCATCGGCAAGAGGCTCGTCGAGAATGGTCCAGAGCTCGGACAAGGTCTCGAAGCCCATGTCAGGCGAAAAAGTCGCTACCTCGTGCTCGGAGCCGATATGTTTGGCTACAGCCAGCGCATGCTCGGATTCGTCAAATGATTTGTCGTCAAAGCCGATCGAAAATGTCTTCATCGGGTGACTCGAAAACTGCTGCGATATTGCCGCGATGCACGAAGAATCGATGCCTCCTGACAAAAACACGCCCAGGGGGACTTCTGAGATCAGCCGCAACTCGATTGATTTTTTAAGCAGACGCAAAAGTTCGTCGATTGCTTCTTTTTCGGTCATGTCTTGGGTCTGGACATCTGGCAACCAGTAGCGTCTGGTCGAGACCTGGCCTTTTTCGACCACCATGTAGTGAGCAGGCGGCAGTTTGTTGATGCCTTTAAACATGCTGTTGGGAGCAGGGATGTACTCCAGAGCCAGATATTTTTGCAAGGATGCCAGGTCTATGTCTTTATTGGCCTTGGGATGCGCGAGTATGCCTTTGAGCTCGGAGCTAAAGATCAGCGTGTCATTAAAGACACCCCAGTGCAGGGGCTTTTCGCCCATGCGATCGCGGGCGATAAAGAGTCTTTCTTTGTTTTTGTCCCATATAGCAAAAGCAAACATGCCTTCTAGATACTGGACGCAGTCGACACCGTATTCTTCGTAGAGGTGGACGATGACTTCGGTATCGGATTTGGTGGCAAGACTGTGGCCTAGCCCACGCACTTTTTCTTGCAATGATTGAAAATTGTAGATCTCGCCATTAAAGACGATCCAGATCGTACCGTCTTCGTTGGAGATTGGCTGCTGCCCACCCTTGATATCGATGATGGCCAATCTCGTCATGCCCAGGGCGCAGGGCCCAAAAAGACGCATGCCTTCTTCGTCTGGACCACGGTGAGTGATACTGGAACACATGGCCGGCAAATGATCCAGCTGGTTATCGAGCTGATGATCCCTTGTGTCTATGTCTTTAAGACTGAGATTTAGATATCCGACAATGCCGCACATAAGGCAAATTTCCCCTAAAATATCCAGTGAAGCTTATTTTCGCGTATTTCAGCAAATATGGCATTAAGTCTAGATCGGGATTTTTATGACCGTCCCACCGTAGATGTCGCTCGCGACCTCCTCGGTGCTTCTCTTTACAGGCGCTTTGCCGATGGCCGTACAATCGAGGCCCCTCTAGTCGAAGTAGAGGCATATACTGCCGACGATCCGGCCTGTCATGCTTATGGGGGCATCAAACCCAGATGTGAAGTAATGTTTGGGCCCCCTGGATTTTCCTATGTCTATTTTATATACGGCATGTATCACTGTCTAAATGTGGTCACTGAGCGCCAGGGCATACCCGGAGCTGTCCTTTTGAGAGCGGCGGCCTATCCTGGAGCCAATGGTCCTGGCCGTCTGTGTCGCACTCTCGAGCTCGATCTTAGCTATAACGCGCTCGACATGACCGATGCCACCCAACCTATCTTCATTGGCACTACCAGTCTCAAATGCCAGAGTGAGAGGGGTGAAATCATTGGGATTTCCGAAAGGATAGGTATAAGTAAGGCAAAGGAAAGACCGTGGAGATTTTATGTAAAAGATAATCCTTTCGTGTCTCGAATAAAGCGATAAAAAGCTAGCACTGCATACAATACCGATATGAATGAAAAGACAAAATTTTTATTGCATCTATTCGTCTGCTTCATCTGGATGGCAGTGATCTTTGCTTTTTCTCATCAGGCCAATAGCGGTCATATTACCGAGGCTTA
Source organism: Candidatus Melainabacteria bacterium (assembly GCA_017307165.1). Taxonomy (GTDB): domain Bacteria; phylum Cyanobacteriota; class Vampirovibrionia; order Obscuribacterales; family Obscuribacteraceae; genus JAFKGK01. Next base: position 318,588 of record JAFKGK010000002.1, read on the forward strand.
TTTACATGAAGCCAATGTACCCATACGCAAATTGGGGCATTTTACCGAGTTTGGCATTCTGGCCTTGCTCTATGCTGGATTATTTGGCAGGATCAGATCACTGACCGATGCACGTGCTCGCATGCTCGCCTTGATAGTGGCAGTGCTCTATGCGGCGAGCGATGAGCTGCACCAGGCCTTCGTGCCTGGGCGCAGCTCTTCTATAGTTGATGTCTGGATCGATGCCGGTGGTGCGCTTATGGCACTGCTTGCGGTGGCGATGATTCGTTGGATACGTCAGAGCCGTTAGAGCTCGACTGGCCAGGCAAGGGAGCTTCGCTTGCAGGGTTGGGTGTGGTCTCGGTCCTGGCTTCTGTTTTGACTTCGGTTTTAGTAGTGGGTTCGGGATCAGCATTTTTTACTGGTGCTGATTTTTGTGTTGCCGCCGGCACTGCGCTTGGAGTGGCCTGAGTCGGTGCGGCCGATGCTTGTGGAGGTGTTGCGGGCTCGGAAGCATTGTTAGGGACACCACTTGTAGTGCCAGCCTCGGTATTAGTTTTTTGCTCCTGGATCAGAGTGGATGTAACGTCCTTTTGGTCCTTGATCAGCCACTTGCCCTGGCTCGACTGTACTACGGTCAAGCGCAGCATGATCGGCGAGTGATCGGCTTGCCCAGCCTTGTTTGTGATATGGTCGGCAATCACGTCGACATTATAGGTGCCGAGCGCTGGGCTTTCGCTCTTGACACTATTGATCTGTATCACATCATCTTGGGGAGTCCGGGCGAGTTCGGCTGGCGATAAGGGAAACTTGGTCTCGCGCCAATATCTCTGCGCAAGCTCAGGTGTCATCATCGACATGGCTCGCATCTGGGATTGTCTATAACTGTCCTTTTTAAAATCGAGCAGATCGGTGACAAAATTGCGCACCAGGCTCTCGACTTGTGCTTGCGCAGCCCCTTGAGACATTTGTTGATCTTGCTGATTGGGGTCATTGCCGGTGACTGGATTGCCTATGGTTACAGTGCCATGTTCGGACTTTTTGCCAAAAAAGAGATTGAAGCCGGCGAAAGAAACGATCAAAATACCCAGGAGCAAAAGCCCTGTCTTGAGCAGATGCTGGCTGGTCGAGGCATCGACCAGGTCGGACAGAAGTCCCGCTGCACCAACCTGCCCTTGAGCGCTTTTTTTGCGCTTATTGGCCAGTTCTGGGTATTCGCGCTCGATAAATGTATCCAGCTCATCATTGAGCTCGTTGCCGCTGGACATGTCGAGGTCGCCTAGAGGCATGCCGAGATTGGCATGGCCTGTGTATTGTGCTTGTTGTATACCGGCCTGCAAGCTATCGTCTATTAGCTCGTTAGCAAGATTGGCAAATCTTTTTAGCTCGTCGGGAGTGAGTACGACTGCGCTTTGCGGCGGCGTGCCGACCTTGCGGCGAACCGAAAGCACCGCCCGGTCGCGATTGCCTTTTAATACGAACATAAATCCTGATTGAGTCTCGAGATAGCACTCTTTGTCGAGCAAACCTGAATCGCGCATAATCACTCTCTTTTGCGGCTCTTGATAATTGTCTAGTCTACAAAAATAGCGGCCAATAAAAAAGGCCTTGTTATGCATTAACAAGGCCTTTTTATATGCTTTAGAGCACTTTTATCTATTTAGCATCTACTTAGAGATACTCTCTCAGTCTGCTGGAGCGACCGGGCTGTCTCAGTTTGCGGAGAGCCTTAAACTCGATCTGGCGTACACGTTCTCTAGTGACGGCAAATAGTTGTCCGACTTCTTCGAGAGTGCGTTGACGACCATCGTCGAGACCAAAGCGCAAGCGCAGGACGTCTCTCTCACGAGGGGTGAGCTCGTTGAGCATCTTGGCCAGATCTTGACGCAAGAGCTCATGAGTGACGGTGGTCTCAGGGCGATCGGTCTCGGCGTCCTCGATAAAGTCGCCCAGGCGGCTGTCTTCTTCTTTACCGATAGGAGTTTCGAGCGAGATGGGCTCCTTGGCTGCTTTGATGATCTCATGCAGTTTGACGATGGATACGTCCATCGTGGCAGCCAGCTCTTGCTCGGTCGGTTTGCGATTGAGCTCTTGAGCGAGCTGTCTGGTCACCTTTTTGAGCTTGTTGATGGTCTCGACCATGTGCACAGGGACACGGATGGTGCGGGACTTGTCTGCCAGAGCTCTAGTGATGGCCTGTCTGATCCACCAGGTAGCATAGGTCGAAAACTTGTAGCCTCTTTCGTGGTCAAACTTTTCGGAGGCGCGGATCAAACCGAGGTTGCCTTCTTGGATGAGATCCAGGAAAGAAAGACCACGGCCAATGTATTTTTTGGCGATAGAAACTACCAATCGCAGGTTGGCCTGGACTAGTTTGCGCTTGGCCATCATGTCGCCTTGCAAGATTTTGCGGGCAAGTTCGATTTCTTCGTCTGGTTTGAGGAGCTGGATGCGACCGATCTCTCTCAGATATAGACGTACGCTATCTTCTGTAGCGATCTCCCTGGTCGATGGGATCTCCACAGGACCGTCGTCATCATCATCGAGATTGTCTTCTTCGTCGTCGATGAGAGCAAACTGATCGTTTTCATCGATGAGATCGAGTTCTTCCAATTCGTTGCGCTTGGCCATGTTCTCATCTTCCATGAGAATAGGGTTGATCATGCGGTCGGAATCCGGGGACTTGCTTTTAGCCATGATTTCCTCAAATTAGGTAAACGTTTGTGTAGACAATAGTCATCGCATGCGCGACTAGACGTGTCCGTGAGTCCGCTTACTTCCTCTTACATCCTGTATTTATTGAATGATGTCCCCGTAGGACCGTTTAATGGATGTGGGAATTTGTTTTCTCTGTTGGCAGCATCATATGTGTGGATTTCGTATTCAAGGGGGTTGTATACATTTCCATAATGTTCTACGTGGTGTACGTAAAGAACCAATAAGACCCCTGTCCTCGATAATCAGCCCGCCTGCCAAACTTAATTGCTTGGCAACGCCTTAAATGCAGTATAAGCGTGAATGCTCATCTGTGCCCACTTCGTGAACGTTTTTTAAATTAGCTGCGCTTTATTTACCCTTGCGTAGGTGCTGCTGTCGCTCGAGCAGTTGCTTGAGCTGATCACGCAGATGAGCAGCCGTCTCAAAATCGAGCTCCCTGGCAGCATCTTTCATTTCTTTCTCGACTCTGCGCACTACATTGGCGAGGTCTTTTTCAGAGAGTTCAAACAATTCGGCTGGTGGTGCTTGCAGTTCTTCATCCTGATCTTGCGATTGGCCGCGAGAGCCTTTCTTGCCGCCCTTTTTGCCCTTGCTGGTCCATTTGAGCTCGTCTGTTTTGTCGTCCTTGCCTCTGAGACTTTCGAGCAATACATTGCCAGTGTCTTTGATGATGGTGGTAGGGGTGATACCGTGCTCTTCGTTGTGAGCAAGTTGGATCGCCCGTCTCCGCTCTGTCTCTTTGATGGCGCGATCCATGCTGTCGGTGATTTTGTCTGCGTACATGATGACGCGGCCGTCTGCATTACGTGCGGCCCTACCGATCGTCTGAATGAGCGAGCGCTCGGCTCGCAAAAAACCTTCTTTGTCTGCTTCCATGATGGCGACAAGACTAACCTCAGGCAGATCCAGCCCTTCGCGCAAGAGGTTGACTCCAACCAGTACATCAAATATCCCTAGTCTCAGGTCGCGCAATAATTCGACACGGTCAAGCGCCTTGACCTCCGAATGTAGCCATTTGACCTTGATGCCTATTTCAGTTAGATATTCGGTGAGATCTTCTGCCATACGCTTGGTCAGAGTCGTTACGAGTACTCTTTCTTTGCGCGCTGAGCGCATCTTGATTTCACCGATGAGATCATCTATTTGCCCTTTGATTGGACGGATGTCTATAACAGGATCCACAAGGCCAGTCGGTCTGATCACTTGCTCTACTACCTGTGTAGCCACCTGGTTTTCCCAATCGCCAGGAGTAGCGGAGACAAAGATGACTTTGCCTACGCGATCAAAAAACTCGTCCGATGTAAGTGGACGATTGTCTCTGGCGCATGGCAGTCTAAAGCCATAATCAATGAGTGTGTCTTTGCGTGAACGGTCGCCATGATACATGCCGCGCAATTGCGGGATTGTCACATGCGATTCGTCTATAAAGGTGATAAACCCATCACGTCCATATTTGCGGACAAAATAATCAATCAGTGTCTGCGGTGGAGAGCCTGGTTCGCGGCCTTCCAGTACTCGGCTATAGTTTTCGATGCCATTGCAATAACCGACTTCCTTGAGCATTTCGATATCAAATCTGGTGCGTTGCTTAAGCCTCTGAGCTTCCACCAATTTGCCCTGACTCATGAGCTCGTTGATGCGTTCTTCTAGTTCGAGCTCGATCTGCACGATGGCGCTTTCTATTTCACGTTCTTCGGCGACATAGTGCTTGGCCGGGTAGATGCGCACTGTTTGCAAGAGTTCTTCTACTTCGCCTGTGACGTGATTGACGATCGAGATCCTTTCCACCTCATCACCAAAAAACTCCACCTTGGTTATGCGGTCTTCATAGGAGGGGAAAATCTCCAATATTTCCCCCCGGGCCCTGAATCTCGATCTCTCAACCACCACATCGTTGCGGTCGTAATGAATGGAGACGAGGGCACGCAGGAGTTCGGTGCGATCGTATTCTTTGCCGACCGTTATCTCCAATGCAGCCTTCAGATAGCGTTCTGGGACGCCAAGGCCGTATATGGTCGACACTGAACCGACTACGATCACGTCGTTCTTTTCCCACAAGGAGCGCGTTGTCGAATGCCTCAGACGATCGATCTCATCATTAATGGAAGCTTCTTTTTCGATAAACGTATCGGTCGAAGGAATGTAGGACTCGGGCATGTAATAGTCGTAATAGGAGATAAAGTATTCGACTGAGTTTTGTGGAAAAAACTCCTTCATCTCGTTGCAGAGCTGTGCTGCCAGAGTTTTATTGTGGGCCAGCACAAGGGCCGGCATTTGGGTCTCGGCAATGACATGGGCCATGGTCATAGTCTTGCCTGAGCCAGTCACGCCCATAAGGGTCTGGTACGGCATGTTTTCGAGGATGCCGCGCTTTAACTCCCTGATGGCCTTGGGTTGATCGCCATTAGGTTGAAAATTGGATACGACCTTAAAAGTGGACATCAACTACTAGTGCTGGAATTATTTTCGTTGGAAGACCCAGATGCAGGTCCAGAACTAGAACTAGAATTAGAATTAGAACTAGAGCTTGGCGCAGATGCCTTAGCGGCTAGTGGTGCGGCTTGCGGCTCAACGCTTGATGGTGCATCTGTCTTGATAGCCGAGGACACGTCTTCTTGTACATTGCTAAGAGCCTTTTTAAAATTGCCGAGGCCCTTGCCGAGCGACTCACCGAGCTCGGGCAATTTTTTTGGGCCAAAGACCAGCAAGGCGACACCGAAAACTATGGCAATGTCTACGGGGCTGTTTAAAAACATCTGGACTCATCTCTTATGACCTGACAATCTAAATCTTAGCACAGGCCCAGGTTTAAGCCCGTCTAATGATCTTGTGCTTGGATTTTTACTGCTTGGGTTTGGCCGGCATTATTGCTGGTTGAGCAGGCATTTCAAAGGGACACAAGGGTGTGACGAGAGGATATACTCCATTGCCGGTCTTGACGCGATCGGCCAATTCGCTGATCAGTCCTTGCATAAAAACATAATCAGGACAGATACCCTTGGGCTCGAGATGAGAGATCAAATCGGCAGAATCAATCGGGGCATTTGGTTTATTGTTGATAAAAGTAGCTGGATTCATTGCTGAGACATTGGCCATATAGACAGGATCGGGATTTAGCCTCAACCATTTGACCTTAGCCTGCAAGAGTTTGTTGTAGAGAAAAGCGATATGAGGATGATCTTCTTGCTGCTGTCCATGATCGACAAGCGAGGCAAACATACCTACAGCAAGTCGAGGATACTGGCCAGGCAGAGCATCTATATAGAGTGAACCGTCTCGTTCGGTAAAAAATTCTTCGGTCTCTGCCAGAGTAGCCACATTATCGGGCCATTCTTCGCCAAATACTTCTAGTCTTTCGCAAGCAGCAGTGATCTGCGGAGGGAAATATTGTTTGCTGATAGTCACGTCCAGAGCAGGGGTGAAGGCAAATTCGCGCGATTCTTCCCAGTTTTTGTTGAGATTGTCATCAAAAAACAGTACACCCTTGAGTCCAGGCATCCCTCTTCTCTGGCCAGTCAAACGATTGGGACTGCGAAATTGTGACGGCGACCAGGCAAGTTTGCGCCAGTCGATGATCAGATTGCCTGTAGCGGCGCTGCCCTGTCTGTAATGCTTGTTTGAGACCAGATCTTGCACCGAGCCCAGATTGGGAGGTGTAAACAAAGCACCCACAGGGCTTTCGTAAAATGCCAGCCATTTAACTACGCCGCTTAGATCATCAGAATGTTTGCCAAGGCATACGAGCGCAGTATTGCCGCCTTGATCCCATCCCACCAGGCCGATATTGCTGTGATCGACCTTTATTTGTGCTTTAGCCCAGATCAGATCCTGCAAGGTCCTGTTTTGATAATCTCGTGATTTGCCAGCTGCAAACAAGATGACGTCACGCAAAGCCTCTGCACTCTTGAAGCCCCTATTGTCAAACTCGCCGTCACTATAAAAATCACGGGTGCCACCACCAGGAAAGGCCATACGCATCTCGATCATACCGATCTGGCTGATGTGAGCATTGTGAGTCATGCCATTAGCGCCGGTGCCAGGCGGTACTACCACCGCCACTGGTGCACCGTCCTTATAGCGCGCCTTTTGCGTAAATACAAAGCTGACAGCAAGTCCCTTGCCTTTGACCGTTTTACTCGGGACATAGGTAGAAATGATGTATTCTTTTGCCAGTTCCGGCACCTTGAGCGAGTCCTGGGGGATTTCTTGCATAGCATCTATCCTGGCAGTCGCCGGGGCAGATGCAAATGAGATCGCCATCAAGGGAGTGATAAGGTGGAGCAAAGCACGTGGTTTCACTTTGGGGCCTCAATTGACCAGGGCTTGCAGCTTTGTAAAATCAGCTACCTTGCTAAATTGATCGTCGATATTTTTTAGCAATTTGTGGCGATTGGCTTTTTTTGCAGCATCAGGGTCGTTGACCATAGTGTCCTCAAAAAACTTTTCGATGGGCTCGGTCAGGACAAGCAAGGATGAAAGCAATGCATCATGACTCTGGTCCTTTGTGATCTGACCTTTGACTTTGACGATAGCTTCCCAGAGTTGTTTCTCAGCAGGCACGGTCAAGAGTGCAGTCTCGACATCCAGACCGGACTGGCGATCGACAATATTGCCCACCCTTATAGCTGCCTTGATCAGATTCTGACCCTGCGACTGAGTCATTAGATTTTTTATGGCCTCGATGCGCTTTATGAGATCCGTCAGATCTTTAAAAGCATCATTACTATTGCTGGTGAGGGTCGCTTCTACAATTTCTCTTGCATGGCCTCGATCTAGCAATTTGCCGCGCAGTCTCTGACCGACAAATTCTTTTATTTCTTTGTGACAATCGTCTTTGTTCGATTTGATCATCGGCTCATAGGCCTGTAGTAAGTTTTGGATCAAGAGATCCAGGTCTACACGGGTATCGCTCAGTCCATCGATCAAGATGTCGACCAGACCCTGAGCGCTACGACGCAGGCCAAAGACATCGGAAGACCCGGTAGGCTTTTTGCCCAGAGCAAACAAGCCCACGATATGATCGAGCTTGTCCAGCACCGCTGCTAGTGCACCTACCTTATCCGACGGTATTGCATCATGAGCCGAGCGAGGGCTATAGTGCGAGGCAATGGCATCGGTGACTTCTTTGGGCTCGCCAGCTTTTTTTGCATACCAACTGCCGACATAGCCTTGTAGTTCTGGTAGCTCGCGCACCAGATTGGATACCAAGTCGAGCTTCATTAATTGCACGGCACGCTCGAGACAGACTTTGGTCTTTGCGTCCAGCTCGACGGTATCGGCCAAAACCTTGGCGAGTGCCACTACCCTATCTACTTTGTCTGCATAGCTGCCCAGGCCTTCCTGGTAGGTCAGGGCACTCAAACCTTCTTTGCGATCCTCGAGTTTGCATTTAAGGTCATCAAAGAAAAAGAATTTTCCATCTGCCAATCTGGCTCTCAAAACACGCTCATTGCCTTGTTTGATATTGGCCATAGCCTCGTCGCGATCGTTGTTGGAGATCGTGATGAAATAAGGAAGAAGTTGTTTATCACCAAACTCGTCGACACCACTGTGGGCCTCGACCGAAAAATATCGCTGGTGGTGCACCATGATCGTCTCGATCAAGGTTGAAGGCAGGCTCAGATACTCGTCCTCAAATTGGCCGACCACTGCCTTGGGCCATTCGGTCAGGTTTACTACCTCGTCCAGGAGCGATGATTCTTCGATCTTGCGTGGTCTGCCCTTCAATTGTGCTGCGCTTGCATTGACCTGCTCTCTTATCAGACTGCGTCTTTCATCTGCAGAGACCATCACATGTGCTTTTTTGAGATCATCGACATAACTTGCAGCGCTGCCTATGGTCACTGGGCTCGGATGCAGGATGCGATGGCCGAGAGACTGATTAGAGGCTGTGAGATTGGCTATCTTGATCGGGACGACCTTGTCGTCCATGAGTGAGACCAGCCAGCGTAGAGGACGTGAAAACTTTATATCCGAAGTCCCCCAGCGCATGAGGCGCTCGCCTGAGATTTGCGGAATGATTTTTTCGATCAGTCCAGGCAGTATCTCAGCGGTCGGTAGGCCCTCGTTGGTGATTTCGGCCATCAGGTATTCGATGCCACCCACTTCTTCGCGTTTGAGATCGGCAGGTTGCAATTTGTGCTTTTCGGCAAAGCCTTGAGCTTGTTTAGTCGGCTTACCATCGGCATCAAATGCTGATTTGACAGCGGGCCCCTTGATCCTTTTGTGCGCGGTGGCTTGCATTGGCGCGATATCACGCACGATGGCAGTCAAGCGACGTGGGGTGGAGAGAGTGTCGATCCGTCTGTAAGTGATCAGATTTTGCTCGAGCGCCATAGACAATAGATCGCGCAGGCGTCCGCAAGCCTCATCGACAAAGCCGGCCGGCAATTCTTCGACTCCAACTTCTAAAAGATAGTCGCTCATAAGTCCTCAATCAAAAATGAATCGCTATTATAAAGCTCAGGATTTGGACAAACATGCCCAATACCGTATTATTTACAGGTGTAAATGTCTTGGCCTCGAGAAAGATATCCAAAATGACCAAAAATTTAAAACCGGTTCTATTCGCACTAGCAGCGTGCACAGTCGTCACGCTTGTCGCTTGCGGTGGTGGCAGCAAGGAGCCGACTTTCCAGGCACCTCCCGAATTGGGTCCCAAATTTGGGTTTATCGATAAGACAGGCAAGTTTGTAATCAAGCCTCAATATCGCAAGGCTTACTCTTTCTCTGATGATCTTGCGGCAGTGGAAGTCTCTTCGCGCTGGGGCTATATAGATAAAGACGGCAAGATGATCATCGAACGTCAATACGAAGATGTCAATTCTTTCTCTCACGGCTATGCAGGTGTAAAAGCATTTGGATCGCCCAAATGGATGCTGATAGACAAAAACGGCAATGCTACAACACAGGCGACATTCGAAAAGATTGGCGATTGCGGAGATGCTAACAAGCCTCTCGAGCCCAACAATATCGTCTATTGCGCCTACCAGGAAAAGGGCAAGTGGGGCTTTATAGCCACCAATGGCGAGTCAAAGGTCGAGCCAAAGTATGACCAGGTAGGCCCTTTTTCAGAAGGCTTTGCAGCTGTAGCCCAAGGTGGTAAATGGGGCTATATCGACGCCACAGGCAAACCAATCACGGATCTAAAATTTACTCAAGCACAACCATTTCATGACCGCGTGGCCGAGTGCTGGTATGGATCGGACTTTGTCATCCTCGATACGATTGGCACCATGTCCATTTCCGATCCGCTTCATTCACGTGACTTCTTTCACGACGGACGTGGTTTAAGCCTCAAAAAAGGCAAGTACGGCTTTATGAACGAAGAAGGCAAGATCGTCATCAAGCGCAAGTTTAGCTATGCCGAAGACTTTAGAGATGGCCTGGCCTGCGTCGGTGTCGCCAATAACTGGAGGGGATATATAGATCCCACCGGCAATTTTGCCATCCCTCCGGTCTTTAACGAGGCTGCCGGTTTTGTCAAAGGCTTGGCTCTGGTCAAGATCGATCCTCGCTATGTCAGTGATGATGGGACTATCTCGGCCTCGGCCCTCGAAGAAGCAGCCGGCCGCGATCCTCATGCTGCCAAGGTAAGCAAAGACAAAGAAAAAGATGAGGCAGCCACCACCGAACCTATAGACAAAACCGGAGACAAGGCCGAAGCCAAGACCGAAGACAAGGCCGAAACCAAGACCGAAGAAAAGACAGAAACAAAAACACAGACTAAAACCGAAACTAAGACTGATCTAAAGCCTCAAGCTAAGACTGAGCCCGAATCTCAGCCCAAAAAATAAATTTAGCCAGATTTAAATTTAATATCTTGGCCTGTTTGAACATCCACTAGCCGGGTATTTTTGAAATAGCTGGTGGTTGGTTTGCTGCCTCTTTACGACTACTGTCATGAGGGCACCCCGCCAGCGCTTTTTTAAATCCCATTTATAAAAGAGTCGTAAAAATAGTCAGGGCTCAGGTCTTGATGCGACCCTCGCCGCTGTATAGCAGGTCTTGTACCTGACTATCGTCATCATTCACTATCGCATCGATCAATCTATTGGCATCCTCTGGCTTGATATGAGCAAACCAGGTGCCTTGTGAGTAGACCACGGCCATGGGGCCGTGCCCGCACTGGTCAAAGCACCCTGCCTTATTGATCCTTATCTGACCCTTGAGGCCACGTTCGAGGACTTGTTTGCGGAGTGCACCGCAAACCTCTTCGCCGCCTACCTCGGAGCATGCCTTGCCCATCGTGCAGACAAAGACGTGCTGTGTAAATAGTGGCTTTTCAAATTTGTTCTTCATAGACGGTTTCACACGGGCGGGATAATATTTCAGTCTACTAAAATCCTCCAGATACTTATCGTTTTGTTATAACAAAGCTCAGAGCGTTGAAAAAAACGTAGCGATCTATGACAATGTGCCTCTGGATATGGCTCATCTGGAATTTGTCCTGACGAGTACATATTTCACAGCTAAGGCCGCAGACGGCATGGTACTCTCGCGAGTTTAATGGGTAACCACCAGCCCAGGTCACAATCTCGAAATTATGGCTTTACAAGCCGTTTTTCTTTGTGATCCCGCGGAATAGTCCCGGGATTTTTTTATGTCTCGGCTTATTCCGGCGTACTTAGCGATCGTAACCCCAAAAACCAAGGAGGCGACTCCAAGGAGGCTCGATGCCAACCAAAGAACACAAGGCAGGAGTAATATCCGATCTTGAACAATTCTTTGCTAACGGCAAGGTCGCTATTGTCGCTGATTTGAGCGGGTATACGGTTGCCGAGCTCACACAGTTTCGTCGTACACTCGATTCGAACAACGCCAAGGTGCGTGTTACCAAAAATACTTTGGTAAAGATCGCCACCAAAGACGGAGAGTTCAAGGCTATCGATACCGTCGCAAAGGGACCGACTACAGTTGTGGTTGGCTACGACGATCCGGCTTCACCTGCTAAATCAGTAGTTGAATTTATCAAGAAGACCAAAAAGGGTGCCATCAAAGGTGGTGTCCTGGAAGGTAAAGCACTTTCAGTCGAAGACGTGAAAGGCCTTGCGGATCTGCCGAGCAAAGAGCAATTGCTCTCTTCCATCATGGGCGGCCTGGATTCTGGAGCCAGAAATATCGCTGGCATCATGGAATCTTTAATCAGAGACATTGCGCTTCTTGCTGAAGAAGTAGCGAAGAAAAACAATAATTAGGAGAGAAAAACACAATGGCTACTAAGCTTTCTACCGATGAACTCTTGGAAGTTATCGGCAACCTCACCCTTCTCGAAGCTGCTGAACTCAAAAAAGCAATGGAAGAGAAGTTTGGCGTAACCGCTGCCGCTCCCATGGCAATGGCTATGGCTGCTCCTGGCGCTGGCGCCGGTGCTGCTGCTGAAGAAAAGACCGAATTTGACGTCATCTTGACCGCCGTTGGCGACAAGAAGATCGAAGTCCTCAAGATCGTTCGCGAAGTGACCGGTCTCGGCCTCAAAGAAGCTAAGGACCTCGTCGACGCTGCTCCCAAGCCTTTGAAAGAAAAGGTCAAGAAGGAAGAAGCAGAAGAGATGAAGAAGAAAGTCGAAGCTGCTGGCGCCAAAGTCGAAATCAAGTAATCGACCGCGACAAAAGGTCTGTACGATATGCGTTGTCCGACATGCGGCACATCTCATCCACCAACGTATGAACAATGTGTTTCATGTGGCGACTCTTTATTCGTAGAAGACCCGATCGACCTCGAATCTGATCAAGAAGCCCGTTCACCTCAAGGTGAGCGGGCTTCTGCTCAAAAAAAACACAGATTGGACGTTAGTAATCGACAGGTTGATCTGGAGTACTCTTCGATCCCTGAGCCCAGCTCAAAAAGGCGCTCCAAGAGTCTTAGATTTGACCTCAAGAGCAATGTCCCCAGTCGCTATGGCATTGCCGTTGCTGCCACCATATTACTAGTGACGGCTGGAGCTACTTTTTTCTTTTTGACAAGGCAGCCGGAGCAAAATGCTCTTTTAGCCGAGGGGCTGAAGCAGATCCAGCTGGGTCAATACGCCTTTGCTGTCGAGACTCTTACCAGGGCACAGGCTCAAGACAAAAAGGATCCAAAGATCTTATTGGCTCTGGCCAAAGCATATGTAGGCTCCGACCAGATCGAAAAAGCCTGGGATGCAATCAGTCAGGCGCAACAGCTAGGCAAGGGCGTGACCGAAGATCCTGATTTGGCCTCGCAGCTAGCAAATTATTATAAGCAACGTGGGCAGTGGGAAAAGGCAATCAATCTCCTGCGTCCACTGGCGCAAAAAAATGTCGCCGGCAAACGTGCCGAATTGGCCGATCTGGCCGCAATCTGGGGCGACAATGAATTGCGCGAAGGTCATGCTGATAAGGCCCTTTTGCTCTGGGAAGAAGTGAAGAGTCTCAACGAAGGTTCTCGTTATACAGAGGCTGACGCCCGCCTGGCAACGATCTACAAAAAACTTTCCGACTCTTATGCCGGACAAAACAAAGACAAAGAAGCCCTGAGCTATCTGTCCAAACTAAATGCCATAGCGGACAATCCTCGCAATTATGAGATGGCATCGGATCTGTATGCTCGTTCCGGACAACTCGAATTGGCGATCGATCAATTGCGCAAAGCTAGTAATCTGCAGGGCGCGGATGAAAACATCAAGCGCAAATTGGCGGCCCTTTTGACGCGCCGTGGCAAAGAACTCATGGACAATGGCGATAACGATACTGGCTATGCTTATCTGCAACAGGCCAAATCGATGGACCCCAGCCACGCACTGCCATCGATCACACTCAAGTCGGTAAAGATCGATCAGTCCGGCCCACGTATAGCAGGACAGGTCTATAATCCTACTCAAGATGCGATAAATGCGCTTACCATGCGCGTTGATCTGGTCGACACAAGATCTGGTAATCGGGTCCTATGGACACGCGAGCAAAAGGTGATCGACGAATACGTCGCTGCACTGGGAGCCAAGGACTCTCGCAACGTAGAGTTTAACGCTGGCATTCCGGTCAAAGGAGATGGCAGCTTTGCCTTTCAGGTCTTTTTTGATGGCAAGCTCTACAATACCTATCCTATTGGCAAAAAGGCAAAAGGCACCGTAGGCGATGAGCCGGCCAAAGCCAAATCTGGCGATGGTGCTGATACAGCCAAAGAACAAAAAACAGATGACTCGTTGTATGGCGATACTACGGGCAATACTGCCCCAGTCCCTGGCAACAATACTACTACTTCTTCTCCTTCTTCTACTTCTACGGGCGCTTCGCCTGCTCAAACCGAAGATAAAAAGGCTCCCAGCCCTGAAGAGAAGACACTGCAAGATCTCAATTTTTAAGAGGTAAGAGGTAACAATGCATCCCTGGCACGACGTGCATATAGGCGCTGAGGCGCCTGCAATATTTACAGCAGTAATCGAAGTGCCTATGGGCTCAAATGTCAAATATGAGCTGGATAAGGCTAGTGGCTTGATCAAGGTCGATCGCATTTTGTTCAGCTCAGTGCATTACCCGGCCAATTATGGTTTTATCCCTCAGACTTATTGTGACGACAATGATCCGCTAGATGTGCTAGTGCTTGGCCAAGAACCACTTGTGCCTCTATGCTTGTTGAGAGCCAAGCCTATCGGTCTGATGAAGATGATCGACCAGGGAGAAATGGACGATAAAATCATTGCTGTACACCTGGATGACGCTGAATTTGCTCATTACAATGCTGTGAGCGAATTGCCTCCGCATAGATTGCGACAACTAAAACGATTTTTTGAAGAATATAAGGCACTCGAAAACAAGACGGTGACAGTAGAGACTTTTCTCGGACCATATGAAGCCATGGCTGCATTGGCAGAAGCCAGAGAACACTATGCCCGATTTTGCAAGGAAAAAAGCTAGCCGTTATTGATGCGGTCCCCGCCTTCTGTGGCAGCCTGGGTCATAAAGTCTACGGCCTTGTGCATCAGGTCTATTTCGTCACGAGCATGGGTGGGAAATGAAACCACACCTATCGATACGGTCACACGCAGATGCCTTAATTCTGAGTTGATCGGCTCAGTCTTGATCCGATCACGGACTCTTTCGGCGACTACCATGGCTCGGCTGCTATAGGTCTCAGGAAAGATGATGCCTATGAAGGTCGAATCACATCGTCCGGCAATATCGACGTCACGGATGCAGGCATTTGTTATGCGAGCCGAGGCCTTCATCACTTCATCTACGATCATCTGCCCATACTGCCTTTGCAATTGAGCAAAGTTGTCTACGGCCAGCACCATGAGTGACAAGGGTCTCTTGTAGCGCTTTGCGCGTCTCAACTCGTACTCGAGTTTGCGCAAAAATGATCTCTGGTTGTAGAGTTCGGTGACTGGATCGAGCAAGGACATGCGTTCCATTTCTTCGAGATCCATCTCGGAGTAAGGCTTGCGCTGTCTCTCGATCATTTCTTTTTGCTTTGTCTCTTTAAACTTTTGCCTGTCGAAACGAGTTTCGAGCATCTTTTTGGTAAATTTGCTTTCTTTGGCAAAAGCCCAACCTTCGTCGAGGTCAAACTGCTTTTCTGGCATGGGATGAGATTACCTGGTAAGTAAGTCAGTCCAAATGGACATCATTGAGTATTGTGCCCAATCCCCAGGCAAAACTATCACTTACTTAAATGTGCCACCCATGCTCGTCACGGCCTGCTTGATGTCATAGTGCTTTTTGATGGCGGCATTGACCTCGTCCAGTGTCACCCTGGATATTCTCAGGGCAAAGTCATCGATATTTTCCAGGGACATGCCAATCTGTTCGTATTCGGTCAATTTTTTGCCGATCGCCTTGAGATTGCGCAGGCCTACTGTGAAGGTGCCCGCAAGATGAGATTTTTCGTTGTCTAGTTCTTGTTGCGTGATGCCTTTGGCATAAAATTCATTGCTTATGCCTTTGGTGATCTCGAGAGCGCGCTCTAGATTGGCAGGATTGACCGAAAAATCGATGCTCCAGGGAGAAAATGGATACTGTGGCTCTGATATGCGAGACGCTATCGAATACGTCAGTCCATATCTATCTCTAACTGGAGCCAGCCGACAGGCAAAGCTGTCAAAGCCCAATACCGAATTAGCGATCAGAGCAGCGAGATAATCATGAGATTTGAAGGACAAATCGACTGGCTTGGCAATGCTCACGTCTATATTTGCCTTGTCTGGCATGACAACTCTGATTTGCTTGCCTTTGTTTGCATCGACAAAATCTTTATTTAAAACACTGGAGTCGATCTTGATCTCTTGGGCTGTCCCGCTCTGGAGCGAGCCAAAGTGCTTTGCTAGCAAAGGTTTTAATGAGCCGCTATCAAAATCTCCGACCACAGCCATCACCATATTTGGTGCCAGATAATGCCTGGCGTGATAATCTTTGATGTCCTGCAACTGTATAGATTTGATTTGTTCTATCTGCTTTTCAAATGCATCGGCATAATATGCAGTACCTGGTTTGTATGTCTTATTGAGTAATGCGTTCCATTCTCTTTCCGCTGTATCTGCCATTTTTTCGAGGCAGGTGGATTCGGAGAGTTTTTTGACCAGCAAAAGGTCTTCTTGCTTAAAATCAGGCTCGCTCAACTGACTGGCAATCAAACCAAGCAATTGGTCGAGGTCCTGGGATACTACCTCTGCCTCGGTCGATTGAAAAAATGTGCCATTTGAATAATCCAATGACACGCCGAGATTTTCGGCATTGTCGGCTAGAGTTGTCTTGTCATAAGTTTTGGTACCAAAATTGATCATGCTTGCAGTCATGTCTGCTACAGCAACTTTGTCTTTTGGCGCAAAATAATCTCCAGCCTTGATTTTGATCTCTACTGCTACTGTGCCGTGACGTTTTTGTTGATCGTCTCTATTTGGATAGAGCAAAAAGGTCATGCCGTTGGCGAGTTTAAAGCGTTCGACATGTTTGGCGATATTACTTATCTTGGGTTTTGGTAGTATAGTCTTTAGCGTTTGAGCGCTTGGTTTGAGGGCTTTGGCAGGACCTTTTCTTTCAGGTGGGACAGGACGCTCCGTCTCTATATTTTGCTGGATTTCGGTCTTGTCATTTTTTTTGTCTTGGTCTGCTTGCCTATAATCTGCATCACCAATGCTAGCTTCAGGAGCGCTATCCTCCGGCCGCGGCTGGTAGTAGCCTATAGTTGCATTGTCTTCAACCAGGATCTTCTTTGCGCATGCTCTAGCCTTGTCTTCCTTGACCTTCAAGATTTGATCTGGATAATCAGTCCAAAACTTGAGCTCGCCGACTGCTAGCCCTTCGGTAATAGACTGACAGAGATTCATTGGATCCGAAAGGGACAATCTAAAGCGCTTTGCCAGCGAGTTCTTTGCCAGGTCAAATTCTTTTGCTTCGATCGGTTCTTCGGTGATTTTTTTTAGTTCTGACTTGATCTTTTCTTCTACGTCTTTTTGATTTACACCTGGCTGCAAAGTAGCCGTGACTATAAATAGCCCTGGATCCAGGAGCGTGTAGTTGAACGCACTACACTCGGTGGCAAGACCAGGCTCGATTAGAGCTTTGTATAGCCTGGTGGATTTGTTGCTGCCGCCAAGTATCTTGGCTATTACATCCATATCATAAGTGGCGCTGTCTACCCCTTTAGGGGTGTGGTAAGCGAGTATTACCCGCGGCAAGTCCTTGCCTCGGATGACCTTAAATCGTCTTTCGCCTTCTTGCTTGGGTTCTGTCGTATAGACAGGCGGGTAAGCAGATTGCCGCTTGGTGATGCCACCAAAATATCTCTGCACAAGATCTAATGTGGACGTTTCGTTAAAGTCGCCAGCTATGACGAGAGTGGCATTGTCTGGATAATAAAAATCGCGATAAAACTGGCGAAGTCTGTTAGTAGGCACTCCTTCAACGTCTGACCGCCAACCGATCACGGGATGATGATAAGGATGCTCTCTAAAGGCAGTAGCAAAGGTCAAAGTCTCTAGAAGCGAACCAGGCTCGTCCTCACCCCTTTCCAGCTCATTGCGCACGACTGTCATTTCGGCTTGGCGGTCGCTCTCGCGCAAAAGCAGATTTTTCATGCGGTCTGATTCTATTGATAGGCAGAGCTCAAGCGAGTCCTTTGGCGCTACCTCATAGTAATTGGTGCGATCATATGATGTGGTGGCATTATTGATGCCGCCGACTTTTTTTAGCACATCATCAATGCCACTTGATCTTTGAGGATCAAATTTGGCCGTGCCCTTAAACATCATGTGCTCGAGAAAATGAGTCGAGCCGGTATAACCGACTGCCTCGTTGCGTGAGCCTACATGATAGATCATGTTGACTGCCACGACAGGAGCTAGAGGACGTTTGAGCAGAATGAGCTCTAGACCATTGCTTAGCTTGTATTGCTTAAGACCCAATTGATCCAGAGTCATGACGGGTGAAAGCCGCTTTGGCTGAGCCGCTCGGGTTTCGGCTGCGCTGGCCGAAAGGTTCAAATGTAATATGGATATCAATGCTAGAGAGAGGGAGAGGGCCTTCGAGTTCTTCCAGTTAAAACGCAATTTTATTTTCCCTTTTTTGCTCGCCGACCCTCTTTCCCAATAAGCACGGTGCTCTTATTTGTCTGTCTCTACCTTGGTTTCGGTTTCGGTCTTGGTGGTAGTAGTGGTGCTGGCTTTCTTACCTTTGCCAGTCATTTTTTCTACACCATGCACGGTGCCTTCGCCCATCTTTTCGAGGCCTTTGCCAGCGCCTTTGACCATTTTTTCGGTGCCTTTGACGATACCGGTAGCACCTTTTTTGGCGCCGCTGCCGAGAGCTTCAACGCCTTTGACGGTGCCGTGGCCCATCTTTTTCATGTCGTTTTCTACTGTCTTGCCAAATCCAGGCTTTGTAGTCGTGGTTTTGTCTGTAGTTGTTGTACTAGTGGTAGTCTTGGTGGCGGTGGTATCGACATTGGTATCGTCAGCCATGGCTTGCGAAGCAAAACCGACTGCAGCAACGAGAGCGATAGCTATACTGATGGTTTTCATAGTTCTCCAAATGTAAAAAAAAACAGCTAAGCTTTAATTATAAGCAAAAAGAGAGTTGAGTATGTACAGATCCGGCCTCAGATACAAGACCTTAAAAATATCACTGACATCTATATTGCTGGGCTTTACTGCTCAGTCTATTGCTTTAGCGGCTCCTGTCAGCGATATAGAGTTTGAGCGTGCAGTCAAGATGCTCAGCGATTACATCAAAGTCGACACGACCAATCCGCCTGGCAACGAAGCTCTTGGTGCAGTGTTTCTAGGCAAGATCCTGGCCTCTCATGGCATCCCTTATCAGATCATTCCATGCAAGAGCGCCGATCGCTCCGCCGTTATGGCACGCTTGCCAGGCAATGGCAAAAAGAAGGCTTGCATCTTGCTCAGTCATATTGATGTCGTGCCTGCCCAAAAATCGGATTGGATACATGATCCTTTTGCCGGAGAAATACATGACGGTGAGCTCTGGGGGCGAGGTGCCCTGGATATGAAAGGCATGGCAATGATTCAATTGGCTGCATTTCTATCGATCAAAGAAAGTGGCAAGCACTTGGATCGTGACCTGATATTTTTGGCTACTCCAGATGAAGAAACCGGAGGTGAGCAGGGCGCTCAAATCCTGGTAAAAGAGCACCAGGCGCTCTTCAAGGATGCAGAATACCTGCTCAATGAAGGCTTCTCGATCGAAGTGGACGAACAGGGCAAGCCCAAGTACTGGGGCGTAGATTTTGCCGAAAAAAATGTACTCTGGTTAGCGCTTAGCGCTAAGGGCCTTGCCGGTCATGCGTCAATGCCTCAAGCAAATAGCGCAAATAATCGGCTTGTCAGGGCCATCGCACGCTTGCTTGATGACCCGCCTCCACAAAGGCTTTTGCCAGAGGTAGAGCAATATCTAACTACACTAGCCAAGATTCAAAATATTAGTCCAGACAGCGATGCTTTTAAAAAGAGCCTGTCTTTGGATCCACTCAAATCATCAATGATGCGCGACACGATTTCATTGACCAATCTCAAGGCCGGCTACAAGACCAATGTCATCCCTGCCGAGGCATATGCCGAGCTGGATTGTCGCTTGTTGCCAGGCACGGACAGGGAGGAGTTTATTGCCGGTATCAAAAAGAGACTGGCAGATGACTCTATCCAGGTAAAGATCCTCGAGAGCGAGACGGGCAACCAATCACCCGCCGATAAAGAGGATGCAATGTTTAGAGCCATCACCAAGGCCAGTGCCCTGGACTCACCCGGTCAGCCACCATGTCCGGTGGTGCCAGTCGTGGTGCCATGGTCGACTGATTCGCATTATTTTAGGACTCTGGGCATCAAGAGCTATGGTTTTGAGCCAGTCGAGGTAGATGCCGATCATCTTGCCACCATGCACGGCAAAAACGAGAGGATACCACTTCAGGCATATCGCCGCGCTATCGGCAGGATGATAGATATACTCACCAATCTCTGATCGCTAAGATTTGATCGCCTTGGCCCGAGCCGCCATCTTTTGCGCTTCTTGTGGTCTGTTTGCCTTGTTTAGTGCAAGACTAAAGGCCTCAAGCAGATTGACCAGAGAAGCGTGGTTAGGGCCATAGGCTGCTTCCTGCATCTTGAGAGCCCGGGCATAATAATTGGTGGCTTCTTGATATTTGCCCTGGCGGACAAGCAGGGCTGCAAACTGAGCCAGGATGTCAGGGCCTGGTTTAAATGTCTTTGGATCTTGCGCAAACAATTTTCGATACTGCGCTTCGGCTCTAGCCAGATGCCCCTGAGCGATCAGCGCTTGTGCTAAACCATCTAATTTGATTTGTGTTTCTCGACGCTCTAGGCCCAGTGTCTTGAGGCTCATTTCATATGACTTTGACAGCAAGAGTTCGGCTTGAGCCAGATGATTCTCTTTCAGATATAGACGGCCAAGATTTTCCATAGAGGCAGAAAGCGCTGCGTGCTCTGGCGGGAGCGAGCGTTCTCTTAATGCTAAGGCCGATTTGTATAAACGCTCGGCCAGCTTTGAGGCATGGGGCTGAGACAGATCCTTGATATTGCCTGCCAAGTTGTCAAACAATACGGCATCTTCTTGTGCGTTGTCCTTCAAATAAGCGATAGTCGAGTCTTGTGCTTGTTTAACTTGTATTTCGGCTTCTTCGAGCTTGCGATTTGCATGGTAAAAGCCCTGCAGCCGATTAAAAGCCTGCACAACATCGATAAACTGCTTGACCTCGACCTCGCTGGCCATAGCTATCTCGTCCACCAATTTGAGCGCTCTGTCTTTTTTGTTTTGGCTCAGATAAAACTGGATGACCTTTGCCTTCAATCGCAAGAGATCCTTATCCAGAGGCACGCTACCAGCTTGCTTGATCTTGAGTGCCCTTTCGTAAAGGGGCTCTGCCTTTGCGTTTTGTCCTCTGATCACATATAGATTGGCCAAACCGGTCAGCGACTCGGCCATCTTCCTATCATTGGCTGGGGATGGCAGCTTGCGGGCCTCTTCGAGAGCCTGATTGAAAGAGCGCTCGGCCAAGCCATAGTCACTTGTTTCAACAGCTCTTTGTCCTGTCTTTTGAGCCTTTTGCCACGCTTGAGAATCAAAGGCCTTCTCCGCGTCCTCTGCTGAAACTGCTTGTCCGCACAAAATGGGCCAGCTCACGACGGCAAGGCCGACGAGCACTGCAAATATATTGCTCCGGCTCATAAATAATGCATACACCAGGGCAATTTTAAACTAATGAGCTAGTATTTAATAGCGATCCGGTTTTCTTGCACCGTGACGAGCTCTTGAAAAGGGGAAATCTTATATATGGTCGATATGATCTGCGAGATCGATGGTGTTTCGGAATACCGCCTGCAAAATGGACTCAAGGTCTTGATTGCCGAAAACCACAGTGCGCCTGTGGCGACTCTCTTGATCGTTTACAAGGTCGGATCTCGCAATGAGGCCGTCGGTTATACCGGGGCTACCCATTTTCTCGAGCATATGCTTTTTAAGGGCACGAGCGAGCATAATGCCGAAACCGGCAATGGCATTGATGATCTCTTGACTCAAATTGGTGCTTATTGGAACGCTACTACCTGGTTTGATCGTACAAGCTATTACGAGGTCGTCCCAATCGAGTTTTTTGAGCTCTGCGTCAAGCTCGAAGCTGATCGCATGCGCAATTTGCGTCTCAGACAGCAAGACCATGATTCAGAGATGTCAGTTGTACGCAACGAATTGGAGCGCGGCGAAAACCATCCCGAAGAAGCACTCGAAAAAGAGCTTTACGCTATCGCCTTTAGGGAGCATCCTTATCACCATCCCACCATTGGCTGGCGCTCTGATGTAGAGGGCGTCTCGATGGATAGGCTGCGTGAGTTTTACAATACTTTCTACTGGCCAGATAATGCCACAGTTATAGCTCTTGGCGATTTTAAGCGCGAGGACGCACTGGCGACTATTCAAAAATATTTTGGAGAGATCACCGCTGCACCACATGAGATACCAGAGGTCTATACAGTTGAGCCGCCTCAGCAAGGCGAGCGGAGGTTTGAGGTAACTCGTTCTGGCGATTTGGCCAGAGTGTGGATTGGTTTCCATGTACCAGAAGCAAGTCATGTCGACAATTTTCCCCTTGCTCTCTTGCGTCAGATTCTTGGAGGGTCCGGAGAACGCAGCTCTCGCTTATACAAGAGTTTGATCGATACTTCGATGGCTGCGGATGTATTTGCGAGGCACGATGACCTCAGGGATCCCGGCTTGTTTATCATCGGTGCCACCGCCAATGAGGGCGTTGATCTGGGCGAGCTCGAAAAGGCACTCTTGCAAGAAATAGATAAGCTCAAGACAGAGTCTGTCAGTCCACAAGAATTGCAACGTATCAAGACTGCCAACGCAAAGGGCACCATACTCGCTAAGGCCGATCCATCTTCTCTAGCATTTATGTTAGGCGAAGCCGAATCCAAGGCTGACTGGCATTGGTTGATGGATTATGACGCTCTCTTTGAAAAAGTGAGTGGCGATGACATACAGCGCGTAGTCAACACGTATTTTGTCAAAAATAATCGTACTATCGGTCGTTTTATGCCCAGGCCGGACTCTGATCAAGATGATCTTGACCAGGATTTTGAAGATGAGGAAGATGGCCCGCAAAAGCCCCTATATACAGCCGATGAGATCAAAGACTTTCTCGACGTGCAGGTCGCACCTCTCACTCTAAAATTTGAAGATGATGCCGGTTCTGATTTTGCCAACAAAGTCGAAAAGAAAGTCCTCTCAAACGGGATGACCCTCCTTGTAATGGAAGACCACAGCACCGAGTCTGTAGCTGTCTCGTTCAATCTCAAGGCTGGACGCTATTACACTAATCATCTCAAGTCTAGTTGCGCCGAGTTGATTGGCGATCTTCTGCCAAGGGGCTCTAAGCATTTTGACCGCAATACGATAGCCGAAAACCTAGAAGAAATGGGCGTCCCCGGTGCTTTAGAAAGCTATGTAGACAATTATCGTGTGTCTTCTGGCACTCATTTGGTCAAGAGCGATCTGGCAAAATATCTTGACATGCTTGCTGATTCGTTAATCTATCCTGATCTAGCCGAATCCGAATTGCAAAAGACAAAAATCGAATGGAATGCTCGCTTTATCGAGGCTAAGACTAATACCAGGGCTCTGGCCTGGAATAAGATGCGTCAATTGATCTATCCTTCAGATCATCCTTTTTCCGACAAAGACTTTGATCAGCAAGTCACCGAATTAGCCCAGGTCACTGCTGGCGATCTGGCCAATATACACAAAGATCTTTTTTCTCCTCATGGTGCGATTATCACCCTGGTTGGCGACATCACCATGTCCCAGGCACAAAAACTCATCGAGGAAAGATTTGGAGCCTGGTCTGGCAAGGCTATCCAAAATCCGATCATACAAGCAGTAGGTTTGCCAAAGATAGGCTTGCAAGAAAAGCTGTATCTACCCGAAAAAGCCAGTCTCGATATAGTCATGGCGCATCCATGTGCATTGAGGCGGACCGACCAGGACTTTTATGCAGCTCGTATCGCTAATGCCGCCCTGGGGCAGGACACCATCACATCACGCATAGGGCAGATCGTACGTGATCGTGCTGGCCTCACCTATGGCATACATAGTAGCTTTGCTGATACCGCTTTTGGTGTGGCACCGTGGTCGGTATCTTACTCCACTAACCCCACCAATCTCGAAAGATCATTGCAATTAGCCAGAGCATCTCTCAAAGATTATCTGGATAAGGGCATAGATCCCAATGATCTAGCAAAAGAAGCAGGTCGAGCATTGGGGTCATTCAAGGTCGGACTGGCATCGATCGCTGGTATTGCTCGTGTGTTGACTGAGTTTGAGTTTCTTGGCCTTGGAGCAAAAGAGTTGGATCTGATAGCCAGCCGCTATCAGTCCTTGACCAAGACGGATGTGGACAAGGCCATGCAGACTCATTTTCATCCCGATAAACTTGTCACCGTAATCAGTGGCACTTTCTAGCCTGCTTTGCATGTCTGATGTAGATACCTAAAATATATCGATAAGGGCTATACAATCTTTCGCACCTGAGATACTATTCATCTGGCTAGATAAGCTCAGCTTCACTTAGACTGGATAAGGTGCGCCATGGCCTCAGCTTCACAGATCAGTTCTCTTGTACAGTCATCCGATGACTATGGTGCGTTTTTTCAAGCGCACGATCTCGTCGGCTTGCCACCACTCGCTGTCCAAACAGAGGTGCAGCATCTAGAGGACCTGCTGGGCCGCGTTTTCGGCGATGAGATCGACAAGACCATCGATACTGCTTCAGCATTCGACAATTCTTTTAGCTGGCTTTCGAGTTTTGCACCGAGCGATCTGCAAAGAGATGAGGATTCAAGACCTTCTATCATCAGTGCCGACGATGAGGATGAGCGATTTAAAGACGTCGTCGAGTGGCAGCGTTGCGAGCTCAAGACTCTACGACAACGACTATTGCAAAAAGATCAGGAGATCAAGACCCTCAAAGTAGAGTTAGCAGCCAAAGCTGCCGAGCTGAGCTATATGCCTGCTCTTTTAGACAAGGCCTTGCTGGCATCCAATTTGCAATCACAAATCGATGAGATTATCGCCAAACCTTCGATCTGGCAGCGATTTAAGACCTATATTCGTAGTCTTTTTAAGTTCTAGTCCGCAAGGGTGCCGTTGACCTTATACAATAATAAAACGGCGCTTGCGGAGACTGCTATGCACAAAATCCTGACCAAAAATATTGTAGCTTCGACTTTCGGACTGGTTGCTTGCTATGCCTCGATCTTGCCAAGTTTTGCTATGGCATCCGAGGCAGATGTCACGCACGCTATTGACAAGGCCAAGATCTTAGCACCGACGATTACTTTCAACGTCCGGGTCTCTAAAGACGAAGTCGAAGTAGCGACCTACAAAAACCCTAAGGCCGTCGATAAAGACTGCAAAATCGAAGCAGTGCTTATCGCTAAGGCCGTTATGGACCTTTCTCCTGGCGAGGTCAGCCGTGTCACGGTCTATTTTTATAGCTCCAGCGCCCTTTCTCGATATAAGAGCCTGACTGTCACCGCTGGTGATGTCAAAGCCTTTGCTGCCGGCGCTATCGGGCAAGACGAATTATTGACCTCACTAAAAATCAACGAAGGTACAACAGCAGACCCAAACAAGAGAGTTGCAGACTACCTCTCAGAAGCTCGCACAGTAAAAAATCGCCAGGTGAGCTCCAGTATCGAAGGTGATACCGTGCAGGTGATCGCTACAAGTAAGTCGGGCGCGACGCCATTCGAGATCGTCTTTGATGCATTGAGTCTCTCGGACAAAGCTTTTGAGGCAGCACAGCCACAGGTCACCAAAGCCAGAGTCATCCTCAAGGACCCCGATAGCAAAAACACCAATACAGTGCAGTTTGGGCGCGCCGACGTCCCAAGGCTCTATACCGCTTTGCAGGATGCCGTCAGAGAGGTCAAAATCGAGCAAAAGACAGCTGCCGCTCAAAATGGCGAGATCCAAAATATCGATCCTGCCAAATACCAGATCGTCGAAGGTCCAATGGCCGAAGAGAGAAAGGCTTTGTTGGCTCGATTAGACAATCTAATCAAGGGTGGAGTCAATATCGGCAAACAGCCTCTATCTGATTTTGCGGCTATCGAAATGGCAGCGCAAGCAGGCGATGAAGCCAAGGCCAAAGAACTTTACGACAAGCTTTCTATCCTAGTCGGCAAGTTTGAAGAAAACCTCAAAAATGCCAAAGACTACAAGCCACAGTCGCCAAAAGTCTCGACCACAGGTGCATCCGAAGCCAGCAAGTCCAAGGCCAATGCAGCTGGAGGGGGCTCATTTGATATAGATTCGGTAGGCGACACCAACCTCCTCAAATCTAGATTTTTAGCCAATCCTGATGCTTATGTAGCAGACATGGAAGCCAAGCTTTCTGCTCGGACCAAGACTCATAATGCCGAGGACCACCCAAATTTTACGCGCATCCTTTCTTTTGCCGTGCAAACGCTCAATGACGCGGGTAGAAAGACCGAGGCAGCCAAGTTTCAGGCTCGTCTAGATGCCATCAATGCTCGTAAATAGGTAGTCGGATGACAAAGAGAGCTGCACAAGTCCTGGTCGGTGACTTATTGGTCAAGGCCGAGCTAATCACCTTGCCACAACTAGCAGAGGCCATGTCCGTCGCCAATACTACTAATGCCCCTGTCGGGCGTGTCCTTGTTGCTGCCGGCTATCTCACCGAAGATGATCTGAGGCATGTCATCACTGTGCAATCTATGATCCGTGATCATCAATTGTCAGAGTCTGATGCGATTGCCGCCCTGCATCTCTGCCACGATAGCAAAACAGGTTTGATAAACGCCCTGCGCCAGCTTGGCTGGGCCAAGCAGGACCTTGAGAGCAAAGACGTGCTGCACCTCGACACAAGATTGGGGGACTTGCTCATCGAGGCTGAGGTGCTACAAAGCAACGAACTAGATCGGCTTTTATTGATGGGCATTTCAACAGGTTTGCCACTGGCCAAGCTACTCGTTTTACAAGGTCACATCACAGATCAGATTGCCTATCTGATGCTTTCTGGGCAAAACCTGTTGCGTGATGGCAAAATCGCCAGACAGGTATTGATCGACTGCATCAAGTCTGCAATGACCTCAAGGGCTGATGGGACCTTGTCTGAGCGTGGAGTCAGCGTGGATGAGATGCAAAGCCTGATCAGTCAGGCTGCATCGGTGCGTCTAGGCGAGCTCCTGGTCCTTGCTGATCTCATCACTCGTGATTCACTAATGGAAATTTTTGAGGACGGCAGTCTAGCAGAAAGACCCTTAGGTCAGGTGATACTCGACAAAGGCTTGATCGAACCAGAATTGCTCAAGCAAACACTTGCCGTACAAGAAATGCTCAATAATCACCGTATCACTTTTGATAATGCCATATATGTACTTAAGAGCGTCAAACAAAATCGCAATTATCAAACGGATGCAATAAGACAAACAGACCACCCGCCAATGGATTTAAAAAAACGTATGGCTCTTGCTTGCGGCCTATCAGAGCCGTTTGACGAGGCGACTAGAGAGAGGCTTTCGGCTCTAGCCCAAAAAGTAAAAGATGGCGAGATCGATCTGGATCAGGCCATCTTTGCTCTGCAAGCCACTGCTATACCGGGCTGCTTGATTTTTTAGCTCTTAGGCTTGTTCTTGCTCTTGGGCGCCAGCAATAACAATCTGGTTGCCACCATTTTGTTTTGCTTTATTGCTCGCCATCAGTGCTTCGTTGATGAGCTCTTCGGCGCGTTGGCTGGTGCCAGGAAAACCAGCTATACCCTGACTGACTGTGACATGCCAGTTTTGTCCGATATCGGAGACTCGCGTGAGCATGATCTTGTTTTTGATGCGCTCTGCCAAAACCCCTACGCCTTTGGCATCGGTTTCTGGGCAGAGGATGAGAAATGCATTGGTATCGTAGCGGCCAGGCACATCTACGTCACGGATCTGACTCATGAGAAAATTGGCTACGCCCTGCAGTATAGAGTCACCTGCTGCCTGTCCATGACTCTTGATGGCATTATCGAGCAAGTCGACAGAGATCACTAGAAGACCGAGATTGTGTTTATATCTTTTGGCGCGCTTCCATTCTTCTTTGATGGCTTTTTCGATTGTGTTGCGATTGTACAGATCTGTGGTCGAATCGAGGAGAGCCACTCGCTCTGCGTGCTGCGGATCGTTTTTGACAAAATTTTCTTTGGCGTTATGTAGATAGCTGCCCTTTTCGAGCTCTTTGAGCCGAGCCTGATTGTCCATAGGCACATTGCGCTGCTGTCCGACATTGCCGGTAGTCCGGAGTTGATTGAGCTTTTGTCGGAAAAGACCCTCGCGAGCGAAAAGCGGTTCTTGGCCTTTATCGAACGTTGGCATGCTAAATCCTCTTGAAAACCCAGTCCGACGAATGAAATGAGATGTACGCCGTCAGCAACTAGCAATTATACGATTGTATGAGCGATACTTGCAATGCTGCCACCACGAACGGTGAAAATAGGTCCTACAAACTGAGTAAAATCTCAGCTCAAAGGATAAAATTTGGCATGCTATATACCGCATGACAACCCTGGTATGTCTTGAATACTATTGGTGTAGGCCTTTTCAAGGCTTGCAAAGATATATTTGTTGCATACCGTATTATGAGTCGTCCCTCTTGACGGCTTATATGTTTTAGACGACTATTAGGCAAGCTTTCAAACTAGATCGAGCGGTATTGCCTGTGCTTTCAAATTATTTTTACAACAAGGTCATGAGCGTGGCGCTCGGCCTTGTATTTTCTGTTGTTATCTTACCCTCGGTAGCACCTGTGGTGGCCGCCGAACAGACCGAGCTTGCCAAAGAGCATCAAGAGCAGCAGACTCTCTTCACAAGGTTGCAAAAAGGCGAGATAGTCGTCGGCATGAAAGATGTAGGCAAGACCAAGTTTGTAACTGGTCACATACTGATCGACCAGCCTCTGGCCAAGGTATGGCCGATCATGGTCAATCCTTTCGAGTTTAAGGGCAAGATTGCTCCCCGCGTTAAAAAGATAGACGTAGTTACTGATCAGACCAATCTTTCGGTCCTGCGTATGACCCTGGACACTACTCCCATTCCGCTCATGCCCACCATGTCCTACACCGTCGAGTCTAAGTACGATCATAGTGATAAAGGTGGCAAGATCGAGTTTCGCAGGATCTCCGGCAGCCTAAAAGACTTTAAGGGTACATGGGAGGTCTGCCCCGCCGATGGTGGCACCAAGACCGCGCTTACTTATTCGATGTATGTAGATCCTGGCTTTTTTATCCCTCAGTGGGTAGTTAGAGAGTCCGTCAAAGTGGAGCTGCCTCGCACTCTCCAGGCCTTGCGCACAAGAGTTATGGCTGTCTGCGATGATAACGAGCGTCCCGAAGTACATACCATTCTCGCTGCCAATATCAACGCGCATCCGCATCTTTGAGGCAGTTTGTCTTTATCTTAGATCTGTGTGACGGACTCTTTCGATCAAATCGCTGAGAGCGATCCTCACGTCTTTGACTGAGGGAGTATGCCCATTGACCAGGATAGAGAGTGCATAATAATGTCCCTGATTGTTTTTGAGGACGCCAGAGATGCCCCTTACAGTATCCATCGCCCCGGTTTTAAAACGATAATACGCCGTATCGCCCTGAGTCCGTAACAAGGCCAGATATGGGCCATCTACATTTGGACCCGCCATGTGCTTGAGCACTGTATTTAGTGCATGTGGAGTGAGTGAATTTTTGCGTGAAAGGCCACAACCGTCAAACAAGATTACTTCTTTGGCTGGTACGCCGATAGATGTCAACCAAGCACCGAGCCTGGACAAACCTTTCTCTTCGAGTGTGCTCCCAGAAGCAAGTCGTCTTTTGGCCTGATCCACGTTGGACTTGTTGAGCTGATTGAGATTGCCTATGGCACGCAATAATTGCTGGGCATAGAGATTGTCGCTTTCATACAGACAGATCTTGATGATTTGGCTTAGAGGTCGAGAAAGGCACTCTGCCAATTGCTTGGCAGACCCGTCTGGAATCTGTTTAAAAGATAACTGCACTCCATTGTGTGTAACTTTTTCATCACTCATGATTTGTTGCAGGATCGCAAGTCCAAAATTGTCTGGATTGGCAATGACAAAGGGACCGTCCTTTTTGACTCTATCCTCTACCTGACCGCTCTTGCCGATTACGCCACCCCTATACACTGAGACTGTGTTTGTCTCTGGATTGAGACTGGCAAAGCTCGCGGCAAGGCCGGAGCTCAATACATTGTCCAATAGAGCGTTATTTGCGGCGATTTCGTCTTTTACATGTAGATGACGAGGTATCTGTGAGGCAAATATCATATTTTTGTCGAGCACCAGCGATGATGACACCGGCATCCATTCCTGGCCAAAATCTTCGGCTAACCAGGACATCTGATAATGCTCTCGGCCCTCAGGGGGCATAATCATCAAAACCTTGCCCTCGATCTTGGTGATGCGATTACCCTGGTTATCCAGCCCATCTTTAAACAATTTGCGTAATTGTTCGCGAGTAAGAGTAGGGTCCTGGCTGCTTATGACCAATAAATCACCGTGGAGGACGCCATTAGAGATGGTGCCTTCATATGCCAATCTCGTGGGAAATTGATAGGAAGGCCCAAGCAAATCATAGGCGCAGGCTGTGGTAAGTACCTTGGTCGTAGATGCTGGAGTGGCCCGACGATTGCCTGCATGCTCGAACACCGTTTTGCCGCCCGGCAAACTCATCAATTCCACTGCTATCCTGCTGTTTTTTAGATCCGCTCGATTGAGCCAGGCATCGAGCATAGCTGGATTGGTAGTATTTGGTGTGCCGTAAGCCGATGATTTGGTCGTCGGGACATGCGCTCTAGTCTGGCGTGCGCTGGCAAGTTGCGGCATCCAAATTGATGGTGAGATCGCGGCGCTGGCAAGAGCTAGCGCCATGACGATGTGCTTGTGCATAAGGTCTCCTTTTAGCGTGCAGTCCATCCGCCATCTACAGGCAAGGACATGCCTGTGATGGAGGATGCATTGTCTCCACTCAAAAATACACAAAGGGCAGCCAACTCTTCGAGCGGCACAAAGCGACCCGATGGCTGTTTTTCGCTCAGCAATTTTTCTGTCGCTGTCTCCATCGATAGATTTTCTCGCAAAGCAATGGCTTCGACTTGTTTTTCCACTAAAGGCGTCTTGACCCAACCAGGGCATACGCAGTTTGCAGTGATATTGTAGTTTGCATTTTCGAGAGCTGCTACCTTAGTCAAGCCAATGATGCCATGTTTGGCAGCAACGTAGGCTGATTTGTCTACTGATGCCACCAGGCCGTGCACTGATGCGATATTGAGGATGCGTCCAAAATTGTTTTTTTGCATCGCTGGTAGTGCCAATCTCATCGTATGAAAGGCTGCGCTCAGATTGATAGATATGATCTGGTCCCATTTGTCGGCAGGAAAATCTTCTATGCGAGCAGTGTGTTGGATGCCTGCATTGTTGACGAGGATCTGACACGCACCTAGCTTTTGCTCAACGCTCTCCATCAATTTTTGTATTTCATGGGTCTTTGTCATATCCGAGGGTACGTGGAGGACTTGATCGGCTCCCGCTGCTGTGAGCTCCGCCAAGACCGAATCGATGTCTTGATGAGTGCCAAAGCCGTTGATAGCGACTTTGTGCCCGATTTTCGCAAAGGCGAGGGCGATGGCCTTGCCGATACCCGAAGTGCCACCGGTGACGATTACGACTCTAGACTCGGGCATGTGTATTCCTCTCAATAGTTCTCAAATTTTTCTACTAATAGCCTGGGGAGTCTGACAGGCTTTTTTGATCTTGGATTGACAAAGACGCCGACGTGAGCAGCTAGAGTTGTAACTGCGCCATTGACGAGGATCTCGCCAGCAAAATGCATACTGGCTGGACCAATTTTTTCGATCCACATGTGACCTTCTGGGCGATCAAAAAGGTTGATTGCGATCTTATATTCGATCGAGGAGGCAGCTAATACCGGCATATAACCTTGTGCCATCAAGCCTTGCAGCGGGAAGTGCTCGTCAAGCAGTAAAAGGCGCATGTCTTCGAGCCAGCGAAAATAGCTGATATTGGAGACGTGACCAGCATAATCAATATCATAAGTCGAGACCTTGATTTGCTTTATCACTTCAAATGCGCGCTTAGACACCGTTCAAGCCTCAATAAAGATTATCTCCCGTTCCTCTGAGGTGAAGGGAGACGAGAGATAATCTTAGCTTGTCTTGGGCAGGAAAACTTTAAAGGGCTCTTTAAGCAGACTGCTTTTTGTCGAGCATCTTTTGATAGCGGTCGGCATGAGCCTTTTCTACGAGGGTAAAGGCCTTAAAGCGTTTTGCAGCTTGCATAAAAGTATCAGCATGGATCTGAGATTCTTGAGCTTGCTCTTGAAACTCAGCAACTGCTGCCTCATTGCCTTCTTCGCGTGCGATGCGTTCAAACTCTGGATACATCGTATTGGTCTCATAGAGCTCTCCTTCTACTGCCAACTCCAAAAGGCGCTGCACAGTCAGATCTTTTTTGGGATGCATCAATTCGAGATGGGCAAAAGCATGACCTGTCTCCTCGTTAGCCGTCTTTTCAAATAATTGGGCTACTTCTTCGTCTCCGAGTTCGCGCGCTATCTTTGCAAAATATAGATATTTGCGATTTGCCATCGACTCGCCTGCAAAAGCCGCTTCTAGGTTTTTAGCTGTTTGATTGTGACTCTGTATGCGTGTATTCATGGTATTTGCTCCTAAGATTGAAGTGATGGGGCGTTATTAGATCAAGTCTTGTATTAGATTAATTCTAAATGGTGGGTAAAAAAAGAGAAATTGCTACTTGCGTTTGCCAAAAAAAGTGATTTGAAAATTTTGCACCTCAAAGCTGCCATCCATAAATTTTGGTTGAATGATTGGCAGATTACCTATCTCTTCGAGGGGCACATCCATCACCTGTCCTGTCTCCAGGTCGACAAAATGATGGTGATCGCTGATATTGGCGTCATAGCGTGCTTTGCCTGCCTCCGTCACTACTTCTCTTATAACCCCCTTTTCGACTAGGGTATTGAGCGTGTTGTAGACGGTAGCTCTCGAAAGAGATACGGGCAGTTTATTTTCTACAGCTTGAAAGACTTCGTCAGCTGTCGGATGAGACATTGTAGACATTAGATACTCGGCGATCACTGCTCGCTGGGGAGTTGGCTTAACCCCGTGTTTATTGAGCAGTTGTTCTATCTCGTAACTCATGAACTTGATCTCGCATCGGACTATGTATTTAGACTAATTCTAATCCGAGAATCTGTCAAGCCTCGTTTGGGTTTAAAATTTTGTTCGAGAGCTAAAACGAGGTTTGCATATGTCCTGGCAAGTAATCAAAGACGCTATCAAAGATCAAAAGATGGTCTGTCCAAAATGCAAGAGACCGATTACAAAGCACGAAAAATATGTGGATATGGTCGCCTCAGTATGGGACGGTGCAGGGGATAGCTTGCAAGAGACAAGCGGATCCAAGGTTACTCTGATCTGCGGCAATCAGGATTGTGACTGGAAAGAGCGCACAGAGTTTTGGAACCAATACATCGAATAAGAACGGCAGTCCGATTATTCAGCTCCTGCAGAATTGTTATTACCAGAATTGGGATTGGATGCAGAACTAGCATCGGTGTTTTGCTCGGGCGCATTAATACTAGATGGCTGACTTACCGTTGCCTGTGAAGAATTAGACTGATCGCTGTTTTCAGCCCTGCTTTCGGTGGGCGTGCCTGTGGTGGCGCCCTGCCTTGCCTCGAGCATCTGGATTTTTTTGTCGGTCTCGAGTGACTCCTGGCCCATACCCAGGGCTTGTTGCATCTCAGCCAGTTTTTTTAGATCATCCAACTGTATTTTGCTGTCTTGAGCGCCAACTTGCTTGTGCCTGAGAGCAATAGCCTTGCGCATCATACGCTCAGCCTTGGGGAGGTCACCTCGCTCTTTGAGCAATATTGCCAGACGTTTTACCAGTTCTGGATCATCCATTTGCTCTGGCTTATCCGTGGTCTGGCTGTCCAGTGCTGCTTGCACGCTATCTTCGATTTCTGAGAGCTTGCTTTCTCTGGCTGCTAGATTTTCTAATGCCTTCTCGATCGCTCCTGCAGCCAAGGTTCTTTCTTTTTGATTGCCCGATTCAGAGATCGATTTGAGAGCAGAGACAGTGCCTGGGCTCGCAAAAATCTCGGCAAAGCGGGATGCCAATTCGGGATTGGTCAATTGATTTATAGCAAGAATGGCTGCACGCTTGCTTTGATCAGAACCCATCAGGTGAGGGATAAACTTTTCGATGGTTTGCAATTCTTGGAGTTTGAGTTGTTGCTGATTATAGGTAAAGGTAAACCAGCCGCCTACGGCAAACATCAAGACGCCGGAGATGATTGGCGCAACTGCACCCAATTTATCCCAGACATCCTTAGGTGGCTTGGGATTCGCATTGCTGATTGCGTTTTCCGACTCAATGCCTTTTGTATTTGTTTTTGAGCTGTTTTTTTCTAAAAGATCGACTGACACGATACACCTCACGCCTTAAAGATACAGTTGACAAGCGGGCCTGTCGAGTCTTGTTGAGAGTGATTGAGCAAATTGTTATGATTTAAAACATGAAGGTAATAGCAATACATGGTGCAGGCGGGCCGGAGACCCTCGTTTTAGAGGAAAGAGAAAAACCCGAGGCTCCTTACAGGCATTTGTTGATCAAAGTACACGCCACTGCGGTCAATCGCGCCGATATTATGCAGCGGATGGGCTTCTATCCTGCTCCTGCCGGCTGTGTCAAAGATGTGCCGGGCCTAGAGTTTGTAGGACAAATCCAATCCCTTGGACCCGGGTGCCATTTGGATCATCGGGTCGGAGATCGTGTGATGGGCTTGATGCCAGGAGGCACCTATCAGGAGTATCTGACTATAGATGAGTCTCTAGTCCTCCCCATTCCTGAGCAATATGACTTTATCAAGGCCGCAGCCATACCTGAGGCTTACATTACAGCTTTCGATGCCCTCGTCTTGCAGGGAGGGATGCGTCCAGGTCATCGGGTTCTTGTATCGGCTGCTGCGTCCAGCGTCGGAGTGGCTGCTGCTCAATTGATCAAAGCCTGGCATGGGACGGGCATAGGCACTACTCGTAATGCACAAAAGCTTACTCAGTTGGCAGATCTTTACGATAAGGCCATAGTCTGCAAAAGCACAGAGATAAATGGTCGCACCCTACCTGGTTTTGCACCTGGCGTCAGATCCTATCTTGAGACTCTGAGTGGCACCGCTAATGGTGCTCTCGATCTGGTGCTCGAACTCGCTGGCGGCGATTATATCGAGGAGAGCCTGGATCTAATGACAGATCGAGGCATCATTGTACTGGTCGGTCTATTGGCTGGCCGAACCACTCAGTTGTCGATAAACAAGATACTATCAAAACGCATCAGTCTAATAGGAACCACGCTGAGAGCGAGATCTCTGGCTGAAAAAGCCGGAGTGGTCAGAGCTTTTGAAAAACAAGTATTGCCTTTATTTGCCAGAGGCCTCCTCGATCCTGTCGTAGATAAGGTCTTTAGACTGGATCAGGCAGGAGAGGCTCATGCTTATTTAGAGAGCAATGCCAATATTGGCAAGGTCGTTCTTGAAGTTTAGACTCGTCACTACCAGTGATGGCAGCGCCAGTC
Organism: Candidatus Melainabacteria bacterium; assembly: GCA_017307165.1. Lineage (GTDB taxonomy): Bacteria > Cyanobacteriota > Vampirovibrionia > Obscuribacterales > Obscuribacteraceae > JAFKGK01. The sequence continues at coordinate 353,954 of JAFKGK010000002.1, forward strand.
TCCATGCAGATGATCTTGATGAAAGATTTCACAATCCTGCAGGAGCCTATCTCGAGGCCAGGCAAAACTACGCTTTGCCAGCTCTGGCGCTCTTAAAGTCTCAGGGACGACTAGATAGAGACGATGAGACCTTGCATCTGTTGGATGCCTGCTTCGGCCTTGGTTACAACACCTATGCTTTTTTGCAAGCTCTCCGCTTTGAGCGCCACGCTACTCATCCAAAGATCTCGCACCTCAAAGTAACAGCGATCGAGCTGGATGACGAGCCACTGTCACTGGTGCCTCAGATACTGTCCCAACCCTGTTTTGCCAGCATTAAAGATGATGAGCAATCAGATGCCACACCGCGCCTGGATCTCGATATCAAGCAAGAGGATCTACGCAAAAGCGTACAGGAGCTTTTGCCAAATAGTCTTGATCTGATTTTTCATGATGCTTTTTCGCCACGAAAAATGCAGCATCTCTGGACCAAGGAGATTTTTGATCGATACTTTGCAGCTTTGCGGCCTGGTGGAGCGCTGTTTACCTATGCTACAGCTAATGCTGTTAAGGGCGGTCTTTTGGCAGCTGGTTTTACCTTGTACAAGACTGCGGCAGTGGGTACGAAGCCACCAGCATTGATGGCGTACAAACCTGCAGATGCAGACCTCGATGCGAGTTTTGAGCTCGTCTCAATCGATCTCAGCAAGCCCAAATCTCTGATCCCATTTAAAGACCCTAGCCTAAGCGCTGACCGTCAAGACATCGAAAAAAGGCGTATTGAGGAGCAGGCGCTGCTAGACCCTAAATAATACCAGCGCGCAAAAGGTCCTTGAGGTCGATCAGTCCAACCGGCCTGTGGCGATTGTCGACGATCATGAGATCGGAAATAGAGTGTTTTTCCATTAGTTTGAGCGCTTGCGCTGCAAGCGAATCGGACGAAATGGTCTTGGGATTGGCCGTCATCATGTCGCAAGCCTTGAGGTCAAATACCTGATCGCGGTGCTTGATCATGGCTCTGCGCAGGTCGCCGTCTGTGATTATCCCTCTGAGACGACCGTCGTCTTCGCAGACAGCCGTAAAGCCTAGCTTTTTGCGGCTGATCTCCTCCAAGACCTGGGCGTGTGTGCTGGTATAGGCAACTATCGGTATATCTATGCCGGACCTCATGATCGACTCGACTGTGATCAATTTGGCGCCGAGATTGCCGCCGGGATGGCTGCGCGCAAAGTCTTCAGGTTCGATGCCCTTTTCTTGCATCAGGACCATTGCCAGAGCGTCTCCCATAGCCAGGGCGACAGTGGTTGAAGTAGTGGGCGCTAGATTGAGGGGGCAGGCCTCTTTTTCGATTGAAACATCAATGGTGACGTCAGCGTTGCGGGCCAGAGTCGAGTTGAGATTGCCAGTCAGGGCGATAAGCTTTAGTCCCTGTCTCTTGATTGGCTCAAGCACCAGCTTGATCTCAGTGGTTTCGCCCGAGCTGGACAGAGCAATCACCAGATCTCTTTCTTCGAGCATACCAAAATCGCCATGGCGCAACTCGGCAGGATGTACAAAAAACGCCGGGGTGCCAGTGGATGCTAGCGTAGCGGCAATCTTGCTACCAATATGACCAGATTTGCCCATCCCAGTGACGACCACTTTCCCGGTGCAATTCCACAATAGGACGATTGCTTCTTCGAAGGATCTGCCCAATCGGTCCGAGACACGCAATATCGCGTCTGCCTCTGTCTTGAGCACTTGCCTGGCGTGATCTAGGATATGAGAAGGAGGCTGAAAATCGTTTTGATCGCCCGTACAGGCCGCTGCCTGGCTTATTACTTGATCCACTGCCTGACTTATTTCACTGCTCAAGGTCCATCTCCTGATCGGATGAAAGCATTTTGCTTGATTTTAACTCTTTTGAGGCGAGATTCTTTGAAACCTCCTCCTATGTTTCCTCAATAATTTATTAGAATCGTTCCTATGATTTGATTGGCTGAAAATGCGAAAATTTTCATAAATATGGCTCCGAAGATCTTTATTAAAGGCGAAAAACTCGAAGACGGGCACTATACAGTGCACGATGAGATCGGAGTGGGCGGAATGGGTGTCGTCTACCACTGCAAAGACGAACTCTTGCTGCGCGATGTAGCGATCAAATTGCTCTTGCCCAGCTTGACCGCAGATAAGAAAAACATAGAAGTATTTAAAGAAGAAGCAAGACTGGCAGCGCAGCTAGAGCATCCAAATATTGTCACTGTATTTGATGTCGGTGTGACATCCAAAAACGATAAGGAGCATCATTTTGTTGCCATGGAATACTTGCCTGGCGGCAATCTTGCCCAAAAACTGGCTGGTGGTCCCTTGCCAATCGAGCACGCTCTCAATTGGATGAAGCAGCTCGCATCGGGACTTAGTTTTGCCCATAAACGCGGTGTCGTGCATCAGGACATCAAAGCCGACAATATCTTTATCACAAATGAGGGTGACCTCAAGATCGGCGATTTTGGCCTTGCCAGATTGCTCGTCGGTCGAGTCTATATGAATAGTTCGACCAAGGGCATGGGTACACCTGCATATATGTCTCCCGAACTCTGCAAGGGCGAACCTCAGGACTATCGATCGGACATTTATTCGATGGGCATTCTTTTTTATGAGATGGCTACTGGACAATTGCCTTACAGAGCCAACGGCATGATCGAGATGGCTATGAAGCACACCAATGCCCCGATCCCCAGCGCGCGCAGAGTCAACGCGGCGATACCAGAGATTTTGGATCGCGTCATTGCAAAGATGATGGCCAAGCTGCCGGATGAAAGATATGGTGCAATGAGTGATGTTCTAGGCTTATTGGACGATCTCATTTTTGAGATGCGCGTAGCGCGCATGGGGCTCAATCCGAGCGGGACTTTTAAGGCGACGCAGGCCAAAACGGCCGATGACGAAAATAAGATCGTTAATAAGGACAAATCCTCCAAGGCCCTGGATATGCCCTTGGCTCCGCCGGTGCAGCAGGCAATGCCTAAGGGGGCCAAGCCTGGTAGCGAAAAGGTCGATAATAGCAGCGACAAGGTGAGCCTGCGCTGGACTTTTGCGACAAAAGGACCGATCGGTTGGCAATCCTCACCAGTAAAGGGCCGCGATCCTAAACTGATCTACACCGCTTCTAGCGATGGTAGACTATATATCAATGATATTGCGGGCGGTGCCCTTCTCCATTGCTATGATCTAGAGGCACCTGCACTGACCAGTCCTTTGTGCCTAGGAGACAAGGTCTATGTAGCCGATTTAAGCGGTCGGATAAGGGCGTTATCTCAATCCGATCTAAATATTGTCTGGTCGAGATCCATGGATCATCCTGTCATCGCAAATCCTGTGGCTAGTGGCGGGCTTTTGATCGTTGCAGACAAGGCCGGAAGATTATTTGCACTGGATTCAAATGATGGTAAAAATGTCTGGCAATTTGATGCAAATGCACCAATTCTTGCAGCTCCTCGCATTCATGGTGATTCGGTCTATTTTGGCACCAAACTAGGACATGTTTTTTGTCTCAATCTCAAAACAGGCAGGCAAAAATGGCGTCAAGTGGCTGACGGTCGCATTGTGTCTACGCCAATTGCTTCTGTCGATACGGTCTATCTAGGTACTCAGCAGGGTACATTTTTTGCTTTAGATGCAGAAAGCGGCCGTATCATCTGGGAGTATCAGACCAACGGAGCCATTTTGCATAGTGGTGTCATTAGTTTTACATCCGTTTTGTTTGCCAGCCACGATCGATGGCTTTATTGCTGCGAAAAATACGATGGCAAACTACGCTGGAAATCTGCTTGCGACGGACCTAGTGGCAGCAATCTACAAATCTGGAATGAAAAGATCCTGACCATATCTAAACAAGGGCAAGCGCAGCTTTTCGAGGACAAAACCGGAAAAGTAGCTATGAGATTTGCTTTGCACAAAGACTGCGAGGCTGCTCCTTACTTGGATGATAGTCGGCTCTATATAGGCTCCGTCGATGGCCGGATCAATTGTCTCGACCTCAAAAAATCCTGATCACCCGTCCAGCTGTTTGGCAAATTTTTCTACTCTTTCAGCCATTGCCACCACCTCTGGGTCGGCATCGTTGCGCGCTAGAGCAATTAGACGAGGGAGTTCCGGCGCCTTCGCCTTGAAAAGGGCTTGCAAGCATGCGATTTTGCTGGATTTATCAAACTTTTGATAGTGATCCAGAGCCAGCGCAGAAACATTGGCCGAGCCGATCTCGGCAAGGCCCATGATGGCCTGTCGAGAAACATTTTGATTGGCATCTCCAGCCAGGGCCAATAGCAATTGCTCGCATTTCGCATGACTCCTGTGCCGTTCGAGAACAAAAGCAAGTTGGAGTCTAGCTTGCCAGGAAGCAGGATGACTAAGCGATCTTTCGGCGAGCGATATGGCTTGATCGCTCGTAAGTGCACAAAGAATAGTCTTCATATCGGTATCGCAAGCAATGGCATGCAAAAGCAGATCGGATACTTCATCCCATTCTGGACTTTCGGTCTGACCCGACTTGTCCATCTTGTCCATGATCTCCAGCATTTCTCTTGTTGCTTTGTAGAGCTGCGGCCAATGACTGTAGTCGACACAGAGACTCGGATCATCTCGATCCAGGCCTTCGCTATCGATAAAACCGTTCAGTGCCGCCATTTGGTCTTTAAAGGCCTGCATGCTAAATTGAAGCTGTTGTTCTGGGTTTTCGGACATGGGATTTTCCTGTCTATTTTAGACGCATAGCATGATCAGCAAGGATCATCGCAAAGGCCACTATCGATACGATGCCATTGACAGTAAAAAATGCGGCATTGACCTTACTTAGATCTTGTGGCGATACCAATCTGTGCTCGTAGATCAGCATGGCCGCGACAATCAGCACGCCTGCAAAATAGATCGGACCAAGGCTGAGCTCTAAGCCAAGCAATATTAGCATGGCAACCGTCACTACATGTAGTGCGGTAGATATTTGCAAGGCTCTGACGAGGCCAAAAGCCTGGGGAATACTGTGCAATTTGTTTGCCTGGTCAAACTCTCTATCCTGGCATGCATAGATAATATCGAAACCGCTGACCCAAGATCCTACAGCTAGTGCCAGCACATATGGTGCCAGGCCGGAGATCTGCCCGGCCGCAGCCACCCAGCCTCCGAGAGCAGCGCCGGCAAGGCAAATACCCAACACCAAATGGCACATCCAGGTAAATCGCTTGGTATACGAATAAAGGCAGAGAAAAAAGACTGCAATCGGGGACAATTGAAGACAGATGGGCGGTAGCATCGAGGCCGCACCAAACATCACTGCAAAAGAAGCCAGAGCAAATATGATGCCTTGTATCTGGCTGATCTTGCCAGCTGGTATGGAGCGCATGGAAGTACGGGGATTGATGGCATCAATACGTGCATCTATCAGGCGATTGAGCGTCATAGCGGCAGATCGCGCTCCGACAAAAGCCAAAATGGTAAAAAATACACAGGTGGGGGCAGGCAGGATGTTTGGTCTGGCCAAAATCAGTCCAGACAGGGCAAAAGGCAGAGCAAAGACCGAATGCTCGATCTTTATCATTTCTGCCCATTCGCGGAGGAGGGCCAGGTTGCCGGAAGTGCTTGCTTGTGTCATTTTTTGATTGTCTTATTTGTTCTCTAATCTTGCACACGCTTGTCCTTTTGAAGTCTACTTGAAGAAATGACCCATTTACGGCATCATTGGGTATGTTTTAACCGCCATGTCACACGAGAGCCCCAAAGCATGAGCCCAGATCAATCAATGAAAACTATAGACCTGCAAGGCGTTGCGGCCTTTGCTTCACTGGTGGAGATTCTCGCGCAAGAACTCGGAGTGCCGGCTGGACGTATGCAAGGCCAATTACCCAATGGCCCTGATACATTCAACCAACTGATCGGCGAAATTGACCTCAATTCGCAGGGCTTTGTCCGCAAACTCAGCCTCGTATCTCGCCCGGGTGCTCCCTTGACCATGCGTTTTCACACATCCTGGGGAGTAGACCGCAGCGCAAACCTCGCTGGCGGAGTCAATGCCGAATACCAGTTGTCTTGTGCTGTAGAACAGGTCATACCACAAGGCCGAGCTCTCGCTAGATATATAGAGGACATATTTGCCGTTCAAGACCGCATGGTCACGCTTGGCCACAGTTCCAAGCTCAATGCTATGAATGTTTCCACTGCCCAGATAGAGGCATTTGAGCGCGAACAGCACGGCAATCTAGTTCAGGCTCCACAGGCTCGTCAGGCTGCCGAATAAATTTCATTTTTCAATTTTTTCATAAGCGGAACAAATAGCCCTAAAGCAAACTCTAGAAGAATAAATGAATTGATTCATTTGTCTGTTGGCTGAAAGCCAATAAATAGATTTCTAATTGCAGGCAGGGTAGGTATTTGTAATGACTTCCGGCACTTATGCCCATAATCAAGCACCCAGCGCTCTCAAAAATCGCAATCTACAATTGTATTTTGGTGGTCAGGTAGTCTCTCTCATCGGGACCTGGATGCAGCAAGTGGCTATGAGCTGGCTCATTTTCCGCATGACTGATTCGGCTTTAATGCTGGGTCTCGTGACTTTTTGCGCGCAGGCCCCTTCTTTATTGCTGACCCCATTTGCAGGTATCATCGCCGATAGGGTCGACCGCCACAAAATGGTCAAGATCACCCAGATTGCGGCGATGTTGCAGGCAGGGATATTGACTTGGCTGGTGATGACTGGGCATGTTGCGCTCTGGCATCTGATTTTGATTTCGAGTTTACTAGGCATTATTTCTGCTTTTGATTTGCCTGCTCGGCAGAGTTTTCTCATCGATATGTTGGATGACAAATCGCAATTGACTCAAGCCATTGCGCTCAACTCATCGATCACAACCTTGACGAGATTGATAGGTCCTATGCTTGCTGGTCTTTTGGTGGCCAGGGCCGGAGAATCAACGTGTTTTCTCTTTAATGCCTTGAGTTATTTTGCTGTAGTGCTAGCGTTATTTTTAATCGTGCCAAGGCGTGCTCATAATGATTTACAAACTCTTTCAGCAGATAAGTCCAGGTCCGCGCTCAAAACGCAATTATTTGAAGGATTTATCTATGCCTACAAGACCCGGGCAATAAGATACCTGTTGTCTTTGCTGGGCTTGTGCGGCTTGCTATCGGTGCCTGCAATGATCTTGATGCCTGTATTTGCTCGAGATGTCTTGCATGGGGATGCCACCACTCTCGGTTTGCTAAATGCAGCTAGCGCCCTGGGCTCGATGCTGGGAGCATTATATATAGGCAGTAGAAAGGGACTCGCTGAGCTCACGCACAGCCTAATCATCGGATATGTTGTATTTGGTGCCGGTCTTTTTGCCTTTGGCTTTTCACACTATTTAGCGCTCTCACTGCCTTTATTGGTATTGGTCGGCTTTGGCTCCATGATAGTCCTAACCGGCAGCAATACCATCCTCCAGTCAATCGTCGATGAGGATAAACGAGGCCGGGTGATGAGTATCTTTTTTATGGCCTTCATGGGCCTGGCACCATTTGGATCGATGGCTGCAGGGGCCCTATCTGGACTTATTGGAGCTAATAGCACAGTCATAGGCATGGGACTGGCTACTCTGACTCTGGCCTTTGCGTCCTATCGACTCTTGTCAAAAGACCTTCTTAAAAAAGTTGCCGGTGCTGCGTAGACCTTTTTTGGTCCCTCCGACAGTTACATCCACGCCTTTTTTGACCCCGCCGACGGTGACATCGCAACCTTTTTTGACGCCGTTGCTAGTTGCCCGGGCTCCTTTTTTGACTCCATTGACCACATAACCGGCTCGTGCTGGCAAAACGGCCGACCATAGCATGGCTGTAAGCGCGGCGATTGCAACAAAGGATAAAAATCGACTGGATTTGATCATTTTTTGATTATAAACGTTCATAGATTATTTTGCTCCTGTGTCTCGCGTCACAAGGCAGTTTGCCAGTGGTCAAAATATTGTATGCATGTCCACCAAAGATACCACTGCTAGCGATGGTTTTGGATGATGTGCGTGGGTCCAATTCTAACACGACTTTGTTAGCTTGCGGTATGCAAGCCGCTTTGCGTGCTCCTGGCGTACTAGCAACGCAGATGGCCTCGATTTGACCGGCGTATACTTCTTTTGTCGAGCTTGGACGGTCAATACGCCCAAGATAATGCAGGTGCCCCTGGACGTCGATCATACCTGCGTCTCCGGTCCGATGAAAACCTTGCAAATGATCTGGCTCTGGATCGCGTCCGGCTACTCTGATCATTTTTTCGCTTGCCAGTACATGATCTCCTCGGACCAGGATTTCTCCCACGGTGACGCCGTGAGTGGCGCTAAAAAATTGTCGTTCATCCATCAGTGAGCTTAGTTTTTCGGGCCTTGCTATGACCACCTCCATAGGCAAGGTATTGCAGATAGTGCCCACATCCAGACCATTTCCCTCCAGAGCCTTTTTTTGGTAGAGCTCTCGATCTTGTGCATTTACAAGGCGCAGATGACTGATTGGTTCAGCCTCTGAGGAGCCGTAAACTATCTCAAATATTGCATTGGGAAATACTCGCGCGGCTGATTGCGGAAGATGCGGGTATACTGGTCCACCCCCTACGCAGACCCGGGAGACGAAGGGCAATACACTGCCTGTTTGGCTTAAATGCTCGATAATCGACTCCAGTTGGGCTGGTGCCATGAGCAAGCTATGCGATTTTGTAGAGCTGATCAGACGTATAGCATGTGCTGCCGACATCGTAGTGGTACCGATCACGGTACTATTACCATTGTCTAGATTGTTGAGAGCAAAGACTGGCAAGGTCGAAAACTCCCTATCGATCGCATTTCTATCCAGGCTGTGATTTATGGCTCTGGACTGTCTGTGTAAAAATCCATGTGTGCGCACCAGGCATTTACTCTCGCCGCTCGTACCCGAAGTAAACGTGATCAAGGCTGGGTGATCTTCAGCGACAGCTGCAAAATCTATGTCATTCGCGACTGATTGCAAGCTGCCACTTGGACCGCTGATGACCTTGCATCCACTTAAAAGTCCCAATAGGCTTGCATAAATCTTATTGCGACTGGATGCAATCAAATAGGCAGTATGAGATCGGGCGAGATAGCGTTTGACCCTCTGTATACCAAAGGTGGGATCGATAAAGACCGCAATGCCGCCGACCTTGAGCAGTGCCAGTAAAGCTATATAAAACTCGATGGATGGATTGATAGCGATCATGGCTCGCGTACCCAAACCTAGGCCGAGGAGCGCTAGCTTGCGAGCATAGGCATCGACTCGACCAAGTAGCTCTCTAAAGCTGATAGATCTGGTTTTCGGCCCAGTTGACTGAGTGAGGGCGATCGCTTGTGGATTATGCAGCGCAACCGTGCACAATCTGCAATAGAGGTTATACATCGTGCACACTCTGGCCTTTGTCATAGGCAAATAATCGATAAGATCTGAGATTTTTGAGATCGACTATGTCAGGTGACTGGGCAAGGTATCTGCTGACATTGTCACAGTGATAATAAGCGTGTACGAGTTTAGGCGACCGTTTGGCTGGATCACAAACAGACAATCGGCAAACATCATGGATAAGGGTGGCCATCATTGCCCTGGCGAGATAGCAGCGTCGATAGCTGGGCCGGACCGCAATAGACTTGGCAATCAATGCATTTCTAGGCCGATCATAAAAGGCATAGACGAAACCAGCATAAGACTTTCCAACTCTTGCCAGATATATAAAAGTATCAGGCCCCTGGATGCTGGTCTTGCCGTGAAGTGATTTAAACACCGGCAGACCTATCTCAGTGTAAAACAAGTTGTCTTTGAAGGCCTCGGTGGAAATGTCATAGATGGTCTCCAATAATTTATTACCGGACATGCCAGCTGCATGTGCAGGCAAGATGACGCAGTCGGCTGGTAAGCTGATGGTATCGGGCTTTGGGTAATATTTCGTACTCAGGGTCCCGATGCTCGAGCGATATTCGGCAATGGTGTAAAAACCCGCCTCGTGCATAACCGACCAATCGAGTCGCAGACTGCTCTCAAAGTCATATAGATCGTTCCCATCCAGGGCGTCGACGTCCATTGCTCGATAAGCCCCAAAGGTATGGCCATCAAAAATGGGACCAACGAGTCGATGCTGGCCGCAATTGGCTGATGTTGATTTGAGCATTTTCACCATCGACATGGTGGCATCAGTGATCTGCGCTCTGCGTGCTTTCGGATCCAAGAGCACGGGATTTTGTGGCCAAAAAAATACTAGATCAGGTCTATTATGCAGCCCACCATGGCTATGGCCATCGACGAACCTGTCAAGGCGACCAGGCTTTGCCTCAGCCAGCGCCTTTTGCTCGCGGGAGCAATGGGAAATTTTTGGGTGGAATAGAGAAATGCCAGACATGTTGCCACCATGATGAAGTAAATAGTTGCCATGATCAGGCAGATTGCACCGATCGAGCACATAGTGCCTGTATCCAATATAGGATTGAGTGCGGTTTTAAAGCTCGGCAGGAGCACAGTTTGCAAAGTGAATGGAATGATGCTGACGGCCAGTGCCTTGCCGGCCACCAATGCCGTTCTCTTTATTTTCAGTCCGACTGCCTCTTTCTTTTGTCCATAACGCTTTCCTGAGAGATCAGCAACGCCGATCATGCATAGATGCAGAGCTAGAGCGAGAGCCATGCCACCATTTCTGATACCGGGCGCAAGATCAGGCAGCAGATGCCATACCAAAAATGTCGCAAAGACCGCCAATACAGGCAGCGTGGCATGTGAGCCAGGTATACGATAACGGTGGGGCAGCATATGACTGTAGCCAAAAAATGCCGTCAATGGATAAAGAGCAAAGCCGAGTCCGCCGGATAGGTAGGCGAGTAGTATCACCGACACCACCGACAAGCATGCGCCTCCCTGTAGAGTAGAGGATTGTTTAAATGCAAGGACCAGAGCCAACACGCCTAACAGTAAAAGATCCAGCTGCCAGATCTGCGCAGGTGTAGAGCAGATCTCTGAAAAACGATAGGCCAGGTGACGACATAAAAATACTATGGCAAGAGGTACCGTTAGATTGTCCAGGCCATCGCCGGAAAGCCCCTCAAAAATTGTGGCAGTCATGGCAATGAGGATTGCGAGAGGAGGAGCAAAAAATATGAGCGAAAGACATAAAGAAGTGCATAAAAAGACGATGGAACCCTCGATGCTCTTGTGACTGACACCGCAATGGTAGTAATGCCTGCCAAAGCTCCTACCAGCTAGTGCCCCAAGAGTATCTGCAAAAGCCAGAGTCAAGATCGCCAGCACATAGATGTGAGGGGTTGTCCGACACAAGTCATAGGCTATCCAGACAGCAAGTGCAAAGTAGTATTCACCAAAAGATCGGCGTTGTACTGCGTACAAAACATCTCGATACTTGTTAGGTTTGGACGAACGCAGCCAATGCAGGCCGCACAAAACCAGGATCAAAAGGGCAAGCACGTACCAGCGACTGGCAGGATGAGCAAAAAAAAGAGGCAGTGCAAGGCAAGCCATACCCATGCCCAGGTGCACGATCTTGCGCCTTGTCTCCGAAGCAAGAGAGATTGTGGCAGCTCCAGCGATCAGGAGTACCAAACCAAGCAAGTAGCCTATAACCAGACAAACAGATCTTAGATCAAGCTGCATGATCGACCACATCAACTTTGAAAGCACGATAAAAAAATGAGCCGATTTTGGCAAACTCTTCATCGGCTTGCAAGACTGTCTGCGATTGCAGTCCTGGAGCATGCATGCTGCGAGGCACCATCATATTCCAGTAGATATGCCTGGCTCCTCGATTAGAACTATCAGCCAGGAGCCGAGACAAGCCAAAGGACTCGTCAGAGTCCATGTATTCAAATATATCCGACAGGTTGAAGAGATCAAAATTTTGAAAATTTTCTGCGTGTTTGCCTAGATAAAGGTCAAGTGCCGATTCGACGATCTCTAGTCGATCCAGATTGGCCTTGATCCGGTCATAGTTTTGCTTGCGCATATAAAACGGCATGGCTGAGCCGTCTTTGTAGGTACCCTTGAGGATGAAATACAAATAGGGATTGTTGTGAGCTTGCGGATTGTTGAGAGCGGCTCTAGTACGGTGTGCCACCATATGAGCCAGGTCGCCACTACAATATCTGAAAAAGGCTCGTTCGCGACCTAGACTCTTGAGACAGTAGGTGCTAAAGAAGGCTTTTTGCAGCATTTTATACGGCAGATTGCAAAACTCATCTTGATAAAATGATAAACGGACTTGCAAAGGAAGGCTGGCACATGCCTTATCGATCAAAGACTGACCATGCAAAAAGGTAACGATGCGCCTGTAGAGTGCAAAGTATTTCTCCAGTTTGCCTGAGTGGATGATGCCTCTAGATATCATCTTTCTGCGATCGTCTAGATATTGGCGATACCGTGCTGGTAATCGAGTGTCCCCTCTGATGGCATCGTAGATAGCCAATCTTTGGCGCTCAGAAGATGGCGCAGCTCCTATAAAGGCAATAAAGTCCTCACGTTCGAGATGCCGCATTGCGATTACTTTTAGCCAGGTCACAGCGATCTGTGCCCTGCACATATCGATGGCAACGAGGTTTTGCGGGTTGCCGGATAAAAGCGCCAGGCTATTATCCCCTGCTGATGCTATAGACAGTATTTTTTTGTCTTGCAAGTTGCCTGCGTGCTCAAGCAAAAGATCAGTGTCCTCCCAGCATTGCGAGTACCTGATCAGATTTGTATTCATTGGATTCTTCCTCTGTGTCCAGGATGGTGACCATGCCCGTGCTGCCGTCAATTTCTATGGTGTCTCCTGTTTTGATTTGTCTGCTTGCGTTATGAGCGGACACCACGGCTGGGATACCTAGCTCTCTAGCGACAATGGCTGTATGAGAGAGCAGACTGCCGTGATCGACCACAATGCCTTTGCTGGAGGCAAAATGTACGATCCAGCCAGGATCGGTGCTATTGGCGACAAGGATGTCGTAGCCCGCCATGGTTTGGGTCTGGGGCTCATTTATGACGCATGCACGCCCGCTCACCCTGCCTCTTGAAGCTCCCAGACCACTCAGTACCCGATTGGCATGCCCCGTATTTATATGGCTGGTGCATTGTTCAGGCAATAATTGCGAGTCTTTAAATACCAGTCGTCTAGCCGGTGGATGGCTCACTGCCGCTTGTGTTTGTTTAGCGTACAGGTCTTTGGCAATAGCCGCTCGCTCTTTAGCAGTATGCAGTTTATCCTGATCAACACAATCAATGAGATAGTCGATATCAAGAAAGAAAATATCCCTAGGATCGTCCAGGTGGCCTCTGACGAATAATTCTTTTCCGACTAGGAGTAATATGCGTCTGACCATGCCAAAAACCTGGCTGCGTCTCAGTCTCAGATTTTCGCGGTTAGCCAGGAGCTTGGCTGTGAGGCCAGCGAGCCAGCGAGTTGCTGGATCGCTAAATGTAAGCGGTTCTTTTTGAGAATTGGTATTTTTGCAATCATTATCAATATCATCATTAACCAAGAGTTGAGAAATGACACGCAGCAAGAGGGCAGGATTTTCTCTGTATGTGATCGTCTCTAGCTTCAATTCGCCTATGGTCCGATCACCATAATCTCTGATGAAAATATCGTATGCCTTTTGGGCCAATGGGATGCCCTTTATCATCTGAAGTCTTTCTTCATCGCTCGTCTGTGTATCGACAAAGCGGCTACAAAACTCATAGCCCTGTGCAGCGATCGCAGACCTGATAGTGGCAAGCAGGGTAGGCGGTTTAGCCGATGCCACTCCGCCATGCGGCAATAGAGCATCATAGAGTCGGGTTTTGTCATCTTTGCCACAGCGGTCGCTCAATACACCAAAGGCAAGCATGGCAAAAAAATCATTTGCTATGGGCGCCTTAAAATTGTCGATAAGTCCTCTTTCGAGATCCTTGTAAAGTTTGAGCGCACTCGGGATATCTGGAGGCTCTGTCATCAAAGCGTCCACCTGCTCGATTGCTGCCTGGCAGCGATTATGAAAGGCCACACACTCTTTTTTTAAATTGATAAAACTGATGGTCATGGCTGCCAGGCAACGTACTATATCCAGTGGCCCAGTCCGTCCGGCAAACTCATCTACGTTCAAGAGAGGCTTATCTGGGGCATTAATGCCCATCATTTTTTCCATCTTGGGTCTGGTGGATCTGTAGGCTGGTAAAAGGCCAATCAAGCGGTACCAATTATTGAGGTTGTAATAGACAACACCATCTTTTTGAGCGAGAAGATCGGCAAAGATCGCATCATGAGAGGCTTGAAGTCGCACACCCATCAGTGTGCAAAATGATCTGTAGACTCCTGCATAAGAACGCTTGATAAAACTAAAAGTCATGGGTGTGGTCACGCCAGGATAGCTCTCTTGTATATTGCTGCCTTCGTATATGGTGACATCTAGCATGCTTTGCCTAATGCGAGGTGTTGTAATCGGACGAGCTTGCAAGATATATAATTTTTTGCCAGCAAAAGCCCATTCGATATCGATGTCTGGCATGTTCAAGCCTTGCTGCAGGGCTTTGACAGCTCTCTCCACTTGTCGCAATCTTTGGTCGCTCAAGATTTGGATCTCGCTGGCTGCTATTTTCTCCCTAGCTATGATGCCGTTCGCTTGGATCCATGCGTGCTCCCCATCGATGGTACCAGCCATCAATTTTTCTCCGAGGCCGGTGGTGCTAACAATCAGCATGGCATCATGCGATCTTACTGGATCGCGGCTAAAGGCTACTCCTGCAATATCCGCCGGTACCATTGCCTGGACGATCAAGGATAGTTTTTCCTCTAATCTTTTTGCCTCTGTCTCTGCTGCTTGAGAGGGCTTGGACGCGATCTTGGTCCTATAAATTGTAAGATTGGCTTGCCGGTTGTAATCTTGATCCACAGCCATCGCATAAATGTTTTTGATCAGATCTTGCGGTTTGATAGATAATCTTGTCTGGTATTGCCCTGCAAAACTTGCTAAATCAGAGTCTTCATTGGCTGCAGAAGATCGGATGGCAAATGATAGGTCTAGGCCATGTTTTTTTGTTGAGGCAAACAATCTTTGTAAGTCAGGTTTTAGTCGTATTGCCAATCTGGCCTGGTCCATCTGACCATTGCGCAGGTGGTCGATGAGATCAAAATCAATCAGGATAAAAGGGCTGCTATAAAAAACTGATGTCTTCAGTTTTTCAATATTTGCGAGGGTATTGGCCTTTGATTTTGTCATGGTGATTGAGGTTTGCGACATTAAAGTAACTCCTATATGTCTATGCGCCTTGAGCCAGGCTGGGCAACCAGCTCGCGATAGCAATGATGAGATAGTTTGTTGCGACCACTGTCTGCGACAAATTACTTGTCGTCCGAGCAATGTTGCTTTTTTTGATGTAAGCCAGACAAAGCAGTGTCCAGGCTATGCACGAACAAACCAGCGGATAAGACCAGGCAAGGGTACTTGCGCCGAGGACCGCCATTGTGATCCCTGCGGCTATTGTCGATATAAGCATTACTCCCGCCAGGAGGATGAGGGATGTTTTTACGCCAAACAATTTTGAGTATGTTTCAACGCCTGGTTTCTCTTGGTCGGGTGATTTGATCTTGCGGCCCAGTTCGATTAAGAGTCCAGAGACAAAGCTCGCGATAAAAAACCAGATCAATCGCTCGTTATAGCAATCGCCACGCCCAGCAAAATCACTGGCGCAAATAAATAAGTCGGTAAAAATCAAGATACACATGTGGCTCATCAGATAGGCTATGGGATGCTTGCGTAGCCAGGCGGAGATAAAAAACTCTTTGGCCATCAAAAACCCATAGATATAGATGGCCACCAGATACGGCATCACCGCCATACCCATAGATGCGACAAGGATCACCTGCAATACTCCTAAACAAATGGCTATGCTTCGGAGTTCTCGCCTGCTGATCAATCCGCGCGGCACCGGTCTTTCGGGGCTATATCTGCAGTCATCCACATAATCCTTGTGCTCATCGCAGACTCGCAGCTGATAAAAACTGATAAACACCACGATAGATGTAGTAATTACATTGAGCCAACCAAAGTCTTGTTGTCGCCCGTTTCGCAAAGCAAAAGAGGTACTTATGCCGCTAATCGAAAAGAGCAGTGTCAAGGCTCCATATTGCATAAGGGGAAAGCGCTCGGCACAAAATATGCCAAATCGCTTGCTCAGTGCTAGTTGCTGTTCTTTCATGCATCCATTAACCCTCCAATCGCGGAGAGTCGAGAAGCAAAGAGTACAGTTTGTAAATTGTCGAGTTTAGTCGCGTTCGTGCTGGTTAGGTATTTTGGCTACGACAAAATAAAAATTTTGGATGTCTTTGATAACGCCAATAAATTTGTCAAAGTCGACTGGCTTGGTGATGTAGGCGCTGGCATGCAGCTTGTAGGACTCGAGCACGTCCTTGTCATTGTCCGAAGTCGTAAGGACGATGACTGGAATGCGTTTGAGAGTATCGTCCTTTTTGATCTCTGCCAGGACCTCGTGACCATTTTTGACTGGGAGATTGAGATCCAATAGGATCAGATCGGGCAAGACACGATCGCCATACTCCCCGGTGCCACCAAGATAATCTATGGCTGATTGGCCGTTGTCGACAATATTGAGTACGTTGAGCAACCGGCTCTCTTTAAAAGCCTGGATGGCCAATTCGGCATCCGAGGGGCTGTCTTCGACCATTAAAATCTGTATGTCTTTGCCGACCATCTCAACCTGTTTCAAAAAACTCACTTGGATATATTATCCCAAATATCAGCATCCTTCTTATTTATTTTTGTGATTGCGCTGTCTTCGATTGCTATTTCTCCTGCGTCCATCAAAGCAATCAGCCGGCGGGCCGTGCAACGACTGCAAAACACTTTGCGGCCTGATATCTGCCAGATAATCAATTGTCCTTTGCGATAAAACTGATAGCACTGGTGGCAAAATCCCGAGTACTTTGAACGGATGATTTTTTCGCTTGGAGAGTTTTGGCTAAAAAACTCTCTGATTGCGCACTCGATCTCTCTTTTGTAGCGCTTATCGACCATCAAGGTCAGAGCACAATGGATGCGTCGCTCCAAGGGCGGTGCATATGCATCGCTGGCGGATAATTGCATCAACTCCCAGCTATAGTCATTTTCTAAAATCGGCCCTGGCATGGTAATCCTCCTCTATAGAATCCTCTTCCATAGAGATTCAGCCTAGCCGAGGACTACAATCCATTAAACGTGCATTTGCACATTGTCTCTCTGTCCAATACCAATAAATGCCGCCACCATCGCGCACAGCTCATTTGCATTGGCCGAATTGATGCTGTGAGGACCGCCGGCGATCTCTCTTTTGATACTGCCTTTGATGCCGTCTTGCAGTCTAGCCATCCAGGCTGCACTGGAGAGCGGGTCGTTTTGTCCTCTGACCAAAAGAGTCCTGGTCTGGATCAGATGCAGGCGATCGAGGATCTTGTCCTCAAGCATCTTGCTGGTAGTGGCAAAAACTCTGCCCACGCCCATGTCAAAGACGTCGTACCACATCATCCAGGGTGCGCCTTTGGGCTCATAACGCCCATCAAGCCACAATCTGTACATGTATCCAAGATAGTTTATCTCGGGATCGCCAGTGGCATCTGTAAGGATAAGGCCATCGAGCAAGGTCGGATTATCGGCTGCTATCTTACTTGCAACCTGGCAACCATAGCTGTTGGCGAGCAAGTACAAGGGTCGATTTTTTAGTCTTGCATCCCCAATCACAAATTTTTTATCCAGCCAGGCCGTCATTACTCTAGCTTGTTCGGCTACCGACAGGGTCCTGGCTGGCTTATCGCTGCGGCCGTGACCTGGCATCTCAGGCACAAAGACATTGCAGTGATAATCTCGCGCCAAGATCTTAGCCGATGGCACCATATAGCGACGTGAAGCAACCGCACCATGCAGCAGGACTATATCAATGCTATTTTGCTTACGAATTGATTCTAGACTAAAGAGCCTGTGCCCGAGTACCTCGGTGTAGACACCTTCAAATCCGTCAGGTATTAGATTGTTATTGGGATCTTTAGCGGTATTGTCATTTTGCATGGCAGGCATGACGTATTTGTGCCGGTTTAGCTCCCAAAAATTTGGAGCAAATCACAATACGCCATAAATCAATCGTTTAGTAGCTACTAGAGGGCCGGTCTTTTGTCCGAGCACCGGCATGCGATCGCTCGATTCGTGTGCCTTGACTGCATCCATGTCCTGATATAGCTCATATAGCCAGATGGTGTCCGGTATGATCGTACCGTCCGCCAATCTCGGCTTTATCACATCAAACCTGATACACCCAGGCTCTTCAGCAAGACTACGACGGGCATGCTCCCTGATGAGGGCCTCAAACTCGTCAAGATGACCGGGCTTGATACTAAATTCGACGATGATGGTTTGTTGAGACATACGCTTTTTCCCTTTTTCAGCTAATCCCACTCGCTCTTGATTTTGCGTGGGGCAAAATAATAAATAGCCTGTAACAGGCCGATGGCGGTGAGGTCGACAATGAGAGCCGTGCCTCCATAACTGAGAAATGGCAGGGGGACGCCTGCCACTGGCATGATGCCAATGGTCATGCCGATGTTTTCAAAGGCATGAAAAATGAACATGCATAGAAGGCCGATGGCAATAGCAGCCGAGGCTGGATCGCGTCTTGCTTGATGCGCGATCAGCAAAGCTCGAGTACAGATAGTGCCATATGCAAGCACTATGAGAGCACAGATCTTGAAGCCAAGCTCCTCGCCGATCACTGCAAAAATAAAGTCCGTGTGGCGTTCGGGGATAAAGGCTCCCTGACTTTGATTGCCCTTGCCCAGCCCAGAGCCTGCTACTCCACCCGAACCAATAGCGATGAGGCTCTGGAGGATGTGATAGCCCGAGCCGCGAGGATCATCATAAGGATTGACAAAGCTAGTGAGACGTTTTTGCTGGTATTCCTTGAGCAGCCCCCACATGTGTGGCCTGAGCTCTCCGGCAGCATAATTGCCTGCCAGAACCGCTCCGATCATGATGATGCGCATCCACCATTTCCAATCGAATGTACGCCAAAAAATGAGCAGCACCACACCAAGGGCACCGATAAAATACATCCACCAGTGCAAGTCGAGGGCATTGAGAATGAGTGAGAACAAAGGGCTGATCAAGACCAATATGTCGCAGACCGTGGCGCCCGACCAATAGGATAAGCCGAGAAAGACGGCCCCGAAGGTCAAGGAGGTACCAAGATCGGGTTGCTTAAAAACGAGCACGGCTGGCGGAAGCAATATGATCAAGAGCTTGAAAACGTCAAAAAATCCTCTGATCGGATGCTTCTTGAGCCAGGCTGCCAGTGAAAATATGACGGCGAGTTTTGCTAATTCGGATGGCTGCAAGGTGATTGGACCTAGTGAGATCCAGCGTTGAGCCCCTAGAGCAGAATGCCCGGTGATCATGACGGCTAGCAATAATGCTAGATTGGCCACATACATCAGTGAGACTACCCAGCGATCGGTCCAAAATTTTGGATTTATGCGGGACACGATCATCATGACTGCGAGCCCTGCCCAGGCGCAGGCTGCCTGCTTTTCGTAATAGCCCTGACTGTGCTGCGAGAGGTGCAGTACATTTAGACCGACAGCGATCAAAAAGCCGGTAGCCCCGAGAAGCCACCAGTCGACGCCGATAAAGACGTTGAAGAGGTTTCTCAGGGCTTGAGGCACTAATTGCGGACTGGCTGAGCTCGAATTCAGCATTTGCTACGAATCAAACGGAAGTTCGCTATGAGCGAGGCCCTACGTTCGTATTGTTGCAGATCAAAGTGAGTGGTGTCCTTGTCCAGATCAAAATACCTGGACACTACAGCAGTCAACTCCTCTTCGAGTGACTCGAGCCTTCCGGCAGGCAGTTCGAGACGATCGTGGGTCAGCATGGACTTCATTCTGTCTCTGGCTGTCACTCTTGCGTCATCAGTCTTGAGGTTTGGGCGAAAGATCCAATCGAGTATTTGCATTTGCATAGTCGGACCCTCCTTAAACCCTGACCGGGGGACTAAAGAAACTCACGATCTTGTTGAGCCAGGTCTGGCTTTGCGGAGTGAGGTCCATGATCGCTACGTCTTCGCCGCGTATGCGACGAGCAATATTGCGATAGGCCAGGCCGGCGCGTACGTTCTCGGTGCCAGCGATGGGCTCGCCCTTATTGGTGGAGATAATGATCTCTTCGTCTTCGGGAACTACACCGAGGAGCTTGACCGAAAGGATCTCTAGCACATCATCCACAGACATCATGTCGTTATTTGCGACCATGTTGGGGCGATAGCGATTGAGTACCAGTCTGTACTCCTTGATCTCGTCCTTGCGAGCTTCGAGCAAGCCAATGATACGATCTGCATCGCGTACTGCCGACATTTCGGGAGTGGTGATGACGATTGCTTCTTCGGCTCCTGCACAGGCATTTTGAAAGCCTTGCTCGATACCAGCGGGACTGTCGACGAGGACAAAGTCATACATGGCTTTGAGCTCATCGCAGAGCTTTTTCATTTGCTCGGCTGTGACAGCTGATTTGTCACGGGTCTGAGCCGCGGGGAGGAGAGAAAGATTGCCAAGTTTTTTGTCCTTGACCAGTGCTTGACGTAGTTTGCAACGTTCTTCGACTACATCGACGAGGTTGTATACCACTCTGTTTTCGAGACCCATAAGGATGTCGAGATTGCGAAGGCCTATGTCCATGTCGACGAGGGCTACGCTGGCACCGGTGCTGGCAAGGGCCACACCGATATTGGCACTAGCAGTAGTCTTGCCGACTCCGCCCTTGCCCGATGTTACTACGATTACGCGACCGCTCATTCCTTATCCTCTGATGTGTGAGAGAGATGCTATTTGTCTGATGGGAAATGTCTGAATTGGAGGGGGAAAATTAGACTAGACTCGTGCAGGTTCGACACGATTTTTTTGCACTCTGATCTTGCCTTCGACCATGCGTGCTATCTCAGGGCCAGTACCCTGAGCAAACATAAATCTAGGACGATCAGGAGCACGCGCGATGGCATGCGCGATGCGGATCTGCAAGGGCTGGAGATTGAGAGCCCGGATCTCGGCAGTGGTATTGCCGCCGATACCAGCATGAGCAATGCCGCGCAAACTGCCCCAGACAGTGATATCGCCTTCGGCCATGATTTCGGCACCAGGATTGACATCACCTATGATGACCAGGTCACCTTTGTGACTGACGGTCTGACCAGAACGTAGGTGTTGCTTTAGATATAGGACCTGAGGCAGGACGATCTTTTGCTCGTGTGCCGCCTGCTCTGCCTTGGGCTCCGGGAGAGGTGCATCTTCGATGGTGTCATGCTCCAACTCCAGAATGGATACATCCAGGTTGGTTTTGGCCTTTGTTTCATCGAGATCTTGATCGTCAGGTTCGGTCTCGGCAAATGGTATGTCGCCTTTGATCTCGACTTTGATCTTTGGCAAGGACATAGGTGCCTTGTCGAGGACTTTGACATTGTTTTGGGCAAATGCGGCTCTGGTATTGGCCAATTTTGCCACCACCGCCTCAGGAAATACTCCCACTCCCTTGGCTATGGCAAGGATCTGTGCTGCTTGCGCTGCTGTTAGATCGAGCTTGCCCATGGCCAATAATACGGTCGAGCCTTTCCAAAATTGGTTAGAAGATTGCAGAGTGCTGGATAGCTGCTCAAGTGCCTCTTGCAGAGTGGAGCAACCACCCACGTCGAGCAGGACTCCTTTTTCGGGTTGGCTGATGATGGCGATTTTGGACATTTGTAGGGCTGTACTCGCAGGTAAATGGTTTGGATCTGATGCAAGTGCTTTTAACAAGCGCCTCTTGCGAGGTGTTTGTAGAGACCGTTTATGTATGCGCCTTGCCATGTAACAAAGGCTGTAGATATCCTATTGTTTCAAAATCCGCTCGTCAAGCCGCTCGACATGTGCGATGCATATACATCAAGCGTAGAAAAAGATGACAGTTGTGTAAGGAAAATAAATCTTTCAGCAGCCATGCGTATTTCGAGCAATATTTTGAAATAGAAGAAAAATCCAATCTTGGATTATCGGCTGGCAAAAAGGGACGGTATCAGATGTGATGCCGCAGTATGTGGATCGATCTCACGATTGATGATCTGGGTGATGACGTCCTGTACATCAGTGCTATTGGCCAGGCTGTCTTTGAGATTGCGGCGAGCCATATCGGCTACTATTTCGGACAACTCTGCTTGGATACGCTTGGACCGCCGGGTCTCGAGCAAGCCTGAGGCTTCTAAAAATGCCTTGTGATCACATACCGACTGCCAAAGCTCATCTATACCCTGACCAGTCTCGGCTATAGAGACGATTACTGGTGGACGCCAGGCAGTCTCAAAATGGGCCAGCTCTAGCGATGCTACGATCTCAGAAGCAGATTTGTTGGCCCCCGGCAAGTCTCCCTTATTGACTACAAAGACATCGCCAATTTCCATGATGCCTGATTTGATCGCCTGGATATCATCTCCAGATCCCGGCATGAGCACAAGGATCGTGGTATCTGCCGTCTGGGCGATGGCGAGCTCGGATTGCCCTACGCCGACTGTCTCTATGATGATTACGTCAAAACCAGAAGCGTCGAGCATCCGTACTGCGTCGTAGGTGGCTAATGAAACGCCGCCCTGGTGACCACGGTTGGCCATCGATCTGATAAAAACTTTGCGATCCAGAGTATGTCCTTGCATACGGATACGGTCGCCCAGAATGGCCCCGCCAGTAAAAGGGCTGCTGGGATCGACTGCCAATACCGCTACTTTGAGATCTTGTTTGCGAGCTTCTGTAATTAGTGCATCCACGAGCGTGGACTTGCCGACTCCGGGAGAGCCGGTGACACCAATGACGTGAGCGCGTCCTGATCTGCTAAAGACGCTCGATACGAGCTGGGCAGCCTCTTTGCCTCCGTCCTCGACTACTGTGATAGCACGGGCCAGCGCTCTGCGATCGCCGGCGATTACTTGCTGGGAAAGGACATCGATCATGGATTTTTGCCTTTGAAAGCCTTAAACCAGCCAGGTGTTTCCTTGGCGGCTTGATTGTATGACTCTTCGACTTGCTGCCGACGCTGAGCATTTTCTGCTTCGTTGAGCATCACTGCCAAAAGATCGCGTTCAGATTCGCGAGTCTTGAGTTGATGAGAAAGCTCGGCCACAGCCGCTCTCAACTCCTCAGTCTCTTGCAGCTTGCTCTCCAATTGACCGGTAATGCGAGAGAGTTCTTGATGCAACTGTCTGTTTTCGCGACTCTTATCTGCAAGCAAAAGACCCTGGTTGGCTATCTCTGACTTGAGATCTTCTCCATCTCTGGCCTGCCGCTCCAGCTCTCTCAATTGGGCGGAGAGCATCAGGTTTTTTTCTTGGGATTGCACCAGGGCATCTTGCAATTCGATAATTTTGGCCGTCATCTGAGCCGCATCCATGCCTTCCAAGGCAGACAAATTAGTCGACGATGCACCGGGGCTGATTTCTGACATTTACTCTGTATTTCTCTAAGGAGTATCAATTGGCTAGAATATACCTTATTTTATCCTATCGTCCTAACGGCGGGCAAAGACATGGCAGTCAAGAGACTTTTGATCAAAAACGGTATCGTCCTCACTCCTCTCAATGAGCTGGCAACCGATCTGTATATCGAGGATGGTCGCATACAGCAGATCGGCAATGCGCCTGTGCCGAGACAAGATGCGTCCGATCTCGAAGTCTTTGATGCAGACGGTGGCTATGTCTGTCCAGGACTCATCGATTTGCAGGTCAACGGTGGTCCGATGTGCGACCTCTGGCAAGAGATCGATGCTGCAAAACTCGATGCCTTGCGTCTGGATCTCGCCCAACACGGCGTCACGAGCTTTTTGCCCACATTGATCACGGGGCCGGTCGATCATGTCAAAGCTAATCTCGACCTGCTCAAGGACCTGGGCGTCAGACGTGGCGGCATGCACCTCGAACCAGAGTTTGGCAGGCTCGGTCAGACAGGGCTTGCTCGGATGCCTGGAGTGCATCTGGAGGGACCTTATATATCGCCAAAGCGCCCTGGCGTACATCCAGCGGCTAATATCCTGCCGCTTGATCAAGGTGAAATAGGTAAAATAATAGATGCTGCCAACGAAAAATCAGTAGCGCTGATGACGGTAGCCCCTGAAACTGCGGCGAATGGCGAAACTATAAGCGTCTTACAAAAGATGGGTATAAAGCTTTCTGCCGGTCACTCCAATGCTAGTTCGCAAGAGGCTAGGGCTGCCTTCGATGCTGGCATCGGACTGGTGACCCATCTTTTTAACGCCATGCCGCCATTGCATCATCGCCAGGTCGGTATAGCTGGCGCTGCCTTGCTCGATGATAGAGTAGTCTGCCAGTTGATTGCCGATGGTCTGCATCTCAGTCCAGAGATGGTTGCACTGATCTATAAGATAAAAGGACCCGATTCTACTATCTTAGTTACCGATCGAGCCGCCATTGGCACCAGTCAGGGAGGATTGGTGGGTGCTTCGATCACTCTCGACCAGGCAGTGGCCAATGTAGTCAAGTGGGGCGTGTGCACATTTGCAACTGCCATCAAGATGGCATCTTATAATCCAGCTGTAGCTCTTGGTCTCAACGACGTTGGCTTCTTAGCCCCAGGCTGCCTTGGGGATATCGCTATTTTTGATTCGACTAGCCTTTTGGTAAAGCAAGTCTTTGTCGGCGGCATCAAAGTACAAAAATAAGCCACACTATCTTAGTCTTTGTTATCGCCTTTGCGCTTGCTAAATAAGCCTGCAACGAGCATGCCAGCCAGCGCGCCGCCTATTACTTTGGCAACCTGCCCCTTCCCTTCTGGTCCAGCAAGTGCAGAACGTCTCCTGTCCGTGACTGAACTCGATCGACCCAGATTGAGGTTGAGATCTTGCTTAGGTGAAAACACTGCTTGATGATGCCCATCATTGAGATCGGTTCGACAATTGTCTATGGCTTGCTCGCGAGTGATCTGTCCTCTTTTAAGCATGTCCATATTGGCCAGTGCCATATGGGCTTCTTCTTCGGAGAGTAGGCCAAGGCTGAGAAAAAATCTGGCAGAAGCTCTCGGATCTCGCAACATGGCCTGGTATTTTGACTGAACATCTGCCTGGCTAAAGACATTGGCTGCTTTGAGCAGGTCCACCAGTCGATAGTCCGCGTCGTCCAAAGGTTTGACGGCACTGGGAGTTTGTGGCGTTTGGGTCTCTAGACTGCTTACCGAGTCGAGGACATTGGCAGTGGATTGCTCCGGATTTGTTTTTATAATGGGTTTTTCGAACTCTAGAGTCGCCTTGCCCTTATTGAGCGATTCTTCGGCTTTAACCCAGAGCAAAAATGTCTTTTGCACGGCTTTGATGGCTTCGTCTCTAGAAATCTCGCTATGCGAAAGCTGCTCTTGTATCCTCTGGACCGAAGGAAACAAGGCAGGAGAGAGAACCCCTTGAAGAACTAGAGCAGATCCGAGCGGTATGCCAGACGCTGCGCTTGTCTCCATGGCTTTTTCGAGCTCTTCGGGATCGACTATATTGGAATCGAGCAGGAGCGCTGCCAGTTTGTCGGCGGGAGTGTAGTCTGGGTTGAGGTTTTCTTCTTTTAGAGCCTCATTGAGATCTATTTTGTTGTCGTGCACCTGTCTTAAGGCCTTGACCGCCGTATCCAGAGGCAGTTTGTTGTCCCTCAGCAAGGATTGTGCTTGTAATGCGGCCTCGAGTACGTCTTCACGGACGAAACCACTCATCAATAGAGTCCTACCAATAGGTACGCCAAGCCTCTTAGCGACCTGGATGGCCTCGGTCAACTCAGCCGAGCTGACTATATCTGCCTCGGTCAAGAGTTCGCCAACCTTTACATCGACGGGTTCGGCCTGAGTTTTTCCTGGATTCATGGGTATGCCTTATACATTGAATCGACAAATTTGTCCTACAAATTTATTCTACCCGTTAGTCAGATATAGTTATTATTAGCCTTCAACAATGCCTGTAAAAGCAAAACCTGTCACGGATTTTTATGCAACATACATTTAATAGATCATCATTGGGTCAGATTTCCCGCTCGACTGTGGCAGCGGGTATCTTTGCAGCATTGGCAATGCAGCCTGCGCTCTCTCAGGGCATAAGCGAGTACGGTGGTTTGATGGCTATGCCCAAGGGCGTGCCGTCCAGCAATATGGCTGGTGGTCTGACTAGATTATACAATGCAGGCGCGACACCACAGGCAGTATTATCCGAGCAACAAGCGGCCTACAGTCTCGGGTTGACCGACGTCAAACCTCCAGACCCCAAAAAAATCAAGGCGCAGACCATCAAATCTGTGGATCTATACAAAAATGCCAAGGTCAAAATGGCCGATCCAACACCTGCAAACCTCACACAAGCAGCAAAAATGCTACGTGAGGCCATTTCTATCCGCAACTCGATCTGGGGCTATCAGGATCCTGCTATCCCTCAAATGCTCAATATGCTGGCCGAGGTCTATATAAAGCAAAAATACTATCCTCAGGCAGAAGCCTGCTATCACAATGCTCAAGTTTATATAACCAAACGTTCCGGACCAGGCAGTTACGAAAGATTTGATGCCTTATTGGGCCTGGCCAGATTGTATGAATCACTAAAAAACTACAAGGGTGCTGCCAATAACTATAGACAGATCGTGGTCATTGACGAGCGCCTCAATCGCGCTGCAGATCCCCGTGCTATTGCGCGTCAGATCAGCCTGCTCAACTGCCTCGCACTGAGCAATGATAGTGGTTTTGCCGACGCTCAAAAAGCTTTCGTCGACAAGATCGACAAATTGATTGGGCGCAAGGATGTGAGCGAAAAAGACCGAGAGATACTCAAAGCCCTCAAGACAGAAGGTATCAATGTAGTCGCACAAAGCGCAGAGCCTAATGCGACTGCTGATAGCAAACCCACAGCCGAGTCCAATCCCAGTGACGACGCCAATAGCGCTGTACCCAAGTAAGCCCAGCATATCGATCACTGTGCTTATACACAGTGATGATAGATCGGCCGATGCATATGATCTCCTTGCTCGCACTAAAGCAACAAGCAGGAGAAATGAGTATGCTCGAGATCCAAAAGTCTTTTGGCCCTGTTACCGATAATGCAATTGAGCCAGGCAGATCGCCGGTCACCATAGTGCGCCACCCGGAAGATTTGCGCCTATTGACTGGCTTCAATGCTCTTTTGCAAGAAATAGGGCAGGCTTTTGATGTCAAAGCGATCAATGGAATCGAAGCCTTTTACAACAAAAATGCTCTAGGTCAAAGCCCCTTGCGGATCCTGCAGGCTTTGCATTTTAGGCCAGTCATCAAGCATTGCGTAGACGCCTTGCAAGATACTTTTGCAAAATTGACCAATGGCGATCTACCCTTTCGTTTTTTGATCGGATATTTTGGACTGGATGGTCATATGCCATGCTCCAGAGCCGAATTGAGCTTGAGACTCGGTATCACCGTCGACGATACGATACCTCTCACGGCAGCGGTAAAAAGACTCTTAAAGACTCAGGCTATCAGCGATATCATGAGCAATGTGCTGATCGAGTCCTTTGAGGCATTTAT
The DNA here is from genome assembly GCA_017307165.1 of Candidatus Melainabacteria bacterium. GTDB lineage: Bacteria > Cyanobacteriota > Vampirovibrionia > Obscuribacterales > Obscuribacteraceae > JAFKGK01. The sequence goes on from JAFKGK010000002.1 coordinate 381,516, forward strand.
AAACAGTCCACAATACAGATCTTTAGCACAGCATGCAGACAGCTTTGCTCCAATCAAAGATAAGAACCTGCCTCCATTTTTTGCTGACACATGTACTGAAATAAAAATATCAGCTAGATTTGGCCGTGATCAGAGATCATTTGCCACCGGCCATAAAGAGTCGATGTCCACACAATCATTGTGCGAGAGAATCATTGCCGCAGGTAAGATAGTCGTCAATGGCAAGGCTGGTTCGGGTAAGAGCATGCTAGCTGTCGAGCTGGCTGCCCGGCTTTCTCGAATGGGCAAACGGACACTTTTGATCGCACATTCGAGGCTAAACGCAGCCGACTTGCAAGAGAGAGTTGCTGCCATTGATGACAATATCGATGTAGCCACATTTCATTCATTTTGCACGACTAGTGCTACCACTGCCGGTATTGCTCTGCCGCGTTCACGTTCAAATTATGTTTTCAATCATAGTTTTCCGCGTGCACTGAAAGAAGCAATGCATGCCCATCCAGACTTGCAATATGACGCGATTGTCATCGATGAAGGACATTTCTTTCAACCCAATATGCTCGATGCTCTAACCTGCTCACTCAAATCACACGAGTCGACCCATATGATCGTCATGGTCGATGAGTCGGTTACTGGTCCTGATTCGCTAGACTATCTGCCCTTCAAGACTCAGATCGATCTATTGCATAAAGGCAGACCAGGAGCAGATCTAATGCTCAACAATCAATCTTTTATGCTTTACGAAGTCAACAATCGGCGTCGCAAAGATGAAGTTCTCGTCGAAGTAATCGATCATCTGCTCGGTGTCGAGGGCTACCAGCCTGCAGATATAGCAATTTTGACGACACATCAAAAATATGTGATACCGCGATTGATGCTCAAACAAGAGGTCAAGATACGCCGGTCGCCTGCAACAGGCAAGGGAAAACTGCGCAAGACAATTTATAGCGGAACAGTATTTTCTTTCAGGGGGCAATCAGCCAAAGTAGTAATACTGTGCGATCTGATCGATTTTCTCGACACATGCAAATCTCATCAAATCGCATCGTTCAAGCAATTACTTTTGGGGCGTCCATCTCAAAGACTGATCGTGCTATCCGACGTGCACTCTGTCAAAGCTCTGGCAAGGCCTGATCAGCAGTTTGTCTAAGGAGATAGAGGGGAGTCTATCGAAAGGACCTGGGGGGGCGTCGCATCAGGAGGATAAAACAGCTCTATCTGAAAAAATCTAGTCTCTCTTGGTGCGATGGTATAGGCACCTAGAGGGCCAGGGTCCTCACCCTTGTGCATGACCAGATGCCAAAAATCTCCATTGGTAAGACCATCTATGCCTGTCGAGACTCTGACGCTGCCGCGATAGAATGTCGGCATAGATGTAGGCTTAGATAAAGGCTTAGATAAAGGCTTAGATAAAGGTATAGATTTCGGCTCAGATGTCGTTTTTAAAGCAGCATTTTCTTCATTTTCACTGTACTTTATCGGCTCGGCCTTATCCGATTTTAGAGGAGTGCTCAATTTAAATATTACTGTGCGCTCCTTGCTGTCATCATTGCGGACCTGCAAGTCGATGGTATAGCAAAGACAATAATTGCCATGAGCACTATATGCGGTATCGTCATATCGTCTAAATAATGGCGCTGCTTGTATTTGTTTGGTACCAAAGGTGCCACCTTTTAAAGAGCTAATAGGAAAAGCGGCAGCGAGAGGCTTACCCGCGAGCAGGCTCCATTTTGTCTTACTTGACCACATGCGCCCACGCGAAACGCCGGCTACACGGCCATAAATAAACGGTCCCTTGCTTCTGTTGTTGGAAGGGTGCTTGGTTGCGTATTCTCTAGGCTTAGCAAGATAACTCTCGACAAGCATCTTTTTGATGCGCTCCATATCTGGTGATTGGAGAGTCTCGGTAGCAAATGTGGCTACCAGAGCCAGCTGCACCTTCCCTTTTACCTTGCCCCAGGCCAGATACGATCTACCATTGCTAAAACTCGTCAAACCTTTGACAGGAACGGGCAAAAACTCTATCGGTCGATACTCGCCAGGTTGTATATGCACGATATGTTCTTGCTTGAGACGTGCAACGTTGTGCAGGTAATCGCCGGTCACTCGGTCTCCAGGACCAGCAAATAGCGTGTTATCGTCGTCCCGCTCGATGGTTGGTCTCTGTACAAATGGCGCATCAGGTTGAGATAAAAAGCTCGCCCGCTTATCGAGGGTGAGTGTGGCCACCTTTACTTTGTCCGGGTTGTAAGCAACGAGAGTCAGGTAGAGTATTTTGCGCTCAGAGCTCTGTGGTTGCTTGTTGAGATGGTGAAAAAATATTGCGATCTCCTGATCTTTGAAAATATAAGACAAGTGATTTTCGGGTATGTCTTTGCCTCGGCCAGAAAGAGTGGAGAGCAGGATGCCTTCGGACTGAACGACCTCTGGGCAATTGCTGTTAAACATGGGTGCCTTGTCAAGCCCGCCTTTGAGAGGAGAGACTTGCGACGCTGGCTTAACAGTCGCAGCAGCCATGGCAGGGCTGGATGCGCAGGAGGCCACGTAGCTCAAGGCTGAAAAAGCTGCGACAATAGCGGCAAAATTAGATTGTCTTAGTACGTATTTCATAGTAAGGGCCAATTATAATTGAGATTCGGAAAAACCAAGGCGCAGGAGCAAGAGCAAGAATGGTCGAAACAGTAGTAGACAAGAAGAAAGTAATAGATGCGCTTAATCTGGCACTTGAGCGCGAACTTGCTGGCATTGTCCGGTACTTGCATCATTCGTTTATCGTGCTCGGTCCTGGACGTGGTCCATTGGTCCAGCTATTCAGGAGTCTTGCGCAAGATTCGATGAAACATTCGACTCAACTAGGCGAAAAGATCGTTGCCCTGGGAGGGCATCCTTCGGTCAAGATCGAAGAAATTGCCGAACCAGGCGAGCAGACACTGCTAGAAATGATCAAAGAAGACATAGCCATGGAAGAGCAACACATTGAGATGTACGAAAACCAGCTCAAAGAATTTCAAAAAGATATCGTCCTCAAATTGATGTACGAACAGATCATCCTCGAAGAAGTCACTCACCTCGAACAATTGCAACTCTACATCCGCCACAACGATTTTGCTCATGCATAAATACGACTCTATTTTATTTGTCTCCTTTGGCGGCCCAGAAGGTATGGATGACGTCATGCCTTTTTTGGCCAATGTCTTGAGAGGCAAAAATGTTCCAGAATCTCGCATGCGCGCAGTCGCTCATCATTATGAGCTTTTTGGTGGAATCAGTCCTATTAACGGCCAAAATCGCGCGCTCATCGAGTCTCTCAAACAAGAGTTGCACGCACGCCAGATCGATCTGCCGATCTACTGGGGCAATCGCAACTGGCATCCTATGCTTACCGACACTGTGAAGCGCATGAAGGCCGATGGCGTCAAAGATCCATTGGTCTTTTTTACTTCAGCCTATTCTTCGTATTCGGGCTGCCGTCAATATCTGCAAGATCTTGATCGAGCCAAGGCCGAGGCCGAATATGACGATCTGCAGGTACACAAATTGCGGGCCTTCTTTAATCATCCATATTTTATAAAAGCCAACAAAGAACAAATGCAGCTCAAGTTAGCCGAACTCACGCCAGCAGAAAAGCTGCCAGGCAGCCTTGCCGTGGCCTACACTGCGCATTCAATCCCGGATGCCATGGCCAGTAAATGCCAATATCAAGCACAACTAAACGAAGCAGCGAGGCTAGTTTCGCAAGATCTCGGTTTGCCGGATGATGATTATCAGGTGGTTTTTCAAAGCCGGAGCGGACCGCCTACCCAGCCCTGGCTTGGTCCGGACATTTGCGATCACTTGCGTGATCTGGCTTCGAGAGGCTATAAGAGCGTCCTGGTCCACCCTATCGGCTTTGTCTCAGATCATATGGAGGTCATCTATGATCTCGATCACGAGGCCCTTCAAGTCGCGCAAGAATGTGGCATCAAGATGTTGAGATCGCCTGCAGCGGGCACACACAGCCTTTTTGCAAAAATGATGGGCGAGTTGGTATACGAGCGGCTATCATCTAAGGATAGGCCTGTGGTCGGCTGTATGCCGCCACTGCCCGATCAGTGCCCTGCTGATTGCTGCCAATATCCCTGATCCAGATGGCTGATGTCTCTAGATACTCGATCTTTGCCTCTCTTCCCGCTCCCAGATGTGGTGCTATTTCCTGGCAGTCCCCTGCCTTTACATATCTTTGAGCCTAGATATCGGGAGATGATTGCCACCATTCTCGATGGCGACAAGCTCTTTGGCGTATTGCTCATTGATTCCCGCCATCAGGTCGCTACTATAGGCAGCGCGGCTGAGGTCATCGAGGTGGAAAAATTGCCGGATGGTCGTATGAATATTTTGACCGTCGGCATCAGACGATTTAAGGTGATCGATACCAATTTTGACAAGGATTATTTGCAGGGTGATATCCAATGGTTGGATGACAATGCATCAGATAGCGAAGATGAAGAAAACGCTCGTAAGATGGCACAAGAAGTCAGAGATGCTATCAAAGATATCCTCGATCTGACCAGCAAACTCAATGATTACCACATCCCGATGCCTGAGGACTTACCACTCGACGCTGAGAGCTTGAGCTTTTGGGTTGCCTCCACGATGTATAACCTGGCCGAAGAACAACAAGTCTTGCTTGAGATGCGTGATACGGGCACGAGGCTACGCAACGAAGCAGAAGCCTTAAAGATGACGATCAAGTTTTTGGCCGCTCGAAATGCCCTAAAAAATGCAGTGGGCTAATAACTGTCATCGCTGGCATTGAGGCGGCTGAGATAATTTTTGACAAGCCAGCTGTGATCCTGCTGAGCGAGGGCCATGTCTGCTGGGGCGGATAGATCGTTGCCACGCATGACACGTGGATCGACTCCTGCTATTTCTTTTGCATAACCTCGTTCAATAGAGGACGGCCACTTTGGCATCCAATAGGGCGGACCCTGCGACTTGCGTGTCTGGCCACCCCCCAACATACCGCCATCTGACGGCTCAACACGATACACTTCTCCGCCTCCAGTCTGTTCAGATCTGATGGGTATCTCTGGATCGCGCACTTGTACCGACTTGATGTCGGGCAACTTGGGCAGGTCTACAGACTGAGTCATCAAGCGTCCTTGAGGATCGAGAAAGCGAAATCTAGTTTCTCCGTCAAGGCTCTCGGTCATCTTGATATGAGCAGGATTGTCTTTTAATTGCACAGTATGGATCTTGCCATCGGGCAATTGAAAGGTCAATTTGCCGTTGTACTCGACCCATGATTTGAGTCCTGAGCGGTGATTGAATTGCATGTAGCCATTGACGACGTTGTCGGTCAAGTGCACGTGGTCGCCATTGGACATGACTGCTCTGACCACGTGGTGGTTTGGATCGATCTCAAGATTGGGCATGCTCGAGCCATTGAGTCGAAATTGCTTGAGTCCGTTTGCATGTTCGGTGCCGACGATGTGCTTGATCTGCTGGCCTATCTCTATGAGTCTGGCCTCACCGGAAGGAAAGCCGACTGAAATCTGCCCTTTGCCGCCAATCTCGATGACCGAGCCATCGTTGTGAGTCAAAACGGCTTTTTCATCAGGCGCCAGGCGTTCAATACGGCGAATTGTCTCGTTATTACCCCCGCGACCTCCGATCACTCGGGATTCGTTGTGAGCAGTCATACGCATCGGTTCAAATGGTCGTGGACCGAGCTCTACCTGCATGCCACCTGCCATAGCAAGCCTCGGTCCGCTTATCTGAAGAGGTACAAGATCGCTAAAATTGGCAGGAAGCCTCGTTGCCAATTTGCCGGCAGCATGTCCGGAAGCTGCCATAAATGCACTGTCCACGATAAGAGGCCCTAGAGTCGCTCTCAACCTTTGAGCTGAATCATCTAGGTTGCCATGATTGGCTTTGTCCAGAACGATGCTAGTTTCGCGGACCGTATCTACGATGTGACTTGCAAATGCTGCCGTACCAACCGTTGCTAGTCCCAGAGCCGGTAATTTGACCCATGCCGGGCCCTTTAAAGCCAGGCTCATGGCCACCGCGCCGCCTGTTTCCAGCAAAAATCTCTGTGGATTGTGCTTGAGCTCGTCGAGGCCGTTTGTCACGGTGCCTTCTATTGCCGAGCGGATTAGCAATGAGCTTTTTTCACCCGTGGTCAGAGCTTGAGGAGATGCTCCTTGCAAAGCATCAGAGAGCAAGCGAACCGTGGCATCGCTGCCACTGTGGTCTACTTGGGCCTGAGTCTCTTTGTAATGGCTATCGGTCATGGGATTAGTCTGACAAAAACCCGAAACACAGTAAATGGGGCTAATACGAAGCATTAATGGCAGAATCGTCCAGTTCTGCTATAAATTAGCCCGTAGAACAAGGCAAGCTTACAGGAGTCCAACTTGCGTAATACACAATCAAAGCTTTCGCTCATCTTGATGATCGGCACAGCGGTCACTTTTTTGGGTGCTTGTTCGGCTTCTCAAGCCGTCAACCCAAATGCCACTACAAATAGTGGCGCATCGAGCGATATGACCTATACCAAAGCTGGAGCACATTCAATGCAACAACCTCACACCGGAGCCGGTACTACCACACCGTCCGGCCTCAAAATCGAAGACATCAAAGTCGGCCAGGGCGAATCTCCCAGAGCCGGTCAAACAGTGGTCGTTCATTACACTGGCTGGTTGACTGACGGCACCAAATTTGACAGTTCGGTCGATCGTGGCGATCCCTTCAAGTTTCCTCTTGGAGCTGGTCGCGTGATCAAAGGCTGGGACGAAGGCGTAGCCACTATGAAAGTTGGCGGCAAACGCAAGCTGACAATCCCTCCGTCGCTCGGCTATGGTGCCCGTGGTGCAGGCGGAGTTATTCCTCCAAATGCCACTTTGATTTTTGATGTCGAACTACTTGGTATCGAAAAATAGTCTAAACTGTCCAAAGCAGGCGCCGACTCATAATCTGAGTCGGCGTTTTGCGCTTTGCGCTTTTATGCTTTCTGCTAGTATGCTTGCCATCCTAAATGCTCAGATCGTCCATGCTGCCGACAAAAACCTCCTGCATTTCCCCGCAGATAAAAGTGTCGGGACCCTGCGCCTGCTCACTCCCGATCCGGTTAAGGGCACAAAGTCCGAGCGACGCATCTTTGCCCGTGGAGACGTGCAATTGCGGCCTCGAGAGACGGTCAGGTTGGAGCTTAATTGGGAAGGCGTAGAACATCCGGAGTTTTTGCCGCAGATTGCACACCGAGTTACTGGTCTGTATATCAAAAGGGTGCCATTTGATGATAGTAAGGTCAAATATCTAAGACCATTTGCGCCAAATCTACATCAATTTACAGCTGAAGACTCCGATCTGACCGATCGAGGGATCATGTTCTTGCGCGGGGCTCCTGAGCTCAGTGTTTTAAATCTTTCGCATGGAAACGTGACAGGTAGGTGTTTTGAAACCCTCGCCACCATGCCTGCACTGTACAGGCTCAATCTCGGCTATAACCAGCTCAAGGGGGCTGATCCATCGCTAATTGGCAGATTGCATGGTCTCAGAGATCTGCGTATCGAATCGGCTCAGATTGGCGACACAGAGCTTGCGCAAGTAGATAAGTTGAAAGACCTGGAGTGCCTGCAAATTGCCAGCAACAAGGGCGTGACCGATAAATCTATGCCATTGATCGCCAGACTTCCTGTTCTGAATGAGCTTTTTCTTGACGATACCTCGGTGACTTTCAGTGGGCTCAAATCTCTCAAAAATGCAAAATGCAGAACGACCCTGAAAAAATTGAGCCTGGTCCGCTTGCCTGTCACTGCCAGGCAAATGGTCGAAATGCGCAAGTGGATGCCTCAAGCTAAGCTCATAAGCGATGGGACAGGCGGGCATGTGCCCCTGGAGGTTTTCGCGCCTCTGCATTGAGTTTAGTAGATTGAGAGCAGTGGCAAAAGATCTTTAGCGACCAGATTATAATTGCTATATAGAGAGAAAAGAGACGCAAACAAATGTCCTCCACAGTCAGCGCAATCGGCCAACAATTGCTCGATCTCGAGTTGATCTCCGAAGAGCAGCTAATGACGGCGCAGAACGAGCAGACTCGGACTGGAGAACGTCTCACTGTCGTGCTCGAACAATTGGGCTATATCACATATAACCAACTCAAGGACACTTTAGAGTTGCAGTTTGGCGTCAACTTTGTGTCATTTAGTCGGACTGCTCCAGACCCTGATATAGCACGTGCAATCCCGCAAGAGATCGCTCGCAAATACAAGATTTTACCAATGCAACAGCAAGGCACCCACTATACTGTCGCCATGGTCGATCCTGACGATGCCATTGCCCTTGATCAGGTCAGATCGCAGCTCAAGACTGGACATTTTAAAAAACTCGTTTGCACTGAGGACGACCTCGAATACACTCTGGACAGACTATACGCGCCTGTATCCGCCCAAAGCGGAGAGCCAGGCTTAGAGTCAGTCGACAATGCTATGCCGGAGCCTGCCATAGAGTCAGATCCAGAGCAGGCACCACTGGTAGTGACACCCCCTCCGGCCAAGATGCTGGGCAAAAAGCATCTACAATCGCTTTTTGGCGATGACGATGAACTAGACGATTTTGAGAAGCCAGTCAGCCAGCCTGCACAGTCTCCAGCCGTATCGATGCCCGTTGAACCTGACACTGAGACTATTACTGCTCCCAGTCCTGCTTCTAGTCCTGCTTCTAGTTCTGCTCCCAGCCCAGCTGCATTTAAGTCTCCAGCCAAGGTTTTGCGCAAGGCATTTTCCTTTGGAGATGATGATGACGAGGACTTGATGGATTTGCCCAGTCGGACAGCGCCATCAGAGCCTATTGATCAAAACCTGACAAAAGCGCCTCAGGAACAATTGCAAGGTCTTGTGCCCGCCGCATTACCTGAGACCTTACCTAATGCACTACCTGCTGCACTACCTGCTGCACTAATAGAAGGTGATATAGACAGTCTGTTTAGCTCTGTCGCTAACGAATTAAGCGAACATGCGCATTCTCAAGGGCATGCTCTTTTACATGGCGAGTCACAGCAAAAATTTCTCGAAGACGTAGTCGAGAACGAACTCGGCAATCTCGAAGAAATTGACTTCAGACGGATGAAAGAAGCACAGGACGCATCCGTTATGTTGCTGGCACATGAGATAGTCGGCAAGGCCACACTAAAAAAATGCTCGGATATACATCTGGAGCCTGATCCAGCTGGCGTCTCATTGAGATATTTTTTGCATGGCGACCTACTCGCCGATTGCATCTTGCCTGGTCAAATCCATGATGGATTGGTCAGCTCTTACAAGATCATCGCTGGTTTAGATCCCAATGTGCGCGACAAACCTCAAGACAAAAAATTTGTCACTCGTGTCGAAGAAGACGACGTGGAGTTGCGGATTACGACCATGCCAGCCGATGGCGGTGAGATGGTGGCAATTTCGATCCGCTTTATCTAGGATTTGCTCTCGGGCTGTGGCTCTGTAGTCGGTGATGATTCGCTCGCAGCATTGTTATTGTTATCGGAGACGACAGTAGACTTGGCCTGCTCAGCGACTTTGTTGCGACCTCGGATGATGATGATACCGCAGACTACCGCCACCAGAGCAGCAAATGGGACGAGGGTATTTAGCAAAGAAAATATGCCGATAAAAAGCGGATCAGGCCCTGACTCAGACGCATCGATCTTTACTTCTTCTGATGCACCTTGGCGTAATAATTGAGCTGCTCTCGGCCCTTCGACCTTGATCGGCTCTCCTACTGGCATTTGACTGGCAGCTGTTGGTGCTGATTGCGTTTTTGCAGGCGGGCTTTGCATTTCATATTGTTTGACTTTTTTGTCTTCTGCGTACGCTGAAGAGCTCATTGCAAACAGAGACAACGACAATACGAGCGATTTGGTGATCTTTAGCACGATAATTCTCGATTAAGTACCGACAAAAACAGGCCCAATTATACTGGAATGTGGAACAATAATTTGCAGTTGTTTATCTATTGATGCATGCAAAAGTCAGTCTCCTACTTTCCGTTCGTCGCTCCAGGCCTGCGTTTGGGTCTGAGTTATGGCTTGATTGTCTTTGCTTATGGACTGACCGCTTTTTATATGCCATGCATATCGGCTCTGGCCGCCAAGACTAGTGCGCATGCTGCTGTATCTGACAAAGCAGCCATGACCAGTTCGACAATCGTGATTAAGGCAGAGCCGGACGTGGTCTTTAAGGCTATTATGCAATCTCGCAAGCGAGAACCTGATCGTCGCAAGCTGCTCAAGTATGACAAAAATGCAGCTTTGATCCAGGAAAAACTATTGGATTGCCCTGTAATAGGCTCTGCAGAAGTAACCTATCAAGAGCTCGAGACACCATCGTCCAGAATTGATTTTCACATGGTATCGAGCGATAAGCTCAAAACATTTGAAGGTTGCTGGGAGCTGACTCCCTTGCCTGATGGGACGACTCAAGTAAAATTGAGCACCTTTACCGAGCCCAAGATCTGGGTACCTTTTTCTAAAGAGATCTCTGCAAAATCCACTCTCAAAGACATTATGAGGCGTCTTGCCAATCTAAAAGGCTGGGTAGAGACAGATCTAGCAGGCGTTCCTCAGGACTAGAGCATTTGTCGACGGGCTGGATTGGCTCAATCCCAGGCCGTAGAGAGGTCAAAGCTGTAGCTTTCTTCTTTTTTGCGGGCCATTTCGCGTTCAGCCTCGGCTTGTGCAGTGCCCGTGCCGACAGGTATGGGTATGTTGCGCAAATTGCCTTGCTGTGGCTGCTGCTGTCCTTGAGGTTGTAATTGATTTGCTTGAACGACCTGTGGCATGGGCTGCTGCTGGACTTGCGTATTTGGCATAGCTGGAGCATGGCCGTTGCCATAAGTCTGTGGCAAAGGGATCTGCACCTGCAACTGGTTGTTTAGTGCAGGCATTGTCGGCATAGGGATGTGGCCAGGATCTTGATACTGAAATCCTCCTGTGGGCGCAAGAGGCGCTGCCATGGCTGGAGGCGCAACTGGAACTGGCGGTGCAGCCGGAACTGGCGGCGCAACAGGAACTGGTGGTGCAACAGGATTTTGTTGTGGGACTGGGGCAGGGGGCGTTAGGGTAGCTGGGGTGGTTGCTGTACTAGGGGTAGGCAATGGCATAGAGGAGGAGATATTGTTTGGCTTAGGAGCCTCTGGTATTGGTGCACCCCAGGCTGTATAAGCGGAATACGGCACATTTGTCGAATCTTGAGAAGCAGCTGGCATGGATGGAGGCACTTGGACTGGCGTGACAGGCTGTACTGGGGGCACAGGCTGCACTGGCGCCAATGGCTCGTCAAATTGAGATATCACGGGACTTGCAAAATTAGAATGATTAGAACTATTAGAATTATTAGTTTGACTTGCAGTGCTAGCAGCAGCTGCTGCTCCAGATCCAGCATATGAGCCTGAGATAGCTCCTGCAAGCGATCCGTTTTTTGCTGACTTGGTGACAAGCGGTATATCAGGCTGCCAGGGATTGTAAGTCAGAGCTTCTTCTGCCTGTATGACCGGCAATGCCTCCTTGGTGGTGATGCCACCAGCAATATGAGGGATTGTCTGCGATTGCATGTGACGCGCAAAAGCCTGCTTTTCATCTGCAACCGTGCCATTGGCTGCCGCATTGCCAAGCCATTCGATTATGCCGTGACTGGTAATACCGGACTGTGCCATCCGCTCCATGATCATGTTGAGGTATTCGGAAAATTGCGCCGAGGATGGGCCAAACATCTGCTCATACTCTCTGTCGATCCGCATTACATCTTGTTGCAGCGTTTCGCGTACAACTTCGATTATTTTTTCGACTGTCTTGACGGAGTCTTGTTGGAGCCTCTTGAGCTGCCAATCACCATCCGCATTGCTCCAATTGCCTTGCACTGTATTTTCCAAATATAAACCACGCCTTATGTGCTATACCCGATCCAGGCAAATTGAAGCGCTGCTTAGCCTTCCCGGCTTATTTTTCTTAAAAATTATCAGATATAATCTAGCGATGAAAAACATGCGCATCTTGACTTTTTTGGCATCAATCAGCCTTGCTCTTCAACCACAGGCTTTCGCCGCTGGTGATGATTGGCAAAGGCATTACGATGTCGGTAAGGACTTTTTGGATCGCCAGCAATATCAGCTTGCGGTCAAGGAATTTGACCTCTCGCTCAAGCAAAAAGTCACCCCAAAGGCCTTAGTCGATCGTGGCACTTGCCGCTCAGAGATGGGCAAATACCAAGAAGCACTCGCCGATCTCGATCAGGCGATCAGGATGTCGCCCGATTTTGGGCTGGCCCATGTCAATCGTGGCGTCGTCTACTTTAGGACAGGGCAAGCAGACAAGGCTATCGCCGATTTTGATCGGGCCCTCCTAATCAATGGCAACGATCAATATGCTATGGTCAACCGGGCAGGCGCATACATGATGTTGCCTGCAAGCAAAGCAGCCATACTCGCTCAAAATACCGAAAAATTGTTGGATGCAACAAACTGGCGCATAGATCTGGCCGGTCATGCAGCTGTTTTGACTGCCCTCACGTACAATGCGGGTAAGCAACCCGATAAGGCCAGAGCATTGATGCAAAAGGCTTTAAATAAACTCGATCGTCTGCACTGGCCCTATCCTGTCTGCAAGTATCTCCTGGGCAAGGCAAAAGAAGAAGATGTGCTAGAAGCTTCGGCTGATAGCACTTATGATCTGACCCAGGCTCAGGCTTTTCTTGCCATAGACTTGCTCAACAAGGGTGATAAGGCCAGGGCAAGAGAAAAACTCTCTTTTGTCACCAGGCATGGCACCGTCAATAGTGTCGAATACTGGTTGGCCAAATATCTGAGCAAGCCATGAGCGCGCCAGCAGGCAACCTCGATTTTTACGCTATCATCATTGCTTTTGCGGTCATCATGGCTGCTGGCACCAGACATGCTGTCGCCGCCGCCAGCTTGCTTTTGATTGTATTGATCATCTGCAATGAAATTTTTCATTGGGGCGCACCATATTTGGGCTTTTCTCTCGGCACTCTCGCAGCCTATCTGCTAGTCCAAAGACTAGAGCTCCATAGGAACGATATACCCTTGCAGTTAAAACAAAGGCAACTTACGACAGCTCACTTGCAAATGGTCCGCCAGGCCGAAGAAGAGCGCAGGATGTTTGCAATGCACCTACACGATCATGTACTCAATCAAATCAAGGATCTAAAGGACAGCATAGTTGCCGATCGAGACTCAGCCCAGGTACTTGAGTCGGTAAACAAAATCGATGGGGAGATCCGCAATATCATGGAGCATCTCTATCCGTCGACCCTCACCAATTTAGGCTTGAGAGCAGCTCTGGATGCTCTCGTCCATCACAGTGCCAGTCTAGATCGCAAGGGGCAGGTACGCATGCGACTCGACACACGAGAGTTTGATCGATACGACCAACTCAAAGATTACCAGGAGCTATTTGTCTACCGTTTTGCTCAGGAAGCAATAGCCAACGCCCTGAGGCATAGCGGTGCTTCGACCATCATCCTCACTGTCAGCGATAAGTCATCCGCGCTTGGTCAAATGATGCGGGTAGAAATAAAAGATGATGGATGCGGTCTGCCGGAAGCGCCCGAAGCGAGGAAAAACAGTCGAGGGATGGCATATATGCAGATGAAGGCCGACCTGCTCGATGCGGTATTTGCAATCGAGCGACCAGCGCAAGGTCCAGGGACTGTGGTATCGCTTATGGTGCCTCTCAGAGGAGCAGATCGGGTAGATGGTTGATAAGACGACAAGCATACTAATTGCCGATGATCTTGCGTCAATGCGCAAACATGCCAGAGACGTCATCCAGGCATTTTTTGCCAGGTGCATCGATGACGCACAACCGGTGTTTTACGAAGCTCAAAGCGGGGCTGCCGCCGAAAAGGCCTGCACCGACAGGAGTGGAACATTTGGTCTCATTGTATTGGACATTTCAATGCAAGATCAAACTGGTATCAAGACGGCCAAAAATATCTGGCATAAATATCCAGGGACAAAGATTCTTTTTTGGTCTCAATACGACCATGAGGCCTATATCCGTGAAATCGGCAAGATCGTTCCGGACGAGGCCATCCATGGATATCTGCTCAAGTCTCAGGCAGATGAGGTATTTGCTGAGGCACTGCAATTGATGCTGGTGCAGGACTTGCCTTATATCAATCCGCGACTAGAAAAAATCCGCGAGCGCACAACCACTCGTGGTGCGGCCATCTCTGACAGCGAATACGAGACTTTGATGGATATTTGTACTGGCCTAACGGATAAGGCAATCGCTCTTAAAGAGCATGTCTCCTACCGAGGAGCCCAAAATCGTATGGCAACACTCTTGCAAAAACTCAGTCCACAAATAGACCATGTAAAAGAGTCGGCAGGCATGGAAGTCTATAATCCACGCGCCAGGCTAATACTGGAGGCCTTCAAGCGAGGCCTGATTACACAGGATGCCATAGCCGAGAGAGAGGCGGCTTTGACACAATGGTTGTTTACTGAGTTTGGTTTTGAGAGTGCCCAACAGGACTGATAGACAGTCTTTGCTCGAGATAGTCTCGGGTGTTTGGAAAGTATCGCATAAGATCGTCCGAATATTGGTCTTTACCGCCTAGCAGGGCTGCAAAGGTCTCGGCACATGTCTCGCGAGGCCCCCAGTCATCTTGTTTGCAGAAGGTCCAGAGCTTGTCGCGTAGCTCTGGAGGCAATGCCATTTTGTCGCGGTCGTGAGCAGCTCTCAGCTGAGGGCTCTTGCTGATAGTCTCCATGTCGTCAAAGACTTGAAAGCACATATTGAGTGCTTGCAATTTGATAAATTGTGGCGGTCTCGCGGCGCCCAGTTCGGTCGTTTTGCGCAATTTGGGCCTTTCGTAGATGTTCATATCTTGCCCGTAGATGCGTCCGGGTAATTCGGCAAGATTGAGAGCAGGAGTATCTTCGGGGAGATCATTATTTTTGATGGCATCTGGCCAGCGATCGATGAGATTAGGAGAAATCGTGATGCGAGCTTGACTGGCGTCGAGCTTTTTGCGCATTTGTGAAGGCAGAGTTTCAACTGCTTGCGCAATGGCTGTACGACTGGCCTCTGATACAGGGGGATGCCCCATCAAGGGCTCAGTGACAAAGATACGGCTGGCTAGTCCAACTGCCGGATGAGCAGGTTTGGGCGGCGTCGCAACCTCGTTCTGGCTGCACGAGGAGAGACAAAAGGGCGAGATCGATACCACTGCCAAGCACACTGCCTTTGAAAATATCAATTTGTTTGCGATCAATCCCGGTTTCCTTTTGGTTTTTGCTTATAATCCACGATCCGATCTCCATCCTGGATCTCAAAATGATTATCGTCCTCCGCTACTGTAGAGATCAGATCGTTTTTTATGAGGGCCTTTCGATATATCGCCGGACTATCAAACCATTCTTTGTCTTTTTTTGTACTGCTTTCGCCTGGTATAGTTTGGACTACTTGTTTGATATTTTTATCAGCACCGGACAGTATGCGGGCTAGATGCTCGTATACGGCCTCGTCATCGATTTGCGATGATTCTACTATGGTGACTAGCTCGGCCTTATCGGCGATCTTGTGATACTTGCCCGCAAAATAGGCATTGATATCCTCTAACAATGGCAAGCGCAGCTGTTGTCGCTCCTTTAGTCTGATTATGCGCTTGCCCTCGAGGTATTCTTCTTGGATTGCCGCCATATTGAGGTCAGCGATCAAATGAGCGACGGAGGCATTGTTAAAGAGCTCGCGCGCGATACCGTCAATAGTATCACCCTCGCGCACGCGAAGCACCGGTCGCATTGCCTGTCCATCTGCAAGGGTATATTGCGACTCAAGTCTCTGATAAATATTTAGATTGGAGCCGGATTCATCGTCATTGAGCCGGTTTTTGGCAGCCACAGCCAGGGCAAAAACCAAGACAAAGGTCACATCGGCGCTGCCAATGTAGCGGTCGCTCTTGATGCGATTGCATTGCGCTGCAAAATACTGCTTTACCGTATTTTGGGAGACCTTGTCGCCAGATGCCTGCGAAAACCTGACGTCAAAGGCTTTTGCAGAATTAGCTTTAGCACTGGATTGAGATCTAGAGTCAGCAATCCTAATCTCGCCCCCAGAGACTTGTCCTGGACCATAGTCGGCCTTGTGTGGTAATTGTACTTTTATCTTTGCAGGAGCCTCAAAGATCCTTAGCGCCATTGCTGATTTGTAGATCGGCATCTCACGATGATTGGGCTTGACCGGGGCATTTTTGGCCGGCTGAGTCCGGTGAAACAAGTCCGCCACGGTCATCATCAGGCGCATTCTTTCAGCTCGTGGCTGACCAAAATATCTCTGCAGGGTGACCGTACCGCTAGTAAAGCATTTGACTGTATGGCTCACGGAAATTGGTATCGCCCGTGGTGGACGCGTGCGCAATAAGTAACTTTCAAATCTTTCGCTTTTGGCGACGTGCCAGAGCGGATTTTTATAATCCCCTTTGAGCCTGGCCACTATCAAGAAGGGCTTGCCTCGATCAAGATCTGCATGCACTTTATCTTGTTTAGAGGCGAGTCTAGGAACGAGACGCAGGACAGCAAAGCCATCGTATTTGCTTTGAAAACGCTCGATGTCTTTGTCCTTGAAAATGCGAGCCAATTGCTCCAGTGCTGGATGCCGCTCAATATTGGCTCGATACAATGACTGCACCAATCTACTGATCACAACAGGGGTATCAAGATTGCCTCTGGGACGGACATGCATCTCACTGCTTGAGCCAGAAGCCGTGTCGCAGATTTTTCTCATTTCTCGGATAAAGCTGATCTTTTGCAGCAAAGGCGCTGTTGCGGGAGGCCTCTCGATAAATCTCTCCATTGGTGCCTGCCACGGTTTGCTCCCTTGCGATCTTTGCAATGCTGGCTTTTCAATTGCTGTTTTATCAGTATTTGATCTTTCGACAGGTCTATTTTGAGAATGATCTATTTTGGTGGAGCCTAAGGGCTCTGATTTCTTTGGCAATGCTTCTTTAGCAATCGACGCTTTATCTGCTTTTAGCGCTTGTTGAGCCTGCTGAGCATTTTGAACGGCCCTGGCCTTGCCCGAGACCAAAATATCTATATCCCGGCTAAGCGTGTCTTTGTTGTAAAAAGGCAGTTTGGCAGGCAGCTCATTGTGGATGCGACGATATACTTCTATGGCCTTGAGATCCGCGGGTGATAATTTGCGCTCGGGCAAGGCGTTTTGGATCAAGTCTCTGCCCCTTACATATTGCAGGGACATCTTGGCTGGGACTGCATCGGCAAACTTTTCCTCTACCGTATAGCCTGCCTGCCCGGACACCTGATTGACCAGGTCGTTTTGCATGCGACCGAGGCGCTTGAGGATCTCATCTAGAGGGGAAGCTAAGGGCGATTTAATTGGCAAATTGGCCTGGGAGTCATCTTTTTGCATGGTCAATCCCTAAGAGGCGGCGACACTGGCTTCCAAGACTTTTTACCCATAATTATCGGACTACACTCTAA
This sequence comes from Candidatus Melainabacteria bacterium, assembly GCA_017307165.1. Taxonomy (GTDB): domain Bacteria; phylum Cyanobacteriota; class Vampirovibrionia; order Obscuribacterales; family Obscuribacteraceae; genus JAFKGK01. Next base: position 399,015 of record JAFKGK010000002.1, read on the forward strand.
AAATCTCCTCGACTTGCTCGGCCTCCAGGTCTGTCCATTGGCCCGGCTCGAGATCGAGATCCTCCAGATAAAGGCCACCGATAGAGATGCGTATCAGCCTTAGTGTTGGTAAACCAACGCTCGCAGTCATTTTGCGCACCTGGCGATTTTTGCCCTCATAAAGTGTGAGGATGAGAAATGATGTAGGTATGGACGCACGATAACGCACCGGGGGATTGCGAGGTGGCAGATCCGGAACGTAGTCGAGAGCGATTACCCGGCAGGGGAGACAGCGACGGCCCTCGATGACTGGTCCTACGGAGAGAGCATCCAAAGCATCGTCGGTAGGTGTACCCTCTACTTGCACAAGGTAGCGCCTCGGGTGTGGACGGGACTCATCAAATAGCCTGGTGGTCATAAATCGATCGTCTGTAAGCAGCAAGAGACCTTCAGAGTCATGGTCGAGTCTCCCCACTGGGTAGACCCTGTTTGGCAAGCCAAAATCGGCCAGGGTCTGTCTGTCGGCTGGCCCATCCAAAGCTGGGCTAAATTGGCAAAGAACGCCAAATGGCTTATATAGGGCGATGTATCGCGAGCGTGGATCGTATCTGAAGTGATAGCTCATTTAGCAAGTCTACTCGATACGAGACTCAGTAAGTGCGCTACCTGCCGGACATCCATTGAATTGCCTATCAGGCGATAGCGATTGGCGAGGGAAATCTGCTCGGGGAAATCATATTCTATCGGAAAACCAAAGAGCGAGAGCATTTCTCTAGGTGAAAAAAAACGGTGGCCGCCGGGGTGGCTGATGATGCTACCGCCCGCGGTGCGGCAGGATTGGTAGTTTGAAGTAAAGCAAATGGCATAGCTATCCGGATCCTGAGGTCTGATTATATTTAGCACCCTTTGGTATTGCTCTATCACCCCTGGCGGCACCTGGAGTGAGGCGTCTTGATCCGATCCAGGTTCGATAAAGGCGATCAGGGCGGGTTTCTTAGATAAAGGTTTAAAACAAGCCGACTCAGTCAACGGTTCGATATCACGGGCTAGCGCGATTACAAAGTACCTTGGCCGTTTCATTGGTACCCAGGTTGATGAGCACATCTCGATCTCAGCAAAGTGATACCACTCACCCAGGACGGCTTTGATGTGAGCGAGGGCACGTGAGGTTTTGAAGCCCAGGACATTTTCGATCATGATGCAGCGAGGCTTGATCTCTCTGGCTAGTGCTACCAATCTTAAGAGCGAAGCCGCTCTTGCATCCTCTAGATCGGCTTGCTTGCCTCGACGTGAATACGGCTGGCACGGTGGCGACATCCACCATAGATCGATCTTTCCTAGAGCCAGGAGATCCTTTGACGTCAGGCTCTCGATGGCACGATTGTCCACCTTGTGGGCAAAATTGTGTCGATAGGTAAGATTGGCCCACGGGTTTTGATCAAAGGCGCATACGATGTCGGCCATCGCAACTTTGTGCGAAGCTGCAGCAAAGGCCCCAATGCCAGCAAAAAACTCCAGGCATTTGATCACAACGGATTTTCGCCTAGTAGTGCCGACACGACAAAGTTGGCTGCCAGTCCCTGCCTGAGGCCGATGCCCATCTCAGGAGCAGGATCTGGTAGAGAACCTGGCAAAAACATCTTGCCGTTATTGTCAAAATGCCCCACCATGTGCAAAACGTAGCCCTTGCCAAAAGGGAAGGCACAGGCCATTATCCCTTGTCTGGATGGATCTTCGCCTGCCAGCCTGGCGCTCTGAACGAGTATTTTGACTGATTGCGGCTTGCTAACTGCAACAAGATGAGAGGACTCGTCCAGTTTCCACCAGGCATGCCGCACCAGACCGCGGTAGAGTGGCGAGTCGTTGCCAATGACACGCGAATCATAGATATCTGTACGATTGACTCCCTTGTTCCATCTGATATATCCAGGGAAGGTATTGGCTAAAAATCCGTCCAGGGCCCAGTCTGTGGAGAGCAAATACCCCCCTCGTCCGACAAAATCGCGTATGGCTTGCAAACGAGAGCGGTCTATACGTGCACCACAGTTGACGATTAATAGTGATGCATCTTGCAGGGCAGCCGCATCGATCTGACTGTCTTTCACCTGCCGACAAGCAAAACCCATACTGGCCAGGGCTTTATCTGCATGGTCCCACTGCCCTTTGACATTGACTATGCGATCCGAGCGAGAAATCGCCGCAGACAGTCGGTCTAAATCGTTATATTTGGAGAGCCAGACCTTGAAGGCTTCGCTGCTTGGCTTAGTGGCATGAGCCTTGCCTGAGAGAGGTGCATTTTCTAGGACACTTGCCCCCTGGTTGATCCGGACCTGCACTTCAAAGCGCTCTCGAGCTGGAGCCGGAGCTGGACCTGGAGTTGGTGCTGGAGAAGATATGTAGGTATCAGCAGGTGAAGCCGGCAAGACAGACGAGAGACTGAAAAAGCCAGCCAGCGAAGCGCTAAGTGGCATTAGATAAGGTTTATAGAAAAATCGCTGCATTGTCGGAGTCAAGATGCGTTTAATATACCATTATGAAAAAGTCGATCGTCATGATTGTTTTTGCGACGCTGCTAGTGGCGGGGTGTTCCCTCTATGCAGCTTATCAGTACTTTTTTAGCAATATCCATGCACCCGTGGTGCACGGTCACCAGCATGAGATCTTTGTCGTCCAAAAAGGAATGACACTGGATGCGATACTAAGCAAACTCGAAAGACTCGGTATTATCAAAAGCACGATCCCTCTGCGTGCATATATCAAAGCCACCGGTCAGGCTCCGGTCATCAAGGCGGGCGATTATCGATTTGGCTCGCCAATCACACCACTTGCGGTGCTGGATGTGCTCAAGTCCGGTGGTATTGAGCTGGATAAGCTCACAATAATAGAGGGCTGGACTAGATTTGAGATAGCCCAGGCGATGTCCGAGATCAAGAGTCTCAAAGTCGACAGGCAAAAGGCTCTAGCTCTCACCAACCAATATCGTTTGATCGCCGATATCGATCCGGTCGCTAAAAATCTCGAAGGCTACTTATTTCCGGATACCTATTTTGTGCAGTCAAATACCACGGCACAGGATCTGATCGAGCAAATGGTGGCGAGAGCGCGCAAGGTCATCAGTGAAGCTCAAGCTCAAGCCCGTGGACCACGTTTGAGTACTCACAATGCAGTCACTATGGCTAGCATCGTAGAAACCGAAGCAAAATTGAAAGTCGAGAGGCCGATCATCGCCTCGGTCATCAACAATCGCCTGGCTCGAAAGATGCCTCTGGCGATGGACTCTACAATAGTCTATGCCTCAAAATCGATTGGCAAATGGAAGAATGACGGTATCATCTATCAAAGCGATCTCGACCTCAAAACGCCCTACAATACGCGCAAATACGCGGGTCTACCACCAGGTCCCGTCGGTTCGCCTGGCTTGAGCTCATTGCAGGCAGTTTTGACCCCGGCCACCACAAATTACCTATACTACGTCAGAGAGCCGAGCCGAGACGATGGGGCGCACAACTTTTATGCTGATGCCGCTGGTTTTGAGATCGGAGTTGCGCGGCTTAGACAGTGGGAAAAACAGCATCGTCCGCATTTAAACTAATAGTGCACCTTTGTCTCGTTGGTCCATTTATTGCCCTTGTAATTGCGATGCAGAAGATCAAATGCAGATTTTGAGACCCGGCCTATGTTTTTGTCTTCGTATTGTGTCACTTTTGTCGCTCTGACAATGCGGTGCAATGCCTCGGGGATGCGCGCATCTGCAGGATGAGTCGCTGCATAGGCAAGGATATTGTCTGCTAACCATACGACAGAATATTTATGCGCATTGATTTTATTGAGTTCAGTCGAGGCGGTACTAGCGTGTTTTGCAAATACGGGTGAATTGAAGTCTGTCAATCCAGTATTTTCTGATTTTCCTGGTTCGAGTTTGCCCCACCAATTATTTTGAAAATCGTCGATCCGGGCATAATCAGTCTCGCGAGGCGTCCCGCCTCTTACAAGCGGGGTGGCGCCGGGGTTTTTGATCATAAAATAACTAGCGGCAAAGAGCTTGTCCGGTGTCTGCTTGGCTGCCAGATATCCATCCAGTAGACCTGCTTGAGCAGGCATGCACCGCTTGAGTATAGTCGCGGCTAGGTCTGCCTTTGCCCAATCCCCTAGCAAGCTTGCTCTGACAAAATAGGCTTGGGCAAAATCAGCCTTGCGACTGGGCTCCAGATTTGCTGAGTTTAAGACTGACTGCCACATGGCCAGAGGCATGTGAAAGTTGTATTGAAGGGCAGCCTCTGGTCTTAAAAGAGGCTTTAAGACAGGATAGTCCTTGCAAGTCGGGGCAAATGTCTTTTCATAGTCATCAGGCAGATCGCGAGCTTCATAGGAGCCGACAAGCGCTGCAGGCGATGCAAAACTGAGCTTGATAAAACGCTCCAGGTCGGATTCGCGCTCTAATCTCACCAGGTCTATCGCATTGCGTGATGAGGGAGCCTTAGTATGCCCGGCAAGCTGAGCGAGAGTGATGCCGCCCTCGGCATTATCGCCAGAAAGACGGAGCATGTGATAGCGAGCCATAGTCTTGCCAGGTCCATCGACTTTTGCTAAATGCTCGATCACCATATTGCGATCAGGAGCATCGCGGCCTATTTTGGAGGCGTAGCAGATCAACCAGGGAGTAGAGCTAAAAGCCTTTGCTCGTGCGGTCTCGATGTCCACACTTAGCAAATCTTTGTTTGTATTGGAAAAAATGCGAATCCATTCGTTGAGGTCGGCACCTGCAAAGCTGTCTTTATAATCGACATTTTTGACTGCATGTTGGTCGCCAGGGGTCTCTGGGTCTTCTTGAAAGGCTTGGTCCATCAGATAAGCATAATCGTCTAAATGTCTAAAAAACGATCCAGACTTGTTGCCCTCACCGGAAAGATAAGTGGCAGTACGCGCCAGTGCCGGTCCCGGAGCCAATCTGAGCTCGATGAAACTCTCCAGATCGGCGAGCCCCTGACGCATATTGGTGTATCCATCAAAGCGCTTGTTTTGTTTTAAAAGATCGATTTCGGTCTTGGCCTGTTGCAAGAGAGATTTATCGACGCCTTCTTTCTGGCTGAGAGTTGCTTTGCGGATCAGACAGCGAACACGCATATAGCCAGCGATCTTTTGCCACGGAGAGTTGTCATCTAGATAAATGGCCGAAAAATCTTTGAGAGCCTGATCAAGTTTTTCGGCATAAAAATTGGCTGCTGCAATTTGATAAGCCCTGTCCTGCTTTACCCAGACAGGAGCATCGGCTGGAGCTGGTTTGGGAAAGGCTGGTTCGGCACCAGGCTTATTGTTTTTGTAGTCATAGATAGGCGAGCGGCAATGGCAAAAGACCGCGTCTTGATTTTTGACAAAATCGGCCAGCCAAGCCTTATCTGGGTTTTTGGCCTGGCGCTCGGTCAAAGTATTGGTTGCTGTGCGAAAGGCATCAGGCGGACAGTTGAGGTAAGAACCATAGTAATCAGCAAAGTTTGGCGTACGGTAAACATCAAAAAACTCATTGTCCTTGTTTTTACCCAGTACCTTGTCCCGTGCGGCAAACCAGGTTTTTGCATCGGCAGGGGTGTCCATGCTCGTCTGCGAGAGGCGCTTTTGCCAAAAAGCTATCGCCTGGGCTTGATCTATTGCTGATAAGGGCTTTCCTGCAAGGTAGCGATAGGCCACCACCAAATAAGAGCGAGCATAAGTAGGCTGCACGATGCCAATCTCGCCTGAGGCATAGAGGCTCAAGGGCAGGTCGGGATGCAGTTTGTAGGTAAAGACCGCATCGATATCAAATGGACCGCAAGCCAATGCAGGATTGCACATCGTTAAAAGACTGGACGATGTCGTCATTGTAGCGATTACGCCTAATGCCAGCAATCTCTTTAGACTCATTGCGGTTTTTTCCTCGACAATAAAGGGAGCACTAATTTTATCGCCTCGCGCGAATTTTGGGGCGACCAACCATTAGAGCTGAAGAGATAAATACGGTCAAATTCGAGACTCGTGTGCTCTATCGTAGCCAAAAAGTCAGTTAGTTCTTGCAGTCTAAGACCAGCTACTCTCTTGCCCAGGCCAAAATCATCGGGCTTTTTGCCTGCAACAAATAAATGTTTGATCTCGCTGCCGGTTTTACCCATCGAAAAATACATGGGTACGACTTCGTCGACTGGCAAGTTTGCTTTTGCAATCCACCGATCGCCAAAAGCCCACGAAGCCAGAGCCGTGATCGACAACTCGATCTGTGGAGGCAGGCGCTTGCGAAGAGTTTGCAAATACCGGGCATACAGATCTCTTTGGGTGAGACGGGCATCGCAGTCGATTTGCAGGCATTGGATCGGTCGGCTTCCCAGTGCAAGACTGAGGGTACTTTGTACGAGACGTTCAATATACAAATCGAGCTCTGTTGAATTCAAATCGAGTCGATCCGGCAGTATCTCTAATCTGACCACTGCCATATCACGCAAGCAATGATTGTGCTTGACGGCTGCCATACGTGGCACGGTGACAATCCTGGCGATGGTATCACCGGCGATTACGCGTCCTCGCAAAATGGCGAGAGCATAAGCACAATCGAGATTGTCAGGTTGAGACTGGCACGTGTCATCTGCGTTGAACCACGACCACAAAATGATCTTTTCATCTGCTGCAAGAGCCGGATTTGTTGTTGCTGATACTACATGCGATACCGCAAATACAAGAGCGAAAAGCAATAGTTTGAGGCTTTTAGAGCCGGTCATTATGACTCGGGCGCCTTCTGAGATTTTTGCAGGTACGAAGCCAGGCCCTTATATTGGTTGTCAAAGAAGGCCCTGCGGATACGCAAAAACTCAAATGTCTTAGCTATGGCACGAGTTCCGGCCTTCATAGGATGTTTGTCGACAAATTTTTGCAGTTCATCGTATTTTTCTACTGTATTAAACAATGCACAAGCCTCGACAAGATCGGGTAGCTTGTCTTCGGGCAATACTGAGGCAAAATAGTCGTATTCTTGTTGCAGATATTTGAAGGCCAATCCCTTGGAGGCTTTGCCTGCAAGCAATCTGCCAAAGTAATGCGTTAGATCCTGAGGCTTGATCTCGGGATTTTTGCTGAGTAAGATAACCGTCTCGATCACTTCTGGGCTTTGAAAAGCTGTAAGAGCCATGAGATTGCGATTGCGGCTCTCAGGATCTTTGGCCGCGAGCCAGGCAGCTCGTAGCATGATGTAGGCTTCCTGGTCGCCGTTATAGGCTTGACTCGTCGCGATAGGCATCAAGAGATTGCCGTCCAGGCTTTCTGGCTTATCTAGATAAGTGGGAAACAAGCCTGCCAGATAGGTGATGACTTGGCGGTCCTGTCCGTAGGTCGAGAGGGCTCGCAAGAGCTGTGCACGCAACCCGCCCACAACATCGTCTTCCTTTGCCTTTGGTTGCATGCCGATCCGATCTAGAGCTGGCCGCAGCAGAGAGCAAGCATATATGGCGAAGGCTTGTTGATCATCCTTGTTGATATAGCTGTTGAGATCGTCCAGTGCTGCGATTACTAGTTTGAGCACATACTCGTCTTGCTCATCTTTGAAAAGAGATAAAAACTCGAGAAAATCAGACACAGGCAATTTGCGGGCGACAGTCATGGCTTTGGCATCGGAGATGATGGTGACGCGCTCATTGGCTGTGGTTGCTTTAAATAAGCTTGGCTTGCAATTGGCGAGGGCTTTTAGATTTTTTGAGTCAAAGGCAGTACGAAAATATCCAGTGCCTTTACCGTTGAGGATGAGGGCATTGCTGGTAGTGGCAGTGGCACTGGTCTTGTTGAGCAAGTACGGCTTGATCTCGCTCGTGGTTTTGATATTGAGAGGGATGCTCCATACTGATTTGTCCTTTGCTTTGTCGCCGGGCAAAAAGAGCATGCGTTGTTGAGCAAGCTTGCCTTTATCGTCAAAAGAGACGACTGGGCAGCCTGCTTGCAAGATCCAGGTATTCATCAGTTTGGCAACATCGAGGTCCTTGTCCGAGAGAGCCCGCCACAGATCGTCAGTGGTGGCATTGCCAAACTTGTGAGCAGCCATGTACTCTTTGATGCCTTTTTCAAATTTTTCTTTGCCCATATAATTTTCGAGCATAAAAAGCAAAGAAGCGCCTTTGCTATATGTAATCTCGTCAAACATTTCGAGTGCTTCTTCGGGAGAGTCGACAGGGCTCTTGACCTTTCTTGTTGCAGATATGGAGTCGGCATTGAGGGTCATTGATTTTTCGACTATAAAATCATCAAGTACTCTCCAGTCAGGGCGTGCCCAATCGACGGCTTTGTCTGCCATCCAAGTGGCAAAGGCCTCATTGAGCCAGAGATCGTCCCACCATTGCATTGTCACAAGGTCGCCAAACCAGAGATGGGCCATCTCGTGCGCCACAACATTGGCTACGCTCATCTTTTGCCTGACTGAGGCATTTTCGGTGCAGAGCAGCGCAGTTTCTCTAAAAGTTATTGCTCCGATATTTTCCATGGCACCCGCTGAAAAGTCGGGTATGGCAATGAGATCAAGCTTGTCCAGAGGGTAAGGTTGACCAAAATACTTTTCATAGAATGGCAGGATTTTTGCCGCAAAATCAAGTGCAAAGCCAGTCATTTTTTCTTTGCCAGGTACCGTATAGATCCTGATGGTATGCCCATCTACCACCCGAGCCTGGCTCGCTACCATTGGACCGATTACAAGCGCTACCAGGTAGCTGGAGATTTTGGGCGTCTTTTTAAATGTGACGATCTTCTTGCCCGTGCGATTGTCTATCTTTTCAAACTCTACTCCGGCATTAGAAATGGCAGTCAAAGCAGGATCTATCTCTACAGTAAATTGATATGTGGCCTTCATTGCAGGCTCGTCGAAACAAGGAAACATCCGACGAGCATCGGTTGGTTCCATTTGTGTACTGATCATCTTGTGCTCTTTCTGCTCACTGTCTTTGAAAGTAGAAAGGTACAAGCCTCGCATTTTTTTGTTGAGCTTGCCATTGTATTTGAGGCTAAGCTCATAAGTACCGGAAGGCAGGGCTTGCTTAAAATCTAGAATGACTGTCTGTGCTTGATCGTCACGACTAATATCTGCCCTGAGGTAGTCGCCACGCTTTGGTGAGATCTGTGCAATCTGCGCTTCAAAGACGCTAAGGTCCAGACTGTTTAAAATGATCTTGCTCTGGTTCTTGCTCCTGGACTTCTTAAGTTCGATCATAATCGTCTCGCGCCCTTCAAAGTCTTCGTGGGCGAGATCCGGTGTGATGGTCAAGGCATATGCTCGCGGTATGACATCACTTGCAAGCCTGGCAGGAGCCATTGCTTTTGACGGCTTGACTTGTTTATTGGATTGAGCCTGCGCATATGACGCCGTCAGGCCCTGACCGATCAATAAAGTAGAAGCTAGTAGGAGGCAGCCGATTTTGTTGAACATGTTTGATCCTTAATTTGCGCGTCAAAAGCCAGAGCAAATTTTATACTAGTTGTGTAATAGCGTATTTTTGTTATTTTATGGAGCCGGCATGATTTTCAAGCAGTTGTATCTCGGTTGTTTGGCGCATGCCTCGTACATAATCGCTGATGGCGGGGAAGCAGCGGTCGTTGATCCTCAGCGCGATGTGGATGAGTATATAGACTTTGCTCGTGATAATGGTCTGACCATCAAATACATCATCGAGACACATATACACGCTGATTTTGTCTCCGGGCACAACGAACTGGCCAAGAAAACAGGCGCGAGGATCGTATTTTCGGAAAAAGCCCGGGCTCATGTCGATCATATCGCGGTTGCTGACGGTGATACCTTGCGCCTGGGATCTATAGATCTCAAAATATTGGCTACTCCAGGCCATACTCCCGAAAGCATCTGTGTCTTGATCGATGCTTGCAAGCCGCCCAAGCTGATGACCGGGGATACACTATTTATCGGCGATGTAGGTCGTCCCGATCTGGCCGCCAACTCGGATGCCGATTCGAGTGATATGGCTGCTCAGCTATACGACTCTTTGCATAGCAAGATCATGACTCTGCCTGATGAAACCGAGATCTACCCGGCACACGGTGCAGGTAGCCTTTGCGGCAAAAATATCTCGCAAGATCGCATGTCAACTCTTGGTATACAAAAGCAATTTAACTGGGCTCTAAAAGCACGTAGCAAACAAGAATTTGTCGAGACTCTGACTCGCGACCTGCCCGAGGTGCCTGCGTACTTTAAGCGCGCAGTGGCGCACAACAAAAAAGGAGCGGTTGCTCTGGATGAATTGCATTCACCGCAGGCAGTGAGCCCCGATGGTCTAAATGGCTATCAGATCTTAGACACCAGAGACAGTGCTTGCTTTGGCGAGGGGCACATTGCGGGTGCGATCAATATCGGTCTGGATGGTCAATTTGCCTCATGGTGCGGCATCCTGCTGGACCTTGACCAGCCTATCTGTCTGGTGGCAGCCGATGAGGAAAGTCAGGGAGAGGCTCTCATAAGGCTCTCCAGGGCAGGTATCGAAAACGTGACTGCTCTTATCGCTCCCGAAGATTTAAAACAATATCTGGAGGCCGGCAAGGGAGTGAGCCTGCCTCAAATGACGGTAGCTCAACTAGCCGATCGGATCGCCGGCGACTCAGCTTTTGCATCCAATATCCTGGATGTGCGCAGGCCAGGAGAATACTCCCAGGGGCACATAGCAGGTACGCGCAATATTTCTCTTGCGGAGCTTAAAGCCAATCTTCAACAGTTACGAGAGCATAGACCGATCGCTATCATCTGCCAGGGCGGGTACCGATCAAGTATGGCAGCCAGTATACTCATGGCCAACGGTTTCACAGATCTCATCAATGTCCGCGGTGGATTTGGTGCCTGGAAAAAAGAGGGCTTCCCAATAACATTGGAAAGCCCTGGTGTGGTGTGTTCGAATTAAAATCTAATTGAGTAGCAAAAGCTTTTTCCACCAGGGACGCTTGAGAGATGAGTTTTCAGCAAGAGCGGCATCGAGCCAGGCGCTGACCTCGGTATATTTTTGTTCGAGCTCGTTCATGGCGCTTAGTTTGATCTCCTGGTGCGAGATCTCTTGTTCCATGCTGAGAATCATATCGTGGGCACGCTGCAGCTTATAACTGGTCTCCATGAGCAATTCGTTCACAGCATCGACCTGGTTCATCAAAGAAAGCAGCAATTGGGTCTCGGACTCATGCTCCAGGCTCCGACCATAATTGGTCTCAGCTTGCTCGACAGGCTCGACGAGCGAGACGTGAGCACTGGTGAGCAAAGGCTCGAGTCCGTCCAGACTCAAAACATCGTTTGTCGACTCCGATCTCTGCGCTTGACTCATAATGCAACCTCTAGGTTATATATCGTTTGCGATCTACGCATATTGATATTATGGGCAGTATCAATACCGCAAACAACGCTTGACATTGCATTTGCCGTGCTTTTAATTGAAATTGATCGATTATCGGCCGTTCGTGTCGGTTCTGGCAGTATTATCCGACTCTGCCGGTGGTGTCACCGTTGCTTTACTCGCATCGGGTTTGGACTTTGGCTTACCCCAACCATACAAATACCAGAGAAAACCAAAAAAGATGGTGCAGGCAAGAAAGACGATCAGCGAAATGCAACCGCACATCAAGTAAAAGGCTTGTGGATCCGTAACGCGCTGCTCAAAAAATTCGCGAAACCAATCCGACATTACTTGTCCTCGGGCAGGCCGCGCTCGCGCCACCCTCTCATGCCACCAGTCATGGAATACACATTTGTATAACCCATCTTTTGGATATTGTATGCAGACATTGCCGATCTATAACCACCACCACAGTACAGGACAAGGCACTCTCCCTTGTCTGGGCAGACGGTCTCTATGTCTCTTTCGATGATCCCTCTGCCAAGATGTTCAGCTCCTCGAGCTCTGCCACCAGCCCATTCATGATCTTCACGGACATCTATGAAGCGAAATTTGCGGCCCTCCGCCTGCATCGCTAAGACATCATCGCTAGAGATCTCTGTGATGTGAGGGCGGACTTCATCCACGAGTTTGACGAAAGCTTCAGAATGTTTCATATGCGCCTCAGGTTTGTAAGTCCGTCTTTGCGAGAGAATTATAAATCATACGAGGTGGCGGAATGCTCTACAGCAATACTTGCAATACAGTCGAGATCTTTGGCGTAAAAGTACCTGAACCAAAGGTCTTGCTCGATTTTCTTGGCTTCGAGACGCATGTGAGGCAAATCAGAGACAAGCGTGGAGTGAGCGTTTCGCCCACGTGGTACGATCATGCTGCTTATTATGTTGTAGATTTGCCTGCAGACAAGGTCTTTGGCCCGGATGAGACTGTCGACATCCCATCGTTTATTAAGGCCCCCGATTACGAGTTTGAAATAGGCTGCCTGGCGACAAAAGATGCCCTTTTGACAGATGAGAATCAAGCACTGGAATACTTTCGCGAGCATTGTCAACTGACCATCCTCAACGATTGGTCGGCCCGCGATGTACAAAAGAAAGACATGGATGGCCTTGGACCGACAAATAGCAAGTTTATCCTGGGCAAGTCTATCGGTCCTTGCTGGGTGCCTGCAAAGGATATGCACATGGATGACAACGGCGTCATGGATATGGAAATGGTGCTCGAAATAAATGGTCAGGTGCGTAACCAAAGCAACTACCAGAGCCTGTATCACACACATCCGACTACAGGCGAAAAGGCTGCGTGGAGCTTTCCTCGTATTTTTGCTTTCTTGGGCAAGCAAAATATCAAGATCAAGGCAGGCTATCTATTTGGCTCAGGCACTGTGGGATCGGGCTGCATAGCCGAATTCCAGGCAAAGGTCGATCCAAAGACAAACCAGGTCTTGGCTCCAGCTACTCTGCCCTGGCTGGCAGATGGCGACGTTGTCACCATGAAAGTGTCTGGCATTGGCTCGCTGAGCAATACTGTACGAATAGTGTAGACGTAAAAAAAATGCCTTTGGAGGGATTCGAACCCTCAATCCCTTACGGGCATCGCATTTTAAGTGCGACTCGTATACCAGTTCCGACACAAAGGCGAGAGTCTCTAATTGTAGCAACCAAACAATCCGGTCACATAAGTCCTGCTGAGCTGGGCATAAATTTGTAAGGATAAAAAATATTGGACAAGCTCCAAAAGAAGATTTGTTGAAAAGATAAAAAGTAGACATGTTGACATTTTAACAAGAAGACCATAAGAAAAGAAAACCATTCGTATTGCCGTATTGTCATATTAAAGACTTTACGACTAGCTCAGGTAAAAACTAAGTAAGTAAATAAGACAGAAGAAATGACTGACCCCTATCTGGTTCTTGGTATCACATCTGGTGCCGACTCGGCAAAGATCGATGACGCTTTTGCGCGGCTAAAGACGCATCTAGAGGGCGATTTTAACGGCAACATGCGCGCCAAAGAGCAAGCTACAAGGGCACTGGCTACGGCCATGATCGCCTATGCCAAACTCAAGGCAGGCGAGATGCCGCAATCGTTTACTAGAGAAAAAATCGGAGCGAGGCTGAGGATTGGCCAGCTGTGTCTGGCGTCAGGCATGATCTCCATGGATCAACTAAAAGAAGCCATGGACGAACAAGCAGAGACCGGTCAAGCACTGGGAGAGATATTGATGGAAAAGCAGATCATCTCTCAAGAAGAGCTGGATGGACTTTTACTTGGACAAGATCTTATCGATGGAGTCGAAGAGATAACAGATCCATTTGCACTTAGATTAATCGCACTTGGCCTGGTATCCGAAGAAGCAATGATCATTGCTCTGTTAGAAAACAGGTTTAGCACTGAGTCTATTACAGCTACTCTTAAGCGACGTGGTTGGCTGGAGCAGGAGATCATCGACCTTTTGATCCGCCAGGCTGCCGGACGCTAGGCTTTTTGACCGGGTCCAGGCCAAGATAAGCTTGCACTCCTCCGCAATGGCAATTGCGCCTTGGATCGAGAGCGAGCATTTTTTTAAACTCAATACGAGCTTTTGACTTGTCGTCAATACGAATGTAGTACATGGCTAATGCTTGTCGAGTACCCGGGTCTCTGGGATTGAGAGCGACAGCACGATCCAGCGCAGTTTTTGCTTCCGGCAATCTATTTATCTCTGTTAGTACAGCGCCCAGGCCTGCTTGATAGCGAAAGTTGTTTGGGTCCTTGGCTAAAAGCTTTCGGTAGAGCGGCTCTGCCTCATAAGGCGAATTACGAATACGTAGCTTTTCTGCTTCTTTAAATAAGCTTTGCTGGGTCTCGCCGGCATTAGTGCCGAGACAATTAGCCTGACTCGATACGAGAAGCGCTATAAAAGTGATTGCCAGAGATCGAGTTGTAATTTTGACCGACATATCGTTTTTTTTGATTTAGGGTCCACTTATGCCTGGGGATTTTTTGAAGAGCCTTAAAGCGGCAGAAAAATACAGGGCTCGAAACGTGCAACCTATGGGCGTTTGAGGGCCATATCAGGCTTGATGAAACATAATATACATTATCGGACCGCAAATTGCCTCTGGAAGTATCGACCGCACAAGAGTTTGCCTGTGGTGTGAGTGTCAGCCGAGAGCACAGACTTTAGCAATTGAATAAGCGCTTGCTACAGGAGCTAAGACTGGTTGAGGCTTTAGACTGATGGGTGGGCCTTGAGACTAATGGGCTTAGACTAATGTGCCTTTAGAAATATTAGTCTCAATCCAGTAGCAATCCCTCCCGTACCTTGAACTGATCTGCTCTTGATTGACTGCGAACGTACATAGACGGATTTAAAGAAATCACTTTGCAGTTGGCATTCTCAATCTGTATACACCTTATGTATTTTCAATAATTCGTATTGTCGACAATAAAATGATCAGAAAACTGTTAACTGTTCGTATTGTCGACAATTGAAACAATCTTACGGTCGACTGTTCCAATCTTCAAATGTTTTAACTATATAGATACTCGTGACCTGGCTGAGCAAAAACCCATGTTCATTTTGATGGAACCAAGAGCCTCAAGGCCCGTCCGGACCAAATACAAAAGGACCCCTCTAAGAAAAGGAGAATTATCATGGGTAAGGCATTCGTACTGTGGTTGCTAGGTGTACCTTCTGGCCTCATCGCCATATTGTGGTTTACCGGCTACCTCAACTAAACAGGCTCTAGAGCATAATCTTTTAGCGTTTCGAGATCGGCGTATTCCAGCATCTTTTCGTGAGTAGACTGCAGAATTATCTTTGGTGCTTTACCTGCTTTGAGAGCCTCTACCCAGCGAGAGGCACATAGGCACCATCGGTCACCTGGCTCTAGCCCAGGAAAACCATACATAGGATTGGGAGTGGATAGATCGTTGCCCTTTGATTTACTAAACTCCAAAAACTCTGCAGTCACCTCTACGCAGGTGACATGTACGCCCAGGTCTTCGTCGTTTGTTGAGCAGTAGCCATCTCTAAAGAAACCAGTGACTGGATCATTGCAGCAGGGCTCCATATTGGTGCCAAGGACGTTTTTGATGATGCTCATTTTGCCGCCTCGATGAGATGTTCGCTCAATAATAACTCTTTGAGTGGCTCTAACACCAATATCGGCATACGAAATTGGTGGACGCTCTGGTCTTTGGTCAAGATAGAGATGGTGCCACCGCCTACAGTATCTACCAGGCTAATGCTTTCGATCTGTGAGCGCTGGATGCTAACTCTAGTAGCACCAAACCATGCAGAAAATGCTTCTGGTACAAAGACGATTCGACCATCGGTAATGACAAACCGACCCGGTTTATCTTTATAAAAGGTCAAAAAGAAGGAGCGAATTACTTTTTCATTTTCTTGAGGCTTAAATTTGGAGCCAGCAAACATTGCGGCAAAGATCGCTGCAAAAGCAAAAAATACGCAAGCCCAGGCAGTCAAGAACATGCCCAGAAAATCATTCCAACTATCTTGAACACGTATCAGATTGGATTTTAGACCTTCGCTCATAGCTCCGGTCATGTCCCTGTGCAAGGATAACAGGTAGCCAAGCCTTGCATGTGCCCGAGCGCTTTTTGGGGCGACCTCGACTGCCTTACGAGCAGACTCCAGTTGTCCTGCCTCGTCGCCGAGTTTGCCATCGGCCAATGACAATCCAAGATAGGCTTCTTCGTAATGTGGATTGAGAGCGATGGCCTTTCTATATAAAAACGCCGCTTCGCGATAACGTCCCACCTGCCCTTCGACGGCGGCAAGGTTGGCATAGCTAGTAGCGTTAGTGTTGTCCAGAGCTATAGATCGATTGAGAGCAGCCCGCGCCCCCTGCACATCACCTGTCGCTGCTAAACCCCTACCCAGGATCGAATAATATGAGGCATTTTGCGGCTGGATCTTGACGGCCTTTTTGATATTGGCTACTGAGGCGAGGTAATCACCGCGTCGCCCTTGCAATAGAGCCAAAAAAGCCAATGATTCGGCATCGTTGGGATTGGCCTCGATAGCCTTACGCAATTCGTTCACGGCCGAATCAAGCCTGTCATCTCCAGCGTAGACCCTTGCTCGAGCTAGATGGATCTGATTGTTTTTTTTATCCTGAGCTACCACGCCGCAATTTGCGGACAGTACAACTAAGCCCAGGCCCAAAACTAGCAGTAAGGTTTTTTTGTGCAAAATGCAATCCTCATCCCTCATCGCCAAAACCTATCACGTAATTCCTTTTTACGGATCTTTCCCGAGCCTGTCTTGGGTAGTTCCGATAAAAACTCTACCACCCTTGGTGCCTTGTAACGAGCCAGCCTATCTCTGACAAAGTCCATAACCTCCCGCTCGGAAAGACTTTCAGCGTCAGGCTTAAGTACGATGCTCGCCTGGACTCTTTCTCCCCATTTTTCATCAGGTATCCCATAGACTGCGCATTCGAGGATCGAGGGGTGTTCTAATAAGACGTGCTCGACTTCGCAAGAAAAGACATTCTCGCCACCTGTGATGATCATATCTTTTTTACGGTCAACAATATTGATCGAGCCGTTTTCATTGATTACAGCCAGATCGCCGGTATAGATCCAGCCCTGTCTGATGGCCTCGTTAGTAGCCTGAGGATTGCGCCAATACCCAGGGCTAATGTTAAGGCCACGCGCAATCACCTCTCCTATTGTCTTATCATCACGGGGGACCGAATTACCCTCTGCATCCACAACATCAAGGGTCACACCAGTGATGCTACGTCCGGTACGGCATCTCGTTGCCAGTCGATGCTCGTACGTCGATTGCTTATCTGTCTCGGTCTCCAGTGAAAGTGTCAAAAATGGACTCGTCTCAGTCATGCCGTAAAATTGCACATAGCGGCAGCCCAAGGTCTCCTCCAGTCTTTTTACCAATTGAGGTGCCATGGGTGAGCCCGCTGTCATGATTGTATGCAAATCAGGGTAATCCCCCTGAAGCAAATCCAGGCAAGTCGCTACCATAGTCGGGACAAGAGCTAGATTGGTTACCCCACTAGCAAGGATCCCATGCATCTCTTGCGCTTTAAAATATGGTGCAAATATGTGAGTGCCACCGGCCATGGTGACGGCAAAAACCGCCCAGGCATCAACGAGATGAAAAAGAGGCGCCACATGCCCCCAGCGTTCACGATCGGTCATCGACATTTCCTGGGCCGCAGCCATTGCGTTGGCGTGCACGTTGAGGTGGGTGAGCATCACGCCTTTTGGATTGCCTGTCGTGCCAGAGGTATAGTAAATCTGAGCCAGATCATTGGCGCTGGTCTTAACAGCCTGCCATTCTGCGTTTGCGGAGCTGGTGATAACAGGCTCATAGCCCTCTCCAACACTAATTAGCTCCGGTAGTTTTTGTATCTGGCCAGCCAGGCGCTGCATAACGACCCGTGCTAGATCGGCAAAATCATCATGGACAAATAGCACGCGGCTGTCGCTATCCATAAGGATGTGGGCAATCTCTCTTGCCGATAGGCGAAAATTGATTGGTACGAGCACTAGACCTGCGGCGGCAGCCGCATAGTAAAGATCAAAATATACATAGCAATTTGGCATCAGGCAGGCAATTCTGTCGCCTGGAACAAACCTCTCAGCGAGGCTGGCAGCGAGTGCGCTGCAGCGTTCTGCGGCTTGCGCGTAGGTCAACTTGAGTTCAGGGCAATGCAAAGGCGCCTCTAGCGCTACTTTTTGGCTCCAGATCTGGCTTGCTCTCTGCAAGGATTGAAAGATATTGAGATCCTGGTGGAAGTCACTTGAGATATGTTCTTGCATCAATCAATATATCAACTTATTGACAGGGGTAAATAATTAAGTCTCGAGGGATGCCATCATGCCAGTATAAGCCCCAGCGGCCTTTTCAGCACTATGTCCTGATTAAATGACCTGATCGACTATCTTAAGTATTTCGGACTATTTAAATTTTTTGCTCTCAAATTTGCTAAATTGGCAGTCTAATCCGGTCGCAACACAAGGGTGAGAATAATGGGACAAGTCATCGACAAAACATATAACGGTATCAAAGTACCTCAAGGCGAAAAAATCACCTTTAAGGATGGTAAGCCCATCACCCCCAATAAGCCCATCATCCCCTTTATCGAAGGCGACGGCACCGGCCGCGATATCTGGAAGGCTTCCAAGCGAGTACTCGATGCAGCAGTATCGAAGGCTTATAACGGTCAAAAAGAAATCGCCTGGTTTGAAGTCCTTGCTGGCGATAAGGCCAAGGAAGCTACTAGCGAATACCTGCCAGAAGACACCATCGCCGCTCTCAAAGAATTTGGCGTTGCTATCAAGGGACCTCTCTCTACCCCAGTCGGCGGCGGTATCCGCAGCTTGAATGTCACCCTGCGTCAGATCTTTGATCTGTATTGCTGCGTACGTCCTGTGCGCTGGTTCAAAGGCGTTCCCTCTCCAGTGCTTGCTCCAGAAAAGCTCGATGTAGTCATCTTCCGTGAAAACACAGAAGATGTATACTCCGGCATCGAATTTCCCGAAGGCTCTGCAGAAGTCAAGAAACTGATCGAATTGCTCGAATCTTTTGGCAAAAAGATCCGTCCCGACTCTGGCATCGGCATCAAGCCTATTTCCATTTTTGGCTCTCAGCGTCTGATGCGCCGAGCTGTCGAGTATGCCATCGCTAACGGCCGCAAGTCCGTGACCATGGTACACAAAGGCAATATCCAAAAGTTTACCGAAGGTGCATTTAGAGACTGGGGCTACCAGTTGGCTGACAAAGAGTTTGCCAAAGAAACCATTTCCGAAGAAAAGCTCTGGGCCGAAATGGACGGCAAATTGCCTGCAGGCAAGATCTTGATCAACGATCGTATTGCCGACTCGATGTTTCAACAAGTGCTCACCAGACCAGATGAATACTCTGTGCTGGCTACCACCAACCTCAATGGCGACTATCTCTCCGACGCTTGCGCTGCTCAGGTAGGCGGTCTCGGTATCGCCCCCGGTGCCAACATCGGCGATGATTGCGCAATCTTCGAAGCTACCCATGGTACAGCTCCCAAGTATGCTGACAAAGACGTGATCAACCCTGGTTCGGTCATCCTCTCCGGCGCGATGATGCTCGAATACATGGGCTGGGGCGAAGCCACCAAGCTGATCCATGATTCCATCGGCAAGACCATCAATCAAAAGAAAGTCACCTATGACTTTGAGCGTCTGATGCCTGGTTCGACCAAGCTCAAGACCTCCGAATTTGCTGATGCTCTGATCCAAAATCTCTAAAGAGATCTGATCGAGTTCTAGCCTGCTCAAGACTAAAGGGGTGCCCTAGGGCGCCCCTTTTTATCTGCTGTTTTTGATAAAATAGGCCAAACGATCTCTTGGAGTGTTATATGGCTGTCCAACAAGTAATCGAGGTCCCTGTTCTAGAGGCCACTAGAGACAATGTCGCTGACTATGGCCTCTTTATCGGCACAGACGTGCCCAATGCCGGCCTGACCATCCCGTTCTACAAGGGAGCAGTCGAAGAAGGCCACAACATACCTTTCGAATGCAAGGGCAATGCCGTCATCCGTTCTGCTCGCATCCATAGACGAGCGCCGGAGGTGACCTGGCTAGAGCGTCATATGGATATGACGCAGCTCTTTATTGGCCTTGGTGACCAACCTTTTGCAATGGTGCTAGGTAAGCCCAATCACCGGGAGGGAGGCCGTGTGCCCAACCTGGATGAGGTCAAATGCTTTGTCTTTCCGCCTGGCCATGGCATCATGATTCACAAGGGCTGCTGGCATGATTTTCCTCTTTGCGTCAAAGAACCGGTCACTTGTCTCACGGCCAACTCGCCCGAAGTTGTCGAGGCCCTCGCCAGCATGAAGGGTGCGCACGAAATGGATCATGGCGATGTCTACAAAATCGACGTAACCAAGCATACCGGCAAGATCTTGCGTGCGACCTTGTTCTAATCCATGAAGATCAAAGCCTACAAGATCGAGACCTCGAGACCCGATGATCTAAACGGGCTGGAGCAATTGATCGCCGATGGAGTACTCATCCCAAAAGATTTGCTGTGCATCATCGGTAAAACCGAAGGCAATGGAGGCCGCAACGATTTTACTCGCGATCTGGCGATGCACGCCTATGAGGATCTTTTTTCGCGCCTTCTCGGTATATCTCGCCAAGCTGTGACCGATCGTATTATTTTTTCATTGTCCGGCGGCTGCGAGGGTGTCGTTACACCGCATATCATTGCTTTTACCAGAGAGGGTGAAATTGCGGATGAGCCATGCAATAGAGATGGCAGCAAGGGCCTTGCAGTAGCCATAGGCTATACCCGAGAGTTTGCGCCTCAAGAGATTGGCCGCATGGCGCAAATCAAAGAGACCGCACGAGTAATAACGCAACTCATGCAAGAGCTCAAATTGGACAGTGCTTCAGATGTGCACCTCATCCAGATGAAGGGAGCCATACCTTCCTATACATATGAGCAAGGACTGAGTGCGGCACGCTCTGGCAAGCCAATGCGTTCGGATATGGTCTATTCTCGAGGCGCTTCAGCCCTGGCCGCTGCATGCGCCATGCAAGAGATAGCGATCGATGATCTCGATGATGAGGCCATTTGTTCTGATTATACAAAATACTCCAGCGTCGCTTCGTGCTCTGCAAAGCCTGGTCTCAAGCGCACCGAGGTCATGCTCTTTGCCAACAGCCGCTATGCGGAGTCGGATCTGACCATCTGCTCCACCGTGCTCAACAATATGATAGACAGCCCATCTATACACGCACTATTGAGAGAGCAGGCCTTTGATTTTGAGGCGCAGCTCTCTGCCGCAGATCGCTCCCGTATCGTCGGTACATTTGCCAAATCTGAGGCTGATCCGACCAACCATATCAACGGTAAAAGGCACACGATGCTGACTGACGACGATATCTCCGATACCAGGTACTCGCGCTGCGTTCTTTCTTCGGTCATTGCTAGCATCACTGGCGATACCACCATCTATGTTTCGACCAGAGCCGAGCACCATGGGCCCTCTGGTGGGGGTACTTTTAGCATGATATTGCGCAAATAAGAGGTCCTATGTCGATACCGATTGATGGCGTGCCGGTCAGATATTTTTGTCTGGCCAATAACACCGATCTAAAACTGGCCTATATTCTCGAGGGTCATGGCCCTGAGCTTTTAATCTTTTTGCATTCGGTTGGCGGCAATCTATACACATTTGCCCCTCAGATCGAGCGTATCATCAACGATCCAGTTCTCAGCGAGCGTTATACCTGTCTGTCGATGGATATGCGGGGGCACGGGCTTTCGGCTCTGAGCAAGGAAGCCCATCACCGCTTTGCCAATCACGCCAAGATCGAGACCTTTGCGCAAGACACGATTGCCCTTATGGAACATGCCGGATTTGCTCGAGCCCATTTGATCGGTCTGTCGATGGGTGGCACTGTCGCTCAAGAGATCTATAAACAAGCTCCTCAAAGGGTGATGTCGCTCGCCTTGGCCAATACCTGGTCTCACGTGGACGATCGGGAGCAGAGAGTAGCCTTTATCCACGATGTCTTGAAAGACAAATCGATGAAAGAATCGGCGGAAATGCTAGTCCCCGGTTTATTCACCACCGCTCCTAAACAATATGTCGCAGCCGGAGTGGCTACCGAAGGGGCTAAAGACAAGGATGTCTTTTTAGCCAACTGGTCCGACATGTTTGCCCTCGATTATCGCAGCATGTGGCCGAGGGTCTCGGTGCCTACTCTTTTGATCGGCGGTCAAAAGGACACTATCACGCCTACTGACCCGCTTTTGACGACCATAAAATCGCTCAATATGCAATGCCGCCTGATCGATATCCCAGGAGCAGGGCACTATAGCAATCTCGATGATGTAGATACTTTCAACCGCCATCTTTTGGAGCATCTCAGACGCAGCAGACCGCATAGTACAGGTGCAATCCGTCTCCATCAACCCTTACCACGCAAAAGATCTTTTGCTGCCGATATCGTCGCCCATGGACTGATGCGCCTGCTCAACGAGCGCAAGATCGACTATTTCTTTTCCAACAGCGGTACCGACTTTACTCCGATCATCGACGCTCTCGCGCGATATCACAGCGATCCGTCTTTTAAACTCAAGACCCTGGTCGCTCCGCACGAAAACACAGCCATAGGCATGGCTCATGGCTATTACTTGATGACAGGCCGACCGCAAGCCGTCATGGCCCACGTCAATGTCGGCACTGCAAACATGGGACTAGGTATTATCAATGCCAATCGGTCGCGTATCCCTATGCTGGTATTGTCAGGCAAGACCCCATGGTACGAAAGCGGCATCGATGGCTGCCGCACCAATTTTGTGCAATGGGGTCAGGATACCTTCGATCAGGGTGCATATTTTCGCGAATTTACAAAATGGGACTACGAGCTAAAAAGCGAGCACTCACTGGAAACTGTGATCGATAGAGCGCTGGCTATTTCGCAAAGCGATCCTCAAGGACCTGTCTATCTGACTCTACCTAAAGAACCCTTGTGCAAGGAGATCGATGACCTGCACATCAGCGATCGACCGAGACAAGTTGCCACTGTATCCAGTGCCTCTCTTTCCGATTTACAGGCTGCTGCCAGAGAGATTTCAGCAGCACAGCATCCTCTTATCATAACAGCTGAGATTGGCCGCTATGCCTGTGGGCCGGAGTCTTTAGCAGCCTTTGCCGACTCACTGGGCATAGGAGTGATCGAGCATGGCAAACGCAATTTTTACAATTTTCCGACGGAGCACCCTCTGCATCAGGGCTTTGACCCTACCGATGCCATCAAGCATTGCGATCTCTTGATCGTAGTCGAGGCACACGTCCCATTTATTCCAGCCTTTGCCAATCTTGATGAAATGCCAAAGACTATCGCAATAGGTGTTGATCCTCTGTGCCAGTCGATTCCAATGAGAGGGTTTGCCGCAGATATAGTAGTGCCTGGTATGCCTGCCGATACGCTGGAGAGATTGACAGAGCTATGCCATGTCCCGGCCGAACGAGTCTCTGAGCGTAAAAGCGAGCTTGCAAAGACGCATAGCCAGATTTTCAAATCCGCTCGCGATGATGCTGCCAGTGATGCCAACCGTGCCACCATCAGCAAACGCTTTCTCTCCTGGTCGCTTGGCCAGGTCATTGATCAACACACAATCATATTTAACGAATACGATCTGGACCCGCTTTTGGTGCCGCGCAGCGCATCAGGCAGCTGGTACGAAAACTCGGTGGCCTCGGGTCTGGGATGGTCACTGGGTGCGGCTTGCGGTGCGGCCTTGGCGACAGATGACACTATCGTCGTCACTCTGGGTGACGGCTCTTATATGTTTAATACGCCGCTCTCTGCGCACTATGTTGCTGGGGCAAATCGCCTTGGTATCGTGATCGTAGTCTTCAACGATACAGCCTGGACCACTATCAAAAAGTCCTATCTAGGCACTAATCCTGATGGTTGGGGCCGCAAGACCGGCCATATGCCGCTCTGCGACTTTGATATGTCGGTATCCTTCGAATACCTAGCTCAAGCCTGCGGTGGAGTCGGCCTTAGAGTAGAAGAGCCGTCCAACCTAAACGCTACTCTCAGGCAGGCGCTCGAAATTGCAAGGGATAAGGATAACCCAAGGCATGTCCTGGTCAACGTTATCTGCGATCGTGACTAAAGCCTGCTAAGGACCACAAGTCAAAATTCCAGCTGCTCGTTGACGATGCGCCAACCGACTGGATTGCTGCGTTCAGGAGAGCACCAGGCCTGGTTTGGCAAGAGTGGTAGCGGATTTTGCAAGCCGATGCACTCGTTGCTTATATAACGAAAACTATTGACCGGAGTCATTTCTGCAAGATCAACACGCATGCTTTCGATGCTTTTTTTGTTAATGCTCATTGGTATCCTGTAAGCGTTGAGGATACGCATGACCTCATTAAAATAGGCATGTTTGTCGTCCATTTCTTTGTATGGGCCATGGTCGGCTTGCAGTATGATCACCGGTTGCTTGTCGGCCGGATAAGCCGCGATGATCTGGTCGATGGCCTTGACGGCTTGCTTTTCGGTATATTTTACCTGCTCTACATAAGCCGCAAAATCATGCAGATCATCGTTGAGTAGATTGGCCGGTAGCTCTTTGCGCTGGCCTTTGGCGTCAAATACAGATGGTGGATGCGAAAGATTGCTATGTATAAAGACTAGTTTGGGGCCGTTCATAGTCAATATTTCGCTGAGATGCTTTTCCATCGAGAGTCTGGCTGAGCAAAAAGCATCTCGCAATATGTGCGTATAAGGCTCAAGCCCCCAGAGCGGTGTGAGCTTTGCAAAGGCAGTGGTAAAAACAACCCCGTATTCGTCTAGATAGTTTTTGTCCGCATTTGGGCAGGGCATATCAGCCACAGAAACGATCTTGTAGCCAAGTTTTTTATAAATGGCAAACAAAGCGTTGTCCGCCATCAACCTCTCATAGAGCACGTCTGGATAATCCTGCTCGATGGTGCCACCACGTGCAATGGCCTCGTCCGAAATGGGATTGAGATAGTCGAGATTGAGAGAGCTGGTAATGGAAAGATGGGTGCGATCGTAATTGGATGCAGCACGTTGAGGCAGGATAAAACCCTTGCTCTTTAAATAATCGATAAAGGCCTTATTGTCGTAGCCACCAAGCTCGGTGAGCGTTTTTTGATGGGCAAAGGCATCCAGGATAATGTAATAGATATCAGGGCGCTCAACAAGAGACTTTTTGGGTATTACCTCTTCGACGATTTTTCCATAATGCCTCTGCCATTTTTGGGCCTTTTGATTGAGTGAAATGTTGAAAGATACCAAAGGCACTAGATTGATGATCAGCATAAAGCAGGTCATCAGGTTAAAGAGATTTTGCAGAGCATCGTAATCGGTCGCATAGGTCTTGCCACCAAAAAGCCATGTTTTTTTTAGTACCCCTCCTACTGCCCCAGCCAAGATCAAGGCCATCAAAGCCAGAGAAGCGATTGGAGGAGCATTCGGCACAAGGCGTGATACGGCAAAGGCCACACCGAGATAGGAGAGAGAGATCATCATCACGGCAGTGGTTATCAGACCTGCGATCTTGATCTTGCGTGTGGCAATAAAGGCCAGTAAAAAGAGGGCTATAGCCACAGACTCGACGGCCAAAAAGGCAGGCATGGCCTGCTCGGTAGCCAATTGGCTCTTGACGCTCTCTATCTCGTGAATGACCAGGGCGGCAGGAAAGGCAAATATGTGCCAGGGCAAGCTTTTTAAGGATTTTATGAAATGCATTGTCTAAGGATACTACCCCCAACCAGGCCGATATTGCCAAGGCGCGGGGCTTGTGGAAGAATTAGATTAAATAGCGTTTCATAAACCATCTGGCCTGACTGCTATTTGCTCGCAAATATGGGTATGTCTTTTCTAGACTTTAGATTTGCCATTTTTGGCCGTCCGCTCCTTACCAGTACATATTATGCATCTCAAAACCGATCCCAAATTGCAGCGGTTGTTCTCGCCCGGCCCAGTGCCGATGGATTACGCTGGGCAGATGCTTTTCAGCCATCGTAGCCGAGAGTTTCAGGCCCTCTTTGCCGATACACGCGAGCATTTGACCCGTCTATCCGGCTACAAGCACGTCTTGTTTGTCCAGGGCTCGGCGTCCAGCGCGATTGACACAGTCCTGAGCTCCACTCTTGCAGCTGATAGCAAGCTAATCATCCTCGTCAATGGCGAGTTTGCCAGACGTGCATGCGAGATGGCCGGTTATTACACCCAGCATATCAAGCAGGTCAACGACATCTCGACTCTAGAGAGCGAATTAACCGAGCATCACGATCAGTACGATTTTTGCTTTGTCGTGCAGTTTGAGACCAGCCTGAGCATCTACAACGACCTCAGTCGAGTCGAGGAGCTTTGCGCCGAGCATGGCGTACATCTGATGGCCGATACTGTCTCGGCTTTCCCTTATTATCAACCGCCCCGCGCCAAGTTTATGCTATCGACGTCTTCCAAACAACTGCGTGGACTCCCGGCAATGGGGCTTATTTTTTATGATGACATTGAGGACCTGCCTCTGATAGAGCGCTCCGACTACCTCAATCTCAAGCGCTACATCAAGTACGCCAAGGACAATCAGACACCGCACACATCATTGATCCCGCAGTTTGATACTCTCAATAGATTTATCTCCACCGTTGACCTTGGCCACTACCGAGAGTGCATCACTGCTAATGCCAGAGCGCTTACAAATGGTATAGAGGACTATATCCTCAACCAACCGATCTCACCTGTAGTCACGATCAAGGTGCAGGATGCCCACACTCTAGTCGACAAGCTACATCAACGCGGTATCAGCGTCTACCACAATTTCTTTTACATGTGCTATTACATCCAGGTCGGTTGTTTCAACTATGATTCTCCGCAAGCGTATCAAGAGCTCAATGAGTATTTGCGCTCGCAGGCCCCATTTTAGGTAAGATCGGACTAGATGATCAAAACAGCAGTGATCCTGGCCGCCGGCTTCGGCAAGAGGCTCAAGCTCTATGAAAAACCAAAGGGATTTCTCAATATCTCCGGACAGTATCTGATCGAGTATTCGATCCAGGCCTTGATTGCTTGCGGCATCCAAAAAATCATCATCGGTACCGGCTTCAAATCAGAGTTTTATGACAATCTCAAGTCTATCTATCCGCAGATAGTCACGCGCAAAAATGAGGATTTTACTCGCACGGGTTCTCTCAAGACTCTGCAGCTCTTGGCTGACCTCATCGATGGTGACTTTCTCCTGCTCGAGTCAGACATACTCTATGACGCTCACTGTCTCAACAATATGATTGCATTGCCACAAAAAAACGTCCTTTTGCTGGCCGAAAGTCCAAATGAAAAAGATGGAGTCTACGTTGATGTGGATGAAATGAAAAATCTCATCCGAATGACGAAGGACCGAGAGCATCTGGCCAATCCTCTCGAAGGCATATTGGTCGGTATCACTAAGATGTCCTTCTCGACCTTTGAAAGGATAATCGCGATCAGCGACGACTTATTGAGCAAAAACCCTTACGAGCATTACGATTTTTCCTTTGAGCATCTAAGCAAAACCGACCCATTTTTTGTTTATGATGCAAGTCCTCTCATTTTTACCGAAGTAGACGATGACGAGCAGCTGCATTATGCTCTTACTGCCGTCTATCCCAAATTGACCCTGCCTCTAAAGAGGTATCAGGAGAAAGGAGGACTGAGATCTTGCTAGGCTTTATTTTTGCAGTCTACTGGTTGATGTTTGCGCCTCCACCCGCAGAGGCCTATTTTGATTTGTCCACCGGGGCCTATCTGGTGCAGATGATCTTTGGCTTTCTTGCAGCCTTCTGGTTATCCTTCCGCAATACTCTATTTAAGAAAAAGCCTAAAAAAAGCCAGGATGAAAAGGCCGGAGACTCGGCCGAGGCAGCCGAACCTAGTACAGGAGCAGGTCATGCTGAGTCCTGAAGCAAAGCAGATGATTATCGACAACTATCGTGGTCGTTTTCACAAATATGGTGCCGGCCCTAAAGTGGCCGAATGGAATAGCGTCGAAAGCCAAGAAATGAGATTTGAGCAGCTGTGCAAGCTGGGCGACATGCAAGGAGCTTCTGTCCTTGATATCGGTTGTGGCATAGCTGATATGTATCCCTATGTCTTACAAAAATTTGGCACTATCAAGTATACGGGCGTCGATCTGGTCCAGGAGACGATAGATCACGCCAGGCAAGCCTATGCTGCATCCGATGCGGTATTTGTTTGCCAGGACATCATCAACGATCCACTGCCTGAGGACATGCGATTTGACTATGTCACCATATCCGGTATCTTTAACAATGATGTGCCCCATGCCGTGCAGTTTCTCGAGACCATGACCGAGGTAGCCTTTGGCCTAGCACTCAAGGGATTGGGCTTCAATTTTTTGTCCACCTACCGCAGCTACGACGATGCCGGTGCTTATTATCATGATCCGGTCCCCGTATTGAGGCATTGCCTCGAGCGTCTCAGCAAAAAAACCACGCTATTTCACCATTATGGACGGGCCGATGTCAGTGTCTTCGTCTACAGATGATAGAGCCCAAGACCAATCTACCCTGTCCCTGATCGAGATCGAGCAGGGACAGGGTGCAAAGCAAGCCGATCTGGATGCCTGGGACCAATTTTGCCGCCAATCACCTCAGGGCAATATCTTTTGCGACAGGCGCTTTCTTGCGGCTTTCGACGAGCCCTGCCACTTATTTATGGTTTTGGATGCCGGCAAGCCACAAATGGCGGTGCCAATACTACCTCAACGCCCTTTATATGTGCCTTTTGCCAAGGGCACCACGGTCAGATTTTCATTATATCAGGGTCCTATGTTTGCCCAGGCACATAGTGAGATGGCCAGGCACAGTGCTCTTACCTACCAGATGAAATTGATGGATTTTGCCCTTTCATCGCTAGCCGAGCGATTTGAGGTACTCAATTTTGGTCTGCATCCTTGTTTTAACGACCTCCGGTCTATACAGTGGTTTAACTACCATGACGAAACAAAAGGCAGATTTGTAAACCATCTGCGTTATACGGCCGTATATGATCTAGAACAGCTTGGCGATCCAGAGGCCACTAGAGGTTTTCGCCAATTGCGCAGGCGTGAGCTAGCCCGAGCCTTGAAGGATAGCGTATATGTCACACAAGATGCTAAGGAAAATGCAGATCTAGAGACACTCTGCTCTTTGATCGAGCTCAATTATCTGAGGCAGGGGCTCGTAGTGCCAGATGATGAGAGCGTCGTCTTGCGCGATATTTATCGGCAGGCACGCGAATATGGCTTTGGCGAGATATTTGTCGCGCGGACGGCTAGCGGGGAGGCGGCTTCTGCTGTTTTTTGCCTTTATGACAGGGACACGGCCTATTATCTGTTTGCAGGCAATCATCCCGATCATAGACGTACCGGAGCCTCTACCCATGTGATACTGCATTCGATGCAGCATTATCACAAGCGTGGCCTCAGGCACTATGATTTTGTCGGCATCAACAACCCTAACTGGGGCGATTTTAAGCTTAGTTTCGACAGCAGACCTGTCCCCTACTTTATCTCGATCTGGCAGGGCAAGCAATCTTGAAAAATTTTCTCAAGGACTTGGGCAAAAACCTCGATAAAGTAGGTCGCGAGTTTAAAGAGCTGGAAAGGCTCTTTTCCGATGATAGTGAAGCCAGAGCCGTGCGGCGTCTTGTTTTTTATGCCGAGTCCAGTATTTACTACCGCTATTACGAAGACTACATAGACTATATTTTAAATAATTCGGATCTTGCAATCTGCTACATCACCTCTGATGCCGAAGATCAGATTTTTGACGTGGCAAAGGCCCAGCCACGCATCAAACCCTTTTACCTCAAAAACATGCTTGCTGGCGCCTTTGCTAGACTCGATGGCAAGGTCCTGGTCCTCACAGCACCAGATCTAAACAGCGGCGCAATCAAGCGTGCACCGCATCCGGTGCATCATGTCTATACTTTCCACGGTCTTTCCAGTGCACACCATTATTTTCGTCCAGGTGCCTTTGACCATTATGATGCAATGCTGTGCCTGGGCCAATACCAGGTAGCCGAGGTGAGAAAGACCGAAGAGATCTACGGTCTCAAGAATAAAGAATTAGTCGTGGCCGGCTATCCCAGAATAGAGCACATTTGGCGCGAGCACCAAGAGTACAGGCGGTTGGGCAATCAGGCTAATCAAAGGCGAGTCTGCCTGATCGCGCCTAGCTGGTGGTGGGATGCCAGAGAGTCTAATCTACTCGAGGGGCCGATCGAAGATCTTTTTGAAGAGTTTGGCAAAACCGATTTTGAGGTCTGGCTCCGCCCGCATCCAGAATACATTAAACGCTATGGCAAGCGTGTCGATGAGATCGCCAAGATCATCGAACGCTATCCAAATATCTCGCTCAAGACCGATTTGCCGTCGATGCAAGTCCTGCACGAGGCGGACGTGCTAATCACGGACCACTCCAGCATCTGCTTTGATTTTGCTCTGGGCACCGAAAGACCTGTGGTCTTTGTAGACACTCCTGCGCACACCGGCAATCCCGAATACCAGAAAGTAGGTATCGAACCAGTCGAAAATGCTTACCGGAGCCGTCTGGGTGTGAGGATCAAACCAGAAGAGATCAGATCTATGCCCAAGATAATCGAGGATTTACTTGCAAATCAGGATGATTTTAGGGCTAAACTACCCCTTATCCGTGACGAATTGCTGGCTAATTGGCAACATGCAGCCGAGGTCGGTGGTCGTTATTTGATCGATAAAGCAAAAAACTGAAAGGAGTTTTGCCAATGCCATTCTCACGTGCATCTGCTGTAGGTCTCAGCCTTGCCCTGACCCTAGCCCTATCTGGATCTGTAACTCTAAGAGTACAAGGCCAAGCTCCAGATCAGGATCAAGAAAAGGCTGCCGACCAGGCTCAGCAACAAAACCAAGCCAATGGCGGTCGCGATCCCTTTAAAGATAGCTATGCTTTTAGTCATAGTCCCGAAGCCACCATGGCTATCGATCAGTGCCAGGCGACAAAGAGCGAGGCTCCTCCTGCCTCACACAAAAAACACCCGGCGATGAAAGTGCTCAAAGGTCTAGGCAAGGAACTCAAGACCTCTGGCGTGGACCTCTGCAAGGATCTGGCCCTGGTATTTTCGGTCCAGGACTTTGACCCCTACGAAGAAAAAGCGCCTAGCAACAAGCCCTATAAAGCAATGGAAGTCCAATTGGTGGATGGACAGACAGAGTCAATCATCAGATTTCCAGATGGCAGCCTAAAAATAGTCGGTGGCTTTGCTGATGGCACCGTATGCGCCCCGATGAGCAAAAACATCTTTGTCATTGGCTATCCCAATGGTGCTAGAGCCACTATGCGAAGAGACTCGAGTCAAAAATGGGAAATTTTTAGACCGGATCGATCCATCACAGTTATCGAAAACAAGGGTAATAGCGGTTTTCGCATCGTCAACGACAAGTCTGGCCTCATAGGCAATGGTCGAAGAGATGAGACCGGTTTGACTCTTGACGATATCAAATAGATCTGGCTCTATAAGTGGCGCTCAGTCTTTCGACCAGTCTATCTAGATTGGTGCTGTGAGATCCTTTGATCATCAAACAAGTGTCGCCGCTCTCGCCTGCCAATAGATCAAAGGCCTCGTCCTGATCGAGGGTCTTATGTATCGAGATCTTACGGTCGCTGCTTGCCTTTTCGCTTAGCCTGGCGCTCAGTCCATCGGCAATCAGGTCAGCTTGGGGGCCGATGGCTACGATCTGATCTATTGATTTGTCAGCAAGCCATCTACCGAGATCGTAATGGAGCTCATCACCCCAGTCGCCGAGCTCGGCCATACGAGCAAGCACTACTACGTTGCGACTATGCTTGCCTGCCAACATTGCTTCGACGGCACAGCGCATCGAATCCGGATTTGCATTATACGTCTCGTCGATAATGGTCGGGCCGTGATCAAAGGAGAGGCTGTTGCCTCGCCCTTCGACTGGCTTAAAGTTGATCAAGCCCTGTCTAATCTCCTCGTCGGTCAGACCTGCACAGGAGGCAGCCTGGATAGCGCAAAATACGTCTTGCAACAAGTGCTTGCCATGCACTCTTGCATAATAACTGCCTAGATGGCCATGCCAGTTGAAAGAAGTACCGGTAGTATCGACACCGGTGGCAGAGAGAGCAGTCGGGGACCAGATCTCGGTGATGCCTGCAAAAGCCCTGGCGGCAGTGTCGCGCAGGAGGTGGTCGTCATCTCCCAATATTGCTACACCTTTTAAGCCATTGGGACCAGTTTTTTCATCGAGCCAGGTCAATAATTCGCATTTGGCGATAGCAATGTTTTCGCGAGATCCGAGCAATTCTATATGAGCGGTGCCTATCTGGGTGATGATGCCAATATCGGGACGAGCACACCTTGCGAGCTCATCGATCTGCTTGAGACCACGCATGCCCATTTCGACGATCAATACCTGGCAATCTTCAGGCATAGACAAGATAGTCTTGGGGACGCCTATTTCGTTGTTTTCATTTGCTTGTGACCTGTGTGTCCGCCGTGCGCTGGCAAATATTGCGCCGCATAATTCTTTGGTAGTGGTCTTACCAGAAGAACCGGTGATGCCAATCACAATTGGATTGACTCGATATCGATACATGGTCGCGAGATCTTGATAGGCCCGTCTGGTATCGTCTACGGTGATATAAGGCCTGTCTTTAAGCTCAGTCTCGAGCTCTTTAGCCATATCATGGCTGATGATGGCCAGGGCGGCACCGTTGTCCAGAGCCTTAGCAGCAAAGGCTTGACCATCAAATTTTTCGCCCTTTAGGCCCAGATAACAGGTCTCTCCAGAGTCCGCCAATTTGCGAGAGTCGGTGGAGATGCAATATTTACGACTATCAGGCTCAGTGAGACGGTCTTGCAGGGCTAGGGAAGCTCTTGCACCGGTCAGACCGAGGAGTTCGGACAGAGCAAAGAGGGCCATGGTGCCATTGTCCTTTTATTTTGAACCAAACAATTTGCCCAACCAGCCGCTCTTTTTGCCGTCGTCGCCACCGGAGACGGTGGCTGTATTTTTGGCGGAACGACTGGCGTCTGCACTGGACTCGGTGGCGTGCACTTCTTTGAGCACTTCGTGAAATTCTTTGCCAGTGCTGATAACTAGTTTGAGAGCGGATACGCATTGGGGCTGCTTGAGCAAGCCTTCTTGCATGAGTTTTTGACCCTGGCAGGCAGCATTGATGATGCGCTTGTCGATCATGTCCTTGGCGACGATGATCTCGGCAATGGAGACACTAGCCTGGCGAGCAAGATTTTGTGCTTTGTTAAAATTGTCGCCGCTCAGAGCGCCGGAGCCTACCAGTAACTCAAAGACTCCATTGACTCTTTCTACTTCTTGTTGACGGCCGACACGCTCTCCCATGATGACGTCGATAGAAACTCTACGGGCGTGAGACTGCCTGAGGATATCTGCTGCTTGAATGCCCGAGATCTCGCCAGAAGAAACGAGCTCTTGCAATTTAAGACTTTCATCGACTACCGTGGGCGCAATCATGCCATTCTGGACCAAGACTTCACCCATTTTTTTATTTTCGGCCAGGCCGACTTCCATGGCGCTGATCTTATCGCCTTCGGTTACTATCCCTGCCTGGGTGAGCAGATCGCCAAACTTGATGTTGCGCATCTCGGCCAGTTTATAAGCACCAGTGTCGGAAAGACTCTGCTCGAGACTCTGAGTCTTGAGGCTGGATTTTTTGAGACCGACGATAGCCTGGTCGATCGTGATCTTGCCGTCTCTAATCAAGACTTGAGCGGTCAAGACCGATTGCAAGAGCGCAGGTGAAAGAGCCCGCGAGAGGACCAGGCAACGGCCCAGGGGCAGATTATTTTCTTGGCTTTGATAGTGAGCCTGCTCAAGTACTTCGCGAGTCACTAGACCGGCTTGAAGGAGCAATTCGCCTATTTCACCGGCAGAGTGCTTTTCTTGTTCTTCTAAGGAAGGATCAGACCAACCCAGGCGTCTAAAAGCTTCTTCGAGCGGTAGTTTGCCCTTAACAGAGACATTGATGGCCTTGATGCCAAAGTCTTCAGAAATACTGCCATTGCGTATCAAAGATTGGACATAGATAGCTGACTCTACGTCTCGCTCGGATAATTCGCCGATCGTCATTAAAACCCGCCCTACGGGGGTTTGTGAGTTTTTGGCGACTTTGAGAGCTTCCATGAGGACTTCTTGCCTGATGACATTAGCTGCCACCAAAAGCTCGCCTATTCTTTTTTGACCACTACCAAGTCTGCCGCTTATTTCCATCAAGGAAATCACTCTCAAAAAAATGCGCAAAATCGCCGGGAAACCGGCATTGACATAAGTCTAGCAAATTATGCCTAAGGTGGTGCCTGGCTCGGTAATATCTTGAAATCTTTCTCTTTGATGAGACGCTTCTAATGCCGGTGCATAGACAAACAGGCACCACTCTTGCGAGTGGCGCCTGTATTTAGCCAAGTTACGGTCTACCGTCGTGAAACGGTGGGTGCAGTCTAGTAGTTGTCGTCGTAAGGAACAACGAAACCTTTGCCTTGGAAGATCATGCTGTGGCTGCCGGAGTGGGGGCTGGGATAGCCGACGAAACCGTGCTTGATGCCATAGCCAGCGCCATGGAGTACACCATAGGCAGAACCAGCGACCAGGCCGACTGGACCACCGGTTACGGAACCGGCGACCATTTCGTATACGCCGTCTTCGTTACCGAGGTTGCGAGCAACCATCTTGGTACCGCCAATAGCGCCCTTGATGCCGTCTTGGAAAGCGGCAGTAGGAACGTCCCATGCAGTAGTCACTGCCATCGATACTAGACGGCAAGGGAAATACCACATTTCGTAGATGACCCGAGCGGATTCGGGACGCTCAGGATAAGCCATGCCAGGAGCTACACCGGCCAAAAGACCAGCGGCCACAAGCAATGACGAAAGAATTTTCTTTTGCATTTCTATTAAACCTTCCGTTAACTATGCGTAGATTATTTCTCTTCCATGGTGATGTAAGACCATCTGCTGAAAGGTTTTTCCCAACCTTTTTTCCAGCCGTGGAAGAAACCGCGATATACGCCATGACCGCTACCGAGGATCATACCGGCAGAACCGCCAGTAGGAGCAGCAGCTGCACGTTGGCCCCAGCCTTTTTCGTCGCCAAATTTTTCGGCTACGTGGTTGGTGCCCTTGAGTCCCCAATGGTAACTATCGTCTATCGGGCCACTTACAGTGCCTGATACCAGAGCACCGCTCACTGCGCCGACTGTACGAAAGGGTGCTTGAAGTACCCACATTACAGGCTTAGCCTCATAGTCCATAGCCATTGCCGGAGCGACAGCCGAAGTCATGAGGGTGGCCGACAAAATCAATTGACCGAGAGTTTTGTTTGTCATTATTCCCACCGTTTCTATGCTCTGCCCGGCATTACTTGGCTAATGCCGGGCAGAAAACCTAATTACTTATCTTCAGTTACGAGATAGGACTCTACGCTGAAAGGTTTTTCCCAACCAGTCACGAAACCATGACGGGCTCCAGAAACTGCGCCATAAGGGATACCCCAGGCGAAGCCCCACGGTACGCCGATTGCGAAAGCGGCGATATTTTGAGTGAATCCTCTGTTATCACCAAATCTCTCGGCGAGCGAACGTTGAGCTCTGACGGGCGAACGCCACAGAGACTCTACGAGTACGCCTTCGGGACAGTCAAAAACGCCAGCGGTTACCGAACCGAGGAAGCTGGCTGCGCTACCGAGAGGACCATCAGCGGCCATCGACGGCAAAGCGGCTCCGAGGCTCATTACAGCGGCGGACATCATTGCTACTAGTTCTTTTTTCATTTCCCTCACCACCTGTTAGGAGGATGGCTCATCAGAACCATCCTCTCAACGACACCTATTAATTAGTCTTCTTTGAATGTGAAAGCGTCTTTCGAGAAAGGCTTCTCGAAGCCGGTTTTCATACCATGCCAGCAACCGTCGAACATGCCGTACGCTGCACCACCTACGATACCGAAGGGAGCGCCTACGATGGCACCGGTCCACTGCTGATACATACCATCTTCATTACCGAGCTTGCCTGCGACCCATTGAGTCGATTTGATGGCGCCACGGTTGCCGTCTCTGACAACGCCAAGTGGCACTCCAACTACAGAACCCACACCGGAACCAACAACTCTGACGGGGAAGAGGCAAATCGATCTGAATGTATCGTCATCCGCATGGGAAGGGGCGACCAAAGTGCCAACCAGAGCCGAGGCTAGTATGAATGATGACGCTAACTTTTTAAGCATGCAAATCTCCATCTCTTAGCAACGTGTTTAGGAAAATCCTGAGCCAACTCGGCCCGAGACCACCTCACATTCTACTCAAATATTCTAGAAGGTCCATATTTAATGCGCTGGACTTTTGGGCACCCTTGGGCAAGACGTGCCACCTGGCCACCATACAGCCAATTATTTATCATGTAAAAATTGTGTTGGATTACAGCCTCTTTTCAAGCCCTATATCTAGTGTCGGTAGGATATCCCTACGCTGAAATATAGGCAGAATGAGGGTCTTGCTGAGAGATGGAAATCAAGTGGTGCATCCGGCACCAAAAGCGATATCAAGAGGCTGCTTGGTCTAGTTATTTGAAAAATGACCGACATGCCGGGGATTATGTTCCCCTTTCACTGAACGGATGACCCGATGCTCCGCCCATTTCTTTCTCTTTTATATAACCAGATCTGGTTTCACCAATGGTGCAAGCTCCGACCTGTCTTAGATATTGCAGCTCTTAGATAATACGAGGCAGGGCAGGCATAGAAGGGAGGGCAGATGGGGCAAATTGTGTAGGCCGCCTTGCGCAGCACCAGCGGCCGGCAATTTGTCTCATCTGCCTGCCATCTCTAATCCAATTTAGAGGCAGCACGATCTCATCTGCCTGCCATCTCTAATCCAATTTAGATGCAGCACGATCCCTAATGCACAGCTGTTTCCGCTACGCCTGCATGCTCTGTACGATGCCATTTGCTGGTCTGCTTGCCAAAAAATATCTTGCAAAACGAGACGATGATTACAGGGACCCAATGGCCATAGATATAGGCAGTGACAAAAAAGCTCTCGACGATTGCTTTAATAGCGGAGATAGGTGCCCTATAGATGCGCATGGCAATAAATAGATCGATCTGAGTGATGAGAAATATTGCCATCGCCACCAGTGCCAATAACTTACCGTGGGTGGGACTACCGGTAAAGAGATGCACCAATTCTGATGCCACCTCTATAAGCATCAATGCTGGTACCAAAAAATAGACGGTAAATACTAGAGTATCGAGTCTTTCTATGAGAGAAAGACGGGTAGGTGAATTGAGGGGGAAAATATAGTCGAGATAACGTCTGATGCTGCCCTCAGCCCAGCGCTTGCGCTGTTTGATCAGTCCCGACCAGGTGGTCACGGCTTCTTCTACTACCTTTGCCTCAGGACTAAAGCGAATATCCCAATTATTAACCAAAAGGCGCATGCTCAGGTCCAGATCGTCGGTGATCGAGCGTGTATTCCAGCCTCCCACATCCACGAGAGCCTGCCTCTTAGCCAGCTGACCGTTGCCACGCAACTCGACGGCACCGCCGATGAGGTCGCGTGACACTTGAAAATATGTGTCCAGCGCATATTCCGAAGACTGGGCGTTGACCAAAAAGCCAGTCTGATGCTTGTACATAGTCTTTTGTGCCTGCACGGCGCCCACATTTGCCGGTTCGAGAGCCGGCATGATGGTGTTAAAAAACTCTGGGTCGACATATGCATCGGCGTCAAACACAGCGATGACGTCCGCACGTGCCAATGCCAGTGCCTCATTGAGAGCGGCAGACTTGCCCGGCACCGAACCAGGCTGCCTGTAGATGACGCGCAAATCGGTAAACTCGCCTTGCAAACGTTCCAAAATCTGAGGCATGGTGTCGGTGGAGCAATCGTCAATGACCCAGACACGATAGTCAGGATAGTTGATCTTATATAGATTGCGGATGGTCGTCTCGATTACTCGAGACTCATTCTTTGCTGAGATAAAAATATCGAGTGAGGGCTGCCAGACGTGATTGGGCGAGCCAATGCCATCCAGATCCTTGATCCTTGCTGCAAGGCGATTTTGATCCTCTATTTTGCGTCTGTGTCTTTGCTGAGCACCAAAGAGCCAGATGCTGTGACAGACCATCATGCTCACAGCAAAAGAGAGAATGATCAAAACTTCGGGGCCAGTGACAAAGGTATCTAGCGCCTTGAGAGACAGCCAGATGAGGAATGCCAGACCTAATAAGACGACACGGTTTCTCATAGTTCGATGATAGGTTATATTAGTCCGATCCCGATCATACGGGCACTACATTTATTTTAGTTTATGGTATTGCCGGCTTCGTCGATGAGGCCACCTTGCGCGATCTCTTCCTGTGTTTTGCGGTAATGATGCAAGGCCACAAAAAGCGTCGGTAGACCGATTATCAACAAAGTCGTAAAGACGCCGCCGGGCAAATAGTCCGAGGAAACACCGGCCAGCACAACAGGGATGGTCGAGGCAGCCGACATTGCGGTGTTTTGTGCGCCAAATACCTTGCCTCGCAATTCTTCGGGCACTGCAGCCTGCAAGAGCGACTGGGTCGGTACAGCCACGAGAGCGCAGGAGGCCCCAACACATGCAGCGACAAAGAGCGGCACGGCAATCATGGATCCGTGAAATTTGACGAAAGAAAGCCCGATAGCAGGAAATAGATAATCCTGGATGAAGCCTAAACTGCCCAATAGAGCCATAAAAAAGCCCAGGAGTATAAAACCGCGATAAGCCAGGAGTACTGGTGGAGTCTTAGCAAAATAGTGAGTAACTATAAAATTGCCTACTCCCATGCCCAACCCGGCTGCAGCTACGACATAACCAAACTGGACGGCCTTGAGATTCATCAGTTGCTCAGATAGGGCAACGGCAATGATGTTGAGGGTGATGATGGTACTAAAGAGAAAAGTGACCTTGATGATCGCTCTGAAGACAATCTTGTTATTGGCTATATAGGCTATGCCAAAACGCAATTCTTCCCACCATGCATTATTGCTAGGCTTAGCCTTTTTATTATCAGTGATAGGGATGATTCCCAGAGCAGCGATCAAAAATGCCGCAGCCACCGCATAGGGTGCCTTGCCTATGCCGGTTTGAGCGATGATTGGCTCACCTATGGCAAAGCCAAAACCCAGGGCAATCATCATGGTAGTAAAGAAAAGCGAATTTGCATGCAGGAGCTCTTCTTTTTTGACCAGGCGGGGGATCGAGCTTGACTCGGCCGGTGTAAAAAACTGAGAACCAATGGAAATCAAGAATGCCAGCGAAAATGCCGCCACTGGTGAGGCTTTAACATAAGGAGTGGCGATCAAGCAGACGCACAAGGCCCTGAATACATTAGAAGCGATCATCACCATCTTATTGGACCAGCGATCTACATATACTCCGGCCATAGGCGAAAGCAAGACAGCAGGGATGGTGAAAGCCACATACAAATAGCTTGTCAATTGAGCCGACTCAAAATGTCTACCGCCAATGGTGGCACTGCTGCTGGCTGTCAAAACGGCGACAAAGAGTACAAAGACTACGCGATCGGCAAACTGCGAAAAGATCTGCGCCAGCCACAGGCTCATGAACGGCTTGTTGCGAAACAAGCTGTCGAAACCCACTCTATCTTTAGATGCCGCCAGGGCATCGGAGCTAGATTCTTTTTCGGTTATCGGACGAGTCACTTGGTTACCTGGGCTCAGAGAGAGTCAGTTTCGGTTAGATCCTCATCGCTCTTGAAGGCCGATTTGGCAATACCACGCTTAGATCCGCGCACAAAGTCGACTATCTCTTTTACTTCGTCAAATTGTGGCAATTCGGTCTCTATTTTTTGCAGTGCCTGGCTGGCATTGAGACCGGGATCGTAGATAAGCTTATAAGCAGATTTGATGGCAGTGCGCACATCCTGGCCGATCTTGCCTCGACGCATGCCGATGACGTTGAGACCTTTAAAGTAAACAGGCCTGCCGTCATACATGCCAAAGGGAGCCAGGTCGACCCGAGTGCCGCTCATGCCGGATATCATGGAGAGACGACCAATGCGGACGTGCTGGTGGATCACCACCATACCTGCAAATACGGCTCCATCACCGACTTGTACATGACCGGCAAGTGTCGAGTTATTGGCCATGATTACGCCTTTACCGAGCTTGCAATCATGAGCGACATGCGAATAGGCCATCAAAAAGCACTCATCGCCTATGACGGTGGTTCTATCGCCGGTGGCACGATGCACTGTGACGTATTCGCGCAGAGTCACACGATCGCCGATAATGACACCAGTCGGCTCCTCTTTATATGATAGATCTTGCGGTGCCAGTCCAATGGTCACACCGGGAAATATCTTGCAATCAGCACCGATGACGGTGTGACCATCGATCACAGCATGGCTGCCCACTCGAGTGCCGGCTTTGATCTCGACATTTGGACCAATCACGGCATAAGGCTCGATGATCACTGATGGATCGATCTTTGCGCCTTCGTGGATCACCGCCGTCTGGTGAATAGCTGTCGGTGACATGGATAAGGTATCTCCTCTTTATTGTTGCTCTTCTTTGACCATGGCAAAGGAGATCTCGCCTTCGCAGACGAGTTTGTCGCCAACCTTGGCAGTTGCTTTCATTCGGCCAATCGGTCCGCGCATCTTGATCAATTCTACTTCCATATCCAGGCGGTCGCCAGGAGTAACCATCGCTCTAAATTTAAAGCCATCGATCCCGGTAAAGACACCGAGATTGCCTTTAAATTCGTCTTTGCAGAGCAAGGCAATACATCCCAGTTGGGCCAGGGCTTCGACCATCAGCACGCCTGGCATGAGAGGGCGTCCAGGAAAATGCCCCTCAAAAAACTGCTCGTTGGCGGTCAGGTTTTTGTAACCACGAGCCGACTTACCAGGCTCGAGCTCGACCACTCTATCGACCAGCAAAAAAGGGTAACGATGAGGGATGAGCTCTTTGATCTGGCGAATATCCAGTCCTTGCATCGTGGCAGCGGTCATAAACTATCCTCTTTAAAAGCCGTAACAAACCAAAAACCGTAGATTATACCGATGATCACTAAGCATGGTAAAGCTAAGGTCCTCTCACAAAGCTGCAAATTGGCAACTAGGCTTTATTATTGTTTGTCAATCTCAGGTACATAGATGCATGGACTTCAACGTTCAAAAAACACAACAGGTGCCAACGAGCAATGAGGCCATTGTTTTGCCTCATGACAAAAAGGCTCAGATCGAGGGCGCCGTCCGGACGATATTAGAGGCTCTTGGCGAGAATCCCAATCGTGAGAGCCTCCTCAAAACTCCTGATCGTGTAGCACGCATGCTGGCCGAGATCACCCAGGGCATGCACATGGACCCTGCCGACCAGATCACCTGCCAATTTCACGAGCCTGATGCTGGCGTCGTGCTGGTCAAGGATATTCCTTTTAGTTCGACCTGTGAGCATCATCTTTTGCCATTCAATGGCCTGGCTCATGTGGCTTATCTGCCAGAGCATGGGCGTATCACAGGCTTATCTAAGCTGGCGCGGGTGGTGGAGGTTGCCTCAAAGAGGCTGCAAGTGCAGGAAAGAATGACTGCAGAGATCGCCGCGGCCATACAGAGCAAATTATCGCCGCAGGGCGTATTTGTGATGCTGGAGGCTGAGCACTCGTGCATGGTCCTGCGTGGCATCAAAAAACCCGGATCACGCACGATCACCATGGATAGCCGTGGCATCTACAAGACTGATAGCATCGCTCGCAGAGAATTGCTCGACTTGATCACCAGTCGTTAGACTTTATTGATACTATTTCAAGATAGTTTGCGCCTCGTCCGTCGGTTTTCAAATGCATATATCCAGGCTTTATAAACGATTTTTTGCTGCGATGGCTCTTCTTTTCAGGGCTATCGCCATCGCTATCGCCACAGTCAACCTTTCGCTATTTTCTCCGAGTGCTGCTATTGCCCAATCTCGTACAATCAGCCGACCTATCTCCTTTGCCTTTGTCTCGGATGTGCACCTGTGCGATGGCGTCCCCGATAACTCTCTCAAATTGACCAAAGAGAGCCAGGTCATCTTGCAGGACATTGTCAAGCAAATCAATGCCATGCATCTTGATTTTGTCGTTTTTGGCGGGGACATGGTCGAGAGCCCGGGTAAAAATGACAAAAACTGGCAGTTTTTTGCCGATGTTGTTCAGGGACTCAACTGCCCCTGGTATTTTGTGCTAGGCGAAAGCGACGTGACTGGTCCGCCGGCTGTCGATCGTATGCGTACCTATGGCGTCGATTTTAAAGGCAAGGGCATAGATACCACGACTACCTACTGGTCGCACGATCCTATCGAAGGCGAGCCGCTGCACCTTATCGGACTTGATACCGCTCGCGCCAATAGCAACACTGGAGACGTCAAACGTGACCAATTAGCCTGGCTCCGGAGCGACCTCGAAAAAAATCGTGGCAAGTATACTGTAGTGCTCTCGCACCATCCTCTGCTCGCGCCTTCGCCCTATGACGGTGGCCCTCCCTTCGAAGAGTACTCATGCATGTCTGGAGCCTCAGTGCGCGAAGTGCTCGGTAGCTTTAACGACGTCAAGCTCAGTGTCAATGGACACGTGCCAGTCAACAAAGTCCAGCGCGAAGGAACACCATGGTATGTCTCGGCATCTTGTGCTGTCATCTATCCTTGCCAATTTAAAGTGATCAGGCTGCATCCACAGGCTATCGAAGTATCGACACATCAGATCTCTTATCCAGCCTTCGTCAAAATGGCTGGCCAAATAATGGAGTCCTCGCGGCTTGCTTATCTTTATTCGAGCAGCAAGCCACGCGCTTTTCTCGACATAGTAGAAGGCTCCGATATCGACCAGGCAGCTATTTTGCCACTCGCTCCAGGCGAAGTTGCACATAAGGCAGGCAAGCAAAAGAAAGTCAAACAGCCAAAAGAGAAGCCGCTAAAAGAGAAGAAGCAGAAAGAAAAAAAGGCCAAAGAAAAAGAGACCAAAGAATCAAAGACTAGAGAAACAAAGAAAACCGAACAGAAAATCGAGCCAAAAGAAGAAATAAAAGAAGAGCAAAAAGAGTCTGGAAAGACAGGTCTAGAACTAAATCCAGATCTAACGCCCGCCCCTGAAAAAAGCGACACTCCCGACATGGGAAAAACCGACTGATGACTGGCTGTCCAATGTCCAATATGCAAAATGATGATGACACTGGCTTTGGTGGCATTGTCCATGGCAACCACAGCTCGCTCACCTATAACAGCTATCTGATGGTAGACCAGCTCAAAGAGCTGCAAGTCTGCCAGTCGGATCCTGCTCATCACGACGAGCCACTATTTATCATCATCCACCAGACCTATGAGCTCTGGTTCAAGCTCATCATCCATGAGCTCGATCTGGTCATCGATCTGATGAGACAGGATAAACCCAGGCGCGCAAATCATTTTATGAAACGTGCCGTTGCTATCATGCGCATCCTCGTGCAGCAGATTCATATATTGGAGACTATGTCGCCGCGCGATTTCCTAGCTTTCAGGCACAAGCTCAATCCAGCCTCTGGTTTTCAATCATCACAGTTTCGCGAAATAGAATTTCTCGGCGGGCTTAAAGATTTGCGACTTTTAGAGCATTTCAAGGGTGATGCCTCGGCCTATGCCAATCTTACTCGCCGTTATCAT
Source organism: Candidatus Melainabacteria bacterium (assembly GCA_017307165.1). Taxonomy (GTDB): domain Bacteria; phylum Cyanobacteriota; class Vampirovibrionia; order Obscuribacterales; family Obscuribacteraceae; genus JAFKGK01. The sequence continues at coordinate 442,623 of JAFKGK010000002.1, forward strand.
GAGCCCTCATTGCAGGATGTTTTTTACGACCTTTTGGTACGCCATGGCTTTGATCTGCCTCGTCTCAATCCTCAACAAGAAAAGGACTCGCCCGATCTGGCCTCTACCTACGAAGAGACCCGCATCCAGTCGCTTACCAGACTCTATGACGACGAATCAAAAGACTCGCATGATATGCACGACTTGCACGATCTAGCAGAGAGCTTTATCGATTTTGACGAGCTCATAGGTCTATGGCGGGTCAACCATGTTACTGTCGTTGAGCGTATCATCGGCTTTAGGCGTGGCACTGGCGGCTCCGAAGGAGTCGGCTATCTGCGCAGCACCCTACACAAAAAATGCTTTGCGGACCTCTGGAATCTACGCTCGGCACTAAAATAGTTCTTAAATAGATTTTAAAATAGATCTCAAATAGATCTCAAAAAATAAGAGACCCATCATGACGAAAGCCCCGGAAATCAATGATCTCACAAAGATCGACCACATAGCCATACAGGTCAGAGATGGCAAGCTAGCGGAGACTGTTGACTTTTACCTGCAAAAATTTGCTTGCCAGGTCGAATACCAGGACGATACATGGGCGCTTTTGGCATTTCAAAATATCAAGCTTGCCTTTGTCATACCTGCACAACACCCGCCGCACATTGCCATTGTCTCGCCCGAGGCAGAGTCTTTTGGAGCCCTCAAGACCCATCGCGATGGGACACGCTCTGTTTATGTCGACGACCCATCAAGCAACAAACTAGAAATAATGGCGCCTTACTAAGTCTCAATAAAGATCGGGGTTAATCAGTGGAAGCAATCATCAAATCTGATGGCGCAGCCTACGACGTCATCATCATAGGTGGTGGCCTGGCTGGATTGTCATGCGCAGTCAATCTCTTTGAACGCGGCTACAAGCCCCTCATACTCGAAGCCTCCGATGGCATTGGCGGTCGCATTCGCACCGATGATCTAGATGGTTACAAGCTTGATCGTGGTTTTCAAGTATTTTTGACGCGTTATCCAGAAGCCGCGCGCATACTCGACTACAAAAAGCTCAATCTTGCCAATTTTAAAGCAGGCGCCATAGTCAGGGCAAAGGGTCGATTTATCAAGGTGTCAGATCCTTTCCGCGAGCCACAGGCCTTTGTCTCGATGCTTGTTTCGGATATCGCTCCTATGCATGACAAAGTCAAGATCGCTTATTTAAGGCAATCTCTAATCAATTGCCCATTGCAAGAGATTTTTAGAAAGAGCGAAAAAACCATCCAGCAAGCCCTGGAAGACTATGGCTTCTCGAGCCTGATGATCAACAGATTTTTCCGTCCATTTTTTGGTGGCATTACCCTGGATCCGAGCCTGGGGACCTCCAGCCGTATTTTTGACTTTATATATAAGATGATGGCCGAAGGCAATGTTGCCGTCCCGGCTCTCGGGATGGGCAGCCTGACCGCTCAATTGGCCAGCCGTCTACCGCCAGAGTGCATCAGGCTATCCACTAAAGTAGAGTCTGTTGATAAGGACAAAAATTTTGTGACTTTGGCCGATGGGAAAGGCAGCCAGATCGAAGCCAGGGCAATAGTGGTGGCAGCAGAGGGCCCCGAAGCGGCTCGACTACTAGGCCTCCCTGACCCTGGGTCTAGACAGGCGATTTGTATGTATTTTGCTTGCGACAAAGACAAGGCTCCCACTGACGAGCCCATGCTCATCCTCAATGGACAATTGGAGGATGGGGGACCAATCAACAACCTGGCCGTGATGTCCAATGTCTCGTCGCATTATGCGCCAAAAGACAAGGCTCTAATCAGCGTCACCGTGCTAGAGCATCAAGGCAGGTCCGATACAGATCTGCTCCAGGCAGTCATCGAGCAATTACAAGATTGGTATGGCAAACAAGTATCCACTGACTGGCATCACCTCAGGACATATCGCATCCACCATGCTCAGCCGGACCAGTCGCCGGGTAGTCTCGAGCCTCCCTCAAGACCGGTCGGCATAGCCCACCAGCTCTATGTTTGCGGCGATCACCGCGAGACCGCCTCGATCAACGGCGCGATTGCTTCTGGACGCAAGGCAGCTCTGGCGGCAATCCAAGACCTCAAGATACCGCATTCTTGATAAGATAATTGTTTTTAAAGACCACTGGACAATTATCAGCAAAAGCAAATCAAAACATGACCTTCGACGGCCAACCTCAGACAGCAAAGAAAAAAATCTGCCCTGTCTGCAAAAACGAGTTTCCCGCCAATCAGAGCGTTTGTCCTACAGACCGCTCCATGCTCATGTTTGCTCAAAGAGACGAGCTGATCGGCACCATACTCAATGACCGTTACCGTGTCATATCCGAGGTCGGACGAGGCGGCATGTCCATAGTCTACAAGGGCTTGCACGAGATGATGGATCGCGTTGTGGCCATCAAGATGCTGCAATCCCAGCATGTGACCGACCAGCTATCGATCAAGAGATTTCAACAAGAAGCCCAGGCGGCCTCCCATCTCCAGCACCCTCACGTAATCACCGTTTATGACTGCGGCGTCGTAGCATCTGGCCAGCCTTACATAGTCATGGACTTTTTAGAAGGCATGAGCCTTTCGGACGTGGTTAAAGAAGAAAACCATCTGGCGCATCAAAGAGCGCTGCCTATCTTTATACAGGCATGCGACGCACTCGAGCATGCTCATCAGAAGGGCGTCATTCATCGCGATCTCAAGTCAAGCAATATCATGCTCGTCGAGGTAGAAGGTCGCCGAGACTTTGTCAAAGTCGTCGACTTTGGCATTGCCAAGCTCACCAATGCCTCTGGCAAGCAGCAACAAAATCTCACGCAGACTGGCGAGATCTTTGGCAGCCCTATCTATATGAGCCCTGAGCAGTGTCTCGGTCAGCAGTTGGATACCAGATCGGATATTTATTCGATGGGTGCAGTCCTATACGAAACTCTGACCGGTGTGCCACCACTCATGGGTGACACCATCTATGCCACTATGAAAATGCACGTCTCGCAGATGCCAGAGCCGTTTTCGGCAGTGAGACCTGATTTGCGCATCCCGGATGCGCTTGAGCGCATAGCTTTTAGAGCCCTGGCCAAAAAGCCCGAGCAACGTTATCAGTCCATGCAAGAAATGCGCGATGCTCTCGATCAGTGCGTTGCATCACAGTTTGAGACAGGCTCGATGCCCAGTCTGATCAGCGCGCCTCCGTCTATGGGTTTTGGCTTTGGGACAACCATCCCTCCTCAAGACGCAGGCGGCGAAGAGCTCGATCTTACAGGCGGTCTTTTTGGTAATCAGACTCAAGTCTCTACTTCAGCTATCAAAAAAGAAGCCTCGGCTCCATATATAACCGGTCCCGAACCCAAAAAGACAGCCTCCAACAAAGCCAAGACGGCATCGCACCGGACTACTGGTGCAGCCTCATCGGCCGGCTCCAAAACGGCCGGAGTCGAAGGCCGCAAGACTGGCGTGCGCAAGCCTGCTGCGGCTGACAAAAAAAAGCAGGTCGCGCCGGCCTGGCTAAAAAAATTGCAGGATCCAAAAGTCCTGATGATCGCCGCCGCAGCTATTCTCGTCCCAGCAGCAGGCACGGGCCTGGTCCTATATCTAAACTCCCTGGGCAATGACAATCCTTTTGCCTTGCAAAAGAGCATAGAGGGTGTCATCTATTACTATCGCAGCCCGACAAAAGATCCTGACAATCCAGAAAAAGAGCTGCCCGGACTGCTCTACGCCAAGGCGCCCAAGGATCCCAAGCCGGTCAAATTTGATCTTTCTCAGATCAATATTGCCGACTACTGCAGCCAAAAGGACATGCAGGATCTGCAGGTCGGCACCGTCTGGAATATCAGATTTCACAAGGGTCCCAACAATACAATGATCATGGAGGCCGGTGGACTCGAGGAGAAAAAGCATTCAGAAGTCGAAGACGCCCGCATCACCCTCAATCAATTTCTCGAATTTCTCAATAGCAAAAACTACACCAAGGCCTATGGACTGACCACAAATGCCTGGCAGCAAAAGCCTACTGGTGGCGATGATTTTCTTGCCTATTTCACCAATCAGCCTCATTTTCAGCCTGACTTTGTCACCAAAGGCGTGCCTCCATACGCTCTCAAAGTCGTCAAGGCCGAGAAGGCAGCCGTGGATATCCTCATTGACGGTCACTATATTTTTGACGAAAACCAGATCTACAAGGCTCAGTTGATCAATGAGGATCAAAAATGGAAAATTGCCGCCTTTATGGACGTCAACTCGGATCAATGGAGCAAAACTTTGCAGGACTAAAATTAAATTGTTGTATTACACCGTCACACAAGGCAAAATATCAATCTACGCATTTACTGTGTGCAGGCCCTCGGGCAATACTATAATTAGTACGAGTTTAATAGTCCGAGCAAAGCTGCCTCGATTTGATCAGACAAACCCAGCCCATTACCAATGTTAGGAGTGCGATATGGAAAACAGCAATTTTGTGCCGATGGCGATCGTCTTTTCGGGCATCATCATCTTGCCTATCATCATTATTAGACTGGCCAAATCGATGAAGGTCCTCAAGGACAAAAAAGAAGCGGCCGCTGCAACCGAAAAGAACAGCTAGTCCGATATCCAATCAGGACCGCCAAATCCCGTCTCTAGTAGGCGGGATTTTTTTTGCCAGGCCAGTCAAACCTGATTTGAACCGATCCATCTAATTTTGAATGACAAAAAAAACCGCCCTCACAAAGAGGACGGTCTTAAAAATCTCCCGAGGCTGGATTCGAACCAGCGACCAAGTGATTAACAGTCACCTGCGCTACCGCTGCGCTACTCGGGAATGAGCAACTTGTCTATATTAACACGCTTTATCTGTGGGTAAAGTACCTCCTTTATTTGCCGTAACAACTTTGGCTCTGGCATTGGGTATACTGTGCATTCAAAACACAGAGGATCATCCAGAGACCTATGGGCATCTTTAGCCAGAGCAAGTCCGGCCGTGTGCAAGCTCAAGAAGCACAGGCCATGGTCGAGTCCTACTATCAAAAGCGTGGACTCAACCCCCAGGATCATTTATTATCCGACGATCAGGGCATCGGCTATTGGCTGGTCGAAGGCTCCGCCAAGATCTATATCTTCATTCAACCTGCCAGCAATGACTCAGGGGCGATACTACGCATCACCTCACCCATTATTTATCTGCCTGAGCGCAATCTCGAGGCTTTTTATCGCAAATTGCTCGATTTAAATGGGACGCTTTCCTCTTGCGCTCTCAGCACGCACGAAGACATTGTGCTGGTGATCACACAGCGCCCGACCTTTGGTCTTGTCCAAGAAGAACTCGACGATTTGGTCTGGCATGTGGCCTATGTGGCCGACCTCTTGGATAACAAATTGGCATCCGAGTTTGGCTGCCGCATGTACAAGAGCTGAGCCTTTTGATCAAAGATCCGGTCCTCACTCCGCAAGACATCGATCATCTCGCACAAAAGATGCAAGAAGCAAGCTTGCTCGCAATTGCTATGGCAGATGGCATCGAACCGAGGTTTAAGACGGGTCCGGACGACCAGGTGACCGAGGCGGATATAGCTATTTCGGAGCTCTTATCCCAGGCGATAAGAGAAAGATTTACCGATGATTGCGTAATCTCAGAAGAAGACGAAGAGCATCGGTTTGATGAAAATGCACGCAGGGTGTGGCTCATCGATCCCATTGACGGCACGCAAAATTATATATTGCAAGATGGCCAATACTGCGTAATGCTTGGACTCTTGATCGATAGGCAGCCGGCTTTTGGTTTTGTTGCAGAGCCGGCCACCGGCACTTTGTACTTTGGTGGCCCTGGGCAGGGTGCTTTTCGCGAAAAAGACGGCATCAGGACCGCGATAAAGGCACTCGGAGCCTTTAACTATGATGGGCCAAAAAGACTTACCATGGGCTCCCGCGACAGGAGACGCAATCCCTGGATCGGCGATATCGAACATGTAGAGATCGTCAAGACGGGTTCGATCGGGCTCAAGATCGTCAGGATGCTCGAGGACAAGGCCGATGTATTTGCACACCTTGGCTGCAAGCTCAAGGTCTGGGATACGGCAGGACCAGCAGCCCTGGCTCTGGGGGCCGGTTTGCAAGTTGGCACCATGGACTGGGACGGTCTGCACTTTGATTTGCCCAAACTTGCTCAGCAAGAAGTCGTAATCATGGGCAAACCAGGCGCACTCAAATGGTGCCGCGAAAATTTAAGATAGGAAATGGGAAAAATGGACGCACGCAATAAGACACCCGAACAAGCTCTGGTCACGAGCGAGGCAGATCTAGCCAGGGTCATGCAAAAGATCGAGGAGCAAAAGCTCTTTGGCATCGATCTCGAATTTATACCTGAGAGGACCTATTATCCGATCATCTGCTTGATCCAGTTGGCTGTGGCCGACGAGGTCTATCTTATCGATCCTCTCAAGCTCAAAGACAGACAGCTTGATCCATTATGGCAAGCCATGGCCGATCCGAGCATACTCAAGGTCTTGCACGCGGCCAGCCAGGATCTCACGATCGCATATCAGCGCTCCGGCCTGATGCCCAAAAATATCTTTGACACACAGATCGCAGCAGGATTTTTAGGACTAGGCTATCCCGCTGGATACGGCAAATTGCTGAGCTCGGTTTTTAATACACAATTGTCCAAGACCGAGTCATTTACAGATTGGCAGATGCGCCCTTTGACCCCTTCACAGATCGAGTACGCGATCGGGGACGTCGAACACCTTTTGGGCCTCTATCGTCATCTGCACTCTCAGCTAAGCGAGGCCGGACGACTGTCCTGGGTCGAGGACGAATGCCGCTATTTTGAAAGGCAGGATTTTTATGTCAAAGAGCCAGGCAAAGAATTTCTCAAGATCAAGGGTGCTCAGGCTCTTGCCAGTCGCAAGCTGGCAGTATTGCAGGAGCTTTGCCGGTATCGAGAAGAAGAGGCCAAGCGCATAGACAAGCCACCAAGAACGGTGCTAAACGACAATATATTGCTCGAGATAGCGCGCAAGCCTCCACAAAAGGTCGAGGACATCAAACGGATCAGGGGTATAAGGCCAGATCAATTGCATCATTTAGGCGACAAGATGATCCAGGCCGTCAAACGGGCTCTTGCTCTACCGGATGGTCAGTGCCCTCAATGGCCTGCTGGCAAGGCGCCTGCAAAAAGCGACGTCTTGATTGCCGATATCTTATATACGATCCTCAAGCTAAGGGCTCAAGACTTTGAGCTTGCACCAGAGCTCATCGCCACCAGAGACGAGTTGCAATCCTTTGTGCGCTGGGCACGACAAATCGATGGGGATATCAGCCGGGCCGAGCAAGTGCAGGGGCCTTCTCTTTCCGAATCCTGGCGTCTCGAACTAGCCGGCAAGGAGCTATTGGCTATTCTCAATGGGGCAAGGGTCGATCTAACCATCAACCTCAAGAGCAATCACTCGCCGGTCAAGCTCAAGCTAAATGCATAAAATCTAAAACTGGGCAAAATATACCTAGATATCCGTAGCTATCTGGGGACAAATATGACCGGTCTAAAAGACGATTCCAAGGCAAGCTTTGCCGAAACAGCCATGCAATTGGCAGGTAAAACAGAGGAAGAAGCAAAGAGGACCGGCGCAGTAGATAGAGTCGACGATCAGGTCGAGGCTCTTTTTGCGCCGCAATACAAGACCTCCAATTCGCCTGTGCACAGAGCTGTATGGGATGCAAAAGTGCCTATAGAGCTCTTTTCCACACCCAAAATCGATCCAGCCAGTCTCGACATGGAGGCCATGCGTGCATCTATCGATGTCCTGCGCAAACATAAGGCAGCCGGGACAATGATGGACGACAAAGGCAAGGTCTCCGATCAAGTAATGCAGGATTTGGCCAAGGCCGGATACTGGGGCATGTTGATCGAAACCAAATATGGCGGTCAGGGTGCTGATGTCAGGCAATTTATGAATTTTTTGACTCGTGTAGCCACTATAGAGCCGACCGCCGCAGGTCTTGCCTCGGTACATGGCTGTATTGGTGCAGTAGATCCTGTGCGATATTTTGGCAGCGAAGATCAAAAAAATAGACTCCTGCCAGACCTGGCCTCGGGCAAGGCTCTATCTGCCTTTGCCCTCACAGAGCCTCAGGCAGGCTCGGACCTGACTGCACTAAAGACAACAGCTACCCTGCAAGGCGATCATTATGTGATCAACGGCGAAAAACTCTTTATCACCAACGCCATCCCGGGCAGGACTGCTGGAGTCGTATGCTTGATCGATGGCAAACCTGCTGCTCTTATAGCCAAGCTGCCTGACACCGAAAACGAAAATTTCCAGACCGTACCTTACAAACTGCATGCTCTCAAGCACGCTTTTAACAATGGACTCAAGTTTAAGGACTTTAAGGTCCCCAAAGAAAACCTACTCGTGCCTCCGCTTGGAGACGGCCTGACAGTGGCTTACCATGGCCTCAACATGGGGCGGATTGCCTTGTGCGCCACTGCGTCTGGTGTCATGCGTATCATGTTGGCCAATATGCTGCCCTGGGCCAAGTTTAGAGAGACCTATGGCAATCCCATCGAGACAAGAGAACTAGTAAAAAGAAGAATTGCACGCGCGAGTGCCCTCATATGTGGTGCGGACGCCCTCGTCAACTGGTCGTCATGGTTGTTGGATCAAGGTTATCGTGGCGAATTGGAGTGCATAATCGCCAAGATCTTTGGCTCCGAAGCCGAAAAAGAATGTGCCATCGAGCTATTTATGAAAACCCATGGCGGCCGTTCATTTTTGGCCGGCCATCTGTTTGGAGACAATATCCATGACTTTTTAGCGCCATGCATATACGAAGGTGAAGGTGAAATGCTCGGCATGGCCTTTTTCAAAAGCCTGGCCAAGCAGCATGGAGTTACATACTTTGAGCCGATCGGCAAAAAAGTCAATGCCCTCAAGATCAAGTTCAATCCAGCTAATCCAATACATGCGTTTAATTTGCGTAACGAATTATTCCCATACAGCATGTGGTGGATTGGCAAACAACTCGAAGGCGTGGACCAGCGAGACGTAGAGGGCATGAGCGAAAACCTCAAGGCCCATGTCGACTTTGCTCTGGAGTTCCTCTCGGACTCTCCTCTCGAATTGAGCCAGGCCATGGTCAAGCACCAGCTCAAACTAGCCGATAGACAATGTCGTATCGCCGAAATGTCGCAAAGGGTACAAGACGCAATCATCATGCTGGTCACTTCGCTGTACGCCCACGCGCAAAAGGACCAGGTGCTCGAAGCTGCCGCCGACATACTCTGTCAGGATCTAAAGCGCAAATTGACCGGAGAAAGACCAAGCGATGCTTATTACAAAGCTTGCAGCAAGCTAGCCGATGCCGTCATCGACGGCAAGTTTCCTGGCCTATCCGAGATAGCTACACAAGATATACTCTTTAAATACTAGCTCACAGAGCCAGGTCCACTAGTACAGGCGCATGATCCGAGGGCTTATCTAGAGTCCTCGGATTTTTGTCGATCCAGGCGCGTTGCAAACTCGGGGCCAGGGCATTGCTGATGAGCACATGATCTATGCGCAAGCCGGCATTGCGCTTGAAGGCAAATTGACGATAATCCCACCAGCTATAGTGCTTGCCCTCTGCTGTGAGACTGCGAAAACTGTCTATCATGCCTAAACCGAGCAGATCGTTAAAGACCGCACGCTCTAGCTTGCTGCAAAGGACCTGATCCCTCCACAAATCAGGATCGTGTACGTCTAGATCATCCGGTGCAATGTTAAAGTCACCTACCACTACTACCTTATCGTAGACAGTGAGCTCGTTCTTTATATATGCATTAAGCCTCTCAAACCAGGCTAGTTTGTAAGCGTACTTTTCGGATCCCACTTCGGAGCCGTTAGGCACATACAGATCTACTAGTAATAGGCGATCCTGAGATAAGGGTATCTCCACGGCCATGATCCGACTCTGTATTGGTTCTGGGAAGCCGCTTAGACTCTTAGATGTAGCTTTGAGCAACACCGGATGCTCGCTCTCGCCTTGAGATTTTTTTGAGATGATGGCTACGCCGTTGTATGTCTTTTCGCCCAATACGTGCGCCTTATACCCCAACTCGGCAAAGGCCTGATGAGGAAATTTTTCGTCCAGGCATTTGAGCTCTTGCAAACATAGATGATCAGGATGATTGTCTTGGAGCCAGTTAAGAACGTGTGCTAACCTTACCGAAATTGAATTGACGTTCCAGCTTGCAATGATCATTATCAAAACCCTCATGGCACGGCGCTTTTAAAAACGAGCAAAAACGCCCACTTGTTTGCAAGCCTATATGATCCACTATCCATGGGCTTTTCTCAATCGTTTCTCAATGTATGCAAAGCGTATCTTACGCCTTGACTTTTTTAAAAACTACTTGCATAGCCAACAGTGCAAAAGCTGTAGATAAGTCGCATATACAAAAGCTGCACAGCATCTCAGGTCCAGACTCCAGTCCGGCATAAGAGACCTTACGGTCCAGTTACAACGCCCAGCGGCTCTTGCGGTCACGGACCAAAAACAGCGGTATCGCATATGCCACCATTTAATATATGGGTTGCCCGTGGTATTGGCTATACAACGCTGGGCGCAGTGTATGCATTTTCGTATCAGGCGCTGTTGCTGGATCGGGCAAGTTAAACGACGTTTTGCGCTCATCCGGAACGGCCTGCCATGCCGCTTTTGCAACAAATCACTAGTTTTGGGCATCAGTCCTAGCACAAATTTTTTGCAATGCAATAGCTGGATATGTCCTTTGGGAACCCAAGTATCTATACGGTTTTAGGCTAAATCGAGCGCGATCGCGACACAGCTTTGGTTTCCGCCTTTCGAAAAAATGCTTTAGATATTAAACACGTGATTTGCGTGTTTATGCCCCTTTTGGACCTTTACGATATCGACTTTCATGTGTAAATTGAATAGCTGTTGAAGGTGGTTGATAAATCCACTTGCCACCAAAAAGCGGTTACCTCTTTGTTAAGTATCAAAGATAGGGATATGTCCGCAGAAAAATGATCTAGCAAACGTGTGGTTGCCAGATCATCTGCCGACGCGCATCTCTCTATCGGTTGCCGGTTGTGCTTGCCCCCTGTTGTCTCCATGAGGAAATTCAAAAATGCCCAAAAAGGTCTTGATCGCGCTGCCCCCCGCCATGCTAGAGCAAGTCGACTTTATCGCTCAGTGCGAACACCGCACTCGTTCCGATCTGATAAGAGAAGCACTCCGTCGTTATCTCGACAATTTTAGAAGACAACAAGGCTCGCACCTCAACATCAGCACAATGGAAACATCTGACAACTTTTCTACAGTTGCTACTCCTAGCAATACCTAAGACCTGCTAAGGGCTAAAACATCGTAGAGACAATTTAAGACCGCCCAGATGGGTGGTCTTTTTTGTTAGCTGATCAGAGCTTGCTATAAGGGCATTCAGCAGTCGATCCAGCCATGATGGTCTAGATTTAGCTCCGATTACCAGGCAAAGCAAAAAAAGGCCCCTAGGGGCCTTTAATGGGTCTTAATGGTTTGCCAGGTCGGCAATCGACAAGGATAAGGATGCTAACCCTTAAAATATCCGGCCTTACGTAAGGCTTTTTCGGCTTTTTGCCGCACCTGAGCATCAGCATCAGCATGCATGACCGACTCTAGGGCCGCTACTATAGTGGACTTATCCTGAGCAGCATTGGCTCCAGTATCCTTACTCTTGCTCAAGATCTTGCCGAGAGCCTTGGCGGCCTCCCGTCTTACCATGACGTCCTCATCGGTCATCTGACTAGCTATCTTGGCTCCCATGGCCAGATCAGGTGTAGGGAAACGCTCGAGAGTTATGGCTGCCTCTTTGCGCACCCAAGGGTCTTGATGATCGAGCAAGCCGGCAATGGCATTGAGATGAGGTTTGATGGTACCTGGCTTGTCCTGAAAAATGCGAAGTGCGCAAAGACGGACATAGACATTTGGATGACCTAGAGCCTGAGAAAAGAGCTTTGCGCCTGCCTGGAGAAAGTTTTCGGGCAGACCCACCCGAAAAGAACGTGGTTCGAAACCAGGGTAATCGTTTTGCAAGATCAGGTTATCGACAAACTCTTCGAGATCGTCAATAGAAGAATCGGCTCTAGCGCTCATATCAAATACAACTCAAATCTTTAGCAGGATAATGACAAAACAAAATATGAGGGCTCACTGACCCAGGAGATTTTTTAGGTCAAAGCCTGGCGGCAATTGCGGCAACTGCATGGAGCCTCCACCTGCACCCTGTCCAGGCGCAAGCATAGGCATCATACCACCTAAACCGCCCATGCCGCCCAAGCCGGCCATAGGATCGGTATTGACCACCTGACCCTTGGTTACGTATCCATAGAGGATGACCTTATCCAAAAACTTGCGATCAGGTCCATAAGTGACCACTACTACCTGAGCGTACATTTGTTGTGGATTGGTGCGTGTAAAGCGGATGACAGTCTCTTGGTAATAATTGTGGCTGCGCCCTGTACTTTTGACTTCTTCGGTGCCTTGCGAGATTACTTGCTGCTCCAATACATTGGGAGCAAGCTGACGCAGAACATTTTTGATAACTGTCTGCCTAGCGGCCCCGCCAGATGCACTTCGCTCGAAAGCTGAGGATTGAAAATTGCCTAGATAAAGGGTTACCGGAATCTGCATATTGGCTGCCATGCTTTCCATCATTTGAGCCATGGGCCCCATAGCAGCCATATTGCCACCGAGCATTTGCTGCAACTGCGCCTGGGTATCGGTATCTTTCCCCTGGATGTGAAAGAGCATTCGAGCCGGCTCAAGCGTCATACCTTGAGCGCTATTGGCAAAGACAAAATTGACCAGGCCCTTATTGCCACGAGCAAAGATCTTGTCGGTCTTGGCCGCCTTGACCGGATCGAGCTGGTAGGCGCTGGGCATCTGTTGGCACCACCACACAGCGAGTTCGCCACCCCAATTACCGCTAAAGTCCTGAGGAAAGCTCTTGGCGATGGTGCCACTATAAAGAGAAGCAGTCGTAGAAGAAGCCTGAGCGCTCAGCTTTTTGCCAGTCTGAGAATAATCAAACTGGGGCTTCATTGCCTGGAGCTTGATTGGGAAATTGGCTCCTGAACCCTCCGCAATCTCCTCGATACGACCGTAGAGCTTGGTCGTCTTGGGTTTAGTCTCTATGACGGCCGGAGCAAGATGACTGGCAGACTGGTTGGTCGTGACTGTGCCTTGATGCGCTCCTGAACCAGCAGATAACTGATCCAGCTCAGACTTGCTTGGACCAAACTGCATGGGGAGGGGACTGACGTCTGGGAGACTCGGCCCAGTGCTGGATGATGCCGATACTTCGCTTGGTATACCGTCATCGGCATTTGCCTGTGGCATCACAATAATCGATTGCGCCAGAGCAATCATGCCAAAGGCCAAGGCCTCTAGCCGGAGTATCGGGCGGTGAGATTGCATGTGCTTGTCCCTTTGTATACGCGCGAGCAAAGGCCACGCATATCAATGTGCCCGCTTTTTGCTATTTTAAGATTGCTTCGGCAGCATCCAGGACTTCTTTGGAGAGTTTGATACCGGCAGCCTTGATATTTTCATCGATTTGCTGAGGCTTTGTAGCTCCGATGATCACGCTGGACACGTTTTGCAAACGCAGACACCAGGCCAGAGCAAGCTGGGACATTGACAGTCCTTGCTCCTGAGCAAGTTTGGTGAGTTTTTGCACCTTGATCAGGGTCTCGTTTGCCATGAGGTTGCGCCCCATCATAAACATGTTGACGCGGCTATCGGCTGCACGGGAGTCTTGCGGTAGAGGCTTTTCGGGTTGATATTTGCCGGTGAGTACCCCCTGGGCCAGAGGCGAAAAAACGACCTGGCCGACGCCGAGACGTTCGCAGGTAGGCACTATCGACGGCTCGATATTGCGTGTGAGCATGTTGTAGCAAGGCTGGTTAGAGATCGGCCCCTGAGCGTTGATCTCGCCAGCCACGCGATAAGCGTCTTCTATTTGCGAGCCGCTCCATTCGCTCACACCCCAGTAGAGGATCTTGCCCTGTCTGATCAGGTCGTCCATGGTGCGCACGAGTTCTTCCATCGGTACTTCGGGATCAAACCTGTGGCACTGGTAGATATCCATGTAATCAATGCCCATGCGTTTGAGAGAAGCATTGCATTGCTCTATCACATGCTTGCGACTCAAGCCCTTGTCATTGGCGCCTTCGCCCATGGGAAAAAAGACCTTGGAAGCGATGACCAGGCTATCGCGCTTCATCGATTTGACGGCCTTGCCGAGGACTACTTCGGAAGCGCCTTGAGCATAGACATTGGCAGTATCAAAAAAGTTGATGCCTTGCTCAAAGGCATGATGCATCTGCTTGACGCTGTTCTTTTCATCGACGGTGCCGCCGTGAGTCAGCCAGCTGCCCAGGCCGATCTCAGAGACCTTGATACCCCATTTGCCGATTTTGCGATATTGCATCTCAAGCGATCCTTATTTTGATACCCGTTTTTGCTAGCGATCAGATTCTGCCCTGTACAAGGGCAAAAACAAGATAGTCATCATACCAGGGATGCTTGCTATAAAACTCAAAAGAAAGAACTGCTCGTAACCCAGGCTCATGGCCAGATTACCGCTGAAAAATCCAGGCACCATGACGCCCAAAGCCATGATCGCTGTCACCAGTGCATAGTGTCCGGCCTTGTAGCGCTCGGATACTGTAGATAGCAAAAAAACTGTATAGGCAGCCGTTCCCAGGCCATAAGCAAACTGCTCGATCGCATTGAAGCTACCTAGCAACAATAAATTTACGTTTGCGCCTGAGCCTGCTATGCCTTTTGCAAGCAAGTAGTAGAGCAAGATCGCCGAGTTTTGAAATATAGCCGTGGGCATGAGGGTCTTTTTGAGGCCAAGCTTGCTGACCAATATACCGCCAACTATACCTCCTAAGAGCAAAAACAAGGTGCCAAAGCTGCCGTAGAGCACACCAAAGTTTTCGTTGCCTATGTTTAAGCCTTGCTTTGCTGTAGCATCCAGGAGAAATAATGGTGCGACCTTGAGGAGCAGAGCATCTCCCAGACGAAAAATCGCCACATATATGATGATAGGCAAGATATGAGATTGTTGGAAGAAAGTCTTGAAAGCCTCAAGATAATCGACTTTTTCCGACTCGCTACGCACAGGCTGATCTTGAGGCAGTGCTCTCTTATGCAGGAGGGCAAATGCAGCAAATAAAGCCGCTGTCATAGCAAAACAGATGCTCCAGGCGTCCTTGATGCTGGCCCTCTGTGCCAATTGCCCAGCCAGATAGACTAAACCTCCTTGAGCAAACATCCACGATATTTTGTAGAAAGCATTACGCACACCCACGTATGCCGATTGTTCGATCTTGTTTAAAGTCTCTAGATAAAAAGCATCTATAGCAATATCTTGCGTAGCCGAGACCAGGGCCATGAGACCAAAGCAGGTTAGCGTGATGGCCAGAGCCAATGGGGTGTGGAGGGAAATGGCAATGAGGCACGCGATAGCGGCGAGCACCATCTGCGCCACCACGATCCACAATTTTTTTGTTTGATGCATATCTACGAGAGGCGCCCAGGCAAATTTGAGCACCCAGGGCAGATAAAGCAAACTCGTCGCACTGGTTATAAAGTCATTTTGATAGCCGAGGTTTTTGTATAGTACTACCGATACCAGCACTACGAGGCCGTTTGGCAGGCCCTCGACAAAGTATAGAGTAGGTACGAACAAGCGAGGAGAAGACCACAAGGACGGTCTGTTCAGCATAATTAAATCTTTAATACTCGCAAACAAAAAGGCAAAGCACGAGAAACTATTACAATTAAATATAAGGCCTCCGGTGGCTGTCGACACCACTTTACAAGAGCCTTTTCATTGCGGAGAATCGTCATGCCAGAGTTAAAAGTAGAGGACATTCAAAAGATATATGAGGCATTTCCTGCCAAGCATGTCGATGCGCGTCAAAAGCTAGGACGTCCTCTGACTCTCACCGAAAAGATACTCTGTGCTCACCTCGACCACTGGCCAGCCGAAGGCATCAAACGTGGCGAGACCTACGCTTTTCTTAGACTCGATCGAGTAGCGATGCAAGACGCCACAGCTCAGATGGCCTTGCTGCAGTTTATGCAAGCACAGATCGCGCAAGTGGCAGTACCATCCACGGTGCACTGCGATCACTTGATCCAGGCCCGTGTCGGTGCCGATATCGACATGGAAAGAGCTCTCGAAGACAACAAAGAAGTCTACGATTTTCTCGCCAGCGCCAGCGAAAAGCACGGCATCGGCTTTTGGAAGCCAGGCGCCGGTATCATCCACCAGGTAGTGATCGAAAATTATGCCTTCCCAGGTGGGATGATGATCGGCACCGACTCGCATACTCCCAATGCTGGCGGTCTCGGCATGATCGCGATCGGCGTCGGTGGTGCCGATGCCGTAGACGTGATGGCAGGTGAAGCCTGGGGCGTCAGATGGCCACGCCTGATCGGCGTGCATCTCAAGGGCAAGCTTAATGGCTGGACATCGCCCAAGGACGTCATTCTCAAGATCGCTGGCATTCTAACCGTAGCTGGCGGCACAGGCTCCATCGTCGAATACTTTGGTGAAGGCACCGCATCTATCAGCTGCACTGGCAAGGCTACCATCACCAATATGGGTGCTGAGCTTGGAGCTACCACCTCTGTATTTCCTTATGATGAGCGCATGGGCAAATACCTGCGCGCGACAGAACGATCGGGCATAGCGGATCTTGCAGACAAGTTTGCTGACTGTCTCAAAGCCGACAAAGAAGTCTCTGCCGATCCTACTGCTTATTACGATCAAGTAATAGAGATCGATCTCGATACACTCGAGCCGTATGTAGTAGGCCCTCACACGCCCGACCTGGCCAGACCCATTTCGGCCTTTGCTGCAGAGATCAACGAAAAAGGCTACCCAGCAGATCTCTCATGTGCCCTCATTGGCAGCTGCACCAATTCCTCCTACGAGGACATGAGCAGAGCAGCCTATGTAGCCGAACAAGCATCCGCTCATGGCCTTTCTGCCAACTGTGGCTTTTTGATCAGCCCAGGATCAGAACAAATCTATGAAACCATCGGTCGGGACGGCCAATTGCAAGCCCTCGAAAAAATTGGTGGCACAGTGCTGGCCAATGCTTGCGGACCGTGCATCGGCCAGTGGAAGCGCGATGACATCAAGCAAGGCCAGACCAATTCAATCATCACCTCTTTCAATCGCAATTTTCAAAAGCGCAATGATGGTAATCCAGATACACTGGCCTTCATCGGCAGCCCAGAAATCGTCACAGCGCTGGCGCTAGCAGGCAAGCTCAACTTTAACCCTCTGACAGATACTTTGACAGCCAAGGATGGCAGCAAGATCACTCTCAAGCCACCTGTCGCACCAGAATTACCTGCAAAGGGATTTAAATCAGAGGACAACGGCTATGTCGCTCCTGCTGCTCCAGAGGATGGAGTCAACGTGCAAGTAATCGTCAAGCCTGATTCTCAGCGTCTCCAATTGCTTCTGCCCTTTGCTCCCTGGGATGGCCATGACTACATCCACTTGCCAGTACTCCTCAAGGCTCTCGGCAAGTGCACCACCGACCACATTTCACCTGCAGGTCCCTGGCTCAAATATCGTGGCCACCTGGACAAGATCTCGGACAATATGTTTACTGGCGCCATCAATGCCTTTACCAAAGAGGTAGGACAGGGCAAAAACGTTTTGACCGGCGAGACTGGCACCTACCCTCAAGTTGCTCGCGACTACAAGGGACACAATATGGGCTGGGTAGTAATCGGCGACCAAAACTACGGCGAAGGCTCCAGCCGCGAGCACGCTGCCATGAGCCCGCGTTTCCTTGGTTGCAAGGCCGTGATCGTGCGTAGTTTTGCTCGCATCCACGAGACCAACCTCAAAAAGCAAGGCATACTTGCCTTTACCTTTGCCGATCCTGCAGATTACGACAAGATCCTCGAGACTGACCGTATAACGATCAGACACCTTGCCGATCTAGCCCCCGGCAAAAATGTCGAGGTGGTCATCGACCACGCCGATGAGACAAGCGATGTGATAGAGGTCAAGCACACCATGACCGAAGAACAAATTGGATGGTTCAAGGCTGGGTCTGCTCTCAATCTGATCGCCGCACGCAACAAATAAAAAAGATCAGGCCGTCAGGGCGGGCAGTTCTAGCTTGGCTATACTGTCCGCCCTTCCCTCCAGGGCCTGCGCCTCCAAGACCATGTGCATACGTCTCAAGAGCTGCGCGTAGTCTCGCAGTATGCGAGCAAAATCTATACTGGTCTCGCCGCAGCAATCGACGCACATTGCCAGGGCCTTGATATACATATGCTCAGCTTCGAGATACTGCTCATCGAGAGCAGCAAGCTGGGCAATGGCTGCTTGTGATAAGGCAAACTCTATGCTGCGTAGATCGTGACCGCGGTCTTGTATATCGAGGATAAAGCCATAGAGTTTGCGTGCCGCATCGAGATTGCCTGCCTCATGCCAACCACGAGCGACTTTGTAGAGTCCGCGCACTAGATATAGATTGGACATAATCCTCACCTCGCAAAGCCCGGCTTAATACTGCTAATACCATTTTGCTCTCAGGCTCTCGATGCCACCATTGAGGCGTGCCGATATTTTTGTATAGAAACTATATAGGCAGACTAGATTGGCAGACTAGCAAAAAAAACACGCAATGCATCTTGCAAGCGCAGGTAGCCGGTCTCGAGCAAATCCGCATGAGCTGTTTCCGGCAAGATCTCCAGACGGGTCTCGAACTCTGTCTGGCTGCGCGAGCCATGTAGTTTGTGTGCATGAGCTATCGGCACCACTGCATCAAGAGCCCCATGCACGATCAAGACCGGAGCATCCACCAGGGGCAACCATTGCATGGAATCCAGTGCTGGCTTGGGAAACAAGCGATCAGGATACATTTTGAGGTGGGGATATTTTTCTCGGGCTATGGCGCTCAATGCGCTAAATCCTGATTGCAGGACGGCACCATCCACGGGGCGGTGCGCACCGACATAAGCTGTGACGGCGGCACCAAGCGACTCGCCATAGAGATAAACAGGCGTGTCTATATCTTGCTCGGTATACAAAGAACAAGCATAATCATAGGCAGACAGGCCATCTTGCAAGACACCCTCCACCGAAGGGCGACTGCTGCTCTCGCCAAAACCGCGATAATCATAGACAAAGACATCAAAATCGAGACGTACCAAAAACTCGACCATCTGAAGACGACCGGTCACATTGCCGCTATTGCCATGATTAAAAATCAACAGTCGTCGATTGCCGTCCTTAGCCTGCGGCGATTTAAAAAGCCATCCGTGCAGACGCGCTTTGCTGGCCAATTTGCCGCGAGAATCAAAAAAATGATTTGTGGCCTGTACGAGACTGTACTGGCCCTCCCCTAGTTTGACTAGTATGTGGGGTGGCTCTTGCAAATCATCGGCATCGAGAGGTCTGGGATGAAAGAGAAGAGGCGTGTAGAGCGACTTGCTGACTCTTGGCGAGAAAAGCCAGTAAGCGAGCATCAGACCGATTGATAATGGTGAAAATAAAATACGCATCTATTTGGATTTTATCCACTGATAGATAGCCACGTCCAGATACCGGTCAAACTTTTTGCCGACTTGTCTCAGGGTACCGCTGAGCTCGTAGCCATTGCGCTCAAAGAGTGCAATGCTCGGCTTATTTTCAGAGCAGACCAGGGCCAATAGAGTATGCAGACCCATTTTGTCGGCATGGTCGTGCAGTTTGCCCAGCAGCGCATCGCCGAGCCTGTGTCCGCGAGCCTGGGGCGAAAGATAGATGGAGACCTCGGCAGTGAGAGCATAAGCGCAACGTGCATGATATGGGGATAGGGAGGCAAAACCCTCAACCACACCATCTATTGTGACTATTTCTACTGGATATCTCAAACTGGCATGCAGATCGAGCCAGCTCTCGCGCTCGGCAGTGGTCTCAGGATTGAGAGCAAAAGTAGCAGTCGAATTGACAACATAGTCGTTGTAGATTTGAACCAGCTTTTCGCTGTCGGCCCGCATGGCCTGACGGCAGGCGATATCAGTCGACCATTTTGCCATTGGCGTCCACTCTGACATTGGCTTCGGTCTGACCGTTCATCGCGGCTCTGATCAAATCGCGATTCATTTTGCCGATAAACTCCAGAGGGATCTCTTTGGGGCAGACCATTTCGCATTCACCGTGGTTGGTGCAATTGCCAAAGCCCTCTTGCTCCATTGTCGTGATCATGCCAAGCGTACGCGCATCGCGTTGCGGCTGTCCCTGGGGCAGAGAGTTGAGATGGGTCATTTTGGCAGCTGTAAACAGCATGGCCGAGGTATTAGGACAGGCGGCTACACAGGCACCACATCCAATGCAGGCGGCAGCATCAAAGGCCACGTCAGCCTTGTCCTTGCCTACAAGTATAGCGGAGGCTTCAGGTGCACCACCGGTCGGCACACTGATATAGCCACCAGACTGGATGATGCGATCAAATGCCGACCTGTCCACCATGAGATCGCGGACGATAGGAAAGGCAGCGGCTCTCCAGGGCTCGAGAACAATCGTGTCGCCGTCCTTGAAAAAGCGCATGGCGAGCTGGCAGACCGTGGTGGCTTTTTGACCGCCATGAGCGAGGCCGTTTATGAGAAAACCACATGAGCCACAGATGCCTTCGCGGCAGTCGTGTTCAAATGTGATCGGGTCTTCACCCTTGAGCAAGAGCTTTTCGTTGAGCGCATCGATCATCTCCAAAAAGGACATGTCTGCAGTGATGCCGTCGATTTCGTAATCGACAAAAGAGCCTGCCGCATTAGCGTCGTGTTGGCGCCATACTTTGAGAGCAAATTTCATCTTATTTGTAGCTCCTTTGCGTGAGATGGACATGCTCGAAGGTCAAAGGATCTTTGAACAATTTTTCAGGCTGATCCGGTCCCTGCCATTGCCAGGCTGAGACATAGGCAAACTGCTCGTCGTTACGCATAGCCTCGCCTTCGGCTGTCTGGCTTTCGGTGCGGAAATGCCCGCCACACGATTCGCCGCGTTCGAGCGCATCGGTACACATCAAGATGCCGAGCTCGAGAAAATCGGCTATGCGATTGGCCTTTTCGAGAGATTGATTGAGCTCTTCGCCCTTGCCAATCAGTTTGAGATTTTTCCAAAACTCGGCTTTCAAGTCTTTGATCTCTTTTATTGCCTTAGTGAGGCCTTCGGCATTGCGGGCCATGCCGCAATACTCCCACATGATGTCGCCAAGCTGTTTGTGGAAAGAATCTGGAGTGCGCTCGCCTTTGATATCAAAAAGCGATTGCAGCCATTTTTTGTTTTCTTCTAGCGCCTGAACAAACTCAGCATCAGTCTCGCTGACAGGCTTAAACTTGTTGGAGGCAATATAATTTGGCACGGTGGCAGGCAGAACAAAGTATCCATCGGCAAGGCCTTGCATCAAAGCACTGGCGCCGAGACGATTGGCACCGTGATCGGAAAAATTGGCTTCACCACCGGCAAATAGACCGGGGATCGTCGTCATCAGATTGTAATCGACCCAGAGACCGCCCATGGTGTAGTGGACTGCCGGGTAGATACGCATAGGCTCTTTGTAGGCGTCTTCGCCAGTAATGCGTTCGTAGATCTCAAAGAGGTTGCCGTATCTTTCTTTGATGGCCTCCAGGCCAAGTCGCTTGATGGCAGCGCCAAAATCAAGATAGACACCAAGACCACCGGGAGTACCATTGGGTCCGATACCATAACCTTCGTCGCAGACTTCTTTGGCTGCGCGAGAGGCTACGTCGCGGGGCACCAGATTGCCAAAGCTGGGATAACGGCGCTCGAGAAAATAATCTCTTTCGTCTTCTGGGATCTGATTGGCCTTGCGGGTCTCGCCTTTTTTCTTGGGCACCCAGACGCGGCCATCGTTGCGCAAAGACTCGGACATCAAAGTCAATTTGGATTGATGCTCGCTGCTGCGCGGGATGCAGGTGGGGTGTATCTGGGTGAAACATGGATTACCAAAGAAAGCCCCACGCTTATGAGCACGCCAGATGGCAGTGGTATTGGAGTTCATGGCATTGGTAGAAAGATAAAAGACATTGCCGTAGCCGCCGGTCGCTAAGATGACGACATCGGCAGTATGAGCTTGTACGGCTCCTGTACGCAGATCACGTGTGATGATGCCTCTGGCCTGGCCGTCTACCATTACGACATCGAGCATTTCGCAGCGAGTGTGCATGGTGACCGTGCCTGCGGCTATTTGCTCCTCGAGGGCCTGGTATGCACCAAGCAAGAGCTGCTGTCCCGTCTGTCCACGAGCATAAAAAGTACGTTGTACTTGCACGCCACCAAAAGATCTGGTGTCTAGAAGACCGCCGTATTCGCGAGCAAAGGGCACTCCTTGAGCGACGCACTGGTCAATGATATTGACCGAGATTTCGGCGAGACGGTAGACATTGGCTTCGCGAGCTCTAAAGTCGCCACCTTTGACGGTGTCATAAAAAAGACGAAAAATCGAGTCGCCATCATTACGATAATTTTTGGCAGCGTTGATCCCACCTTGAGCCGCTATGGAGTGGGCACGACGCGGGCTATCATGAAAAGTAAAATTGTGGACTGGATAACCTTGCTGACCGAGAGTAGCAGCAGCAGCAGCTCCGGCTAATCCGCTGCCTACGACGATTACCTTGTGCTTGCGTCGATTGGCTGGGTTGACCAGCATCATGTGCGAGCGGCAATTTTCCCATTTTTGTTCGATTGGACCAGATGGAATATTTGTTTCCAGCATTGTCGTATCGGTCTCCTACAATAATTATATAAATCAGCCTAAAAAATCGATCTCGATATCAGTGGATCACGCCTGTCATGACGGCTACCGGTACAGATATAAATCCTGCAAAAATCAAAAAAGCGATCAATCTGCCAATACCTTTTAATGTCGCTTGATTTTTACGATTGCTAAAACCCAGCGTTTGCAGCATGCTCCAGATACCATGGTCGAGATGCAAAAAGAGTGCACCCATGGCGATGATGTAAAAAATTGCGATCGGCTGATGGTGGAAAGCATTGACGACGTTTTGGTAGACGGAGAGATGGTGAAACTCGCCTGGGTCGTAACCGACCTTGCCTAGAGTGAGATGCAGCACGTGAAAGACGATATAGCCAAAAAGAAAGAGGCCACCGATACGCATGGTCATGGCGGACATATTGGTGGCGAGATTTTTCTTTTCTTTGTAGTCGACGGGACGGGCACCCAGGCTCAATTTGCTTAATTGGACAGCGGCAGTCACGTGCAATGCGACGCAGGCCAAAAGCACCGAGCGGACTATCCAGAGGACTTGCTCGTACTCGAGCTCCGGCTGTCCAACCTCACGCAAAAAGCGAGAATAAGCATTGATCGCCTCTGGACCGATAAAGATCTTGAGATTGCCGGCGACGTGGCCAATGACAAAGCCGATGAGAACCAGGCCCGTGACCGCCATGACTATCTTTTTGCCGACCACCGTTTGCCAGAAAGCAATTATCGGATTACTGGCTACAGATATCCTGCGTACTGAGACACCCTGACTCTGGCTATTTTGCATTATAGATCTACCTTTCTGCCCCCAAGATCGAAGCCATATGTCATTTTATCAAGGATCGGACCTGTTGTCCCCAAAGCTTTTGCTGGTTTGGCACATGCAAACCATAGCCTTTGGGGCTTCAGGCGATTAAATGCTGATCATCCTTTATTCCGCAGCAGCAGGCGTAGCACTAGCAGGCGCTGCCGAGAGATTGTAAGTCCAGGTTGCTTTGAGCTTGGGATCGTTCATGGTCAAAGTAGTCACCTGTGCTTTTTCCATCAATTCTTTTACTGGCTCCATGATGGGCTTGCGTTGCTCTGCTTGTTGCAACGCGACTTCTACTGCCATTTCTATTGGCCCTTCGCTGTTTTTATCCACTTCTGCACCGGCACGCGTGTATTTAAAACTAGCGGTGCCCCCCACTGCAGCAACACCTTCTGTGATTTTGGTCTCGATCATCTGCCTTGCCTGGGGCGCAGTCACATTGGCAAGTGGATCCTGGGCTACGGGCCCACGAGTCATCAATTGACCTACCCAGGAGCTCTGAGCGGCAAATGCCACACCGGCTAAGACAAGGACAAAGACGATGATGAAAGGCATGGGGTTGACCGAAGGCTTTTTAGTCTCGCCCTCAAACAACTTTGATGAGCTTCTGCGTGCAGGCTGACGCGTACCGCACGATGGGCAGACTGTCTCGTGATCATGGAGCGGGACCCTGCAACCAGGACAATCATGCATCTTTTATATCCTTTGTAAATATCAAATCTCGGTCTCGATTAAAGCCAGGCAATTATAACAAACACAGATTGACCTCAGTCTACGAAGGTCTGCAGGCCTTCGACCTCGATTTTTTGACTATCGGATAATCTACGCTCAGGAGAACGTATCGCAACAAGGCCGCCCAGGCACAGGCCAAAAATCAACCCGCCCAAATGAGCAAAAACGGCCACTCTGGGGAGGAGCTGATCGAGCACCAATTGCACGCACACCATTGCTGCCATCACAGATAGATAACGGCGGCGCACTTTTTGTGGCAAAAAATCTTTTAGCCTGTAGATGCCCGCACTTGCAGCAGCAAAGATCGCCAGTATCGATCCTGATGCGCCTATCACAGGCGTAGCGGGATCGCTCAATATATGAAAAACCCCGCTTAAGAGTCCACCCACTAAATAAATAGCGATAAAACGCAGAGACCCAAAGAGATTTTCACCTAGCCTGCCGACAAAATACAAACCGGCCAGATTAAAAAACAAATGCCAAATACTCGAATGCAAAAACTGAAAAGTAATAAAACGATAGTACTGTCCATGGTGCAGGGCAGAGACGTCGAGCATGCCTCCATTTGTCAAATGGTAGGCTACATCGTAACCCAATAAGGGAAACATTGTATTGCTCAAAAGAAATACAGCGATATTGGCCATCACTAATCCGCGCACGATGAGCGATTCGCGTCTCGGCTCCAAAATCTCCTGTATATAAGCGGCTCTTTGAAAAATATCAAAGACCTGCTGTGATTTTTCCAGACCCTCTTTAAGCGAAAAAGCAAAATTGCCAGTGTGTAAATCAGTATTATTTTGCGCTTGTTCTAGAGCCCAAGATACTCGCTTGCGGAGAGCCTCGACCTTAGTTTGATCCAGAGTCGACTGCAATACTTTGACTGCTTGTGCCACTTGCCCTGCTTTATAAAGGCATCTCCCACGCCAACCATTGATCAGAGCTTCGCTATAGTCTTTTTGACTACGTTTCAAAACATTTGAGACTAGATCAAAATGCTCGACATCGCCACAGAGCATAAAAAACGGTAAAAAACCCAGTGCCAGGCTTTGCATCGGCATGATCTGCTCATCGATCACGGTCTGACGCATGCACTCAAAAGCCTTATCCAGCTGCCCCAGCTCTAGATAAGCGCGGGCAGCAGAAAAATAGAGAGTGCGATCCGCCTTGCGTGCATCGAAGCGCAGGCGCTCAAACTCATCGACCACCCCCTGCCAGTCCCAGGCAACCGACCTGCCAATTACCGCATAATGTATCGGGATCTGACGAACCGAGACCGGCAAATAATCGAGATTTTTCCAGGGAGCGAGAATCTGGTCCGCTTCTTGCACCCGGCCCTCGGTATACAAAGTAAATGATTTAAGCACTCCCTGCCAAAACTCGCCGGGTTTGCCCCACACGATATAGGGCATACGATCGGCCCAGGTCGAGAGTGCGGCAGGATCCATACGATTGAGCGCCGCGTTAACTTGCCTGAAGGCATACCAGCCAGGCGCATGAAAGAGCACAAAAAGAAACCATCCACCAATCTGCGCGACCAGAAGATTTTTCATAAAGATGCCCATCAGCACCACGCACAGTATCAAGACGATCTGACCCACAAGCCATTTAGACCATGCAAGCGGGAGAGAGGCCCTGGCTGTCATCGAAAAAGAACACAAAATCAATAATGGCCAGAGGGTATAAAGCCCTGGGTTAGTCAGAGAATGCCAGAGATAACGGATGGCGGTCTCATTCATTTTTGGTCTTTGAGCGCAAAGGCAGCCTGCCTTGCACGTCTGGCAGGGATCGCCTTGACAAAACGCTCGGTGATCAATTGTGGCCTCGTTATTGCCGAGCCTACCACCACGGCATGCGCACCTATCTCAAAGGCCCGCGTCAATTCGTCAGGATGCCAGACCCTTCCTTCGAGTATCACCGGGCGATCCAGATGATCGATCAATTCGCTCAATAATTCAAAGCTAGGTCCGGCCTCTTTGGGCAAAGCCGTCTCAGCAGTATAACCATAAAGAGTCGTGCTGATGATGTCGGCACCGCATTCGGCTGCATTGATGGCTTCGGCAAAGGTCGCGCAATCGGCCCAGACCAGTCGATCGAGTTCCTGGTGCACTTTGAGTATAGTCTCTTTTAGATCATGATCATCCGCCCTCTTTCGGCTGGTTGCATCAAGAGCGATGATATCGGCACCAGCCTCGGCCAGAGCACAACAATCAGCAAAGCTGGCCGTGATATATGCACAGCTGAGACGCTCGGCAGCCGGTACTGCGGCCTTGATCAGACCAACGATCGGTACGTGCTGCACAAACAGTTCGTCACAATGCTTGCGCACATAAGCGACATTGGCTGTCCCTTCCAGCCGCAAGGCGGATGCACCGCCATTGATTGCAGAAAGGCACATGGCCAATATATGTGATGGATGATCCAGGGGCTCGCCGGTGCTTGCCTGGCTAGACACAATTAGTGCACCGTCGAGAGACTGGATTATTTCTTTAAAGCTTGGCATTTTTGCTCAATACAATTTGATTTATACAGAGGGATCGAGATTGAGGCAGATAAACTTGGGCTGAGTCATCTCAGTCAAAGCATATCGCACGCCTTCAAGACCCAGACCAGACTCTTTGCGGCCGCCATAAGGCATGTGGTCTGCTCGGAAGGTCGGTGCATCATTTACGATTACGCCACCGGCATCGATACCACGGGCGAATTTGAAAGCCACATCCACATTGGCTGTAAAGACCCCGGCTTGCAACCCATAGACCGAGTCGTTCATTGCTTTAATAGCATTGTCGATCGTGTCGTACTTCATCAAACTGACAACAGGTCCAAAAACCTCCTGGCACACCACCGACATCTTTGGATCGGTATCAGCCAGCAAGACCGGCTCGAGTATGTTATTGCCGCGTTTCTTGCCGCCAGCCATAAGCCTGGCACCACTTTTGACTGCTTCATCCACCCACTCCATGGTCTTGTCCACAGAGCCCTCGTCGATCAGAGGACCGACCTCTGTGCCTTCATCCATGGGATCGCCCACCTTGAGGGCCTTCACCATTTCTGCAAATTTGGCTACAAAATCATCATAGATTTTCTCATGCACATACACTCTCTGCACCGAGATGCATATCTGACCGGCATGAGCGTAACCACCCCGGCAGCTCGCCTTGACTGCGGCTTCGAGATTGGCGTCATCATGCACGACTATCCCAGCATTGCCACCAAGCTCAAGGATCACTCGGACGCCTGGATGCACCTCGCCACGCAAACGCCAGCCTACTTCTTGCGATCCTGTAAAAGTCAGAACGGCAATGCGCTTATCGCGCACCAGGGCATTACCTTTAGCACCACGGCAGGGTGTAAGGATGAGAGCACCTTCGGGCAGGCCGGCGCGCTGCATGAGTGCGGCCAGCTTATAGGATGAAATTGGCGTTTGCGAGCTCGGTTTGAGCACGACAGTATTGCCGCCAGCGATGGCCGGGGCCAGTTTGTGGGCAACGAGATTGAGGGGAAAATTGAAGGGTGTCACGGCAGCAACCACACCGACAGGCTCACGCAAAATAATACCCACGCGGGCTTCGTTGCCAGCCATATTGTCCATGGCCAACTGCTCGCCATCCAAACGCAGGGCTTCGCGAGCAGCAATAGCAAAGGTATTGGCCGCTCTTGAGGCTTCGATCCTCGCGTCCTTGATTGGCTTGCCGCCTTCCAGAGCAATGGTGACGGCGAGGTCTTCGATATTTTCTTTAATCAGATCAGAGGTTTTTTGCAGGATTTCGGCCCGCTTATAGGCAGGCATGCGGCTCATGACCTCTGAAAATGTCTTTTTTGCACAGCTTATGGCGCTATCGATGGCTGCTTCATCTGCCTGGCCTACGACACCTATTACTTCACCAGAAAACGGACTCTTGACTTCCTGCAGGCTTTCGTTAGCCTCGCCTTTGGCCTGATAACCAGGGATGGAGAGGGGGTATTTAACTATTTCTTTCAACATTGTTTCGCCTTG
This sequence comes from Candidatus Melainabacteria bacterium, assembly GCA_017307165.1. Taxonomy (GTDB): domain Bacteria; phylum Cyanobacteriota; class Vampirovibrionia; order Obscuribacterales; family Obscuribacteraceae; genus JAFKGK01. The sequence goes on from JAFKGK010000002.1 coordinate 470,940, forward strand.
CTTATGCGTGTAAGGGAGCCTTAGCCTTCCGATAAAATTTCAAATTATATCTAATTTTATATCTAATTTTGTGGCTTCTTAGACCAGTCCATGCAAGGCGATAGGGGACTTATGGCGCCCATCAGGAGGGCGACATATCTTTAAGCTATGTACTTATACATGCTTGATGATTCTTGGCCTTTGAGGTTTCCAATGGTATGCTCTTCGAGCTTCAATTACTGGTCTTCAGGACTATCGCTTTTGAACAAAATCTTGCAATCATCCAGCTCAAAATATCTCTACCTCAGCCTGATCGCTGCCATCAGCACACTTGGTTCGGGATATCAGGCCCTGGCTTTCGACGTCAACACCCAGGGTGTGGGCCAATCGCACGCCTTTGCCAATGAGAGCCATGGCTCCAACTCAAAAGAAGCAAAAAAACGCTTGCTCGAGCAGCAAAAGCAAAAACTCGAAAAAGAAAAATCCGAGTATCACGCCAAGGCCGCTCAGCTGCGCAAAGTCGAAAAGCAGGCCTATCAGAAGCTCCGCAATATCGAGTCAAAATACAGTGCGACCAACGGTCAGCTGTCTACGACCAAAAATGAAGTCTCGCATACAGTCCGCAAGATGCAAGAGACCCAGGCTCGTTTGACCACTGTCAAAGTCAAGGAAGAAAGTCTCACTGATTCTGCCGCACGCCGTCTCAAAGAAATATATCAAGGCGACAGATTGAGTTTCATCGATCAGCTAATGCAAGTCGATTCGCTCCAGGAGCTCCAAGATAGACTCTACTATCAAGAGACGATCGCAGAACAGGATAGGCGCTTGATCTCTGAACTGAGGCTCAGAGAAGCATCACTCGCCAAACACCGTGCTCAATTAGGCGAAAAGAAAAATTTTCTCTCCGAAATGGTCTCGCAGATTGCGCAAAAGGCTATGGAAATAGCCAAGGAAAAGCTCTCCCAAGAGCAACTAGCCGAAAAATTGCGCTCTCAGCGTGCCTTTTACGAACAAGCAGAGAGAGAGCTGGCGCAAGAATCCTACAGACTCGAAAAACAGATTTTTGTCATGGAGCACGAAAACCGAGCCAAGGGCGGCCCGATCGCAGTCGGCTCAGGCAATATGTGCATGCCCCTCAAGGCTCCCGTCACCTCGCCCTTTGGTTGGCGCCGTCACCCGATCTTCGGCGTGCGCAAGTTTCACTCAGGAGTCGATCTGGCTGGACCTAATCGCTCGCCTATCCGGGCAGCCGACTCGGGCAACGTCCTTTATACCGGCTGGTATGGAGGCTACGGCAAGGTCGTGATCATCAGCCACGGCAAGGGTATGGCAACTCTCTACGCTCACCTGTCGCGCCAGGCGGTCAAGGTAGGCGACAATGTCACCAAGGGTGATGTCATCGCCTATGAGGGCTCAACCGGATTTTCGACCGGTCCCCACTTGCATTTTGAAGTCCGCGTTGACGGCAAGCCCAATAATCCACTCAACTTTGTCAGATAGATTTTGCGAAAGATCAATTAATAGATCAATCAATCTATCAATCAATAAATCAGTTGGTGTTCAGATAAGCATAGTCGGGATTTTCGAGCGTAAATCTGTGCAGGTAATAAAAGGCAGCGACTACAAGTGCATGACTGATGGCGCCTGATTTGATCAAGCCGCCGATCTTGGCAAGAGGCACCACAGACAGTGCGATTTCTTCGGTGCCGCTAAATTGTGGGATCTCGACCTGCTCGCAATTGAGCACCAGATAGGTGTCGCAGGTATTGCCCTGGATGGCCGGATTAGGATGATTGCGGCCAAGAAAATGCGTCTCGGTACCTCGGTAGCCGGTTTCTTCGAATAGTTCGCGCAAGCCGGCAGTCAATGGCGACTCGTCCTCGGCATCGATCATACCTCCGGGTATCTCTAGAGTAGTGGTCTCGACTCCATGACGGTATTGCTCGACCAGGACTACATGGAGATCCTTTGTCACGGCAATGAGATTGACCCAGTTGCTTGGCTTAAAGACATAAAAGTCATGATGTGGCAGATGCCCTTCGTCATGCTTGTGGGTGACATATTTGTGGACGGTAAAGACCTTGCAATCAGCGACTATCTCGCGATTGACTATCTTCCAATGTCTGACCTTTGGGACCATGTCTTTGTCTAGCAAAAAACTCATAGTCTGATTATAAGCAAAAAGCCCCGCTGGTGCGGGGCTCTTATTTAAATAATAGATATAGGCGGATCACGTGCTCTTCGGTTTGGATTGCCTCATATCCAAGCCAGATCTAGGCGATCTTAGCGGCTTTTTTCTTGAGTTCGGAGACCAGGTCCTCTTGACCCAAAATATAACCGCGGCGAGCCTGATCATCGGCATAGTTGATAATCGACTCGGTTAGAGCATTGAGCATCGACATGGGCACAAACTCCGAAACTTGATTGAGCAATCTCTCGGTAGAGATCCATTCTTCGGTGTTGAGCGGAATAGCATCGTCGAGTCTGGCGATGACGGTGTAATTCTTGAGCTTGTCCACTTTTGTATTCATTTGAAACACCTTTATGTCGATTGTATGGTTGATGGATATGCAAAACTGCGAAGAGCACGTTTTACTAAGACCCTCATGGGGGCCTGTTTGTTGCGTATAGTCTGGACTGTTTTTTTTAAGAGATCGAGCTCAGCTTTCTCTCTGAAGAGTTTATGCCCGCCTAAAAAGACTCTTAACCTGGAATCGAGATATCAAGCGGGAACTTTTATTTTTCCACTTGATATCAGTGGGGATTCTACGCTTATAAGCTGTCTTCTTTATAGAGCTGGAGAGCCATTTCCCGTGCTTGCTCCACTGTTTCGATTTCTTTCAACGCTTGAGCTTCGTTTATAGCCTCGAGTATCCTGCCGATTGCAGGCCCTGGACGCAGGCCCGTAAGAGCGATGAGTGCATTACCGTCGAGCAATCGCGGCATCACTTTCGTGGCCTCGACAAACTCTGGGTAGCCCTCGATCATCTCTTCAAATTTCATCCTGAGACGCAAACGCGCCTCCTCGCTAAGACCGGCACCACATGTTGCGCCTAGATCGGCAAATCCAAGCATCATCAAATCGGCAAAATCGTCCTCGCATGCGCGATAAAAACGCTTGATTGCTTTTTCGGTGGGATCGCCGGTGTGAAAGAGCGCACCAGGACGGAGGTGCATGGCAATGAGTTTTTCGATGTGTCGAGCAACATTGCGTGGCCATTTTTCGCGTACAGCAATAGGCCTGGACATCTCGCCGCCGAGTTTGTCGTGCCCTATAAAAGTATGCTTGCCTTCCTCCGTGATCTGCCAGGTATCAGGCTTGCCGATATCATGCAGGAGGCAGGCGAGTTTGGTTGATGAGCGGCGCGTTATACCTGCCTGCAACTCGCCAGCGAGATGATCCTTGATCCAATGCGGCGCGAGATCGATAGCAGCTTCGACCTGAGGCACTGTCTCAAGGCAATGCTCAAAAAGCGGCAGATGGTGATAGCTATTAGGAGTGACACGGTGACAGGCCTTGAGTTCGGGGAAGAGTTTTTCGATCAGGCCTAGCTTAGCCATCTCATATATACGATTGCCGACACGCGCATCGAGCATGGTAAAAAGCTCGTGGTTGATGCGCTCGCGAGCGACAGTATCCAAAAGGTCGAGATTTGCTGCGATGTAATCTTTGGTCTTTTCTTCAACCGTGCCATCGATCAGGCAGGCAAAACGATAGGCACGCAAGAGACGCAGTGGATCATCGATGAGATTTGCACCACTGATGGCCCTGATAGTACGTGTGGATAGATCTGCCAGACCGCCGTGCATATCGATGATCTGCTCGTGATCATCCTTGGACCAGGCAAGGGCATTGATAGTAAAGTCACGACGGGCTAGATCGCGCGCAAGACCGTGTCTGGCTGCAGCAAAATCTATATAGTTTCCACTGTCAAAAACCACTCGCGCAATGTCATTTGCGTCATCCAACATGACAAAATGACCGGCCAACTCGTCGGCAACCGCACGGCCCAGATCAGAAGCCATGGTCGGGGAGACCGAGCCTTCTTTTAGAGGGCAGACAGCAAAATCAAAGTCGATGGGCCTCTGGCCGAGATTACCTGACGGTGAGGGCGATGCCAGCAGGTCGCGTAATAGTCCACCCACCAGATATAGCACGAGGCTCTTACTGGCAGCGATTTGGTGCACGGCCTCGACAAAGACGTGCTCGGATACAAAATCAGCTATCTTTGACATCTAAGGCGATTATTGTAGAGCCTGCGACTCAAAGAGCTCTTTTTCCTGGTTGGAGATTTTAAAGTGTCCGAGCAGATAGACTAGACCGCCAACAAGACTGGAGAGAGTATTTAGTCCCAGCCACATGATGGCATAAGTGAGCGCATGAGCCTTATCCACCCCTGTAAGCGTCAAAAAATAAGTATAGGCCCATTCGCGGATGCCGATGCCATTAAACGAAGGAGTGACGAAGCCCAGCACGGCAACAGAGGGATAAAAGACAAAGTAATACCAGATCGGGATCTGAGTGAGGCCGAGAGCCATGCCAACGCCAATGTGGCAGCCGACAATGACCACCTGCATCACCACGGAGAGAAATAATGTGGTGGCGATGAGACCACGATCCTCCCAATAGACCTTGGCTGGCGAATCATTAAACTGACGGGAAAGCCAGGACTCAGCACCAAGGAAGCGACGGGAGAGGACCGGCAGAAAAGGCACGATGGAAAAAACACCGAGTGTGCCGGCAAGGATCGGCACCTTCAAAGTCAAGGGCAGGCTGCCGGCTGGACCAAAGAGCATACCTACCGAGGCAAAGAGAAAGAGCACGGCCAGACCCACAGTGCGATCGGCCATCACCGAATAAAATGCATTGGCATACTTGCCCGTGCCTTTAGACAGGTAATAGCAACGACTAAAATCACCACCCACGGTGGAAGGCAAAAAGAGATTGAAAAAGAGGCCGACAAAGCAATACTGCACCAGTTGCAAAAGACTCTTGTTGAGACCGACTGCACTGGCAAAAATCTGCCAGCGATGAGCGTTGAGAAAAGTCGAAGCAAGAAATAAGGCCATGGTGGCAGCCAGATACCAGCGATTAGCCTTGATAGCTACTTCGATGGACTTAGACAGATCTACCTTGCCAAACAAAAACAAACTGGCAAATAAAGCAATCGAAATGCCGATCTTGCCCCAGAGCTTGGCACGCTTGGAGATCTTGATCTGACTGAGGCGTTGAGTAATAGACAAAGCTTGGGGTCGGCTTCCTGTTTCGGGACTTGGCGAGGCGCTGCTGGAGGTCGAGGGCTCCATATCGCGGCCCACCTGAGCGTCTTGTCTTTCTAAGACGTTAAGATTACTAAGTTTGCCGGACATTTAACAGAACTCCCGATTAAATAGCGCTGGAATAGCGAATAACCGCCAAAATAATAATTGATTTGCCAAGAGATTTGAAACCTCTCCCGCCTCATGTCTTTCTCATGTCTTTCTCATCTTTTGGCCTATTTTCTCGTATCAGGGCAATAATCCCTGCCAAGCTCGACGATGAAGGCACTAGGCACTACAATTAAAATTTACAAAGCGCCCGAACAAATATTTGGGTAAGCTTATCTATATGAGTCGATAGTGATCGACATGGTTTTGACAGGAGCATCGTTTTGGTAGAGCGTAAAGTAGTATCCCGGATCGGCATCCCCCTGGCTTTCTGCCTGTTCTTTCTTGGCTGCCAGACTTATCTCACCGCCAAAGAAAAAACCAATGACGCTGAGATCATCGTTGCCGATGGTGGGTCTCCTACTCCCAAACTAATCGCTCAATTGCAGCGCTCACCGCATGTGACGCCACAGTCGACCTATAACAGAGCCTTCAAGCTGATCAAAGATCAATATTACGATCAGACTTTTTCCGGCCAAGACTGGAATCGCTGGGAGCGTCGTTACAACGGCAAGCTCAAGACAAGCGATGAGTCGCACAAAGCTATCGAGACCATGCTTGCCTCTCTCGGCGACCCCTACACTCGTTTTCTCGATGTAGACGCCTTTAAAGACGAAAAAGATCAGATCGAGGCTCACCTCTACGGCGTAGGCATGCAGTTGGGTATGAGCCCGGACCACAAAGTAGTGGTCATTGCACCCATTCAGGATACGCCTGCCTACAAGGCTGGTATGCAACCCGGCGACGAGATCACTGAGGTCAACCACAAGATTATCAAAGGGCAGTCTCTCGATCAGGTAGTCAAACAGATACGCGGCCCTATCAACACCACTGTTGCTATCACCTTCTTGAGAAAGGGACCTAAAAAAGACGAGGTCTCTCGCAAAGAAGTCAATCTCAAACGAGCCGAGATTCCGATCCAGGCAGTCGTAACGCAAGAGATATTGCCCGGCAATATAGGCTATATACGCCTCGATAGCTTTATCAGCAATAAAGCAGAAAAAGAAATGAAAGATGCCCTGCAGAAGCTCGATAAGGCAGACGGATTGATCCTCGATTTGCGCAACAATCCCGGCGGCTTGCTGACCAATGCCATAGAGATCGCCAAGATGTTTCTCAATCGCGGTATCATCGTCAGTACCATTGATGCAGACAAATACAAGCAGTCCCAACTGCAGACAGGCGAGGCATTTTATACCAAGCCCTTAGTCGTGATCATCAATCACGGCTCTGCATCTGCCTCCGAGATCTTAAGCGGTGCACTCCGCGACAACGGCAGAGCAGAGCTAGTCGGCGAAAAATCCTTTGGCAAGGGACTCGTGCAGGCCATCAATCGTCTCGATGACGAATCCGGTATCAATGTAACCATTGCCAGATATCTGACGCCCAACGATACCGATATCCACAAGACCGGTATCATCCCTGACTACAAGGTCGAGCTCAAAGCAGATGACTACGAGAACAACCGTGGTCCCTGGTGGGTCGACCTCAAGATGAGCAACTTTAAGCGCAGTGCAGCCGACAACAACGACTTGCAGCTCAAAAAAGCCATCGAAGTCATGAAAAAGAAACTGGCCGGAGAAAACAAGACTCCGGCCACCACTGCATCAAAATAAACTAAAATAAGCCAATTTTAGACTCAGCAATCTAGCCCAGCTATGGCTCGCCCATGATGGCGCAGCTGGGTAGTACTGGATATGGTACTGGCCATCTCCATCAACCAGTCCGGCGCGCGACGACCGGTCAAGGCCAGCACCGTAGGATCCTGTCTGGACTTTATCACTGCCTCAACCTGGTCAAAGTCGATCAGACCGACCCTGGCCACATCCAGCATCTCATCACCAATGACCAGATCTTGCTTTTGCGCCAGGGCCTCAGCCATATAATCCAGACCTTGTTTTGCTGCCGCCTTGTCTTCTGGCAAGATGCCGTTTGGGGAGCTGTAGAGTCTAAAGCTGCCTTTAGGGCCTGTACCAACCCGATTGACACCAGTGTAGTGGATGGTCAGCCGACCAAATGATGGGTCCGATTTGTTGGCTTCTGCAAGATATCGCAGGCCCTTGCCTTCCGAAGAATTGCCTTCTAGTTTGTCAAAAAACAAGATCGTGACATTTTTACCTGCGCTGAGGGCTCTCAAGGCGAGGCCAAATGTAGCGGTAGACTTACCGCAGCCCGTGCCAAGGTAGAGCCTGATCTTTTCGGAGGTCTCTCTGGCTGGAGCATCAAAAACTGGATCGAGAGTAGGCATTTGCTTTGTCCCCGTATTGCTAACTTTCTCTTTTGATCACTGGGGCTGGCCGACCATTTTGGTCGAGACTGACAAAGGTCAGATCAGCTGAGGTGACAGGCACCCTCTCACCGCCTCGCAAAGACTCTACATCCACGTGGACCGAAACAGAGGTCTTGCCTATCCGTGTAGTGTGGGTGTAAAAACTCACGACCTCACCGACAAAGACCGGTGCATGAAAGTTGACTTCTTTTATGCCTGCCGTGACTATGCGCTGGCTCGTGGTCTTGCCTACTTCGACTGCTCCCGCCAAATCGATATAGCTGAGGATGATGCCACCAAATATAGTGCCTTGATTGTTGGTATCCTTGGGTTGCAATACCACTCTTATTGCTGGATCTCTAGGAGCTCTTTGAGTCTTTTCGTCCAATGCGGGGCTTCCTTTGCATGTAAAACTTAGATTATCTCATGATAGCAGTCTGGATTATGCCCTTGGCCTATCCTGTTGATAAGGTATAATCTCGCAAGCCCTATGGGCGCCCGCTTGGCATCCCGTTACCAGTTCTTATTTAGGGTGCAATGTCCCCAAAGCTCTTATTAGCTATGACGCTGATGCTCACCGCTGCGCCTGCAGCGCTTGCTGACGTGCAGGCTCCAAGCGGACTCGTCAACTCCGGATCATTTGACCAAGCCATCACTCCTGGTGCTTCGACCGAGGCTCGCACCACTCTAGGTGAAGAAGAAGCAGCGCAAACTATCCAGTCAGATACTCGCGCCACCCCAGATTTGAAACCTGCGATCCCAACCGATGCTAATGCAAGCGATTTTGTCCCAATCGACCTAACTCCTGTAAAACTGCCAGAGCGCACCAGCGCTTTTAGCGGTATGGAATCATTCAAACTACAGGCTCTAAACAAGCTGCCCAGCAAGATGTTTTTGAGCGCTACAGTCGAAAACTCACTGAGGTTTGAAGCCAATACTTATCAGACCAGCCGGCACTATCTATCCGACATGGTCTACCGAGTCATGCCTAACGTCACCGTGGGTTATGCCTTTACCAAGCGCACCCGGGTCGCTGCCAACTATTTCTTCTTTCGCGATCAATACACATTGCGCAATAGCTGGCTAAGCCGCAACATCCACTCGGTGGGCGGTCGTATCGATCACGATATCCCCTTGAGTGAAAAGACCACGCTTTCGATGGGAGTTTTTCCGCGTTTTCTTTTTATAGATACAGTGCGCCAACCCAATGTCATGTTTAACGACATCATCCCCTCGGTGATGGTATCGAGACGCACCAATAACGGTGTGCTCTACGGCAGTGTCATGGGTCAGATCAGATTTAGAGACGTTTTGTCCAATTTCCAAGAAGGCGACCAATTTTATTCTTTTGGCTATGCCTGGCGCAAAGGCAAATACAATTTTCTCATCGACAATACACTCGTCACCAATTTTGGCAACAGCAATATGCGTGGCGGACACAACAACCAGGTGATCATCACCACTCTCGAGGCTGGACGTCGCATCTATACAAAGATCCCGACCACGGCCTTCATCAGAGCTGAGCCAATCTACAATATGGGAGCCAATGCAAGCCCCGGCTATGCTGGTTTCAACTTCCGTATATTTGGTGGATTACGAACCGAAGTCTACAAACCTGCAATTTTTCCAATCAAGCTAAAAGGCTGATCTAGTTTTTAGTTTCAGTTTTCCCCGACCAACTGAAATGCGCCCCAGTAACGTGGGTTAGGCCTGATTTTTGGTTTTACAGTCGATGTGTCTTGAGAGGCGCCCAGACCTTTTTCAAGAAATTGTAGGGTCTGCATTTGTGCATCTCGCAAGGCGTGCGCCCGGGACTTGCCACCTAGATACTCTTTATAAAATATCTCCATCTGATACTCGGTCATTACGTCATCTACATTCCAGAGAGAGACCAGTACGGAGGGCGTGCCAGCAACAATAAAGGCACGTGACAATCCCGCCACGCCATCGCCCGTGATACGACCGCGACCGGTCTGGCAGGCAGAAAGAGTTATGAGGCTAGCTTTAAGTGGCGGCAAGTTTAAGATATCTTTGACGGCAAATATGCCATCGTCACCAGGGGTGGTGGCTAATAATACCGCCGAGTCCATTGGTCTTTCCTCATCGGTAAGACCGTGCGTCGCCAGGTGGATGATGGATGCCTCAGGTGCTGCAGAGATAAAAGCTTCTCTAGTGGCATCAGCGCCTATTTTTAAAGTCGTCTTGTCCTTGCCAAACAATTCTGCCAACTTGCGTGCTTCTTTTTCAGAATAAGGCAGATCTCTCAATCCCGATCCAGCCGGTAGTGCAAATTTGGGATTGCCAAAAGCCAACAGCCGACTGTGTGGAGGCAATCTATCTTGCTTTAGCCTCTGAGTACCTCTAAAAACAGATATAGCTGGGACGACCGCCAGAGCATGCTTTTCGACAAAAAATCTCTTATCGGGGCCAGGCTCCACCAGAGCGCAGAATGGCAATTTAAATAAGGCACCATGAGGAACTATCGTAATGATTTCGTTTGGATCCTGTGGCAACAGCTTTTCGACGGGCGAGATCAATTGTTGGTAAAGTGCGCTCAATTTTTGCTGTCTATCCTGGTTTGCCTGCTGCACCAGGTTGAGGGCCTTTGGTGGCTCGACTACGCTCGTATATGAGGCATCGACAGATGCTTCTATCTGTTTGCGTCCCAAAGGCAGTGTCGTCGCATGTATCAATTGGCCGGCCTTGTCTATGACAAAAACGCAGGTGTTTTGGCGAGTGACAAAATACTCCAGGGTATAGGCGCCAGAATGACCGCACAAAGCTCTAAGCTCATCCAGGTCGCAAGGTTTGGCATTGACTTCGGATGTTGCAGTCTCCAAACCACGATCGATAAGCTGATCTCGATCAGGAGCCTTGCTCGTCTGCCTGGGCATCACCTGGACTGATCTGAGATTGCCACCGGTACTCGTATCGGCATTGGCAATGACGATCGGTCTGGGACCGGCATTTGGACCTTCTGCAATGACATGGCCTGCCCGCCTGCCTTCGAGCAAATCGACAAATGCTCTTGCTCGTCCCCTTTCTACTATAGCCAGAGCTTCTTGATGCTTTTCCTGGCGCATATAGAGCGAGACCAATTCTTCAAAGGCCGTACTACGCAAATCAAGGCTAAATGTCTTGGTATCGTCTCTCGAATATCTCGCCTTTTCTTTTTCAAAGAGACCAATAGCTTCATTCAGTGCTTCTTCGGCTTCGCTGTCTCGATGCAATCCAGCAAGAGCAACACCTCTGCCGATGGCGCAATCCCACATATTTTCGATCTGATTGATTTGCTTTGCTAGAGGTTTGGCCAGATCAAAGCTGTTTAGTGCGCTTGCGTAAGAGGCACTTTGTGATTGCTTGTCCTGCATGCCTTGTACGAGCTGGATCAAGCCACTCCCTGTCAGTGCCTTAAGACGACCTCGCGCATCTTGCGATTTTTCAAAGCTTTTTAAAGACGATTGGCAAGCTGTCAGAGCGTCTGCATATTTGTCTTGCAAGAGCATGTATTGGCTCCAGTTGTACTGGATATTGCCAGTTATGCGTGCATACTCGCGAGTATCTTTTTGAGTATCAGTAATAGTGGCATCAAGAGCTTTTATTGCATCGTATTCGCGCAAGTAGCTTGCCATCTGGCCCGACTCGAGATAGACACAGGCTATGCTGTTGCTTGCGGAGAGCGCCCCTAGCTTATCGTCGACAGCGCGATGGTATTTGTCGACCAGAGCTAGATAATCTAGAGCTTGCTTGTTTTTGCCAGTGCTCTGATAACAACGGGCGATAGCAGCTCGGGTGTCTGCCAGCACGGCTGCACTGGACTTGTTTTCAGATGATTGAGCCTTGTTTAGAGTGGCTTCTAGCTGGATAAAACCACTGGTGGCCTTATCCAGGGCCCCAGCCAGATAAAGGTCGAGGCAGGCTTCGTATCTCGCGTTTGCTACCAGAGTCTCGTCTTTGGTCTGCTTTGCCAGGTCGATCGCCTGCTGATGCAATCTGTGCGCCTCATCAAACTTGCCGAGGTCTGCCATTGCCGCACCATATCTTATCTTTGCCTGCGCAAGCTGCTTTAAATTGCCATCTTGATCTAGCAAATCGCATGCCTGTGCATAGACCTTGCTGGCCTGGAGCGTGCTGCCCGAGACCATCAAGCTATTGCCTAGATTGACCAGGGATTGAGCTTGCCGACCAAACTCGCCGGCCTTGGCAAAGGCCGCAGCGGCCTGTTCGAAAAAGATTTGAGCCTGGCTGGATTGACCTAGAGCGTCCAGGAGATTAGCCTTATTAAAGGCAATCTGTGCCACTACTAGCGGTTCAGGATCCTTACCCAGACATTCGCCGGCCTTGTCTAGTGCAATGATGGCTTCTACTCTCTTGCCTGCACGGCTAAGGATCATCGCGAGACTGAGCCTGGCCTGTGCTTCGCCAACAAAATCCTGGCCTTTAGAGCTAGTTGCTATGGCCTCGTTATACAAGGCCGTTGCCTCGTCCATTTTGCCGGCATGAACATATAGACCGGCAAGGTCGTTGGTCAGTCTAACCACAAATTTGTCATTGCCTTGAGCTCTGGCATCCGCCAGCGCAGTTTTATAAATCTGGGCAGCTTGATCAAAACGTTTTTGATGACCGAGGACGATGGCAATCGCTATGTAGTCTTCAAATACTTCACTTCTTGCACCAAGTTTTTTATCTAGCTCTAGGGCTCTCTCAAGATGAGGCATGGCGCTATCCAGCCGATTGTCCTCGGCCAGCGCCTTACCAAGCGCAAAACAAGCCTGGGCCAGCGCCTTTTCGTCATGCGCTTTATCCGCCTTGCTCAAAGCATCTTGTAATCTAGCGTATTCGTCAATTTGCTGCGCGGTGGCCGCTTCGCTCAAAAAAATCGTAAAAGATAGAGCTATAAGCAAAGCATGAGGCAGTTTCATCTCAACCCTTTTTAAGCAGGGTCTGACTCAAGGCCTGCTCTATGTCGAGCCTCAGCTCGGTTGCGGTCTGATAACGATCGTCCGGCTCTTTACGCAGCAATTTGACGATAATGGCCTCAAATGGATTGCCTGGAGCCAGTTCTTCTTTTACTTGCGATATGAGTGGTGCGTCTTCCATTAGATGCTTCATCAGGATTGATTCGGATGATTCGCCATCAAAGGGCACCTTGCCTGTCAGCATCTCAAACATCATTACGCCCACTGCATAAAGATCTGTCCGGATGTCGATGGGGCGATCCTTGAGCTGTTCGGGGGCGATATACTCCGGGGTGCCCACCATGCGCCCGGTCTTGGTGAGTTTTTTGGTGCCCTGCACTAGATTGCTGATACCAAAGTCGACGATCTTGACCCAATCGGGGCGATCGGACTTGTGCTGCAGGAGTATATTGTCAGGTTTGAGATCGCGGTGGATGATGCCCATGCTGTGGGCTTCTTGTAGGCCACGACAGATCTGCACGATGATATTGCCACAGGTGGCATAGGGCAGGGACTCTTCTTTATGGATCTTGTCCGCCAGCGATTCGCCTTTGATGTATTCCATGACAAGATAGGGTTCACGACCGTTGATCGTGCCGACATCAAATACCGAGACGATATTGGGATGCGAAAGCTTGGCTGTGAGCTTGCATTCGCGCTCAAATCTCTCGATCGAATTGCGATTGGACAAAAGCCACCCTTGCATGACCTTGATCACTACCGTACGTTCCATCTGCACATGATGCGCACGGTAGACCAGCGCCATGCCTCCTTCGCCTAAGACTGACTGGACAAGATATTTGCCATCGATAGTGCGTCCTAAGAGATTGCTGTATGGTTCTTCGTCGGCTTGCGCATCAGGCACCGGCTTTGGTTCGGGAGCCTGTGTCACTTGCGATTGGGCAGATGCAGCCTGTGCTCTTGCATTTTGTTCGACATCATTGAGCGAGGACCGGTCATAGGCACAAAAAGATGCATAGCCCGGATAGATGCGCCCGCATATCGAGCAAGTCTTTTTGCGCGATCCGCTCTCGGCCGCCAGAGCCAGATCCGTACCGTCAAAACCGCAATATTTGCTACCCTCAGGCAAGGCTCGACTGCAGGTCGGACAGGACAGAGTCTGTGATTGTGCCGTCATTTTTGCACCGCCGGTAGGGTCACTTTGCCATTATTGCCCCCAAAACCTATGAGGTTGAGGCGACCTTTTTCGATCTGGCAGACCTGGTTGAGCCCGCGACTGTTATTTTGAGAAAAATTGAGATAATTTTTGCCAACCGCAACATCATTGAGACCCAGCGAACCTGCCTTGCTGGTCTGCCCTAGTATCATCTGCGTACGATCTTTGTTTTCGATCGAGACATTGACGTATTTTTTGTCTGTGAAAATCAAAAGATCGGTATTGGGAGAAAGAAAAGAGAAATATAAAGGGGTCAGATAAGATGAAAATAAATAGGCCATTACTCCACCGAGGATGAGCCCTATGAGTGAAAGCCAAATAAAAGCACTAGCGGTAGGATCGTGAGCCTGAGTACTGGTGCCGCCTTGTCCTGCGGCATAAAGCGTTTCGCCAGCATTGCCCATAGCGGGCATGCGGACTTGGCTCTGCCTGGCTGGATCAAAATTGAGCGAAGGGTATAGAGCCGGATTGATCTGCATATTGCCGGTCTGACTATATGTGGTCAATTCTTGGGTAAATTTTTCGAGTGCCTCGGGCCTGGTAGTACGACCAATCACCAGATCGATCGCGGCACCACAAAATATGCAAAATCGATAATTGAGCTCATCGGCTCTATGGCAGGTCTTGCATTGCCTGCGTGCAACACCGGATACATGCCTCTCTGCGGCCAGCCTGGTCGACAAGACATGCCCGCAAGCCAGGCAAAATGCCATGTCGTGTTGATTGGCTGCTCCGCAAGCGTCGCAGACGGCAGCATTGTGTAGGCGATCTGGATTTAACGTATCGACTGGCATGTGCCGATTGTACCCCAAAGGGCCGGCCCCTTAAAGCTCTTTCGAGAGTTGCCTGAGATTGTGAGCAAGGTCGCCTACGGCCATCAATTGCAGGGCCTCGTCTATGGTTTCGACTGTTTCATCAGTACTGCCGCTGCTAGAGTGCGTAGCATAGGCCGGCGCTAGCGACATCTCTTGAAAAGCCTTGCCGATCTCATCCACGCCGGCACTTACAAACTCGATAACGTTTTGAGACAACTTTTCTCTGCCTTTTTTGATTTTTGTAGCCATGTCTATGGCAAATGCTGCTTGAGACCTGGCGCTAAGCAAATCTCTTATAGTGGCCACTGATTCGGCACCGGCCATGACTCGAGCAAAGACGTCTTTAGCTCGGCTCTGGCGAGCAGCATCTGCAGCCTTGTAACTGGCCAGCTTGATGTCGGCGATCTGATTACAGAGCTCGTTTTTAAACTTAGGCGCGGCAGTCTCTCCACCAAATCTTTCTCCTAGAGCCAATACGGCTTGACGTATAGGCTCCCGGTCCAGATCAGGAAAATGCTCGATCACTCTTTCAACCGTACGCTCCACTCGAGCATGCCAAAATGCTGCCCGACTGAGAGTACGCGTAAGGATTTTTTTGGATTGCGGCATCTTGAGCTCGTCCACCTCGCCTTGCATCTTCTCGGACCAATGTGATACCAGATGAGCTACCACCGCCCTGGCTTTGGACTGACTCAATCTTGGATCATGATCGAGCAGCATGCGCAGCTCATCAGCAAACTGTGCGTTGGGCTTGGCTGGCTGCACGTTGATCTGCGGCATCCGAGCCAGGGTCTCAAGCAGATCCTGCAGATAGAGGAGGGGGTCAAAATGATCGGCGACCTCGACGGGCACCACCACCAGTGCGTCGTCCTTAGCCTCTGTTTTTTCGGATGCAGCCATATAGGCACCTGATTTGATGGCAGCAACAATCTGGCCGCCTCTCAATCCATCCAATTTGACAATCAATGATCCATTGGCCAGATATGGAGTATTGACCAGTGCGCGGTCGATCTCGACATAAGAGCTGCCGCTTTTGTCATCCTGTATTAAAAGAGGTCTGACATCAAATCTCTTGCCGTCGATGCATATATCGTTGACGCCCAAAGCTCCAAACAGATTGTCAGACATTGCGAGGACATCGCCATCGAGCATCATGCGTTCTTGTTCTTGTTCTGCCACCCATTGGCAAGCTATTGTGCGGGCTATTTCTGCTCGTGCCGACCCTCCGGTCTCGCGCGCTCTAATCTGCGCCATCCTTGCCAACTCGGGCGCCAGTAAAACAAAATTGTCGGTATTTGGTTTATTCATGATGCTGCACGTTTGGGTATTGAACGATAGAAAGACTGCCTGCGCGGCAAATTTAGCCGGGAAAGGCCAAAAATCCGTAAACCCGGTCGGGTCAAGCCATTAGGCATGCATTTTGCCTTAGTTTTTGCCAGCTGGCCTCATCCAAGGAGACAAAATCCTCGAGTTCGCCCCAGGTGGCAAAAGGACGCCCTCTCAAGATGAGTTGCGCCGAACCTGCATCTATGCCCAGAGCAAGCAATTGTTCGACAGGAGCTTGATTGACGTCGACTTTTTTGCCTGCTTGAGCCGAGACCGGCGGCTTGACCACCAGGCCGCGGTCGATTGCAGCATCTATAGTCTTGGCGAGATTATTGGCGACAATATAAGAGGTGAAAGATTTGAGATCAGCAAAGGGACGGGAGGCAGTGATTTTTTGCGCAGCATCCTTGGTGAAGCCCAAAATATCGATCATGTCTCTGGTCGTGCAGCTATTGATCTCCACAGGTACAAAGGCCGCCACAGCGCCATTGCTTACAATGCTTTGCAGTTTGGCAAGCTTGATCACGCCTTTGTCGATCAATTCTTGCATGCTGTAATACTGCCTTTCGGCTATGAGTCGATCGACCTCTCCTTCGGTAAGATTGAGCTGGTGAGTGAGTTCGCGGCGACTGGCAGTATTGACATTGATATCGGCCTGCCAGGAGCTGGCCACCTCAGGCATCTTTGCACGTACCCTCTGCCTGATCATATCGAGCCCCTTGTCCAACAGGACCTGGCAGCGAGCGATCTTTCGCGCCTGTGTCTCGCCCGGCAAGTCGAGAGCGACGGTCACCTCGCGCATAGTCAGCTCTTGACCGAGCTTGCTCTTGGGAGTCAGTCCCAGACCAAACATCAAATCGACTACCATGAGCGGTTCGCGCACCACGCCTGGTTCGCGCAGCATCGCCTCGAGTTCGCGTCTCAATTTGTTTAGCTCGGTCACTTGCTCGCGAGACAGCATCTGATTTTCGGGGATCTGCTCTCGATCGGCACTGGCGAGTGAGCGCGGATCTTCCATGTCTGGATCGAGACTGAGATCTTGCAGCGTTTCTTTTTCCCACTGCCATTCCGATTTGACGTGATCGACCACTGCATTGTGCACGGTGCGCTGTATATATGCAGGCAACAAGACCTTAAAACCATCTTCGGTGCCACTAGCCAGGTGTTTTTTGAGGACGCCTTCCATTTTGACGGCAAGATCTTGAGACATAGATAAAGTCTGATCTTTTTGCCAATCAGCCGCCATATGCCTCTGAATAAAAAATCGCTTGAGATTTTGATTGCTATTGAGCATGCGTGCTATCAGCGGCTGATAGTAATGATCGCGCAGCTGCTTGATATAAAACTGACCAGCCTTATCGTCCTTTTTGCCCAGCTGCACAGCAGCATTGATGAGGGCCTTGGCACCTAGACGCTCAAAGAGCTCATGGGCTTGTGGCTCGCGATTGAGGCTAGCCTTGACGCTATCCCTCACCGGCCGCCACTCGGGCATGATTTCGATTATTTCATCTATCTGTATCTGACTGGGCATCACAAACTCAATTGGGGCGCTTTCTCCATGATCTGATTGGCCGCCATAAATATAACTGCAAATATAGATGCCATGCAGAGCCAGAGGAAAAAGCCCAAAATGTAGACAAGGACACGATCAGTGCGCGCTGTGATCTGGCTGATCTTTTGCCTGGCACCAATAGCGCTATCCAGATACCACAGTACATATACAGTAAGCGCAGCAGCTAGACCGACCAGGCCAAAACCAATGGTTTCGGGATTGGTATAGACCTCTCTGATATTGGGTCTGCGAGAGGCCAAAATATAGGGGAAAATAAATGAAGCTGGGATCCACCAGTAGCTCGCCAGAGTATAGCGTGATGCCTGCCCTTGCGGAGCGGAGGCCGGAGCCGGCTCTATGGCAGGCTCGGTTATGGGGATATTTTGGCTGGGCTCGTCCGTGTTGGCTTCTGTCATTTCTTGTATCATTGTACAGGTATTGATTGGAGATTTGTCTTGGCCAAGAGCACAAAAGGCAAGGCCAGCACGCACGGAGCCATTACCCCATTTAGCCTCAAAGCGGATCAGTATGCTGGTTCGCTCGCGCACGTAATCAAGATCGACGGAGAAGGCGGGCGGGAGCAAGTGCTCGGCCAAGCCTGGCTCGCGGCATACAACAAGCTCGCCACGGCCGGTCATGTCGTCGAGGCTTTCATCGCCAATCCATCACAAATAATTATCAGCTTTCCTAATTCGGGTAATAGATATCAGGTCAAGGAGATCAAGCTCCATCCCTCCTTTGTGAGACAGCCTGACCAACTAGTCAAATTTGATACAGCAGTCATTTCAGTCGAGCTGCACGGCCAAGAATCAATGGCTCGACCGCTCCCTATAGTCTACGAAAAGGTCCTCAATGCGCAGGATTCTCTCTCAGCCATACGGTATCCCATACATCTGGGGCAATTTAGTTCGGCAGTCAATCCTCTGATACAGACTGGCTCTCTCTTAGGACCGCTGCGCAAGCATGACAATTTTCATCTCTTGCATGATCTTGGTCTCTCGCCCGGAGACTCCGGTGCGCCTGTCTTTGACGGAGAGTCTGTAGTAGCCATACACTGCGGCGACACTGCCACACTGCCGGGCCTCAATCTGCCAACGACCTCGATCCGCCTCGCTCTCTGGATCGATGCCCTACGAGATCTTGGTATAGACGCACCCAGCCAGACCCAGCTCGCAGAGCCTCAAAGCCTCTCTCCTCTGCCTTTCGCCCTGGCTCTGGCACTTACATGCCTGGCATCATTCGCTATTGTTTCTTTCATCATGATCTCCCCGGTGGCGCAGAGCTATCAGATCCAAAAGCCTGGCATCAAGCCGGTCAAGATCACCCTCAATCATCCGCGCAAAGGCTTTAAGACTGGACAGGTCGCTCAGTTTACGATCACTCCCGGCAGCGACTCTTATCTCTATTTATATTGGCAACTAGGTCTAAACGACTGGGGACGGGGTTTTCCGCCAGTTAAGGGGGCGGAGGTCAATAAGATCTCTGCTGGCAAATTTATCTCTATCGATCGGCTCTCTAATGACTTTATTAGAGTCGATCCAAACCCTCAAAAAATGCGTCTGATCGCGATTTCTACTGCCCTGCCACCTCTAGAATTGGCAGAGAGCAACTATCGCAGCAATAAAGACAGCAGCGTATTGGTGCCGCTCAATGGAGAAATAGCTCAGGCCGAGGCGCTCAAGGAAAAATATCCGGATCAGGTGCTCGACATCCAGTTTGACGGCCCGGTAGCAGATCCGCGTCTATAATTTAGGCAAAAAAATATTTGCCGTGGTCCCCCTAAAGATCGGCGGCGAGACGTAACGACATACACAAGTTTGAGGATCGACTCATGAGACCTTTATACGCTACGACTCTAACGGTGGCCATGTCATTTGCTCTCTCTACCATCAGCCTGGAGGCATATTGCCAGGCGTCCACGACTAAGCAAGAGACGGCTAAGAGCTCAGGTCCCACGGCGCAAGAAATGCAAAACAGCCAGGACAGAGGACTGTATCTAGGGCGCATTGGCGGCGCTCCTGCACCCAGTGCCAACTCTATCAAGGTGCAGCAAGCAAGTCCCGTTAAAGCAAGTCCTGTAAAAATCAGTCCTGCAAAAGCAAGTCCTGTAAAGATAAATCAGATAAAAATCTCGCCATTGAAAACCCAGGCCAAGCATCGCGTGACGCCTATAATCACGCATCAAGCCGAAAACCATGCCAATAATGAAGAAGTCTTTTTTGAGGCATGGCTGAACAAACCAGGCAATAGACCATCGTATAAAAATGGCGAAAAGATGGCAGTCACACTCAAAGCCGTCAAAGACTGCAGCATCACTATGTTTGATTATGATGGCAAAGGCAAATTAACCAGGATTTTTCCCAATCAATACCAACAGGATAACGCTCTCAAAGCAGGCCAGACTATCAACGTAGGCGGTCAAGAAAGTCCATTCGAGTATCAGTTGAGCAAAAAACCCGGCGAAAAGGTCATCCACGAGCGCATTTTTATATTCGCCACTCCAGCAACAATAGAACCACAACAACAAGATGCACCTTTTGCGGTCGCTATGAATACCAACGGTGTCAATGAGGGGCCATTTCGCTCGATGCCGATGACCCTCGAGCAATATCGCAAATTAGTCAATCAATCCGCTATATATAACGCTCGCGAGGTCAAGATCGTAGCAAAAAATAGCGCAAACACAGGCTCCGATAGCGCATCAGAAGACATGCAGCAAGAGACTGCGCTGGTCTCTTATAAACCTGGCAAACAAACTGGTCACAATCCCATCTCAAAGACCAATGTGCAAAAAGCTCCCAATAAAATGGAGTTGGACTTTACCATCGAATAAGTCATGCACAATGATATAAAACACAAAAAAAAGGAGAGGTGACTCTCCTTTTTTTGTGTGTATCTAGATAGAGCTGGACTCTAATATTTGCCTTTGCTGATGCGCTTATAGTGGTTAAAGGCATCGAGGCTGTTATCGAGTTCGCACTGATAGCAGTTGACGCCCATCTTTTTGCGATCGCTATAGTTTTGAGAAATCTCGGCATAGATCGGCTCATCGCTAAAATTGACGCCTTGAGCGGCAGCATCATATACAGTGGCAGCAAAAAAGATATTGTCGATGCGTGCCCAGCGAGTGGCGCAATAGCACATAGGGCAGGGCTCGGCTGAGGTGTAGAGTTCGCAATGGCTATACTTGCAGGTCTGCGGCAATTTAAGGTTTGGATCATCCTTATCGATCTTGCCCAGGTTGATCACGTTGAGTTCTTTGCAGGCTTGACGGATAGCCGTGGTTTCACCATGAGCAGTTGGGTCTTTCCACATGACCACTGCATTGTGCGATACCCAGTAGCGGATGACTTTTTTGGTATCATCATCGATCTGCACGATGACAGTGCTAAAGGGTCCACCACCATTTTGTACGCTCTTGAGAGCTTCGGCACAGGCGAGTCTCATCCATTTATTGCCCTTGATCTCGACTCCAGCATACTTGAGACTGGGTTTGATATTGGCAGTCTGACATGGCACTTTTTTGGCGATATCGGCAGGCCAGTCGCTCTCATTGCAATAGCCGCTCCAGGGTTGAATGTGCGACATAGAGTCTTTTTTTAGCAGAGTCAGATCGACCTCATAGGGTTCGCTCGACTCATAATGCGTGACCTGGGTAAAGGCAGGATCGTACTCCACACCAAAAAACTGCGGCTTAGCTGTCTCTGCAGCCACTGCAGGTGATGCGGTCAGCGCACTATCCATACTCAAGATAAGGCTGGCCAGCATCAAAAGATTTAATGCTCTTTTGACGATTGGCTCTCGTTTTCCAAACATTGCTACTCCAATATGTGAGGGGGTAACCGGGCTTCCTTTCAATTACGACAGGCCTTCGTGCCAATCGAAAAAGAGTCCTTGTGGATCGTGCTTTTTGCGCAGGACCGCCAATCTTTCAAAATTTTTGCCTTTATAGGCCTTTTTATTGTAGTCAGCATGGTCGATAGTATCGGTCTCGGAAACATAATGGCCGCAAATCTCAGGACTCATGAGCTGTATGCACTTTTCGTGCCAGGCGATGGAGCGGCTGTCATCCTTGGCCTCTTGCCACATGGTCCAGGGTCCACCATAAAAATTGCCTGTCATGCTAAAAGCAGCATCAGCAGGAGTTTTTAGTGGCAGATCAGGACCAGTAAAAGCCGCAAACATCAGTACCGTCTGTGGTGACTCAAAATCTCTAAAATGATCTTTTACTGGGCCATAGAGCTTTTGCAAGTTGGATTCTGAAAAAATAGCATCGACTTTGCAACGGAGATTTTCTGGCCACAAGGCCCCGGAGGCATCAAAGAGCTTTTCAAAATTGGTCTCAGCACAAAAATTGCGCTCAAGGGCATGATCCATCAGAGGACACTTGTCGACAAGGTCTAGATCTTTGAGAGCCTGCTCGCGGGTGTCGGTAAACGAGACGGCAGTCACCAATACAATTTTGTCCTTGCTGCCATCGGCTGCACACTGCTCTTTGTATTTGTCCGGCGCTGTAATGGCAAAGATCGAAAACTCTACATTGGCAGGCAACTTGGGAGCTGTTTGGCTGACCCAATCAGACAGGGCGAGCAATTGCGAATAAGGGAAATAATAAGCGCTCGATCCAATGTATTTGGGCAGATCATAGAGCTTGAGGTGATAACGGAGCACCACGCAAAATGTGGCCGGGCCAGCACCACGGCAGGCCCAAAAGAAATCCTGGTTTTCGGTTGCTGAAGCCTTGATCAATTTGCCTTCGGCAGTGACCAAGTCGATGGCTTCGATGCTACCCACGCCCGGCCCCCACACGCCGTGATTCCAGGCCATGCCACCACTTAAGAGATAACCGCTCATTTTGACTTGAGGACAATGCCCGGTAGGATAGCTCAAACCCAGAGCGTTGAGTGCTTTTTGCATTTCTCGATTGGAGACGATGGGCTCGACAATTGCTTTTTTATTGTCTTTGTCTATCGACACCACTCGAGTCAATCTGCTCAAATCGATCAACATGCCGCCCTGCCTGACGGAAGGTTGGCACCAGTTGTGGCCACCACCACGCACAGCTACTTTTATCTTATTTGCTGACGCAAATTTGATGCAGGTGATCACATCATCATCACTCTCGACGACACAGACGATATCGGGCGACCTCTCTGGATGCAATTTATTCCAGAGTTCACCATATACATAAGAGTCGAAGGTCTTGTCACCGCGTTTGACAACCGTCCCTTTAAAGCCCATTTTTTTGAGGGCTGCGCTCCTTTGCTCTGAAATCTCTACCAATCGCGCCCAGGCAAGAGGATCGAGCAAGCCCGAGGCCATCAGCCCCCCAGTTATAGTCAGTGACTTTTTTAGGAGTGATCGACGGCTTAGGCTCCTGTCGTTGGACATCTAGACGCAACCTCGCAAAAGAAAAATAATTTACTGAGACGTCAGGCAAGTATAGAACAAAAAGAGAACCGAGCCATTATTTTGGTCGGTCCTCTTTTTGCCCTGAGCATTTATCTAGACATTAATGTCCGATGTCAAACAGTTGTCATCTCACCGGATTCGCACTTGCGTGCCTTGGCGAGGCGTTTGGAGACTATGTCAAAGTCGAGATTGTTGTAAAAGGCATCGAGGTATTTGGCACGATCGATGCCGTAATCGACCATATAAGCATGTTCGTAGACATCGAGCACCAAAAGTGGTACCACATTTTGTGGCGACCACATATTATGCATGTCGAGGCCATAGACATCTATGTGTGCGCCTCTGAGGTTGTAGCCTACGACCACCCAGCCTCTCATGCTCTTGCCTGCAGCGATGAGAAAGTCTTTGAATTTGGCAGGAGAGCCAAAGCGTTCGTCTAGCAGACTCTTGAGGTCGCCTTGCGGATCGCCGCCCTTACCTCCGAGATTGCCAAAATAAAACTCGTGATAAACCATGCCATTGACTGCAAATGATTGCTCCATCAAGAGCTCTCTAAGCGGCGAGTAAGTCGCATTGGCTGAGGTGATGTCCACATCCTTGAGCTTGCCATAAATCTCATTGGACTTTCCAACATAACCCTTATAGAGCTTGAGATGCTGCTCTACCTGGCTGGCTGAAAGACCAGGCATGCCGGCCTTTGCCAGGGCGCTGAAGTCCTTGGCCTTGTAGATCTCTTTAACGGCCGGAGCATTGGCTGCCGGCTCTGCCGCACCAGCTCCACTATTGCTGGCGACAGCCAGTCCTGTAGCAGCGAGGGCACCCATCATCAAAACTTCGCGACGGCTGACAGCACCGTCTTTGCTGATCTCAAAATTTCCTACAATTTCTTTCTTTTGCACGGTTAAAACTCCTAACCTGGTTGCGCCGAAAATAGCGATCGAAATGATAGTATTTGCGACTGTTCAAGCTTAACACAGAGGTATATGCCGATGGAGTCGCCAAACGCAAGCAGAGCCACAGATACGGCCGCAGCAAGCAAGAACACAAGCAATAACGGCTCCCGCCCGAGCGCGAGCTATAGCCTCACCTTGAGACTCAAACTTAAAAATAAGCCCGGCATGCTTGGCAAGGTGACATCATTAATCGGCGAACACGACTGCGATATCGGTGCTATAGACATCGCAGGTTTTCAGCAGGATGACATCATCCGTGACATCACCATCAAAGTAAAAGATCAGACTCATGGCAAAAAATTGGTCGAGGCTCTCAAATCACTACCAGATTTAGAGGTCGTCAATGTCTCTGACCGGGTCTTTCTCATGCATCTAGGCGGCAAAATCCGCATGGCCAACAAGGTACCTCTCGCGACTCGCGACGACCTGTCCATGGCCTACACGCCAGGTGTTGCTCGAGTCTGCATGGCTATCCACGAAGAGCCCGAAAAAGTCTACAATCTCACCATCAAGCGCAACACTGTTGCCGTTGTCACTGACGGCACTGCCGTGCTTGGGCTTGGCGATATAGGGCCTGCAGCAGGATTGCCGGTAATGGAAGGCAAAGCCATGCTCTTTAAGGAGTTTGGCAAGATCGATGCCTTCCCCATCGCTCTCGACACCAAAGATACCGAAGAGATCATCAAGGCCTGCAAACTCATTGCTCCCGTATTTGGTGGCATCAATCTCGAGGACATTTCAGCCCCACGTTGCTTTGAGATAGAAGATCGGCTTAAAAAAGAGCTAGACATACCGGTCTTTCACGACGACCAGCATGGTACTGCTGTGGTAGTACTGGCAGCTTTGATCAATGCACTCAAGATCGTCAAGAAACCTATTGACTCGCTCAAGGTCATCGTCTCCGGGGTAGGAGCCGCTGGAGTCGCATGCTCCAAGATCCTTATGTCGGCCGGGGTCCGCAATATCATAGGCTTCGACCGCACCGGTGCGATCTATAAGGGGCGAGCCAATATGAACTACATGAAAGACTGGTTTGCCCGAAATACCAATCCGGAAGGTTTTGAGGGTAAAATCGGCGATGCGCTGGTCGGAGCCGACCTCTTTTTGGGCCTCTCCGGCCCCGGCACCATCGATGCCGAGCAACTAAAAAGAATGGCCAAGGATCCGATTGTCTTTGCCATGGCCAATCCAACTCCAGAGATCATGCCCGAAGAGGCAGCCCCTTTTGTACGCATCATGGCCACTGGAAGATCCGATTATCCTAACCAGATCAATAATGTATTGTGCTTTCCTGGCATCTTTAGAGGTGCTCTCGACTGTCATGCCTCGGACATCAACGAAGAGATGAAGTTAGCTGCAGCCTATGCCATCGCTGACGTGATCGCTGACAATGAGCTAAACGAGGATTACATAATCCCTGGCGTATTTAACCCGCTTGTTGCTCAAAAAGTAGCTGAAGCGGTTATGCAAGCAGCAATAGAAACCGGCGTCGCCCGCAAGTATCGCGAAGACTAGAACCAAGCCATATGGGGAATGATATCAATGTCCAGTTGTAGCAGGCAAAATCGTTGTCAGACCGGGGGAATTGCAATGTCCAGCACCGACAAGATGAGAAAGCAGCGCGAAGAAGAAGCGATCCGTCGCCAGGAGCAAGAGCGCGCCGAACGTCGTCGCAAAGAGGAACTCGATCGCAGAAGACAGGCCGAAGAACACGAACGCCGTCGTTGGGACGAGATGGCCAGGGCTAAGCAGATCGAAAAGAAACAAACCGAGACCCTGGCAGCCGAAAAACGTCAGGATCAATTGATGAAAGAGTTGGAGGAAAGACAGCAGCAGCAAGAATAGCTTGCATTTGAAATCCGACATTTTAGGAACTATCTAATCGACCGTGAGTCTGTAAGCAAGTCAGTCCCGGTCGGTTTTTTTATATGCAAAAGCCTCTGGCAGTATCGGATCGCGAAGAAGAAAGAAGAGAAGAGAAAGAGGAAAAAGAGGAAAAAGAAGAAGAAGAAGAAGAAGAATCTTTAGAACTGAAAGATGTACTGAAACATACTCTTGAAGAAGTCAGGATGGTCATTCCTGGTGTCCAGACTCTTTTTGGCTTTCAGTTGATCGCTGTCTTCAATCCGACCTTTAAAGAGCTGACAAGTGTCGAAAGGGGTCTTCACCTAGCCGCACTGCTTTTCACAATCATGGCCATGGGCTTTCTTTTGGCTCCAGCCCCTCATCACAGGATCGTGCAAAAGCATTCGGTATCACGCAGACTGGTCAATTATGCCTCTCGACTGCTACGTTTTGGCATTGCCGCCTTACTCGCCTCTTTAATGTGCGATACCTATATCGTCTGCCAGGAAGCCACAGACAATTGGCAGGTCGCACTAGGCATAGTATTGGTGGCCTTTGCTTTCCTTGGCACCTTATGGTTTTTGATCCCGCTTTATGAACGCAGTCGAAAACGCTCAAATTGGGATGTACAAGCCTAGGCGAGCTGCAATTCGCCTTTTAACTCGTTGGCACGATTTAGCAATTGTTCCTTGCCATGACTATTGTCCTGGTCGGCATTGTTAAACTCGATGGTATTGGCCATTTCGATCGCCGATTCGACAAAGACTTCGGCTTCGCCTGCATTATTGAGTTGCAAGCAAACTTGAGCAAGGTTGAGCAATACCTCAACCATTTTTTCGTTTTCGTTTTGGTAGACCGTGTACTGCATCTCAAGAACTCGCTTATAGCATTCTTCGGCAAGGTCGTATCTCTCGAGCGATCTGTAAATACTAGCTAGATTGTTGAGAGCATCGATAGTCTCTTGCGCCTCTCCTTTTGTGGCTAGCATGGCATCGACCACCCGCACGCCAATAGCGGCAGCACGAGAAAAATCTTCGATTTTGGCAAATCTATCTACCAGCTTGGTAGAAAACTCGAGGTATTCGGCGTCAGCGCCAAGATTTTTGTCGGCCAGATGATTGGCAATCACGGTCATGATACGCACAAACTTATCTCGAGCCATGCTCTTGAGCGAAGGCTCAATGGCTGGCACATCACTTTTTAGATCTAGCAATGTCCGACATGCTTGTTTAAACTCATCCCCTTTATTGCGGCGGGACGACACAATCATTAAGGCCAGAAGGATATTTTCCTCTTCTTCGCCACTCAGATGGAGAGCACCATCGGCAATGGCAGAGCGCATAAGTTGGAGGAGATTATCGTCGATAAAATCAAAACGCGACTCGCTGCCTTCGAGCTTGTACATCTCCCAGAGACATAGGGCAAACTTGCGCCAGAGACTGCGGAGACCTTCTGATTGATCTGGGAAGACCTCGCAAGAGAGTTCGAGCAAGAAACTCAAAAGCACAGAGGCTGGCTCAAACCTCTTATCTCCAATATAAAAATCAGCCAATTGCATGCAAGCAGATCCCAACTCGCTGGGCTTCTGATTTTTCATATATTTGATGTGGTTTTGCGCTTGCTCGTGCAAAAGTTGAGACACGGCATCATTTTTGTTTTCGTGTTCTATTTTGCTGAGACGTGAGACCGCGCAATAAAGCCCATCATGATGACCAGCAGGGATCGACTGAAAAGATTGTCTTGCCGACTGCAAAAGCTCATAACCAAGCCTGCGCTCTTTGCGAGTGCTTGCGTGGGTCAATTTAAGGACCGCCCCACACAGCAAGGACCAGCCGCCCACTTCTGAAACTATCGAGTTTTCGGCGAGTTCTCTCAATATCAGCCAGCTATTATCCGACGGATAAGCAACTGCGAGTTTGCCTAATGTTGCAGGATCTTTGACCGTATCGATAGAAGAAAGCAAGCAGCGGACACGATCGCGGGGATTATCCAGTGAAATGAGAAAGCGATCGATAGCTATGGCACGATTGAATTCTTCGAGATCTGCGCCCTTGGTCTGTGGGCTTGCCTGGTAAGTTTTGAGGAGAGATTGATGCTCGTCTCTAATTTGCACAAGATCCTCTGCCAAGGCCGACATTTTTTGCTCGACGTCAGGTGGCAATGCACCACCAGCAGTGCGCCCATCGAGTTCGTTGACTTTGGTGACGACCATGGTCAGGGCATTATCAAACTCTCTACCTAAAATCTCGAGTTCGCTCTTTACCTCGCGAGCAAGAGCGATACGGATACTTTCCTTGATCTCATCCTTGTCTATCACAGGTTGTTGAAAGGCATTGGATGTAGTGGCTCGGTCGATATTTTGTATCTGCGCATCGACGGACTTTGCCACGGCCCGCTCGATATCGTCTCTTAGAAAGTCCGCTGCAGACTCTCTAATAGTGTGATTGATCGTTTCGCCAATACCAGCAAGACTCTGTGTCCTAAATCTCTGAAAATTGTCGTTGAGCATGTTTTGCTCGCGTTTAACACCAGCGATATCAGCGCCAAGGTCTTTGAGAGCTCGACCAGTCGTGTGCATATGACCGATGCGCTTATTGAGCGCAAAGACCTGAAAAAGGCTGATGATGTGGATGAGGAAGGAGATCCCAAGTCCTATCATCAATATGGTTTCTAGACCGATCATGCAAAAATGCCCTTCTTAATGGTTTCCAGCTTTTAATACAAACTCTCGGATTACTGGTGCTGCTGTCCGGCCATCTCACCAAAAGCTCGTGGGTGAGATTTTTTGAGGTCCGATTGGGCCTTCATGTATAGAGTCTTGAGCTTGAGATATTTGAGCCTGACTTGAGGCCAATCGCCCCTATCACTGAGTGTGATGATCTCGTCCAGCACCTTGTCTAGATTAGTCAATTTGAGCGAGTTGAGTCCATGCCCGACATTATCCTTGAGATGCGAAATCCGGTCGCGCTCTCTGTTGTCTACCTGCCTTTGCAGGTTTTGCACTAGATCGTCCATTGAGGATATAAATGCTCTGACAAGAATATTTTCTTCGACTGGACCACCACCGAGCTGGGCCTTCATGCCTGCTTCGAGTAGCTCCGACTTGTCTGAGTTTTGCCCATCATTGCGATCGTGAGACGACTCATCATGACCGGCGTCAATGTCTGAGGCATGAGCTCCATCAGCCATTTGAGCGTCCGCACCAGATAGATCGTGATCATGCTCTTGATCGATATGGCTCAGGTCATCCAGCAATTGTTTAAGTTTGTTGGCTGCAACACCTTTGACGAGACAATCATCCATGCCTGCATCAAGACAGGATTGGCGATCCCCGTCTCTATCGTATGCAACCATGCCGATCACCGGCAAATGCCAGTCCTGGTAGCGGGGGTGCTGGCTTTCTCTCTTGCGCAACTCCCGTACCGCATCGAAGCCATTCATGAGGGGCATATCGAGATCCATAAATACGACGTCATAATCATTGGCTTTGATGGCCTCCAAGGCTTCGAAGCCGTTGGCAGCCAAATCCGGCGTGTAACCAAAGCGTTTGAGCTGCAAGACCAGGAGTTTTTGATTGACGGGAATATCGTCAACAACCAGACAGCGATTGGTAGCAGTTCTCGGCAATTTGAGAGGTTCTTCGAGGATAGTGAGCGAAACATCAGCTTGCTCGTTGATCGAGTCGAGAGATCTTTGTAAGGCAGTGATCTCATCGGTTACATCAAAGGCAAAGGGAGAATCATCGTCTAGATCCTGTTGAGATTGTTGGTCCTGATCTTGAGCTGGTTCGAAATCTTGGTTTATTGCTTGTTCTGGCTCTAGTTCTGGCTCTAGTTCTTGTTCTTGCTCTAGATCTTGCTTTAACTCTGTCTCTTGATTTGTTTGGTGATCGTCTTCTTGTTCTTGATCTTGTTCTTGTGCTTGGTCTTGCTCTAACTGGTTATCGACATCTTGTGCCTGTTCTTGTTCACGTTCTTGTTCTGATTCTTGTTCTGGTTCTTGCTCTTGTTCTTGTGCTTGCTCTGGTGCATATTCTTGCTGCTGATCCTCATCCTCATGAGCACTTGCACTGCCAGGCGTCAGGGCCTGAGGTAGCTCCTTGATTCGCACAAGCATACGCTCTAGCTGTCTGACCGGCTCCTCTAGCTCATTGAGCCTATTGACCAATTGCTGGTGTATATCAGCTAATCTCCGCTCGAGTTCGACTTCTTCGGTAGCATCAGTCAAAAAAGAGATAACTCCTTGATTGGCCGATCCATCAGCTAAAGGCACCATCAAAAACTGTACTATCTTGCTGACTTGTTTACCACGTTCACTATATTTGGTGGCATAACGCTGCAATTTAAACTGCGGAGCCGTAGGATCGGACAAAAAATCGACCCAAGGCCACATGCCAATGCGCTCTTGAGATTCATCTAGCTTTTCGTCTAGTAGATGCAAGGCCAGGCTATCAGGTATCTCGAGCTGATCCGGCTGACGCTTGAGATGCAACAGGTCCAGAAAAGCGCCATTGGCCATCATGATCTGCCCCGCAGCCTCGCAGATGACCATGCCCATCTCTCGATCTTGTCCCAAACGGGCGAGATGCAAGGGAAATGCCCCCAGTTGCTTAAACTCATCATTGCCTATCAATGCAGCGAGAGATATCTGGATCGATGCAGTGCAATCGAGCCCCCTGGCATCCTCGAGTAAACCGGGCAAGACTCGATGAGCCTCGACAATACGGTCCACAGGCTGGGCAATAGAGTTGATTCTGGTGGTGTTATCAGACATTTTGGATCCCCCTTGTAGATTTGATATACCCAGCTAGCGACAATACACACTAGGGTCGCAAGCCAGGTCCGAAGGCGGAGATCTGCCACTACCAACAGTGGCATTATCGCGGCTTGTGTGGGGGGCGGTTTAAAATTACAATTTCAATTACAATTAGACTGTCTGCTTTGCTAGATGCATTTGCTAAATAAAAGGATGAGACCTTGTCAAACAACCAAGAACACTCAGGCGCCAATAACCAGCCTGAACCGATCAAAGACCTTCTGCACCGCCTTTCCGATTTGCAAAGCTCCATCGGTGCTCTCTCGGCCCAAAAAGACAAGCTCTATCCCGAGCTGACTCAAGTCTCCCGCTCCATAGAGGCCATGTTGGGCGATCAGGGCGGTAGCCCTATGTTCCAGTTTCCCTTTATCTTGTCCAAGATACTTGCCAACCCTGATATGGGCGCTGTGGTTTTTGGGCCAAATGGTCAAAAGCTTTTGGCCAATCCCAAAGCCGACCAGCTGCTGGGCAACGATCACAGTCAGACACAGTTTGAGACCGCCACCGGAGGGCGTCCGTTATCCGAGACGGATCTGCCCTGGCGCCGAGCTCTGGAGTTAGGCGAAGACATCGATTGCGACCTGAGCTGCCAGGGCAGGCTCCTCAAGATCCGCTGTCAGATCCTAAAGCAAGGTGCCGATCAGGAAATCGGCGGTGTCTTGACCTTTGTCATCGACAGCACTGAGCATATGCAACTAGCCCAGGAGCTCGAAGGGCTGACCCAAGAATTGTCGTCAAAGGTCGACAATCTCGCCGTGGCAGCAAAAGAACTCGAATTTATAAGCACGACTCTGGACTCCCTCAAGAGCCGAGATCGCGAGTTGGCAGACATCTTTAATAAGACTCAGCAATAAAGACTTTAGTGTAAGCTCAATTAGCCTGATCTGAGCTCGGCTTGGCCTGCTTTTGCAGTGATGCGACACCTTTGACCCTCTGTCTATGGCGATTGAGGACTTCGGCAAAAAACAGAGCCATGACCAAAACACCTGCGACAAGTTTCAAAAAGTATTCTTGTTGTTTGACAAAGCAGCAGGCAAAAAATCCCAGTACGGCTGATGCGCCATAGATCACATAGGCAACTTTCTTCTGGTCGAGACCTGCATCCAAAAGACGGTGGTGTATGTGCTGGCGATCAGGCGAAAAAATCGACTTGCCCTGAGCTAATCGGCGTACTACAGCCCAGCTAGTATCCAGTAAGGGAAAGAATAAGATCAGCACTACGAGAAGGCTCGTCGGCACTACTATGGTTGAGGCAGCGCCTTCTCCCTTGATAACCCCTGTCACTGATATTGCCGCCAATATAAATCCTGTCAGATAGGCCCCAGAATCTCCCAGGAAAATTCGGGCAGGGTTGAAATTCCATCTAAGAAAGCCCAGTAGGGCACCAGCCACGACGGCAGCCATCAAAGCTGCAAAAGGCTTGGACACACCGAGGGCGACAGACCAGATCGTGAGAGCCGAAATAGCGGAAACGCCAGCAGCAAGGCCATCCATGCCATCGATGAGATTGACGGCATTGGCTACTCCTACAAGCCAGAGCACTGTGAGAGGCATACTCAAAATGCCCAGCTCTATCGGTTGCCCGCCTATGAGATGGATAAAGCCCAGGTCAAGATCCATGTTTTGCGGGATCGGTATCTGCTTGACTCTCACACCAAGGCTATAGGCAGCGCAGCCAGCGAGGATCTGGGTGATGAGCTTATACTTGGCCTTGATGGATTCCAGATCGTCGATCAAACCCAAGATAAATACTAAAGTGCCACCGACAGCGATAGCTATGATGCCTTCGGATGCTCGAGCGTCGACAGGCAGTCTGCCGGCAATGGCGACAAGAGTGACGATAGTCGCGACCACGCTTATATAGATAGCGACTCCTCCCAGCCGGGGTACCGCAACCTTGTGAATGCGACGATCTTCGCCTGGTTTATCGACAAGATTGAGCTTGACGGCACGCGATCTGACCTCAGGCACCAGCCACCAGCTGATAGAAAGTGCAATCAAGAATCCTGGTATCTGCATAAACTGCAGATCGCTATGAGATTGGGTAAATGCCCACCAGATGCCCCCGGCAAGCAAGATAAACTGGCAAAGCCTGATCATCATGTTATGACCACGGCGTCCACGCTCGTCGCGATTGTCGGTTTTGATCGGTGGTTCGTTCATTACCTGACCGAGGTCAAATGACCTTTGTAGAGAGGATACTTTTGACAAAGTGCAGCGACATCGGCCTTGGCTCTTTCTGCGGCTTCGGATGACTCTGGATTTTTGAGCACGTCTGCAATGATCTTTGCTATCACCTGCATATCAGCCTCGACCATGCCTCGGCTGGTGACTGCAGGAGTACCGAGTCTGATACCACTGGTGACAAATGGCTTTTCGGGATCATTTGGGATGGCATTTTTGTTGGTGGTGATGTGCACAGCCTCGAGCAGGGCAGATGCCTTTTTGCCTGTCAAGGATACTGGCCTGAGGTCGACGGTCATGAGGTGGTTATCGGTACCACCAGATACGATGGCGAGACCCGAGTCTATTAGCGTTTTTGCCAACATCTTTGCATTGGCCACGATTTGCTGTTGATAGCCCTTAAAATCTGGCCTGAGAGCTTCGCCAAAAGCGCATGCCTTAGCTGCGATAACATGCATCAAGGGTCCGCCCTGGATACCTGGAAATACGGCCTTGTCGATGGCCTGAGCAAATTCTTCGTGGCACATTACCACACCGCCGCGCGGCCCTCTCAGGGTTTTGTGTGTGGTGGTAGTGACAAAATGGGCATGGGGAAATGGATTGGGATGGATGCCTGCCACCACAAGTCCGGCAATGTGAGCAATGTCAGCCATGAGATAGGCGCCGACCTTATCGGCTATCTGCCTGAGGCGTGCAAAGTCAATGATGCGGGGATAATTGCTGGCACCACAAACGATCATCTTGGGCTGCACCTCAAGAGCTCGCTTTTCGACCTGCTCATAATCAAGTCGCCCTGTTTGGGCATCTACACCGTAAAAATGAGCGTCAAACCACTTGCCTGACATATTGACGGGCGATCCATGGGTCAAATGGCCGCCCTGATCGAGCGCCATGCCAAGTATTTTGTCACCAGGCTGTAGCATGGCAAAAAAGACTGCCATATTGGCCTGGGCGCCGCTATGCGGCTGCACATTGGCATGAGGGGCACCAAACATTTGTTTGACACGATCGATAGCCAATCTTTCAACTTGATCTACATACTGGCAACCGCCATAATATCTCTTGCCAGGCAGGCCTTCGGCATACTTGTTGGTGAGTACGGAGCCCTGGGCTTCGAGTACAGCTTCGGAGACAAAGTTTTCACTGGCTATCAACTCGATGCCGTCTTGCTGTCTTGCGAGCTCAGCTTGTATATAGCCATTGAGTTCGGGGTCGGCATTTTTGAGAAAAGTATTAGAAAAGTCCACGAGAGCTCACCTTTGGGGGCCTGGATGCTCGATTATTTTAGCTGATTTGCTGTCTTATTATCTTTAAAGAAGATCAGGCAGCATCTCGAGCGATCTAAACTTTTTGCCTGCCTTATATTCGAGATAACCCTGCATCAAGCGACGCGCAGCAATGATGGGTTGGTTGGCCTGGACACTCTGATCTGGTTTGAGCGAGTGCGATTCTTGCGCTTGTTTCAAAGCTTCACCGACTTCTAGTTTTGATGCGCCTCTGGCAAGTATCAGGTATTTCCACACAAGTGGAGTGACATAGACCGAGGCTCGATTGTTGTCACTATCATTTTGCAGCTTGCGCAAGCGCAAGAAGCAAGTCTCGCAAACAAGCCCACCAAGCTCATAATTAAATGCCTTGAGACTGCGATCTGTGAGAGGAGCTCGACAACCCACGCAATAATCGAGCTCAGGATTGATTCCGATCATATCCAACAAAACAAATTCAAATTCGAGGGCAAGCAAACCAGGATTTTTGTCCGATTCGGCCAGCAAGCCCAGAAACAATGACAATTTGTCAAAGTATTCTTGGCTATCCTCGGTCAGATCTTGCCCAAAGATCTGGGTCAATTCGGCTAAAT
Organism: Candidatus Melainabacteria bacterium; assembly: GCA_017307165.1. GTDB lineage: Bacteria > Cyanobacteriota > Vampirovibrionia > Obscuribacterales > Obscuribacteraceae > JAFKGK01. Next base: position 505,510 of record JAFKGK010000002.1, read on the forward strand.
AGAGCGAGAAGGCAAGTCGCTCTAGATCCTGCCTCAATCTCTGGAAGGACTCGATCGTCTCGCATTGAGTGATGATGTCGAGATTTTTGCCCTTAGCCAGGAGCATACGATTGATGTTGAGAGCTTCGCTCTTGCCAGCTAGCTTGGTGCCTGGTCTTCTTGCTCCCTTGGCGACGGCGCGATGCAAGCCTCTCTCTCTACTAAAGAAAGTGACGATACGATCGGCCTCACCAAGGTTAAAAGTGCCGACATTGATGCCGGTAAGCGAAAATGTCGGCATTTTTTTGGTCGACTCAGACTATTTGGCAGTCACTAATTCGGGCCACTCAGTATGGACAAATCCTAGCTCGGGCTTATCGGTGCGCTCATAGGTGTGTGCACCAAAATAATCTCTCTGTGCTTGAGTGAGATTTTGCGGCAAGACTGCACAGGTGTAGCTGTCAAAGTAAGCAAGGCTGGCAGAAAGAGCCGGCACGGCGATACCGCGTTTGGCGGCTTCGGCGACTACGATTCGCAATGACTGATGGTGACTGGAAAGAAACTCGGCAAACTCGGTATCCATAAGGAGATTGTCGAGATCTTTGCCATCGGCAAAGGCTTTGCGAATAGCCTCGAGCAATTTTGCTCTGATGATGCAACCACCACGCCAGATACGAGCACATTCTGCCAGGTCGACGCCCCAGTTATTGGCTTCGGATCCAGCCTTGATCAAGGCCATACCTTGGGCATAGCTGATGATCTTGCTGGCATATAAGGCGTTTTCGAGATGGGGCACAAGATCGTCGGTGAGTTTGTCGCCGCCAGTGAGAGTCAAAGTGCCATTCTCATGGCGGATGCCGCTATAAGGCAAAAAGGCCTGGGCCGTCACTCTTTCAGTCTTCATCGAAGATAATACTCGAGCACACAAAGCAGCATCGATAGTCGGCACGGGAACGCCGTATTCGAGGGCGGCCTCGCTGGTCCACTTGCCAGTGCCTTTTTGACCGGCTTTGTCCAGGATCAGGTCGACCATAGCCTTACCGCTTTCTTTATCGTGAGCAGAGAGGATCTTGTAGGTGATCTCCACCAGGAAAGAGTCGAGGATACCCTTGTTCCACTCACGGAAAGTCTCTTCCATTTTTTCAGCGCTGTACCCGAGTCCACGTTTCATCATGTCGTAGATCTCGGCGATCAATTGCATGTCACCGTATTCGATGCCGTTGTGCACCATTTTGACAAAGTGCCCAGCACCGTCAGGACCGAGATATGTGACGCATGGACTGCCATCGACCTTGGCCGAGATGGCTTCCCATATAGGCTTGATCTGTTCGTAGGCTTTCTCGTCGCCGCCAGGCATGAGCGAAGGCCCGTTAAGAGCGCCTTCTTCGCCACCCGAAACACCAGAGCCGATAAAGTATAGCCCTTCTTTGGCCAGCTGTTTTTCGCGTTTTTGTGTATCGGTAAAATGCGAATTACCACCATCGATGATGATGTCGCCCTTTTCGAGATAAGGCTTGAGCTTGGCAATGGTATCATCCACGGCACTACCGGCCTTGACGAGCAAGATGATGCGCCGAGGCTTTTCGAGCGACTCGACAAAGGATTTTTCGTCAGGGGCACCAAAAAAATCTTTGCCTTTGCCACGACCTTCCATAAAGTCCACTACCTTGGAGTGGCTGCGGTTAAAAATCGAGATGCGGTAACCATTTCTCTCGATATTGAGAGCAAGATTTTCACCCATGACTCCGAGACCTACAAGGCCTATCTTGGAGAGTTTTTCAGCCATCTTTCTTATTCCGCCTCCGGTTGTTTTCGTTATTTTCGTCTATAGCAGGGTCGAGCAAGACTCGTCCAGATACCACTCGAGCTGGTCCTTATGCTTGAGTTGATTCATGAGCATCTGGCTTGGAAAGTCATGCTGCGGCTCGGTCAATACTTCTTTGATGATCTGGGCCTTGCCCGCGCCCTCGACCATCATAAAAATCTTGGATGCATTGACGATGAGGGGCCAGGTCATGGTCAATCGATGAGAGTCCATTTTTTGTACGTAGTTTGATGTGTACAGCACATCTTGGACATGGATGGCCGGTGAGCCTGGAAAGAGAGAGGCCGTATGACCATCGTCTCCCAATCCCATTAGATGGAGAGAAAATACAGGGATCTTGCCCTCGGCATTTTGCTCTTCTATATGGAAAAAGCGACGAAGAGTCTGGTCGTATTTTTTGCCAGCTTTTTCTGGATCCCTGTCCTGTTCGACAGTAGGAAAGACATTGGAAGATGGGATGGAGATATGGCTGAGCAAGAGGTCGCGCACCATCCCATAGTTGCTCTCTGGACTATCGGATGGTACGCATCTTTCGTCACCAATAAACAGATAGGTCTTGGTCCACGGCATCTCATCTTCGCTAAACTTGGCCAGGCGGCTGTAGAGTCCGCGAGGAGTCGAGCCACCCGAAAGAGTCATGGTGAAAAGGCCATGGGCTGCTACTTCGGCATGAGCCATTTCTCTGATTCGCTGAGCCATTGCTTCACACATGTCTTGCTTGTCAGGATAGATATGAGTATGGTAGCCGGATACGATCTTTTCCCTTGCAGCGACGCTCATTGTTTTTTTTCCTTTTTGTTAAAAGCTGCCATGATGCCCAGAGCCCTGAGATAAAAAGGATCAGTCTTTTTGCTGGTCAAAATCTGATCTATCGCTGATTCGCGTGGATCGTCCATCGGCAGCTCCAAATATTCGGTGGTGCCTTTATAACAAGACTTGATGACGCGGCTCTCAGCCTCGACCAAAAGGCCAGCATCTTGATTTTGACCTTGATCTTGATCAGGGGCAAATCTCAGTCTGACGGACTTTATGCCCTTGCCTTGCTCTACTGCTGAGTACACGATACGGGCCTTTATCTGCCGATCACCAGCCATGGTGATCTCATAAGCAGACTTGGCTTTGTCGATCATCGTCGACAGGGGACTGAGATTGAGTCGATCGGCCAGCCAGGCTAGATATAGCGCACCCTGGGCGATATCACTGGTGACAAGCTCGATGTCCGTGATCTCCTGGAGCATTGCCGGATCTATAGCGACATCGTCATCATCAAAGGTCTGCGCTAGAGCCATTCTGTAAGGCTTTATTAGAGACCAGGATAGATCATGTACATAATGCTCGCCGGAAAGAGCAAATATCGCCGGCACGCAACTGGTGGTCTGAGCGATTGCCAGATCGAGGTCGTCCTCAAGATTGTCAGCCAGCTCAAAAACTACGCGTTGAAAATAACCCAGAAAAGGCTTTATCAGAGCGGCATCCAGGTGAAAACCCGAAAGATAGAGAAAAGCCGGGAGATCAGGAACGATAAGAGGATTGATGACAGAGGCCAGAGACTCCCCAACCCCGTGCTTATAGGTCGTCTCGACGGTGATCTGTTCGCAGCAGACTTGTTTGTCTTTGGCCCCAGGCAAGAGGTGGCAGCGCGCCGAAACCCAGGCGTCTACTTTTTCCTCCAGATCTTTGTAGGTTTCGCCACTATCATCATCGGCTTCGTTTACCAGGCCCAGGATCACCCTGGCCGGATGCCTCAAACTGAGACCGGTCAAGAGATCGTTCATAGCCTCGACTCTTTGTTGATCGCCACTCCGACCGTCTCTGATCAGGATGCAAAAGTTGAGTACGCAGGCCCTGACCACATGGTCTGAGATCGGCAAGTCTCCTGTTTCTTCTCCGTCACGAGCGGACTTCCAGAGAGATGCCAGCTCTTTTTCGATCTTTGCCACATCGACTGCCGACTTGTTGCCGGTCAAAAAGGACATGGTGCGACTCGATTCGAGGTCTTTTACATCAGGGATATTTGCCATTATCGATCTCTCACAGCTTGCGCCAATAGTGGCCCCGTTGGGCTAGCATGTCGTCGCTTTCCTTGGGCCCCCATGAGCCGGCCTTGTAATTGGGAAACTTGGTCGGATTGTTTTTTTCCCAGTGCTCGATCACTGGTTGGAGGTAACGCCAGGAGGCTTCGACAAAATCGGATCTGGCGTAGAGAGAGGGATCCCCTTGCAGGCAGTCAAGGATCAAACGCTCGTAAGCAGTGGGGGTCCTGGTACCAAATGCGGTGCCATATCTAAAGTCCATATTGAGCCATCTTACGCTCGTGGTCGGTCCCGGCTCTTTAGTCGCAAACTTGAGCGATATGCCTTCTTCGGGCTGGATCTGCATCACCAGGACATTGCCCTCTGGATTGGAGGGTGCCTGAGAAAGTCCCGGGATATCGCCAAAGAGGTTGTTAGGAGTTGGTTTAAAATGGATCGATACCTCGGTGATCGACTTGGCCATGCGTTTGCCGGAGCGCAGATAGATCGGCACGCCAGCCCAACGCCAGTTGTCGACTTCGAGCTTGAGTGCAGCAAAGGTAATAGTATTGGAGTCGGGCTTGACGCTCTTTTCGGCGCGATAAGCTGGCACCTCCACACCGGCCACAAAACCTTGATCGTATTGACCACGCACTGCCACAGAGTCGATACGATTGAGATCGATTGGCTTCAATGCTCTCAGCACCTTGATCTTTTCGTCGCGCGTTGTCTCGGCGTCCATCGCTATCGGCGGCTCCATCAGGACCAGAGCGAGCAATTGCATCAAGTGATTTTGCACCATATCACGCAAAGCGCCTGCTTCTTCGTAATAGGCACCACGACCTTCGACGCCGATGGTCTCGGCATTGGTGATCTGAATCTGCTCTATATAATTACGATTCCAGATAGGCTCAAAAATGCTGTTGGCAAAACGAAAGACCATGACGTTTTGCACGGTCTCTTTGCCCAGATAATGATCGATACGATAGACCTGATGTTCGCGCATGACATCATGGATGTGATCGTCGAGCTCTAGCGAAGAAGACAAATCATGACCAAAAGGCTTTTCGATCACCACACGCGGCCAGGCTTCTTCGTTGACCTTTCTTTTTTCCACCAGACCTACTTTTGATAGACCCTCGATGATTGGCCAGTAGAGACTGGGTGGTGTAGAAAGATAAAAGACATTGCGGCCACCAGTGTTGTACTTTTGGCCGAGTTCTTCGAGCCTGGTCTTGATTGATGCAAAACCTTCGTGTGAGCCCGAATCAGCAGGTTGATAAAATAGGCAGGTCGCAAATCTGTCCCAGGCATCCTGCTCAAAAGGCAGATCAGGTGCAAATTTTTGCAAGGATTCGCACATCAACTTGCGAAAGCCCTCATCATCCATCACAGTGCGCGATGTACCAAGCAGCACAAATCCACGCGGCAGCAAACCCTGCAGATAGAGCGCATAGATCGCAGGCAACAATTTGCGTTTATTGAGATCGCCGTGGGCACCAAAGATAGTAAAGGCAAGAGGCTTGACCTGCTTTTCCAGATCGAGTCCGCTAATGAGCGGATTGCTCGCCTCGTCCTGGCTCTTATCGCTCGGAGCCTTCTCTTCCAGCATGGGTCGCCCCTTTCGCATAAAATGCAAACACGGTCGGACATTTGTCTATGGGCAAATATTAGCACCAAACATCTCTTGTTTTCTAATCGGGTATGACGTCGTCCGATTGTACGTTTACGATGTGCACGCCTCGGCCTTCGAGATAGGCGACCACATCGGCACCAGCGCCTTGCATGGGCCACAGAGGTATCTCGAGATGATTGTACGGTGTGTGCAAGATTATCGATGCGCTATCAGGGTAGGGATAATACTCGGCATACAGCACGTCATCGAGCAGGACCATGATCACTCCCTTGGTCTTGCGTGCGCGATCATGCACGGTAAGGACGATCTCGGACTGGTTGAGCTCGACAGAGTAATCTCGGTTGGCATCACGGATGAGCGACAGGCCCATGCAACTGATGAGAAAGGCAAAGGTGAGTGTGGTGCATGCCAAAAGAATGCCCCAGGCAAAGTAGAGAACGGAGGCCATGACCGCCGCGATCAACCAGGCCACGACAAAACCCCAGCTCAAACCTATGGCGAGCATCAAAGGCAGAGCGCCCACACGCCTGCGAGATCTATCACTGGTTAACGCGATCGACACGATACGACCTCGAGCACTTGATAACATTGTGCCCAATATCCAGGTCAAAGGATCAAATATCAGGAGCTAAAAAAAGCGCTCATCACAATAAAAGTAGAAGAATTCCATAGACAATGCGCCACCATGGGCGGGATGAGGCTGCCAGTTTTTTCGTAGGCGAATGCAAACATAAAGCCCAAGACAAACAATTGCGAGGCAGCACCAAAATCGAGATGGATGAGAGAAAAGGCCAGAGCAGAGATGCACATTGCTGCCATCGGTCCAAACTTCCAGCGCAGTGCAGGATATAGAAAACCCCTAAACAGTGTTTCTTCAAAGATCGCCGGCATCACTCCCAGAGCGATGATAAAGATGACAAAGGCCAATGCATCACTACTGCCGATAGCATTGAGCAATATGCTGATGATAGGACTGCTCGATCCTTGAACATGAAATATCTTGGAGATCAGTATGCCCAGCGCCACATTGACCGGTATGGCCGCCAGATAAGTCAACACGCCAATTAAGATCAAGGAGAAAGGACCATATTTTTTACGTGTCGAGTTTAAAGGCGGCTCAGTTTGCAAGCTCAGACGCGCCGTGCGCCAAAAAGGCAAATTATTTGGCTTGGTGGCAAACATATAGATAAAGATCAGGGCTGGAGCCATGCTCCAGACATAGGTGCCGAGAGTCATGAGCGCAATGGCAGTTGGACCATGACCGATACCCTTCAATTGTTCGAGAACTAGTTTGACAAACGGATTGGCGACTAGATTAAAGGACATCCAGGCGACAAACACGCCATAGACAACGACGAAACCATAGTTTACGGGGCTCCGGATCGCCAAATCAGCGCTTTGCCGATCAGCAGGTGACAATCTCTTGCGAGTAGCCAACACACCAATCAAAGTACAGATGCCGCAAAGAGTAAAAATCATGGCGATTGCAATCACGCCAAATATGCGCAAGACCTGGTAAAAATTTCGCTCTGTCAAGTCAGCCGCTAGTTTTGCATGCTTTTGCTTTTCGCCAGAGCGATCGTAATATTGGAGCTTGATAAAATCTCTAAACAGGCCGGGCCGTATAGATTTGTCAATAGTGGCCATCAATTTGCCATCGCCAGAGCCATGGACAAGACCGCTCGATCCATATAGCTGCAAGAGCATGTCTACTACAGGTGCTTCTGGCCCCTTTGCTTCGGGCATCTGCTGCAATTGCTTCAATTGATCGTGAATTGGAGCCTCGACCACGTGACGTGCAACTATCTCTTGCAGTCGATACTTGATTGATCCTGGATTTTTTTGTACAGACTGACGTGCGGCATCGCTTATCGATGTGGTCCACTTATCCTTAGACTGGTCGTGGTCGAGCATCTTGTTTTTGAGCTCTGTGCCTATAGAGTCGGCACCTGCTTTTTTTTGCGCTTCGGCCAGCAATTGCTCGAGAGCAGCTTGGAAATACTGAAATCGCATCAAAAGCTCGATATTGCGGGCTTCTAATGAGTCGCCGTTTTGCGAGTTATTGGACCTCTTAAAGGCCTCACGCCCATTGGTACCCAAAACAAAGGCCGAAGCCGCTACGAGCAGACAGGCGATCAAGCGCCCCTTGAGTGGCTGAGACTTGACCGCCAGGCAGGCTGCAGCGAGACCAGCTGAAATCAGCTCGAGGGCCAGGAGGATGTGTTCGTATTGCACTGTATCTATCTATGAAAAGCTATGTCTAAGCTCTTATTCTACGCCACTCATGCCGCCGTCGCCGCCGGAAAAGAAGCCATTGCCATACTCGCCTAGCTGACCAAAGCCACTAAACTCGCCGTATTCGCCAAATCCCTCCAGGCCACCAAAGCCTGTGCCGGTATCGTGCAAAAAGTCTTTATCGTCACCAGGATAAAGCCCTGGATCGCCCTGAGGCACCTGATCGGTGTAGTATCCCCAGGGAAAACCTTTGACCAGACGGCGTCTCATCAAAAATCTAGGCACGGCGACAAAGCCGAGTCCGACCATGGTCATAACGACAAAAAATATCTCGACTATCAGCACGCCGCTGAAATTCATGATCTTTTCTTCTCTTCCTGTCTGTCTGGTACCTGTAAGGTATAGTCCAGCCTGTATCCTAACAGACAGGGCCGCCACGTCAAGAATGACAGTGGGGATATTACTAAGATCCTAGGAGACCTCAGCCAAATTATTCGGCGTCGGTGATGATAGCCATCTTTTGATTGCCGACCTGGCTCACTTGCATGCGCGGGCCCTGGTTACGTTTAAATGTGTCGATATAACGACGGAGGGCTTCTCTTATCAGGTCGCTACGGGTCCTGTGCTCAGTCGAAGCCACGAAGTCGATCTGCTCGAGGAGGCCCGGGGGCAAAGCGACTAGTACTTTCTTAGGCATGCGTCTTCCTTTTGAGATTGAAAATTGATATCGAAAAATGCGAACGATAAATCAACCAGACTGGGTGCGTTGCAACGACACTGTCTGGAACAAAAAATATGCAAAACGGTTTAAGTCACCGTTTACAATTTACACTTTATACGCCGCTTTTTGAAGAGCAGAAATGACCAAATAGAGCCAAAAACTCTGTTTTTTTCTAAAAGTTTTTTGCACCACCGGCGGCGGTATATACAAACATCCTAGTACTGGATCTAGGTTAGACAGCCAACCGACATAGACTGCCGATTTTGCAGTTTTTTTGTTTACCGACTCATGTACACAAATGTTTGAAATGCGAAAATTTTTGCGTAACCAATACCGGTATCACCACATTGCACAAATTGCCCTCGGCCGACCTGCGTCAATTGCTCTCCCAGGTCTCGACCAACAAAAATTTTGAAGACGCGGTGCTCTTTCCTATCGATGATACCCGCACTTTGATCCAGTCGCTGGATTACTACGGGCGCTTCATCGACGACCCATATCTCTTTGGTCAAATCGCCGCTACTGCTGCCCTTGCCGACATCTATGCAAAGGGTGGCACACCGCTTTTCGCCACAGCTATTTTATCCTTTCCTTTTTACGACCTCCCAATGAGCATGGCTCAGGAGATCCTCCAAGGTGGCAAAGATCAAATTGAGCGTGCGGGGGCTGCGGTGCTGGGTGGTCACACGACAGATGGCCCAGACACCATATATGGATTGTCGATCACTGGCATCGCCGGTAGTGAAGAGATACTCACCAATAACGGTGCCAGAGTAGGCGACCTCATAGTAATGGCCGGCGCCCTTGGATCGGGCCTTTATCTGGATGCTCTCAAGACTAAAGATCTGGATCAACAATCCTGCGGCATGCTCTTTCAATCTCTCACCAGATTGCCTGAAGACATGGTAGCAATCGCTCGATTGCATCGACCATCGGCCTGTACCGATATCTCGAGTTATGGATTGGTGGGGCATTTGATGGAAATGATGAAGGGGGCTCGCCTTGCCGGCGAAATCAGCATCCCGGATTTGATCTGCATGGATCGCGCCAAATATCTCGCCGAGAGGACAGCAGAAAGAGGCTCAAACAAAAACCCCGGCTCGATCGGCAATCGTCGGTCTTTTGCAGGCTCAGTCTCCTATATCACCGATGTTTCTCAAGCAGTACAAGAGATTTTGTTTGGTCCAGAAATGACAGGCGCCATGCTATACACCATCGATCCAGCCCGCGCACCTGATTTGGTGGCCCATCTAAAAAGAGCAGGATATGAGGCCAGCATAATAGGCAGGTTTGTCGATGGACTGCCGGGCCACCTGGATGTGACTATGACTCAGTTTAGAGTTGACCGAGATCGGTCTTGAAAAACTTGACCACTAAAAAACCGACAAAAAAGGTGAAGGCCACTAAAGCGATAATGACAAAGAGCGATGCCTCATGAAAGAGCTCTACGATCTGGCCAATGTTTTCCATGGCTACCACCTCGAAGTTTAGTATTTGAATATAACAAGATCGTCTTATCGGACCTAATTAAGTTTCCGGGCAATCTTGCTAGTCGATAAAATACTTACCAGTTTTAAAGTCAGCCCTGGCCTGGCCATCGCAGGCCGAAACTGTTCGGGTTGCAAGAGCCCCGGCCTTATTTGCCCTGGTGGCTATGGTCTGCCAGTCAGCTTGCAAAAGATAGTTAAGAGCTTTCTCATCTGCCTTATTGGCCGAACACGCAAGAGTAGTGTTTAACTCGGCAAGCATCCAGGCTGTGTAGGCATCACCTGCACCTACTCCGGCAATGCATTCTATCTGGTAGGGTTCTGCAAATATTTCTTTTGCAGCTTTTCCATCATCACTCATTTCATCTATATAGACCAGCGAACCCAGACGAGAAAGAGTGACGATCAACACAGGGCAAAGCAGCTTTTGCTTGAGCAAGGGACCTAGTTTACGAGCGCGCTCAAGATCAGGCTCGCTCATTTGATCTGCTTGATCGCAATCCAGCCAGTAGAGCAATTCGGGCCAATTGACCTTGACGATATGGCATTTTTGCATGATGCCTCGCGCTGCACTGTGAGCGAGTGCGGCTTCGCCTGTAGGAAAGCCCGCGTCAAAACTGACTATCAAACCATGCGCCAGAGCTCGATCTACTATCTCCACTACAGCAGACCGCCGCGGCTCCATGGTTAGCGAGATGCCTGTCGCGTGGAGCAGGTTGGCGTCCTCAAACATGCCTGGGTCAAAATCATCGATATCATAGAGATGGCTCGCATTGGGCCGGGGCCAATTGGTAAAGAGGTTTTCGCCAATTGCATCGGTAAGGACATAACACTGGGCGGTCGGCTCAGAACCAGTCACTACATAATCGAGATCGACACCCGCATTTTGCAGACGGTTCTTGAGATATCGTCCATGCATGTCATTGCCGACCTTGGCTGCAAGGCGCACATCGATGCCAAGCCTCGCCAGGCCATGCGCTACATTGGCTGCATTGCCTCCCGTACTGCGCAAAAAAGTACTGGGCGCATCTATATCATCGCTTGCTTCCAGCGCAATCCAATCAACGGTCAATTCGCCAAGGGCAATGACGTAAATGGGTCTTCTCCTATTTGACGTCGTGCTGCCTGGCTATCTCCGGATAGACCTGGTAGGCAGGCTTGATCGCCGGCAAGAGCTTGAGGGCTTGCTGTACTGGACCTTTTGCGACGATGCGCCCTTGCAAAAGCGCCATTGGCACATTGACCTTGCCCATCCAAAATTCATGAGCCACGTCTGATTTCATAAACATCTCGACATTGGGCTTCTTATCGGTTTCGCCAGTGGAGATGACCATCTCCTTGCCGCTCGAGCAATCTACTGTCAGCCGACCGTCGGGCTCGCGATAGATAAATTGCACGATGAGACCCGAAGAAACAAGAGGTGCAGACATCTCGGGATCGTTTTTGATAGCGGTCCAAAGATCCTCCATCACTCGATGCAATTGGTCCGAGCTGCTAAAAACCGCCATCTCTTGTATTTCCCCTATCTAATAAGCCTTGTCCAAGAGATCCCTCAACTCCTCGAGGGAGACCTCTTTGGGATTAAATATTATCGCAGGATCGGCTGCCGCCATCAAAGCCAATTCTTGTGCAAGCTCGCCATTAAGTTTGGGGATCTTGATCGCAGCGAGATTAGCTGGCATCTGCATCTCATGCATCAAGGACTCCACCCGACTGATCAGTCTCTGGCATTTATCCTCTGTCGTACCAGCAAAATCAGGCTCGATAAAAGCCGTGATAGCGGCGAATCTCTCTGCGGCTATGTCCATATTGAATCGCATACCATGCGGCAAAAAGATAGCGTTGGTCATGCCGTGATGAGTACCAAACATAGCGCCGACGGAGTGAGCGAGGCCATGTACAACGCCGACACCCGAATTGTTGAAGGCCACGCCGGCCATGCAACTGGCTATGAGTGTGGCCGAACGAGCCTCGATATCACGACCATCTCTATAGGCCACTGGTAGCCATTTAAATAAAAGGCTCAAAGACTCCAGGCACAAGGCATTGGTGAAAGATGAATTGGTGTTGGTGGCGACAAATGACTCGATACCATGAGTGATGGCATCCATACCTGTGGCTGCAGTCAGATGCGGTGGCAATGACAGTAGTAGCTCAGGATCGAGAATGGCCATGTCAGGCGCAAGATAGGGACTGCCAAACATCAGTTTGCGTTTTTGTGCGTGATCCTTGACCATGGCCACAAAGGTGACTTCTGATCCGGTACCGGCAGTGGTGGGGATGGCGACGAGAGGAAACAAGCTGCGATCGATGAGATTGAGGCCCTGGTACTCCATGAGATCGCCACCATAGGTCAGGCAGAGATTGATGACCTTGGCCGTATCGATGACTGATCCACCACCGACACAGACAATGGCATCGCAATCGTGCAAGCGGGCTAGCTCGGCCCCGGCATTGACGCAATCGATATCGCTATCTGCAGGCACGTCGCTAAATAAGACGGGAGGTGCAGCGGATGCCTCAGTCAGACTGGCGATAATGCCATCGAGCATGCCTGAGCGCTCCAGAAAAGCATCAGTAACAAGTAAAACCTTGTTGCCCTTGAGCTCACGGACAAAATCCCCAGCAGATAAGGCCATCTGCTCGCCAGAAATGATGCGGGTAGGTGCGTGAAAAATGAAGGGGTTCAATTTGGGTTTACTAAATAAGAAAAAACCAATATTTAGACAGCTCTAATATTATATACAACAACGCTGTACATGCGAAATGTCTCGCCTGCCCGGCGCATGTTGTAAAGCGCGCTCAAAAGTCGAATGTAAATGATTTGCTGGAAGTAATAAAGAGTCTGGCAAAACCTGAGAGAATTAAACCGAGAAGAGCGAAAGACACATATCCGGAACACAGATGTCCCGGACGTCGTCAAAATCCCAATCAGTATTTTATGAGAGCTACCAAATTGCAAATCAGATCGCTGACCGCACTCTCTCTGACTCTTTTGATCGGAGTAGAGGCCATGGGTACGACCTTTGCCCTGCCCGCCGAGGCCGCGGGCCCCAGCACCGGCAGCACTCTGCTCTTGCCTTTGACGCCAAAGATCGACCCGATCGCTCCCGCATCTTCCCCTGTCGAGCCTGAGATAAATCCAGGCGCGGCTACTCCTGTCAAAACCAATCAAGCCAAGCGCACTCCTGCTGCATCGCCAAAGGCAGCGAGCCGCCCAGTGGCTAGACCGGCGGCTAGGCCAGCCACTGCTGTCGCCAAGCCTCAACAAGATGAGCTCGCCGAGCCCTTGCTCATGCCAGAAACTCCCATCCTCGACACTGCAGTCACTCAGAGCGATCTCAGAGAAGGACCGATTAAGATCTCGGCAGAGAGCGATAATTCGGCTATCCTCGAAGCCAACGCCACCGAAGACGACCTGCAAATCGCCGAAGCGGAGCAGGGTATCACAGAGGACGTCACCCTCAAGGGCGCCATCCAGATCATTGCCGACGATACCGAATACGACCAGGAAAAGAATACTTTCTTAGGCACCGGCAATGCCGTCGCCATCATTGGCGGACAAAATAGCAAACTCGAAGCCGATATGATCCTCTACGATCAAAATGCCGGCATGATAGATGCTCGCGGCAACGTCAAGATCCTCCGCCAGGGGCAATTGACTACAGGCACTTCCTTCAAATTTAAAGTAGCATCCGACGAATACCTGATCACCAATCCCGATACCGAAATGAAGGGCACGGTAGTCGTTGCTCGCACCGGCTACGGTACCAAAGAAGGGATCAATTTTCGCAAAGGCACCATGACCCTGCCCGAGCCGATCCACATCGGCAAAAACTCTATGTACGGCGGTGTCTCAGCCGGTCAAGAAGTCGCCGAAAAGATGACACACCCCGACGCCTTCTTGCCAGCCAAGCCAAGCTTTACCTTTAAAGCTCGTAAAATGGTCTACGAAAACTATAAAGAAAGCGGCAACCTGACTGTCTTTGGCGGCAAATTGGCCTTTGGGCGCTTTAACGTGCCGCTGCCCAAGTTTACGGCCACTGTCGGCCAAGAAAACAACGTCATGTTTCCCGTCACTCCGATGTTGACCTCAAACATCCAGACTGGTGGCATCAACGTCGGTCCGAGCTTCAACTATGCCGTAGGCAAGACCGGCAAATTGCACTGGGCACCGATGATCCAGTTTGGTGGGCGCAGTGCTTCATCCGCTGGCACGGACTCCAACTCCGGCAGTATCGGTCTATCCGGTCAGGTTGGCTTCAGCAACAAGCGTATGAGCGGACACATCGCCTATGGTTCTGTCTCTAATCTCTTTGTGGCAGACTATAAGGCTCAGATCACCAAAAACCTGCGCTTTCAATCCGGTATCAATAGATATCTCGAAGACGGCATGAACGGTTACAGACGTGCACGCTATATATTAGAGGCGGTGCACACTACCACCAAGGGCGGTATCCCCTTCCTCAACGGGATCAACTTTAGATCAGCTGCTGGCTGGGCCAAGGATAATCCGCAACTCGTGCAGCAATCGAGCCAGGAGTATGCCGACCTTTTTGGCCAAAACCAGTATCGCAAGCAACAAGCCTCAGGCTTTAGATTGTCCGAGCAGATCACCACCAGTACTCACCCGATCTTTGCTGTAGGTGACGACAAGTACGGCATCAAGTCCTTTATCTTTGGTGGCGTGGGCCTCAATGCCTACTCATCCGGAGATGCGCGTCTGATGGGCCAGTTAGGTCCCACCATCGACCTCAAGCTCAATCGCTTTCGCTTACAGACTACTTATTTTCAGACCGCAGTACGCGGCAACTCGCCCTTCGTCTTTGACCAGTTTATCCAGGGTACGCGTTCGGTCAACATCACCGGTGACGTACGCGTATGCAAATGGCTGACAGTGGGTGGCGGCTATGGCTACAACCTCAACGACAAGATGGCATACAGCAAGACCTTGATGGCTGCCATTGGACCAGAGGACTTTAAACTCGTAGTTCAGCGCAGCATCCTCACCAATATGAACAGATTTGGTTTTGACGTATTGTATGGAGCCCCCATCCCCTTTCAAAAGCTAGTACTCAAGGGCTCTCCCGACCACGGTCAACTTGGTGGCAACGCCGGAGCCGGCGTATTCTAATCTGCTAAAATAAACGGCGCAGATTAGAGATAGCCAAGTGATTACCAATTCGGCCAACGTCAATATCGATTCGATCATCAAAAACAAGATCCCTGCCGTGGGCATAGACCTGGGCGGCACCAAGATCAGGGCAGCCCTCATCCAGGACGCCAAGCTCGCCTCCGAACCCAGGCAGGTGCCTACTCCCCTGGGACCTGACAATATCGTCCAGGCGATACTACAATTGGTGCAGGACTTTCAAAAGGACCATCTGCTTGCCGGTATAGGCATAGCTACAGCTGGCATCGTCAATTGCGACACTGGAGACATCATAGGCTCTACAGGCAATCTCCCTGGCTGGACCGGCACTCCCCTCAAACAAGTACTAGAGTCCAAGACTCTCTTGCCTACAGTCGTCGACAATGACGCCAATGCGGCAGCCTACGGAGAAGCCAGCGCTGGCCATCTGATGCATGCAAAATGCGTCTGTATGGTGACCCTCGGTACCGGTATCGGGGGCGGTATCATATTTGATGGTCAGCTCTATCGCGGCGCTCACTGGGGCGGCGGCGAGATCGGGCATCTAAAGATCGCGCACAACAATCAAAGACTTTGCACCTGCGGTCTGTTTGATTGCTGGGAAGCCTACGGCGCCGGCATCGGCCTGGTCAACACCGGCAAAGAGCTCTTGCGCAATATTACGGCCGACCAAACTCCACTGGCAGCCAAACTCGATACCCTCACTACTTATGATATTTCTCAAGCCTACAAGGCCGGCGACATGATCGCTAAAAAGGCCATCAATACATGGCACGAACACGTCGCCACGGGCATGGTCTCGCTCGCTCACATACTCGATCCTGACGTATTTATCGTCACTGGAGGCATGGCCGACCTGGTCGATTTTGAGCTCTTGCACGAGATGATCACCGATCGTTGCCTGCCCCGTATCGGCGAAGGCCTCGTTGTCCAAAACTCGGTCCTTGGTGGCATGGCTGGTATCATCGGCGCTGGTCAGATCGTACTCGACCTGCTCCTGCAAAAAGCCGGCAAAAACTAGCAAACAGAGATCGAGCCTTGACTAATACTTGAGCTCCAGCTCGTAATTGATCTTGGATTCGCCGTTGGCCGGCACTTTGACCTTAAACTCAAAGGTATTGGAGTCTTTTTTGTCATAAGGCTGGCTGCTCTCAATGATCTTCCAGTAACCAGAGGCATGCTCGATGCACCTGACCTCTATCTCTTGATCCTTATGGTTGCGCACAGAGATCTCATAAGTCGATCTCTGTACGTTATCGGAGACCTTTTTAAACCCGGTCTGCTTACGTTCGCCAACCACATCAAAGGCATCGCCCAGATAGAGGGTTAGTTTTTCGTCTTTGCTCGTATGATCGACATTGTCCTCCCCGACAAACTGCAAAGCGCCATCCTTATCCCGCTTATAAACTCTTACCTTGCCCTTGGGCATCGGCATACCGAGATTATTCTCTTTTGTATTTGCTAACTCGAGCTTGACGTTGACCTTAGTCTTCACAGCTTCGGGCGGAGACCATTGATCCTCGTAATATGGCTGTATCATGCCATCCTGAGCATCCAACACAAACATCTTTTTGACCGGCACGGCATTGGCCTGCAAGAGAGTCAATTGCTTTGTCTGATTGTCAGGCAGATCGGTCCTGTTTTGCAGTGAGTAGAGATGATACTCGGCAAAAGACTGCTCTTGAAACTGAGGTGAAGACTCGGCTAAGCCTCGATTATCCGCCAGGCTCTCTTGGATCATATCCATAGGCTGTGCATTTTGCACAACGTGGACATCGCCGGCGACCAATTTGAGCGATGTATTTTTGTAAGAGGCTCCTGATTTATTATCCAGAGTGACCCAGCCAGTCAAATCCAATTTGCCATCGGCATCATCGGCTACCGCGACATAGTCGCATTTCCAATTGAGACCTTTGGTCTGATAGCCGATCTCGGCATCATCCACGGTGCTTTTGGCAGACTCTATCTTCCATAAGAGAGATGGTTTTGCCACCAGTCCCTCGGGCAGTTCTGCCAGTTCGACCTCGCCCTGAGGAGCGATCAAGATACCGGATGGTGTCTTGAGCAATATCGATTGCAGGCGCTCGGATAAATTGCCGTCCGAGTCAGCGACAGTCACCTGTGGCGGCGCCAGGAGCACACCAGTGACGACGTCTGAGTTATTGCCATTGGCAGTGCGTCTGATCTTGATGGTCTTGCCGACTGATTTTGACAATATACTGTTTTGATCCATCAGATCAAACTCGTAATTTTGCTCACGCACCACCACATCACCAGGATTTTTGAGACTGGTAAAGCTAACCGATGTTGGATCTATACCGGCAGCGACATCCTCAAATCTCACATAGTTGATGCCTTGATGCAGGTCAAATTGGCGACGGTCCTTTACCAGGCCAAAATTTTGGTTATAGACAGTGATGGCGCAGTCGAGAGACTTGTCCTGATCAATTGATTTTGATTGAGCTAGACATGACCAGGGCCCAGAGACCCATGAGATCAAAGCCAGACTGCCAGACAGGGCGAGGCGCACATAGAGATTTTGCATTTGATTGGCCCTTAAAATCTAGACTAATAACGGACTTCGAGTTCGTAGCTTACGTTTACTTCGCCATTTGCAGGCACTTTTATTGCAAACTCAAATGTCTTAGAGTCTTTTTTGACAAAAGGATGGCTGTTCTGAGTGATCTTCCAGTCACCATAGGCATGCTCTACGCAGGTTATAGTGACTGCCTGCTCCTTGTGGTTGCGGAGCGAGATCTCATAGGTCGATCTCTGGACTTTATTATTGACCTGTTGGAATGACATCTGCTTGCGCTCACCTACCAGGTCAAAGGCGTCGCCTAGATAGAGTCTGACTTTTTCGTCTTTTGGTGTATGGTCGATCTGGTCTTCACCGACAAATTGCAGAGCACCGTCAGCATCGCGTTTATAGACACGTACCTTGCCCTTAGGCAGAGGCATGCCTAGATTGTTTTCCTTGCTATTGGCCAACTCCAATTTAACGTTGATCTTGGTCTTTTCTGCTGGCTGTCCATAATAATTGCCGTAAGCCTTGGCAGGCTCAAAGATAAAATGCTTTTTGAGTGGCACGGCGCTGGCGTTGAACAAAGTCAGTTGCTTGGTCTCGTTGTTTTTGATATCGGTCTTGTTTTGCAGAGCATAAAGATGGTACTCGGCAAAAGACTGCTCCTGAAACTGCGGCGCGGCAGCACCGGCAAAGGCAGCCTTGTACATGCGTCCCATGGGAGCGGGCTGTGGTGGCACCACTCTATGTACATCGCCAGCCATGAGTTTGAGAGAAGCGTTTTTAAAAGTCCCTCCCGATTTATTGTCGATCGTCACCCAGCTGGTCAGATCGCCCTGGGTATCGTCTTTGTTGATAACGGCAACATAATCGCATTTCCAATTTAGGCCTTGAGTCTGATAGCTGATCTCGGCTTTATTGGTGCCTGATTTTTCAGCATCCAATTTCCATAAGAGCGAAGGCTTAGACACTAGTCCCAGGGGCAGTTGTTCCAGCTCGATCTCTCCATTCGAACCCAAAACTACGCCAGATCCAGTCTTGATGACGATGCCCTGGTGGCGAGTGCTGAGATTGCCATTGCTATCCGAGACTGTGACCTGAGGCGGATTGAGGAGAGTGCCGACGATCTCGCGTACTCCTCCAGCCGGCAAGATCTGTCTGACCTTGATGGTCTTGCCTACTGATTTTGAAAGTATGGTGTCAGTGTCCATCAGGTCAAACTGATAGTTTTGCTCACGCACGACCACTCCATTGGGATTGGTCAGTGAAACAAAGGATACGGAGGTTGGATCGATGCCGGCCGCCACATCGGCAAAGTCGACATAATTGGTGCCTTCGTGCAAGTCGACGTTACGAGTATCCTTGACCAGACCAAAGTTTTGGTTATAGACGGTCAGCGCCACTGCCTGCGATGCGGAGACCTTGTTGGCGACGGCTTCGTTGACAGCCTCGCTCTCAGGACTGGTCTGTTCTTGCTTGGCTTCTGTCTCGATCTTTGTAGCGGGCGCAGCATGATTTGCATTGCTATTTATCGCCTTGATCTTGGCCTGGACTCCAGAACAGGATAAAGAGACTGAGCTCAGCAAGCAGAGACTGAGAGCACAAGTTTTATAGATCGACGACATTTTACTTTTCCTGTCTTGAGTTGAGTGCCAGGGTTTCCTTGAGTTTTTTTGCGGCCATCACATCAAGTTCGTGACCGCCCTTGATACTGATAAATCTAGCTTTGATCCTCAGCGGATTGACGCCGCACAGGATCAAGTCGCCGATCAAGTCGAGCAATTTGTGACGTACAGGCTCATCCTCAAAACGCAAAGGCTTGCTAAAACCATCTTGCGTGAGACAGACCACGCCCTCGGCTTGATCCAGCCCCATCATCTGCTGTTCGGCCATGCTGCCAAAGGTCCTGGCATCGGCTACCTCATGGATGGACTGGCTGAGATCCCAGGTCTTCCAGATTTTGCCGATCTTTGGGTGATCCCAATCCATGAGATAACTAGCCGAAAATGCCTCCGAAGGCACGATCAAGATTGCTCGATCTCCTTTGCTCACTTCGATAGGGCTGAGCAGTTCGATATCGGCAGCTTCAGGCGTTTTGCGTGGCAAACCTGCCGCCTCAAAGAGCTGCAGCCAAAACAATGATGAACCATCACCCAGAGGCATTTCCATACCATCCACATGCACGAGCACATCATCAAGGCCCCAGAGAGCAGCCGCACAGAGAAAGTGCTCGACTATGCAAAGTCTTGTACGTCCCTGCCCAATCACTACATTGCGCAAAGTATTGACCACGGCATCGCAAGTGGCAGGGAGCGCAAGCAAACCACCCTGGTGGGGCAGGACAAAGACAATGCCGGAGCCAGGCGGGGCGGCATATATCTCGAGGGAGATATCCTCCCCCGAAGTATGTCCCTTGCCCACATAATGAGCAAGGCGCAAGGGCGCCTGCATCAAAGTCGGCAGATCGAGATCCTTTTGAGCGTTGGCAGCAGTTATGGTCATTTTATCTTCTCTATTTGAGCAACTGTTCTTCGAGTAGAGCGATGCGGCGCTTAAGATCCTTTACGTCATCCTGCACTCTGGGCAATCTCTTGAGATTGGCCACCTGAGCAAAAAAGTCTCTTGCCGGAGCAGCCGGAGTGCCGGCATGGATATCACCGGATGCGATATCGCGCATCGCTCCAGAGCCTCCGGAGAGCACTGCATCGTTGCCCATGTGTATGTGGTCGGAGAGCGAGGCACTACCGCCAATAACGCCCCGATCGCCGATGGTGCAGCTACCGCCTATGGTGGCATTGCCGATGATCAGCACATCCTTGCCGATGCGATTGTTGTGGGCAACCATGACCAGATTATCGATCTTGGTACCGCGGCCGACAGTTGTAGCGCCCATGGTGGCACGATCGATTGTGGCATAAGAACCTATCTCCGCATCGTCTTCGACAACGACAGTACCGATCTGGGGGATCTTTAGCAATGGGTTTTCTTCATCGCTAAAGTCTTTGTCGCCAGACATATTTTTTTCGAGATTGGATGGACGTTCGGTCACATAGCCAAAGCCATCGGAGCCAAGAGCGGCACCTTGCTGGAGGATGACACGGCTGCCGATCTTGACATAGTCGGCGATCAAGCAACCCGGATGAAAAACACAGTCTTCACCGATGGTGACTTCACCACCGATTACAGTCTGGGCCATGATGATTGTTCGAGCTCCGACCTTGGATTTGGGGCCGATCACAACATAAGGCCCGATGGCTGCGTCTTGAGCAATCTCGGCAGACTCGTCGATGACGGCAGTCGGATGTATGCCTTTGGGTGGATAGTAGCGCTTGGGCTGCAAGGCCGTTAGTACGCGCTGAATGGCAAGGTTGGGACGGTCCACCAGGATCATATTGCGATCCGGGTATTCTTTTTCGGTGCCGGTTGGAGCAACGATAGCTCGCGCCTTGCAAGCATTGAGCTTTTTGACCAGTTTGGCCTCAAAGACAAAGGCGAGCTCTTCTTCTTTTGCATGCAATGGAGATGGAGAGACGCTATCGATATTGAGCGTGGCATCGCCATGTACCTTGCCACCTATATATTGAGCGATCTGACCTAGATTCATTGTTTGCGGCAGTTTCATATGACCCTCGATAAATAAAGAGGGGCACCATCTGTGATACAGACAATGCCCCTTTTGGAACGCTATTGGACCTGATTACTTGGTGGTCTTGGCGCCGGCATTGCCACTGGAGGCAAGACGCTTTACGACGCCATCGGTGATGTCTACACCACCCATGAGGACTGCACCCTTCATCAAGACTGTATCGACTTTTTTGTCGGCAGCTTCGGCTTTGATGGCAGCATCGATGTCATTCTCGAGATCTTTTTCGAGGTTTTGAGCCATCGATTGGGCTTTTTTGTATTCGGCGTCGATCTTGGTCTGCAAGCTCTTTTGTAGACTATCGAGCTCAGCGGCCGACTTTTTGGCAGCCTTGGCGGTCTCGTATTGCTTATTGCTATCCTCTAGCAGCTTGCGGACATTGTCTTCGGCTTTCTTGAGGTCTTCGGCGGCATTTTTGGCCTTGGTAAAACCACCGATCACCTTATCGCGATCGACTACACCGATGGTGGACTTGACTTGCGCATAGGCGCCCTGAGCTACCACTTGCACCAGAGCCAGGCTGGCAAGTACGGCAAAGGTCTTTTGAACTTTAAGCATCTTCTCTCCAAAGAAAACTGATTTAGCCTGGCTGTAAGTTTACAACATCTGGCAAATCACACCCCTATAACTTTGCTCTAATAAAACTTTTCGCCAAACCCGACAGTAAATCTAGGGGTAAACCCTCCTGTCACCGGAGCGATCAGAGGCAAGCCATAATCGAGCCTGACCAGACCAACCATCGGCATCTTGACCCTTAGACCAACACCTACGGCAGCACCCATACTGGTGCGCGAGAGTATGTTATTCATGCTGCTATTGCCGATGGACTGGCCAAAGTCAGCAAAAAACGCCACCCCGACCTTGTCTTTGATGCCCTTGGTGATCTTATTGCTATCAGAGAGGAAGCCCAGGCGGTAGCGGGCTTCGACTGTAGCCATGAGCATGCCCGTGCCGGTCCCGAGAGACGAAAACTGATTGTAGCCCCGCATGCCGTTTAGACCGCCCAGTCTATACAAGCCAAATTGCGGCAGGCTACCAGCCGATGTCCCTGCCTGTACATTGGAAGCAATGGTCCAGTTTTTAGTTGGCGAGACATACTTGCTGGCGCTCACTCCAGCCTTGAGAAAGGCCTGGCTCAAACCCAGCGAAGGTGTAACGGAGGCCTTTAAGTAACTACCTTTACGAGCATCGACTGCAGCATCGCGTGTATCGCGGATGAGACTGGGACTGATCGAGAGCACTGTGGCTCCTTGCAATTGCTTGTCGCGATACTGGCTGGCTATGGCCGAGGCAGACAGGGCATCTGTAGCCATGCCGGTAGCAAGAGCCCGATTGGCCATGGATGAAAGAATGGATTCGCTGGCTGCACCGGTGGCAAAGTTTTTGAGCGAGGTATTTTCGCCGGTCAAACCAAGGTTGGCAGTCCATTTGCCACGTAGTGGCTTGGAAAAATTGATATTGGCGCCGATGGTGCGCTGCATGGCCTGATCGATAAACATCGAGCCCATATTGCGACCAAAGCCGGTGACGGCCATAGATGTATTGGTACCGCGCAGATGAGGCTCGATCCAGCTAGCCTCGATATTGTAGGTCTTGGCTGTAGGCAAAAAGCTATTGCCGCCATTGTTGAGAGAGTTGTTGAGCGACTGGAAGGTCCCCGAGCCCACCTGAGAGCTAAAAGAAAGGACCTGGCCCCGGCCTCTAAAGTTGGATTCGGAAAAATTGAGCGAACCAAAAGGACCAGCAACAGAGTCGACCCCGCCACCAAGACCGATAGAGGCTGTTCGTTTCTCGTCTACTTCTACTTTTAGCGTGTACTTATCAGGGTTGGCTGCCGATGGTACGAGCTGCCTGCGGATATCAGAAAAATAGCCCTCATTGTAGAGACTCTTGAGACCAGCAGTGAGGACGGCTTCGTTGTAGGGCTCGCCTTCTTTGACTTTGATGCCACCTTTAATAATGGAGGTCATAGTCTTTTTATTGCCGACGATCTCGATATTGTCGATGGCGCCTTCGTTGATGACGAGCTCCACGGAGCCGTCCGGATCTCCTTTGACGTCGACGACCTTGGCCAATACAAAGCCCTTTTGCTGATAGGCTTGCTCTACACGAGAGATAGCACCAGCCAGGGCGTTGTCGTTTTGCGGCCGGCCGAGCTGGTCGGCAAAGATCTTGGAGATCTCGTCGGTCGAGACCACCTCATTGCCCTTGATGGCAAACTGGGTGATGGGAGCGTTTTCCTGGACGCTTATCTTGAGCAATATGCGTCCATTTTTTAGTTGCTGCGGATCTATCTTGAGCGAGTCATTGTCAAAATAGCCCATGTTGTTGATTGCTTTCAGATCTTCACGAACCTGGTCGCGATCAAAAGTATCGCCCTTTTTGGTTTTGACGACAGCAGCTATTTCTTCGGTAGGGATGAGGTGATTGCCCTCGATCTCGATATCTTCGATGACGTACTGGCTAGCACCAGGGATGGTATTGCCTGCTGGCCCTTTGCTTTGTGCCTGCTGGGCCACGTCTTCTTCGGCAGAAATCTTGAATCTCGGTGGAACCGACTCCACCGGCGAGCTAGAGCTGAAACTAGAACTAGAACTGGTATCGAGGATGGGGGCTTCTGCGGCAAAAGGCCCCTGAGCCATCGCTGCACTAGCGCCGGTGCCTATCAAAATAGGCTGGGCAAATATCATCAAGGATAAGGCGAGACCTAGCGAGCGTCTCTTATCTGGTTTATACATCCTGATCTCATGGTACTGGCGGCCGTAGAGCAATAGTCTAACATGACCCTGGAGCATGCCAAGGTGTTCCGACGATACCGTCATATTAGTTAAAGCTAATGGCAGCCGCCGCTTGACGACTGCCATTAGCTATCTCATCAATTATTGCGATTTTCAAACCAGCCCACAGGTTGAGGATCAAGATTGATATTGATCTGCTTTACCTCGGTATAGGCTTCAAGACCAAAGGTGCCGAGTTCTCTGCCCCATCCCGACTGCTTGTAGCCACCCCACGGGCATTCGGTATAGGTATTGTGATAGGCATTGACCCAGGTGATGCCGGCTCGCAATGCTTTGACTACACGATGGGCCCTGGTGATGTCATTTGTAAATACAGCAGCGGCGAGTCCGTAAACAGAGTCATTGGCGAGTTCTATGGCCTCTTCCTCGGATTCAAATTTTTGCACCACGACCACCGGTCCAAAGATTTCTTCCTGGACTATGGCCATGTCGCGCTTGACGTCGGCAAATATAGTGGGCTTTATGTAATAGCCGTTTTCGTGACCTTCTACTTTAAGTGCCTCACCGCCAGTGACTAGTCTGGCGCCTTCTTTTTTGCCGCGAGCAATGTATTCGAGAACTCGGTCGTATTGAGATTTGGAGACCAGAGGCCCCATTTCGGTGCCATCTTGCATACCAGGCCCGACAACGATCTGTTCTGCACGCTGAGCCATTTTTTTGATGAAAGAGTCATAGATTTTTGCATCCACCACCATGCGGGAGCCTGCAGAGCAAACTTGTCCGGCATTGCAATAGATGGCAAAAAGGGCATAGTCTACGGCGACATCGACGTCAAAATCATCAAAGACCACCATGGGCGACTTGCCACCTAGCTCTAGAGTGACTTTTTTTAGATTGGTCAGAGCACTTTGAGCGATGAGCTTGCCGGTCTTGACACTACCGGTAAAGGCAATCTTGTCGACAAGCAGACTTTCGGCAATGGGCTGTCCAACTGCCGGACCGGCACCAGCGACGATATTGACTACACCTTCGGGAAAACCGATCTCTTTGATGATCTCGGCCAGTCTCAAGACTGTTAGAGGGGTAAACTCGCTGGGCTTGAGCACGCAGGTATTGCCTGCCGCCAGAGCTGGAGCCAGTTTCCAGGCAGCCATCAAAAGAGGATAGTTCCAGGGGACGATCTGCCCGCAAACACCTATAGGCTCGCGTACTACAGTAGTCACCGAAGGAGCGGGGACTTCGATCGATTGTCCGCTTGGCTTATTGACCAGACCTGCATAATATCTAAAGACATAAGCACTATCGGCGATATCATATTGTGTCTCGCGCAGTGGCTTGCCACCATTGAGAGTCTCGAGCTCAGCCAGCTCGTCAGCATTTGCATCGATAGCGTCAGCGAGCTTGTTGAGCATAGAGGCGCGCTCGAGAGCGCTCATGCGCGGCCAGGGACCATGATCAAATGCCTTGCGAGCAGCCTTGATGGCTTTTTCGACTTGTGTCTTGTCCGCCTCTGGAGCCTTGCATAGCACCTTACCGGTAGCTGGATCGATCAGATCGCGCGTACCAGCGCCTGCAACCATTTCACCATCTATAAAGAGCTGCCATTGACGATCTACGTTTGCCTTCATCTGAGGAGCCTCTAGTGTCTGGGCCATTTCGCAAAACCTCGCATAACATAAGATTACGGAAATCGCCAATCATATCATTTATGCAACAATATTAAGTCGCGATTACAACCATCTCTCTATCTACAAAAGGCGACAATATCCGATGAGCTTGAGGGCAGCCGAGCGTGATTATCCTGGGTCTTTTATCACCCTCGAAGGACCGGAGGGAGCAGGCAAGACTACCCAGGTCAAATTGCTCTCGCAAAAACTAGAAGCTCTCGGCATCCCTCACACTGTCAGCCGCGATCCTGGCGGCACCCCGCTTGGCAAGCAGATCAGACGAGTCTTGCTCAAGCCAGGCACCTATATCGCCCCCATGGCCGAGCTCTTGCTCTATCAAGCCGATCGCGCCCAACACGTGGACGAGTTGATCATGCCTGCCCTCAAGCGAGGCGAGATAGTCATTTGCGATAGATTTACCGACTCAACGCTTGCTTATCAAGGATTTGGCCGCAATATCGATCGCAAGACCATCGAAGACCTCAATGCCATGGCCACTCAGGGACTCACTCCCGAGCTCACGATACTATTTGATCTCGAAAGCGAAAAAGGACTCGGCCGTTTGCATCCTGGCGGACATGATCGCCTCGAACAAGAAGCCATAGAGTTTCACCATCGCATCCGCCAGGGCTATCTGACCCTGAGACAAGAACAACCCGAACGCTGGGCCACCATAGATGCCACCAAGGCCCTGATCTCGGTCCAAGAAGAATTTGCTCGCATCATCGTCGAGCGTTTTGCCGATAGGCATCCAAAGCTCAAAGATCTGGCCTAGATATTTAAATAAGCTATTAAAAAAGCTAGATTTTTAGACTATCTCAGATTGCTATGCGAAGAGATCTCTCGTCCAAATTTTTCGATATCTGACCTGATCTCGGCTTCTAGAGCCGGGTCCAGCTCTCCACCTTGTTGATTGCGATAGCTTTTTTCTTTGTTTTGGATGTCGGTAGCGCGTTGCTTGAGACTGCGATAGTCACCATCGGAGAGCTTATTGTCTTTCTTCATATCATCCAGATATTTGTTGCTGTCGCTCAGCATGGTGGCGATGGCCGGGACCTTGACCTCAGGCTGGTTGTTGCCCGAAGGTCCAACATAAATAATCTGATTAAAGGCCGGATAGCCACCCATAGGCAACCAGGGATAGCAATATCCCGACGGTGCCCGCCAAAAATTGACCGAGGCATTGCCTATCCGCGCACTGAAGGCCGCTCCGCCTATGGCCACCGGTTGCGGAATGCCGCCCCAGGCATAGGGAGTGAGAGGCCCGATGGCCGGACCATTATAGGGATTAAAGTAGGGATTATAACCATATCTATTGCCGCCAAAGGCCTGGCCATAGGTTTGACCATAAGGCACTGCATAATTGCCGTAGCCACGAGTACCGTATTGCACTCCATTAGGCATGGCTGGATTGACAGGGGCAAAAGAGCCTGACGATTGCCTCGAATCCATCTGGGCCTGGGCCGGCGGGGCTATGACTAGAGCCAGGCCTGCGGCCAGCAAAGCAATACGTTTCGTCATAAGAGCACCTGCGATTGATGTCTAAAAGATTTATTTAGTGATTTTAGAGGACGCCGATTCTTCCAGGAGGTTTCCAATTGGCTCGGCCGTATCCAGGTCGCTGTTAGCAAGCTCCTTGGCTGACTCTTGATTGCCTTGCTTACGCACCCAAAATTGATAGTTGGTCTCCTCACCCAGCATGTGCGCAGAGATGAGGCTCCAGAGGGAGAAATAGCCGATGGAGTTGAAATTGTTAAGGCTGTAGAGACCCACAGGAGGCAGGGAATGAGTGATGAGATAGTTGATGACGCCCGGGAGTGCAAAGCCACAACAGGCAATTGCCAGCAATCGAGCAATACGCTTAAAACATATGGCCAGTCTCGACTTGCGCAGAGCAAAACCCGTGATCATCAACACGACTGCCACAATCAGGCCATGCCAGGCAAAATCGAGCATGATATGGCAAAAGACGCCATAGCAAGCCTCCTGTACTTGTCTTAATACCGCCTGAAAATCAAAATCATCCACTGCTCTTTCCATGTCATAGATTTTCCTGCTTTTTGACAGTCAGAGACAGGTTCTGAGCCAGATATTATCTATTTGCTGCTTTATTTGTTTAGATCCATATCGAGATCTAGATCCAGATCGATATTTTGCTTTTGATTTTTTGTCTGGGCTTCATCCAATTTTTGCAGATTACCTGCTGCCTGCTCCTGCAGTGGATCTATCTCTAGAGCTTTCACCCAGTGTCCTCTGGCCTCGTCGACCTGGCCCAGCCGATAACAGGCAAGGCCGAGATTGTTTTGCGCACGCGCGTCCGATCTCGCCGACTTGAGACACTCACCAAAGGCCTCAGCACTCTGCTTATAAAGCCCTGACTTGTAAAGCGCTACCCCCATATTGTAGTGAGCCTCTGGATAGTCGGGCTTTAGAGTGAGAGCCTGTTTCCAGACCTCGATCGCATCTTCGTAACGCCCCAATTCAAACATCACGATGCCGAGATTGTTACGTGCCTGGGGATAAGTAGCATCGATCTTGAGCGCCTTTTGCAAGACAAATATAGCCTCTGGCTTATGCCCCATCTTGAGCAGCACCACTCCAAGACAATTGAGACTATCCACGTCTTGAGCATCCGCCTCGATCATTTCCGACAGGATACGATGCGCCTCATCGTACTGCCCCATACCCATCAAAGCCTTGGCCAGCCGCAATTGCAGATCGTCCTTATGCACTGGATCACTCAAGCGGCTCAAACAGGCCCTGTACTCTAGGGCGGCCTGCTCGTATTTTTGTTGGCAGCGCAGCGCATCGCCAAGCTGCATGCGCACATCGATAGTGTTGAGCCCAAGACTGATAGCCTGTTGAAAGGCCGTGACCGCGCCGTCAAAATCATCTTTGAGGTAGAGGACATGGCCGAGATTGACATAAAACTGCGGCAGATCCGGCTTTAGCCTGAGCCCTTTATATATTGCATCGAGCGCCTCATCACACTTGCCTGTTGCAATGAGAGCGGAGGCAAGATTGTTGTAGAGCTCCCAACGTGTTGGATTGCTGGACACTGCTTGTGCAAACTCGCGAGCAGCCTCCGCTTGCATGCCACTTTTTTTGTAGCAGACAGCAAGATTGTTGTGTGCCGCCACATTGTCCGGCTCACGGCGCAGGATCTCTTTAAAGATATCGATGGCCTCGTTTAGCCGATCGGCACGCACTGCCTGTGTCCCGTCCTCAAGCAATTGTCGCGACGATAGAGAGTTCATGTCGTTTGCCTGAGCACAAACCCGCGGTGCTGCACTAACGCAAACAATAAATGCTGCTAATAAGGCCAATTGAAACATATTGGATAATTGGTGCCTGCCGAAGCCAAAAGAGAGTGTAACAAAGATGAAAGCAAAAATTTCTATTTCTATGCGCCATCTGGCCTTGTCCACCGCCTGCCTGACTGCCGCGGGCCTCGCTCTTTTTGCCGCCTCGCCAACCACTCAAGGGTATGATGACCCGGCTTTTTTTGGTCGCAAGTTTAGTCGCGAAGAAAACCTTTTGCTGGGCTTGAGACAAGGCAAGGGTTCGGCGGCCTTTTGGCTATTAGAGGCAAAAAACGGTCAAAAAGCCATCACCGATGATATCGATCGTGCACTCAATCGCATCGATGCCGCCGACCATGCCTACAGCAAATCAAAAGGGCGTCCTGACGACAAATGTCTCGCAGCCTGCGAGCTCAGACTCGTCCAGGCCAAGCAGAGATCACAGGATCTCGAGGATACTCTGGCTCTAGCCTTGAGAGAAATGCGCTCGGGCATCACAGAGACATTGATCAAAAATCCCTAAATAATAAATCTAAGAGCAAAAAGCAAAAAGCCGCCTGCCTCAAGAGCAAGCGGCTTTTTAAATATTTGGCTCCGACTGGATTCGAACCAGTAACCAGGCGATTATGAGTCGCACGCTCCACCATTGAGCTACGGAGCCATAAGGCGATAAATATTTTACCGCCATTAGGGCTTTATTTAGTGCCCTGCAAAGACATATGTTTTTCGATAAAGTCGGTACTGACATCACCCTTTTGAAACATCGGATGATTGAGCACCTTGAGGTGAAATGGAATGGTGGTCTTGATACCGGTGATGGCATACTCGTCCAAGGCCCTTTGCATGCGCAAGATGGCCTCGTCACGGTCCTTGCCCCAGACTATGAGCTTGCTCACGAGCGAGTCGTAGTACTGTGGTATCACATAACCGGGATAGCAATGGCTGTCCACACGCACGCCAGGACCGCCAGGAGCGATATAGGCGTCGACACGACCGGGCGAAGGCATAAAATTGCGATCGGGGTCTTCTGCGTTGATACGGCATTCGATGGCATGACCGGTAAATGTCACGTCATCCTGGGTAATCGAAAGAGGCAGGCCCGAGGCTACCCTGATCTGCTCCTTGATCAAGTCGACGCCAGTGATGGCTTCGGTGACCGGGTGCTCGACCTGGATACGGGTATTCATCTCCATAAAATAAAACTTGTCACCGGCAAGGATAAATTCGACGGTGCCTGCACCCTCGTAATTGATCTGCTTGGCGGCACGCACAGCGGCTTCACCCATTTTTTGACGCAATTCAGGGCTGAGAGCAGGGCTGGGAGATTCTTCTATCAATTTTTGATGGCGTCTCTGCACCGAGCAATCGCGCTCGCCCAGATGGATGCAATTGCCGTGAGCATCGGCCATGACCTGGATCTCGACATGCCTGATTGGTTTGAGATATTTTTCGATATAGACGCCACCATCGCCAAAGGCGGCAGAGGCCTCGGATCGTGCAGCCATCAAAGCATTTTCGAGTTGTGATTCGTCGGCAGCAATACGCATGCCGCGTCCACCACCACCAGCGGTGGCCTTGATGATTACAGGAAAACCAATCTCGCGAGCAAGCTTGAAGGCTTCATTGTCGTCGGTAATCAAGCCCTGACTGCCTGGCACGACCGGCACGCCGGCCTTGCGCATCGACTCGCGAGCAGAGGACTTGTCGCCCATGCCATTGATGGCTTCGACCGATGGGCCGATAAACTTGATGCGGTGATCGGCGCAGATCTCGGCAAAGTTGGCTTTTTCGGAGAGAAAGCCATAACCTGGATGGATCGCATCAGCACCAGTGACCACAGCAGTAGAGATCAGAGCGGGGATGTGCAGATAGCTACGAGGAGATTGGGGCGGGCCAATGCAAAAGGCCTCGTCTGCAAGTTTGACGTGGAGCGACTCCGAGTCGGCTTGCGAGTAGACTGCTACAGTTGCGATATTGAGCTCTCTGCAGGCGCGGATCACGCGCAGAGCGATCTCGCCGCGATTGGCAATTAGGACCTTCTGAATCACTGAAATTAACCCTTGGGATCGATCAGGAACAGGGTTTGGCCGTATTCCACAGTGGTACCGTTATCGACACAGACCTTGACGATCTTGCCGGAGACTTCTGAAGGCAGATCGTTCATGAGCTTCATCGCTTCGATGATGCAAACGGTCTGACCAACAGCTACTCGATCGCCCATCTTTACAAAAGCAGGGGCGGTCGGCGAGGGCGATGCATAAAAAGTGCCGACCATTGGCGAGGTGATCGCCACGGTATTGGCGCTGATAGCATCATCGGCGGCTCCAGCCTTGGGCGGCTCGGCCGCTGGTGCCGGTGCCGGCCTCACAGCGCCTTCGGCAGCAGGAGAAAGAGCAGCCGGGCTCAGGGGAGCGGGCGGCGCCACCAACTGCGGTGCAGCCACTTCAAAAGCCTGTGCAACCACGGTCTTTTCTTTTTTAACCGTTATGCGCTGGTCGCCAAACTCGATAGTGAGCTCAGTGACATCGGTGGTCCCGACGATGCCGAGCAATTCTTTGATTTGCTGAAGATCGATCTTCACTTTGTTTCCTCAAATTAAGACTGGAGACAGGACCCCGGTTTAGACGCGGGTCAAATACTTACGGTTGCGGGTGTCCACTTTGAGTTTGTCGCCGACTTTGATGTGGAAAGGCACAGTGATGGTGGCGCCGGTCTCGAGGGTCGCAGGCTTGCCGCCTCCCGAAGAAGTGTCGCCTCTTTCGTCCGGTACTGTATCGGTCACTTCGAGTTCGACTGTATTTGGTAGATCGACGCCGATGACACGATTGTCATAACGCAATACGGTGATGCCTTCGAGGCCTTCTTTCAAAAACTCGACTGTGGAGCCGATAGTCTCGGCCGACAACTCGATCTGCTCGTAGTTGGCAGTATCCATCAAGGTGTAATTTTCGCCGGACTTATAAAGATATTGCATGTCGCTCTTTTCGACGATGGCTTGCGGCAGTTTTTCGCCAGCGCGGAAAGTGTTTTCGAGGACGTTGCCGGTCTCGATGTTTTTGAGCTTGGCACGGACAAATGCAGCGCCCTTGCCTGGTTTGACGTGCATAAACTCCACGACTTGCCATATGCCGTTGTTGTAGACGATGGTCACACCCGGTCTAAAATCGTTGCTGGAGATCATATAAAGCCAAACTGCTCCTAAGTCCTGAGGCAGGACAATGTCAAGGTCAACTGATAGGTCGCCTCTAACCCGGTCAAGATTTTAGCACTAGGGTTTGCCGTGTTTAACTGTCGCTTCATTAAGTTGAACATCTGCGAAATCAAGATAAAATAGGGTTTTGCCCATCCAGAGAGATCAAATGTCCAATAATTCTAATGTTCCTCCGCCTTCATCCAATGCCTATCTGCCGCAGGCTGTCGAGGGCAAATGGACCGAATACTGGCACGCCAACAAGGTTTTTGATCTCGACGTCAATCCGGACAAGCCACGTTTCAGCATTGCTTTGCCGCCGCCCAACATTACAGGCAATTTACATATGGGCCATGCGCTCAACGGCACTTTGCAAGACGTGCTCATCCGCCTCAAGCGTATGCAGGGCTACAACGTGCTTTGGCAGCCAGGCACCGACCACGCTGGTATATCGACCCAGATGGTCGTGGAGCGCAAGCTCAAAAAAGAAGGTCTCAACCGCAGGCAGCTAGGCCGCGAAAAATTTACCGAAAAAGTCTGGGAGTGGCGCAAGCAATACGGCGACCAGATCATGCTGCAGTACCGCACCCTGGGCGTGTCCTTTGGCTGGGATCGCGTGGCTTTTACCATGGACCCCAGCTATGTCAAGGCCATTTATCGCGCCTTCGTCATCCTATATAAAGAGGGTTATATCTACCGCGGCAATCGCGTAACCAACTGGTGCCCACGCTGCCTCACCTCTCTCTCCGATCTAGAAGTAGAGCACGAAGAGACCAAGGGTTTTCTCTATTGCATCAATTATCCGCTCAAGGATGATCCAACCAAGTCTCTCACCGTTGCCACTACCCGGCCCGAGACCATGTTTGGCGATGTGGCCGTAGCCGTGCATCCAGACGATGCCCGCTACAAGCAATACGTCGGCAAAGAAGTCATGCTGCCTCTCACCGGTCGCACAGTGCCGGTGATTGCCGATCATTATGTTGAGAAAGATTTTGGTACTGGTGCTCTAAAAATCACTCCCGCCCATGATGCCAACGACTTTGAAGTAGGCGTGCGCCATAAGCTCGACAAGCCGGTCGTCATCGACCAGGCCGGCAAGCTCATGGACAGTGAGCTTGTACCTGAGGCCTTGAGAGGGGTCGAAAGATTTGAAGCACGCGAAAAGACAGCGGAGATGCTCTCAGAAGTAGGACTGCTAGCCGAAAAACGTGAATACAACAATGGCGTGGGCCATTGCGAACGTTGCCACACCGTGATCGAGCCTTTATTGTCCGATCAGTGGTATGTGTCGATGAAAGATTTAGCCAAACCAGCCATCGAAGTGGTCGAAGAAGGCCGAGTACAATTTGTGCCCGATCGCTATGCCGCCACTTATCTCGACTGGATGCGCAATATCCGCGACTGGTGCATTTCAAGGCAACTCTGGTGGGGCCATCGCATTCCCATCTATACCTGTACCAAGTGCGGGCATATGGATGCCTTTGAAGATGCCCCCCAGCATTGCCCCAAGTGCAACGCTCCTGCCAGCGAGATAAGTCAAGACGAAGACGTGCTGGACACCTGGTTTTCATCTGCCCTCTGGCCTTTTGCCACCCTCGGCTGGCCCGAAAAGACCACCGAGCTAAAGCTCTTTTATCCCACAACCGTGCTATCTACGGCTCGTGAGATCATCAATCTCTGGGTCGCTCGCATGATCTTCACATCGATGAAGTTTCTCGGCACTATCCCCTTCAAGCATGTCTTGATCCACCCGGTCATCCAGACGACCGATGGCAAGCGTATGTCCAAGTCCAAGGGCAATGCTGTCGATCCGCTCGATATGATCGCCAAATATGGTGCCGATGCCAATAGATTTTGGTTTACCTCGGTTGGTGTCAAAGGCGACCAGGACGTACGTTTTCGCGAAGAAAAACTAGAAGAATACAAACGCTTTGCAAACAAATTATGGAATGCCGGCCGCTTTGTCCTGACCCAGCTCGAAGGCTTCGAGCCGCACGG
Organism: Candidatus Melainabacteria bacterium; assembly: GCA_017307165.1. GTDB lineage: Bacteria > Cyanobacteriota > Vampirovibrionia > Obscuribacterales > Obscuribacteraceae > JAFKGK01. Next base: position 539,619 of record JAFKGK010000002.1, read on the forward strand.
CATCGATGTATCCAAATTGACCCTGGCCGATAGATGGATCCTTCATCGCTACAATGTCGTGCTCGACAAATTGCAGATGTATTTTCAAGATTATGACTTTGACAATGTCGCCAGAGAATTGCACGAATTTACCTGGTCGGCGTTCTGCGACTGGTATCTAGAGATCGCCAAGATTCAATTGGGACAAGCCCAGGCCATCAGCGAAACAGGCAATCAGACCAAGGCAGTTTTGCACACTGTTTTTGAGGGTCTATTGCGTGCCTTGCATCCGATCATGCCCTTCATCACCGAAGAACTCTGGAGCAAGACTCCTAAATCGCAGTATTATCCAAAAGATTTTCTCTCCATTATGTTTGCGCCTTATCCACGTCCTGACGAAAACATGATCGATGATGATGCCGAAGAAAAAATCGAATTTATCATCAGGGTGATCCGCTCGATCCGCAATATCCGTCAGACCTATAACGTACCGGCATCAGCCGAGGCAGAGGTGATGATCGTCTGCCAGGACGAGTCGGAAATGCGCTGTTTATCTGACGGCGCTCATATCATCGGCCGCATGGCCAAGGCCAATCCGCTCGATATCAGCATGGACTTTACACCACCATCCATGGTGGCGGCAGCCTGCGAGGCAGTGTCCTCGGTACAGATCTATGTGCCACTGGCCAAGCTCATTGACGTGGACAAGTCACGCGAAAAGCTTCACCAACGTCGTCAGACCATTCAAAAAGATATCGCTAAGGTGACCAGCCAACTGGATAGGCCGGAGTTTCGCGAAAAGGCCCCGCAAGACAAGGTCAACGCCCTCGAGAACCAGTTGTCCGAGCTCAACCGTCAGATCGAGTCGGTCGATTCGCAGCTCGAAGTACTCAAGGCCAGCGAGACGGCCTGAAGCCTGTCTAAAACAATTTCAATTGATCGGGGTTTTCATCTGATTTTTGACCCCGATTTTTTGTCTGCTTTTTTGCCTGCATGTCTGCCTGAACCTCAGCCTCGTCATAAAAATCGACCAGATGCAGCCCTGAGGCAGTGGCCTTGTTGAGTTCCGGAGAGACCGGATAGCAATCCATATCATATGGATCGTGGCTCTTGAGCATGAGTTGCGCCTCAAACGAATCAACATCGCTATCGAGCCAGCGCGCCTCATCCTCGGGATCGAGTATGGCCGGCATGCGATCGTGAAATCGCGACAATAAACGGTTGGCAGCAACCGTCACGATGCAGCAGGTGACGATGTCGCCTCCTGTCGGCGAGCTCCACTCCTCATATAGACCAGCCATGCCAAAGAGCCGCTGGTCTTTAAATTGAAACCTGTACGGCCTGCGAGCCTTGCCCTGACCATCCCACTCGTAAAAGCTGTCGGCAGGTATGATGCAGCGCCGGGAGCGCAAAGCTCCTTTAAAATATGCCTTTTCTGCCAGGGTTTCTGCTCGGGCATTGATCATTGGCGGTGATTTTTTTATATCTTTTACCCACATTGGCAAAAAGCCCCAGCGTAGAGCATCCAGCATGCGAAACTGCTCTTTGCCGAAGCCATGATTGACCACGGCCGGCACCAGCTGCGATGGCGCGATATTGGCGCGCGGCTCGATCTCGACCGGCAGACCCTCTATCTTGATCTGGGTCAGGCCAAATCTCTGTAAAATATCTGTTGTGGGATGGATGAGAGTATAACGACCGCACATAATATTACATACTACACGATCCAATTTGTAAGGGGAGCAAAATGCCTGACCTCAGGCGCACAGGCCAAAAGGTCGACTATATCAGCAATCTGCGCGCGCTGCTCACCCTCGTGCGTGGTTTAGCTCAAGTCTTTTTGGTCTTTGCGACACTAGGGATCACAGTAGTCGGCATACTCATTGCCCAGGAGCTGGCGCGCATCCCTGATTTGGGCTTTCTCAAAGACTATCGCCCAGTTGACGCCATATCTATATATGATCGCGACAACAAGCTCATCGAGACAATCGATCAGGGGCTACCGCGCACGGTGATATCGCCAAAGAGCATACCGGACAATGTGAAATGGGCAGTGTTGGCCGCTGAAGACAAGAGATTTTATCAGCATCACGGAGTCAGTCCAGAAGGCATAACGCGAGCGATGCTCGCTAATTTGAGCAAACTCAGATTAGCCGAAGGCGGATCGACCATCTCGCAACAACTAGCCAAAAACCTCTTTTTTGTCGACGAAAAACGCACAGGTATAGTCAAACTGGCCGAGATGGTAGTGGCATACCAGATCGAATCTCGCTACAGCAAAGAAGAGATACTGGCCCTCTATCTGACCGAGATCTATTTTGGCAACTCGGCCCGCGGGATCGAGCAGGCAGCGCAAAAGTATTTTGGGCATTCGGCCAGCCGTCTAACTGTAGCCGAGGCGGCTTTTTTGGCTGGCATAATTCGTGCTCCTTCTTATCTGGGCTCGCCTCAACATCGCAAAGAGGCGATCGTCAGACAGCACCAGGTGCTGGATGCGATGGTAGAGGCCGGCTTTCTCAACCAGGCGGATGAACTCAAGGCGGAAGCAACCCCGCTTGCCTTTACGGATACGGCTCGACAAAACCCCAGGCATATAGTGCCCTTCAAAAAGTATCCCTATTTTATCTCTCTGGTACTGGATACGGTGCGCAAGCGCTTTGACAATCACGAGATCGGCCTCAATGGCATCAAGATCTATACCACACTCGACCAGACTGCTCAGACCATTGCCGAGCAGACCCTGGCGCGACAGATCAGATACGCTCCACCGGGCATCCAAGAAGAAGCCCTGGTGGCTCTATCGATAAAAGACGGCTCGGTGCTTGCCCTCGTGGGTGGTGCGCATGATTTTTGGAAAAATCAATGGAATTGCGCCGTCAATGTCCACACTGCAGGTTCTTCGCTCAAACCTTTCATCTATCTGACGGCCTTTACCTCAGGCATTGCAACACCGGAGTCTACGGTCTCCGATACGCCTTTCACCATGGAAGACGAGAACGGCAAAAAGTGGACGCCCAAAAATTTTGACGGCAAATACATGGGCGAGATCACGATCCGCGAGGCCCTTGTGCAGTCGCGCAATATGTGCACGATCAGGACTCTCGAACAAGTCGGTATCGCCAATGCCATCAATACGATCAGACAGGCCGGTATCTCGACGCCAATACATCCCTCTCTCTCCCTTGCCCTGGGCAGCCCGGCCGTTACTCCGCTCGAACTCGCAGGTGCCTATGGCGCTTTTGCGCGAGGCGGCGTCAGCATCACCCCCTGGTTTATCAATCGCATCGAGGATGCGCGTGGGAGAGTCCTGGATATCAATCAACCGATCATGCATCGTATCTTTCCGCAAGAGCAGACGGCCTGGATAGTCGATCTCTTGAGCGAGGTAGTCAGAAGGGGGACAGGTACGCAAGCACGTTTGTCTGCAGCGCATCCGGTGGCAGGCAAGACAGGCACGGCTGATAAGGCAAAGGACATCTGGTTTGTCGGCTTTACTCCAGAGATCGTTACCTGCGTCTGGGGCGGTGGCGACGAAAAAAGCCCCATCGCCGGCAGCCACGTGACCGGAGGGACTGTGATGGCTCAGGTATTCAGGGCCTTCAATACAGCCTACTACCAAAAATTTCCTGCCGTTACTGGTGCCGCGCTACCTACCTCAAAATATTATTCAGAAAAAACGCCGGTCAAGACAGACAAGCCACCCAGTCACAGCAATGACGTACCCTACTGGCAGATCGACTCGAGCACCCCGATGCAGCAAGCTGCACCACAAGCGGTGCAGGTCAACTCCAATGTACAAAAATCGCACTCCGAGCGCCTGCAAAAAGGCGTGACCGAGTATCACTGGGATAATTAGAAAGATCGCGACGCGACCTGCCTTCAGCTTTGCAAAGACGTGCTGTACAGACGCGCATATAGGCCGTTCTGAGCCATCAGACTCTGGTGATGGCCGGATTCGACGAGGCGCCCCCCGGCAATGACATTGATGAGGTCGGCATTGACTATGGTGGATAGCCGGTGTGCCACAACGAGGCAGGTGCGCCCGCGCATGAGAGGAGTGAGGGCTTTCTGGATGATGGCTTCGTTTTCGGTGTCGAGAGCGCTGGTAGCCTCGTCCAGCACGAGGATCTCAGGGTCTTTGAGCAAGACTCGAGCAATGGCTATACGCTGCCTTTCTCCACCGGACAGCTTATGCCCTCTTTCACCGACTATGGTGTCGTAGCCATCTGGCATGGCTTGTATGGCCTCGTGTATATTGGCTTTTTGGCAGGCTTCCGTGATCTCCTGAAGAGTAGCGTCAGGCCGGGCATAGAGCAGATTGTGAGCAATCGTATCGTGAAAGAGATAGGTCTCCTGGCTGACGATGCCGATATGCTGGCGCAGGCTGTCGCGGGTCATATGCTTGATGTCGATACCGTCTATGGTGATATCGCCCGAGCTAGGGTCATAGAGGCGAGGCAGGAGATTGATCAAGGAGGACTTGCCTGCGCCTGATGGTCCGACAAAGGCTACGACCTGACCTGGCTCGATGACAAATGAGATATCATCGAGAGCCTTGCGCTCACCGGTCTCATCATACTGTAGAGTGACATTGTTAAAAGCTATGCGCCCCTGTATGCCGGCGATGGCTATGGCCCCTTCGCTGTCCCTTTCTTCTTGCATGTCCAGATAATCAAAGATACGCTCAAAGACCGCCAGGGCAGAAATAATCTGCACCTGCACACCGGCAAGAGCCGAGACGGGAGTATAAAGACGTGCAAGCAGACCGACAAAAGATACGAGCACACCGGTGGTGATATCACCCTTGATAGCAGCTAAACCACCCCAGAGCCAGATGACGCCTGGACCGATGACTACCATGGCAGTGATAGCCATCATAAACCAGCGTCCCACTAGAGCTACATTTACCTCTAGTTTCATCAAGTCGCTGGTGATCTTGTAAAAGCGTTCGTGCTCGTAGCGTTCACGGCCAAATGACTTGACCAGCTGGATCCCGGAGACAGACAGCGTCTCTTGGGTTGCAGCCTGTAGTTCATCTTTTTTTGTACGGGTCTTTTTGCGCGCCTCGTACATGCGTCGGCCGACCGGCCAGAGCGGTAGCACCATCAGCGGCACTACAGCTACCGAGACCAGCGCAAGTCTCAAGTCAAGCAAAAAGATAGTGACAAGAGTAGTGGCGACTGTGATTACATTGGTGACGATCGAGACAAGGGTGCCGGTTACAACGGCGTCGACTGATTCGACATCGCTGGAGACGCGATTCATTATTTCGCCTGTCTTGGTAGCGGTAAAAAAGCTCAAGGGCATGCGATGCAAATGAGAGACCAGAGCACAATTGAGATCGCGGATGATGCTTTCGCCGACGAGGGCATTGAGATAACCCTGATAGACGCCAATGAGACCGGAGCCGATCGCAGATACCACCATCAGGACGACGTAGGTGGTGAGAGCAGACTGATCGTGATGCGCAAGCGCCTTGTCTATGATGGCAAGGGTCAAAAGCGGAGGAGCCAGCCCGAGCAGGCTGTTGATAAAAATAGCCGCGATTACCTGGCACTCCATCCACCAATAGGGGCGAAAGAGCCGGGCTATGCGTCTGAGATCGGCACGGCCCTTGAGCCTTTGGCGCTCGGGGTTGTACATGCTCGACCACATGAGATAAACAGGTGGGCCGCTAAACATAAGTAAACTATAGCCGGTCCAGCAAATTATTTAGCTGCGATTAAAGGCCCAGAAAACCTTTAAATTTGTCCCTGGCATTGGCCTTGGGGCGGTAAAACTCACCTGTCCAGCTAAGGTTGCCTGGGGCGGCATTCATAGTTTTTTGCGAAGAAGAGGCCATGCCATATAGGGCATCGAGAATGGCACGACAGCGATAGGTTGCACCAACACCCTTGACCTTGAGTGGCTGTCTCTTGTATCGATTGGTGCTCTCATCGATATCTCCAATATATCTAGAATACTCCGGTTCGATAGAGTGCCCCTCTAAGATCAGATCAGGTTGCGCATAAAATGTGCATAGCTCGTCAAGGACGTGCTGCTCGGCAAGCAAATCATAGGCTATGAGCTGGCGGTTGGTTATATAGCGGGAGAGTTGCTGGTGCAAGGCGCTAAATGGCTGCGCGTTAAAGACCACCGAGTATTCGAGGCCATGCTCGGCGATGAGGTTGGCGGGGATTTCTTCTTGTGGCTTGAGCATCGACTCAAAGACGACTCTCCCTTCGGGGCTGAGGAGAGAACACGAAAACAACTTGATCGCACTGCCACTTGCAGTGGTGGGGCAGGCCATGCGCGTAATCTTGGATGAGTAAATCAACCAGTCGGTCGAATCGATCAGGTAGCGGGACCACATGATGGACTTATTGCGCTCGAGATCCGACTTGATCTCTGATTTGGACTCGCTTTTGTTGGCTTGATTTACTTCGACCACTTCGTCTGTTTTGTCGGCATTAGTCATAGCTTGATCTTCTGTGTATTACGGGTAGATTTCCCATATTTTAGACAATGATCGGTTTTGCGGCATTAACACTTTACAAGGATCTCTGTCATGGCCCATACAGTCTCTGGATAGTTTTTCTATCTCTAAGAGAAAGATCTTTGGATTGTGTCTTCCAGTACATCATATCCAGCCCGCCTGGCGAATGCCCCAGTCCCAGAGCATGACCAAACTCATGTGCCACCAGAGTCGCAAACGCCTCTCGAGCAAAACTAGACATCTTTGTGTCTTTATGGTTCCCATCCTGACTCTCAAAATCGGCTGCACGACAAAACACTTTTATATGCGTCCTAAACAATAAATCCGGCCGCCCCTCAACATAAGACGCTGTCGTCCTCCCTGCCGAGCTATAAGGTATATCGTCATAAGACATCACCCTCTCCACATAGATCTGGGCATCATCCACTGCACTGACAAACTCCAGCTTGATTGGCGACCCTTCAAAGTTACTCCAGCGCAATATATTTTGCAAAACGAGATCGCGCAGGGCTCCCGCAAAGCCATGCGCCCGCGTATCATCCACGTAGACCCTTAAAACCGGCGTCTTGGCAAGATCAAACTTGTAAACAGGCTCAGCCTGCAGATAATCACCATCACTCACGGGTGATTTTTTGCGTGAGGTCAGATTGTAATCGATATCATCTATCGTCCATCCCAGCCTATCAAATTGGTCTTGATCCCAGACCTTGCTATCATCTTTTTTGGACTTGGCCATCTCGCGATAGGCACGCTTAAACCACAATCTTGCCTTTCTAAAGTCACGCGTCGCGACACTATTTTGACCAAGCAGATCATGCAGTTGCGCCCTTGCCAAATGCCAATCCGCAAGCGGTCGAGGTCTCTGCTCAGCAAGAGCACCATACTCATCGATCAGGAGGCTATAGTGCACCACCGCATCACGATTTGCCTGGCCACCCATGCACTGCTCCACATAGGCTGCTTGCCAGATCGCACCCATCAAGCCGTCTCTGTCCTCTCGCATGCTTCTGAGTCTTATCAGCACTTGATCGGCTGCCAGAGCCTCATCATAATCACTTGTCGCTATGGAGGCATCAGCATACTCTTGCAGGACCGAGTCGACATTGGCGGCATACGCCTTATCCTCATGCACTTTTTGCAGATCCGGCTTTAAGATATCATCGAGGCCTAGCAATGATTTGTAGCGTATAAGTATCTCGCGTGCCTCATGACCACGACCGGCATTGATGCAGATCCGGCTCATCATAGTCGCCTTGCCGATATCTGGCAGCGTACCAGAAAAATTTAGAGCGCACTGCATATAGTGTAAGGCCTGCGTCGTATTGCCCTGCCAATAATAAGACTCTCCGATATCATAGGTGATGGCACTCAAAAGGTCGCGATGCACATCACCATCGCCCTGCAGGATAGCCAGAGCACGCTTAAAACAAGCGATCGCCTCAGGCAGACGTCCATCTATTTTTTTTGTATAAGCCAGACTATTGAGCAAGAGCGCGACTTTAAAATCAAGCTCGGGCTTACCGGCGATCCGATCGATAAATCTTAGTTGCTCATCAATCCAGTCATCGGTGAAGGGCCTATCGATATAAGCCAATTTGCGTAAATCATCCGACAAGACGATCAAGCGATCCAGCTCATGCATATACTGGTCCTCATCTTTGTCTGTCACAGGCACCATTGGCAATGGCGTGAGATAAAACTGTTTTGCCTGGTATCTGCCAAATTGGCCCTTATCGAGTTTTGCTCTGACCCGAGGCGACAGTAGATCTATGGCATCATCGGTCGCTTTTTTATCTCTCCCAGCCAAAAAATCGATCAAAAAGATCAGGCGCGCCTCTCTATCTTTGAGATCTCTGGCCTTTTTACGACCAATCAGAGCACAGCATGCCCTCTCTATGCACTCACCAATTTTTTTTGCATTTTTTTCCTCATCCAGCCTTTGTAGATGAGATGCCATGCTCAAAAAAGCCGCTGCTTGCCTCTCACCATCACCGTCACTGAGTGCGATCCGCTCGATAGCCCAGCTATGCAAGACGATCGGGTCTGTTATAAGACATTCGATCAGGCGAGTGGCGACATTTTGGTTGAGAGCCCTCTGTCTTGGCCCCACAGCTTGCTCGCGATCGAGCGCTGCATCAAAACGCCTGACTGCATTGATTGCATCAGGTGTGAGACTCTCTGCCCGCTTGATCTGGGGAAACAAAAAAGAGTCTTCGGATGCCGTCGCCGGCTGGCCTAGCCAGACTAGAGCCAGAGCGCCCAGTGAGAGCGACCTTGCGGTAAAATCAAGAACGCGCCTCGCAATAATGGAGTTGGGTAGATGAGCGATTACACCAGTCAGATCGGCAGCGTCCTCGATAAAGTAGTGGCCGGCAGCAAGGGCATCATGGGCATGATCGATCAAATGCTCTACAAGAGCCTGGTGGGCTTTTTAAAGAGTGACGACTACGAGGCCGTTGCCACCGCTCTCGACCAATTGACCAAAGAAAAGAAAAATATCAGTATCCCGCCGATTTATTTTGTTGCTAAGGCCCATCCAAATGAAAGAGCGCGGGCCAAGGCTGCCGAGTGTTTAAAGGCATTTGGCCAGGATCAAATGATATCCGAGCTCACTGCCGGTAAAAACGTCCAGGATGCCACGCACGCGCTCATCAATGAGTACGGCAATTTTAAGGGCTAGACCAGGGTCAAAAACCTCCGACACCACCGCCGAGCCACCGTCTACCGCCGCCCATGCCATAGCCGTAGCCACCGAGCATGCCGTAGCCACCCACTGAGTTGTAGGTGCCGTCAGCCGGAGTATCGCCCCAGGATGCCGCGCCCATCTCGGACTTGAGCTCGTTAAACTGGTTGATCTGCATCTGCTGGTTAAACTTGACCTGCTCGCGCTGATCCTCCTGGTTTTGCCGCATATCGTTGATATCGTTGCCGAGATTGGCCACCGCTGTCATCTGAGTCTTGCGGAGATTGGCAATCTGTTGATCCAGGGTCTGGATATAGGCGATCTGCCTCTGCCTGTATTCGTCGTCTTGACGGATCCAGGACTCGAGCACCTGCAGCTCTCCTGCCTTAGAACCGGACAGAGCAGCAGAACCGGCTTTTTTGAGGCCCTCGATCTGCCTGATCTGTTTTTCTACTGATAATCTGTACTTGGCCTTGGATGCCTCCTCGGCACTCAGCTCCATAGACGCCTTGTCACGATCGTGCTGCAACTCGCCAATCATGCCCTGATCCGTGCGGATCATCGACTGCTCGTCGCCATAGATCTCCTGATTGGCACCAGCTACCTGTGCCATCACCGGCCCAGGAGCCCAGACACACAGACCTGCCAATGCGACTATAGATAAAACCCTATCGAGACTTTTCATGATTTTTGCCTTATAGCGCCACTACTTTTTCATACCCGTTCGCTAGCTAAACACACACCTATGTACCGACTACTGCGTCCGATATTTTGCCTGCCAGTCTCAGCCGAGTCTGAGCCGTCAGCCCAAAGGCTTTGATGGCGAGCTTTTCGATCCGTCCCAACTCGGTATGGAGGACTCTCATCCGGTCGTAGGTTTGTATCGTTTCTTTTATATCTGCCCAGGCAAGATACGCCCTCGGGCCATATTGCAAGGACAGACCACGCTGTATATTTTTGCTATCCAGTCTTTGATCTAGCTCTTGCACTTTTATATGGCCCTTAGATACCGACAATGTACGCGGGAGCGTCTGTTTGAGCTTTTTGACCGATAGACCGCCAGGGTCCAAAAAGACACCGCGACACTCCAGTAGAGTCGAGAGCCTGCGGGCCATCACCAGTTGCCGACAAAAACGCAAGACTATGCCATGCAGCATGCCGATGACCTGGGGGTCTGTGATTTCTGTTTCTTCTAATTCTTCTGTTTCGTCAGTTTCATCTATTTCTAAAGACTCCAGACTCAGTCTCACCGCTTCTCTCCATGCGGCTTTCTCATTATTTATTTCTCGCCGCGTCACGCCCATATAAAAGGCTATGACTCTGCGTACATCTGCCACATTGGCTGCGCCCAGCAAATCTATAAGCTCCTGGTGATATTGCACCAGGCAGCGATCCAGCTGCTCTTGCTCCACCATGTCCCACAAGATAAAAGTATCACCCGTGCCGGCAGCAGCGGCTTTAAGCAGATCGGTCACATATGACAGCGACTTGCCCGGCAGAGGGCCAATGGGAAATTGCTCGGATTGGAAGTCCATGGTTTGCGAAAAAGAAGCATCCACAAACTCGATGGTACGATCGTACTGCTTGAGCGCCCGATTGTAAGGTGGCTGATGCTCGGCGATCAGCTCATGCTCCAATAAAGCAGCCTCTAGACTCGATGCCACCTCGATGGTCTGGATATCGTAAATCTGGCAGATCAGCTCCTTTGTCTTGGACGCCTTGCCCTTGCGACCTGTAAAATAGCTGTTGACACGGCTCTTGAGCGAGGTCGCCTTGCCTACGTAGAGTATGCCGCCCTGGGCACCCATCATCTTGTAGATACCGGGCACCATAGGCAGGGACAATCTCGTAAGCCTTTCGACGGCGAGCAGATAATCGGTACTCTTGTCTTTGACGCCTTTGCTCGCCTGGCGCCTGGGCAGAGGTGTCGCCAGATATTGCCTGAGTCCAGCTACGTCTTTGATGCCGGCTGCCGACAGGTCATCCACGAGGCGGCACCATATATGATGCGTGACGGCGACATGCTCACGGGCGCGTTTCATCTCTGGCATGTTGAGGCCAAAATATCCACCGAGCGCGCGTATGGCCCTGGACGGCAGATCAGGATAGAGCCGCTTGGCGATCAGACAGGTACAAAAATAATCAAAGGCCGTATTGCAATTGTCATCGTTTGCACCATTGCGATAAAACATGCGCTCGACAAAGACAGACTCAAACTGTGCATAGTGAGCTACAGCGTATCTCTTTGCACCAGGAGCCCCGAGTCCAGCCATTGCGCAATCGGCCTGGATCTCATCCCGCACGACGTCCTGAGCCAGGGCAGAGAGCATGTCCTCGTCGGTGATACCGGTGATCTTTTTGATGCGCGGGTGCAAGATCTCGCCCTCAGGCAGGGCCACAAGCCTGGTCTGCACCTTTGCAGGGCTTAAGCCGGATTGGCGCGCTGACGCCAAAAGCCAGCCTATCTCCAGCAAATGCGAGCTGGCTGGACTGGCTCCTGTGGTCTGACAATCGACCAGCAAGACCGGCAGGTCTTGCAACAATATCGAGTCCATAGTCATATCATCGCTACTCATCGAGCAAGCCATGCCCCCGCCAAAAGTCGGTGATATCACTGATAATAGAGCGTGACACCAGCTCCTGCACACTGCTCTGATACCAGTCACCAGGCATGGCGGCACTATAGGTCGGCTCGAGAAACCTCCTGTCCATCAAGACGATCACACCCTTGTCCTCAGCCGAGCGGATTACCCGTCCTGCTGCCTGCACCACTTTGGACATGGCCGGATAGACATAGGCATAGTCAAAGCCAGAGCCATAGCGCTTGTCATAGTAGGCTCGCATCTGCTCTCGTTCAAAGTTAAAATTGGGCAGACCAGGCCCGATGACTATCGAGCCGATGGACATATGCCCGCGATAATCGATGCCTTCGCTAAAGACTCCGCCTTGCACAGCAAACAACACTAGAGGATGAGTGTTTTGCTCCAGCCGATCGAGGACCTCTTGAGCAATCTTGGCAGTGGTCTCCGGCTCCTGTCTGATCACTTCGACGCCAGGCACCATCTTGGCCTTGACGAGTGGCAAGACCTCTTTTAAAAACACAAAGCTCGGAAAGAACACCAGATAATTGCCTGGCTTTACCGCTATGATGCGGCAAATGGCCTCGGCAATCTTGCCATAATTGGCAGCACGATCGGCATACTTGGTGGAGACCTGTGGTATCACCAGGAGCTTGCGATTGGCAGCCGGATAGGGGCTCTTGTACTCCTTTACTATCAATGTCTCCGGGTCGAAGCCATTGAGCTGGCTGAAATAATCAAAGGGTTTGACCGTAGCCGAGAATGCCACCACATTGGCAAACTCTTTGTGGATCAATTTGAGCTTGCTGGAAGCATCGCAGCACACTACTTTTAGAGCCTCATCCACTGTACCGTCCTGCTTTTTGTCGCGGGTATAGAGATGGATAAACTCATCCCCCTCAAAGCTCACGGCCTCTATAAAATCATTAAAATAGTTGGCCAGGCTCAAGAGAGGGTCAGCACCACGCGCCGAGGCCTGACCATCGAGTGCCTGAGCCTGAGCGAGGCGGCGTGCCATCAGATCGGCCAGGCCTGTAGCGATCTCGTCAAACATCTCCTTGCCCAGATTGACCTTGGCTTCTTTGAAGCCCACCATCCGGCCGATATCTGAGATCCTGAATGTAAGCTTGGAGATCAGTGCACGTGCCTCGATGGCCTCTGATGTAGCCGACAGTGCCAGCTGCCTGGCAATATCGGTGAGATCGGCTGCGGACATGCGCTTGCCGTAATAATCCTGAGCGCGCTGCGGCAGGTTGTGCGCCTCGTCCACCACTAGATTGGGCATCTCATGCCATTTGCTCAAACTGTAGGTGAAACGGCCAAGGGTATTGCGCGGCGAAAAAACGTAATTGTAGTCGCCGATCACGACATCGGCATGCGCCACTGCATCCAGTGACAACTCGAAAGGACAGACACAGTGCTCTTGGCCGTACTCGCGTACGACATCACTCGTCAGCACAGGATCGGCATCGTAGACTCGCTCGGCGAGCTTGCCCTCATCCATCTTTTTGTAATAGTCACGCGCAAATTCGCAATACTCCGGATTGCATATCACTTCTTCTTTTAGACACATCTTGGCCTTAGCGCTGAGGGTCAGAGCCTTGATCGATGCGTTTTTATTGAGGTGACGCACGGCCTCCGAGGCCAATAGATGCTGAGAGTTTTTGGGAGTGACATAGATCAATCTCTCGCCACGACTGAGAGCGTTGCGCAAACTCGGTAACATGACTCCCATCGTCTTGCCCAGGCCTGTCGGCGCCTGTACGAGCACCTGTGCCTTTTGCTGCATGGCCTCGGTCAAATCGTCGATCAGCTCTTTTTGGCCGGGGCGACTCTCAGCAAACGGAAAGACCACGTCATCCGCCATCTCTTGCCGCCTGGCACGGTGGGCTAGCTCGGCTGCGACCTCCTCCTCCAACGCCACCATCCGTAATGCCAGCCAGGCCTCGTACTCGGCGACATCGAGCGGTACCTCGATCTCCTCATGCTTTTTGCCACCGGCTGTTGGCACGATAAATCTCGCACGCGGCACTACGCCGCGATCCAGATAGACCATGTAAGCATAGGTCAAAAGCTGCAAAACATAAGGATGCTGGCGGTCCTGCTTGAGCTGCTCGATGAGCTTGGCCGGGTTGTTGCCGGTCTTGATCTCCTCGATGGTCGGCGTCATGCCATCCAAAAACAAATCGAGCCGCCCAGACACATTAAAGGTAAACCTCGTCCCCTCAAACTTGTGTCCGATCTTGTACTCGCTTTGATAGGCAGAATTGGCTGACTTTTTGGCCTTTTGGATACGCGCATGCACCTCGCGTCCATCCTTGGCCGAGGCCAGAGGCCCACCATATAGCTGAGCAAAGCCAGAGCTAGACTCGATATGTCCCTTGATCGGACATGGCAAGCCAAAGTCGCGCACGGGCAGCGCTATGGTCTGTTTTTTGCTGGTGACAGCCTGCGTCGTGGTCATCTAGATCAATCTGAGAGAATCTAATTGTTTATCTAAACAAATGTAATCTAGCACGAATCAAGCTAAACCGACATATATTTGTATGGTGTCGATCTCATACAATCGCTGTTAAATACGATCAATTTTTATAAAATCAGCGTCTGGTGAGGTCTTCGGGAGATTTGATCTCATGATTACAGTGCTTGCACCGAGGAAAATCCCCATCCCAGGTTTTGGGCATGACATGCCCATTGATCGCACAGGGATTGTGATGCCCCCCTGGCACGAAACCCATAAAATAAGCACCGATGTCTGCTAAACCAGCTTGCAGCTTTTTGATCAAGGCTACGTCCGGTCTTGCTTCTTTGGTTTGTACGGCCTTCATCGCTTTGAGCTCTGTATGGGTCATGCGCCCAGTGCGTGGAGCCCCGCTGCCGCCGGGTCTGGATCCGGTATTGCTGCCTGCATTGCTACCCGAGTCCTCCATAATTTGCCACTCCTCTTGCCAACCCTGCCTATCATATATTTTTCTTTGCGCAATTTCTACACTTTTTAATTGTGCAGCTCTCCCACTGTAAAATTTATAGGTCTGATTATCAAAAAGGAAATTTTGCAATGGGAAAAACAGTCGGCATCGACCTGGGCACTACAAACTCGGTAGTAGCAGTGATGGAGGGCGGCAGGCCCACAGTCATCAGCAATACCGAAGGCGGTAGGACGACCCCGTCGGTCGTGGCCTTCAACAAGACCGGAGAGAGACTGGTCGGCCTATTGGCAAGACGTCAGGCCGTGGTCAACCCTCTCAACACCATCTACTCTATCAAGCGCTTTATCGGCAGACGCTTTAGCGAAGTCAAAGACGAGCTCAAAATCGTCTCCTACAAAGTAAAAGAGTCGCCGGACGGTGGCTGCCGCGTCCAGATCGGCGATAAGGACTATGCCCCCGAAGAAGTCTCGGCCATGATCCTCCGCAAGCTTAAAGAAGACGCCGAAAAATATCTTGGCGAAAAGGTCACTACTGCCGTTATCACAGTACCCGCCTACTTTAACGACTCGCAGAGACAATCGACCAAAAACGCCGGCACCATCGCCGGTCTAGATGTACTCCGCATCATCAACGAGCCCACTGCAGCAGCACTGGCTTACGGCATCGAAAAAAAGGGCGATGAGACCATCCTTGTATTTGACCTGGGCGGTGGCACCTTTGACGTCTCGGTACTAGAGGTCTCCGATGGCCTCATCGAGGTCAAGGGCACTTCTGGCGACACCCACCTTGGCGGCGATGACTTTGATCACTGCATCGTCGAGTGGATGGCCAGAGAGTTTGAGTCAACAGAAGGCATCGACCTCAAAAAAGACCCGCAAGCCCTCCAGCGCCTCACTGAAGCAGCCGAAAAGGCCAAGATCGAGCTTTCATCAGTGACCGAGACCAATATCTCGCTGCCCTTCATCACCGCTAATGAGTCCGGCCCCAAGCATCTCGACATCAAGATCACCCGTGCCAAGTTTAACGAGCTCAGCCGCGACCTCGTAGAGCGTTGCCGCAAGCCAATCCAAGAAGCCCTCGACGGTGCCAAGTTGACCTACGAGCAGATCGACGAGATCGTCCTGGTAGGTGGCTCCACTCGCATACCCGCGGTCAAGGACCTGGTCAAATCGCTCACCGGCGGCAAGGAGCCCAATCAGAGCGTCAATCCCGACGAGGTCGTCGCTATCGGCGCCGCCTTGCAGGCAGGCGTACTCGCTGGCGAAGTCACCGACCTGGTGCTCCTGGACGTCACCCCACTATCGCTTGGTATCGATACCATGGGCGGTGTATTTGCCAAGCTAGTCGAAAAAAACACCACCATCCCCTGCCACAAGACACAGATGTGCTCCACGGCCGAGGACAATCAGACCTCGGTGGACATCAATATCTTTCAAGGCGAGCGCGCCATGGCCCGGGACAACAAAAAGCTAGGCAACTTTAGGCTTGACGGCATCGCGCCTGCTCCCCGAGGCGTACCGCGTATCGAAGTCTCCTTTGACATCGACGCAAACGGCATCCTCAAGGTCTCGGCCAAGGATCTCAACTCCGGCAAGGAGCAAAAGATCACCATCACCGCATCGACCAACCTCAACAAAGAGGATATCGATCGCATGGTACAAGAAGCCGAGCAAAACAGCGAGGCTGACAAAAAGGCCAAGGCCATGGCCGATCTCCGCAACGAGGTGGACGGTCTTGTCTATCTGGTCGAGCGCCAGATCCAGGAGCACGGTGGTGCAATCGGCCAGGAGACCAAGGACCAGGCCCAGAGCCTCATCGCCAAGCTCAAGGAGCAAGTTGGCGACAATGCCGAAGAGTCGACCGTGCGCTCAACCATGGACGAATTGCGCAAAGTGATCGTGACCATGGACACCGAGAGCAATGCATTTAAAGATGCAGAGCACAAAGCAAAAGAAGCAGAAAAGGCTGCGGCTGATGCGGCGGCGGCAGAAAATAATGCAGAAAATGCAGAGACGGCCGCCGAAGCAGAGACAGAGCATACTGAGTCAGGAGAGTCGGAAAAATCCGACGATGCTAAGACCGAGTAGATCTTCCTCCTAAAATTGCGGGGGGCTCGGGTATCCTTTGAGTGTCAAAATAATGGATTTGTATATGAAAAAGCACGCACGAGTCTCCCGCAGTCTGGCCATCTTGATGGCCGGGCAGTGCCTCAACGGTCTCTATCTGGCAGCACCACCGATCAACGCTGCCGCCTCGGCCACTGAGGCTGCCTCAGCACGTATCAGCGACACCCTCAAGAGGGCTACAGCTCCGGCAGCGGCAAACACCAGCGCCAAGCCGACCGGCAGTGCTTCGACTGCCCAATCTCCCTTTCAACAAGAAAAAATCCCCTGCATCCGCTGGGTCGACGAGACCGTCACTCCTACGGCGGTGCTCTTTTGTATCCACGGCCTCGGCCTGCATAAAGGCACCTACGAAGACTTTGGCCGCACCATGGCCAAGCGCGGCCTCATCACCTATGCCATCGACGTGCGTGGCTTTGGCGAATGGCTGGGCAAGGGCAAGCGAGAAACACTGGACTTTGACAGCACATTGTCAGACATCAAGCGCGCTCTGACCGAGATCCGCAAACTACACCCAGGCCTGCCGGTCATCGTAGTCGGCGAGTCGATGGGCGGTGCTATCGGTATCCATACCGTGGCGCTTTTTCCCGATCTGACCGATGGCCTGGTGTCTTCTGTGCCCTCGGGAGATCGTTTCGGTTCGGTGGACAGTGGTCTCAAAGTAGGTATACACGCCATCTTTGGCGGTCTGGATAAAAAGATCAATGTCGGCGACATGGTCATCGCCAAGGCTACAAAAAAAGACGATCTACGCGATCGCTGGTCTAGCGACTCTCTAGCACGCAAAGATTTTTCGCCTGCAGAGCTGATAGCATTTCAAAACTTTATGAATAAGAACTTTGACATGGCAGGCATGATCAAAGACAAGCCAGTCCTTATCATTGCAGGCACCGATGACAAATTGGTGCGTCCTGCCGCAAACAACAAGCTCTTTGACAGTCTTTCGACTCCCAACAAGATTTGCGTCTTTTCGCCTGCCGCAGAGCATTTGATCTTTGAAGAAAACCAATTTAAGCCGCAAGACATAGAGTTTGTCACTAAGTGGCTCAATAAAAACGTCATCGCCAAGGGTGCCGAGACAGAGTCCGACAACGAAAAAATAGTCAAAAGCGATACCAGCGAGACAAAAACCGAGGATCCCGTCGCTCTGGCTCCTGCCGTCAAGGTCAAGCCCGATGCCGCCCAACTGCAAAAAAACGCAGCCCGCGAAACCGAGACTATCAAAGTCGGCTCAGACTCGCAGGCTGTATCCTACTGGATCGAGCTATTACGCGATGGCAAGATCTACCGTTGCAACAACAAGATCGCCTTTAAATCAGGTGATGCCATTAGATTTCACGTCATTCCCCAGGTGGATGGCTATGGCTACATCATGCTAAAACAAGGCTCTAGCGGCAAAAAAGCCATTCTTTTCCCGCCACCCAATAGCAAGATCAACAATTTTCTCAACGCAAACACTGACTATCCACTGCCCTACGACAACTGGCTCTCGTTTGATGCCACCCCTGGTGTCGAAAAAGTCTCCCTCGTCTTTTCACGCGTCAAGCTAGCTGCCTCGCAATTGACGCCACCCGAGAGCATGACGGCATATGTATCCAACGACCGCTCAGGCGCCAAGGATCTTGTGCCTACACGCATGCAGCTCTCCTGGGATGATCCGACCCCCGTCATCCTGCCGGGCGACGTTCCTGGAGGCAATGCGCAGGTCGCGCAGACCAGCACCGGCTCTCTTGTCAAAGTGTCCTTCAACGATCCGGGCGGCATGGTCGCCATCGACGTGGCCCTCGCACACCAATAGAGTGAGATAAAAATGCAAACTAAATCAAGCTCAATTTTAATGCTGCTCGCCGAGACTCTCACGCTCATGGCCGCATTGACAATAGCTCTGCCTCTTGCTTGTCCAAGCGCGTACGCGGCTGATGATATGCTCGATAAGGCGCCCGCCAAGGGCGTCGAGTGGACCAAGATCCAGGATCTCAATCCCAATGCCACCACGACAAATAGGCCCATCAAGCAGAAATGGGCGGTGGTGATTGGCGCAGCAAGATTTAAAGAGTCGCGTCTCAATGGTATCGACTCAAAAATGGATATTGGTGCGCGCAACTTTGCCAACTATCTCAAGGACGACAAGGGAGGTAGGTTTCCAGCGTCGCACGTCAAGACCCTGATCAATAGCGAAGCCACCAAGCAAAACATCATGGCCAACCTGGGCAAGGGCTGGCTAGGATCCCTGGCCGGTCCTGACGACCTGGTCGTGGTCTTTATTTCGACGCATGGTTTTCCGACGACTGACGGCAACACCTATTTGAGCGCCTATGACTGTGCGCTGGATAATGTGTATTCGACTTGTTTTTCGATGGCCAATCTAATGGATACCCTCAAGCAAGAGGTCAAGACTGATCGGATAGTGATGGTGATCGAAGCCCCGTATTCGGGGTCAGCGGAGTTGACGGTCGGTGCCAAGGCCCTGGTCAAGGGACTCAGCGTGGACCTCAACAAGATCACGCTGGGCAAGGGTTATATCATCCTCTCCTCCAGCAAGCCTGATCAGATGACCTGGGGCAATTCTTTTAGCACCAATCTGATCGCGGCCTTAAAAGAAAACAATGGTCTCACAGGTATACAGGAAGCCTTTGCCAAGGCTCGCGTAAAGACCGAGATCGACACATCGTCTGGCAATGCCAGCCAAAAGAAGCAGACTCCGACGATCAAATCCGATTGGACGGGCAATGATATCGTCTTTGGTGCGCCGTGCGCCGAGGAAGTCAAAGAAATACCGGAAAACGTGATGAGCTTTGTCGCGGCAGAGGCCAATTATCTAAAAGCGAATCAGGCTGTGGCGGCTGGCAATATGAAAGAAGCAATGAGCGAATACGAGGCTGCGCTGGCCAAAGATCCAAAATATGCCGATGTCTGGGCTGATTATGGTGCGGTGTTGGCGATCTCTGGCAACTGGCAGGAGGCCGCGACCAAGTATCAAAAGGCGATTGAGCTTAAGCCAAATGATGGTCTATTTAAAGCCAATTATGCGCGCGTATTGGATAAATTGGGGCGTAAGGACGAGAGCATCGAGCAGCTCGAAAAAGCATATCAGTTGGCGCCCAAGGACAAGGTGATCATCCAGGCACTGGCGGGCAAATGTATCGCGGCGGGCAATTTTGACAGTGCGATCAGTGTGTTGGAGCAGGGCGTGTATTTGTTTCCAAATAGCGCGCCGATGCATGACAAATTGAGCCTGGCATTTGCTCGTACTGGCAATATCAACCAGAGTCTGGCGCATGCCCGCGAGGCAGTAAGGCTGGATCCCAAGCTGATTTCGGCGAGGCTCAATCTGGGGTCGGCTTTGATGCTCAAAGGAGATAATGCAGGGGCGAAAGATGCATATGTTGCGGGGGCGCAGATAGCGCCGGATAATGCCGATGCGCATTTTTTGTTGTCAAACGCGATGGAGCGGATGGGTGATACCAAAGGGGCGGCGACTGAGCTGACTACTTTTGTGCAGTTAGCGCCGGCTCAGGATCCGCGTTTAGCGTCTGCAAAGGAAAAATTGAAGAATTTGGGTGAGTGATTTTTTGTGTGGCCGAGGTCGACTTGCCAGCTAGCCGCGCACGGTTGATTCTTTAAGCCTGCGCTTTGAGGTCGGTCGCCCCGAGCCCCCTATCTCTTTTTCAAACTGCCTCAACTAACTCAAAAACCGGTGACAATAGTGTACAAGTGGCGACATTTAGTCACCTTTAGTCTACTGTTGTCACCAATTTTTTGGACAGTTTCTCCAAATCAAAAATGAGATACCGTTCGAGATTATGCGTGATGCATTCTAAACATCGGGCAAACCCACTACCGAGCCTTAACTCGGGACAGAGCTTTTTTGCCAGCAGCTGTCTTATTTAATTCAATTTCGAGAGGTTTGATAGCGCTTACAAAAAATCTCCCAGATTCAAAAGCAAATGTTGCTGCATTTTGGATAACATTGGTATTCAACTCAAATTCGTGCAGCTGTGCAATCCAAAGCTCTGACAAAAATGCAAACATACTGGAAAAATATCTCGTTGGTACATTGCCTAAAATATCAGATGATTTAATCCGGCAGAATGGGGCAGCAAAAGCTTCGGTGCTAGTCAATTTTGCATACGGCAAATGCTTTACGATCCAGCAATACAATCGAAAGCGATAATACAGCACCACAGGATCAAACCTCAAAGCAGAACTGGTTTCATATCTAAAGACAGTGTGCCCAGCAATAGCAGCAGCATCATCGAGAGTCATTTCCTCAGCAAAGCATTTTGCAAATGTCTCATGAGGAGCATCGTTTCCATCGATGCAATTTCTGTAAGCATATAGGTCCCAACTCTTGACTTTCTTTAACTCTTTTTCTAGCTTGGCCTTTAAGTCTTTGTCTCCGGTCATCGCACTATTTTGCTCAACAGATATCAGAGCGGAAAGGTAATTTTCGCTACTCTTGAGTTGATCACCTAGCGCCAATACCCAGAGACTATCGGTCTCTTCGGGAAATAATCGATCAAAAAGTCGCGGAGCAATATCATGATCAGCCTTTGCTGATGAGTCAGCTATAAATGATGAGCCAGCTATAAATAAGTAAGCATTGATTTTGCACATCTCGTCATCAAAATTGTCGGTCGCTTTCTCCCAAAGAACCTTAACCTCTTCATACATAGGATCAGATGGCTTCAGACTAAATGGCGCTCCTCCACAAAACTGCAAATAAGGTTTGTTCGTGATAAACCATTTGAGGTGACGGAATCTATCCGAGTCAACATCATTAGAGGGGGACTTTATCCGTGTATTGTGGTAATAGTGGACTAAATGGGCTCTTGTGAGCAGATCATCTGGATTATTCTTGAGAATTTCCTCTGCAGACTTAGCTTTTTGAGCATCATTTATTTCATCGTCATAAATTGCGTACAAGATTTTATCGTTCACTGTCTCCACCTTCTGTTGCGTGGCATTACGATGCTTCAGCGACAACAAAATTTGCACTGACAAATTTTTCTATTTCTGCAAAACACTCGGCTTCTTCCGCAAACAATCCAGGGAAAGAATAAAAGCAGTGCGGCATTTCAGCAAAAGCTACGACCTTGATGTGGTCGCAACCTTGATTATGTGCGGCATTTCGCACTGCTAGTGTCTGATCAATCAGAGGGTCATCAGTGCCGCAAACGATGAGTGTGCGCGGCCATTTATCGAAGGCAAAAAATATTGGGCTGGCGAGGGGATTACTCCAATCGGCATAATCAACATAGGCGGCTCGCGCATAAGCCATGAATGGAGAGTCATAGACAACTCCAGATCTTGCGAGGGTGTTGTATGAGTCGTATTTTTCGAGGTGCATGTCCAACCATGGTGCCAGTAATATCAAGCCAGCGATGGGCGGCTTTGGCTCAAAATCATTGCAGGCGATCGCGAGAGCCAGATTGCCTCCGGCGGAGTCGCCTGCCAAAAATACGCGGTCGGGGTCAAATCGTCCACGCATGGTGGCAAAGCATTGCTGTAATACCCTTTGGCATTGCTGCAATGCTTGCGGGAAAGGGGCTTCTGGAGTCAATGCATAGTTGATACTGACGACAATGGCTTGCGACTGGTGGCTGAGTTGCCGGGTGATGTAATCGGTATCTTGTGAGCAGCCCACGACAAAGCCGCCACCATGCATGTAGATGATCAGTGGTGGCAGATTGTTTGAGGCAGCGGCAGAGATTAGGGTTGTGGGCTGATAGATTGCGCAAGAAATATCAGCGATGGTTTGCTCATCAATGCATATCAGATCTCTTAAATGCTGCGGTGTGGGTGCGAGGTCAGTCCGCGACTCCGAAAATGGATCACGCATATAGATGCTGCGTAGCGCGCTGGCCATGATCTCGCGCATGGCGCTGGGGCGCCTTATGCGTGAGATCAAATCATAGAGAGGCTGAGATTTGGGCATGGTCATCAAACCGATTGCCAGGCGATCGACCCTAAAGACCATGCAGCGATCATGCCCCAGATAAACACATCGACCTGGAGATACAGGTGGCGTTTTGGCATTTTTATCAAGCGTCTATAGAACGCGTCGCAGCCAATAAAGGATAAATTTAGGAGGCTTCCTGCCAACATATAGCAGTAGATCTCGTTCCAACATTCATCAGCGATTTGGCTGTTGGTCACCAACCCACCCGGCCTTGGCTCTGAAATCATCAGGACAGTCATAGAGAGGCTATGCATACCATAAATGACTGCAAAAAATATCAAAACCAATAATGTCGTTCGAGCAAATAACCAGATCAAAGTTGTCACCCCCACATCCAATATAGACGATGGGGAGGGGAAAGTGACCTCGAGGGGACTGGTGTCCACGATTTTTGGCAAAATCAAAAACAAGATACCGCCCCCAGTCGCCCGGAGCCCTCTATCTCTTTTTCAAACCACCCCAACTAACTCAAAAACCAGTGACAACTGTCTACTAACGGTGACAAAGTTGTCGCCACTTGTACACTGTTGTCACCGTTTTTTGCGCCAGCTTTCCAAAACCAAAAACAAGATACCGCACCGCGCCCCGCCGCCCGCACCATTTACAAATCTGGAAAAACCACACTATTTCCCCCCGCCGCCATCGCCGATTTGAGGGCACCTACCGCCAGCTCAATCAACTGATCGGCCTTATCGATCCGCGGCTCCGCCTCCAGATCGATATTGGCACCACCCACGGTTACGGTCAGATAAATACTGGTATCGCCAAATTCGACCGGCAGATCCTCCATCTTTGTCCTGATGCGCTCAGCGGCCACCTGTGCGCCACCACGTGCGGTCTCAGGCAAAATAATGCCAAAACAATCATCGCGACAACGGCCAGCCACATCCACATCACGGACGCAGCCCAGCAAGGCGCGGCCGCAACCTAAAATCACTGCATTTTCACCTGCCAACCCATGCCGCTCCAGCACCCGCGACAATTTGTCGATAGTGACAAAAAGCACGCTCAGCGGGCGCTTATAACGCACTGCGCGCTTGACCTCATAATTGAGACGCTTGTAGAAAGTCCAAAAATTGTAAGAGGTCAAATCGAGCAAGGCACGCCGCTCGACCTCCTCATCAGAAAGCGACGGATCCTCGATAGAGCGATCGGCAAAGAGTTTGGACTGCTCGGCAGGGATCTCGAGCCCTGATTCTTCTTTGAGATGCCAGGGCATTTCATTTGTCTTGGCCCTGAGCTCCGCCAGCCTCTTTTGAAAGAGCATCTCCCGCTCTTCGGCCTGACTCATGCGTCGCTTGCGATTTTGGTCCGATTCGCCGCTGCTCATCGTTACTCCCCTGTCGTGACGTGATCGTCTGTTGTCACATGAGGAGCGCGGCCGTATTCGTCAGCAAAATTGCGTGGGCTACCCTCAACATCGGCAAATTTGAAAACCATGTCCTGCTCCTGATCATGAGCCATTATGCCCAGCGAATTGATCTTAGGTCCAAAGCGTTTTTCGGCTGCGCGCCACCAGAGCTCTCCAGCATCCCAGAGAGATTCGTGTACCCACGCGACTTGCATTTTTTTACTTTCTTTCTTAAAAGACTGCCCATAAGCGGATGACTCAGACCAGTACTTGCGGGCAAAGGCCGCGCGTCGCGTATAAGAAATGTACGATGACGGTCTATTGATCAGATCCTGGTCAGTTGATTCGATAAAGCGGCGGTAGGCTTCCGCAAACTCAGCCTTGGCCATTGGCGAAAGTTTGCCATATGGCGACTTAAAGACCCGCGGCTCTCGACCGCAAATCCAACCGTCGGTGTATTCGCTATCGCATTTTGCGGCGATCTGGGCGATCTCATCGAGGGTGACGCGTTCTTGCGAACCAGCTCGGCTCACGGCGCGGCTATCCCCATCAGCCACTGCCGCATCTTTAACAGCGCACCCGCCACAACTGGCGACGACGGCACCGACTGCTAAACACAAATAAATAAAATGGGGTTTTGACAAGGGGGCACCTTTGGCCTGAGATATGGTCGCTGAGCAGATAATGATAAACTACGGTTTTGACTTGAGAGTTATACATATGTCCGATCCGACAGCAAAAGAGCCCCTACAGACGCGAGAAAGCGCCCCGGCGCCTTACAAACCTGGACAGGGAGTCATGTGTCGTATCGAAAGCGCCGAGCCCGGTGGGTATCTGGCCACGGTGCTTGGCATTGGCGGCCCACCTCTTGCCAATCCCGAAAACGACGCCGCTCCGGTTCTCAAGGCCTTTGTGCCGAGCTCGGAGCCCTTGCGCATCGGGCAGATCATCCCTGCGACTTTTGTTTGCATGCATGGCAACAAGGCCTTGATGACTTTTGCTTACATGCTCGGCACCACCGAAAGAGTGCAGCACAGCACCGCTCCAGACTCCGAAAACGCCTTTGCCATCTGGGTCGACTCTTATCCTAGCTCGCAAAAATTGCGCCGCGCGGTAGATATCATCATGCCGTCGCTTTCGGGCAAGCTCCTGCACGAGTTGACTTGCAGAGACTGCGATGTCGATGCGCTCCTGCGCGACCTGGAGCTCGCGGCATTTACAGGGACGCTCAAGGCACGCTCCGAGTCGCTCAAATCGCGTTCGGCGATGCTGCTCTATCGTGGACGCGTAGTAGGTGCGATCTATGGCCGCAAGGATCTCAATGAGCCGCTCGACATCCAAAAATCCCTCGCTCTGATCAAGGGTGACCTCAAAAACGCAGACACCCTGATCCAGGTCTACGAATTGCCGCAAAATGTGGTGCTTTCAATGTCAGCGATTTTTCTCGGCTGTCCGGTGACAAATGATGGCAGCCTTGATGTCAAAGATTTTGTCGATACCACGCTGATGTCGATGCGACTCTCAGGAGAAATGGGATGCATTACCATCGCGCACGAGGCACAGCGCCCGGATATCCTGCTATTTATCGATCGCGGCGACCTCACCGGTGGTTTTGAGATCGAGACGACGACATACGAGACGGAGCGCACCACCCTTGATGCTCATATTGCCGCAGCCGATGCGGCTTTGCTCGACGTGCACATGCTACCGGAGCAGATGCTCTCCGATCAGATGACTTTTGGTTATAAATTGACTGATGGACAAGATAGAGGAAACACAAAAATGATCACCAACCCAACAATCGACTATAAAGGCGAGTCGTTGGCCCTCGAGACCGATGCTGACGGCGTGGCGATCCTGTGGTTTGACAATCCGGGCAGCGTCAACAGCTTGAGCACTGCAGTGTTAAATGAGTTGACCGAGGTGGTTTCTCTACTCGAAAAATCAGCAGATCGCATAAAGATCGTGGTGATGGCCTCTAAAAAGAAAGATCAATTTATCTCGGGGGCAGATCTGCACGAGATCATGGGATTTAAAAATGAGGGTGAAGCCCTCAAATTATCCAGTGACGGCCAGGCAGCCTTTAATCGATTGGCAAATCTCAAGCAGACGACCATAGCAGCAGTGCATGGCACCTGTCTTGGTGGCGGCCTAGAAGCGGCGCTGTGTGCTGATATCAGGTTGGCGTCGGATCATCCTTCGACTTTGATCGGCTTGCCCGAGGTGCGCCTGGGCTTGATCCCAGGCCTGGGCGGGACGCAACGTCTACCCCGCTTGATCCCGGTTAGGCAGGCGATCGAGTTTATCCTCAACAGCGATGCTGTCGATGCTCACAAGGCACTCGAAATGGGCATCGTCGACCGCATCTCAGCGAGCAACAATGAGGATCTGATCGAGGCGGCGCGCAAACTAGGACGCGAGATCCTCACCGGCTATATTTTTGAGCGCGCGCCACGTCCCGCCGAAAAGCCCGAAAAACTCAAGACAGTCTTTGCCACCATGGAGCGCTCGATCCGGATCAGGCTCAAGGGGCATTATCCCGCGCCGATACAGGCGATCGCGGCAGTGCGGCATGCAGTGGAGTCACCACTGGCGGCAGGTTTGGCATTTGAAGCCGAGGCATTTGCAGGCCTGGCCATATCAAGGCAGTCGAGCAATCTGATCCAATTGTTTTTTTCGCATGATTTTATCGCGAGATCGGCAGAGCGCTCAGCTACCAAAAATGGTGGCACGATTATCCAAAATCTCGGCATCGTCGGCTCGGGTACGATGGGCCTGGATATTGCTAAATTGGCCTTGCACAAGGGTCTATATGTGACGCTCAAGACGAGCCATGCGGACAAGATTGCAGAGCTGCATGAGTTTTTTGCTCAGCATGGTTATCCGACCGACAAGGTACGTGTGACCGGTGATTACGCAGATCTAAAAGATTGCGATGTGGTACTGGAAGCGGTGCTCGAAGAACCGGAGCTCAAGCGCCAGGTACTTGGCGAGATCGAGCGTGCGGTGAGCGAGACTTGCGTGATCTTAACCAATACCTCTAGTATCGAGCTTTTGGAGCTGGGGCAGGATCTGCAACATCCAGAGCGGTTTGCTGGCACGCACTTCTTTTATCCGGTGGACAAGATGCAATTGGTGGAGGTCATCAATCATCCCTCGACCAATGCAAAATCTGGCGCCAAGGCTCTTGGCCTTGCTTGCTTACTCAAAAAAGTACCCATCTCAGTGCAGGACAGCAATGGCTTTTTGGTCAATCGTCTTTTGACGGTGCTCTTGCTCGAAGCAGCGCGGATGTATGAGGAGATGACCCCGGTCAATTGGATCGAGGATGCGGCTCTGGCATTTGGTTTGCCGATGGGGCCTTTCAATTTGATGGATGAGCTGGGTGCCGATCTGTGTTTTTCGGTGGCAAGACGTCTGCACAGGACGCTGGGCGATCGATTTGCGCCGCCGACTTCGTTAAAAGCCGCTGAGGATGCGGGGATCAAAGGCAAGTATTTTGGCAAGGGCTTTTATGTCTGGGATGAGAAAGGTCGCAAAGGTGACTTGAGCCCCGAGTTTGCGGGGATGAAATACACGAAGGTGGCTGCTGAGAAGGCAGATGCTGAGACCCTGGAAAAGATACAAAACAGGCTGATCTTGCCGATGATCGATGAGGCCTCGAGGTGCCTGGAAGAAAAAGTGGTGCGCAAACCGCGGGAGTTGGATCTGGCTTTGACGGTGGGGACGGGTTTTCCGTCGTTTACTGGTGGGCCGTTGCGCTATGCTGATGGGATGGGCATCGGGACTTTGATCGGCAAGCTGGAGGATGTGTATAAGCATCAGCCGGCTGGTCGGGAGTGTTCGTATTTGCTAAAAGCCATGCGGGATAGCAATAGGCGGTTTTATAGCTCGGGGGATTAGAGATGTAGCGGGGCCGCAATTAATTCATCTCTCAGCCCCCCATATCCTTTTTTCAAAAACTCTCAATTAACCAAAAAACCGGTGACAACAGTGTACAAGTGGCGACAACTTAGTCACCTCTAGTCCACTGTTGTCGCCAATTTTTGAGTTAGTTACGCATTTTCAAAATCGAGATAGGGCTCCCGCACCGCCAACCAATCTAAACGATTTCACACTTGACTAACTATCCAACCACCCATATGCTGATTCTAAAGGAAACCTTAATCGGCCTCCTAGCCATGCGCATTGACGCAAGGCAGGCCATTAATGGTTGCATAAGGTGCATAAAATGGAAGAAATCATCTGCGTCGTCAGCATCCCCGTTATCTATGCAGTCTCCTTTTCTCTGGGACGTCTCTTTGACACGGCCCTCGAACGCCGCTGGCCCACCGACACGATTTAAGCAGCCCTACCCCCACACCTCTCCCCCGCTCTGATCGGCTAAAATACTAGCTTCATAGAGCGGGAGCATAAGCTTTGAAAAGCAGATTACTCATCGTGGGCAGTCTCAGCATCGATCTGGTGCTCGAGGTCCCCCGTTTGCCAGCCAAAGGCGAAACCATCATCGGCTCATCATTTGAGACATTTTGCGGCGGCAAGGGCAATAACCAGACCGTTGCCGCTGCCCGCGCTGGAGCTGACGTCATGCTGCTCGGCAAGACCGGCCAGGACGAGTATGGTCAGCGACTGCGTGACACATTGATTGGCGAGGGCGTCGACATCACTCATCTCATGGCCGACTCTACTCAAAAGACCGGCATCGCCAATATTTGGGTCGGCCCTACCGGCGAAAACTCCATCGTTATCGTCCCCAACAGCAATCACGCCCTGCGCCCCCAGGACATCACCGATCGTGCCGAGATCTTTACCAGCGCCGCTGTTGTGCTCATGCAACTCGAAAGCCCCTTTGACACCGCTGCCCAAGCCGCTCAACTAGGCCGCCAGCACGGCGCAAAGGTCGTCCTCAACCCAGCCCCCGCCCCAATCGACGGCAAGCTACCCGAGCAGATCTTGCGCAATCTCGATTTTATCGTCCCGAACGAAACCGAATGCGAACTACTCACCGGCATCGCCCCCAACGACGAGACACAGTGCCACAAAGCACTCGACGCGCTCCTCGCCTTAGGCGTAGACACAGCCATCATTACCCTCGGCGAACGCGGCGCTGTCTACAAGACGCGCGGCATGTCCGCCCCCATCTACAAAGCCGCACACGAAGTCGAGGTCAAAGACACCACCGCAGCTGGCGACGCGTTTTGTGGCGCTCTCTGCGGAGCGATGGCCGCCGGCAAATCTCTCGATATAGCACTCGATTACGCTCTCGCCGCCGGTTCGCTGGCTTGCACCAAGTCTGGTGCGGTGCCTTCATTGCCGGATAAAGCAGCGATCGAAAAGTTGATGACGCACGCAAAAATCTAACACGTCAAATAAATAACAACAAAAAGGACCACAGCCCACATGACCTCCAGCACTACTGATATCGAAAAAACGCCAGACACCAAAAAGCCTGCCGCCAAAGCCACCGACTGGTCCGCGGACATCGCGCGCGAGCTAAAGATCAACCAGCACCAGGTAGTAGCCACACTCACCTTGCTCGGCGAAGACTGCACCGTCCCCTTTATCGCCCGCTACCGCAAAGAAGCCACCGGCTCCCTCGACGAAGTCATGATCACCTCCATCCGCGACCTAAACGAAAAATGGACGCAGATGGAAAAGCGCAAAGAAGCCATTTTCAAATCGCTCAAAGAGCGCGACTTGCTCACCACCGAGCTAGAGACCAAGCTCAATGCCGCCAAAACCGTCAACGAGCTCGAAGACATCTATCTGCCCTTTAAGCCTAAGCGCAAGACCAAGGCATCGCAAGCCAGGGAGAAAGGGTTGGAGCCTCTGGCGGAGGAGATTTTCAATTACCGGATCAAGGATGTGACCCCGCGGCTCAAAGATTTTGTCGATGCCGAAAAAGGCGTCAAAACACCGCAAGACGCCCTCCAGGGTGCCAAAGACATCATGGCCGAATGGATGAGCGAAAATCAGCATGTACGCAAAGAGCTACGCAATTATTGGTCCAAGCACAGCGTGATCACTTCTAAAGTGGCCAAGGGCAAGGAGCAGGACGGACAAAAGTTTAAAGACTATTTTGACTGGAGCGAAAAAATCGCCGCCGCACCATCGCACCGCATACTCGCAATGTTTAGAGGAGAGGCCGAAGGCTTTATCAAGCTCACCATTGCGCCCGATGACGAAGAAGCCCTCATCATCATGGATAAGCAGTTTATGTGCGGCGAGACAGAAGCCGCCAAAATCATAGAGGTCACCATCGAAGACGCCTACGACCGCCTGCTGGCACCATCAATGGAGACCGAAGTGCGTGCAGAGCTCAAAAAGCGCGCCGACGAAGAAGCCATCAAAGTCTTTACCCGCAACCTGCGTGAGTTGCTGATGGCACCGCCCCTGGGGCAACACTCTATCATGGCAGTCGATCCAGGGTTCAGGACGGGCTGCAAGGTGGTTTGCTTGAGCGCTCAAGGCGATCTTTTGCATCACGACGTGATATATCCGCACATGGAAGGCAGCGGCGAAGGCGCGCGCCAGTCCAAGATGACGGCGGCTGCAAAGATGCTGGACCTTTCTAAAAAGCACAACGTTGTCGCCATCGCGGTAGGCAATGGGACGGCTGGTCGGGAAACGGAGGATTTTCTCCGCAAGCTCCCATGGGCCGAGGCCGGCCTGGACGCACCGCAGATAGTGATGGTCAATGAAAGTGGCGCGTCGATTTATTCGGCTTCGGATGTGGCGAGGGAGGAGTTTCCTGATTATGACCTCACCGTGCGTGGTGCGGTGTCGATCGGCAGGCGATTGATGGACCCTCTGGCCGAGCTAGTCAAGCTGGATCCAAAATCGATCGGTGTCGGTCAGTATCAGCACGATGTCGATCAAAACGCGCTGCAGCAGAGCCTAGACGATACCGTTATGTCCTGCGTCAACTCGGTTGGCGTGGAGCTCAATACGGCTTCCAAGGAGCTGTTGAGCTATGTTTCGGGTCTGGGTAAGCAGATCGCGGGAAATATCGTAAAGCATAGGCAGGAAAATGGTGCTTTTGGATCGCGGGCAGAGCTTAAAAAAGTGGCTCGTCTGGGGCCAAAGGCTTTTGAGCAATGCGCAGGATTTTTGCGTATCCGCGAGGCAAAAAATCCTCTAGATGCCAGTGCCGTCCACCCCGAAAGCTACAAAGTCGTAGAGACCATGGCCAAAGACCTGGGCGTGGATGTGGCAAAATTGATGCAGGATGCGGAGCTGCGTAAGCGGATCGATCTGCAAAAATACGTGACGGATAAAGTGGGCTTGCCGACCTTGAAAGACATCGTACAAGAGTTGGAAAAGCCCGGTCGCGACCCGCGTGCTCAGCTAGAGGCGATGGCTTTTGCAGAGGGTGTGCATTCGATGGATGATCTGCACGAAGGCATGGTCTTGCCGGGTATCGTGACTAATGTCACTGCCTTTGGTGCTTTTGTCGATATCGGCGTGCACCAGGATGGGCTGGTGCATGTGTCGCATATGGCGGATAGATTTATCAAAGATCCAAATGAAGTGGTGGCCGTGGCGCAAAAAGTGCAGGTGACGGTGCTGCAGGTGGATAAGGCAAGGAAGAGGATTTCGTTGTCGATGAAGAAGCAGGGGTAGTAGGGCGCGGGTTTGGTGCTGTTTAGTGCGGGCGTGGGCGCTTAATGCGCGGGCGCTGACGGGGCGCGGGGCATCCCCTCCCGGGGGTATGCTTTTTATTTGGCCGATTTACTTCTTTTTGGCACTGAGTTGCAAAACGCTACTTTGTCTAAATTACCAACCAAAAGTCAAAGGCTAAAATCCCAAAACCTTTGCCCACAACCCACTTTGATTTCTGAAAAATTTTGACTAATTTTCCAGACACATAAAAATGCAGGTCAAGCGGAGCTTTTGGGACTATTTGCAGAGTTAGATATTCGCAAAAATTTCCAACGCTTTTTAATAAATGCATTCAAAACTCCGCCTTAGGGTAATTTTGAGGCCTAGGATAAAAATATGGCAAAGCCAGTCGACACCCAAGAGCATTTAATGCGAGATGCCTTTTATGGCATCCTCATCGGCTCCGCCTGTGGAGACGCCTACGGATTTTTCTTTGAGGGCATGACCGCCGACAAGGTCTCAAGCTCCGGCAAAGACATCTTGCGCTTTCACATCCTTGGGCCCACTGGCTTTATCTCCGATGACACCGAATTGCTCGCAATCACCGCACGCGCATTGATCACTTCCGCCAATAATGATGATTTGCTTTACAAACATTTTAAAAAGGCTTTGCTGGCTTGGTTTTTCACCCTTCCCTTTGGTATCGGCCGCGGTACCTATCAGGCTTGCCTTAAGATCATGTGCGGCGCGCGCCACACAGGCAGCCGATCCGCTGGTAACGGGCCTGCATTGCGCGCGGCTATAATCGGAGCCTACTTTTTTGACAATCGCGATAAAATGCAGCGCGTGGTACAGGCGAATGCGGGCATCACACACACTGATCCCCGTGCCGTCCAGGCCGCAATGTATGTTGCCGCTCTCGCTGCGGACGCCACCAATGCTCGTATGCTAGGCACCGAGCTTGATTGGCCCACGACATGCAAGAGACATCTGGAAGTCTTTTGCGACAGGCAGATGTTCAAGGCGACAAGCAGGGCAATCGATCTGGCAGCAGAGCCGGCCGTATCACAGCGAGTTGCCGCTCAAGAGATCGGCACGACTGGCTTTGCTGTACACGCGCTGCCATGGGTCGTTTACAACCTGTGTAAAAACCAACCAATCGATCGAGCGATCTGCGACGCTGTCACCGGTGGTGGCGACACGGACTCCAATGCGGCACTCGTTGCATCGCTCATCGGGGCGGCTCGGGGTGGTGCATCAATCCCTCCGCAACTATATGCATCCATCGACGAAGGACCGTTTGGGCCTAAAGACTTGGCTGTTTTGGCCAATCTCCTCAGCAAAGCCAAATCCACAAAAGTGGTGCTCCCGCGCTGCAATTGGCTGCACATGTTGGCGCGCAATGTGTGCCTGATACCAGTATTACTCTTTCATGCCACCATGAGACTCGTAAAGGGTTGAACTATTTCGCCCCGAAGTACGTCCAAACATATACCAACCGCACCGACCGGCTATACCGACGCGGCACATTCATATATAAATTTTGGATTTTTGCGACTAAGCGGTTCGGTTTGAGGGCAGATTATTATCAGCAGTTAGATTGGCGTCTCGGTATCATCGGATCCCTTTAGCTTCACTTTTTTTTCGTTATCCTCAGATCGGTAGGCTGTAGCTAAAATGCAGTCACAGCCATCATTTAAGAAAGGGTTTGCAAATATGCTGACCTTTCTATTTAGTGGCGTCCGATCCAATACAATCGGGTATTTTCATGACACGATCTATTGTGCCATCACTATGTGTTGCCATTACTGCACTTTCAATAGCCGCATGCAGCCTGGATTTTAGTCCCGCGCTAGCAGCCGACATCCATTATGACAAGACATCGTTAAACCGCGCATTGACTGCAGCAATCTCAGATGAGATCAACGGCCGCGAGACAAAAGCCCGAGATACGTTTACTGCAATCGTCAAGGCAGACTTGCCACCGGATTTGAGGCATCTGCAAACCCGCGCAAAGATCAGATTGACGCGGTCGCAAGTAGCCGCTGGAGATCTGTCGGCTACTCGTTGCGACGTAAGCAGTCTCGTCAATCTGGCCAGGCGCGACTCTAACGCCAACACAGAGATAGTTGTCGATTTGGATGATTTGGCTAATGCATATCTAGAGAGCTATCAAATGATCAACCGCGATAGCGTCGCTCCATTGATCAATTGTGTCCAGATACGTCGATTTATCAGTCCAAATCATGCCCACATCGGCGAGGTTTATCGCAAACTCAAAGAGCATGAGCAATTGCACGGCAATCTTACAAAGGCGATCACTTGGCAAAAAGAAGCCACCAATATCTCATCACAATTTCCACCTGGCAAAAAACAAATGGAGATCATCGACCGTAGTACTCTGATCAATCTTTATCTCAGCACTCAGCAATGGAACGAAGCCGAGATCCAGGGCACCAAAATAATCGATCTATGTCAGCGTCTCAATTGCTGCAAGACGCATGTACCAGCCGCCGAGTATGCCATTGGCTGCGCACAACTTTCCAGGCACCAATACCGCGAGGCGATTGCCACTCTACAAAAAGCAAGAGAAGATGCGTTAAAGGCAACAATCGATCTCAAAGCCGTCGCCAAATTATGCGAAGAAAAGCTCAAGATCGCCCAAGCCGAAATGAGCAAAGTCGCTTTTGATGGCCACAAACATTAAAAGCCGCACTAACACAAACCAAGCTCACTTACGCTTGCGTGCGTAATACTGTTTTAGCTCTTCTGCAGTAGGGAGGGAAATGGTGGCACCAACCTTCAAAGGATGCTCACCATATTTGCGAGATTGTAAAACGGCCTTTTTGTTTTTCTCAAAGATCAAAGGTGCGGCCCATGGATCTTTCAAAATAGAGGCGGCAACAGATTCGATGGTATCGCCATCTTTTACGATATAGAGATAGTTGTTGTAATTATTGCCCTGCAAAGGCAATGGCTTATGTTTCCCAGCAAACTCGACTTCTTCGAAGTCAAACTCTGTTTCGCTAATGGCGGTCTCCTCTTGTGACTGGATCGCCTCACGACGTCGCTTGATTAGTTCAATACGCTCCAGGTCAGTAACGATAATTTCCCCGGCCAGGTCAGCATCGATGATGGTATCAACTGCAACAACCGGCTTCTTTTCTTGCACAATTGAGCTCTCTTGTTCTGCCACCATTGTTTCTTCCTGGTCAAATTGCTGCTCGTTGCGATACTTTTTCATCGACGTCTTACCTGCTACTTCTTGAGGAGTATCGTCATTATTTGTTTTTTTGGCTGTAAAGGGTAAAGGTAGCGATGGGGGCAAGCGCGGGGGCGAGGCATCAGGCAGATGCAATTGAACAATTGGACGCACAGCAGTAGTCATATCGCTGATAAATGCCGGCGCATCTTTTAAGGTTGGCCCTGGGGGAGTTTCGACCTTTTCGGTTTTGGCGTCTTCAATGCCATTGAAGTGCGCCATTGGCGCAGGCTTGGCCTTGGCTATAGGCACAATATCATCAGCCTGTACGGTCTTGACTGCAGGCGATTTCTCAACAACAACCTCAGGCTGATTGCGTGCATTTCTCACAACCTTATCAGCAAAATCGGCCGCCAAAATCACCGTGTGATTGAGTCTATTAGAAATCTCAGCCAAAATCCCGATGGCACGTTGCGTGCTTTCGGGCTTAGTGCGGTCATCAGGCAGGCCCTCCGATTTGTTTGTTAGTACAAACGTCTTGGTCTCTCTCTGCGCAGTGACCAAAGGCGCGTTATCAACCTTGTCGGACTGCATCGTTTTATCAGGCTTGTCAGACTTTTCAACTTTGTCCTGGACGCGCACCTCTTTCACTGGCAAAGGTCTATTTGGCGTCTCGTTCATGATGAACGGCTTGGGCGCTGCCTCTGTTTTCTGACTCTGATTTTTAGCCTCAGCCTCTGATTTCTTTTTTGTTTTGAAAGTAAAAATATCTGACCTTGGCCCGGACATTCCCGTGCCACCACGCTGCGTGCTGTTCTCGACTAGCATTGAAGGCGCGTCGACCTTCGTCTTTTTATCTCCAACCTTTGCCTCATCGTGCGGAGATCGCACTTTGGTGGCTTCGCGCTCTGGCAATGGCGGTTTGCTCTCAGTCGTCTTTTGCTCGCGTGCCATCGGTGCAACGGTCTCGCCGCGCACGATTGCAGCGCGCCGGTCTATGCCTATCAAATGTGGAGACTCAATCTGGTGCAACGACGGACCTTTGACCTGAAAACTCTCCCTCCTCATAGTCCCCACTTCATCAATGCGTTGCGAGCTCTCGCGAGGCCGGTCTTGCGCTGGCGACTTGCTGTCGGCAGTCGACATGGCGACAAAACGTTTGATCTCTGACTGTTCGGCTTTGACTGAAGTTTGTAGAGGTTGGATTTCGGGCTTGTTACTCGACTCGCTGCGAGTGCGAGTTGCCGAGGCCAAGTTGCTTTCGATGCGATCGGGAGGCGCGGAGGCGCGAGGTGAAATGGCATCAGCCTTTACCGTGGTTGGGCCTTCGGCTCTAGAGGCTCTAACTGCATGATCGCCCGCGCTGTCGGGTGATTTGCTGCTCCTATTGATGATGGGATTGTCGTTTGTCTTGAAAGCAAAATGGTCAGCTTGAGGCTTGGATTTTGCGATGCTTTCTTCGGCTGTTAGTAGTTTTGGGATGGATAAAAAATGTTGGTCGGGCTTTTTGCCTACTTCGACATCGCGAACCTCTTTTGGCAGATTGATGCTGGTTGGGATGCTGGCAGGTCGATCTGGGGTAATGGCGGTTGCTAGCGATGATTCGCTTTTGGAGACAGGTTGGGATTTGCCACCGTGGTCGCAGCCGTTGTCTGTTGCTCTAGCGGTGGGGCTTTCGACTCGGCCTGCGGCGGGGGCGACCTGGCCGGTCCACTTATCGAAAGTAACAGATGGTGGGGTTGTGGAGAATGGGGTGGACTTTTGGGTCACAGCCTTTTGACTCTGTTCGGGAAGTTCCGTCACCTTATCCAAAGACTGAATCTCAAAATTGTTAGAGCGATTTTTCATGTACCCTTCAACCTTCAAGCATCATTTTTTCGGTTTTAGATAGGCCTGTGCATCTTTCAAGTCTTCTTTAAATCCAACTACATCGGATGAGCAATTTTCAGCTTTCGCAACGAGCTGTGCATACTCCCTTCCGACACCTGTTTTAAGCCGCACTATTTCCGCTTTCAACAAATAGGCTGGACCAAAGTTCGGATAAGACCTAATCAACGAATTCAGTACTATCATTGACTCCTCAGTTTTTTTTCCTTCGAATAGATATGAAGCTTGCATGTAAAGATTCTTAGGTCGCTTATCTACAATGTAGAGGCGTTTAGCATACTCAGCCCCCTCTTTGTACAAATGCAAATTGCCGGACGACTTTGCAGCTATCTCTAAACCCACACGTGAGTCTGGAACGAGTTCCAAATATTCCCTCGCCGAATTCAACGCTTCCTGATGCTTTCCTCTATTAAAACTATCGACAGCTCCCGCTAGTTTAGAATCGGTCGCACCATAAGCACCAGTTGCAAAAATGACCAAAGGACAAAGAACCGAAAGCAGAGCAGCTCGCATCGCACTCCTTTTCATAAAAGCTATAAGTGAAACCTGGATACCTAAAGATACCTATTCCGAGCATATCCTAAATATGCCACACGTCAAGTTTACTAGAGCGTTTAATGGAGCTGGCTCAGAGGTGCGAAATATTGCTAAATTTCTCACCGAGAATACAACCGAAAACGAGTGCCAGCAAACCGTTTCGGGACGTTAGCAATTTTGACGAAATTTCTCACACAACAAGAAGGCCACACAGAAAGGATTTACAGATTTGGTTTATCCGAAAATGGTTGGTAATTTAGCTAAAATAACCTTTTTTCACTACACCACAAAATGACATGAGCAATCCAAACAAAAGGTCAGAAAAATGCACAAAAACAGTGAGAAAAACACCAAAAATAACTAACGCAACACTACACAAACCGCACAGACCAGGCCAGAAATCACTCGTCGCCACCACTCCCATCCAACAACATGTACCCACGATTTCTCACCGTCTTGATCAACTCACCCTCTTTAATCCCCAGACTTTTCCTCAACAATTTAAAATGCGCCCTCACCGTATCCGTAGACACCATCGCATCATCCAACCACACCCGCTCCAGGATCGCATCCGCAGAATACACCTGATTTGGATGCCTCATCAAAAACTCCAACAGACTATACACCTTTGGCCGCAACGACAACTCCGCACCACATTTGGTGACAATACACGTCGCCGGATCCAAGGTAATCTCCCCACACTTTAAAACAGTCGACGCCATCGACTGCGGCCGCCGCAACAAAGCCCGCACCCTCGCCTGCAACTCCCGATGCTCAAACGGCTTGACCAGATAATCATCCGCCCCCGCATCTAGACCCCGCTCCTTATCCTCCAGCATCCCCCTGGCCGTCAGCATCAAGATAGGGATCTGCCCGCCACGACCTCTAAATGTCTCCAACAGCTCAATCCCCGACATCTCCGGCATCATCCAATCCAGGATAACCAAATCGTATTTATTGATCCGCAGATTATCCAGTGCCACTGCCCCATTTTTGGCAACCTGCACCATATGCCCCTGACTTTCAAGGCCAAACTTGGTCACCTCTGCCAGGGCACGGTCATCTTCGACTACAAGGATCTTAGCCATATATCAAACTCTATCCGCCACTAACGCACTTTCCCATCCAAAAGATGAGAAAATCACAAGGTCATGATATCCGCAAACCCCCAAAAATCCAAACCCCAAGCCCTCTTATCAAACTAAAAACGGCATCCCTATTGTTCACTGCAAATTCACACCATCGATATATTTTGTACACAGCAGGAGTGTCATCATGAAAATCGCAATCGCAGGCGCCACCGGACTGGTCGGCAAAGAACTCACCAAATACCTCACATCCAAGGGTCACGAAGTCTCCGCCATCAGACGCGAAGGCAGCCCTGAGGCCCCATACCCTCAGGTCACCCCTGATTACCTCGAGCAATTTGACGCACTCATCAACCTCGCCGGTGAAAACATAGCCGCCGGCCGCTGGACGGACGAGCAAAAGAAAAAAATCCTCGACAGTCGCGTCAACACCACTCGCGCCCTCGTCACCGCCCTTAATCAGACCAAAAACAAACCCACGGTCTTTATAAACACCTCCGCCATCGGCATCTACGGCAACCGCGGCGCCGACCTCATCAACGAGGAGAGCAGCGCAGGCAAGGGTTTTCTCGCGGATGTCTGCCGCGCCTGGGAAGCCGAAGCCAACAAAGCCCAACGCCAAAACCTCCGCGTTGCCATCGCCCGCTTTGGCGTCGTCCTAGACCCCAAAGGCGGTGCACTCAACAAGATGCTCCTCCCATTTAAGATGGGCGCCGGCGGCATCCTCGGCGACGGCCGCCAATACATGAGCTGGATCGGCATGCACGACCTCGTCAGAGCCATCGAATACATCCTCGAAACCGACAGCCTCATAGGCCCCATCAACATGACTGCGCCCAATCCTGCCACCAACCAGGACTTCACCAGCGCTCTCGGCCACGTACTGCACCGTCCCACCATCTTTCCCGCACCCGCTTTCGTCCTCAATATCGTCCTCGGCCAGATGGCCCAGGAGATGCTCCTCGAAGGCAGCCGCGTAATGCCCGACCAATTGACCTCCAAGGGCTTTAAGTTTGACTATCCAAACCTTGAAAACGCATTAAAACACGAGATCGAAAAGAGCTAGGAGCGCCCAATCCGTGGTCGACAGAGATCAAATCAAAGAACAAACGGCCATGGATGACGGGACCACCGCTTCGCCCGAGCTACTCATGCTCAAACGTGCAGTCGAATCTACCAGCAATGGTATTTGCATCACCGACCCACGCCTCCCCGACAATCCGATCATCTACGTCAACCCCGCCTTTATGACCATGACCGGCTACCGAGCCGATCAGATCCTCGGCCGCAACTGCCGCTTTTTACAACGCGACGACCGCGACCAGAGCGCCATACAAATGCTACGCGAAGCCATAAAAAGAGAAATGGCTATCACTGTTACTTTAAGGAACTACAGGCGGGATGGATCGATCTTTTACAACGAGCTTACGGTCTCTCCCGTCCATGACGAACGGGGCAGATTGATAAACTTTGTTGGTGTCCAAAATGACATCAGCGCCAGGATCGAAGCCGAAAAGCGCGTTTCTGAGTTTTACAGCGTCATATCCCATGAGTTGCGCACACCACTCACCGCCATAAACGGTGCACTTAGCGTGATGGCAGATGGCTCCACCGGCAAGCTCAACGCAAAAGCTCTACGCATGGTCAATATAGCCCTGGACAACTCCGAACGCCTCATAAGGCTGATCTCAGACATACTGGACTGGAAGAAAATCGAATCGGGCAAATTTAAACTCAAACTGGGTCCAGCCCACCCGGCCGAGATGGTCGAAAAGGTGATCGACGCAGTCAGGCTCCTAGCCACAACAGCCAATATCACCATAGACAAAAACATCATGACGCACAAATCAATCGTCATAGACGAAGACCGCGTCATACAGGTTTTAATCAATCTCGTCGACAACGCAATCAAGTTTTCGCCACCAGCATCATCCGTCACCATCACGGTGGATTGCCCCACACCAGATACGACTAGATTTGCCATCACCGACAGTGGCGAAGGCATTGCACAAAAAGACCTCAAAAATCTTTTTAAACTCTTTCAGCAACTAGACTCATCGGACACACGTCAAAGAGGAGGCACCGGTTTGGGACTAGCCATCAGCAGATCGCTCGTCGAACTGCACGGAGGCCAGATCGGCGTCACCAGCGAACTCGGTAAGGGCAGCACATTTTGGTTCGAGTTTTATTCGGATCGATAGCGGCTAAAGACCGCGAGAGAGGCAATCATGGACGAAGAACTAGAACAAAGTACGCAAACACCAACTGATCCGGCCCTCTATCTCTATCTGCAAAATATCAGCAAGACACCGCTGATCAAGGGCGCCGACGAGATAGCCCTAGGCCGTGCCATACACCAGGGCAGCGACGCCGCTCTGAACAAACTCGTCATTAGCAACCTCCGGCTGGTTGTGAGCATTGCCAAAAGATTTCGCAATCAAGGCCTCGACCTCGAAGACCTCATCCAAGAAGGCAACCTCGGCCTCATCCACGCCGCCCGCAAATATGACCCCGAGATGGGTAACAGGTTTTCGACCTACGCCACTTGGTGGATACGACAGGCCATAATGCGCGCCATTGCCAATAAGGCTCGCACCGTCCGCCTCCCCGTCCACGTCCGCAACCAGGCCAATCAAATCAAAAGATTTTCGCACGACTATTACGTCGAAAACGACAAATACCCATCACCAAAAGAAATAGCCACCGCGCTAAAAATGACAGTAGAACAAGTAGACAACCTGCTTGGCACCATGAGCGGTATCGCCTCGCTCGATGAGCCCATGGGCAACGCAGAAAACGATACCCTGGGCACATTTATCGAAGACAAACTAAGCAAACATCCTGAATTGCTTGCCGAACAAACTATATTGCGCCGATTTATCGACAAGATAACCAGCCGCCTGAGCGACATAGAAAGAGACGCGGTCTCATATCTCTATGGATTAAAAGGCGACGGAATGTATGACGCAAAACTAACCGCTGCCACATTGGGGATCGACGTGCCCGAATTAAGACGGGTGCAGAAAAGAGCCCTCAAAAAATTGAGGAGGCAGCTTTATGATAGGACTATTTCAGATTTTATAATGCAGGTTTAAAGGGCTTGCTTTGTGTAATGGCTTGAGTAGCTGAGACTGCAGAGGGCAGTCTGAATGCACGCACCGCTGGTGCTGCGCAAGGCAGCGCTTAGCATCCAGACATGCCCTCACCACATTTTGCATACTCATATTTACACAGATGCAATTGCAATAAGTATTGCAAGGATAATAATTATTCCGGACATTTCCAATTGCATAAATAGATCTGCCACCATTTCCCTTTGCGAAATCACTGTTGACAAATCTACCCACCGCATCATATGCTGAAAAATCTAACTCGTTTTACAGCACAGCTCTCAGGAGCCCACACGGAGGTGCTATCCATGACTACGCATAACACCATCCAGGGCAAATGCACGCACGCCTACCTCAATGCCCTACCAGGCATGGAGCGAGAGGCAGAGAGCCTGCGCGCACACACAGACGAGCGATACCTATACGACCCGGAGTACAGCCCACCCAGGGCATGACCCGTCTCCCGGTCCACATTTCACGCTAATAGTCTGTGTAAGCACCAATGCCTGCACAGACTTTTTGTTTGAACGTTTATCCCCGCATGCAAACACAGGAGGTTATCCCATGCGATTTGTAATCGATGCCATTAAAGCCTTCTCTTGGGCTGACTTGATCATAGTCGAGCAAGTTTTTCAATTTGCCGGCAACCGTGGTGAAGGCATTGCCCAGACCGATTGCAGCTATCTGGATAAACCACGAAAACTATGGGGGCCGTACGGCGCACACAGCTCGCGACAGCGGCCCCACGCAGTCACATCCACCAGCGACAAATGGCGTGCTGCCCGCCAGTTGCTCATCACCAAAAAAAGGTCAAACAAATGAAAGCCAGCCAGCATGTCAATTATGACATCATTCACCACGGCCAAAACAAGCCGATCAAGGCATGGATCCGCGGCGTACAGCTCGAGCCCGAGGCTCGCCAGCAACTGCTCAACATCGCGTCCATGCCCTTTATCCACGAGCACATCGCGGTCATGCCCGACGCCCACATG
Organism: Candidatus Melainabacteria bacterium; assembly: GCA_017307165.1. Classification (GTDB taxonomy): domain Bacteria; phylum Cyanobacteriota; class Vampirovibrionia; order Obscuribacterales; family Obscuribacteraceae; genus JAFKGK01. The sequence continues at coordinate 582,119 of JAFKGK010000002.1, forward strand.
GGCAAAGGCACCACCGTCGGCAGTGTCATCCCCACCCTTGGAGCCATCATCCCTGCAGCCGTCGGCGTCGACCTCGGCTGCGGCATGATGGCGGTCTCAACCAATCTCAAGGCCTCCGTCCTGCCCGACAACCTCAAACCCGTCCGCGCAGCCATCGAAACCGCCGTCCCCGTCGGCTTTGGCTACTGGAAGGACCGCGACCTCGTACCCGGGCACCCCGCCTACAAAGCCATCGATAAAGCGTGGACCAAACTCGCTGAGAGATTTGAAAAAATCCACACCAAATACCCGATGATCTACGGCAACGGTACCCACCAGGTACAATTGGGCTCCCTAGGCGGTGGCAACCACTTTATCGAAGTCTGCATCGACCAAGACGAAAACGTCTGGCTCATGCTCCACTCCGGCTCTCGTGGCATCGGCAACCGCATCGGCACCCATTTTATCGACCTCGCCCGCAAAGACATGCAGCGCCAATCGATCAACCTGCCCGATCGCGATCTGGCATACCTGACCGAAGGCTCCACCGTCTTTGACGACTACGTCGACGCCGTACACTGGGCCCAGGACTACGCCATGGCCAACCGTCAGATCATGATGGACCAGGTCGTGTCTGCCCTGCAAAGGATGGATGGTTTTCCCGACTTTGAGACCGGATTGTCAGTGATCAACTGCCACCACAACTACGTGGCCCGCGAAGACCACTTTGGCAAGACCGTCTGGGTCACCAGGAAAGGCGCAGTCAGAGCCCAAGAAGGCGACTGGGGAATCATCCCCGGCTCAATGGGCACCGGCTCCTTTATCGTACAAGGTAAAGGCAACCCCGACAGCTTTAACAGCTGCTCGCACGGCGCCGGCCGCACCATGTCACGCACCAAGGCCAAAAAGCACATCTCGGTCGAACAGCACATCAAAGACACCAATGGTGTCGAGTGCCGCAAAGACTCAGGCATCATCGACGAATCGCCGAGAGCCTACAAGTCCCTCGACGCCGTCATGAGTGCACAAAAGGACCTCGTGTCCATTGCGCACAGGCTCAAGCCGCTGGTATGCGTGAAAGGATAAAGAGAAAGTCCGCCGCTGAATGGTGGCGGACTTTTTATCGTACATCTTGCTGGAGGCGGGATTTATGAACATACCAGACGATCTCGATTGGGAGTGTGATGATCCTGACGCACTCGATCTAGACTACGAATACGCAAAGAATAGATGGAAAGGAAAAAGTCTGCCAGAAATAGAGGATATTTTGAAGGGGCGAACTATTTATCTTGGAAGTCTGCTCGAAGATCTGCAGAACATGCCGCGGACGCCATTTATATATTACTTTCCGACTGTGTCAAACTATATGATCACATGCAGTGACGATTTTTTGGAAGATGACAATTTTGAGCTCCTTATGGGCTTTGACTATATAATCGAGATTGTAATCAAATATTTGAAAAATAAAGAATGCTCGAAGCTCTGGGCTTCTTTTCGAGACTTAGTGAACTTTTTAAAGTCAAATGGTCAGTTGTTTGACGAGTACAGAGACGGTCAGTTTAGTGATTCAGTTGTAAACCTAGAGAAAAAGACTGCAGAAGCCGAACATTTACTTGCAATCGTGCAGAAAGTAGACCCCTAATGACTATGCCACCAAAACCTAGGTAATGTTGATCCTGCGATCAAGCGCCGAGACATGGCCTATCCGACAGAGCCCGCCCCACGCGCTCCCAGACATGTTGCTCCATATCACTACGCCAGACACCTGCTAAGAGATTTGCAAACTTGGTGTCAGAATTGGCTGATGCTTCAACTCGATCGATAACAGATTCGCCATGGAAACAAAGCAATTCTTCTAAAGGACCAGCTGCCAATGTATACAACAACTTTTCAGAAACATTTCTGTTAAGTACTTCCAATATAAATGCCCACAAAAAATCAACCGAATTTTTATCGTTCTCCAGCGACGCAATGTATTCAAAGGCCCAGAAATTTTCTTCTCGAATTATAGGATCGACCTCAGTAGACATCGTCAAAATCCAAGCCTGAACAACTGCATCAAGAGATGGTGCCTCGGTAGTCATATCAATCAATCACCTCCAAGACCGTTAGCTCTATATTACTCGGCTATTCCCTATCAACAACTGCAAGCCTTTGGAGTTAAGACAAGTCAGTCCGTGTCTCGCAGCGCTAACATGATCTTTGCTGATTGAAAGGGCAGTGTTGCACCACAGAGACGCGGATGAAGCTCAAGCCGCCAAACCTATCCACCACAATCTAAGGACTGTCGGCTCCTCGGATAACCGATCTGGATAAGCCTCTAGACTGGATTTATCAGCACGAAGAGCGAAACATGTCCCTCCACCAAAGCCATTCACCCCACAGGTCTCCTATCTTGGCAAAACCACAAATGGTGGCATTGACGTTGACTATTGCTTTGATGGCAGCCCAGATACCAGCAAATGCAGGCACTGGCGAATGGGGCGGCACGGTTTCCATAGCCGAGTCCAAGACTGACCATCTCTACATAGGAAACGTCGAGATGAGCCCGGCCAGCTTTTGCCTCGCCGGTAAAACATACCAGGTCCGAGAAGCCTGGTTGGAGCTAGAATTCGGCCTTGAGTTCAACAAAATGCCGGCTTCAGATGTGATTTTAACTTTCTGTCGCATGGTTCCTGAAGTCTGCAAGTCCTTCAGCTCGTATTTCTGCTGCCCGAGCTTCGATTCTCCCCCGGCGCGTTTCGGGAAGCTCCTTAAGATAGTCGCTGAGTGTCGCTTCTGTATCGTATTTCTTCGAGAGTCCTTCTAGGTCTGCCTTGTGGCGAGCATCGCCAGCTACAAGCTTGATGAAATCTAAACGCCGTTGTACGAAATCTGGGCCTAATTCTACTAAGACCAATAACGTCGCCAGAACCTCGTTCTGAACGTCTTCTTCGATTGGATTGAACCAAGCGTAAAATGCCGCATTCAGTGTTACATCCCATTCCATACTGCGGTTATCTGCCATTGCATTAATTCTGTCAAGTACGAGGAATCGATCCGACAAGGGTAACAGCGGCAGCATGTTTTCCGCTCACCGATTTTCACTCACGCCTTTTCGAATTCTGGTGTTCGTGCGCTCTACAAACTTCTTCATTTTCTCCCTCTGCTGAGGTGTTATCAGCTTTGCCTTCTTCCTTAGGTAGCGTTCGCTGTCTGCAGCCCAAAGCAGGAGGAGATCTCCGGGTGACCCTGCCACCACAATTTATGCACTGTTGATTTAAAAGATTGTCGGCTGAGGAAGTCATTTACGATAATTGAGGTGAATGACTGAGCAAACCTCAAAATGAAGAGAAAGAAATTGATTTTACTTGGCCTGATACCACTTGGAGTGGCCGGGGAAACTTTTTACTCATCTTTGTTTCCAAGCCCCCAGACGTTGCCGGCCAATGCTGCACCGCTTTTGCTTGGAGGCACTGTTTTAAAAGCTGAAACAGCATTTGGCTCTTTGGAGATCGAAGTACTGGGTGACCTGACAAAGCGTTATCATTGGAAAGCTGTAGAAAATGCCATTCGGAATAAAGAGATAATTAGGCTTAAAATTGAAAAAGGTGTTTATCTAAACTATCCAGGCAATCGCAGTCCAGATCTAACTTCATTTTTTGGTTTAAAGCAAAATTTAGTAGATGTAGGCTTTTGACAATAATCAGATTTGTAAAATACCAATGATGAAGCCTAGTGTTAGGTGAAAGAGCTGCAGGATGTGGCGATCAAAAGTCGAGTCATGCCCCATCCGACCGAGCGCGCTCCCAAATCTCGGGATCCATGTCACTTTGCCAGACTCCACATAGCAAGTCGGCAAATTTGGAATCTGCAGCAGCCAATGCCTCAACTCGATCGATCCTCAGATAACCGATCTGGATAAACCTCTAAACTGGAATTATCAGCACGCAGAGCAAAAACATGTCCCACCACCAAAGCCATTCACCCCACAGGTCTCATATCTTGGCAAAACCACAAATGGTGGCATTGACGTTGACTATTGCTTTGTTGGCTGCCCAGATACAAGCACATGCAGGCACTGGCGAATGGGGCGGCTCGGTTTGCATAGCCAAGTCCAAGACTGACCATCTCTACATCGGAAACGTCGAGATGAGCCCGGCCAGCTTTTGCCTCGCCGGGAAAACATACCAGGTCCGAGAAGCCTGGTTGGAGCATCAGGTGATCAGACCAGGAAAACATTTGGAGATTGGCAAAGGATACACGTTGTGTCTGACCGTGCTTGAAGATGGCAGTCGGGAAATCAACTACCAGTCCAGTCCCCGTTGCTTAGACTTTATATTACAAAGCGACATAGACAATTTTAGATGCATTGAGCTTATGGACAAAAAGCGATTGAGAGAAGGCACAAACATGATCAACGGAAATCCGATCGCCTACATAAGGCACATTTTCTTTATTGATCGCGCCACTTATCAGCCGCAGCTGAAAGCTTTCGCAAGATTTACAGCCTTTCGGATGAATAACCTGTCGGAGAAGGAAAAAGTTGCATACATGGACGAAATCAAAAATGGTGAGTTAGCAAAGACAGACTTTGCCGAAGTGATCTTCAAATTGCCTGAACTTCCCCAGTAGAGGGTGATGAAGGCAAACACTGGCGACTCACTAGCACTCCTCGCGTTATCAGCCGGATAGATCCGGGAAAAATGTGTTGATGCGATCGCGGCGGAGGTACAAGCATTTTTTGATAGCAGCGATCGGCACCCTGCAGGCAATTCAATGACTCCAGTAAAAAGCAAAATCGATACTCTGGAGTGGTCCCAGCGATCATGGAGCACTTTGGATTTTGATGCCGGCACTGCGCTCACACCTCAGGAAGTCAAAAATCTCGAATCGATAGTAGACCGCAATCCTCAAACCAGCGATGCAAGGATATTACTGGCCGGCTACTACCAGCGATCAGCGTTTAAGCAGCGCCCCAATGCAAATGCCACCAAGTACATAACCCACCTCACCTGGCTTATCGACAACGAGCCCGCTAATCCAAATCTGCAGTCCGGCTACCTAAATCGTCGCTCGCCCTTTTACAATAAGGTCAGACAAAGTTGGCAAAAGGCAGTCAGAGCAAACCCTTCGACAGTGCAAGTCCTGGCAAACGCCGCAATGTTTTATCAGTCATCGGCATTAGCACCTGCCCTCAGATTATGGCGTCAGATCATAGCAATGCAACCAAACAATGCAGAGCACTATCGCCAAATCTCTTTTCTCTATTTTCTACATGCGGGTGACGTTAACAAGCCCTACCACAAACAGTGTGCCAAGCTTTGCGCAACCTACCTGCAAAAAGCAATGCAGATCTACAACCAGCAGCCGATCGATCCGAGTTTGAGACCGCATCTGCAAAGAGAAATTGCAGAGGTAGTAGAGTTAGCAAAGGCATTTGGCTTTACAGCCAAATTGGATCCCGCTAGAGAAGACGCAAATGTTTGAAAACAAAGCGAGAGCGCAAAAAATAAACGACATTTCACTAGCTGACATGAATACCTCAGATGCAATGCACGGAATGAGACTGGCCAGTGAAAGTTTTTTGATCTCGCCGCAAAATGCGCAAGTGCTTGAAAAGCAATGCGACAAAGACCCTGGCGATTTAGACGTAAGATGCCAGTTGTTAGGTTTCTACTGGTCCCATCAGCTGTGCTGTCCTCAATACAGGGACCGCAGAATAGCAAATATCATTTGGTTGATCGACAATTTTCGAGATCTTAAGCGAGGTATAAACATCCTATTGCTTCCGGCCCCAGGCGACGGAGTATTCGTCTCCAAAATCCGCGACGCGTGGCAACGCCGTATAGATCTTGATCCAGATAATCCTCTCAATTACCAAAACATGGGCGATTTTCTCCTAAGCACCGATGCAGCGGCAGCTTGCCCTTACTACGAAAAGACCTTTTCGCTAAATGGAGATGAGGAAATCGCATCGACCTTAGAAACTGCAAAGGTGCTTGCGCGACACGTCACAAATATGACAGACGAAGACTATGGGCAAAACATAACGTGCGTTTATAAGCTGCTGCAAGCTGGAGATCAACTCCTCCAGGAGACACAAAATCGCATGCAACCGAGTGAAGTTGTTTGGAAAGAATTTTTTGACATCGCTCACGAGTTGATTTGGAGTCTATCGTTTGTTTCATTTTCGCAAGCAGCCTGCCAGGTGCCTCTTGACTCACCGGCTCCAATGATTTGCAAGAGCGCGCTGCGCAGTATTTACAAGACCATTGACGCTAAATCTGAGATAGGTCGATCGCTGAGGAAGTCAAAACTAAAAGCTCTATGGAAAGATCTGGTCAATGACTAATTTCCCTCTGTTTACTTTTTCTTGGAGGCATTTTTGGCTTTAGCCTTCAGCAAATCTGCCGCTTTACGATCGCGTTCGGCTAGTTGGTGTTTGCCGATCTTGTCATAGACCGATGCTCGCCAAGCATAGGCATCAACCAGACGCGGCTCCCAAAACCATTTGTGCAAATTGGGATTCAGCGCTTCCTGTTTCTGCAATAAATTGATAATGGCTGTATAGTCGGGGATCTGCCTTTCATAGTCGCCCAGCTCATCATAGTCTTGTGCGCGATGTATATGGGCATCTAAAAAATCACCATTCACTTTTATGAGCTCGTCAAGCTCTAAAATGGCTCGCTTAAAGTCCTTCAACCGCTCAAAAATAATCGCGCGCTCCCAAAGGCAGGATTCGGCAAAATCACTCTCCATAGTCATGACAATCCTATAGCTCTCCAGAGCTCGCTGCAATTGATCATGTGAGGCAAGGTAGAACGCCTCTGCGAAGCAAGTCAGAGCTGATTTTGTCTCAGTCTCATATGGCTCGAGCAATAAACGTCTGCCTGGATAATCAAATGTTGCGGTTTTAAATCGACTGAGAAATTCATTGCCTATGTAAATAGAACCAGCCGTATGCGGCGCCCCTTCTGTATAACCGACTGCAACGATCGGATCTTTGATATTAAATGTACTAACGGTGAGGCTCTTCAACTTCACATCACCAACGGTAAAAACACCAAACCAGGGGCCACTTTCAATCCGAGACCAAGCCACCGGCTCTTTCAAAATGGGCGTTAACAACGCGTCAGCAGAAAGATTGGACGATGATCCAGTGTCCACGAGCGCTTCATAGCGTAGGGTTTCATCTAAAGTAATCGCGCAATAAGGACTATGCTGATTTACCTTCAATGGCACAGAGATACAGTTTTGCGGAGGCAAGTAGCGAGATGGCGCAGCAAATATCACTTGTTTTTTAGAATAATCAATGGTCACAACAAAATTTTCTAAAAAATTGCCACCTAAAAAGCCACCGAGCGTCTTGTGGTCGGATAGGCCCTCATCCAGGCCCATAGGAAAATCTGAGAGAGTCAAACCACCGAGCTTCAGCTCCCTGACTTTTACAAGGCCAGGCTTTAAATTTTTGGCGCGCACCACTCGATCGATTTTAAGACCTCTGTCCTCAAAAACCTTTGGCATGGACTTGTGCCAAAGATCTGAATGCCGACAGCCCGTATCCAACATGAGCTGAATAGGCTTACCGTTGACCATGGCCGATATGCAAATTTTTCCACCTGGATCAAATTTAAATGGCAAAACAACAGGAGTATTCTTCAGCGTTGGATCGACGACATTGCTTCCTGCTCTTCCAAGCCGATCAAAATCCAGCAACGGATTACAGAGCTGTATAGTTTCCCTTTCGCCAGGTGTTGCAAGCGAGATTGCCTTTTGCCAATCAACTCTAGCCTCACGCATCTTACCGATCTTTTGATACATCATGGCGCGATCGTTCCAATCAAGGGCATTTTTGGCATTAAACCTCAATAACTGCGTTTGGGAATCAATTGCCTTTTCATACATCTCCAAATCCCGGTAGGCAGCGGCAGCCGCACGGTATGCCTCAGGCTCGAAAGGATCTATTTTGATCGCGTCCTTGGCATCGTCAATAGCGAGTTGAAAACGCCTGAGAGTGTTGTAGACTACAGCCCGTTTTGTGTACAAATCGGCTGAGCGAGGCCGTGACTTAATCGCCGCACTGAGATCATCGATCTGCAATTGCAATTGACCAAGCCCAGCATAAGCTTGAGCGCGCAGCATGTAGAGATTGGCAGAGCGTGGATATTTTTTGATCCCAGCAGAAAGAATATCCACGGCTTCATGGAAATTGTAAGTACGGCAATAACTGCGCCCGCGAGCAAAGTAATATGAAACGGTCTTGGCTGAGGCTACACCTGCTCTACGCTGGCTTGCTGTTTTATTTTTACTGGCAGCAGCCACAGCAGCACAGGGTACATTTAAACCGTGTGAGATAGCCAAAGCCAAAGCGAAAATCTTGATATTCAATGCCTTACCCACAAAGGACAATCGAAGGTTGCTGCAATCTTGGCCGGAGAAATCCTCCAACATATTTTACCCGCTCCAAAGCGTGAGCCAATCTAGAACAAGACATCAAAACCAGAGTAATTTGAACGGGCTATAATGGGCCCAGGACTCAATGATCAAACGGCAAATCCGAGGATAAAAGATGAAATGGGCTGTCATCGCGGCATTGATCACACTCTGCACAACTTTTTACGCCACGCCTGGCGAGGCAAAGCAGCCAGGCGCAAAAATTGAGTTGGAGATCACAAGCATCTCGAAGCTGCGCAATGCACGCATCGGCTCTACGGAAGCTATTTTAGGTCTACGTATGAAAAACAAGGGTAAAAAGAGTGCGGACTTGTATTTTGAGTACACCACAGGTAAGGGCGCACATGGGGAGCGGCCTGGTATAGAAATTGAGTCTGGAGGCCCTGGACATTTTCAAAGCGCTTACGGAGAATGTGCAACCTTAGAGTGTGTTTGGCTTGATCAAACAGGAACAACTGCTCTAAAGACAATAAAACTGATAGCGCATCAGACTTTACAACTCTCAGCCAATGATTCTCAGTCTCTGCCCGTGACAATTGACGTTCCAGCAAAGCCAGGCCGATACAAATTGCAGGTGATTTTTTCCAATGAAAACCTAGAAGCAATTATGTATACCTATAATTTTACCGATCACAATGCAGTCTATTTCAGTGCAACCACATCTGCCAAGGTTATGGTCAATGATGTCGCGCAGTAAGCTCTGTCAACCAGAGACAGACAGCGACCGCAGAAGAGGCAAAAATCGTATAGAATCGCAGATAATCATGATCGATAAGAGCGCATGTAGAAAACCGTTTACAGGAATAATAAAATGACCAAATTGGCGCAGTCTCTCATCATTGCAGTAATATCCGTTATCAACCTGGGACAGATCTGCACAGCTAATAATAGCTCAGCCCAAAATATTCTTTCGCATAAACTAGCAAAAGCAATAAGAAGGCAGTTCTTCCCCGCAAGCGAATCCAGTCCAACAGCCATCTACCTGGTGAGCACAGATGAACAAGGCAAGGTGATCAAATGCTTGTTACAAAAGTCGAGTGGCGATAAGGTTACGGACAAAGCTAGCCGGTATGCTATTGAGTCCGCAAATCTTTCAGGCATGGAGGATGCAAAGAAAATTTCTTTCAAAGTAACTTTTGACTGGCATAGTCAATTTTCGGAATACCCGGTCGGAGTACAGGTTTTAAAAACTCAGTCCCCGAGCCTATGAGTAGGTAGAGAAATTGCTTAAACATCACTCAAAGCGATTAGCAGTCGCAATCGCACTTGCAACCAGCCAGGGGCACATGGCAATTGCTGCTCCGGGCAAGACAATAAAAGCCGTCTCGGTGTCCCAGCTACTTGCGTCCCCTAAAAGATACGATGCAAAATCCGTAACCGCCACTGGTTACTTGCTGTATCCGTCAAATCGGCCCACCGCTGTGCCTGTTCTCTGCGCAAAGGCAAGATCAGCTACACCAAGTGCTGATAGCCCTGCCACGATCGCCTTAGTCTTTCCGGATCGCGAGGGAAAAGCATCGCAAATATGCTCGTCAAACACTGCCCGTCACTTGGACAACAGCCCTGTTGTCGTTAAAGGCGTCTTTAACCGGCAATTGCGAGTGAGACGTTGTGAGGCTGCCATCCAAGTTTCTAAAATCGAAGGCAAAAATGCCAGCCCTAGCACCCAGGCTAAGTATGGTAAAAATGGGTATGAACCAGGCAATCATCAGCCTGGTGATCAATCACATATTGGGGACTTCTGGACTGAAAATCGCAGGTAATGATGCCTCCCTGTCCCCGTAGGCAAGATCAATGAGGCAGCGCATGCGAAAGCTACCGCCAAAGAAAAGCCCGCAATATGAGCGCCTGATGCAATTAATCGAGGTCGTTCAAAGAAACTATAATCTTGTTAAATATCAAAATCACACTAAGTCTTCTGACAATAATTTAGACCCTGTAGATTTGACTATTTCGCTCCAGTCATTCACCGAGACTATTTCTGTCAGAGCAACAAAATACGACTTACTTAATTTGAGAGAAGCTTTGACTATTCAATTAGAGTCCTGGCTCTTCGCAGATCTAAATAGAACTGACCTTGAGAAACTAGAAGATTATTTTTCGTTTTTAGAAGCTAAAGGCAAGACCTTTAGGACCGGGTATCTCAGAAATACCGTCCTAAGGGTCATCAAAAACATGTCCCTAAGTCCAGAGTACATAGGTCGACTCAAAAGAGTTGCATTAATAAGCCTGAAAGACTCATCAGACCATCTATTTATGATCCCTAGGCTCATGATCAGGCATGCCGACATTAGATTTGTGCAGACCTTATATGTCGCCGCGCAAAAAGCGCTAACTCCCAGAGAAAGAGTCAGAACCCATCGCCTTATCTCCATGATCTTGATGCATCGCAAGGATTTACGTGACGTATTTGAGCCCATCGAAATTAAGACAGCTAAGGCAATACTCTCATCGTCCCATGAAAAATCAAACGTGCCTTCGACTACGACTACTCAAGAAAGAAAGCCAATATGGCTTGCCTTGTTCAGAGTAACTACCTTTGATCCAACAGATCTGGATGTAGATGCGTTTAACGCCGTGGTGACCGAGCTATCAGAGTCTCACATATCGATCACCACGCTCGGTTTGATGTGGCGCGCTGCAAACGGTGGCGGTATCACGCAACTGGTACCAGGCTTTCCCAAGGCTTTTACATACCTTGAGTTTATCGACGTCCCAGAGTGCGCTGGTTTGATTGAAAAATTTGAAGAAAACTATCAGATCCTGACTTCCGAATTTTCCAAGTCTCAATGGAAATTTAGACCGCATCGGTTTCGCTTTGGCTTGTGGTCACATCTGATAGCATGCATCATTGTACGTAGATATCAAGCTGGCCCAAAATAATGTGGTAGAACCAATGAAAAGAGACAAATGGCTATCCCAATTCACTATTCCAGATGAGAATGCGTTAGCTGAAATCAGCAGACTTCTGTGTCCTAATCAAGGAATCTAAATCTATATTTGAGTATGTGTTTGTTTTTTCGAGGACTTTATGGACAGATTAAACCAAGCTCCTTCCGATGATGACTGGGGCGAAATACGAGATCAAGATGATCTTGATGAAAAATGGTCGCGCAATCATTACATGGGACGTACATTGAGAGAAAAAATGGAAGAGCTCTCAAATAGTCCATTGTCGTATACAGAAGATTTGAGAGCTATGCCCGAGATTCCTTTTTGCTATTTTATTTTGGGATTTAAAGAAGCATTGCATCCTGGCCCAGAAGAGTCTGACTTTAATCTGATGTTCCCATCGGACACTGCTAGTTGTTTTTTGAGTTTGGTCGAAGAAACCCTCCAAAAATCTCCTAAAAAAATCATGCCTGTCATGCATGAGATCCTCCCACTGGCGAAGTATGTATCAGAGAACCAAGAACTGTATGAAGCCAATCCAGATATCTATGGCAATTTCGTAACCTTATATCAAGAAATTGAGCAATTATATATCGCTCAATTACACGAAAATATGTGACAGCCGAATGCCAACGCCTGATTGAAGCGCATTGCAAAAACTACGGCTCATGTCCGATACCTAAGATGCTTAAACCAAATTTTCCGCTCCTTACGCCAACTGTATTTGCAACGATTAAGGCCACCTTTCACTGAGTACAACTCGGGACTAGTGAGCAAGCTCGATACGATTCCCATCGTCTGAATTGATGATTAGATCAGCCCTGTGAAAGAAGCGAACGCAATTCAAAGATCCTTGCTGCGACCATCTCACATACAGAGGCGTCTGACATTTCCATAAGCGCTTTCTGGTCAATGGCCAGATATTCACAAAGTGCGCCATCTAGGTCACGCAACTCAAAAAGACAGTGCGCAGCATAAAGCTTTGGCAAAACCGCCTCCTGCACATCCTCGCAGGATTCAAGAGCGAGCCGAAAGTATTGCAATGCCTTGCTAAAATCCCTCTTTCTAGACGGGCTTCTGAATTCCAGTAGCCCTCTCAAATAAGCCATTGAATTGTCTCCCACCAGTTCTAGTGAGTCTATAAGACGACTTAGGTCTGTAGCAACTTCTGCCTTCTCATCTTCAGCCATATCGTCCCGCAACAGCCAGCAATCGAGTCCGGATATTATCCATGGAATCAGCAGTCCAGTATTACTCGGTTCAAGCTCCCGCGCCAGCTCATAGATTTGGCTAAATCCTCTCCATCCTGTCTTAAATTTTTTAGTTTGAAGAGCTGAGGCTAGAGCGACTAACCGAATGCCATCACTTAGCCGTACACTACTTGTTTCGTGAAGAAATTGATGAAGCTTTGCTGTTGAGACCTGCACAGGCTCAGTCTCAGCAAAACGTTTCACAATCTCTGCCATCGCGGCAACGGCACTTATCGGCGATCTCATTTCGTGATCCAACTCAGGACATGCTTGCATTATTTCAGATCGAAGCCGAAACGCGGATAAAGAAGAAATCAAAGGCGCTGAACAGACTGGCCCAAAGCACAAGCAGATGTCTTCAAAAAGCTGATGGAATCGAGCTTTCGTTTCCGCTCAACTAATCAGCGAAAAGATCTGGAGTAACAGCTGCCATCTGCTTGCTTGAGGATCCGTAGACTTTAGCAAAAACGGCCAGTTCATGCGGTGTGGCGAGGCGTCCTTCATCCATGCTTCCTCGGTACCACGCCACCGAACGACCCAACTGGTCGCCTGTAGAGTCCATGGAGCACCAGTAGATACGCTCTCCAATGTCATAGAAACCAATGTTGCCGACAGCGAAGGCAAGTGCGGGGACGCCCCCACCAACAGTTCTTGGTATCGCAGCAATCACGATAAAAATTGAGACCGCATTCATTATGCTCAGTATTAAACTACTGTGTCGAAAGCGCAATGGATATGAAGCAAAGATTTCGCCTAATCGCTTATTATGCATAAGCCACAGAATAACAGGTAACAGCACGAATTGAATTTTATCGAAAGTCACGCCTTTTTCGATAGACAGAAACCAGCCCACGGCCTTCAGAGCTTGGGCTGGAGTACAACTCATCCATAATGCTGCCGCCACTCTCTCTGCCAAACAGCAATAGATTGCAATAGTCTAAGCCAAGATTGCGATTTTCGCGAGTAGAAGCGTTCGATGCATTTTAAAAACGGTTTGCTCGGGAATCACCACAGACTACTTGTGCACGCGGGTTTTGTCACTGGTGAGAATACGTATTAGAGGCAGTCAGCGCGTTCTACCGCATACAGTCCACGAATTGCTAGGTAACATGCTATTGCTGTTTGGGTTGGTTGAGCATTTTCGAAATTATTAGACAGCGATTTAGACTTTCGACGCTGCGTGCAAGTCTCCTATTGGCTTTGCTTACAGCTACCATCTCAGTGCTAGCCGTATCTATCGACACTTACCCGCTTTGGTTCCCAAAATTGATGGGCAAACTGTGTGGTGACAAAAACTAAACCAGCCATCGATTTAACGCGCAGGCTTGTTCTTATCAATGTCAGGCTTATTATTTTGCATTTAGCTTTTCGAGTTATAGAAGAGAGATCGCGGCTGTTTGTGCTCTTGATCTACAAACTCGAGGTATATATCTGAGTAAAACATACAGTAAACGCCAGAGCCGATTAAAAGCAAAAAAATATAGACTATCCAAAAACAGACAATAAATAGCGACCACTTTCTAAACCAGCGCGATTTGAGCCCAAAAACAACTGGCATAAAGAAACCGATAACTATTGCCAGCGCAACAGGATATTCAAATGAACAGTTTTGCTCATGTGATTTTGGAAAAACAATGCATACCACTACTGGCCAAATGACGGGCCAGAACAGATAGCCCACCCACAAAGCCAGCGACTTAAAGAATGGTGCCCACGCGATCTTTTCAATTTCTAATTCATCCGCCATCAAAGTGCGCGCCTCAAGCAGTATGGACAAGTTCTCGAAATATAGATTTCGCAAATTCCTACATTCACAATCATATCTGATCCACATCCGTACTGACAGCGCAGTCATCTCGCCACTACAGACGATGCAGTCTCTGGTGCGCCAAAATCATAACCGCGATACCTGCTCGCAACTGCAATCCCCGACGCGCATATTTTGGCTTCTAATCGCGCAACGATATTTTGTTCAAATGATCAGAATTTACGCAATGTTTTCCCAGTAACAACAAGACACCAAAATTGCAGTGGACTGGATCGCCCGCTACCGTCACACATGCATGCTAGACTACTAATTAGCTATTCATTCGACAATCTTTAGTCATGCCCAAGCCAAACCTCACAACCTCAGTAAATCCATCACTGAACTTATTTGATGTGCTTAAGCGACATCTAGCCTCGGTCGAGTTTTTAAAGGGATTCGCCGTGGCAAGTTTAACGATTCTCATGGTAGAGATGGTCTCATGCGTGTTAATCGTAAATACCAACGTCCTTCTCGGCGCTCTAGCCTTAATCCAATCAGCAGTCATTGTCTGTCTCGTATCATGGATGTTGTGGGTCACCGGATTTAGTCTTGCACTCCCGTTTCTGACAAGAAAATAGGCTCCTTCATTAGTAACATGTGCGCTAATTGGTCTGCCCTTTGTGTGCATGTCGCTGTTTCTAGCTATTGGGCTGGCTGCCCTCGCACATTTTCAGCTGGAGACACCCGTGCTGAGTCCGCTAGCAGCCACAACAGCTGTTATCACTTTCCTAGTTGTTGTATGTATTCTTCCCGTGACTGTCTGGATCGCGCTGATTGCAGCTCACCGTAAGCACGCTCCATTCTTGCTATCTTTAGCCATTTGCCATGAGTGGTTTCACTTTGTCCTAGGAGTCTCTGGTGCAGTGCTTCTCGGTGTACATGCAAAGGCCAATTAGTGTCGATGCCGGTCAATAACCGCCTAACGTTAACGGGCATAGCCGACATTCCCTCACTCGGCAAATTTTTGAGCAATCTCTGTGGTGACAAAAACTATACCTGCCATCGATTTAACGCGCAGGCTTGTACTTACCTATCTCATGTTTATTATTTTGCATTTGGCCTTTCAAGTTATAAAAAAGAGATCATTGTTGCTTGTGTTCTTGGTCCACAAACTCGAAATATATGTCTGGGTAGAACCTACAGTAAACGCCAGAGCTGTCTATAAAAGTGCACACCGAATCTCATTATTTAAGAAACAGTTCTCAAACTGTGCCTTGGCTTTAGTGATCTCATAACAACTTCTGCAAAATGAAAGAGCCGTTACCTAACAAGGAAACCAATCTATGATTTCGCTCTTGTCAATTATATGCAAGCCGAAATATCTGGCCGTCCTTGGCACAACAATAGCATTGGCCATCATCGCAGACTATTCTCCCGCACATGCAGGTTGCGGCGAGTTGATGGGCAGCTCATCTATAGCTAAATCAAAACAAAACAAAATATTTATTGGAGAAGTACAAGTTACACCAAGCACATTTAAAGTCGAAAATGTCGATATTGAGGTAAGAGAAGCTTGGCTAGAGCATCAGGTGCTTCGGCCGGAGAAGAAGTTGAAAATTATCCCTGGCTACGCTCTTTGCTTTACTCTGCTTCTCAATGGAAAGCGTGAGGAAGGCAGGTTTAATAGCGAACATTGTCTTGACTTTATCCCACCAGATTATTTGGATAAATGCCGATGGGTTGATTATAAATTGCATGACGAAATCAAGCCTTGGAGAAACGGCTTTCCACTCGGCTACATGAGGCACGTATTTTACATTCCGGGAAACAGCTCATCTTGCACTTTTGAAGCGTATGGCAAATTTACTCCCTATAAATTAAATAACATCGACTTTCAAAAGAAAAAGTTTTGGTTAGCTGAGATCACTCAATGCAAAATTCCACCCTCAGATTATGCCGCAGTCAAATTTACTTTGCCGATCAGACCGCCCGGATCTCTGGGATCACCGCCCCCAATAGTAAATTCGCAGAAGAGCACACCCCAGACAATGAACCCCTGACCGACCAAATAAATTATGGGATCAATAACATATGACACTTAAACCTTTAAAATCATCAAATGATAGAAGAACCAAAAGAGTATTAACCAAAAGAATTTGAATAATTGTGGCGACATCATTATAATCCCCATTAAAATGCATTCTGAGAATAAAGGGAAGATGACTAATTCGCTTTTGCAAAACTTTAAATACGCCTTCTGGGTGTTTGCGGCAAATGTCTTAGCTGCTCAATTGGGTTCAAATGTCGGCTACACCTATTTCTACCTTCGATCAAATCATTATCCTAAACCGATTTTTTATAGCGCAGGAAATAGCTTCAATTTGCTCGAAAGCCTGTTCTCGGTTACGAAATTTTACGACAAACTGATTCTGGTTTTCCCTGGTGTTTTAGACAGCACACCATTTACAGCTATATTCATATTATATTTAATCACTTTGACAGCTATTGTGACAAGAAAATACAATCTATTTTGGACAGCTGGTCCCACTTTTATTGCTTTTGCGATACTAGAATATAGTCTATACAATGCTTGGAAAGTATAGCAGACTGCTAAAAGACTTCGGCTGGAAAACTGCACACGCCTGTTGAGATTGCGCGGCATCAGATCTGCCGACGCTAAACTGGGAGATCAAGCTCGCGTCGGTGCCAAAAGTTAAAGGAGAAATGCATCGAAGAATGCAGCGAGGATCTGCCTACAGGATGTCTGCAGGGCATACCCTTTTTCCGATGCGTGAATGAATGCTTGAAGGCAGGCAATTGCCCTCCTGTATACTGATTCAGACACTTGCCGGGGATACTTATGTTCACTAATAGAGAAACCGCTTTGGCGGTCAGGGAGAGTGCATTGATGGTTGCCGCACTATTGACGCGCAGCTATACGCATGTTGTTTTACCTAGTGATGCGGCGCCGAAGGAGAAAACAGCTTACCGACAAACCATCGAATCTCTAACACGTCAATTGCAAGATGCTATCTTGGACCACGTTGCGGAAATGCATGCCGATTTGGCGGAATCGCCATATACGATTCAAGTTGCATTAAAGACCGAGGGACTCGATTCCAATGTTTAAGAACAAAGACGCCGCTGCGCAGGTTAACGAAGATTTGCTCGCCATCAACACTCTGCTCAACTACTCGTTGCAGAGAGTTCAAAGCAAATGCTCGCCCGCCGAATTCAAGGTATATCGCAAGATAGTGGGACAAATTATGGGACTCACGACCATTGATGCGCTCCCAGCCCTTTGGATAATGCATCCTCAGCTTAAACCGCAAGGGTTTAAAGACGTAGAATCCTGACAGCCAGCTCACGCGGGCGTGAGCCGCCGAGAAGCTGATCAGGAGAGCGTTCCGAGCCATCAGGTCAAAAGTTCAGAGAAGCAAAGAGCCAAAGAAAATATTATTCCAGTTGACCCTGCCCCCAAATTTTATTTGTACAAAGAGAAATCTACGAAGCTGCGATTGGAAGGCTATAAAGAGTACCGACTAAAATGCTAACTCAAGCGAAAATTGATCTTATAAATTCACTTGATGAAATATGGCCTGATGTCTGGGGCTGGTTGTTTCTCGATGAACCTCTCTATGAAATTATCGATTGCATCAGCCCAGTAGAAATAAGCGAACAAGAAGTTATTAATTTTAGACTGTATCTAGAATCACTAAACCTTTTCGAATTATTTGAGATGGCAAAAGCGGACCTTCTTCAAGGCAAGCCTAGCCCTTCTTTAGTTGTTCTTCGTCGTTGGCCAGGCGAAGAAATTCTTGCAGTGATAAAACAATTGCTTCAGAGTTCAGCTGAAATTGATCGCCTGGTGGCAATGCGAATCGTTCAGGACGACCGAAAAGAATGTGGCACTCTTGAATTCAAAAACCTCATATATAAAGTTCTACAATCTGAACATAACGAAGATGTGATAACTGCTGCGATTTACACCTTAAATAACCTGTGGTTTCGAGATTGCAATGATCTGATTTTTCGATTCGCAGATCATCCCAATCAAAATGTTAGACAAGCAGTTGCTGAGTGTGTGGGAGGTCAGGATGCTCCTGAGGCAATCGCAATAACTTTAAAATTGCTGAATGATCCGAGTGAGGTCGTTCGAGGATGGGCTGCCTATCTTCTCGCGCTAGAACTTTTTATTACTGGGGATGAGATTGAAAATGCATTGATCTCAGCGGTGGTCAACTCAACAATTTCACGAGAAGACAAGTCTGTAGTAATTTTGGGTCTAGCATCTAGGCGAAATTCAAAAGCTCCGGAGCTAATAATTGAAGCTTTGGTCGATTTACCAGTCTGTCCAGCTATTTTTGAAGCCGCAGAGAAAATGCCCAGGAAGGAGTATTTGCCTGAGTTAGAAAGTTTGCGCAAAAGTTACTCGTTTAGCGATTACCATACTCAACTACTCGACGACGCAATCACGGCAGCAAGAACGACCCTGGAGCGAGGTCCAACAAATGAAATTTAAAGCGCAGGTAAAATTGCTTAGAAGACTTCTACTTTTCTCAGTCATTGTCAATTTTTGCATTCCTGCACATGGCTTTGGTTGGGGAAGACCAGTGGCCTCAATCAAAGAAGCAAAAAAAGCAAATACGTATCTTGAATCAATCGAAGTCGAACCAAGACAATTTGACTGGGGAGAGCATCGTGTTGAAATTGCTGAATGTTGGCTGGATAATTCTGGCAAGACACAAACTATTTTATTCAGATTAAAGATTGACGGCAAATGGCTGCAAGAGAGTAGACTCAATAAAAGGGAGGATAAAAGAATCTCTTTCGAGAGGAAAGACCGTAAATTCCCAGTCTCTTTTTTCTATTGCGTTTCAAAAGGCTTAACAGGTCAGCAACGCATATATTACATAAAAGCTCCATTTGATTTAGACCGGGGAGTGCCTGTGTTAGCGAAACTAACCAGGCATGGCTCAGAGAACGTTGAGTCAACAGTAAAATTACTTTTCAAAAGAATTTAGCGCGGGATCTTATGTTCTGAAGGGGATAATTGAGCGAAAAGCTCGCATTGCTGTAAGTTTGTCCAGGGCCACCCTACAACACAGAAACACCAAAATGGATGATTCTTCTCTCTCCGTCAACGAGAAGCATGGCTTCGCAAAGGTTAAACGATGTTTGATTTCAAAAAAACTGTACTGTTCACTTCTCTAGGCTTAAGTTCGATAAGTCTTGCAATCTGGGCATACTTCAGCGATGAGCATATCGACAGTTCTTACCACGCCTCGTACAAATTGGTGATGCCAAACCAATACGCGGTGCAGCTTCAAGCAAAGCGATATGTTATATGGCAAATTACAGAATGGAAAAAAATCAATTATGTAGGCCAACAAACATTGGCTAAGTTTGAGGTGGTTGATGCCGCAGGCAAAAGTGTTAACTTGGAAAAACGCAATGTTAAACCGCAAATCTTCCCATATTGTGGCGAAACAGGTTTTGAAGCTTACTACGCCGCCGAGATCTGTCCAGAGCGAGAAGGGAAATACACATTCAAGTGCCTTGAGAGAAACATTTTAGTCATCGTCCCCGCTGAGGACATATACATACGCGCATCATCTTGGCCGACTTATCCAGGGTGCGCAGGCACATTCGATTTTGTAAAACCTCAAAAATTAAATTCAGACTAAAGCCACTACCGACGATGCTGGCTCGTATGCGACAAAAACCACTGCTGGCAGTTGAGCCCCGGCTACTGATTGCTCGGTCTCACACGCGTATAGCGACCATCAGGCTGCATGATCCGCGCCTTGCTCGTATCCGCCAGATAAGTCTTTAGCACCGCATCCTCTAGATACGACGCGATACGCTCGTCAGTCAACGGATAGATGACCTCCACACGCCTGTTGAGGTTGCGCGGCATCAGATCTGCCGACCCACAAAATATCTCTTCTTTGCCGGCATTTGAAAAACGGCATGGACAAGAAAAATGTTCAACTGCCGATTCCTGATCTGTCCGTCGGAATTCACCAGAGTGTCCGCGGCAATTAATTTTAGAGCGAGCGTCAGGGACATATCGGACTGAAGTGATCCAGCCTGCAAAAAGCGACCTTGTAGCTGCCGACGACTTCGGCTTGATCTGTTTGCTAGATGAGAATAGCCGCGACCTCCGGGAAGTAATTGACGACCGCACACCTACGAAATTTACAATTATCGCCAGCCAGCTTATTTAGACTGACACCCAACCCGACACAAGGTAGCACAAGGCGGCTGAAGCCCACACTTCACGTATGCGTGAACGCACATGCATTACGTCCCTCGCATGCACACCAGGCGCAACACATCCCGACTACACCACCTCCACGATTCAGACCAGGTTCAAAAATTTCACTTGGAGCAAATCTAGCCAATATTCCTGCATTCAGGGAAAGTTGACTAAACAGAATGTAGTCTAGCCAACATCAAAAGCAAAAGTCCGTTATCAGACAAAAAACCAGGGCATGAATACAACATGAACGTTTAAGGCGACCTTTAGGCAACCCGGTGTCTGGAATTCTCTCCTCCCTCTGGTAACGCAATGACTAACAAGGCGCCTTACGGTAGCACCTGGACAAATTTATTTTTAAGGCGGCCAAAGAACGGCCTGTGCTCAGCAATCCTCGCATCAAGCCTGGGATTGATTTTTTCCGCTCCAGCCAAAGCCGTTGATCCGCCGACTTTCAATCTCAACTCCGGCACATATGTCACACGACCGTCTCTTGTGATCACTCCAGCACCAGGTGCGGTGGCGCGCTTCACTGACGACGGCAGCCCAGTGACTACAGCCAGCCCACAGTACACCACACCTATTACAATAAGCCTGTCAAGGCAGATCAGATCAGCGTCAGATCTGAGTGGTACACTGAGCGCCGAAAATATTATCAACCTCGCGGTGGATCAGAACAGTATTGCTATTCCTCGCAATTCCCTTTCCCTCTGGTTGAGAGGAGATTTTGGACCTGAGGTTGCTAGCGGAAAATTATCGAAATGGAACGACGTCTCTGGCGCAAATCCTCCAAACGATGCCAGTCAAGTAAGTAGCGGATCGCAACCAGATTTTGGCACTGCCATAAATTATCTTGGTGCAGCTAAATTTGACGGTACCAACGACTGGATGACATTGACCAACTCCGTGACAGATCTCACAGCCGGTGCAAGCGTCTTTGCCGTAATAAAACCTGAATCTACGTCTACAGGCATTTTGATGAGCAACAGTGCCAGTGCAGGAGCAGATAGATTTGCTATTGGCAATTCAAACACCCAGGCTGTTGCACAAGCCTACTCGGGTTCTACTGCCAGCTCGGTCACCTCTCCTAACGGATCTTTGGTACAGAGTAAATTTCAAATAGTCGATTATGTACATGATGGCGCAGGCAATGCGACCATTAATATCAACGGCGAACCTGCCGCATCAGGGGCAGTACAAAATCTCGGTAACACTTCTCGTGCGCTCAACTTTCTTGGGAGCGATTTTGCCAATGCCAATTTGTTCAAAGGGCAGCTAGCCGAAATTCTTGTTTATCAAAGAAAAGTGTCAGAGGCTGAAAGAGGCCAGATCGTTGGCTATCTTTACAGCAAATATCAATTGGACAATGCACAATCTCTCGCGGCACCGATCATATCAGTACCCACTGGCAGCTACGACGCACCAATGACCGTCGCTATCGCTGCCGATCCTGATGCGGTAATCAGGTATTCTACCGATGGAAATAATCCGACAATTTCCTCCCCAGAAGCAATTAATGGACAAGTAAGAATTAATTTCACAACTACCTTGAAAGCAATTGCATTCAAAAATGGTATGACCAGTGGTATCAGCACATCGACTATAACCTTAGACCCAGTGCGCTGGCCCGCTCCAAGCGCCTCTGATACAAGCCCTTTACACTTAAATTTGACTAGCCCTACCTTTGGAACGCCCATACCATGACAATTTCATCTAAAAATCAAACAAATAGTAAAAAAATGTTATGCAAAATATGGGCATTTTGCATGGCCCTTCAAATGTGCTGCTATAGCTCATTGCCAGTCTTGGCTGCAACTCCAAAAGCACCGGCACGCTCAAAAATCAAACCTCCAGCACAAATTATTGATACTACCAAAATAAAGACAGCACCGCGTGGTGTTAAAAAAATCGCTGCGCGCACATTGGCAAACGGAGCGAGCGATTCAGAAATTTCTCTCTTCTCCATCGGCGATAGCCAATTAATACGTGTCCGTTCGACCTCCGCGTTTTCAAAATTTTCTTTGCCTTTAGCTTTGTGAATTAACTGACACCATATTTGGCGACACAATTATCTGCCAGCGTCTGATATGGTCCGTTATGTTATCGTTTCATTTTCTGAAAGGCGCGCCAAT
>JAFKGK010000033.1 GCA_017307165.1 Candidatus Melainabacteria bacterium
CGCCCAAGCGTCCTGGTCAATCATTTTTGCCGTGTTTTTTCTAGACCCCCTTCCTTGGGGCCCTTCCATTATCGGCGTGAATGTAAAACTGCTCAAATTTGGATTGCCATTCACCAAAAATCTGCTCAGTTTTAGATTGCCATAATCACGCCAAAAAACAGTAATTCGACTTCGCCATTTAACGGGACGAACTTCGCTAGCCCTGCGCCACCGCCTAATTCTGTGCCGTCAAATTTGTTTACCAGCCCTTCAACGACACCAACTACAGAGCCTTGGCGACCAAACTATCTGCAAAATCCAAAGAGCGTAGCGCCGTTCAACCCGCTCAAGCAGCCAACTACGATAACTCCCTATCCAAGCAGCGAGTCACTTTTTAAACGAACCACGCCAAATCTGTTCAACAGGACAAATGGACAGAACTAGAGAACCGCGCCGCGAGCGATAGCTTTAGCTTTCGCAAGTGGGGTGGAATCGTTCGCGTTGCAAGCTAACGAAGCGTCAGTTTTTCAACTTGTCTAATGCCCGTTGAACAGCTTTTATCGTGCCTATCATGGTTCAAAGGTCGCGAGCAATTCACGAGGGTGTATGTTCACCCTACGTCTTGAATGACAAAGCAGGCAAAGGTTTGCAGTCTGGTTCGACGAAAGAAACTCTAGCTCGAGCCGACTTTAGAATTTCTGGGCTATAAAAATCAGCGAGGCAGCTCTTTTTCAGCAAGTCTGCATTTTTCTCAATGAAATGATTCCAGTTTTCACCGCTCTGCCGCCTGGAGTCAATGACTCGGGCGAAAGCCACGGTTATGGTTTCGTGGTAACCAATGCTGCTTTTCGTAGCATTAAATCGCATAATCCCGCTACGTAAGCGGCTCAAAGCATCATCAAAAGTGTTTGAAGTGGAGAGAATCAACCAGCCAATGCGAACATGCGCGGCATGAGTCCAGCAGGCAGAGCCCATAGCGCACGATTCAAATGAATCTAAAAATATCCTATCATTCTCTGTAATCACGCTTTGACTGTCCCTCTTGCATACCAGTTCTTAGTGGAATTTACTATTTTTACCACTGAAAGCATAACCGGCACTTCGATTAGAACGCCCACCACTGTAGCCAAGGCGGCGCCGGAATGGAAGCCGAACAAGCTAATAGCAGTCGCTACCGCAAGCTCAAAAAAGTTGCTGGCGCCGATGAGAGCTGAGGGGCAAGCTGCATTGTGAGCCACTTTAAGCTGACGATTCAAAATGTAAGCCATAGCCGAATTAAAATACACCTGTATCAGAATCGGCACAGCAAGCATCGCTATAACTAGCGGTTGCTTAAGAATTGCCTCGCCCTGAAAGGCAAACAAAAGAACAAGAGTGGCTAAAAGAGCGACTAAAGAGATAGGCGATAGAAATTTCAAAGCTGACTCTAAGGCTTGTTGTCCTTGTTTGAGCAGTGCGAACCTAGCAATCTGGGCTAATCCTACGGGAACGACGATATAGAGCCCAACGGATATTAATAACGTATCCCACGGCACAGTTATCGAAGAGAGACCGAGTAAAAGCCCAACTATAGGCGCAAATGCAAAGACCATTATCAGGTCATTGACAGCAACCTGCGTCAATGTGAAATACGGATCTCCATCGGCGAGGTTGCTCCAAACAAACACCATAGCCGTACAGGGAGCCGCAGCCAGAAGGATCAAACCGGCCACGTAGCTGTCAATCTGATCAGACGGCAAATATTGTGCAAAGACTATCTTGACAAAAACGTAAGCTAACAATGCCATCGAAAATGGCTTGACGCCCCAGTTTATAAACAGGGTGACAAGCACTCCTTTCCAGTGCTGTTTGACTTGATGCAAGGCGCTGAAATCGATTTTTAGCAGCATCGGAATAATCATAAGCCAAATCAAAACGCCCACAGGTACATTAACTCGGGCAATCTCGATAGAGCCTATGTACTTAAAAGGTCCTGGCATATGTTGTCCGAGTGCTATGCCGACACCAATACAAAGAAAAACCCAGAGTGTGAGCCACTTTTCAAAGAATCCGATTTTAGGCTGGGAAGCGCTGTTTTTAGGTATTGTAATAGTTTCAATCATGGGCTTGCCTTATCGATAGCTACTGGAATGGCAGCACATGAGTTTTCTCCGTCGCAGCATCCAGTGTCAACGGTTTTAGATTTTAGAAGTGAGCGAGCAGAAAGCAGTATCGAGATAGTAGTGATGATTGCAACAAGTGGCTTAGCAAAAGGGAGAAGCGACGGACCCAGGAGACCGATATAGACTCCGAGCATGGGCGATCCGCAGCATCCCGTTAAATAGCACCCAGCAAAACCCAAAACTGCCGAAGCACCTATGCCGCCGAAGGCTGCTCCCTTGGCTTTTTTCGATTGCTGTTCTAAAAAGCGTCGAATCGCAAATGAAGCAAAGGAGAGAGACAAGGCGACCGAATATCCGAGCAGATAAGTCTGAGTCTTCAAATATTCGACAATTCCCGGCGCTTCTTCGCAACTGCTACCACAGCAAGCACCCGCCGATGGGGCGGGCGTCGATGTTTTGACGAACCAAAGATAATGGGCAGTAATTGCGACTACGAACACAAACGCGGGAAGCAGCGCTCTTTCCGCCGAAAATTTTTCAACCATGCTAAGTGGCTGCCTCCAAATCGCAGCACTCAAGAGCGTTCAGATCGTGGAGTAATCTTAGTACTCTAGCCCGAATTTCATCACGAATTACGCATACTTCGTCATCAGATTTGCCTTTGGGATCTGGCAATGGCCAGTCTAGGCGCTTCAATCCTGGCACGTATGGGCAAGCCTCACCGCAACCCATTGTTATGAGTAGATTGGCGCCACTTGCCAGCTCGTCAGTCAGAAGTTGCGGTGTGACGTTGGAGAGATCTATGTCAACCGACTTCATGGTCGAGAGCACACAGGCATGCACTTTTTCCGCTGGTTGCGTTCCGGCAGAAATGGCTTCTGCCTTGGATTTGTCGGCGTGCTTGTTGAAAAATGCGGCTGCCATCTGCGAGCGCCCGGCATTGTGGACGCACGCAAAAATAACTTTCATCATTGGCACTAGTCCTTTTTGCTGATGCTTACAGGGACAGACTCAAGAGACGGGGCACAGCACGCCGAGTTTTTCGCCATAGGTATTTCGGCTGTGCTTACGTCGTTATCAGTGCCGTAAATCGTTGCACTACCTGTGGTTAAGAAGGTTTCCCAAGCAATACCCTGAGGGTCAACTACCCACGCCTTTTCCGATTCTGCATAGCAGCACGTAGTTGCACCCTCGTCTAAAACCTGTACATCAGCGGACTTTAGACGCGCAGATACTTCTTTGAGTTCGGATTGATTTTCAACCTGGATACCCATGTGATCTAATCCTGGTTCCCGTCCACGAGCCGAGATTGCGAAGTTGATGCGCGGATCTTCAAGCATCCATTTCACATAGTCATCCTTCTGAACGGCAGGCTCAGAGCCAAACAAGCTTGTATAGAATTTGGTCGACTGGTTTAAATCGCCCACCGCAACGTGTACATGCAATCTTTTCATTAGCAATTTCCCCCATTGTCGGCACAACAGTTTTCCATCAAGAAGCCCAAAAGCTCTTGCATATGACCGTAGTTTGCCGCGTAAATAATTGAACGACTCTCACGCCGTGAAGCTATCAAACCTGCGTTGCTCAGTTCTTTTAGGTGAAATGACATAGTGGCAGGGGGTATTTCAAAGTGGGTGCTCAAATCCCCGGCTGCCATGCCAGCACTCCCTTTTCGTACTAGGAGCCTGAAAATGTCTAGCCGTGTTTCTTGAGCCAAAGCCCCTAAAGCTTTGACAGCATCATTGGTTTTCATATTTCCAATCTATTGGAAATATCGAATTTTGTCAAGTGGGTCAAAAACCATTAGGTTTATGGTACGCTCGTTTTTAGTTTGGAATAGCCACTCAAATGGGCTTCCCAGTATCCAGATTTGGCTCTGTTGCAAAAAATCTGTGGCATCGAAATCAACCTGTTTTCTGCCCCGCAAATGCTTGCCGGCATTATACATTTTGCGACGCAGAAGTCAGTGAAGGCTCTGGTGGCGCAGCAACAGCTGGTCTCAGATGGAACATTCCGCGCACAACTAAAACGACAAGCGGTAAAACTCCGATAACTACAAACGTTATATCTCCTGCAATTCGAGCCCAAGTGAACATTTGAAAGAGATGCGAGTGCATGAACTCCGGGCTGCGAGCGAACCAGAAGCCTTCCTTGTAACTGGCGATCATTTGAATGACACCTGCTGGAAAAATGTTGAGCACAATCATCAGCATAAGCCCGATGTTCAAGCCCCAGAAAGAAAGTGCCGCCAGCCTGTTGCTCCAGGCGTCAACAGTCATTAAGTAACGGGTGCAAAAAAGAATCGCTGCTACTGCAAGCATGCCATATACGCCCATCAAAGCGGCGTGTCCATGATTGGATGTGAGGTAAGTGGCATGCTCGTAATAGCTGACAATGGGCGTGTTTACAAGGAAGCCAAAGACACCTGCACCAAGGAAGTTCCAGAAGCCTACAGCTATCAAAAACATCATCGCCCAGTAGTGAGAGAAATTTTTGATCGAACCCTCCACCTTGGCCAACTCCACAAACTTCCAGGCCTCCATAGTCAAAAGAGTAAGTGGTACCACTTCAAGCGCAGATATCATTGAGCCCAAAGCCATGTTGATGGCAGGCTGCGCCGTCCAGTAATAATGATGCCCAATGCCGACTATGCCACTTCCTAGATACAAAATAATGTCGATGTAAATTACAGAGAGCGCTGATTTCTCAGACACCATTCCAAGACTGCAAAAGAAGTAGGCAACGATGATCGTTGTGTACAGTTCGAAGATCCCTTCTACCCATAGATGTACGACCCACCAGCGCCAGAAATCGGCAATAGCGAAGTTTGTTCCTGGGTGGTACATCATGCCGAAGCTGAAGAATAAAGGAATGGCCATTACTCCGTAAAGCAGCATGTAGGGAAGGCTTCCATGGTCCTTGCCCTTCAACAAAGGGCTGATACTGCGAAAGACGATGAAAGCCCAGAGCACCATACCAACCGTCAAAAGAGCTTGCCAGAATCGTCCTAATTCAAGGTATTCCCAGCCTTGATGCCCAAACCAGAACCAAAGATTGCCAAGCATATTCTTGACGCCAAGCCATTCTCCGCCGATGCTGCCAACGGCGACGATAAGGATTGCTACGAACAAAATTTTGACTAACCAATGTTGCCCTTTGGGTTCGTGCTTCGACAACATCGGCGCCATAAACATCCCAGCAGCCAGCCACGCCGTGGCAATCCAGAATATTGAAAGCTGCAAATGCCAACTGCGGGTAATGCTGTAGGGAAAAATGCTACGGATGTCGAAGCCATAGAACCCCTGCTCGACAATGTAATGAGCCGTTACTACGCCAAAAATGGTTTGAAAAAGAAAAAGCAGCGCGACCACAACGAAATAGGGATATAGAGAGGTTTGAGAGCGGTATGGTGGATAAGATTTGACGTTGTCCGTCATGCCTCTTCCATCTGGGAGCCACCCGAGTCCAGGGAAAGCGCTAAGTAGAAATTGAGTCAATCCTATTCCGCCAATGAGCATAATCAAGCTCATCGCGCTCCAGAAGAAGATTTGCCAATTCGGTCCGTTGCCTACAGATTTGTCCGGCGGCCAGTTATTGGTGTAGGTGTAATCTTTTCCTGGTCGATTGGTATTGCATACCCACGCGCCCCAGGCGAAAAAGCGGCTAAGCTGAAGGCGTTCCTGAGGATCGTGAATATAATCAGTGGGAAGCGGAAGTTTCCTCCCGACACCAAATTCAGTATCATAATATGGCGCGAGTTGACGATAGGCTTCTGATTGACTATCAAGCCAGGTCAGCGTTTTGGTCTGCGGATCGTATCGATTAACCTTAAATTCCTTGGCTAATGTACTTTCCAGATTTCCCTTATCCCCGCCTTCCAGCTGAGCATAAGGTTTATTGAAACGCTTCTCGGACATCTGATTCAGAGCGATTTCACCTTCACGGTGGAGATAATCAGCCGAAAAGTCAGGACCGTTATACGCGCCATGTCCGAAGAAAGAGCCCACATCCATCAGACCATACTTTTGAAATACAGCCTGGCCGGCAAGAATGTCACTGCCCGTGAAAAGTAGGGCGCCGTTCGAATCGACTACACGTTCGGGGATTGGTGGTGCCTGATTAGTTGTTTCGTGACCCATGAAAATCAGGGTCGAAAATCCTGCTATCAGCACAAACAGGACTGACAGTTTCCATCTCCAGGACATAAAAAACCTCGCAAATGGCTGCCAGTTGGCTGAGATGCCATGCTAGCAGGTTCAGATAGTTACTGTTGAACCATTCGGGTTGTCAATGGCGCGACCGCAGCTTCAAGTTGGCGCCAAGGTTCAGCGTCGTTTTTCTTAAATCCATCAGGCTGGTAGCCAAATTTGGCAAGTTCTTCTTTGAAGGCTTCTGGATTATCGGAAGCCTCGATCATTGTTCTAGCGACAATTCCGATAGCTGCTTCCCAAGTTTCTGCCATCGGTGCTGTCCACTCTCCTTCTTTGCTTAGATGATCTGCTAGAACTGCCATCAAATTCTCACCGACTGCACCATAGTGAGCAGTTTCGGTTTTGTATTTCAAATGGCGTACCCCCATAGCATGCAGATATGGCAAAAGCCGGTCAGGCTGTTCCACACCAGCAACGATTGCGCCCAATGACGCCATCAGTTTCTTGTGCTGTTCTTCTGGCGGTGTATGAAAAAGAGGTTTCACCGATGGATATTTCTCAAATAGACGTTCGTAGAAAGCTAGTCCTAATGCAGTTGTACCGCCATTCTCTACTTTTGCGCGCTCGAAAGTTTTTCGCAGTAGCGCTATATCCAGCGTCATAATTAAACTCCTTTGTCTTTAGCGTCAGTAAATATCTGCAGGTCACGAATTAGTGTCGGTAAATCGTCCACATGGCACATGCTGTCGCAAATACCAAGTTCTGTATCCAAGATACTTTCATCGCACTGTGCAGGTACG
This sequence comes from Candidatus Melainabacteria bacterium, assembly GCA_017307165.1. Classification (GTDB taxonomy): domain Bacteria; phylum Cyanobacteriota; class Vampirovibrionia; order Obscuribacterales; family Obscuribacteraceae; genus JAFKGK01. The sequence continues at coordinate 7,033 of JAFKGK010000033.1, forward strand.
TCGACACCGTGCTCTTCGAAAACCTTCACCGCGTCTGGATAAATATCCAGAATACTTTTGACCGTTGTCTCTTCAGTGATAACCATTTTCTTACCGTCCTTCATCTAAAATTGGCTAACATAGCGCATACGCGCTTTCAGCCTTGATTGCTTTTGGAAAGAGAATCGAATTCTCTTTGTGAATGTGCGTCCTCAGATCTTGATCAAGATGAGCCAGTCCAGCCAATAGCGCCAACCAACTGGTACAGGCACCTTCGGGAGCTACATATTGATCGGTCAGAACTCTTAATTTCATTAGAGCCTCGCCCGCATCATTGTGTTCAGATTCCATGCACCGAACTGGATTTGCCACAGTTCCAAATGATGCTTTGAGTAAGCCTTTGCCGTGATCGAGCTGACGCATAAAGGGAAAAAGAATGTTGTCTTCTTTCATCGTATGTTGCTCTATTTCTTGTTTCATTGCAGAAAATACAGCTACAACTTCGACCAAACGAGAATCTCTGGCACCGTGTACACGAGCCACTTTTTCTGTCAATGCTTGTAGACGCGGCAGCTCCCCATTTAAATATGCGTGATGAGTTTGTTGAATATGATTCGTCAGTTCTGTAAGCGATGCATTTAGCCAAGATTCCGGCATATCCTGCATCGCGGCATGGGCATCATTCTCCGCCAGGTCGGCGATGACCGACTCTGTTGCGAGGCCAGCTTTTTCACAAGCATCAAAGAGAGTCTGCTTACCTCCACAACAAAAATCGATGCCGAAGTGATCAAAAACCGCAGCTCGCAGCGGTTGCTCGGCTACCAGCAGTCCGACTGCCTCGTTTCTTAGCTCTTTCATGGCGATTACTCCTGCCGGGTTAGAAAACGCATTACGCGCATCTATGAAGGGTTTTGACCTTGCTGGCTTCGAAAATTGGGAGGCTGACACAAGAACAAGTCTGGAAAAATTCCTTGGAAGCAGCGCAGCCAGGGCATTTCCAATCTTCTGGCAGACTTTCAAATTTCGTACCAGGTGCAATGCCCGCTTCTGGTAGACCTTGCTCTTCTTCAAGGATGTAATTGCAGAGTGTGCAAATTTCTTTCATGACCCTACCCTCTGTTATATTTCTATCAAACGTACCTTTATATCCATAATACACCCACGTACAGCCGCCTCATCCTCCGAAAGGATGATTGTGTGGTATTGTGTATATAAAGGTATTCTTGTTAACAAATGGAGCGCGCCATGATTTCTCAAACTGCTGAGTATGCTCTGCGCGCTATGGTTTTTTTGGCTATGCAGAAGTCTGCCGTCACCGGGCAAGATATTGCTGCAATTACCAAGGTGCCACCAGGCTATCTAAGTAAGATAATGCAGCAACTCGTGAAAGGTAAGCTGGTAAACTCACAGCGAGGCATCGGCGGTGGCTTTATTCTTTCTCGAACACCGGATAAGATCTCGATCTTGGATGTCGTCAACGCTGTAGATCCTATCGACCGCATCGAATCATGCCCTCTCGGTATTCCGTCGCACGGTCTTAATCTCTGTCCACTTCACAAGCGCTTATCAGACGCCACAGCACATGTCGAAGCCGCGTTTGCACAGTCTCGTTTAAGCGAACTGATCGAAGAATCGCAAAGTCCACTCTGCAAAAGCGTGCCTTTGACAGCCTGTTGAAAATTTTCTATAACTCCAATGCCCGGAGTGCCTGCTGGTATTCCTTTTCCACCGACTCCAGCGAAAGGTGTTGGTAGACTTCAAGACTTTTGCGGCTCTCATGTCCGCTAATTAGCTGAATTTTGGCATCAGAAATACCTTGGCCTGTTAGATACGTGAGCATCTGATGCCGAAGGAGATGAGGATGGACAGACCGTTTTATGCCAGACCGATCGCAATATTCTTTGACAACCTGCTGAATGCGGCGAGTGCTGTAAGGTTGATTTAGCCTTGACTCAAACAGGTATATATTGTCGCTATTCGCCTTGAGATGGCTTCTAAGCGCTAGACGAAATCCTGATGGAAACAGGATGTAGCGATCTTTGCTGCCCTTACCCTGATTGATAAAAATTTTGCACGCATCCAGATCAACATCGTTCACTCGGATGTTCACCAGCTCGCTTACTCGAATTGCCGTATAAAGCAACAGCTTCAACATCAACTCATGTTGCAAGTCTTCGCACTTTTGTACTGCTTTGAAAAATTGCTTCAGCTCAGACATAGAAAGAATTTCAGGCAACTTCCTTTCCTTCTTGGGCTTCGTCATCTTCAACTTGATTCTGACTTGTTGGCAGACAGAGACGAATTCTTCGTAGCTCAGACGATGCTGTCGAGCAATCTTGGTTATCTTTTGGACGGCCGTCAATTTCGCATTTGCGTCTTTCGATGCGAAATTGGCTCGATTTTTGATGGTTTTTCCTACCAAGATAATTCCTTTGGGCATTTTAATTTCGCCTTTCTACTATTATACGAAATAATTTTAGACTATATCCAGTGCATATTGTTGACGGCGGCCTAAAAGCGCAGCAATTTGGGCGGCAAGAAATTACGCATCGCAAAATGAAAGGGCTGCCATCATTGGCAGCCCTTTCATTTTGATGTGGTGAAATCACTCAACCTGAATTCTGCTTGGCCATGGCCTCCAGCACAC
>JAFKGK010000029.1 GCA_017307165.1 Candidatus Melainabacteria bacterium
GGGACTGTCAATAATTTTGTGTCATTGAATTAGTCCAGCGGTAATCGTCCTTTGAACTCTATGGCTAGCCAGTTTCTAGCTTCACCCCAGTTTCTGATCGGCATGGTCCATTTTTTCGCAATGTTGCCGGCAGCGAGATACAACACTTTGATCGCGGAAGCGTCATCCGGAAATATTCTATGATTGCGGCTAGCTTTGCGCAGGGTCATGTTCATGGACTCGATGGCATTGGTGGTGTATATGGTGCGGCGGATTTGCTCTGGGAATAAATACATTGGAATTATCTTGTCCCAGTGGTGGCGCCACGATTTACCAATCATCGAGTACTTCTTGTCCCACTTCGTACAAAATACGTCAAGTGCGTCCAGGCCTTGTTTTTCATCAATTGCCTGGTAGATATTTTTGAGGTCGGCGCACAGCTCTTTTCGGTCTTTGTAGGAGACGTACTTAGTCGAGTTCCGCACCATGTGAACGATACATGTTTGAACCATCACCTCGGGAAATGCAGCGACCAATGCTTCGTCAATCCCGGCGAGTCCGTCTGCGCAGGCAATGAGAACATCTTTGACTCCGCGATTTTTGAGCTCCGAAAAAACTGACAGCCAGAATTTCGCACCTTCATGCTCAGCGATCCAAATGCCCAGTAGCTCTTTCTGACCAGCCTCCGTCACAGCCAATACGAGATGAACGGCCTTGTTGACGACACGATTGTCGTGACGTATTTTGACCTGGAGAGCATCAATCCACATGATCGGGTACACAGCATCAAGAGGGCGACTTTGCCAGGCTTTAACGTCGTCCATGACCGCATTGGTGACGTTTGAAATTAGCGTCGGCGATATTTCAACGCCGTACATCTCCTCAAGCTGCGCCTGGATGTCACGAACCGTCATTCCTCGCGCATACAGGGCAATCACTTTCGAATCGAGACCAGCCAACCGGGTTTGATGCTTCGCCACCACCAGCGGTTCGAATTCGCCATTGCGATCACGCGGCACGCCAAGGGTAACCTCACCCTGTTCTGATTTCAGCACTTTCTTGGTGTAGCCGTTTCTGCGATTCTCTGCGCTCTTGCCAGCGCGCTCGTTTTTCTCGTAGCCCAGATGAGTGTCCATCTCGGCTTCAAGACATTTCTGAACAAGCTCCTGAGTCAGCTGCTTAAGCAGGCCTCCTTCTTCTAAAAGCTCCTTCGGATGTTTGCCTTCAGCCAAGTGCTCGCGGATCAGTTCATCCAGCAAATCCCTTTTTTTTGTTTTTGGTGTCATGGCGGCTCCTCTCTAGTTATTATCGGCCGCTATCCTTATTCTTTGACACAAAATATTTTACAGTCTC
>JAFKGK010000034.1 GCA_017307165.1 Candidatus Melainabacteria bacterium
TCATGCTGTCCGTTCCTCTTGTTATTGTGTCGCAACAACAATTTTAGGGGCGGACACCTTTTTATGCGCGCATATTTTGGCTTCTAATCGCGCAACGATATTTTGTTCAAATGATCAGATTTAACGCAAAGTTGCTTTCCGAGTAACAAATTATTCACCGACCTATATGAATAATCGCGCTTATGGCGTGCGCAACAATTTTGATAATTGGGGCGCATTTCATGATGACCACTGGTGGGGCTACCATCCCAATTGCTGGTATCCGTCCTGCTGGGGCGGATGGAATACTGCCTGGATGGTCACCGACTGGGTCAGTATCGCAGCGATGATGGGCATGTCAGCAAGCACAAGGGCGCAGTACTACAACTATGGCGGTAGTGGCACCAGCGGTATCACTTACAACAACAATTATGTCTACTATGGCAATCAGCCTGTAGCCAGTGCCACAGATTATTATAATCAGGCTCAGGCTCTCGCTCTTTCATCCAATACTCAGGCAGTGCAGAGCGCAGCAGTGGCATCGGCCACTCTCACGCCTAAAAAGACAGAAACGAAAGAAGACTGGAAACCACTTGGTGTTTTTTCGCTCGTGCAAAACCAGCAAAATGACAGCAATATGCTTTTTCAGATCGCTCTGGATAAAAACGGCGATATTGCCGGCAATTATCTCAACGTCTTGACCGATGAATCCCAGCAGATACACGGCAAGGTCGACAAAAAGACGCAACGTGCAGCCTGGACGATAGGCAACAATAGCAATGTAGTCTACGACACAGGCCTGGGCAATCTCACTTCGGCACAAGCACCGATACTGGTGCACTTTGGCGCAGACCGCACCGAACAATGGCTGATGGTGAGGATGGATCAAAAGGATGCTAAAGGTCAAAAGAGCTAGACCGTTAAAACCAGCATGGTAGACGAAAAGAGAAAAGATGGCCCTCAAGGCTAACTGGTATTTTGAGTGACACCATAGCGCTTGTTACTTAACTTTTCATCGGTAAAATAATGGCCTGGTTTTCAGGTGCTTCCCAAAAGCCGCTCTCCGAGCGGCTTTTGCTTTTCAAATCCAGCCGCTATGCACCTTTGCCACCATTTACAAAGCAGCAAAACGTTAAGGTGGTAGCAAATATTTCTTGTCAGAGGAAAGAGATGAGGTAATACTGAAAAAGCAAAAACAGCCGGGCATCGGCAAAAGAGACGATATACAGAGTATATCGATCCGCCTTAACCTTTTGGAGGCACCAATGACACAAGCAGACACGACCTATCTGGTAGCCCTGGGAGAGATGATCTTCCGCGTACAAGAAGAATGCCCCAAGAGCGCTCTTGCAGCCGTCAAGGCCAAGATCCTGAGTGATAATACTCGCCCATCTCTGGTCAAGCAATTGCAGAGCGGCAAGGCCAATCTACTGGTCATGGACGAAAACCGCCTTGAGTTTTTTGCTGGAGAGATGGCCGGTACTTATCAGGCCGAGCCCTCAGCCGAGCTGATCGAAAACTTTAAGCGCATTCTCCCCCCTAAAAAATATCGCGACAGAGCCTAAGTCGGCTCATCACTGATGATCTCGCCATCACGCATGCGGACTATGCGCCTAGCGTGATTGGCTGTGTCCTGGTCGTGCGTCACCAGCACCACGGTGATGCCTTTGTCGACGAGCTCGTTAAAAAGAGCCATGATTTCTTGAGCTGTGTGGCTATCGAGTGCCCCGGTCGGCTCGTCAGCGAGCAAGAGCCTTGGGCTGTTGGCGAGGGCGCGAGCGATCGAAACTCTTTGCTGCTGTCCACCGGAGAGTTGGTTGGGGCGATGGTGCATGCGGCCGCCCAGGCCGACCTGATTAAGCACATGCTCTGCTCTCAATAGCCTTTGCTCACGCTTGACCCCTGCATAAGTGAGAGGCAGCATGACATTTTCCATTGCACTCATGCTGGACAATAAATTGAACTGCTGAAAGACGAAACCAATCGTCGTGTTACGCAAGCCAGCCAGTTCATCATCGTCGAGTGAGAGCACATCACGGCCGTTGAGCACGTAATTACCTGAGGTCGGACGATCGAGACAGCCGACTATATTCATCAAGGTTGATTTGCCTGATCCTGAGGTGCCCATGATAGCCACGTATTCACCTTGATCGATGGACAGGGTCAGGTGCTTGAGCGCATAAAGAGGTTCATCGCCCATCTGGTAGATGCGCACTATGTTTTCTAGAGTGATGAGATTGGTGCTACCGCTCATTATTCGGTCCGGAGAGCGACGATAGGATCGAGCTTGGCAGCCTTGCGTGCAGGATATATGCCAAAAAAGAGACCGATCCCCAGCGAGACAAAGAAGGACAGTATCACCGACAGTGGCGTGACGACAGTCGTCCACTGCGCCATGCTGGATATAGAAGAAGAAGCCAGATAACCGGTGACGATACCGATGATGCCACCAGAAAGAGACAATATGACTGCCTCCAGGACAAACTGAGCGAGTATATCGTTAAATCTGGCGCCGATTGCCTTGCGTATACCGATCTCCCGCGTGCGCTCGGTGACTGATACGAGCATGATATTCATAATGCCTATGCCGCCGACAAGGAGAGAAATCCCGGCAGTAGCACCGAGCAAGAGCGAAAAAACACCTGTGATCGACTGGGCAGTTTGCATGATATCGGCCTGGGTCCTGATCATAAAATCGTCGAGATCGGGGTTTTGGATATTGTGCCGTAAACGCATGAGATTGGTGATCTGAAATTGCGCCTGATCGTCCTGTTTTGGCTTGGCCTGGACGAGTATGGTCTTGACCGTCTCTCCTGCAACTGCATTGAGACCAAAAAGAGTGGCATAGCCTGTAGAGATAGGCACAAAGATCTGATCATCCATATCCCCGGCCTGGTTGGCCCCCTTGTGCTCCATGACGCCAATTACTTCAAATAATTCGCCTCTTATCAAGATCTGCTTGCCGATCGGTCTTTCGTTGCCGACAAAGAGCGCGTCTACCACTGCGTCTCCTAGCACACAAACGCGCGCGCTTTCTTTGAGCTCCTGGTCGGTAAAAAATCGGCCCCTTTCCGGCTTAAAATTGCGCACCTCAGGATATGTAGGGTCGGTGCCGATCACAGTGGTCAAGGTATTGAGCTCTTTGTACTGAGCCTGAAAAGGTCCCTGACACTGGGCTGCGACGTTTTCTATAGCAGGGCAGTTTTCTCTTATAGCCTTTGCATCAGAATACGTGAGCGTGGGAGCGGCACCCTGCCCTTGCGAGATCCCACTGGCATTGACCGAACCAGCCCTAATAAAGATCAGATTGACGCCCAGGGACTGTACTTGCTTCTCGGCCTCCAATTTTGCACCTTCGCCGATACCGAGCAAGGTGATCACTGAAGCGATACCGATGATGATACCAAGCACGGTGAGTCCGGATCTGAGCTTATTGCTCATGATACCCTGTATAGCTATTTGCAGTATCTCGCTATAGCTCATCTAGATCTTGCTATCGGCCCATACGTGGCATAAAGCCACCGGGACCACCAGCGCCTCCGCCTCTTCCTCTACCTCTTCCTCTTTCTTCGCGTCTTTCGGTACCGCCGCCGGAGTAGCCTTCTTTTATGAGAAACTCCTTGGACAAGCCCTTAAAGACCTTGTCTCCTTGCTTTAGGCCAGATAATACGATGGTATCCCTGCCGATCATAGAACCAGTCTTGACCGGGACAAATTTTGGTTCGGTTTTTTCGTCGGGCACAAAGACACCTGTCTGACCGCGTCTGGATACGATACAGACAGAGGGCACCAGGAGGGCGTTTTCGTTGACGCCAACGATAAATTGAGCAGAAACATTCATGCCGCTCAATAGATGACGAGCAGCATCGGCATCTAGATCGGCATGGACCTCAAAGGTGGTGACGTTGGCAGTGACAATGGCAGCCGGGGCGATCTGAGTCACCCTGCCCCTAAAGGTCTGATCCGGGAGAGCCGTGGCGATGATCTCCACGGGCTGCCCGATCTTTATCTTGGTGATATTGGCTTCGGAGACTTGTGCCACCATTTCTAGAGTACCGGCGAGGGCCACGATGGATGAAGATGTCGCAGAAGTGGTGGCAGCCGAGGTAGTTGGCGTCACGATCGCTCCAGCCTCTGCATACTTTTGCGTGATCACCCCATCAAAAGGAGCTCGAATCTGGGTGTCACGCAAGAGGCTCTCGACTTGCTGATAAGAACCCTGCGCTTGCTCTGCATTATGCAAGGCCTGAGCGATGTCTTCTTTTCTAAAGCCGGCCTTCATTAGTTCTGCTTGTTGATGGATCTGCTCTAGATCCGCTTCAGCCTGGGCCTTGCTGAGCTGAGCTTGCTCCAGCTCGCGATTGGCGGCCTCTAGCTGCGCCTTGGAGACCTGAGCCTGAGTCTCGGCATTGATTGCATCCTGCTCTGATATCGCACCACTGGCAGCTAGAAAAGCCTGAGTGCTGGCAAAATTTTGGTCACGCTTGAGAGTAGCTGTCAGAGCTCCCATCTGCGCGCGCAGCCTGCCAATATTGCGACCGGCATTGCGTAAGGCCTCGCGAGCTTTGCGTTCAGTTGCCTGAGAAGCGGCGATTTCTTGAGGACGATTGCCATTCTTTGATTTTTCGTAGTTATCCATGGCAGCTAGATAGGCCCCGCGAGCGGACTTTACCTGTCCTAGCAAATTGCTGTCATCCATGCGAGCGATGATTTGGCCTTGCTTGACCATGTCCCCTTGCTTCACCAGCAATTCACGCAATAGTCCTGTAGTCTTGGGACTGATCTTGACCTCGCGTATGGGGCGGATGATGCCTGTAGCCACTACTTTTATATCGGCTCGCGAGCGCTCTACAGCGACTAGCTCCTGATCTCTATCGACAGGCTTGCTAAAGTATCCCCAGGCCAGGTAGACACCGATGCCGGACAAGACGACTATCAGCGCCAAAACAAGATAACGTGGTGGCCTTTTGCGGGACTTGCGCGTCGAGATATCAGGACTAGCCTGAGTTTTGGTTTGTGTATTGGTATCATCGACCATCATAGTCTTGCAGGCCTCTCGCCAGTCAGTGCCGATACGGATATCAGGCCAGTGTCACGCAATAGTTGCGCTTGAGACACATTGTAGGCGATTATCGCCTGAGCCTGCGTGGTCAATGCATTGATATAGTCCCGTTGCGCCTGGATCAACTCCAGGTTGATGCCCTGCCCGTATCGCAAGCGGAGATTGGCTAGTCTGAGCTGTTCGCCGGCGGATGTGACGGCCTCGGCCGCGACGTCGACTTGTTCGTCTGCAGTCTGCATATTGAGGTAAGAGCTGCGGACTTGTTGCAAGACAGTGATGATTTGTTGATTGGCTTGCAATGTAGCCTGCCGAGCCTGGGCACGAGCAGCTTGAGTGTTGAAGGCATCAGGCAAACCCAGACCATTGAGGCTCCAGCTCAAATCAAAACCGGCTGAAAAAGAGCGACCGCCACCACCGGAGATACCAATACCGCCTCCGCCCGATCCGGTCGGGATGATGACAGTAGAGCCAGCCACGCTGGCATTAGAACCAGAGCGACCACTAGACTGGGTGAGCGTGCCTGTAGTAAAAAAAACTGCAGGCTGGGATACAAAGGCGCAGCAGCTACTTGTATATTGCGAGCAGCTGCGACTCGCAGGTATTCATATTGTTTTAGCTCAGGTCTAAATTTTGCAGCAGAAGCCTCCAGCTGGGCGACATTCATATCTTGGTCAAACAGCCTGGCCTCGGCAACTTTAAAGTCTTGCGGAAAAAAATTGACTGCAACTGATGCATTGAGAGATACGGCCAGCTGCAGAGCAGCCTGCCTTACCGCTACCTCTTGCTGCAATAGGGCTTGCTTATCGTTAGCCAATTGGGTTCTTGATTGGAAAATCGCAAAATTGGTGCCGACACCGGCATTTTTTAATTGTTCGTTGAGTGACAACTGAGCGCGAGATAATTCTACTGATTTGACTCGGATGCGCAGGAGCAAATGCGCGAGCAAGAGATCGTTATAACGGCGATAGACATCGAGCAGGGCATCGTTGATACTAGCACCAAAGGCATTTTTAGCGGCTTTGGCGCGATTGCGTGCCACCAGCGCTCCAAAAACATTGGCACCACCGGCAAAGACTGGATATCTGACTACCGGCGAAAAAGTGAACAGTCTGGAGGGTGGCGAAATAGCCGAATCAGTATATTGACCACGATAATTGAGCTGAAAGTCTGGCAACAACTGCCCTAGACTCGAATAATATTGATACTTTGAGACATCCGCGGCAGCTTGCGAGATGCGGATGGGCAGGCTATTGGCTAGGGTGTAGTTGAGCGCATCCTTGAGTGAAAGCACCTCGTTAAATGAAGCCTCCAGCCTGATCGGCGGGAGCTTGCCGAGCCCGATGGGCAAGAGCTCGGACATAGCGATCTGATCAAGAGTGATCGCGCGCCCCTCGGCCAAAACCACCTGGCCGGGAGATGGATCATGACCGGCAGCCGAAAAAGGTGCCTTGCCCTTTGCGGGCGGAGGATACAATCGATCGAGAGCATCGCGTGAGGCAGGTGCCGGCAGAGGCACCAAGGGCTCTTGAGGTATCGATCGCAACTGATCGAGCTGACGTGCTGTGCCTGGCCCGTCATTTTGGTTTTGGCTAGGAGGCTCGCCCTGGGCCTGAGCTAAGACGGCCATCGGCGCAAGCCCCAAAACCAGAGCCAGAGTATGGATGATGAGTCCAATCCCCGTATATGCCAGACCATAAGCCCGTTTTTTAGCTATCGCTCTGTATCTATTACAAACCATGACCATAAATAGTATTACGGCCACGCTTCGATGATAGTTCAATTATTTCTATTAATTATGGCAAGAGCAAAAGTTTGCCAATCGTTTTGCGGTCTTCGAGCAACTGATGCACTTCTGAGGCCTGAGCGAGAGGAAAGGTCGCCTGCACGTTGGAAAAAAGACGGCCCTCCAGAACAGCAGTCATGAGAAAGTCGAGACCTCGCTGCATTCGCGTCCTGTTGAAAACATATTTGTGCAGACTGAAGCCTACTATCGATTGATCCTTGAGCATCAGGACCGATGGGTCGATGGTCGTAGGCTGAGTGGATGCCTGGCCAAAGACGACGATGCGCCCACCAAAAGCCATGCAATCGATACTGTTCTTAAATATTTCACCACCGACGCCATCAAAAAGAATGTCTATACCCAAACCTGAGGTCAATCTCGACACATTTCTCATCCAATCGCTCTGGCCATAATTGACGAGATCGAGCTGCAGACAGGGTTTTACCTTATCGACAAGTTGGGCTATCGACTCGAGCTTCTCATCCGACGAAGCCGTGGCCACGACCTGACCGGCACCCATGATAGCGGCGATTTGCACGGCAAAACTACCGACTCCGCCGGCCGCAGCATGGATAAGGATAGTATCGGTCTTACGTAGATGCGACTCCTCCAGCATAAATAGAGCAGTGAGCCCCTGACCGGGCAGGGACACGGCTTCTTCGAAGGTCAAGCCATCAAAAATCTTGTAGATATTACCGATCTCTGCACAGGCAAAATCACTGTATCCGCCCGTGCCCAGGGCCACGACTCGATCCCCAACAGCCAGACCGTATTTGTTGTGGATGGCTCCTGATCCCAATTTGTGGATCACTCCGGCAAACTCAAAGCCTGGAGTAAACGGCAGGGGTTTTGATATCGGGTAGAGATTGCGGCGCATCAATGTGTCCGCAAAATTGACCCCGCAAGCCTCGATCTTAATCAGAGCCTGGTTGGCCTCTGGCTCAGGGATCGGCACCTCGAGTAGGCGCATGACATCCGGAGATCCAAATCGTTCAAAGACTACGGCACGCATATATTTACCAAGGAATGAAAACTTACTGGCATTTAAAACTTTACCATGGTAAAGTTTTTGCTTCAAGGTAGATCTTCTACCAAGCAGGAGGCAACTATGGCACTGTTAAGAGAAAAAAAGAGAGCAAGCACAAGAGAGTCCCTGCTAGAGGCGGCACGCAAATTGTTTGTGGTGCATGGTTACGACTTTACCACCGTCGATCAGATCGCCGAAAATGCGATGGTGTCAAAACCTACTTTTTATACGCATTTTCGCTCAAAAGAAGAGATCCTGATCGCTCTGCACGAGCTCGGCATCGAAGAAGCACTTGGAACTCTCCTGGGCCAGATAGACGAGGCCCCATCAGCGGTGCAGTTATTGCGCGATATGAACGAACGCATGGCCGAATGGTACGAAAACAATCGAGAGCTAGCCTGTCTCTTTTGCTCCAAGCGCTCGATAGTCGATACCAGCTGCGCCACCAGTAGCGCTTGCGACAATCTCAGACGGATCATCCTGAGAGCCCAAGATCTAGGGGAGTTTAGCCGCGACCTCTCAGCTGATCGCATCGCAGATCTAATGATCCTGCTCTACTTTAACGAAAAGCAAAGCTGGATCAAAAACAACTTTACGACCTCTTTGCGCGAAGGCATCAGATCATGCACTCACGCTCTTTTTTATGGAGTGGTCAAAAGATAATATGACCACTCCATAAATAGGTAGATCGACCTATAGGCATCCTTATCCCCTCACAACCATAATAAAACTAGTGGGGAAATTGGAGGTCCAGGTAGCTATGAATGATAAAAATGGGCAGGGTGAGGCACAGAGACATTTGAATGGCGGTCGCCGCACTCTTACCGAAAATCTCGTGCAAAACAAAGAGCTCTCGCCTGTCTTGCTGGACCCGGCTTCAGAGGTCAAAAGACTCAAGCAGACCGGACACAAGATGAAAGCCTTTGATATAACGCAATTACAAGCTATCAAAAACGAAGACTATGTGCCTTTGAGCTCGGTCAATGCAGAGTGCCGAGCCAAGCATCACTGGAAAACAGGCACAGGCAATTTTAGTCTGGTCTAGTCAAAGAGCATGCCCTAAAATATGGGCATGCCAAATTTTTCAAAATATACTTTTTCGCTCTTCCTTGCTATTTCTGTAGCGATCAGTCTGGGTCACCAGACAATGCCGGTTGTTGCAGCAGGTCCAACTGCCAACAATAGTTATGGCCAGGGTGTCCTGCTCTATCGGGCCGGCCGATATCGCGAGGCGGCAGCCTATTTTTGGCAGTCGATCACAAAAGAAGACGGTCAGGCGAGTTCGTGGCTCTACATGGCGCACAGCTATCTTGGCGCCCGAGATGTCCCAAATGCCATAAAAACAGATGGCGGACCCCAGATTTCGGACCAGTAGCTAAGGTGGTTTTTTGCTTCTAGAATAGCAGTTGCTAAGGTGAGGCGAAATGACTAGAGGCAGAAAGAAATTCAGCGCTGAATTCAAAGCCAAGCTGGCTTTGGAAGCGATTCGCGGC
>JAFKGK010000009.1 GCA_017307165.1 Candidatus Melainabacteria bacterium
ATACGCCTGACGTTCTTTGCTTTCCATATCGCACCCCGCTCTACAACGAAGAAGATGAAAACAGCCGCTTCTTCATTGCAATATAGACCTGGGCGATTTACACTAAATTATTCGCCCAATTTTGTCTCACTCATTATTGGCACAGAGGGCAATACGCCATAAATGGCGAGCTTCTTGCATTTCGGCTTAGCATGGTGCCGATGTTTATCATGATTTTTGTTGCGGCGCTAAACGTTGAGTTTAAGGATATCACTGGGCTTCCAAAACTCTTACCTGTCATTGCTGCAACCGCATTTAGCAGTTTGATTGTAAGGCTGACAATTATCTTCATATCCGCATCATTATTAAAAGATCGACTTGATTTAAACACCTTCCAAAATCTAATCGTGGGGCTTTCTCTTGTCTCTGCAAGTCCTGCCGCGCCGGCTTCAACAGCCTGGACACGAAAAGCAAATGGCAACGTAACAGCCTGTCTTACAGTGTATATGCTGACTAATTTTTTAAGTCCTGCGTCAACTCCTTTGCTTTTATCAACTACTAGTAACCTGATAACTGGCATATTCGGTTCCGAGTTTCACAAATTGGCATCGCATGGATCCACATACTTCATTTTGGTGAATGTTTTGCTTCCTTGCATATTTGGACTGTTTGCCAGATTTATAGTTGGAGAAAAAAGAGTGAAGGCGGCAGGTCCGAGCCTGAGCTTTTTAAGCCTATTTGCGATGATGATTGCAATTTACGCAAATACCAGTACGTCGCTTCCAAGCATTATTTCTCATCCAGACTATTCATTTCTTTGCCTCGCTTTGGTTTTGGTGATGATATTGTGTGCCAGCTCTTACGCAAACGCATTTATTTGTTGCAATTTTTTCAAAACCGATAAGCAAGTGCGCACAGCCTTGATGTTTGCCGGTGGTATCAACACGCAGTCTTCATCGCTCATCATGGCTTGCACTTATTTGCCGACGCATCCACAAGTTGTTCTACCCTTGATAATGTGTTCTTGCATACAATATATTGCAGCGGACATAGCAGAAATATGCGTGGCCGATAGGACGACTCCGCCCCAATCGGGGTCGTCTTAGCTCTTAAAGCTTCTACGCGTGATTATAGTAAATTTCATCAATTTCCACTGTTTCAACATTTGCTATAATAATCATAGGGAGTGAAACAGCATGGCCGCCAATATCGAGCGAAAACCACATCTAAGAGAACAGGAGATTGTATACCAGGTTGAGCTGGAGCTTAAAGAGCTTCTCTCATCAGTACCTTTCGTTAGTGAGTTTTCTGCCGAGTTTAATGACGGTTATGGTCCCGATGTCGGTTACGATTTACTGCTAAAAACTGCCGCCAATTCAAAGCCGTATTGTCTGGTCATAGAAGTAAAGTCCATCGGACAGCCTCGCAACGCTCGCATGGCTGCTGCACAACTGCAGCGAATGATACGCAATTTTATAGCGCACAGGACTGATTTCAAAAAAGTCTATGGCATATTTGCCGCACCTTTTGTCAGTGAGAATGCTCGCAAAATATGCAAGGAAGAAGGCATTGGATATATTGATTTAACCGGCAATTGTCTAATTTCATTCGACAATATTTATATAGAGCGTTTTGGCTTTCAAAAAGATGCAGAAAAGCGAGAGCTACGATCAGTCTTTAATGATAAAGCAAGTCGTATTGTTCGTCGTCTACTGTCTGATCCATTTCGTCCGTGGACTGTTCAAGAACTAGCAAAGAGGTCACACGTAAGTATTGGTCTGGCTTCTCAGGTAAAGACGAAATTATTCGATAGCGAGATTCTAGAAAGACGCGATGAGATGCTTGTGGTGGCAAAGCCTGAACAATTACTCAAGGACTGGGCAGACAGCTATAGATTGAAATTTAAAAAGCATATTGCAGTGGAGTTTTACAGTCCAAAAAAATTGCAAGATATCGAAACAGAGATTATTGAGTATTTTAAATCTAACCAAACCAAATACGCCTTCACACTTGCTACTGCTGCAAAAGCGTCTGGTACTCAGTATGTTAGCCAGGTCAATAGAATTCATGCATACGTTGAGGGAAATGCTAATCAAATTGGCAAAGAGCTTGGATTAAAAGAAGTAGATTCCGGTGGAAACGTAGTATTGATGCAGCCTTTCGACACAGATATCTTGTACTTGAGCCAAGGGGCTGGCTTAAGCATTGTAAGCGACATTCAACTGTACTTAGATTTTTCAGCACAGAAGGGGCGAATCCAGGAGACTGCGGACATAATTTTTGATACCAAGATATTGCCACAATGGGAAGATTTGAGAAGTGCCGGACAATCAGTCTAAGTTAGACGACTACTCGGCGGACCAGTTCACAGCATGCAAATCGGTAATGCTAGAGCTGTCGCGCGTGCTTGGAAATTATTGGAACGATATTGTTTTAGTCGGCGGCTGGGTGCCTACGTTATGAATTAAAACCGGATATCAGACATGGCTCAGTGACAGAGGCGATCGCAACAATGCGCCAGCATTTCAAGTCCCTGGATCATGTTGGACCAATGGACGTGACTAAATTTCTCGAAATCGACGAAGACGAAGAAGCAGCCGCAGTAATGCGCCAAGATGTCTATCAAACAATATTGGCTTTTCTCGAAGGCGTCGACGCCATGCTGGTAGAGCCAGCTTAGACGCCGCCATTGCCAAACCAATGTTTTGCTGTCAGCCCCAGGTTTGGCTCACTTGCCGTGACCGGTTATACTGTGCCCCGTGCTGGCGCTCACTGAGCGAGCGCTGCGCCAGCGCGCGATCGTAACAAAGGAGCCTTTACCAGATGACAGTCAAAGCCTATGCGGCCAAGAGCAAGAGCGGTTTGCTCGAGCCTTTCGAGTACCAAGCCAAGGAGCTGGGTGCGGATCAGATCAATATCGAGATTTCGCATTGCGGCATCTGCCACAGCGATATCCACTTGTTGGATGATGCGCTGGGGATTACCAAATATCCCTATGTGCCTGGTCATGAGATCATCGGCAAGATCGTCGCAGCTGGCGATAGCGTCAAGCACCTCAAAGTAGGCGATCGCGTGGGCGTGGGCTGGCAATCGGGCAGCTGCCACCATTGCGAGTTTTGCGTGACTGGCAACGAAAACGTCTGCTCAGGCATGGAGTCCACCTGCGTCACTCAATACGGTGGCTATGCTTCGCATTTTCAGTGTGATGCAAGCTTTGCGGTCAAGATCCCCGATGGGCTGGATTCGGCTGATGCTGCGCCTCTTATGTGTGGTGGCGTCACGGTGTATCAGCCGATGCGTTATTACAATCTTACTCCCAATCAAAAAGTGGCTGTCGTGGGTATTGGCGGTCTTGGCCATCTGGCGGTCAAATACGCTGCTGCATTTGGTTGCGAAGTCACTGCCATTTCCACCTCTGCCAACAAAAAGGCCGAGGCTCTAGAGTGGGGCGCAGAGCATTTTGTTGACTCCAGTGCAAAAGGCACGATGGCCAAATTGGCCAACACCTATGATGTGATCCTCAATACGGTGTCGGCGGATCTACATTGGGATGAGTATATGAAGGCCGTCAAGCCCCTCGGCAAGCTGATCATGATCGGCCTGGGCACAGCGGACGTGACCGTATCGGCACCACCTCTGGTACTGGGACAAAGGATCGTTGGCGGTAGCTGGATTGGCAGTCCATCGATGATTGAGGAAATGCTGGAGTTTTCGGCGCGTAAGAAAATTGCTCCAAAAATCGAAAAATTTGAGATGGCCAAAGTCAATGAAGGCATCAAAGCGGTGCGCGAAAACAAGGTGCGTTATCGTGCGGTACTAGTCAACTAGATAGGACTGCTACGAGGCGCTAGCGCACTTGCGCGATATTTGCAGTGACTGCGCCCCCTGACAATGGAGCCGGAAAGCGATTGTTTTCGATCGCCTTCCGGCTCTTGCTTATGCGTCTCTAATCGTGCCTGGTAAAAACCTGGTGAAAAGGCGAGTTTTTACCTAATAGGATTGATGCATCTATTGCTCAATTAATCAGACGGATCTTACAACAGGATCATAATTTTCTTTCCATCCCCCGCTTCATCCCGTTGTCCCAAACAAAATCGAGGACAAATATCATGGACCGGTCTCTTTTAGAAGCCAGATTTGGCAAAAAATTTGTGGCGCTCATTGATGATTCGCCACTCTTGCAGCGTGACTTGCGCGCGCTAGCACGTCTCAAATGTCGCGTCAGGCGCTGGAATGGCAAACATGCGGCTTACTCAAAAACCGACATCAATGATCGGCGCAATGCGCTGATAGTGATCGGGTCAAAGGGTACGCCGCTGGATAAAGTCTTGCAGTTTGCGCATGAGGCGTATCATGTCTTAAAAGGTTTTACGCCTAGTTATCCAGATCCAAAGATGATGTCCAGAGCGCAGTATCTTGCCTCCAGCATCGCCGAAGAAACCCGCGCCGTCATGCACGAAGCGCGCGTGGCCGAGGAGTTGTACGACAAGGGATATCTTGTGCCGGCGCGGCACCTGCGTACCCTTGTCGAACTGCATCGAGGTGGATACAGTGCGATCAAAGCTGAGGTGGAGTCATCGATGGCTTCGATCAGCAATGAGAGTTATCGCGATACGTATGGTCGGTACTACGATCAGCATGTGGCGGCGCTAGAGCGCAAGCGCCTGCATAGGCTGGAGGCGCGTAAAGTAGTTTGTAGTGCGTAGCGCGTAGTGCGTGGCGTGGTGCGTGCGTACTGTGCGTGGGGCAGGGCTGAGAGATGATGGGTTTAAAGCCCGGAAATGCTCTCTGGCTCTGCTTTTACCTTGTTGTTACTATACACGACAATACAACAAAGCCTTATGATTTTTTTGAAAAATTGCGAGATCTTGTCCAGAAAATTTTGGAGACGCATAGACTCTTGCACGGAAAGCAATTAGCTAAGCAATCTGACGTAAAGCACCATCCCCGAAGCCCTTTACTCAAGCCGCGCGGCGGCAATCAACAAGGATAAACACAATGTCTTCCAACAAATTTTTCCAAGAGCTCGACAAAACCGAAAAGATCGACAATGCCGAAGAAAAAGACAAAAAATATGGCAATCAGCATATCGACACTGACAAAGTGATGGAGTTTATCTGCAAGCCAGTACCCAAGCTGTTGGACAAAGACATTTTAGACAAAGGTTTCATTAAAGACGAATCGGCGAACGATAAAATGGATAAAAGAATCGAAAAATATGATGGAGACGACCGTGTCTACAGCAAAAACAAAAATGGGGGCAGCGACGGCTCTAGCCATGGGGAGCAAGGAGACCGCAAACGTCCGCCAATCGAGGAGCGCTGGCCTGGTCACGAGCGCAAAGTAGAGCACGACAACAATCGCGCTGGTGGCGCCCGCAGTGCCGGCGGAGCCCACGGCAAAGAGTTTTTGGATTTTAACACTCCTCTCAATGTGAAAGGGTTTGATGCTGTGGGAGCTGCAGGGCATTAAATAAGCCCGGGAGGCGGAGACCATCTCATTTTTGAAAATGCATTACTGAACAAAAAATTGGAGACAACAGTGGACTTGAAGTGACTAACATGTCGCCACTAGTCCACTAATGTCACCGTTTTTTTGGTTAATTGGGGCCGGCTGAAAATGAGATACCTAGCGGCGCAAACCGCATCGGCTGAAGCTTGAAGAAGTATGAGAAATGTGACGATGAGCTCTTTGCGCTACGGCGTCACCCCTTTAGAAAGCGCACCAACCGAAATAACCCCAATATCTCTCACCAATTGCGCCTGCGCCACATTAAAGTCCACCATTGCTCGCGCCTTGTTTATATAAGCCTGCGTGCGATCCCGCTGGGCGTTCAACACATCGATATTGAGACCAATGCCTGCCTGCATCCGCTTAGTCGCAATCCGCAGCTCTTCCTCAGCCGCTGCAATCTGCGCACTAGCATGATCGATCCGCTTATCCGCCGCCAGGCTCTGATCAAAAGTCGTCCGCACCTGTTCAAAGACATTTTTAAACTCAGTTTTGGCCCTCACGGCCGCCTCTCTCGCCTGCCACTTTGCCTGCGCGATATTTGCCGCATCTTGCAGACCCAATTTGCCCAGCTGCCAGTTGATCTGCAAGGCAATGTTGTACAGTGCATCAAGCCCCGAGCCATTAGCCCCAATACCGTAGATATTGCCATTTACATTGACCTGCGGATGCAATGGCGCTTGTGCCACCACGATCGCCCGACGCGCGGCCAACCGCAATTCTTCGTACTGCCGCAACTCAGGCCGATTATCCAGAGCCACACGCAATAAAGACTCAATCGGCGTCCTGCGAGGGATCAACCGCCTCCTCTTTAGCTCGGTCTCAGCCGAGACCAGATCCTGAGCCAGGCTCGAATTGATCAGACTCGCCAATTTTAGCGCCGACTGCCGCCTCGTCGACTGCTGATCCACAAGATTTTGTTGATCGCTCGCCAACTGTGCCTGCGACTGCAATACATCAAGACCCGTGGCAGTCCCTGCTCTCTCTTGAGCCTGGTTGAGCCTTACCTGCTCCTCAGAGATCTCGACCGCGCGCGTCCTGATCTCCAGCAAAGCCTCATTGTACAAAAGATCGTAATATCGTTTGGAAGTATCCAGCAAAACATCATTGATCGAACTCTTGAGAGCAGCCTTATCAGCGCGATAACGATGCTTTTCGCGCAAGGTCCCAAATACGACGCTCCCACCTTGATAAACACTCTGCCTAAAACCAGTGTTTAAAACCTGCACCGTATGCGGTAGCTTAAATGCCCCAGTATTTCCGCCCACCAGAGCGCCAGGCAAACGCCCCGTTATACCAAACAACTGATAACCACTATTGATATCCGGCAAAAATCGTGATGCTTGCGACAGCACCGCATACTGTTGAGCCTTGAGTGTGGCAAAGTTGGCCTCGATCTCCAGATTGTTGCTCATTGCCTGATCGAGAGCATCAGTCAGATTGATCTTTTCGACCAGATTGGCATCCAGGGTGAAAGGATTGAGGTTTTGCTGCACTGAGATCAACGCCGACAGAGGCGGCCGTTTGATGGGCACAGGAGTATGGTCAACAGCAGAAGCCTGCTCACCGGATGCGGTGCCCTCATTATTAGGCTGATCCAGCTGGATGCGCTCGAGCGGTATCTCAGCCTTTTCCACGGGATGTGATCCAAGCGCCTTTGGCGTTTGTGACGACTCGAATTGTTTGACATACACCGCTGGGTGCTTGTCCTGCATCGACGGCAGGTGAGTGCGCAAGGGCTTGGCCGACTCTGTGGTCGCATCGCCATTGATCTTGGCCTGGCTGTTTTTGCCTGTATCGACGCTTTGCACAGCGGCCCGCGCCACTACAGGCGACACCAGGCCGGCCACGAGAGGCAAAACGCCGCTCATCACCCCGACCACCACCGAACGCCGCACACTGCGGTCATTTTTAACATAAACTGACATCATGGACTACCTGATATTTCTCTCTGTCTATTTGCCTACATGCACCTCTGCCACCACGGACATACCGGGCGTCAGGAGGTCCTCGTAGCCTTTGAGGCTCTCTCTGTCAAACACGATCTTGACAGAGATGCGCTGCACAACCTTTGTAAAATTGCCGGTCGCATTGTCCGGCGGCAAGAGCGCAAACTGCGCACCAGAAGCCGGTGAAATCGAGTCTACACGGGCCTTAAAGACCTTGTTCGGAAAAGCATCTATTTTGACCTCGACCTCCTGGCCTACGCGCATCTTGGTCAATTGAGTCTCTTTAAAATTGGCCACGACCCATTTTTCGTCAGACACGATCGAGAGCATAGCTTGACCGCGTTCGACATGCTGGCCTACTTCGACGGTCTTGGCGCCTACCTTTCCAGACACCGGCGCCACGACATCCGTATACGATAGTTGTGTCTTGGCATTGTCATACTGGGCTTCTGCCTGCTTGGCCATGGCCTGCTGGCGCTCGTAGGTGCGCTTGGATGCCTCGGCATCGGCCTGCGCTGCATCAGCGGTCTGGGTAGCGGCTTGCGCCTTGATCACGTTGGCGCGCGCATCCTCCAGCGACTGCTGAGCTTGCTGCACTCGCGATTGCGCTTGCCTGTAGCCCTCGCGCGCCGACTCCAGATAAGCCTCGGCCACATCCTTGTCCTGACGCGCCTTGTCAAAGGCCTGCTTGGTCACGGCTCGGTCCTCGACCAGGCTCTGATAGCGGTCAAAGTCGCTCTTGGCGCGCGTCAACTCTGCCTCACGTTGCTTGATCTGCGCTAACTGCATCTTGACTCCCGTCTTGCTCTCGGCCAGTGCGGCTTCCGCGCGATCTACATTGGCACGAGCACTGACGATGGCCGATTGGGCCTCAAGCTTGCCGGCAGCAGCCTTGCTAAAAGACGACTGAATATTGGTCTTGGCCTCATTGGCCTGCCAATTGGCGCTTTCGGCTGCGGCATGAAAAGAGTCAAGCGAAATTTTAAAATCCTTGGGGTCGATGCGCACCAGTGTCTGACCGGCCTTGACGTGCTGGTTGTCGGCTACGTCCACTGAGATAACGGTGCCGGAGATGCGTGCGCTAAGCTGGTGTAGATGCCCTTCGATAAAGGCATCGTCGGTCTCCTGGTACTCGCTGGCATGCTGCCACCACATGTAGCCGCCCACGCCAGCGCCCACGACAGCAGTCGCGACAAGGGCCTGCACAAAGAGATTAGGCCGCTTTTTAGCCGGCTTGGCGTTAAATTCTTCAGCGCGGGCAGCAGCTGCACTGGCCGAGTTGGGGGATTCTGATTGTGTCATTTCTTTGGTGCTGTCCATGATTTGTGACCCGTTGCTAGTAACCCTTAGTGATTGCGTTGCATCAGTGCATTTCTACCTTGCCCCCGCGTTTGCCTGATGTGAGGAGAAAGCAGAATGGCAGTGTGAGTGCCGTAAAAGTCATCAATATCCAGGCGATGTCCGAAAAAGCCAGGACGATCGCCTGTGTGTCCACCTGCTGACTCAAAAGGTGCAGAGCGCGTTCCCGGGCATCGGGGATCGAAAAGCCCTTGGATTGAAACATGCCGATAAAGTTTTGCAGCCGCTCTGTGGCTAAGGTATTGAAAGGCGTCACATGCTCGACGAGAACTGCACGGTGAAAGTCTTCGCGGCGTGTGAGCAGGGTAGCCAGAAGCGCAATGCCCACAGAACCACCCAGGGTGCGGACAAGGCTCAACAGCGATGAGGCAGTCTGGATGTCCTCGGTATCGCAATCGCCTACAGCAGCGAGGGTCAGAGGGAGAAATACCAGAACGACACCAAAGCCGCGAAAGAGGCTGGTCGTCAAAAACTGGTCCCAGCCCCAATTGAGAGTGATCGGTAGCAATACCATATTGGAAAGAGCCAAAAATGCAATGCCGATGCCGACCATCAAACGCGCATCGACCTTGCCGGCCATGGCACCGACAATGGGAAACATGGCCGAGGTGATAAGCGAGCTCGGGATCTGTAGCATCCCGGCCTGCAGGGCTGTGTAACCGAGCATGAGCTGGGCAAAATTGGGGATGACATAGTTGACGCCAAACATGACAAAGCCCACCACGCCCTGAAAGAAAAGACCGACGGCCACAGACTTATAACGCAGGATGCGCAGATTGACGGCCGGATACCGCGTGGTAAATTCGCGCCAGATAAAAGCGACAAAGCCAACAGCTGCCAAAATTGAGCAAGTGACGATGATGCGGGACGAAAACCAGTCTTCGTCTTGACCTTTCTCTAATACATACTGAAAGCAGCCAAGCATGATGCTCAGAAATGCTATGCCTGGCCAGTCTATGACAGGCTTGGGGGCGTTTTTTTTGCTGGGATCGTCCTTGGGCAGATAAGACTGGCAGATGATCGTCGATAGGATGCCGACTGGGATATTGATATAAAAAATCCAGCGCCAGTTGTAGTTGTCAGTCAGCCAGCCACCCAGGGTGGGCCCCAGGACTGGGCCGACGAGGACGCAGATGCCAAAGATGCCCTGGACCATGCCTTGCTTTTCGGGGGGAAAACCCTCGAAGAGAAAGGCCTGGGCCTTTGCCAGCAAGCCGCCTCCAAAGAGACCTTGCATGACACGGGCAATGACGAGGGTAGTCAGAGAATCAGCCATGCCGCATACTGCAGAGGCAACGGTAAAGCCGATCATACTAAAGATGAAATAGGATTTTTTGCCAAACAAATCGCCCAGCAAGACGGCGAGGGGCATGGTGATGACGTTGGCAATACCGTAACTGGTGACGACCCAGGCGGCTTCGCTGGTGGTGGCACCGAGGTTGCCCTGGATATGAGGCAGGGCGACGTTGGTGATACTGGTGTCGATGACCTCCATCAAAGCAGCGGTGGCAACGCCAAGGAGCATGCCCCACCTCACTATCTCGCCGCGGGCATCGACCTGTCTCTGCAATTCTTCTTGAAAAAACGTGGCCATTTCTCTCTACCTGCGCCTCAGACCATCGATCAAAAGGGCGAGCAAAGCCTTGCCGCGCTGTTCGAGGAGGTTGCGCGACATGCGGTCGCGAGCCTCGGAATAATTGTCGAAATAAGGAGGGTGGATGGAAGAAATGGCCATCATGAAAGCAACGACAGTGGCTTCGTTGACCATGTGCGGAGCGATATCGCCTTCGTCGGCGGCGCGTTGCAGGAGCGCGAGAAAGCGCGCGCGTTTTTTAACAAAATAGTGCTCGAAGCGTGGCTTCCAGGCGATAGAAGTGTGCAAGAGGGCTTCGGGTGTATGGAGATCGCGGGTGATGAGATCGTAGACCAGGAGCGAGGATTCGAGGACAGTATCGCGCAGGATCTCGAGGGCGGGACTAGTGGAGGTGGCGATTTTTTCGTCCATGAGCTTGTGGAGACGCTGGGCGTGGCGCTCGATGATAGTAAAAAGGATGTCTTCCTTGCTTTTAAAATCGAGGTAGATGGAGCCCTTGCTGATGCCGAGGTGGCGTGCAATGTCGTCTATGCTAGTGCGTTCAAAGCCATAGCGCGAAAAGAGCTCGTCTGCGGCTTGCAGTATGAGTTCGCTGCGGTTTTCGATTGATTTGGGACGGGCCATCGAGATACTTCCACTGTAATAAAGCAATTGTTGACCAGAAAACGATTCCGGTCAACAATTCATTAACTAAAGTGTTATTAATCTAGATGCGCCAATAGGGGACGCTTAGACGGTTGTCATCATTACTCGGGGTCGTTGCCGCCACCGTGCATGGGGGTCTGTTGCTCAGGTTTTTGAAAACGATCGAGCTGCTCGCTGATCTCTTCCGATATATCATGGCGTCCATGAGTTCTAAAATAATTGGCTAGCCATTGCAGTTCTTTTAAAGGTTCTGGCAAAGGTTCTGGTAATGGCTCTGACAAGCGATCGTGTTGCGATCTACTTATATTTCTATCTTGTGACATGTGATACCGCGCCTCGCAATTTACAGATCTTTCTCATCTCTTTCATTTACTCCAACTGAGACATGGAGAAGGAGAGTTTGTTCCAAACCTGACACATAGATTTAATGTTGTGAAAAGCCCGCAACAGCGGGTCTTTGAGATCGCAAAGAGGATGCGAAGTGTGGCCGATTTACTACAAATGGAAACTCGGGTGGCATAAATCCGTCCTCGACGGCGGAGGTAATTGCTGATGGAAAAAAATAAACGAGAGAGTTTTCAAAAATCCCTTAAAGAATGTCTGGGTAGGGTTGTAGCTAATAGGCGCAGACGTTTGGGGATGTCTCAGGAAGAGTTAGCAGAGGATGCCGGTGTGGACCGCGCCTTTATCAGCGTGATCGAGAGGGGCAAGCGTAATCCGAGTTTTGGTGTGATAGCTAATATAGCGTCGGGGCTCAAGATGCGTTTTGCGAGACTCGTGCAAAATTGCGAGACCTGTATGGAAGAAGAGCAGGAAAAAAGTGCTTAATACTGCGCCGGGGTTTGGGCCCATCCTGGCCTTTTGACCGGGGTGGGCTTTTTTGTGCCTTTAAATACTTTGATAAATAGAGACCGACCAAACAAGATCCCGACTCAGTCTTGTCTCCTCACCGCTTATCTTCTGGATCCGCCCAAGGCTGCTCCGTCACCACCGGCTCCTTGAGCGTTTCTGCCAGTCGTGATCGCGATCCAGCGCTGGGCTGCTCCACGATAGCCGCATCCGTACCCACTGCACCCTCAGCCAGGGTAGCAGCCAACTCGCCATCAGCCCCAGCACCACCCACGGTAGCAGGCCGGTGGCTCCCAAAGGCATAACCAAAGAAGCCATCCAGATAGCCGCGTTCAATCAAAAACGACAATAGAGACACTGTACAGATACTGAATAAAATCACGCCAAACGCGACTTCGCGAATGCTCGCCGCATTAGAAACACCCGACTCCAGCACCAATGAGGCCAAAACAGCAGCCGCCAGCCCTTTTGGCACCATTATCGCTACCAGAGAAGAGTCGCGTACACTCAAAGTGGTGCCCAGCGTAATCCGGCTCACGACGAGCCTTACCACGATCGTCCACAATGTGAGCACACCCGCCGCTATCATCAGATACTGCGAGTTAAACTGCATCGAGATGCCGACATAGACAAAAAATAGCGACTTGAACAAAAACACAAGCGCTGCAAAAAAGGTCTTTTCGGTATGCGTCAGCCCTACTTTTTCCACAGGCAATTTTGGCAACTCTCTCAGCCATTTCAACTCTCTGATATTGCCCAAGACAAGACCAAAGACCAGCGCCGCCACAGGACCGCTCCAATCAAAGAGCTCGGCGATACCATAGACGATGCAGACAAAAGCGGGAGTGCAAAAAATGCTGTCCTCCACTCGCCGCACGTATTTGAGCACCGACGACCAGATCACGCCCGCAAAGACACCCACCGCAGCTGCAAGCACAAACGAACTGATCACATGACCGACCATGGCCACTGGTTGCAGCTCATTTTGCTGTGCCATATTGATAAAGGCCAGGGTAGAGACGATACCCAGAACCTCGCAGATCGTCGATTCGAGGATAAGCGTGGTGCGCGTCTGCTCCGAAATACTGAGCTTGGCGAGGATAGGGATCACGATCGGGGGCGACGAGGCCGCAGCAATCGAGCCGAGGATGCAGCCTTCGACGGGAGTCAGACCCAGAGCCTGAGCGCCCAGCCAGACTGTGGTACCGACAGTGATGGCAAAGGTGGAAAGGCCGAGCTTGACCGCCGAGATAAAACTCTTGGCTAAGAGACCAAGATCAAGCTCCAGCCCGCAATCAAAGAGGATGATGACCAGGGCCAGGGTGGTAAACACCTGCCCGACATGTCCAAAATCCTTGGGTTGGACCCAGTGCAGCATGGGCCCGAGGATCAGGCCAAGCAGCACGAGGGGCAGCACATCAGGGACGCGGGTCTTTTCAAAGACCGCTCCAAAAAGGTGAGCTAAAAACACTATCAGACCGACGGCGATGATTGCCGAAGCTGCTTCCACCTAGATCTCCTTGGCTGGTGTCTTTGACGCATCGGCAGGCGCGGCGTCAAAAGTGATATTGGCGACACTGTTGGCGGTATCACGGATGCGGAGCTGTGTGACGATGTTTTCGGCATCCAGGGGAAACTCGCGACTGTCAGCCCGCATCTGGCGGACAAAAACGGTCAAGCGACTAGGCGTCTGAAAGACATGCATAAAAAACGGGGTGGCACCGTTTTTGGGGGCTATCTCAAAGGACTTGACGGCGGTGATGCCGATAAAGGACGTGTCGGTGAGCCCGGTTTCCTTTGCTACGCGCTGGTTGGTAAATTGCACTTCGCGTACGCGGTTGGTGGCATACAGATCTTTGGAGATGCGCGATGAGCCAAAAGAGCCTAGCTTGCCGGAGTCATAGCTCTCGATATAGATCTGCTCGGGCTTTGCCTTCATCTTGGCCGACTCGTAGTCTTCGAAGATGGTGACGGCCTTTTCGGGGGATGCTTTGAGAAAGGGCTTGTAGGTATCATCCAGCAATTTGGCCTTGACCGGGACAAAGGTCTTGTTGTTGTAGCGCACCACGACGTCGCAGCCCGGGAGCATGACCACATCGTGGTCGGAGTCATAACTGAGGCCGGGCTCGGCGGATGCAGGACTAAATATGCCCATGCCGGTTGAGGAAACAATTGCGATGGCCACCGCCGCAGCAAATGAAAGAGTGCGTTTTTGGTTTAGGAAGCCCACCGATCGATACCTCTGCAAGATAGAGTCCTTAAGGTGGCATTTTAGCGCATCTTGATTGGAGTAGACTATGTGCATGAGACGTGGCATCAGGATGTATTTACAACCAGTCGCAAAGCATGCGGTGGCCGCAGCACTGGCTTTGACGCTTGTCATCGCTTGCAATGGGCCTGCCACTTGTCAGCCAGCTACCGCGCCGACTATTGTTGATGACTACACAGCGACGCGATTTGCCGACTCGGCTCTGGCCGACTACCTGGCACAGGACTATGTCAAGGCCTATCGCAAATTTGTCGATCTGACGACATCGACTTCGACAACCGACGAGCAAAAGCTGATCGCCGAGATCGGAGCCGGGGATTCGGCGTATGAGTGGTGCGCTTACAGCCGCGCACTCAAGCACTACATGCATGCTGCAAATCTGCTGGATAAGCTAGAAGCCAAGCCAAAACCTCCGGGCATGCCACCAAATCTGCGGGCAGAGGTGGTGTGCAGTCTGGGTGAGGTCTTGTATGAAAGACAAAAGTTTGAAGAGGCGCAGCAGTATTTTAATCAGGCCATAGATCTATGGAAGGAAGGCGCAGCCGAGTACGACGTGCTCTTGCGCAGCCTCGAAGGTATGGGTGCTTGCTTTTACAAAAATGGACTCTATCACGAGGCACTGGCTATTTATCAAGAGCTCGCCTGGCGTGATCGCATCGCATATGGTGCTGATTCGCCTCCTAACGGTTGGGCCTTGCGCATTCTCGCCGATATTTATTATGCCCTCAAAGACAAAAAGGCCGGGGATGAATGCTTTGTGCGCTCTGCCTATATTTTTCGCATCTACAATCTCGATCGCTCATTGCGCTATTGGACCGGCAAAACCGATTTTGACGACAAAGAGCTAGAAGCCAGGCTGCACGAGCGCATTTTGGGACAATTGCCATACATTCCCCCGGTAAATCATCAAAAGCAAGGCGCTTTTACCCACATGATGGATATGCCGCAGCCGGTCGAGGATTACGATAAGGTGCAGCGTGATTCGCGGCCCTGGCGAAGGGCGCGCGTGGTTACTTTTGAGTCGGCTGGTCTGCAGTGGGTCGACCCCCGCAAACAACCAATAGGAGTAGTGGTGTGCATCCCTGGTTTTGGCCTGCAGCACGGGTCTTTTGGTGCGCTGGGGCATGAATTGGCGGATCGGGGCTACATCGTGATCTCGTATGACGTGAGAGGTTTTGGTGCCTATACGACGCTCAAGGCGCGAGATCGCATCGATCTAGAAAAAACGCTGGATGATCTCGATGAGTCTTTTGCGCGCATCAGGGCTGACTATCCAGGCTTGCCGGTTTTTATACTGGGCGAATCAATGGGTGGGGCGGTGGCACTACAGTTTACCGCCTTGCATCCAGAGCTTGTAGATGGGTTGATCGCATCGGTACCATCTTCGAGGCGCTACAGGCAGTTGTTGGCTAGTGGCGAGGTTGCTCTCAAGCTCATCACCAGAGGAAAGGCCAAAATAAACATGGCACCATTTGTGGTGCGCAAGGCGACACAGCAACAAGATCTGCGCAAGGCCTGGGAGGCTGATCCGGAGGCGCGTCTTACAGCGAGCGCGCGGGAGTTGGTGGCATTTAAAAAGTTTGTGGATCGCAATCCTGAGTATGCACGCAAGATCACAAAAACGCCGGTCTTGATGTTTCAAGGCTTGCAAGATCTCTTGATCAGGCCGGAGGGGACGATCTCGCTATTTAAAGAGATCACCTCTAAAGACAAGGATCTGGTTTTATTTGGTAATTCGGAGCATTTGCTGCTCGAAGAAGGGCAGTTTAACAAGGGCATTTTGGCGGATCTTTTAGAATGGATGAAAATCCATGCGCCGGAGCCGAGTCCTAATGTACAACCGAGTGAGAAAACAGATTGATCACCAGGACGCCGGCGATGATGAGGGCCATGCCGATCATGGCAGGGACGTCGAGTGCTTGTTTAAACCAGATCCAGCCGATTGTGGCGATAAAGACGATGCCGAGCCCGCTCCAGATCGCGTAGGCGATGCCGACTGAGATGTCTTTGAGGGCGAGAGCAAAAAAGTAGAGAGTGATGATGTAGGAAACCAGCGATAAAACGCTGGCTCCGATCTTAGAAAACTGCTGCGAAGCCTGTAGTGCGGAGGTGCCGACGACTTCGGCGACGATGGCGATAAAGAGCCAGAGATAACTCATGGGGTGACCTGTGTAAGCGGTTTCATTGTCGCATATGTATGCGCTGTGAGATTTTTGGCGAAATATCTCACAGGTGGTGAGAAATTTGCGAAAGATATCTCACAGGATGGGCATTTAAAAATGAGTCGAGAGCGTCTGGGGATCTTGTTTTCGCTCGCACAAAATTAATGAGTGAAGTTTTGTAAAATGCGGGTTTCCGGGTTTTATTAAATTTGAAACGCTTGTCTGGCAATGATTTACAGTGTCAAGCACAATTAATTTTCGTCTTTACAAATTTTTCGGCCATTTAGCCTCCACTCAAAAACAAGATGGCCCCTCCATTTCACATCATGCAATCTCCATCACTTTCCCAACAAAAAATCCAAAATATCTAACCGTCCCCAGGCCACTATAAACAATCGTAGCCGCAAAAAGAAAAAAACGAGGGTCCCCTTACGCAAAACGCGCAACAAGACCCTCGCCACCAAAAATCGCCCGGCCGCCTATTTGCCGTATAGACCGGTGTTAAGAGTGATGGCTTCTTTGACAAAAAGATCGATCCGATCACCGATCTCCGCACTGTAAGCATTGTCCGGCAAAAACTCGTTACGATCGGCATAGACAAAACGCGGCAGGATCAAGCAACGAAAATCGAGCATGAGTCCATTGGCAAAACCCATCACAGACATGTAGCTGGCCTTGCCTCCTGCAGCACAGAGAAAACCAACGATCTTGCCTTCCCAAGCCTTGCCCGTCAGCTCGACCAGGTTTTTGCAAGCAGCGTTGACGTTGTAGTTGTAAATCGGCACCGCGATGATGATGCAAGTGGCTGCCTGCACTTTGGCGGTCATCGTAGCAACATTGGGATGACCGTAAGCAGCACCACCATCGCAAAGAGGCAACTCGACATCGCGCAAGTCGACAAACTCGACGGCGGCCTTAGCCTCTTTGGTCTGCTCGATGAGCCCCGCCTCGACTGCCTTTGCTAGCAAACGACTGCGACTGGAAGGATTGAGACTGGTACTGATGATCAAATAAGAGGCTGACATCTGGATCTCCTTAAGATAGTAAGACTACTATTTTGAGTATGACTAATTCTCACGTTTTTTTGATTTATTAAAATTGTCAATATGCGCGAAAGCGCTCCCCTTGGGTATCTCGGGAAGCGCACTCGCATTTTGCCTTGCATTTGAGCTAGCGCAAACTAAAACATCTTTTCAACCAGATCAGCAATTGATCAAGTTGAGCAACTCGTCATAACGGGCCGCTACAGCCGTTATGAGCTCTGGCGGCAATGTCTTTTTGTTGCCAAGCGTAGACACTTTAGGTTGCGTTATCTCTGGCTTGAGATAGTGATCGACGATCTCCTCATACTCTGCACTCAGGCTGCTGCCGTAGTGCGCCCAGACAAATTTGATACCGCGGCTGGCAGCCACGATGCCATCTTTTGCGAGACTGTCGCCAATAAAGAGACACTCTTGCGGATAGACGTCAAAGTCTTTGAGGACTTGATCCAGGCCATGCGGACAGGGCTTTTCGTAGGAGAAAGGTAGTATGTGCAGACGTGTTTGCAGATCGCGAGTGGACTCGCGCAGGCTGGCGACCCGTTCGCGTCCATGCTGCAGAGTGATCGGACGATACGGGTCATCCACATCAGGCTCGATCGTAGCCAGAGAGTAAACCGCATCGAGCAGACCATCAAAGATCTGCTTGTTGCGCACTCGGGCCATGTACTCTGGCGCATCACTGAGTGCCACCACTTTTACCCCTTGCGCCTTTAGCTCTTGCAGAGTAGACAGCACATTGGGGAAAGGCCGGAGATATTTGGCCCGGTTGGCATCGACGGCCTGCCAAAATGGTTTTACAAACTCCTCTATAAATGTATCCGGGTCATCTTTAAAGTGCGTCCAGGCAAACTCGGTTTCTTCGAGCAGCCATGGGTATTCGTGAGTGCCGCGACGTTCGATCACGTGACCGATATCGCGAGAGAGCTCGAGCGCTGATTTGTTGAGACGTGGACTGATATCGCGTACAAAATCTCGGATAGCCGGCACAAAATAATCCCAAAAGGAGGCCATAGTGCCGTCCACATCGGTGATCACGAGCCGAGTCTGTGGCCTTGCGCCTCCAGCTAGCACTCTCAGCATTTGTGGTTTTAGTTCTTGCATTTTGTGTACCTCCATAAAACCACGCTAAGGCCAGAGCAGGTTTAAAGCAAGTTATTTAGCGGCTTTGCTTAATAAACAAATATTGCACATGATTGTTTACGCAATGGTGGCAGCACCTCGGATGGTGCCGCCTGTCAGCACACTCCTCACTCAAAAACCGGCTCCAATAGGGCTTTGCCACGCAGATAAGGTCGCAAGGCCGGCGGGATCCTGACCGTACCGTCAGCGGCCTGGTGATTTTCCAAAAACGGTATCAAAATGCGTGGAGCCGCCAGGGCTGTGTTGTTTAGAGTACGCACAAAATATTTCTCCTGGTATTTTTTGTGCCCCTTTCCATCCATCTGTTTTGTTAAGCCCACCCCATACTTTATATTGAGTCTGCGCGCTTGAAACTCATGAAAAGTCGAGCACGAATGCGTCTCGCCAAAGCCCCCACGACCAGGCATCCAGGCTTCGATATCGTGCTTGCGCACCTGTCCCAGTCCCATGTCACCAGTACAAACTGCCACCACTCGGTACGGTATCTCGAGTGCTTGCATGATATCTTGTGCATTTTGCAAGAGCGCATAATGCTCGCGCAGCGAGATTTGCTCAGTCTCGTCGCCTGCACAAATCACCACCTGCTCTACTTTTTGAAACTGGTGCACCCGATACAATCCTCTGGTGTCTCGGCCAGCAGCGCCTGCTTCCCGTCTAAAACAAGTCGAAATGCCGACCATCCGCAAGGGCAACTGCTCCAGATCAAAGACTCTATCTCGCTGCATCGCCATCAATGCCACCTCGGCAGTACCCGTCAAATAGAGCGGATCCTTTTCCAGCTTGTAGGCATTGTCCTCACCCAGAGGAAAATATCCAGTCCCGAACATCGCCTCCTCACGCACCATGACCGGTGGCGTCACCGGCACAAACCCTCGATCGACCACCATATCCAGGGCAAAGCGCAAAAGGGCCAGCTCGAGCAGAGCACCAGTGCCCTTTAGAGCATAGGCACGCGATCCGGCAGCACTACGGGCACCCTCAAAGTCGACCATGTCGTGCATGCGCGCCAGCTCTACATGATCGCGCGGAACAAAACCTCCAAACTCCGGCATCGCGCCATGCCGAAAGAGCTCTACATTGTCGGCCTCAGTGGCCCCTATCGGCACGTCCTCAGCCGGCAGTCCGGGCAGATAAGCGGCTAGAGCCATGTACTCGGCCTCCAGCTTGCGCAGATCCGCCTCCATGGCGCCAAGAGCCTTGCCGACATCGGCACCTTTTTGCCTGAGATGGGCTTTCTCGAATTCATCGAAGATCGCGGCCTTTTGAGCCATCTCCTGGGCGATTTCATTTTTTTGACGCCGCCATCCATCCACCTCCCTTTCTTTCCTCCTGAGCTCCTCCCTGGTCTCCAGCAAACGATCGAGATCCAGGGGCACTCCCTTGCGGGCGATTGCATCTTTATAGGCGTCGATGTTTGCGAGTAATTTTTCCTCGTCGATTTTCATGATATTGCTCTCCATGTGCGCCGCGAGGCCATAAAAAAACCCCGCTAGACGCGGGGTTTGTAAAAGACTGGACTGACTGATCCTATGATCGCGATCAAATACAGACAGGCACCACCGCATCTCTATCCTCATAAGAAAGAGAAGAGCGAGAGGCTTGGCAATTAGCGGGTACAAGGTATTTGGTCATGATCTTTATAGTTTAAAATTCTAGTTTAAAATTCTAGTTTGTTGCGAGAGGATCGTTTTGTCAATATTTTTTTTGCAGACTCTCCGGACAATCTTTACAGCATCTCTTACCGCTAGTATTTTTTGCGCCATCAGCACGGCAATAGCGCCCGATGCGCATGCAGAGCTCGATCAAGCGACCACCACCTCAGAGATCAAGGCAGTCAAATCGAGACTCGATCCAAAGCAAAAAGCCATTATCGATCGGCTTGACGCAAGTCTCGACGAAAAGTCACGCAAGCAGATTGCAGCCACTATGCGCGATATCACCTTGCGCACTGCATCCGGTCAATACTCGGAAGACCTCATCACTGCCATAGCCTCACAGGTCTATGGACACAAGGTCTCTATGGACATAGCCGGCGACTTTTTTGCTATAGCGATCAAACGCTATCCAAACAATTGCTTTTTGCCATATTTTAGAGGAGCCAGCTGGCTGGTAGTAGACGAAAACAAGCTAGCCGAGCCCGATCTATTGCGCGCCATCGCACTTAATCCCAGATACTCCGAACCCCACGAAAAATACGGTCTGCTCCTCCGCAATCAAAAACAGGATAAACGCGCCTTGCAAGAGATGCTGATCGCCGAAAAACTATCTCCCTCCAAGCCATCGATCCAATGCAATAAAGCCGATCTACTTGTTTTACTGGGACAATACGAGGCCGCCATCGCCGCTTACCAAAAAGCTACCGCATTGTCCGATGGCCATCAAAACTGGCTAGCCGACTTTCATCGTGGCCGACTGTTGCTCAGACTAAAGCGATACGGCGAGGCCTATGAGGTCTTTAAGCATCTGCGGACACTCAACGATCAACCAAAGAGCGGCATTCCTACGCGCATGGCAGAGTGCTTGATCGGCCTAAAGCGCTATAAGGAGGCAGCACAGATCCTGCAAAAAGTGCTA
The DNA here is from genome assembly GCA_017307165.1 of Candidatus Melainabacteria bacterium. Lineage (GTDB taxonomy): Bacteria > Cyanobacteriota > Vampirovibrionia > Obscuribacterales > Obscuribacteraceae > JAFKGK01. The sequence goes on from JAFKGK010000009.1 coordinate 21,075, forward strand.
GAGACTTATGACGATATAGATACGCATAGGCTCTTGCTCAAAGCTTACCAGGCCATGGGAGACAAGGCCGGCATTGCGCGGGAAACCAAGTTTGTCAACGAGTTTGATGGCGATCTCAGGCCATTTTGATTAATGCAGAGACTTAGTATCCGCCACCAAAACTGGTGATATTTTGCAGGCACATTTTTGCGCTCTGGACAAAGGCCATTGCTGGACGATCGCCGTCCTTGCTGCTAGTAATGCGGATAAGCAGAGGAGGGGTGTAGTTGCCACGATCGATCAGGCCCAATAAGGTACGACGTCGGCCTTTGACTCCAGGCAGTGGCACCGGCAGCAAAAACGCCGGGCGACTGTAGCCGAGGCGGTATGGCATCGGTTTGCCCAATAGGTCCATGGTGCCCTTGCCATTTGCATCCAAATCGACGTCCATTGGATCAGCAATACTTTTGCTATTACTTCCATCGCTATTTTTATCGATGATCCCATCTCTGGCAAGGGCGTCGAGGGCTTTTTCTCTATCGGCATCGAGGTTTAGCCCAGGGAGGACCATGGCCTCCACATCGCAGCCGCTCTGCCTATCGGTGATATTGATAAAATCGCGTCCACTCTTTAGGTCGGCCTCAGCATCGACTAAGGTGAGATGGCGCGGTAATGGATGCTTAAACGTAATGCTGCGATGGCTTATTATCTCCAGCTCGCGCATATCACGAGCATACTTGCCGACCGGAGACAAAAAAACTCGCGAGACAAACACCAAAAGCAAGGACACCAGTGGCAATACCGCAAGTATGACGACCGCGCCTATGGCCTTTTTGTCGAGAGGTACTGGGGGCTTGCCTGGCTTCTTTTTTTTGGATTTAAACATGGCTGACAGCCTCTGTCTATTGCCCTGCGGCCTTGTAGAGCTTTTGATAGATAGATTTGGTTTGCATCATGGTCGTCATATTTTACTTTACCGATTAACAAGACGGGGCGCTGGGCAGAGAAAAAATAAAGCCGAAAATAGGATGGTTAGATGAAAGCTGGCGATTTTGACAAGTATTTATCGATAGCTCTCGCATGCGCCTTTGCCTCGATCGTGTCGCAGATTCCCTTGCTAGGAGCGCTCGCGGACTCCAGAGAGCCACCACCCATGCCTCCGGCACCGGCTCCCATGGCCGATAATCCCTCTGCCACCTCACCATTCGTTTCCCAAGATTTCCCCACGGATATCTCCGGCAATCCCATCGTCAGTCACGCAGCTCCCGTGCCAGGTCCGCCAGTCGCAGCAGGTCCACTCGCCGACAAGCGTCAGGAGCTGGTCGATCGCATCTATGGGATGAAGGCCAACGGTGTCGGCATCGCCAACTACATGGCGGCTTTTGACTATATCGAGACTCTTGCGAGAGGCAATGCCAGCGAATCCGCCCTGCAGAGCCGCATGGACAGCCTGCAAAAGGCATTGGACGATCAGGAGGTGCGCTCTACCTCACTCAAGGCCACGAGGCCCGGTGCAGCCAACAATGGCATGGGCATGCCGACCGGTGTGATGCCTGCCAACGGTATAGCGGCTGGCACGATGGGCCCTGGGCCGATGGCCGGTAATACAGACCCTGCCGCCCTGATGAGAAAGATGATGGAAAATGCCGGCGGCATGGGTGGTTTAGGTGGTCTGGGCGGTCTAGGCGGCCTGGGTGGTCTAGGCGGCCTGGGTAGTCTGGGCAACTTGGGAGACGGGGGTGGCCTTGGCGGCGATCCGCAAAAACTCCAGGAAATCCTCAAAAAAATGCAGCACTAAATGGAAATTTCTCAAGAAAATCGCACGACGACAGGCAGCAATAGCAATGGCATCACTCCCGTAGTGCTGGATTTGGCTCGCAAACTGCAGACCGGGCGACTGGACGTCCGCTCGGGCTATCTATGGGGCTCGATCTGGTTTGAGCGAGGCGAAGTCCGCGACGCAATGTCTGGTGATTATTATGGCGAAACCGCCGTGGTCGAGATACTTACATGGGGCACATGCGATTTTAGATTCTTTGCTGACGAGCCTTACAACAAGCAGACGGTCTTTGCAGATACACAGGTCCTACTGTTCGAGGCAGAGCAATTTAAGCAGCAGTTTCAGCAACTTTTAGCTGCCGGCCTTGTATACGAATCGGTCATCGTGCCCAATACGCGCGATCAAGACATACGCGACATCGAAAAGAGGCTGACTAGTGGATATAAATGCAATTTTGAGTCGCAACTCGATCTCTTGAGCTATCTACACGAAGAGAGGACACTGGCCGATCTGGTGCGCGACCTTAATATGGACAAGCATGACTGGGCTCCAGTCCTGGCCAATCTAAATCGATTGGGGCTCGTCCAATTTAGACCGCCGCGCATCGTCAACGAAAACCTCCTCGACTTTATCGGCACCGACGCCAACAAGCAATACGACAAGTTTTATCAAAAGCTGCTCAAACCTGAGACTGGCCTTTTGGATTGGCGGACCTTTCTCTTTTTACTGACGCACGAGTACAAGCGTTACAGGTCTCAGCGTAGGCCGCTTTCCTTGATCGTTTTTGATCTAGGCGTGTCGGCGGGTCTGGATCACAATGGCGAGCGAATATCGACTGCCAGCACCACTCTCACCAATATTGCCGAGGCCAACGGGGGCGCCAACCAGCTAGAAGCATCAGATAGCAGTCTGCCTTTTATTGCCTGGAAAGTCGCTATGGCACGCATTGCTCTTTTGACCAAGCAATCCGATGTGCTGGGACACTTTATGAACGACGGCTATGCCATCATGCTGCCCGATACTACCGGTTCGCAGGCAATGTTTGTTGCTGAGCAGATCGCGGCGAGCCTCACGAGAGCTCCGCTAAGTCAGGATATCGCTGACAAGGCTCTCGATCTGGCCTTTGGCGTGGCTTCGATACCCTTTGATGGCAGCGATCTGCAGGCGCTTTTTCAGGCAGCGACCCAGGCGAGATATCGTGCCCGGAGAGGTGCCAATCCAGTATCAGGATTGCGCAGCTGAAATAGCATGCAAGCATTAGCGCGAGCTAAGCAAAGCGATCGGCGCTTTAATTTGCCTATAAATCATAGATTTAAGCTCTTTGTTGCTTAAACCTCAGGCATATCTATTGCTTGACCACTAGAGCTTTTATTAGTTTGAACTCACTATTTCACTTTTCTGCAATAAGAGAAAAAACCAACCAGCTCACGCAATAAACGACACCTTGCACCGATGTCTCAGTCCTGTCACTGAGTCGGGCGATGCCGTTTAAGAGTTGGTCGAGATGATGTTGCGTCAAACATCAGGCTCACGGTCGAATCTCATACGCAGGCAGTGCGATAGCCATCTGTGAAACCGAGAGAGTAAGCCCCAGTGACGCCTGGAGCGAGCTATCTCACAAATTCCGATTGGAGAAAACTATGGAAAAGCTCATCAACCTGAAGCTCGACACCACCACCCACGCTGCCGTCCGCAAGGGCCACGGCAAGCCCGGCCACGATCACCAGACGTCGATCGATGTCGCCGGCACCGGTTCGTCCGACTTCCCCTTCCCGAGCGCCGACGATCTCGTCAAGCGTTCGCTCAAGCGGGCCAAGAAGGCGGATCGCAACAAGCGCCAGCGCGATCGTCGTGCCGGCAAGACCTCCGGCCAGTCGGCCGAGAGCGATATTGTCGCAGACGGCGAAAAGTCGCTGATCGGTCTGTCCATCCCCACGCCGGCTGCGGTCGTGCCCAAGGGTGCCACCCGTGACAGCTACACCGCGGGCCAAAACCTGCTCAAGTCGGCCGACGGCATCCAGGCCCTCATGATGCAGCGGCAGTTTGACGGTCTGTACGAGGCGCGCTTCGGCGACATCTCGGCGGCCGTCGGCTGGGGTCTGACCAACATGACCGGCAAGTACCAGCCGGTCGTGACCAGCCTGTCGCGTCAGCTCACCAAGCTGCGCACGGCGTACGAGCAGGCTCTGCCCAAGCTCATCGCCGAGCTCGCCAAGAAAAACCCCAAGGCTCCGGTCCAGGCGGTGATTCAGCGGGCTGTCCAGCTGCTCGACCAGGAGCTCGCTCGCATCCTGTACGTGCTCGAGGTCTACGCCGACAGCATCAAGCAGCACCGCGACGGGCGCTTCCGTGGCGAGGCCGAGGCTCTCGAGGTCTTCTTCGAGGACGCCTTCCGTCTCTACACCACGGGCGAGCTGCACTGCACGCCGACGGGCCAGGCTCCGACCCCGGCACAGCTGCCGACCTCGACCTACAAGGTCGGTGACGTGTTCATGATCCGCTTCACCGGTTCGGGGCTGGCAACCATCCCCGGTTCGCGTGGACCGGTGGGTGCGCACTCGCTGCAGTTCCCGTTCGACATGATCGACTTCATGACGATCAACTTTCCGCTGGTCGGCCACGAAGCCCGGCACAACGTCTTTCATGACGTGGTCGGGCTCGAGGACGAGATGCTGGAAGTCGTCGACAAGGCGATCCGCGACGCCCACGCCGCCGGCACCCTCAAGTTTGCCAAGGACGAGATGGAGCTGGGCAAGCAAAAGGAGTCGACGCTCGACATGGTGGTCAAGCTGATGTGCGACTGGCTCGGCGAGATCGATGCTGACGTCGTCGGCGGGGTCAACTTTTCGGGCGAAGCCTTCGGCAACAACATGATCATGTCCTTCCCGGCCATGATGATCCGCTCGGGGCGCGTCTCCGAAAAGGTCAACCTGCTGCGCACCGACTCGTACTACAACCTGGTGGAGCAGAAGGACGGCTCGGTGGCCCTCGTCTTTGAGGAACATCCGGTCGACTACATCCGGGTCTACATCGTGGCGGCGACCCTGGACGAGCTCGGCTTCCCCAAGCCGGCAGCCCGTCTGCGTGAGCTGGCCGATTTTGCGGTGGGCGACAACCTGCCGACCGAAATCGTCTACCGCGATGCGGAAGGCAAGGAAGACCTCGTCATCAAGTTTAACCCGGACGATCTCAAGGCGGTGGCGCCGGTGGTGGTCAAGGCCATCATCCGCACTCCGCTGCGCAGTCAGCTGGGCAAGAGCTGCGGTGACCTGGTCCTCTGGACCGACAAGCGTCAGGCCAAGGTCAATGTCCTCAAGGACACCCTGGTGGCCGGCAAGTCGGATCTGCCGACCGACCAGGGCAGCATCATGGCGACCTATGTCGGCGCGGCTGCGAGCGAGGCCTACCTCGATCTCGTCGCGAACGGCAAGGATGCGGTTTCGGCCGCACGCCAGGTGCACGCCAACGCGCTCAAGATGATCGCCGGCCTGCGAGGGCTGGAGGCCAATCAGTGCCCGGTGGTCACGCCCGCCGTCGCGAGCCCGGCTCCGGCCAGCCCGCTGACGACGACGGCAGCCGCTCCGGCGCAGACCGTGTCGGATCCGGCGGCGCAAGCTGCCCCGGCGCAGACCGTGTCGGATCAGACGGCGCAAGCCGCTCCGGCTCCGGCGGCCGACAACAACAAGTCGGCCGATACCAAGTAACGGCTAGCCGTTGCTTTCTCGGAGGGCGTCCAGGTGCAAATCTGGATGCCCTCTTTCTCTTGTTGCCAAATTAGCAATCACCAATCGTGTTCGACATGCTGCTCTGCGGCATGGCGCCTGGTTCCGGGCCAGATGCAGAACACACAACATCAACCCGGTTTTTTTGGAGAAAATGTCATGCGTTGCGATCAATATGTCGGTTTGAACAAGTGGGCCAAGCGTCGCGTCAGCGCGACTCGCGCGGTCAAGTCGCTCATCACGCCTGAGGGCAAGCAGATCGATCTGCCGCGTCCCTTTGAGCTGCCCATCGCCGAAAAGTCGGCAGTCGGCACCATCACCGGTGCCTACGTCGACGAGGTGGCCAAGCTCCATCGCTATACCTTCCCCTCGGGGCGGGTGTACGAGGAGTACGTGCAGTGCAGCCCGTGGTGCGGCGGTCCCATGTACTACATCGCCCTGCGTCGCCTGGACGGTACGCCGCTCAAGCTTTCGCTGTGGACGGACGAGGAGATCAACGGCTAAGCGCCTCGAGGCTGAGGCTGTAGGCTCCCGTAAATACTCCGAAAGGACTTGATAGAGTCGGCGAAAGTGAAGCTATGACTGGGCCCTGAGGCCTTGTTATGGTGGATCTTTCGTCGGCTCTTTTTTGTCTCCATGGTGCTACTTGATATAGTTGAAGGGTGAGGTTGTGTGGCTGAGTGTTGGTGCGTTGTTATGGGCGTTAGATTTTTGCTCGTTTTTCTAACAGATTGCCTGCCGAGATGGGACCGAGGGGGTATCTCATTTTGGGAGAGAGGAGATGGGAGGAAAAAATGTAGACAACCGGTGACAAGTGGTGACAAAGTCGTCGCCAGTTGTCACCGGTTGTCACCGATTTTTGGATAAAAATGCACTGAGCGAAAACAAGATATGGTGGGGTGGCATCTCAATTTTTGAGAGATGTTAGATAAAGCAAAAAAATAGCAAATCATGCGCCCCTAGCGACCCTTGGGCCTCGCCACAGGCGTCGGCACGCGATCCGGCACCACCCCGGCACCCGCGCCAGATCCAGCAGGACTGGAAGCCTTGCCACCAAGCACCATGTTGATGTAATCGAGTGCAGTATTGATCTGGGCATCACGAGTCTTGCCACCGACTACATCGCGATTGTCCTTTACGGGTATAGTCGGCTCGATGCCGCGTCGGTCATCATGCCCATCTCCAAGCCACAAACCGTTGGGTGTAAAAAACTTGAAGCTAGTCACTTTGACCGCAGTCCCATCAGGTAGTACCAAGCCTGGTTGGCTATCATTGCGTGAGATAGTCTGCCCTATGCCTTTTCCAAAGGTTTTTTCGCCTACTGTTATTGCATCATTATTGCCCTTGAGTGCACCAGCAAAGATCTCTGCTGCCGAGGCGGTGCCGCCGTCGGTCAAGAGCACAACCGGTTTATTGACGATGTCTTTATGCGCACTAAACTCCAGTAGCCTGCTGCCATCGGACCTCACAGACATGATGTTATTGCCGATCACTTTGAGCCTGCGATCGTCATAGGTCGGATGCTCAGGATCACTAAACTGGCGCTCTCTTATACGCAACAACTCATCTTTGTTGTTGAACAAACTCGCGGCGCGCACGCCCTCATTGAGCTGACCGCCACCATTTTGCCGCAGATCTATGACGAGCCCTTTTGTCGTACCGTATTTGAGGATGGCTGCCTTAAGATCATCGGAAGTATTGTCCTGCATAAAGTCAGTGATACGGATGTAGCCGACATTGCCCGGCAGCATCTTGTCCATGATTGCAGGTCTCTGGTATTCGTCGAGTTTGACGTTGATGTCCAGTATCTTGCCTGCCCGCTCGACCTTGAGATGTTTGATGTCTCCGGTTTTGCCTTCGATAGCATCGACCGCTCCTTGAAAATCGAGCTTGCGTAAATTGACACCATCGACGCTGAGGATCTTGTCACCCTCGCGTAAGCCGGCAAGGGCAGCAGGACTGCCTTTATAGACTCCCTCGAGCATCAAGGGCGCATTGTTGCCGACTGCACCATCAGCCTCGCGTTTGGAGACATCGATACCGTACCCGGTTGATTGCCCAGCAAAATCTCGATCTAGCTCGGCCGTCTCTTTGCGATCCAAAAATCGATTGTAAGGATCATTGCTGCTCTCCAAGGCTCTCTTGGCAAATTGCTGCGCCGAGCGTTCATCTGTGATCTGGCAGTCATAACGATGGCGGACCTCATCCGGCTTTCCCATAGCCGTCGGATCATACATTGTGTTCATAGCCGCGTTGACGATGTTGAGATAGGTCTGATTGGGTTTGCAAGCAGAACCATTGGCTCCATCACTCTTTGCATCAGGGGGAGGCGCAATCCGCGACTGGTCCTTGGTCTGCCCTTGACCTTGCGGCCCCTTGGCTATATCGATCGAAAGCTCGGGAAGGCTACTGGAAGCCGCACTCGACGCGGCCTTACCGTCATTGCTAAAGGCAACGCGCGCGGCACTCGAATCCTCTTTGGATAAGGATTGTAGAGGCCTGGCGTTCTTTGTGGCCCCATCCCCAGTTTGCGCTGCATCCGTCTGATCCTGCATTTTTGCTTTGTCTTTGATATCGCCGACCACTCTGCGCCCCTGCAATAGCTAAATCCCTTTCACCTTATACCCCCATCCGCATATAGCCAATCGGGGTTAGCGCAGAGGCGCTAGGCGCGCCCTAACTGCATTTAAGGCAGTTGTGCTTGAAACTTTGTAACACCCCCATAAAACGCTGGAATCAGCCAGCTCAAACCTAATAGCTTACATGCGTCCCTTTTTTTATCCATCTCAAACAGAGCCCACTCCCACAAGACAGTACGCACGGCGCATCCAGAGTTTTTCAGCACGCTTTGAGCAAGCAAAGTGTTGAGCCGTCCCAACAGGGAGAGCAGTCAAGAGATGAGATATGAGGGGAAAGTGCCAAAGATCGTTCACCAAACGAAAGCCAAGATCATCATGACAACCAGCAATTCGCAACAGCAGGCCACCGTCTCCCGCTACGCCCAGTCGTCCGAAGTGACCGTCTACACCGGCGGCCCTGCCATCGTCCGTGAAAAGCGCGTCCTGCAGCTGTCCAAGGGCAAGAGCAATGTCTCGCTCGACGGCCTGCCCGAGCAGTACGTGCCCAGCTCGCTCACGATCTCCAGCGTCTCCGGCCCCGGCGATCTCAAGCTCGGCGCCTTCAGCTACCGTCCCGCCAATCTGAGCCTCGATCGCATCCTCGAGCTCCTCGTCGGCCAGGAAATCACCCTGCATGCCGCCACCGCCGACGGTGCCGCGCAGACCGTCACCGGCACCCTCAAGTTTGTGCTCGGCAACCAGGCCGTCCTCCAGGTCGGCGACAAGGTCGAAGTCCTGCCGCTCAACGAGCGCATTTCCTTTGCGCCCGAGGTCCTGAGCCGCGTCAGCACCATGGCCACCCTCCAGCTCGAGCCCACGGCAAGCGAAGGCGGCGAATTTAACTTTGGCATCATGTACGCCTCCGAGGGCCTGTCCTGGGCGCCTCGCTTCGAGGCCTTCTACGACGCCAAGAACGAAAAGCTCAGCCGCCTTGCCTGCTGGGTCGACCTGACCAACAACTCCGGCGCCTCGCTGACGACGTCCAAGTTTCAGCTGATCGCCGGCTACAACTCGGGCTACCACGGCGCTCGTCCCAAGTCGCATCGCGGCGGCGTCCGCATGGCGGCGATGGCGGCTGATGCCGGGGGTGGTGCGGCGCTCGAAGCGGCTTCGTTCTCGGTCGATCAGGCCGATGTCGAGACCGTCGGCGAGCAAAAGCTCTACACCTTGCCGGAGCAGCTCGCTCTCGATAGCGGCGAGACCAAGACGACTGCCCTGGCCTTTGCCGAAAACGTGCCGGTGACCGCCGAGTACGTCCTGTCGGCCGGCTACTACCAGGCGCGGCGCGAGGGCCAGCAGGAATACAAGCTGCCCGTCAACGTGCGGCTCAAGCTCAAGAACGACAAGGATTCGGGCCTCGGCGGCGCTCTGCCGGCCGGCATGGTCAATGTCTTTGAACCGGACAGCCAGGGCAGTCTGCAGCGGACCGACTCCAGCCAGGTGATGCAGCCTGTCGCCGGTGGCGAGAGCTTTGTCCTCCAGCTCAACAACCCGTCCCGCGATATCAAGGCGCTGCGCACGCTCGTGGCCATCGCCGAGGACCCGCAGGAGCCTCAGGCTCCTGTCGCCCAACCGGCGCCCGCGGCTCTGGAAGCCACTGCCGAAGCGCAGGCGACCGCCAAGAAGCCCGCGCCGCCCAAGCCGCGTTTCCGCACGGAGTCGCGTGAGCTGACCATCTACAACTACAAGGACCGTGAAGTCCAGGTGGTGGTGGACGAGCAGGTGCCGCACAATGCCGAATTTACCAAGCCCATCGGCAAGCAGGCCAAAAAGTTCAAGCAGCCTGCCAACGGCATGAGCTCGTTCGTGGTGAGCGTCCCCGCCGGCGGCGAGGCCAAGGTCGCCTACGAGATCAAGTACCGCATCAACTGAGTTTTGCGGCAAGCGATCGGCTGTTTGTGACAGATCAGCCGAGTAAGTAAATTGGCCGGGGCGCTGTACTTTGCTCTTTTTGAGCGGGTATGGCGCCTCGGCTTTTTTTGTTGTTTTTGTTTACGATACTCGCTAGTTGAAAAGGATGCGGCAGCACCGGGGCGGCGATCCCACAATACATCCATCATCCAGATCAAAAGACCTTATCTAAGAGAGCGCTGCTGCTGCCTCATTCGTGCACTCTCCACCAACTTTTCAAATAGCGCAAGATTGTTATCCAGATCCTTTTCCGGATGCCACTGCACTCCCATCAAAAAGCGCTCAGGATCTTTGCCTTCGATCGCTTCACTGACACCATCATCTGCTTTGGCCACCACCCTGAAATCATCACCAACACAGCCAACACACTGATGATGCGACGAACGCACCTCATGATCCTGTTTCTTGTAGATCTGCGCCAACTTGCTCCCCGCATCCAGCTTGACTCCATGCGTACCAGATCCAGATTGCCAGCCACTCTTTGACGAGTGCGACACCCTGGACTCAGCAAAAGCAGACGGTATATCCTGCACAAGATCACCACCATCGGCGATATTTAGCACCTGACACCCCGCACAAATACCCAGCACCGGCAGGTCTTTGCGACCGAGCGCCTTTTTAGCCAGGGCCAAATCAAAATCAGACCGATCCTTGTGCATCAGGACAGTCTTTTGATGCGCCTCCTGCTTATACACCTCAGGTGGATAATCCGCCCCACCAATCAATAAAAGCCCATCGACTCGATCCAGCATGGCATCGATGGCTTCGCCGTCCTGTGGCGGCATCAAGAGTGGTATGCCACCAGCCTTGATCACAGCCCTGGCATATGCATAAGGAACAGATAATGACTTGGCGTCTGCCTTTTCGAGATCTGTATTGATGAGGATGATCGGACGAGACTGTGCTGACTCAGCTCCAAAACAAGCCTGCAACGAGCCTAGCGACACCACCGCCGCCACCATGATTTTTACAATCAGCATCCTATCTCTCAAATTCATGGCACCCTCTTGATCCTTTTCTCCTGAGAAACCGCCCGCGTCAACAGGCGCGGCTGACCCTGCGCATCAAACACTTTAACAGAGCTCTTTGTCTCCACCAGCCCATCCTTGATACGCCGATATTGATTGAGCTCTTCGTCCTGATAGGCGGCCGCAAGCTTGCCGGTCCGCTTGTCCATCACCCAATGCGAAGCTTGCACTTTGACCAGCGCGCTGAGGGCACCAGTCGGCACAAGCTCGTACTTTTTGACCTTGTGATAATCGACGTAGTCGCCCCGATCTACCATTCCAGTCGCCGCCAGAGGCACTATCATCCAGACTTTTTTTGACTTGTCGCGAAACGAACCAAATATATCGATAACCGACGCTTTTTGCTTGCCATGCGCTTTTTGCTGCTCTCCGCTCGGGAGCGAGACGCGACTCAACTCGTTTGACTCGCTACGCTGCCATTGCCCGGCCAACCACTCTGGGATCGCTATGCGCGCCTGCCGACCAGACTGAGGCTGCAGCTTGCTCGCAGCCAAAGCCAGAGCCCCTACGCGCTCCTTATACCGCACCTGATCCTGTGTATTGAAGGTAGGCCCCGGACTCGCACCATTAGGCAGTGGGTCTTTGCTATAGTCATGCACCGGCTGCTGCTGAAAACGCACAGGCCGATCGTCTTGGCTCATCGGGCTCAAGGTGTCGCTATGCTCGATCTTGCCCTGCAAGACATTTTGGTCCGGCCCTTGCGCCATGACTTGCACATGGCCAAGCAAAAAAGGCAGCGCAGCAAAAAGCACCGTATAAGACACCAGACTCGGCAAACGCATCAGACTTTTTCCGCTACCGCTTTGAGAGCACGCCGAGCCTGTTCGATCTTGACCAGCAAGACCGATATGTCTGCGGGGCTTACGCCCCCAATACGCGACGCCTGACCGAGTGTCTCGGGGCGGATGCGATTGAGTTTTTCGCGTGCCTCTTTGGAGAGGTGATCGAGCTCTAGATAATTAAAATCAGACGGCAACTTGATCGAGTCGTATTTTTCGCCTTGCTCGACCTGCTGTTTTTGTCTCTCGATATAACCACTGTATTTGATATCAGTCTCTACTTCCATTGCATAAGCAAAGGGCACGACTGGCGATTGATCGGCAGCTGATGGAGATAGTCTCTCGATCAACTCATATGGCAAACGCGGGCGGCGCAAAAGCTCCTCTAGAGTCGCGGATTGCTTGAGGACCTCGTCATACTCGGCCAGACCAGCAGTCCATGCCTCATTTTCGGGGTGGATACGAGTCTTTTTGAGACGCGCTTTTTCTCGATTAATAGCCTCTTGCTTGTCGCAAAACAGCCTCCAACGCCTCTCATCGACAAGACCGATCTCGCGTCCCAGTGGAGTGAGACGCACATCGGCATTATCCTGACGCAAGAGTAGACGATACTCGGAGCGGCTGGTCATCATGCGATAAGGTTCGCCGATCTCCTTGGTGACAAGATCGTCAATAAGCGTGCCAGTGTAGCTCGATGATCGAGTGAGATGAAAAGCCTGATCGCCACGCGCATAGAGGGCAGCATTGATACCAGCGACGATACCTTGCGCTGCGGCTTCTTCGTAGCCAGAAGTCCCCAGGATCTGCCCTGCAGCAAAAAAGCCCGGTAGATCCTTAGCCATGAGAGCATGATCAAATTGGATAGCCGGCAGGTAATCATATTCGACTGCATAAGCTGGCCTGACCATAGAGGCATTTTCGAGACCAGGCAAGGAATGCACTATCTCATGCTGTACATGCACCGGCAGACTCGTCGAGCAGCCCTGCAGATAGACCTCATATGTCGAGCGCCCTTCGGGCTCGAGAAAGAGCAAGTGGCTGTCCTTGTCGGCAAAGCGCACGATCTTGTCTTCGATGGATGGGCAATAACGCGGTCCGATCCCATGGATCATACCGCTAAACATTGGCGACTCGTGCAGATTGTCGCGTATCAGTTGATGCGTCTTTTCGGTGGTGCGAGTCTGGTGGCAGGGGATCTGCGGCAGACGCGGACGCTTGTCGAGAAAGCTAAAGAAACGCAGATCCTCATCTCCAGGCACAGCCTCGAGATTGGAATAATCGATGGTGCGCCCGTCTATACGTGGCGGGGTACCGGTCTTGAGGCGACCCATGGTAAAACCCAGAGACTTGAGGCAGCCCGAAAGACCGACTGCAGGGAACTCCCCAGCTCTACCGGCAGGCATAGTCTCCTTGCCGATCCAGATGGTGCCTTCGAGAAAGGTCCCGGCACAAAGCACAACCGAGCGACAGCGGATGCGATCACCAAAGGCGAGCTCCACGCCGGCGACAGCGTTGTTTTCGATGATCAGGTTTTTGACCATGCCCTGACGAAGGGTCAGATTGGGCAAGGACTCCATATAGTCCTTCATCCAGGCAGCATACTCGCGCTTGTCAGATTGGGCACGCAGCGCCTGGACGGCCGGACCGCGACTGGAGTTGAGCATGCGGATCTGCAGATAAGTAGCGTCGGTTGCAATACCGATAACTCCACCAAGAGCATCGACCTCGCGAGCCAAATGAGTCTTGCCGGGTCCACCCACGGCAGGATTGCACGGCATGGCGCCGATCGTGTCGAGATTGACCGCCAGCATCAGCGTAGACAGGCCGAGATTGGCCGCCGCATTGGCAGCTTCGCATCCGGCGTGACCGCCACCTACAACTATCACGTCATAATTCATCACCAGATGATATCAAATCCTCTTGAAAAATAGCCTCAAGCCCGGCAGGTGCGAAAGAAAACGCTACAATGTGCCTTAGGCATTTGGGAGACTGGTCTTGGCTCATATCGGCAAAAAATTGCTTTTCACCCTGATTTTGGCCGCCATTTTGCCTTTGAGCGGCGCACGAGCAGAAGTCGAGCAAAAGTGGGCCGGGCTCGATCTACCCCCCGAAAAACGCCGCTCCTTGCCCGTTCTTGCACCCGAAAAATTTTTTGGCAAGGTGCGTGCGGGATATCAGGCAGCTAAAGAGTGCCCCGAGGTCTGCGCTCAACTCTTTTGCTACTGCGGCTGCGACATGACCGACGACCACAATAGCCTGCTCGATTGTTTTAGCTCAGACCATGGGGTCGACTGCCACATCTGCATCGAAGAAGCCCTCATGGCCCTCAAGCTCAAAAAACAAGGCAAAAGCATCGCCGAGATCCGCAAGGCAGTAGATGCGGCATTTACCGCCGAGTATCCCTTCGACCAACCCAGCGCCTACCTCACTACCTACCGCAAACAAAAAGGCCTTTCTCTTTCTGGCCCCACGGCTACCAAGCCCTCTGGCACAGCAGGCAAAAAAGCTACCAGCACCAAAAAAGGCTCTTGCTGCGGTCATAAATAGGACCATCTGTTGCCAAGAAAGCGCAGCTAGCGCAATTTAAATAAGCATTGGCTATGGCCTTTGCAGCCAGGCATCGGTTAGGTTGTTGGCCTTATCGACTTCATAAACACATTCTTTCATTTAAATCCAAGGTCAACCTCAAGCACAAGCAATAAGGACCTCCTGTGATCAATACCGATCAAAAAGCCAATTCGCGGCAGTTGCGCGCGAACTGGGCGAGAACGATCGGCGGCATTTTGCTGCTCGCCGCACTCGCCTTTTCTGCACTCACCTTTGTCGGCCTGCACATCGGGCCAGCCTCAGTCATCATCTTTGTCCTGTCAGTCGTGCTGCCTATCCTCAGCTGGTACAACAGCGGCACCCTGGTCAAGACCCTGATGAAATGCCACGCTCCTTCGCCCGACAATCCCGACCACATGCGTCTGGTGCGCCTGGTAGACGAGATTTTTCCGACCACGGGGCTCAAGGTAAAGCCCGAAGTCTTGATCTCGCCCATCGGCATGCCCAATGCTTTTGCGACGGGCCGCAGTCCTTCGGCTGCCTTCATCGCCGCCACCGAAGGCTTGTTCCTCGTCGACCTGGAGGACAATGAGCTCAGGGCCATCCTCGCTCACGAGCTCGCCCACGTCAAAACGCGGGACGTGGCCATCACCTCGATGACATCCACGCTCGGCTCGCTCTTTGCCATCATTTTGGCCGGCGGTCTGCCATGGCTCTTTCGACCGGCCTTTATCCAGCCTTCCAAGGGCGGATTCAATCTCAAAGGCAAGGACAGCAAAAAGGGCTTTGCCGCTCCAGTGGCCGGTATCGGTGGCTTCATCGTCACCGTGCTGCTCTTCTGGGTGGTGAGCTTCTTTGCAAAATTTGTCACACTCTTTGTCAGCCGCGCGCGGGAAAACGCTGCCGATGCACTGGCTGCTCAGTGGACCGGCGATCCATGCGCCCTGGCCACTGCCTTGCTCAAGATCACCGACTGGATGGAGCGCAATCAAGCTCTCCTGCAGCTCAAGATCTTGCTGGGCGGCATGTCCGGCCTCTTGTTCGTGAGCCTGCACGAGGGCTCGCACAGGCATGCCAATGGGGCTCTGAGCCGCATCAGTCAGTGGTGGCGCGAGATTGGCGAAAACCACCCGCCAGTCGAGGATCGCATCGCCGTGCTCGAGACCTATGCCGGCCAGGCCTGCCCGACCATGAGCGAAGTACGGAGCCGTCGACGCAAAAAGATATCGGTCATCGGCAAACGCTGATGGCATTTAAATGGGGTCGAGCCTAAAAACCTCGATCCCATTTTTTTGGCCTTTAATTCTTGACAACTACTTGCGGGCGAAACCCTTATTGAGATACTGAACTATTGAGTCAATCTGTTCTTCTGTGAGTGGCCCACCGTATTTTTCGCTGAAGCCAGGCATCATCGTGGACTTTTCTGATCCCTTCTGGATGATGGCTCGCCTGGCCGCATCTATGCGCATGTGACCACCCTCCAGCAGTGGACCGGATGTGATGCCGGACGGCTGCGTGCGGTGGCACATCGCACAATCAGCCTCAAACAAGTCTCGCCCCATCAAGCCCATACCTTCATCGACATGGCAGCGACGACAAGACTCGGCAGTAAATATCTTGCGGGCGGCAGCATGCATGTCGGCCTCACTGATACCAGCCTTGTGTGGATCCTCGACAAACATATCGATATAGATGCGTACCATAGGCTGCTCTGGATCGTTGCTATAAATGGCCATGTCTTTGACCACGGCACCTTGCTTCATGCTCGTGTCGATGGTCACGTCCAGAGGCAGTGTGCCGCCGGGTTTTAGCCTGGTCGGCTTAAAGTCGCTTGCCGTGCATCCGCATTCCGACTTGGCTTCTGAGATATCTAAATGATCGTCGCCTGTATTTTTTATATCAAAATGCGCTCGGCCCTCAGTCAAAGGTTGCACATGACCGATATCGCAACGCATAGGCGCAACCTCTATGCGGGGTCGGGGCTTATCTGTACAGGATGAAATAGTCAGGATGGCTGCAAAAGCGACGAACAAGCGCATCGCATATGAGACGATGGAGCGCTCATTGCCCATCGGCGCCCTTATCCCCTCTTTGCCAGTCGGTCGGCTCAGGAGTGCCCATGTGTTTGCGATAGGCCGGGTCTTGCAATTGCACGTAGACGGATACATCGGCATGAGAAATACCGATAGTTGTCTCGGCTATGCCGCAATCGCTGTCGGGATAAGCAGAGCAGATGACGTCATAACGCATGATCAACTCATGCAAAATGTCTGCGGCCTCATCATCGCCACGCTCACGGGCGTGATCTCGAGCAGACTCGAGCTCTGCCTTGGTCAGATGCCCGTCCCGCTCTCCGCTCGTGGTCTCGACCAGGTCGATCTCGTCCCAGTGGGCTTTGAGGTAGGGGATGACAATCTCTGTAAAGTAGCGGTATTCATCGATCCACATATATAAATTATACCCAGCCACATTAATTGCCACCAAATAGGGTATTGGCAAAAGTGAAATCCTGCTAAACTAATTGCACTTTGAAAAATTGATATCGGAAGGTGCGCAATATGGACACAAACGCCAGTCATTGCCAGGAAACCCTTACATACACGATCGTTTGCGACGAGCGCTGCACAGTGGTGCGCCGCCTTGGCGCACTGATAAAAAAATGGGACAAGCAGCAGCTCTTTACATTTGTCGATCGAGAGTCTGCCTCGCAAAACGCCCGCAGCCTGATCAAAGAGCTCGACACATCGGCCTGGAGCCTCTTTCTCATAGATGAGTCCAAAGAGCGCTGGTATGGACCAGAGGCCATCCCAATGATCCTCAAAAATCTCCCCTTTGGCAAATGCGCAGCGGTTTTTTACATCCTGCCCGGCACCATGTTTTTGACCAATCTTTGCTATACGCTGATATCCAGATCACGCCCCATCCTGGCCAAGATCTAGTCTAGCGTTCTTTTAGACCTGGTCTCAGATCTTGAGCGCGTCGATCATCGCATCATAGGCTGCGTCCAGACTCATAGCATCGAGATCGATCTCTCGAGCACCTGACCCTGTCGGTCCAGCAAATACACTCGAGTACAGGACCACGTCCGGCCTGAGTTTTTGCAAGACAAAATCGAGCTTGCTATCGGGCACCGGTGCAAGATCAGCAAAGATCAGGCCGATCTCGTCATCCAGGCTGAGAAAGTCCACCAGTATCTCCGAGACATTCATCTTCCAGCTCAATTGAGCGGCCTCCTGCCCCTTGGCCTTAAAACCATCAGCCAATCTTTCCCAGAGAATAACGCTCAAAGCGTCGAGGGCCCCGGGACCTGTGGCCAGGCGTACGACGATCTTGCGCCTTAGACGTTTACGCCAGTTGGCGGCTAGTAGACCGAGCGCCTCCTCGGTATCGTCCACGGCGATCAGAGCGAAACTAGTAGAAGCTATGGGGTAGTTGCCGCGCTCTTCGACTACGCAACCCAGCGCCTCCTGGGCAAAGGCGTCGCCAATAAAATCATGGCCGTCAAAAGTAGTGCCGCATAGTGCAAAAAACCACTGCCCTGGCTGCAAACGTCGCGAATCGACCTCGATGGTGCCGGCACCATCGGGCATCATGCCCTGGGCAAGGCGTCCCTGGGTGATGTTGAGGATTTCTTCGGCGTCAAACTCAGCTGGCATTTGTATATTTTAGGCTAAACTATCTGTCATGACGACAAAATACGCTCAACCCGACATCAACAATCTCCTGACAAAACTACATGCCAACGTCTCCAAGACGGAGCAGTCAGCTGCAAAAAAATGGCAGGAAAGACGCCATCTGCTCACCACACAGGACTTGAGCCTGGACGAGCTCTCGCTAGTGATGGCACTAGCATCGGCCTTCAAGGCCAACAAAACGCATAAGGCCGCACCACTGACGGTACTAGCCAATCGCACTATCGCCAATTTATTTTACGAAAACTCCACTAGGACCAGGTCGTCCTTTGAGCTCGCGGCGCGCAAACTAGGAGCGACTGTCCTCAACCTCGATCTCAAAACGAGCTCGGTAGCCAAGGGCGAGTCGCTAAAAGATACTGCGCTCAATCTCTGGGCCATGGGTGTCGATGCCATAGTGATGCGGCACAATCAATCTGGCGCACCGCAAGATCTGGCAGATCAGGTCGATCTAAAGATGCATGTGATCAATGCAGGCGACGGTTGGCACAGTCACCCTTCGCAGGGTCTGCTCGACATCTTTACTATCCTCGAGTCGCTAGGCAGGCTCCCAGAGCTCAAATCCGACGGGCGGGCGACAAACGCACTAAGCGAAAAGTCTCTGGCCGGACTAAAAGTTGCCATCATCGGCGATATCATGCACAGTCGCGTGGCGCGTTCGGATATGCATCTCATCACCAGATTAGGGGGCACCGTGGCATTTGCCGGCCCACCGGCATTGATGCCGGATCATTTAAGCGATCTGCCAGGAGTGAGCGTTTCGCATAGATTGCATGATGCGCTCCAAGACGCGCATATCGTCATCTGCCTGCGCCTGCAGCTCGAAAGACAAGAGCAGGGTTTGATCGCTAGCCTGGACGATTACAAGGCCAATTATCGGATCGATCACGATCGCCTGCGCCTCGCCTCGCCTCAGGTCAAGGTCCTTCATCCTGGTCCCATCAATCGGGGTCTCGAGATCACCGACGCTCTGGCCGACGATCAAGAATACTCGCTCATACTCGAGCAAGTACAAAATGGCGTCCTCAACCGCATGGCCGCACTTTATCTATTATTGGGAGGATCGGTCTGATGCTGATCAAAAACGTCACCATCATCGACCCTCTCCTGCTTTCTAAAGGCAAGCAAGCCCAAGCCTACGACGTAAGTGTGGATGGTGGCAATATAGCGAGTATTTTGCCCTCCAATGCCCAAAGAGACAGCCAGGACGACCCAAACGAAGGCATGGTCTTTGATGGCCAGGGCCTGTGGCTTATGCCAGGCATGATCGATCTGCACACGCACTTGCGCGATTTTGGCCAGTCGCACAAAGAAGACGTCTCGACAGGCACTCAGGCAGCCGCTCAGGGAGGGTTTACTACTGTCGTCGCCATGGCCAATACTGTGCCACCGATCGATAGCAAGGCCATGCTGGAGCGCATGCAATCAAAAATACGAGAAAAAGCCCTGGTCGAGGTTTTGCCACTAGCTACGGTGACAAAGGGCATGGCCGGCAAAGAATTGACCGAGATCGCTACCCTCGCGCAGGCCGGAGCCGCTGGCTTTAGCGATGATGGACTGCCAGTGACCAATCTAGCCTTGCTACGCAGAGCCTTGCTCGAGGCCAGAGCGGCGGGTACTTTTATCGTCAGTCATCCAGAGGATAAGGACTTGTCCGGCACGGGCGTCATGCACGAAGGCATGTGCTGTGCTCTCAAAGGCCTCGCAGGAGTGCCGGCGGCATCAGAGGCAGCTTGCATCGCTCGCGAGATCGAAGTGGTGCGGGCTACCGGAGCGCATCTGCATTTTGCACACGTCAGCGCTCGCGCATCGGTCAAACTCATAGAGCGCGCTAAGGCAGACGGTCTGCCGGTTACGGCCGATACAACGCCGCACCATCTTGTATTGACAGCCAGTGACATCCCTGGATACAACACAAACTACAAGATGAATCCCCCTCTGCGCGACGAGCACGATCGCGAAGCCCTGATCGAGGGCTTGCAGACAGGAGTGATCGATGCAATAGCAACGGATCACGCTCCGCACTCGCGTGACGAAAAAGCTCAGGGCTTCAATCTTGCACCATGCGGCATCATCGGTCTGGAAACAGCCTTTAGTCTCTGCTTTGAAAAACTCGCCGCCAGAACCACACCCCAAGAAGCCCTCAAGGTGCTGGATTATCTGCACGTCAATCCAGGCAAGATCCTGGGCATCGCCCAGCAGCCTCTACAAGTCGGCTCCAGAGCCAATTTTAGCTTGTTCGATCCGATGGCTACCTACAAGCTCGACACCGATCAGATTTCGAGCAAGAGCAAAAACAGTCCCTTTTTAGGGCGTGGTCTAAAGGGTCGGTTTATCCTGACTCTAGTGCGCGGCAAACTGGCCTACCAGTACGAGCCCGCTCAACACAGATGGTTGACGGCGCAATTTGCTTGATATGCCAAAGAAATTGATATTGATGGTCGGTATCCCCGGCGCTGGCAAAAGCACCCTGGCAGAGAGGGTGAAGGCAAAGGGATATGCCTGCCTCAATGCAGACAGCATCAGGCTTGAGCTCTACGGCAACGAGATCGAGCAGGGCGACAAGGACGAGGTCTTTGCCATCTTTTTTGAACGTCTGGACAAGCTGCTTGCCACCGGTGATAGTATTGTCATCGACAATACCAATATTAACGAGAGACAGCGCAAACCCATCATAGACAGAGCTAGAGCAGCAGGTTACGAAGATATACAGCTGTGGCTGGTGGACACGCCACTGG
Source organism: Candidatus Melainabacteria bacterium (assembly GCA_017307165.1). Classification (GTDB taxonomy): domain Bacteria; phylum Cyanobacteriota; class Vampirovibrionia; order Obscuribacterales; family Obscuribacteraceae; genus JAFKGK01. Next base: position 41,869 of record JAFKGK010000009.1, read on the forward strand.
ATGTTTGCCAGGAGCGCAACAAATCTAGAGCGCGAATTGTGCCGCAACAAGTCGTGGCAGGCCTGCATGGCGAGTTGACACGCAATGGCCGCCCCAAGCGGCACGAGGGTAAGATCGTTGTGATCAGACCAGATCCACAAGATCCAAAAGGGTATTTGTTCTTTCCGCAAAATTAGCTAAAATCAGATCATGACTGGATTTGATGCTCACTCATTGATGCTAGCCCGCACAGGCACACGCAGCGCGATCGCCGCCGTGATCCTCATGACTGCTCTGAGCCAAAGCGCTCCCGCCTGGGCACAGCCTCTTGCCAAAGCTCAGCAAAAGGTGCTGTGCATCAAGCAGACATCGATGACTCAAGGTGCACTCGAGAGCTTTATCTATCCAAACAATATCCGCATTGATTATCTGGACAGGCATACCACGATGGTGGCACGTGCGCCCCAGTGGCAGATAGAGTATCGTGACAACAATCGCAAAGTCTTTTGGCTGGGCGATGTCAAAGATTTCAAACCTCCTTTTATCACCACTCTTGCGATGTTTCGGCCTTCAGACCCTTCTTTTCTTCTTACCATTTCCTCAAAAACAGCAAAGGTCAAGACCCTGGATACTATAGAGTGGCAACTGGAGCCGCTCGAAAAGCAGGCTAAGAGCAAAACCAGCTGGAAGGCCCTGATGATACAAAAAGCCACCATGCATGTTTTGCCACCCACTGCTTATGATTTTCCCGCAAATATTATCAAGGCCGTCGATCAATGCCTGGGATTGCCGATAGTCAAAGGCTTTCCCATAGATCTGCAAAAGACGACCTATCATGGCAAAGTGGACAAGGAGCTCGACGTGGGCCCACCCAAGCAAATGGCGTACTCAGACAGCCTCTATGCAACTCCGGCCGGTTACAAGCGTCTGGGGGCACTCCAAAACGTGATCAATGACCCAAATATGGACAATGCCCTGGGCGAGTTTATGACCGATAGAGTCGACGGCAAGCGATATTAGCTCGAGACCTAGCTTATTCATCCGGATTGGTCTTGGGCGCCAAAGAGCAGATGTGCGGCTTTTTTGGCGATCGCATAGGTCTGGGGTTTGCGCAGATTGCAGAGCGCCACGAGGCCGCAATTTTGATCGGGAAAAAGCATCATCGTGGAGGCGACGCCTGCCGTGCCACCATTCATAGCGACCATGGTCTTATTGGCAAATGCTGGCCATGCCGGATTAGTGCAAGCCCAACCAAAGGCCCAGTTGCTAGGCGCTCCGTTTGCTAGTGGCGGGCGTTGCCGCCAGAGGGTCTGATAGCCCTGGCGACTGAGCATATTGCCTTGCAAAAGGCCGACACCATAGCGGCCGAGGTCATCGATAGTAGTGGCGAGCATGCCGGCCGAAAAGGATATGGCAGGGTCTTTGTAATCAACCTGACGAATGGTGCCATTGCCCATATTGTCACCGTAAGCGGTGGCAACATTACCGCTGTCCCAAAAGATAGCGGTGGTACCAGTGGTGCTCATACCGAGTGGCTTGAGGATGGCGGAGCGGACGTTTTGCAGATATGGGCGGCCGGTGACGTTTTGGATGACAGTGCCCAGCAGGCGGTAGCTAAAATTGGAGTACAAGTAGGAGGCACCAGGTTGGGCAACCAGGGGCAGCTTTTGGAGCGTGGCTATCTGGGCTGGCCAGGCGATCTCATGTGGCACTGAGGCAGGTACGCCGGCGGTCATAGAGGCTAGTTGCCTGATGGTGACACTCTTGTAGGGCTCCTGGATGCGGGGCATATAAGTGCCGAGCTGAGCATCGAGATCGATCTTGCCGGCGTCGACTAGCTTAAGCAGTACGAGGGCTGTAAATGTCTTGGTGAGAGAGGCGAGGCCAAAGACTGTCTGGTTATTGACAGGTCGGCGAGTAGCGAGATCGGCGTAGCCATAGCCGCGCGAGTAGATGACACGGCCATCCCGGATGACCGCGATGGCATAGCCCGGGATATTTTGCATGGCCATCTCTTGCTCGATGAGGTGATCGAGTCTGTCGTATTGGCTGGTAATGGGGGCAATTGCGCCGTTATTTTGCACCTGACCCTGAGCACAAGATGCAGATCCACTCGCGGTGCAGATCATCAGCGCGCAGATGATAGATATAAGACTAGTTTTCATGGATGGTGTTGCTGTCCTCTACCGATTGCTTGTTGAGGGCTGCAGGCAAACGCAGCTCGGCTGATGACTCTTTAAACCATTTGAGGGGGAAACTAAAATTGGTTGCTTTTATACCCAGTTCGGGGCGGTAAGGATTTTGGTCGAGATAGATGAGAAAGATATTGAGTGAAAGAAAGAAGACCACAAAAACAGTCATGAGTGTCTGCGAGAGGATGTTTTCGACAAAAAAGAAATATGTGAAGCCGACGATCAAAACGCCACCTACTATGAGGATCATCCAGAGGACGCTGGAGAGACCAGCGCGACTGGATATCATACGAAATCTGCGAGCATCGCTGAGTTGTTGCATGGTGCTGAGCATGCTGCTGTAGCAGGCCTGCTGGCTTTGCTTTTGGGGTTCGTATTCGACGATGGCGCCCCAGAGCTCTCGATAATAAGGAGTGGTGGCTTCTTCTTCGGTTTTGTCGACGACCTTGCTCCAGTCTTGCTTCTGTGCGACTCGAGCATAGTTGTAGATGGCTTCGTGGATGCGATGCCTCGCGGGCTGATCAAAGGGGTGAGCAAAATGGTAGATGTCGCTCAAGGCATTTGCCTCGGTGATGCACATCTGACTGGCGTGGTCCAGGCGAGACTGGGCACTGACTACGATCAGGCCAAGCAGTATGGCATAGAGCGAGCCAATGACAGCCAGGAGATAGCCGGCGACCTCGTGACCGGACTCGAGAGTCGAGCGGGAGATGTTCTTGCGGACGAGAAACATCCCAAGGATAGAGGCAGCAGTGCTCCCGCCAATTATGAGAAAGCCTTCTAAAAAATTGCCCATCGCTGTATTTTAGCAGAGCAATTGATACTCATTTGATCAGGACATTCCAGGCAATCGATATTTCTACGGTAAAAACCGCCAGCACTATGGCCAGCCCTTTTAAATCAGTACTTGCGCTTGCTTTGTTTGGCGGTGGCGCCAACCACCAATCAAACCATTTCACCAATAAAGGCATCGTGACATACGAGACAAGGCTGACACTGACAGCGGTGCTCAAAGCCAGGGAGAGGACAAGGCGGATATTGGCCTCCGCGGCCCAGGGCGTATAAAAATACCTCAGCACTTCCAGGATGGGAAACAAGCCAACAAGCACCATCAGTGATGCCTTCCACTTGGGAGTGGGCTTGCCGATCTCGTCGTCATGAGGGAAAAAGCCGGGAAATGTGCTCGAGACCTGGTGATAACGCGTCGTATCGACAAATTGTTCGGCCTCAGCCAGAAGGGCCTGTCTTTCCGGCGACTCAAACCAGGTCTCGAGTGCCTGGGCACTGTCAAACCGCACGAGCGTGGTCCATTGGCCTGGCTTGTGTGGCGGAGGGGGCTGCACGTAGATGCCGCCGTACTCGGCAAATTTGGCCTGGGCCGCGTGGATTTTTTGTGCCCAGCTCCAGTAAGCATCTTGCATTGATGGTTTGACATTGGTAACGATGGCCGTGACGGCATTGCCCATAGATCCATCTGTAGTGATCTGCTCGGTAATTGCGGTGATTGCAGGGCGCTCCGCCAGCAGCTCTCTGCGTGCTGCGGCATCGCGAAAAGCAATAGCTTGCGCCTCGCTGCGAAACCTCTGCAACAAGAGCCAATCACCATCAGGATTGCGGCTGGGCGGTATGATCTCACCACTCCAGAAGCCCTCGAACGGCACCCCTGTCATCAACAAGCGCACCAACCAATTGGAGGGGTCTAGCTCATTTGGCTGAACGCGAGTAATGAGCGTTACGACTGAATTGGCTTTAGTTTTGTCCATTGCAAAAGGATCTTATGTTAGAAGGGCCATGTCTGCATTTTCTCCTGTAGTGAAAAAAGGCATTCTTGACCTGGGTAGTGAATTTTCTGGATAGAAACATCCAGAATGTTTGAAAAATTGCAAAATATCTTACTGCGGAGAGATCACTCCCCGCCATGATACAAGCTTTGTGCAGACCCAGATCATTTTTGCGCTCCGCCCTTACTGCATTTTGGGATCTTAACTTTTTGGTCATGTTGGTAATTTTGTCAAAAAGCGGCTTTTTCACGAAGGCCTAAAACAATCATATACACCCACTCCGCCACTCAAACCACAGTCACCCAAGATACGCTACGCTATATAGTAAACAAAAAAGCAAAAAAAGCAGATGAGAGACCCTTCGATCCCCCATCCGCCTTTTCACGCTTGCTTACTTAGACTTGCGCCGCATCGGCAGCCAGGTCCGCCCCTTCCAAGGCACTTCGCCAAAGAGGGTAGCCGCACCAAAGGCGACGCCAAAGACGATCAGCGAGCTGACCGCCGCACTGTCCACGCCAGAGACCACGCCAAGCAGCATCAGTCCCTGGAGACCGAGCCACGCAGCCAGCCAGAAGCTGCCGTACTGCAGGAGGCGACCGGTCTGCACGAGGCTGCCGACACGACGGATGACGATGGTGACAGCAATGCCGAGCGCCAGTGTCACAGCACCCAGGCCGACGCCCGAAAGCGCCACGCCAATGAGACCACCGGCCACAGAGAGGCCCGGGGTGAGAGCGAGCACGAGCACCGCAGCGGCACCAAAGTACGCCAGCATATTCCAGAAATGCTGCAGGGGGTTGCCGTGCGGAGTCTTGAGGTTTTTAAACATAGTTAGTCCTTGCTAGGCTGTATTTTTGTTCAGCCGAAACGCGAGCCGCGGTATTGCAGCCGTATCCCGGACAAATGGTGGGCCAGAAGCCGCCGGCTGGCAGCTTGCTGGTGATCGCCGAGTGCATCCATGACGTCGGCCTGCTCCTCGAGACAGCTTATGTGCTCGTAGGAGAGGTAGTGCCGGCGTTCATAGAGTTTGTCGGCCTGGCGATAAAAGCGCAGGGCATTTTGCAGATCGTGGAGACGACTGCGGATGCGCGCCCTGTGATGAAAGGCTCGGGCCACAAGCACATGCTCGGGTCCGACGGCCTGCACTCTAAGCGCCTCGATCTCGGCCCAGCGCGCATCGAGATCGAGGAGCTCAGTATTGGTCCGCGCCGTAGCGGAGTAGACGTGGGCTTCTTGCTCGAGGAGCGAGGTGTACGACACGCTGGCCTTGCCGTCGAGTTCGACGGTGATGGCCTTGAGTCGTTCAATCGTCTCGAGAGTCTGGGTGCGGTTGGTCGGCGTCAGAGGATTGAGCGCGAGCAACACCAATTTGGCATGCAGCTTGAAACCAAGCAGCTTGAGAGATAGTTTTCTAATCATGCTGTTTCTTTCTGTGCGAACGTCGATAGTCACCATGACCACTCAGGGTCTGAAAGAAAGATCTTGTAAATGCGACTGCTGCAATTGCGGTGGAAAAATGTTTGGTAGTGACGGCCCTGAAAAATAGTAGTGAAAATTGGTGACAGACAAAACATAGAAAAAATAGTCTGGTCTTTACGACGGGCGCGCGCGAGTATTAAGTCTGTAATGCAATACAAGTCTGGCAAAACGGCCATACAATCATTTGACTTAGCCAGATCTCACCCAGGCAAAGCTAGCGCAGCTCACGCCGTCAATCTTGACAAGCAAGGGTCTTACTTGGCGTATACTTATGCATCACGTCCCATACGTAGAAGATTGGCATGGTCAAAACCACACAAAATCAGCTGGAGACAGACAGATTGCGACTCCGTCCACATACTATGGACGATCTGGCCGCCATTCATGATTATTCTCGCGACCGCGAGGTCACTCAGTATATGCAATGGGGGCCAAATACCGAGGAGCAAACACGCAATTTTTTAGAGCTGTGCGTTGCCAATCAAGCCGTAGAGCCCAAGATCAACTACGAGTTTGCGGTCACGACCAAGACCGACGATCGGCTCATCGGCTCCATTACATTACGTCGCCTCAAAGAAAACTCCCCTCTAGGCGAGATCGGCTATGTCTATGCTAAAGATACCTGGGGTAAGGGTTTTGCTTCAGAAGCAGCCCTGGCTATTTTGCGCTATGCATTTCAACAACTGGGCATGACCAAGATCAGCGCCACATGCGATCCCGCCAATTTTGGCTCGGCGCGCGTATTGCAAAAGGCAGGCATGACGCTCGAAGGTTATCTCTCCAAGCATATCCCCATGAAAGGCGTGATGCGCGACAGCCTTTTGTATGCCACTACCAGCGATGCGCTCGAGGCTAATCTAGCAGCTCTATCTTTTGCACCTAGCGTGCTCGCCCCCCACAGCACTTTTGCAATGGGCGGGGAGGTCCAGCAAGCAAAGGTAGCAGCCGGCACCACATTTAATACTGTCTCCAAATCGCTCGATCAACTCTTGGTCGTAACGGCCGGTCATTTGCAGTATGACGGCGGCACGCTAAACGCCGGCCAGACTCTCAAATTGCCCGGCACCTGCAAGAGCATCACCCTCAAGGCGCCAGTCGACACTGACGCCTCCCTGATAGTAGTCTCTATCGGCCCTACATAAAGCCCAACAACAGGATATCCAGATATGGCACAAATAATCATAGGCGGTGCGACCGGCTGGACTGGGAGCGCTGTGGCCAAAGCCATAAAAAAACACGACCTGCATAGATTGGTCGGGGCTGTTGTCGGTCCAAACAGCAAGGATCTAGGCAAGGACCTGGGCCACCTCATCGATCCCGACAAATGCAGTTGGGATCTGCCTCTATCTGGTGACTTGCAAAAAACACTCAAAGACTCTCCAAGCACAAACGTCTACGTCGACTATACATCGGCAGCTTGCGTCAAGCACAATGTCTTGACCGCTCTCGATTGCGGCAAGCATGTGGTGATCGGCAGTTCCGGCCTCGCCGAAAAAGACTTTGAGGAGATAGCCGATCTAGCTATGAGCAAAAAGCTAGGAGTCATCGCTGCCGGCAATTTTTCGATCACTGCTGCTTTGGCCAAGCGTTTTTGCATGATGGCTGCAAAATACATCCCACATCGCGAGATAGTCGACTATGCCTCTGCTGGCAAAAAAGACTCGCCAGCGGGCACCACCAGAGAACTCGCCGAAGAGCTGGCTAAGATCAACACGACCGTGCTCGACCTCCCCATCAGCGAAACCATAGGCTATCGCGAGGCTAGAGGGGCCCGGATCGGCGACACTCAAGTGCATAGCTTACGCCTGCCCGGATACACACTTGCCTTTGAGGGACTATTTGGTCTCCCGGACGAAAGACTGACGATCAGACATGATGCCGGATCTGGTGCCACACCCTATGTCGCCGGCACCTTGCTGGCTATCGAGCGCGTCAGTCAAAAACCGGGCCTTATCAGAGGTCTGGACACTTTACTGTTTGGCCCACTAGTAAAATAATTGTCGCGCCTGACTGCAAAAGGATAGATATTGATGGCTTTACGATATAGCCGATAGACAGTCTCGACAAACAGAAAATATTTAAGTACTCTTAGCTGGTATTAACCAAATTATTTAGGTAGATGCTAAGACTCTGCACTCCAGCCAGTTTAAAGCCTTCTACCATTGCTTCCAGTACCGGTGGTGATGGCACGGCCGGAGCCGTCGAGTATTCAACTCAACCACTGCGCACAATCAGGCCTAGTTCTCCTTTGGACCTGCTTGATTTTCGTGATTTGATTCAGTATCGAGATCTTCTGGCGACTCTGGCCTGGCGTGATATCAAAGTACGCTATCGCCAGACCTATCTAGGTGCATTCTGGGTCTTGCTTCAGCCAATACTCGGCGCATCTGTGTTTTTTATCGTATTTCACAACATTGGACTCTTGCCCGGCCCTCAAGGCGTCCCATATTTTGTTTTTTCGATGTCGAGCCTTATCGCCTGGAATTTTTTTACCAGCATCCTAAATAAGGCCTCAAACTCGCTCGTCAACAACTCTCAGCTCATCTCCAAAGTCTATTTTCCAAGATTGCTATTGCCACTGTCATCGGTATTGTCGAGTACGGTCGACTTGATCATTTCCATCCTGGTTTTGACTGCGATCATGGCCTTCTCGGGTATGACTTTCGATTATTGCCTGGCATTTCTCCCTCTCTGGCTCATGTCGCTCGCCATGCTTGCCTCAGGCTTGTCGTTTTTGATCGGCTCATTGATGGTCTCTTATCGCGACGTGCAGCACATCCTGCCCGTTGCGCTCCAGATGATGCTTTACGCTAGCCCAGTAGGCTACACGCTCGATCAGGCCCTGACTAGAGCGCCTTCCGATTTGCATTTTGTCTTTCGCCTCAATCCACTCTCTGGGTTACTCGAAGGCTTCCGCTGTTCTCTACTGGGCCTTGCTGCTCCTGATGCCACTACCATCGCCTTTTCAATTACAGTTTCGGCTATCGTCTTTTTGACTGGCCTTGTGACCTTTAAACGCATGGAAAGGAGGTTTGCTGATGTCATCTAGCCTTAAAAAAGGCGACGCGCAAGCCCTGCCCGATTATGCTGACCAGGACTACATGATCCTGGATCTCTCGCCACCGCCACAACTGGCGCTCTCAGTGCGTGGCCTGAGCAAGACCTACAAGATAGCGCAAAGCATAGACGATCACGTGACTGCCGCAGAGGCGCTGGCCGCCTGGGTCCTGAAAGGATTCAGAGGCGGACGCTATCAAGATTTTAAGGCCATCCACGATGTGTCTTTTGATCTTTTTGCTGGAGACGTCATGGCAATACTGGGCAATAACGGCTCGGGCAAGAGTACACTGCTCAAGCTAATCAGCCGTATCACAGAGCCTACAAACGGCAAGATCGATCTCTATGGCCGCGTTGGCAGCCTGCTCGAGGTGGGTTCCGGCTTTCATCCCGAGCTTACCGGCCGCGAAAACATCTATCTCAATGGCACCATACTCGGTATGAGCAATCGCGAGATCGATCGAGAGTTTGATGCTATCGTCGAGTTTGCTGGCGTAGAAAAATTTCTCGACACTCCTATCAAACGCTACTCCTCGGGTATGTCGGTGAGACTGGCTTTTGCCGTTGCTGCGCACCTGCGTTCGGAGATACTGATTATAGACGAGGTGCTTTCGGTAGGCGATCAGGACTTTCAAAAACAGTGCCTGGAGCGTATGCGCACGCTAGCACAAGACGGTCGTGCCGTGCTTTTTGTCAGTCATCACCTGGAGTCATGTCGCGAGCTATGCAATAAAGCCCTCGTTTTAAACGAGGGCTCAATCGACTTTATGGGTGATATCGAGGCAGGTCTGGAATACTATGCCGACTTGCAACAGGTCAATGATATCGGTTTGCTCAAACGGTCGCAGGCCGCTCGATAAACTCACACAGACCTTCAAAATATTCAGGCATTTGAGCCCAGGCCAGCGGTCCTGCCTCCATTTCCTGATCGCTCAATAGGCATTTATCGAGGCTGGCTTCCAGCCATGCTCTATCCATATCGATGCCGATGAGCACCAGCTCTTGCTTGCGATCTCCATAAACAGGATCCCAATCTGCCAGGATATCAGCCTGCATCTCTGCGTCGTCGGGCCAGTCGCTGCGCTCTATGGCAGCCCAAAAATTGGCGCCCATATTGATATTAGATGCGCCACCAGCCTGGGACCACTCGATGCCATTGTCCATTTGATTGGCAAACCAGAGAAAACCTTTGGAGCGCACCACGCCAGGCCATTCGGCTGAGAAGAACTCACCGGCGCGATAGGGGTGAAAGGGGCGTCTGCGCTGATAAACAAAGCTCGTTATGCCATACTCCTCGGTTTCGGGGATGTGTTCGCCGCGCATTTCCATCATCCAGCCGGGTGCTTCTGCAGCTTTTTGAAAGTCGAAGAGTCCGGTATCGATGATGGTATCGAGAGGCACCTGGCCGCGCACGCATTGCACCTGTCTGGCCCGTGGATTGAGATGATGCAAGATGCCCCTCAGGCGGGAAAGCTCATCCGCATTGACGAGATCTACCTTGTTGATGAGGATGACATCGGCAAACTCCACCTGGTCGGTCAATAAGTCGGCGATGGTGCGTTCGTCTTGATCGGAGACCTCTAGCTGGCGGCTCTTGAGGTCAACTGCAGTCTGAAAATCATCGAGAAAATTGCGCGCATCCACGACTGTGGCCATGCAATCCAGACGGGCAATATCGCCGAGACTAGTGCCGTCCTCACCCGTAAAGGTAAAGGTCTCAGCTACGGGCATGGGCTCGGATATGCCTGTCGACTCGATCAATAGATAGTCAAAGCGGCCTTCGCGCGCCAGCCTGCCGACCTCGAGCAATAGATCCTCTCTTAGCGTGCAGCAAATGCAGCCATTGGACATTTCTACGAGCTTTTCTTGCACTCGATTGATGCTGTTGCCTTGCTTGATCAGACGCGCGTCTATGTTTATCTCGCTCATGTCATTGACGATGACCGCGACTTTGAGATTTTGACGGTTATTTAGGACTTGATTGAGGAGGGTCGTCTTGCCCGCTCCGAGAAAACCGGACAGTACGGTGACTGGCAGTCTATGTTTTTCTTGCATGCTTACACCTATGTTTCGCACAAAATGACAATATAAGGATTGATGATAACACATTATCATTAGGCTGAAATATCGAGAGGGTGGGGCATAAGGCGCTCACCCTCTTGGCAATAAGATTGATAAATCATTATCATTCTCTTTGCACAGCTAGCGCTAGGTATTTTTAATGGGGGAGAGAGGAAATGGTTTTTGAAAATCGTTTCCATTTTCAAAACAGGATCAGACTTTCAAGGTCTGACAATACAACCAACAATACCCCCAAAAATCATTTGCTAAATGTCCTGAGATTGCGACAACCGCCAAAAATGAGCCTTGATCAGATTGCACCCAGGACTCTAAGGTGAGGACATCTTTCTATCTATTTCTTCTGGACAAGACAAACGCACCTTTCTGCAAGATCTCCATTCTTTCGCCAAATCAAACCTCGAGGAACTCACCATGTGTGAACACCACGAATGCGGCCATGCACATCATCACGATCATGGTCATGGTCCCCACGATCACAGTCATGGGCATCACGATCATCATGGTCATGGTCCCCACGATCACAGTCATGGGCATCACGATCATCACAGTCATACAAAAGAGCTGACCACCTCTGCTTTGCCTATCTGGTCGCAAGACTTTGAGCCGCTGGCCTACCATCCTCATGTCGACAAATGCCCGGTCTGCCTGGGTCGCGATGTTTTTGGCCAGGGCACCGAAGCTTTTGCGGTCGCTTCCGACAACCTGCTCTTGCTGCTCGATGGCAAGGACAAAAAGGATCTGGTCGCGTATCAAGCGCTGTCGCGTGCCTTTTATCTGGCCTGCGCTGCTCATCGCGTCACTGACGCCGTCAATCGCACCGTGTGGAACATGGGCGAAGAAGACGAGCCCGACAAGCTCAAAGAAGCAGGGGCAAAGGCGTTTTACGAGTATCTCGAGCGCGAAAAAGCCTGCTTTGCAGCATGCCGGACGGCTTTTGATGCTCTGAGCGCTGCTGTCGGCGACGCGCACAAGGATCAGCTGATGGCGATCCGCACTGCCATCGATACCACCGAGGCCGGCACGATCGAAGTCTGGAAGCAGCTTTTCCCCTGGCTTTCGGCCCGCGCTCGAGCTGCCGGCCATAACAGCAAATAAGATCGGACAAACCTATGGAAACCTATATCTATGCATTGCTGGCCGTGACTGCGGTCAGCGCTGTCTCTCTCATTGGTGCAGTGTACTTTCGTCTCTCGGACGCAAAGCTCGCTCGGCTCCTGCCCTTCCTCGTTTCGCTGGCGGCTGGTGCAATGCTGGGCAATGCCCTCCTGCACCTCTTGCCGGAGTCGCTCGCACATATTAGTGATATCGCCGAAGCTGCTGGCCATGCGGCGGAGCACGCTGCCGAAAGTGAGCACGCGCACGATCATGCTGGCCTGCTCGTGATGGCGCTTGCGCTGGGCGGGTTTATGTCCTTTCTGGGCATCGATTTGCTCCTGCAAAAGTTTGGCGGTGGTCACCTGATCGGTCACGATCTCCAGCACTCGCACGGGGATGGCCAGCTCGATGCAACAGGCCGTCCGGCTTCGACTGGTTGGTTGATCGTCTTTGGCGATGCCTTTGAAAACTTTATCGACGGCGCCGTCATCGGCATCAGCTTTATGATCGGTCTGCCCGTCGGCCTGGCGACTACGCTGGCTATCGTCATCCACGAGATTCCTCTCGAAATGGCTGACATGGGTGTGCTCCTGCACTCGGGCTTTAGCAAGCGTCGAGCGCTGATCACCAACCTCGCCTCGGCTCTGGTGGCGGTGGTGGGTTGCGGGATGGCACTCAGCCTTGGGACGATGGTGCACGACATTTCGCTGTACATCGCTCCGGTGGCCGCGGGTGCTCTGCTCTACATCTCAGGGAGTTTGCTGGTGCCGCGGCTCAAGCACAGTGCTCTGGTGCCTTCGGGTTCGGCGGTAGCGCATTTTGCGACAGTACTGGCGGGGATAGCGTTTATGGCGCTATTACTGCTAGCGGAGTGATTGAGCGAGGCGCGCCCCGCAATGTGCCGCCCGGATCTGGACTCTTGTCCTCATTCGGGCGGCATTTTAGCTGAGTTACTTAACAATGTGCTTTTCAGGCTAAAACTGTGCCTTAAGAGCCAAAAAAAATTTCCCTTTTACCTCTTGGTAACCATAGAGTAGGGGCATATCCGTTTACGCAAAGATTTTTTGGGAGAGCAAAAAACAAAGCCGATTGGCCCTCAGAATAGGCACCATGACACGATTTTTTTGACTCTTTCACAGAGATGATGCGGCGCGGTTTTTATTTGTAAAACCATTTTTCAAAATCAAAAATCACAAAGCGATGAAAATTGTAAATGCAGCAGCAGTAGTGGGTTTTCCACAAGAAATTTCGAACCTCGAAGTAGAAGGCTATGGCAAAGTGACTTTGTATGCCAACGGGCACATGTTTAGCAGCAAGCTCGGCATCATGCTGGCTCCTGAGCCTGGCGACGAGACCTATCCGATCTTTGAGCAGTATCTCAACGACAATGGTTACACCATGCTCGATTACAAGCTGGAGTCAAATCGCCAGATGCAAGAGGCAAAAAGGGCGATCTTTTTTTAACTGCAAATCTTACGATCATGAAAGAGCAAAATGCCAATCAGGCCATCATCCTGGCCGCGGCACAACAAAAAAATCGGCAGGCGCAACTGGATGCCTGCTATGAAAGCGTGGAGTCTGTCACTCCAAAAGCGAGCATCGCGCAGATCTATCGCTTACAGGCCTTGTATTGCGTCTTTTGCGGACAATACCTGCATGAGGCGATCGGAGCGGCGCTAGAGGCAGTGGATGCGCAGCAGAAAAAACTGCATCAACTACCTGCAGAGGAGCAGATCGATTATCGGCTGGCGCACAATCTGGGCGTTTTGACGGCGCTTGTGGATCTTGGCCTGGCCGAAGAGCAGATCATCGCAGGTGCGACGCAGGCTTTGCAAAAGGCAGCATTGCTGGCATTGGCCCGTGATGCCGATCGTAGTCTGCCCGTAAAGGCGGCCGGGGCGGTCGATGCTTTTTGCATCATCGATGTGGAAACGCATCCGAGTCAATTGTTATTTGTCAAAGGACAGGCGCAGCAAGCGCGTCAAAATGCGCATGGTTTGCTTGAGACGGCACGTCGTCGCGAAGAAGAGGCCGATGCTCTGGATGTGACTTTATTGAGCGTGAGCAAGCAGGCGGCGGATGAGACGATGGCGACGATCCTGACACGTCTGGCTAATTTGCTGATTGAGCCGTATACGAGTACGCTTCAGCGTTTTAAGCAAGATCCTGGGCATGGAGCAGATACGGCGGAGGTGACTACGGCGCGGATACTGGCTATCAGCCAGGTGGCAGCGATCATCAATGCTTGCATCAAAGGGCATGATCCGGTCAAGATCTTCGAATTGAATTGATTGGATTGTTATGAGTCTGCTTTTGGCAGAGAGGGGCGTGTGCACTGCTTTAAGCGGTGTGGCGCCTCTCTTTTTTGCTTTTCCGCCCCCCTACTACTTGATATAAGGCATACTATCGGGGTTATTGTCAAAATCTCAACCAATTGGAAGATGTAAAATACCTGCTATGCCCACACCCCTCCCCCTCTCTCCAAACGCCCGCGCCACGCACGATCGCGCACCCGATAGCCTCGCCGCCGGCACCCCAGCACCACTTCTCGCCGCTATGCGCAGCATCATGGGCCCTGGCAATGAGCACCAGGTCCTCCACCGCCTCATCGACCTCGTCAAATACGCCAGCGACGCCAGTCCCTATCGCCTCTTCCCACAAGTCGTCGTTTGCCCCACCACAGAGCGCCAGATCATCGACATCTTTGCCTGGGCCGCCGCACAAGATCCTATAATGCCCGTCACCATCCGGGCCGCTGGCTCGAGCCTTTCCGGCCAGGCCCAGGGCGATGGCATCCTGATTGATGTAAGAAAAAATTGGGCAGGATGGACGGTATTAGATGAAGGTGAACGAATCAAGGTGAAGCCGGGGACTGTGATGTTCAGGGCCAATCTAGCCTTGGCACCATACGGTTTTCGCCTCGGTCCGGACCCCGCATCAGTTAGCGTCTGCACCGTAGGCGGTGTCATCGCCAACAATTCCTCCGGCATGTGCTGCGGCACCGTCCAAAACTCCTACCAGACCCTGGAAGCCATCCGCTTCGTCCTGCCATCAGGCACCGCCATTTCCACAGACGCCCCCGAGGCGGAGGACGAGTTTGCGCGCCGAGAGCCCACCCTGGCCGCTGGCCTCCTCGCCATCAAGGCCAAAATCGAGGCCGACAGCGAGCTCGTAGAGCGCATCCGCCGCAAATACACTATCAAAAACACTACCGGCTATCACATGCAGGCCTTTCTCGATGGCTCGACACCGCTAGAGATATTTCGCCGTCTCCTGGTCGGCTCCGAAGGCACGCTGGCCTTCATCAGCTCAGCCACCTTCACTTGCGTGCCCTCCGATCCGCACCGACTCACCGCCCTCCTCATCTTTGCGGACCTGTATACTGCCGCCTCAGCTGTTGCGCCATTTGTCGATAGCGGCGCGGCTGCAGTCGAGCTCTGCGATCGCGCCTCACTGAGGGCCGTGCAGGGCAAGCCCGGAGTACCAGCACGCTGGGCCGATCTCCCCACCACCGCATGTGGTTTACTTGTCGAATACCGCGAAGCCAACGAAGCCCTCCTCGCCATAGCCGAAACGAGGCTAGCTGCTACACTAGCCGATTTACAGCTCTACGAGCCGGCCAATTTTACCCGCGATCCAGCCATTGCCGCGCAACTATGGACGGTGCGCGCCGGGCTCTTGCCTTCAGTCGGAGGAGCGCGACCATCGGGCACTTCGTTGATTCTGGAGGATGTTTGCTTTCCGGCCGAGCATCTTGCACAAGGTGCTATAGATCTGCAGGAATTGATGCAATCACATGGTTTTCCAGGCTTTGTCTTTGGACATGCGTCGGCAGGCAATCTGCACTTTCTCATTACACCCTCCCTCAACGATGATCAAGACATCGCACGCTATGATGCATTTATGCAGGCGGTGGTATCGCTAGTGGTGGACAAATACGATGGCTCCCTCAAGGCCGAGCACGGCACGGGACGCAATGTAGCGCCCTTTGTACAAAGAGAATGGGGCCCTAAACTGACCGAGTACATGTGGCACATCAAAAACCTCGCCGACCCAAAGGGTATATTGGCTCCAGGCGTACTGCTGAGCCATGATCAAGCGCAGCATCTCAAACATTTGCATACCACACCGACGACCGAGCCGGAGGTGGACCGCTGCATCGAATGCGGATATTGCGAAGCAATCTGCCCCAGTCGAGACTTGACGACTACCCCACGCCAGCGCATTGTTTTGCGGCGCGAAATGCTGCGACAACAACCTGGCAGCGCTGTATACGATACTCTAGCTCGCCAATACCGCTATGACGCCATCGAAACATGCGCGGGAGATGGTACCTGCGCAATCGCATGCCCACTGGACATCAATACTGGAGATCTGATCAAGCATTTTCGTGCGGCTTCTCATGGCCCTGCAGCAAACACCATCGCATTTAATACCGCAAAATACTGGGCCACCATCGAAAGCGCCGCCCGCGCGGCCCTCAACCTCAATTGGCTTGCAAACAGACTGGGTCTTTCCCGCCTGACTCAAGCGACACTGTCTGTGGTGCGATCTATCTTACCCAAAGACCTGGTGCCGTCTCGTATGGAGCTGCTGCCTGCCGGTGCGACGCTGATGGCAGGGGAAAAGATGGAAAAAATCGGCAGTGTGACGCGGGAGGAAGCGGCGGCGATTTACTTTTCGGCTTGCGTCAATCGTATATTTGGAGAGATTGGACAAAGCCACATTACAATACAGGAGGCACTATGCACGGTGTCGGCAAAGGCTGGCCTGCCTCTCCACATGCCTCTCGATCTAGCTGGCAATTGTTGCGCTACTCCCTGGCATAGCAAGGGTTTTGAGCAAGGCAACGAGTACATGGCCAATCGTACGGTCGAGGCTTTGTGGCGGTGGAGTGACGGTGGTCGCCTGCCAATAGTTTGCGATGCGAGCTCATGTACGCTTGGTCTAAAAGCCGAGCTCAGACCATATCTTTCTACCCTAAATCAAATCCGCCACTCGCACATGACGATTATTGACTCGGTGGACTGGCTCAATGACAGGCTTTTGCCTGCCCTACAAGCAAACGGGGCATTGCTAAAAAAAGCACCCCTGGCGGTGCTGCACCCGACCTGCTCGACACATAACCTGGGCACTACCGGCAAATTGAGCTCGCTGGCGCATTGTGTCGCCTCAAAAGTGGTGGCGCCGTTGCATGCCACTTGCTGCGGCATGGCTGGAGATCGAGGCATGTTGCACCCGGAGTTGACGGCGTCGGCAACACATATGGAGGTCGCGGACCTTGCTGAGGTGGCCGCAGATGCCTTGCATTTGTCGAGCAACAAAACCTGCGAAATCGGCATGAGCGAAGCTACGGGCCGCCCCTATCGATCGATAGTATTTGCCCTATGTGAGGCTCTGACTAGCTAAAACTGCCCGAAAACGGCATTAGGCCGATCTCTCGCGCACGCTTGATGGCCTTGGCGATGGCTTTTTGATTGGAGCGATTGCAGCCGGTTATACGGGCAGGGAGGATCTTGCCGCTCTCGCTGACAAACTTGCGGAGGAGATGCACATCTTTGTAGTCGATGCTCTCGATGCGGGCGGCGACAAGAGGGTCGAGCTTCTTTTTGCGGGGTAGACCATCGCCCTTGCTGCGTCTGTTTGCGGCCATGATTTGATATTTCTCCCTAAAAAATCATCGCATGGCGCCGCCGAACGGTTATATAGATCAGCACCGAGAGCCATCCGTACCAATCACATCCGGGGCGAGGACTGAGCAACCTCGTGCTCCCCGGAGGTATATAGCGTGGGCGGCGCATGCGATACTAATGATAATAGCTTCTCATTATCAAACCGTCAATACGATTTTGGATAAAATATCGGAGTGAGATCGCAAGAGACGAAAATGGAACGCAATACACAGCAAAGACGAGCCATCCTGGCGGCACTGGAGGTCACCAAGCGGCCTTTGTCGGTACAGGAGATCCTTGATATAGCATCGAGTGATTGTCCGGGACTGGGGATTGCGACGGTTTATCGCAATGTCAAAGCGCTGTTGCAGGATGAAAAATTGAGCCCTGTGGAGTTGCCGGGAGGGTCGGTGCTTTACGAATTGCCCGGGCACCACCACCATCATCATTTTTCGTGCCGTAAGTGTCAAAAGGTCTATGACATTTTTGATTGTGGCCTCAATTTGCACAATCTCGTGCCGTCGGGGTTTAAACTCGAGGAGCATGAGATCTTGTTATCGGGTGTTTGTGAGGCGTGTGCTCATTAGTCTGACAAAAAATGGTGTAAGAAAGATTGCAAAATTTCTCACTGCCGATAACACCGCCCCGCAAGCCTTTGCAGACAATTCAAATTCCTAACATTTTGGCTCCTTGTCATCACTGAGTTTCCAGCCTCAAAAAACATTTTTTAGTTGGTAATTTAGACAAATAGCGACTTTTAAACTACGCCCCAAAACCGTCACCTATCCCATCAAAATTTCCCCTCAAAATCCAAACCACACCTCACCACGCTTTATAGTAGATCAAAGAAAAAAAGAGCGCAATTTCTAACCAAAGTCAGAAACCACGCCCTTTTTCATAAAATCAGCTCAAACTAAAACCGCCCGACACCTAAATAGACATCATCGCGATCAGCTTATCGCCAAACTCGCGATCCTTGATCAGACAGCTCAGTAGATCCTGCTTGACCATGGACTTGACGGCACCGGCCTTGACCAGTGTCTCATTGAGCCACCGGTCTCCCGAGGCCCCCATCACGCGGAGCCCCTGACGGGAAATGGCCGCGACAACCTGCTCACCGGTGAGTTCACTCATCTTGAGCTGATAGTCGCAAATGGCAAAGTCAAAGTCCCCTGGGACAAAGACCTGTTCGCCGCCCCGATCATTCATAAGCATCAGGATCAGATCAGCAGCACCACTTGTGGTATCAGGCACAAACCGACCGCGTACCACCCAGGTGACCTCACACTGCTTGTGCTTTTCGAAAGCCAGCAGATAGAGCTCGCCAAGCGAGAGATCGTCCTCGACAAGGAGTATGCGCGTCCGCGTCGTCACGCCCATCAGCCGCGCCTCCCGCCGTTGCGGCGTGCGCGCCGATCGAGCCAGCTCGAGCCGATCTGCCAGACCGCAGCCACCGCAGCGACAGCAAGCAAAAGCTGCCAATTCCAGCCGG
Organism: Candidatus Melainabacteria bacterium; assembly: GCA_017307165.1. Taxonomy (GTDB): domain Bacteria; phylum Cyanobacteriota; class Vampirovibrionia; order Obscuribacterales; family Obscuribacteraceae; genus JAFKGK01. The sequence continues at coordinate 60,698 of JAFKGK010000009.1, forward strand.
CCATCCAGAGCAAAAGCCCGATCAGGACGATCTGGACTGCGATCTTGACCTTGAGGATGCGGTTGTAGAGCTGCGCCTGGCGATCGTTGGTGATCTCCAGACGATAGCCCGGCATAAAGATCTTTGGATCATGCTTTCCAAAAATTGCCATATTGTTTTGCCCTTTTCGTTTTTCCTTTCATTTCAGGGATGAGAGCCGCAAGCCTGATGGCCTGCGGCTCTCACTTCATCACGACTTGACGATACCGACCGGGGGTGGTATCACCACGTCGACGCGCTCGCCATCGGGCTCCTGGTCCGCCGCCTCAGGCTCAAAGAGAGCATCGATATCGGCACCCGAGCTCCCGTAGGTAAACTCACTGCCGATACGCTTTTTGGCGGCTTCTTCTTCGAGCCGGCGCGCTTCGAGCACCGCATCGTACATCTTGCGACGACGACCGAGTATCAGCTCATCGGGCTTGTTGGACACCAGAGCGTTGAACAGCCCATCGATGATCTTGCGCGCCGCATCCTGGTGCTCGGCGAGCGGAGTCTTGCGCCAGCCCCACTGCTTGTCGACAGGATCGAGGACGGGCGTCGACATCACGTTGATGTCGATGCGAGTCTCGTAATCGCCGATGTCCGAGTAGTACCAGGTGACGATGCTCACCTCGAGATAAGTCGCCTTGAGCCGGTTGTATTTGACCCGGCCAAAGGGATCCCACCAGGGCCGCTGGGTGCCGACCTGCCAGTACTGCTTCCAGATCGTGGTCAGACCGTTGGCGCCCTTGTACCAGCCGCCAGTGGGAAACTTGCGGTTGAAGGGGCCGACGTACTTGTTCCAGTCGGTCAACTCCATCACCATCAAATCGACGGGGTTAAAGTTGCCGACGGTGTCGCAAACCCGCACCAGACCGTTGGCCTTGGCGAGGTTGGCAAAGATCCGGGTCGTTTCCGAATACCCGTGACCAACGACGTGCGCACCAAAGAAGGTGCGGCGCGGATCGATCTTGGCCTTCTCGAGCTTGTTGCGAAAGGCCTTGCGGCCTTCGGCCTCGCCATTGATCCCGCCAAAGTCGGGACCATGGTGAAAGCCATGCGAGCTGTCCATGCTGAAGTGGCCGAAGGTATCACCCCAGCCAGCTCCATGACAGTGAGAGTGCGAGACCATCAGGGCTTCCGCCGTGATGTGACCGCTGTGCGCAAATGCGTCTGCGTCTCCGACGCCGTGGCCGTGGCCGGTGGCGTCCAGATCGCTCATGCCATGACCGTGGCCATGGCCCATGTCTGCGTGGCCGCCATGACCAAAACCGTCATGACCGCCGCCATCGTGTCCGTCCATAGTAAAACCTCCAGGTTGTTAGGTGGAATATCAGAAACTAGATTTAGAAGAACAGGGATCGTATGGGCGATCCCGGGCAAGAGATACAGGGGTACAATTAGCGTGGTAGTCACCCGTTCAGCCGAGGCCGATTTTGAGCAACCAACTTAGCAACGACCCCAGCCTCGATCTTTTGCCGCCGGCTCCCGACGCCAAACTCACGGCCTGGTTGACCGAGTTTTACGGCAAACCAGTGGAGGTCCAGTCTCGAGAGTTATTGCGGCATCGCGATCTTTCGCGAGTAGAGAGACTTGTCTTGCACGACGCCTTGCCAGCATCGCTGATCTACAAACAAGTCCTGCCGCCTTGGGAGATCGAGCAAGATCTGCATGAGCGCATCCTGGTGCCTTCGATCTCCAACAGCCCGCAGCTTTTTATGGCGGCTCATCACGGCCAGGTGACCGCGATGTTTATGGAAGACCTCGGCAAGGACAGCTTGATCGATCACGCAGTTGGCCCCTTCGTCGCCAAAAAGATCGGCGCCGAATTAGCCAAGATGCATCGCTCTTATTCCTATCGCACTGATGAGCTGTTGCAGCTCAACATCTTGCGATCGCTTTCTCCTATCGATTACGAGGCATATGCCAGGGAGATAGCCACCAGCCTTGATGGCTGGGGACTCATCGATCGCACCAAGGCACGCAGCTTGAGGAGTCTAGCCCAGGCCGCTGCAAGGGCTCTGGCAGGCGAACCCACCTCGCTCATTCACGGCGACCTCTATGCCGAAAACATCGTGCTGCGCGGCAGTCGCATCTTTTACATCGACTGGTCCTGGTTTACGATGCTGAGCGCTCCCATCCTCGATCTGGCCACCATTACCTGTGACCATCACAAAAATGGGTCATTCACCCAGCACCGCAATCTGGTGCTCGAGTCCTATTGCTTTGAGTCGGGTCGCGACGAGCAGGACACCCGATCGGCGCTGCCTTATGCCGAAGCACTCAACAGACTGATCTTTCTCGCCTGGCTCGTAGAGCGCAAGTCGAGAGGCATAGAAGGGACCACGGTCGGTCCGGTCGATGACTTGATCGGCAAGGTAGTCGACGAGCTCTGCCAAAAGGCCGCGACTCTCAAGAGCTGAGAGCCACGGCCTCTGGCTTGACTTGCCTGCTTACTTGCCGGCGAGGCGCGACGCAAACTCGACGAGCGTACGCACGCCAAAGCCGGTCGAGCCGCGCGGATCGGCGCCGAGCTCACGATCGCGGAAGGCCACCGAGGCGATGTCCAGGTGCGCCCAGGCGATCTCCTCGCCCGCAAATTCGCGGAGGAAATACGCCGCCGTGGTCGAGCCAGGGGCGCCGCCGGAGTTTTTGAGGTCGGCCATCTCGGACTTGTTGAGGTCGCGATACTCCTCCCACATCGGCACGTTGAGCATCTTTTCGCCCTGGGCAAAGCCCGAGGCGACGATAGCATTGCCAAAGTCGTCGTTGTTGGTAAAGAGACAGCAGCCGACGTCGCCGACCATCATGCGCACCGCGCCAGTGAGGGTGGCCAGGTCGATGATCTTTTTGGCGCCCTGCCGCTTGGCGTACTCGATGGCGTCGGCGAGGGTCAGGCGGCCTTCGGCGTCGGTGTTGTCGACCTCGACCGTGAGACCGGCCATGGTGTGGATGACATCGCCCGGCTTGTAGGACGAGCCGTTGATCATGTTCTCGGTCGGAGCCATGACGCACCGCACCTTGATCGGCAGGCCGAGGGCGGCGATCGCCTTGATCGCGCCCAGGGTAACGGCACCGCCGGACATGTCGCGCTTCATGTGGCGCATGCCGTCGGCAGGCTTGATGTCCAGGCCGCCGGAGTCGAAGGTGACCGACTTGCCGATGATCGTCAGCTCGTCGACGTAGTGGCCGTCGGCGGGAGTGTAGACCATGTCGATCAGGTAACAGGGCTCGTCGGAGCCGCGACCCACCGCCAGGAGCGCGTTGGCGCCCATCTTCTTGAGTTCCTTGGGCCCATAGACGGTGGTCTCGATGGTGTCGACGTCGTCAGCGGTCTTGCGAGCGAGCTTGACCATCTTGGCCGGGGTCAGCGTGCCGGCGGGCTCGTTGGACAGATCGCGGGCAAAGTTGACGGCCGAAGCCACGGCAAAGCCGTCCTTGAGCCCCTGGAAAGCCGCTTCGACCTGGTCGGCCGCGACGATGAAGTGCAGCTTCTTGAAGCGCACTTCCTGCTTGTGGCCGCCGCGCTCGGTCTTCTGGTGGTTCATGACGTAGTCGACCATGCCGGCATAGAGCGCGATGGTGCGCGCCAGGCCGTAGGAGGTCGAGCCGGCGACGGCATCGGGATCGAGCGGAGCAAAGGCGACGTGCTGGGCCTTGAGAGCCTTGGCCTTCTTGAGCGCGGCGGTCAACGCCTTGCGAAAGCTCGCCTCGTTGGCCTTGTCGCGCGCGCCCAGGCCAAAGAGCACGGCCTGAGGGGCGGCAAGAGACCCGTCGGTGAAACGCACGAGGGTTTCGCCGACGTTGCCGCCAAAGTTTTCGGCCTGGGCCTGGCGAGCGGTGGAGAGCGAGAGATTGCCGTCGGCAGCAAAGGAAACCTTGGACTGCTCGCCGGCAAAGACGCCCACGAGAATGACGTCAGCCTTGTACGCGACAAGGCTGGCGACGCTGAGTGCTTTGAGTTTCATAGAGATTCCTGATTTGTAATGGTTGGTTGACTTGAGAAGCAAGCGAGAAAAGACCTAGCGCAGCGAGAAGGACATCAGTCCTTCTTTTTGCGCTCGTCTTTGAAACCGTCGGGGAGGATGAGCAGCGACTTCTTTTCCTCCTGGCTGATCTTGGTCGGCTTGGCCCACATCTCGCGATTGGGGACGGATACAAGGCCATCGGCGACCTTCACGACAGTCGACACATAGCCGACATCCATGATCTTGCCCTTGACCTTTTCCATGCCGATGACCTCGACCATATCGCCCACCTGATAGCGGCGAGTGACCTGGATGAAAATGCCGCACCATAGGTCGGAAGCCACGCCTTGCAGAGACAGGGCGAAGGCCGCAGACATGATGCTGGCACCGAGAAACATCTTGCTCAAGATCTCGGGCGCCACCACCGTCGCCACCACAAAAACAGTGATGGCCCAGTAGCTGAGCTTCATGGTCCGCATCAACAGCAGTTTGCCCCGATCAGTAGCGCTCGTGCGATCGAGCGTCTTGGCCAGGGCGGTGCGCAGCGGCTTGTAAAAGAGATACGAGACGGAGAGGAACAAGGCGGCCATCAGGATATTGACCCCGATTGGCACGAGCTTGCCGTAGAGCCCTTCAAAATCGAGCACGCCGAGCTTGTTCATCATGTCCGAACTGAGCACACCGCCGTGTGCGAGCAGCCCGAGGCAGACGACGGCGACTAGGAGCGCGATCGTTCTGAGACTGGTTTTGAGAGATTTAAACATCTGTCGGATCCTGTTAGTGCCCTCAACCCCGACCCAGACTGACATCCAAGAGACAAGCCTTATGTCGCCGTGCGTCACCGTCAAAGCAAGGCTTTGAGATAAACGCCGCTATTGCACGACTTGGCTGATCTAGGTGGATATTAGTTTTGAGCCGGGAAAAATCAGAATTGATTGAGAACAAGATAAAGACTCTTAGACCCTAGCCAAAACGCTCTTATTTCTCCTAGCTTTCTATAGGGTTTTAAAGGGGGATGTGAAAGAGTTAAAAATCCGGGTGTTAGCGAGGGGTCCGCTAGCATCGAGAGCTGCACCACCTTGACAACACACATAAAGCAAATAACACCTGAAATAGGCTTTGTTTCAGGTGTTTAGATCTCATAGGCTCTATATCGTCTTAATCTCTTTCTTTCTTCTTGAGTGCATAAAAGCCTGGCCTAAACCACAGCGCGCAACGACCGATCCATGCAAGTTTCTTCGATCCATATCGATGAGGCTTATGCCGCGCGTGCATGCAGGCTTTCTCACCACCGATCAGTTCAACCACCCAAGCTACCGAGGGTTTCTCATGAACAAAGATTTTCCCGATCTTCTGGCAGGCACAGACTACGCTCAGTCCCGAGCAGAAGGCAATTATCGCAAGTCTCTCAACTGGCTCAGCCACGCCGCCGTCCTGGACGACCCCGACCATCGCGGCGACGCTGACAATCCGGTCAATCTGGCCCTGATCTCCCTGATCGTCGAGATCGCGCGCTCCGGCCAGGACCACCTCTATCACTGCGGCAACTACACCGATCGGCATGCGCGCGAGCTTTCGTGCGCCATCGAGGCGGCGGCTCTCCTGCGTTCACGTCTCAACCAGCCGCACGCGCGCCGCATCGACGCTCAGATCGTGGCCGTGGATGCGCATCTCAACGCCATCAACACCCACTTCGCTCGGGGCACCACGCGGGCCGATACCCGTTTTCCGACGCGGCCGGCAGATGCAGATTTTCTCCTCGAAAACCTCATCCGCATCGAGTCCATCATCGCCGACAGCGAGGCATCTGCTACGGTCAAGGCACGCACTTTCGAGGCCAATGCCTTGCACGTCGATACGATGCTGGCCAATGCGCAGGCCAATGTCTGGGGCGGTCCAGGCGGCTTGCTGAGCTGTTTTTCCCTCTGGGATACGGCGGCGTTCTTTGCGCGTGCAGCCAAGCCGCTCGTGGAGGCCATGTCCAAGGATCCGCTCAACGAGCATCCGGTCGAGACGCTGACGATGGCGACCTCCATCGACAATGCCATCGCGTCGCTCGGCAAAAAGGACTACATCGGCAGCAAGCGCCATCTGGCGAGTGCGCGTGAAATGGTCTTCCGCATGGGCTTCAGCGTCAACCGCGGTTGATGCTATGCGTCACCACGGGCTCCAATCGTCTCAACTGATTGATTGGGGCCCGTGATGCGCTAAATAAAACAAAAAATTAGGGTATCCCAAATGACTGTCACACCCTTCTCGATCACAGTCTTCGCTGCCCTGGCGATTTTTTGCTGGGCAACCTTTCGTCTGATCCGGACTCTCGTGAGAGCCAGTCCTATGCGCAAAAACGTGACCACTTGTGGCTACGTGGCGCCGCCGCCAAGCATAAAGGACACTGGCCGAATGCTCAAAGTGGCCAGGCGTCTCACAAATATTCAGGTCGGAAAACTTACTTTCGAAGGCCTGCATCATCTCGATAGCCTCGATGGTCCGACAATTTTTTCGGCCAACCACCCGCATTGGGTCGATGTGGCGATCTTGCCTCAGATGATCCAGGCACCTTGCCGTTATATGGCGCATGGGCGTGTGATGCAGTCGCTGGGCGGTTTTCTCGGCGTCTACCTGTCAAAGATGGGGGCTTTTGCCGCCAACGACAGCATCAAAGATGGTGGCACTCGCACGCGCCAAGGTGCAGCGACGATGCTTGCGAGAGGCGAGAACATCGTCATCCTGCCTGAGGGCCTGACAAATTTTTCGCCAGAAGTCAGTGTCTTTAAAGAAGGCACCGTCAAGATCGCGCGCATGGCGGCCCAGATGCGTGGTGGTCCGGTGTACATCACACCGGCCTATATCCGTTATGGCAAATATCCTGGCCCATGGTTGGCGCGTTTCGATCGCCAGATCCAGTTCTTCACGATCTTCTTCCTCTCGCCTTTTTTCAGGCGTGGGGCAAGAACGGTTGTCGGCAAGCCCATCTCCACTGATGAGCTCTTTGCCGATGGACGGGATGATGCAGCTGCCACTCAATATCTCAAGGATGCGATCGTCGCCTTAGATCCCGGTCGAGTCTGATCAGTGTCGGAGAAGAAGCTCAAAGCAATTTTCAGCTAAGGGCTTTTTCTTCTTTTGTTATATACTCAGCTATATAGTATAAAAACAAACAATCAGAGCAGCATGGAGAGCCGATAGTACAAATTGCCGGGTACGGGTAGATCGCTCACTAATCATGGAGATTTGAATCACTAAAGGAGAAATGGTCTGATGCGCAGCCCACTTTGCGCAGCACATGGCGGCATCAGACCTTTCACTTTGTCCAGACTTAATTATTTGAGGAGAGACGCGAGATAAGCATCCATCTTTTTAAACATCCCACCAAAACCTTGCTCCATGCCTGCCCGAGCACCATCAAAAGCCGCGACGCCCTCATCATCCGAATTGTGCGGCACCATGGAGATAGTCATTTTGGTCTTGCCTTCGCCAGCATCTTCAAACGTGGTGGTTGCGTGCATTTGCTCTGGCCAAGTGGGTGACATCGGGTGTCTGGTTATGCCGCCGTCCTTATCGGAAAACGACTGGAGCAACACTATCTTTCGTTCAGGCACAAGCTCTAAAAAGCTCTGCTTGCCCCACATTTCCATGCCTCCGGGGCCACGCATACCATAATGATATGCACCACCAACACGGTGATCCAAGGCGTTATGAATGACCTCAAAACCTTCACCACCCATCCATTTGGACAGATGATCAGGTTTGCAATGTATTTCATAGACCAGGCTGCGAGGCGCGTCAAACACATGACTTATGGTGTAAGGCGCTATCTTGTTTGAGCTTGCGTTCACTATCCACCTCTGTTTATTTCTTGGGGATTGCACAGATTACGCTATTTGAGGATTTTTTTCTCGCCATGAAACCGCGTCTTTGACATTCTATAGTACTACTGGCGTACTTATAATAATTTGCTCGCAATAGATTTGTACTTTACCTGCATCCCACACAATGTTTACACTTAAAGCCGCCAAACTCATACTCGATTTGCTAAATTAGCTGGCGCATGACGCAAGCAGCCTCACAAACCCCAATCAGCAGTCATTTAGCCATTGGCGCCCGCGAGCACCGCAAGGGTAAGGATCTGCGCGGATATCTGCTCTTGCTCGTATTGGGCTGCTTGCTCTATCTACCAGGGCTAGGCAGTTACCAGCCCATCGATCCCACAGACAGCTTTTTTATAGAAGCCGGCCGCGAAGCCGTCGAAACCAACAACTATCTTGTCCCTCTAATGAACTACAAGCCTTGGCTCGACAAGCCTATCTTGTATTTTTGGGCAGTAGCAGGCAGCATCAAGCTTCTCGGAGACAGTGCTTTTGCTGGCCGCATCTTTGGTGCTTTATGTGGCATCGCCCTCGGTATCGTGACATTTACTTACTCAAAATGCTTTATTGCTCGTCGTGAAGCCCTGCTTGCCTCTGTCATCCTTATTTCATCTTCTCTCCTGAGCGTCGTTGCGCACGCATCACTCACGGATACGCCTTTGACTTTGCTGATGACCACTGCAGCTCTGGCGCTACTCCACTACGATAGATTTGATAGCATGCGATCCTGGTGGGTGGGTTTTAGCGCACTATCACTGGCATTTCTCTGCAAAGGGCCTATTGCAATCATCCTGGTAGTCGCAGTGATGTGGATCTACTGGCTCATCGTACTACCTAACAAAGTCGAGATTTTATTCAAGATCTTCAATATGTGGCCTACTAAAGCCATTATGTTTATGACTGCCGTCAATCTGCCATGGTATTTGGCTGCAACGATAGGCACCAATGGTGCGTTCTTTCGTGATTTCTTTATCACGCAAAACTTTGGCCGTATGGTCGGCACAGTCAATCACCAGCAGCCGTTTTGGTTTTACATACCGGTTTTTTTTGGCGGCTTTATGCCCTGGTCACTGATGATGGTGGCACAAGCATATCGCCTTCCCCGCATCTGGAAGACACGCGAGACTCGCACCCACTCTCACAATTTCATCATGTACTGCCTGGTATGGGCAGCCTTTGAACTCTTGCTCTTTAGCGCAATCAAAACCAAGCTGCCGACCTACATACTGCCTGCCGCGCCACCTCTGGCGATATTGGCGGCTATATGCGCCAGTACTGTCATGCGCAATCAGCACAAGCCTCTGGCTCGCACTGTGGTCATCCTGCCTTTAGTGATGATAGCTACCATATGCGGTGCAATACATTGGGCAGCTACTCATGACTCGTATATAGCAGTCATGCTGCAAGCGAGCCATCAAACACTGATCATGGGCGGCGCCGTTGCGGTCCCCGCAATATTTTTAGCTCTCGTGCGCAAATACTCGGCGTGTTTTTGGACTCTTGCCGCATCAATCTCGATATTGTGCGGAGGGCTGGTGCCACAAGGCTATCGGGCCATGTATGAGCACAGGCAAAAGCCCTTTGATGCGCTTTTAAAGGAGATCGCGGCGGATGGTGGCAGGCTCGCCACAGTGGTGCGCGAAGAACCCTCCACTTCATACAGGCTCCACAAGCGGGTTCCGTGCATTCATTCGCGTGAGGATGCCGTGTCATTTATCGACAGTCTTGGCAAAGACCCCGGCTCTATTTACATCCTCGTCCCACGCGAAGTCCTCGACTCGGCACATTCTTGGTTTGCGCCTGAGTATCGACTCCAACAAAGGTCTCGCGCAGGGCGCTGGGTCTTGTACACAGTGGCAAAAAACCAAATGGATCAAAGTTTGCCTGCTACAGCCAGGTGATCTACAATTATTTGCATGCGACAAATATCGATGCTTATCGCGAGATTTTTGCTAGGCGCCCTGGCTGCGTGCCTGTTTTTTAGTGCACCTGCGCGTGCGATGGAGCTGGCTGGCGCGTATGCCGATAGCATCGCTTGCGAGATGCCTTGCTGCCAGACCGAGGCGCGGGGGCATGGGCCTGCACAGGCGGGGACTTGCTGTTGCGAGACGCCGCCCCAACCGCAGGATTGCACGGCTCAAGCTGTGCATGATACAGGTTTTCGCATGGTGCCGGCGCGCACTGCGCCCGTTTATCATGTGCCCTTGCTTTTTAGAGCGGCTGTCGATGAGCATTTGCTCGCTTTGCAATATCGGACCGGTCCGCCGGTCGATCCGACTCCTCTGTACATCCTCAATCGTGCTCTGTTGATCTAAAGGCGCTGTGGGCGTGCGTTTGCACCCATCAAAGCCTTTAAATCACATCACATATCCGAGGATAAATATATGAGAAACGACGTAAAAACCAGATCGTTGCTGCTTTCGCTCGTGCAGATTTGTCTGCTTGCTGTGTTTGCGCTGGGGCCAATCACGGCTGTTTGGGCTGCTGATGCCAAAAGTGCCAAGAGTGCTGAGGAGGCCGATTGTTGCAAGGCAGAAAGCAAAGGGAAAAAAGCGGCAGCACCCGAAAACAATGGGGATCTGGAATGCGAAAAATGCGCAAAAGTTTGCAAGGAAACCATTGCCTACTTTAAATCCAAAGGTGGCAAATACACCGAAGGCAAAAATGTACAGATCCTGGAGGATTGCATCCGTACCTGTGAGACCTCAGCCGACTTTATCCGCCGTGGCTCATCCAATGCCAGCAAGATTCAGGCTGTGTGCAAAGAGATCTGCAAACAGTGCGCTCAAATGTGCAAATCGATGAATGATCCAAAACTCAAAGATTGCATTCAATCATGCCTGGAGTGCGAAGCATGCTGCGATATGCATTCTAAAAAGTAGATAGATAAAACAAATGACCTGATACTTGCTGGCGCTTTACAAGCTGCCTAGGTATCAGGTCATTTCCTTTATTGCTTAAAATTGAGGTCGGTAGAAGATTGGTGATCGGCCCGGGTTGTGCATTTAGGCTTAAGGCTGATATGGGCAAATTGTGTAGGCCGCTTTGCGTAGCACCGGCGGCCGGCAATTTGTCCTATCAGCCGTTCAGTCCTAATCCCAAAAGCCAGATGACGACATCAGCCGCTCAGCTCATCGACTCATCATCTGCAATCGGCGCCAGGCTGTCCTCTGTATGCATGGTTATCGTCTTCCAGCTGCCGGTCACAAAGCCAGACGCACACGACTGCAAATGCGCAGCCTCATCCTCACGATGCATCTCGCGCAAGAGCGCCGCATACTTGTTGAGCAGCTTGATCGTATCATCATGACTCGCACCCTGCCGCTTAGTGCGGATGGCCAAACAGCGCTTATATGCGTCTTCGGCATCGGACAGCTTTTTATCCAGGTGATAGAGCATGCCGAGGTTGCCCAGCGAAGTCGCCACTTTTATATCATCACGACCATACAAGATCTCGTAAGTACGGCAAGATTCTTCGGCACATTTTTCGGCAGCCTCAAAATTTCCGTAGTAATAATGGCATTTCGCCACCTCATCCAGAGCCTGAGCCACAACCGGATGCCTTGAACCAAAAACGGCTTTTTTGAGTTGAAAAATACGCTCATAGTAAGGCGCTGCCTGTTGGTGTTTATCCTGTCGCGCCAGCGCCGCAGCCAGGCCTTCGATCGTGCGGCACAATCTATGATCTTTCTCGCCAAAGTGCTCCGCCATTTGCGCAGCCTCAGCAAACTTGGTCGCTGCAGTCTGCCAATCACCCTGATCCAGGGCAGAGCTAGCCGCATCGTACAGAGGCTTCCAACGCCTCTGCATTTCATCTAGATCGATCTTTGGCACTACTTGCGGTATCGTCGCCTCTACCTTTGGTCCTGGCAAAGTCTCAAATCGTCCGGTTTTCTTCCACTGTCTTGCTGTGACCAGGGGAGCCGTGCCTTTTTCCTTGAGTCTATTAAACAAATCGCGATAGCCAGTCTGCAACCTCAATACATCCGGATGTGCCGGCCCGAGCGCCTTGAGCTTGATCTCCAGTGCCTTTCGCATTGGCTGCTCTGCATCTTCGTCTCTCTTCATCGCCACATAGAGCAAACCCAAATTGGCATGCATTGCCGCTACATCTACATGATCGGGTCCAAAGACTTCTGTATAGATCGTGACCAATTTAAGTGCAAGAGGCTCGCAATCAGCAAATTTTTGTTGAAACCACAGGCACTCGCAGAGCCTCTCCATGGACAGAGCACGGCGGCGATCATTAGCCGGAAAGTCCATACTCTCTTCTAACGCTGCATACCACAAACTTTCGGCAAAAGAATACTTGCCCTCAGCTTGAGCCTTTTCTGCAGAGTTTTTGTAATCCTGCCACTTGCTTTTCATCTATCGTATTAACCAAAAGGACAAAGACACAGCGGAGCCCCAGCGAGATAGTCTCTCATTTTTTAGATACCAAGATTCGACTATTTTCAGCCATATGGAGTTTACAGATGGAAATTTTCCACGCAAAAGTGAAATCATATTACTATAACTCATAATAAGATTTTAGAAAAAGAAATGAGGCGGAGCGACAGAACTCGATTAACGAGATCTATCCACTCCGCCTCATTCTCAGGCAAGCGCTGTTATGCGCTCGCCTTGCCGGCCGGTTCGACGACACCCAGACCGTTGGAGAAACGGTCCTTGAGCATGGGCACCTGTTCATCCGTGACGGTGACTTCATAGATAGCCTTCATCTCCACAAAGAAAGTCTTGACCGAAACGACCTCGAGCAGCAGATGCTTTTTGAGCACCGTCAACGCATCGGCCATCTCGACATGCAGTTCTTCGGGAGTCTCTGCAGTGATCGTTACCTTGAACAAAGACTTGTCCTTGCCCTTGGCGCGACGAGCAGCGAGTTCCACCTTGCGCGTGTCGCCGTTGTGACGCATGGCCACAGCGGAGTCGGGGCGATAGGTGGTGAAGGTATCGCACGAAGCCGGAGTACCCTGATCCTCGAACAACTCGAAGGTCAGCAAGTCGGCACCCTCGTTGCGGGAGACCTTGATCAGATCGTCAGCGGTGATGGCAAAACCATCCTCGCTCTCGTCGATCTTGGCCACCAGACGCTCGAGAGAGTCGGTGAAGTACTTTTTGATCATGCGCTTGATGCGACGCGCATTGCCCGAGTTTTCCAGAGCCTTCTCGGTGATGAAGGCCGCAGCGGACTCTTCCACTTCGATCGTGAAAGCCTTGCCACGTTCCATTACTTCCTGGAACCGAGAGATCGCTCCGCGCAGCTGCAGGTCGACGATCGCACGCAGGTCGTCTCCGCTCAAGGAGTTAAACCAGATGATCTCGTCGATACGGTCGATAAACTCCGGACGGTGACGCTGACGCATGCTGGACATCATCACTTCGCGCTTCTTTTCCGTCTTGGCTTCGGCGCGATTTTTGATAAAGCCGATGGCCTCCTTGACCTCTGAGGCTTCCTGAGAGCCGGTGTTGCCGGCCATCACAAAGACCACATCGGAGACATCGACTTCTTCGTTGTCGGCCATCGACATGACGCCGTCTTCGATGGCGTTCAACAAAAAGTCGTCGACGCTCTGATGCATCTTATCGACTTCCGAGATAAACACCAGGATCAAAGGCACCTTGGATCCGCGCTTGCTGGCCTCGAGATTGACGCGGCTCAGCAGCTTGCGCGGATTGCGGCGAGCCATCTTGGCGGCTTTCTCGGGGCTCATGGTCTTGAGCTTTTCCTCGAAGGCCTGACGCTCTTTCTCCTCGTCCTGCGGCTCCTGATAGCCCTTGTAGCCGGTCGGCGCGCCGATCAGCCGAGCTGCCTGGTGCTTTTCGGCAAGGGTACCACCGTCCAGCTTAACGTAGGCGCGTTCGTCGCCGTGGATGTAGAGCGCAACGAGCTTCATCAACTCGTCCTTGCCCACGCCGGGTTCGCCGACGAGGTAGTAGACGCCGGCGCACTTGTTGCCGTCTTTGAAGCGGCTCAGGGCGCGGGTCTTCATGCGGACAGCAGCCTCGATGGCGCTGGGCTGACCGATCAGGCGCGAGCCGATAAAATCGGACATCGCACGTTCGTTGTTGGTTGGGCTCGACAGATCCAGGACGATGCCCTTGCGGCTTGCTGTTGTTTTTGCGATTTGAGTGTTCATGACAGTCTCCATGCAATTTTAGGCCAGCAAAAAGCCCACTCCTGGCGGAGCGGGCTATGTTGGCGTGTTAGATAAAACTGTCGCCAAAGTGACGGCAGCTGTTAGAAAAAACCGGCTTAGCGACCGGACTGGCTACGTGAGGCTTCCAGCATTTGCTGGTAAGACATCTCAACGCAGTCTCGCTCTTGTCCAAAGAGCTGTGAAGCCAGCCGGAATACTGCCGCGCGTGCTTCTTCGACATTGCCGTCTTGAGATACCAGTACCTCGACTTCGGCATAGTGGCCGGAATACTTGCCCAGGCCGTCCACCTGGTCCAACGTTATGACCACATTGCTAAACTGCGGTCCGTCGGCTTGGTGCTCCAGTCGCCGTTTGCTAAACGTCGAGAGCGGTTTGCCGCCGATCAAACGACCGACGACGAGCAGGATGCAACGCGAAACGGCGCCGAGGTGGCCCTCCGATTCTTGTCTTTCCTTGCCATTGCCGATCGTGACCCACTCCTTGATCGTGCAGACTGTGTGCTTGCGACCGTCGATGTTTTCATCACGGACTCGCAGCATTTCGCCTTTCACTCTCGTAGGCAGGAAATGATCGGTCATGTCGATCGTTCGCGCGAGCTTGAAACCCATTGCGGACAATCTTGATCTGACTGAGTCGAGTTCGTCGTTCGCAATGGCAAACTTTCGCTCGACCTCAAAATTGGTGCCCTTATCGTCCGATTTGGCAGAGCCAGCGACAGTGCCACCGGTACCACGAACGTCCGACAAGATGCGTCTCAGGCATTCTCGAAATATTGCCATAGGACTCCTCTCCATTTAGATATCTAGGTTACCAGGGAAATCGCGGCCTCCATCGTCACGCAGTTAGCATGTCGGATAAGGCTGGGTTCTAGGAGTGGTTAAAACTCTTGGCTTTTATTTCCTTGCGATTGATCTGGATGTGTAAAACATGACTTCAACCTAGCACCACGATCTCTTGAAAACCAATAGGACATAGACCAGATAAGTGATTTCAGGATTATAAACAGATGATTAAGCTAGCGCGGCTTCTAATATTGGCAACAAGCTAGCGTAACTCCGCAATTAACCAAGCAATTGTCAGCATCAAAAAATCTCTGTCTAGCCTTCCATTGCCTTGAAATAGACCAGGTTGCCTTAATAAAGTCAGTTTGTATTTTTTCTTTACTTCAAGCAAGACAACAGACAGACCCCTGACCTTCTAACCCCCCGAACATCTCCAATCCGGACCATCGTTTCGACAGTGCAGTGCACTGCGGGTCGTTATCGCTTGCTGCTTTTCTCCAACCACCAACAAAAAGCAATTGCCTCTAGAGGCAAGGAGACTGCCGTGAAATCCCCAAAGCATTACTGGGCTCACGGTTCGCATGTCACGAAAGCTTTCGTCGGCAAATGGCGCAAAAACTTTCGCGACTATGTGGACCTCTGCCTGACCTCTGGCTTCATTCCGCGCGCGCTGCGCCCCCTGCAGCTCGTCGGCAAGTATCTCGCCAAGATCTGGGTCTATGTCCAGGTCGGACGAGTGCGAGTCATTGGTAAAAAAAATCTGGTCGCCCCCGGCCGGATCATCTTTTGCCCCAACCACAGCTCGATGTTTGATGCTCCCGTCATCTTCTCGATCATGCGCCGCATGCCGCGGTACATGACCGCCTACGAAGAGATGCGTGGCCTCTGGGGCATCAAAGCAGTGGCCATGGGCGCCTTCGGCTGCTTTGCGGTCGATCGCACCAAGGGCAAGACTGTCATCGACCCGGCCATCAAGGTCCTGGTCGCAAATGAGCCTCTGGTCATCTTTCCCGAAGGAAAGATTTCCAACTCTGGCACCTATCTGCCCTTCAAAAAGGGCTCGGCCTTCATCGCACTCGGTGCGCACGACGCACTGCGCGCGCAGGGCAACAACGACCGAATCGGCATCGTGCCGATCCATCTCTGCTACGGCAAGCGCGACGAAGCGACTGCTGGCGCCGGTTACGGCTCCATGGCCTTTAAATGGCGTGGAGGCGTGACGATCACGGTAGGCGATCCCATCTACCTCGACACGATCGAGCCGATGACCGCCGAAAAGATCACCGAGACCGTCCGCGATGCTATCGTCACCCAGGCGTGCGCCACCACGCATCTCCCTCAGCCCGGCAAGGACGAGGAGGCGGCGTGATTTTGTCGGAAAGGAGACCGCGAGAGCAGATAGGTGTAAATCTATCTCGTCTTTCGCGGTCTCCCGACCATATTTTTTGCGATATATTCTATTACTTCTTATCATAGAACACCGGACAAAAGAAGTAAAAAGGTCCGAGAGCTTGTAACTCCCGGACCTTTCAGGTTTAGTCGATCATCAAACAGGCATCGCCTCATCGACGATACGCCCGGCCTTGATCGAAGCAGGCAGCCCGCCCAAAGCGAGCGTCCGACCTGTGCCAAGACGAGCAGCGACAAAAGCAGCAGCTCGATGCTCGGGAGCATGCTTGATCATTTCGACCGCAGCAAGCGAAAGCGCCAGCGCCTCGACCAGACGGCGTGCATTGATCTCGGCATCACCCGGCTTGCGGGCCATCTTGCCGAGCTGATTGACGATGCCTGAGGCATGAGCATCGAGCCTGCGCGAAAATCCCCGCACAGACTTGATCTCACTGACGACCGCAGCGACGGTCTCTGGTTCGCGAGCCATGGCACGCAGGACGTCCAGGCAGATCACATTGCCGGATCCCTCCCAGATGCCGAGCAGAGGACTCTCGCGAAAGAGTCGGGGCATGGGGCCAGCCTCGACATAACCGTTACCGCCAAAGCATTCCAGAGCTTCTGCCACCACCATCGGTGCGCGCTTACAGACCCAGTACTTGGCGATGGCCGTGCCGAGTCTGCGAAAATCCGCTTCATGAGAGCTTTCGCCCTGCTTGTCAAAGCTCGCAGCCACTCTCATGGCCAGGCGAGTCGAGGACTCGGATTCGAGCAGGAGATCGGCCAGTACATTGCGCATCAAAGGCTGATCGACTAGCAGCTTGCCAAAGGCGGCCCGGCCGCGGCAGTGATTGAGCGCCTGCACAGTAGCTTGCCGCATGAGGGCGGTAGCGCCGAGCACGCAATCGAGTCGCGTATGACCGACCATCTCGATGATAGTGGCGACACCGCGGCCCTCTTCGCCGATCAGATAGCCGATGGCGTTTTCGTATTCGATCTCGGAGGAGGCATTGGAGTGATTGCCCAGCTTGTCCTTGAGTCGCTGGATGCGCAGCTCGTTGACCTTGCCATCAAAGTCGTGGCGCGGTACCAAAAAGCAAGTCACACCCTTTGCTGTCTGCGCCAGAACCAAAAAGGCGTCGCTCATCGGTGCCGAGCAAAACCACTTGTGGCCGACAATCGTGTATGGCTTGAGCTGGTGACCACCCACGGTGATTTCCTGCAGCTTGAGCGCGACGGTGGAATTAGCACGGACATCCGACCCACCCTGCTTTTCAGTCATGCCCATGCCGAGGGTGATACCCTTCTTTTCACCCAAGGGCAAAAAGCGACCATCGTACTCACTCGAGAGGATCAAAGGCTTGAGCAGAGCCGCCAGAGCAGGTTCGCGCTCGAGAGAAGGCACACTCGAATATGTCATCGAAATGGGGCAGCAATGTCCTGCCTCGTTCTGAAAAGCCATATAGAGCATCGCAGCGCGGGCCAGATGAGCGCCAGCGACGGGGGTCTGCCAGGGCAAGGCGTGCACACCATGCGCGATCGAGGCAGACATCAAGTCATGATAGGCAGGGTGAAAATCAACGCGATCGATGCGATAGCCAAAACGGTCGTGGGTGCTGAGGATCGGAGGATTGGCGTTGGCTGCCTGGCCGAGAGCGATAGCGGCAGCGGAGCCCGTAAACCGGCCAAAAGCAGTCAGCTTATCGCTGAAGCCCGAGGCACCGTGAGCGACGATCGACTCCACCAGTGGTGCGTCGCTGTTAAAGAGATCATAGTCGACCAGTGCCTTGGACTGGTTGGAGACAGTATGCGTGAGCATTTTTACCTCTATGGTTGAGCGCATGTGCATAGCCGTGCCGCCTTATTCGCCGATGAGGGGATATCCAGGGCGACCGGGAGGAGCTATTGCTGATGTACTCGTGATTTAAGGTCTTTGATTGGTCTTAGAGATGAGAAAAATAAGCGCATCAAGACTATTAAAGGGGTCTCTCTTATTTCAAGCTTTGTCTTGACCAAATACTGGTCTATAACAAGCGCAGCCGCGCTACCACTTGCCAACACCTTTTGATAGACTGGTTGTCATGAAGGACCTGTGCCACATTCTCCTGCTCCTCATGTGTGTCGCCATATCCAGCGATACTGCACATGCCTACAAAATCTCAGCAAAACAAATTTATGCGCCACCACCTAGACCCGCACAACCAGTGCATCTCGTCCCACAAAAAATGGCCAGGCTGGACATCACCAGCCGCGTTACGGGAGCGCACACTATCTACATCTGTGACATGGGCTTTAAAGACATCAATCTCGAAAACGGCGTCGTAACAGTATGCTGCCCTCCCGACTGGTCAATATTTACATACAATCCGGCTACTCATCTGATCTTTAGACAACCGTTTGATACCTACGAAGGCTTTTTACTCAAAGATATCGCCACATGGACCGGACATCAGATCAATGACAAAAAGGTCAGTTTTGATAACAAGACTGAGTATCTTGGGCAATCCGCAAAACACTATCAAACTGGTCCAGAAGTAATGAAAGAGGCTCGTCGTCGCATTGCGGCTCACGAAGCACGTGATGGAGAGCCGGGCTTTGTCGAATCGACAAATATTTCCCTGCCCTACAAGACCGACAACAGCCTGCATGCAGAACGGCTTTTGAAACGAATGTATGGTCTGCCGGAGGCGCAAGGATTGCCGGTTTATGTCAAATACAAAAGAGTATCAGGAGATGATTGCGAGTTTTACAAGACTCGCTCGATAGCGCTCTGTCCGCTCGATCCTGCCGCCTACAAGATCCCAACCGATTACAAGGCCTCTGCCACCATCCAAAATGTGATCAACAGTCAAAACGCATCCAGTGCTGCAGACCTTATGGAAGGTTTTTCCGATCTCGGCATATAGAGCAGGCAAAAATTTTTGCCAAATCCGCTTATCAAGCGCTACTGACAACGTTTAAGGGCCATTGTCATGATGGCATGGTCCATATACGAAAGAAAATTTGGAATCCCTGTAGCGGCACCCACCGCCCCCTACCCTTGCCTCGAGGTCCAGCATGCAAGCGTCTTTGCTTAAAACCCAAAAGGATTCCCGGATTTACGATCTCTCTTATTACCACGCCCTCAAGGCCACGCAGATGGCTACCACCGACCTACCATGCTTCGAAGCCATCGTCGATGCCGCTTACAGCTTCGAACAATCCAACTTTGTCACCAGTGACAAACTCCCGGCTTTTTCTGCACCTCTGCATATGTCTGTCGGCGGGCCAGCTCGTGCAGCTATGTACGCTCATCGCAAGACTCGTCGCAGCCTCTTGTCTGCTGGTCCGACCAGGATGTACAGCGCTGGCGATCCTGTCGAATTGTCGCTTTTAGTAATAGATCAAGCTTCCAAAATGCACGACAAAGTCGAACGCAAATTAGCTGCACAAACGGCCAGCAAACTTGCTGCAATGCAGGCCCAGCCGCCACGATCGCCTGCTCCTATCAACTTGGCCGCACCGATCAAAAAGTTTTTCAACCGCACACTCACACGTCTGGCGAGATTTGTCGACCATCTCGCTGTCGCATAAGTCAAGGAGACCATCATGCTCAAATCAGAAGCAGAGCGCGCAGTCCGCAAAGCAATGGAAGACACCGGCGCGGAGTTTACCGACGAACAAGTCGAAGCCTTGAGTCAACTGTGTCTCAAAATTGCGGCCACAGTTGTCGAAGAAGCCTTTGCCAACTGGCGCCCGGGCTCTGGCGGCAAACCCACATTCTTTGCCTGATAATCAGGTAAACTATCATCTCTTTCCTTGATTGAGGCACAAAGAGATGGCAGACAAGACGCAGATCGATAGACACTTTCTCGAACGGGCTCGCGAGCTCGAATCGCAGACAATCGAGATGCGCAGGCATTTGCACCAAAATCCAGAGCTGAGCTTTCATGAGTTTGAGACATCCAGACTGATGAACGAGAGGCTCGAGCGGCTTGGCTACGCGACGACAAAGGGCGTAGGCAAGACCGGTTTGCTTGGCGCGCTGGGCAAAAAGGGGCCAATCATAGGTATCCGCGCCGATATGGACGGTCTGCCTATCGATGAGACCAATCCAAACCCTTATATTTCAAAAAACCAGGGAGTGATGCATGCCTGCGGGCATGATGGACACATGGCTTGCGCCCTGACTGCTGCCGAGATGCTTGCGGAGCGAGACCTGCCTGGCAGTTTGCGCATGGTAATGCAGCCCGCCGAAGAATTTGGAGACGAAGAAGGAAAATCCGGCGCCTATCGCATGCTTGAGGACAACGCACTGGACGGCGTCTCGGCCATCATCGGCTTGCACATGGACGCCTCGCTCAAAGCCGGTCAGGTAGGCATCATCCCAGGACCAATAATGGCTGCAGCGGATAGCTTCGTCATCACTATCAAAGGCGTGGGAGGGCATGGCGCCTATCCCGAAACCACCGTCGACGCAGTGGTGGTGGCATCGCAAGTGGTACAGGCGATCCAGCAGATCGTGTCCCGCCGGGTATCAGCGCTTGATCCGGCAATCGTCACCATCGGATCTTTTCACTCATCCAGCACCAGGGGCAATGTCATATCAGAGAGTGTGACTCTCGAAGGTACTTTCCGGACCTTTGATAAAGCAGTCAGAGAGCAAATCATGCAAGAGCTGGACCGTGCCTGCAGTCTGGCCCGAGTACTCGGCGGCGATTACAAGATCGAGTACGACTTTGGCTATCCCACCACGGTCAATGATCCCCAGATTACCGAGATCATGCGTCAGGCAGCGATCGATCTGATCGGTGCCCAAAACGTCATCGCGATCAAGCCCAAGACGTGGAGCGAGGACTTTTCGATGCTTGCTGAAAAAGTCCCGGGTGCATTTATGTTTCTCGGCGCTGAGATCGAAGGCAGCACACGCAGTCATCACAGTCCGACCTTTGATCTGGATGAGCGCGGTCTCTATCTGGGCTCGGCGATTTTGGCAGAAACAGCCACCAGACTGATGAAGCATTTTGAAAAATAGAAATGGAGATTGAAAAAATGGCGACTATGACGACCGATGCAAAGACTGTGGAGCAGATCGAGGCCTTCTTTCAGATGAAAGACATGGGCAAAGACGCGGCAGCAGAAGCACTGGTGCTGGTAGAAAAAATCATGGATGGCCTGGATGCAGGGACAGTGCAAGTAGTCGAGCCTTGTGCCCAAAATCGCTGGCAGGTCAATTCGTGGGTCAAAAAAGCTATTCTTCTTTATTTTCGCTTGCGCCCAATCGAAAAAATGCCCGAAGGCAATTTTGTCGATAAGATCCCGCTCAAAGACGTGACCGCCACTATGAATCGCGTGGTGCCATACTCTTCGATCAGACGAGGATCTTATCTCGCCCCCAAAGTCGTAGTCATGGCTCCGAGCTTTATCAATATCGGCGCCTATGTAGACGAAGGTTCGATGGTAGACTCGCTCGTTTTGGTAGGTAGCTGCGCTCGCATCGGCAAAAACGTGCACCTTGGTGCTGGCACGATGATCGGTGGCGTGCTCGAACCACCAAATGCCAATCCCGTGATCGTCGAAGACGGGGCCTTTGTCGGCGGCAGCTGCGGCCTGTACGAAGGCATCATAGTCGAGAAAAATGCCGTTATAGCGGCTGGTACCATCATCACTGGTGGCACTCCGATCTTGGACCTCGAGACCGGCAAGGAGATCTTTGGTCGCGTCCCCGAAAACGCCGTGGTAGTGCCTGGCGGTCGGACAAAAGAAGTAAACGGTCGCCAGATCGTTTTACAGACCCCGGTGATAGTAAAGAGACGCGATCCCAAGGTGGATGCAAAGCTAGTGCTCGAAGATTCTTTGAGAGTATTTTCTTAGACCTTAGCGCAGCTATCGCGATAGACTGTTTTTGCAGGGAGGCCACAGGATGGCCTTCCTGCTTTGCTTTGAGCTATTAGCGGAGCTAGCGCTCCCTAATAAGACTATGTAAAGAGATAAAGTACACAAATCTTAGGTTGTTAGCTCAAAACAGATCTTGATAACTATTTCTTGTATCTCTATTTCCTCCTTCTCTTCTTCATCCAGTCAAACCAACCAACCAAACAACAGACCAGACCGCACCATTTCAGACCAGGCAAAGAGCCTGATCCGGTGGCTGCGGTCGTTCTGTCGAGAGGACAAAACATGTCTGACAAGCGTTCTGTGAGTCCGCGGACTCTGTATCTTGCTACGATCGGTGCCGCCCTGGCTTGCGCGGGTGCTGCCCTCTGGGTGGCCGCCGACGCCGATCGCAAAGCCGTCGATGTCGTATACGCCAACTCCAGTGCCGCCGACCAGGTGCGGTTGGTACTGCCCGAGACCACCGACAAGGCGACCGAGTGCCGCCGCTACCGCCAGACCGATGCGACGACCGGGATCACCACCGATCTGGTCGAGCTGATCAACGGTGAGTACAAGGTCGTGACTTATTACCCGTCGGCCTTTCCGGTGATCGCGACCGAAAAGGTCTTTTACCGCGATGCGACCATCGATGCTCGCGCCGCCGCCGACAATTCCGGCTGCGCGTACTTTGTCAAAAACTCACGCTCGGTGGCAGATCTGATCTCCGGCGCTCGAGTCAAGTTTGAAGCCCAGCGCGATCCCACCGGCAAGTTTCCGCTCTGGGAGCGCAGCTACAACGACCAGGGCAAGCTGACCAGCGCAGCCTCGTTTGTAGTCGTCGATGCCGAAAAGAAGGTAGGCGGCGTCAAGACCGACTCCTACGATCTCGCCGGCACGACTACCTACACCGTGCTCAAAAACCTCAAGGGCGAGCTCGTCTCTGACACGCTCTACCGCGAGGACGGCACGCGCAAGATTGTCCGCATCGGTGGCGAAGGCACCAAGGGGAGCTTTGAGTATCAGCACTTTGCTGCCGACGGCAACAAGCGGGTGCTGGACGAAAAGCGTTCCTACGGCGTCTACGGCGTGACGTTCTACTACGACGACGGCGTGACCAAGCGTCTGGAAGCTCGTCGCTTTCCGACGCTCAATGTGGTCACGGTCTTTTGGCCCAACGGCAAGCAGGCTCTGACCGCCAATCTCATCGATGGCGGGCGTCGGCAGGAGATCGTGACGTTCGATAAGGACGGCAAGCAGGTGCTCGAGCAGATCTTTCAGGTCGTCGACGGCAAGCTGCAGCTCGAGAGCGCCGCGCCCATGGTCGGCGAGTCGTATCGCTACTACAAGCGGCTCTACTACAAGGCAGGTGTGGTGGTGAAGGTCGAGGAGTACCCGGACTTCAAGCCTTACAGCAACACCAAGCGCGTACTCGAGCTCGGTGCCGATGGTCGCATCACCAGCGATCGGATGGAGCTGCCGGGGAACGAAAAACCCAAGACCACGACCTATGCCGCCGGCCAGGGCCCCGTCTACCAGGTGCCCGCGTCCTACCTCGTCCGACCCGACGTGCCCGAGCCCAAAGAGCTCGACAAGTACGACGTTTCTGACGAAGTGACGCACATGGGTATGCACTGACCCGCACTCATCGCAAACAGGCTCGGCGCGTCTCTAACCCGATGCGCCGGGCCAAAGTCACCATCAAGAGAAACGCGCAACCAAAAAGGAAAAGCGCCAATGGCTCTGAATACCCTCATCTCGCTTCTCATCGGAGCGATCGCTTTGTTTGGCATGCTCGCACTCAACGGCTACTTTGTGGCCGAAACAGTGGCGCCGCGTGGCAAAAAGGCTCTCATCGGTGTCAGCGTACTTGCTGGGATCGGTACGGCCCTCTTCGTCTATGCGCTCGTGCGCATCATGGCTGATGTCTCGCACAATGCCTGGCTGACGATGTATTGCATCGCCGTGGCGGTGTCGTTCGTGGTGCCGGCTGCCTACAACTGCACGCAGACCGACCGCTACCGGGCTCTCGTCGTCGAGGCCCTGGCGGTCAAGCAGATCGCGCCTGGTCTCTTGCCGCGCATCGGCAGCAAGGCTAAGGACGCGATCAGCCATCAAGATCTGCGCGAGGCGCTCAAAAGGCCAGACTGGTCGGATGCCGAACGCCGGGTGCTGGAGCACATGCTCTCCGAGATCGACGAGATCGGCCACATGGTCGAAGGCCGTTCGTATCTGACGCCGACGCCTGGTCTGACGGCCACCGGCGGTGTCGTTTATGACGTCATCGCCGAATCGGGTCGTCGCATTTCGAGAGCCGACATCGAGACCTACCCGGAACGTCGCCGCAAGCGGTGGGCGATCTGGCTCTGATCTGATTTTGCAATGGTGGGCCCGCTCTTTGCGGTGGGCTCACCTTTTTTTTCACCTAATGCTACTATTCTTTATAATGAGAAGGGTTAAGATGCGGTGAGTAATTTCGCTATTTTTCACACCATCTGGACATGGACATCCGATTTCGAACAAACAATGCGCAAATTTGGTATTAAAGGTCTTCGTCCAGCCAAAAATATGATGTCATATTTGGTATTAGTTTTATGATTGCAGGAGACAGAGCAATCAATGAGCGGCTCTTTGCGCAGCACCGGAGCCGCGATTGATTGCTCTGTCTTCGACCATTCATACACTCAATTCAAATAAGCATCACTCTTTTGTATTGAGCAACTCATTAAAATCACCGAGCGAATCGATGGCCGATTTGCCCATAAAATTTGCATCGATCTTGCCAGAAACCTTTGCATCAGCAGGCGGTCTGAAAGCTGCATCAGACTTGAGATTGATCTCTGCGCTCTTGAGCGTGCGCATCTGCCATCCACGCTCCCCATTCTGATAGACTGCATAGATCGTCAGAGGCATAGACGCCCCTACAGGCAAGAGTGGCAGGTTTTGAAAATGACAGATGATCTGCTTTTGCTCATCCGGCATCGCGAAGGTCGCCGCATCCACCTCGACCTGTTTCATCTGCCTATCTGACTTTTTGTTATCCCAAAACAGAGACGTTTTTTCTTTCGTCCCCCACGTCAATCTCGCTTTCTTTCCACCCTCACGCACCTCTACCCGATCAGGCTTACCAAGCGTACTTGTGACACCAAGCATCGTAAAAGAAATGATCCTGAACTTTAAAAAATCAGCCTTGCTCAGCACCTTGAGCTCGCGCGTCGAAGGGCGATAAGCGTAGACTTTCCAATCAGGCGCCGACGCATACAAGCTATAACCAAAAGACTGACACTCGATCTTGAGCGCCGTTGGCGAGATCATGTACTTGTATTTGCCATTGGTCGAGGTCTCCTGCACGTACTCCCGCACAGCAACCGACTTTGGGGCGGCAGCCACTGGACTGGCCACTATAGGATCAAACACGCGAAAAACGACTGGCATTGCCATGACACGAGAAACGGCCGAGACGCAAAACAAGATCGACAGGGCAGTTGCGATCAATAGCAAACGCTGCTTAAATCGCCAAACCATCAATCAGTATCGATCGGCATGGTGCCATTTTTGTGCATCTGGTAATACTTTTTGAGAGACGCCTGCTCCAGCTCGCTATAGCTTGCCCCATCAGACACTCCCGCAAATTTGCGTTCGCGATTGATATAGGCCTCAAACATTTTTTCTTTTGTGAGATGTGGAGCATCCGCCTTGGAAATGCCCAGCGAATCTAGCAATTCACGCTTTTCGGCAGCCGTTGCCTTGGGATAGTTTTGCCACATCGACTCCCCGGCCTTTTTATAAAACTGCTCGCTAGTAGCTCCAGCAGCTAATCCTACGCTCTCGCGCAGCTCTTTGCCTACTTGTTGGATAAACTGCTTTTCGGAGCCATAAGGATCGTCAAAGGTCAAAACACCCTGCTCACCCTTAGGCTGAACCTGCGCCTGATCGACCTTTTTGCCATATGCATCACGATTTTGCGGATTGGCCAGGTCGCTATCGCTCTGTAAGCGAAAAGCCAACTGATCGCCTCCATTGCTTGACCTGGCAGCATTGTCCCCGTTGTTTTCGCTTTCGAGATTGTTGACTCTGACCATTTGTTTGGGCTCCTAATATTTTTCGGAAAGACGGTCGATAAGATTGCTTAGCTCACCATAGGTCATAGCGCCAGGCGCGTTGAACAATACTGTGCTGCCAGCATCCAGCATCACGACAGTGGGATAAGCACTGACACCATATTTGCGCACCAGCTCAGCGTTGGCTGGGTCTTCTGCATTGATACGCTGAAACTTGATCCCCTTGCGTTCTGCAGCCACTTTTTCCCATTCTGGTTCCATCGCCTTGCAGGGATTGCACCAATCAGTGTAAAAATCATAGGCGATCTTGGGCGGTCCGTTTTTGCCTGGAGGCAAGGGCCTCCCCCCATTATTGTTCGCGAACTTGTTGCCCTTAGCATCATCTTTGGCAGCATCCTTATCCTTGTCTTTGGCTGCGCCCTTTGCGCTACCACCTGCAGTATCACCCTTTGCGACCGCGGCAGATCCAGACGAGCTACCCGAGCCCGCCATGATCGTGGATGTATTTTTTACATGATCGAGAGTGTTGAGACCCGCTTGAGCATTATTGCGCAGGGACGGATCGTTGTTGACGACCCATTGATATTCGGCCTTGGCCGCTGGCACACGCGACATGCACTGATTGCAGAGAGCCAGATAATAGTGATAGATGCCTACGTTTGGAGATTGTGCAGAAAGTGCGGTAAAAATATTGAAGGCCTGCTGATATTGAGCCTTTTTGTACAGTGCCACTGCCTCGTTAAATTTGGCATTGGCGACAGGTGCGGCCTGGACACATCGTAGAGCGAGATCGGCGGGGCCATAACAGCTCCACACCACGGCACCCACAGCCATGGCACCAAATACAATACCAATACTCTTGCGCGTATGCCTTTCCATTTAGTTACCTTTCAAAGACGCACTCTCGACCATTAGACCATACCCATTCTGAGGTCTTTCTACCTACCCTCTCCCCCCAAAAAGGCCTTTCTTTAATGTGGCAAAAATGCTATAAATGGCGCCACGCGGGGTTTTTCACTTGGCATGGCCGAGAGAGGGCAAAGATCATCATGACTGTAGCAAGCAAATCGGCAACAAAAAAAGCAAGATCCTATTTTGCGCTGACCGAGGAGCACAGCGATAAAGATCAGGCTCGTGCGGTCATCATCCCGATCCCGTACGAGGCCACCACTACCTATGTCAAAGGCACCAGCAAGGGTCCCGATGCCGTCCTGCAAGCAAGCGAACAAGTAGAGCTCTTTGATGACGAGCTCTGGGTCGAGCCTTACAAGATCGGCATTGCAACCGACTCCCCCATCGAGATCGCCGCCCCCACTCGCAGCAAAGACAAGTCCGATGGCGACGATCTACCATTTGCTGCTATCACAACTGCTCTCAAACCATTGATCGAAAAAGAAAAATTTCCCATTCTCGTAGGCGGAGAGCAAACCGTAGCTATCGGCGCTGTTCGCGCCTGCCTGGACAAATACCCCGATCTTTCCATCCTGCATATCGATGCCCATGCAGACCTGCGTGCCATCCACGAGGGCGACCCCTACAGCCACGCCTGCGTTGCTCACCAGCTCTACCATATGTTGCCCGCACCGAGCATGGTCCAGGCAGGTGTCCGCAATGTCAGCTGGGACGAGGTAGCCTGGATGGAGACCGAGCAACCCAAGGTAGACATCTTTTGGGCTCGCAACCAGGACCAGTGGGACGTCAATGAGATGGTCAACCTCCTCAGCCCCAATGTTTATCTATCAATCGATCTGTCGGCGCTGGACTCGGGCATAATGCCTGCCACCAGCAATCCACAGCCGGGCGGCCTCAGCTGGTACAAGCTCCTCGAGATCCTGCGCGTACTGTGTGTCAAACGCAACGTAGTCGCAGCCGATATCACCGAGCTCTCTCCCATCGACGGCATGGTCGCACCAGACTTTGTGGCTGCCAAGCTGCTATACAAGCTCATCGGTTACCGCTTTGCCCTCGATCTAGGCGTTAGCAAAAAATACGTCTAAAGAGAAAGAGGGGCTTTGGGCCCCTCATCTTCGCTCGTTTCGCCTGGTTCGTGCGATTAGATCCAAACACACCCCTGCTTTCGGATCGTCACTCCCCTGCGCTCACATACGTCTATACACCGGGTCCAAAATTTTTGGACACAATCCCAAAAAAATTTTTTCCCAATCATGCCAACCACTCGAGACGACCATTATTGGATGAGCCAGGCACTCGACCTGGCCCGCGAAGCCATCACCCTGGACCCCGACGACGTGCCAGTCGGCGCGCTGATAGTACAGTCGCAGGGCGATCGACAGGTCTTTATCTCGAGCGGCACAAACAAAAAACAAAAAGAGCTCGATGCCTCAGCCCATGCCGAAATCGTAGCCCTGCGCCTCGCTGGACAGGCCCTCGACTCCTGGCGCCTTCAGGATACGACCCTCTACACCACGCTCGAGCCCTGTCCGATGTGCGCAGAGGCCATACTACAAGCTCGCGTATCTCGCGTCGTATTTGGCGCCTACGATCAGGTGAGTGGTGCTCTCGGCTCTGCTTTCAATCTCTACACCAAGCGCATCTACCCTATCCCCGAGGTTGTCGGCGGCATTATGGAGCAAGAGTGCGCTGAGGTTTTGCGTGAGATTTTTGCAAAGAGACGCGAGAGAAATGCATAAATGCATGCCCATCAGCCAGAGGTGACGCAGCAGCTGAGACAGCCGAGTCAAAGTAACCGACCAGTGCTCTATCCAGCTCGTTTTCATTGGCAAAAGAGTCCGACAGCCAGGGGCAAGCCCGCCTGATCGCCCGCGCCCGCTTGCGTCTCAAAGATTGACAAGCACCATCTAGACGAGCGAGATCAAAGCCCTGCAGCTCCGGCACCCTCAATGACGCACCGCCAGATAAAAGCCCATGCAACAAGGCATCCTGCTCGGCGCGCACGATCTGTCGGGCTGAGTCCAGATCCAAATGTACGTCGATATGCTCAGGCGCTGTCGCGTCCGTCCCACCATTTCTCCCTGTACAAACAGCTCTCGCCAATATATCGCTAATAGCTGCAAGCTCTGCATCCAGCGCGGCCGGATCGCCAAAATCACCATCCCGTTCCAGCATCACACGCTCCACTGTCACCCTGCGCGCGAGGGCTGCAAGCATATCGAGAGATTGGCTCTGGACCTCATGACGGTGCGTATCATGATAAAGTCCGGATTTAAAAATACCACCGGCCACGTGCACGTAAAACAGTCTATCGAGAGGCAAGCTCTCGATAAAAGCATCTGCATCCACCCCGACATTGCAAGCATTTGCAAAAAGATTTGAGACATCCAGGAGCAGCTCGCAGTCTGCCTTGTGCAAAATAGCCGACAAAAAGTGCGCTTCGCTCATCTCGTGATCGGGCCAGTCAAAAGTAGTGGCGATATTTTCCAAAACTAAGGGCACAGGCAGCTTGCGCTGGATGCTAGCGATATTGTCCAGCACCACCTGCAGGGTCGCACCACTACGACGAGGCGGTATGAGATGCCCGCTCTCAAGCTCGCCACTGCGCACAAAAGCCAGATGATCGCTCACTCTGACAGCATTGAGCCGCCGTGCAACCGCTGCCACGTGGTCGAGATGATCTATGTTTAGAGGAGTCGCTCCAGCACAATCGAGCATAGTCGAATGCACGACAAACTCGACGTCGCGCTCGTGAGCCATGCGTATGAGAAAATCGGGAATGCAATCAGCTGTATGAAAATCTTGTGCCAGCACCTCGACAAGACCGATATCGCGATGGCGCTCGATAAAATAAGCCAGCTCTGGCCTGTAGCCTATACCCAGACGAGTTTTTTTAGTAGCGCTCATGCCTAACCACCACAACCGCCACCGCATCCGCCACCACATCCGGAGCCACAGGACGAACCACAACCAGAGCTGCAGCTGGAACCATTTGAATACCTCAACATCGATCTGGCCTGCTGATATGGATCACCAAGCATCATCACTGACCCAAACAAGGCAAAAGCCAGTGCTGACTCTCTATACCCGAGACTGCCGGGATTAGTGTCATTTTGGATGCGCAGCGAGTCGTTGACGCGCTGGAGGTATTTGAGCAGGGCCTGACCGCGACCTTTGAGCGCTGGCCCCTTGAACCAGAAAAAACTAGCAAACAAAAATACCCAGGCACCGAGCACCAGAAACCCAACCGGACGGCCAGGATCGTGAAAAAATATGCGGGGCACGCCAAGTCCCTCGGCAAAGGCTAAAAAAATAAGACAGGGGATGATTTTTGAAGGATCAGCAGCGCCCCGGCCAGCCATCAGGTCTAGCTCGGGAGCAGATAGCTTGCGTTCGATACTCATACAAGAATAACGCAGACTCGCTCTGAGCTGTGCACCAGACATGGGGCCTTTGGCCAATTTGCCGATGATGTCCAACTCGACAGGGTGAGCGTTTTTGGATGCAGTGGCGGCATTTTGTTTGAGTGTCACTTTGCTCGAGCCAATCTCGATCGCATTGCGCGCCGAGAGACTGGCCAATGCAGCAGTCAGGACTCTCTCTGGCCCCCCAAGCAGATAGGCTACCTCATAAGGGTCGAGGCTTGCTGCCAGAGGAGCCAAGTCAGACTCGGAGTATCGATCGGCGAGTTTGTCACGATCGAGCAGATAGTGCCTGACCATATAAGCCACCATGGCCGCCATCGCCACAGCCATCAAATAAAAGCCTATATAAGTCGGCCCATGCAGGTCGGATAACATTTCAAAAGCATTCATTTTTCTTCTCTCTTCTTTCTTCTTTGATCTTTCTTTTCTCCCTACCACCATATATTTGGCGCAGTTAAGGGGTGGTTAAAGGAAAGACCGGAAAGAATGAAGGAATAATGAAGATGTTTGCCACCGCATGCAGTGGCAAACAAAACGAGCAGGGTGGGAGTTGCCTCCCACCCTTGCTCTCCCCCTCGGAAAAACTGTGTCGACTGGTCTTGCAGTCCTGACAAGACTTATCCTACTCACAATGTGTGACGAAGTTGTGACCAACACTGTTTGGGTATAATTATCTAAAATCGTCTGGGCAACACGCGGTGATATAGAGCATGCCAACACAACCTGTCGAGAGACTCGGCGGCCTTTTGCAAGAGTTTGGAGTCATAGAGGCCGAGGATCTGGCCCGCGCCGAAAAGCTCTCGTCCTTTAGCGGACTGCCGTTTGGCAAATGCCTGACTCTGCTCGAGCTCATCACCGACAACGACCTCAAAGCCATTTTGGAGTGCCAGTCGCTCCTACGCGAAAACATCTTTGACCGAGCCGTCCTGGCAAAAGCTATAAAAAAAGTCAGTGCCGAGCATGTAGGCGTGATGGAGGCCTTATCGGCACTCGGAGTGCGAGCTCGCACCACGCGTCGCACAAGACTGGGCGAGCTGTTGGCCGATGCTGGCGCAGTCAGTGCCAGACAGCTAGAGGTCGCCCTGCGTGCCGCCGATTTTAGCGCCTTGCCGCTGGGCCGCATCCTGTCTAGCTTTGATGCGCTGGAGCCAGCCTTGGTAGATTTTGCCCTCGACATACAGCGCAAGGTCCGGCTCGGCGAGATGACACGCGAGCAAGGTGTTGCCCTGATCAAGCAAGCCAATAGCGAGATGAGCATCAAGATGTCGGCCGGCGGTGGACACTTTGCCCTGGGCGAGATCTTGACTTTTTCGCGCTTGCTCTCATCCCAACAGATAGATGCAGCGCTCGAGGCCAGCAAAAGCAAGCAACAACTCTTAGGCGAATATCTTGTCGAAAACGGCATGATCACAGATGAGACCCTCACTGCCGCACTCTGCGTACAAAACCTGGTTGGCGCACACCTTTTGACGATAGACGCCGCTTGCGATCTTTTGAGCAGTGTCTCAAAGTTTAAAACCGTACCTGCCCAGAGCTACGAAGGCATCACATTCCAGGACTTTCTCAAGACCTCCGGCTATCTGAGCAATGCCAAACTCCGTGCAGTGATGACCAAACTATCCAGCGATCCCAACCAGACTCTCGATGGCTTTAAGCAGTCGATGGCTAATACTGCCGTACTGCGCGGATTGCTTGTTGATTGCTATCCGGATGACACCTCTTTGATCAACGCCGGAGCCGTCCTCTTTCAGCTAGTGCAAGCAGACAAGATCACTCTCAATCAGGCGCTTTTGACCTTTGCCTTCAGGCAAAATGGCGTCAGCATGCAATAGCCCCAAAAATAAATAAATTGTGGTGACTGTCGTTCGCATTTGCCCATTTTTTGCTGCAAATGAGCTCACAGTGCGCACTTGCAGGACATTACGACTTTGCAAAAAACGCGTCAATTGCGCTAGCGTCCGCGAGCTAATCGAGCCAGGAGCCGCATTTTAACTATCCCTTAAGCATGACCGGCCCTCTACTTTTTCTTTATCTTGCTTGCGCTAGGTTTTGCTCCAATGCCTCAAAACCCTTGTGCTGCGCAAGTTTTATGCAAGACAAAAACAGATGAAAAAATCTACAAATATGCTTTTTGATGGCAATCGCATATGCAAACAAACCGTAACACCGCACTATTGCCTGGTTTGAAACAGCCAGGCCGTTTGCATAGACTCAGGGTATCTTTTTTCGATCTAAGTTTTTCAAGGACGCAAACCAAAACCTCCTCGACCGCAACAAACAAACGCCTCTTGCCGCAAATACGCGCTCCTCCTCCCGTCAACGAACGGTAGGTACAAAAGACCGACCGTTTCATCTAGTCTCGCGATAGGCCACAAGCCATCGTCAAACCAAGTCTTACCAGACAGAAAGAGTATCAATTTATGAAACACCACAGCCTCATCGACATGGACTGGGATCACGAACAGGCACCGCAGGTCTGCGGCATTGCCCTGCTCGGTCCCTCGTCCCCGACCTGTCCCAGCTGCAAGAAAGCCAAGCCCCTGATGGTCTCCGGCTACTGCAGTACTTGCAACCAAACCCATGGCCTGGGAATCTTCGCCTTCGGCGTGGAGACCGAGCCTCAAGAGGGCTGAGATGAACTCCGACACCCAAGGTCTACTTGCCGGCGCCAATCCGACCGGCCAACAGATCCTCAAACTCCGTCGTCGGCTCAAAAACCTCAATTCCTTGATTTCTGGCCTGCGTGAAAAGGCCTGCCAATCCAAGGATGCGACGGTACTGAGCCTCCTCGAGCACGCTTGCGCCAACGCCCTCTCCGCCACCAGCATGGTGGACGCGGCCGAGGTCGTGCAAGGCCAGAGCGCCCTCGAAATCCTGCGTGTCGGTGGTGTGGAGGTGGAGGTCGCGCAAGCGACCTTTGCCGACGTCACCGAGATCGACAGCCTCAAGGCCTATATCGGCAAGCAGGCCGTCGTCCAGCCCAGAACCAAGCAAAACGGAGACGATTTTACGATTATGCTCGACCTCGAACCCAACGCTTTTGACCGCATGTGCAACGGCGCCGGCTGCTCCGCGCCCGATCCCGATCGCTACTTTGGCGGCGGCACTGGCGACAAGCCGCGCACTGCTCGCTATCCCTTTGCGGGCAACGAGCAAACCGTGGCCGGCCAGGGCTTTGCAGGCCTGACCGTCGAAACCGTCTGTGTCGTCGTACCTGTCGACCTGAGCTCCAAGACCACCCGGGTCGACGAGCTGGTGCGCATGAGCGAATCGACGATCGGCCACGCCGAGCTGCAACTGCGTCAGGCACGGCAGGCGGCTTGCAACAGCGACGGCGACAGCTGCTCGATCTGATCTAAAGATCGACTGATCTAAATGCTTTGACTTGGCGCGGCCGGTTAAAAGGCATCCTCATAAGGGATGTTCTTTTAACCGCCGCGCCTTTTTTTTGATTTCAAATTCTATGCTTTGATATAGTAAAAACAGCATCATAAAAAAGCGGAGAGGATCTTTTTCGTGATCGCTCTCCGCCCTTGCATCTATAAATGGTGCACCAGGAAGGATTCGAACCTTCGACCAAGCGCTTAAGAGGCGCCTGCTCTACCGCTGAGCTACTAGTGCATGGATAGAAATTTACCACGTCGACTAAAAAAAGGCGACGACCGCAGACGATTGTTAACAACCGTTTGCGGCCATCGCTAGCTTGATGATCGCCGACTCAGTGATGGTGATGCATGTGATCGGGCTGAGGACCTGGATCTTGCTGCTTGGAGGGCGAGCAGATCTGCTCGTCCTGCATCCCCGGCATGCCAGGCATCTGATGTTGATGATGCTGCGCATGCTGAGGCATCCAGGTGCCCGGCCAAACGGTCATCAGAGCCATGACGAGAGCCATGGCAAAATGAGCGATATCCTGGCCGAAGGCGAGCCAATGCGGCTTTTTAAAGTCGTTGGCGATGCGGTAGGCGTAGTAAGAGCCAAACCACAGCCAATAAGCGGTAAAGCCGGCAGTGATCAACGGGTGAGCAAGCGGCATGGCAAACATCCACCACATGCCAAACAGCATGGCAGCGTGCGCAAAGTCATACCACTGCTTGCTGTAGGGCACTTTCTTGCCCCAGGTGAAAGCGCGTACGAGATACCAGAGGACACCAACAGGAAACATCCAGATCCAGACGGTATCCGGGATGTTAAACCAGGTGGGGGCGAGGCAGGCTGTCATGCCGGCGAGGCAGACTGCATGCCAAAACTCGTTTTCGCGATCAAAATAGCCGTTGACCGATGTCACGTAGGTACGTGCGACGAAACGATAAAGATAAAAGACCACTCCCAGCAAAAAGAAGCCGGCGAGCGCAGCAAGAATCATTGTCATGTATTTGACTCCGGTTTAACCCGTCCGTTGAGACAAAAGGGCCTCATACGGTGGGTGCTGTTGTTTGCAGGAAAAACAGTGAAGATAGATGCGAGCGACGAAAAACCTAAAAAACACAAGAAGGCAGAAGATATCCTCAGAGTAGCTAGCGCGAAGGCCTAAAATCCAGGCGGTTTGGTTGTCAAAAACAGCCAGACTGCTGCTTCTTGCAAAAATTGAGTTGTCGCAGCCATATGACCCCGAGCGGGGGTTGGCCTGCACCATAGAATCACCAGACAGGTACACCCGGCACCCGTCGCCAGCTAGCGCGAGGACCTGACAACATATTTTGTTCATAGAGAGGCAATTTTCTTGATCGCGCTAGCTCGTTTCTAAGAAGTTCAAAGCATACAAGTATTTCCAAACTGATTTTTCAGGCATCGTTTCCTTTCGCATCTCCATACCTTAATCTCCACGACCTCTTTCAATCCAATAGCAGACGCGCAAAAACCGCACGTCCAGAGGAGCACGACATGGCATCCAGCTACGAAAAATACAATCTCACCCATAAAAACTACGACAGGACGCGTCTTGCCGTGGGTCATGCCGATACGGTCGCCCGTCTGCACGCACACCGCGGTCATCTCGCCGATCTCCCCGACCTCAAGATCATCGATCTCGGTTGTGGTACGGGTCTGCAATTGGCAGCGATGATGGCAGCCGGCATGGGCACGAGTGCGCGCGGAGAGCTCTGCGGTCTCGACTCCAGCGAGACTGGGCTCGAGGAGACGCGCAAAAAACTCTCCTGCTACAAGTCCAAAAATCAGCCCAGGCTGATCAATGGGGATATGCGGCAGGTCGATGGCGCCACCGGGCGCTTTGATCTGGTGTTTTCGTCCTTTGCCATGCACCATCTGCCGAGACAGGCCCCAGGTCAGCTCCTCGATGAGACGCGGCTGGTGCTTGGCGAGGCAGAGCGGCTCCTGGCGCGCGATGGTCTCCTGGCGATCGTCACCTGTACTCCCGAGCAGATGAGCGCCGATCTCGGCAGCATGTGGTATTACAGATATTTTCCGCGTGCGGCGCATTTGCTTGCGCAGCGCTTTATCGGCATCTCCGACTGGCAGCAGTTGCTTGCCGAATGCGGTTTTGCGACAGTCGAGATCTCGCCTGTCGCGGATGTGTATTACACCGCGGCCGGCATAGATCTCACGGGACCGTTTACCGAGGAGTTTCAGGCTGGCGACTCGATATTTGCTCTAGCAAAGTCGATCCCAGGCGAACTTGATGAGGGTCTGGCGGCCTTGTCGACTGATATCGCCAGTGGTGCAGCTGCACTGTATCTAAACGAAGTCATGCAGCGCAACGAGACTCACAAACAGGCGATCCTCATCACTGCATCGCGTTAAAGCATTGCCAAATGGTAGCGGGGTCGAGAAATATTTCTCGGCCTCGCTGCGATTTGCAGCTCCAACAGGCCTTGATTTTAAAAACCCATTCCG
This sequence comes from Candidatus Melainabacteria bacterium, assembly GCA_017307165.1. Taxonomy (GTDB): domain Bacteria; phylum Cyanobacteriota; class Vampirovibrionia; order Obscuribacterales; family Obscuribacteraceae; genus JAFKGK01. The sequence goes on from JAFKGK010000009.1 coordinate 96,989, forward strand.
GAATAGACCGGTCTACTCCGGAAACGCTTTTTTCTCAATTTATTTCCTTCAACCTCAGGACCAGATTGAAAGGGTCATTGCCAGCCACATCCAGTCTCAATGCATTTCCCTCTACAGTGCAAAGCCCATATGCGCGACTGGCCACCTCTGGCTCTGCGACGCGCTCCACGAGACTCTGGATGGTGATGTAGTGGATGCCATTGATCTGACTGTGCGCGTTTTGATGCACGTGACCGTTAAAGACTGCCTGCACCTTGCCGGATCGCTCGAGGATGTCGCGGATGATGTGCCGCTCTTGGACAAAGCAGTAGTCTGGATATTTTTCGAACCAGGGATTGCCGATGAGACTCTGCTCGTCGAGAGGATGGTGCAGAAATACCATGGTCGGTTTGTGGGTAGCCGAGAGGTCCTGTTGGAGCCAATCTCGCTGCGTTTGTTCGATCTGGATATCTGTATGATCTATAGACGATGAAAAAAGCACCACGCAATGCAGGTCGCCCAGGTCACGACTAAAATAAAGGCTGGGTGTACGATTGAGCTCTCTGAGCTGTTCCTGCGAAAGTCGCACTTGATCGTGATTACCGATGACACTGAGGGTAGGCCTCGACATGCGGTCAAAGAGCGAGATGCCCTGGGTAAAATTGTCGCGATCGACGATGGTATCGTCGGAGTCTTCGATAAGATCGCCGAGCTGTACCTGAAAGTCAGGCGCAAAGCCTTTATCGATCTCATCGGCCAGCTCGTGCAGATAGGCGGTGGAGTGGCGAGAGAGTTTGCGGACTGTGCCTTCGTAGGGTTTTTCGTGGCCAATGTGAGGGTCGGCGATCAAGGCAAAGGTGGTCATGTTGTGACATTAGCATAGTTTGAACCAACAGTTGGCCAAGTGTTGGTCGCCATCCATGCGCAGCGATCCGCCTTTGATAGCTTGGATCTATGCACAAATACTCTTTTGCGATCAAACTGCTTGCACGGTTAACGGTAGTGCTCGCCTGCCTCCTTTATTACATCTGCTCGCCCATTGGCGGCAGGCCATTTTATGAGTTTTTTCTCCACGGTCCGCGCCAATCGAGCGAAAAATGCTACCAGGACTTTGTCAGGGACTGCCAAGCCGATGAGGCGCGCCCGGTCAGATTTGCCAGCAAAAATGGCAATATCCTCGACGGCTATCTCTTTATCAATAAAAAGGCCACAAAAACTGTCCTATTTCACCATGGCAACGGTTTTAACATCACCTGCCTGCAAGGATACGTGACCATATTTTTGCGCGAGGGATACTCGGTCCTGACCTACGATTATCAAGGTTATGGCAAAAGCCAGGGCACAGCAAAAGTACAAAATATGATCGAAGACAGCGACGCTGCCACCGATTATCTCGAGCAAACTCTGCACATCAAGCCCACCGATATCATCCAATGCGGTGGATCATTTGGCACGGGTCTCGCAGCCAGGCAGGCCGGACGCCATCCTTGCGCCGCTCTCATCCTGATGTCCCCATATAGATCACTCTATAGCGTAGGCCGCAAGCGCTTTCCTATTCTGCATCTCTACCCCGACTCGATGATGACCATGCCAAATATCGACACGCTGGCCGCTGCTAAACGTGTCACCGCGCCGATCTGGATGATCCATGGCGATACAGACTTTCTCATACCAATCAGCGAAGCAGACGAACTCGCCGCCGGTCTGGTCGACAAAAACCTGGTTTACTTGCGCCTCAAAGGCCACGGTCACAACGATTATTTTTTCTCTGAGGTGCTCGAGAGCCTGCATTCCTTTTTGGCTTGCAAGACCTAGGCCCTTAAAACTCGATCACCACACGGCCATCGATGGCGCCGCGTTTCATTCGCTCAAACACTTCATTGATATTCTCCAGCTTTTCGCGCGCTACTGTAGGCTTGACCTTGCCTGCGGCAGCAAACTGCAGTGCTTGTTGCAGATCTATACGCGTGCCCACGATCGAGCCTCTGACAGTGATTGCGTTTAGCACCATGTCAAAGATAGGCACGGGAAACTCGCCTGGAGGCAGACCATTGAGCACCACCGTGCCACCACGCCGCACCATTTTTTGCGCCTGCTCGAAGGCCTTGGGTGAAACAGCCGTAACCAGCGCTGCATGCGCACCGCCTATATCGCTTTTGATTTTTTGCACCGGATCCTCTGATCTTGCATTGACGGCCAAATCAGCACCTAATTTACGAGCGAGAGCCGATTTTGCATCATCGACGTCCACAGCAGCCACGTTATACCCCATGGCCTTGGCATATTGCACCGCCATGTGCCCAAGACCGCCGATGCCTGATATCACAACCCAATCGCCAGGTCTTGCGTCCGTCACCTTGAGCCCCTTATAGACAGTCACTCCAGCACAAAGCACGGGAGCGACATCGACAAAATCGAGACCATCAGGGATATGCCCTACGTAATCCGGGTCCGCAAGACAATACTCCGCAAAACTGCCATTGACCGAATACCCTGTATTTAGCTGCTTTTGGCAAAGAGTCTCCCAGGCTGAAAGGCAGTGATCGCAATGCCCGCAACTAGTATGCAGCCACGGCACCCCTACTCGATCTCCCAATTTGACACTCCTCACTCCGGCTCCAAGAGCGGAGACCACGCCCACACCCTCATGACCGGGGATAAAAGGCGGACGGGGCTTGACCGGCCAATCTCCTTCGGCTGCGTGCAGATCTGTATGGCAAACCCCTGTGGCGGCCAATTTGATTTGTATCTGACCAGGACCAGGCTCGGGTATAGGCACATCCTCTATTGAAAGAGCCTGGCCAAACTCGCGCACGACTGCTGCTTTCATCATCGCTACCATATCCACAGCCCTCAATATCGCTCTGCTCAATTTCCAATCTATCATGCCGAACAGGTCTAACTACTCTAGATAATAGAATAAGCAAAAAAGAAAGAGGCACCAGAGTTTAGACTCTCTGGTGCCCCAATCTTAAGTAGCCGCGATTAGCGCAGCGTGATGCTTACTTGGCCTTGACCAGGCTGCCGCAAGCAACCACGACAGCATTGTCGAGGCTGAAATACTTGGCGATCATCGCATCGGCATCGGCCTTGGTCACCGCCTTGACGCGCTCGGCGTAAGTGTCGATGTCCGAGAGGTCCATGCCCATGAAGCCATAGTTGCCGATGACCTGGGCCAGACCGGCCGAGGTACGCAGCTGCAGAACAAATTCGCCGACCATGCCGGAGGCCTCGTTCTTGAGCTCGCGCTCGGTGATGCCCGATTCGCGGTAAGCCGCCACGGTATCGCCGATCACCTTGAGAGCTTCCTCGACCTTGACGGCCGGGGTGCTCAGACCGATCCGCCACGTGCCGGCGCCAAAGCGCAGCTCGCGGAAGCTCGAGGTGATACCGTAGGTGAGACCACGCTTTTCGCGCACCTCGTTGCCGAGGCGCGTGCCGAGCGTGCTGCCGCCGAGAGCCTTGTTGGCCACCTGCGCAGCATAAAACTCGGGCGTGCCCGTCTTGATGTCGACCGGGATGCCGAGCATGACCATGACCGTCGCGCGGCCAGGCATGTCGATATCGATCCGCTTGCCACCAGCGATGGCGCTCACGGCTTCGGCACCGATCGCCTTGGCGGCCGGTCCGGTCCAGTCGCCAAACGCAGCTTCGGCCACCGCGAAAGCGGCAGCTTCGTCCACGTCGCCGACGATCGTCAGCACCGCACCATCGGGGGTGTAGTGCGCGGCATGGAAGGCCTTGAGATCGTCGACAGTGACGGACTTGAGCGAGTCCTTCATGTCGGCGTAGCTGACCGTGCCATAGGGGTGCGAGGACGGGTAGAGCGCCTGCGTCAGAGCCTGGCGGGCGACCGCATCGTTCTTGTTGGAGTTGCGCTCGCACATCGAGGTGTAGCCGACGATCTTGGTGGCAAAGTGCTCGGCCGGGAAGGCCGGGTTGCGCAGCACATCGCTGTAGATCGCGACCAGCTCTGCGAAGTCGGCCACGACCACCTCGTCGCGCGTGCCCACCTCGAAGGTATCGGCGCTGAAGGTGATGCCGCCGACGCCCATGTTTTCGCCGACCTGCTGGATGGCGTCCTTGTCCATCTTGGTCGAGCCATCGCCGAGCAGCGAAGCCACCAGCGAAGGCACCAGAGGCTTGTCGGCAGGCGCGTAGGCGCTGCCGGCGCGCACCTTGATGTTGACCGCCACCGTGCCGGTACCGCGGTTGGGCAGATACTGGACGGTCAGGCCGTTGGCCAGCTTGCGGCTGATGATGCGGTCCGCGATGCCGGCGCGCTTGGGAGCGGCGGCAGGAGCGGGCGTCTCGTCCGCCTTGGGCTCGGCAGCGACCGCGGCCTTGGGGGCCTCGGCAGCAGCCGGTTCATCCGCGAGCGGATAGAACATGCCGACGGTGACATTGGTCTTGGCAAAGTACTTGGCGGCGACGCGCTGGATGTCCTCGGCGGTCACCTTGTCGACGTTGTCGTTAAACTCGACAAACCAGCGCCAGTCGTGCGCCGCTTCGCCTTCCGCGAGCTCCGAGCAAAACTCGAAGGGATCGGTGCCCTTGAGCGTCGCCTGCTTGCGGATCGAGTTTTTGACGCGCGCCAGGTCGGCGGCCGAAACCGGCTCCTTGGCCAGGCGCTCGAGCTCGGCGACCAGGCCGAACTCGACAGAGCTCAGCTCCACGCCGGGAGCAGCGGTGCCCATGACGATGAACAGACCCGGATCACGCAGACGAGCATGCCAGCTGCCGGTGCCGACAGCGATCTGCTTTTCGACGAGAGCCTTGTTGAGACGACTGGAGGAGCCGCCGGTCAGGATCGCGTCGATCACCGCCAGGGTGTAGGTGTCGGGATGCGCAGCCTCCGGCACACGGTAGGCCATCCAGATGTGCTGCGCGTCGCCCTTGCGATGCAGTTCAAAGCGACGCTCGCCCTGCTGCTCCGGCTCGGTCGTGTAGACCGTCGGGATCGGCTTGGGCGAAGACGGGTAAACGCCGTAGTACTTTTCGATGAGCGCCAGGGCATTGGCGGGGTCAAAGTCGCCGGCGACAAAGACGGTGGCGTTGTTGGGCCAGTAAAAGTCGTCGTAGAACTGCTGCAGGCGAGCCAGCGGCACGCCTTCGACGTCCGAGCGCCAGCCGATGGTCGGATGGTGGTACGGGTGCTCGCGGAAGGCGACCGCAAAGATCTCCTTCATCAGCACGCGGCTCGGATTGTCTTCGCCCTGCTCCATCTCCTGGCGGACGACGGTCATCTCCGAGTCGTGGTCTTCCTGGCGCAGCTGGAGGTTGCGCATGCGGTCGGCCTCGAGGCGGATGCAGGTCTCGAGGTGCTCGGAGGGAACGCACTCGAAATAGTTGGTGCGATCGAGCCAGGTCGTCGCGTTCATCAGGGCGCCGAGCGGACGCATGACCTCGTCGATGCCGGTGCCGTTCTGAGCGTTGTTCTCGGCCGTGCCCTTGAACATCATGTGCTCGAGAAAGTGGGTGGCACCGGTGAAGCCGACGGCTTCGTTGCGGGAGCCGACGCGGAAAAGCGCCATGAACGTCACGACGGGAGCGCTGTGGTTCTCGGCGAGCAAGATCTTGAGGCCGTTGTCGAGCTTGTACTCGACAATGCCGTGGGCTTCCTGCACCTTCTCGATGCGGGAGCTGACAGTGGTGGTTGCACTCATTTTGAAACTCCTAGTTTGGTTAAGGATACGATCCTCAAAACCCTCTGTCGGACTGGCCGATCTCTCCCGTAATCATAGCGGCTTAAGCAAAACCTCTCCATAGACGTACCGGACACCACGACAGACTATTAGTCCGAGGGGGAAAGGCAGAGAGATGCTTGGCGCTTTATCGCAGGTAGATACCGATGTCCGATTGAGAAGATAGAAAAGATAATTTGAAACTAGTCTTGCCAAGATAGCCTATACAAACTAAGAATCTCTTATATCCGCGCGCATGGAGACTTTGCGCCTTAAAGCCTGCTAATCAAGCAAATCACGAGCCGCGACACCTTGTGCCAGCTCGCGCTAGCGGACAAAAAAACGCTGAGACCTTCGTCTAATGGTAAGACATTATCAATAGCTCGCATCGCCTGCGCTAACTGCTTTTTGCTAGATGTCATACATATCATTAGCAGCCCGTTGCTTTGCACGCCGGCACGCACATAGGGTCGAGATATATCTCATTTTTGTCCACAACCCCAACAGCAAACCTAATCCCCCAAAACAAACCAACAGACCCAATTTTTCTCTCACACCATTACCGACAGGTAATGCGTTTTCTGCCACCTATAAATAAAGGGCATCCCTATGTCTTATATCCTACTGGGTGTCACGGCACTCATCCTCGGCCTGCGCCACGGCACGGACATCGACCACATCGCGGCAATCCTCGATATGGCCGGCAGCTCCGCCACCGAAAAGACGCGCAAAAACAACCTCAGACGCATCCTGGCCGATATGCGTTTTCCTCTGCTCTATGTCATCGGCCATGGCCTAATGGTCATTTTGCTCGGCGTCCTTGCTCTCTGCTTTGGCGCAGTCATCCCGCACTGGTTCGACCAGATCATGGAGCGCATCGTCGGCGTTACGCTGCTCTTGCTCTCCGCCTACCTGCTCTACTCGCTCTATCTCTTTGCCACCAAAGGTGAGGAGGTGAAATTGAAGAGTCGGTGGATGGTGTTGTTTGCGGCAATCGGCAATGTCTGGTCATGGCTGTCGCACAAGCTCTTTAAGCACGAGCATCGTAGCTCCCAAGTCGCCAACTGGGACGATAAGGGTGCTTTGATGATCGGCGCGATCCACGGCTTTGGAGCGGAGACCGGCACGCAAGTGCTGCTCTTTGCGAGCGTCGCAGGTGCCGGCAACATCGGCGAAGGGCTCTACATGCTCGGGACCTTTACCGTCGGCATGATGATCTCCACACTCGCTATTGGTTTTGCGATCTCGGCCGGTCTTGCCTCCTCGCGCTTTTTCAAGCCTGCGATGGTGGTCCTGGGCATCTTTGCTGCGATCTTTAGCCTCATCGTCGGTCTGTACTTTACCTTTGGTGCAGGCAATGCGCTCCCGAGCTTTTTTTGAAAAGCCGGGAGCGACTTTGATATGTATAAACAGCTTAGAAAAAAGGCGGTGCAGCCCCTGTCGATTGGCAGACTGCACCGCCTGGATTCTAGGTTTTGCTTTTTTAAAAACGTATCCCTATTACTCTTTATCGTATAACCAAACTTTATTGTTTCGCCCGTGGTGCAGCCCTCTTGGCCTGGTATGGCATACTTTATGACTTGTACGAGCACATCCAGGAAGTTTTTTTGATATGGCAAGCGATACCCAGATCAGCTCCGCGCCCTTGAGTGGGATGCGAGATTTTACTCCTTACGAAGTCCAGCTTCGAGATTGGGCTACGCAAAAAATCACGCAGACCTACGAGAAGTACGGTTTTACCAAGATCGAGACTCCTTGCTTAGAAAATCTGGCTCTCCTCAAGCGAGGAGAAGGCGGCGAAAACCTCCAGCTGATCTTTGAAGTGGTAAAGCGCGGCGACAAACTAGAAAAAGTCTTGAGCCAGGCTCATGCGCAAAACGCCAAAGTAGATCGCAATCAGCTCACAGACATGGGCTTGCGCTTTGACCTCACCGTGCCTCTGGTACGCTTTTACTGCCAAAACCAGGGCACCCTGCCAACGCCATTCAAGGCCATACAAATCGGCTCGGTATGGCGCGCAGAGAGCGCTCAACAAGGACGTTTCAGACAGTTTACTCAGTGCGACATCGACATCTTTGGCGTCAAAAACGAGCTCGCCGAGATCGAGCTATTGGGCGCGACAGCAGAGGCTCTAACCAATCTGGCCTTTGATGGTTTTACCATCTATGTCAACGATCGTCGCCTGCTCGCTAATATCGCAGCGCACTGCGGTTTTGCGGAGGAGCGCTTTGACAATGTCTTTATCGCCCTGGACAAGCTCGACAAGATCGGCCTCGAAGGCGTCAAGACCGAGCTCGCTGGCGAAGGCCACCCTGAGTCGGCCATCGCCAACCTCATGTCGCTTTTGGTTTCGCTCTCCAACGAATCGGCCAACCAGCTAGACGTGATCGCCGAGCGCGTCTCACCAGCACCGGATGTGGTGCAGGGCATACGCAATATCATCGAGATCGTAGGCTCGCAGGCAAATGGCAAATACTCTGTCAAATACGAGCCTTCGCTCGTGCGCGGCATGGGCTATTACACCGGACCGATCTTTGAGATCAAGTATCCTGGTTACAATTATTCGGTCGCAGGCGGCGGACGCTACGACAAGATGGTCGGCAAGATGTCCGGCAGAGACGTACCGGCATGTGGTTTTTCGATTGGTTTCGAGCGCATCATCGGCATCCTGCAAGACAAAAATATCCAGCCCGAGACTCAGTATCAAAAGCTGGCATTTATCTATGATGCAGATCGTGATGATATAGCAAAGGTGGCTCAAGCTGCAGCTACACTACGCGAGCGCGGCTTTGCGGTAGTCAGTCAGGCCCGCAAGAAAGACATGAAGAAACAGATCGATCAATTGAGCAATCAAAAGATCACAGCGCTCTGCATCTTTAAGGGCGATGTCCAAAACCTGGAGATCAAGCCGCTCTAGGCCATACCCGTGTTGTTCTTTTTATCGCCGACATAGACAAAAAACAGATCCTTGCCATAGCGCTGGTTGTTTTTGTTAAAGGTCGTTATGTGGTCAGAAGCCTCCATCATGCGGCCATTTTGATATGACAGCGTGGCAACGTGGCCGGCACCATTGGGACTGCCTGCCCATTGTCTGGTGACAATGACAGCATTACCAGCCTTGGCGGCAGCTTGCGCACCTTCCCAGTTTGTCATTTGAAAATCGCTATTGCGCGAGAGCGCATGACGCATCTCCCAACCATCGCCTGTTCCCAGGAGTTTTTTGTAGCCGGCATCCGACCAGGCTAGCTGGACGCCAGTGGCGCAGAGACCAGTACGGTCCATTTGATTGGCTTTGCGTTGAGCCGATTGCAGCACTTTTGCATCAAACATACTGCCGTCTTTGTTGACGGTCCAGTCGAGGCGATCGTTTTCGCCCATATTGTGGCTCTTATTGGCTAGCTTGGCGAGCCGGTCGGCTGCCTGCATAAACTCCTTGTTGCCGCGATCGTTGAGCTCGGCCTCTGTCAGAGTGTCTGGAGACTTGCCGAGATGAAAGCCCAGGGCGGTCTTGCCGACATCGCCATTGGCTGCCTTGCTAAACTGGTTGACCAGGTCCATGGCGACCTGTTCTTGCATGTCCTTGGGAAAATACATCTTGAGCTGTTCGGCAGTCGGCTTTTCGCCGTGCTTCATACCATCAAGCATCTTGACGAAGCCCTTAGCAAAATCCTTGTCCTTAAACTTTGCTGCAAACTCCTTGGAGATCTTGCCTTTTTGCGACAATTTGTCCATGACGCCGCCGACATTGCCTTCGTTTATTTCGTCGACGCCGGTGAGGCTCTTGAACCATGCGCTGAGAGCCAAAAAATTGGCGCCGTAGCGACCGACCGCCACATCCCCATTGGCGCGCTGGCGCACTGTCTCATAGGGTGCGGCCTTATCGGGATTAAACATAGCGGAGATAGCATTTTTGGTATCGATGACGGTATCGGTCTCACCTTTGAGAGTCGGCACGTCTCGCGGAGCAAAATTGTTGTCGATATCGCTGCGGCTCATCGAGCCAGAGCTACCTGGAGTCATGCGACTCATCCGTGACATGGCGTTTTGGGTCTCGGGGCTAAAATCACGGCGCGCCTCGGCGGCAGTGGCTTGAGGCGAGTCAGGCGTCTCATTGGCGCCGACAAACTTTTTGACGACATTGTCGGAGAGCAAGCCGTACTGGTCGTCTAGCTTGACGCCCTGAGCCTTGAGACTGGGGTCGAGATTCATCCGATCATTGAGGTAGGTGACCATGCTATCCAGCGAAGCCTTTTGTGCTCCTGTCACATCTGAAAGGTCACCGGCAGAGCGTTCGACCTGGACCACGACATTTTTCTTTTGGGCAGGGTCAAAGTCCGATGTAGCCTCGACTGTGCCGTCTTTGCGCACGATGATGTCGGCGAGCTTGCTTGGGTCGGTATTGTCGGCATAAGTAACGGTGACGCGCGGGTCCACAGCGGCATCTGTAGCCTGAGCAGGTACGGCAGCGGCATCTGTGGGATTGGAGATCTCGGAGCGGCGGATAACGCCCTCACGCATCAGTTGAGAAATGCTCTTATTTTTGTCCAGGGCCTGAGTATCCATGGGCTGTTGAGGAGCCATGGCGCCGACGGTGCCATCACCTATGGGAAAACTCGACGCAGTACGGATGCCGACGGCATCGTTGTAGAGTCTTGTACTGGCCTCATAGGTCGAGCCCGGATTGTCTTGTGCCTGCGCAGGCGCGGCCAGTGTGGCATCTCCGCCATTTGCATCTCCGACTGTCATGTTTGGATTACTCCGAATGGTTCTACTGTGGGGTATGTCGATTGTATGTCAGGAGGCAGACTCTGAAAACCACTCCATATACGTGGTATTCCCCCAAACTCCATTAAATCTGCGCAATTGCGGTCATATTGCAACAATTTCGAGCGGTTTGCCGGGCTTGATCTGCGACAATCTTGGTCACTATGATCGACGCAATCACTCAAAAAGTCGCAAATAAAGAGCGCATCACTCGCCAGGAGGCCACTTGGCTCTGGCACAACGCAGATGACGAGACGCTGGCCGAGCTGGCCTCGCGCGTCAGGGCCCGCTATCACAAGCCGGACCGAGCCACCTATCTCTTGATGCGCATCATCAATTACACCAATATCTGCGTGGCAAAATGCGACTATTGCAGCTTCTATCGCCTACCGCGCGCTAAAGATGGATACGTTCGCAGCAATGAGTGGATCTATAGCAAGATCGACGAGCTGATCGAGGTTGGCGGCGACTTGTTTGGTTTTAACGGAGGTTTTAACCCCGCGCTCAAAATCGAGTATTACGAGGATCTGTTTGGCTCCATAAGGCAAAAGTATGGGGAAACGATAGAGTTTTATGCGATGACAGTGGTAGAGTTATTGTACGTGGCGCGGCTCAGCAAGCTCAGCACGGCAGAGGCAGTTGATAGGCTTAAAAAAGCGGGGGTCAGATGGATCACCGGCGGTGGTGCCGAGATCCTGGACGATGAGTTTCGCAAGCGACACAGTCCGCTCAAATACACGGTCCAGGAGTATATGGATACGCAAAAAGCCATCCTCGATGCCGGCCTCAAAACGACCGGTACGATGGTGATTGGTTTTGATGAAACGCTCGAAGAAAGGCTCAATCACCTGGATACAGTCAGAAATTTTCAGGATGTGGAGATCTCAAATGGCGGCCCAGGCCTTTTTAGCTTTCTACCATGGACCTACAAGCCCTACAACAATGAGCTGGGCGGTAAAGAGATCAGCTCGCAGGAGTATCTCAGGCATCTGGCGCTCTGTCGTATTTACTTAGACAACATAGTGCACGTGCGGGCCTCGGTGCTGACACAAAATCAAAATGCATTGGTAGGCCTCAAATATGGTGCGGATGATTTTGATATCCCCTGGGAGGATGAAGTGACACAGATGGCCGGTGCAGTCATCGAAAAAGACGTTGCGCAGATCCTCGGATATGCAAAGGCAGCGGGTTTTGATGCGCAATACAGACCGGTGGCCGCAGCAAGCGCGCGCAGGTGCAAGGCTGCTCAGACCTGATACCAACAAGATTGACACCACCTACGGCACCACTACAATTACCATCTCAACTTCTACTATAATTTATAACAAAACATTCTGCAAAAAAAAAGAAGCCCGATCGATAAGCAGCATGACGCTGATATCGACCGGGCTCCGGTTAGGTCACAAAAGGCTGATCAAACTCTGCGGCCAGGACCTCAGAGCTCGAACACCTGCTTGCTGTCGGGCACCACCACGCCGTTCCAGCCCAGCTTGTCCTCGATGTGCTCCTTGAGCGACTCCGTGGCTTCGGCATCGCCGTGCACCACGAAGGTCTTTTTGGGGCGACGAGTAAACTTGCCGAGCCAGTTGACCGTATCCCGCCAATCGGCATGCGCCGAGTAGTCGGGGATAAAGTCGATGGTGGCAGAGATGCGCGTGGGCACGCCGGCGACTCGCACGGTATTGGCCGTCTGCGTCGCTGCGTCCACGCTGTCGGGGCGTTCGCCCTTGGAGCAGCGCACGATGGCGGAGCCGAGGGTACCAGTGCCCTGGAAGCCCACGAACATCACCGTATTCTGCTTGCCTCCCAGCCAATACTTGAGGTGGTTGACGATGCGGCCGCCAGCAGCCATGCCGCTCGAACCGACGATGATGATCGGCTCGTTGTGGGCACGATGCAGGGCATCCGAATCGCGCCATTCTTCGATGAGCGCATGACGCGGCGGAGCATAGGGGTCCTTGCCGGCCTCCAGCAGCGCGCGCGTCTCGGGGCCCATGTCGCGGGCATACTTGCGGTGCACCTGCGTGGCGGCGAGCGTCATGCGACCGTCGATGTAGACGGGCATGTCCGGCACGCGACCCGATTCCATAAGCTCGCGGATGTCGCTCAGGATGGCCTGGGCGCGTCCGACGGCAAAGGCCGGGATGAGGATGACGCCGCAGCCAAACTTGGGATGCTTGACCTTGGCGCGCTCATGCGCGGAGTTGAGCTTGCTGGCGAGCGACTCAAACCGGTCGCGCACCTGGTGCAGGCGGTTGCCATAAGTCGATTCGACCATGACGTAGTCGGCGCCGGCGACAGGGGCGAGGTCGCGCAGCAGCGGCATGTTGGGACGGCCGATGTTGCCCGAGAAGCAGAAGGTCCGCTTTTGGCTGCCCGTGCCGATCTCGAGGTTGACGACGGCAGCGCCGAGGATGTGACCTGCTTCGGTAAAGGTAAAGGCCACCGAGTCGGTCACGCTGAAGCGCGTATCGTAGTCGACGCATTCGAGATACTTGAGCGAAGCCTGGGCCTGCTCCTGGGTATAGAGAGGCTGAAAGCGCGGCGAAGCGTTGCTCGAAGACTGATCGGCAGCGTTGGCACCTCGCGTGGCGGCGACGCGACTGGCCATCTGCTCCTTGCGAGCGCGATTGCTGCGCGACATGTTGACACGGGTCGAGGACTTTTCGCCCTGGCGACGCGAGCTGCGATTGTCGCCGGCTTCGGACGCGACGGTGCCGACCTTGAGGTGGTCGCGTTCGTAGCGGGCGCGATGGCGCTTGGCGGCTTCTTCCTGGAGGTAGCCGGAGTCAGGGAGAATGATGTGCATCAGATCGGCAGTGGCCGGCGTGACGTACACCTTGCCACGGAAACCGTCCTTGACCAGCTTGGGCAGGTAGCCGCAGTGATCGACGTGGGCGTGGCTGAGGATGGCAAAGTCGATGTCCTTGGGTTCGAGACCCGCAGGCAGGCGATTTTTGAAGTCGTCCATCTGGTTCTCGACGGTCAGACCCGCGTCCACGAGGAAACGAGTGGTGTTTTCGCGCTCAAAGAGCTCGAAGAGATAAAGAGATCCCGTGACGGCGCGAGCCGCACCAAGAGTGTGAAACTTGAGCACCGAACGGCCGGTACGCGAGACTTCCTTAAGCTGACGTTTGTTCATGCGTTTTTTCTCCTGGCAAAAGAGACCGACCAAAGGCCGATCTCTTTCGCAATTTCTTTGGGTCACGACCGACGGCCGAGAGCTACGAGGACTATCCTGGGGGGAAATGGTCGTAGGGTCGGCAGGTCATTGCGATTGAAAACTTTGGACGGGTTAAAGAACCTGGTTGGAGGTGGGAAGAAGATACCCTGACCTTAACTAAAGCCATAAGGCACATAACAGTGTCTCTCAGGTTCTATGTCACCTATTTAATTAGGCCGCGAAACTCTTATCGATTAGCAAGCCTCCTGCGAGCACTTTACATCTTATTTAGACCGCAATAGTTGTCACGATGTATCAGCCTCGCTATAAGTTATTAGGCATATATCCTGCCTTTCTATTGAGAAATAAAGCCCATAAGCCTTAGTTCTAAAGAGTCAATTTCTTTTCTTTCAACCTTCAGGAAAATATTTCAAAACAGCCCCATCCGCTGTGCCTCGATACCTCAATTGTTTCACCGTCTCGTGCAGAGTCGGCGATCTTGCAGTGTCTTGAGGTTTTCCGACAACCATCCTCCAGCATCACGCGCCTGTGCCATGTGCTGGACCAAGGAGCAACGCTATGTTTCCCATCAAGGACAACCTCCGTTGCAGCAGCCCTGCGACGGTTACTACCTGGCTCATCGTTCTGAACGTGCTCGCTTTCCTCTGGGAAGTCGGCATGCTCGTGTCTGGCCGCCAGGCCGAACTTTTTGGCACCTACCTGATGGTGCCTCACGACTTCTTCGCGGCTTTCGCCACCGGCACTCCCGCCGACATGGGCTGGGCCTGCGTGACCGTGTTCGCTTCCATGTTCCTGCATGGTAGCTTCGGTCACATCTTCGGCAACATGTTCTTTCTGTACATCTTTGGCAAGGGTATGGAAAATCGTCTCGGCAAGTGGTGGTACCTCGCGTTCTACCTGTTTGCCGGTGTTGCTGCGGCGCTCTGCCATGCTTTCAGCGATCCTTCGAGCACCGTGCCGACTCTCGGCGCTTCTGGTGCGATCGCGGGCGTCCTGGGCGGCTATCTGCTGCTCTGGCCGACTGCGACCATCTCGGGCTTCTATGTGGCGCCCGCGCCGGCCTATGTGCACACCAAGGCCTACTGGTTCCTCGTGGGCTGGATGGTGATGCAGTTTTCGGGCGTGCTGGATGCAATCGGCTCGGTGGGCTCGGGTGTCGCTTACTGGGCGCACATCGGTGGCTTCATCTCTGGTTTCATTCTCGCGGCCGTGGCCAAGATCGTGCAGCCCGTCTCGGAAGTGTGCATCGTGCACAACTCCGAGTGCGACACGCCTGCCGATAAGGCCAAGGAAGCTGCTCTCAAGAAGGGCAAGCGTCGCTGGTTCTCATTCAAAAAGGCGTGAGCTTTTTTGGCGGAGGGGAAATGAGTCGCGGATGCGATTTCTCTCCCTTCGCTTTTTACGCTGTACTACTATTTAATATAACACAATAATCCACACTCGGCTTTTCAGATGGCCTAGTCATCGCGACCCAGGGTTAAGCAAAACTGCTTAGGTTACCTGAAATCAAGAACCATGATTAAAAGTGGACAAAGATGTCCATTAGGTTGGAAATATTTGCAAATATCTGACAGGCGATAAAGGCGTGGGGGACAAGGGTTTTGGGGTGCTGTGAGATATGTCAGAGAAAGGCGCTCACCGTCAGGACTGGATTTCGGGACACTAAAAAAATAGTTTGGTTGGTAATTTTGTCAAAATGGCCATTTTTCACTATGGACCAAAATCAACACCTACCCGTCGCAAATGATCAAAAAATCCGCAGCCAGAGCCGTTAGAAAAATCGCAAAATTTCCCACGAACGCACACACATACACAAGCACGCACCCGCCCATCCACACTCTAATCATTTAGAGAAAGCACCAACTGCGGTGCCGGTATATGGTGATCCGCCCGCATCGCCACTATAGCCGTCCCCACCGAGAAAAACTCGATAATATGCGAGCTCCACGCATAACTGCCTTCGTTGATCTCCACACCCACGATGCCCTCGGCATGCAATTGCATTGCTTCGTTCTGCATTCTTTCCATTGCCAGCTCGCGCGCATCATAGAGAGCCTGCGTAAAATTGGTCATCTCCACATTTTGCCCGATGTTTTTAAACCACTGACCAAAACCCTGGTGCGCCACATGATAGACGCAATTGCCCATCACGAGCCCCACAGGCCGATATCCGGCCTTTAGCAAGGTCCAAAAATCCTGACCCGACAAATCACTCGTAAACGGCTTGCCATTGCCTGCACGCCAATTGCTCGATCGATCCTGCGCCTTGACGGCCGTCCCGATAGCCACAAACTCTGCCAGGCTTTCTCCCCATCCCAGGTGCTTGACCTTGAGCCGCACTGCAACCACGCCATCCGCGCCGAGTTCATCGGCTTCTTCTTCCATGCGTGACATCGCCAGTTCGCGTGCATGATACATAGCTTGCGTCAGCACCTGCATCTCTTCGTTTTTTGTCCAGCGCGCTTGCTGAAAACCAATATGATAAATCGAAGACCCGACCACCATGCCCAATGGCTCAAATCCTGCTTCTTTTACAAGCAAAAACTCATTGACCGAAAGATCAGAAGTAAAAAGCGTCGGCTTGCCACCATCGCCGCGCATCTGCTGCAAGCGTTCATGTGCATGAAACGGCACTCCATCTGCATTGTCCTGGTCTGGCATATCTCTACCCTTTCTCCTTTTGCATCACAGCACCAATCAAAATCTGCTACTCAAGCGCATCTGCATCATCAAATTTGTTTTGCGCCAGATTGTCCACCGGCTCGTCCATGGTCAAAGACCGCCGGCCCGACCCAGCCAGATCTATCATCACCAGTCCACTCGCCCTTTTGCGACGCATCCCATCCGGCCGATAGATCACGGCCGTACCAAGCACGTTAAAATGAAAGATAAAATGCATATATCTCGCTCTGTTCGACTCCACGTGATAAGGCTTGAGCTGGTAATCCAGTGTCATATCCACAGCACCATCCGCGCCCAGCATGCCCACTTCGAGAATCAGGCGATTCATCGCGGTGCGCCTGCACTCCGTAAATGCTTGCGAATACTGTGTAATTTCCTGGTTGCTAAAACCACCAAACAGCGACGCCGTCAGCATCTGCGTCTGACTATTGCAATACTCAAAATGACTGCTGTTGCCAGCCACTATGCCCATGGGCCAATAGCCATCTTCAAACAAGCGCCAAAACTCCTGCCCACTCAAAGTGCTGGTAAATGGAATGTGCTTGCTTTGCTGCAAAAACTTGCCATCCGGTATGCGAATTGCCGTCCCCTGCGCCGTAAACTCGGTGATATCAAAGCCCCAATCACTATTGCCTTCGGACACCTCGACACCGATCACACCGTGCGCTCCCAGCACCTCCGCCTCCTTGCACAACCGAGCGATCGCCAGTCTCCTGGCCTCTTTGCGATTGTGAGAAACAACGGTCATCTCGCCCGAAGCAGTCATGATATTGAAAGGCATGCGCATAAAAGCGCTGCCCATCACAGTCCCAAGGATCTGATAGCCAGCCTCCTTAGACAAAAGGTATGCGTTTGTAGACAGAGTACTCGAAAAAAATTCCGTACCACTAGCCACCTGCTCTGTCAGTCGCTTGCGGGCCATCAGTGGGATGTCGCCTAATTCTAGCGCAGCAATACTGGCCTTTTGAGCGGCCTTTAGCGCTTTATCCTCATCGCTTTCTTTATTAAAGGGCCAGATTGGCATGCCAATCTCCTGCTTTATGCAACTATTCTACAAATTTCTCTAAGGCGATCCGCGCAGCGCTATTGTGCTCTGCGTGTCGGCTTAAGGCAGCCGCAAGACCCATTATCCAGGCTTCCATCGATAGTTCTTCGGTTTTTAAAACGACGTTGCGGACGATCTTCAATTGTCGAGCAATGATGCGGTTTTTTTCGCGCACTAGCTGAAAGCCACCATCTGGCAAGGTCACTGTAAGCTGCACCACAGGCCGATTGGCCGAAAGAAAGAACCCTCCCCTATCCACCTTGGTCTCATCAGGAAGCGCCTTGGAGAGCATCGACGCCAGATGCTCCATAAGATCGCTGGACTGGCTTTTTTCCATCCTCAGCGTGCACGCGAGCACTTCTACTGTTAAAGCGTCGTCCATCAGGCTCCTTTTAAATCTTTAATTAGTCGCCATTTCCCTGCAAAATTATACAGGTGATAATATTCCCCTATGCCTAAAGTTTCTGTCCTACCAGACCATATCGCCAGTCAAATCGCAGCAGGCGAGGTTGTCGAGCGCCCCAGCTCCGTAGTCAAAGAGCTAGTCGAAAACGCCCTCGATGCTGGTGCTACGCAAATCGACATCAGTATTTCGGCCGATTGCCGCGACATCCGCATTGCCGATAACGGCTGCGGCATGGACCCAGACGATGCAGTTCTGGTCTTTCAACGTCACGCTACCTCCAAACTATCCTCAGCCGATGACCTCTGGAGCTTGGACACACTAGGTTTTCGCGGCGAGGCCATCCCATCCATCGCGTCCATTTCCCGTTTTACCTGTACCACGCGCACCCAAGAGGCCGAGACAGGGACGCGGGTGGAAACAGTCGATGGTCAATTGAAGGCAGTCGAAACAGGATGCGCCCCCGGGACAGTAATGGAAGTCCAGGAATTGTTTTTTAACACGCCTGCTCGCCTCAAATTTATGAAAAAAGCCAACACAGAGTTTGGCCACATACACGAAACAATACAAGCGCTTGCCATTGCATATCCTCACTGTGCCTTCACTTTGAGCTATGATGGCACAAACAAACTCTGCACCACAGGCCAGGGCGACCTGGCTGCCACCATCGTCGAGGCAGGCTTTTTTACCGGCCGAGAGCCGCTCGTCAAGCTAGATCCCGAAAAAACTTCATCCCTTAGATTGCATGGTTATCTCGCTAAGCCAACGCATTTTCGCGGCGATCGCAAATCGATACTCACGATCGTAAACGGGCGCGCCGTGCGCTGCCCGCTAACATACAAAGCTCTGGACTATGCTTATAGCGACCTTATCCCACGTGGGCGCTATCCACTCGCCGTCGTCGTGCTCGATGTCGATCCCAAGCTCGTTGACGTCAATATCCATCCCACCAAGCGCGAGCTAAAGTACTCGCATGGCAACGACATCTATATCAATATCCAGCGAGCCATAGTCAGTGCGCTGCGCCAGGCAGCCATCGAAGCAGCAGAGGCACGCCACGTCGCCGATCAAGACAAGCCTGTCATGAGCTTTATGGAGTCGCCAGAAACCGACAGGTACGAACCATCGCGAGCTCCTCGCATAGAGATCGAGCAGATAAGCTTTAGAGACAGCCTGGCGACAAGCCAATTGATCCACGCCGAAACTGCGCGTCCTCGCACTATCAATTTTCAACCAGAAGCCCCACATCATTCAAAATTTGAGGCGACTGCCGATCTTTCCATCAGCAATAAAAGATTGCCCGAGGCTGGTGAAGTCTTTTATGCAGCTGATCGCGAAGTCTACGAATTACCACCAGACTGGCGCATCATGGGCTATCTGCACAACACCTATATCTTTGTCGAGACCTCGGCTGGCCTCGAAATCATCGAACAACACATAGCTCACGAACGCACGCTCTATGAGCGCCTCCTTGCTAATCAGACAGTGACTGGCAGGATCACCGAAGTCACTCAGGAACTCATCGTCTCAGCACCGCTCCAACTCAACAAAGCTCAAGTCGAGATACTCAAAAACGGCCAAGAGGCTCTACAAAAACTAGGTTTCACCTTTGAATTTGGCTCCGATGATGCCAGCGTAAAACGTCTGCCGATCGAGCTCTCGCGTGTCAATTATGTGCCTGTCATCCAAAAGATGATTGACGATATTGCCACCACAGACAATGCCAATCTCGAGCTCGAGGCGACAAAATCCATTGCCTGTCAAAGCGCCATCAAAAACGGCATGCCTCTCAGCGCCAAAGACATAATCAAGCTTTTGTGCGACTGGCTCGCGACCGAGCGCAATGACACCTGCCCGCATGGCCGTCCGGTGCGCCTCAAATTTACGATGGACGGACTCTTTCAGATGTTTCATCCCCAATAGGTCAATTGATCTCAATGCCTGGGCATCTGTCTCTGCAAGTCGGCAATGCGTTGCGTTATAACTGGATTGTCGTGATTTTGCAGGCTCAACTCGCGTGCGCTAAATTTGATCAGCTGGCTATTGTAATTGGCCAGGGCGCGCAAAGCGGCTTGCTGTACGGCTTCTGATGCTCCCACTGCTTTGAGTATGAGTGGCTTGACCGCACGATGATCGCCCGACGAGCCCAGATACTCTACGCTCTGCAATTGCTCCGTATCAGATCGCTTGAGCCCCTCCAGGGCCTTGTTAAAAGCAATCTCCTTGCCTGTCATTGCCTTGAGCTCCTCGAGCCTTTGCTCGTGCAGTGGCTGGTCGGCGCGGCTGTCTCTAAACGCGCGATCGATGCGAGTGAGGTCGATAGGCGTGACACCAGTCCTGACGGTGCGCGCAAGATGATCGAGAACGTCTATGCGGGCCTCAGGCACGCGCTCATAGACATGCAACAAGAGCTCGACGCGCTTAGCGTGGTCTCTGGATGTAAGTTGCGACATCTCCTCGAGCATCATCTTGCGGCCGACAGGATCGTAGCGCATGGCGCCTTCGAGGATGCGGGGATACCATGACAGGTGGCTCTCCTTGCCCAAGACATTGAGAAAGGATGCGTATCTGTTGCCAGCAGGATCGGTGGTGCGTCGCAAGTATGATTCGGCGACATCTCTGAGATTGGGATGATCCCGGCCGAGTGAAAAAGCATAATCGACGCCATCAGATGCAGTGCGAGCCTGCAACTTGACCGCAGAGTCAAAGGCCATCTGCGCGACTGTAAACTCACCCTCACCATTTTTGAAGGTGCCTTCGATGCCTTCGTAGCTCGGCTTGACGTGCATACTGCGATCCTGAGCTATCTTGAGCAAGGCCGGGACGCTAGACTCATCACCAACCAGACCCAGCAATTTGGCGGCATAACCTTTTTCGTCGGTCGTGCCGGAGCGCAGGCGACTGCGCAATGCCGCCTCGGCAAGTGGCCTTGCGGCCTTGTCTATATAAGCGATGCGCTCGCGCAATTGAGGATCAAACACTCCATTAGCGCTTTCAGCACTGCTTTTTGATGCGCGCCCTGCTTTAAAGGATTGCTCTAGAGCGGCCTTGAGTATCAAAGCCCGCACTGGGGCTTTTTCGGCAAGGATAAACAATCCAGTAGGATCAGCTCCCATGAGCTCCTCGCCTTTGTTGACGGCCCAGTTTTCATCGTTATTGCGCGACGAATGCTCGTTTGGATAGTATGGACCATCTTCGATAATGTAGTCATGATCGGCTTGCGGATCATTTGCCCGCTGTTGGCGCGATTTTTTGTGCTGTACGTTGGGCTCTATGAGATCAACTCTTGCTGCCATATCAAAGAGACGACTAAACTCAGGGCTGCTCCACTTGGTCAAATGCGACCATTCGTGAAAAGTATTGATGACATTTTGCTGGCCACGACGCGGCTCAAAATAAGAAACCTGTCCATCACGACCGACTACAGCAGCAGCTTTGAACCCAGGATCTTCGTAGACGATTTTTTTGTAAAAATCAGAATAATTGGGATGATCGTGCAAAACGATCTCTTTGATTAGGCCAGGATTGGGCAAAGCATCGAGGATCGGGATGTAGTCTTCGGGTAGAGCGCGATTGGAAAGTGGATGCTCCTGGAGTTTAAATCTCGCTTGCATGACAGGGATGGTCTCGGAGATCTCTTTTGGTGTCATATATGGTGCCAACACTGTGGCATCTCCCTCCGCAAGGCTCTTGCCGATGCGCGAGCGCACACCAAAGTCGAGCTGGTCAAAAGGACTGGGCTTTTCGGCAATAAGCCGCAGCTGTCTGATCTCGTCCAATCTGACGGCGTACTCTTGGGGCAAGATGATGCGAGCACTGTGCCCGTCCACCTGCATGACCTGAACGGTGCGATTTTCGGGATTGGTCATCTGCCAAAACTTTTCCCAGGTAAACTCCCCGTCGCTCTTGAGTGCAGCGACTTTTTGATTAAATGCCGCCTGGTCGCTAGGCAAGCTGTCCTTGACGCTGAGAAAGCTGCGCCCTTCGGTGTGAGAAGGCTTGAGTCTGAGCGCAAGGTCTTTGAGCGGTATGTCGAGGATATCGCTTACGCGATACTGCATCTTTTCGAAGGCTAGGGCCTTGCGATCCTCTGGGAACAGCCGTTCGGTCAACTCTCTTGCACGCATTACGTCCTTGACGTCGTCATGCCGGCGCGCTGCCAGCTCGGGTTGTGCCTCTAAATGTCTTGCAGATGGGGACTTGTGCCCAGTCCGATCAAATCCTCCTGCGGCAAAACCGGTAGCAAAACCGACGGCCCCACCTTCGAGAGTCGCCGACATCACGTCTTTGAGAGAATGTCCTTGTCTGGCCGCATCGACGCCGCCAAACACCGCACCTCCAGCAAAGCCAGATGTGCCACCGACGAGCGAGTTTTTGGCGATCATACCTATGGCGGACTGTTCGGCTTGCTGGCCGAGCCTAAAAGAAACGGCCTTGCCTACATACGAGCCCATAAAGCCGGCCGGCACACCGATCGCTCCGCCTACTGCCGTAGA
Organism: Candidatus Melainabacteria bacterium; assembly: GCA_017307165.1. Lineage (GTDB taxonomy): Bacteria > Cyanobacteriota > Vampirovibrionia > Obscuribacterales > Obscuribacteraceae > JAFKGK01. Next base: position 119,226 of record JAFKGK010000009.1, read on the forward strand.
CTGCAATGTATTTTGTAGCCATTTGCCCGTAGAAAAGTCGCCATTTGCATCTCGAGCACCTTGTAAGTCAAAGGCTCCTTTGATTGCGCCAAAAGATGCACCTGATAGTGCATGCACACCCATTTCGCTTTTAAAATCGAGAGCTCTGTTGGCACCGAGTCCCGTAGTCAGGCGGACCGCTTTGTTGAGCAAGGCACCTTGAGCGGCATCGAGGGCAAACTTGGTAGTAAATCCCGCTAGGCCATTGTCGCCGCTCACATCGGCCAGGAGCACTGCGCGAGACAATCCAGCGGTAAATGTCTTTAATCTGGGGATAGAAGCCAGTGTATCGGCAGCGATCTCGGCTATGTGATCGGCTTTTTGGGCTCGATCCGACTGGGATTGCGTGTCCGTGGCCTTGCCAGCGACTGTATCCCAGACATAGCCGACGGCCTTGCCTCCAAGAGTCCTTTCGTCCGGGGCTTTGGTGTCTAGGGACGTGGAATTGGGGTTTTTGTGACTGGTCTCGGCGACTCGACCATCGGCAAGGACGGCCATGAGGTTGTCATGAAATGGTGATCGATGTGAGGCAGCCCCGTTTTGCGGGCCAGCGCCGTCATCCAGGCCGGTTTTTGCTATCTCCGAACCACTCACGCTATCAAACCATGCAGGGAAACCTAATGATATTTACCCTGTATATATGCATTTAAAGCAAAAAGAGAGACCTTGCGATCTCTCTCTAAGCTTTGGAATCTCGCGAGCACCCTCCGCTCGCCTAAGCGAGCATGTTCGGAGATTTAGAGGTGGGCTCCGCCGTTGCCTGCGACATTGGTCGAAAGCGACATTGGTTGGTCGAGGGCAAACTGCAATCTGGTTTGGCTTTCGATTTTGACATCTTTGCCTTTTCTCCAGATGTTGCTGCCGAGACCGACAGCTCCGCCAGTTGCAACACCAGCGATCGCTCCAGCTCCGACAGCCCCGCCGACGATGGGTGCGAAGCAGATACCGAGGATGGTACCGCCAGCGGTCCAAGCGGCAGTGCGGATGGCACCAGATTTGACACTAGAGCTAGTGGTGCGACCTTTGAGGTTGCCCTGCTTGTCTTGTGCTACCTTGGCGTTTGGCTGACTGGCAGTGACGGTAGCCGATAACGGATAACGTACGCCGTCCGGAGTGGTCGCATTGACCAGTCTCAAGCTCATGGCACCATTTTTGCCGGCCATGCCGCCCTTGTCGGCAGAGACGACTTGACCTTCGAGCATGGTATTGCCGGGCAAAACCAGATCGTTGCCCAGATAAAGAGGCGAGTAGAGCTTGGCCATAAAGGTATCGCCAGGTTTGGCTACTGCGCTATCGATCGGGCTGGTCAAAATAGCATCAAGGTTGGTGCCTGTCGGTACATAGGTTACACGGCCTTGCAGAGGCTGACCGTTGTAAGACTGTGCCATTGCGGGCACCATGGCGCTCATGGCCACGACACACGGCAACACGGCACCGGCGATGATACTGTTGAGAGGAATTCGTTTCATAAATGCTCCTTCTAGCGAACCCCCAAATCCTCACCGAAGAATAACATAAGGACTGCGGTTCTTTGACCCGACATCTTTCAAAAGACACCATCGATGATGGCATTTGTTCCCGCAGCCGCATATACCGATAGAGCCAAGTGTATATATCAACAAATCGCCGAAAGCACCTCCAGTAGTACCATCTACACGTTTTGGACACCGAGTATGAGCGGTAAAATGAGCTCAGATTAAATAAATCGCCTGACAACCGGTATGCCTCTCCGGACGGGCTTGCGCAAGCTGCGATAGGTGTTTGTCAGGAGCCGTGAAGCCGGAAACAAAGCACCGGCGCAGGTCTGATAATACAGATTAAGTGAAACTGATTTTGGCGACCTGCTCCTGTATTGCAAGCTAGAGGCGGCATTCCTAGGATTTAGACCTCAACTACCCAAATCTGTTCTCAGATTTTTTCTTTCAATGCAATCGGGGTCTTTTCACAGCTCGCTGCAAGCACGCAATCGCCAGATCTTTATTTTGTAGGCAACTGATCGCTGCTTGTATTTGCACGTGCATAGCGTGAACAAGGCAAATGGACAGATCGACCGATATCTAAACCGCTAACCTCAGGGTGAGCACCATGCAAAACAATCTCGAACCCAAAAATGGTCATATCTTGGGCGGGTTTCTCGCGGCCTGCTATTTCATGCTGTTCTGCTTTCCTATCTCTCTGCTCTTTGGCCTGCGCGACGGTACGCCGCTCTTGCAGACCATCATCAATGACGTGATTTGCTTCTTTGTGCTCTGGGGCTTTTGCGCCTACATCGGCCATAGCTGGAAAAAAATGCTCGAAGAAGTGAACAAGCCGCGCTCGGAAGATGAACGCGGTGAACGTTCGGATGGCGGGAAGGCAGGGCGTTCGGACGAAGAGCACAAGGGCTGAATTTGCATGGCGATCTGCATTTGTACGGGTTGGGAAACTCGGGAAATGCGGATCGCCACTGCTTGTAGTGTCTTTTTTTGCCGGGCCAGCTACTATAAACAATCATACAACAAGGCGAGAGGGCTAGACGGCCGTCTATCACTCTTCATCCACTGATGGTCAAATGCTCATAACAGTGTGATGTTTGGCTCATTTGCCTTTGGTGACCAGCGCTTTATCACTGCGACTGAGCAACCCTGCCTTATCCAACATATGTCTCACGGCGAGATAATGTACTTCCCAGACATGATCCCCATAACCACCGGCAAACACCATAGCCATCGGGATCTTTTCTGCCGCACATCTATCGATGACCATTTCGTCTCTCTTCTGCATTTCTGCCAATGGTCTTTTGATCAATTGAGAACCAGGCAGTGCGCATTTTTCGTAAGGGTCGCTGCCAGCGAGATAAACAATTAGATCCGGTTTGAAACCACCAAGAGCAGTATCAAGCGCAAACCGACATTTATCCAGATAAAGATCCTGCTCAGCGGACAAGACACCTACATCCAGATCCGAAACCTGCTTTGTCTCAGGCCACCCTTCTTCCGAGTGCACCGACACTGTGTAAACAGTATCGTCGCCTTCAAAGACCTTTGCTGTGCCATCGCCCTGATGAAAATCAAAATCAAGGGTCATCACATTTTTGACGAGACCACGCGCCTGCGCCCAGCGGATCGCAATACCCACGTCCTGAATCCCGCAAAATCCTGTGCCTTTTTCTGCATAAGCATGGTGAAATCCACCGCCCAGATTAGCCGAAAAGCCCTTTTTAAGCGCTATCTCCACTGCCTCCATCGTCCCGCCGGTTTGCAATCTGATATCGTCATAAAGATGCGAAAGCGGCCGTGTCGCCCGCTCTGGAAAATACTCATGACTCTTTAATTCAAAGATCTCTTTCCAGGTATCAGCCAAAGGCAGGATCTGCATGTATTCGGGCGTGTGCAGAGTCGCCAGCTCAGCCTCGGTAGCCATCCTCGGCTCTTTGTAGCCCTCAAACTCTTTTTGCTCGGCCAACTTTTGGAGCACCATCAAACCGCGATCGACAGCAAATGGCTTTTCGACTCCAAAGGCGACAAGGTCCAACTTGTATTTTTCGGACCATACCAATATCGAGTCAGGATCTTGCTTGAGCATAACGCTACCCCTGGCAGAAAAGTAAAGACGGGCCATTTTACCAAATTTGACCGGCCTACAATCGACCTGCTTGCAAAACTGCGCTAACCGTTGACTAAAGGGCAGCAAAGGCAAAACCTGGCATTCATCACGATGCTGAAAAACGCTTAAACGCTTGATATCTATTACAGACTCAAGCTTATTCCTCGATTTCTTGAACTAACTCTCTCAGGTTTATAGGCTCTGAAAGTTCTTTCTATATCTTCTTTTTTAAACACCCCCGAGCAGCCACCGAGCAAAATCCTCACCCCGAGCATTTCATCAGCGACGATCACCCCGAGATCAGTCGCAAAAGTGCTGCCATTTCTTTGCGTTTCATCAAAACAGAAACCATCAACCTCTCTCAAAAGGACTCAAAATGACGAAGTTTCTTCGCCATGATCCGAAAGAGCTGGCTCGTCAGACCCCCATCGCCCACATCACCGACCGTGACGTGTGGCAGTACATGGTGACTCCTGTCGTCAAGGCTCTTCTCGGACCCGTGACCTCCTCCCGGATCGAACTGCGCGACACCGCCGCCAATATCATCCCCGAGGACCGCATCTACAACATCAACGATCACCGTCTCTACGGCGGCGATACCAGTCAGGTCTATGCCCGTTTTCCCTACTGGCACAGCCTCTACGTCTGCAAAAAGGGCGCCATCATCATCCGTCGCGACGGCGTCAAGGTCGAAGTGCTCGGCTGGTACGGCGACCTCAAGCGCAAGCAGGGCCAGCTGATCTGGAAGGTCGCACTCCGTGACCGCCGCTATGACGGCACCAAGGCAACCAACGACTGTGCGCTGGAGCATTTCCCGTACGACGATCCGCGGCTCAACGGCAATTTCTTTCCCGATGCCAAAACTGTCGAGATCTATCTCTTCAGCTACGCGCCGGGATCCAGCATCGTTGGCGCCTGCGGCGATCAGGAGCTGGAAAACTTTGTCGCCCAGCCCTTTGCCTACGCCGATCGGCCCGATCTCTTTCTCGACCTCTTTGGTCGCGCCTGGAAGAGCAATCGCGCCCCCGGCCAGTGGTCCGAGCCGATCCACGACGCCGGCGAGTTGATGGAGGACAACTTTACTGCCATCGCCAAGAAGATGGGCTACGACATGGAGGAAGTGGCCGCGAGCCACTACCACGTCGCCATGTGGTGCCTGCACACCGGATATTTCTTCACCGATCCGGTGCAGGATGCTAACATGACGGCTCTGCGCAAGGGCATCGAGGCCATCAAGGCCCGCGGCACCAAGCTCACGCGCCGGCAGGAGTCATGGATCACGGTGCTGCAGAGTCTGCCCGCCGACCGCATCCCGCGCGAGTTTTATCTCGACGGCGCGCGCTGGCCGCAGGACAACATCACCCTGCCCAACCTCTGGCTCTGGAAACCCCTCAACGACAAGGCCCGGCAGATGAAGCCCGTCCTGGTCTGATCCCCAGAAAGGCGTCAAGAGCATGAACAAAACAATTGCAAGACTCTTTCGCCGCAAACCAGTGCAGTCGATGGTCGACGAAGCCGCAGCAGAGCAAGCGGCAGCAGGCGACCATCCGACTGGGACTCAGGGCCTGCGCAAGGTCCTGACCGCCCGCGACGTTTTTGCTGCGGGCCTGGCTGCCATCATCGGCACCGGCATCTTTATCCTCACCGGCGTGGCTGCTCACGACCACGCCGGTCCGGCCGTGATCCTGTCCTTTGTGATCGCCTCGGTGGCTTGTGCCATCGTGGCATTTTCATATGCCGAGCTCTCGTCCATGATCCCGGTCTCTGGCTCGGCGTATACCTACACCTACGCGACGCTGGGCGAGCTCTTTGCCTGGCTCATCGGCTGGGATCTAGTGCTCGAATACGCCGTCGGCGCCAGTTGCGTGGCCGTCGGCTGGAGCGCCTATCTGCAGAGCGTGCTCAAGACCATGGGTTTGGCCCTGCCAGCGGTGTTGAGCAAGGCACCCGCACACGTGCCATGGCCATCGGTACTCGCAGCGGTATTTTGCATCGTAGGCGGTATCATGGCCTATAACGGCGGTAGAAAGATCGGCAACAAATTGCTCGGCGCAGCAATGGCCGCTATCGGACTAGGTTGCGGCATCCACGCCGGCATGCACATCGACAGCATCGATGTTCTCGCCATTGGCATCGTGGGCTTGCTGACCTTGTTTTTGATCCGCGGCGTGCGCGAGTCGCTCAAGATGACCTCGGTCTTTGTCGTCATTAAGCTACTGGTCATCAGCATCTTTATCGCTCTCGGCATCGGGCATGTAAACCCCGCCAACCTGGTGCCTTTCATGCCGTTTGGCCTGCCCGGTCTGCTCACCGGTGCCGCGGTGGTCTTTTTTGCCTACATTGGTTTTGATGGCGTATCGACACTTGCCGAAGAATGCCGCGACCCGCAAAGGGACCTGCCCAAAGGCATCCTCGGCTCGCTCGCCGTCAGCACCGTGCTCTACATACTGGTGGCACTGGTAACCGTCGGCGCTGTTTCGTACACTGCTCTCGGTGGCAGCGCGGCAGCCGCACCACTGGCACATGTACTCGAGCTACTCGACTACAAATGGGCAGTGCCGCTGCTTTCGGTCGGGGCACTCGCTGGCCTGACCTCGGTCCTGATCGTCTCGATCCTGGCCCAGTCGCGCGTCCTCATGCGCATGTCCAAAGACGGACTATTGCCGCCGGTCTTTAGCCGCATCAATGCCAAGACCGGCACTCCCCGAGTCGGACTGATCATCTGCGCTGTGGTCATCGCCACCGCAGCCGGTCTGCTCAATGTCTCCGAGCTCGCTCTGCTCACCAATATCGGCACGCTCGCTGCCTTTGTATTAGTGTGCAGTGGCGTGGTCATCCTGCGCAAAAAAGAACCCGCCTGGCCGCGCAAATTTCGCTGCCCGGGGGCGCCTTACCTGCCGATCGCGGGTGCTGTGGCCAGCTTTGCTCTCATGCTTTGCTTGCCGCTCGACTCCTGGATCCGGTTTTTTGTCTGGATGGGCCTCGGCCTGATCGTTTACTTTGCCTATAGCCGCAAGCGCAGTCTGCTCCAAAAGCAACAATCAGACTGACGCAAACCATGCAAACAGGGTATCTGCGTGCTCGATCTAGCGATCGGGGCGCTGATATCCGTTTGCATGCGCATAACGGAGAGGAGACCCTGTCAATGTCTAGATCCAAAGACCCAAGACACCATCTCGTTTATAGCGACCGATACGAAACCGATCTTTCGGTGCTCGGCACGCCGGTCGATTTTGCACCCAGTCGAGGCAGGCAGGTCCTGGCCAGATTGCGAGCCGAATTTGGCGAGCAGATCGTGGCCCGGCGCGCCCGCCAACTGACTTTTAAACAGATCGCGCAAACGCACGATCACAAGTATCTGCAGGACCTCAAGGATGCCGCGACCTGGTCGCAGATCTTTGGCGTGCCGCGCGTGCTGCCGCATTCGCGTGAGACTGCTCGCATCCTCGCAAGGCTCTTTTATGACTACCGCCTCAAGAGCGGTGGCACCTTTGAGGCAGCAAAGCTCGCACTCAAATACGGCCTGGCAGCCAATCTCGGTGGGGGCTATCATCATGCGCACCGCGATCGGGGCGATGGGTTTTGCTTGATCAACGATATCGCCATGACCACAAATCTGGTGATTTCGCAGGGTCTGTGCAAAAAGGTCATGGTGGTCGATCTCGATTTTCATCAGGGCAATGGTACGGCCTCGATCCTCTACGGGCGTGATGATGTCTTTATCCTGGACGTCTTTGCGCGCGAAGGCTGGCCCTATCGCAAGGAGCCCGTCGACCTCGCCGTGCCGCTCAGCACGCGGGATAGCCATCTCTATCTGGACAAGCTCAAGGCGGCTCTGACGCAGGCTCTCGGTAGATTTGCACCTGATCTGGTGCTGTTTGTGCAGGGTGCCGATGCCTTTGAGTATGGTCTGCACAATCGTGGCGACAATTTTGCTCTGACGCTCGATCAGATGAAAGAGCGCGATGAGCTGGTCATCGACACGATGGTCGAGCGCGGCATCCCGTTGGCCATGGTTTTTGCCGGTGGATATGGTCCGCGGGCATGGGAGGCGCACTATCAGGGAGTGAGGCATCTCTTGATCAGGTCCGAGGTATTGCGGAGCGATCTACCCTGAACGGTCAAATATCGAGCCGGCAGTCTAATCGGAGCATTTGCTCTGAAACGGACTGCCGGCCTCGATCATTTAGAAAAACCGCTTTTATACTATGCGTTATAATATAAAACTTATGATACCTGCAAGTAATTTTTGAAAGTAGTGATGCCGCTTTTTACTCCTATAGCGCCTCACACTTTGCCGTGGTAAAGCTTATGAGTATTGCTTTAAATGGTCTCTCACTCGTGTCTTTCAATGACATATTTGCTGTCTAACGGGCTAAGGCTTTTTGTGGCTACTACAGACTTTGCCAAAACTTTAAGGACAGCATTGGGATCACAACAGTACAAACCTGCTCCGAATACGGGATTTGCCTCCAAAATAGCCCACCCGCGCTCGCGAATTTTTCCAGCATCAATAACAACGGCTGGCGGAAGGTCCACTTCTAAGTCACATAAAAGCGACTCTACAAAGGTTGTTACTTGCTTTTGTTCACCATGGTCTGAGTCAGGCCCATTACAGTCCACTAAATGCCCATGCCGTAAATAGACTGATGAAGCGGCTATTTGCCTATCACGAATAAAAAAACGATATTCGACTTCCCAGTCAACAACTTCGGAAATCAAGACGGGAATGCTTGATGGCAGGAGGGAAGAAGCTTTAATATCAGCTCCACAAGAATAAGCAGCAGCAGGAAAACACTTATCATCAGCGGGCTTGGCAAAGATTGTTCTTTTAATTTTTCTAGCCTGCCCCAATGTTGTGAAGCTTATCTGGCGCTTGGTATAACGAAAGGGAAGCTTTGCCAACCAATCAAAAGCTGGTTCGATTAAAGCCAAGCCGAGTGCATCAGCCATAGCAGCCACAAATAGGGGTTCCCCGTATGCCAAAACCCCGGCATCTAAATTAACGCCTGCTGGCGCTCGCCAATTTGCAAGGCGCTCAACCTGCCATCCCTGCTTCTCTGCGGCTTCTTGCAGCAAGACAGTGCTTGGGGTAAGCCTCGGAGGCAGCAGTAGCAACATTGCTAAAAAGTCCTATAGAGCCTGGCTAGTAGATGGCTCAATGCGTTCAAATTTTGAATTGACTTTACGAGGTTGACGCGGCTGGGTACAGTCAAGCCAGGCTTCTGTGCCTATGGGCACGGTTTCTTTAGTCATACCAACAAGCCCGTACATAACTGAACTTGGAGTCCCTGACGGAGGATCAACAAAAGCATACGTTGTTTTGGCAATCAAAACTGTTCCATCGGGACGGCGCAGCTCTAACAGGTCTCCAACGCGATAATCTTTATCATCCTGACTCACATCACTGACAACAACCAAACAATCGCCTGCCTGCCAAATATAGTCAGTAACAGTAAATATGCGCTTTTTCATAGCCCCTCACTTGCCCTTCCACATAAAACCAGCTCTGCGCAATGCCTCTATCTCGATCTCTTTTAGCGATTCCAGCACCTTTAAATCATTCTCTCCTAACCCTAGCAGTCTGGAGTGTCTAATCATAAAGTCTTTTACGTGCACCTCCGCCTGCTCTCGTAAAAGGGCATCCGGTCCAGAGAAAAACCCCAACTTTTGTTGAGTGCCATGTAAAAACTCTTCTAAAGCAGCTATTTTATTCGGATTCTCGCGCAGCAAGATATGCATTCCCACAGAAGATGCCTCTTTGCCGTATTTGTCCAAAGCGGCGAGATCCTCTGAACCAGCTCTAGCAAAATCGATCTGACGTCCTTTGCTCTCCATTGCATTTACCAATTCTGGAGAGCATTTTTGCAGCTCCAGGTGACCAAAGTCTTTTGGTACTTTCGGCATATTCATCTCAACACGCTCAATACCTAGCTCTTTTAGTTGTTGCGCTGTCATCTGATCAAGCTTCATTTGATTAACGGCGGCTTTGTCTATGGGCTTAGTGCCTCCTTCAAAGAAGAACATGGGCATAAGTGCACCGGCGGCGCTGGCTCTCTGTTCTGCCGTCATTGGCTTGTCCAGCTTATCTATCGCACCTAAGAAAGCTCCTAGTACATCCGTTTGAAACTGGAAAGGGCTCTCCTTGAAATGATTCGCAGTCTTTTCAATGTCTTTGTTAATGGCGCCTGGCTCGGTCATATGATGCTCAACTTGCCTAACGGCTGCTACTCCCGCATCCATAACGGTACTAGCGTATTTGAATGCATCTTGCGGATCAAGACCTGCTGACACTTCCGGCACATTGGTAATCTGTACGTTGAGCTTTGTTCTCGATTGATATTCGCCCTGTGTAAGCTCTTCTGATATAGCTCCAGGCTTCTGTAATGCTTGCGATGCTTCGGTAGTGTAGACCTGATAAGGTTTTCCATTAGCATTGCGCTTGTCTGATGCTGTTAAATCCACCTCCTTAAGGGGATTTACTCTCGATATAGAGATTTCGCCATCTTGTAACTCAAAACTTCTATTTTGCTCGTCCCAATCTGCGGGCAGCTTTCGACCGGCTAAATTTGTTGGCTGGTAGTGCCGCAAAGACCCATCACTAGCATTAGTGCGGGCTTGCTCTACTTGGTTCATTTCTACGCGGCCGCTTAGTCGGACTGATTGAGCATCAGGAGCCTGTAGAGGCTGAGGTTCTATCTTTGCCTGCTGCTGATCGCCCTGGTCTTTTACTTTAGTGTCTGACATTGGCGCGTCCTCGGCCCATTACTCAGGCCATTATGCCCGCAAGGGTCTGATAAGAAACTGCTGAACACTACCCTCGCCTCTTATAGGGAGTTTTGGCTACTCTTTCTTGAACAGGGCGTTAAGCTCCGCTGACCACATAGCCCCTCTGTCTGTGCATCTTTGATAGGTTCGCTCCCAAGTTTGCGACAAAGAGGTCCAGGAAATCACCAGAAAAGGAATGTTTTGCCTGCTAGGGCAGCTTTTCGCGCTCCGCTTACTCCTGTACGCACTTCTCATAGTTCTAAAAACCGCCGCCAATCGTAGGCCTACTCGACTTGTGTTTGACTGGGCAGTTTTGCCTTGTGTGCCCTTAACCTCAGCGCTGTGACTGCTAAAACCAAGATTGAGCCTATGTGTTATAGTAATGGACAGGTAGGTTACATTGCTCAGATTTGTTAGTCAGCGTACAGTGCATTCGAAATTTGGTCGAAAACCATCTAAGAGAAAAATGAACTTATAAACTCTAAATTTGGCGGTCGTAAAGGATCCGATGTGCGTGCGTTTTTTAAATGATGCTTCCCGCGGTTTGATTAAAGCTGCCTGGCATGCCTTGATCGGTAAGGTCATAAGGCCTGTAGAGTATCCTGGTGATGAGCCATTTTCAGCTTTAGTTGTTAAAAAACCGGCATCCCCTCTAGGGGATACCGGAGTTGAAATACCTCTACCTGCAAATGATCAGACCGATGCTCTCTAAGCGAAACTTGTAAGACACCAAGATCACAACACAACACTCTTGATACCGGCAAGCACTTTGTCACATGCCATCAAGGCCGAACGACATGCCGCATCCACGAGCATCTGGTCGTCAGCGGTAAAGTCACCACTGATAAATACGCAGCCCGACACTCCCTCGCGCAGCGCTGCACGGCCACCGGAATTTTCGAGATCGACGGTGTGGATAGCATTGGCCGCGATCATGCCTGGCAGGTAACGCTCTTGCACGAGGTGATCACGCCAACTCGGCTGCAAGCGGTCGAGCACCGCATATAGTGCATCCTTGTATTGATGCGCGGCGACTTCTTTATCATCCGGACCGAGATATACAGCCAGATGTATCATAGCCTGGCCGGATGGTGCCAGCTCTGCGCTTGCCGAATGCACCGAGTAATACACATTTTGGTCCAGACCGAGGGCAAAAGTCATATCTTTTTGCGGCAACTCGCTTAAACAGACATCGAGACAAGCCGCGCGTGCTGGCACCAGACTATGGAGGGTTTGGGATTGAAGTGGCGATAATTGGTCGGCAAGCAGCCGGGAGGTCTCGGCAGGGGGAACAGCCATGATGGCTGCATCATAGGTATGGGGCTCGGTCTGTCCGTGCAAGCTCAAGACGACTCGTTTGCCAGTGGCCTGGACGACATCGATCTTGTCGATGCGTGCCGAAAACACCTCTCTATACCCACCCTGGCCACTCGCTACCAGGCTGTGTATGCGATCGCGCAAAGCTTGCACCATCGATTGCCAGCCGTGATCGAGATAGAGTACGCCGCCCATCGCGGATTTAAATTGTGCGAGGCCCCTGCCGGCTGACTGGATCTCGGCTGCAGCGCTATAAGAGGACAGCATGATCATGGCAGTAAAAAAGGCTCTGATCCGCTCGCTCTTCGTTTCAGACTCGATCCATTGTTTGACCGATACCGTATTTAGTGCTGTAAAAGCTGCTGATTGTGGGTCAAAGCTCATGACCTTTTGCAAGAGCAGGCCGACTTCAACTTTTTCGGTAACTGAAAAATAGTCATTGGTCAAAAGTGCTATAGGATCGCCGGGCAGATTGTAGACCTTGTCGTGCCAGAGGGCCTTGCCGTTGCTGATGGCAGGCTCTTTGCCAGAGGGTAACAGGCCTCGCTCTGTCAAAAATGTGTGCATGGCTAGATGCTTGTAGAGAGCGTGCGGTCCCTGATTGAGAAAAAAGCCCTGCTTTTGCTGGGTCGCTGCGCGGCCGCCTGCTGCCGGTGCTCGATCGTAGAGAGTGACATGGCGCCCCTCTTCGACCAGGCGCAAAGCAGCAACCAGACCACCAATGCCACCGCCTACTACAGCTATTTCGCCGCCCATTTCATTGTTCTCGTTCATGATCTCGCCTTTCAAAGATATTGTGCTAATCCAATCGCGATGTTCAAATTGAATCATGGATAAAAAATATCCACAATACCTCTTTGATCCAAAGTCGATAATTTTAGATAAAATATATCCACGACCTCAAAACGAGGCGTAGCGGGAGGAAACCACATATGAAGATGAGTCAGGGTGTCGAATGGGCCATCCATTGCTGCGCTCTTTTGGCCTCCCTGCCTGCTGAGGTGACGATGAGGCTGGAAAAGATAGCCGAGTTTTACGATCTGCCTTTGCCCTATTTGCGCAAGCAGTTTCAAGCTCTATCACGTGCGGGTATAGTCACGACGACCACCGGCCCTCAAGGTGGCTACCGCCTGGCCAAAACTGCAGCCGAGACCAATCTGCTACAAATCTATATCGCAATAGAAGGCGACGATCCCTGCTTTAAATGCAATGAGATCCGTCAGCAAGGCCCGACGGCGGCCTTCCAAAAGGACTACGCAAGACCCTGCGGCATCGCTAGAATAATGTGGAATGCCGAGCGCGCGTGGCGTCGAGAGCTAGAAAAAGCCACTCTTGCCGAACTGGTCTCAGACGCTGCCAAAGAAATAGATCCGGCAAAGCAAGCAGCGTCTGCTAAATGGATCGCTGCCTGTCTGGCCGAACGTTGAGCCTATTGCTCGGTCTTGATCAAATCCCAACGATATTTGGGATCGGCTTCGTCAGGACCAAAGTGCACCTCTGTGCTCAAATTTTCTACGTGAAAGGCATACATGGAGTCGCCCGAAGCCTTGGCATTGGTGAGCTTATAGCCGTCCGAGGTAGGGACGACGGTAAATAGGTTTTTTTCGCTGTCGAGGATGGCTGTGCGCTCAGCAATGTAGTGGGGTGAAAGGTTGAGCCCCTCACTGTCGCTATTGGCTTTGACGAGGTACTTGTTGAGTGGCTTGCCGGTCTTTTTGTCTACCTGACGAATAAACTGCCACTTTTGACGGCCTGACTTTTTGAAGTCTTGCAAAAATACGTTTTGTCCGGGCGAAACGCCCCATGGATCGACAGCCTGACCGCTTGCTTTGTTGACGATAAAATACCACCCAGTATCCGGCATAGCCTCTTGAGCCGACACCATATTTGGTGCCACCACGAAACCTGATGCAGCGAGCAAGGCTGCTATTGCCAATTTGTTGATTTGCATATTTACCTCTTTATTTCACCTAAATGCATCTTAAGATGCCTCAGCGCCAATCGTACAAGACCGCCAGATCCTCACGGTCCAGGACCGTGTCGTTGGGTCGATGCATGATGATACCAAAGCTGACTGGTTTGTATCCGGCTCCCAGAACGCAACCATAGGCTGCCTCTTGGGCTGTGTTGACTCCTGTGCCAATGACCTTGATGCCTCTGGCTCGCATGATCGTCTCGATCTCGGCGAGCATTTTGCTTAAGACGTCGGTGGTTGCGGATTGGTTCAATCGAGGTGAAACAGCAGCAAATTTGACGTAGCACGCATTGGTCTCGGCTTCGGCACCGGGGCCAAAATGGCACATCGCAAATGCGTCAGGCCAGACAAAAGTTTCTCCGCATCCTTCTTTTGCGATGGCTTCGATTTCGGGTCTCAGATCGAGACCAGGATAGAGCCCGTCGCAAAGCTCGCGCATCATGTTGAGCGCCTGGGCACGATCATTATCTTTCATTTGCGACAGGCCCCGGCCCGTAAACTCGCTTGCGACGCCGACATTGGCGATTTCTTTGCGAGCAAGGGCGGTGAGTCGCCTGGGATAAAAGCCAAATTTTTGATAAAGACCAATGTGTTTTGGGCTGTTTGCAAAGGTGAAAAGGCCCTGGGCGGTGGTGCCATATTTTGAGTAGTCGGCCATGATCGGCTCTAAAAGCTGCTGCGCTATGCCGCGGCCCCAATAATCGGGAAGGACGGTGAGAGGGCCAAAATAGCCGACAGAGCCCCAAATGGAGCTGCAGATGAGCGCAATGAGATCGTCACCGTCATGTGCAGCATAATTGGATTGAGGCTGGAGGCTCATTCTCGACTTAAAAGTAGCGCCAGGCATAAACCGTGCTGGATCAGGGATCTGCATCTGCGCAGCAAAGGCCTGGCGTATGATGTCGTCGGCACGCGGAAAATCGGCCTCTGTCAAACTTTTGATGGTCAGCATGTTTGCGGTGGCAATCCTTGGTCGGGGGCGATGCATAAGGATACCAACCCAAACAACCAAAGACACATTCAAAAAAGCATAAATCACTATGCTCGCTAGTAGCAAACAGCACAAAAAAAAGCCCCCAGGATGCAACCGATCTCACGACCGATCGCAGCGCCTGGGGCACTTTTTAACAAACTGACTAGCGGCGCAAATAAATGACCTCGCCAGCATCCAGAATACGCGTCTCCACAGCGCCCGCAGGACCGATCGCGATCCCGGAGTTTCTGTAGACATAGACCTGCCCGCTGCCAAAGACAGTGGCGCTGAGAGCGCAAGATTGCCCAGCCTGGATCAGAACAGCAGTGTCCTCATCCAGCCCGAGCGCCATCTCGGCCCCCGATGCTGGATTCTGCAGAGCCACGATTGGCCGCGCAAACCGCCCACGCTCGGCAAAGTGAGTATCGAACATCACCTCACCAGTCAGACCGAGACCTGCAGCCATCGTGAGATCGCGATGCGTGCCGCCCGTGATCATGGTCTTACCCATGCATGCAGCACCGGCAGACGTCCCGCCAATCAGCCCGCCGCCAGCGTAGTAATCCGCCAGAGCCTTGATGCCGAGATCTCCCAGGCGCGCCACCAGATCCGACTGATCGCCACCTGTGAGAAAAACAGCACAAAAATCTGACAGATCCGCGCCAAAGCCAGAGTCAGAGCCAGCGCACACCACTTCCGCATCGGCATATTCGCCGACCAAAAGTGCATCGCGAGTCCGAGCAAAAGCCTTTTCGGGCTCGCTCGAAGCGAAAGGCACGACCAAAACGCGCAGCTTGTCGCCAGCGCATCGATCGGCAGCCAATCGCATAAACACCTGCATGCACGTCGTTGCTGCCCCTCCGATGAGAAACAGCCGACCGCGCACGCCATCGACATTTTTCAAAGTTTCCATATTGCCCCTTGGTCTAAAGGTTAAGTCGAAACTCCCGCAAAAAACTTTGCCCAGCTCGCATGCCCCTGACCGACCGAGATGTACAGGTCAGCCCTGAAAGCAATCGCTTGCAAGGGTCGAACAGGAATGCTCTTGAGCACCATGCCCGATTCCTCGAGAGAGCGACAGCCCTTTTTCTGGTTGCATGCGAAACAAGCCGTGGCGAGGTTTTCCCAGGTATTTTTACCGCCGTCGCACCGGGGCACCACATGGTCGAGAGTCAGGTGGACTCCCTCGCCATGCGCTCCGCAGTACAAGCAAGCATAACCGTCGCGATGAAAGATATTACGCCGACCAGGCACCAGGCGCGGTGGCGCAAAATCTGCGACCTTGCGTTTCAGCTGGATCACGGCCGGAAAAGACGGATCACCCGCCTCGCCCGACTCGAGTTCAAGCACCTTGCCCCGCCCGGTAGAGAGCATGGCAAAGGCCCGTTTCCAACTGCAAAAATTCAACGGCTCACCAGAGCCGTCGATCACTAGCACTTTCTTCATTGCAGTGCACCTGCTAGACAGCCATTCGCACCAAGAGAAAGCAGCTCGGGATAGCCCGAGGTCTTGCGACCTCAGGCTATCTTTTGAGCTTGACACACCTCCGGGTTAAAGCAGACCCGCGGCTTAAAGCCACGCGCGCGCTCGCTCAGAGGCTTGTACAGCCAGAGACAGGTCTCGTCCAGGTTGTTTTGCGGCCACTGCAGATCGGTCTCATGCCCGTTAGCCAGACTGCCCATGGACAGACCGGCCGGGATGCGATCGGCAGGACGCAAGCTCTGGATCACGCAAGCCCAGGATTGCTGGGTGCGGGTGAGAGGCTGTCCAGAAGCACGGATCTTCTCGAGCCCGGCGGTGAGCCTGGCGACGATCTTTTCCTGCGCTGGGTCGGAGTAGGCAAAGCCTCCATCGACCGCCCACATCGCCACGTGATAATGGCTTGCAGCCATCTCGATGAGATCGTAGCCGTGCTTGCGGGCAATGATGTCAAAGCCTTTGAGCGCGTACTGCGAGACATCGGGCACGGGGCGAGCAAACTGGCCGGGAGCATGCTTGCTCTTGAAGGCCCGTTCGAAATGCTCCAAAAACTTGTCCGCATCCTGGAGGTAGCGGAAAGGATTTTGGAGGAAAGCGTCGTAGTCCTTGTCGCCGGTGGCGTCGACGGCACGGGACGCAGGCATGAAGCCATAGATGGACAGCTCGACGGAGCTGAGCGTGTCGCTCAGGCGTTGATGCCGGACGGGATGGTCGTAGGTGTAGTCGAGCAATGCGCTGTCGTTGGCTCGCCACGTACCGTCATAGCGACGATCGCGGAGAGCCGCCTTGAGCACGAGCTCGGCACGTCCTTTGTCCACATTGCCAAACCAGCAAAACACCTCAAACTTGACGCCGTCAGCCTTGACGACGATAGCACCGCGTTCGGTGCGATAGATTGTGTGGCGGTAGGGAAAACGCACCAAAGCAGCGCTGTGCTGATTGGGTCCCACCGCAAGCAGGTGACCATTGAGATTGGTCGCCTCGTCCCCAGGAAAAATGCCCTGTCGAGTCTCCAAGACGCGAGTCTCACCGCGCTTGTTGATCTGACCGAGCAGGCCCTTCACCGTCGGAGTTACCAGATGGCGAAAGATTTCCTCATCGCTCACGTGAGCGATCGGGGAGACACCAAGCAGTGCCGCCTGATCGTGAGTTTCAAATACTGGCATAGTAAAAGCCTCTTGTGTTTTGTTAAGTTTTTGGCTGCATGTAAACCTCGCTGTACAAGCCAAGTTGCAGCAATGACAGAAGCAAAACCGCCTCGATGGACACGCCAAAAGACCCCGGCCATCCTCGAAAGCTCGATAAAGCTCACGAAAAAACAGCGAGGGGTCTTGTTATTGGTCTTCCGAAGTACAGTCCTGTGTATTTAGAAAAAAGAGATGATCTTGAGCCTAGAGAAACTAAACTCATAAACACAAGGTTCTTGATTCAAAATATTAGTAAATAACTAATATTTGATTTAAAGAGAGTCCCAGGTACAGACTCTCCACGGTCGCTAGCTCGCGCTAAAGTCAAAAAATGGTCCTGAAAGAGATAGCGCTAACTCGCGCACATCCGGAGGCCAGCTAGAGACAAGACTTTCAAAAGTTTGACGGTCGCTACGGTAGAGTGCTCGCGTTGCCTCTTCAAACCCTGCCTCATTGCCTGCCATAGCGGACATAAAGTGATAGGCGGCATCCTGAGCTCGACGCGCCTCACCCGCAGCCTTCATCTCACTACTTTCCCCTGCCCTGGCCTCATCGACCAGTTTGCGCAGACACACCGATGCACCACCAGGCTGAGCCGCAAGCCAATCCCAGTGCCGCGGCAACAGTGTCACCTCACGAGCAATCACACCAAGCTTTGGTCGTCCGACTGTCTTGCTGCGACTCTCCAGATCCACTTGCTTGCCGGTAGCCAGATCAAAAATCAAAAAATCTTGAGCCACTATCCTTACATCGGGTCGCTCAATGGCACCCTCGGCAGCCAGAGATTCGGCGATAGCCTCAAAGGCCTCTGCCACCTGGTCCATACTGCCCATGCAAAAACACTCTTTTTCACTGATCTTGAATGCAGCGAATTTTTTTTCCATGACTAAAATCCTATTGCGTTATATCGCAATATTACCCGGGCAAAAACCCCTAGTCAATACTACCCGGGTAAAATCTCAACCATTGAAATATTCGATGAGGTCTTCAGTCGTTTCATGCATTTGCATCAGATAAGCGATGTCCCGTGCGTGCCTGCTCAGATCGATGCTGAGAGTCATGGACGCATTGCTCAAAAGGCTGTCGCAAGCAGGAGTCGAAAGTCCGCACATGCGAGCAAGTTGCGCAATCGGCAGCAAGTGATCGATGACGCAATCAGCCAGAGTCTGCCTGGCGAGATCCGCATGATCCATGCAGTCGCCGCTGAGCCATTGCTTGCCGGCCTGACTAAGCAGGGAGGAAATATCAGATTGCTTGGTGGCAACCAGATCCTCGGTGAGGATGGTGCAAAAATCGAGATGGGGCCCCTGAAATATCTGACTGAGCCTGGAGATCTCCGCCTGCAACCGCAAGACCAGATCGACCATGTCTGCATCCACGCTTACACTGTCTCTAAAAAGCATATCCACCAGAAAAACCGGCATCAATATCGACTTGAGGTCGCTGAGACCTCTCTCGATGACCGAGCTGGCGGGCATCAGACCCTGACTGATACTGCATGCAGCCTGCATGGAGCGTCTCAGCTCGTTGCGGGTGCGACCGGCAAGATTGACCTGGCGACGATCAAAGGGATAATCCATCTCGATCACATCCAGGATGAGATCCGGACGCAATGCATCTAGATGCCGACCCAGCTCTATGGATGCCATAAAAGGACAGCCAGCAAGGATGATGGTCAGGCTGCGGTCAAGTATCGGACCGATGGCTCGCGCCAGTACCTCATAGTCATAAGCACCGCCGGCGACGATCAAAGCGCCCGCGCCATCCAGGAGCTCTACTATGGATTTAACCGGAGTGAAAGCCTCTGTATCTCCTGGCTTTGCAAATCGACTCACCGGATCGCGAAACAAGCCTTGCCTGCAAAAACTACGCGCAAGCGAAAGATCTAGTCCACGGATAGACTGCCTGCCGATACCATCCAGATTACGTGCGATGTGCGCAGCAAAAAGCTCGAGCTCATTGCACGGCCCAATCATCGCGATCGGCAAGCAAGCTAGATTGAGATCGAGATCCAGGGCATTGCTATTAAGCTGTGTTGTCGAAAAATGGCGTCCCAGACTGGCGATTTGGCTAAACAAACTATGGTCCTGCAAAAGATTAAATGGAGCGATGCGCTCTAAATGGCTCTTTTGAGCCGGCCAATATCTTAAAACGCCCATGATTTAATCTAAGAGCGCTCCAGAAATCTGGCCTGACACAGCATAAATACTTGCTCCCCAGAAGACAAGATCCAGCCACCAGGTTTAACCTTTAATGTGACTTTTCCATTTAATATTTCACGCCTCCGCTTGATCTGCGGTTTTATTAAAAATGCGTCCAGATTGTCAAGCGCTTGTATAGATCAGGGCATCGCAACAAGCCAATGGAGAAAGAGTCATGTTCGAAGCCTTCGATATCCAAGAAGTAAAAAGAGCATCCATCCCCATGGGCAACGCGCTCCTCAAGGAATACATGGACACAACCACAGTATCCAATGCCCCGGCCGCTATGCCGGCGATCGCCATCGACCCCCAGAGCCTGGACACCGCGCATCACTATTTACCGCGCCTCGACCTTGCACTCAACTACAAAAAATCACCGGTCGCAGCATACAACCACCTGGCAGTGGCCAATTTTTCGCACTGATCACAGCCGTATCAGCGCACGACGAGATTGTCTATGAGGCGGACCTCGCCAAGCTTTGCGGCTACGAGTACAACAAAAGGTCTAGCAAAATCACCCTCTAGAGGCGCCAGTGTCTCTGGATGCGCCGCTGTGAGATATTGCAGCTCAAACCGGCCTGTATCCACGATCTTGGCACGCGCCTCCGCCATTGCTGTAGACATCGGTTTGTTTTTGCGCGCAGCATCCATCACATGAAACAAGCTCTCGAAAAGCGTTGGTGCTATCTCTCGAGCCTCGGCATCAAGGTAGGCATTACGGCTGGACAAGGCGAGGCCGTCTTCTTCTCTTATTGTCGGGACGCCGACCACGCTCACAGGCATGTTTAGATCTTTGACCATGGCCTTGATCACTTGCAATTGCTGATAGTCTTTTTCGCCAAAATAAGCCAGATGAGGCTGCACGAGGCAGAAAAGTTTGGAGACAATGGTGGCCACCCCACGAAAGAAAGTCGGTCTGAAGGCCCCTTCGAGAGTGTCATTGAGTGGGCTTGCCGGTACGACGCTCGTTATGGCATCCCGCCCACGTGGATACATGTCTTTTTCGCTTGGATAAAAAACGCAATCTACTCGCTCTTTTTCGAGCAGTGCCAGGTCTTTTTCAAAGGTCCGCGGGTATTTGTCCAGATCTTCGTTTTGACCAAACTGATATGGGTTGACAAAGATCGAGACTATGACGAGATCGCAGTCTTTGCGCGCCCAGCGCACCAGCTCGAGATGCCCATCATGCAAGGCTCCCATTGTCGGAACAAAGCCGATCCTCTGCGCTCCAGCCGGCAAGACCGGCCCCAATAGCCAGGGAGTCTCGAGCATCGTTCTCCACTCGACAAGTTCTTCGATAGAGTGAGCGACAAACACTGCTTGTTTCCTATAAAAACATTTTGCGTATCATACAATAGTTAGTCGCGTGACCAAAAACGGTGTCCATACCTGATGAAAGCCCTCAATGCATTTTTGCTGCCATACCTCACTAGTGCCGTCGGATCTCTGACCGCTCTCAGTCTGGCTTTTACTCTGTCGGTTGCGCCTGCTGCCGCAGCTAAACCAAAGGCCGAGGCTGCACCGCCGATCAAAAGCCAAAAGCCGCTGGACATGGCTCAATTGCGCAAAAAGATACTCCAGGCCCTCGGCGGTTACGAAAACTTCAAAAAATTCAACGATCAGCCCTGTCGCGCGATCGGCAAAATCATCCAGTCATCGACCATTTCGGCCGTCAACAATTCTTTCGACTGCAATATCGTGGTCAAGAGAGACAAGCAATGGATCTCCATTTCTTTCCTCGGGCAGCCGCTCATCACAGCCTATGATGGCAAGGACTGCTGGACTAAGCAGGGCGACACTGTCATCCCTGCAGACAAGATCACTTCGCAACGTATAGCCGAAGACGAGGCGCATGGCTTTTTGCTATTGGAGCAGCTCAACAACGATCAAGCAAAGATAGAGGCCGGCAAGGAAAGGGTGTTTGACGGCAAGAGCTGCCAGGCAGTGATGATCTACGCTCCGGACGGCAAGCCCACGACTTTTTATATAGATAGCGAGACTGGCCTACCCACGGCATCATCCTATCAAGGCGTAGACCTCGAGCAAGGAGTCAATCTCGAAAAAGTCTACAGATACCATGACTATCGCACCATTGGCGGCACCAAGCAACCTTTCAGGATCGTCGAGTATTCTGGTGCCAAAAAGGTCTCCGAGACTGTCATCAATACTGTCACCATCGACACTAATGTCGACGACTCGCTCTTTGAGATGCCAAAATCAAAGCCACATGCCAGTCTTGCTCGAGGACCGATCAAGATCCCCTTTGAGTTTGTCGGTAGCGAGATCCTGGTCAAGACCAGGTTTAACAACAGCCAGGAAGTCCGCATGATCGTCGATACCGGCGCCACGCAAAGCATACTCGACAAAAAGACCGCTGACGCTCTAGGAGTTACAACCTCTGCTGACGACTCCGGTCTCACCATGACGACGGGTGCAGGCCATATCAAAACAGGTGCCGCCAAGATCGAAAAGCTCACCATAGGCGATCTCGCCTTGCAAAATGTGCCTTTCGCACTGACCGATCTGACTAGCTTTGGCCAGCTGCAACCACAAAAACCTGCTGGCTTGATCGGGGCCAATATACTTAAACGATTTCTCGTCACTATCGACTACGAAAACGAGACCATAATCCTGGAAGATCCAGAGAGCGACCCGGCAAACAATATCAAAAATGCCACTATTGTCGATACCAAGCCATCGCTCGGCATGTCAGGACTCTCTGTCGAAGGCAAGATAAACGGCAAGGAACCAGCGACTTTTTTGATCGATACTGGCGCAGCCTTTAACAATATAAGCGAGAGCAAGGTCAAGCCATTGATGTGGGGACCGCTCTACAAATCGGGCACGCTCAAAGGACTGGACGGCAAGCCGGTTCCGACCGGATCGATCCGGTTTGACTCGATCGAGATCGGCAGCACCAAGATGGCCAACCCGATCTTTAGCGTAGCCGGCACCACCAATGACACCAAGGATCTCAACGGCATCATCAACTCCAAAGACCTCGGCATCATCGGCAATCCATTGCTTTCCCGCTATACCGTCACACTGGATTATCGCAACCAAAAATTGTACTTGCGCCAATCGCCCAGACAGATCGAGCGCGCTAACCTCCAAAAAGAGCTCGACGATGCACAAAGTCAATGGATAGAGTCAGGCGACGGCGAGAGAGCTCTTGCAACCTACCGCAAGATCTCGGCCAGAGCACATGAGGCAAGGCTCTTTGCGCAAGAAGCCAGCGCCCGAGCCCAGATAGCGTTGGCCCTGTGCCAGGTCAATGGTGGCAAGTTTGCACAGCAGCAATTGTTTGCGCCCGGTGTACTGCAAGTGGATGAAACCGCCGATAAGAGCCTGCAAAAGCTCTTTGCGCCATCCGAAGAAGAAATGATGGCCGCCTATGGCATCGCCTCAAACGAAAAAGATGAGACTTTGCAAGGCATTATCCTTGCCAAATGGGCCTATCTTTATATTTCCCAGTCTACAAACTTGCACTATATACTCGACGCCAAACAAAAAATCGGCAAGGCAGTCGGCCTGGCACCCAACAGCGCAGAAGTCCTGGCTGTCTCAGGCTATTTTTTGAACAGGCTCGAAAGTATGTCCTTGCCAAAGCAGATAGAAACAAGTAAGGCAATCTCAAAGCCCAAGGCCGCCAAGCCCATCGACGAGACGAGTCTCGCTCTAGTCGACCAGATAGTCGATCAAGCGATCATGATCGATCCGGCCAATTGGCTGGCACTCACGACCAAGCTCGAACGCACTCAGCGTCAGGGCAAGGCTGATCAAGCCAAGGTTATACAGGCGCAGTTGCGGCATTATTTTTGTGTACCGGCAAACGGCGGCAAAGCGCTCTAGATGCTGGACCCAGAGCAACTCACATTTGCGCAATGGTTTTGGATCGTCTTTGTGATGATACTGATCGTCGTATTTTTGTGCCGTTGCATCGATCTCAATGTCGAACCAGAATTACTGATGATCACCCCCACACATCTCACCCCCTGAGGAGCGATATGCAAGGATCCAATCACTCGGATGCGGCAGCCCTGGCTCTGCTGGAAGGCCTCAAATCAAAGCGCATCACAGCAGATTTGATAGTCAATGCCGTAATAAGCGGTATCGAAGACGGTACCTTAAAAACGGGCGCCAAATTTGTCTCCACTAGAGAAATAGCCGATCATCTAGGCATCTCGCGCACCACTGTTATGAAGGCCTTTGATTCATTGATAGCGCGTGGTTATCTTTCGGTTCGACATGGATCTGGCGCATGGCTGACCAGTCCCCATGGTCCTGTTGCTGGCAACAAAAACCTATCCAGCTCAAACCAAGGGTCAAGCACCTTTGACTGGTCTCGCCTGACGAGCCAGTTGGCCCGCAATCTAGATCTACAAGCTGCCGAGCACATCATGCAGGCTGACTTTGACGAGATCAATTTTGGCTCTGTCTCACCTGAACATCTGCCAATAGCCGCCTGGCGCAAGGGTTTGGCCAATCTCGAAAAAACACTGCAAAGCATCGATTTTAGCGCCAATCAAGAGGTCTTTGGCTATCGTCCTCTGCGTCAGGCCATTGCCGATTATCTCGGTCGCTCCGGCAAATTGCAGTGCACAGCGGATCAAGTAGTGATCGGGTCTGGAGTGCAAAATGTCATTGGCCAGGCCCTGCAACTGCTGATCAAGAGCGGCGATCGAGTAATCTGCGAGAATCCCGGATTCTGGGGAGCACGAGATCAGATCACCAGCCTTGGTGGCGAACCAATACCCGTCGGCATCGATAACGAAGGTCTAAAAGTCTCTGACCTGGATCAGATACAAAACCAGACGCAAGAGCATGCCCAGTGGATCTATGTAGCTCCGTCTTGCCAGGAGCCAACTGGTGTAGTGCTGTCTCAAACTCGCAAGCAACAGCTAATCGAATGGGCCAACGCCAACAATACCGCTATCTTTGAAGACGACTGGGACAGCGAGTTTCAATATCTAGGATCCACCACCTCGTCCTTGTTTAGCCAGGATCAGACTGGGTCGGTGATTTATTTTTCGTCTTTTTGGCGATTGTTGTATCCATTGAGCTCGGTAAGCTTTTTGGTATTGCCTGCCGACAGCAAACTGCAAGAGGTCTTTAAGAGCTATAAGACCATCTGGGAGCGCCAGTTTACCTTGCTCGAACACCTCGTCCTCACCGAAATCCTCAACGGCGGGCATCTCGAGACAAAGATGCGCGCGACCTGGAAACTCTATCGCAAACAAAGGCAGGCTCTGATCTTTGCGCTCAAAAAATCATTTGGCAATGACATAGAGATCAGCCAATCAAATACTGGCGGTCACGTGGTCGTCAGAGCCAAATCAGATACACTCGCAAACCTGCTGGCCGCAAACAATGGTGGCGGATCGCCCCTGGTCTTTCAGTCCACAGCAGCCTATTACTTTGCAGATAGGGTCAAAAATGAATACATGGTGCCTTTTACCCACCTTGATGCTGACAAGACAGAAGCCCTCGTGGCGGAGCTTGCTGCGCGCCTTTAAGGCTAGCTAGCGCCAGCCGCGCTACGCTTGCGGAGCTGATTATTGGTGCCTTTTCACCTGCTTGACATGTTAAATACGCTCAATGTACGAGACATTTTTGGGGCGTATAGCGACAAATGCAGTCTATACAGCCTATCTAAACCAGCTTTCATGATTTGAATACCTTTTGCTTATTTATATAGGCTCAAAGAGCCTAATTTTCATTCTTAACCAAACCAAATAGCCAGAACACAGACAGCCGCACAGATCGACGACATCTCAACCCGCGTAGCAACGCAGGTATGGTCACGCCCCAGGGCAGCGTGCCACAGAGACAAGCTCATCGATCGCGTCATGTGCGTGCCTGTCTGCTTCTGCTGTCTGGTCAATCAAACCGCTTAAGGATCTCTATGAATCGACAGACCATTCACGGACCCGGCGTCTACGTCATCGGCGTGACCGGCTCCATCGCATCTGGCAAATCTCTCGTCGGGCAGCAACTGCAAAAGCTCGGTGTCGGCGTCTTTGATGTCGATCACTTGACGCATGAGCTGCTCAACAATCCCGGTCCGACCTACGATCAGGTGATCGCGCGCTTTGGCGCGGATATCGCACCTGTCGCGGACGGCCCCATCGATCGCAAAAAGCTCGGCGCAATCGTTTTCAGCAATGCAGACGCTCGCCGTGATCTCGAGGCGATCATGCATCCTGCCATCGCCGAGCTGCGCAACCAGCGCATCCAGCAATTGGCGAAGTCCCACACGATCGTCGCTGTCCTCGTACCGCTGCTCTTTGAGACCAACTCGCAGGATCAGTACAACGAGACCTGGATGGTATCTGTGCACGAGGACATCCAGCTAGTGCGGGTGATGGTGCGTGACGGCGTCAGCGAAGAAGAAGCGCAACGCAAGATCGACGCCCAATGGCCCCAGAGCCAGAAGGCCAAGCTCGCCGACCGCGTCATCAGCAATTCGGGCAGTCCCGAGCAGACTTTCAGCCGTGTTCAACAAGTGCTACTCGAAGCACGTAAGGAGGCCACCATGACTCTCTCGCAAGACCAGGCCACGAGCCAGGCTCCCAGCGCCGACAACAAGGCGGTTGCAGAAACAGGCACCGCTCCGGCTGCCGATCTCGGCGCACTCGGCGCTGGCAACGCGGCTGCTGCTGTCGCCAAATTGCCGGACGACCAGGCGGACGATGGCACCGACAAGACCAGCACCGACAAGACCGGCGCCGGCGCGACCGATGCCCAGGCTCCGACCGACACTCCAGCAACCGACGCGCCGCAAACCGATCCCGCCACGAGCCAGCGCTATCACGACGCGATGCGCGACTTTGGCCGTATCGCTTGCGACCAAGCCCTCGATCAGCTCGGCGACGTGACCACCCCGGCCGCCAAGTCGTCCAGCGCCTCGATGGTCATGACCGTCCAGGCCGGTTCCGACCAGGACGACAAGGGTCAGGGCCAGGGCCAGAACAAGGGCACGACCGGTGGTCAGACCCGCGAGCTGCGCGTCGACGTACGCATGAGCGCGCGCAATGTCCCCGGCAACAATGGCGGCAGCACCACGCCTCCGCCGGTCGACAGCGACAAGGACAAGAGCAAGCCGGTCCCGCCGACCAGCACCGATAGCAAGGGCAAGGGCGATCGCGATCGCTTTTGGCCGCTGCTGGCTTTCTTTGGGCTGCTGGCCTTCCTGGTGACCGTCGCGGTCATCTGGCTGTCCTACAACAAGGCTCCGGTGGTGGTCAGCACGCCGCCGGCCGCAGTCAACGTCACGGCCAACCCGACCACCTCGGTGACCATCAACAACGGTCCCAATGCCGGTGTCGCCGCCGACCCCGCAGATGCAGACTCGAGCGCCACGCAGAGCGGAGACTCCACGTCCAGCACCACTACGGTGGATAAGGGCGGCTCCACTGTGATCAACAACCGCGTACCCGGCGCCGGCACTGGCAGCGCGCCGGTGACCGTCATCGCCGACGAGGTGATCCAGTTTATCGGCAGCAACAACAAGGTGCACATCGACCGCCAGGGCAACGAAGTGCTCGTCGACAAGTCGGCGAGCAGCAACAGCAGCGTCAAACCGGTAGGCGACACGCTGGTGATCACCCAGGGCACGCGTCGCACCTACACCCAATCCCCCTGCGGCCAACCTGCAGGCGGCTGCGGTCCAATCGGCCAGCCGATGAAAGTGCCTTCGGCGCCTGCCTACGCTGTCGGTTGCGGCAAGGTCACGGTGCTTTCCGAGGCGCCGGACTTTTCCCGCCGCTACCTGCACAACCAGATCCTCTGGCAAGTCGCCGAGTGGAAGCTCATCGAGGGCAACTGCTCCGGCACCGTGCTCGAAGGTCGTGACGGCAACGGTCGTCTGGTCGTGCGGCAGTTTTATGGCAGCACCCTCGGCTTTGGCGGTCAGTTCACCGTCAAATACGCCGGCAACGGCATCGAGGTCGACCACTTTAACAGCTACAACACCTTCGACGGACGCACCATCTACACCCTGGATAGCGCCGGCCTGCTCGTTCGTGCGCAGCTGCTCGACGGTCGTCAGCGCGGTCTCAACCTGGTCGAGATCGAGCGCGACTACAAGGGCAAGGTGGTCTCAGTGGCTTCCAGCACTTACTACGACACCGGCCGTCTCGGTCGCGGAGTCTTTTTCCGCACCTATGGCGAAGCCCGCGTCTACATCGTCGACACGTTCTACCTGACCGAGCTCGTGCTGGGTCATTGATGACGAGCCTCTCTGGAGGCTCATAACCAAGAAAAGCGAGTTTGCCATGCGCAAAACCAAATTGGTGCAGGAGGGGAGCGCAAGCTCCACCTCCGCCTTTGAAAAAGGGAGCGCTAGCTCCTCCTCCGCCTTTAAGCTCTACGAGTCGGGCATCATCAAGGTCTCGCGACCGATGGACAATCCGACGGCGCCCTACGCGGCTCCGGGCGAGATCCCCGACTACCTCTCGATGATCGACCACAAGGCCGAGATCGCCGACAAAAAGGCCTACGAGCGCGCCCTGGAAACCGAGGAACGACGCCTCAACATCCTTGTGCGCAAGCTGGCTGCCGCCAAGCGGTCGCTGATCGTGGTCCTGCAGGGTCGTGATGGTGCGGGCAAGTCCGGCGCCACCATTCGCATTGCCGGCGCTCTCGATCACGACGCCAAGCTGTTTCGCAGCGTCCCGATCGGCGCCCCGACCGAAGACGAGCGCGCCCGCTCGCCGATGGATCGGTTCTTTAAGCACGAACGCATGCCGGGCTATGGCCAGGTACGTGTCTTTGACCGCTCCTGGTACGAAGAAGTCCTCGTCGTCCGCGTCAACAAGATCAAGCCCGAGCCGGTGTGGCAGGCGGCCTACTCCAGTCTGCGTACGCTCGACTGGATGCTCGAAGCCGAAGGCGCGATCGTCGTCAAAATCTGGATGGACATCTCCAAGGGCGAACAAAAGAAGCGCTTTGAAGACCGCGCTCGCGACAAGCCCTGGAAGCTCTCGCCCTCGGACATGGAAGCGCGCAAAAAGTGGAAACACTACACTGCCGCAGCCAACGAGATGTTTTACCAGACCGGCGTCGACTACGCTCCCTGGTTTTTGATCTCGAGCGAGGACAAGCGCTACAGCCGCGTCCATGCCCTCGCCGTGATCAACCAGCAGCTCTCCGAAGCCCTCGGCGAATAATCGCCAGGACTCTTATCTATGGGCAAGATCACAGCATCTCTCGCTGGCGGACACAAGTACAAGGTCGAGGCTCAGGCCTCCGGCCACACCCTTGTGTCCGACCAGCCTCTCTCGGTCGGAGGCAACTCCTCGGGTCCAAACCCCAAGGAGTATCTGCAGATCGCCATCGCGGCCTGCACGATCCAGACCTTGATGATGGTCAAAGACCAGCGCAAATGGGATATCCAGGAGCTCAAGGTCGATGTGTCCATCGTCGAGGTCGTCGATCCGACGGATCCCACCGTCAAGATCCCACAGATCGATGTGGCAATCTCGGTCAAGGGCAACCTGACCCAGAGCGAGCTGCAGTCCATCGAGCGCACCGCCGGCAAATGCCCGGTGATCAAGCTCGTGCAGGACAAAAAGCTCGTCGCCAAATCGGTCACCAAAATCTAGGAATTATTTATCGCTCCTCAGAATATCCGATCAACAATCCCGGTCTGACTGATTTTCGCTGAGGGCGAAAGGGTCGGGCCGGTACAAGTGCGAGAGTGTTTCGCATGTCCCCGCTCGACCCTTATATCAAACGACTCATCTATCTCTTTGGTCTCGTGTATTTCGCCCAGGGCATCGCTCAGGCATCTGGCTTGCTGAGCCAGCCTCTGAGTTTTTACCTCAAGGAGGTGATGCATCTGGACGAAAGCCAGTCGACCAGCTATCTGGCGGTGCTGACCATCCCGTGGGTAATCAAGCCACTTTACGGGCTGATCAGTGATTTTATCCCGCTGTTTGGCTATAGACGCAAGACCTGGTTATTGCTGCTCAACGTCATGTCGGCACTCGGCTTTTGCTGGGTGGTCGGCATGCCGTCGGGCGGTCCGCTCGTCACAGCCCTTATCTTCACCGCAGTCGGTACCGCGGCCTCGGACGTCATCATCGACGCTCTGATGGTCGAAAACGGTCAAAAGTACAACATGGTCGGCCGTTTTCAGGCCGTCCAGTGGTTTTGGTTCTACGCCGCGCAGATAGTCACGTCGCTCGCGGGCGGCTGGCTTGCAAGCATGGCTGATCCAGAATCAGGATTACGTACTGCCGCCATGATCACCATGGTGGCACCGGCACTGGTGGCGGTCTTTACCTGGTTTACGATCAGAGAAGATAAGGCCCCGATGAATCTCGAACAGCTGAAGACCACTGCCGGCGGGCTGCGTCAGGTCTTCAAAAGCCGCTTGCTGTGGGCGGCTGTCCTGTTCATGGCCTTCTGGAACTTCAGCCCGAGTTTTGGTACGCCCATGTATTACCACATGACCGACAAGCTGCATTTTTCCCAGTCCTTTATCGGGCAGCTGGGTGCAATCGGCTCGGTCGGCTCTCTTTTGGGAGCGTGGTTGTATGGTGCGTTTTTCGCCAAGCGCACGCTCAACTTTCAGTTGATCTTTAGCATCATCACAGGCGCCATCGGCACATTCGCTTATCTGAGCGTTGTCGCCCTGACGCCTTACACGACTTACCTCGTGATAGCGTTTGCCTTTGTGTTCGGCGCTGCCGGCATTATTGCAACGCTAACGACCCTGACTCTGGCAGGGCGCGCATGTCCCGAAAAGGCGGAGGGTTTTACCTTTGCTGCACTGATGTCGGTGCACAACGGATTTGCGCAGCTCTCGGCCATCGTCGGGTCGTGGATGTTTGTGCATTGGTTTGATCGACAACTGCCCCCGCTGATCATCGTCTCCGGGGTCTCCACGCTGCTCTGCTTCTTGCTCTTGCCGACCCTCAAGGATCTGCGCAAGTAAAAGCAAGCGGACAAAAATCTAACAAAAGGAAAAAAGATTTGACGAACACCACGAAGGCACAGGTCGCAGAACGTTTTGGTCGCCACGCGCAAAGCTACAGCGACAGCAAGGGTCACTCTCAGGGCAACGATCTCGATGTCCTGGTCGACCTCCTCGATCCGCAGCTCGACTGGGTCGTGCTCGACGTCGCCACTGGCGCCGGGCATACCGCGATGGCGATCCAGCCGCACGTCTGCATGGTGATCGCAACCGATCTCTCCGAAGGCATGCTCCAGGTGGCGACGAAAAACTTTCGTAGCCGCGGCCTCGAAGGAGTCTATCCTCAGGAAGCGGACGCCGAAGCGCTGCCCTTCCAGGATGATTACTTTGATGCTGTGACCTGCCGCATTGCACCGCACCACTTTACCGACATCGGCAAGGCCCTGACGGAAATGGCGCGAGTCCTCAAGCCCGGCGGCACGCTGGTCATCGAGGACAATATCGCGATGCAGGCTACGCGTCTGGATCGCTTTATCAACGAGCTCGAAAAGACTCGCGATGCCACGCACGTGCGCTCCTACACCAAGGGCGAATGGCGCGACATGCTGCGCGAGGCGGGCTTCAAGATCGCCGGCTGCGAGCGCTATCGTAAGACGCACGATGTCGCCGAATGGGTCGGCATGTCCGATCTGGACGATGCGTCGCGGGAAAAACTGGCGCAGATCTTTGCCTTCGCTCCCCAGTACGCTCGCGATGCCTTTGAAATCACTTACGATGACGAAGGCAATGCGGCGACCTTCCGCGATCACAAGCTGATCATCAAGGCCTTCAAGAAGTAAGCTTGCACTGGGGTCGGGTGGATTGATTTCCACCCGACCCTTTTTTTTGTTTCTATTGCTAATTTGTATAGTTGAATAGGCATGAATGCCAGACAGAAATAAAAAAGGAGGGAGAAATCTACTGATCATCGTCTCCGTCAAATACTCCATCTTCATCTTCGTCAAGCTCAGAATAGATATCAAAGACCAACGGGAGTGACAGAGCAGACAGCCGCGCCAACAAGTCTGGTGATAGATCGATGACAGTATTCCAATAGCGAGTGTCAAATCGGCAAACGATATGGACATCGAAACCTTGCGCTCGCAATTGGGCCAGCTCGGCTCTTTTCCCTTCGATTTTTTGCAAGAGCCACTCGAACCGATCAATCAAGAGGCCTTCATCTGTGGTCTTGTCGGACTCTAGCAGCCACAAGCCTGTCTTATACAAAAATTTTGGGTTTGAGCGAGGATCACCACTTTTGTGAGATTTCGTAGGCATCATCCCCAACAATGCCGATACAGCATCTGGATCGACAGCAGGACCGCCGATCCACAACTTGGCGCATACTCTGACCGGTGGGGCATTTATGCGGATCGAGATAGATTCGGGCATTAGGATACTCGCGTAAACAGATAAAAAAATCCTATCACCAATCAACAAATCTCTCCGCCAGCAGTGGCAAGCTAGCAGAGGTTGCGTGAGCAGATTCTAGGCACTAAAGCAATAAAACGTCCGGCTTTCATACGTGGCATTCCCATTTTTTCATTGCGTCCGGGTATTAGTGTGCGCAAGGATAACAGCATTCTTTTCCTCACCAATATTTCGGAGATTTCTCTCCACCAGCATCTCAGCATACACAGACGCAACCGGCATTAAAACTCACGTTTTGCGATCATGTACGGGCGTCTGGAGGAAAAGCAAACCATTCCAAACAGAAAAGAGAGACAAGATGCAGAAAATCCGCAAAGTCCTCGACTCCATCGGCAATCGCAATCTGCTGATCATCGGCCTTTTCGCCTCCATCATCTTGGGGGCGATCGGCGTCAAGCTCGACTGGAATCCCTCCATCCTCGGCCTCCTGGTCGTCGCGGCGGCCTGGTGCTTTATCGTGTTGCTGTATGAGCAGCGCAACGACAACAAGCAGGCTGCCCAAGACATCAATGGCGCGTGGCAGACGATGGTGACAACGATCAAGGCGGTCCACGTGCTCAACATGAGCAAGATGACGACTTGCCCGGATCAGGCCTACAAGGAGCAGATCATCGATCTGTTGATGGAGGCCGCAAGCCATATGGGTTCCAATCCCGCGTGGCGCAACGTGCATCGCATCACGACTGCCGGTGACATCGTGCGCTGGTACGAGGCGGGGACGGCCAAGGCCAACGAAGCCCGCGCCCTCATCGACGCCTATGTCGCCAAGCATCCCTATGCAGGCGGCCTGGGCGACGTGCATCACTGACAGATCGATCTGATCTGATCGGTTTGACCAGTGCCCACAAAATGCGTCCAGAGGCATTGATTTGCCTCTGGATTATATGCTCGCGTCATTTTTTGCCTGGATCGCTACTAATTAATATAATGGCAACAAGGTTGACCGGGTTAGATTTTTAGAGAAAATAGCGGTGCTGTTAGGCCATGCACGGGGGATGCAATGGGTTATAGGGGATGGTGAAAATCACTATTTTGGCTGAATTTCCAACTAAACCCAAAAGTTAAAAATTCGAAAACCCTTGTGGCACAATGCGGCAAAATTAGGCAATTTCCCCACCAAATCTCGTATCACCGCCAGGCGGCCTATCTCCGCAGTCAGTAATTTTGCAAAATTTCCAACCTTGTGGACAAACACATCCAATTTGGGCAAAGCCCGTCGCACCCTCTACATCCGAATGCATTATGCCAAATCATGTTATACGCTATCCTATAGTTATACAAGCAAAAAAAGCAGACGATATGCCCCAAAAAGAAGGAGGATTCGCCTCAAATTAAAGAAGGGATGCAATGCTGCACCCCTCCTCTTGTAGATCAGATGTCGTGCGAGTCGGTGTCGTACTCACCCCAGATATTCTGGTCGAAGCCCTGGAAAATCAGGGATCCGAAAGACGGCTCCGTAAAAGAATCGTCCTTGGGGAATGTTGTCTTACCGACCAGCTTGCCGTTGCTGTCCAGACGAGTCTCGGACAGGCGCTTGCCGGCGGCGCGATACTCGCGGATGAGCATGCCACCATCGTCATCATAATGGCGAGCGACCTTGACGTAGCGCTTGTCGGCCGATGTGAGGGTGAGCTCGTATTCGGCAATGGTGCGTTCACCGTTGGTATCGTAGACGATCACCGCGCCGAGAGCATCGGCCATGTGACCGGTGGTCTTCTCGATGCGCTTATACCAGTGCTGCTTGTGCGAGGCTGTGCCGTCGGCGCGCTTGTACTTGTCGCAGCAGTATTGGATGGGAGGCGTTTCCGGTCCCATGCTGATGCTGCCGCCAATTTTTTCGCGCTCAAAGGTGACGCCTTCGAGGGCCTGGCCAGCGTGGTCAAAATGGACCAGATAGGTGTCCGAAGGCAACTTTTCGTACCAGACGGTCTTGCCGTCGAGACGATACCACTTGCAGTGTACCTTCGCAGCTTCTCGCTCCAAGTGTTGCTCAAACTGCAAAGTCTTGCCATCGCGTCGAAAGATCTGAAAGAGACCGGTCTTTTCGTCGCTGCGCACGCCCAGTGTGCGGTCGGCTCGCTCGTAAAACTCTGTCTGCAGAGTCTCGTCTTCAGCAAAGAGTCGCGTGCGCATGACGACTTGGACGCCCGCGCTCATGCCTGGCTGGGGATATACCATGACTTCGCGCTCGAGCTTGCCGTCGGCGCGGAAGTAGTGGTAGACCACAAAATGCCCGCCCAGCGTGAAGTAGGATTGAGCGCGGCTCAGGATGTATTTGCGCACCTTGGGCTTGCCGGTGTCGTATGTGGTGTCATACCTCACAACGGCGCGACCACCTTCCAGGCTACGTGTGCCCGAAAATTCGGTGTCGAGAGTGATACTCACCGGGCCGACGAGTTCAATGTCGCGGGATCCGGCAGCGATATTCACGCCTTCGGTCTTTTCTTGACGGCGCTTACGAGCGCTCAGGAGGATGCAGGGGATGTACGCCCCTGCAATCACAATAGCTGCTGCCAACAATGGGTGCATTGTCAGCTCCTTTTGGCTTTAGCTTATTAGCTAAATGATGGGGGAAACGGTGAATGTAAGATTGAAAAGCTGCGGAGGCCATTCTGCCGACTCAAAGTCGGATAGTGCCTCTGGTTGTATAAGGTGTAATTGAGGGTTTGGAATCCTTTTCGGCGCAAGTGTTGTTTTGAGATACTTACAACCTAAGGGTGGGTTGAAAACTTACACAAGGGATTATGATCGAATCCTAACCTGTCATGATTACATTCATCGTGCGCAGCTACGTCAAGAATAAAAAATTCGTAAAATCAATACGCACACTCTGCTCGCACCATCCGTACCCTGTAATTTGTCGAAAGGCATGCAAGTGCTCCGGTTAATAAAATACGTGTTTGTGAAAGTCGAAATACAACAATCGATGCGGCGCAAAGCTGGTTGGTTGATCATTTACACGGCGGTCATGAGCCTATGGCTCATTGCACTCTCCACGATCAGCATTATCGGGATTGTGAATTATTACCAGGGTAGGGCTAGCCATGCCAGCCGCTAAAGCCATAAGCTTGTTTACCGTAAGACTTACAGCATTTTGTATTTCGTTGTGCCTGTCAATAATTGGATCTAGCTTGATTTTTATGGCACTTGTCTGCCCAGGCTTTATCTGGTTTTTAGTTTGCGGTTACGAATTGATTGGCTTGTTGGTAATGTTTATTGTTGGCTGTTTAGGCGCAGTCATTTGGGCTTTGGGTCTGTGGATCTTGATTGCTGGCACGCTAAGATTGGATGAAAGATAGTATTCAAAGCAAACGATGCCGTATTTGGTGTCAGTCCGAATGCAATGGCGAGATGGGTCAATCAGTGTAGGCCGCTTTGCGCAGCACCGGCGGCCGGCTGATTGGGCCATCTCTGCGATCCATCTCTTCACACCAAGCAGTAATCATGCTTGCTATTTGAGCCATCTCTGCCAGCCATCTCTTTACACCTATACTACGCAGCATAATAATCAAGATCAACAAAAAAAGGGCCAGGATGCAAAACGCGCATCCCAGCCCCAAACAATCACTTGATCTCGGTCACACGCAACTCACCAAATGCCCGCCGCTTGACTGTGACATCGCGAAAGGTCATGACACTGCGAGCGATGGCTTCAGCCTCTTTGACCGGGACCGATGTGATGATCGGCACCGCATCGCCGTCGATCGGCTGAAAAGGCACCACAGTGAGCGTGCGATGTGTCTTGGAGTAGTGCTTGAAATTGTTGGCGATGACCGACGCCTGGCCCTGGTACACGACCTTATCGGTCGACAACCACGCCAAAAAGACCGCTACCGCGCAAACGAGCGCGCCAACGAGAGTGGTGGTGATCATTTTGTCTGTCTCCGTATCCTAGTTTTATCGCATCAAATCAGGACAGCGTGACCTCCTTGCAGAGATACACGTCCTGGATCGCGTGCAGCAGGCTGACGCCTTCGGCCATGGGCTTCTGGAACGCCTTGCGCCCCGAGATCAGCCCCATGCCGCCTGCACGCTTGTTGACCACGGCGGTCATGACCGCCTGCTCGAGGTCGTTTTCACCGCTGGGGCCGCCCGAGTTGATCAGACCCTGCCGCCCCATGTAGCAATTGGCCACCTGGTAGCGCGTCAGATCGATCGGGTGATCGCTGGTGAGTTCGGTCGTGACACGCTTGTCGGTCTTGCCAAACTTGAGCGCGTCGTAGCCGCCGTTGGTTTCCGGCAGCTTCTGCTTGATGATGTCGGCCTGGATGGTGACACCGAGGTGGTTGGCCTGCGCGGTCAGGTCGGCGGCGGTGTGGTAGTCCTTTTCACCGACCTTGAAACCATTGTTGCGCAGGTAGCACCACAGGATCGTCGCCATGCCGAGCTCGTGTGCCTGCTCGAAAGCCCGCGCCACTTCCTGGATCTGCCGCGCAGACTCGGGCGAACCAAAATAAATGGTGGCACCCACCGCGACCGCTCCCATCTCGTAAGCCTGGCGCACAGAGCCAAACATGACCTGGTCAAAACGGTTGGGATAGCTCAAAAACTCATTGTGGCTGATCTTGACGATGAAAGGGATCTTGTGCGCGTACTTGCGAGCGACCGAGCCCAGCACGCCATAAGTCGACGCCACAGCATTGCAGCCGCCCTCGATGGCCAGCTTGACGATGTTTTCGCTGTCAAAGTAGATCGGATTTTTGGCAAACGAGGCGCCCGCAGAGTGCTCGATGCCCTGGTCGACTGGCAGGATGGACAGATAGCCAGTCTTGCCGAGACGGCCGGCCGCAAACAGCGTCTCGAGGCTGCGCAGCACGCGCACGTTGCGGTCCGAACTGATCGCGATGCGGTCGACAAAGTCAGGCCCGGGAGCGTGCAGCATCGAGGCAGCGATGCCCTTGCTCTTGTGCTCGAGATAGTATGCAGCCTTGTCGCCGAGGGCTTTTTGGATTGCGTTGATTTCGGTCATGGTTTCCTTTTGCTGACTCGCTGGTCAGTGATGTCTGATTGATCTTGGCTATTTGACTGACGGTCTGTGCGTTTAGCGATTAATGATCCGTACTGAGATAAGAGATGAAAAGCAAATAGAGTCTATTGAGGCCCATCAGGTGGTTGCAAATATAAGGGGAAAATTAAAGGCGCAAGGGCGCTGGTTTGGGCCTTTGAGGCAGGTGAAAGAGAGTAGATTTTTAGAGAAAACCAAAGATATCAAGAGTTGCGAGCTAGCGCGATCCCACGCGTATCAAGCAATCTGTGTGTCATCTCACTAATATTTCGCACAAACAATCTCCCCTGGACTGCATTAATGAGAATGGGTTATCATTAAGCGCAATGAAAACCTAAACAAAAAGGGAAATGCGATGAGGACCACTAGTGCAAAAGTGCCGGTAACTGTACTCACCGGCTTTCTTGGCTCCGGCAAAACGACTCTGCTCAACCGGATTCTTACAGAAAATCACGGTAAACGGATTGCAGTCATCGAAAACGAATTTGGCGAGATCGGTATCGATGATGCACTCGTAGTTAAGTCCGACGAAGAAATTTTTGAGATGAATAACGGCTGCATATGCTGCACCGTGCGCGGCGATCTCATTCGCATCTTAGGCAATCTGATGCGCCGCAAAGACAAGTTTGACTATATCCTGGTTGAGACCACTGGATTAGCGGACCCAGCACCTGTTGCACAGACCTTTTTTGTTGATGACGAGATCCAAGCACAACTGCAGCTTGACGGTATCGTCACTGTTATCGACTGCAAACACGTACTGCTCCATATTGATTCGAGCTCAGAGTGCAAAGAGCAAATCGCCTTCGCCGACGTGATTTTGCTCAACAAAACTGATCTTGTCACTGACGACGAGCTTGCTCAGTTAGAAGCTCGCATTCGTTCGATGAACGCCATGGCAAAAATCTATAAAACACAAAACGGCGTTATCGAAATGGATAAAATCCTGAGCGTTAGCGGCTTCGATCTAGACAAAGCCCTTGCGACAAAGCCAACGTTTTTGCAGCCTGAGTATCCCTTTGAATGGGGTGGGATATTTGATTTTAAAGGCGAGCACCGCACATTAGTCCTCGACGAGGGTCCAGATCCAAGCATTGATTTGCTTTTTTTAAAGGCTGATAAGGCCGAGTCAGCAGATTTCGATGAGCTAGCTGAGGCCGCAGTACGCTGCTTCTCCAGCAACAAAAAACAAATCAAGCCGGGTGTTTCTATCGAAAGATGCGATCAAGTGTATAAGCTTGATCTGACAAAAGAAGGCGGCAAAGCGTTCGATATAGTGCTTGAATCCGGCCGTTATGCGATGTTCACCCAGCATAGACCCGAGGAATTTTCGCTTGCATTATGCACTACAAATGGCACCATCGAGCCCCTCTGCTCAATAACATATGACGCTGGTCACTCTCATGACAGCGAGGTCACGTCGGTTGGTATCGAGAGTGATGGCGATCTCGACCAAAAAAAATTCAACAGCTGGCTGGGAGATCTATTACGAGAAAAAGGCACAGACATTTTCCGTATGAAAGGCATTTTGAGCATAGCTGGAGAGAATGCACGTTTCGTTTTTCAAGGCGTTCACATGCTATTTGATGGTCGTCCTGACCGCCCATGGGGTGACGAACCGAGAAACAATCAGCTGATCTTTATCGGTAGAAATTTAAATAGGGCAGAACTTGTGGAGGGATTCAACTCATGCCTCAAAAAGAATCGGCAATTGAGTACAAAGTAAAGCCGCTAATATCGCAGTGGAGCACCCTTGCCTGTCTCGACTATATAAACGATCTATCGTGGTCACCAAATGCTTATCATCTAGTCTCTGCAGACGCGGCTGGACGCGTAATAGCTCGCTCCGTCCTGACAGGTTATTCATTTGAAGACCTGACAGCCCACACGCTAGGGGCTCTCTGCGTACGTTTCTCTCCAGACGGCAATTTTGTAGCGAGCGCAGGCCAGGATGGCAAAGCAAATATTTATGACTCCAATACCTACGCGAAAGTGGCTACTATTGACCATGGCGATAGCTGGGTTGAGCAAATCGCGTGGCATCAGTCCAGCCGATGCATTCTTACTGCAAGCGGCAAGACACTGAGATTGAGTGCAACAGACGGCAATCTTATTCGAAAGTTTGAAGATCACAAAAGCACCATCTCTGATCTAGCGTGGAATCCCGCGGCGCCAGATTTATTTGCCACTAGCAATTACAACGGAATAAGACTGTGGAGCAAGGACCAGACAAACCATAAACGCTTATTAGCATGGAAAGGATCACTCCTAAATATAGCCTACAGTCCTAACGCAAAAGTCTTAGCCGCTGGATGCCAGGACGGTGCAGCACATATCTGGCTTTTACCGAGTGCAGATGAACTCTTTATGGATGGCTATCAGACCAAAGTGCGTGAATTGACGTGGGATTCTTCATCCCGATATCTCGCGACAGGAGGCAGTGACCAGATCACTGTTTGGGATTTTAGCGGCAAGGGACCATCAGGCAGCAAACCGATAGTATTTGCTGGCCATGAAGGATTTGTCTCTACTATATCCTTTGCGCCCAAAGGTTTGATGTTGGCTAGTGGCGGAAATGATGGGCGAGTAATGGTTTGGGACGTCAACAAACAAGACAGCATCTTGGTAAACGAAGACGAAGTTTCAAAAGTTACAAAATTGGCTTGGAACCAGGAAGGAACAAAACTCGCAGCCGCCTTCGCTTCCGGTCGTATTACATTATTCAATTTATTTGAATAGCCTTGGACCTGAAGAGAACAGGCTTTGCTTCTCTTCATATTCACAACCGCTTTAGACACCAGGCATGATATTTTTACCAAGTCATGGACGGGGTTTTCCGTCCTGGGTGTTACGACACTGGGTAGTGGACAAAATGAAAGACAATGCAAGTCAGCCCACGGGGGCGGTATCGTATGCAGTGGCAGGAGCGGACCGGCATCGAGCGCCACAAAATGGCCTTCAAGGACTTAAGCATTGGCGCCACGATATGCTCGCCGGCCTTGTCGTGGCACTCGTCTCTGTCCCACTATCTCTTGGGATCGCGCTGTCTTCCGGCGCTCCACCCATATGCGGCCTCACTTCAGAAATCGTAGCTGGCCTGATATTTCCCCTTCTCGGGGGAGCATATGTAACCATAAGTGGCCCTGCTGCCGGATTAGCACCGGTTCTTTATACTTCCATATTGACACTCGGACACGGCAATATAGACACCGGTTACCGCATGGTTACCGGAGTGATCTTGTTAGCTGGCGCCCTGCAATTGATTTTAGCCTGGATAAAAGCCGCCCGTTTTAGCTATTTATTTCCCAGTGCAGCCATCCAGGGGATGTTGGCTTCCATAGGATTTATGCTGATAGCCAAGCAAATACCGCATTTTATT
The DNA here is from genome assembly GCA_017307165.1 of Candidatus Melainabacteria bacterium. Taxonomy (GTDB): domain Bacteria; phylum Cyanobacteriota; class Vampirovibrionia; order Obscuribacterales; family Obscuribacteraceae; genus JAFKGK01. Next base: position 159,525 of record JAFKGK010000009.1, read on the forward strand.
GGCCATCCTTACATAGCACACGAATTTTGGGGAATGGTGCTAGAAACCCCTTCAGAAGTCGTAAACGTACAGCCTCAGGTATTTGCAATCTCGGTGATAAGCCTGATTTTGCTATTTACTGTACCCAGGCTTCGCGCACCACTACTGCATTCGATACCGCCTCAACTATTTGTAGTCATCGTTTCGATTGCTCTGGGGATGGCCTGGCATCTCGATCCCAAGTTTTTAGTATCTGTGCCCTCAAATCTTTTGTCGCACGGTATCGTGCCTCCTGATTTTAAGGCCCTATTTGCCGACCCTCTTTTAGTCGGCTCCATTGTCGTAGCCGTTTTGACTCTGACCTTTGTTGATGGCACAGAATCCCTGGCAACAATCATGGCCGTCGATAAAATCGATCCTTGGCGCCGCAAATCAAGCCCCGATCGCACTCTTTTTGCCATGGGCATCTCAAACATCTGCTCCAGCCTGATCGGCGGACTAACCATCATTCCCGGCATCATCAAAAGCACTACATGCATCCACAGCGGCGGACGCACTGCCTGGGTCAATTTTTACAATGCAATTTTCCTCATACTATTTCTCCTTATCGCTCACGAAATCATCAAGCTGATCCCAATGGGAGCCCTGGCCGCAGTCCTGGTACACATCGGCTGGAAATTAGCCGGTCCACACAAATGGCGGCAAGTCTGGGCGACAGGCGCCGAACAGTTGGCAATCTTTATAGTCACTGTCCTCGTAACTGTAAGTACAGATCTATTGATAGGCATCCTGGCGGGCATCATCGTCAAAATAATCCTGCTCTTGGTCTTAGAACGCAAAGCGACGGGACGTTTCCGCCTTGGATACATCTCCAAACTGTTCACCAATCCGATTTCAAAGATAGAAATTGATGAGACAGCCGTCCACGTCGTACTTTCCGGCCCCGTCGTTTGCTTTAACTCACTACACTTGAGACAAGCATGCGAAAAGGCAGTAGAAGAGCGCAAGACGATCAGACTGGAGTTTTTATCGAGCGTCAATATCGTGGATCATTCGACCCTCACCTATCTGCAGTCCTTTCAACAAGAATGCAAACAGGCCGATATCATCGTCACCATCGAGGGTCTCTCCGGCCTCAAGTCCCGCTCCTTAAAACGTACTGCACTACGATATAGACCGGCAGTACATGCCATTCCAAAGGACGGGCTGCGGGTTTTGCTTGCAGTCGATGCTTCAGAGCATTCAAAAATCGCAATCGATGAAGTATCAAAGACTCCCTGGCCTCCCGGCTCCCAGCTTATGGTCGCAACTGTCCTAAATATGCCTTTTGGGATCACCATAACAAAAGAACACGAAGCAAAAGCTCAAAAACTAGTCGATGACGTGTCAACTGCCATATCTGCCGCCAATGCCTCTTTTGAGTCTGTGCAGCCGATCGTGCTAGAGGGCGACACAAAGACCGAGCTATATTTGCTCTTGCAAGAGACTCGCCCTGATTTGTTGGTGACAGGTGCGCGGCTCAAGCGAAGGATGGAAAGCATTTCTCACTCCCTACTGCTCTCGGCACAATGCTCGGTACGCATCTGCAGACCGGCGCGGTCAGCCGATCAGCACAAAGTCTTGTTGGCCTTAGACGGATCGAGATTTGCGACTAACGCCCTCGAGCAAGTGGCTAATCGTCCGTGGGCGCCAGACACCAAGTTTCTTTGTGTGCATGCTGTGCCCTTGATCTCAGACTACCTGACTCACTATCCGGATCTATACGAAATCAAAGAGCTCGAAACTAACAGAAATATGCAGGTTGAAACAGCAAAGCGAATGCTTGCCGAAGCAAAAACCATGCTGCTGAAACACGTCCCCGATTGCCAAATCGAGACCATGGTGATCGACGGAGAGCCTAAAGAAGCCCTTCTACAGCTCGCCAATGAAGAATCAGTAGACTTGATCGTCTTGGGTTCTGCAGGCAAAAATTTTGCTAAGCGCCTGGTTGTGGGCAGTGTTTCAGAAGCCATTGCAGTATGGGCAAATTGTTCGGTAGAAGTGGTCGAGGTCATGTCCACGCCTGGAGGCAGTGCCGAGGAGCATTTAGACCACTAGATCAAATCAAAGTCAAAGATTGGTTTCACCAAGCAATCTCTGCGGCAGATTTTTGATCACTCTCTTAAACGCCTTTTGATCGCCCAGAGCCCGCGACAATACAAGCGAGCCCTCGATCGCGATCAGAGCATCCTCCGCCCTTTCTCTGGCGACCTTTTTGCTCAGACCCGCCTCCACAGCAACACTCGCCATAGCAGCAACCCAGGCCTCGACACTCCGCGCTACCATCTGCCTAAACGGCTCGCTCGCTGCACCCAGCGTCAAACCATCTAAAATGCACCCCTTGCGCCCACCATCATAAAAGTCCTCCACCATCTTGGTCATTTCTCTCAGCCTCTCATGCGGATCTCCCACAGCCTTGAGAGGTGCCACAAAAGACTCGCGCACCCCGACCTCGACGTGCTGCAACACCTCTCGGGCCATCTGCTCCTTGCCCTCAGGAAAATGATGATAAAGGCTCGACTTGCCCAGCCCCGTCGCCTTTGACACATCAGCGATCGACACGCCAGCATACCCCTGCTGACGAAACAGCTCGAGCAAGATCGGCAATAACTCTGTTCTTTCCATGAAGTCACCCATTGGCGTGGCATAGATCTTAACAGCAGATCAGGGATTAAAAGGCGAATAATCAAAAAACTCGAGCTCCACAGCCGGCATGACCGACCGCTGCCAGCTCTCGATCTGGAGCGTCCAGAACCTGTTGGTGCCGCCGGTCTCGTGATCGGGGTCTGCCTCGTCCAACAAGACCTGCGCACGGCCGCTCATCTGCAAGACCTGGCGACCTGCAAAATCGATCGCGATGACGCCGGCATGATCGTCCAACTGCAGGTTGCCAAACGTGTTAAACATACTGTTGCCAGCAAAATCAGGGATGCGCAGCTCTCTATCGCCCATGATGCGCGCAAAGCCAGGATTGCCTCCTCGGTGGGAAATATCCAGATGACCGTGGGGATTGGCAGTGGCACAAAACAAGGTGTCGGCGGAGGTGATGATCGCCTTTTCGGCAGCACCAAGTACAGTACCAACAACAGGCACACCGGTCTCCGAGGCGTCCATGCCATCCTGATCCGCAGGCAATCTGACCTTGCGTCGCTGGATGTATTTGGGACACAAAGGAAAAGACTCTCGCACAGCGATCACGATCTCGGTAGCATCGATCTTGACGATATCTCCATTGATCTTGAGCCTCCGCCGCGTATCCAACTCGATCATCAACATCCCCACCCTCGGGTCATCCTGGAGATTTTGCAGGACCGGATCTCCCGGTATCAGGTGCGCACCACTCAGATCGATGCGCACCTCATGCGTATCCACAGCCCGCACAAACCCCGGCCGGCCAAACAGTACCGACGACCACAGACTGCCATCGGCAGCATGGCTCGCCACCACTGCCAGTGGCTGGCGCTCCACAAAAGACAGGGCCGCAGTGAGGATCTCGTCCTTGACCAAAGCGCTATTGGTGATCGCTTGGTAGCGTTCGCCTGTGAGCTCCTGGATCTTGATCTCGCCATCATGAAAGGGATTGTGCGGTGACATGGTTATGGCTCTTTTTGGAATAGAACGGCTTACTTTTCTAGCGTACCGAACGATCGGTACAGTGTCAAGGGCAAAAACGGGTAAATGAGACTAGAAACTCCGATGCTCTCAATCCAGTACAATTAACATACAATCTCGCAGAACGGTGGCTTAGGCTCTGAGGAATACCACAACCTCCTAGGAGTGAAAAATATGTATCTAATTTGTCTAAACACAAATGATTCTGACGGCATCGTTGAAAAATTTGTCAACTGCAAACAAAAGTTTGAAATTTCCATTGAATATGGCGTACCTGCACCACCACCGGATGGCCCAGGCGGAGCAATTAGCTTTTGGCCTGGCGCACTCGTAGGTACATCAAATGGCTACGACTGGCTTTTTCAACCGCTGTTGACGCAGGGTGAATTTAATGACGGCTGGCAGGCGGTGCCTGCGGTGTGGATACAAAATCCAGATGGTAGCACGGCGGCGCAACTAGGATGGGCAGACGGCGTAGTTAAACCGGGTAGCACAATGTTTGTACCGAGGCCCGGCGATCTCATCACGTCTTCTATCAAGTATGACAAGGCCACAAGTGTTTGGGAACAATCAATGACAGACGTTACTACCGGGGAGTTTTTCCACTTTCTTATCACAGCAGGCAATACCTACCGTAATGAATACGTGTGCCCAGATAACACGCTCTTTGAGTTGATTTACTTCACCCTCGAGTGTGGGTTCGAACCATCCAAAAGAAATATTTGGCAAAACAATATTGATGCCTACACGACATTCACAATCGACGGATTATCACACAATCAAAATTTCACGGACACCATTAAATGGACAGGCGAAGTATACAGCGGGATAAGCAGCCTCAGTTTAAACTTACTGGAAAACCAATTCACAATGAACTTACCATCCGAAACAACTGAAAAAACCTAACAGACACAGGCGGGTGGCAGCCAAAGCACTTCGCATTTGCGCCTCCGATGGAAAATAGCAACTGACGGACGGGAAGGATTTGATCAATCTAACCCTTTCGGCAGCAGAAAGAAGGTGGGGCAGAGCTTACAAGAGCGAACAGGTAACAAAACCATCATTCTATTTTTTGCTCGATACTCCGAGCCTTCCAACCACATCTTCATTCAGTTCTGCCTTTGTCGCTGTTTTGTGGGTTTTGAAAAACTCAAGAAGAGGCTTTCTGAAACTCCATACTTCTTTCACCAGGTCGTGCCGAATATTTAGTGATACCAGATTGTCAGCTGAAGCAATCTCCTCCTTTGAGAAAAGAGCTGGGTAGCGCTCAGTCACGGCAAGAGGGATCTTGCGTATTTTGATTAGTCCCTTCTCCGAATGCTTGCCATTCGTGCCAGTGGAGCTCTTGCCCACAATCACTGGATTGTCGAGATAGATCTTTTCGATGCCGCTGATATCTGGCGACCCATAGCAAACTATGGCGTCACATAAGCTGGCCTCGGCTTGCAAGGTTGGGCCAGGATTTTTCAAAACCAGACTTCGCAAATCGCCATTGGTTTTATCGAACCAGACCTCAAACCGCCCGCATTCCATTACATTTAAGCCTTCCAAACTAACTGACTCTGTCACGCTTTTTGCGAGATTGGAGAGCAGGTCTCCGACACCATCTCTTTTAATCGTGGTGGCACTAGCTGAACTTGTGCAATATAAGGCAACAGATAGAGTTAGTAAAAGTTTTTTTGAAATCATATTCGGCATCTCTAGTATAGTCATCAGACATCATTGCCGAAAAAGTCTTTTTTGGCCAGTAAACGGAATAAAGTGCGGAAGCGACATTGTCTGGATTGGTCTCACCCTATACTCATGGTTAGGAGTTAGTCTAAAAGGGGATACGGTAAATTGATGGCCAAGCTTAAGGAGATGAGGTCGATGCCGCTCAGTCAAAATCATCTTTGGCCACATGCCTTGCTCATCTGCTTATTGCTTGCATTGCATCTGCCTCTTGCTGCACTGGGGCTTGGGCAAACTCCAGACTTTGACACCAAAGAATTTAAGCAATGGAAGGAAAGTATTGATCCTTACCAGTATTGGTTTAACGACAGGCTCTTTCAAAAAAACATACCGGAAGCTGAAACTCAAGTTGAAGTCGAGATATTGCCTTCTGGCAAAGTAGAAAGAGTCAAGTTAGTCAAAAGCAGCGGAATTCCTGATATGGATCTCTCCTGTCTTGCCAGTTTCGTAGAAAGAGGCCCTTACGACGCAATGCCGGAAATAACGAAAAAATATCCTCCATTGCCTGGAGGCACAGACGTTGATGAGACATCACTCTTACCCGAAAACCTGCAAGCCCAATACAGACTGATTTTTATCTTTGACAAATCAAAAAAGCCTCGGCCTTTCAGCCAGAACAATGCCAATATCAATACAAGGACTGATCAAGCGCCTCTCCAGATGCACTTGATACCGGCAGGTATTGGCTTGTTCTACCCCGGTTTGTTTACCACTGATGAAATCTTTGGCGAATCCAATGTCATAACCATAGGACCGCAGGCTGATCTCAATGCCGTAGCAAATTTACTTTTGACAAAATGGCAAGGCTTTATAATGACCCACAAGACCGCATCTAAGGCCGACATCGTGCAAACAGCCAAAGCACTTCGCATTTGCGCCTCCGACGGAAAATAGCACCTGACATATGTTGGAGGGAAATTATGGTCAGAATCTCCTTGTCAAAATTCTTTTGCATTGTATTGCTCTGTTTCACTTCATTATCTTGCCTTGCTTATTCGAGAGCCGAATACGACCGGACTCTACCTACGCCGATGAAAGGCCCCAAGGAGTTCAGATTTATCAGACATGATAATAAAAAAGAAGTGTTGCTTTTTAAAATGGACAAAGATAATAAGCCCACATTGTCTCCGCTAGACGGGAAGGATTTGATCAATCTAACCCTTTCGGCAGCAGAAAGCCGGTGGGGCAAGGCTTACAAGAGCGAACAGGTAACAAAACCATCCTTCTATTTTCTGTTCGATACTCTAGAAAGTCGATTAGTCAGATTTTGGGTAGAGCCTGATAAGAAAGGCAATTTAATTGGCTACTATTTAAGAGTAGAAGACAACGGAAGTGTCGGCGACAACTTTGAAAGGCAGTAGTGTTGGGTCATCAAGGTCAATTATAATTGCGGGCTTGATTGAACACGAGTTGTTGATTAGTCGATTGGACTGACCTCCTAGGCCAGTCTAACCAACTCGCATCCTATCAAAACCGATGTGACTCACTTACCAATCGGTGCGGATCAGCATAACAACTTGAAAATTATAAAAAATTGTTTGAGTCTTGCGAGCCGCGAAGCTAGATCTGGTATCTAAATTATTGGGTGGTCATGGAAAACAGCTGCCCAACAGAGTATCACTTCAATAAATACACACCTTTGGTATCCAATTTCGGGGGTGGGCATTATGGAAGCAGATAGGATTTTAAACGAAGAACTTATCAAACAATATATTGTGGCGGGTTCTACGCGGACCCGGTCAGAAAAGCTAAGAGTATTAGCGGAACATTTTTGCGACAAGATTCGTATGCGCGTGGCCGAAAATCCAAGTACGCCGACGAATGTTTTGCGGAATCTCGCGCACGATCCGAGCAACGATGTAAGGATTGCAGTTGCGACCAATAAATCCTGTGAAGATGCAGTAATCAAAAGGCTTGCAAGAGATAACGACGTAATTGTTCGCCATGGCCTGGCGCAAAACGTCGATTTACCTCGGGCGATCCTCGAAGAGCTAGCCGATGATGAAAACGGTTGGGTAAGAGGCGAAGCCCTTAAAACTTTAGAGATTATTGATAGCCGATCAGGTGATGAAGTCGGACGACAGCGCAACCTTAAACGAACGAGAGACCCGCGTATGGTCGCTAACTTCGAAAAGCGCGTGCGTTCTGATAAGGACGTGGCAAGCTAACTCCCTGCATGCTGACTGCTTTTAGGTAAATAGGAGGTGCATTACCATGACGTTTGGCAAAATCGTCCCATGGGGACGGAAGCAGGTTCCGATCAGGCGAACGGAAGAATACAATCAACCAACCATATGGCCTGAATTTGACGAACCATGGCGCGATGTGGAACGGTTGTTTGATCGCTTCTTGAATTTATCGCCCGCTATGAGCACAACTATGCAGCAATTCAATCCAGTCCTTGATGTTCATGAAACGGAAAAAGAGTTTCAGATCAATGTAGAAGTGCCTGGAATGAATGAGAACGAGATTGAGGTCTCTATGTCGAAAGACATGCTGACCATAAGTGGTGAGAAGAAGGAGGAAAAAGAAGAAAACACTAAAGGCATCTATCGTCTTGAAAGACGCTACGGCTCTTTCTCCCGGTCGATCCCGCTGCCGGATAATTGTGTCGAAACGGAAAAGGCCGAGGCCAGTTATAAAAATGGAGTCCTTTCGATCAAACTACCAAAAGCCGTTGGATACAAGGAAAGCATAAGGAAAATACCGGTTTTAAAAAGCAAAAGTGAAGACAATAACAGTGACAGTGGCGAAACTGGATAAAATTTTGGGGCGCTCTTTTGCGCCAGGGGCCAGTGGCCCCGCTTACTAATCGAATGTGTTTTCTGGAGGTGATAACCCATGAAAGCGTTAGGAGACAGAGCAAAAAAAATCATCATGGTGGCTTTGTCGGCGGCTCTTGGTTTTGCTGGTGGTTTTGCCACTAAAGAGTTATGGGAGCAAAACAACAGTGCTCATGCGAGAGCACAGAATGTGATTGTCGAGAAAGTGGCCGATTCGGGTCCTGCAAATCTCAATCGTCTAATTGCTCCGAATATTTGGGATGTTTATGTGGACCCATTGATAACACCTATTCAGTGGGCGATAAAGCCGCTTCCATTGGTACCACTTGTTTCGTCCCCCAATGAAATTCCGAAGATCCAAACAATAGATGGGAGCAAGGAATTACGAATAATTGCCCAAGTACCAGGAATGACTGATAAGGACGTAAAGGTCGAAGCCAGCGAATCATCCGTGACAATAAAAGGAGAAAAAAAACAAGAAACGAAAGACAAAGAGCATTTTGAAACCATGTCCGAATTATTTCAGCAATCGGTGCACTTACCTTGCAAAGTCGATGCTGACAAAGTCCAAGCGAGCGTAAAAGACGGCGTGCTCACTGTCACGTTGCCGAAAAAACAATAGTGAACTGACCGGCGGCAGGTCTGCCTGCCGCCGGTCGGGGACCGGTATCGTCCTACTTGATGCCCAATTCTCTGGTTTATTGATTGCTATACACATGTCAATCCTTGCTATTCGAAGTTGGGAGCGGAGGCGACCAAGATAGCACTCCAATAGCCACAAGACCCAGTGCTGCGACAAAAGCTACGAATGAGAAACCATCCGCCAGAGAGAGAAGAGAAACTTGGTGTTTAAGGCTCACGCTTAAGTGCACTGCCGCGCGGGTCAGAGCTTCGTCGAGATTCGAACTTCCACCGATTTGATTCTCTGCAAGTACCTTCACTCGCTCTTCGCTCAGCCAGCCACTGTCTATACGACCAGCAATCGTTGAAAAGTGGAAATCGCCGCGCAGCTTCAGGAAATGGGTCATCGCTGATTTGCCAAGCTCGGCTCCAAAGAGCCGACAGGTCTGCATCCAACAGGTGACGGTCCCCAGAAAACCGGACATTGTGACTGGACCGAGGTCGCTTCTTGTGGAGAACATAGACCAGAGTGATTTTTTGGCGAAAAATATGCGAAATCGTTGCATACCAGGGACCTGTCGACAAGTTAATTTCAAGTGTGTATGGCCGACGAGACCTGCTTGCAATGCCCGTCTCCTATAACCTACAAACACTGAAAGTTGCTACCTCAGAAACAATTGCATTGCCCACCACGTAAACGATTGCTGGCACAATTGCCGCCACAATGAGCCCTTTCAGTTTATTGGGTCTTGTCGGATCGATTTGAAAGAGCTTCAACGGAAACAGGACCAAGTGCACAAAGTTACTGACCGTGGCAAAGATTGTGATAAAGGCTAACTTCTGTATTCGTTTTGCCCGAGATCTTTTTACTATCGCTTAAATACCACCGTGTATAATATGGCCCGTTTATTTTGAAAATTGACGGTCCCCAGAAAAAACGGACAGTGAGACTGGACCGAGGTTGCTCCTTGTGGAAAGATAGAACAGGAGCGAATCATGACCGGACGAAAGAAAGCAATAACCTACTCTCGCGAGTTTCAAGACAATGCTGTCAGGCTGGCAAAATTG
>JAFKGK010000003.1 GCA_017307165.1 Candidatus Melainabacteria bacterium
CGCCGCGAATCGCTTCCAAAGCCAGCTTGGCTTTGAATTCAGCGCTGAATTTCTTTCTGCCTCTAGTCATTTCGCCTCACCTTAGCAACTGCTATTCTAGAAGCAAAAAACCACCTTAGCTACTGGTCCGAAATCTGGGGTCCGCCATCCTTTCAAGTTCTTGAAATGATGTGTTGGACTTGCTTTATTGCTGCCAATTTTTAGCTTGTCTAGACGCATTATTCACTTCACACCAGCAGTTTCAGTTCGTCTTGTTGCTTCACGCCTTGTGCATCGACTATAGGCTTTACGGATAAACGTCCGTCCTTGTCTAGCGCACGTAGCTCAGCATATAGTGCTTCAATCTGATCTGTCTGTGCTCCATCTGCAATTCCGCATAAACGAAATGCTTCTTCTGCGGATATCCAATCGCCTGCTTCCGTGAGGACATCAATCAATTTGCGCTGCATGTCTGCTGACTCCTTGTTCTTACGTTTCGAACTTCGGTTGTTTTCTTTCGGACTTGTTTGTTGCGACTTGATGCGTTCTAGCAGAATCTTTGCTGGTTCATCATTTGGATCTTGGGGGAGCAGTTCGCCTCTGAACGCTCTGGCAAGCATGCTGTTAATGAGTTGTTGTCCGAGAGACATTCCCATTGAGACTCGCTCTTCAATCGAATCTAAGAATGCCATTAGTCTATTTACACGTCGCACAATTTCTAGCTGCTCAGTTACCGAAGGTAATGGCAGTCGAAATTTCGCTAGCGAGACACCAGTTAAATGCTTGATGGTGGTCCCAGTGAACAGGGCAGCCAATGCGCCAGAATTCGCCGCATCTTTCAAACAAAATGTTAGCCACTCTGGACATAACCTATCGCCAACTCGGACACGGTGCAGAGCCTTTTGATACACAAAGTGTTCGCCGCGATCATGCCATACTGCGCAGCGCCCTGGTTCCCCGCCTTCACAGACTAGAACATCGCCTTCTTTGAGGGCGAGAAGCTCTGATTCACGCTCGTTTATGCGAATCTCTTGAATGTCGGAAAAATCAAAACTAAACCATCGAACGTTTATGTTTCTCAAGTATTTGTTGGGTATTCCCACATTCTTATTGCGATCGAGCATTTTTCCTAATCGGGACGCGGCGACTTCAGACAGGTAATCTGATGTCCACACATCAGTTACGTTTTGAGCTACTCGCCAATTTTTCGTCAAGGAACCATTTACCGCGCTTCGCAATATCGAGGTTCGGAGACGCTCAAGTATTGATGGCACAGTTTCTAGTCGTACGAGACAAGCATCCACTCGCTTGAATAGGTTATCCAGTTTGTCGGCGATACGTTTTTGTTCGTTGAATGGAGCCAAAACAAATGGTGCGTTTTTGCCGGCTTCCGTTCCGAGACGTGGCATATTAATGCCATGGCTGACTGCATCTACATACGACAGAAAATGAGGGTGTTTCAGCCAATAAAATAGGTATCGTCCGTCAATGTCCTTTGGTGGTTTCAGTGGAACGATCTCCGTGGAACAATATCCAGGCTCTGGAGCAATGATCACTTTATTTAGATAAGGCCGGAGTTTACCATACAGGATGTCGCCGGTGCCAAATTTGTTTTTTGTGCTCTTCGATTGCCGTTGTTTGTACGTGAGCCGTTGCACCAGTTTGGAGGTGTCCTTCTCAATATCTTCGAGCTCTAGCACCCAAGAATCTGGAGATAACTCACTGGGCTCAGCTTTTTCTGTGCGACCGTAGTCTAAGACCTCTCCGAGCGTTGTAAGTTGCCACGTCACTGGCAAATTGCCATTTGTCATACCTCCACCTCCTCGCCGAGCTCCGCGAGTATTGCTTGGAGTTCCGACATCGCTGCATCAAGTTCGCCCAAGGCAAGTTCTGCTAATTCAGTTGGTTCTGGTAAGTCCGTAGAGTCCTCTGCACTTTCATCCTTGAGCCAGCTGATATCTAGGTTGTCGGTTCGTTCCTTCGCTATCCACTCCCGGCTGAAGCGGCGGAAGCGCCCCGATTCGCCGGTATCTTGGCGCTTAGCGAGATTCTTTTGTTCGCCATGTGGATCTTCACCGAATGCAGCACGAAATTCAATGAAGTGCTCTTTGGTCAACATGGAGCGCTTGCCGAATTGAGCCATGTTCGCCCGCAAATCGTATACCCACACATCTTTTGTATTGCTCTTGTCGGTAGTGCCTCGAGTAAAGAACAACACGTTAGTTTTAACGCCCTGCGCGTAGAATATGCCAGTTGGCAGGCGCAAGATTGTGTGCAAGTTGCATTTTTCCATTAAATCCTGCCGGATCTGTTTGCCGACATTGCCTTCGAACAGGACGTTATCGGGGACGACAACAGCAGCGCGCCCACCTTGCGAAAGTCCTCGATAAATGTGTTGTAAAAAGGCGAGCTGTTTGTTGCTGGTGGCAAATGTGAAGTCATCACGATCCGGCAGTCCGCCACCTTTTTTTGTTCCGAATGGAGGATTTGTCAGAATCAAGGTTGCTTTAGGTATCGATTTGCCCAATGGGCTAAGCGTATCGCCATATCTGATCCCTGCGTGCTCTCCCTCTGCATCACTGTCGATGCCGTGCAACATCAAATTCATGAGCGCTAGTCGATGAGTGTCTTGCACGTGCTCCATGCCATAGAAAGTTTTGGTGTAATACTTCTTCTGTTGCTTCTCCGTCCAGGAAGATGGATCCTCATGCGTCTGTATATAATGATGCGCACCAATTAGGAAGCCCCCGGTTCCGGCGGCCGGGTCTTGAATTATGTCTGCCGAGCTGGGTTTCATAACTTGAACCATGGCGTCGATCAATGGGCGCGGCGTGAAATATTGCCCCGCGCCAGATTTTTTTTCGTTTGCATTTCTTTCCAGCAGATCCTCATATAGCTCGCCGAGTCCTTCGCGCTTCGCGTCGTACCAGTTGAGTCGGTCGATTTCAGTGACTAAGGTTGACAACGTCACCGGCTTCTTGATGAAGGTTGAACTATTGGCGAAAATCTCCTGAACGATTCCCTTACCGTGGCGCGCATAAGTTCTCAGCAAATCTTCGTAGAATTGCAATCGATTGGCGGCAGATTTTTTGACCAAATCAAACCACCGATAGCCATCAAGAAGTATGTTCTCTTTCTCTGTTTCCTGAGCCATTTTAAGGAAGAGCAAATACGTCAGCTCCGTCACATATTGATGGTATGTGACGCCGTCGTCTTTGAGGACGTTGCAGAGATTCCATAGTTTTCCGGCGATGTCTTGTGTAGTCATTTCTATCCTTATGTTCCGCTCTATGACGCTATGTCCGGATTCCATATCAGTTCGTTGAACTGATGCAAGATGTCTTCCAACTGTCCGTCGAACTTTCTGTTGAGTGCATTAAATCCGCCTGCTTCTCGTTTGAAGTATTGATCGGGGGCATCCATCGCTTCCTTGTCTACAATCAGTGTTGCTTTGGTTTGGCTGGCGATTTTTTCTAGCCACTGTTTTTGGGGTGTGGTCCATTCGCGCGAAGCGAGCAATTTGCGCATCGCCGCATCAACACGTTCGCTCCACGGGCGAAGGGGATCGCCGAGAGCTGCTTGTCTTATATAGCCAACAATTCCGGCGGCGATCTCCTGATTGGTCTTCTCTTTCCATGCGCTCTGCAGACTCTTCTCGTCAAATCCCTTGTCGCTTAGTGCCAGCGATAGAAGTTTCAGGTCTTTCCTTGTTAGATCACGGGGACGCTGAAGCACGGCTTGCATAGCTGGAAGCTGGTTGCCTCCATCCTTGATGAAGCGTGTAAACTCGTCTAAGTAATCTTCTGGACGTTGATTTCTCCCGTAACCGCGTGTGACAGACAATAGCGAGTCGGTGTGTTCGGAAACTAGAAGTATTGGTGGTGCATGGTCTGCGTATTTGGTATCAAGAACTTCGCCGAGTCGAGCATAACTATTAAACCAAGTGCCGATGACTTCGATTGGCTGATGCCGCATCTCTTTGATGAACCTGTCTACGTCTTGTCCTGTTGCGGCTTCAAACGCGGCAATTTGTTTCTCGCTAAAGTGACGCTTTTTGCGAGCTAGCTTTGCTAGGAATTGATCACGTGCTAGGGATAGGTGGGACTCATCTGTGATTGAGACCAATTCTCTAACCAATTCGGTGAACGTGATCGATGGATTCACAACGATTGGTTTCATACTGCACACGTCTTGTAGCGCGTCATAAATGCCGACTGCATCATAGATGCGAAAAATTTCCTTGCCGTTTTCTTCGCAAGGCCTAGTGGCTCTACCCAGCATTTGTTCGTAGAGTATGCGGCTAGTAACAGTGCGAATGAAGACTAGGTTGGTTATGGGAGGTACATCAACACCTGTAGTCAAAAGGTCTACGGTCACAGCAATTTGAGAAAGAGCCTCGTTTTTATATTTCCGAATCAATTCGAGTGGCTTGTGCGCTTGTCCAGTAATCTTAACGACGGCGTCATCATCGACGTCGCCATATCTTGCGGTTAATTCTTCTTTCAAAATTCTTACGACCGTGTCGCAATGTGAATCCGTAGCACAGAAGATTAGTGTCTTTTCTTTTGAAGGAACATCAATCTGCCGGGCAAGTTCTCTGCAGACAACGCGGTTGAAGTTTTCCGTTATGACCTTCCGGTTGAACTCTTCGATTTCAATGCTGATTTCGTCTGGTGTCGTGTACTCATCTAGAGAGTTTGATTGTTTGTTGAGTACCGTGACCTTCTCTCCGGCCTTCCATTTGATCCCTTTGTCGGATAGCTCGGTTTTGATATTGAATGGTGGTTCATGGTCAATCAGAACTTCATCAATCACCGCTTCACGATAGGTATAACGGAATACCGGCTCACCAAAGATCTGCGTGGTGTGTAGCGCCGGTGTTGCGGTAAGACCAATTTTGACCGAGTCAAAGTACTCGAGCACCCGGCGATAGTTTGAGACATAATCTTCTTCGTCCCTGAAATAAAGCTCGGTCGTAGCGAGATCTTTGTCGAGCAAATATCCGCGGTGGCACTCGTCCACGATGATGCAGTCATATTGATCGACTGGCGGCGGCGCATCGGAGTAGAAGACTCGTTTGATTAAACCCTGGATAGTAGCAATATGGACGCAGGTGTCCTTGTCTGCTTTCTTGTCTTCAATCTCCTTGACGCCGAAAACATCGGAAAAATTCTGCAGATTCTCCATGCGCGTTGAGTCAAATGCTCGCGCGGCCTGTTCACCAAGTGCAAAGCGATCAACGACGAACAATATCCGCCTAAACATTTTTGTTTTTAGTAGGCGATACATTAGCGCGATCGCGGTTTTCGTCTTGCCAGTGCCAGTGGCCATTGCCAGCATGCAGATTCGTTGCCCTTCACGCAATGATTTCTCAACTTGCAACACTGCCTGTTTTTGGTAGTCTCTGAGTTTGAGATCGTAGTCGAACGTTTCTTGTTCTAGCTGCTTCTCTGCCTCTTCCTGATCTTGGCGCAGCATTTGCAGTAAACCGTCGGGGCTGTGCCAGCCGGGAAGCGCGCGAGCATGGTTGGTTGGACGCCGCATATCAACAAACCAAATACCGCTTTCTGTATTGAGTTGCTTCAAATACGGTCGCCCATTGGTCGAAAATCCAAACGGAATTCTGAACCGCCCATCTGCCCATGGCGACCCTTCGGGCTTTTGTACTCCGGCATCGAATTTGAATTCGCTGCTGTATCGTTTGGCCTGTTTGATGTCTTCGGAGACGTTCTTGTTACCCTTCTTTGCCTCTACAGTTGCCACAGGCGTCAACCCGATGAACAGAACATAGTCGGCGCGTCCGGTCTCGGTTGGCCATTCCGCAATCGCCATATGGCGACCCTTTTCTGGTCTGACGCCGAGTCCGTAGCGAAGGGTCGTGGAGTCAGCTTCCCAACCAGCGTCTCGCAACTGCTGATCAATAATTGTACGCGTAGCAGCTTCATCCATTTCCAACCATTTGATCGGTGGAGGTTGTGATGTTCGTTGCTTCGTTTCGGCGGTCGCCGTAGGATTAGCTTCTGCTTGCGACTGGATAGTTTCAAGCTGTTCGTTAATAACAGGCTTAGCTCTTTCTGCTTCTTGGGCTAATTTTTGCCAAAGTTCCTTTTCTTCTTTGGTCTGAGCAAGTAAAGATTGGACCTGTTGCAACGTGCTCTCGGATGTTTGGGCTTTTCTTAGCGCTGCGTCGAGATCGGCTTTGAGACGAGCAAGCTCCTGTGTCACAACGGCGGAGGTGTCCGGTGGTGCTTGTGGTGGCACGAATGGACCACTCTTAAATGCAGGATCACGAGTAACCCGGTAATACCACACCGCAAGCGACCGAGCCATCTTAAGGGCAGTCAAGGCGTCACCACTGCTGCCTGTAGGGTTGTGATTGGCATCGTTTCCTACGCGACGAATACTGTGAAACGCTGTGGCAACATCACGATTTAGATTGCCACTAGCCTCCAGCCTTCGCAGAAGGTCAAGCTGATTTTCGCTGCTATTGGTATACATCCCGACGTTAGCAGCGACTGTCTGCGCTAGCAGCTCTGCAAACTGTCGAACCTTGAGGAGGCAAGTGTTTGGATCGTCGGAAAAATATCTCTCGGCTCGCATCCCAAGCTTCGCAAGATCGGGAGCATACGTGGCAAGCATCCAGAAATTACTGGATAGCGAATCTGGTAAGTTGCCGGAGGGATTGCTGGGCATTGGGGATAAGAGTTGACGACGAGCCTAACATTATATTGCTGAACGGTTGTTATGGATGTACCCAGCACTTGCGAGAAGCCTAATCGAGCCCGCTGCAACATGCCTGCAGTGTTCTCACAGAACTAAACGCGTTGTTGATGCAAATTTTCGACGATTTTTCCTCACTGGGGTCTATATGGGGTCCAGCGGAGAAATCCTCCTCCAAAAAGAAATCCGCCTTTCGGCGGAAAGTTAGATGGTGGGCGAGGTGGGACTTGAACCCACACGTATTGCTACACTAGATCCTAAGTCTAGCGCGTCTGCCATTCCGCCACTCGCCCGTATTGGAAGACTCCGATTTTACCACGATACTGGCAAACCCAAGTCAAGAGTATTTTCGCCCTCCTTATCCGGCACGTCAGCCGCCACACGATGCATCACCAGATAGGCATCGGCCAAGTCGGTCGCCACCTGCCGCGCATCTGTATTTTCGCGCGCCCAGAGGAGTTTCCCTATCGCCATCTGCAGCGCATCGCGGTCGCTCTCCACAAAAGACTCCTTGCTGGATAAATCGGCCAGGGTCTTTTCGGCCTCGGCCACGAGCCCGTCGTAGTAAGAGTCGGGCGCTTTAAGCTCTCGCATCGCCTTTTGCAGATCTTTCATGGTCTCCCAAATCGTATTGGGGTAGTCTCTGCCCAAATCAAGATAGGTGCCAGGCAGGCGCGCCAACGTCCAGGGTCTTCCCCCGTCGCTCCTCTGGCCCAGCAACTCATACCTCAACCCACCATTGACCTCGGCCATTTTCCACTTATACCGTCCACCGACGCACTGCATCACCGCCCCATACTGTTTGTTGGACTCCAGTACGATCTCATGCGCCGTGGGCTGTGCGCCCCTTGGCACTGTATACATCATGAGCGTGCGAAAGGCGCGGCGGCGGATTTCGGGGTTTTCGCAGAGTCTGCCGCCCAACTTAAAAGGCAGCCCCGCGGGAGTCGTAAAAAATCTAAAAGCCACTATCCCATCGGCCACCAGCTGTTGGCGTGTGTCCTGCTGGGTGAGGATTTCGAGTTTGCGGCATGTTGCATCGAGATTGGGTAGGTAATGCTTGTCAAAGTAATGCGCAATCTCGGCCGCCACTTTGGCATCGCGCGGCACGTAAGGCGTATCGATCTGCTGCCCAGAGTGCTGGATAAAGGCAGTACCGCCGACAAAAAGCCCCGCACCCGCCAGGAGCGCCAGGCCATATGCGATCGCGCGCGGCCGCCTCATTGCCCTTTATCGCTGCCAAGTGCCGCATCGATGCCGTCCAGTGTCGCATAAGCGTCGGCGAGGGTGGTGGCGACCTCACGCGAATGCTCCTTTTGCCGCGCATAAAGCAGCTGGAGGATGGCCTTTTGGATGGCGGGCGCGTCTGTGGCGTCGTAGCTTTGCTTTTCTTGGGTGGCGGCAATGATCTTGGAGGAGGCAGCGACCAGGTCCGCAGAGGTGGTCCCAGCGTCAACGGTCTTGATGTAGGCGGTGAGCTCGGGGTTGTCTTTGGAGGCGGCGTCCTGGCCTGGCGCCTGGGCGATTTTCCAATGCCATTGGCGGTTGGTAAATTGCAGAGTGGCTTTGTAGTGGCTGGAGGGCACGAGCTGGATGGCCGAGTCGGACGGTTTGTCCGCATGTTTTATCGTGTGCAGCAGGAGGGTGGTAAAGGCGGGGCTGACCAGGGCGTAGTCGTTGTAATGACTGGCCTTGAGGGCAAATGGGAGGCCTGTAGCGTCGGTTTTAAAATCAAAGGCCACCAGACCGGGGGTTGCGGCCTCTGTGCGAATGTCGTGATAGGTAAGGAGGTCGAGCTTTGAGATCGTAGCGTCGTCTAGCGGCTTGTCGTCGCTGGTAAAAAAGTTTTGGTTGAGGGTTTGGATTTCTGGATCTTCAAATCTGTATATGCCGGGATTGCCGTTAGGGGCGTGGGCAAATTGCTCTGTAAAGCTCATCAGGCGCCAGGCGATGCCGCCGAGGAGGAGGGTAAAGCCTGCGATGATGCCGATTTTGTAGGGGGTGATTTTGAGGGGCATGGTTTTTGTTTTGATGGAGGGCTTTGTGATGGTTTTTGGGCTGTAGTGAAAAAGTGCTGTTTTGGCTAAATTACCAACCACTTTTGAAAATTTGGGTCTGCAAACCTCCTGGATTCGTGGCTGAAAATCTCTGCAATTTCTAACTGAGACTGTGGATGCTTGCGAGCTGTGGGTTTTGGGACGGTTTGAAAAATCAAAAAATTACCAACGTTTTGGTGGCTATGTGTGATGATTGATCTTGGTTTCCAATTGATCCACCCAATGAAACTGCGCACTCGTGCGCCCAATCAGAAAGATGCACGCCCACAGTGTAAGCAGGGCCATGAGAAATTTTTGCGCAAAGCCATATGGAGGAGGCGCATTGTTTGGGGCAATCGCCATGTTGAGACGATTTATTTTGTGCTGCACAAATACAAGGATGATCGCCTTGATGTAGACAAACCCCAATTCGACTAAAGGCTCTGCATCAGCAATAACACTCATTATCGTTGATATCAAATACAGTGCGGCGCAAATGATCGCAAAAAAGTTGGCAGCGTGCCCGGCTTCACTAGCGCGCCGCTCAAATGTTTTGAGGAGCTTAAACATCGAGATCGGGATAAACGCCGAGTATAAGGCCTGACCGGGCCAGCCTTTGCCGGGGATGGATAGCCGCTTATAGTGCGAAAATGCCCAGAACACATCATAAATACCGCATGTAGCAATGCTAAAAATTGCGGTCGCATACAAGCCGCGCGGCATGCCGATTGGCTCTGTCGATTGAGGCGCCTGATTTGGTGTGGTGTCGTCCTGCATAGCTTATTTTGACTTGATCGCGGGGATCGTCTTATGCAACAGTAGGTTGGTTCGAGCTGAGTTATCCTGGTCCATGCCGGTTTCTTTGCGGATTTCGGGATCGGTCAAGCCATAGATAAGCAAGCCCAAATAGCCCATGATGATTACGCCAAATATCGACATGAGGATTTTTTGCGCCTTATTGTATGGTTTAAGGCCCCAAGCGTATGGATGCACCGCACGATTTATTTTGTTGATGCGGCTTTGCGTCACCAGCAAAATCCCAAATAAGACCAGACCAGCAAGTGCTCCAATCAGAGTATGATCTAATCTTTGAAATGCGGACAGCAGAAAATATGCGATACCACATGGGATGGCATACATTTTGATCGGATGATTTGCCTCGACGGCTTTGGTCTCGATCTTTTTAATGATCTCGTGCAATGACACCGGAAGGAAAACGCCATAGACAAAATGTCCGATCTTGCCTTTCCCAGGCAGGCTCAGAGCTTTGCAGTTGTAATAGGCCCAAAAGATGCTGTAATAGCCGCAAGTGATGAAGTACAGCACTGTAAACATGACCAGCCCCACCGGATTGCCGATGGTGGGATTAGACTCCGCATACGTGGTCGGCTGCTCCACTGGCTGCGCATCCGTAGCCTCTGGGGAGGCGATAGTCTCAGATGCCGCGTGGGGCGCAAAATTTTCTTCCATTTCTTCCTTCTATTGGGTAACTCTATGGGGCTGAAACAGCGTGACTGGTAGAGTTTAGCATCCGGTTAGATGGTTGTCTTAGTTTTTGGCTGTGGGGCGCGGTCAGTCGTCAAAAGATTTGTTAGGATGGGCTTTGAACGGCAGGTGAGTATTTAATGAGCGCATTTAATCCTGTGAAATGCTTTGTTGCACCATTGGCCACCGCCGCTATGGTGGCAGCTGTTGGCATTGCTGTAGCGATGGTGCAGCCAGCCATGGCCCAGCGGGCATCATTGAGCTCGCTCGTCGATATAAATGGACGGCAGATCGTCCCGCCCATCTATAGCTATATCGAGTACCTGGGCAATGGCGTTTATATGATGGCGCTTCGGGCCTCTGACGCCGCAGCTGCTGGTGCCAAAGCGGGGACCACAATCGTGGACAGGGATGGCAACAATATCCCCTTCAACGTGCCTGCAGGCGCAGTATTGCAACGAGTATTTTTGCCTCAACTGCCTCAAAACAGCAATATCACTGATCGGCGCCTGCCAGCCGGCACCCTCCTGGTCGTCAGACAAGACCAAAAAACAACCATGGTCGATTTGGATGGCAATTTTTTACTGCCTTTCGAAGATGTTGATATTTTTCAGCATGTTGACTGTATTGCTGTGACACGTAGAGATAGATCGACATTTTATTTGAGTCTGGATGGTCGTAGATGGATCGATAAGCCTGCCGATGCCAAGCCTGCTTGGAAAGAAGCATTTACTGATGTGTATCCGTTTCATGACGGATATGCGATTGCCACCATCGGCAATGATGGCAAAGATTTAAAATATGGTCTCATCGATGAGAAGCACAAATGGGTCATATCCCCGGATGCGATGCACCTCAAGTGGATGTATGGCAAAGTATATTGTAAAAAGACCTCTCAAGGTGCTCCTATGATATTACTCACCGCAGACGGTACCAGGCTTTTTGATTTGCCTCCAGAGGCGCTTGCCGCCTATGGCACTGATGGCCTGATAGATTGTGAGTTTTTGCCATCGGTGCGGGTTTCTGGTAAAGATACTAGGTGGGCTGGCCACGCAATTTTTAATGAGAACGGTGAAAAATTGTATGGAGAGAAAGAATGCCTTAAGCCTGTTCTCAACCACGGACTTGCTGTCATTGCCGATGATCCTGTCTCAGACGAGTTTGTTGACAGGGCCAATATCATTATCACCAAATCTGGTGTCGTCGCGAGAAATATAAGTGCTTTGTAAATGTATCCCACTGAGAACGATCGCCTAATCCTTGTGCGCTCCAATACAAGATTTTCATCGGAGGTCTGGGCGAGCAATCCAAATTGTCGTGTCGAGCAATTTAGTTATTTTTTGAAAGCGCACCCCATCATTGGGATGCGCAGGAGTGAAGTCGAAAAATACTTGGGCAAGGCTAATTCTTTAGACTGCTATTCAACTTTTTCAAATCTTTGCGGCGTTACCCGCGAGTATTTTGAGATGAAATATGAAAACGATAAATTGACTGGGTGGCGGCGGAGCCATTCTTCGTATGGCCATGTGGAATCGGAGCCCTGGGTTATTACCGATCTAATCTATGATTGGGAAGGGATGGGTGGTTATCGGTCAAAGATAAGGCTGTATCCGCGCAATCAACGGTAGTGTTTTAGTCCAAGCAGAGAACTCACCGATGTCGGAATGAAAAAGTTGCCGGATACGCCTGGCCGCAACATTATTTGGAGTTTGCCATCAGCATCATTTTTTAAGTGCGCCTCAGGATCCGCGGTGGCTAATTTATACACATAAGGATCTCCATCCATATCATTTTGCGGACGGGCTGGATCAAGGCTCATCTCGATTATCTCTGATAGAGTCGGTGTTAACGACTCGCCGATTATTTTGATCTGGCCATTTGGAGATGTGAGGATGATCGGATTGCCGCGCCATTTATCTTCAGGTTTTGCACTTTGATCATCTGTGAGACACTGAGACAATCCAGACTTTTGCACATAAGCCACAGAGACTTGTTCTTTGGTTGGTGCTGTTTGCAACAGGTCTTTGCTAATCCGAGAGATCTGTTCACCCTGCGGTTGCGATTTTTCTTTTGACTCCAGGGCCGCAATCGTATTGTCGAGATAATCTAAACTATTTGAGAAAACAAAGATATTGCCCAGCTGTTTGACGTACGAAAATGCTTCTCCGGCATATTCTTTGTAATCGATTTCTGCATCGCAGGCAGTATTGAAAAATTTCTTTTTTTCTATCTCTTTTCTGTCCATACTGAATTCGCGACATACAAGGCTTTGCAAAGCATTGCGATAAATTGCGGGATCAGCATTAGTTGCATCAAACTGCAAAATAGTCACCACATCAAACGGGCTGCCGTTGTTGCGAATATAACTGGCATAGGCTCTTGCGCTAACACTTGTGATTTGCGTGTCCTTTGGGATCTTGTTTAGGATTGCAGACATTGCGGTCGGGATTGCCAGAGCAGCCAAAAAGCGATGCGTCTGCGGACTATCGCCCTGACGATGTTGTAACTCTTCTTTCGCGTAATGTGTAGCGCGAGGCGATGCCGGCAAAATGCCGGATAACATGCTTTTGATCGGTTTTATTATATCTGCGTCCCCCTTATAGCCTGCATAGACTGTGGCATTGGCTGGCAGAAAGCCGAGCAAATCAGTAAGAGCATAATCTTGGTTGTTGCTCGAGCCTTGAACTGCGTTTATCTCGGGTATTTTCTCAAAAGATATTTTGCTTTGGTTATTGGATCTTATTTTTGCTACCAGCTTACGATGTTCATCATCGTGGGGCCCAACCTGTTTTGAGACTATCTCATTTGCATCACGATATTTGCCTGTCATGAGAGCGGCGTCTATCCTCTGCGCTTTACCAACGTTTGGCCGTTCGATTGATTTGAATGCCGCCTTAGTCAGATATGCATCAGCCAGCGATCGATCCAAGACGGCAGATCCTCTGATGCTCCTGGCATAGAGCAAAGCACCGCATTGCGCCTCTATCATTTCATTTGAAATGGGCTTGGCATTTTCATCTAAATGCATCGCAAAATTGATGCGATTTGCAAAATCTATCCAGGCTCCAAAATCTTGCGGATCTTGGTCGATGGCTTTGCACGCGACTTTTATCCTTTCGCGCGTGGCTTTATTGTCGGGATCTTTTGCAAAATCCGCTAGAATAGCATAGAGGCTGGTGGAACTACCCATGGGCGTCCTGGCTATTTTTTGCAGGGGGAGTATTCGTCTCTGATAGTGGTTGTTTTGCATAGCGGCTGTAGCCGTAAATGCATTGTCAGACGCGGCGCTCGCTGCATTTTGATGGTCAAAGAGAGTGTACATTTCGGCGCGAAATAACCGAGGCTGGTCAAATCCTTCCAACAGTTCGATATCGTAAGGTTGCCCGCTGGCGTCAGTCTTGTACGTGCATTTGATCTGGCCGTTTGGAAAGGAGTGAGCGCTGTAGCTTTGCTCAAATCTCTTTTGGTGAGGGACTATTGCGGCCCGCGACCTGGCCAGGGCAGAGCAAGGCCAGGAGACTGCAAGGATGAGAAAAAGAGAGAGTGCCTTTGTTGGGAGATTCTGCTTTTTCATCTTTCACTGTAATAGAGGGATTTTATTTAGTTAAGCATATCCCACGCCGACAGTGTCTGCCTTAGACCTGGCCAATATGCCATCCACCTTACTCTCAAAAATCAAATCCCGATACAACCGCTCAAATATATACAAACCTAGCGACGTCCCCCGCTCCAGAGCCTCTTCGATCTCTTGCGTATCGCGGCCAGCCGCCCGGGTCGACTCCAGGTTCTTTTCTATGATGCTATAAAAATCCTCCGCATGCCTCTCATCGATTTTTGCATGCAGTTGATAGTGCACCAGCGACTCAGCCCTGATCCAACCATTTTTGACCACCGCATTACCGATGATTGCCGAGATCGTTGCAAACGATTGCTCGATCACACCCATGCACGCCAGCCCCACGCAATAGTGCTCCAGCGCACAAGCACTGCTCAAGGCACTATTAAACGCATGCACCGGTGGCAGTGCCTTGACCCCATTTACTGATGTCCCGACCGACTCCAAAAACGATTTAAAAGTATTGCAATGAAATGCCTGCGCATTAAACTCCCCATGCTCCTCAAGCAGATTCTCCAGTATTTTCACCCTTAAATAAGGGTCCGGCACCCTCGCCGCGAGCGCCGCCATCGGCTGCGAAAAATACAACACCGCAAAATAAAACTGCTCCTGCGATTTGCGAAACTCCTCCAGAGGCATACTGCCCGCCGAAAGCCGCTCCAGATAGGAGTTTTGCAAGATGCCTGATTGTGCGATCGCCTGAGCGCCATAGTCAAATATCTTCATCGTGACCTCATATCTCCGCTGTATTGATGGACCAGTTGCCCTGAGGTGAAATGCCATGCGCATAAACAGTAGCCGGGGCTACTGTGTGATTTGTGTTTTGCAGACCTTCGCATACCTCATCCGCATGCTCGGCCGGGATCGCGACAAACAAGCCATCATGCCCGGTAGCGTCCGCGGTGGCGGCGGCTTGCTTGATCAGCTCAGCGCATTGCGCGGCTGATTGGTAGGAAAGATTGGTGAGGTGCAGATTTTTCATCTCGCGGCCATTGTCGTCCATGAGGATCTTGGCGCGGCGGGTGTCTTCGAGGATGGCCGTCGCACCACCTGAGTGTGTGGAAATGATCTGTGGCGCAATCAATGACCGGGACGCGCTATCGCCAGCCATGCAGCGGTATGTTTCTGCAGAGGTGATGGTGGCGATAGCGGTGCATGTGCGGGCATTGCCATTTGCGGGAGTGGGCGCGTAGGTGCGTTGTGATGCCGGACCGGAAACCTTTAAGATCGCGATCTGCGCGACTGGCGTAAAGAGCGGCATGCCCGCGCGACCGGAGTAATTGGTGGGGATGCGGGTAGTGCCATCCATGGTCACGCCAAAAGCTATTGAGCAAAGGGGGGTAAAGTCATCAAATGCTCGCTTGAAAAGCTTGATCAAAGCAAAGCCACGGCGCTTTTCTTCGCTGACTTTTAGATCCGCTATATACGCTGCTGGCTGCACGCTACCATCCGGTCGCTGCAATTGGCGCAGCACCACCGACAATGCACCTATTACTTTCGCACCATCCAGTGCCACATATACGGCCGCACCGCCCATGGAGCGCGCAAACAATGTGTAATCTGCACCATGGCTGATGCCAAAACGCTGATGGGGACCGAGAGGGTAGGTAAACTCGGATTCAAAGCTTTCGAGCGCTTTTTGGGTGGCCGCATCTGGGCCGCTGGTGAGTGTCTCGATCTGGATCATGCGTCAGGACCTGGTTTGCGCGCAATGTGCAGGCGGCGATAAAAAAAGCTCCTGTCCGCCAGATGCAGACGCGCCGCAAGATCCGGCAATAGCGTGTAGCCGGCCCGAGCGATATGCGCATCCAGGTCGGTCCTTGAGTTGAGCTGCCGTACCAGGAGGACGCCATTGGGCTTTAGTGCGTTATGAGCGATCCGCAGCGTGTTGGCGATATCTGCTGGCGGGAGCCAATCGAGGATATTGCTTAGCTGGATGAGGTCGTAGCGGTTAGGCGTGTCCGCGAGGGCCAGATCGGTGGTCGTATTTTTGTATTGGATCTGGGTGCGGGCTAGGGTTTGGGGACTTGTGTCGGCTGGCCACGACACTCTGAGCCACTGAGGTGCTGCTGAGGTGCGGCCGCGGCAATCTGTGAGAAATTGCTGGAGAAAATAGTTGGATGCGCAAGGCTGGTTTTGGATCGACCAGATGGTGCGCTGGTGGAAATGGGCGGAGAATGGCTGAAGGGCGTTGGAGGTGGCCAGGGGGCCGAAGAGGGTGGTGAGATTTTTTTGTGTAAATGTGAGGTCGAGAGCTGCCTGGAGGCGGTTAGAAAAATCTGGATTTTGGCTGAGCCAATCGCGCTGGGCCTTTGGGCAGTCCAATTGGAGGAGGTCTTGCGTTTGTGCGGGATCGAGATGGCGGCGCATGATCGCAAATATGTGCTCAAAGCGACCGTTGTAGTCCAAGGCGGGCGTGGTCTGGTCGGGGTGGCTGTGGCCGAGGAGGTGGAGGGCAGTTTCTCTTGAGGTGGGGCGGCGGGTTAGAAAATCGATCTTTTTTTCTGACAGCTCTAATTGAGCAGGGTTGGCGTCGATGAGCGTGAGGTTTGCGATCTGGGGAGGCTGCGTCAATAGATAGGCGGCCGTGCAGCCGCCAGACGCGATCATGGCTACGTTGGCCGGGCGATCGATGTGCTGCGTGGCGAGTTTAAGAGCGGCGGCGTCGATGAGGGGGTCTTCTTTGACCTGGGCAAAGGCAACCGGCAATCTGGCGGCTACGGCCAGGGCCTGGGCGTCGGTGATGGCGTGCGTCTGCGCCAGCCGGGGGCTGACGGAGAGCGCGGACATGCGTCGAGTCATGTGGGTGGCGGCTCCTTTCCTGTTGCCAATATAAAAAAGGATGGGGCAAGCGGGGAAAGGGCAATCAACAGTTGATGAAGTGTTGGGTGTGGGGTGGGGGTGTTTGGGGATCTGGGTGCTAGGTTGGGGGGCGAGATCGATTTTGAGGCTGAGGTGAAATGTGCTTATTTGGCTAAATTACCAACCAGAAATTTTTTTTGCCTCTGTAAACGCAGTGGTGACGGTGCGCGGCACTTTTTGAAAAATCTAACTATCGCCCAAAAGCCATGCTGGGCCAGGGTTTATCGCCGGTGAGATATTTTGCAATATTTGCAACTGGTATCATAGCGATTGAACCATTTGCGGCCCTGGTGCGTTTAAAGTGCAATACCCTTCCCGAATCAAATATGTAATGCCATTGCTTTTGGCAGTCGCGTTTGCATTGGTGCCTAGATATTGCTTGGCCACAGAAATAGGCGAACGGGAGTGGTCTGCAGAATTGTTTATTTTTTGGAACAGAGAACGTTTCAAAAGGTTAGCTGAGATACCTAAAAATAGAAAAGCCGTTTTGTACCGACCTGATAATTTGGTAGCTAAGACGCTACTGATGTTTAGCGACACTAATATGACACATTATGCTGATGCCGTTTCCGCTTTAAGTCTCATCCAGCGCAGTTCAGAAATGCCTGCCCTACTCCTGCCAGATGATTTTTGGATAGACCCAGTGCAGACAGAAAAATTTTTGAATGCACGAACGCCTAATTCTGCTTTAGGCCACGTCACCATGGCACATCTTGCATGCCGTATGCACGAGCTTATTGAAGATGAATACGCTCGCGGCATCTATAAGCATTTAGCTGAGCAAAACTTAAAAAAACTTTCGAGAGATTGTGAGTTGTCTAAGTTAGACATACCTTCTTTGATAGAGGCGGGTCTAGTCGCAAAGCAGCTTGGTTTCGACTCTTACGCTACAACCATTTGCATAGCCGCTGCAAAAAAAAATGCAACTTCACCTGCTGTGAAACTTCTTCAATTTTTCATTGATAGAGATCCAGCTAAAAAGGTAGATCTGTTCTCTGATTTAAAGAGTTGCTTGTCGAATTTCAATAAAAGAGTCGACACAGAATTTCAGCCTGCAAATATTGCAGATCTCGAACTTTCACCGTATAACAATTTTTGGCTCCAAGGTCCGCCTCTACCTAATAAGCAGCAAGTCAATCGCTAATATGTTGATATAAAGCACCGCACTCGCCATAGGGATGTAAAGGCTCCACATCAGCAGTTTTTGATTGCCGGTATATGGTTGCAGATCCTTGCACTCCGGCACCATCAGCCGATTGAGCCCATTGATCCTCGATTGCAATCTCCACAAGACCCAAGCCACAAGGTAAAACGCAAACTGATAGATGAGTAGGTGGGCCATCTCCAACCCGGGCCAATGCTTGCAAGAAAACGCCGTGATAAGGCCAGCCGCCATGAGCACCGCCATCAGCTTTGGCCGCGCCTTCATTGCCTTTCCAGCCTCCACCGACCTCCTGTCTATTTCTCCTGCAATCAATGCCACCGCCACCGGGGCCACAATTGTCGCCAGCATGCACTTGACGCGCGAGGTCTTCAGGATCCCCAGTTGCCGCATCTGATGAAAACACCAGTAAAACAAAAACGTCCCACAGGTCAGATAAAACAAAAGCATAAACAGCAGACCGCGGATCGGCATGCCTATCGCGCGTGGCTGGGTTTGAGCGGCTGGTATGGGAGATTGCATGGCTAATCCATTTTGCCCTTTGTTATCATCTGCTCCAGAGAAAACCAATATCGATAATAAAGACCCACCAGACCAAATACCACCAGCATTATTTTGACCGGCACCGAATACGGTTTGATCATAAAATGATCCGGCCGCAGGTTCAGGGGGCTGCTTTGAGCTTTTTGTACGCTGACTGCATGATATTTATCTTGATTGTCGCATAATCGCTCCGCGTATACAGAGCATCGAGCTCCTTTTCATTTTCTCTTTGCAGAGCATTTCTTGCCGCTGTATCACCTTCTTTTTGCACTTTGTACGCCTTTTCATATAGCGACCGGGCCTCTTCCGAGAGATTTGGTCGCGTCCTGATATCCGCCATTGCCGCCATCAGCGTCGGATCCTCAGTCACGTTGTCGCGCCTGCGCGTAAACGCATCAAAATTGCTGATCTTGTTTTCCAGCCCTCGCCCTTCTACCGTCCGGCACACCCACCTGCCAGCTCTGTACTGATAGAGCGGCTCCGGGCCCAAGACTTCCGCCCGGACTCTGGGAGATTTTGCCAACATTTCATCTATCATCAGCGCCCTCCCTGTATCGCCCGCCGCCGACAGCAAATAAGCGCATTTTGACAACATATCCCTGTGCTTATCCATTGCTCTGTAATCTCTTTGCAAATCAAGCTGCAGTGCCGGCCCAGCCAAAACATCCGTCAATCTTGCCACTGCAGCCTTTTTATTGCCTGACTCGAGATAGAGCGCCGCCAGGTCCACTTGATTTTTGCCCGAAAGCACGCGATGAGACGCGATGTCATCGATGGATTTTAGAGTCGCATACAGCTTGCGATCATCCTTGCTCGCCAGGTCGATCGTTGCCATGCGGATCAGCGTCGACACAACCGGATCGCTATACATGCCCTCAGTGACCTTTGCGATCTCCATGCGTTGGTTTTCGTATTGTCTCGCCGCATCATACAGGCCGCGTTGCAAGTGAAAATCGACAAGCATTTCCAATGCCTGCAAATGAATGGGATGACCAGTCCCCCAGCCATACTCGGACATCTGCTCGTATTGTTTGATGGCATCCAGCGCCGTATCGTCAAAAATCTGCGTATAGCCATCACTTCTCCGGTTAATAAAGGTGTTGGGAGAAAGGATAAAAGGCTTTAACACAATCAGATCGCTTGCCTTTTGAGCTGCCTCCGATTGCCCGGTTTTTAGCATTGTCATCAGATAAGCGCCTCGCGCGGGCAAGATTTCTACACTCTTGCCGAAATTATAATCCGCGATTTGCAGAGCCTTTTGCGCAAAAGCAGTGGCAAGTTCCTTGTCACCAGATGCGGTAGCCAATCTGGCTTGCAATTTATAGACCTTGGCCAGAGATGTTGATTGCGTGCACCCTCTCTTGAGCAACCAATCCTGCAATCTATCAACAATTGCCTTTGCAGCATTTGGCATTTTGCGCTCACGCATCGACCAGGCAATTTCACACAATGTATCCACATTGATCTGGCTCTCAGCCTCGCTCGGCATCATAGCCTTTGTATCTATTGCCTTTTGATACTCTGCAAAGAGACCAGCGAGATCTTGTATCGCATCAGACTCGTGTTGCTTTGGATCTCCATTTGCGGCCACCCAAGCCAACCTCGCCTCTCTGCTGCGGACAGCACTTTTTATCAGCGCCAGCTGCGCCTGAGAGTCTTTGCGCTCCTGATCTTTGTGGATATGATCCAATATGCGCGCAACTTGCGGATTTGGTTGTATCGAAGCCTGGTGTATTATGATCCTGCTTTTTTGCACCGGAGGCGGTGCTTGCGGCTTTTCCTGTGGTGCCTGTTTTGAGTTGCTTTGTGCTGATGTGACCAGTTTTGGCATTTCTCCGCCCATGCTCGGGGTTTTTGGTAATTGCGTTGGCAATCCGTCAAATCCGTTGTAATGCGTGAGATGCATGCCCGTTGTTAATTCGCCTTTTGCTCGCTCTGACAGACGCCCGAGGCTCGGATCGTCTGCAATCTTTTGCAGGATAGTCCGCATCTGGGAGAGGCAATATGGCGATATAAAATAGGTGTCGCTACTAATGAGAAAATGGATGAAATCATCCGCTTCCTGGGTCGATGGTTTAGACTGCAATATCATGCCATCAAGGATCATTTCGGATAATTTGGTCGGAAATGCATCTCTATTTTGGATGAGTAAATTAAATTGTTGATGCAGATTGGTTGGAAATGCAGATGTATTTTGTTTTTGCGCGTCATCAATCGTCCGCTGGAGCCTCACGCCTGCATTGGAACGCGAGATTTCTGCGCTCGCCAGTTGCAAAATACTCGTCGCCGCCTTATTGTCACCGCTTGCCGCATACATTTTGGATAGATTGATATAGTCTTTGACTGCGGCGTATTCTTTTTTTTGTACTGCCTGTGAGAGCGCTGCTTTACGATTTGCAAGCTCTGATGGAGATGAAAGGACAAACAAATCAGTAGCCAGCAAAGCCAATAAAGCCTGCGCGCTATTGCTCTGGTCATTGTTTTGTGACGCCTCAGTCGTGGCCTTGAGCTTGGTGTACAAATAATCGAGATCTGGTGCCGAATGCTTTGCCAGTGCGAGATTGCGCAGAGAACATAGGCTGGCAATATCTATTTTTAGAGGGACGCTGGTCGCCGCATCCGCGAGTGCATTGATGGTGCCACCAGTTGTAAATGCATCTTTGTATTTTTGCCAGGAAAGTGTTGAGGGATCGTTATCAAGCGCATTTACTGCTGTCATCCGTTCGACCAATGATCTATTGCGTTCGAGCAATCTTGGTGCAAAGTTTTCTGTCACAGATGTGTCGATATTGTCATCAGATACAGGTGAAATAAAGGATGTCTGCTTGTGCGCTTTTAAATCCGCCAGGCATTTTTTTAAATCATCGGCTGTAGGCCAGGCAAATTTTTGCAAAAACACCGACTGTAAGCGTGCAGTCTCTGGATAATTGTCGAGCAATCCCTGGATGGCTTGCACGGCCTGTGCTTCATGACCGGTTTTGCGGCAGGCCTCCGCATATTTCATCTGGGCCCTGCCCACCAGCAACAGTACACTCAGCTGATCCAAGTTTGCTGATGTCCTGGCCAATTGTGCGATAAACAAATCGTCCATCTCGGTAGCACCGGCGGTATTGCCGTCAGTGATCAGCATAGTGGCAAGGGCTGGCAACCCAGATGCGCAGGTTGGCGTCGTGTTTGTTTTTGCCCACTCCATATACATTCCAATGAGCTTGGCGCGGTCTATCGCTGGGGAGGCCAGAGGAGCAATAAGCTTGCGTTGTTCTAGATTGGCCCAAGTGGCCAAGATGGCTGATTTGCTTATGTTGTCGGCCACATCGAGCGTTGCTGCCAAGCCGTTGATAATCGCCGTCGCATCGGCTTTGCGTCGCGTCCATGCCAGATAGGCCGCGACATCACAAAGTGCCAGCGTCTGTGCAGGTGACAACTTGTCCAGTGACGTTACCGCTTGCTTTTTGCAAAAGTCGATGACTTGTTGCGATCGGTCAAACATCGCCCACTGATCTAGCCTCGGGAGCAGATATGGTGCATGAGACGTAAATAGAGGCGGATCTTGTGATTGTGTGGTTTCTAGTTCGATCAAAGCCGCCATCTGAGCGGTAAATAGGTTTTTATTGAAAATACTTTTGAACTGCTCGCGCTGCCGACCTGACGACGAATCCAGTGCAAAGAGATAGTCGTCTGCCTGGCTGAACGTGCCCGTGGGTCGCGTCACGTCGTATTGCGCGGTCATCGGGCAGAGGTTGCGAGCATCGTAAAATTGCAGCGTAACCGATGTGCCGTATGGTTTGTGCAAGAGTGCCTGTATCTTTTGGATGGTCAGATCGCGGACAGGCTGCCCATCGATAGACATCAGTTTGTAGTTAGCAAACAAGTACATCCGACGGTCGCGTGATGTGATCGTCACCGTGCCATTTGCATCCCTGCTTATCAGTAGTGTGTCTGGATCTCCGCTAATAAATGCCAGTGATGTGTTGCGATCATATTTTGCGAGGGCAGAAAAGTCTGGAGCGGCCGCGATTGCCGTGGGGGCCGCGATGGCCGGAGGTGCCTGCATAGTCATGATGGCAAGAGAAATAGCCATGAGGGTGCGGGAAGAATGGCGGTGCAAGATGGGCTGGCTCCTTTTTACTGGGTGAGATTTGGGTTTTGTCTAGTCTTGCGTATATCAGGGGCTATCTCTAGCTGCGGGGGCGCCTTTACCGGGCGTTTGGCCGCCGTCTGCATCACATGTATCCACACCGTGCTGTAATCGATGCGCGCCCTATCTTTTTGTTGCATATCCAGCATGTCCTGGAGATGCGCCTTTAAATCGGTAAGCTTTTTTTGATAAATAGGGATCTCTGTATCCTTTGCCCAACGTTCGAGATGCATTTGCGTATCACTTATTTTTTGTTGCACGTCCGAGATGTCTCTAAAATGATATGGATTGTCTGGAGTGGCAATAAAAACATCGTCGTCTTGCACATAGTAACGCGCCTGGCACAATGGTTTTATGCCATTTCCACACCGAAACTCCGTCGCATATTTGTGCTTTCGATACTCGGCGAGAGCATCTTGAAATTTGTTGTATTGTGCTTTTGCTTCTGCTGCTTTGTACAGATACGCTGATTTGTCTCTGATGTTTGGTAGCAGATGATCCCAATTGGACGCATACTTGTCGAGCAGGTCGAGGGCCTTTTGTCGTTGTCCGATTTCTAGATAAAATGCCGCCAGGTCAACCGCCAATTGTTGTCGCTCGCTCAAGTCGACTTTGGCCAGATCAATCGTCGCTGCAATATGCTCTGCCGCTTTTCGATCGCCAGAAGCCAATTGAATGGTGGCCCTCTCATAATATTTGCGAACCACTTGGCCGTCAGCCGGTTTGAGGAAAAGCTGCATGATTGCGATTATTTCTGCATTTTTTGCAAGCGCCTCCGGATACATCTCAAAATTGAGATAGTAATTAGTCAAGTCCTGCAAATGCTCGACACTACTAGCCTTTGGTTTGCCATCTGAGTCGAGACTGCGTTTATAGCGCGCCTCCAACTCCGAGAGATCTTGTTTGTCAAATACATTGCTTTCTTGATGCGTTTTATGTGCATCGTAATCCTGTTCCATGCGGTCTATCACATATTGAGGGACCGTCACAGCAGTGTTTTTGGTCTCGTCAATAACACCAAACTTGGCAAAGATCGCATCTTGTACTTTCTGGACGAGGGCTACTTCGGATTCTGATAGTTGATTGTATCTAGCGATCTTTGCTGCCATCTTGATATTTGCGATGGCTTGGGTCTGGTTGCCTGCCCGCGCCTTCGCCACTGCCACATCAAGATATGGTTGCAAAAGATCGGGAGATAATGGTGGCAATTTTTGTGCGAGGCTTTGTAGATCAACTGGCGCTTTTTGAGTCGCAGCCGCCATCACAGGAGATGCCTGCATGCATTGTGCAATGTCAAAATGCCTCAGCAAGTCATCATATGGCACTATGCATTCGCTGGTCCCGGGATCTTTTTGCATGGCTTTGATGGCATTTATGTGTGCGATCACTGACTGAGCGCTGGATTCGCATGGATCTATACTGGTCAAATTTGTAACAAA
The DNA here is from genome assembly GCA_017307165.1 of Candidatus Melainabacteria bacterium. Taxonomy (GTDB): domain Bacteria; phylum Cyanobacteriota; class Vampirovibrionia; order Obscuribacterales; family Obscuribacteraceae; genus JAFKGK01. Next base: position 23,981 of record JAFKGK010000003.1, read on the forward strand.
TGACTGTTTCTGGCCTGTCTTTAGCTGTTTGCATTTTGACAGATAATCCAGAGCCGTTAGATAACGCGCCGTGTTTACAGCATCACCATATAGATTGTGTGAGTTTGTGAGATCAGCAAAAGCCAATTTAATTGCAATATCGGTAGCGCCTGCCTTTAATAAAATCTGTCTTGTAGGCTCGTAATCATTGTAGGCTGCACCAGTCCAGAAGCCTTCAGATGCATTTTTAAGGGCTTTGACCACCAGATCCCCGTGACCGGCCATAATGCTTACATCCTGCAGCATGCTGCTTTCGATGAGTGCTGGTAGCCCCGGCGCTTCTGGATCTTCAGGATTAAAACTCGCTGTGAGATCCAGGCCCTGGTAGATCCGCTCTACGTCTTTTTGCGACCCGCTGCGATCGAAAGCATGCACCAGAGCCCAGAGCCTGAAAGTACTCAAGGCAGGTTTGTCTTTGATAAATGCAGTCAGCATCGATTGCGCAGGCTCTACCTTGCCCAGATCGAGATTGGTCAGCATGTATTCTTGTTGATATGTAGAGATCGCTTGCGCCGTAGCACAATCAGATTTGACTCTTTGTAGGAGATATAGCGCAATGTCTGCATTGCCCTGCAAACGCAAAAGGCGCGCTAACATTAGTTGTGTCGTCACAGCATACTCTGCAGTAGTGGCATCACCGTGCAATTTGGATGGAAAATCACCATTAGATTGTCTGATGATAAATGATTTGAATGATGCCCAGTGAGAGGCAGATTGGTCGGGAAGCGCATAATAGGCCAAGTGCAATAACAAAATAGCCATCGACTGATTGTTGGCTGCTGCAGTGCATTTTGCCAGGATCTTGTTCAGCAGCGCAAACGCAGTTGCTCTGTCACCAGACCCGGCGATGTCTCTTGCTAGATTGGTAAATGCCTTGATTTGCTGGTCGACATCAGTGCAATGATCAAGATATTGTAGGGCGGTTTTTTTTGCTGTGCCTGGATCTATTTTGAGCTCTTTGGATGACATGAGTGGCACAAAGGGGAGCATCGCAGACTTTTTGTCCAGCAGCGAAAAAGCAAAATCTAAAGTGGCAGTGGGTTTGCTTTGCCACATGTCTGATATAAAAGTGGATGGCGCAGATTTAGCCTGAGCGCATTGACTCATGACTCTTTCACTGTTTCCATTAAATGCTCGGTCCCGCCGATCAGCTGCAATTTTTTTCCACCTATCAGCCTCGGCCGCATTGCCAGTGGTGGCATAGATCTGAGCCAGCTCATCCTCTAGATCGCTCTGCGATGGCAAAAGCGCTTGCTCCTGATAGATCTCATCATAAAAGGGCGACGCCTCAAAGACCGCTAATCCTGCCTTTAGCGTTTGCAAGGCCAGGTCTGTTTGTCCTACCTCCTGCAGCCGCTTTGCCAATGAGTAGTGCAAATGAGCCAGAGGCCTGAGCAATCGTAGAGAAATGCTCTTGTCATTTGCGGTCGGCAGCAGTTTGTTTGTGGCACTCCGGGCGGTATCAAATGCTTTTTTGTATTGGCCGCTCTCCACATATGCCGCAGTCAAAAATACATAGGCTGCCTTGGTGCGATGCATATACTCTGGCTCACTGGGTTGGGTGGCCAAAATAGTCTGGAGCTGATCGGCAAGGGCCTTGTCCTCGGCTGTCAATGCTATGCCTGTCTTGATTTGCAGGGCAAGTCGGGTAGAAAAAATCGCGATCTTGATCCTCGGATTAGTGTCCACTGACTGCGACAGGAGCGCATCCATGATTTTTTGAGCAGGGATGGCCAACTCCGTGCCGCTCATAACGAGCGCCGCCTGGCAAATAGCGTGGACCTGAGGCACGTTGAGCGTCGCGATGGGGCGTGAGGCGGCGGCTAGAGTCAGCTTTTCGGCTTTTACTGCCAGCGCATAGTTGTTATTTGTATAGCAATTGGCCAGTATAACGGGCAGGGCAGCGATCGTATTGAGTTGATCTTGTCTGGGAAAGAGCTCGGCGTCTTGAGCGAGCATCTGGTTGATATTGCAGGTGGCATCGGGGCGCACCATCTCAGGGGGGGCTTCTCCCAAATATGCAAAGACGATCGGCTCTGGCCTGATCTGGGCGCGATCGCTTGCATAGTAAGAGATCTTGGATGGCGTGACCGTGGACTCGTCGAGTGTTTGCAATACGTGCTTTTCTGGGCTCTTGCTTTCGAGGAACGTCTTGATCTGGCTCGCCGTCAGGCCCTTTGTATAGGTGTCGTCGATTTTGAGTAGCGGTGGCAAAGTCTCCAACTGCGGTGGTGCCGGCAAGTCATATCCCAGGGCCGGGGATGAGAGCAAAAGAGAGAGCGCGAAGAGGGAGAGGCCTCGACACCGCATTTATTTGCGCTCCCTAGATTTGTCGTTTTGCATGTCTGCCGGGCGCTGCATCTCTGTCAATTTTTGCATGGTATGGATGCGGGCCGTCGCATAATCAGTTCGCTCGTAGGACTTTAGATCGGCCTTGTTTTGTGCTGCCGCTGCTGCTGCTGCTTCGTCTTCCAGTGCTTTTGCTTCTCTTTCCTCAGTCTCTCTTTGCAATTTGATCGCCTGCTCCATCAACAATTTGGCTGCTGGTGCCCACGAATAGCTCCTGACTGGCCCCTCTACCATTGCCATCCTGCGAGCTGTTAATACCTGCTGGTTATTTATAGGCACAGAATAATGCCCTTGCGGTCTGGTCTTATCGTTATCGAGTGTCAGGCAATACCAGCGCCCCTCCATATACGTGTACCATGGCTCACTCGGGGGATTGTCGCTCCGGCGATCAGCCCCGGCAAATGCTGGTCTAGCTGATAATATTTTGGCAAGCCTTGCCGCTCTATTGTCATCTCCAAGCATTTGCCACAGATAAGCGGCCTTTTGATGAGGCGTTAGCCACATATATTGCCCTGAAGGTAACATGTAATGGTTGGCAGTGTTGCATAGGTTTGCATCCGGCTCATTGAGTTGCTGTAACAGCTTTTGGGCTTGTGCTGATGCTCCAGCCTCCAAATAAATCGCTGCGGCAGTCACGAGATTATCTTGACCAAGCAGTGTAGCCAACTTAAAAGGCTGCATGTCGCGCACGATAGCCAATGCCGCCGTTTTGCGCCCAGCCGCTAGATCGATCGTCGCTAATTGCAATAGATTGCGTACATACTCATCACTTGCAGTGCCCAAAGTCTGGCTCAGGACAGCAAGGTATCTTGTCTGGTATTTGAGCGCATCATCATACAAAGATCTTGCAAGGCAAAAATCAATAATTGCATTTAACGTTTTGAGAGTTTGAGTGTCTGCTTCTCCTAAGGCCTGGCTTTGAAAATCGAGTAGATATGTTAAAAACGGCCTGGCATCATCTGTATATGTGTCTCGGTTTGGCGACATCATCATCACTGATTGTGGTTGCCCAAGATACTTTTGAGGTATTTGCACATATGACCTGATCGTGATTATTTTTTCTTGTGCTAGAGCATCTTGTGACCTGCCGTACTTATTGAGCAGGCCTATGTACGTAGAACGTGGATATAGGGTATCCATACCATGGATGCCGTGATTGTACTCTGCGATTTGCATAGCATTTTTTATATGTGACATTGCCTTGGTTGCATCGCCAGATGCTGCAGCGTCAAGAGCCAGATCCTGCTCGATTTTGATCAATTGCCGATTGCGAGGACCGCCATGGCTTGCAATTTGAGCTGGGCTCTGGTCCAAAGTAGCGTGCGGCACTTTAATCTCCGCTACTGTGTTTTTCCAGATCGATTCTTTCTCCAGAATGTTTGCAAGAGATTGACCATCAATTATCTTGCGGTCCTGCCGCTCATTCCATTTTTGCAATCTTAGTGTCACCTTGCGTTTTAATTCGGTTGTCTCTGGACTTTCTAAAAATGGACGCGATGTATTGATCACCCTTGCTATGCGCCTGGCGACGTCGTCACTGATTGCTTGCGGGTCTTGTTGCATCGTGCGATCTAGCTTAGTCAGAAAAAGAGCCATGTTTTGGATCGGAAAGGACGACAAATGGGGCCTCATATCGGTTTCGACACTCTTGAGTATTTCATCGATTGTGTTTGCCTCAGTCACAATTGGTACTGTTAAAGCCGTTAAATCATCGATTTTGCTTGCTTGTGCTAGCAGGTTTTTATCCCCATCCGTCGTCACCTTGGTCAAGGCAAGATCGGTCAAACGTTTGCAAGACACCGGGTCCCCAGATATTGCATAAGCGTGCGCAAAATTGGAAAAGAACGATAAGACCCAGGGCTCAGGTATAAGTCTCAATAGTTGTCCACTATCATCTGATTTATTGTCTGGCGTCTTATCCAGGTAGCGATCGACAGCCAATAATATCTCCAGATCTTTTGGCGCGTTTTTTGTCTCAGTCACCCCAGTATTGCGCAGTCTAAAAAATCTAGCCGGATCATCCTTGTCTGATTGGAGCGGCAGACCTTTCAGTAGCGCATAGGCTTTATCTTTATCGTTGCTATTGAGAGCATCGACCGCGAGTTTAGCCTGCCACCATTTATAGTGTTGAGGTTGACAATCTAGAGCATCGTCAAATCTGGTTCGCATAGCCAGGAGATTGCTCTGCATATTGTGGCTATGCAAGGCTCCCGATTGATACCAACACCTTGGAGATATTGCCGATGGTTCAGCGAATGCTCCCAGGTCTGTCTCGCCTTTATCCAAGTTTGCCATTGCCGACCTGAGGCCTTTTGCCGAGGCCGAATCCGTCCGATCGAGATATCTGATCCAATCTTTGAGCTCTTGGTCCGATAGTTTTTTAAATAATTGCAGTGAATGCACTGCCGCATCTCTGTCTCCTGCAGTTGAGCAGCACTGTGCATATTGAAGTTGTGCCCGCAGCAACAACGGCAGATCGAGGGCATTAAATTGTGATTTAAACTCAGACTGCCAGATAGTCTGCTGATAGAGCTCATCAATTTGTCTGGCTCTTTTAAAGTCCCGCAGCCTTGCAAGTTGGCAGGCTAAAGGGTGCAACGATGCAGCTGCGTATTGGGAGTCGGCAGGTTGCACTAGTTGATAAAGCTCATTTATATAGGCTAGCGACTCGGCCGAGCTGGTTTTTTTGATTTTGTCCCTTAGATCTAGTGCTGCCCATGCGCTGAGTACCAGCATCTTGCTGCCAGGATCCAGGCTCGAGCGATGATTGAGGAGATTGGTCAGGATGGCTCCACAATCATCGCTGCGCTCAGTCTGTGCAAGATACATAGCCAAGTCGCACAAGGCCACGATCTCGGTCGGTGCGAGATCCCTGGCTGATGTCGCGGAACGCTGGACAGCATATTTAATAATCTGATTGCTGTCATCAAACATGGCCCGATCATCAAATATTTGCAGTAGGTTTAATGCCAGTACTGTCAGGGCCCCATCCTTTTTGCCCGGATAGGTGCGATAAATCGCCTTGCGCATGCAGCTATCGATAAAAAGCTGCAGCGCGTTGTCGCTGAAAAATCTCAAACTTGCGAGCGGCTGATTTGATGCAAATGATGACTCGAGGCGAAATATGTCATCTTGATCTTGTTGTTGCTGTTGCAAAGCACGAGGCTTTGCCTCTAGATAGAAAGTGTAGGGTGTCAGCCGTGCCAAATTGTAGACAGTGACTGGCGTTAGCGAATCGTATGGACGTTGTAATAATGCGGAGATCGCTTGATTGGAAAGGCCTTTGACCTCTTTGCCATCGATGGCAATCAATTTGTCGTCTTGATCGACTATCCACGCTCCGACCTGATCTGGAAAGCAAAGATATGCGGCCCCATCAGGATCACGCTTGACGGTGATTTGTTTGGGGTCTGCCACTAAATTTGGTGACGGCAGATCGTATTGCATTTTGTACAGATTAAGTTTGACCTTGTCGGTCGCGGCTGGTCTGGGTGCGGACTTAGTCGTTTGTCCTGGTTTGCTAAGTGCAGCCATTGGCGTAGTGAATGCTCCTACAGTCAAGGCTATCGCAAATATTGCAGCGGTCTGGCGGGGCTTGATCATGTAGTGTCTCATTTGGCAGCAGCCTTTTTTTGTCGAGCTTGCACGCCGATCTTGCTAAATTGCCTCAGTGCGCATTTCTTACAATTAGTTCCCGCAGCGATCCTGCTATATGGTGTTGCAGCATATACATGGTCACAAACTTTGCACTGCCACCAATAATTGGTCCTCGAATGACAGCGGACCTCGTTAGGCTTTGATTTGCCATTTTTTGTTTTGTGCCATTCTGCCGCAACTTTGGGTGCCACAGTAGATATGACGTTGGTTATCGAGGTTTTTCGATATCCGCAATATGGGCATCCGGTGTTGTAGATTATACGATCGGAGATTTTGACGTGCCATTCATGGTCGGGGCCTTCGGGGCATTTCCACCAAATGCGCTTGGTGCTGCTGCTGGTAACGTCTCGAGGAGTCAAATCTCCATTTTTTACAGGGTGCCATTGTTTGGCCAATGCGGGATGCGTTTTTTTGAGATTGTTTTGGGATGAACCCTTGAGGTTGCGGCAATATGGACATCTGATGCCATCCGTTCGATAATATCCCGATCGCCATGTGTGATTTTTGTTTGCTTTGCATCGCCACCAGACTTTATGTCCGACTGCCAGCGCCCGTGGATCTACGCCCTTGTTTTTTTTGTGATCAAATTCGGCGAGCACATCAGGATATTGGGCGAGATCCGTTTTTTGACCTTTATTGCAAATAAGGCATCCTGCATCGTTTTGAGTGCGGTTTACAACCACTGCCTGCCATATGTGTCCTTCATCGCATTGCCACCAAAATTTTTGACTTGAGCCGTATGTGACCTGGTCTGGTGTAAGCTTGTTTTTAGGTGCGTACCATTCTTTTGCTATTTGTGGAAATTTTTTGCTGAGACTATTGGAATCCGCGACTCTTTTGCCTGCACAGTAGCCGCAGCCAAAGTTGGCAGACTGATCTTGTATTGCTCTAAAGACGGTGCCGATTGGCACCTGAAATGAGTGACGCTTATTATTTGGGCATGTAAACCAGGCTCTAACGCCAGAGTAATAGGAAAAATCTTCGGGTCCATAGCCGCAATTCTTTTTTTTGTGCCACATCGCCGCGCCTTCCGGGCATACTCGCCCAAAGGGCATGCTGCGGATAGGATAAGGATTTTCTACATCTTCGATAAAGATGGGGCCTTTACTTGGCATCTATTTGGTCACCTCTTGCAATTTGCGTATCCAAAGGGTCCCCAGTTGGTCGTTTTGCTCGGCGGCCTCATTCAATTTGTTGTCAGAGAGAGCCATCGCTTTTTCATTGTCTCCCAACTCTTTAAACAATGCTGCAATCCGCAGATCTTTGCCATTCCCTCCGTTATCGGCCGACCAGGCGACCAGCGATCCGAGCATGTCTTTGGCCTCTTTGGTCTTACCTGCTGCCAACAGGATGGTGGCTAGGGTGAGCTGCTCCTGGTATATCCTCGCGCTACTCTTCCCGACGATCGGCTTTTGTTGGTCGATATAGCTCTTTTGCAATTTTATAGCTGCATTATAATCCTTGTATTGGACATAATATCTGACAAGGTCATGTAGACTCCGCTGCGTAACATCATCTAATACCCCCCGCTCCGCCTGATACAGAGCCAGATTGTATTCCAGAGCTTGACGAGCCGATCTTGCAAAAAATACGTCCCGACCTGGCTCAGGCGGGATGGCATATGCGATTTCTAGCGATTTATCTTGTTTAGAAGCATTCGTGCCATTTAAAAATTGTTGCAGCTCGTTTGCTTTTCGCCTCAATTCAACTGCTTTTGCATTTTGACCATCGGCATCCTGCAATCGTGCCATCGCCAGCTGCAAGAGCACCATATTTGGAGCCTGTGGACGATTTTGCGACAGATAATGATCGATGGCTGCTGCACACACCTTGCTCGTCGCTCTCGTATCACCGGACTTTGCTGCCCGATTGGCGGCCACTCTTATAAAATCGACGTATTCGTTACCAGATTTATATGCATAGCTGCCCGCTATCATCGACAGATCAGACTGTTTTTCGGCTGCTGCAAAACAAGTCTGCAAGGCAGCGATGGCCTGATCTGCATCGTTTTGCCTTAAATAATAATCTGCAAGCAATGAGGCAGGTGTGACTATCGCAAAGCTATTGCCATTATTTGCAGCCACTGCTGTTCTGTCCACCTCTAAGGCTTTGGTCAGCACCTGAATTGCAAGGTCCAGGCGATTGTTTTCTTGAAAGGTTTCGAGTTGCAAAAATTGTGGCAGTTCCCAATTTGTTTGAAATTGCTTAGCCTGCATCTTTTCCAGCTCGTCTATCAAAGTCCGCGCGAGTTTCTCAATATCAGGTTTTATGAGGGATTTGCTATGGACTAGTTTTGCAGCTAGATCGATCCGCGATTTGGCTACCGCATACTCATTTTGCATTTTATCTATATTGTAGAGTGTGTATTTTATTTGATCGTCTGGATCGTCATGATTTTGTTTTGCCAGATCTTGTGCGCGATCGATCGCTTTTTTATAGAGCGCCATCGTATGCAAGCTAAAATCGCCCATCGACATCGTAGACAGCAAAAGCATATCTGGCAAAAATGTAGGCGCAGAGGCTATGTTTGCCAGGCACTCATTGCGCCTTGCACTGCTGTAATTTTGATATAACCTCATTTCTCTGCTTACATCCAGACAATAAAAATTGGCTGCTTGAGCTGCATAACCTTTGGATTTTGCATACCGAGCCATTTTTATGCTATCGACAGAGTCATGACATGTATAACTTATGAGCGAAGTGACCTTAAACATTTCATCCAGATCTCTAGTCAAACCCACATCAAGCAATAGGTCTGCCTGCTGTGCTGGCATCGCCTCTACTCTGCATCGATAAAAAGCAGGATCGTCCAGCTTGTCCAGACTAAATGCACGAGCGACGATTGGTATTTGCGATTGAAGGTGGTGCTTTTTTAGCGCCATGACGAGTATTCTGAGGTAATCATCCTGCACGTTGCCCTTGTGTGCAAAGAGATCGGGCATCAGAGCAAGAGCCTTTGGCTTTTGTCCCGCTGCCAAATAAGCCAATATGCATTCCTCTGGATAAGCGATTATTGCCATTCCGGATTTCATCTGGTTTTTGTTTTGCTCCAGGAGCCAGATTGCTTGCTCTGGTTTTGCAGAGGTGCGCAGCAATTGCGCTTGTTGCAACAGGATTGATTGGGCATCGCCGCTTTTTTGGATAAATGCCGTGGCTTTTGCGAGAGTCGCCGGTTTGCGATCGAGATAAGCGAGATTCAGCAAGATAGCGGTTTTTAATGGTGCGACTTTATCCGTCGATTGCCAGCCATCAGTGAGGGCTGCCAATTGGGTCAAACGGACTTTTGCCCTGGCGGTATTGCCAGCTGCTGCGCTGGCATTGGCTAGATTGCGGGCGCGAGCGATCCTTAATACATTGGCTTTTGTCTGACTGGAGTCCAGCCCAATTGAAAAGTCTATGGCAGGCCGAGGTTGGCCCGCAATGGTCCTCAAGCACTGATCGATCAATTTGTGGTAATTGAGATTGTTGTCTGGATAAGGCCAGGTCACTACTGGCAGATTGGCATTGATCGCAAAATCCGCAGGCAGACCAGCCGTCTTTTGAACAAAGTACTCATCCAAAGATTTTGCCAGATCCTTTTTGCCTGCTGCTGCAAACCTTTTAGCCATGGCATTTTTAAAAAATGCCGCCCTGCGTAGCTCATCCTGGTCTTTGGGGCTCAAGTTTTCTCGTTGCAAAATATTTTTGATGGCCGACCTGGAGCAATCCAGAGCCGCAGGATAATCGTGAGCTCTCTCGTAAAGCGCTGCTAGAGTGGCAAAAGCAGCACCTGCCAAAAAGTTGTATGGCATTGGTTGATAAGCATTGAGCAAGTTGCGGAGCGCGATATAGCGTTGCTTGTGGACAGGGTCGATCTTTGACTGCGCTGTCCCGGTGGCTTTTAGCAAGGCCAGTTGTGCATCTGCGAGCAAAATGGTGATCTGCATTTGCGGATTGGCACCATCGATCCCAGCTAGCAATTTGTCTACGATGTATCTGGCCTGTTTAGGATAACCAAGAAAATGGAGGGTGATGGCTGTTTCTCTCAATGCCTCGACCTGCGAAAATCCCAGGTCTGCCATGGGCACATCAGCCGCACGCATTGCCAATGCCGCAGCGCGATTGCGTTGCGCATCCAGGCCGAGTGCATCAGAGCACGTCAGTACTGCCGGTAGTTGCAGCATGATGCGAGTGATATCCTGGGGAAACAGATAATCTGATCCCAGTGACAATGCTTGCTCGATCTCGGCATTTGCAGCTATCAGATCGTTGGGTGAGCCAAGATCCGAAAGATGCGCGTGAAAGATGTGCCAGCTTGCTTGCTGATACTCTTGCGCCAACGCCGGCAAGATCGGCCCCAGGGCCAAAGCAATCGCCAGAGCGATAGCAGACAATCCGCGGCCGAGCCCCTTTATGGCCTGTTTTTGGGCGTTATAAAAATATCTCATTTTTGCAGTCTAACAGAACAGTCAGAATGCAGGAATGGGATTTACCCTTATGAAGTAAGGCTAGACTGATTTGAACTCTGCTGCTACTGCACGCATTGTTTTAATGAGTCTGCGAGGTTTACTCGTTAAAGGTGTAAACCCGTATTTTAAATAAAAGTTGAGCGGATCTGTCGCACCAGTCGTCAGGTCTTGTGCGGATGGTTGCTCTGCGTCGATAACCAATAAAGCACTGCCGATCTCTTTTGTGATCTTTAAACAGCGCAACTGAGCATCTGTAAGCAGAAACTCTCCAAATCTCGGTTTTATGCCGCTGGAGGCGTAAAGCTTTTCACTAAAGTCTCTATCGACTCCCAAGCGTCCCAAGAGAATGCCGCTAACCTGAGGATATCTACTCAATCTTTTTTTAGCTCTATCAGGGAGATCGCTATAAACGAGACTGATGCTGGAAAGTGAATAAAACCCTCTTATGACCATGTCACCTGGTGCTGTCAGGACAAAGATCGATGAGGCGAAGCTTGATACATCCCGATGCGCCTGGTCTTGAATGTATTTAGTAATGCTTTGCAGATTTGAAGTGAAGTTTGAAGCGTCGTGGTCTTTGGTCCACGGAACGATCGTGTGTGGGAACACTTGATCGGACTGCATTTTTAATAGCCCACGATCTTTTTATGGCGACGCATCGCGTTGATGGAGGATTGATTTATTTGTGGTTCGGCGGACATCAATTCTGCTAACGCCAAACTTTCTTCCATTGTAAGCTTGATGACTCTTTGTTGTTCGATAACAAGCGATGCTTCTTTGAGAGCGGCTTGAACCATAAAATCGGAAGTTGATCGACCCTGCATTGCTGCGGCTTGGTCAATTTGTAGCTTTGCCTCTGCGGTAAGCCTAGCGTCGATTCTTTCTTGCTTTTTGTCTTTTAGGGCCATGCTAAAATCCTCCATCTTGACATTGTACTGCTATGTTCCGTACACGGCAAGGTGCAATGAGTATGAAGAGTTTTGCTGCAGCTACGCCGTCTCTAGCGTCTCTACCTGATAGTTGTAGTGTGCCAGTCGCGACACGCGATCCAGCTCATGCTCCTGGAGCTTGCGGCCAGCCAAAAACGCTTCAAAATCTGCCGGCTCCACTTTGCCCATGCGCACGGCCACGCGTTTGTTGACCTCGCCCAGTCTCATCAGCGCCACCGGAAACCCGGGCCTGATCAAAGTCTCGGCAATCTGCTCCAGCACCTCGATCAGCTGCGCCTCGCTAGCGCCACGATATCGCCCAACCGAGCGAAAACCCTGCTGCTTGCAGTTGTTTAACCATCCAGAGCTATAAAAATAATAGTGCGACATGCTATGTCTGCGACCCTTTTGTGCAAGCGAGCAACGGCGTCAGGCAAAATCTATATATGTACGTCGACCAAGATCGATATACAAATTGTACATGCGCGATATTTAAAGTCTATGGTTTTTATAGTTCTGATCTATAAATGCGTCTCATTTTGACATTATCAGTCTTGTGAAATGCTTGAGTTTACGCTATGGCAGCGATGGCGTCGGGGGCGAAGGTAAATTGACGCCTTTCCCAATTCATTTCACTGATCGTGATGCGCTGCAAATAGCTGCCGCTCCACGATGCCTTGAGTCCGTGTGCACGCAGCACATTGACGATGATGGCGGCGATTGCGCGGGCGCGGGTGATGTTGGTTTCGATGCTGTAGTTTTTGTCGTCAGTGTTTTGAGAGCCAGATGAGTATGCATTGAAAGAGACATTGAGCTCCCCAGTGCGCACCACCCTCTCCACGTCACGCTGATGAAAAAACGCATAACCACATACGGTGGCAGCATCAGCGGCGCGACGATCCGCGATCTTTAATATATCCGTGTGCGCACAGTCATTGCAGCAGCCGAGATTTTGGCAGGCCACGATGCCACGTCGATTGAGCTCCACAAAAGCCAGATTGAGCCGATCGCAGTCGGTCAATCCCAGCCATCGATGTTCGGTGGTGATTTTTTCGGTGATGGCGGTGACTACGAGTTTTTCGATCACTCCCCGCGCCCGGGCGGCGTGCTTGTCTTGCGCATCCTCTATATATTCTTGGGCCGTCGCGGTCACGATCTCATCGCCGCTCAGATAGCCTGCGATTATTTTTTCCTCTATAAACTCCACGATTTGTTTGCGATTGAGTCTCATGGCTCATCCTCTTGCTATCGACACTACCGTTTTAGCATCGGCAGGTTAAGAGCAATGCGCAGTTTTTTTACCTCGATTTTTCTGTTAAGGGAGAAATGCTCATGGTTGGCCGCATGCAGCTCTAAGTAAGTCACTGTTAGAGCTGCGTAAATGCTTGCGGTCGTGGTGTTAGATGGCCGTTGGCTCTTTATGCGAGCGGCTGTCTATGCGGCTTTTGACGCTTTGACCTGCTGTGTCGCCTTGCCGAGCGCTTGCTGCACTGCAAATGTGGCTTCGTCTGTAGCTTTTATGATCTCGGCATTTTTGCTCGCTGCCCAAAAATAAATATCTAGATTGGGCGCGCCGCCCGCGATAGTCACGTAGACGCTTGGAGCTGGGTCTTTGGCCACCGACGCGACGCTAGAAAGTGCTTGGCGAGCGATGTCGGCAGCTTTGTTGGCGGCGAGATCCTTGTCTACTGCGATTTGTAGATGGACCTGTCGGCTAGCATAAGCAGTATTGACGGTGACCGGATCGGTAAACAAAATGCCATTGGGCACGTAGACCCGCTGTCCGCTGTGTGTGCGGATGATGGTGGTGCGGATGGTGATGTCTTCGACGGTGCCTTCATAGTCGCGTGCTTTGATCTCGTCGCCGATGCCAAAAGGCTTTTGCCACAAGAGCAGGAGGCCGGCAAAAAAGTTTTGCAAAATGTTTTGAAAAGCAAAACCTATAGCTACCGATGTGATGCCCAGGCCGGCAATGAGCTTGTCGAGGCTAAAATTGGGGACTACGATGACCGCGCATATAAGTAGACCAAAAACATTGGTAAAGACCGTGGTCAATTTGCCGAGCGCGCTGGCCAGGGTGCGGTCCATACTGGCGCGACTGGCTAGGGTGGTGGCAAGGCGGCCTGAGTAGCGACCGGCAGTATAAAAGAGAAAGAACACCACAAAAGCGATGCAGAGATTTGGTAATAAGGCAAAGAAGCCATTGGTCATCTTGACCACAGTGTGCCACGCGATGTCGAGTCCGTTGTGCATTTGTCTCCCCTCGTGCTGCTGCTGCGAGGAGGCGACGGGCGTCGGCGGCTATGGTTCCAGATGTAAAAATCGCGCCCGGTTGGATTCGAACCAACGACAGTCCGCTTAGAAGGCGGGGGCTCTATCCACTGAGCTACGGGCGCATGTCGCAAGCCATTATACCCGAGGCGGGACGTAAATCCAGCCTTCGCGGGAGACGATCTCGAGGTCGGCGGCGGTGGGATGGCGCACGGCGTCGAGGTTGAGGATGACCGCGGCGGTGGCGTATGCGGCGACCAGCGCGTCAAAAGCATTGTCGTCAAGGAGGGCTGAGTTTGCGTGCTCTGGGGAGATTTTGAGGCGCGGGAGGTTTATGGTGGTGGACTTTACAGTGTGTAATTTTTGGAGGCCTTGGAGGTTTTGATCGCGGACGGCTCGGGCCTCGGGGCTGCGGCCTTTGTATTTTTGGTGGGAAAGGCCGAGGGCTTTGAGGGCGGCGGCGGGGTAGATTTCGAAGGCGATGGGGTTGGGGGTGGTATTGGGATTGGGGTTGGGGTTGGGGGTGGGGGTGGGGGCGCTCGGAGTTGGGGCGTCGGTGGTCTTAGGGGAAAACCCCAGGTCGAAGCCGAAGGGCGCTATGGAAAACCCTAGTGAATCTTTGAGCTCTGTAAGTATTTGGAGACCTCGCCAGGTCATTTTGAGCATGCCGGGATTGATGCGGTGGAGGGGGCTCTGGGCTTTGGGATCGGTGAGATTGCCGCTCAGAGTGCGGGGCTCGGCGTTAAATGCGGTGCGGGCTTTTTCTATTTGTGAGAAAGGGGTGGAGGCGATCAGGCGGGAGGCGGTGAGCCAGTTGGAAAAATGTGACTTTTTTGCGTTATCAAACTGGGATATGAAGAAATTTGTAAAAGAGAGGGGGTAGGCGAAGGGAAAATCGAAGCCAATAATTGTGGGGTAGGTGGTGATGGGGTGTATTGGTTGCTGGGATTGAGTGTTGGGGTGTTGGGTGATTGGGAGTGTGGGTTTCGTTAGAAAAATCCGGGAATTTCTAACGAAATCAATCAGGCCATCCGCCCCACAGTTTGCAAGGCTGGAAACCCTCAGTAGGTAAGGCCTCGTCGGATCCGTTAGATATTCCCGATTATTTCTAACGCCTCCATCCTCACTACTCTCCAACAATCCCCCGCAAAACCAAGTTGCATTTCTCTCCCCCATGGCCGCACTAAAATCAACTCCGCCCACGTAGACAGGCAGAGACCACGGCCCAAACCCCAGATTAGAAAACTCTTTGCTCAAAAACCGCTCTCCCGGCCGCATCTCACTTAACCCATGCTTGCAAGACGGCTCGATGCAGGCCCGCTCGCTATATACTAATAGATCGGAAACCGCTCCCACCAAACCCAGCCCCGCCTCAACCTCACCCAAGCCACCACGAGACTCAATGCTCAGAAGCGATCTAACAAAGTACGCAAATTCGGTTGGTTTCGTCTATGACAGCGGGCTGGCCGTTCGCGAGCCACTCGCTACGGTTTTTCAGGTCGACGACCAAACTGTCGTCACCGTCGCCCACCCCCTCATCCTCTACACCGATCTTACCCGCGCGCTCAAAGTAAGGTTTCCCGCCAGCGGCCGCGAGTTTAGCATCGCTCGCCTGATCCTGCACCCCAAGCTCGATAAGGCCAAGATGTTGGAGCTGGCAAAGCTTTCGCTCACAGAGCCCGTCCCCGGCCTCCCCCTCCAGAGCCTCAACATCGCCGTCCTCAAACTGCGCCCCGCCGATCCCGACCTGACCGAGGTCGACATCCAGGCCATCAACGAACAGTTTGAAAAAATGGTGCCCCATCTCGACGCCGGTCTCGACGGCGATCTAGGCGAAGTCGAGCTTTCGCTCGTCATCCAGACCATCACAAACGCACGCAAAGAAGGCACCATTTCCATTTTTGACGAGCGCCACAAACTGCTGGCCAAGATCTTTTGCTCGCAAGGCAAGGTCAGCCAGGTCATGTACGGCAACCTCATCAACGAAATGGCCTTTTACCAGATCATCAACCAGAGACTGGCCGGGACTTTTCACTTTAGCTCCGAAGAAGAACCCGACTGGACCAGCGTCACAGACATCCAGCGCCCTGTCGACATGCTCCTCATCGAGTCGCACCGTCGCCTCGACGAGCTCCAAAAACTACAGACCATTGTTGGCGGTCCCTCCTCACTTTTTGTCGCCATCAACCCTGCCGGCAACGACAAGGGCCTCAACCTCGACGTCCTGCCCGCCGAAGTCAAAGACCAGGCCAAATTGTTGTGGCCGTTCTTGGATGGTGCCACGCCCCTGGGAGAGCTCTGGCAACTCTGCGGCCTTGACGATTTTGCTATCTACTGCGTCTTGCAAGAATTAATCAAGACCAGGCAGGTGAGCTATTTTGAGCCGCCTTTCGTCAAGGCAGCCGACGCCATCGACATCCCCCTCAAGCTCGACGCACCACTTGCGCCCAACGACATCGTCAGCTCCCTCTGGATCGACGATGTGAGCATGGCACCACTGGTAAAGACCGGCACCTTGCTTGGCAGCGTCAAGGACAAGGACCCTTCGCACGTCCTCACCGATGTCGGTCTGCCCGCCTGCGCCGCTGGCACACCACTCTTTAAGGACAACGGCGTCATCGGCATCCACTGCGGCGCCGTGCCTCGTGAACCACTGGTGGTGGCACCGCAAGGGGGCTTTCATCAGGCGATCTGGATCGCAGCCGTCGTTGAAGTCCTCAATGCAGCTGGCGAACACGAAGCCGTAAAGCGCATCACCCTCAGTGGCGTGGAGGCTGACGTAGATGCAGATGCGGGCACCGCTATAGATAAAAAAGAAGCGATCGCAGCGCAGAGTTTTTCGCAGAGAGTACGCACCGAAAACGCCGGTGGCTGCCGCGAAGTCGCTAAAGTGCAGTGCCCTAAATGCGGACGCACCTCACTCGAGCTGGCCAACTTTTGCAAGGGCTGCGGCAATCGCCTGATGGCAGACGAAGAGTCCAAGATCGGTAAAAAGAAACGCCCCTCGACACCCAAGAAAACCGGCGCGGTCACTGTGACTGGGTTTCCTGCAATGACCTCCGCCATTTCCTCCGGACCTCCTGCACCGCGCATCCCGATCATCTCCGCCGTCCTCATCGGCCTTGGCCTCATCGGTGCGACCGCCGCTGCCATCGCAGCCATCCCCGCGCCGCGCCTCGTGACGGGCCCCATGTTTAGCATCACCGATGGCCCATGGGTCCAGACCCAGGTCGTCGCCGGCTCCACCGACCGCCTCAAAGCCGAACCCACCGAAGTCCTCCAACCGCAGGACAATGCCTATATATTGGAACCAGGCAAGGCGATCTTTTTGAAAGAACGCATTCTCAAGCCCAGCCGCATGTATGTCTTTGTCAAGCAAAGCTCCGGCGTCAACGCCTTGATCGCTCCCCAGGATGCCACGCGTGATGCAGCTCTCGAGTATAACGATCAGTTTCTCATTGGCACCAATGGCATGGAAAGAGCGCAAAACTTTGGCGAGATGCGAGCCTTCATGGGTGATGGCTCCGCTGGCGCCGACAAGTTGATCCTCGTCAACTCCGGTCGCCGCTGCATCGTCCCTACCAATCCTGCTTTGATGGACGAGTTTGTCTCTCGCGCCACCGATCTCCTCAGCTGCGACGACGCAGGCGTGGGTGTCGAGGTGCAGATAAAGCAGTTTGGGGAGAAATTTTTTGACCCCAAAGAGGCAAAAGGCGCCGCCAAGTTGGGTGGCATGGGCCTGCTCGGCGACGAGATCTACCTGAGCCAGGTCGAGATACGGCACGGCAAACCGCATGCTTCGATCAGACGCGATGGCGCAGAGCAAAACGAGCAGATCGCCCTCCCTAATAATCGGACGCGCGAAGTCAGCGTAAACATCGACGCGATGGTCAGATAGGCTGTTAGATAATTTATTGGATATTGCAGGCAAAAGGAGAAAGCTATGAAAGTCTCGCAACGGTTCACTCAAACTTTTCGATTGAGCGTGGGTCTCGTCGCCGCACTTTCACTCATGTCGCCTCTCGCCTCGCGCGCCGAGCTCGGCTCCGGCAGCGACCAGGACATGAGCGGCGCTAAGGGCTTGTTTTTTGAGCAATTAGAAAAGCCCTCGCAAAATCTCAATACCGGCATCCGCTACTCGATCGAGTTGAAGCGCAATGGCAAGACTCAAAGGGTCTCTAACAAATTTCAGTTTAGGACTGGTGACTCGATCCGCTTTCATGTGACGAGCAATATCAATGGCTTTGCCTACATCCTCCTCTCGAGTGGCAGCCGCGGCGAGCAATCCGTGCTCTTTCCCGATGAGTCCACCAAAGAAACCAACCGCGTTGAGCGCGGCAAAGAATACGTGATGCCTGGTAAGGGATTTTTGACCTTTGACGAAAATCCCGGTACCGAAAAACTCACCTTGCTCCTCTCTCGCAGCCCTATCAATGCCAGCGCCTACATGCAAAAGCATGACAGGCCGGTGACCATGATCGCGTCAGCCGAGACCGGCGCTAAAGACCTGGTGCCAGCTCGCATTTACGTCGCATACAACACCCCGCGATTGGATGGTGCGGCTTTAAACAGCTTGTCGGGCAGTGGTTCAAATAGCAGTACAACTGTCAGCTCGAGCTCAAGTGCAGCGACTGAGAGCGCCAGCACTAGCAAAAAGGTCAAAACGACCAAAGTGGCTGAGACAAAGAAAGAACCAGTCAAATCTCACAAGGTCAAAACCGCGAGCGCTGCTGGCAGTGCTGGGGCGGGCTCCGGTGTGGCTGCTGCAGCTAATCGAGTGATCGCATCCGGCAAGGTCAAAGAAGACGACGCCGCAACAACGGTCGTCTCTGCCGACAGCGATGGCATGCTGCACGTCGATGTGGCGCTGGAGCATCTCTAACGGATATAAAACCGCCTCTCCGCCACGATTTAACCTTAAATCGCAGCGAAAAATATTTGATTTTTTCATCGACAGGAGTAATATGTGCTGTCGCTAATAATGCTCTTAGACATGGATATATCCAGTCTTTAACCAGGCCTTAAACCAGGTCGGCTTAAATTGCATCTTTAGTAAAACGATCAATCAAACCGCACACACAAAAAGAGAGGCGCAAAACTTACCCATGATCTGGATTCTTTCCTTTGGGTTGTGTCTGTTTTTACTTCTGGGCGTAGTGCTCATGTTTTTTCCCGAGCTCGTCTCACCCGTCCTCGCCAACCGCTGGACACGCGACCACCGCTATTGGCATCGCGGGGATTAGCGAGCTTTTAATTTAGCTCTTGTAATCTTTCACCACATCTTAACCGTTCTTCCTATAATGTTGCCAACAGGAGGAACGAGTTTATGCAAGCCGCAGCCGGATTTTTTATCGTCGACTTTATCTTTAGGCCTTTTGCCAAGATCTACCAAAAGATGCCGTCGCTCACGTTTGTCTTTATCACCCTGTTGTACGGCTTTATCGCCTACCTGGTGATTAAATCGGCTTTTAGCAAGCAGGATGATCGCGTCACTTATTAGTGACCGCCCCCGCTGCCGTCTCCCTCTTTTACGCTCACGAGACTTATCGAGATCTGGTCTGACTCTACATTGACCAGGCCGACATACTGCTCGGCAAAGTTTTTCATGGACATTGGTGGAATCTCACCGTCCAGAGTGTAGGTGCCATGGTCGAGGGGCTGTCCCTCGTAGCCATAGGTCGTATAGGCCAGGGTGACCTCTTTGATTGGTTTGTTGTTGTAGTTGGCCACGCGCACCCAGCATACTGGCGCATTGATCACCCACAGACCGCTGATATGCCAGTCCACCAGCTCAAGCCGCGTGTTTTGCTTGAGCGCGTCACTGGTCTGTGCCTCTGGGGCGCATCCGCTTGCGCCGATGCAGACTGCAAAAGCGGAGACAGTCAGAAATAATTTGTGCGCAAATGAGGATGCCACGGTAAGCTAAAAAAATCTCTAGGAATGGAGCATGGGTAACCATCCCATATTTTGAGCGATGCCGAGAAAGATCAGCACGATAAACATGCCGAAAAGCGCAAAAAAGAATGGTTCGCCTTCGGATAGCATAGGTGTGCACTCGCTTGAACCCACGACTGCCGGCATTATAGCGCAAGGAAACAGTGCAGACATCGCTCCCGCCATTTGAACCCTGGTCGATTTTTGCTGGCCGCGACGGCCATCGCATGACCATTGCCACGACCCTCGACCGGCGCCGCTTTACGCTGACCGAACGCACTGCGCAAAGGCACTATCTCGAGGTGTCACCCGGCAACACTGTGCAATATTTTTTGCACGACAACGGCCCTGCTGCCATCATCATCGTGCACGGACTCGAAAGCTCAGCTCAAGCTCAATACGTGCGAGGCATCTGCGAAAAAGCCCTGCACTCTGGCTTAACAGCCGTCCGTCTCGACCTCCGCAATTGCGGAGGCACTATGCATCTATGCGAGACTCTGTATAACGCCGGCCTCAGCGCAGATGTGCTTGCCCTTGCGCGCTCATTAAAGACAGATAAGAAATATCAGAGAGTGTATGCCATTGGGTATTCGCTAGGTGGCAATATCGTCTTGAAGGCACTGGGGGAGGATGACGCTAAAGCCACAGCCAAGGAAAGATTGCTGGACGGCGGAGTAGCCGTCTGCCCGCCTGCAGAGCTTGCCGAATGCGTGGCTGCAATGGAGAGAAATGGGCGGTTATATGAGCTCAATTTTCTCCTCTCTCTCAAACGCAAACTGCGGCAAAAATCTCGGCTCTTTCCCTCCGTATATGGCACTCGTGACAGCATCAATATAGCGATGCAAAAACTCAAGACTCTGCGTGATTTTGATCACCATATCACCGCCCCTGATGCCGGATATGCAACCGGTGCCGATTATTATCATGGAGCCTCAGCGATGCGAGTTGTGTCCCGCATCACCGCTCCCACACTTATTTTGACCTCCACCGACGACCCGATGGTGCCTGTCGCGAGCCTGCAACAAGATGCAGTGTTGAAAAATGAAAACATTTTTCTCGAAGTCGTATCTGGCGGTGGGCATTGCGGCTTTATCCACAAAGAGGCGGTGGCACTTGATGACAAGTCGCCGCGAGATCGCTATTGGGCCGAATGGCGAGCACTTGAATACTGCCTCGCGCTCGAAGCGATGCACAAATCACTGCCTGTAGTGACCGATATGTAGAGCAAAAAAGATCTTGATAAGTGGTTTAAAAGCCACAACAGTTGTTACTTTTTGAGTCTTTGCGATGTTGAGTTTTATCAGTCTTCGTGGAAGAATGTTTTTGCTGGATGTGTTGAGAGTGTAATCGCTCTTGGCTACTATCAGCAAACACCTCCGTTAGTAGTCGTCTCGCATCTGCTGCTTGCAGCAAATAGGAGTTTTAAGTGAATAAATTGATGAGTCTGGCCATGGCTGCCGCCACTGTTGCCACCGTAGCCGCACCGGCCTTTGCTGCCGACGATGCCATGGACAAAGTCACCAGCGTCGCTCTGTTTCCCACCCGCGTTGGTGGTGTCGTAGCTGGTACCGTAGTTGGCACCCCGATCGCTGTAGCTCGCGAGTCCTTCAAGTCCTACTGCTCCATGACCAGCAAAGGCACCGAAATGATCCATGCTAAGGATTGTGGTCCTGCTGCTGCTGTTGTCTCCCTGGTCACCATCCCCGGCGGCCTCGTAGTCGGCGGCGTCAAGGGCTCCTACTACGGCGTCAAAAATGGCGTTGTAGATGGTTTCACCACCCCCTTCCACCCCAATAGCTTCTCCATGACCAAATTGGAAGAGTAATTGCGATAGCAATAGCAATATAATTGACTCGCGGCATGCACAGTCTGTAAGACTGGATGCCGCGAGTTTTTTATAGTCATCAAAAGCGTGAGGCGAGGCTATGTCAGGTAATACCGAAGCTGATTTTAATAAGTGGCTGGCCCGTGTAAAAGTAGCGACCAAGCATAGCGAGATTTTTCATATACTCGATGAGTTTAGGCCTTTTGACTGGACCGACGAGCAGCGCTCGGAGATGGCCAAGCTCTATATACGGTGCCTCGACAGCACAGAGGATGATGTCACCGGTGGTGGTGGCGGGGATCAGGGCTGAGAGTGATCTTAAAACTTGAGTCCAAGGTTAAATATCTGCGCGGCTTTTTCTTTATGCTTTAGCGCCAATTCGTTCTGTCCCATTTGCTGCAAGACTTGCGAATAATCAGCATGTGCTTTGCCCAGCACCGGATCTTCTGCATCTTTGGTCTTTTCTCGCAAGGCCACCAATTCGCGCAGAACGGGCTCTGCACGGCCATACTGATTTTGTTTTATATAGACCTCGGCCAGGGCCTCCAGGGCGCCATCCATGAGGCCTATCGAACTCGACGCGTCATCTACCCTCGCATTGCGCAAATACGCCGACATGCGCCTCAGGATAGCCTCTGCATTAGCGTAACGCTCAGCCGTGATAAGGTCACGAGCTTGTGATAAAACGGAGTCTGGTGCTGACTTGAGTCTAGCGGTCACGTCCTCCATGTCGACTTGTGCAAGAGTCGCTGCTGGGGCTTCGGTAGCAAAGAGTTTGGGCGCGATTGTTGTTGTAAGAGGCGCGCTTGCGGTCACTGCAGAACCCACTGGGGTTGTGGTTTCGCTCCCATCACTCAACAATGTCTTGGCCGCTGTCGTCGTCGGATGCTCGCCTTCGACATGCGGGATTTGGGCCGGCGCTTGTTGAGGTGCCTGGCCGGCAAGGAGGATTTCGTGGCCAGCAGTTGGAGATACGTTGCTGCTTGCGGAGGTGGATGGCGTTGCTGTAGGCCCATCGCTAGTAGTCGTCGAGGGCACCAGACTCGGTATTACCGACTCCAGCGCCTTTGTATTGATACCCAGGTTGGCAGCCGCTGCCGTTATGTTTGCACTATTTCCTTTGAGCACTGATTGTGCCATCCTGGCGATAGTGTCTTGATTTAAACCAAAATATGGAACGGCCGCATTTTGAGCTGATTCTACGTTTGTGGGTGGCTTAGTCTCTGGTGCTGTTGTCGTATGCGTCTCTTGCACTGGCACTGTTGCGGCTACGGGAGGCACATTATTTGCAATGTTATGCGCGGCAGGAGGGCTAGTAGTCGCATCCTCCGTACTACTATCCAGCTTTGCGATCGCCCGCATCATCTTTTGCCTGGCCTCAGGCGTATTGCGCAAACGCAGAGCTTCCATCGACTCTACATACGCGCCCTCGCCATCATCCTCTTTCAATGCCTCTTCGGCTAAGGCCAGCCTGTCGGCATTGTTCTTTGGATTCATCCCCATTTCGAGGATGAGGGACTCGAGATTTTTGCGAATGGCATTTTGCTTGATATCGAGAAACAAAGCTGCGTGAAACTGCTTTATCGCCTCCCGCGGTCTTTTTGCCGCCAGCTCCAGACCATAGTTGTTGTGGGCAATGACGAGGTTTTCCTTTGCGTGTGCATAGTCCGGAGATGCTTTGATCAGCTCCTCTAGACTGGCGATCGCCTTGCTAAACTCTTTGGCATTGATCTCTCCTACCGCCCTATTATTGAGCGCCGCTAGATCCTTATGCGATCTTGGCTCCGTCAGTGGTGCCTTGCGCGATTGAAAAACCACTGGATGATTTGGTGCTGCCACAGTCACTACATTTTTCTTTTGGGCTGGCACCTTTCCCAATTCTATTTCTGCACCACCAGCTTTGACGGCAATCGACTGCCTGTCAGGCTGCACAAACGCCATATTGGTATTGGGGGAAAGATTGGGCTGAGCATACTTGACCGCTCTTTTGCCGAGATCTGGATTGAGGCCCAGCGCGTAGTTGTAATCTGCAAATGCGGCATTTAGGTCGCCCATGCTCATCAGCAAGGCGCCACGCTCGGTGTAGGCTTGATAGCTCTTGGGCGACAGCTCGATGGCCTTGTCTATATCAAGACGTGCATTGACTGTGTCGTTGAGCCTGCGCAGCACCGCCGCCCTTTGTATCAGGGCATCGACATTGCGTGGTTGGAGAACGAGCAGTCTATCGAGGTCTTCGCGTGCGCCACTAAAATCGCCGATCTGCCTGTTGACGCCAGCTTTGAGCAAGAGCGCCTCTGCATTTTGGGGATGAGCGGCCAGCTCGTCCTTTAAGATCGAAATGGCCCCGGCCAGATCATTGTCTTTGATCTTAGCTTGTACCGCCTTTGATAGTGCTGACTCGACTGAAGGGTGGTGCGCAGCATGTGCATTTGCATGAGGCCTCGCGACGTGCGGACGCGCTGCGGGCTTAGACATAGCACCATTGCTGATACTAGCGCCAACCTTAGCACCAGCCTCCGGCACCTGAGTCATGGGAGCGGCATTGGCAGCGTTGCAGGCTGCCACCGTCAATAGTGCCGATTGTAGGAGGGGGTATTGTTTTAGCATCCAATCTCAGGCTCAAGCTAAACTAACCGTCTAGCTAGATCTCAATGGTACACTCCGCAGGCCCATCTGTATACTATTTAACTATGGTCGCCTGATGTCAGCCTATCAGAATCCAAGCCGCCAGGCCTTACAAGTCTAAAAACCGCGCGCGCTCCTCAGGACTCGGCAAGCGGCAGGCATCCAGCTTGCCAAAGATCCGGTAACGATTGCTGGCAACCAGATCGTAACCAAAGTCACGCAAAGGGCGGGGCATAAAGGCCGAGACAGCCGCTGCAGCGGAGAGTGGGCCGAGACCCTCGAGGTGCTTGATGATACGCAGCGCGGCGTCAGACTTGCGATAGACGCGCCCAGATTGGAAAGACTCTAAAGGGCCGAGCGCGTCGGCAGATAGCTGGTCTTCGCCGATGTCCTCGATTAGATATATGGTCTTGAGCTCATGGGTGCGCTGACCGAGACGCTGCAGGATGGCCTGTCCTAGCTCGCTCTGCAGCGACGCAAAACAATATCGTCCAGCACGATCGTGATCGAGCACAAGCTGGACAAAGTGATTGCACAGACCGCAAACGCCGTCAAACAAGATCAGATCTCGTATATGAGTGCTCATTTTTTGTGTGCCTGCGGTCATCTATAATCTCGATGAGCTCGTCCTTCCTAACATTTCTACCCTTATTGTAACCACATGCCTACTAAAAACTCTAAACTCAACCAGACTCTGCTCGGGACCGCCATCCTTGTAGGAGCCGTGGGGCTCGGGCTTTATATGCGCCACACTATAGAGCCGGCTCGGCTCAATGAGATTTCGCGCGGCAGCGTTACGCAACTCAAAGTGCCGCAAGGCTTTAATGTAGAGCACTATGCCGACGTGCCGGCCGCACGCCAGATGTCGCTGAGCGACTCGGGCATACTATTTGTCGGTGCCAAGATAGGCGATCGCATCCGTGCCGTGATGCCGCCGACCGCTGGCGGTAAGCCTCGGGTAGTGGATCTAGTGGGCTTCAAAGATCCCAACGGAGTTGCTTGCCTGGGCCGCGATTTATATGTAGGTGAAATACCGCGGATCATGCGCGTCGACGACGTGCAGGCCAAACTCGAGGCTCTGCCAGCCGGCGCGACCGAGCTCGCGGTGCAGCCTGCAGTGCACGCGGATGGTCTGCCGCCAGAGGGGCATCATGGGTGGAAATACATCAGGTTTTCGCCTCAAGGCGAGCTGTTTACGGCCCAGGGCATGCCCTGCAATGTATGCGAAAAATCCGACCCTATCTATGGCACGATACTGCGGCTCGGCAAGGACAAAAAGTGGGAGGTCTATGCCTCCGGAGTGCGCAATAGCGTAGGTTTTGACTGGCGCTCGCCCGGCGACCTCTGGTTTACCGATAACGGTCGGGATTGGCTTGGCGACGATCTGCCGCCCGATGAGCTCAACCATGCGCCAAAGCCTGGGCTCAATTTTGGTTTCCCCTATCGCTATGGCGACAATGTGCCTGACCCCGAATATGGTGGCAAGCCCAAAGCCGCCAAGCTCGCCGCGAGTTTTGTCGTGCCTGCGCAAAAACTCGATGCACACGTAGCCTCTCTGGGCATGAGGTTTTGCAAATCTCCTGCATTTCCTCCTGAGTATCGCGATAGCGTATTTATAGCCGAGCATGGCTCCTGGAATCGCTCCAAGCCATCAGGCTATCGCATAACGCAAGTGGACTTGAGCGGTGACAAGCCAGTATACAAGCCGTTTATCACTGGCTTTCAAAATGCTGATGGCTCTCCCTGGGGGCGTCCAGTCGATTTGATATTTGGTCCTGCCGGCGAGATGTACATCTCCGACGACCACGCCGGGGCGATCTACAAAGTCACGTACAATGGCTTGGATAAAGCAAAATCTACCGATTACCAAAAATAACCACGGGATTGCCGGTCTTTTTGGAGGTATTCATCGCATCTTTGGCGGCCGATAGCAGCATGCCCAGATCCTGGCAATCCTCGGGGATGCCTGCGATGCCGATGGCCAGTGCTAGATTGCTCGAGTCTAGTACGCCGCCGCGCGTTTGATCCCAGAGCACCTCAGAGACACGGCGTGCCACCATGGACGCTGCCTGCACGCGCGTATAGGGCAGCAAGAGCAAAAAGCCAAAAGTCTCAAAATGCGCCAGCTGGTCGATATTGCGCTTGATGTCGTTGATGCGGCGCGCAGCCTCTTTGATCGCTGGCAATGGCAGTGGCTCCAGGCCTGTCGCGGTGCGCTGACGCATCTCAAAAACCATGAGCGAAAACGGCGCCCCGGTATGCTCCCAGCGAAAGTATTCTTGCTCCAGAAAATACAGGATGACAGGATAGTTGATCAGGCCTGTCTCGGAGCGCATCATGTTTTTCATGGCAACCGAGATCGCCGAGCGGTCGATGCCCATGGCCTCGATCGGCGCTACTTTTTTGACGTGCGCGGCTTTGTCCGATAATGCCACCAGATCGCAGACGATGAGATTGTAGACGCTGGAGATCCACTCGACTTTGGAGAGTGGCATCTTGCGCAGGATCTCAAACAGATTGCTCTGATTGTCGATGAGCTGATAAAGCTGTTTTTGCTTGAGCAGATCGGCCTTGGCGCCGCGGCTGACGCGTTGCTCAAACTCCACTTCCGACAGATTGGGAAACTTGCGCACAAAGTAGGTATTCATCGTGACGCCGGTCTGGTTGAGAAAGCGGTACTGGTCGATGAGCGGCGCGGCCTCCATGAGGAGGTTTTCGGTGCGTTTAAAAATGGTGCGCTCGCCGGATCGATCGTTGGGATAAAAGGCAAAGACGCCATCATCCCAGGTGAGGAGCTCGGTGATCGCCGCCTCGCCGCGACTGTCGGCCGAGACAGCGTGGCTGGGCAGACCTTCTTCAAAAAAGACTTCGATTTTTTCTTCGTTGTTTGTGACGTTGAGGAGTCCGGTCATCTTGCTGATGCCAACGGACTGGAGGAGGTTGGGGGCCTTCATGTTTTGCAGGTCGCCTTCGAGGGTGGCGTGGCGCTTTTCTTTTTCTTTGCCAGGTGCCTGGTGGCTGCCGCTGGTGTTTTGGCTGATGCTTTGCTGACTCTGGCTCTGATTGCGGCCGTAGCCCTCTCCGCCGTTTGATCCGGACTGATTGGACTGGCTGCTGCGCTGGTTGGTGCCATTGCCGTTCCGCGGCAACTGCCCGAGTGGTTGGCTAGTGGCCTGATTGTGCGCTCCACTCGATGATCCTGACTTGCCATTGCTGTGAGGACGCTGCACTGCTATATGCGAGCTGGTCTGGTCCTGGCCGAGCTTCATGTCTGAGTCGTCGCCCAGGCACTCTCGCACGATGAGATTGGTGATGAGGCCGATGTCGCCGGATTGATAGCTCCAGCGCTGCTCGCTGTAATCGCCGTTGCCAGCGTAAAAAGACCACACCGGCTCGTTGCCGTCGCGATCGCCGGAGACGCTGAGCATGCAGTCGCGCGCGGGTTTTTCGGCATTCCAGGGGAGCTCTATCGTGCGTCCCTTATTTTTTTGGCACTCTTGCAGGCAATGAAAAACATCCTCGAAACCCGGCAGTGTGCTGAGCTTCGATAGACGTATCGGATTGAGACCCTTATTTTGCGGCCTAAACATTACCCAACCATTTTCACCATGTAAACATTGTGCCTGATCCGCGTCCGCTATAAACGCCCCGAGCGAGGTTTTGCGGATTTTTTTTGAGAGGCTGATAACGAGTAGATTGTCTTGGGGGCAGGCAAAAAGGTTGGTGTTTTATGGGGGAAAGGGTATTTAATCAATGAGATGGATGAAAAGTCTGCCGAGCCTCAAGTGACCATAGTGGACCCAATCCCGGTGGAGATGACTCCACAAGCCGGAGATGCGGGCGATGGCAGCGCACAGCGTCCTGCAAGTCCTCAGAGCTCGGTCGCGATGCAGCTTTCGGCAGCGGGAGTCGAGTTTAGCCTCGATACGCGCATTGATCACAGTCACGATTTGGTGGCGCTTGCTGCAAAAATCGAGCTGTTGACTAGCCTCTACGAGGTGGCGTCCAACAAGTTGGAACGGGCGCTGATACGCATCGGACAGCTCGAGGCCGAGCTGGAGGTCCGGCGCCAGATGCAAGATCAAGATCGGGACAAAATCGGGGACAATATCTAGCCATGGCCAAGATACTGCTGGTCGAGGACGATACAAACCTCGCCTTTTTATTAAAAATGCAATTGGAGCAAGCCCGCCACATGGTCGATCATGTCGACACAGGGCTGACTGCGCTCAGCCAGCTTCGGATGGCTAATTACGAGCTGGTTATCCTCGACTGGATGCTGCCCGATATCGCCGGGCTGGATGTCTGTCGGCAGTATCGCAGCTCTGGCGGTCGCTGCCCTATCCTTATGCTGACGGCGCGGGGAGCGATCGAGGACAAGGCGTCGGGGCTCAACGCCGGTGCCGATGATTATATGGTCAAGCCTTTTCACCCAGTAGAGCTCAATGCCCGGGTGCAGGCTCTCTTGCGTAGGCCGCAGAGCTATGCAGGGCGAGTGCTGCAGGTCCGTGATCTCGAGATGGATTGCGAAGCGGCACGGGTGTTTAAGTCAGGTGCTGAGATCGATCTGACTTCTAAGGAGTTTAGCCTGCTCGAGCTATTGATGCGGTATCCCAATCAGAGTTTTTCACTGGAGTCGATCCTCAATCGGGTCTGGCCGAGTGATTCGGCTGCGTCTGTCGATACCGTGCGTACCCATATGAAGACCCTGCGCCGCAAGCTAGGCGATAGCGAAGAAAACGGCTTGATCCGCACAAAAAGAGGCGCTGGCTACAGGATAGTCACCGAATGAAGCCCCTGCTCAAAAAGTGGAAGCTATCATTATCTGCCACCGTAGCTGCCATCATTTTTGTCGTGTCCATCGTTATCATTTCGATTGGTACTACTACTCTTTCTCTTTCATCTGAGCGCTTGCAGTCCTCTTATAACTCGTCCCAGCAGTTTCAATTGCTGGAGTATCTCAATGCCGTAGTGCTGGATGTGGTGCGCGCTGAAGCCAGCGAAAAGCAATATCTGCTTACTGGTGATGCGGAATTTTTAAATGATTTCAATCTCGCCTATGGGCGGATCGATGAGTATTTTAAATCTCTAAGGGCACTGTTGGCAGGCAATAGCAGATACTCGATGCTGTTGGATGAAATGACCGAGTCGGTCGGTTATCGCAAGAGCTGTGCCCAAGAGGTCATAGAAGTACGGCAAAAGCTCGGTATGATACCAGCATTTGCGCGCTCCAAAAAATATAACGAAGATCAATTAACCAAGCACGTCGAGTGGCTTGCCAAAGACGTGACCAAGACCATCAATGATGAGATGGCCGATCGTCTCCAGGTGCTCGATCGTGACAGTCTAGCAAGCATGGCGGGCGTCAGCTTTATCCTGTCGTCTGCGCTGTTGGCACTATTGGTGGTGATTTTTGGGGTGAAAAGGTATGAGTCTGAGCGGCAGATAGCAGAAAAGAATCTACAGAAGGCGCAGACAGCAGTGGAAAATAGAGAAACGCGGTTGCGTGCTCTGGTAGACTCTGCTCCTGATGCGATCGTGACTTTTTTAGCCGATGGCAAGATCGAGTCGGTCAATATAGTGGCAGAAGGTATGTTTGGCTTTGCTGGTTGGCAGATGGTCGGCGAGCCGATTGAGAGCGTCTTGCCTGGTATCAGGATGGATGAAAACGCCAGTAAAGAGATCCTGGTGCGCAGGCCGGATGGCACTACGGTGCCTGTGGATGTGTCTGTGTCTGTGGTAAACGTAGATAATGCGCGGTTGTTTACTGCCATCATCCGTGATGTGTCTGAGCGCAAAGAAGTTGAAGAGAGAGTAAAGGATTTTTACTCCATGGTGTCGCATGAGCTGCGAACTCCGCTCGCGTCGATACGCACTGCGCTTGGTATCATGGAAAACCTCGGCTCGGATCTACCGCCCACGGCTAAGCCAGTAGTGGATATCGCAGCACAGGAGACCGATCGGCTGATCAGGCTGATCAACGACATACTCGATATGCGCAAGATCGAGTCGGGCAAACTGGATCTGGCTCTGGAAGTCTACGACGCAGGAAGTATCGCCGAATCGGCTGTAAATGCCGTATCCAGCCTTGCAGATCAGGCGCATGTATCGATCGAAAATCAGATCGCTAAAGGTATTTACGAGATCTATTGCGATCTGGATCGTGCGCAGCAGGTGCTGCTCAATCTGTTGTCTAATGCTCTCAAATACTCGGCTCCAGAGGGCGTCATCACGCTTAGTTGCAAGCAGATTGAACCAAATGATGAGTTTTTGCGTTTTGAAGTGAGGGATCATGGAGAAGGGATACCCAAGGATCAAATGCATAAATTATTTGGGAGGTTTCAACAATTGAGATCATCGGATGGACGCAATAAGGCAGGATCGGGTCTGGGACTGGCTATAGCCAAGGCTATCGTGGAGGAGCACAAGGGCGAGATCGGAGTCGAGTCTCCGGCGGATGGAGGGTCGCTGTTTTGGTTTACGATGCCATTGGCTATTGATGAAATTGATGCAGAATAGGCAAGAGGTGGATGGATAGAATGCTCCGGCCGCTGGTGCTGCGCAAGGCGGCCTCCGCATCCTATCGCATCCACCTCAACGAATTAATCACGTAGACAAATTTAGAATGCTCATTTACCCTCACCGACAGTACTTGTCGATGCGGATTGAAATGGGGCAATACACTAATACTTATCCAATTCCTCCTGTAGATCCTTCAAAAGGAGTTTCAGTTCTGGAACTACACCTTTATCAGTAGGCAAGTAGAAGATGCAAGGCAGAATTCCCTGGCTTTCAAGGTCAGGGAGTATGCTTTCCATAAAATCAGAAAGGTAGATTGATCTTGGTTCGTAGTCAGACCAATGATTTTTCTTGCAAATTGCCGCATATTCTTTTGCCGGCCAAACCGGAAGCACCAGTTTGTTTTCGTCGTTGGTGGCTGCGAGTGCCCAGCCGTCTCGATACAGTCCCCAAACTTCTTCTGTATCAGCAACAAACTTGATGAAATGTGAATACCTTTTGGGACCCGTTAGCGCTATAACTGCTTTTATTTGCTGCTGATTAATAATTCTCATTTATTTTCACCATTTCGACATTAGCGGTCTTTCCTTATTGACTCGTCTCTTTTCATAGTATTTGTTTCGCAGTCTCCTGCCTGAATGATGATAATATCCAGATGATTAGTTATTTGTCCGGTGGAAATTATAGTGGATCTATCGTACGGGGCAAGGAAGCGTTTTGCGACATCTTAGATTCAAAGTACAAATGGTTAATGCTTTGATGGCGACGATGGCAATGTACTAAGATCTAATACCGTGCCTCTCCAAACAAAGATTGCCTTATGTTTACTAGTTCCTTCTTCTTGAAAGGGCACGGCTAAGATGCGGTATTCCTTTCCTGCTTCGAGTTCGGTGCCGCCGTCCTGTATCGTTGGAGATTTGATTGCCAATGCGCGGTGCGCCCGCACTTTTCCAATGTACACGCGGCTGGGCTTAACCAGCCAACTCGGTTGTCCAAATCGATCGTTTTTGTATGAACGTACAACGCGACCGTCGAAAATATATGAGCCAGTTGAACCCTGCGGCAGTCGACCTTCGGAAACTGAGCGAAGCTCTTCCTCAAGTTTGTTCATTTCGGCATCGCTAAGCCTGCCTATGCGCAATAAACCATCTTTGTACTTGAAATCGAACCAGTCAGGTGTGGCAGAAGCTGGGAGAGTCGCGATAAGCAGAATGGCGACAGCAAAGCATGACCCAAATAACTTTCTCATGTCATTTTCCTTTGTTTCCCAAGTTTTTCACGGTAGGCGCCTGTGGCAGCAGTTTCTTGATGAGGTTCTGGTCATTCGCAGGAAGTCCCTTTGCGCTGAATGAGATCACTCATTTAACGTTCTACCTTACAGCGCGCATCAATATCCAGGATGCTAAGTTTTTGAGATACCCTGCTGTACGCATCGATCCAAAATCTGCAGTTGCGGTTTTTCGCTCTGAGTTTATAACTCATCCATTTGGGCAGGAGCTGTCAGCAAAAGTGCCTCCCGGCCTTTCTTTATACTCACCTGCAATTTAGGAATGGTTAGTCGGGTATATACTCCGATTTAAAAAAAAGGTGATAAATACTACCATCATCGTAAAGCTATTTGGGCTTTGCCGCCTATGTTATGCCCCGCGTAATGATTGAATAACCCAAGCATGGATTTCAATCTCCAGATACTTAGCGCTATGATTGACCGGAGCGATTAGGATGCCGGACCGCACCCTGTTATCCAGCTCGTTCTAAAACGGAAACAACCACAAGCAAAACCATAGAAATGCAAATACGCACAGATTGCCTAAGCGTAGCTGTTTGAGAGCCTCTTCAGAGGTGATTTTCATCAGATATTTTGCCGATTGTGTCTTCAAAGTCGGCACGATTAAGAGACTAATCACAAATGCAAATGGGAATACAGCAAAAATTGAAACTGGGTGCGAGTCTTTATTAACTAGTGGATGACTCAGAGCAAAACCGGTGACCAAGAATACCCCGATATACGCTGCGGTCCCGATTGCTTGAGTCGCCGCAGAGAACGAGATTGACTGCGTTAGGGATTTAGTCGTATTTGCTTTGACAAAGGGAGTAAAAATGCCTGTCGCTAGCAACAATATCAGGAAAATCCAAAACCACCAAGTACTCAGAATTTGAGTGCCCATCAATTCTTGCCCTCACATTGGTAGCAATCGTAAGACCAACCACATAGCTCCAAATACCCACAAATTTCCAATGAAAATGTGTTTGAGATCTTTTGTATTTTTTATACTCAATAGAGATCTTGCCACCATCGTAGAAAAAGCGGGACCAATTATCAAACTCGCTATAAAGATCGCAAAATAGGCATACCCAGACTTATAGATGTAAAAGACGGTTTGGGAAAGAATATCCGTGGGGTGGTAAGAAATACCAAACAGAAACATCCAATGGCGATTAGCTGGATCAGAGCGGAATATAAGATGCAGGCTTTTAATTGTTGGGAGGTGACCCGTCTCACAAATGGTGTAAAGATGGCCGTGGCAATCGGGAGAAAAGGTAGCGTCATCAACCACACCAATAGGAAATTTCGGAGCATACTACCCTCATTTTCACCACCTAAAGTCGATCATAGCCTCGATCAAGCCAGACCCCCCCGGGATATTGAATTAATATCTATCTACTTGCCCAAAAACTCTTTCAGTCCCGCCGGATCATCCGTAATGATCGACGACACGCCCATCTCCCTGGCACGCTGCCAGTCCGCCTTGTCGTTGAGTGTCCAGACGTTGACATGCAATCCTGCATTACGAGCATCATCCATGCTGTCCTTGCGAATGCAATCCATCGAGGGATTCCACGCTGACGCACCCACCGTCTTTGCATAGGCCCCCAGCCCTTCGAGCAGATTGTCACCCAGCATCGCCAACCTGTACCGATCCGGATGACCAGCCTTTGCCAATTTATCGTGTATGCGCCTCAAGACCTTGTGATCAAAACTACTGATCACTATTTTTTGCGGATAGGCATAACCATCGAGCATCGCCAACAGATCGTCATCGATACCTGGATAATTTACCGGACAGGTCTTGATCTCGATGTTTAGCGTCACTTTGCCATCCACCAATTTCAAAACATCCTGTAGCAGTGGCAACCTCTCGGCGGCAAATGCCTTGTCGTACCAACTCCCGCAATCCAGCCCCTTGAGTTGCTCCCAGGTCATCTCACCTATAAGTCCACGTCCATTAGTCGTCCGATCGACTCGATCGTCATGGATCACCACAAGCTCTCCGCTCGCACACTTGTGTATGTCCAGCTCTATACCATCGACACCACAGGCGATGCTCTTGCTAAATGCCGCCATCGTGTTTTCTGGTGCCCACTTTTTGCCACCACGGTGCGCAATTACTTTTGGATTTGCAATTTCCCCTTGATCTGCAGCTAGAGCCATACAAGAGCTACTTACGCAAAGACCTAAGGCCAGGCCCCAAAAAAACTTATCGATCGATTTACTCATATCCGACTAAAATACCGAAGCGCCACCATAACCCGGGATGCCACCATAATTGTATGGATTGTAGCCCATCGGGCTCATGCCGTAGCCACCATAACCACCATAGCCACCGTACATCGAGCTATTCATCATTGCTCCAGCGGCCATGCCTGCCGCTGCACCAAGCGCCTTGGCGAGACCTTTTAGCAGAGGGTGACCCTGCGATTTTTGCGGAGGCGCACTTGCCGTAGCAGCACTGTTTGCAAAAGGCTGTATCGTACCCGATGCCTGCTGATAAGGATTGTAATTGGGATTGGCTGCCGGAGCGCTCGCATACTGCCCCTGGCTCGTGTATTGATTAGCTGAGTCCGCCGTGGTGCCCGGATAGCCTGTGTGCTGATAAGTCGCATTACCACGATAAGCACCAGGAGCCACTGTGCCATAATTGCCAGCCGATGCCAGAGTCGTGGCTTGACCAGGGGCAGTGCCATAACCATAGTTTGCTGCTGTACCAGAGTCAGCCGTATTGTTGAGTGGTATCACATTGCTCTGCTGCCCAGTACTGAGGTGCACTGCATTTAGCATCGTCGAGATCTGGTTTTGGATCGGAGTCTTGTAATTGGTATGGTCATTGGGAAAGATAATGCCCTCGAGCGTCTGTACGCGCTCGATCAACGGCTTGTTGGGATAGGTCTGACCGATCGCCTGCTGCTCCAGATAAGTGATGGAGCTTTGATACTGCTTGAGCATGTTGGGGTTGAGGCTGTTTTGCCAGTAGTTTTCGAGTTGTTCGGTCCGCTGGCTCAGATCATCCGAAGGCGAAGGCTTGCCAAAGATCTTTGTCTCGAGCTGCGCCAGGCGCAGTTTGAGCTTGAGGCGCGGATACTCCTGACCGAGTATGAGCTCCTCCAGCTCGTTGACCTTGGGATAGCTCACGCCCGAGTCATCGATGGTCGAGTCGGCACTTGAGCCAGCAGAACTACCGGAGCCGCTCGAGTTTGTAGTCGCCACTTTTTGCGGAAAATTGCCACTCGCCGCTTGACTAGCTATCGACTCGGCCGACTGCGGCTTGTCCACCAGTCCATCGAGATCGGCAATGCGCTTATCAAAATCCCCTTCTTTTGCTTCGCCAAAGACCATTTTTTCGATCCGGTCGACACGCGACTCCGTGTCGTCCTTGGCAAAATCATGGTCGTAAAAATGCATTTCCATTTTTTGCAGAGTAGCCAGTGACGCGCTCGACTGAGCCGATGCCGAAAGCGTAAAGCCAGTCAGCATGAGCATCGAGGTCAACAAAAAATAGGCGAAAAGGCGCCGCAAGCGAAAGCTCCTCATCCAGGCTCTCCATATGGTGGATATATTATGTCAGAAATTGCCAACAGGTCGGGCTTAGCAGGCTCTAATCTGGCCAGGGTCTGACAGCACAGGTATGCCCCGGAGCAAGGTCAGGCAGATGGCTCGCGATCTCGCCATACTGCGGGTGATCCGGGTGATACGTGAGACAACCCGATCCGGTTATTGGTTCCACTGAGTTTTGACTGGCGACATCGATGACGAGCGTCTCAGCGCGCAAAATCAAATGGATCGTCCCATCTTGATCCATCTTGGCCACGCCGATGTATCCAGCATCTTTTTCCATCCGTGCACCCATCCAGTCCCGGCGATAATATTTAAGCCGGGATATCTTATCATCTACTAAAATCACCTACTATATTTACATGACAAACCAAGCGCCCCCCGCCATCCAGATCACCGATGGCCGCCTGCATTTTTACTATATCTTTGACGTCTGCGACTCGATCTCGCTCGCGCGTGTGCGCTACCACGATCCCAACAACGATTATCGCGCGACTATCATCGAGACTTTGCCGCAGTCAGGGCCGCTGCCCGCATTGCAGTTTGCGCGGCCGCCGCTCATGTGCATGGTGCCGGGCATCAAACTCGATTGGCTCGATGGCGTGACCGCCGACCGCCGCATCAAGCTCTACGATTATGGCACGGTGGCTATCAGGTACACTCTGCCTTTTGCCGGGACTTTTGAGCAGGCGCGTGTGTTGGCCCTGTCGCTCAAGGGACATTCGCCTCTGTATCAGGTCGCCCTGCGCGATCTCGCTGATGTCACCGAGCACCTCGGTGCGACCTTTGTGCGGCCTCACGACACCATCTTTGAAGACTACATCACAATCGAGGTCTCCGCCTTTGACACGCCGGTCACAGCCGATCGGCTGCTGGCCGAGTATCGCGATGAGATCGCCTCGCTCATCTCTCTGGAGCAGCAGCCCTTATCCCGCATGGAGCGCGAGGAAACGACCAAATCTGCCTTTACCTATGCCGAGTGCGAGTTGGCGATCTTTACCTGGGATGTTGCCTTTGTCTTTGATGATACCGAAGGCGGTGCCGTAGTCGATGGTCTCGTCGAGTTTGCCAATACTCAGCTAGCTGAGCTCAGGACCTACGATAGCCTGTTGGATCGTTATCTGGACGAGATCTACAAGGCCAAGTCAGAGGGAATGAGAAAAAATTGGTGGCAGGGCGGCAAGACGGCAGAGAGGCAGGCAGAAACCTTGAGGTTGTTGCTCGTCGATGTGCAGGAGCTATCGGACAAGGCGCACAACGCCCTCAAGTTTGTCGGGGATGCCTACTACGCCCGCCTCTACCGTGGTCTAGCGCAGCGTCTCGCGCTCGGAGACTGGCAAAAGCAGCTCGAGTCCAAATTGCAATCGGTGCAGGAGATCTATCGCTTTTATCACGACCAGGCCGAGCATGGCCGTGCGGAGTTTTTAGAGGTCCTCGTCATCATCCTTATCTCCGTCGAGATCCTGATGAGCGTCCTGCATTTTCTCCATTGATGCCGTCGAGGCATCATCTGCGTTGCTCTGGGTCTTTTCGGTGATTTTGGCGATCGCTAGGCCTGTCTTGATCAGATTAGGCAGACGGCCTTCGTAGATGAGATAGCGCGGCTCCCACCGAGGCTCAAATTTGTTTTTATAATTGCGCAGACCCTTATAGCTAAAAAATCTATTGAGATGCTCGTAGATCTGGTGCAGGGCTTTTTCTTTGAGGTCGTCATCGCTGTCTTGCCCAACACCCGAAAGCGCAGCCAGACCGAGGCTAAACTCCTCATAGCCGTCTGCCTTGAGTGACTTCATCAGCTCCACAAACAAAAAATCCATCGTGCCGTTTGGCGCATCGGCACCATACCGCATCATGTCGATGGTCGACTCGCGCCGATCCCGCCTGTAGGAGCGGATTTGATTGACAAAGGCCACCCCCTTGCCGTCCTTATCGCGCAAGACATATAGATTGTCCTGGCCAAGATCCTGCCGATCAAATTGTCCCAGGCTAAAGCCGCGCTCGCGGCGGCCCGGCAATCTGAGCCAGGCGTCGGAGATGCGCTGTACTTCATCCAGCAGAGCCTCGCTGTGCGGCGGGGCGTGCTTGACGAGGCGGTAGCCGTCTTTTTCAAATTTTTTGATTGTGCTCTTAAATGTCTTTTTTTTGATCGTGTCGCGGCAAAAGATCTCTAGATCGACGATCGCATCCTCGCCTACTTGCAAGGCATTGAGGCCGTTGGCCTCGTAGGCTGGCAGATGCTGCTCGTTGACTTGCAAAAATGCGACGTGCCAGCCGTTCTCATGACAAAAGTCGCAGTACTGGCCGATCAGCTCGCGTTTTTGCTCCGGCAGGCAAACTGCCTCACCCAGCGCCACGGCTATATCGTTGGCGACACCATAAGCCACAAACCCTTCTGTCAGTCCATTTTGGCTCTTTCCAAAAAACAAACTCTTATCGTTTGCGATCTTAAATATATCGAGGGGCGTCTCCCCCGCTGTCTCCAAGATCCTTTGCGCCTGCGCTTTTTCGCTGGGTCTTTCCCACAATCTATACCGGATGGGCATAAATGCCGCATAGATGATGCCCAGGACGCAGACCGTGCCAAAGGTGCGAAGGGAGTGTAAAAACCATTTGCCAAAATATGTGTGAGCATGGGCTGGTCCACTGGTACCAAAGGCGGTGAGCTCCTGGATCGTGCTGGTAAATGCCGACTGGAGGTGAAAGTCGACGCCCAGATCGCGCTTGTCCAGCCAGAAGAAGCCCAGGACGCCATAGGCGATCATGACGGCACCGGATACGGCGATGATGCGCAAAGCATCAAAGATCGAGGAGGAGGCGGAGCGACGGGTAAAATAGCGGCGATTGATGCAGAGCGTAGCAAGAGTGATTAGCGACGGTGCCATGGCATATAGAGGCAAAAGCTCCCCCAGGTCACGATCCTTGATCAATAGCAGGTTGACGTGCTCCTGGCCCAGCACCGCTGACAGTGCAATGACATTGATGGTGCAGAGGATGACGGTGAGCCACCAGGCGCGGCGTGCGCGTTTAAAAAGATTGAGCCCGAGAAAAATCAGGAGATAGCCGAGGATGACGGTGAGGGACTTGTTAAAGTGATAAGCTTCGCCAGGCACCAGTACCGAAAACAATCGTGGATGACCGCTGAGGCGCACCGATAGCGGTACTATGGCACTGCACAAGCCTGTGAGCAGCGTCAAGCCTGCGGTCAGGCCGATCAGCGGGGCTGCGTATTTATCACGTACACTATGGCTGGTCATTACATGAGCTCCCTGAGCTTGGCAATGTCGGCCAGCAAGTGTGAGACGTCTTGATATCGCGATGCAGTGTCGAGTCTGGTGGCGCGCTCTATTATCTGCGAGACCTTGCTGCGCACTCGATCGGAGGTGTCCTCGAGTCTCAGGTTGGTGATGGGCTCAGGCAGGCGCCCTTCGATCAGATAATAGGCAGTGGCTCCCAGTGAATAGATGTCGGAGGCGGGTTGGGCCTTGCCTCTAAACTGCTCGGGTGAGATAAAGTTGGGCTTGCCTACCACCGAGCCTGTCACAGTGCTGTCGATGACTTGCGCGACGCTAAAATCTATGAGCTTGATGGTGCCGTCGGCAAGCAAGATGAGATTGTCTGGGGTAAAATCCCTGTGCACCACCGGTGGAGTCTGCCCATGCAGATACTGCAGGATGCGGGCCATCTGTTCCATATAATTGACGCAGGTCAAGATGGGGAAAGGTCCTTGCTGGCTCACTAGATCGCGGAGATTGGTGCCGTCGATTTTTTCGAGGACGAGATACGCGCGGTGATCTTCGAGAAAAAGCTCTAGAAAGCGCACTATCTTTGGGTGGTCGAGGCGGCCCAGGAGGGCTGCCTCGTCTTGAAACCTTAGCGCTGCGGCCTTGCGCACGGATGCCTCGGGATAGACGGGCAGGAGAAACTCTTTGAGGACGACCTCGCTTGACAGTGTTTGCTCCAGATCACCGTGAAACTTGCGCTCGTCCCGGGCGAGATAGACTGTGCCCTGCCCGCCGACACCAATACGCGAGATGATGGCATAACGGCCATTGTTGACGAGAGCGCCTGTAGCAAGCGGGGCGAGCTTGTCGCGTTTTGGGGGAGCGGCGAGCTCTTTGAGCCAGAGGGCTGTGTAGCTGAGCTCGTCGGAGGCGGGGCGGAGTGGTTCGAGGTCCTGGCTGGAGATATAGTTGGGAAATCTATTGATGAGGTGCTGCAGGAGCTTGTGCCTGTCGTCGGCCTTGATCACGTCGCCGTAGCGGAGGCTAAAGGTCTTGCCGTCTTTAAATCTAAACTCGATCTTGTAGTCGAGGCTCGATTTGGTGCTTGGTGGGCGGATGACTGCAATGTCGACTACATCGGCGAGGACGAGGGTCCGATGGGTGCTGAAGTCGATTATTTCATCGTTATTGCGCGAGGCCTTGCCGATGATGATCCAGTCGTTGCTCCAGATAATCTCGTTGGGGAGGGTGAGGAGCTTGTAGGTGGCAAAGGCTGATGCACAGCCGATGACGGTAAGGATCATGCCCTGAAATCTATTGATGGTGGCAATGATCTCGGATGTGCCTGGGTCTGCTGGGTGGAGAAAGGAGTATTCCATGCTGTGCATGGCGGCGCGTAGCAGAGGCTCTATGAGGTAGCCAAAAATGCCGGTCAAAATGATGCCGACGATGATCAAAGGCGTCAGGGCGGTGACGGCCATAAGCTTGATGATCGTGGGCTTAAACCAAAGGACAAAATTGGCGTTGGGCACGTAGGCCAGGGCCTGCTGCCAGTTTGATTTAAATATAGTCTCGATCTGATTGGACCGTGTGGCCATGGGGGTGAGGGGCGCTGGGGCTGGCTCTGGCACTAACTCTGTCTCTGGCGTAACTTTGAGCGTGGGCGTCGCCAGGGCCTGATCTGTATCGAGCTCAAAATCAGACGGCATGCTCGACGCCCTCTTTTTGCCTGGTGTGTATGATATGACCCTCGTCTTTAAAATGCATCGCCTGTAGTGCCTCGAGCACTGCGGCGGCACTCTGTGGCCTTTCAGCCGCCTCCATCTGCGTCATCGCCTCGACCAGCGCGTCCATCTCTGCATTTTCTCCCCGGGTAACTGTCCTGGATGGGGATAGAGGCTCGGGATCCTCGCCAGTGAGGAGAAAGTGCAGGGTGCCACCAAAGGCATAAAGATCGCTGGCCGGGCGGGCCTTGCCGCGGAGTTGCTCGGGGGCGATGTAAGCCTGCTTGCCGATCATGGTACCAGTAGCGGTGCCCAAAAAGAAATTGGCGGCACCAAAATCGATCAAAGCTATGGTGCCGTCCTTTTTGCGCAAGATCATATTGTCGGGGCTAAAATCGCGGTGTATGATCGGCTCTGTGCGTTCGTGCAGGTAGACGAGCAGCTGGGCCATCTCGACTGCCCAGGCGCGCACCACCTCTGGTGGCTGCGGCCCATGGTCTTTGATAAAGCGCCGCAGATCGACACCATCGATGTGCTCGATCTGCAAGTAATGCCGGCCGCGGTCGGCAAAATGGTCGTATATGCGCGCAATCCGATCGTGGTCGAGAGTGGCGAGCATGGTGGCTTCTTTTTGTAGCAGGCCGATGGAGACCTGCGTGGTCTCTGCATCTGTCGAATCTGGTATCACTGCCTCTTTGAGAATGCATTGGCTGCCATCGCGCTCGCGCACCAGATAGATGGCCGAGAGGCCGCCAAATGCAAGCTGGCGCTCGACGGTAAA
This sequence comes from Candidatus Melainabacteria bacterium, assembly GCA_017307165.1. Classification (GTDB taxonomy): domain Bacteria; phylum Cyanobacteriota; class Vampirovibrionia; order Obscuribacterales; family Obscuribacteraceae; genus JAFKGK01. Next base: position 65,134 of record JAFKGK010000003.1, read on the forward strand.
GCGACCATCGGCAACCGTCTCGCCTGGCTCGAGCGGGATAAAATTGGTCGAGCCAAAGCGCCTGGCCAGCTCGTCTTGCCACATTTCGGTGCGGCTGCCGCCCGTTATTTGCTGGTGCTTGAGGCGTACCTCGAGGAGGTTTTTAAAGTGCTCGCTGCGATTACTGGTCTCAGAGGCCCAGACGTCGAGGGCGAGAAAGAGTCCTTCGAGCTCCTCGTTGCTGAGGCGCGAGGTCTTGAGGCGCAGGCTGTGGGGGCGGCCTTTGCCGGCAAAGGTCAGGATGAGGACGCCGTTTTTTGGATCATTGTGCGCTGAGTAGTCTACATTGAGCAAATCGCCCCATTTGAGCTTGGTGCGCAGCCAGGGGCCGGGCAGCAGGGCAAATGGCACGCCGAGGCCGTTGCGAGTTATAAATATCGTGGTGTCGGATGTGACAAAGAGCAAAAGGGCAAAGGCGATCGCAGCCATCGAAAACGCCAGGCAGATGCTGTAGACCGGTGAGCCGACATCGTTTTGGTGGGTGATGGCAGTACTGAGGCCGAGGATCTCGCCGCGGGCGCTGAGGTTGTTGAAGCTCAGCTGGATGCACATAAAGAGCCAGATCGTAGAGACGATCGAGATCGGCAGTCCCAGCCAGGACAAAAAATGCAGGCCGGTGACGGCGCGGCTGCGGTATTTGATGGAGAGTTCGGCTTCGGCCATGGTCCGTGGCTCAACCCAATAATGATGCGGTCCCTACATCATATGCATGCCACGCCCAAAAACAACTTAAAACTGGCCGTCGACTGCCTGCGCTTGCTTGGGGCTGAGGACGTCGCCTTCGAGGTCGGTGTCGGCAAATTTTTGTGGGGTCGCTTGCATGGGCGTGATGCCCTTGCGGCGCATCTCTTCGGCATGAGCGGCCTCCAGATGTGCCTTGATCTTGTCCTCTTGCTTCTTGCGGCGGGCTTCCATTTTTGCCAATTCTTTCTCATCCATCTGGGTGGGATCCTTGGCGTTGACGTTTTTGCGGCCGATGCCCGCGATGCCCATCTGCATTGCGCTGACGCCCATCATGCCGCCGGCTATGCCGAGGCCGACGCCGCTAAAGCGACCGGAACTGTTGCCCGAGTTGAGGTTTTGCTGGTAATAAGGTGTGGTGTTGGGGCGGTAAAAAGTAGCCTGGCCGTTGCTGATGTAATTGCCGCCGGTGTAGGGATTGTTGTAGGTGCCGAGACCTTGAGGGCTATTGCGATAGTCGCCCCAGTAGTTGGGGGTGGTCGTGAGGTAGCCGTATGGTGAGGCTGAGACGCCCGAGGTGCTGGAGCCGATGGAGTTGCCGTTGGCGTCAAGCAGGACGCTCTGAGCCATCGCGGGGGAAATGCCCGAAAAAATGATGGCGGCGATCAGCATAAAAATAGCGGTGGCTGTGCGTGTCTTCATATTACGAGTCTAGACAATGAGTCTGCCCGTGTGAATGGGGAAAATCCCCCTAGACGTTAAACCTGAAATGCACGATGTCGCCATCAGCCATGACGTACTCTTTGCCTTCGAGGCGCATGGTGCCTTTTTCTTTGGCGGCTTTTTCCGAGCCGGCGACGACATAGTCGTCGTAGCCGATGACCTCAGCTTTGATAAAGCCACGCTCAAAGTCGGTGTGGATGATGCCGGCGCACTGGGGTGCGGTGGAGCCTTTTTCGAAGGGCCAGGCGCGGACTTCTTTTTCGCCGGCGGTAAAGTATGTCTTGAGGCCGAGGAGGTCAAAGGCCGCGCGGATGAGGGTGTTGACGCCCGAGTCCTTGACTCCGAGCGATTCTAGATAGCTCATGCGCTCTTCGTGTTCGAGGGCGGCCAGCTCGGCCTCGATCTGGGCTGAGATGACGACCACGGGGCGTTTTTCTTCGGCGGCGCGCTTTTTGAGGGCGGCGACAAAGGGGTTTTTGTCAGGATCGGCCAGTTCTTCTTCTTTTACATTGGCTGCATAGAGCAATGGTTTGGTGGAAAGCAATTGAAGCTGTGGAAGGATGGCTTTTTCTTCGTCGGTCAGCACATCCATGTTGATGGGTTCGACGTTATCGATGAAGGGGGAGATTTTTTCAAAGATCTCGGCTTCGAGGGTGGCGCGTTTGTCGCCTTGTTTTTTTTGCTTGGCGAGGCGCTCTACTCGTTTGCTGATGGAGGCCTGGTCGGCCATGGCGAGTTCGATGTGGATGGTCTCCGAATCGCGAAGGGGATCGACGCCGCCGTCGACGTGGGTAATGTTTTCGTCTTCAAAGCAGCGCACGACGTGGACTATGGCGTCTACTTCGCGGATGTGCGAGAGAAACTGGTTGCCCAGGCCCTCGCCCTTGCTGGCGCCACGGACGAGACCGGCGATGTCCACAAACTCAAATGCAGCAGGCAGTACTTGTTGCGGGTTGACCATCTGTTTGAGCTTGTCGAGTCTGGTGTCGGGTACTTTGACAATGCCGACGTTTGGCTCGATGGTGCAAAAGGGATAATTGGCGCTCTCGGCTTGATATGACGAGGTCAGGGCGTTAAAGAGTGTCGATTTACCGACGTTGGGCAAGCCCACGATACCAGCTTTGAGCACGATTGCCTCCAGATATATAGATCAAAGCCTATTTTATTGCCTTCCGGGCGATTTTAGAGCGGCAAGGCCATTCTATGAAGGATAATGAAAAATTGGGGGTTGTCATTAGATTGCAAGATTTCTGAAAGAATGAGGCAATAGGTTAGCTTTAGGATTAAAGAGGAAAGGAAACCATGCGGATACTATTAGCTGAAGATGATGATCTACTGGCAGGCGGGATTGCCCTGGCCCTGCGCAATAGCAGCTATTCGGTTGACCATGTGGGTAATGGCCATGATGCCGATCATGCTCTCAAATACACTGATTATGATCTTTTGATCCTGGATCTAGGGCTGCCTCGAATGGATGGCATGGAGGTCCTGACCAATTTGCGCTCGCGTGGGCAGATCATGCCGGTGATGGTGTTGACGGCTCGCGATCGCCTGGAGGACCGCGTGGGTGGTCTGGATGCTGGGGCCAATGATTATCTGACCAAGCCTTTTGAGGTGCCGGAGCTTCTCGCGCGAGTCAGAGCCTTGATGCGTAAGGATCGCTGGGGCAATACGGTGGAGTTTACCTATGGGCCAGTGAGATTCAACACGACTTCGCGTCGGGTCTTTCTCAATGATGAGCCTGTCGATCTGTCGGCCAGGGAGCTGGCGGTGCTGGAGATACTCTTGCAGCGCGCCGGTCGCGTGGTCAACAAAAACCTTATTGCCGATCATTTGACCGGTTGGGATTCGGATCTCACTCACAATGCTATAGAAATCATTGTGCACCGACTGCGAAAGAAACTAGAATGTGAAGGATTTTCCATTCGTACCTTGCGCGGACTCGGTTATCTAGTTGAAAAAGCTAACTAGTGCATCAATAGCCGGAGATCTACTAGCTTATCTCCTTATACCTCTGGGCGTGCTGGCAGTTGTCGGCACGGGTTTTGCGTATTATCTCTCGATAGCCTTTGCAAATGATGCTTACGATAGAGAGTTGCTAAACAGTGCTGATTCGGTGGCGATCCGTACCAGGCGCAAATCGGGGCGCATCCTCGTCGATCTGCCGCCATACGTCCGCAATCTCTTGCGGCATGACAATTCTGATCGATCTTTCTACCGTATCGAAAGCACCACAGGCGAAGTCATCACCGGTGACCCTGAGCTGCCTGATCCGCCTGCCAATATGCCGCTTACAAAGCCTGAGTTTAGCTATGGCAATGTCGGTCCGTATCGCGTGCGCATAGTCTCCATCCGCATACCGGTCTCTGAGAAAGAGTCGGAGAGGACGGGGGATTCGGTTATTTTGCAGGTGGCCGAAACACTGAAGGCGCGCGAGAGATTTAGTCAGATGTTGTTGGTATCGATGGTGATGCCGCAGATTTTGATGATTGCCATTGGGGGATTGTGTATCTGGTTGGGTGTCAGACGAGGCTTGAGGCCGCTCGGCGACTTGCGCTCGGCGATCGCCAAGCGCAGCCAATATGAGCTTACGCCGCTGACTGCCGATAACGTACCGGTAGAGGTGCAACCACTGGTGATGGCGATCAATGATCTGCTTGTGAGGTTGAGAGATGATCTGGATGCGCAGCGGCGATTTGTGGCAAATGCGGCGCATCAATTGAGGACTCCATTGGCTGGCCTCAAGACCTATACTGGTATCATGCAGTCTTTTCAGTTGCCGCCTGAGCCTACGCATGCGGTGCAGCAATTGGATACGGCGCTCAATCGTGTGACGAGGATGGTCAATCGCTTGTTGGCTCTCGCAAAGGCGGAGCCAAATCCGGCAATGCAATTGGAAAAGAAAAAATTTGATATAACGGAGATCGCGGCGGAGACGACTTCGGATCTGGTGTATGAGGCTCTCAATAAGCGGATCGAGTTGGCATTTGAAGGGTCGGAAGAGGCGCTGATGCTTAATGGAGATCCTGGATCAGTGCGCGAGCTAATCATGAATCTCGTTGATAATGCGATCAGGTACACCCCAGAAGATGGGCATGTGACTGTGCGTTTGTTGTCGGATAAGCCGGATGTGGTGACATTGATCGTGGAGGATGATGGGCCTGGTATCCCCTTGGATGAGCGTGAGAGAGTGTTTGAGAGATTTTACCGGGTGCTGGGGACGGATGTGCCGGGGACTGGTCTAGGTCTGGCGATCGTAAGGGAAATAGCGAGGTCGCATGAGGCGCAGGTGAGGATCGAGGATGGGATTGGCGGCAAGGGGGCGGCGTTTTGCGTGGACTTTCCGCGGACTGCGTAAATGGCGGTGGCGAGGGCATGGGTATCGAGATGGGTTGCGAGAAGACAGTGGCCAGTATAAAAACATGAGTATCGAGATGGGTTGCGAGAAGGCTCAATGCACGCCCCACCGGTGCTGCGCAAAGCGGGTCTTAGCATTGAGCCATTCTCGCAATGACAGATCGAACACATACTGACTCTGCCACCGCCAGTGGTCTCCGCTCCAATTGTTCTTTCTTTTAATGCCTGCTCTAATTTGTGGGATGCAAGGTCAGTAGAAAATCCTCAGTTATTCTGTATTAAAGCCTCTTTTGAGAATGCGCCCATCCAATTTGCTCTACCTTGTCCGAATTATTCAGGCTGTAGAAAATGTCACCAAGTTTGGGTTTTATATAGACTACTTGGATTGTGTAATTGGCTCTCAGACCGAAATCTACGGCCACATCCGACATGAGTATTCTTTTTTGCATCGGATCCTCAAATAGTATGGTCACGTCAAATTACTCGTGTCTGCTAATTAGTTGCCCGGTTTTGGGCTTTTTATTGGGGAAAACCCTCAATATCCGCTCAGTCCCAAAAATGACACCAGGCCCGACATTCAGCTAAAGATTTACCAGGCTGAAGCAGCCTAAATCTATACTCGCGCCCCCACTGACACGGACGCGACAAATGAGCTATCAGCTTTTGATCATAATGAAAGCAAGAATGGTGGATGCGATAGGATGCGGAGGCCGCCTTGCGCAGCACCAGCGGCCGGAGCATTCTATCCATCCACCATAATCTGCAATATCACGGATCAAAAACTAGATCGTCTCTGCGCCCGTAGTCACAAAGCGCGCTTTGCGCCGCTCTTTCGAAGCATCCGGCGCCACAAGAGCCAAAAACTGTTCGGCTTTGGGCTCATAGCTAAAGACCTGACCAGTCTCAAATTTGTACACCCAAGCATGCAGTTTGAGCGTGCCTGCGGCCACTCCCGCCTGAACGCTGGGATGGGTTTTGAGGTTTTCAATCTGTAGCAGTACATTTTCTTGTATAGCCACGTTGATGGTCCTGGCGTCATCCTTGGCCACTTCTGGATAATTTTTTGCCACCAGATAATGCACTGCCTGGCTGTTATGCAACCATGCACGCAAGGCAGGCAACTCCTCGACGATCTCCGGGTGCATGATGCCATTGACGGCACCACAATGCGAATGCCCACAAATAATGATGTCCTTGACCTTGAGCTTGGCCACTGCAAACTCTATGGTTGCTGCCTCACCGGAGCCCAGGCTATATGGCGGGATGATATTGCCTGCGTTGCGCAAGATAAAGAGCTCGCCAGGATTGGTCTGAGTCAAGAGATTGGGATTGATCCGCGAATCGGAGCAAGTGATAAACAGCGCATCAGGCGCTTGTCCATGCTCTAGTTTGCCAAAGAGTTCCTGGTGATCGCGAAAACCCTCATCCTGAAATTTGTGCAAACCTGCCAGCAATTTTTCCATTTTGTCGATCCTGTTTTGTGCGCTCAGTTAACCAATACTATTAAGATACCCAGCAAATCTTTCTCCAAGGTTACTTTAGAGCATTTGTTTTCGTTTTGTGTGGTGTCTTAGGACTTTCGTACAGCTCCAACATGCCGTAGCTATCGCTATTGATCGAGTTGTCAACAGTATTGTGCCAGGTGGCATTGACGATTGTGTGTATTTTTGTCTTGAGCGCCTTTTGATTCGCCGAAGTCAGACGCGCGATATTCATCTCGAGCAGCTCCAATTTTGGCATCGCCAGTATCGTCGGCACGCAGGCATCGGTCAGATTGCAGCCTCCCAGATAGAGTGCCTTGAGCTCTGGCAAACGCGCCAATATCTTTACATCGTCGTCCTTGAGCGATGTGTTTTCCATGTTGAGCTTGTTAATCCCCGTCAACTGAGCCACAAGCTCAGGCGTACGCGGGTCCAGGGCAAACTCGTTTTTATATTCTCCACGCAAAGCCAGATATTTCAGCTTTTTACTCTCAGTCAATTTTTTAAGCAAGGGGACTTCGTTTTTGGGCTGCGAATAAAAAATACTGTCAATATTGGCCAGTCCCTTCCATTGTGCCAATCGCTCGCCTGAGGCTGTAGGGCCCATCACAACGATATTGGTGATGGGGAAATAGTCGAGTTTATTGAGATCTGCAGGAGAGTAATCGCCTTCGATGGTGACCTGACAGATATTTTTTAAATGCCTGCCCGCATCCAAAAAAGCCCCCATGTTGTGCGAAACATAGGTCAAATCAAGAGAATACAAATCATCCGGCAAAAATCTCTGCAATATCTCAGGCCTGCTCAGGTTTTTTAGCGAAGGCGCAAAGCCATACATTTGCCGCGGCACGCGCACCCTGCCACGTGCGTCGCAAGCCTGAGCGTAGGCATCTTCGGATGTGTGCGAGTAGAGAAAACCTATCGACTCTTGCGGAAAATTGTAGACATAATATTGCCCCTTGCTATCCTCTTCGATTTCTTTCTGCCGATATGGCTGCACTGCCTGCGGTGCCTTATCTGTGGAGACAGGCTTGCCGGCGCTCGATGCCCCCGCGCTCTGTGGGGCCGTCTCCGGCTCTTTTTTCATCATATAAAACACAATGCCAGATACCAGCAGCGCTAGGGCCGCCATGGCCATTGCCATTTTTACTATGGCCCAATGCTTGCGTGGATTAGCGCTTACAGCATCATCCTCCTCGTCTGGCTCCGCCAGGCGCGCAAATTGCAAGGGCTTGCCTGCATTGTAGCGCCCGATATCGATGAGAAACTCACTCATCGTCTTATATCGATGCATCGGATCTTTTGCCAGACAGGCTGCCACGATAGCCTCTACTTGTGATGGAAAGCGCGTGCCGGTCCTTTTAAAGAGCGTTGGTGGCTCTTCGTTTTGATGCATTTCTGATAGATCGCTCACGACATCGGTATCAGGTGTGTCCGCCACAAATGGCGGCGAGCCCGTCAGCGTCTCGTACAATGCGCAGCCCATGCTGTAAATGTCGCTTGCCTGCGTCAGCGGCTCCCCTCTAAACTGCTCCGGACTCATGTAGCTGGCACTGCCTATGATATCGCTTTGCTTTGTTGGGGCTTGACGCTCTCTCGTGCGGATCATCGCATTTTGTTGTGTGCCCATGCCCAATTCGGAGATCCCAAAGTCGAGGACTTTGACCGATGTGCTTTGATTGGGGAGCGCGGCCAGCATGATATTGCCTGGCTTGATGTCTTTATGGATGATACCGTTGCGATGGGCATAGGCGAGTGCCCCTGCAACTGCTTCAAAGATCTCGAGGGCCGCACCCGTAGATAAGCAGCCCTGGCGATAGATTAGATCATCCAGCGTGATGCCGGCGATGTACTCCATGGCGAGAAATGGCAGGGCATTTTGGTGTATGCCCAGATCAAAGAGCTTGCACATCCCAGGGTGATTGAGCGCATTGAGGATCTGTGCCTCGGTTTTAAACATTTGCCAGCTGGACTCAGACACCATATGCGGCATCAAAAACTTGAGCGCGCATTGACGCTTGAGCATCAAATGCTCTGCTCTAAATACGCTGCCCATGCCACCCTGGCCGATGAGCTCGCCTAGCCTGAAGCTACCGCCTATGATATCACCGCTCGCTAGATCGAGCATGGCCCGCGTGGATGCGTTACTCATGAGATTGTGCGTGTGCTTGTGTTGCTCTATGCGCGTGGTCTTCCAGGCACGCTGCTTTTTTTGTCTGGAGCGGTCGCGTTGCGTCAAGAGTGCTCGGGTATGATTGCGTGCGCCACGATTGGAGCTATCGGGAGACTCGCAGCGACATCTCATGCCACCAAAGAGAAAACTAGTAAAAGATCCTGCCCGGCCATCCTTTTCGATCCGTTTATTGCATCTCAGACAGATATCTATGGCGTTGTCGTCTCTATCACCTCGGCCTGCAACATCGCTATTGCAAAGGCAATGCAAGGATGCAAAGATGAGACTGGTCGAGCGCCCGGCCTCGGCTTCGGGGAGTATCGGCAATAAGCAGCGCGGGCAGGTCTTGCGCATTTTTGTGTGCACCCAAAAATTACTGAAATGACTAATAAAAGCCGCTGAGTTCTTTGACGACGTCCGGGGTGCCTAGAGGATCCTTGACCGTGCCGGTTTGAATAGATCCATTTGTCACTTTTATCTTGGTCTTACGTAGTGCTATCAGATCAGATGGCTGCAGGCAGGCAGTGTCGATATCTAGCGATTTGAGATGTTTGTGAGCCATGACTGCGGGTAGGCAATTGCGAGTCACTTTTGTGCCGGTCAAGGCAAGGATCTGCAAATGCGGAAGGGATTGGAGTAGTTTGATTGCGTCTTTGTCTGTAGCGTCTGTGCCTTGCAGGTTGAGACTGGCCAGGCGCTTTATTTGGCAGAGGGCCTGGACGCTGCCTTCTTGTAGATGGCATGGTTCGCTTTTGTAATTGTTGCAGAGCATCAAACTGTGTATGGATGCGGATCTGGCAAGAGCCTGGAGCATTGGCCTTTCATCTCTAAAGTTGATATATGTCAATGACCTTATTTTGAGCAGACCGGGCCATTGTGCCAGCTCTTTGCCTGTGATCGAAGGCCCCTGGATACTCAGGGTACTTAAATTGACGAGATTGGAAAATGCCGAGACCTTGTCTTTTGGATATTCTGGATATTCGATTATTGCATTGTGAACGCCTGTGAGGTGGCCGGAGGCAGCCAGAAAGGCTGGGATTTGCTCGTTGAGTCCAGAGAGCTCTAGCTGCGAAAGATCATCGGCACGAAATTTTTTCATGATCTGCGGCATTGTTTTGATGTGGGCAGAAGGTGTAAAGCCTACGTCTTGTTTTGTGACCTTGACAGTACCCTTTGCTAGAACAGACCCCGAAAACTCACCATCAGGCGCAGTCACATTTAAGTGGCCGATCTCATAGGTAGGAAAGTTGAAGACGATCTGATCTTCGTTGTTTGGACCTTTGACCAGGTTTTCTTCGCGAAAATAGTCGATGAGGGCCAATTGCTCTTTAAGTGGCAGTTTGCTGGGATCCTGGTGCAGTTTGACCTTTGCTTGTTCGGCGACCCAGTCTTTCTTTTCGACTGTCTTGTGCGTGTGGTTGCCCATATTGAGCCAGGTGAGCGCTCCGACGGCGACGGCCAGTCCGAGGATGAGGACACCGCATATGGTGGTGACGATCAGGATCTTGTTGCGCGCTGCTTTCTGCTTGATTGGCTCGTCGGCTTCTTCTGCTTCTAGCGCTTGCTCTTGCAGGGCAAGCATCTCGTCTTCGTCGATGCTCTCGTCCAGTGATTTGAGTCCGTGCGTGAGGCGCATAGTCTCCTGGTTTTTTAAATACCTCAGATCATGCAAAAGCTGCGCAATCGACTGGTATCTTTTTTCACGGTCCTTGGCCAGCATCTTGGCCACGACTGCTTCCAGCCCTCTTGAAAATTTTCCATCCGGCTTTTTGTCCACCAGGGCCGGTGGCTCGTCCTGCTGGTGCATCAGCATGGTCTCCAGGGCAGAAGCGCCCATAAATGGCACCTTGCCAGTAAGAGACTCAAAGAGGCTAGCACCCAGCGAATAAATATCGGAGCGCGCATCGACCTTGAGCCCCTCACACTGCTCGGGGCTCATATATAGCGGGCTGCCAAAGACTTCGCCGGTCTTGGTCAGGCTCTGGTTGCTCTCGGTCATTTTGGCCAGGCCAAAGTCGACGACTTTGACCACGGGTTCAAGCGTCTCTTTTTCCCAGGTCATGACTATATTGGCGGGTTTGACGTCACGGTGGATAACGCCGCCATCGTGGGCGCACTGGAGGGCCATGGCGGCCTGGATGTACATTTCGAGGGCTTCTTGCTCGGTGAGCGGACCTGAGCGGCGCACCATATCCCAGAGGCTCTCGCCCTCCAGGATGTCCATTACATAGTAGGGAAACTGCCCTTGAAAAACGCCGAGATCATGGATAGCAACGAGATTGCGGTGCTTGAGGCGGCCAAGAGTCCGGGCCTCCAGTTGAAAACGCTGCCAGGCGCGCTCATCCATGCATTCGGTGCGGAGAAATTTGATCGCTACTTCTTTGTTTAGCATCAAATGGTGGGCTTTGTAGACCACGCCCATACCGCCCTGACCGAGCAGGTCGATGATGCGATACTTGCCGTCGACGAGCAGCCCAGTCTCAAACTCTGGCAAACGCATGCCAACCGCGCCTGTCACGCGTAGATCGCGCGAAGGGGCCTGCTCGTGGCCGTTACCGGTACCAGCGCCAGTGTTTGTGTTGCGGTGGGGGCGGGTTTCTTCTTGAGTCATGGCTTTCTACCGCTTTTTATATACCCCATTTCCGCTATGATAGGATTTGAAAAACGGTAAAGGTAAAAGTCATGAGCCAGGAAAACGAAGCGCCCAAAGAACCCGCCGGCGCAAAACCAGACAAAAATGACCGCGTCAGTACCATGACGGCGCTGTCTGAGTCCTGGGCCTATGTGGGCAAAGCCATGCGCGACGAGACGATCCAGATCCGGGATACCGATCGTCTGACCAGCAAATTGCTCAAGTTTAGCTTGCTTGGTGCCTGCATCTGCGTTATCGTGCCGTTCTTTCACTTGCGTCAGTTGGCGATAGTCTTTTATGGTCTGGCCGATCTGCTCTTTCTTAGCTCTGTGTTGGTCTTTGTCGTCAGTCGCTTTGGCATCTTGAGGGTCATGACGCCGCGGCACGCCCTGGTTTGCTGGCATTTGATGATCGGCACCAGCCTGCTGTCGATAGCGATTGCACTTAATGTCATTTTTATCGCGGTCTATGCCGTAGCTGGGCGTTACGTCACCTCGGGCGGCTGATAATCTAGATGACGGCTTTGCAGATCATCGGCTACGGCTATGCTTTTGCGGTGGTGGCATATAGCTTGCTGTGCGTGTCGATCGATCCGCGGCCGGATCTGCTGGCGGCAACTGGTTTTGAAGTCGTCGCGGTATCGGTGACCTTGTTTTTTGCTCTTCGGACGCGCCGCTCGGAGAGTGGCAGGTTGCAAAAAACGGTATTTAACGGTCTATTGGATCATTTTCTCGGTGGCACCGCTGGTGTCTTGCGCGCGACGATAAATGTGGTGGCAGGTGTCTTTTTGGCTTTTGTTGCGCTGGATCTGGCGGCTGCGATGTGTACGCGGATTGGTGCGTATGAGGTGGCGAGGCCACTGTATATGGTGTCGCCTCTGGCGCAGGCGGCGCGGAACGTGCCGGGGATGCATCCGGCGTTTTCGGCGGAGATCCTGGCAGGGGCGGCTATAGAGGGTGGCTATCGGTCTAAGGCGCGCGAGATCTTTGGCATGCTGGAGTCTATCCGGCTGGAGTTTTATGGGGAAAGGTCGGAGAGTTACGCGGCATTTTTGGCCGACCGGGCCGAGCTGTCTCTAAAGGATGGCGATCTCGCCTCGGCTGAGAGAGATTATCTAAAAGGGCTCGAGATCTCGCTCTTTGTTTTAAAAGATCGAGGTTCGGGGCGGATTTTGACGCGCTATGCGGATTTTTTGCGAGATCGGGGGCGGTTTGCGGAGGCGGATAAGTATTATCTGCAGGCACTGGAAATGAGGCAAAAGCAGTTTGGTGCGCATAGCGATAAGGCTCTTGAGACTCTGGAGGCGTATCGGCAGTTGGTGGTGCAGGCAGGGCAAAAGGCGCCTGGTCTCAAGCTCGGGACCGATATTGCAGAGATTGATAAACGTATAGCTTTTGAAAAGGCTCTTAAATCAAAGCGTGATGCCAAAGGCGATCCTCTGGTTTATAGCGTGTTTTTGCTTGTGATGATCGCACTGGGTTTTGTGGGCGGTCGGATTTTGTTTGGTAAAAAGGGTGTGGCGACGCGGTTTTTGCTGGATAGGCTGATCGTTAAATATAGGTCTGTGCCGGAGTCTTTGAGCGAGAGAGAGATGCAGAGATTGAGACAGCTCTTGGATTTGACGGGGCGGAGTTTGGATGAGTGATTGCTCCGACTAATTACTTTTGGATCAAAAATGGATGAAAGGATGGTTTATGCGCCGCCCGCTCATAGAATGCGGGCTACACGCATAAACCAATCCTTTCAAAATATATACAGTCAATTTCATTTGATGCGCATCTGCTTCTTATGTTTTCCATCCAATGGTTTTAAGGCCAAGAGAATAGAGTCACCATCCGATATTCGGTAATCGCTACAATGCTGGCTCGATTGCAGTTCGTAGCGCTCAGTGGCGTGCACCAAATAAAACTGGTCTTGATCTAAAAATGGGAGCTTTTCTGCTGTGATAAGTTTGACTGCCGCCAAAATCTCAGAAATAGCGGGGTCTGCTGCACCTGAGATGATTTCATATTTTGATGAGCTTTCGCTTTCTCCAAACCTTAAGATGACCCGCACCAGATTCTCCTTTTATTGTTTTGATGGGCCAATCTTAGCATTAGCTGCGGATCTACCATCCCGCCGAAGACTGAAATGAGGGCAGGCAAAGAAGGGAGGGCATTTTTGCGCTGATTGGCACTGGCTGAGTGGCTGCGGACCCACACCATCATGCATTGTGCAAGTGGGCTGGCAGAGCAAATTGTGTAGGCCGCCTTGCGCAGCACCAGCGGCCGGCAATTTGTTCTGTCAGCCAACCATCTCCAAATACAAATGATGGATCACTGCCCAGTACTATCTATCAAAGCAAAATGCCTAATCCATTGGCTGAAAGCCCGTATTTGCATTAGCCGGCGGCAGCGGAAAATCATTGAACTTTGATTTGAACTCAGGTGCCGCATTGGTATTGGGCACCACTGCCGGTGCGCCCGAAGGCACCGGAGGGAATGAGCTATCGATGCCAGCGCCTGCACTTACACCTGGTACTGCACCCATAGCCGCCGACTTATCGGCCGCCCTTTTTTGCAATAAGGTACCGATCAAATTACTCGCGCCAGATGCATCGATAGTTGTAGAGTTGCGAAACCACCCATTTTTGTGCTCGATCTTGTCCCCTGTCAGAGTCGTGATCGTCGTCGATTTGCGACCAAGCAGACCCTTCTTGGTTTCTAGAGAATTACCCAGTAGGTTGACTTCGGTAGAGCCCGAGCCAAACCATCCTTTCTTTTTCTCTATTTTGTCTCCCATCCTATCTTTGACCACAGTCGATTTGCCCCCAAACCAACCATTGTTTACCGATATTTCCTCACCCTGACCCGTTTTGATCGTCCAATTGTTATTGGACGCCTCCGCTGGGAGACTCAGATCGTCCACGCTCATTGCCACCAGAGCAACCGCGGCGATACTAAAAAGATGACGATTGAGACAAATATGCATGGCGGACTCGCTTTTTGAGAAATCAAATACACACCCGATCGGGCATAAAATACTAGAACCTATGCTCCCGGCATTTGTTCCCCTCAACGTATCCATAAGAAAAAAGCAATCACATGAGCAAACAGTCGCAATCCCATGAAATGCAAGTCAAAATGGCCGCTGGCAAGGCACCCAGCACCAGCGCCATCATCGACTTTGTGCAGCAATACAAGGTCACCGATGGCAAGGGCTTTAAGCTCTCCGACTATGACCCCGGCGACACCGCCCATCTCGACAACCAATCCAAGGAGGAGGCCCGCGACCTCTTGCAAAAAGGCATAGAAAAACTCTCAGCCTTGCAAGAAAAGCTCTACGCTCAGGACGAGTGGGCTGTTCTCCTTATCTTTCAGGCCATGGATGCCGCGGGCAAAGACGGCACAATCAAGCACGTCATGAGTGGCATCAATCCTCAGGGCTGCCAGGTCTATTCATTTAAACAACCATCAAACGAAGAACTCGATCACGATTTTCTCTGGCGCTGCCAAAAATGCGTCCCCGAACGCGGGCGCATTGGCATCTTTAATCGATCATATTATGAGGATGTGCTCGTGCCCCGAGTGCACAGAAGCGTGCTCGAAGCCCAGCGCCTGCCCAAAAAGCTCATAAAAAAAGATATCTTTGACGACCGTCTCCGAGACATCCGCTGGTATGAGAGCTATCTGGCCCGCCAGGGCACAGTCTCGGCCAAGTTTTACCTCAATCTCTCATTGGATGAGCAAAAAAAGCGCTTTCTCTCTAGGCTCGACGAGAAGGATAAAAATTGGAAATTTGCGGAATCTGATCTCCACGAGCGCCAATATTGGGACGACTACATGCGCGTTTACGAAGCCACCATCCGCGCCACCGCTAGCCCAGAGTCTCCCTGGTACATCGTCCCGGCCGACAACAAGTGGTTTACCCGTTTGGTCGTGGTTGCTGCTGCTGTGGAGACATTGGAGCTGCTCGATTTGAGCTATCCCACAGTAAGCGAGGAGCAGCTCCAGGTACTCGCCCAGGCACGTATCGCCCTGACCGGTGCGGAAGGCAGCCATGATGAGCTGTCAGAGGATGACAAGGCCTCCAAAAAAGAAAAGAATGCCAAGAAAGACAAAGACAAAAAGAAAAAGTAGGCTCTTTTAAACAGCCTCTAGATTTTCTCTTTCCATCACCATCTCCTCTATCAAGGGGCAAAACGGATAGGCACCGATCAGCTCCGACAAAGCCCTCAGTTGCGCATCATCCCCGGCTACGTATAGCTCGTCGTGCTCGGCGAGCTTTTCTTCGGCAGGAGGGTGCGACATGATCTCGTCACCACGTTTGATGGCAAGTATAGTGGCACCCGTCTTGCGCCTGATATCCAGCGAGACCAGTGACTGACCCTGCACCTTGTCGCTATTTTTGAATAGCCACTTGCCGAGCAAGTCCTCGGTCGGTGCTAGTCTAAACTCGAGGTTGGTATTTTTGTCCTCGAGATCGTGCCTGAACAGCTTGTAGCGCTCCTGCTCGATGGCTTGCAGAGCGATCTGGATCTGCCTGCGATCGGCCTTTAACCCAAGCAAAGCCAAACGAGTGATCTCTTTGCTCGACTCAAACTCAGGCTGTACGACTCCGGATGCACCCATGCTCCTAAAAAACTCGATATCATCCGATCTATGCGCCCGCGCCACAATAGCCAGATCAGGTCTCACACGTCGCGCAAAACCGATCACCGTGAGTGACACCACTGGGTCAGGCAAGGTCACCACCAGTGCCGCTGCATTGTTGAGTCCGGCATTGTTGAGGACTGTCCTGCCAAATGCATCACCATACACGCAAGGGATGCCTTCGCTGGCCAGGTTTTCTAAAACCTCGCCTTTGACATCGACCACCACAAATGGCACATGCAAGGCATTGAGCGCATTGCCCACCTGCTTGCCGATGCGTCCGTAGCCGCAAATGATGACATGATTGCGAAAAGTCTGCTGTTCGTGATCTGGATGCGAGTCCTGGTGTCCCTTGAGGCTCTGCTGTATGGACAGATGCCTTAGTATCTTGGGGCCCAGTGCCATCAGCATGGGGGATGCCACCAAAGTCACGACTGCACCCGCAAAAAACAGATTGTAGGCTGATTCGGTGAGGAGCTTCATGCTATAGCCGAGGGATGCCAGCACAAAGCTAAACTCTCCGATCTGAGCCAGACCTACGCCCACTAGCGCAGCCGACCAGTTGCTGCGCGTTGCAATGCGCGCCGCCATCCAGCCCACGCCAATTTTGCCGGCTATCAGCAAGATTACAAATAATATGACTTCGCCGGCGTGATTTAAGATAAAGTGCGGGTCCAGCAATAGTCCGACAGAGACAAAGAACACTGTCGCAAACAGCTCTTTGACTGGGAAAAGATCCGACAAAGCCTGGTGACCGTATGGCGACTCTGAGATCATGATGCCTGCTAGGAACGCCCCCAGGGCCAGCGACAGACCCATCTCCTTGGAGATAAAGGCGATGCCCAGGCACAGCACCATTACGGTGAGGACAAATACCTCGCGCGAATTGCCGCGCGCCACCCACTTGAGTATGGGCGGCACCACCTTGGTGGCACCAAGGATCACCATGAGGACGAGCGCAATGGCTTTGGCCATGGCCGTCAAGAAAAGCACCGTGCCATTTCCCTCACCACCTGTAAATATGGGCAGGAGCGAGATGATCGGCACTAGCGAGATGTCTTGCAGGATCAGGATCGCGATGATCAGGTGCCCGTGAACTGAGTCTGTTTCGCCTCTGTCCATGAGGGTCTTGGTGACCACCACCGTGCTGGATAGAGCGCAGAGCCAGCCAAAGAGTACCGCGCCGGCAAAGTTGCTCACGTAATGAGCATTAAAAGCAACCGCACCGGCCAGAGCCGCCGTGACAAGCAGTTGTGTAACGCCAGCCAGCACCACAAATTTTGCGGATCTAAATATCTCCTTGAGCGTTACCTCAACGCCCAGGGCAAAAAGCAGGAGTGCCACACCCATTTCGGCGAGTGTCTTGACCTGTTCTTCTTGTTCGATGAGTTTGAGGCCATGAGGGCCTATCACCAGGCCAGCTAAAATATAGCCGAGGATGGTGGGTTGTTTGAGCTTGACGCAGGCGAGACCGGCTACCAGGGCTGCTAGCCATACTATGCCGAGGTCGCGTACGAGTGCGAGATCTTCCATTTGATTAGTCCATTCTTTTTATTATGTATGTGCTCCTGCTCTCATTGAGAGTGGTGCATATCAAATAAGAAAAGATTGGTGGATGAGCCACAGTGGCGCTGGAGGTGCCAGCTGCCCATGTCCGCACTCTCTCTGCCTGATAGATTGGCGTGAGTCAGAGTGATAAAAATCAAAATATCTCTGCGTGGCGACCTGTCCTGCAGGCTCGTCATCGGCCTGCGGATCATCCAAAAAATTGGCCTGGTGCAGCAGTGAGGCCTGACTGTTGACGGTGGTCTTGAGCAGGATCGACTCGGATGAAGGCCGTTGCGCGATGCTGTGACTGCCGCGCGCGTCCATGCTCCTTGCTGATGAGGAGCCGATCTCGACATCATGTATCTGAAAAGCAAAAAATTGGCATAGCAAAAACACGCTTAGCAATATCGAACTGATAGCTGTGCTGATTAGCATTACTACCCCTTGCGCGTGTCACAGAAAACGAGAAAAAATCTCATTTCGATTATACACAGATTGGTTCAATCTTAATCACTTCCCTTCGATTGTGTCACTACATCCTTACATTACCCTTTCCCGCAAAATAAAAGAGGCACCATTAGCGGTGCCCCTTCTGATTTGCAAAAGTGCTTAGATAATATCCATGAGCTAGTATTTTGGCTCGTTGCCTGGCTTCCATTTGATATTGCAACCCATGCTGGGATTTTGCTCGCCCCCGACTGGTTGGCCGGACAGTACGCTATCGATCGCCGCTCGCAGGTCGTGGCCGTCGAGAGGCTTGCCATTACCCGGCCTCGAGTCGTCAAGCTGGCCGCGATACACTAGTTTGTGATCCTTGTCGAAAAGGAAAAAATCAGGTGTGCATGCGGCCGTATACGAATGAGCTACTTTTTGGGTCTCATCGTAAAGCAATGGAAAATCAAAGCCTTGTGCAATTGCAAATTCCTTGAGCTTTTGTGGACTGTCCGCAGGGTGGCTCTCGACACTATTGCTTGATATGGCAACGATCTTGAGGCCTTTGGCTTTAAATTCGGTTTCCTTGCCCAGGCGGGCGAGCTCAGACTGCACGTGCACTACATATGGGCAGTGCGCGCAAATAAACATGACGAGCAGAGCCTTTGCGTCCTTTTGATCGGCCAGGGACACGATCTTGCCTGAGACGACGTCGGGCAGGCTAAAATCAGGCGCTTTAGTGCCCAATTCGAGCATGGTCGAGTAGGTGAGGGCCATAGATATCTCTCCTTCAATTTTTTTCAATAGGTATAGTTTAGGGCATATATTTATTGACTTTGATTAGAGATGGTATTTAGGGGGAGCAGATCTGTCTCGCGACGACCAGAGGCAAACTATTACCGGCTCAGGGGATACCATCCCTGATCCGATTGCGCAGGCGCGTGGCGGTCGCGACTTGATAGAGGGCTACCAGGCCGGTCAGATCATCGACTCTAGCTATCGCCTGACGAGGCTTTTGGGGCGCGGCGGCATGGGTGTGGTCTTTGCTTGCCGTCATCTCGGCCTCAACAAGGACTATGCTCTCAAGCTCTTGCCCGGAGGCAAGGTCTCCGCTGGCGCCTGGCAGCGTTTGACGGTGGAGGCCTCAGCGCTGGCGCGTCTCAACCACTCCCATATCGTGGGCATCCACAATATGGGCATCCATGCCGAACAGAGCCCATATTACGTGATGGATCTGCTCAGCGGAGAGACCCTCGAGGATTGTCTCAGGGCATCAGGACCGCTCGATATCGACCTGGCGATCAAACTCTTTATCCGCGTCGCCGATGCGCTCAATCAAGCTCATCAACAAGGCATAGTGCATCGTGACATCAAGCCGTCCAATTTTGCTGTTATCCGCGACCCCGGCGACCAAATCACAGGTCTCAAGATCATTGATTTTGGCATTGCGAGACTTTCTGATCCCGAGGGCGGCAAAGCCAGACTGGCAGGACAGGGCTTGACCGCCACCGGTGCTGTGTTTGGCACTCCGTACTACATGAGTCCCGAGCAATGCAGAGGCGAAAGAGTGGATGCGCGTGCCGACATCTACTCCTTTGGCTGCACTCTCTACGAGACCCTCGTAGGGAGGCCTCCCTTCAAAGGGGCTACTGCCATCGATACTTTTTCCCTCCATATGAGCGAGCCACCACCTGCGCTATCAGATATGATCGAGATCGAGGATGCGGGCGATCAGTCTCAAACCGAGGATCCAGAGCGAGAAGCCCGCTCGGCTTTGGTAGAGGGCCTACAGGCCATCCTCCTCAAGGCTCTCGCAAAAAATCCTAACGAACGTTATCAGGCCATGAGCCAGCTCAAGCTCGATCTAGAGCGCATCAAATCAGGCAAAGCACCCCTCGTGGCTGGGGCGCTATTTGCACCTGCTAGTTTTGGGAGAGCAAGTGCCGAGCCGGTCGACGACCTATCTGTCGACACTGGCGAACACGATTATGCAACGGTACCTCCGGGGGATAAGATCGCGACTTTGCTTTCTCCTGGTCGTCTTTTGGCGCTTGCTTGCACCGCTATGGTAGCGCTTGTGGTGGCAATGTGCTTTATGCTCTATCGGCCGAGCAAGCCATCTGTCTCGACCCAAAACACAATGTCTAGTCATGTGTATGTCGCACGCTCGCACTCTCGCGCTTCCACAGACTCAGGTCAACTTGACCGGCAGATGCTGATAGACTCAGCTATGCCCGAGTCCGCCAACCTCGGGCAGTTGCTCGGAATGGAGGGCTCGATCACTCAGACCGGGGCTGATAAAGATGATGTAAAAAGACTCAATGCTTTTGATCTCTTGTCGATCAAAAATCACGAGAACGCCTTTAAAAGGGAAATGGACACTATCTGTCAACCTGCCTGGTTTGAAAAGCCATTTTACGTGCCTGCAAAAAAAGCCTTTGTGTTTCCTGAGACTGTGATTTTTGGTGCTATCAGTATCAATGGAGCCAAGCCAGTCCAAGCAGTCGGAACAATCAAAAAGCCTCAAAACGCTGACGTCACTTTTTATTGGCCCTTTTGCAATCACCGCTGGGGCCTGCTAAACAAATTTAAAAGTGATGATCTGACCGGCCTCGATGGCTGCTTTCTGGAGCCTGATAAAGTGGTTGGCTTAGTCAGCAAGTGGACGCGTTTGCGCGAGCTTTCGTTTTTTAATCCGCTCATCAAAGCAATGCCCAACTACGAAAAGCATTATGATGAGTCTATGGTGACTCCTGACGTATTGCCCCTGCTCGAAAAGCTGCCGCATTTGCAGGTGCTCGGTCTTTGCGGCGCGCTAAGCAGCGATGATGTGCTCAGCATGCCTTTGCTGCATCGTCTCAAGGGATTGCGTCTAAAGCGCCTCATGCATTACCAAGATTTTCTCCCTCATCTGGTCCAATATCCCAATCTTCAGGAGCTTTGGTTGGTTGGCAGCCCTGTTACAGACGAGCAGCTCGACAATCTCATTGCTATGCCCAATCTCCAACGCCTCAAGATATTGCGGAGCAAGCTAACGCCGGCGTCGGCTGCCAAGTTTAAAGCCATGAAGCATCTCAAGGAGCTCACCATTGACCGCAATAATTGGACGGAGGAGCAAAAAGCCTACTTTAAGAGCGTCATACCCTTTGTAAAATATGAAAAGGTCGTGGACACCGATTATTGGGTGGCTGTACCGGCAAAATATCTAAAACCTAAAGATTGACGTAAAATTGTTGTGTAAGGAAACATCTCGGCGCTGCTAGCGTCAGGGCCTGTATCTCGGAGGTCTATAAATCTCATGGCACTTGCAAAACGTATATTTTTATTTTTAGTGGTCAACTTTCTCGTCGTGGTGACGATTTCAATCATCACCAACGCACTGGGGCTCAATTATTACCTCAACGACTATGGCCTGGACACCGGCAAGCTTGCTATGTTTTGTGCAGTCTGGGGTATGGGCGGTTCGTTTATCTCGCTTTTGATGTCGCGCGCCATCGCCAAGATGTCGATGGGGCTTAAGGTCATCCCGACTACGACTACCGATCCGGGCTTGAGAGATCTATTGGAAATGGTGCATGATCTTTCGCGGCGCGCGGGCCTGACGACCATGCCGGAGGTTGCGATATATGATTCGCCGGAGCTAAATGCATTTGCGACCGGTCCATCCCGCAGCCAGGCCTTAGTTGCCGTCTCCAGCGGATTGTTGCAGCGTATGGATCGTAATGAGCTGGCAGGCGTGCTCGGTCACGAGATTTCGCACGTTGCCAATGGAGACATGGTGACCATGACTCTCCTGCAAGGCATCGTCAACGCCTTTGTCATGTTTTTTGCTCGCATCCTGGCCTTTGCTCTGGTGCGTGGCCGTAGTGACGAAAATGGCCGCTCCATTGGTGGTGGCTATATGGCCTATTATCTGGTGGAGATGCTATTGCAGTTTGTCTTTATGCTCTTAGGCTCGCTAGTGGTAGCGTGGTTCTCTCGGCATCGCGAGTTTCGCGCGGATGCTGGTGGCGCCAAGCTTGCTGGCGCGTCCGGCATGATTGGAGCATTGCAAGCGCTCAAACGCAATGCGTCAGGGATGAGAGCCGAGATAGAGACACCGCAGACGGTGCGGGCCCTGATGATCTTTGGCAAGCCGACCAATATCGGCAATCTGTTTGCTTCGCATCCGCCTTTGGATGAGAGAATTGCGAGATTGCAGGCTGAGGCTTAGTAATAAACATAGCAGGATGCGCAATTTGGCAATTTCATCTCAGCAAAATGCATTTGCGAAACTGGCAATTTCAGTAATCCTTTCCGGCTGGTTAAATTTGGCTTGCCATCAGTATTTGAGCTAGTCTGCGATATAATGCCTCTCGACTCTCCGAGCCGGGAGGCATATTACTATGACCCAAAATAGCACTCTGATCCTATTCAACGGCAAGCTGCGAGCCGGCAACCCTGTCCGCGACTATACGGCAGTCAAGATCATAGGCAACAAGATCGCGCAAATAGGCAATGATGCAGAGGTTTTAGGCGGTCATCAAAGTGATGCACAGGATCTAGTCAAGATCGACCTCCACGGCCGCCGCGTCATCCCCGGTCTCAACGACTCACACATACATCTCATTCGAGGGGGCTTGAGCTACAACCAGGAGCTCCGCTGGGAAGGCATCCGTTCACTCGCCGATGCAATGGCGATGCTCGAAGCGCAAGTCGCACGCACTCCGGCGCCACAGTGGGTGCGCGTGGTTGGCGGTTTTACCGAAAACCAATTTAAAGAAAAACGCCTCCCCACCCTCGACGAAATCAATCGCATCGCCCCTGATACTCCTGTTTTTATCCTGCATCTATACGATCGCGCCTTGCTCAATCGCGCCGCCTTGCGCGCTGTCGGCTATGATCGCGACACTCCCGAGCCGCCCGGAGGCGAGATTTGTCGCGATGCTGCGGGTAATCCAACCGGCCTGCTCCTTGCTCGTCCCAATGCCTCCATCCTCTATGCAACTCTTGCAAAAGGTCCCCGGCTGCCGTATGCAGACCAGCGCAACTCGACTCTGCACTTTATGCGCGAGCTCAATCGACTCGGCGTCACCAGCGTCATCGATGCAGGGGGCGGCTACCAAAACTACCCCGACGACTATGCCGTCATCAATGATCTCCATGCCTCCGGGGACTTGACTCTCCGCATCGCCTACAATCTTTTCACCCAGCATGCTGGCGGCGAAGTCTCCGACTTTGAGCGCTGGACCGAGATGACCAAAGCGGGTGCTGGAGATGATTTTCTCAAGGTCAATGGTGCAGGGGAAATGCTGGTGTTTTCTGCTGCAGATTTTGAGGATTTTAAAGAGCCTCGTGCAGATTTGTCTGCTTCCATGCAATCGGATTTAGAGGCGGTGGTGAGAGTGTTGGCCAGGGCCCGTTGGCCATTTCGCCTGCATGCCACCTATAACGAAACCGTCGATCGTGCCCTAGATGTCTTTGAAAAAGTCGATCGCGAGCTGCCTTTGAGCGGCCTGAGATGGTTTTTTGACCATGCCGAAACTGTGGACGAGCGCAATATAGAGCGCATCAAAGCCCTCGGTGGTGGCATCGCCATCCAGCATCGCATGGCTTTTCAAGGCGAGTATTTTATGGATCGCTATGGCAAGCAAATGACCGCCTACGCCCCTCCCGTACGCAAGATGCTGCAGGCTGGAGTGCCAGTCGGAGCGGGCACGGACGCTACTCGCGTCGCCAGCTACAATCCTTTTGTCGCCCTCAAATGGCTTGTCACAGGCAAGACCATGGGCGGTACCAGCCTGTATGGTACTGACAATCTGTTGAGCAGAGATGAGGCACTTCGCCTCTACACCGAGGGTAGTGCCTGGTTTAGCAACGAGGACAGCGTAAAAGGCCGGCTCGAGCCAGGTTATCTAGCTGATCTGGCTGTACTGTCGCAGGACTTTTTTGCAATGCCAGATGATGAGATAGATAGTCTAGAGTCCGTAATGACTATGGTCGATGGCCGCATCGTATATGGTGCCGGAGACTATGCATCTTGTGATAGAGCCGTGCCTGTTGCTACGCCAGACTGGTCTCCGGTCAATCTGGATGTCGAAAAAATCTTGCATCGCGATAGATCTGTATCCAATCTGGCTACAACACAGCATCATCAAAACTGTCGCCACAGTTTTATCGATGAAGTCCGCGCTTTATTGCGGCCTCTGACCGGACATAGACATGGGCAAGATAAGGCTGGCTGGGACGACATGGCTTGTCCGTGCTTTGTATTTTAGTTTTGATTTTAGATAGTTAATGCAAATAAAAGGAGCAAATAAGTGAGCAAGTACAACCGACTCGATAAAGACAATGCCTGCGTTTTGCTGGTCGATCACCAGGCCGGTCTGATGTCTCTGGTGCAGGATTTTGGACCTGACGAGTTTAAAAATAATGTCCTGGCTCTGGCCGATCTCGCCAAGTTTTTTAATCTGCCTACCATTTTGACCACCAGCTTTGAACAAGGCCCCAACGGTCCTCTGGTGCCCGAGCTTAAAGAGATGTTTCCTGATGCTCCATACATTGCTCGCCCCGGCCAGATCAATGCCTGGGACAATGCCGACTTTGTCGCTGCCGTTAAAAAGACTGGCCGCAAGCAATTGATCATCGCTGGTATAGTCACTGATGTGTGCGTAGCTTTTCCCGCACTGTCAGCCATGGAAGAAGGCTTTGAAGTCTTTGTCGTCACCGATGCCTCCGGTACTTTCAACAAGACGGTCCGTGATGCTGCCTGGAGTCGCATGACCCAAAATGGTGCTCAGCTGATGAACTGGTTTAGTATCGCCTGCGAATTGCACAGAGACTGGAGAAATGACATCGAAGGGCTCGGCAGCTTGCTTTCTAATCATTTGCCGGCTTACAAGAATCTGATGACGAGCTATTTTTCTTTCAATAAGTAATAGGCTCAAATGCTAAGGATAGACCCAAGCAATGCGCGGCATCACTTGGGTTTATTTTTTTGTTTTGAGAACAGGAAATTTTTCGTCTCGGGATCATCTACAAAATCTGCTGCCGTCATATCCAGAAAGTTTAGGCTATCTGGATCAGCTCCCGCAGCGATCAGCATCTCCGCCGCGGCTAGAGATTGTGAAGCAAAGAGCGGGGTATCATCGTCGCAGTCCGTCAAATTTGGATTGGCTCCGGCGTCTAGCAATGTGCGTATGATATCCAGCCTGTTGTGCCATACAGCAACTTGCAGAGCAGAGCCTGGATCACTATCTTTGAGCCAGGTGTTGACGTCAGCTCCTTTCTCGATCAAGTAATCGACAAATTGTTTTGGGGCATATTCGCATGCATTCATCAATGCAGTGCGGCCAACATCATTGGATTGATTGATGTCGGCGCCCAGGGCCAGCAATAAATCGCATATTTTGCAGTCTCGTTCAAAATCGTAACCTAAGCGTTCGCAAGCACACAGAGGGACGACCTCTGCGCCATAGGAGAGCAAGACTTCGGCTATCTGCAGCTCATAAGATCGCAAAGCCTCATACAAAGGTGTATGGCCGCGCTTGTCCTTAGCGTCCATGTCGCAACCGATCTCATGAAGCCATTCCAGGATATCCAATCGACCCCATCCGGCGGCAACATGAGCTGGAGTCTCAACTCCACGCCCTATATCTTGGGGGCGCGCTCCTGCTTCGTACATTTTTTTAAGTCTAGTGAGATTGTTTTTTTCGATTGCTATCAAAAAATCGTCATCGTCGAACTGCATTATGTTCACCTCGACTTTTTTATACCCACATTAAACTCACCCTCAGATCATCGTATTTACCCCAATGCCTAGCTTTCGCATTGGTTAGTTTCGTTTTATATTGAGTCCTGGAGCCCGTTATCGAATGTCCTGCAAGCCGAGGGGATGGAGGTAGATCTTGTGTTGACCAGTCATCCCCTTTTTATTATCGTGCAATATGCCGTCAAGGCATTGCTAGCGATTGCCTTTCTTGATTTTACTCTCTCGTATTGGAGCATCCTTGTTTTCGGCAGACAGCTCGAGTTGCCTCAGCCGTTCTTTAATCCAATCTATCCGATGGTCGCTGTGTGGATACTGGGTGGTATCGCTATCAGTGCCAGGGAAAGCTGGGGTGCTAGCACCAAGAGTCTGGCCGGTGACCTGCATCGATTGTGCATAAGCGGCTCACATGGCTACAGGATCGGATTTTCAGCTTTTAAAGCCTTTACGTTTTCTCTGATCGCGCTTATGCTGCTTGCAAATCTGAGCCAATTTTTCTTTCGCATAGTCTGTCACGGTAATAATTTCGACCTTTTCAATCTCCATCTTTGGGATCTCAGCACCAGGCAATGGAGCCAGACGATGTGCATCTACTTGATCCGGCTGGCAGTGACAAGCCTCGTCTTTTTGCGCTGGCAAATGCACTTGCTCGAAAAGCGCTGGATCAAAGAGCTCGCTCAGGAGCCGGATCAAATGGAGGCACTGCGACTGATCGATCAGCTCATCACTATGCAACTCGTCACCGGTCGCGTCAATACCGCTGGAGATTATTCAAACTGGGCATTGAGGCTGGCCAAATCTGAAACATTTGGGTATATGTCTAATAAGCTCGTCGGGTAAGATCATGGAACGATTTTTGCATTCGATATTAGGCATCGTTCCATTTTTATTTTGGTTCACGCTCTGGGCTGGCTTCTCGCTATTTCTCAATCAATCATTCTTGTATTTCGCTTTTGATTGCAATAGTGATCCAGGCACTTTCGCATTCCATTTCACCCGGTCTCCGGCGATGGAGACCGCTTTGTTGTTCACGCCCATCCTTATTTTGGGCAGTCTTATTTATTGGCAAAATCGATCATCGCACGGTTCTTCGATGGCCAAGACATTGCGTAGTTATTTGTTCAAAGACTTTATCAGCTATCGTATTGGTCTTACTTCGGTCTGCATTTCGACGATCTTTCTTGCCATCCAAACATTGTCTATTACTGGCGAAATGGCCTGGCGATATACGATTTTAAATGCGGCTCAAACATTAGACCTGTCGGGATTCTATGAGCTGGGAGAATACATCCAGAGCTTCCAGCGATCAGAAGACGGTTGTTGTCTGGCTACCAGTACTGGATTTATTGGTCATGGTAGCGATCGCAAAGAGATAGATTCTGGTAGGCTCAACAATACTGTCGCACGTATCTATGGCCCCCGCAGTATACAGATGGCCAGACGATATCAGAGTCTCGCAGCTCATCTCTATTGCAATTTTGAAGATTGCAAAAACGAAGTCGAAAACTACATCAAGGCAATAGACATCTACCTGTCGTTAGATAGGCCATTAGCGGCGGCCCGCTGCATGGCTTTTGCGAGTTTCGGTCTTTATAGTTGTGGTCAAATCGAGCGCGCGAAAGAAATGGTGCATAGAGGTCTAGAGCTGCCTTTATCTATTACCGAACGCTCCGAAGTCGCTGATTTAATGTATGCAACTGCCTTTTCTTTAAAAGACAGCAGATTGTTGGCGCTCATAGATTCTTTGCGCATTTCAGACTCAGATGCACTTACAACATCAGGACATCTGCATTTGACAAAAGAAGATCTTGTCACATATTACGGCTCGCTGTTCACTATGGTTCTCGGTGGTGTGTTTGTTATTCATAATTGCAAAAAACACTACCTCCACAGAGCCCGCCGACACTGGCTCGCTCAGCTCCACATCAATGAGGTTCAATTAGACGCTTTGCCAGCGACCATCGCACTCTACGAGCGATTGATCGCCTGGCATATGTTCAAAAGCCAATACGACGAGGCCGATAGATTTTCGCGCGCTATGTTGCTGGCAGTCGAGCAAAATCGACTTATTGAGGCAATCGACGTAGCAAGGCCTTAAATGGTTGTGAGCATTTAGTTGGACCAAGTTTTGACGCTTAACTCTGTTACGAGTTTGGATATTGCTATCCATCCTCACGAGGGATTTTCCTGCATTGCTTGGAGAAATTCTGGTTATACAGTCTTAATTCTTCACGTCAGCTCATAGAGGCAAGCTTCGCTTCGATGGGCATAATCCAAGAGAGATAGTGCTGGATGTGGGGTGTGTATTGGCGCTTGCCGATGCTATCTAATGAAAAGGAGTTGCCGCGCCAGATGTCTAGAAACCTACATAAAGCTTTAAATGAGACACGCAGTCGGATGGTTTTTGAGTTGTGCTGTAGCAAGCCGAAGTAAGAGAGGGAAGAGGAAATGAGGATTGGGAAATAGACTTATAGTGAGGGCTAAAACTATGCCAGGCAAAACATATCTGCAATTGCGAGGCGTCCAAGAGGGCGACATTCACTATATTGATGTCAACGAGGTCAACACAATAAATGACGTTGGCGGCAAGGTGCTCATTACGAGCGGGCACCACTCAATACTGACGATAGACCCGATCGGCGCAGTCCTTCGATGCCTTCCGAAGGGCACAATACTTATTGACTGCGCCAAAGTTGCGGAGGTTATGGCGAGAGAGGCTGTAGCAAAGCCGCTGAGGAATGATTTCGAGTTTTGATCTTAGATAATGTTATCCATAGAGGCGTTATCGGTCCTCTTCTGGCCATCGTTATTAGTGGCACTCTGATTGCGCAGCGCGACACGTTTTAGTACGCAGCAATGTATTTCTAGTTGTTGCTTGCGCCACATGCAAGTACCTTAGTAGGATAGGCCATCTGCCTTAACTTCATCCGTCCCATAGTCCAGAGTGCTGATGTTTATCAAATTTCTCAGACGATTTGCGGCAACTTTAGTACCAGAGTTTTTTGTCTTGTTTGCGAAATCAGCAAGGAGGAATTGAACAGGCATTGCATGTCATTCATTTCTTGATATACCAAAAGAACCGCAATTGACTCAGAAATACTTGTATATTCTGTGTATATTGCGGTTCTTTTTGGGTTCTAATAACGTGCCTGGAGAGATTCGAACTCCCGACCTCATGGTTCGTAGCCATGCGCTCTATCCAGCTGGGCTACAGGCACGTAGTCGCTGTCAGCGAATTAAGATAATAACACAGTGCTCCGGCCCCGGGGGCAAGCTCGGCAAAAGTAAATCACTTTGTAACTAAAGCCGGGTATCACTGTCCTGACTTGCGTTTGCGCGACCAGTGCAGCACGCTGCCCCTCACATTGGTCGAGGTGCTCGAGCTCGCTGCAGCCCCACCATTGCTGAGGGCATACTCGCCCGCGCCCTGGGTGCTGTAGCCTCGGTACTCTCCATATGACTGCACCCCAGAAGGCGCTGCCGGGGTCTTGGCTGCAGCCTTGGGTTTGCCTTTGCTATTGCTCAGCGCACCAGCCTTGGCCTTGGCATTTTTGTAAGTATTGCTACCGCCAGCACTGCCGCCACTTATTGGATCAGGCTTGGGCACGCCATTGTTGACCTTGGGCAGAGGAGCCGTGATAGTCGGCATCGACGATGTGTACGAGCTAAACCCGGCTCTTTGCAGCGGTGCTCCGCCATTTATCCCATTAGCCCCAGCCGGTGCCAACTGGCCGTTACCAGTCTTGATGATTGGCGAGTCGTCGATCACCTGGACCTGTCTGCGCGACATATAAAATTGACTGGCATCCTGCAGATCTCTTTTGCCGCCAAAACCGCCCTGTGCTTGCGCTGGATTGCTGCATGCAATCGCCAATGCGATGGAGAGTATATATGCTTTCATCATGATCCCTTGACTCTACCAAATTGCGAGCATCTCCGCATTCTTTCCATTATTACCGGGATCGATTTGATGTCAAGCGATCGGCGCCAAGCCTTCATGTAAAGCATCTCTCAAATTTCCTCCTAGGCCTTTGTCTCGATGTTAAACTAGCCTGGTTACTGGGTTTTCAATCAATGACAAATCTCGCCCTCATATCAGGCGAAGGCAAATTGCCCGCCCTCCTAGCCCAATCCGCCAAGGAACGCGGCTATCGAGTAGTAGCCATGGCTCTTTCAGAGAGCGCTCAGGCCATCGTCTCGCCCTTTGCGGATAAAACCATCCTTGTCGCCCCCGGCCAGATCGGCCGCAATTTGAGCCTCGCTAAAAAAGAAGGCTGCGACAAGGTCGTCTTTGTCGGCAAGGTGCCCAAGCTCAATTTTCTCCGCAATCTCCACAAGCTTGACTGGATGGCTGTCAAAGAGTTGAGCAAGCTGCCCAATTTTAATGATGACACCATCCAATTTGCCGTTGGCGATATCATGGAGGCTCACGGCATCAATGTCTTGACCCAGTCTGAGTTTCTCCGCCATCTCTTTCCCGAGGTTGGCGCCATCACCAAGACTGAGCCCACGCCCGAACAGTACGCCGACATAGACTTTGGCATGCGCGCTGCCCGCGAGATCGCTCGCATGGACATCGGTCAGACTGTCGTGGTCAAAGACAAGATGATCCTCGCCGTCGAAGCCATTGAAGGCACCGACGAAGCAGTCAAACGAGCCGTCAAACTCGCTAGAGGCCCCATCGTTGTGTGCAAGGTCTCTAAACCCAATCAAGACCAGCGCTTTGACATACCCACTGTTGGTATGACTACTCTCAACTCGATGCGCGGCGTAGACGAAAAGCACCCGGGCGGCGGAGTCCTGGCAGTGGAAGCCAGGGAGACCCTGGTAGTGGAGAGAGAGGAAATGATCAAATACGCCGAGGCTAACGGTATTTCCATCGTCTCTGCTCCATTGCCGCAATAGGGTTTTTACGGAGTTTTTTACCGTATAAATGGTTTTGGCCCGAGCCGGCATTTGGTGCCATAATGACAAGGTCTGTCGGTAGTTTTGCGTCAGGGTTTAGGTCCGTGATCGATACTTTTATAAGAGAAAAATGTGCGGCATTGGCCGTGGCAGCGGTGATTTTTTGTGCTCAGGGCATGATGCTGCAAGCGGTGGCTCAAGATCGGGGAGCCTACACGCCGATCGGTGATGCCAAGCCCGGAGTTTCGTCCGACATCGCAGAGCCTACTAGCTCCGGAGATCACGCTGCTGAGCCTTCTGAGGGCATGGACACGCAGGAGTTTACACCGCTGCCGAGGCAAGGTGGCGCCACCACTGATGGTGGGCTCATCAATCAGGCTGCAATGCATTACGATGCTGGAGTTGCCTATCTCAGCAAGTTGCAGCTCGATCTAGCCGAGTGCGAGCTGCGCTCTTCGATTATGTGCGTGCCTGACACTCAAGCAGCACATCGAGAGCTGATGCTCTGTTCGCTGGCGCGATTCGATTTCTATCACGCTGCTGCAGAGGCCTTTATCCTCTTTAATCTAGGCAAGCAAATGCCATACGATCAAAAGCAGACCGAGGACCAAAAGCTTGCTGCATTCAAGCTCCATTACGAACGCGGCATCAAGTTGGCGAGCCAAAAAAAATACAAAGAGGCCTATCCCGAATACGAGTGGGCACTCTTTTATCAACCTGATAACGGCCGCGTATTGAGATCTCTTGCCTTTGCCCAGGCCAGCGATGGAGACTTTGCTGCAGCCGAGGCTACTTATAGCCGTAGCTTTGCGGCCGATCCTGCCGATCCTTATGGACATGCGGACATGGCATTTTTGCTGGCGGACCATGGCAAGCAGGATAGCGCCATCGCTCAACTCGAACAAGCAGTCAAACTCGAGCCGGATGTGACAGCGCTGCGTGTCGATCTCGGTTGGCTCATGGAGTCGCAGGGCCAGATCGCCCGTGCCGAATCCGAGTTTGACGAGGCTGTCAGATTATCCCCAAAGCAGGCTTCATTATGGATGCACCTGGGTAAATTGAGAGTAAAGACCGGCAAGCAGGCCGAGGCGGCCACAGCCCTCAAGCAGGCCCTGGCGCTTGACCCCAGTCTAGAAGAGGCCAAGCAGGCTTTACAAGGCATCCATTAATAGCATTTCTTATTAACAGCATTTTTTATGGAGACAGCGTGGGTTCGGAGACTGATGGCTTCAAAAGTGCTCTCGACAACGCCCTGAGCGATGGCGGTAGGTCGGTCGCGCGTCCGGCCGAGACCAAACCTCCAGATCTCGATTTTGACCTGGTCACTGCTGCTAGAGTAAGCGGTCGGGCCATAGCTGGTGCGCCACGAGCTACGATCGATCATGTCATAGATGACATCCAGCACAAGCCAGTCGACGTCCTGGCCAGAGCGGGCGCGGCATTTGCTGTAGGTGCCATTGGCACAGTCATGATGAAAAATCCCAAAATTGCCGCGGCTTTTGCCGCTCCGTTTGTGGGCGTCGAACTGGCCAAGACCACTGTAGCCACAGGGACTTTTATCAATGAGGCTGGACGCACAAGAGGACAGGACGCTGAGGATCGCATGGCTCAGATTGGACGCGATGCGCTCGGGCGCTCTGGCGCCAATTTTATCGAGTCGATCCCGGGCATGATCGCCGGAGGCGTCTTTGCATCTAGATTTGCAGGCACTCCTCAGATCTATACGCGCATTGGTGACAAGATCTCGCAAAATGTACTCCTGCCGGTCAAAGACCGTGCGGCCTTTATTGGTCCAGGCTCCGAAAAGCTAGCCGGTTCGCTATCTGTAGGCGAGAGCAGGCTCAATGTCGACGCACTCGGTCGCTTGCTCTCCAGCAAGCACGATTACAAGGGCCTTGAGGTGGGGCGCACTCTCGACATTTCATCCATGCGCCTGAGCCGTACTATCAAAGGTACTGCGGATGACATCGGCTATCTGCCCGCATCCATCAAACCCGACAAGATCCCTTTTCACGTGCATGGACCTGACGCCCCCGTCGGAGTAAGACCCTCTCTATCCGATCTCTCTGCCACCAACAACCTGGGCATCATCAAGCAGGGCGACAAGATGGCCTTCTATGTCGGCAATAGCAACGAGTATTCGGCCATGGCGCGCACCGGCACCTCACAACATTTCTCCCCAGAGCTCAGGTCCATTATCATCGACCACAAGGCCCGTGAGGCCGTGCGTCTCACCGGCCAATTTAGCCCTGGCCAGGGTCTGACCAGCACCCTGGCGCAGCGACTCGATTTTGACAAAACCATCCAGACCCTCTCGCGTCTGGATATGACTCAGGTCTGGGCTGAGCTCAAGGCTATACCTGCCATCTGAGCCATTTATAGCGCTTTGATATTTTCTTGATGCCTAAAAGTAAAGCTGACAGAGCCAATTTAACGATGCCTGAGCGCATCTCGGCTAAAATATGCCAATCGTGCAGGGTGGCCATAGCCGAGGATATACAGTGGCTGTACAAGACGGGTTAAAAGCCCACACCAAGTATTTGTGGTTTGAGACCAATCAGAGACGCGAGTATATACGCATCACTGACGAGGTGCAGCAGTTTTGCGACGAGTCTGGGCTCAAGGACGGTTTTATCCTGGTCTCGGCCATGCACATCACGGCCGGCATCTACGTCAATGACTGGGAAAATGGCCTGATCAAAGACATAGACAACTGGGTGGAGCGACTCGCACCAGAGGATCCCAGCTATCATCATCACAACACTGGTGAGGACAACGGAGATGCGCACCTCAAGCGCATTCTCATCAATCATCAGGTGACTATACCCGTGACCAAAGGCAAGCTTGATCTTGGTCCCTGGGAGCAGATTTTTTATGCGGAGTTTGACGGACAGAGGCGCAAGAGAGTCATCTTGAAAGCCCTGGGCATCTAAGCAAAATACGGAGAGAAAAAATGACAGTGAAAGACAAAGGACACAATATGCCTACACGCGGTACCCATGCCACTCACGCTCAGGCCCGCTCACAGGCTATGCGCACTGCCAGCGCAAGAGAAGGCGTCACTGCATCGGTGGATTACACCAAGACTCCGGTGTCCGAGATATTTGGACAAAACGTTTTTAATCGCAACGTGATGCGCGCGCTCTTGCCCAAAAACGTCTACAAGGCACTCGTGCGTTGTCTCGATCATGGCGAGCCTCTCGAGCCTTCAATGGCAGACATCGTTGCCAATGCAATGAAAGATTGGGCCATCTCCCGCGGTGCCACCCACTTTACTCATTGGTTTCAACCAATGACTGGATTTACTGCCGAAAAGCATGATTCTTTCATATCTAGTGGCGATGATGGTGGCGCTATCCTCGAGTTTAGCGGCAAGCTATTGATCCAGGGCGAGCCTGATGCGTCGAGCTTTCCCTCTGGTGGTATCAGATCTACCTTTGAAGCCCGTGGTTATACAGGTTGGGATCCTACCAGCCCTGCCTTTTTGATGGAGTCTGTGAATGGTAAGACTCTATGCATACCCACTGTGTTTTGCTCGTACTCCGGTCACGCGCTCGATAAAAAGACCCCGCTTTTGCGCTCAGTCGAAGCAGTCGGCAAGCAAGCACTCAAGCTCGTTCGCCTGCTCGGCAACAAGGAGTCCAAGCGCATCCACTGTACCGTTGGTGCAGAGCAAGAGTACTTTTTGATCGACGAGGCTTTTTATCTTGCCCGTCCTGACCTGATCAACTGCGGTCGTGCCCTCTTTGGTGCCAAGCCCCCTAAGGGTCAAGAAATGGAAGATCATTATTGGGGCTCGATCAAAGAGCGCGTGCTGGCCTTCATGATGGACGCCGAAGCCGAACTCTACAAGCTTGGCGTGCCGGTCAAGACTCGTCACAACGAGGTTGCACCAGCACAATTCGAAGTAGCGCCGATATTTGAGTCGAGCAACGTTGCTTGCGACCACAATATGCTCCTTATGGAAGTGTTTCGTAAGACTGCTCAAAAGCATGGTCTGCGCTGCCTATTCCACGAGAAGCCCTTTAGCGGCGTCAATGGCTCCGGCAAGCACAACAATTGGTCCATGGCCGACGAGCACGGCAACAACCTGCTCGATCCAGGCGTGACACCAGAGCAAAACATGCAGTTTCTCGTAGTGCTGACTGCCATCATCCGCGCCATCCACAAGTACGGTGCTGCCTTGCGTGCATCTATCGCCTTTGCGGGCAACGATCACAGGCTCGGCGCCAATGAGGCACCGCCTGCGATCATGAGTATCTATCTCGGTGACAAGCTTACCGAGGTCGTACATACCCTGGTGCATGGCAAAAAAGAAGGCGGCAGCGCTGGCGGCAAAAAACTGCAATTGGGCGTATCGCACTTGCCCGAGTTGCCACGTGACGAGTCGGACCGCAACCGCACCTCGCCTTTTGCTTTTACCGGTAACAAATTTGAGTTTCGTGCAGTAGGCTCGAGCCAATCCATCGCCTGGCCCAACACCGTCCTCAATACCATCGTCGCCGACTCTCTTGAGTATCTCCACAATGAGATCGAAAAAGAGACACAGGAGCTCAAAGATGTGACCAAGGCCGCAGACAAGGTCGTGCGCCGTGTCCTCGCCGAGCATGAGGCCATTTTGTTTAACGGTGACAATTACTCCAAAGAATGGCACGCCGAAGCTGCCCGCCGCGGCCTGCCCAACCTCGCCACCACTGTCGAGGCTCTGCCGGAGCTCGTCACCGATCAAGTCCAGGAGCTCTTTGTAAAATACAAGGTCTTGCAAAACGACGAGCTGACCAGCCGCTATACCGTCCAGCTCGAAAACTATTGCAAAACCGTCAATATTGAGTCTCTACTCACCGCCAATATTGCCAAGGTCATGATCTTGCCGGCAGCGATGGAATACCAGCTCAAGCTGGCCCAGACCATCACTACTACTAAGCAGGCTCTCGGCCAAGTCATGATGACCGAGCAAGAGTCCCTCCTGCGCCAGGTCTCGCAAAAGATCGGTGATCTGTACAATGCAGTGGACAAGCTGGAAGCTCTGATCAAAGAAGGCCATCAGGAAGAGCACGGCGACCATGGCGCTGGCGATCTCCTCGATCGTGCCCGCTTTTACGAGCAGCAGATAATCACGGCTA
Source organism: Candidatus Melainabacteria bacterium (assembly GCA_017307165.1). Classification (GTDB taxonomy): domain Bacteria; phylum Cyanobacteriota; class Vampirovibrionia; order Obscuribacterales; family Obscuribacteraceae; genus JAFKGK01. Next base: position 100,606 of record JAFKGK010000003.1, read on the forward strand.
TGACTACCGTTCGGACCTTGGCCGACGAGCTCGAGACTGTGGTAGACGATGCCCTTTGGCCGCTACCCAAGTTTAGAGAGATGCTCTATATCTATTAGATCGATGGATATGCGAGCAAGCGACTGATAAATCAAAAGAGGCTTCTCGAAAGCCTTTTGCTGAGAGGGGATGGCCATTGTGGCCGTCCCCTCGTGGTATCGTACTCGGTGATTTTGCCTTCACTTCAACTTCTTTCTCTCAAAGGCCTTTCATGTCGAGCGAACAAACTGATAGCTCCCAGTACCTCGATAAACTAGTAAATTTGTCAGAAAATATCGAGAAAACCGATAAAACATTCAATCCTGGGAAAGATATTGTTGAGCCCGGATCTATTTCAGGGCGTCTGGGCGGGGGAGCTCCGGTATTTAAGCCTCTGCCGTATCTATCGGGTGATCTCGCAGGCATGGACAATGCTTCTGATTCGGGACAGCACAAAAATCGGGCCAATCAAGCGCCCGGTCAGGATGGTACGCGCCCCAACCCAGCAATCAATCCCAAAAAGCCCAACGATCACACCGGCAACACCAGAGGCCCCCGCAGCGAACCATACATTTCCTATGGCCCTGGCTATCTGCCGTCCCCAAGCAAAGCTCAATCTTTCTCTCAGCACTCTCAAAGCGGCTCTAGCAACATTATCGACCATTCGGAGCGGCTCTTTCCCAAGGACGAGTTGCTAGGCACGATTTATTTAGGCAAGTACGAGCTCATCAGCCAACTCGGTGCCGGTGGCATGGGTGTAATCTACAAGGCCCGCCAGATCTTTCTCGATCGGATCGTGGCCATCAAGATGCTCAAAAACAATATGGGCTCGGCCAAGGCTCGGATAAGGTTTCACCAGGAGGCCAAGGCTGCCTCGGCGCTCAATCACACTGGCGTGGTCGGTATCAATGATTTTGGCATCGATGAGCTCGATCGGCCGTATATGGTCATGGAGTATGTCGAGGGCGTGACCTTGCAGGAGGTATTGCGCGAGCGGGCCATCCTGAGCGTTTTTGAGGCCTATCCTATCTTTATCGAGATGCTGGAGGCACTGGCTGTGGCACACTCACGTGGCGTTATCCACCGTGATATCAAGCCATCCAATGTGATGTTGGCCATGACCGCCGATGGCGGCGTGCATGTCAAACTCCTGGACTTTGGTATAGCCAAGGTCCTCGACGTCGATGACAACACTCTGCAAGATCTGACCAAGACTGGTGAGGCGCTAGGGACACCGCTCTACATGAGCCCCGAGCAGATCCAGACCAATCAGGTCGATTTTAGATCCGACCTGTACAGTTTTGGTTGTCTCATGTATGTGTGCCTGACCGGCAATCCGCCACATATGGGCGAAAACAAAATGCTCACGATGGAAAAGCACATAAGCGAAAAAGCTCTGTCTCTTCGCGAGGCGTCTCTGGGACTGGAGTTTCCTCCAGGGCTCGAGGCGATTGTGGAGACCTTATTAGCAAAGTCGCCTGCTGATCGCTTTCAATCAGCTGATGAGACGCGCCAGGCCTTGATCACTGTGGCTCGGCAGATCGGTGTCTTGCCGCCTATCAGCCCTCTGATGGCGCAGCAAGGTCGTGATTTTGAACCTTACGGGCGGGCATGCGGGCTGGTCATGGCCCAGTCGCTCTCGGTGCTTGTGCCTCCTCCTTCTCAGGGGGATGAAAGCAACGGCTCCGGTGGGCAGCCGGTACAGGGCGGCCGAGTCTTGCAGAGAGAGACAGACTTTCCCAAGACTCAGCAGATCACAACTCGTTACGATGCAATGGCCAATCATCAGAGCAATATCATGGGCGAGACTCTTTATGATGCGCCGGATCAGCCATTGACCGAGCCGACAGTGATTCATACCATAGATGGTGCGCCTCCATTTCCTCCGTTGCCTGCCCATGCGTATCCTCAGATACCGCAGGCCCCTCAAACTGCGCCTCTGTCTCAACCTGGCCAAAACCAGCCCAACAAGTTTGCTCAGCATATGCAAAATGCCGAGGCCAATCTTAATAAGTATGGTGGCAATGACCAGTTTGCGACGGGCAAGCGTGCCGCTAGAGATAATGCTGCCGACGATGGCTATAAAGACGATGATGATGCGGACAACATACAAGATGTGGCTCATCGGGTACGCAAGCCCGCCGCAAGACAGCAGGCCCCCGTCAAGCAAGACTCGATCAAGACGACCATGATCATTGTCGGTGCCACTGCTATTGGTGTGGTGGGCATGATCGGATTTGGTGCCTTTCTTGCGGTGCAATTGATGCAGAGCAAAAATACTCCTGCTCCAGCACCGGTAATGGCTCCGGCCTCAAACACCCTCGCACCGGTAGGTAATACTCCCAATCCTTCTCCAGGCAACGATCAGGTCCAGGAAGACTCCAATGATGATGACTTGGCCATCAGCAAGATCAAAAATAGCGGTAACTATCCGGAGGTGGCAGTCGACAAACAATACAATGTCACAGATAGACTGATGCATTTTATTGCTGAGGCGCCAAATACAAAAGCACATCTCAAGACTCTCAATATTTCCAATACACGCATTGGCGATGACGGCTTAAAGGCCATTGCAGCAATGCCTATCCAAAATCTGATATGCGAAAATCTCTCGATCGGCCGCGAGGGCTGCAAGGCCATTGCCCGCATGCCAGGGCTGGTCAATCTCCGTATCGGTCGCAACGCTGGAGTTGATGACGCCGGGATCGCTGAGCTCGCAAAAAGCAAGACTCTATGTACCATCACCATAGGCGGCACTACTTTTGGCGTCAAGGCCATCGAGGCCCTCAAAAAAATGCCCAGGCTCACGGGGCTTGGTGTGTCCTACAGCAAGTTGTCACCAGATGTGGTTGCGGCCATTGCAGGTTGCGATCATCTGGTGAGTCTCGAAGCTGCTGGTTGCGGGCTGAATACAGACGGCATCCGCAAGATAACTGGCATGAGCAAGCTGCAATCCCTCGATCTCTCCAATAATGAGATCTCCAAACATTCACTGCAAGATCTGGCACGCATGCCGGCTCTGTCCAATCTATTTCTCGGCAATTGCAAATTGCCTGAGGATCTTTCTTTTTATCTCCTCAAGATCCCCAATCTCAAGCTCTTGCACTTTGAAAGAGGCAGCGAGATACGTTATCTCTCGGTCGCGCGCGTGCTCAAAAGCAAAAAAGGAGTGGAGACGGGATTCGAGATCCCATCCACGCAGGGTATCTGATCCACATGCAGCAGATCCGCAAGAGTCTTACCCTCCTTACTATCGCGTTTTTTCTTTTGAGTCTCGTGGCTGTAGCATCGATGATGGGCATCGGCAGGACGCACGATGCGCGCTGGTTTGACCTGCATACCGATATCGTGAGCGAGTTGCAGGATCTGCGCGAGTCCTACAAGGACATGCTCCTGGCCAGTCAGCGTTATTTGATCACTGGCGACAAGTTGCAGTTTTCGACTTTTGATACGGCCTCCAATCTGGTCAAGGAGCATCTCTATGCGCTCAAGGCTCAGGATGGTGGCAGATTTGCCAACAGTGAGAAAATGCGCGGCATCACTGCGCGATTGACGCTGGTACTGGAGCAGGTGGCGATGGATGTGCAGTCGCGCAAGGCACGTGATGTGTCGTTTCGCGATCGCATGTTTACGACTCGTGAGTTGCGCGAAGCCAGTCGCGTCTCGCAGGATCTTTTAGAGGTCGAGAGGCTCGAGGAGCAGGAGATCAGGGGGTATCTGGCACGCGAATCCAAGGCGCAGGGCAACGCACTGCCTATGATACTGATGCTGCTCTCCGCCTTGTGCGGCGTCTTTGGTCTGGCAACCATGGCTGGTGCCCGGCATGATGATGGCATCGCCAGTGATGCAACGAGCGGCGATCCCCAAAAACAGGCTTTGCAAGCCGAGATCGAGTCTTTGCAAGCTCAATTGGAAAGACTGGCAAATATCGATGATCTTACCGAGGCGCTCAATACGAGAGGTCTCGAAAAAGCACTGCGCGCCGAAGAAAACAGGGCCTTTCGGGCAGGCAATCAATTGATCGCCATGGCGCTCGATTGCGACAATTTTCAAAAAGTCAATGCCGCCTTTGGACCGCGTACTTCGGATGTTATCTTGAAGGAGATATGCAAGCGCATCAAGGCGACTCTGCGTCCGTCCGATCATGTGGCACGAGTGGACGGTGACGAATTTGTCATACTCTTGCCCGATACTCAGCTAGCGTATGGTCTCAAAGTCGCAGAACGCATCAGGGCATCCATAGCTGACGCTCCGCTCAAAGCGGCTCAAGATCTGGTGCCTGTTACGGCTTCGATTGGTCTGACGGCTCTCCCCAGCCGCTCTCTATCCACGACCGAGGTCTTGACCTTTGCCCGCAGCGCGCTCAAGCGAGCCCAGCAAGAAGGCAATCGGGTTGCTCTTGGTCGAGATAGCGCTGGACTTACCGATGATATAGATATCGGTGACGATGAGCACGAGTCTCAGAGCATCGTCGCTCAATTGCTGGATCAGAGCCAGTTTAAAGTGTTGTATCAGCCTATCATCGATTTGCGCACCGAAGAAATCTCCGGCTACGAAGCCTTGTCCCGCGGTCCGGATGGTGCTTTTGAAAGCCCTGGCGACTTTTTTCGCCTCTGCGTCGAAAACAATATCCTATCTACTGTCGATCTGCAGTGTCTCAAGCTTTGTTTGGCCAATACGCCCCCGATCGGCCACAATCGCCGCATTCATCTCAACCTTTTCCCCTCCACTCTCCTCGAGATCCCTGTCGATCAGCTTATAGCTCTATTTCCGGCAGATCGCAAAGACACCACTTACTGTATCGAGATCTCCGAACAGCAGTTTGTTTCGGAGCCTTCGTATATACGCGATCATGTAGCGGCACTCAAGCAAGCCGGGATACTGGTCGCTATCGATGATGTGGGCTTTGGCCGGAGCTCGCTCGAGACTCTCATCCTGCTCGAGCCGGATTTAGTCAAGGTTGATCGGACCTATGTCGCTGGAGTGGCGAGCGAGCCAGCCAAGGCTCGTCTTTTGAGGAGATTGGCCAATGTAGCCAAGTCACTCGGGGCGGAAATTGTGGCCGAGGGTATAGAAAACAAGAATGATCTACCGATTTTGATGGAAATGGGTATCAATTATGGCCAGGGCTTTTTGTGGGGCGGTCTCTTGCCTGTTCTGCCGCCTGCCACTATGATTTAAACGGTATCTCGACAATCCCAATCAAAGGCGTGCAAATGACACAAGATATCGTTTCTGGCGGCACCGGTTCTGGTGGCGGCCTCAATCTCGAAGAGTGCTTCAACAAGGGGTTCGAGCTGCTCAAGAGCCGGTTTATGGGCTATTTGGGCATGGGGCTTTTGATCGGGGTCTTTTACCTATTGATCATGATCCCTTCGATCATGGCATTTTTTATGCCCAAGGATCAGGAAGGGCTCAAAATTGTCCTCAATCTGACAGGTTCTGCTCTCAGCTTTTTTGCTTCGCCGCTCATCGAGATGGGCACCATCCGCCTCTTGATCGAGTTGTATGAGGGGCGTCCGGTCGGTGTCCAGACACTCTTTCAAGATATCCGCATGTATGGTTGGTTCTTTCTCGGCAAGGCTCTTTTGGGTGCGATGGCCGGTTTTGGTTTCTTGTTTTTTGTCATCCCCGGTATCTTTGTCTGCATTTTGTTTCAGTTTGTCCCTTATTTTATCGTCGACAGGCAGATGCGCACTATCAGTGCCTTTAAGGCCAGTTTTGAAGCCGCCAAAGACAACAAGCTCATGCTATTTTTGGCAGGCCTCATATTTAGTGTCGTCACCGGTATCGGTCTTTGCGTGTTTGGTATCGGTCTGATACCTGCCACTATGTTTGTGCATTTGACTCTTACCTGCATTTACAAACAGCTTGCGGACAAGGGAGAGGCTGGTCTGATCGTCTCCAACGCCGTCACAGGTGGTGCTTATAGTGGCAGTATGCGTAGCACTTTCAAGTCGGACGAGAGCATCCAGATGCCGGAGCAACAGCTTCCTGACATGCCTGACGCCCCTTAGTTAGCTCTTGGATACTGTATTTCCGGAACAAAGGCAATAAAATAGAGATCCCCTACTAGAGTTGTCTGGTTTGGGATCTCTTTTTATTTGATTGGAGGGTCTATGCAATCTCTGTCGCGTCTACGTTTAGTCGGCCTTGTGGCGTGCAGCATCAGCATCGGGTCTGCAGGCAGTGGAGCCCTGGCTGCCGATGGTGAGCCAGCCCGAGCAGGCATCAGCCAGACAGTAACCCAGATCGTGACAAAAACAGCATCGACTCTTGGCAACGCTAATATTGACGACGTGGATGCACGTATAGCAGGCATAGACCGCCGCTTGCGCGACGCAAGATCTGCTGGCCGTCTGACGCAGACCCAGTACGAGAGGTTTAACGGAGAGCTCAAGCGTATCATTGGTCAGGAGGCCATATTTAGAGCCAATGATGGCCAATTGAGTTTGTGGGAGTCTTTGCGATTGTCTTTCGATCTCGATCGTCTGATAAAAGACTCTGAAGCAAGCATGACCGACCGACAATCTGGATATATGGATGTACCAGCGCGTCAGGCTGAGTTGCAAAAGCGTCTGGCCGAGGCCTACAGTCTCGGTCGCTTGACCAGGCAAGAGCACGACGAGATCGATTATCAATTGCAGGGCATCGACAATCGCATCGCAAGCTCCAAGGCGCAAAATAAAACTCTCACCATTGCCGACACCATCCGCTACATGCTGGAGCTCGATGCTTTGTCCAAGCGCCTTACGCGTACTGTTCACGATCGTCAGGTTTCTCTCACATCTATCGATGAGAAAAAGAGCGAGTTAGAGGCGCGAATTGCGGAAGGGGTAAAGGACGGCAAGATAGATCCCGAAGAAGAGAAATCATTGCGTGCTGAGTATAGCCGGATTGTCTCTGTAGAGGCTTTGCTGCGCAAGCTCGATCGACCCCTGACTGCCGAAGAGCAATTGAGCCTGGCGTTAAGCCTGGAAAAATTGAGTGGGCAAATCGAGGCCGATATGCAGGATAAGGCATCCGTTTTGACTCTCGAAGCCATCGAGACCAGGCGCACTGATGCCGACAAATTGCTGGCAAAGTCTTTGAGCGATGGCCTGGTGACAGTCACCGAGGCTCAGGTCTACAGGACCGATCTCGAGGACATAGAGAGTCGTGAGCGTACTGCCAAAAATGCAGCCAAGGCCGCTGCCACCGCTGGCGCTGTTTTTGAATTGGACCCAGTGACGGCACAAAATCTCCTCATCGAGATCGAGCGGGTGCGTGGCAGCATCGAACGTGCGGGCTATAACAAAAAGCCTATCTGGCCGGGCATCGATGGTTCTATTGCCGAGATAGACAAAAAATTGGCCGAGGCGCGCTCTGCTTCACGTCTTGAAGAGTCTGTCGCTGTCTCGATCAAGGCTGAGCTAGATAATGTGGTCAATCGTAAAAATGAGTACATGGCCTCGCAAGGCCTGTCATCTTCGGAGGCTTTGAGTCTGGCGTCGATGCTGGAACAGCTCAATCTCAAATTGGCGCGCTCGGTCGAGGACAGGCAGATCGCCTATATACCCGATGTGCCGCGCCGCAAAAAAGAAGTCAGCGCTCGTCTGGGCGAAGGCATTTTTATGGGTGGATTATCCATCGATGAGGCACAGAGCCTGATCGCCGAGTATGAGCGTATTAATGCGCGTCAGGCCTCGTTTACTGCTGACGGAGCCCTTGATGAGAGAGAAAAGCTGACGCTGGCACTGGATCTCGAAAAACTGGCGACACGCATCGAGCGTGAGATCCGAGATAATCCTTATGAAAACAAGTCGCTCGCTCAGCAGCGCAAGGATATCGATCAAGCCATCGCCACTGGTGTCTTGAACGGTACCATTTCCAATCAAGAGATGACGGCATTAAAGGCAGAAGCAAGTCGTATCGATGGTTTCCATCAGACTGCGGCTCAAGATGGTGCCATCGATGCCTACGAGGCATTTCAAATTGCTCAGTCCATTGCAAAACTCAATCGTGATGTGCAATTGGCGATCAAAAACAGTGATACTGCGCTCCCGGATATTGCCAAACGTGAGGCAGAGTTGTATCAACGCATTACCGAAGGCGTGATGCAGGGTCGTTTGGGTGCAAAAGAAGCTGACGATCTCAAACGTGATTTTTATCGAGTGATGGATAACGAGGCCAAGTACAGGTCCTCTGGCGGTCTGTCCTTTGGCGAGCAAGCGGCCTTGGCTATCGAGCTCGAAAAACTGGCAAACTCGATCGAATCATCTATGAAAGAGACCAATGCTGTCCTGCCGGATGTAGATACTCGTCAGGCCGAACTCGATAAAAAGCTAGCCAATGCTCTTGCAGGTGGCCTTGTCAGTACGACACAAGTAAGTGAAATCACGAGAGAACTGGATCGGATCGCTCGAGAAGAGGTCAATTATCGCTTTTCTGGTAACGGGCTAAGCTATGCCGAATCATCGAGCCTGATGGCCGAATTGGAGCGGGTGGACAACAGGATCAATACCATGCTGGCTGGCCGCAAGGTGCAATGGAGCGGTATCGACAATCGTCTGCTAGAAGCTCGTGAGGAGATCGAAGAGGGTGTCGCAGCCAGAAGATTGTCGGCCGCGCAGGCGAGTGAGCTCAAAGCCGAATTGGATCGTATAGCTCAAGCGAAGCTTGCTTTTGAGGCTTCCGGTGGTGGCTTGACTGTGGCCGAGACCTCTTCTCTAGTGCGTGATCTGGAGCGATTTAATGTCAATCTCAATGCGAGACTGGGCAAGATATCGCAAAAGATCGCCTGGACAGACATCGATGCAAGACAGGCACGTGTAGAGGCCAAGCTCAACCAGAGCAAGATGCCTGTGGCGACTGCCAATCGTGTTAAAAGGGAGCTAAAGGACTTGGCCATCAAAAAGGCCTTGTATCGTGCCAGTGGCAATGCTTTCTCGTACAAAGAGCTGACTTCGCTGGCTCAGACCCTCGATCGACTGGATGGCATGGTGGGGATCAAGGTGCAATAGGGCTAAAGCATCAGAGAGGTCAGGAAGGTCAAACGCGAATAGAGCTAAAGCATCAGAGAGGTCAGGAAGGTCAAACGCGAATAGAGCTAAAACATCAGAGAGGTCAGGAAGGTCAAACGCGAATAGGGCTAAAGCATCAGAGAGGTCGGGACTGTAAAATAGTTTGTGTCAAAGCAAGGCCAGCGGCCGATAACTAGAAAGGTGCCGCTAACATGACTATGCAAAACAAAAAACGTGACTTACTCGACGAGCTAATTCGAGAGCATCTCGCGGAAGGCAAAAATCCCAAGGAGCTTTTGGAGGAGGGCGGGCTTTTAAAACAGCTCACCAAACAACTCGTTCAAAAATGCCTTGAAGCTGAGATGGACACACATCTTGGATACGAAAAGAACGAACGAGCCGGCAAAGGTTCAGAGAATCGCCGAAATGGTTACAGCAAGAAGACTTTGAAGTCCGAGCAAGGTGAGATCAATCTGGGCATTCCTAGGGATCGAGCCGGAGAGTTTGAACCTCAGATTGTTTCGAAGCATCAGACCCGTCTTGCGGGCCTGGACAGCAAAGTCATCGCTTTGTATGCCAGAGGAATGACTGTTAGGGATATTCAAGCTCAGCTCGAAGAAATGTATGGTGTAGAAATTTCACCAGGCTTGATTTCAAATGTCACCAATAGTGTCATGGAAGACGTTAAGGCCTGGCAAAATCGCCCACTTGATGCGGTTTACCCAATCGTGTGGTTTGACGCCTTGCAAGTCAAAATTCGGCATGAGCAGAGAGTGGTGAACAAGGCCATCTATCTTGCTCTAGCTGTCACGACTGAAGGCAAGAAGGAGATTTTGGGCATTTGGATCTCTCCAAATGAAGGTGCAAAGTTCTGGCTATCTGTCTTTACGGAGCTCAAGAATCGCGGTTTACAGGATATTTTGATCGCTTGTGTTGATGGTCTGATTGGGCTTGATGAGGCTCTTTTGGCAGCATTTCCGCATGTGATGATTCAGACCTGTATCGTGCACATGGTGCGCAACTCGACCAAATACGTGTCATACAAGGAGCGCAAAATCCTCTGTGCAGACTTGAAAACGATCTATCAAGCTCCAGACGAAAAGCAAGCTCTGCAGGCCCTCGATCAGTTCACGAAGAAGTGGGATACGAAATACCCTATGATCGCGAAATCGTGGAAAAAGAATTGGGACAAAATCATCCCGATGTTCCTTTTCCCTGATGAGATCAGGCGTTCAATCTACACGACCAATGCAATTGAGTCTGTAAATATGACCTTGCGCAAAGCGAGTCGCAATCATCGAATCTTTCCAGATGACGAATCGGCCATCAAAGTGATGTATCTGGCAGCCCAGAACATCTCGAAGAAGTGGACAATGCCCATTCGTAACTGGGGAGTCGCATTTAATTGGTTCGCGATTGAATTTAAAGGAAGGCTACCGCTGGTTTGAGGTTTGACACAAAATTATTGACAGACTCGAGAGGTCAGGAAGGTCAAACGCTCCGGCCGCTGGTGCTGCGCAAGGCGGCCTCCGCATTTAACCATTCCTGACCTCAGTGCATTTTTTGTTATCTTTAGATGCGTTTTGATATTGACTCTTGATACTTTTGATTTTTTAGGCACTGTATGTGGTGCCGATCATTCAAATGTGTCTTCGGCATCTTCTTCTTCTTCTTCTTCTTCTTCTTCTTCTTTTTCTGGTATATCTTCTGGTCTCAGCTTTTGCTTTTGCGTATTGCGCGCACTTGCTCTGTGCTTGCTGCTAAGGCGCGGCGTTGACTTGTTGCTTGATTCGATTTTGCGCGAGACGGTCTTTTGCTGCTCCTGGGCTTCTTGCGACTCGGCCAGCATAACGCAGTAGCTTTGGTATCGAGCAATGAAATTGCGATCTTCTTCACTTATATTTCGGGGCTCTTCATCTGCCTCTGACTCCGGACTGCCCTCCTCCGGCTCTGCCACGATCCCCTCTATTTTCTCCAAAATCGCACAGCCTGCCTCCACCGAATGCAGGCAATTGGCAAATCGGCACTTTTGCGCCAAATCCAGAAACTCAGGAAACTGAAAGGCCAACTCCGGGGGATTGGGGTGGCCAAACTCGTAGAGATTGAACCCCGGGGTATCCGCGATCCACGTCAGGGCGCCATCTCGATCAGGCACCTGGTATAGCTCAGAAGCTGTCGTGGTGTGGCGGCCTACGCCAAAATCGTTTTCCATGCGGCCGACCCGGATATCTATCCCCGGCATGAGCACATTGAGTAGGCTGGACTTGCCAACGCCCGACGGGCCCGCAAAGACAGACGTTTTGCCCGATATTGCCGCGCGGAGATTATCAAGCCCCTCCAAAGTCTTAGCAGAAACAAATATAACGAAGTATCCAAGAGGTTCATAAATCTTTCTTAAACGATCGAGCTCCTCTGGAGGCACCAAATCGCACTTGTTGAAACATAGCAAAGGCCTGATGGAGTCTAGCGCTAGGCTAAAGAAAACCAGGTAGCGATCGGTCCATAACTGGTCAAATTCGGGTTGCTTGACTGCCTGTACAATAACAACCTGGTCAACATTGGCCAGAGTAGGCCGGGCGATCATTGTCCTGCGGGGCATGAGTGCGGTGATAACAGCCGCATTTTCGACCGGATCGATCTCGTCCAGCTCGACCTCCTCGCCTGTATAAATAGCTTTACGCTCTTTCTTCAGGCGGCCGCGAGCCTGACACAATAGGATCTGGCCGGTAGGAAACCTCTCGGATTGCACATGCACCAAATAACCACCTGCATGGCTTCTGATGACTATTCCTTTTTCTGGGCGTGATACCGAGTCAGGCAAAGAGACCTCCAAAAGAGCGTAAATATCGATCGATATTTTAGCCAAAATCACAGCCAATACCAAACCTAAACAAGGCAAACAACAATGAGCACGGCCACCATGACCACACCGGCAACCACCACCACACAAGCAGGCAGCACTATGACCGCCGAAACAGGCGTACTAACTCATATCCGTAACATCGCCATCATCGCTCACGTCGACCACGGCAAGACCACTCTCGTCGACGGCTTTTTGAGACAGACCGGTGTTTTTCGCGAAAACCAAGAGCTCGTCGATTGCGTCATGGACTCCAATGCCCTCGAAAGAGAGCGCGGTATCACCATTTTGGCCAAAAACACTGCTGTCTATTATAAAGATCACCTGATCAATATCGTCGATACCCCTGGACACGCTGACTTTGGTGGCGAAGTCGAACGTATCCTCGGCATGGTCGATGGCTGCTGTCTCGTGGTGGACTGTGGCGAAGGCCCCATGCCCCAGACCAGATTTGTTCTGCGCAAAGCGCTCGAGCGCGGCCTTTGCCCCGTCGTCGTCATCAACAAGATCGACCGTCCCAATATCGATCCCCAGTTGGCTGTGGACAAGGTATTCGACCTCTTTGTCGAGCTCGGTGCTAACGAAAAGCAGCTCGATTTTCCCTATCTTTTTGCCTCTGGCGTCCGCGGCCTCGCCATCCCCGAGCCCGTCAAAGACGAATCGGAATACGAAGGCAAGGACCTCACCCCTCTGCTCGACTTGATCCTCAAGCATTGCCCTGCGCCCATTGGCTCTGTCGATGCCCCATTGCAGATGCAAGTCTCGATCCTCGACTACTCCGACTACCTCGGCCGTATCGGCGTCGGCCGCATTTATAACGGTACCGTCAAAAATGGCGAGCAAGTCGCCATGATCAAAGAGGACGGAACGGTCGTCAAAGGCAAGATCACCAAACTCTTTACCTTCCATGGCCTTAAAAAGGTCGAGGTAGAAAAAGCCAAGGCTGGTGAGATCGTCGCGATTGCAGGATTTGCCAATGCCAATGTTGGTGACACCATCACTCAGGCCGATATTACCGAAGCCCTGCCCCGCATCCTTGTCGATGAACCGACCATGAAAATGGCCTTTCTCGTCAACGACTCTCCCTTTGCTGGCCAAGAAGGCAAGTTTGTCACATCGCGTCAAATCAGATCGCGCCTCTTTCATGAGCTCGAGACCAATGTCTCCCTGCGTGTAGAAGAGACCCAAAACACCGATACATTTATCGTGTCGGGCCGCGGAGAGTTGCACCTTGGCATTTTGATCGAGACCATGCGTCGCGAGGGCTATGAGTTTCAAGTCTCCAGACCAGAAGTAATCCTCAAGGAGATCGACGGTCAACAAATGGAGCCATTTGAAAGATTGTTCATCGACGTGCCGGACGATTTTACCGGCTCGGTAATGAACGAGCTCGGACCCCGTAAGGCCGAATTGCAAAACATGAATGTAGAAGGCAGCCAGGCCTTGCTCGAGTTTATCGTGCCCACCCGGGGCTTGATCGGCTTCCGCAGCGAGTTTCTCCGTATGACCAAGGGTAATGGTGTCATGAACCATGCCTTTATCGAATACCGCCCGTGGTGCGGTGATATCGCCAAGCAACGCAATGGCGTACTCATTGCCTGGGAAGATGGCCCCGCAACTGCCTATGCCATCCAGGGCGCTGAAGATCGCGGCGTGTTTTTTATCACTCCAACCACCAAGGTATACCGTGGGATGGTCGTGGGCGAGCACAATCGCAACCAGGATCTCGACATCAATGTCTGCAAGACCAAAAAGCTCACCAATATGCGCTCCGCCTCCGGCGATGTGCTGGTGACCTTGCAGGCTCCTCGCGAAATGAACCTCGAGAAATGCCTCGAGTACATCCAGGACGATGAGCTAGTCGAAGTGACTCCGCAGTCGGTGCGTATGAGAAAGCGGGAATTGTCTCGCAAATAATTGTTGCGTCATCGTACTTTGGGATTAGTGCCTGGCTACAGATGATACAAATTGTCGGCCCCCTGTTAAAAAGGTGGGCCGACTATTTAATATGCCATTGATTACAAATATGTATTTTCGGTGATAAGCAGATGGGGTAAATTATGAGCCGCGCATTCTATGAGCGCGGCGGTCATTTGCCTCATCTGCTACCATCCTTAATCCCGATGATTAGGACCTTCTGCATATTCGCATTCAAAGCACGCCACCACAATCACCAACAAGGCCAGGGCGTACACAAAAAACGGCTGCACCAGCATAAATTGAAATAAAAACATCAAGACAAAAAAGGGCCAGGACAAGAGCGGTAACCACCAGCACAATCTGTTGGCTCTGGCAATCAGCCTCCTTGCTGTTTCAGTCTGCAGGATCTGGTTATGATGCAACCAGTAACAAATCACCGCAGGCAGTGCCAGTAGCACATAGTCCTGTTTATGCGTATGTGGACTGGCTATCAATGCCCCGATCAAAGTAATGCATATTGCCAGTGCCACCAGAGGATGTTGGGCGTCTTTCATTTCGATTTTTCTCAGCCGCCACCACACCCAGCCGGTGTAAGCCAGCATGCAAGCGAAGGCGCCAATCGTCATTGCTCCGACAACCTTCATATAGACTGCTGCATCTTTCATTATCATTCTGGTCAGCAAGATTGCCTGCCCACGTACATTTTGCATCTCTTCTTGCGAGACGCCTATTGCCGGTGCATTGAGCTCATGGTTAAAGAGTGCATTAGGAAATGCCACCACATTGTGCCACCCTAGGGTCAGGCAAGCGCCAATGCTCAACAAGGCTCCTGCTGCGCAAATGCCAATTGCAAAGGGCAGTTTGCTGCGTAAGAGCCCTGTGAGCCCTGCTGTGGGCAGGTATTGCAATTTGATCAATGTATAAAATGCAGAGGCACCACTGGCGATACCCGGTCGGATCATCAGAGAAAAGTAAAAAGAGGCCATGAGAAAAAGAGCGGATTGGCCCAGGCGTAAAGTCTGCCAGAAAGGGAAAGAAGAAAATATCAGGATTGCTGCACACCAATATTGAGTGCGTGTTTTTAAATAGGGTGCCAGGCAAAAGTGAAATGTGGCAAAAGCACAAAGCAAGCTCGCCAGAGTAAAGAGCCAGAAGGCACCATCGATCGACAAAAATCCAAGAGGCGATTGCAAGGTAAAAAAGTATGGAGGATATTGCAGGTACATAGGAGCCTGGGGCATCACATCCATAAAGCTGCGCATGGTTTCGTGCTGTACCATTGCATCGTAGATATTGATGTGTTGTGCTGCTTGCTCAAGGCACTTTTTGCCAAGCACCGCGGCTTGGTAATAAAGAGCAAAGTCGCTAACATATGGTTGGCCATCACGTACAAAGCCAAACAACTCGCCTTTGCGCCAGATCTTTACGATCTCCGCATAGGCCATCAACCCCCAGATCGACATCGTCGACAGATAGGCAAATCGCCCGAGACGCTGTATTTTAGCGTGGGCCATTTCACCGCCAGCCATCTAGTGTAGTTTTTCCTGTTGGCTGATCCACTCTGCCCATATTTCAGCATTGATGGCATTTTGCGGCATGATGCCGGCAAAGGCCTCCATCATGCCGCGCACTGCTAGTGCTGCCATAGCATTTCTGGTCTCATGAGTAGCAGAGCCGATGTGCGGCGCCAGCACCACATTAGGTGCATCGATAAATGCCTGTGGTACCTCTGGCTCCCTCTCCATCACATCCAGGCCGAGTCCATGGATTTTGCCTGCGGCAAGGGCTTCTACCATGGCTTTTTCATCTATCACCCTGCCTCTAGCAGTATTGACCAGTATGCAAGAAGACTTGATCAGGTCAAACTCTCTGGTGCTCAAGAGCTTGTCGGTCTTAGGCGTATAAGGACAATGCAGACTGATAAAATCCGACTCTTGCAAGAGTCGATCCAGCTTGACGCGCTCTGCGCCGAGCTCGTCTTTTAACATCAAATCCTTTTGATCTGCAGCAAAATCATCGTTGCCTCGGCCGCTGCTGCTGCGCATGTATATGATGCGCATACCAAAGCCATGCGCTCGTCGGGCCATTGCCAGACCGATCCGTCCCAGTCCGATGATGCCAATCGTCTTACTGGAGATCTCTGTGCCGAGCAGCAAATCGTTTTCAAACCCTGACCATTGGCCGGTTTTAACATAGGTATCAGCCTCTACCACTCGTCTGGCAACAGCGATCAAAAGAGCAAAAGCCAGGTCGGCAGTAGCATTGTCTAGCACGCCTGGAGTGTTGGTTGCGAGTATCTTGTGCGGCGTACTGTCGTTAAAGTGCTGGATATCCAGATTGTCAAAGCCAACCGCGCGTTGGCCGACAAATCTCAGGTTTGGAGCCAAGGCTAGAGTCTCGGCATTTATCCTATCCTGCGGTTCTGTGAGCACCGCGTCTTTTGATGCTAGGGCCCTGGCCAATTGATCGGAAGGCAGAGGCCCAGACCGATCGATGATCTCGAGATCAAAAGCAGGATTGGTCGCCGATCTCAGCAAATCGAGCTGAGCCTGCGGCAACTTGCCCAGGCAGAGTACCTTGATGCTCTTTTTAGTCTGCTTCGTCATATCTCGATCAGATTTTTTCCTAGATTGTGTTGCAGATGAGCGAGCTCTACTTCTAGCCTTGCACTGTCCCAATTTGCGACCTTTTGTATCAGCCTCGCCACCTTGGGGGCAGCATCGAGGCACTGTCTCTGGTGCAAAAATCCTAGACGCACGCGTCTGCTGAGTATGTCTTCAAGCGAAATTGCCATTTCTTCGTCGATCATAAAAGGGATCTCGGCCATGATGGGAGGAAAGTCCGGGCAGATTTTTTCGATGAGGTGCGGATTCGCTTCTAGATCGTCCAGTACCTTTAGCGCGTCCTTGCCATAGGTGGCAATGAGATGATCGATGGTGGCAGGCTCGACAGACAATCTCCGCGCGCGTGCCGAGATCTGCGCCGTGGTGGCCAGGTAATCTTGCTTATTGTCAAAGCCTCCCAGCATCATGTCGTGAGTCTGATTAGGCCCGAGCTTGTAGTGCACTGGATGATCATGGGTCAGCTGCTGCACGATCTTGTCTACTAGATGTATGGCCAAAAGTCGATAATTTGTCAATTTGCCGCCGATCAGACCGAGGATTCGGCCTGGTCCCTCAAACATAAAATGCTCGCGACTAAGACTACTGGTGGTGCTATCATCGCTGCTCTGGGTACCAGCCTCGGCGCCTACCAGAGGGCGCAAGCCCGCCCAGGATGCAATCACATCTGTGCGCTCAACTTTTTTCTTGAGGCTTTCACCTGCATAACTGTTGAGAACCTGCAAAAGATAGGCTATCTCGGCCTCTGTAGCAATGGGCTCGTCCAATGGGCCGTCATAGGTATCATCAGTAGTGCCGACCATCAAAGCCTTTTGCCAGGGCACCACAAAGACATATCGGCCATCGGGTGTGGGGAGAAAGAGTGCGGTTGACGTATCAAAGACCGAGAGAGGCAGCACTATGTGAGTGCCTTTGGCCGGTTTTACGCGACCGTGCCAATTAGGCTCGACCCGCTTGAGCAACTCATCGGACCAGACTCCTGCGGCATTGACACAAGACCTGCATTTCACATCAAAAGACTCGCCACTAAAGCGGTCGCGGCACTGCACCGCCGTGACTCGATCGTCCTGAATAGTAAATCCAGTTGCCTCTACATAGTTTATGGCTGCCGCACCGTGGCGCACGGCTGACTTGATTACTTCGATGACAATCCGGCTATCGTCAGTGATGCAATCATGAAACCTCAGGCCAAAAGCCATTTGTCTTGCATCGATGGAGGGACAGGCATCGTGCAATTCGCGTGCATTTAACCTGCTGTGACGCCTTACTCCTCGGGCATTGATGGAGAGAAAATCGTACAGTGAAAGGCCTATCTCGGCCTTTATGCCAAAAAGACTCTTTTCTTTTTTGATGGGCAAGACAAAGGAAAAATCGCGTACCATGTGAGGCGCGAGTTGTTCGAGCAGGCCGCGCTCCTGGCAGAGTTCGCGAGTCAGCCTAAATTGAAATTGTTCTAAATATCGCAGACCACCATGGATCAATTTGGTCGTACGACTGGACGTGCCGGAGGCAAAATCGGATTTTTCGATGAGCAGGACCGATAGGCCGCGAGAGGCGGCATCTTGAGCTACACCAGCTCCGACGATACCGCCTCCCACTATCACGAGATCATATTCCTGATGTTTTATTTGTTCTAGGACTAGATCGCGTTGTTTCATCTATGGTTTATTGCTTGCCAACTACCTGAGTTTGTCCTTGAGCAGACCGGCGCCCAGACCGAGTGTTCCACCAAGGGCCGCGCCAGTCATGGTGCGTTTGCCAGTGCCCCGACCTTTGCTGGCTGACCAGGCGAGACCGGTGCCAGCTACGGTGCCAGTGACAGTATCGCGCATGATGGGGTGTTTGGCCAATGTCTTAGAAGAGTTGACTACTCCGACCGTGGCGCCTGTCCCAGCACCGATTGCGGCGCCTCTGACCATGCCCTTGCCGGAGATCAGACCCGTGACTGCTCCTGCTGCTGTACCAACGCCAGCGCCGATGGTGGCTTTGCGGACTCCATCATGTTGTTGAAAAAATGTCTTTACTTTGCCAGGCTGCTGTTTGGATACACCGGCCTGATAGCTCTGAGCATATGCCGAGCCACAACCCAGACCCAGTGCTTGTCCGCTCAGCAAGCTCAAGGCGATTGCTAATGCTGCTTGTCCGTGAGTGCGTTTCATTGGAAAACTCCTTGAGATGAGAAATTTTTTGCCACCAACAGGCTAACACTTTAAAAAATTAATTTAAAGCTCAGCCAAGCAAAAATTTGCTGTTAGAACGGCTGATAATCAGGGCCTCGTATCCTGCGATGTCTATGCGTGATACCGCATTTGATAGCCTGAGACTAATCTAAGGCTATGCCTTCGTGCGTCGTGTTGCATATCCCTGGGGTAAGTATTTGATTGTTCGTAAAATTGTCGATTCGCTTTCTAGTTTGAATAGGGCCTCTGGACGACGGCTGTGAGCGATTGTTCCGGGTCTCGCAACCTTATTTTTTCTCCATTTTGCCGCAATAAAATGCATATTTCAGGCAAAGCGCCTCGATTTTGACTATCCTTGTCGATTATCTTCCAATCCCAGGTCCATCGAGAGATTTACCATCAATGAGATTTATGCAAAATAGACCATTTGCTGCAAACAAGGCCGTGTCAACAGCACTTACGCTTGGACTAATAGTCGGCGTCAACGCCTGCCTCTCGCCCCTAGCGGTCCTGGCCCGCACTAGCGATCTATCTGCTCTCAGTGGCCCGGCCGGTTTTGCCAGCGAGGCCGCGGTCGGTAAGGAAGCCCTCCATTTTGGCGAAGGCTTTAAGCAGATGACTCCGGATCAGTCTAAGCAGGCTGAGGCTCTCATCAAAGAACTGGACACAATCAATCAAAATCAAAGAACAAATCAATCGATCGACCAGGTCAGGAGATTAGGACAAGAAGCCAGCAAGCTCTACAATGCCGGTCAACGCGAGCCTGCCTTGAGCAAATGGCAAGAGATGTACGGCTTGGCACAAGACATCAAATACTCTGAGGGTGAGGGTGAAGCTCTCAGCAATATGGCGCGCTTTTACGTGGATGCCAAGCAGTATGTCAAAGCCAAATATTTGGGCGAAAATGCTATCGAATTATTGGCAAATTCGAGCGAACAGCAGACACTAGCCAAGGCGCGAATTGCTCTAGCACAGGCTTATTTTGGTTTGGATAATCCAGTATGGGCTATACAACAATTGGATGCCGCACTCAAAATCCTCAACCTTTCTCAATCAAAAGACCCTGCAGAAGCTGCCTCAGTGATGTATCTCTGCGCCAGTCTCTGTGTGCAATTTAATAAGCCTAAGGACGCAATCCGCTTTTACCAAGAAGCTGCCACCTATCAGACTCAGGCCAACAATTACGGTGAAGCCGTGCGCATTCGCGCTACTCTCGTTGGACTCTTGATCGAAATGGGTTGGTTTACAGCCGCTCTAGAAGAAGCAGAGAAGGTCATGTCTATAGCCAAGACGGCCCCGACCGACTCTAATGCCCTACAAATACCTGCTCTGCAAGCTACTGCTAATGCCCAATACGCACTCAACGACTATGCCGAAGCCAGGCGCACCTATGACAAGCTGTTTGCGCTCTTGCCTCAAATCGATCAAAAAATGATCTCAGAACAAGTCAAAGCAAATCTAAACAATGGATTTGGATTTGTATTGGCTGCCATTGGTGATTACGATCAAGCCAAACAGCATTTGACTGCAGCCTTTAACTATTTCAAAACCGTTCGCGACAATTTTAATGCAGCGCAGACTGCCAATGCTATCGGCGTGCTCGAAGCAAACGAGGGCAATTATGGCAAGAGCATCTCAATGTTTCAGCAAGCGATCGATATCCATGCTGTCATCAGCCCGCGTGCTGTCAAGCTCAATGCCGATACCTTGCTCAATATGGCGGCTGTAGAATATCGCTCCGGCTCTTTTCGCGAAGCCAAGTTGCACCTTGAAAGCGCTGTAGCTATAACGGCCAAGCTCAAGAACTCGAGTATGAGAGCACGACTCTATCAAGCACTGGCAGAGATTCTCTACAAATCTTCTGATATCACTAATGCAGAAGCCAATATAAATAAGGCTATTGCAGAAGCAGACAAGGTCAAAGATGATTCGATTCTATGGCGTGCCTATGTAATGAAGAGTCGCATTCAGAAAGGCCGGCAGGAGGTGGATCTCGCTAAAGAATCTATCACTAGCGCTCTAAGCTATTTCCGTTCACCGCAATCTGGGGATTTTCCTACTGTAGACACTCTCGGATTTCCAGTTTCGCGCGAGGACATGGCTTATTATCTAGCAGAAGGTCTTGCCTCTAATGGTATGACTGAACAGGCTCTCCTTGCCGCACAACAACTCAAAGAAGAAAACTTTGTCATGGAGTGGATGCGTCAGGGCGGGCAGGTTAAGCCTGAAGACAAGGATGTCTTCCTGGAAATGAGTTCTATGAGAGCTCGGCTGCATTCAGCCGAAGCTGCCTCAACGCCTGATCAGCTGACCAAGGAGTGGCAAAGCTGGCTGGAACGTTTTCGTGCTCTTTCAGCAAGCAATAAGTCACTGGCTCGTTTGATCTCGCCTATGCCGGTGAGCATTCAAGAAGTGCTCAGTACAGTACAAAAGAACAATGCTGTGGCGGTGGAATATCTTTGTGGATCAGAAGCCACGCTGGCTTTTACGGTCGACAGTCAAGGCCGAATTTCTTCGACGCGTATAGCCTTTGGACGTGATCGCTTTAAAAGTCAGGTCAGGAGCTTGTTGGCTTCGGTCAACAAGACGGCAGGTGACACCGCTCCTGGTGAAAACATCCGTACTGTCCTGGCTAGCTTGTACAGTGAGCTATTTCCTGCTGGTGTAAGGCAGTTTTTGCCAAAGACTCCAGATCAAATGATAGTAATCATCCCTGATGGTCCTTTGTTTAACCTGCCTTTCGCGGCATTGATCGACGAAAAGGGGCAGTATCTCGTTCAAAATCATTTGTTGACCATGGCATCATCGCTCACCGTTTTGCTTGATAGCTCACCTGCTCGTAACGATGATTTTTCGATTGTGATGGCGTCTAACCAGGCCAAGGCAGAGCTAGACCAAATCTCCAATGCCGTAGGCCCTGAGCGGGTCACTGTTTTGCAGGGCAAGCAAATAGGTCTATCCAATCTGGAAGAGCAAGCCAGAGGCAAGTCTGCCTTGCATATTCCGGCTAAGATCGCATTCCCCGAAAACAACAGTCTACGTTCGATGCTGCCTTTTACAGTCGAAGTCGATGGTGGTGCCCGCGCTATCAGCGCCGATCGCCTCTTTGGTTCTAAGATGGGCAATGATCTGATCGTCTGGTCGGCTAGCTCAGTCAACTCCAAGGACGGCAAGGGCAACGCGCTCAAGATCATGAGTCGTGGTCTGGGTTATGCTGGGGCACGTAATGTATTGATGAGTCTGTGGTCTCAACCGGATGCACAGCGCATAGATGAGCTAGTCAATTTTTACAAAAACAAGCAAGCTGGTATGAACCCTGCTCAGAGTCTACGTAAGGCTCAGCTTGCGGCGATCTCCAAAGATCCTGATGTTAAAAATTGGGCTGGCTTCCAATTGCTGGGACCAGGTTACTGACCGCATTAGATTAAGTCTTGTAGTCAAGAGCCTTTGTGGCCGCCGCATATTTATAGAAGTCGTATAAACTTATAGCTTGTATAAATATTCTCTTGTAAACCCCCTGCAAGAGATGCCCCAACAACCTCAACCAGGGCTATTTTGATGAATCTTGAAACTGATAAACGTGTGATTGCGTCTGGCTTGTCGCTGATGCTCAGTTTGCAATTGCTGGTGGTGGCAAATCCTCTGGCCGCCTTAGCTGATGAACCTTCGGCAATAACGCCTGCGGCTGATACCGAGGTCATTTCGCAAGCGCCTTCGTGGAATGAGACTTCGAGATCCGCGCAAGAGTCCCGCACTGCAGAAGCCACCAGAAAAGCCGGCGAAGATCAGTCGGCTTATGAGTCTCGCATAGCCGAAGAATCACGCAATGCTGAAATGCGCCGCTCCAAGCAAGAGTCTAAAGAAGCCGAACGGACAAAGAACAGCAGTGATAAGCAGTCCCGTCGCGAATCTCGCGAAGCAGAACGCACCAAGCATGCTGCCGATGTGCAATCAGCTGTAGAATCCGATAGAGCTGAAGCCACCAAAAACGAATCAGATGCTCAATCGGTTGAGGAGTCCCTTCGTGCCGAAGAAACTCGCAAGGCCGGCGAAACAAAATCGCGTCGCGAATCGCAAAATGCAGAAGATACCAAATATCTGGACAATAAGGCTCCAGGCGAACGTGAAAAGAGCGAGTCAATCGAAAAGACCGTAGCTCCTGTCGTCACCGAAGCCGTTGACAATAAAAATTCTGATGCAAATCCCGAGGTGACCAAGACAGTCGAGGCTGCTGAGACCCAGACCGACGGATCAGGCAAGGGACCTTTTACTCACACCAATATGGGCCTCGAGGCCGGCAGCATCTTGTCGCCCGATGGTCGCTCTATCGCGGCTATAGGGGAGGCAAGTCAGGACAAAACTCCTCAAGTAGGGGAGAACGGCACCATGAGTACTGCCGACAATCTCTCTAATGAGATGCTCATCCAGCTTGGCGCGACTATGGTGCAGGATGGCGATCAAGTAAAAGAAGCCCAATCGACCGCCGATGGCATTATAGTCGTCGATAGCGATGAAGCCGACGAAGTCGAGCAAAGAGTCCAATACGAAGACCTCCCTACCGACGAAGGCAAAACAAGGGTACGTATCGGTGCCAAGTTTCCGGTTGTCGTCATTTCACAAATATCGAGTAAGACAGCCAAACAAGGTGATCCGCTCGAGGCTCGCCTCAAGTACGATCTCAAGATTGGTGATCGTTTGATCGCCAAAAAAGGCAGTGTGGTCAACGGCCATATCAACTACTGTTTAAAAGCCAGATCTGTTATGCACTCACTTGTTAGCCACGAGCGCTGGTATCGCAATTCTGGCTGCCTGGGCTTTCAATTTGACGAGATACTTAACGATAAGGGAGAGCACATCCCGCTGGTAGCCATGCCTGCTCAGATGTCTCGCATTGTCAAAAACAAAGCCGAAGGGCGTGAGCTTGGCGTTAATCATGCCGGTCAGATCACCGGACCGTGGGGCCAACAGCTCCGCTACAAGGCCCTGCGCATCGGGCTCAATGCAGCTCTAGCACCAGCGGGTGTATTTAGCTTTGGTGCCATGCCCGTGGCACTTGGTGTGATTGGTGCTGCCAATCCTTCCTTTGCCTTCATGAAGCCAGTCGGCACCAATGTCCGCCACCGCCGCATCAAAGGATTTGCCTGGGGCTTTCTTTCTGGCATACCGGGTAGCTGGATCATCGAAGATACTGTAACCAAAGGACAAGAGGCGATCATCAAGCCAGGCGACGAGTTTTTGGCCGAATTCAAAGAAGAATTTACTGGCGAAGCCGCATCCGAAGCCCAACTCATGCCTAACGCTCAGACCAAGGTCAAGGGCGATGTGAGAGAAGGCAAGGATAGCAAGAAAAAGAAAGACAAATAAGATCAATTAAAGTCAAGTAAAGAGAAAGGGCACCGTCACCGGTGCCCTTTCTCTCTCTCTCTGGTGAAAAGCTGGCCTATGCCTCTTTTACATCGACGAGCAATCTGCCCAAATGTGCTTTGAGTTTTTCGATGTGTCTGATCTCGTCATGCTTGATCTCGATCAATATTTGCGTTAGATGCGTGTCAGCGCGCAAATCTGAGGCGTACTCTTCGTAGGCTTTGAGAGCCTTTGATTTGTGCGCGATTATATTGATGAGATCATATGCTGCATCACTGAGAGGAAACCTCTCCTGGCTGGCATCGATAGTATTTGTATTTGGCATGATTTTATTTCCAGTATCTAATGAGTTTGTCTTTTACTTGTGGTTTTTACAGACTTGGTACTTGTCCGGGAATTGCCATAATATGTCACATTTGCTTTAGGTGGGACAAAATTGGCAGTACCACTGATCCTTGAGCCCTGACTATCACCCATGGTGCTAGATTGAGAAGAACTCGATTGTGATGAGGCGGTACTGGCGTCCGTTGAAGCTTTAGTTTCGCTAGCATTAGAAGACATGGTGTCCGACATACTATTGGCCATGCTAGAGGCATGTGATTCGGCAGCCATAGCCGGAGCTGCAAATGCAGCGACTAAGGCCATTGCGAGTGTCAGCTTAGCGATTTTGTTAAGGTCGAGAGTGTTCATGATATTGCTCCTGCGATTTTATATCTCGGCTCGCTATGCGACTTCCGATTTGTCTTGTTCCATTTGGTTCACTTCATTGATTTGTCTGATTTCATTTTGTCTCATTTCATTTATCTGGGGAATCTGAGCTGCCGTAACGGCATTTTGCTCCTCATCCCTCAGCATCTTTCCCACCGCCTCCGGTACCATTACGGTGACCGCATTAGGGATGACTGTAATGCGCATGGGGGGATGTCCTGCTTCCTCTCCATCGATCATCGCCATCATTTCCCTGACTCTTGGAGATTCTCCTGGTTCCAATTGTTCTTTCAAAAATAAATTTTTGATTTTTTGCGCTGCTTTTTGAAAGCTCGATCGGATGCCCTTGCGTGGTATTGGCTCGATCACGACTTCTTTGACGCCCATCACATAGTAGGGCATCGAAACATCCTTGACGCCGGCAGCAAATCTAAATCCAACCGAGACATAATCCTTGAGCTCCTTTGGATCCAATATATGCAAGTCGAGCTTGCCATCAAAGAGATGTTTGATATCGGCAGTCTTGCCCAAACCCAAATCGGCTACGTTGCCGACAAAGACACCACTTGCTTGGACCTTAAATGAATGCCCTCCAGTAGTGATCTTAAAGACACCTGGTCTTTTGGTGATCGTGTCGAGTAGTGCCACTACATATGCCATCATTTTATAGCGAGTCTTGAGGTGGCGGGCTGGATTGACAAAGGCATCGGATAGCGGGCCGACGCCTGCCATCCCAGCAAAATACTCACCATTCATCATACCCATGTCGATCTTGATGGGCACTCCAGTCAACAAGGCATCGACTGCATTGGCCAGAGGCTGAGAGAAGAATTTTTCGTCGACGATGCCCAGGTTGCGAGCGAGCACATTGCCGGTGCCAAGTGGCATGAGAGCTGCAGGTATATCTGATTTTGCCATCGCTAAAGCAGCAAGCGCCGTGCGTATTGTGCCATCGCCACCGGCGGCCACCACCATCTCGATCGGGTCTTTGAGCAAGGGTACCAGGTCCGCTGGACGCGTCTCGGCAGTTGTGGGAAAAAGTGTGACCAAAAAATCTTCTTTTTGAGTTATCTCTGCGACAAACTCGCCCACCCACTTGTCTGCTCTTGTTTGAGACCTTGCCGTGGGATTGTAGACCACCAGGATGTGCTTTGCCATTGCTTCCCAACCCTTTAATGTAATGACCGAACCAACGGTTTGAAAGTCGTGATAACGGTGTTTTAGTTCCCGAACTCAGCTAGTTGAAAAAAAACTACAAAATCTCAGCTAACCAGGAACCACTGGGGGATGCCTGCGTCGTACCCAGGCAAATCAGATACAGGCCTTACACAGGTTAGAGATAAATGCCAAACGCAGCAATTGAGTCGCAAGCAAAAAAGGCTGAACAAAAGATTGCAATTAAAGAGGCTGGCGGGGGCAAGTCACAGAGCCCTATATTTTGGATAGTCATCCTTTTATTGATGCTCGCTGGCCTGACTGCAGCCAAAATGGTTGTGGACGCTCCTGATGCTGAGGATAAGCAACTTGAGGTGACAGGACGTATCGAAGCCGATGAGACTCGGCTGGTGGCTCCGACTAGCACTAAGGTGACGCAGGTCCTGGTCAAAGAAGGAGATCGTGTGCACAAGGGGCAACTTCTGATCCGGTTAGACAATAGCCTGGTGCAGTCCAAACTCCGCCTTTCTCAACAAGCTATCAATAATGCTCAGCAAGCTCAGCAGTTGGCTCAATCTCAAGTCAGCGCGACCAATGGAGAAATAGCCGAGGCGAGAAAAAAATCAAAAGGCTTTTGGGCCAAACTTTTTACTTCCAAAAAGAAAAAGGAAGAAACCAAAATAAAGCTCGGAGAGCAGATGGGCGCAGCGCAGAGCAATCTGATCAAATCTCGCACCGGCGTGCTCAAAGCGCAGGCAATGAAGGAAGAGGCTGCAAGCAAACTCTCTTATTTTCAATTGACAAGTCCTATCGATGGAGTGGTATCACTCGTCAATACCAATACTGGGGAGCTAGTCAAAACAGGCCAGGTGTTAGTCACAATCATCGATCCTGTAGATGTTTATATGCGTGGTTTCGTATCCGAAAAAGACATGAATCAAATGCATGCAGGACAAGTCGGCAAGGCTTATATAGCTGGTGACGATAAGACATCCTATCCCGCTAATGTGCAGACATTTGACGATCAACCGTCTTTTACACCTGAAAATGTCTATATGAAAGATGAGCAGACTCGATTGGTCTTTGGTGTCAAGATCGGCGTCCGGTCAACTGATGGTAAGGCTAAGCCTGGCATGAGCTGTCGCGTGGTCTTTGCAGGAGCATCTAAATGAGCGGTCAAATCAGTTTGCTCGACGATCAAAGTGCTATTAAGGACGCGGACAGATCGTTTGTCGTTATCCAAGATCTAGTCAAGTCCTACAAAAAATCTAAACATGCAAGCGACAAGCTGGCACTGGATCGCTTGTCTTTTGAGGTCAAGGCTGGTGAGCTATATGGCATCATCGGACCAGATGGAGCTGGCAAATCAACCTGTCTTGCCATTATGGCCGGTGTCATGCGCTCAGACGGTGGACGGGTAATGATTGGTGGCAAGGAGCCAGCGCAGTGTAAGCGATCAATAGGCTATGTACCCCAAGGTTGTGGCCTTTACCCCGAGCTGTCGATAGACGAGAGCTTTGCTTATGAGGCCGGTTTAAGAGGTGTGTCCAAAAAGGAGCTGGAGTCATTTAAAGAGCAATATCTGCCACCTATCGGCCTTGATGGCATCGGGCATCGATTGACCACAGAGCTTTCAGGTGGTATGCGCCAAAATCTGGCACTCGCTCTTGCTCTTTTGAGCAAGCCGGACGTGGTATTGCTCGATGAACCGACTTGCGGACTCGATCCTCTCGCGCGCAGGGAGCTCTGGAAGCACCTCAAGGAACTCTCCAAGAATGGGACAACGACGATTATTTCTACTCCTTTTTTAGAGGAGGCGGCACATTGCGACAGGGTGCTTTTAATCTACGAAGGCCACGCCGAAAAGCAGGGTCCTCCACGCCAGATGGCCGATAGTCTCGATCTGAGGCGGTATGTCGTGACCGGCGACAAGATCGCCGAGCTCACTACGCACCAAATCGATCAAGTGCGCGAGTCGGACTCCGTCATCGACGCCAATTTATTTGGCGATCATATCGAGATCTTGATGGGCAAAGGCGATGCTAGGAATTCACCACAGGATCTATTAGTCGATCTCAAGCATCGTTTTGCTGATGAGGCTCTCAATCTCGATATACAAGAGACGCCTCCGACTGTAGAAAACGTCTTTGTACTCTCTTTGCGTGACAAGGGTCTCCAAGGGCATGATGCCGAGGTCTTTAAGAGAGTTGGAGAGAAAAACCAAAAAAATATCGAAGGCCAGAAAAATAAGCAAAGTGCGTTGAAGGCGCAAAATCTTGTTAAGCAATTTGGAGCCTTTAGAGCCGTGGATGATATTTCTCTAGATCTTGCCTATGGTGAAATCTATGGCCTTTTGGGAGCCAATGGCGCTGGCAAGACGACCACGATCAAAATGCTTTCTGGTCTTTTGCAACCAAGCTCTGGTTCTGTGGAATTGATGGGCGAAAAATCAAGCCTGCGCAGCAAGTCGCTGCGTCATCGCATTGGCTATATGAGCCAAAAATTTACCCTATACGATGGATTGACGGTTATCCAGAATCTCAAATTTTATGCTGGCGTCTATGACATAGATCGTGGTCTGCGCAACGAAAGAGTTGAGTGGGCGATTGACGCTTGTGGCCTGGCAGATATTGCGCATTCTCAGGTTGCAGCTCTGCCTCTGGGTTTTAAACAGCGTATTGCCTTTGGAGCCGCTGTCATGCACGATCCTGAGATTATATTTCTTGATGAGCCCACGGCGGGAGTCGATCCGATCGCCAGGCGCATGCTGTGGCGTTTGATCAGGCAGTTTGCCCAAAGAGGCGCCTGCATACTGGTGACCACGCACTATATGGATGAGGCCGAATACTGCAATCGGCTATGTTTTATGACCCGTGCCCGGATGGTGGCAGAGGGCAGCCCTCACGAGCTCAAGTCCAAGAGTGGCAAAAAAGATCTCGAAGAAGCCTTTGTAAAATATGTCGAGGATGCAGCCAATGAGCACTAACAATGGCTCGCGCCTGATGGCTCAGGCCGCCAAAGAATGGAACGAATTTAAGAAGGATCGCCTGAGCATGGCTTTGGCCTTCATACTGCCTTTATTTTCGATTTTACTCTTTGGCTTTGGTATCAAGCTGGCTGCCAAAAATATACCTATCATCGTACAAGATAATGACAAAACCTATCTCAGTCGCGAATACGTGGCGAGACTGTATGCGACCAATCTGTTCGAGCCTGCTCTCATCCCTCCTGATAAAGAGCAAAAAGCAAGTGGTGATATCAGCCGTAAGGCACTCGATAAGGGATGGGCCAAGGCATCCTTGACGATACCTCAGGACTTTAGCAAAAACCTGATGACTGGTAAAAGCACTCGTCTCGATCTTACTATCGATGGATGCGACATAGCAAATACGCAGTTGATCAAAAATTGCGTGCATGCTGCGACTCTCCATTTTGGTTCTGATCTCAAGGCTCAAGCCAATGGCGGTATCAAAGCACCACCAGTAGTTGACCCATATGTGAGAGTCTGGTTTAACCCTACGCGCTCCGAGCAATTGTTTATTGTGCCAGGCTCGATTGCCATCATTTTGTTTGTCTATCCCGCCTTACTGGCAGCAGTGGCTTTTGCCCGTGAAAAGGAGCAAGCAACAATAGTCAGAGTCTTTGCCTCAGGCATTAACGGCCTTGATTATGTTGGCGGCAAAATCGTGGTGTATTTTGGAGTGGGCATTATCATGGCGCTGGTAGTCTTGATGACCAGTTATCTGGTCTTTGACGTGCATCCCCTGGGCAATTTTGTCCCTCTGGCTATATGCTTGCCCTTGTATGTATTGTGCGCTGTGCTCTTTGGCTTGATGATCGGCAATTTTGCCAGCTCTCAGACGGTGGCCGTACAAGCGATCTCCACCTTAGGCTTTTTCCCTTGCTTATTGTTATCTGGTTTCGTCTACCCGATCAAAAATATCCCTTTCCCTGTCAATCTTTTTTCGGTCATAGTGCCGGCCAGGTATTTTGTAGAGTTGTCTAGGGATGCTTTTGTTCGAGGCTCTGGATGGGACGGGACGGCGCACATACCGCTAGCTATCGGGGCTTTTATCTTATTGTTTTTTGCCCTCAACCTCCTCCGGCTGCGCAAAATGCAGATGCCTGATTAACTAAGGAAATCTTTGACCATGGAAACAGCCAGCACTAGCAAAAAAAATGATCTTAATCTCGCAGGGACAGGCATAGGAGATGCCTTTAGATTAGCGCTCGAGATGGTTTTTGGACCTCAGCTGGCGACTCTGGTAGTTAAGGAGTTTCAAGAAACGATCGCCAATCGCTATCTATTGTTTCTCATACTCATTCCGCCCACAGTGCAATTGCTCATCCTGGGAGCATCTCTCGATCCACAAGTGCGTCATCTGCACCTGGGGATGGTGGATCATAGCCGATCGGTTGCGAGCAAACAGGTACAGGACTTGCTTAAATCGAGTGACACTATAGATGATATCGCCAGCTATAAAAACGAAGACCTTATGGCTAATGATCTCAAGCAAGGCAAAATTGCTGCAGGACTGGTTTTTCCTCAAGATTTTAGTAAAAAAGTACTTAGAGACAGTGCTCCAGTGCAGATACTGATTGATGGGGCTGATGCCTATAGTGGTACCATTGCGAGAGGTTTTATCCTCAACCAGATTTACAAATTCGAAAAATCGCAAAGCAGCCCCAGCAAAATGATTGTCCGCAATGATGCTGATAGTCGGCTCAGTGAGCGGGTCGAAATACTCTATAATCCAGAGCAAAAAAGTCCCTGGTATTTTGTACCGGGAGTGCTTGGAGCCTGCTTGACGCTGATTGCGACTTTGATCGCAAGCGCCTCTATACTCAAAGAGCGCGAAAAAGGCACCATGGAGCAATTGCTCATGACGCCTTCGGATCCCTGGCAGATTTTGCTCGCCAAGGTCATACCATTGCTGACCTTCCTTTTGATCGATGTATTGTTAGCCGTGTATGCTGCGCGATACTTCTTTGGCATGCCTTTAAAGGGCAGCCTGATCTTATTGCTCCTGGCTTCCAGCCTCTACGGCTTTGTGGGTATTGGTTTTGGCCTCTTGTTGGGTAGTCTCTGCTCAAGTCAGAGACAGGCGCAGCTATCCTCATTTTTCGTCAACATTCCTCTCATTCTCCTTTCGGGTTCTGTCGTGCCGCTTGATACCTTACCGGATTGGGTGCAAGCAATTGCCATACTGGATCCTCTGCGCTATTACACTATCTGCTCACGCGGTATCATTCTCAAAGGGATAGGTCTCGATTATTTGTGGCATGAGCTGACTATACTGACAGTATTTGCCCTGGTGCTACTCTTTGTGAGCGCTAAGAGATTTGAGAGACATCTGACTTAATAAAGGTCAAAACCATGCCAAGTCCACAAGATAGCGCAAATAATAAAGGTGACGATCTCATCAAGCCAAATCTGGATGACACCAGTGCCTTTAGCTATCTCAAGGTGGATGAGCTATTCCCGCCTGATCGAGATTATCCTTCTAACTATCCTCTCAACTTTCATCAGGTCAACGAGTGGCTCTACAGGGGTGGTAGGCCTAACCGCAATGATATGACATTTTTGGTGGAGAAAGATATCCAGACTGTGGTGTCACTCAGACGGCCCGGGGCGGAGATATCGCAAGAGGAGCAGATAGTGCTCGATATGGGGCGGCATTTTGTTGCAATACCGCTCAGCTACTGGAGCCTGCCGACACTAAAACAGGTCGAGACTTTTATGGAGATACTCGATGATGTTAGTCGTCGGCCCGTATATGTGCATTGCTATCACGGAGTAGATCGTACTGGTTTTTGTATTGCGATGTACCGGATCATGCGATGCGGATGGACTTATAGTCAGGCTTATGACGAGATGAGACGTATGGGGCACCATCGTTTTACTACTGCGCATTATCGCTACGCTCTCTGGTTGCTCGATCGCAAATTGCGCAAGGCAAAATAGGCTTACTGCGGAACTTCTCAAGTGCTTTTGCGTCGCCATTGGGGCGTCAGCATAGAAGCAATATGGAAGGACGGAAAGGCGCAGAGCGAGGGTATCTATATGCATTTTGGTATTGGTGATAAAAGTGTTGGACACACAAAGAGCACATTTAGAGCCGGTTTGGCTGTCGCTCTCACTGCCAGTATCGGTCTACTCTCGTCTGTGGGGCCGAGTTTTGCTGCTACAGATCTGGGCGAGATGAGCTCAGTGGATCTTGCACCGCATATAAAACTTCAGCCTTGCTATGGTATCAAATACGATTACAGCGTGCCTAAGACGACTGTCCTGAAAGGTGGCATTAAACTAGCACAGGATATGGCTGGCAATATCCATGATCCCTTGCAAGCTGGAGCTACTGCACTAGCGGATTATAAGGTAGTAGTGCTGCTCGACTCTTCGCATTCTATGGCTACTTGTGATTGCCCGCACCAGTCCGGTAAGCAAAACATCAGCAGATGGCAATGGTGCGAAAATCAGGCTTCGCTTTTGAAGGCTCGCCTCGGTCAGAACAACCAGCAGGTATTTAAGCTAGTATCATTTGACGATAAGTCTCATGGTTTTGGCGATATTGGTCTGGATGCTCTGGCAAGGTTTTTTTACGATCATAAGCCCAGTGGCACTACCAATATCGCTCAGGCTCTTGGTCAAGAACTCGATCAATATTTTGACGAGCGTGCTCGAGGTATAGACAAGCCCTTATTGATCGCTGTCATCACTGATGGCAAGCCTAGCTATACAGCTCGGCTCAAAGAAACCATCGCAAGAGCCAGTGCAAAAATGCAAAATAAAGACGAGATAAAACTCACGTTTTTGCAAGTAGGACAAGATAGCAGCGGCTCCAAACTCTTGCAATCCCTGGCTCAGGATCTGTCTAAAAATAGCCTGCAATACGATATGGTGCGTTACAAGCCATTTGACGAGGTCATGGATAAGGGCTTGCTCAATGCCCTTAAAGAGAGTATTACAGATGAGCAGATCGCATATAAATAGAGTTGTTTAAAATAGTGTTTTTAAAACAAAAGATTCCTCTCAATTTTGAGAGGAGTCTTTTGTACTTGTACAAACTTGTTTTTGCGAGTTTTGTTTATTTACTATTTCTTGCCATGTCCCGATATTCGTCTTTTGCAGCCTCAGCATTGCGCTCGACTACCTTTTTTGAGATATCTGCTTGTTTGTCTAAGTCTTTTAGAGTTTCAGCCTTGGACTTTTTAAGCGCCTGAGCTTGATCGTCCAAAGCGCCCTTGGCCAAATCGAGTTCTTCTTTCTTTTGTTCGATAGTTTGCAAGTCTACATCGGTCTTTTGCTCGATTGCTGATTTTAGGCCTTCGGTATGCCTTTCGACATATTTTTGCTGTGCTTCTGCTTGCTTATCGATGTCTTTTTCTCTTTCGGATAATTGCTTTGACTGTTCGCTGCACGCCGTCATCGCCGTCACCGACAAACCCAGCGTCAGCATCAATCTGGTTATGCTGCTAAAAGTCATGATTACCTCCAATATTGATATATAAAAAAACCGCTCATCGACGACGGGCGGTCTTTTTAAAAGTTCCATTATTTACAACAAACTCAAGCGGCTTCGCTCGCTTTGTCGGGATTAGCTTTGAGCTGCACCATGTTGTCTCCAGCTACCACTGCGAGTTTGCAGAGCTCTTGCAGTCGAACTTGTTGCTCCTGCAGGATGGTCTGGAGGTCGATGACATTGTTGGTGCTAGCAACCCTCATCATGGCATTGCGTGAGTCGATTGCTTGTAGATCCTGCAAGCTGTCCGCAAGGACTCGCATTACGCTCGAATCTCTTAAACCTGATTTTGATGGTTTACGCATCTTGAGTGAGAGGCCGGGATGAGTGTTAAACCATTCGATTGCATCAAAAATGGCCTGGCGTGTCTCGAAGGCCATTGCATCCAACTCGGCAGCGCTGGCGAAGGTTGGAGGGTTATATGGTGGTAGGTCTTTTAGCGGCGTGGCCTCAAACTCATAGTTTTGGGCCGAGGCATTAGGTTGGCAAAGGATCAAGGCCAATATCTTTTTTGAGGCTGCCAAAATCTTGTCTTTTAGCTCGGCAAGATCGGATACGACATAGGCGACAAATCTGTTTGCTTGCATAGTAATAGCCCCCGCCAACAAATAGCGAAACATGAGAGTGATGATCTAGCTGACTATGGACTCAGCTAGTGGTTCCCATAAAAATGCAAAAAAAATCAGGAATCAGTTGCCAGGAGATTGGCTCCTAGACTAAATCCCAGAACCTGTGATGCATCGCCAGCGCTTGTCAACTCGCAGGCTGATAGATCTTGATTAGCGGGTCCATCTATTACCTGGCCTGTACAAGCAAATCTAGATCCATGGGCTGGGCAGTCAAATGATTTTTCGAGTGCGTTCCAGCGGATGATGGCTTTGGCGTGCGGACAAACTGCCTGGCAGGCTCTGATCATGCCATTGGTGCCTTTGTATACAGCTACTTTATTGAGGTTGTGGGTAATTACTGCACCTTCGTCCTCTGGCATTTCACCTGGATCGTCAATCTGAGCAGCCAGATTGAGATGGTCTAGATATTGACATGCGGTGTTCCAATTTTCTTTTATATAATCACCAGTCGCACTGAGCCTTTTGCGATCCAATGAGTATATGGTGTGGTCCTTTAATGCTGTCTGCCGCTCTGTCTCGTCTTGAGCCAAAATAATATCGGCGCAGACTTTGGCTGCAATGGCTGACTGAGTCATGCCCATGCCCGATAGGCCAGTGGCGAACAAGACTCTGTCACCAAAATTGGTGGCACGCCCAATAAATGGCAATCCGTCTACTGGCTCGACCACCTGGCCGGACCATCGGCATTCGACTGGGCCTAATCGAGCCGGGAGTTTGCGCGCAAAATTTTCAAGATCGTCAAAGATCTCATCGTAATTTTGTTTATGGCCAACTCTATGATCGCCGCCGCCGATCATTAAATAGGGTTTGTTCACCCCATCCAAGACCATATGCTGAGTCCTTATATAGTGATAAGGTTCGTCATCTTGATATGACCACAGCAATGCGTCTGGATAAGCATCGACATCTAATAGTTCGCAAGCAATCACATAGGTGCGATAGGCAGTGAGCTTGGTATCAAGCACTGGTGACTCAAACACCGGGCTGCCAGTGGCGACTATCACCCAATCAGCAGTAATGGTGCAATCATTGGCGGCAGAGAGTATATATTTATGCTTGTCTGACTTGATATCCAAAATGTGTGTCTGAGTATAAATTTTGCCACCATTTTTTTTGACTGCTTTTATCAATCCAGTCATATACATGAGAGGTTGCAGCCGAGCCTGATGCGGTATGACAATACTGTTCTCATGTATCGTAGCTTCTGTAAGACCCAGGGCATGCATCTGCTCAAGCTCTGTCTGCATAGACTTTAAAAGTCTTTCGCCCTGGGCTTCGACATCCAAAGCAAACAGTTTGCCTGGGATGCGAGCAAAATCACAGGGTATGCTCTCTCTTTGTATTAGGTCTTGGATATAGTCTATAGCGTCTATGTGATCGTTGACTACTTTAATCAGGTCTCGCTTATCGTGTAGATGGCTCAGATCTACATATTTTTTGTCCAAAATGGTGGAAAGGTGAGCCGTCGTCCGCATCGTCTGGCCACCTGCAATTGGTCCATCGTCTGTGATGATCACTGAAAGTCCAGCACGGCTGAGCTCATAGGCAGTGACCAGGCCTGTTACCCCGCCACCGACCACGCAGACATTGCAAGTCGCATTATCACGGAGATTAGCAAAATCGTGCGTCTCGCTGTTTTTGAGCCACAGTGGCGTGGTGCCGTTATGCATGGTGTGCGCTCGCCAATTAGGATATATATAACGATGCGATTGTCTTTTAAATGCAACCAAAAGTTCCAATGACGCTGGATAAAACCATAAATTTTGAGAGATTTCCAAAAAATCTCGGGAACTTGTCCCTCCCTGCCTAGTCATGCTTCTCGTAATATTGAAGGTAATAAAAATCCTGAGTGATTTTGGTGGAGACCATGAGAAACGAAGCGCACAATCTGCATGTGCAAAACATAGTAAATGGACCTGTGCGTAGGTTGCAGGCGGTTGGCAAATCGCAAGCGGATCATTCGGATTTGCAACCTGAGACTAACAAACGCTATTGCCTTATGTGCCGTCTCGAGTTTGTCGGGGCTGTTTCTCATTGTCCGCAGGATGGTACTCCACTTGTCGTGATGTCTGATCCCTTTATAGGATCTGTGGTGCAAGACAAATACCAGGTACTGCGTCAGGTGGGGCGTGGCGCGATGGGCACCGTCTATGCTGCCCGCGAACTTGATACAGATGCGATCATTGCTCTGAAGGTCCTCCACCGTAGTCTGGTTTCCGATTTGAGGGCTGTCAAACGCTTTCAAGCCGAAGCCTCTCACACCAGTCAACTGAGCAGTCCTCACACAATCTCTACCGAAGATTACGGATTTACCGATGATGGTAGACCGTTCATGGCAATGGACTTCGTGGAGGGGCGTGGACTCAATACGATTTTGGATGATGAGACTATCGATTTAGCCAGGGGACTCAAAATACTGATCCAGATTGCTGACGGTCTGGCTCACGCACACGATCAAGGATTGGTGCATAGAGACGTCAAGCCGAGCAATATCATGATTGTCGCCGATGAAGC
The DNA here is from genome assembly GCA_017307165.1 of Candidatus Melainabacteria bacterium. Classification (GTDB taxonomy): domain Bacteria; phylum Cyanobacteriota; class Vampirovibrionia; order Obscuribacterales; family Obscuribacteraceae; genus JAFKGK01. Next base: position 137,100 of record JAFKGK010000003.1, read on the forward strand.
TACGGGTGATGACATAGTAAAAATCGTCGACTTTGGGATCTCCAAATCCGTAATGGATATAGAAGAGTCAATTACGCAGACCGGCCAGGTTGTTGGCAGTCCTCTCTACATGAGTCCAGAACAATGCCTGGGCGATGTCCTCGATCACCGTACAGATATTTATTCGCTTGGTTGCTTGATGTACCACTTGCTTACTGGCACTACGATGTTTCACGCAGAAACAGTCGTGGAGATGTTGCAAGCGCAAATCGGGCGAATGCCGCGGGCGATGTCCGCAGTCAAAAAAGACCTGCCTCGTGATCTCGATCAGATCATGTACAAAGCAGTGGCCAAGGATCCTGCAATGAGATATCAATCAATGCAAGAATATGCTACCGCTTTGCGTTTGTGCTACATGCGCCTTTGCAATCGACCAAAAGTTCAAGTCGACACAGCCGATATTTCCGCTGCTTAAGTTTTTTACACGAGAGACGAGTGCAGGCGCCTGGCATTATTTTGTAATGCCAGGCGTTTGCATAAATGGCACCTAGTTTTGATGTGGGAACTCTCTGACGGGAGCCGGGTCTTTCTGGCTGTCCGCAATCAGGAGGCTGAGATGTTCAATTCAGCTAACAAATTATTGGTGATGACTGCATGCATAGCTGTGCTTCAGTCCACTCAAGATTTCAATCGACCCGTCATGGCCAAAAGGATCGTCAATCCCAATGTGGATGGCGCAGTCAAAGATATGGGCGGCACAGACACGAGCAAGACCAACAAAATGCTGGTCCCAGTGCAAGAGATTTCTCACAAGCAGGCTCAGGAAGATGCCAAAACAGCAAAAAATACGAGCAAGGTTGCAGGCGTCAAAATCACCGCAACTGATTTGCAGCCACCCGAAGACGAGAAGCCGATCAAAGGCTTTCACCCTATCAAACGCGCTCTCGCACCTATTATTAGATTGGAAAAAAATTCGGTTTTGCTGCATCAGCAGATTATGAAACTCAATGGTCCAATTGCAGCATTGCAGCCTACTATGAATGGATTGCACGGCAAAATGGATAAAGTAGACCAAAGAATGGCGACCATGGATACCCATTTGTTGCAAATGGACCACAATGTGCAGCAGGTCGGTAATAAAATGGGTGTGGTCGGTTCACAAATGGGAGCCGTGTCTAACGATATTTCGCAAATGCGCAAGGATTTGACTAAACTCAATGGTCCATTAAACAAACTCTTGGGGCCACTTTCCAATGTGGCCACTCCTCTAGAAGAGGTGCGTAATGAGCTCAATGACGTCAAAGCGCTCCTGGCATCAGTTTTATTGGCTATCGTCCTGGCTACAGTGATTATCGTAATTGGCACGCCGCTGGCCGCGATCTTTGTCTATAAAAATCGCAAAAAGTTTTTTCCAGATCTTGTGGATAAGGATCTGCCCGTGGTGCCTATCGATACCAATAAAGAAAATCGTGACAATCGTAAACTTGCAAAAGTCAGCAATAGCTAGGCTTAGCAGTTTTAACCCTCTCATCCTTTGCAACCGACTGTCTAGTGGAAACTTTTTTCCATTAAGTCAGTCGGGGCACGCAGAATAAAAATTGGAGAATGCAAGATATGCAATTAGTCTCTTATCGCGGCCCGTCCATGGCCGGTGGAGTGTCGGGCGCTTTTTCCTCTCTCTGGAATTGTATGATGCCCGAGATGGACTCATGGTGCTATATGGATGGCGCAGCCATCACTCAGATGAGCCGCCGCGGCGAATCAGTCATTGATTCGATGCCGCAATACATCATTGATGGTCACTACAATTTTTGCAATTCTTTCATATGGCCTGTCATGCACGATATGCCCGAAAGAGTAGATTATATTGCTCATGATAGGGCTCTCTACAGAGAGTTTAATCGCTTACTGGCCGATGCCATCAAGACCGCTCGCAAGCCGCGGGCTCAATTTGTCCAGGACTATCAGCTTGCTTTGATACCAGGTCTGATTGCATCCTCTGGTTATCCAAGCATGATTTTTTGGCATATACCCTGGCCCAAGCACGTCGCAGCAATGCATGTGCCACCTATAGTCGAGCTTGTGCGTTCAATGATCAAATGCGATGTTGTCGGATTCCATACTGCCGAGTATGCCGACAATTTCAGACAATTTGCCATGGCTCACATCCCCGAGTTGCGTAATGGTCGCCTGTCCATGCCACAATTGGCTGTTCGTCCGCTCGGTATCAACAACGACAGTTGGTCTCTCAATGCTGCTGCCAAAATGCATTTGTTTGATACCCCGCAGCTTGTCGGTCTCGATCGAAAGCAGATAATTCTTTCTGTGGAAAGAGCCGATTACACCAAGGGTGTACTCGAAAGAATGGACGCCATCAGAGCCTTTTTTAATAAATACGAACATCTGCGTGATAAGGTCTCCTTTGTCCAGGTGTGCGGTAAAACCAGACCAGGCTTGCGCCATTTTGATGCCTACTGGAAAGAACTAGAAGCTGCAGAGGCTGCTTTGCGCGTGGAGTTTGATCTTGATAAAAATGGAGTCAACGGAGAGTTTCGTCCTCTTGTATGGCTTAAAGATCCGCTTAAACCTACACATCTATCGCTTCTTTATAGGGATGCCGCAGCGATGCTGGTAAATCCGATCCGTGATGGTCTCAATTTGACAGCCAAGGAGTTTGTCTTGACTCAGACCAAAAACGCTGCTCCTCTCTTGCTTTCGCGAGGTGCAGGATCGTTTGAAGAAATGGGGCGATATTCGCTCGAGGTCAAGCCGGACTCTCCCGGCCAGGTTGCGCACACAATCAATCGTGCCCTTGCTATGGGTGATGCCGAAAAGAGATATCGTCACCGTAAGCTCGTGCGCGCTATGGAGAGCAACACCTTGCAAGATTGGTGGATGTCTTTTGTCGAAGACCGCCAACTCGCCGTAAAGCGAAGCTAGCCCAAGAGCGATAAATAAAAGAAGACCGGCTCCTGGAGCCGGTCTTCTGCTGTGGGGAAGAAAAGATCCTAAATCAGATGCGATGCCTTTTTTGTGGATTTGGGAACTAGGAGCATCGCCTTGCGTCTCAAAGAGGGCTTCAGGAGGAAGGGATCATGGGATTGATAATCAGGTTATTGCTAACAGCAGCAGCTTTTGTTTTCATTCTGCCTCTCATACAGGGTATTGATTTTCATGGCAACTACGGCGCTGCTCTAGTGCTTTCGTTGGTATTTGGTTTGATGCTCTGGCTGGTGGAGTTGAGTGCAGTGGCACTGTCTGCGGTGGTAACAGTATCGTCATTAGGTCTATCGCTCCTCTGGCTTATTCCCTTGTGGATACTTGGTTTTTGGCTATTGCCGGCTTTTGCTTTGATGCTGACGGCCGACGTGATGCCCCAATACCTTTCCATTTCGGGATTTGGTCCTGCTGCTATAGCTGGTATCGTCATGCTTTTGATCGGGTCGCTTACATCAGGGATCTATCGCCAACCGCGTACTGCTGAGTAACCAGGACGTGGGCTCTAGCTCCAAAGAGCACCAAAGAGCCTCTCTGGATGAAGAAAATATTTGAACAAACAAAGTGGATTTTAAATTTTAGTGAGGATAAAGCAATGGGTATTTTAGGTTTGATCTTGTTTATAGTTACTGCTGCTGTTTGCGCTTTGATCGCTGACAGACTTGTTCCGGGGCGTATCCCAGGTGGTTTCTTTACCGCTTTTATCTTTGGCCTATTTGGCGCCTGGGTCGGTGGCGGTTTGATGGGTAGCGTAGGCCCCGACTTTGGTGGCGTTTCTCTGCTCCCGACCATCGTCGGTTCGGCTGTAGTGATATTCCTGTTTTCATTGCTTAGTGGCCAGCTCAAAGGCAGGGTCAACTAAGTATCCTGATGGGACAGAGAGGAGAAGAGGGCTCGGCTTGCCGGGCCCTCTTCTTTTGTCTGCTTGCGTGAAACAAAAAAACGGGGCATTAGCCCCGTTTTTACGACCTTGTGTGCTTGATGGTTTAAAGAGTCCGAAGATGTCGGCTACTAATTTTTTGCACTCAGGCCTTTCCTGTTTTGATAGACATAGATTGCCCATATCGGTTCCCAAGATATCGCAAAAATTTTGAAACTTTCCCAAAATAATCTTGGTACCTATCAGGACTATGTGGGCAAGTACAAATGATGCATCTCAAGGCGTTTGCATAAAAAATTCAGAAATTATGGAACTTTTAAGGAACCAGTAGGTCGAACTTAAAAGCTGACCCATGAGGGTGAAGCACTTCTTTGTCACTTGAATTTTCAGACATACAAATACCGGACCTGTTCCGGTTGTTTTGCTCCATTTGGAGCCTCGTTCATAGATAGGTGGTATCAAACATGACTAACAACAATCAAAATGCGATTTATTTGCAAGATATGCTCGGTGAGGGTGAAGCCACGGCTGCTATGCTGCAAAATCTGCTGGCCGTTGCTTCCGAGAATGTCTTGACGACGATAGTCGCACATCCGGAAGCCGACAGGACTATCTGGTGGAAACTGGTTGATCACCCCTCGGTCGAAGTGAGAGAGACTGTCGCTGACTATGCATATGGTGACACCGAAATCATGCGGCAAATCATGCGCAATGCTCCGGCGGACCTCTTGTTTGCAATTGCCGAAAACCACAATATGCCCGAAGAGATCCTGGAAGCTTTAGCCGAAGCCGACGATCAAAATCCGTATATTGTGCATCGCGCACAAAAAACTCTGAGACGTTGTCGGGAAAGCCAAAGCAAGGTCGCCCGCAAACGGATCTTTGAAAATACGCGAGATCTGCGTAAGCGCGCAATGGGCTAAAAGCCTTCATCTCGCCAATTTAAACTCACGCTAAAAAAGGCCCTGCGGGGCCTTTTTTGCTAAGATTATCGGGAACTAAGGAAAGAGTAATGATATTTGTGGGAACTAACCAACATGGCTAGTGTCCTCCCCTGTAATTAACCGAGGATCTAAAACAACATGGCAACAGCGAGTGCAGGGCGTTCTATCGACGCCGGCGAGGTGCTCAAAGCTCTCAGGGCGATCAAAAGAGGCGATTTTTCAGTCCGTATGCCTCTTGATCTGACAGGTGTAGAGGGTGAAGTTGCCAATGCTTTCAACGATGTAGCTGAGCTCAACCAAAGATTGGTCAATCAACTGGCGCAACTCAACAAGACTGTTGGCCAGGAGGGTAAGGTCAACTATCGTGCTCAAATGGGTGATGTAGGCGGTGACTGGCTCCGGGGCATCACCAGCGTCAACGAGATGGTGGGTGACCTGGTGAGACCTACCACAGAGGTGGTGCGAGTTATCGGATCGGTAGCTCGAGGCGATCTGGCGCAAGTAATGCCTTTGGAGATAGACGGGACGCCGCTCAAAGGCGAGTTTCTAAAGACCGCCAAGACAATCAATACCATGACCGAGCAACTCCGTAGTTTTGCCTCCGAAGTCACCCGGGTAGCCAGAGAAGTAGGTACAGAAGGCAAATTGGGAGGTCAGGCCGAAGTCAAAGGGCTTTCAGGCACATGGAAAGATCTCACCGATAACGTAAATTCCATGGCCGGCAATCTTACCTCCCAGGTCCGCAATATTGCCCTGGTAACGACCGCAGTAGCCAATGGCGATCTTTCCAAAAAAATCACTGTAGATGTCAGAGGCGAGATCCTCGAGCTAAAAAATACTATCAACACAATGGTGGACCAGCTTGGTTCGTTTGCGTCAGAAGTAACCCGGGTAGCGCGAGAAGTAGGTACCGAAGGTAAATTGGGTGGTCAGGCAAAAGTCCGCGGCGTAGCCGGCACATGGAAAGACCTGACCGATAGCGTAAATTCGATGGCCTCCAACCTCACTTCTCAGGTGAGAAATATTGCTGAGGTGACGACTGCAGTAGCTAAAGGTGATCTATCCAAAAAAATCACTGTAAACGTAGAGGGTGAGATCCTCGAGCTCAAAAACACCATCAACGTGATGGTGGACCAGCTTTCGTCCTTTGCCTCCGAAGTAACCAGGGTGGCCAAAGAAGTAGGCACCGAAGGCAATCTTGGTGGCCAGGCCGAGGTGCGAGGCGTTTCGGGCACATGGAAAGATCTGACCGAAAACGTCAATTTTATGGCTTCCAATCTGACAAGTCAGGTTAGAAACATAGCCGATGTAACTACGGCCGTAGCTAAAGGCGATCTTTCCAAAAAGATCACTGTGGATGTTAAAGGCGAGATCCTTGAGCTCAAAAATACTATCAACGTCATGGTGGATCAGCTCTCATCCTTTGCATCAGAAGTAACTCGGGTAGCCAGAGAAGTAGGTACCGAAGGTAAACTGGGAGGTCAGGCCTATGTCAAAGGCGTCTCTGGTACCTGGAAGGACTTGACTGACAACGTAAATTCCATGGCCGGCAATCTGACTGACCAGGTGCGTAACATCGCGCTCGTTACTACTGCGGTAGCAAATGGTGACCTGTCCAAGAAGATCACAGTAGACGTTAAAGGTGAGATCCTCGCACTAAAAAACACTATCAATACCATGGTGGACCAGCTATCGTCCTTTGCCTCAGAGGTAACTCGGGTGGCGCGCGAAGTAGGCACTGAAGGTAATCTTGGGGGCCAAGCGCAGGTCAGGGGCGTAGGTGGTATTTGGGCTGATTTGACCCAGAGTGTAAATTACATGGCAGGCAACCTCACCTTGCAAGTAAGAGGCATTGCAGCCGTCGTGACCTCAGTAGCAAATGGAGATCTCGACCGCAAGTTAGTTTTGACTGCTAAAGGCGAGATTGCCGCACTGGTGGATACGATCAACGAGATGACAGATACCCTGGCGACTTTTAGCGCTCAGGTCACTACAGTTGCCCGGGAGGTTGGAGTAGAAGGCAAACTGGGAGGTCAGGCCAAAGTACCTGGTGCGGCTGGCACCTGGAGAGATCTGACTGACAACGTAAATCTTTTGGCTGCCAATCTGACGACTCAGGTGCGATCGATCGCCGAGGTATCCACTGCTGTGACCAAGGGCGATTTGACTCGATCCATCACTGTGGAGGCTTCTGGTGAAGTAGCTGCGCTAAAAGACAATATCAATGAGATGATCTTCAACCTCAAACACACCACCCAAAAGAACACCGAGCAAGACTGGCTCAAGACAAACCTCACAAAATTTACTCGTATGTTGCAAGGGCAAAGAGATCTTTTGACCGTGGCCAATCTGATACTGTCCGAGGTGTCACCGCTCGTCAACGCTCAGCACGGAGTGTTTTATATATTAGAAGACGAGGATGAGCATCCAATGCTCAAGCTCGTTGGCAGCTATGCTTATCAATCGCGTAAAAATCTCTCTGATAGGTTTGCGCTTGGCGAAGGCCTTGTCGGACAATGCGCTATCGAAAGGCAGCGTATACTGCTGCAAAACGTGCCAGAAAACTATGTCCGTATCAGCTCTGGGCTCGGAGATTGTACTCCGCTCAATATCGTCGTCTTGCCAATCCTTTTCGAAGGCGAGGTAAGAGCAGTCATAGAATTAGCTTCGATGCAGGAGTTTACTGATACATATCTCAGCTTGCTCGATCAATTGACCGAATCGATTGGTATCGTACTCAATACCATCGAAGCTAATATGCGTACCGAAAACCTACTCAAGCAATCCCAATCTCTAGCTCATGAGTTGCAAACACAGCAAGACGAATTGACGATGTCCAATCGCCGTCTCGAAAAGCAGACGGCCGATTTGAGAGAGTCGGAGATCCTGCTCACTCAGCAACAAGAAAAATTGCGTCAAACAAACCAGGAACTACAGGAAAAAGCCGAATTGCTGGCTTTGCAAAATAAAGAAGTTGAGCAATCCAATCGAGAGATCGACAGGGCAAGGCGCTCGGTCGAAGAAAAGGCCCGGCAGTTGGCTCTTACTTCCAAGTACAAATCAGAATTTCTTGCAAATATGTCGCATGAGTTGCGGACTCCTCTCAATTCGCTGCTCATACTCTCCAAATTGCTGGCCGAAAACGAGGAATCAAACCTCAACGAAGAGCAAGTCGAGTTTGCCGAAACCATTTATTCTGCCGGCACAGATTTATTGGCTCTTATCAATGATATCCTCGATCTGTCCAAAATCGAATCCGGCAACATGACTGTCGATCCTCTGGATGTTTCGATAAAAGGACTAAAAGACGAATTCGAACGCAATTTCCGCCATGTTGCCGAAGATCGCCATCTCAGCTTTGCTATATCTGTGGACCCGACTCTGCCTCAAACAGTATTTACTGATGGTAAGAGACTCAACCAGATCCTCAAAAATCTTCTGTCCAATGCCTTCAAATTTACTGAAAATGGCAGCGTAGAGCTTGAGATAAAGGCAAATGCAGAGCGTCCAGAGTATATCGACTTTGCTGTGCGTGATACCGGTATCGGTATCAGCTCCGACAAGCTCTCTATCGTCTTCGAAGCGTTTCAACAAGCAGATGGCACTACTAGCCGCAAATATGGAGGCACCGGACTTGGCTTGGCCATAAGTCGCGAATTGGCCGCCTTGCTCAAGGGACAGATTACGGTCACTAGTACGCCAGATGTGGGCTCTTGCTTTACCCTCACCATACCCTATTCCTATACGGATGCTCCTGCTGTCCAAGTCGTTCAGGCACTGGCGCCTACCGAACCTGTCACGGATGCTACTGGTGAATATGTCAGACCCATCAATATTGGCGAGGAATACGTCGAAGACGATAGACTAGATCTTTTGCCGGGTGAGCGCACACTCCTTATAATCGAGGATGATCCACGCTTTGCCAGACTGCTGCGCCACCTGGCACGCGCTCATAATCTCAAGGTGCTTATCACCGATTTAGGGGAAGAAGGGATTTATCTCGCCAGAAGATATCGTCCTTTAGCCATCACTCTTGATTTGCATCTCACCGATGGTTTGAGCTGGACAATCTTGGATCAGCTCAAGCATCACCCTGTCACGCGCAATATCCCGGTGCATTTAATCACTGTGGATGCCGAAGAACGACGTGCGTTTCATTTGGGCGCGGAGTCTTTCTTGCACAAACCAGTATCCAAAGAAATCCTAGATGAGGCCTTGCAAAAGGTTTCAGCGCGAAAGCAAAACGAGCATTATCATGTGTTGTTGGCTGATGGCGACGAACAGACTCTCACTACCCTGCAAACCCTCTTGCGAAAGAATGATTTTTCAGTCATTACCGCAAGATCTGCTTCTGATGCTCTGCAATTGCTGCACAGTGATCCTAAGATAGACTGCTTGTTGACTGGAATGCGGCTCCCAGACATGGAAGGGGTGCAGTTTATCGATCGGATGAAAGCCGTTAAGCGTTTGCCCGTCTTGGTCTTCAGGCCGATCGATGCTACCGACCAGGAAGTAGCGCAAGGCAATGCTCTCACTGTTGCCAAGGCTATCGATGCTGTGGTTACTCTGGAGCAAGTGTGTTTGACCCTAATAGAGTCGATGGCTAAAGGCGAATATGATGAAAAGCTCCTGAGTGACTACGCCTCCCCATCGCTATCAGTAGAAGCCCTTTCTCCCGTACCCGCTCCAACACTCACTGAGCCTGCGGAAATTGCCCCAAAAATCGACAATATGTCCCAGTTCATCGATACTTCCGAAATGGAAGTGCCGGACATCGATTTGAAGGGACGAACAGTGTTGATCGTGGATGATGATAAGCGCAATATCATGGCTTTGCGATCTGTACTCAAGCGCCATGGGCTCAGCGTTCTCGAAGCCACTGATGGTCGCGAGGGGATCGAAATGCTCATGACTCATCCGGAAATCGAGTGCATCTTGATGGACATCATGATGCCAAACATGGATGGATACGAGGCGATGACCCAAATCCGCAAAAACGAAAAATATCTGACTCTGCCTATCATCGCTCTTACGGCCAAGGCTATGTTGGGCGACAAGCAACGTTGCTTGCAAGCCGGAGCGTCTGATTACATTGCAAAGCCAATCGAACAAAAACGTCTGATCGACTTGCTCAAGATCTGGATCTCCAATCCGTTAAAAACTGATGCATGATAAGTGGAACCACTGGCCCCAAGATGCGTCTTGCCATTTGCAAAGGCCTAATGGCTTTAATGTACAAGGAGATCTGATCATGCGTTCCGTTAATCAAGTAGAAACCGAATCCAGAAATATCTCTGTTATCGAAGAAGGTTTGGAAAAAGTGGTCAACAATGTTGTCGAGATGCCCGCTGCAATACAGCCTCAGACTGTTGCCCAGCCTGAGCTGAGATGCGAAAACGGCGTGTGTGCACTCAACTGGAAGCCAAGCAAGAAGGCTGCATAAGTGAATCTCGCCGAAGATCTACAAAACCCGGTCTCATCGACGATTTTATTGGTCGAGGACAACCTGTTAAATCAAAAAGTAGCTCTTCTTTTGCTCCGACGCCTCGGAATGCGGACAAAGATCGCATGCAATGGGGCAGAGGCTGTAGACTTTGTGAAAAAATACAAATTTGATACCATCCTGATGGACTGTCACATGCCCATCATGGATGGTTTTCAGGCATCCGTAGCGATCCGCAAATGGGAGGCCTCGGAGGGCTCTTTCACTCCCATCATTGCTGTGACCGCTTTGGGGATGGGGGGTGATAGAGAAAGATGCATTGCTGCTGGCATGAATGATTACATCTCCAAGCCCATGGATAGAGAAGTCTTGCAAAGCAAACTCAACTATTGGATCAGGGCCACCAGTACATCCATAGCGATGGGCGCTCAGCGCAAGTTTTTACGATCGGGCTCCACTCTTTCTCTGGTCAATAACAAACCGCTTGATCTAGATGAATTGCGAGAGTTTTATGAGGCCGAAGGCGATCAATTGGAACAAATGTTGCTTACCTTCATCAATGATACCGAGGATATGTTGGCCAGGCTCATCAAGGCTATGGCCGACAAAAATTCCAAGGCGGTATCCGGCTATTCTCACGAGATCCGCGCCTCGTGCGATGCCATCGGCGCCAAATTTCCGGGACGATTGTGCCTGTTTCTAGAACAAGCAGCCAACCAATATGACTGGATCGAGGTGGACGAGACTTACAAGGCTCTAGAGCAATCATTCAAGAGCATAAAAACGTTTATACAGAGTGAAATCAAAAGCACAAGTCTTTTAGAGGCTTAAAGGAGAAATCATGGAATTTGTCAAAAAAATATTTGACCTCAATGCAAAGGGTGTAAAGCTTGCGTTTTCTGTCGGCACCACAGTAGGTGGTATCGTCGGCTGCGCTGCTGGCATGGGACTTGGCGTTGTAGTCGGTATGGCTCTGGCTCCCAAAGCCGGTAGTGAAATGCTAGAAGACCTGAGTCAGAAAGGTTGTGATGCTCTCGCTACCGCAAAGGACAAGGTCCGAGAGTTCAAAGATTCTTCCAAAGAATTTTACGATGACATGGTAGCCAAAGGCCAGCAAGCATCCTAAGATTACGATAGAAATTTAAAAAGAGCCTCGATCAAAATTTTGATCGAGGCTTTTGACTGTTGTGTCAGGCAAAAATATTCTATAAAAAAACTCCGCCCCTCTCGTCGGCAGGACGATCGGAGCGGAGCTTTATCTCACAATCAGCCTTAGTTTACACGGAGGCCGATTTTTGAGCGCTTGTTGTTGGTTTCAGCAATACGCTCATCCATGCTGGATTGGATCTGGTCTAATTTAGAAGACAATTCACTTCTCTTTTTCTCTGGCAGTCCACCACCTTTGGTGTAACGTGCTTGCTTGCTGGAGACTTCGCTGAGCCTTTCTTTGAGTTTTGCTACATCCTTATTTCTCAGTCGGCCAGCGGCGTATTCATCATCGATACGCTTGCACATCAGTGCATTTCTTTGAGAGATGTCGCTCTTATCAACGGTTACTACAGCTGCGGGTGTGGTGATGACAGTTGCAGAAGTAGGAGTGATCACAGTCTTGGCTGCTGCCCAGCCAGCTGGACGAGCAGTGACCACATCACCATTAGTGGTGACATAGGTTGTTCCTACCAGGGGCTTGAAGGCTAGGCTGCGATCAATAACACCGAGACGATCATTTAAGGCATTTAGTCTGACGCCGATCGAAAGAGCCTCATCATATGTGAGATAGTTTCTGCTGGCAGTGTATGCTGTCTCTTGTGCTTCTATGCTGTTGAGTTCTAAACGGAGGTCTGCAGCCTGATTGGCATCGATTTTGCCACGCTCGAGAGCGCTGGTGATCAATCTTTCCATTTCTGCTCTTCGCGATGAAATGTTGACGATATATCCATTAAATGCAGGTATCGCAGTTAATGCCATCAGTTGTCCAGCACTATTAAAACCTGCTACCACTTTATTGCTAGATTTGTCGAGGACAACCCAGCCCGGAGCGATGGTGCCAGAGACAAAACCGCGAACGGGGTCGTAATCGCCTTTGATCAACCCTGTTACAGGATCGATCAAAACATAATTACCAGATGGCAAGGTTAGTACGGAGCCATCACTTACGGTGGTAGTAGTGACTCTAGTCACTGTATCGGCAAAGGCTGGAGCTTGGTTAAGGCCTAGGCTTGCCAGGGCCATGGCAATCATGATGTATTTGCTATTCATAAAAATTTCCCTCAAATTAATTAAAGAAGCATTGGCCCTTCTGAGCCTAAAACGCCTTGTACGCTTGTGTTTTGGAGCGTACCTTTCACACTTCGAGAGACTGGGGAGATATATAGTGGTTCCCATTTTGTTGCATTGGTAAATCAAAAGGGTATAAAAAAAGAAAGAGTGAATAAATCCACTCTTTCTTTTTTTTGCAAAACGCTCGGGATCTGACTTTGATCAGACTATTTGCGGTTTACTTTTTCTTCTGCTGTACGGTTGATGTGCTCAGCTCCTGCATTCTTGAGGATTTCTTCAGCGCGTTTGCAGGCTTCATCGGATTCGCAGTGGACAGACATCAGCAAATTGCCATCTCTCAATTTGCCTTCGTATTGCTTGGCTTCAAATTCGGGGATGCCCAAGCCGATGAGGCCGCCTGTGAGACCACCAGCAGCACCGCCGACGGCGGCACCAGACAGAGCTGCCATGATAGGACCTGCGGCTACGAGAGGACCGACACCAGGAATGGTGAGGGCACCGATACCAGCGAGCAAGCCGAGGGCGCCACCGAGCACCATGCCTGTACCAGCACCAGCGCTAGCACCTTCTGGAGCTTTGCTATGCTTTTCATGGCCAAGATCATGTTCGAGATTTTTATCGGGAAACAAGATCGAAATATCGGAATTGTTAAAGCCTGCCATTTGCAGGTTTTCTACTGCGATATTGGCCTGTACTTGTGTTTGCAAGAGTGCTACGACTGCTTTTTTCATGATAGTTATTCTCCAAGATTTAAATGTTTTCGTGTTTGTTTTATACTTTATATTGTCTATTTTATATTGTCTATTTGGCTTTGACTTCGAGTTGGTTGGATACCTTGTCGCCAAATACATCGGATGCTAGCTTGCAGACAAGATCTTTTTCGGCTTCGCTATCTACAGGTCCTTTGAGAACGAGGCAGCCAGACTCATCGATGAGTTTTACGTTTTTGGCATTCACGGACAAATCCTTTTGATCCATGATTGCTCTGCGTACCTTGGCTACTTTTTTGACTGCTTGTGCATCATTAGATTGATTTTCTGCAGTCTTTTCTTTGTTTTGTGTGATTTGCTTATTGCGAGCAGTGTTGTCTGCATCGTGATCGGCAGCCAGCGCCATAGGCGCGATCGTCGCAGCGAGCGTAACAGCTCCCACGAAATATTTGATTGTACGATTCATAATTTACCTACCCTGGGTTTTGGGCCTTAATGGCCATTTGGTCGCATATCCTGAATTTTGTGTTTCCCTCAGGAGCAAGCCCGCAGACTGGCATATGGTAGGTAAGTTCCCACAAGATTTTGAAACGCTTTAACCCTCATCCCTGCACATGTCCGGGAACTAATGTAGGATTTGTAGGTCATGATTTGGGTCCAATGGAGGGATACCGATGTACAAAAAATTTGCCGTTACCCGCTTGGGTTTGGCGATGCTTCCTATAGCAGTTATGATCGCCAATAGCTCGACTGTGGCGCTTGCTGCCGGCAAAACAACTGTTAAAAAGACCACGACGACTGTCACGACCAAGACCACCCATGGCAATGCAAACGTACCTGTGTGGGTGCGCAATCTCAATGTTCCTTATAGAGCATGGTTGCCCCGTGAGAAGCCAAGAGAAGTCCTTCTCTGTGTCCACGGTCTTGGCTTCAGCTCAGAGTCCTATCGCGAGTTTGGACGCGTTTTTGCCTCCAAGGGCTATGCCGTATATGCACTAGATGTGCGTGGATTTGGCAAGTGGATGGATCGCAAGGACGATTCGCACGTCGATTTTGAGGCCTGTCTTCTCGATGTCGAAGCCGCTTTGAAAGCCTTGCGCAAAGCCTACCCGACTTGCCCAACATATCTGGTCGGCGAATCCATGGGTGGTGCCATAGCCATGGCAGCTACATCGCGCAATCCCCATCTGGTAGATGGATTGATTTCGTGCGTTCCATCTAGCGATCGTTATGCCAAACTCAATTCAGAGCTTGTCGTCGGTATGCATTATGTAAAGGATTCGGATAAGCCGGTTTCCGTCGAACCCGAGATCGTGGATCGAGTCACCGATGATCTAGCCCTGCGTAAGCAAATACAATCCGAAAAGACCAATCGCCTCAAACTGACTCCAAAAGAGCTCAAGAGCTTTGAAGACTTTATGAAAGGCAATAACGACGCAGCCAAGCTGATCGAAAAGACGCCGGTGCTCATGCTTGCAGGTTTTAAAGATAGGCTCGTTAAGCCGGAAGGTACGATCGAGCTCTTTAACAATCTGTCTACCCAGAAAAAAGTCCTGATGATCATCGGTGATGGCGAGCATCTCTTGCTGGAAGAGGCCCAGATGACTCCTCAAGTCGGACTGTTGCTGAGTGATTGGATTCGCTCCGAATCACGCGGCCGCAAGGTCTCCAATTCTTTCATCCAATAACCTTATAATTATCCGTGGAGGATACGATGTACGAGATTATCAATCAGAGAGCCGTGATAAGGACCGTTATGGCGGTTTTGACGCTGATGGCTCTGCAGTCAGGGACGCCTGCTCTCTCAGCCGAACCCGAATGGAACGTAGACACGCGCACTCAGCGTTTGATGCAGGAGATCAATCTTGCACAAAAAGAAAACCAATTGACGGACAAAGAGGCCAAAAAACTTCGCTCTGATCTGGCGGATATAGTAGCTAAAAAGACCAGGTGGAGAGACAAGGCCAAAGGCGTATTGACCGAGAAGCAAAACCGTTCACTCGAGAAAGACATCAATTCGGTGAGCGTCAAACTGCATAAACTGCAATTAGAAAAAAGAGTAGCCAAATAACAGGCCGTCAAGAGGAAACCAATGTCGGTATCACTTAAACAAGCGTTGATAAATCTCCAACAGACTATACCGCTTGCCACCGGCATGGTGGCTCGAGGAAATGTCAAACAACTAATGACTTTCCTCGGGCCTGCCTTTAATGGATTGATCATGCAAAATGCTCGGGGTGCCAATCGTACTCTCTGGCAAGCCGATCACGTAATAGCTTTTGATTGGACCTATGCGCGTGATAACAATGTAATGAAGAGGCTCTTTGATGCCGCCAATTCTGCGCAATGGAGTCCAAATGACGATATCGATTGGTCATTTGATTTTGATCCGCTCGATACGCGCAAGCCGCTCATACCCGATCAGTTCTGTCCTGGGGTTGTATTGCCTGCCTGGGGCCGTATGGCTGAAACCGAAAAAGCAGAGCACAGGCGAGCTCTCCTCAGCTGGATGCTGAGTCAGGTCTTGCATGGTGAGCAAGGAGCTCTATTTGGAGCTGCTCAGGTAGTGCAAACTGTGCCCTGGATGGACGGCAAATTGCTCGGGTCCAGCCAGATAGCGGATGAGGGCAAGCATATAGAGACTTTTCACCGTTATCTCAACGAAAAGCTTTGCCGCGTGTATCACGTCAATGACAATCTATATACTCTGGTCGAGGCGCTCATGAGCGATAGCCGCTGGGATGTCAAATTTCTCGGCATGCAGATCATGATCGAAGGCTTTGGCCTGGGCGCTTTTTCGCTGATCAAAAAAATTGTTACTGAGCCTACTTTGCAGCAGATATTGAGATTTATCATGCTCGACGAATCACGTCACGTAAATTATGGCGTGCTTGCTCTGGAGCAATATTACCGCACCGAGCTCAATGAGAGGGAGTTGCGCGAACGCGAAGATCTGGCTTATGAGATCACTTTGATGATGCAAAGACGCTTTTTGATCCACGAAATGTACGAAGAATACTGGACCCACCAGTTTTCCCTACAAGAGTGGAACAAATTTGCCGCCTCAAGCCAATTGATGCAGATGTTCAGGCGATCGATGTTTCGCATCATCATGCCCAATCTCAAACGTATAGGACTGCTATCTGACCGCATCAAGCCAAAGTACGATGCTCTGGGAGTGCTCGAGTTTCAAGATGCACCGTCCATCTACGAGATGAAAGAAGACGCCATAATGGCTCTTTAAAAATGCATTTTTAGGGTTTCGCCGCAACAAAATCCATTTTTGCTTGTCCTGCACGATACTTGCAGGAGAAATATCTTGATGGACAAATCGTCGTACCCATCTTGGACTTTGATCACTAAATGTGCCCATAACACTTTTGGCGTGCAGCAATTTCGCGAAGGTCAAAAATCACTCATCGAGGCGGCTATAAAAGGGCGAGATTGCATTGGCCTGATGCCTACAGGATCAGGTAAATCATTGTGCTTCCAATTGCCTGCATTATTTCTCCCATATGCTACGGTGGTTGTATCGCCTTTGATCTCATTGATGCTAGACCAGGAAACAAAACTGGCAGAGCAAGGCGTATCAGTCGCAAATCTCAACTCATCTATTGCCGCTGCTGCTGTACGAAAGGCATACAAGCAGATCGCTGCAGGAGAGATCAAACTGATATATGTAACGCCGGAAAGACTTGAAGACGAGGCATTTATAAGAGTTTTGCAAGCCGCTCGGGTGTCTCTTTTGGTGATTGATGAGGCACATTGCATTTCACAATGGGGGCATGACTTTAGACCCGCCTATCTAAATATCTCCGCCACCGCAGACCTTTTGGATAACCCCCCGGTAATGGCTCTTACTGCCACCGCCACCGATGACATAGTCGCAGATATAAGTAAGCAGTTGCGCTTGCGTGACCCGGTGCTAGTGCGGCTCGGGATTGATCGACCAAACCTTGCCTTTAAAGTGATTGCTACAGTAAGTGAAAAAATAAAGCAAGAAAAATTGCTCGAATTTCTCCAGCATCACAGACAACAAGGAGTCGGTTTGGTTTACACGAGCACCATTAAATGCGCAGAGACTCTACATGCATTTATATGCGAACATGGCTTCAAATGTGCAATCTATCATGGCAGGTTGTCTCGCAAAGAGCGTGAGTTGGCCCAGGAGGCCTTTATGTCGGGCAGAGTCGACTTGGTCATAGCGACCAAGGCTTTTGGCATGGGTATCGATAAGCCTGACGTGCGATTTGTAATCCATTATCAATATCCTGATTCTATCGAATCTTATGTGCAGGAGGCCGGTCGGGCTGGCCGTGATGGCAAGGATTCAGAGGCAGTCATTTTTTATCAACTAGAAGATCATAGAGTGCAGGCTTTCTTTCTGGGGGGAAAGTATCCAAGTCGTGACCAGGCCCAGAGCTTATACGAATGTTTGAGGGATGGTGATGCTAAGGGGGCTTCGCTCAAAATGCTAAAAGAAGCCACTGGTATACCGATTAACAAGGTCAAAGTGATATTGTCCTATTTAGAGGGGGCGGGAGCGGTCGAAAAAAAGGTCCGGTATCGCCTCAAGCAATACTTGCAAGATTACCAACAACTGGATGAGTTTTTGGCTGCATATGAGGAAAGGCACATGAGCGACCGCGAAAGGTTGAGTCAAATCGAGTCTTTTTGTCAAAGCCCAGGGTGTAGATCGCAGTATCTGCGCAGGTATTTTGGTGAGCAGCAGGATGCTGGTGTCTGCGGGCGTTGCGACAATTGTCAGGTCGATGAAGGGTCGAATCTAGCAAAGCTCGCCGAAATTGCCTGATGGGAACTCACCGCGATTAGTTTGGTCACCAAAAAAAAGCCCTGGTAAAGTTAATTGAGCGGAGTGTGCTTATGAGATTGAGAACGATTTTAGCCGTCGGTGGGGCCGTAATGACTGCTGCAGTGAAAGCGCGTCAAGTCTTGCGAAAACTGCGCGAGATGGATTTGCACGATAAAGTCGTGCTGATCATGGGCGGTTCGAGAGGATTAGCGCTGGAGATGGCCAGAGTCTTCAAAGCCGAAGGTGCTATCGTAGTTTTGGCAGCACGCGATAAAGAAGAACTGGCGCGAGCCGAAAAAATCCTCGACATGCCCACGAAAAAGTTTTTGAGCCTTGATTGTGATGTTACTGACAAAGAACAAGTCCAATCTACTATTAATGAAGTTCAAAAAAGATTTGGAAAAATCGATGTTTTGGTCAACAATGCTGGCTTGATCGAGGTTGGTCCAATCGAAGTCCAGACTTTGCAAGATTTTGAAACCTCGATCGCTACACAATTTTATGGTCCCCTATATGCCATTCAGGCAGTGATGCCAGCAATGCAGGCGCGCCGCAGCGGTCGTATCGTCAATATCTCCTCCATTGCGGGCATCGTCAGCGTGCCTCATCTGGTGCCCTACTCAGCCAGCAAGCATGCTCTTAAAGGGCTTTCGGACGGCCTCCGCAGCGAATTGATCAAGGACAATGTCTACGTCACTACGGTTTGCCCTGGATTGATGCGCACAGGTAGCCCGCTCAATGCAGATATGAAAGGCCGTCATCGTATTGAGTATGCGTTTTTTGCTCTGCTCGATGCTCTTCCTATCACCAGCATCGATGCGGCTCAAGCTGCAAGGCAAATCGTTGATGCCACCAAGCATGGTGATGCCCGTTTGATCATCTCCATGCAAGCTAGAGCTATAACTTATCTAAGCGCAGCCTTACCTGGCTTTGTGCAGGATATGCTCGGTCTGAGCACCTGGCTTTTACCCAAGGTCGGTGGTGTCGGCAACAAGTCGGTCAAAGGGTGGCAAAGTGAAAGCCCAATCACCAAATCGTTTTTGACAAAGATGTCCACTGATGCTGCAAAACGCAATAATGAGCTCTTGCAGGAGCAAAAGTCAGAAGGGGCTTAATCTATATAAAATTTTGGCATTATAAGATTTTTGGCATTAGTCTAGTTGCAGAACGGGCTTTTGCTCGGGTTGGTTTGCCAGGCGGATAAAGGCACCGGTCCGTTTTTGTCCAGTTTTTTCGATAGGAAAAATGCGCATATAAATTGTGATCTCGGCACCATCTCTAGTAGTGGCAGCTGCTTTGATTTCTTTGTCAAAGACTATTCCATTTCCTGTCGATAAATATTGAAAGAAGCCTTTCATGTGAGCTTCCTGATATCTTGCTGGGATGATCAATTCGACTAGTGCGTTACCGATTGCTTCTGATTTCTCAAAGCCAAATATCTGAGTGCACCTTTCATTCCATTCGATTATTCGGCTAGTCTCATCGATTGCTAAAAATCCTTCTGGCAGATTTTGTATTATAGATTTTGCTAAATGTCTTTCGCGCAAGAGATTGGTATCTTCTTCTTTTTGTCGGAAAATGCCCGCGAGGTAAACTCCCAGCTTTTCGTAAAAGAAATTTGCAGAATTTGTTATTTTGAAAGGCTCGAAAGAAAATATTTCGATCACTCCCTGGACATGTGGCCCAGTCTTTATGGGAAAAGCAAAAACACTTTTGATCCCGCAGCTGATTGCTTGCCCTTTGCGCCTGAATGACAGCTCGGGCTCGTCCTCGATCGAATTGATATAGTGCGGCAAGGCATTTGACCATACTCGCCCGGGCAGACCTACGCCCTTGCTAAACCTGCGCTCCTGGCTTGCGTGCCTTATATCGGGCAGGGGAGCCATAGCAAAGTAATGGTCGGTGCAAATCAATGTATCGCCTTGCACTTGCCAGTATTGAGCAAGACAGGCATTGTTGGCGCGAGTCAATATCTCGAGAGACCTGCGGATAAAATGCGCCGGTTCGCCTGGCTCGGTGGATGCCACAGCAATACTTGCCATCAACACAACATTGTGATTGGCCTGAATGATTTCTTGTCTGTCTTCGCCGTGTCTCAAGCCTGGTGGGCCTTATATCGGTTGCGTTGCCATTTTAATGCCTACAGGTCGATTTTTAAAGTGCTGTAAACGCCCAGAATGGGAACCTCTCACCTCGTAAACCGCCATCTCTATTAGCCTGAAGGCATACCAGTAGCGCGTTTTAAAAGAGGACAGGAAAATGAGGAAGAAAAATATCAATCTTGACAATGAGCAGATTGAAAACGACATACATGTGACAGATGAACCTATTCAAAAGATTGGGGGTATCTTTGACGCTGCTCCTCGCGGTCGGCGTGAATACCATGAACCTTTTGATGAGGCCAATATGATTCAGCACGATGAGATCGAATCGATGATGGCAAGTATAGATGAGATGGGGATGTCACTTAAACAAGCAGAACGTGTTTTAAATGACCCTTATTCTGATGATGAGCTCAAAGCCTGCGCAGAAGAGGTTTTGAGCATGGTGGATAATGGCGTACTGGACGAAAATACTGTAAAGGCCATGATCGCATCTGAGCAAAATCGTAGTATCAGCGATCGTAAAGCCAGTTGATTCGGTATTGCCAGTGGTATCAATGCTTAGCAAGCAAGAGGATGTTGTATATTTGCAACATCCTCTTGCTCAGGGGGTTTGAGCAATACCGATAAGATGAAAGTTTTTCAAAATGGAAACTTTTGTCGGGCAAATCCGCCATGGTGATTAGAGACAAAGGAGGAAAAGTTGATGAGCCGTTATAAGAAAATGCATAAAGATCTGCTGGCCAATCTCGGCAAAGCAATCTATACACGGCGCGTAAATCAAGGCATGTCGCAGACCGAATTGTCGCAAGAAAGTGGCATCGATCGTTCGTCCATCAGCGAAATCGAAAATGGTAAGCGCAATCCTTCGGTAGGCGCGGTCGCTTCTCTGGCAGATTGTTTAAAGACGAGCCTGCCCAAACTGCTTTGTGGTTGCGACGACTGCATCAAAGGCAATGGCAATCACAATGGCCTTGAACACGACGACATGATGTTTGAAAGCAAGCAACCTTTTGAGACGCCCCGAATGGCAGAGGCAGAGAAAGATATAGATCACGACCAGCAGCACAAATCCAAAAAGGACGTGGCCTAGGTCGTTAGTAAATAAGAAGGTGAAAGAAATGTGAGGGAAGGCAATGCTTTCCCTCACATTTCTTTTATTAGCAATTTTTGAAATTTTAGCAAAAATGGTAAAAAGCCCTGACTCACAGCCAGGGCTTTTTTAACCATATGACCAATATTGATCCACTACCTGATCTATTATTGAGGTAATAGATCAGACAATTCGTCGGCGTGTTCTTCCTCTTGTTCGAGGATTTCTTCGAGCAAGCGCCTCGTTGTCGGATCCTTAGCGCCGATAAACTCGATCATCTTTCTATAGGTTTCAACTGCGACCCTTTCTTCGATCAAATTTTCTCTGATCATGCCTTCAAGGGTGGTAGCTTCAGTGTAATGAGCATGGCTGCGAGACATCAGAGTTGTCGGATCGAGATCCGGATCTCCGCCAAGCTGTCTGATGCGCATTGCAAGCTTGTCTGCATGAGCCAATTCTTGATTGCTATGTTCGAGAAACTCTTCGGCAACCGGCTCAGAATTGATACCGCGAGCGGCATAATAGTGCTTGCGGTATCGCAAGACACATACGATTTCAGTAGCAAGTGCTTCGCCGAGCATATCGATGATTTCTTTGGTGTCAGCCTTGTAGTTTGGAGTTACGGCGCCTTCCTTGATATCGCCAGCTGCTTCCTTTCTAATCTGGCCGATATCCATGCAAAATTTTTCAGACTTTTCATCGCAAGTCTTTTTTCCGTCGGTCATCATGGCTGGTTCTTCCTTATTCACTGCCCTATATCCTTGAGAGTATTTTGGGACTTCTTTCCGTTTCACTTTCGCAAGTTTTGACGCGGCGAATGCAGCAAAGTTCCGACAAATAGGCCGTGCATGTGCCGTTCGGGGCATCTCTGTGAGGCAAAGAGCGAGAGTAATTTGCACACTCTCGCTCTTGCTAGGACTTCATTTCAAATGTGATTTTAAATTATGCAGATTCTCTGAGGTAGGGTGAGATGCAACGTTGCATCTTGGCCCGTGCTCTGGATATACGGGACTTAACTGTGCCGAGTTCTGCATTGGTGATCACTGCGATTTCTTCATAGGACAGACCTTCGATATCGCGCAGCATTGCTGCCTTTCTAAAGTCGGCAGGGATCTTTTTGTATGCATTCATCACAACTACGGACAACTCACCTTTGAGCATGTCTTCGTCGGGTTGAGCTCTTTCATCAGCAATCTCGCGAGGTCCAAGCTCCGAGCCGGCGTCAGTGGTAACAGGCTCATCGAGGTAAATAAATTGACCTGGTTTGGGACGGCGTCTCAATTCGTCGCAAAAAATATTATTGACGATCTGCTTGAGCCAGCCCATGAAGCTCTGAGGATTACGGAGGCTGCCGACGGATTTCCATACGCGGATCATTACTTCTTGTACGAGATCATTAGTATCTTTCCAATCCGGGGCGAGCTTTCTGAGCATCATTTCGGCAGTCTTACGATGGCGGTTGAGGAGAGCATCCATAGCTCTTGTGTCACCTGATTGGCATGCAACAACCAATTCGGCGTCCGTCATTTCCTCATAGGTTTTGTTTTCAGCCTTTTTGAGGGTTGCGGCGTTCTTGCGAATAGCTACTACATTAGACATTGTGAACTCCTCTTTTTGACTTGCGCACAGCGGCACCGCCCATGGAGCCACTCGCCCCTGCGCTTGGTGTCGTTGAACTAGATGCAATCTCGTTGCTTGATACTATTATGGTCCTGCGCAAGCTTAGTTGTACTCTGGAAAACCCCTAGTTAGAGCTGGCTCTATTTCAGGTTGTATAACGCTTTGAAATTCTTTATTAGTAAGCAGTCTGAGTCTTTTAGATGGTTGATTTTTGGGTGGATGATCTATGGTTTGCCCCCTGGGGTTGTTGTATATTAAGGACAAAAAAGAGGGATTTGCTCAACAGAGCAAATCCCTCTCATATCTGGTTGCTTTTTTTCGCGTGTTGCCCAAATTTAGGCTGTTTCGCAGTTTTTAAGCAGCTCGACGTACAGCTTGTTCCGGCATGCGATTGATATCGCGAACTCCATTCTTTTTGAAAATCTGCTCTACAAGCATTGCCTCTTTGTTGTCTTCGCAATGAACCGAAATAAATATGTTGCCATCCGTCAATTTGCCAGCATATTGCTTTGCTTCGTACTCAGGAATGCCGAAACCCACCATAGCTCCTGTCAGTCCACCTATCGTGCCTCCCACTGCCATGCCTCCGAGAGCGGCCATTAACGGTCCGGCAGCAATAAAGGGCCCTGCTCCAGGTATCGTCAGTATGCCTATACCCGTGAGCCATCCAACAGCTCCACCCAGGATTGCACCAGAGCATGTGCCAGCTGAGGCGCCTTCGGGGGCCTTAGTGTGTTTTTCGTAGCCAAGATCTCGCTTGCCTGAGCGATCGGGAAACAAGATGGATATCTCATTGCTGGTAAAACCGGTGGCCTTGAGGCCTTCTACTATCGCATCAGCCGCGACCAGATCGGCGGCGATACATACAACTGCTGATTTCATAATGCTTTTCCTCTTTAAGAAGATCGGCGCGCTCATCGTGCTAGGTCAATGTGGATGTCTACATTACCTAAAAGCGCTCCAGGCTTCGCTCTCGGAGACGTGACAACCTCCGATCGGTTCCATATATACAATTGTGCTCGGTATATTTAGGGTGCCTTGCGGCTCTTGGCTATGATAGATGACATTATTGCCGTCGCCACTCTTCCGCCATCGGCTCGGCCTTTGATTAGATAATTGTCGGCTCCGCTCTGCATAGCGCTTGCCAGCATTTCGCGATCATCATTGCCTGTCAAGATGATTATTGGTACCGTTGCCGCTGCTTGCCTGATGACGGAATACGTATCTAGACCCTGCGAATCAGGCAGATTGAGATCCAGCAAGATGACGTCTGGAGCAAATTTACCCATGATTTCCCTGGCTTCGCCAACGGTTGGGGCGTGCTCGATTACGTGTGGAAACTCAGTAACTGCCGACAGCATATCTGCCAGCAGGATCGCGTCTGATTCGCTGTCTTCTATCAATAGGATCTGGCAATTGGTTGAATTCATCAACCTAGTTATAGCGCATTACTTTTGATGTGGAATCTTAGCCACAACAAAATAGAAGTTTTGTATGTCCTTGATCACACCGATAAACTTGTCAAAGTCCACAGGCTTGGTGATATAGGCGCTGGCTTGTAGCTGATACGAATCCAGAATATCTTTCTCATTATCCGAAGTCGTGAGTACGATAACGGGAATACGTTTTAGCTTGTCGTTTTTCTTGATCTCGATCAGCACTTCGTGACCGTTTTTGACCGGCAGGTTGAGGTCGAGGAGGATGAGGTCGGGAATGATCCTGTCAGCGTATTCGCCTTCACCAAACAAATAGTCAAGAGCGGACTGCCCGTTGTCGACAATATTGAGTACGTTGAGCAATTTGCTCTCTTTAAAGGCCTGTACTGCCAACTCTGCATCAGATGGACTGTCTTCGACCATCAAAATCTGAATATCTTTTCCGACCATATCAAGCCTCGGTAGTTAGTGTGACGCTCTCTTGCGATTGCGATTGTGTCAAAGCCTTGGGAAAGCTGACAATAAAAGTCGAGCCCTGACCAGGTGTTGATTTGGCAGTTATCGTGCCACCATGCCTTTCGGCTACTCGTTTGCACAAGGCCAGGCCTATGCCCGTACCTTCGTATTGGTTGCGAGAATGTAGTCTTTGAAACATTACGAAGATTCTGTCGGCATGCTTTTGGTCGAAGCCGATACCATTGTCTTGCACCGAGATGACATTGTGATGCTTGCCAGACACTGCTTCTACTTTTACTCTCGGGGGTTCATCGCGCTTATATTTGAGTGCGTTGGAGATGAGATTGGTAAAGAGCATGCGCAATTGACCCTCATCTCCTTGTATGACTGGCAGCGGTTCTACTGTTACTTGAGCTCCGGTCTCATCGATGCGCATCTTCAAATCTTCTTGGACGATCGAATTGATCAGTGCATCCATATCAACTGATTTAAATTGTTCGCCTCTAGACTCGACTCTAGCATAGGCCAGTAGGCCTTCGATAAGAGTGCGCATGCGCTCTGCGCCGCTGGTGATCTGACCCATTGACTTGCGAGTCTCATCGGTCAAAACTGGTTCTAGTTTGCGCGCAAGGATGGAGGTAAAACCGTGGATAGCGCGAATCGGCTCTTGCAGATCATGGCTGGCGACATAGACAAACTGCTGGAGGTCTTGATTGGACCGGCGCAGATTATCGGATGCGATCTTCAGGGCTTCTTCGCTTTCCCGTCTGCGTTGATTTTCTTCTTCTAGGGCTCGACGTATCTTTTCTTGTGCTAGAGAATGTTTTTGATTAAGCAGGTAGACATAGCCGAGAGTCATGACTTCGAATATTGTCACTATGCTTACGGCACCTATCACGGACCATTGGAGCTGCTCAAGTGAGGCTCGCCGTTCGAGGAGCAATTGTTGCTGCCTATCCTCCATGGCTTTGACCTGATCACGCAATTTATCCATGATGACTTTGCCACGAGCTGTACCAATCAAATCAGCGGCCTTATGGGGATCAGTCTTGGCTATTTGGAGTATCTGGTCGACAAAGGCAAGCTTTTCAATTGCAAGAAGCTGGATTTTGCGAGCAATATCCTGAGCGGCTGGGTCGTCGGAGACTAGATCGAATAATTGTTTAGGGCTATTTTGAAATTGAATGCGTGAGCGCTTGACGGGGTCGAGAAAGAGCTCTTTCTGAGTGCAAACATAGCCTCGCTGCCCGGTCTCTAGATCGATACCGGCTATCATGAGCTCACGGCCTTTTTCGATGACCTGGTGAGTGTGCGAAACCCACCATTGCGCATTGATAAGATTGGAGAAGAGCCATCCGGTCGCTGCCGTAGAGGCCAAAAACAAGACCCCTGCAAGGATCAAGGCATAGGCTGTTTTTTGATTGACGCTGCGGACCACGCAAAACTCCAGATCGGCTGACGTCCAAGCATGTGGTTGCAAGACGAGTGACAATGGACCCAATTATAACCTTATATCCTTAGATCCTTAGTCTTTATAATAAGATGATACTTTAACCCAGGGGCAGAGATGCAGAGCAGCAAACCTATCGAAAAAGAGTCGATCATAATCAATGCTCTCGAGCAGGTGGCTCGAGGACAATATGATTTTAGGCTTGACTATGGCAGCTGTCCATTATCTCCTGACGTCATCAAGGCCTTTAATGATCTGGCCGATCGCTGCCAATCGATGTATGTGCAAGCGGGGGACGGCAGGGTCCTGGTACAGGAAGCGGCATTGGTATTAAATGCGGTGGCGCAGGGCGACTTTTCTAAGCGTATCGATATCAATGATAGGGGCGAATTTGCTGAGCTCAGGGGGACGATCAATTCACTGGTCGAAAAACTGAATCGCCTGTCGGTCGAAGTTTCTCGTGTCGCTAGAGAGGTCGGAGCAGAGGGACTGCTTGGTGGGCAAGCTTTTGTTCCAGGTGTTGAGGGGTCATGGAAAGATCTGACCGATAGCGTCAATTTTATGGCATCCAGTCTGACATCACAGGTCCGCGGTATAGCGAGCGTAGTAACTAGCGTAGCTAAAGGCAATTTGCACCGCAAGCTTGTATTGACCGCCAAGGGTGAAATTGCTGAGTTGACCGATACTATCAATGAAATGATCGATACCCTTGCTCTCTTTACCGATCAGGTCTCGAGCGTGGCTCGTGAAGTCGGGATCGAGGGTCGTCTTGGCGCTCAGGCCAGGGTACCCTCCGCTAGCGGAGTTTGGAGTGATCTGACCGATAACGTCAATCGCTTGGCGGCCAATTTGACCACTCAGGTGCGGGCGATGGCTGATGTCGCTGATGCTGTTGCTAAGGGTGACTTGACGAGAGAGATCAAAGTGGAGGCCGCAGGCGAAGTTGGCGTGCTCAAGGACCGAGTTAATGCCATGATCTACAACTTGCGCGAGACCACAGTCAAAAATCAGGAGCAAGATTGGCTCAAGACCAATATTGCGCATTTTGCGCAAAACCTGCAGGGGCAGAGATCCTACAATCGTGTTCTGGACTATGTATTTTCGCAGTTGGCAGACTTGATCAGTCTTCACCAGGGTAGTTTTTATCTCCTCAACTTCGAAGAGGATGAGCCCTTTTTGCAGCTGGCCAGTGCTTATGCGTGCGACAGACAAAAAATACCAAACCGTATCTCGATGGGCTCAGGGCTGATTGGTCAGGCGGCGATAGATCGCAAACCTGTAGTCATCAAAAACCTGCCGAGCGAATATTTCTCTATCTCATCTAGCCTTGGCGAGGTGCCTCCCAAGACCCTGGCAATTTATCCTATAGAGTTTGAAGGGCTGGTCAAGGGAGTCATTGAGACAGCCAGTCTCGAGGAGCTGACAGAGATCAGGTTGGCGCTGATACAACAACTTGCCAATCTGCTCGGTATCGTACTCAATACCATTCAAGCCAACTCGCAGACCGAGATCCTGCTTGCTCAATCTCAAAATCTAGCGACCGAATTGCAAGCCAAACAAATCGAATTGGAAGGGACCAACAACGAGTTGGCCGAAAGAGCCAGGCTTATGGCTGCGCAAAAAGAGCAAGTAGAAGAAAAATCACGAGAAATCGAAATAGCTCACAAAGCCCTTGAAGATAAGGCCGAGCAATTGGCTTTGACATCCAAGTACAAGTCTCAATTTCTTGCAAATATGTCACACGAATTGCGAACGCCTCTCAATAGTCTATTGGTGCTGTCTCAAATCCTGGCTGAAAACGCCGAAGGCAATCTTACCGATACTGATGTGGATTTTGCCAGGACTATTCACACTTCTGGATCAGAACTATTGGTTTTGATCAACGATATTCTAGATTTGTCCAAGATCGAGTCTGGCACTATTCAATTGGATGTGCGCAATGTAGATCTCAGGGGCATGATCGATGATGTATCGCGTACCTTGCAGCCGATCGTCGCGGAGAAACCTCTTGATTTTGTCGTGCATTCAAATATTGAAAGAGGCACCAAATTTAATACTGACGTCAAGCGAGTAAACCAGGTCCTCAAAAATTTATTGAGTAATGCCTTCAAGTTTACCGAAGATGGCCTGGTCACTCTGACAGTGGATAGCTTCAATCGGGATGGGGTGCCGATGGTGTCCTTTGCTGTCACTGATACTGGTATTGGTATTCCCAAGGATAAACAAGACATCATATTCGAAGCCTTTCAGCAAGCCGATGGTACAACGAGCCGCAAATATGGTGGCACTGGATTAGGTTTGACCATCAGCAGGCAATTGGCTCAAATGCTAGGTGGAGATATTAGAGTAGAGTCCGAGCCGGGTAAGGGATCTACTTTTACCTTGACCCTGCCTTTGCAGCATAAGTTTGATGATGGTCTTTTGTCCCAAAACCTCGAACCAATCGCCAAGCCTCCTTCAAAAGCAAAATTTGATGCAGAGCTCACCATCCCAGAGGGACAATTTAATATCAACGAAATGTTTGGTGATTCTGACCGATTGGTGCTCAATCAAAGAGATTTTGACAGTGTGCGTATCTTGCAAGAAGCTCAAGCACAAGAAGCCCACGCACGCGAATTGAAGATGTCGACCAGCAATCCCAAGGTGCATGTGCCTGTGGCTCTGATCGTCGAAGAAGCAGAAGCGTTGTCGTCTGCTTTGCATGATCTTTCGCGGCAAAGTGGATTTATTGTTTTTTCTTCTGATAATCCGGATGATGCCATTGCTTTGTCGGCGCGCCATAAGCCTGATGCAATTATTTTGGATGCGGCCCTATCCGAAGGCAATGGTTGGGCATTGTTGTCTGCCTTCAAATCAGCATCGCCCAATAGCAAAATACATATTTTTTCGTCACATCAAAAATCGAGCGAACCTCAAAAAAAGGGTGTCTATCTAGAGTTTGATAATAAAGCAGCCATGCTTTTTCTCAAAAATCATTTCAATTCTTTGGTCTTGCCGTCCATTTCGGATATCACCATCATCGAGCCAGCCGAAAAACGTGCTCAATTGTTGGCAAAGATGCTGGGTGAAAGCTCTCGTGGCGAAAATGCCAAGGTTACGATCTTGCAAACTTGCAAAAAACTTGATGAAAGCATGCAAGATGCTCGCCATGCCTGTGTTCTATTCAATCTTAAAGGGCTTGATGATTTGACTATTTTGTCTACAATTAAAGGTAGAATGGAGCTTGTCGGGTTTACCATCGAAAAGTTGCCCGAGTCGGAACGGCTACAAATACAAAATGCTCTTGGCCTTGATGTGGATGGTTCGCAAAAAGATGATGCCCTCTGTCTCGATGACGGTTTCTTTACAGAAGTCGGGAACTTTCTGCTCGACCTCAAGGACACACTCAGCCAATAAATTTGCGAGGCGTCAAGTCCAAAATGGATAGTCGTGAATTGGCAGCTAATCCAATATTATTGGTCGAAGACAATGAGGCCAATCAAAAGATCGCGATTATCCTCTTGCGCCGACTAGGTCTATCGGCTGATATTGCAAGTGATGGCAAAGAGGCCCTAGATAAGCTGTCCAAGTACAAGTACAAACTCATCCTGATGGACTGTCAGATGCCAGTGATGGATGGGTTTGAGACAGCTCGATCGACTCGCAAAATAGAAGCCGCGCAAGGCATTTATACACCGATCATTGCCATTACTGCTCTGGCGATGCCTGGCGACCGGGAGCGTTGTCTTGCTGCGGGGATGGACGACTACATCTCCAAGCCTATCAGCCGTGACGAATTGGACTCCAAGATCAAGTATTGGTTGTCCGAACAGGTCTACAATGGCTTGCAGAGTCAGCAAGCCGATCAGTGCGATCTCAGCCCAATCAATCTTGCTCCTCTCAGTTCCTTTGACGAGGCTGAGCGGATCAAGGTTATCGACTTGTTTTTTTCTGACGGTCAGATTTTGTTGAGGCAGATCAATCAGGGGTTGGAAAGACGGGATGCACAATACATCAACGGCAAGGCAGAGATCTTACGCAGTTCAGCCAAGGCCATAGGCGCAAAGGCCTTGCACGATGTCGCTCAGGCTCTAGAAATAGCTGTCAACAAATCCGATTTTGCCTTGGCTTCCGAAGAAGTCAGAAACCTCGAAGCATGCTTCGAGGTCTGTCGACAATATTATTTGATTAGCAGAGATTGATTTATCTAAGTCGCTATCTAAGTCGCGCTTTCTTGATGCAAGCTGGACTGGATATAGCTTTTGAGATTGTTGAAGTTTTTCTCTATCGAAGAAAGAGTTTCTTCTACTTCGAGCCAGTCGTTTTGGGTGGCGGCTTGCTCGAGGTACAGGCATAATCTAGCTATTTGCTTGGCGCCAATGGATGCGCAGCTTGCCTTGACTTCGTGGGCAAGGCCGGCGATAGCACGGGCATTGCGCTCAAAGAGCTGGATGCGCAACTTGGCGATCATGTCTTCTGTTTGGGTGAGAAATGTCTCCATCATCTCGACAAGCATTTCGTTGCCATAAAATTCTTCGAGCTCTTCCATGTCGATAGGTTGGCCATCGACCAGAGATAGAGCCGTAAATGGGCGTAGAACTTTGCGACGTAGCTTTTGGCTCTGATACACGACCTCGCCTTTGAGCCAGTGATTGATTTTGGCCTTGAGGATATCGCGATCAATCGGCTTGGCGACATAGTCGTCCATGCCTGCTGCAATGCAGCGTTCGCGGTCGCCGCCCATGGCCAGGGCTGTAACTGCAATGATTGGGGTGTAGGACTCCGAGATGCTTTCTAGTTTGCGAATCTCGACAGTGGCCTGAAAGCCATCCATGACCGGCATATGACAGTCCATAAGTATTATGTCGTACTTATTTTTTTGTACCTCTTTGACAGCTTCTTCTCCGTTGGACACTATTTTGACCTTGAGGCCCAGTCTTTGTAAGAGGACGCTAGCTACCTTCTGGTTGACAAAGTTGTCTTCGACCAAAAGCACTGTCGCTGACTGTGGTTTATTGATTCGTTCTGCTGATGTCATGCGGCGAAACACCCTCTTTGGTGGACAGATAGACTGAAGCTAGGCTCTAAATAGAGAATAGCTGATTAACAATAGTATTTCATGGCTTCTCATGGCTTGCCGATATCTTTACACATTATCAATTTGGGTATGGCATCAATAGCTGCCTTGCGTCCGGCTTCGATTGCTTTGCTGATATCCTCATCCTTGACTGTGATTGCGCCTATGTCATCTACATTTGGATAAATAAGGATATCGGCGTCGCGCAAGTGGTCTTTGTCTAGATTTGCTAGCAATATGTCTACCACGCGATAGATGGTGCTGCGATTTGACTTAAATCGTTCGTTTGAAACTGGTTTAATTGCTCCGTCCACAAGTACGGCAATGATTTTTTTTGCACCAAGAGCCTCTGCTGCCTTGGTCGGGAGGTTGGCGCCAAGTCCTCCGTCCACGTAGAGATCACCATCTATCTCTACCGGTTTAAAAAACATTGGCACGGCATTGCTAGCCAGTACTGCAGTCGGCAGATCGCCGCGATTTAAGAGCTCCACTTTGCCTGTGGTGAGATTGGTTGCAACAACGGAAAAAGGTATCTTGCAATCGCTGAAGTCGGAAGGGAGTGTCTTTTGCAAAAACTTGTGATAAGCCTTGCCATCGTTAAATCCAGCATATGGCTTTCCTTTGAATATCTGTGCCCAGACTCTGAAAGGCCAAGTAAAAATGCGGATGACTGTGCCTTTTTGCAGACCTTCTTGTATTTCATGATCGCGGAAAAATTTTTCTATTTCATCAGGAGAATACCCTGCACTGTAGAGAGCTCCAATGGTGGCACCCATACTGGTGCCGACTATGGCATCGCATTTGATGCCATTTCTTTCCAGCTCTTTGAGCACTCCGATCTGCGCCATGCCTTTGCATGCGCCACCTCCCAGAGCCAAAACCAGATCTTTCTTTGGTATTGGGCTGGCTTTGTCGGTATGGATCTCTTTCTCATTGGGAGTGAGAGCATCTGCAGGTCTATTAGAAGGGCCCTGAATCCTCTTATCTAAAGAGGATTGCAGGGCATCCTGAGCTTCTTGATGCGTAGCTTGTCGCTCGCCGCTATTGCTATAGGCCGCATCTGCACAGCCCATTATCAGGCTGAGTGCCAATCCTATAGATGCGTATGTAAACGCAGATAGCCGGCGGTTATAGCAAGGGCGTCTAGACAAGACTACTGCACTCTCTTTTCCAGACCCTTTTTCTGGATCTTGACACTGATGCGATTGAGATCTTTTTCGATATCAGTGATGTTTTTGTAGCTTAGTTTGCCACCATTTTTGTCGCGCATCTTGGCTTCGCGGTCATATACATCACGCAAGTCATCACGCAAATGATTGGCCTCTTTTAGAGTTAGATCACCACGGCGTTGAGCTGTGTTTATCTTTTGCTTGAGTATGTTCTGGCGTTGGGTAATGGTCAACTTACGTGCTTCAGCAGGGGAGCTGAGAGCAAACTGACCGGCCAGGAGCATCCCTGCCAATAGAGCAACCGTCAACCTCTTCATAAAAACCTCCTTTAAATCGACAACCGACTCAAGAGGAGACTGCCGGATCTATGCGAAGTTCCCGGAGAGATTTTTAGTAGTTTTGGGGATAACCACCGCCACCATTGGGATAGCCGCCACCGTTCGGATAACCGCCACCGGCATAGCCGCCACCATTAAAACCCTGACCGCCTGCTATCGATACCGGGGCATCAAGCTGGATAGTCATTGGAGTGCCAGCCGTGATATTGACGTCTTTGCCTTTGCGGAGCAAAAGCGATTGAGCAACACCGACCGTGCCGCCGATAGCTGTACCTGACCAGGCGCCAGCGCCTACGCCGCGTCCACCACCAGCGATAGCTCCTACGGCAGTGCCGAGGGCAGCCCCGGTACCTGCTCCGATTGCGCCTCTAATAGCACCCTGACCGACTTTGGTCTTCCAGGTCTCGCCTTTTACGGTGTCTCCGTCTCCGGCATATTTGCCGATACCGCCGACCAGGTGAGCTGAGATTGGGGTCTCTACTCCATCGGGAGTACGCAGACGGTTAAATTTGATATTGAGCTCTCCTGTCCTGCCGAGCCTACGGCCAGCTTCGGCGTCGGTGACAGTGCCCATGACCACTGATCCGATCGGGATGGAGGAGTCGCCCAGCATGACTGCCTGGCTGACCTGAGCCTGGATTATGTCACCAGCTTTGGCTACTTGAGTCGAGATACCCGATGAAAGAGTGATAGGAATATTGAGGCCGGCAGGAGCGTAGGTCACTCGGCCTTGATACTGTCCGCCGCCCATGGGAGGTTGGCCGCCATAATTGGGCTGCCCGCCGTATTGAGGCGGGGGAGAATTTTGTCCCCAGCGTTGCGTAGCGCCTTGATAACTTGCTTGCTGTGCAGGAGGCTGATTGTTTGGATTATAAGCGGCTTGTTGCTGGGGCGGTGCAGCCTGGGCTTGCGGTGCCGAAGAATAATAATCCCCAGACAATTGGGACACATAGCTGTTGATACTTGCTTGATCCTGCATGGAATTGCGCAGGGAATCCGCCCATTGCTTGGCCAGAAGGGCCGGGGTCGTATTAGATGCCTTGGCGCTGGCACTATCTACGGTGACTACTTGATAGCCTCCTAGAGTGACTACCGGCACGCCTTTTACATAGGTGATATTGACTGCAGCTGGTGTTTTGTCCTTAGCTGCCACCAGAGCGTTGTCCAGGTTTTGTTGGATCACTTCGGCTCTTTTTTCGGCGGTCATACCGCCAGCCGCGGGGACAGAAAAGACGCTAGTGCCTGCAACTCTGATCTGATTGTCTTGAGCCAATGCCGAAAGCGGAGTGAAAGCAAGCAGTGTCTGGCTCAGCAAAAGCGCGCTGGCGACCTTTTTAACGTCTTTCGATATCATCTCTCTATACCTTAATGCTGCTGGATACTGATAAATAGGGGATTGTCCGCTTTAAGCAAACAGACGGTATGACCGTTGAAAGTTTACCAATGTTCCCACACAATTGTCTTGGATCAGCCCTGACCCTATTAATACTGGGGTTCTTGCAAAGTGGAAAATGCCTATGACATGCTTTATGCCGGATGCCTTTCTTGATAAAAGAGTTTTCATAACCGGGGCCTCTCGTGGGATTGGCCGTGCTTGTGCTCTGGCCTTCAAAGATCTTGGCGCCAAGGTCTATGCCACCTGTCGTGATCTTACCGGACTGGCTTTTCTCGGTCTGCCTGATGATCAGGTTTTTTCTCTTGATATGCGCGACCTTGAGGCAGTGGAGGCATTTAGTCGCCTAAATGCGGTAAAGCTGGCAGATATCCTGATCAATAATGCCGGTACTTATATAAGTCATGAAATGATCGGGCATTCTCTGTCTGATTGGAGGCGAGTCTTTGCAATCAATCTGGACAGTGCAATGTTATTGATGCAATCTGCAGCCATGGGGATGAAAGAGCGAAAATTTGGCAGAATCATAAATATCTCGAGTATTTCGGGCCGGCAAGCCGAAGCTTTTGGAGGCGCCTATTCGGCATCCAAATTTGCCATGATCGGAATGACTCAGGCTCTGGCTCTGGAAACGGCGCAGTACGGCGTCACTGCAAATTGCATCTGTCCCGGCTGGGTAGAGACTGATTTGGCAGTGGAGCAGATAACTGACCCAGAATGGTGTCGGCTCAACCAATTGCCTGCTGAGCAATCGCTAGACCTGATCCGATTTTCGATACCGCAGCAAAAAATGGTTGCTCCTTCAGAGGTTGCGGGTCTAGCCGTGTATCTAGCATCCGAAGCCGCCCGACCGATCACCGGTCAAGCCATCAATATCTGTGGTGGGCTGTCCATCCACGAATTAGTGTAGATTTTTTATGATGTAGAGCTACAATAAAACCATGCTACAGAGTAAACAAAAAATGCCTATCGATGAGCTCCTACGGAGATCTCGCCAGACTTGCTCTTTTGTCGCGTGTGACCTAGATACTCCTGGGGGTGAGAGCCTCGGGCTATTGCAGGCACCGTCTTTGATACCGCACGCCGGCCTGATCCATTGCTTTACCACCAGACATGGTGGCTCGTCTCCTGCTCCTTATGATACCTTCAATCTGGGTCGTAATCTGCCTGACGATTACCTCAAGTCACTTGCACTAGCCAATCGGCATTTGTTGTTGGAGACTCTTGGTTTGGCCGATGTATTCGACCATTTAAAAGTCCCTTCTCAAGTCCACTCCGGCAATGTTTTGATCGTAGATGCCGATGGGGCTCGTAATGAGTCTCTGGACTTGTCCAATCTCGACGGCCTGGTTACCAATGTGGTCAGGACACCTCTGCTCCTTCATTTTGCTGATTGCGTGCCGGTTATGATCTTTGATCCGGTCCGAAGAGTCCTCGGTATCGTCCATGCCGGCTGGCGAGGCACCGCTAAAGCAATTGCATTTAGGGCCGCTCAATATATGGTGGAGCAACTCGACTGCAAGGCCGAGGACATGGTTGCAGCCGTCGGTCCGGCCATCGGCACCTGCTGCTATCCGACCGGTCCCGAAGTAGAAAGTGGATTGATCGACGCTCTTGCTGAGGTCTCTAATCTATCTGGTCACGATATCGATATGAGTGAGGTCGCTCGTGCTGCTTGTGGTCCAGATGGTTTGATAATTAGGCATGAGTCGCCTCAGCCCAGGCCTGATCTCAAGGCTTTCAATGCCCTGCAGCTACTTTCCGCTGGGATTGAGACTGTTGATGTCAGTGATTTATGCACTAGCTGCCGACCAGATCTATTTTTTTCACACCGTCAATCGGGCGGCTTAACCGGACGTCAGGGAGCACTTGCTTGTTTGGTTTAAAATAGAGCCATGCACGCTCCAGAGCTCCACAAAATCGTCGCCCTGGCGGCTTCAATGCTAGTCGTGAGCGCATACTGCGGCTCAATGCCTGTTTGTGCAGCAGGAGAAGAGGCTCTGCAGGCCACGCCTCTTTTATTGCCTGGTCTCAAGCCCGAAGTGTCTAATAAGACTAAGCCGCCGGTCAATCAAGCCCAAGTGCGCATCCCTAGACCGGGTGAGGTTAAGCAAGAATCTCAGGCGCGTATTCCAAGACCGGGTGAGGTTAAGCAAGAATCTCAGGCGCGTATTCCAAGACCGGGCGAGATAAAGCAAGACACTCCGCCACCAATTGCCAGGCCAGGCGAGATACAGCAGGATGTAGCGGCGCCCAAGCCTGCACCTGCGCCTGCTCATGCACCTGGTCCTATAAAAGACCAATATCCAGCAATAGGCAATCTAGAGTCGATCACTCTAGGTCAGCCCCATCCAGATCTGAGGATTGAGGATCGCTTGGCGGATCTAGAACAATCTATCTTTAAAAAAACCTTTCCCAATGACAGTCTTTTTGATCGTACAGAACGCCTAAAGCGCACCATAATTGGTGCTGATGCCTCAGATGTGCCATCAAGTCTCAATTCCAATAATAACTGGATCGACGATCCCCACCCAGCTTTGGAGTCAGCCCAGGAAGTGCATTATCTTGATGCAATTGCTGCACTGCCCGAAAACAATGAGTCTGTGAGCGCCAAAGAAGCCTCGCAGTTTCTTTTTAACCTCATCAATAACGAACGAAAGAATTATGGTTTGCAGGGGCTGGCTAACGATGATCTAGCCGATAAGATGTCACTGCATATGGTGCAAGATCTCGTGCGTCGAGATACTCTCTCTCATTACGACGCCAAAGGAGATAATCCAGATCGCAGGCTGACTCTTTTGGATGGAGCAGATGCCGTTTCGGAGAGCGTCACATCCTGCAAGATGCGACAAGCTGGTATACGTAAACTGACACGTGCAGCTATGGCCGAGACGCTCAAGATATTTCTCAGTCGGCAGGACGATCGTGATGCCATTCTCAATGCCGACGCTAGTCATCTATCGGTCTCATCAATGCCTTCTCAGGATGGAGGCAAGGTCTACACAGTCATGGAGATAATCACACGACATAGTCTAATGTTGCCGGTGCCCAAGGAGATGCGTCTTGGCGAAAAGCTAGACCTCAAAGGGGTGGTGCAAGCGCCATTCAATTTTGATAAGATCACCATCGCCTGGGAGGCTGAAAACCCTGATGCTGGCAACAGTGTAGCGGATGATAGCGAAGAAGCACTGCCATATTTTCCGCCCCTGGACTATATTGCATTTAGCAATCGCTCCGAGCAAAATCACGATCGGGCGATCGCGGCACTCAAAGTCGTGGGGATGGCAGCAGCGATCGCTGGGGGGCTCTTTATCCCGCCTGTTGCCCTGGCAGCGCCACTCATAGCTGTAGCAGGATCTGGTGGCGAGGTCAAACCTATTTCTGATATCCCTATCAAAGGTGGTATCAGAGTCGATGGCGGCGAATTTAGCGGTCGCATAACTTTGTCAAATGATAACAAGCCTGGTTTGTACTACGTGACTGTTTGGGCCAATATCGCACGTGGTCAAAAGTCTTTTCCGGTCTCCAGGCGCGTGATCAGGGTAGTCGATACCAATATGCTCGACAATCCAGGGGATCAATTTGCTGGCAATGAAAAAGTCGAAGCCAAGCTCGAAAACCCAGAAGAAGAAAGGCGCAAAGAGAAAGAGCGACAATTGCAGGCCAAAAAAGAGGCCAAGATAAAAGAAAAGCTCGAAAAAGAAGCCAGGGACAGGCAAGAGCAAGAGGATAAGGAAAGACAGAAGAGACAGGAGCAAGAGGATAAGATAAAGAAAGAGATCGAAGACCATAGCAAAGGCGAAGCAAAGAAGAACGACGATGACAAGAAAGCCGATGAGAAAGAAAACGATGAAAAAGACTGAGATTGGTCTGGCTACTTGTCTTTCACTGGGGCTTTTGGCTACTTCAAGTTTGCCGACAATCGCCCAGGCCGATCCCAATGCAATGCCTATGCCTGTTCCTGTTCCTGTTCTTGCGGGTGGTCGAGGTGGGCAATATGTGGACAATCATGGTTTTGATACTTATGGCCGATCCCATCAAATGGCGCCGATTGGTGCTCCGGTTTTACAAGGCGGTACAGGCTCTACTACTCTGCGAACAGGGACCGACTCTACTACTTTGCAGGCAGGCACTGAGTCGACCACACTGCAAGCAGGTACAGATGCCGCATTGATTCAGGCAGGCATAGAGAAAAAATCCAAACCGCTCAATATCTTGTTTATTGTTGATGGGTCGCGCAGCATGATCGAAAAACTCGATGGTGCCACTCAGCGTATCGACGCCGCCAAAATGGTTTTGCAGCGCGCTCTCAATCGCATACCAACAGACGTCAATCTCGGTCTGCGAGTCTTTGGACAGGGGTACGAAAACCATAAGCGATCTATGTTTGCACTGACTGGTGCCAGCTTGTTTTCGGAATGCGAAAATACAGCACTCTGGGTACCAATCGAGCGTAGTAATCGGCGGGCCATCCTGGAGAAGGTCAGGCAAATCAAGCCATATGGCATGACACCACTGGCGGAGTCGATCAGGCAGGCTGCCCAGAGAGATTTTAGGGGGCTCGATGGCGATAATGTCATCATCCTCATCACCGATGGTGCTGATACCTGCGGCGGTGATCCATGCAAGGAGATCGCTCAATTGCCTTTGTACGGCATCAAGATAAAAGTAGACGTGGTCGGTCTAGACTTGCACCAAGATCCAGCGGCAAGGAGACAACTGGACTGCATAGCCAAGACTTCTGGAGGCAAGTATTATGATGCCAAGACAAGCGCGGATCTGATCAACAGTGTCTCAGCCAGTGTGAGCAAGGCCATCGAAGGACGCGTGATCATGCGTCCGCAGTCTGGCAATGGCAAGGTAATAAATTATGAATCGCCCATCGATATGGTACCGATCGAGCCGATGAAGCAATTGGACTAAAATTTTTTGACTTGGCCTAAATATTTATCGTGCCTAAAAAAAAGCGCCGTTTTTGCGGCGCTTTCTTTGGTTTTTTGATTTTAGTTTTTTAGATTACTTAGTGCACTTGCTTTTCTGGGTCTTGTTGCTGATTGGTATCAAAACCGATCTCGATGTGCTCCTTGGCTTCAGCAGCCATCTTGTCCGAGATGGGCTGATAGTAGCGAGTGAGCACGGCGGGATAAACACCTAGAGCGAGGATCGAGAAAGAAAGCGTATAGGCTACGATCTTTTCAGTAGTAGTGGCATCATGCAAATGCCCCTTCCACTTAG
Organism: Candidatus Melainabacteria bacterium; assembly: GCA_017307165.1. Lineage (GTDB taxonomy): Bacteria > Cyanobacteriota > Vampirovibrionia > Obscuribacterales > Obscuribacteraceae > JAFKGK01. The sequence continues at coordinate 176,494 of JAFKGK010000003.1, forward strand.
GCAATTCTTCGCCGTAAAAGAGTTTTTTGAGCAGCCAGAGCATGTAGCCTGCGGTCAAGATGACCCCAGTGCAAGCTAGATAGATCCACCCCTGTACCATGCCTCCCTTGGAGATCCACTCTGCCATGGGCGAGGTGAAAGCGCCATAAAAGATCGTAACTTCTGCGACAAAACCAGAGAGTCCGGGCAGACCAAGGTTGGCCATGCAGCCGAGCATCCAGAAATAAAAGAGAGTGGGCATTTGCTTGGCGAGACCGCCGCCGATCTCCGCCAATTGTCTGGTGTGAGTGCGCTCGTAGACTGCACCGACCAAAAAGAACAAGAGGGCAGAGATGACACCGTGCGAGACCATCTGGAAGATAGCACCGTTGAGGGCGCCGGAAGAGAGCGATGCTACGCCGAGGAGAACAAAGCCCATGTGAGATACAGAAGATAGAGCGATGATCCGCTTCATATCTTGTTGTACCAGGCAGGCCGCTGCTGCCCAGACTATGTTAAATGCACCCAGGGCCATGATCTGCGGACCGTAGTCGATGAAGAAATACGGAAAAAAGCCGAGGCAGATGCGTACCAGTCCATAAGAGCCCATCTTGAGCAAGAGGCCGGCAAGGAGCATTGAAATAGGTGTGGGGGCTTCGACGTGAGCGTCTGGCAACCAGGTATGGAAGGGGAAGGAAGGCAATTTGATGATGAAGGCCAAAAAGAACCCCAGGCATGACATGATCTGGATGTCACGTGGCAAGAGCGGAGTGAGGCTCGCGAGTTTGACCATGTCAAAGGTCGCACTGGCATTCATTTGCGAATACATATAGACGAGGCTGGCGAGCATCAGAACGCCACCGAAAAATGTATAGATCAAAAACTTGAGTGCTGCATAACTACGGCGTGGACCGCCCCAGATGGCGATCAAGAAGTACATAGGTACTAGCTCTAGCTCGTATACGATAAAAAATTGGAGCAAGTCCATCGAGATAAACACGCCCAATACCGAAAAGGTCAAGAGCATGAGCATACTGTAGTAAAGGCGAGGACGATTGTTGCCTATAGATGTAGAGGCGAGGATCGCCATCAATGTGACAAAGCCGGTCAATGCCACCATGGAAAGCGACAGACCGTCAGCACCGACGAAGTATTCGACTGGAAAGGGATGCTTGAACCAGCTCAAACGCTCGACAAATTGGTATTCGCTAGCACGTGACAAGTCAAATTGAGCGACCAGCCAGGCCGATACTGCAAATAGTGCACTACCGAAGCCGATAGCCATCTTGCGAGCCATGCCTTCTGGCGAGCAGGCAATAGCTAGGCAGCCGAGTAGCGGTACCAAGAGCAAGATACTCAATAAGTGTTGGGGTTCTGACACAACTTTCTCCAAGTTTGATTACACTTTGGCTAAGAGTATAAATGGATCACCCTCTGCATTTGGCGTTCTGCGGCTATTTTTAAAGAAAATTCTTCTCACAAAATTTCATTAATCCTAGGTTCGATTTTCAGCCCGAGTTTAGTACTCTTAGGCTGGCTAAGTGCTGATTTTCAGCCTTGCCAAGTCAAGAGATATAGACTGACGATCTCACAATAGGTCTCAAGGAGATACATTTTGCTGCCCCTCGATCCTTCGCAACTCAAATGGTTCGTAGAGCATGCTGGTTTCATTGTCGCTGCGCCTTTTCTCGCCGGCTTTTTAATCATCATGGGTTTGAGAGCATCCAAGACGATGTCGATGATTACATCGGTATCGGCTGTGGTGTATGGCCTCTTCCACTCGATCGCCATTTTTCAAGCGCTAGTCACCAAGGCTTATCCAGAGCCTTTCTTTCAGCAAAATATAGATTGGTTTAGCTCGCAGGCTTTTACACTGTCAGTGGGCGTGCTTGTCGACAATCTTGCATCTTTGATGTTGATCGTTGTAACAGCCGTGAGTTTGCTCGTTCAGATCTACACTCATGGCTATATGAGAGAAGATCCAGGCTACTCTCGTTTTTACGCCTACCTCTCTCTCTTTACTGGTTCGATGCTTGGTCTGGTCGTCTCGACCAACCTCTTTCAGATGTATGGATTCTGGGAGCTGGTCGGTGTCTGCTCTTATTTCTTGATCGGTTTCTGGTGGTATAAAGAGTCCGCAGCAAAGGCCTGCATGAAGGCCTTTGTCGTCAACCGCGTTGGTGACTTTGGTTTTTTGATCGGGATCCTGCTCTTTTTGATGGCCACCAAAGATTTTTATCAAGGTGGCGTCTTGCTGGGCTTCGTCGGTAGCAATGGCACCGATTTGGCTTCGGTGATCCACAAAGCGGCTGAGGCTAATGCCATCACTGCTGGTTCACTCTTTGTCATCGCCTGCTTGATTTTCATGGGCCCGATGGCAAAATCCGCTCAGTTTCCTCTGCATGTGTGGCTACCTGATGCAATGGAAGGTCCCACCCCTATCTCTGCCTTGATCCATGCCGCCACCATGGTCGCCGCAGGCATTTATCTCGTTGCTCGTGCCTACCCCATCTGGTTGACTCCAGATGGACAAATGGGTCCTGCCTTGACTGTCGTTGCCACCGTCGGTGCCATCACTGCCTTTATGGCTGCAACCATCGCCATGAGCCAAAATGACATCAAGCGTGTACTGGCCTGGTCTACATGCTCTCAGCTCGGCTACATGTTTGTCGGACTCGGAGTTGGTGCCTTCACCGGTGGTATCTTCCACCTTTTCAACCACGCCTTTTTCAAAGCCATGCTCTTTCTCTGCTCTGGCGCCGTGATCCACGGTCTGCATGGCGAGCAGGACATCCGTAATATGGGCGGTCTGCGCAAGTCTATGCCGATAACGCATTTTTGCTTCTTGATCGGTACTATGGCCATAGCGGGCTTTCCGCTCTTCTCTGGTTTCTTTTCCAAAGACGAAATCATCTCTGGTGCTATGGTCAATCATCCGTTTATCGGCTGGTTGATGCTCATCACCGCTGGCATGACCGCCTTTTATATGTTCCGTCTCTATTTCCTTACCTTCACTGGTACTTATAGAGGCAATGCCCACCCTCACGAATCACCTGCCGCCATGACCTGGCCGCTCCTGGTGCTCTCGATCCCCTCAATGCTGACTGGATATCTAGGGTTTAACTTTGCCAACCTGCAAGCTGCTCTTGCCGGCGAGCATAGTGAACATGGTCTGCCCAACCACTTTGCCTCTTTTGTCTTTGGCCCATCCGGACCTCACTTTGAAGGCGTCAATCTGACTCTAATGGGGACCTCTATCGCCATCGCCGTATTTGGCTTCGCAATGGCTTATCTGATGTATCTCACGCGCACTGTACATATTGCTCGTGGTTTTGCAGAAGCCCGTAGTGGCGTCAGACAGATGCTCTACAACATGTCGCTCAATAAGTGGTACATGGACGATATCTATTTTGGTCTCGTCGACAGGGTGTTTTTGCCGCTCTTCAAGCGCGCCTGGACCTTGATAGACATGGTCTTTGTCGAAGGCATCGTCAACGGAGTCGGCCTGTTGTTTGTCAGCGCAGCCGAAGTCCTCAAGTACCTGCAGACTGGCCGCGGTCAATCTTATGCCCTGGTCATCTTTCTGGCTGTGGCCGGATTGGCCTGGATCGCATATATATTTCCCATTCGCTAGGCTCTTGCCTTTTAGACCTACAGGAGCAAATTGTTAAATGAGCGATCATCAACACGGCCCAGACTGTAATCACGATCATGATCATAATCACGATCACAAACATGACCATGGTCATGATGATCATGATGCTCACGGCCATCCCACTCATGCTGGCGAGATCATCCCTGAGACCTCCATGCAGGACATGCTGCTCAAGCTCGTCACCGTGGTCGCAGCTGGTCTTTTGATCGGTACTATGGGTTGGTGGTGGAGTCAGCCGCTGGCTGTCGAGCATCACGGTTCTGCAGAGCAGCATGAGGCTCCTGCGGTAGAGCATGCCCATTAAATAAACCGGCTGAACGGTTAAAATAATCAAATCAAAAAGGCGAAAGGTCCCTCGTGGTCTTTTCGCCTTTTGCTTCAAAAGAGTGTACCTGCGCCTCTTTGATGCTTTTGCCCTCTCAAAGGCTGGCTTTGCCAATTTGCGCTAATAGTCGTCGCCCTTGCTTGAAACCCGTCCGCTGCGGCGTCCTGGCTTGTTTAGAAGCACCTTATATAGCAGTAAAATCTTGTCTCGAAATGTTTACTGCTAACCCCGCTTTCGCCCGAATTAGCAAACATATTTGCCAATCGTGGTATCTTTTTACACTTGTATAGTGCATATCCATGCGCTTCTTGCTGGCTTGCTCCATGAGAGGGCGATGCCGGTAGGACTTACGGGGCGGTCTTTTTGAGTCTCTGAGTCCAAAAAACGACACATACACAGTTAAGGCCTTAAGGCCATTTGAGGTAGAGCGAATGCAGGAAGTCACAGTAGGGATTGCTGGCGCGGCCGGTGACGGTCTGGATAAGTCCGGCGATACGTTGGCTCGGTCATGCGGAAGGCTGGGACTCCATGTCTACGCATACAATTGCTATCAATCCATTATTAGGGGTGGCCATATCTGGTTGAAAGTCAGAATCGGCGAAGAAAAAGTCCTCAATCACGGCGATAAGTTAGATGTGCTAGTCGCTCTCAACCAGGATTCCATCGAGCGTCATGCCGGCGAAGTCAACGAAGGCGGCGTAGTTATCTTTAACAGCGACCGCATCAAGTGCATGCCTGATCAAGTCAAAAAGGGCGTCACCATCCTCGGTCTGCCCATGAAAAAAGTCTGCGAAGAAGTCGTCGCCGAGCACGGCCCACTGCAACCTATCATGCAAAACACAGTGGCCATGGGTGCTGTAGCCTATCTTGCCAATATCGGCCTCGAGCAGCCGTCTAGCGTATTGACCGATACCTTTGCACATAAGGGCCAAAAAGTAATCGACCTCAACGTCAGCCTCCTCAAAGCTGGTTTCGAATTTGCCAAGGCAAATTGCAAGCCCGTCACAAAGGAATGGACTTTCACCAAAAAGCGTCGTCCTTTTATGACCGGTAACGAAGCTATTGCCATGGGCGCATATGCTGCTGGTTGCAAGTTTTATTCGGCCTACCCGATGACTCCTGCATCGACTATCCTTCACTGGATGGCCAGCAATGCCCATCGCACCGGGATTTGTGTCAAGCAATGCGAAGACGAGATCTCTGTAATCAATATGGCCATTGGCGCTGGCATTGCTGGTGCTCGTAGCATGTGCGCAACCGCCGGTGGTGGCTTTGCCTTGATGACCGAAGCAGTCGGTATGGCCGGAATCATGGAAGTCCCAGTGGTCTGCGTCGAAGTTCAACGTGGCGGCCCCTCAACCGGTCTGCCCACCAAGACCGAACAAGCTGACTTGTTCCAGGTTTATGGAGCTTCCCAGGGCGAGTTTCCTCGTATCATCGTCGCTCCCAAAGACATCGCCGATGCTTATCAGACTACCGTTGACGTATTTAACTTTGCTGACAAATACCAGCTGCCTGTCTTGCTGATGTCTGATCTGCTTTTGAGCGAACACCCCGAAACCGTGGATGTCGAAGTGCTCAAGCATGATCCTGAGATCAACCGCGGCGAGATGGTCACTGAGTGGAACCCTGAAGAGCAAGGCAAGTTTAAGCGCTTTAAACTCACCGAGTCCGGTATCTCTCCTAGAACTATCCCTGGTACTCCCAATACCAATTATGTATCGGCTACCGATGAGCATGACGAAGAGTCCATCCTTGTCTCCGATATGTTTACGACTCAAGCAGTCCGTCGCAAGATGATGGAAAAGCGTCAGCGCAAGATGGATAACCTGCTTAAAGAATTGCCTGCACCCAAGCTCGAAGGTCCTGCTGATGCAGATTTGACCCTTGTTTGCTGGGGCTCCACTTGGGGCGTGGCTACCGAGGCCGCTGCCAAGCTTACCGCTCAAGGCACCAAGACCAACGTGCTCTGCATCAAATGGATCCTCCCCTTCCATGCAAAAGAAGTTGGCGAGATCCTGGCCAAGTGCAAGAAGAAGATCTCCGTCGAGGTCAACTTCACCAGCCAGATGGCACGCTACATCAAGTCCGAGACCGGCGTATCGATGGATGGCCATATAAACAAATACGATGGCGAGCCCCTCGAACCGCAAATGGTCATCGACCATGTCAACCGTATCCTCAAAGGCGGAGAGCTTTCGCTCGACGTATCCGAGGAAGAAGCCAGAGACTTTGCCTATCACTATCTCCGTACTCACAACGGCGAAAAGATGAGACCGACCCAAGTAGCTCAAGAAGCTGCCAACGGTCATGGCGAGCCTGTCTGGAACGTTCAGCTTTCGGATCGTGCGACTGGCGAAAAAGCCGGCCAGATGAAAGTAGGCGTAAAGACCGGAGCCACTTATTCTTTCGAGAAAGTGTAAGCAGCCAAATCTCAACCCAATCTTCAATTTTTACGAGGAACGTATAAACAATGGCAACTGTAATAGAGCTTCCAGTTGAGACTTATAAAGGACCAGTCGAGCCTGACTGGTGTCCTGGTTGTGGTGACTTTGGCGTGCTCAAGGGCATCCAGACCGCAGCAGCCAAGCTCGGCATACCGACCCACAATCTATTGGTCGTATCCGGTATCGGCTGCTCTTCCAACCTCCCTGGTTTCATCAATGCATACGGCATCCACAGCTTGCACGGTCGTGCAGTACCCGTGGCTACCGGTGCTCACCTGGCCAATACCGATCTCAAAACCATCATCACTGGTGGAGACGGAGACGGTTACGGTATCGGTGTCGGTCACTTGATCCACGCTATGCGTCGCAATCTCGATGTCACCTATATTGTTATGGACAACCAGATCTATGGTCTGACCACTGGCCAGACTTCGCCAACGACTACCGTTGGACACAAGACCAAGTCCACTCCCATGGGCAACGTTGAAAACCCGCTCAATCCTCTGGCCCTGGCAATCACTGCCGGTGCGACCTTTGTGGCCCGCGCGTTTTCTGGCGAGCAAAAGCACCTTGCTGATACCATCGCTGCCGCGATCGAGCACAAGGGATTTTCGCTGGTCGACGTCCACAGCCCGTGCGTGACCTACAATAAAATCAATACCTATCCCTTCTTTAAAGAGCGCGTCTACAAACTCGAAGACGAAAATTGGGATCCGAGTGATTTTAATAGCAGCTTGAACAAGGCCTGGGAATGGGGCGATCGTATCCCTCTGGGCGTCGTCTACAAGACCGACAAACCCACCTACGAAGACTCCGAGATCGCCTTTAAAAAGGGCGCTCTGGTCAAGCAGGATCTGCGTGCAGACAAAAAAGTCTGGCAGGAATGCATCGACGAGATGATCTAGGCAAACTAGATCAATCTAGTTTATCTGTACTGATAAAGGCTCCCGGCTCTGACGGGGGCCTTTGTCTATCATTTTGCAAGATCTCCCATCCTATCGATCCAGGACGATACAGTGTCCATGAGGACAGAGGAGGGTTCTTCGTTTTCAAAGATCAAATGTTCAAACTCTCCTACGATCATCAGGGTCTTGTTGTCGCAAGGGATGGATTCGAATATCTTGAACGTGCCTTCGGGCTGGACAAGGCGATCCTTGAGTCCCTGGATCACCAGAGATGGTGTCGTCTTGATCGTAGAGGAAAATTCGGTGGTGCGTTTCATAAATTTGTCAAAGTGCATCAGCTCTTTTGGAGTGAGATAAAACTTGGCCTTGGGATCGTTTTCCCAGGCTTCTCGAGCTGCTTGGTCGCTCGTCGCTTGCTTGGCTATCTGCTCTCCTATATTAAATGGCATATTGGGATCGCGGAGAAAGTGCCTGGCAGTCGTGAAAGTCATAGAGCGCTGCTGGTAACGCTTGGCTGATGGGACAGAGGAGATCACACCGGCAAAGGTATCAGGTATGCGTGCTGCCGCTTGCAGAGCGATTGCACCACCCATGGACTCTCCCAAGATAAATCTTGGGATGCCTGGATTGCTTTTGCCGACGATTTGGGCTACGCGTTTGATGTCGTGGATGGTGGCATCATATGCTGCTTCTTCTTTGCCTGGTACGGACAGCCAGGCGCCAAATCCTCGCACATCTAGAGCAATGACAAAATAGCCACGGTCGGCAAACTGTCTACCAAAGGCAGTAAATGACCTGTTGTCCAGGCCCAAGCCGTGGATGCAGATGATGATCGCCTTGATCTTTTGCCCTTCCGGAGGCAGCCAGGAAATGACCGGCAGGCTCTTGAGCTTAAACTCTTTGATCTCCCAGACCATATCACCAAGGCAGGTGGGCGGGTGCTTGGCAAATTGCTTGAGTAGATAAAAATTCTTGATTTCTTCCAGGTTTGGTAAGTGATTGAGTTTCTCCATTTTGCTGCGAGCAGCCATGGCTCTACTTATGATCGATTCGTCCTCATTTTCGATTTTTTGCAAAGCTGTCTCTTTTCCTTGATAACGCAGGATATCGGCAAGGGCAAAATGCGCCCAGAGATGATCGTTGATCTTTCTAAAATCGCTTTCGTCAGCTGTGATCATAGTTGCATCGACCAGTCTGCGGGCGTATTGCTCTGCTTCTGCAAAATCTTTTTGCTCGGTCAAAACACCCGATATCTTTTCCATGAGATCGCGTACGACACCAGAGACGGTGCCATCTCTTTCTGCCACAAACAAAGCGCTTTTATACTGCTGGAGAGCTAGCTGATTTTTATGAAAGCGCCGATAGACATCTCCCATTCTCTCCATCAACTGGACTCTTTCCCACGTGGTAGCAGCTTGATCTTTTGCAAATATTGGCTCAGGGGACTCGGTGCGTTTGAGCGCCTGATCGAGCAAGGGTAGATCGGGGCGCGTCTGCACAAAGCTGCCGCGCAATAATGTGCAGTTTTGATAGAGAGTGTCGATGTCTTCCAGATGCTGGATCGAGAGTTTAAATTGATCGGTATATCGCTCGATCAAAGCGGCAAAATAAAGCACCGAGATCACGTCACGAGAGGCATTTTTTTGTGCCACTATTTTTTTGATTTCATTGCTGCTCGGCACTATTTTTATCAATGTCTGGTGCGCCTCGGTCAATTTGCCTTCGGCTGCTAGATCGAGCGCTTTAAGTTGTGTAGAGATGTATTTGTTATCGGCGACAGGAGCCTGCGAGGCTTTGATAGCTTGCAATACATCGTGCCTTTGTTGAGGACTTGCTTGAGCCAGGGCAGTTTGATTGCATGATGCTATCAAAACATTGATAGCGGAAAGAGTCCAAATGACAAGGGGGGATTTACGGGGCGCATTTATCAAAATCATGTTGTCTTGCTGGTATATATGTGTGATACTCAATGAGCAAAATATTAGCTCATAGTGTTATGCATTTTCATGGCGTTGTTGTAAATTGGTGTTGTTGTAAAGCGATATTGTAGTCTGGATCAAATAGCCTTCATTCATTGCGTATTTCATCTGGATGCATGTCACGACAGGGAGTTTTCATACAATGATCTACAAGTCTGCACCGGGACGTCGTAAGACTTACGAGTTGACTTCTATATCTCGAGAACAGTTGACCAATCTCAGGGTCAAGGCACAAAAGGTCGAGGAGATGGATCTCCCCCGCGTTACCATGCGCGATCACCTCAATGCTTTCTGGACCATGATTATTTCGAGTTTTATGGTCCAAAATCGCCAGTGCCGCTATTATGGGCATGTCCTGCCGCCTGCCGGCTGGGTCGCGGGCATCAAGCCCCGCTGTGCCGATTGTCATGCCGAGATCTCCGATCCTAATGATCTGCGCAAGGCCGAGCCCAGGCAATAGCCTGGCAACTAATTAGAGTACTGACGCTTTTCTAAGTAGTATTTTTGAGCTTCGGCAAAGCGTCCCAATGTGGATAGCGCGTGACCCAGGTCTTCCAGGGCGCGCGCTTTTACTTTCTGGTCGCCGAGTTTCTTAAAATTTGGATTTTCTACAACCATGGTCAGAGTCTTTTCGGCCAATTCGGGCTCCATTGCTCGCAGATAGGTCGCGCCCAATTCGCTCAGCAAGACGAGCGTACCTGGGGTGTCGACACGGCTGTACTCCTTGAGATTGAGAGCTGACTTGAGAGTGCGTACCGACTCGTCAAAGGAGCCTGAGTTGCGGAGGCTGGCACTCAAACGTGCATACTGGAGGGCAAGTTGCATGCTGTCATGGGTGCGCGCAGATCTCAAATCCTTGATTTTTGCACGAGCATCTTGAATGTTTGCCTTCTCTTTCGCAAGCAGATTTTCTTTTTCTCTTTCTTTTGCTTGCTCTTTATGGGCCTCGTTTTCGTGACCTGATTTGTTCTCGTTGCTAAAGTTGTAGTCAAAGCGAAATGAGAGAAAGAGCTTGTCCTCGTCGCTTTCCTTGCTTATGTCGGCAAAGGGCTGCGCGGCTTTTACAGCCGCTATACATGCTTTATCGGCATCTGCATCGTTGCTTGATGTGAGCATCTGCTCTTGATCGACCCGACCATGATCGAGGACTTCAAATCCGACCTCGGCGCTGTAGCTGAAAGTCCGCTTGGGAGGTTGCCAGGCGCGTTTGATTTTGATGCTCATATCTGAGAGAAAGGCGTTGACGATGCTGCCTGCTTCGATCCTCACCTCATCGCTCTTTGCTTTTTGTCCGGCTTTGGCATATAGTTCGCTCAAAAATGACATGCGCGAGGATAAAGAGGGATTGTTACGGCTAAAAGCTTTGCGCACCATATCTAGTGCCATGTCGATATCTGTGATCGCTTCGTCTTGTAAAGCCTTTTGCTTCTCTGGATTGGTTTCTTTCTCTGCCCTGCCGAGCAAAACCTCGGCTAGATCTGCCAATACCAATGCTCTTTCGCTATTGGATAGAGGCGGATCGGCTAAAGCGGCAGCCAGGGCCTGCCTGTTGATAGCCTCTGCCTTTTGCAAGTCTCCCTCAAAAAAATAAACGGCAGCAAGAGCCGAGCAAGCCTTGCGGGAGCGTATTCGATCTTTGCTATTGTCTGCCGAGGCGATCAGTCCTTCGAGTATCTGTCTCGATTTGTCAAAATCTCTGTTTTCGCGCAATTCGCGGGCCGTGGACAATTTGTGCTCCCAGACATCTGCATCGCTGCCAGTGAGCTGTGCGTGAGCCATAGCGCCACATGACAGCGCCAATATACTCGCACTCGCAATAGAGATGCATAACAAATTAGTCTTGAGACTGGGCCTGGGCAAGTTCTATTTCCTTAGATTTGTTAGATCTGCCGTGTGCTGTGATGACTCGTACATTGAGGACTCCCTCAATAGATTTGATTTTTTGTATCACCGTATCCGGTATCAATTTTTCGCACTCTACCAGGGTACAGGCGATGTCCTGGCGCGAGCGATTGAGCATGTCGAGGATATTTATATTTTCAGCAGAAATTGCAGAGGATATGCGCTCGATCATGTGCGGCACGTTTGCGTTTGCCACGACCAGCCTGTTTTGGACCTGCCCCGGCAGATGCATCTCGGGAAAATTGACAGAATTTGTGATCGAACCCGTCTCAAGATAGGCGCGTACTTCGTCGGCTACCATGACGGCGCAGTTTTCCTCGGCTTCCTCGGTAGATGCGCCTAGATGCGGCAAGCATATGACGCCCGGATGGCCGATCATGCCACTTTTGGGAAAGTCGGAGACATAACGTTGGATCCTGCCGTGATCGAGTGCCTCGATCACGGCAGCGTCATCGACTATTTGAGCGCGTGAAAAATTGAGTATGATCAGATTAGGCTTGGCTTTGGCCAATCTGCGGGCATCGATTAGATGCTTGGTCTCCTGGAGCAAGGGCACGTGTACCGAGACAAAGTCTGATTGGGATAGCAATTCGGTGACGCTGGATGCTCCTTGTACTTCGGAGCGCAATTGCCAGGCATTTTTGACGGTGATATTGGGATCGTAGCCGATCACGTTCATGCCTAGATTGATAGCGGCATTAGCCACCCTGACGCCAATGGCCCCGAGGCCGACGACGCCTAGCGTCCGGCCCATCAACTCGATGCCTGTAAAATTCTTTTTTTCGGCTTCGACAAGCTTGTCGATCTCGTTATCCGTACCGGACAAACTCTGAGTAAAAGCAGCGGCATCGATGACTTTGCGAGCGGCAAGCAGCATTGCCAGTAATACCAGCTCTTTGACTGCATTGGCATTGGCGCCTGGTGTGTTAAAAACTGGTATGCCCTTGGCGCTGAGAGCTTGCACAGGGATATTATTGACTCCGGCTCCAGCTCTGCCGACTGCCTGCAAAGTAGTAGGGATGGACCAGTCGTGCAAGTTGTAGCTACGCAAGAGCACTGCATCCGGTCTGGCAGTCTCAGAGCTGATCTCGTAGCGGTCTCGTGGAAAGCGCTCCAATCCTTTTACTCGTATATTGTTGAGGGTCAAGATCTTGAAGATTGTTTCGGGCGTTGTCATTTAGCGATCCTTATGCAAAGTCTTTGTCAAACTGCCTGATCAACTGGCAGAGAGCCTTAGTCGAGTCTAGATCGACTGCATTGTAGAGACTGGCTCTCATGCCTCCTACAGCTCGGTGACCAGCCAGGCCTATAAAGCCTTGCTTGTCGGCCTGGGCTAAAAAGGCTTTTTCGATTTTTTTGTCCGGATCGGATCGCTTGATTACAAATGGCACATTCATGCGTGATCTGTAGGCTGGGTCGACAGGATTTTCAAAGAGTCGAGACTCGTCGATTGCCTGGTACAAGATCTTTGCTTTTTCTTCGTTCATTGCTTCAATTGCTGCTAATCCACCCTGGTCTTTCACCCACTGGCAGACTAGACCGCATAGATACCAGGCAAAAGTCGGCGGTGTATTGGCCATCGAATCATTGTCCGCAAGCACCTTATAATCGAGTAAATACGGGATTGGACCTTGCGGGTGGGCCAAGCCGATCAGATCCTTACGGACTATGACTATGGTGAGGCCGGATGGGCCCATATTCTTTTGAGCTCCAGCATAGATCAGGCCATAACGAGAGACGTCTATCTGTCGAGACATTATGTTGGAGGACATATCGCTGATAAGTGGACAATCACCATTTTTAAAATCGTATGCAGGGGGAAATTCGATACCGTGGATGGTTTCATTGTCCGTAAAATGCAGATATTGCGTATCGGCAAGCCGCTCTCTGGCAGCCTCGAGCTTGGCATTCAGATCCAGAGGCAATGATCGGTACGATTGACTACGGCTTTCGGCTATTACTTCGACCTTGGTGAGACGTTTTGCCTCGGCTATGGCTCGGTCAGACCAAAAGCCTGTATCGATGTAAGCTGCACGGGGACTGATGTCAGATCGATTGATGTTGAGCGGTACGCACGAAAACTGAGTGGTGGCGCCACCTTGCATAAATAGTACTGCGTAGTTATCGCTGATTGAGAGGATCTCGCGCAGGTCTTGTTCGCATTTTGACGCAATGGTCTGAAACTCTTTAGACCGGTGGCTCATCTCCATGACTGAGATGCCAGTACCCTGGTAATCCAAAAGTTGGCGTCGGGCGGTCTCCAGAACAGCAGGCGGCAATTTGGCCGGGCCAGCTCCAAAATTGTGCTTAAGGTCCAAGGTCTAGACTCCAGGTTGACCTGTATAGTCTGACAAAATCAAGCCACAAAATCCATAAATAAGCTATTTGGTCTCGGCAGATTGTGACAAGGGCTCAATGTTTGAATCAGGTGAAAGCACAACGATCATATCTGAAGGAGCATGGACGTCCAGGGCGATCGTGATCGGATAGGGTTCGAGCTCGACCATGTCCTGCTTGACTCTGGCTGCTAGACCTTCGTCTGCTCGGTAGCTCGTGGCTATGATCTGCTCGTGGGCGCAATCATTGCTTTCGCCTCTTTGCAGATATTTGACCTTGATACCAGCAGCGTTGAGGCGGCCTTCGAGATTGCGGGCTTGGGTCTCCTGTCCTCTAGGATAACGGACGATCACAGAGATCTCTTTGTTTGCAGCGGATTTGGCCCAGTCGGTGTTGAGTCTATCGTTGCCGTTCAAAGTGGCAGTATCTACGTCGTCAGCGAGCTCAGCTGCATGAGCTGAGTCGACTGGCGCATCGGCGATGGTGTTTGAGGAGCGATTAGAACGATAAGCTATGGCTGCCCCGGTATTGGCGGCAATGATATCCACAGCAAGAGGCGCCCCGGCCAATCTATGCAAGACCAGGGCGGAGGTCTCGGCGTCGGGCAGCCAGTAGCTGCCTCCAGATATCGTGCTGGCAGTCCCAGGGAGCATGGCCGTTTGGATCTGGTTTGGCTTGATATTGCGAGCCACCGCAGCGAGTTTGAGCATGTCGGTCATTGAAAGATCGGTACGGACATAATCACTGGCTAGTTTTGCCAGCTGAGGTAGTTTTAAGAGGACTTCGGGTTCTTCAAATTTTTTCTTGACCTGTCGCAAAAACCATTGCTGGCGTTCGATGCGGCCGATATCACCCTTAGGATCGTGTCTAAAACGTACGTATTCTTCGACTTGTGCAGCATTGAGTCGGGTCAGACCTGGCGTCAGGGCTATATTGAGCCTGCCAGCGCGGTCGCGATAATGCATGCTTTTTTCGACCATTATCTCTACAGGGCCCAGGGTCTCAAAGACTTTTTTTAGACCCTGAACGTCGATCACCACATAATGATCGATGGGAACACCAAAGTCCTCTGAAACAGTCTTGACTGCTAAGTCAGGACCTCCATAGGCATGCGCTGAGTTGATCTTTTCTATATGGTTGTTTTCGGCTATACGTACTCTCGAATCACGAGGGATCGAGACCATATTGACTTTTGGAGGCAGGCGCTTGTTGCTGTCAAATGGATCGACGTCACCAGGGACAACGCTGCAGAGAATCATCGTATCTGAGCGGCAACCCTTAAATCTTTCAGTGTCACGACCATTGCTATCGACACCCATGAGGAGAATATTGGTCCGACGATCGATAGAAGGTGCAAGGTTGAGTATGTCTAGCGGGCTTTGGGACTTTTGCTCGGCGGGCGTTTGCGGTGCTTGGACGATTTTTTTGCCAGGCTCTGCCGCTGGGGTGAGTCGATAATCTGTCTTAAAAGAACCTGAAAGCGATAAACCTATGGCACATCCCGCTATGGCCGCTAGACCGGCTTGCCATACGGGAGGAAAATGCGCCTTGCGAGGCTCGGAAATCTTGTCGGGTTGGGGAGATTGTGATTGCATCTAGGTGACTTTAGCAGGGCTTGATTTGCAGATTACTTACAGCATATGCCCGCGAGCGATTAGCTATACTTCTTAGCAGCTAAGTTTTTGCAATAGATTTTACCGTCGCTTAGCAATGCCTTGTCAAAGGAGTTAACCGTGCAATTATTTTTAGACACAGCAAATCTGGATGAGATCCGCGAGATCGCAGCCTGGGGCGTATTGGATGGCATCACCACCAATCCAAGCCTCGTCGGCAAAGAAAAGAGCGATTTTAAAAAGCTCGTACAGGAGATTTGCAAGATTGTTCCTGGCCCTGTTTCCGCCGAAGTAGTGGCCACCGACGCCGAAGGCATGATCAAAGAAGGCCGCAGTATCGCAACCTGGGCTGAAAATGTCATCGTCAAATGCCCTTTGACCCCTGCTGGTCTGCAAGCCACCTCAACCTTGGCCAAGGACGGCATCAGAGTCAACGTCACATTGTGTTTCTCCACCAACCAGGCACTTTTGGCAGCCAATGCCGGAGCTTACTTTGTCAGCCCCTTTGTTGGCCGTCTCGATGATATCAACCAGGATGGCTCTGCATTGATTGCCGAGATCGCTCAGATGTTCAGCATCCATGCTATCGAGACCCAGGTCCTGGCTGCTTCGATCCGTACCCCAGTGCATGTGACTTCGGCTGCTTTGGCCGGTGCCGATATAGCCACGATGCCATACAAGGTATTCAAGCAGCTCGTGCATCATCCTCTGACTGACAAGGGTGTAGAGTCCTTTATGGCTGATTGGGCCAAAGTAAAGGACGTAGTCGGCTCCGTCGGCTAAGTCAAGCGTGGAGAGGCCGCGCCTGCCACTTGCGGGGGCGCGGTCTTTCTTTTACATTTAAAAGAGAGCATGGCGATGGAACAGATCTTGGACCTTGAAACGGATCGTGAAAACCAGACTGCCGGCCCTTCTGGCCGTATGCACCTAGGCGGCAATGACCTGACCGTCGATGCTGGTCGCGTCGTGCTCGACGGCACAGTGGTGGGCTATCTCTACGAAAATGGGTTTTTGCGCAGTGCGCGAGAGCAGACAGAGGATGACGAAGATCCCGACACCGGTCAGTGGAGATTGGTTGACGACCTGGAGGGCTGTGACTTCCAGGGCACGACCCAGGACGGGCTGCCTCTCAGCTTGCCTGGACCTTCAAGCCCTGGCCCCACTGGCTCGCTCAGCTATAATGGCCGCGACTACCAGGTTATGCAAGGGCGTATCAGCAATGCCCAGCACAAGATTCTCGGCGAATACTACGGCGGTGGCCGCTTTGTCTTGCGCGATGCCAGGACAAATACCGAGAGGCGCAGTCTTGACGAAGGTTCAGTGATCAATTTTAGTTTCGCCGGCACTGCCAGTGATGGCAGAGATTTGTCGGAGCAATACACCAGGCCTCTTTATCGCGATCAAATTTCCTATCACGAAAACGAGATCATCAGATATTTTCAGGATTTTGATAGGCTCGATCAGCAGCAACGTGATTATGTTATAGAGAGCATGCGCATCTGGGCGGCCTCTGGTATCTTGCAAATAGTACGCAAAAAAGAAGGCAATGCTGCGCTCGGCAACGTCAAGCATGGAGCGGCTGGCGTGACGAGGGTGCGGACTGGCATGGTCGATCTCGATGCCGAAGAATTTGAGCGCGACATCGATCTATGCGCTAGATTTGGTCCATTGGCTGTCATCACCACCCGTGTGCCGAGTTATGTAGAGGTGAGAGTCAATCTCGTCGTATCGCACGAATTTGGTCATCAATTGCAGTTTTGTCTTTCGCAAGCCGCGCAAGACAGGATCGATGAGTTATATCAGGCCAGGCTGGCACGCTCGATTGCCAAATTTCCTCCGCCGTCCGCTTACGATGGCGGATCGGAACTAGTCCATGCAGACCAGGTCATGCATAGGGAGTTTATCTCCGGGTATGCCAAGGCTTCAGTCTTTGAATACTGGGCCGAGAGCGTGGCGGCATTTTCTTTTAAAGAAAGTCGCAAACTGTTGCGCCAGCTCGATCCCGGCATCTTTTCGATCCTCGAGCAGGTAGTATTTACCCCCGAAAAAGTCATGAGCGCCGTGCTTTGCGAACAGATCCTCAACCTGCAGGCCAGCCTGCGCTTTGGAGGCGAGTTTGGCAAAAACTTGCTGGACTAGTTGCTATAGAGCCATATGGATTTTGCTGGTTGTTATCGTACTCGACGCTAACGCTGCTAAGGCTCAAGATCTTTCTCAAGAGCCTGTCTTAGAGATGCAGACTCCTGAGATGGAGGAGCCGCCTCTAGCGCCGGCAGCACCAGTCAAATCTTTCAGGGATCAGCCTCCTGCTTTATTGCTTTCGCCTCAGGACGAGGCGAGATTGAGTCAGCTTGAGATCAAGGCCTTTGGCAGCAGCTATGGTGACAACGATCACGCATTAGAAGACAGGTTGGATCATCTCGAACGTGAAGTTTTGGGAGCTAGTCAAATCGGTGACCCTGGCGAAAGACTAAATCGTCTCGAACATCGCATCATTGGTGGTAGCGGCTTTGGTGGCGGGCAGCCTGTACAATCCGACTGGATGAGGCCAATCCAGACCATGCAGCAGCTGCAACAGGTTCCAGATGCTGCAATAGCCGCGCAACAAGATGTCATGCCAGCCGTGGCACCGCCTCGCAGACGGCCCGTGCCGGCTGGTCCGACACCCAGTACAGCTATAAAAATTGATGCTCAGACCATTGCCGGTGGTTTGGTCTATGATACTAAAAGCAGTGACTATCTTGCCTCCATTATGCGCTTGGACAATGGCAATCAAGCCAATGTGCTTAGAGCGCACTTTACTCAGTTTCCCGTCGTCGTGCGCCTGCCAAAAGAAACCCCAGAAGGCTGGCAGAAGACTCTGGAAGCGACTATCGCCCGTTGGAACCAGTATGTCCCGGTCAAAATGGCATTACCAAATGAGCCCAGCGATATCGATTGCCTATGGGTCAACAAATTGCCTGACCGTTGTCTGGCTGTAGCTCGTCTGGAGATCAATCAAGGCGTGCAAAAAGTCCGCCTCTTTCTCTTGCGCCCTAGCTTTTATCCCAAGCAGGTCTCAGAAAGACAGCTTGCCCAGGTTTTTGCTCGTGAGATCGGCCATGGATTGGGCTTGTGGGGTAAATCGGACAGTGCCCAGGATCTGATGTTTCAATCTGATAAGGCTCAGGCTCCGGCACGTGGAGTCATTTCCAATCGTGACATCAACACTCTCAAACGGGTACTCCAATCTCCCGCACCCCAAGAAGGGCCTGGCGGGCTGACCCTGGATAAACCGATGGAATGGGCAACCACTTATTGAGCCTAAATCCTAGATTTTGCTCATGCTCTCTCAGGCCAAAAGACGGACAATATGGCCAAAAGGGAGAATAAACATGGCAGTACAAACTAAAGAAATCACTATCGCTCACAGTCCTGACTCAGACGATGCCTTTATGTTTTATGGTCTCGCGCACGACAAGATCGATACCAAGGGCATCAAAGTCAATCAAGTCCTCAAGGACATCCAGTCTCTCAATCAAGACGCGATCAATGGACGCTACGAAGTCTCCGCCATTTCTTTTGCTGCCTATCCCCAGGTCAAGGAACGCTACATGTTGATGCCCTGCGGCGCATCGATGGGCGACAATTACGGACCAATGATCGTCGCCAAGGCTGGTGTCACACTCCAAGACTTAAAAGAGATAACCCTGGCCGTCCCAGGTTTGTTAACCACTGCCTATTTGGCACTGCGTCTCTGGGCTCCTTTTGAGATCAAGATCGAGGTGGTCCCTTTTGATCAGATTGTCGCTAAGGTCCAATCCGGCGAGTACAAAGCTGGCCTAATCATCCACGAAGGACAGGTCACTTATCAGCAAGATGGCCTCGAAAAACTGGTCGATCTCGGCGAATGGTTCTTTAAAGAGACCAATGGCCTGCCTCTGCCCCTCGGCGGCAACGTAGTGCGCAAGGATTTGGGCATGGAAATGGTCAAGGAAGCCACCAATATCTTTAAAAACTCTATTGTCTATTCTTTAGAGAACAGACAGGCTGCCTTAGATTATGCAATGACCTTTGCTCGCGACATGGAGTCTCGCCTGGCCGACAAATTTGTCGGCATGTATGTAAACGAATTGACTGTGGACTACGGTGAACGTGGTCGCACCGCGGTCAAGACCTTGTTTAAGATGGCTTATGATAAAAAGATCTTTGACGAGCTCATTGTGCCCGAATTTGTAGACTAGATTTTAAAAATCCGGTCACTGCCTCGACAAACAAACGCGCATCGCTTATGCCGACATCATTATGCCCCTGGCCCTCTGATATATAGAGGGCCTTTGGCTTTATTGCCTCATTAAAGAGAGTGCGCCCGTATTGTACCGGGAGTATTTCGTCGCGATCTCCGTGTATCACCATTAGCGGTGGGTGAGAGCTTTTGACGTAGGCAAGATTGTTTAGCAGAGGTGGGGGAAAGAAAAAGTCGGGTACGAGGCGCAAAAAAAAGATCTTGTCTTTGGCGCAAGATGATAGGGAAAGAAATGGAGATTGCAGGATGATGGCAGCGGGAGACTGTGAGAGGGCACCGAGTCTGGTGGCTGTATCGGATGCGATACCACAACCGATCGACTCCCCATACATGATGATGCGATTGCAGGGATAGCCAAGCGCTGACTGGGCATAGCCGTATACTGCTTGTGTATTGTCGATGAGAGCATCTAAGCGAGCCTTGCCCGAGCTCTCTCCATAACCTTGATAGTCAAAGACGAGGACCGAGTTGCCTGTCTTGGCCAATAGGGCAGTGAGGCCCAATCTGTGACCGAGATTGCCTGCATTGCCGTGCGTGATCAGGATGAGCTTGTCGGAGCCTGGCACTTGTAGATAGAGCGCGTGTAATAGCACCTCACTCTTATTGCCTTTATCTTGCACAGGTATCTTGATCTGCCTGGCTTTTCCCCCTGTGATCGTCTCGAGCTGAGGCAGCATGGCCTTCCAGCTCTCATCTTGCATTGGATGCAGGACGAGTTGATCGCGAAAGATCAAAAGCAAAATAGCCATGATGTAAAACACCACGATCAGCATGCCGAGATCGACGGCCCATTTTTGTTTTTTGCTCATGGTTTAATTGTAAGATATGGCAAACTGTACCGTCTAGGAATCATGGATACAAGCCAAGATCAAGAATCAATCAACTGGCAGACTTATCTCAACGCAGGCAAAAAGGCCCTGGGTCTGTCTCGCTATCAAGACGCCGAAAAGCTCTTTCAAAAAGCGCTCATGGACGCTCGCCGGGAGCAGAGCCAGAGCAATCTCGCCCAGCAAGCTGCATCAGCCGAGTCTGATCTTTTGATCAGCCTTGGGCTAGCGGACATATCGAGCAATATGGGCGAGCTCTACCGCTTGCAAGGGCTATTTAAAGAGGCGGAGAGCTTTTTTAAGCAGGCCATTGATCTTTACGAAAAATCCATAGGCGAAAATACCAGGCCGATGGCCGAGGCACTAACGAGACTGGGAGCTGTTTTTAGAGGGCAGGGTAAATACTCGAGCGTCGAGCCTCTCTTGCGTCGGGCGCTGAGCATTTACGAAAACGCCGATAGCCAGATCGAAGACCAGCTGGAGGTCGCCACCATGCTGGAGACTCTGGCGGATTTTTTGCGGGCTCATGGTAAATATCAGGCAGCCGAGCCATTATTTCAAAGAGCTCTGGCTAAGCGCGAGAGTGTGCTGGGGCCGGAGCATCCATCTATCGCAGGCAATTTGCACAATCTAGCCGTGCTCTATCATGCCGAAGGCAAATACGATCTGGCTGAGCCTCTCTATGAGCGGGCTGTACGTCTCTATGAAGAATCCTGGGGCCTGGAGCATCCATCGGTAGCCACCGTACTCAATTATCAAGCTGAGCTATATCGGATGCTGGGGGATTTTCCGCGTGCCGAAAAAATCCATTGGCGTGCTCTGCGTATCAGGCAGGGGATGCTGGGCATCAATCATCCATCCACAGCCCAGACTCTTTCAAACCTGGCACTGCTTTTCCATATCCAGTGCAAGTACGATCAGGCCGAGCCGCTCTACAAGACTCTTCTCGATCAAAGGACTGCTGACTGGGGGCCAAAGCATATGCATGTGGCCGAGATCCTCAACTCGCTGGCTGACGTCTATCACGAACAGGGCAAGTTTAGCGAGGCCGAGCCTCTCTACTGGCGAGCCGTGGAGATCATACAAGAAAACATGGGCCACGAGCATCCCACTGTTGCTCGCGCCTTGCAAAGACTGGCCACCCTATACGAAGAACAAGAAAACTTTGACGAGGCCGATCGCTTATATCGATGGGGCCTGGGCGTGAGCGAAAAAGCCCTCGGTGCAGAGCATCCAGAGGTAGCCGAGCTAGTGGCTCGCTATGCTGCTTTGCAACGCAAGCTTATCCTCGACAATGAGGATGGCGATACTACCGAAAATCTCTGGCGCGATTGAGATCGTATCTCAAACAAGAATCTAGAGTGCGAGGCCTGCCACTACTGGCGATGGCGTTGCCGTGTCTTGCTTGAGCTTGTGCTTGACTCCCTCTCCTGCTAGGAGGCCCGACGATGCGGCCTGACCGACGCCACGCGTCCAGGAGGATGAGTCGCCGATGATAAATAGGTTGGGGATATTGGTCTCCATGTTTTTGCTGACCGAGATGGAGTCCGGATAGCTCTTGCATTCAGGTGCATAGAGCAGAGTCGAGTCGCCTGCCACCCCAGGACAGATTTTGTCTAGCGCGTCCAGGTATTCGACTATGCCCTCGAGGATACGGTGCGGATAGGCAAGCGAGATGTCGCCGCATTCGGCTTCGAGGGTGGGCTCGATAAGGTTATTGGTTAGGGTCTTGGTGCGTCTGCCTGCGCGTAGGTCGCCCAGTCTCTGCACTAGAGGTCCGCCGCCTGCCAGCATGTTGACGATCTTGGCGATAGTCTGCGAATACATTTGTGGATCTTTGAACGGACGCGTAAATGTCTTGGAGACGAGCACAGCAAAATTGTTATTTTCTGATTTTTCGTACATTTTTGAGTGGCCATTGACCAGGACGTACTCGCGATGGTTTTCGGGAGTTACAAAGCCTTTGGGATTGGAGCAAAAATTGCGGACTATGTCGTTGGAGTGGCGAGTGCGATAGTAGAGCTTTGGCTCGTAAAAACGCTTGTCTACCTCGGCGGTAAAGTGGCAGCTAGTCTCTACGCGGATGCCGATGTCGACTTGACCAGGATAGATATCCAGAGCCTTGTAAAACTCCTGCTGTGTCAACCAGTGAGCACCACCTCGTCCGACTGAGACTATGGCCATGTCAAAGATTTCTTCCTTTGCATCGCCTGGTTTACGGTAGCGATCGTATTGCACGGCAAATTTGTCATTGCGTCTGGCCACGGAGACGACCTTGCTGTCCCAGTGGAAATGAATATTGGAGCCGCGGGCTTTGATGTCTTCTAAGATCGAAGTATTGATGGCCGGAGCATTATCGGAGCCGCAATGCAGGAGTTCTTGATAGTGATAAGTCATGCCGGCCATTGTGGCTTTCTTTTTGATCCACTCCAGATCCTCGGCATTGGGGCTGACTACAGGGATTTCGCAAGGAGCGTGCTCGAGGATGGTCTGTCTGACTACATCCAGTCTTTTTTGCAATTCGTTCTGGCCGATGAGGTCGTATAGACGGCCGCCTATTACTTGAGAGGCCGAGAGGATCACTTTAAAGTCGTTCCAGCTGCCAGCCGATTGTCCCGGTGCGCAATAACTGCAAGCCTTGGGTGGGCAGACCTCTAGCTTGCCCTGGTCGATAGGGCAGGCATATCGCTTTTCGTAGGTTGGTCCTACGTCAAAGACATGCACTTCTACATTGGCTCCGGCCAATTCTTTTAGAGCAAAGAGACCAGAAGCGCCAAGACCGATTAAAGCGAGTTTTTGCATTTAGAACACCAGTGGGCCAGGTATACAAAGCCTAGGCAAGACAAACAAAGCCTGATGATAGCACCGTTGAGCAGGGTTGCTAAGAGATCTTTGCGTTGTTTAAAGCCTCTGAGAGCATTTTAATCAGGGATAAATCTTGGTTGGCGCATCTTTTCGAGTTTTTGCAGCATACCGGAGATCTGTCCAAAAATCTGATCCGTGACTATTTGCACTACTCTTTTTTTGTCTTTTTTGTATTCTAAATAATATCTGGACAGGTCTATGGCCTCGCCTGCCTCCACGAGTACCTCGCGCGGTCCCTTGCTGGTGGCGTGGCCCATGATTTCGGTTTCCAGCCGATCGATCACTTCGGCTAGACGTTCCTGAGTCATATGTTCTGAGACGTAAGAATCATAGATAGAAATAAAATTGACCACGCGATTGAGGTCATGATAGTAGAGCTTGAGCTTTTGCTCTTGATGTTGATGCACGTCTTTTTGATAGTCGGATGCAATGGCTTCGTCCTCGAAAACAAAGTCGTCCAGCTTGTTGCGCAGGACTCGCACCCATTCGAGCTCTCTTTGCGACTGATCTAGATCTACTCGCAAAACACGAGCGAGGTTTTCCAAGATAAAGCGACGCAGGCTCATCATGCGCTCGTTGAGCGTTTCGCCCTGCCGATGGCCGTATTCCTTTTCTAAAGCATCGAGCAAGGTTGCGGCTACCTGTCTCATGCGCACCACGAGAGAATGTGGCTTGCTCTTGATCCCGAGCCGATTTTCCATGTTTGTCAGAGTGTTGCCGAGAGTCGAGGTGATGTCCTCTGGATAGAAATATTTGAAAGCCATGGGCAAAATGAAAATGGTCCTTTCTCCCGAGATTACTTTTTCTTCTCCATATTGCTTGGCCACGTCCTGCAAGGCCCACAGGCCCATCTGAGCTGCGCCTGATTCGAGGGCCATGAGAGTATCATTCTGCCTCGAGATCTCACCTTCTGGAAAGAGCACCAGTTTTTTGGGGCCCTGGCTCAATATTTTGCGCGTCATCTTAAAAGACTCGCGATCTGCCGCGCCGCGCACAACAGAATACGTGCCCATGCGCTGTATCCACCAGCCATTGGAGCCGTGATCGTAATCAAAGACCTCGCGGGCGGCGATGTAGTTAAAGTGTTCGCCTGCCTCGCGTCCAAAGCCATACATTACTTCTGGATCATTGACGTTAGAGTGATTGGGGCAGAGCATGGCGCGATGCCCATCGAGCGTTTTAAATCTTTCCAGGGCACCGTCGACGACTTTGATGCGGGTATCGTGCAGTTTGACCTTGCAATAGAGAGGAAAGATCGTGTCCATGAACCACAACAGGACTGGCGAATCTAGTGGGGGTCTGAAATCTAGCATCTCGAGCCTCTAAGCTGTTCGGCAGTATTATAGCCTTTCAGATAATCGGCTCGAAGCGATAGCCTTTGTCAAGTGTGATCTGGAGGATGCGCCGCGTCGAGGCAAGAGTTTGCCCCGCTATCTTGTTGCCGCCTTCGTGCAGCACAATGAGGTTTTCGTTTTTGATCTGCTGCAAGATGCGCTCGACGACTTTGTCTGTGCCTATCGGCTTAAAATCAGAGGCCATTGCTCCCCAGTAGACTCGCACCATGCGACGATTTTGGAGCATGCGGGCAGTGCGATTGTCGAGGAGGCCATAAGGAGGGCGAAATAGCCGGGATTTATAGCCGGAAATATCGGTGATGAGGGCGTTGGTGTCATCTATCTCTCGCTCGATCTCTGCTTTGGAAAGAGTGAGCATTAGCCGGTGAGTCATGCTGTGATTGCCTATGTCATGTCCCCGTTCGAGTACTTGCAAGGCTAGATCGGGATGAAGGCGGATATGCTTGCCAATAAAGAAAAACGTTGCTTTGACCCCAAACTCGTCCAATAGGTCAAGCAAGGCCGGGGTGGTCTCAGGATAAGGACCATCGTCAAAAGTCAGATGAAGGGTGCTTTTGTCTTGGTGACTGGCGATGTTTTTGCGCCAGTAACCTCCGGGCAAGATATTGCGCGCGATATGGCTGATCAAGGCAAAATGCAGATTATGAGCCTGATTTTCGAGTTGCTCTTTTTTTTTATATCGATCGTCATTGCGAGACATTTGGCGGCTGGCTCAATTGTTGAGTCTTGGTGGCACTCTGGATCAGAGTGTGGATGGCTCGGCGTGCCCGGTCGCCGACCTCTGGGCTGCGCCTTTGAGCCATGGACTCGATGGCGCTCGCAAAGGCATAAAAACGCTCGATAGAAAGATGTGTGGCTTTTGGGTGGGGAAGGAGGCTACGGAGATATCCACGGAGATTGTTTTGCTCCTTGTCGGAGAGTGGATCGAGCAGGCTGAGCAAGGGGCGTAAGGCTTTGATCGAGACTAGAGGCCTTTGATAGGCGATCACGCTGGTAGCCAGCGCTCTATGGATCAGTGCGCATTCGGGCAGGGGCGCTTTTTTGTCTTTGTCGCCACGAGAGGCCGTGGTCAATTCGTCTTGCCAGTCGCCAAAGCCGTGCAAGATATGCAAAATGGATGGGGATGTGCGGCCGGAGCGGCCATTGACGGGCAATAGGCCATAGATAAATGGGCGCGACTCGCAAAAATCTACATCCTTGGACACATTGAGCATGACCGAGGCGATATTGCTCGAATTGACGATGATGGCCTGCTCGTTGACTTGATTGACTCGACCTGGAGCAAAGGCGACTTCTTTTATGCTGAATTCCTGGCAGAGCAAGACATCGAGTACCGAATCCCCCACCAGATGACCAAACTCTGCAGTAGCGATCGAGCCAGCGACAAAATAGATGGAGGCTTCGGGGATCTGCCTGCCAAATCGGACTTCGAGCATCCCCGTCACCTTTTCGAGGCTGAGAAATTGCATCACATTGAAAATGGTGCCTTCGCGAACCGAAGTGATATGGAAACTAATGGCCACGCTTATCTCTTTTGCATTTTTGTCTTAAGAGCATTTTTTACAGCCAGTCGATCGTCAAAATCGATGGTGCGATCCTTGAGTATCTGATATGTTTCATGCCCTTTGCCGGCTATTATCACAACATCATCCGGACCGCCTTTTTGTACAGCCAGGTCTATGGCTGCGGCACGATCCTGCTCGACTACCACATCCTTGAGGCTATCGATGCCCGCGAGTATGTCTGCGATGATCTGATCGGGTTCTTCGGTACGAGGATTGTCCGAGGTAATGATGACGATGTCGGCCAATGTCTCTGCCAGTCGACCCATCTGCGGCCGTTTGCTCGAATCCCTATCGCCTCCGCAGCCAAAGACCACTATGAGGCGCCCCTTATCCGGGACGAGTTGCCTGCCAGCTTTCAAAACGTTTTCGAGTCCGTCTGGAGTGTGTGCATAATCGACCAGGCAGAGCGGCAAGCCTGCTTGCTTATTTGTTTGATCTTGTATGGATACCGACTCAAATCTTCCGGAAACGCCAGCAAAGTCCTGCAAGCTTTGGGCGATGCCTTCTAGTGGGATACCCTCGCCCAGAGCTAGTGCCATAGCCGTCATGATGTTGTATAGGTTAAAGCGACCAGTGAGTGGAGTGTGAAAATCGATGTCACCATGGGTGGTGCTGAGCGAGAGGCGCATGCCGTCAAAACCGAACTCGGCTCTTTTGGGTCTTATCGCCGCTTTAGGAGAAAAGCCATAGGTGAGGATCTGGACTTTGTCGCTCAATCCTCGCAAAAACATATCTGCATATTCGTCATCGAGATTGATGGCGCATGTGGTGCCTTGTATTTCGTTTGAGCGTGCACTTTCGTCGATCATCTCAAACAATTTTTTCTTTGACTGGGCATAATGCTCCATGGTCTTGTGAAAATCGAGATGGTCCTGAGTGATATTTGTGAGAGCTGCTCCTGCAAACCTGGTGCCAAGGACCCTTCCCAGAGCCAATGCATGGCTGGAGACTTCCATGGCAACATGCGAGAGGCCCCTCTGGGCCATGGCGTAGAGGATTGCTTGTAGATCCGCCGGTTGCGGCGTCGTGTGATGCATGTCGAGGTACGAGGCTGCGCTGTTTTTGTCGACTCCAGGCACTCTCGCTCCAAGCGTGCCGATCAGGCCGCATGGCTTGCCATTGGTATTAAAGATGCGCTCGATCAAATGAGTGGTAGTCGTCTTGCCATTGGTGCCTGTTACACCAAGCACCCTTATGCGGCTGCTCGGCGTGTCGTATAAGGCATTGGCGACTGCCGCTTGTGCCTTGAGCACATCATCCACCACTATGATGGGTATGCGTGCCTTTTGCTCTGGGCTTGGCTCTTTGGCCGTAAAAATGCAATTGGCACCATCGAGCACTGCCTGATCGATAAAGGCATTGCCGTCAAACTTGGCGCCGGAGATGGCAAAATATGCGTCTCCGGGTTTGACCTGGCGCGAATCATAGGCCAGTCCGGAGACCTTGACCTGAGATATGTCCTTATACGTCGAGGCCGGCACCATCTCTGGTGTCGGCATGCGACAAGCTTTTAAGATAAACTCGAGACTCTTGGGCTCGAGTCCGTCAAATTTATCAAACAGGATAGACACTTACCATCTTCCGGCCTCTGGACGCTTCGAAGCGTACTACACCCTCGATCAGGGTGAAAAGCGAGTCATCGGAACCTCTGCCGACATTTTTGCCGGGATGGATCTTGGTGCCACGTTGTCTGACAAGTATATTGCCTGCGGTTACGGCTTCGCCGCCGTATACCTTGACTCCTAAACGCTTGGGTTGGCTATCGCGTCCGTTTCTTGTCGAGCCGGCGCCTTTTTTATGTGCCATTTACCTAACTCCTTTTACTTTTTGTCGGCTTTTGCGACAGTCTTAGAGCCGATCTCGATCGAGTCGATCATGACGCGAGTAAATTGCGTCCTGTGACCGGCTTTTTTGCGGGTGCCCTTTTTGGGCTTTTGATGATAGACGATGATCTTTTGTGACTTGATGTTGGATTGGATACGGCCGTGTGCCGGGTTTACTTCCAATTTTGAGATGATCTTACCGGTAACGGTGGCGCCATCAATATAAGGTTGGCCGACTGTCGAACCCGATCCGTCGACTACCATGATGACTTTATCGAAAACCTTTACGGCTCCCTCTTCTTCGCCGGTCATGTCGATATCGACAAAACGTCCCGGTCTCAATTCATATTGCCTTCCGCAGGCTTCGACAATGGCGAACATATTATTTATCCGTCTCCAACCCAAAAATTATGGTGTGCTCTTGCCTTTACACAAAGACACAAGAGGCATCTGAGCGAGCCCGTTGTAAAAGCGGGCGAGCCGAACGAAGATATTAGCAAAGGCTATCTGATGAGGTCAACCTGACAGCTTGAAATTTTTTGCATAAATGCTCGTTTAAGGATGCACTTGGGCTGTACGTGCCACAATGCAGTATTTTGACTTATCTTAATATGGCTTGCATAAAAGTCTTTCGAGGGTGCTGATAAATGGCCGAAACCAATAACGAATCCGAATTGGGGCGAAGCAAATATGCCAATACCCCTAAAGAGCATCTGTATCACCTTCTGACCATCGGCTGGGAGCCTAACAGTCCGCTGGTGACCAAGTTTGTCATGGAAAATGCATTGCAAAGAGACTTGCAAGATTGGCTCGCAATCAACAAAAAGAAATGATTGAAAATTGTAAGCCTTTTCTTAAACATCCTGCATAACGATGGCCTTGAGCCTAATATAAAAGGAATCGCGACCGGACTCATCCAAGTCTTAATCACAGGTCGCCAGAGATAACATATCCCTACCAAAGCTTTTGGAGTAATCGCCGAATGTTGCAAGTTGGAAAAAGAGCTCCGGATTTTGACATGCCTTCTACCAAGGAACTAAAAACCTTGAAGGACAATGTCAAACTTTCCGATTACAAAGGTAAATGGCTCATTCTGTTCTTCTATCCACTGGACTTCACCTTCGTCTGCCCTACCGAACTCAAGGCCTTCAGCGACAAATACGATGAAGTAACCAAGGCCGGTGCCGAAGTCCTCGCTGTTTCTACCGACTCGGTATACAGCCACAGAGCCTGGATCAATACCCCTGACAATCAGGGTGGTCTCGGCCCCATCAAATACGTACTCGCCTCTGACATCACCAAAGACGTCAGCCGTGACTACGGTGTATTGCTCGAAGACAAAGGCATCGCCCTCCGCGGTCTCTTTATCATCGATCCCGATGGCGTATTGCAATATCAGGTAGTGCACGCCCTCAACGTCGGCAGATCTGTCGAAGAAACTCTCCGCGTCCTTGAAGCTCTCAAGACCGGTGGTCTCTGCGCCGCTGACTGGAAGCCAGGCCAAAAGCCCCTTTCCGTCTAAGCTGAACTAAAGATTGACAAAAAAAGAGCCTTCGTTACGAAGGCTCTTTTTCATTACTTAAAAGGTAAATTGGCTGTGAGAAACGGCTAGAATATAAGCTGTGGAAACCAGGTGAGTCACAGGAGGTCACATGCCGCTACGTATGGATGCAGCGCTGCCAGCGCTCGATGGTGGTACGGATTGGTTTAATACTCAACCGATCAATAATAAAGATCTCGAAGGTCATCCGGTGCTAGTGCATTTTTGGTCGATCAGCTGCGGCATCTGCAAGGAGTCATTGCCTGAGCTCAATGTCTGGCTCGACAAGTATGGCAAGCATGGAGACAAGGGGCTCAAAATAGTCTCGGTGCACATGCCCAGGCAAGAGTCCGATACCAATCTGGACGACGTCAAAAAAGCCATCGACGAATACGAGGTCAAACTGCCTGTAGCAGTCGATAACTACCATACGATCACAGATCTTTTTGAAAATAAGTACGTACCAGCTCTTTATCTGTTCGATGCCGAGCACAAGATGCGTCACTTTCAAGCAGGTGAAAAGGCCGTCAAGATGACCGAACCGGTCATTCAACGCGTCCTTGGCATCAAAGAGTCAGTAGGCGGCTAAAAATACATCGAGAGGTGAGGCAAGGCAATGACTGGTACCGCTACCAAAACCCAGGAAACATTCAAGACCGATAGATCGAGTCGATTGTTTGAGAGGGCCAGAGCGGTCATCCCGGGAGGGGTCAACAGTCCTGTCAGATCCTGCAAGTCCGTCGGCCACGATCCGATCTTTATCAATCGTGCAGACGGTGCCTACATGTACGACCAGGATGGCAATAGCTATATCGACTACGTCGGCAGCTGGGGGCCGATGATCCTGGGACACAGGCATCCACGCGTACTCGAAGCTCTGGAAGATGCTCTGGCGTTAGGCACCAGTTTTGGTGCTCCTAGTCGTCTCGAAGTAGAGATGGCCGAGCTCATATGCGAGATCGTGCCTTCTATAGAGATGGTGCGCATGGTCAACTCCGGTACAGAAGCCTGCATGTCAGCGGTGAGGCTGGCTCGAGCATTTACTGGACGTGAGCTGATCGTCAAATTTGATGGTTGCTATCACGGTCATGCCGACAGTTTTCTTGTGAAAGCAGGCAGTGGTCTAGCTACTCTCGGCATATCCAGCTCGCCTGGCGTACCCGAAGCAGCCAGCAAACTTACTCTCTCCATCCCTTATAACGATGTCGACAAACTGAGAGAGGTGTTTGCCAAAAAGGGCAGTGAAATTGCAGCCTTGATCCTCGAGCCCATAGTGGGCAATTCGGGTTTGATCAAACCTAATGAAGAGTTTCTCAAGGCAATCACCGGGCTTTGCCGTGATACCGGCGCCCTGCTTATATTTGACGAAGTAATGACTGGCTTTAGGGTCGCTCTCGGCGGGGCTCAGGAGATGTACGGCATCAAACCCGATCTCACTTGTTTTGGCAAGGTGATTGGTGGCGGTTTGCCGGTCGGCGCTTATGGCGGCCGCAAGGACATCATGGAAAGAATTGCTCCGCAGGGCGATGTCTATCAAGCCGGTACTCTCAGTGGCAATCCTCTAGCCATGGCTGCTGGCCTGGCCCAGCTCAAATTTTTGCGTGCCAATAAAGATGCTATCTACAAAGAGATCGCTCGTCTGACCGATAGGCTGCATCAGGGGCTCGATTTGGCTGCGCAAAAAGCAGGGGTGGCTGCGCAGATCAGCAGCGTGCCCGGCATGCTGAGTTTCTTTTTTACAAACAATGACGTGACTGACTATGAGTCTGCCGCTACATCTGATACCAAGCTCTTTGGCAAGGTGTGGCGTGGCTTGCTCCAGTCTGGTGTCTACTGGCCGCCTTCGCAGTTTGAGACCAGCTTTTTGTCTCTCATGCACAGCAATCGCGAAATAGACGAGACCATCACGGTCTTTGATCAAGTACTCCAGGAGGTCAAATAGATGCAGTACATAGTCACTGGGCTGGACGGCCGCGATCAAGATGCCGCTCAGCGCAGGCTCGACGCCCGACAGGCTCATCTTGCATCAGCAGAAGCTATGAAAGCCAACGGCAGCCTATTGTTTGCATCGGCCATCCTCTCCGAACAAGAAGCAATGATCGGCTCCATCATGATCGTCGACTTTGCGGATCGTGCTGCTCTCGATGCCTGGCTCGACTCCGAACCCTATATCAAGGGTAAGGTCTGGCAAGAGGTCAAGGTCGAGCCTTGCCGTGTTGCGCCGATGTTTGCCAAGCACTGATATTGCCCTTGCCACTACCAATAGGGTCACGCTCCTGGCCCCGGCTCGATGCATTGCCAGAGCGCAGGCTCTAGCCGTGGCTCCAGTAGTTAGAACGTCGTCGATCAGGAGTATATTGCGCCCTTTGCAGATGTCCCTGTTTGCTGCAAAGGCGTTGTCTAGATTGGCGAGACGCTCCTCTTTAGTGAGCCCATGTTGAGCGCGTGTTGCTCGGGTCTTGATCAGAGCTCGACGCTCGTAAGGCATTGGTGGATCCATGGCTAGAGAGGCTATCCTGGCCATCAAATCGGCCTGGTTGTAGCCTCTCTCTCGCTCTTTGTTGACATGGCTCGGCACGGCAACGATAAGGTCTGGTCTCTGCTCTTGATCGTTGATGCTCTGGCAGTGGGCAAATATCCTTGCGGCCAGCAATAATCCCAGGTCATAGGCGATGTGTCGAGCCCCTTTGTATTTGAATTGGCGAATGGTCTGACGCAGATGATCGCGATAATATCCGGCAAAGATACAATTGATAGGCTCTATGCCGTCGCTTGGGGAGAGCTCGATCAGATCGCAGTGATCGTCTGCTCGGCTGGTCGCATTGGCCATAAACTCTAGGCAGGGTCCACAGTGATCGCGCAATCTAAAAACATGGCGGCCGATCTTGAGGCCATGATCGATGAGGCTCTCGCAGAGCCTACAATCTCGCTCGTGAATGGAAGCACGTAGGATCTCATCTATACGCAAGACAAAGCGGCCGAAGATAGTCAAAAATGTCGTATGTGTCATTTATGGTCAGACGCCCGTCCGGCAACACAAGTTCAAGCGCAGTGCTAAAATTAGCCGAAATAATAGTCAAATAGGGCGCCCGGCAATGTTTTCAGACACTGAATTATTTAAGTCAAAAAATGATATCGAGATTTTTCTCGATCGGGCAGAGGCCGATCTCGTCCAGGTCTATAAAAACATTGATCGTATCGGATTGATAGTGCAAGAGCGCATATTAAGAGCTTTTCGAGAGCATCATCTGACAGAAGAATTTTTTGCAGAGCGCACCGGATACGGTATCGATGACATTGGTCGTGATGTTATCGATGAGATCTTTGCCGATATTTTTGAGGCGGAGGCCTGCGCTTGTCGAGTGCAATTTGTCTCAGGCACGCATGCCATTGCTTGCGCGATCATGGGCAATATGGCTTCCGGACAACGGATGGTAGGCTTGACGGGACGCCCTTACGACACACTGCTCGAGGTCATCGGCATAGATGATAAAGATCCCAGACAGCTACCGCAGCGAGGCTCTCTACGCTCTTTTGGCGTTGATTATGCCCAAATAGACTGCGTTGACATGCTCGATCTGGTCGATAGCGAGGCCGCTCTTGTCGCGGCCATAAAGGATGTAGGTCATGCCGATCTCTACCATATACAAAAATCTCGCGGGTATTCGATGCAACGCAAGACTCTGTCCAATGTAGAGATCGGACAGATGATCCAGGCCGTGCGTCGTGTCAATCCCGATAGTCTGGTCTTTGTGGACAATTGCTATGGTGAGTTTGTCGAGGAGCATGAGCCTATTTACTACGGTGCCGATATCGTGGCCGGCTCGCTGATCAAAAATCCGGGCGGAGGTATGGCCTTGACCGGTGGCTATGTCGCTGGTCGCAAGCAGTGTGTCGAAGGAGCATTGATGCGTCTCACCGCTCCAGGTATTGGTGGGCATCTGGGTATTACTTTTAACCAAAATCGCTCGATTTTGCAGGGTGTTTTTATTGCGCCGAGCGTAGTCGGTCAGGCCGTCAAGGGAGCCCATCTAGCAGCCAGGGTGTTTGAAAAGCTTGGTCTTAAGACTTTTCCTGATGCCATGTCGCCCCGATACGACCTCATCCAGGCTGTAGAGTTTGGCGAAAGGCAAAGACTAATAGATTTTTGCGTGGCTCTCCAAAAATTTTCTCCTGTTAATGCCCATGTGGCTCCAGAACCCAGTGGCATGCCTGGTTATGCCGACCAGGTAATCATGGCAGGTGGTAGTTTTATCGAGGGAGCGACTATCGAATTGTCCGCAGACGGTCCCTTGCGCCCTCCCTATGCCGGCTATATGCAGGGAGGGCTCAGTTACTTGCATGTTAAGTGCGCCATGAAGGGCATCCTCGAGCTTTGCCTGACTGGCGCTGCTCCTTTTGCTTGAGGAGAGTGCGGCGCTTAAAATTTTGGCGCTTAATTGGCATGCGGTCTTTGCTACGACTCTCATTGCACATATAATTGGCTCACTGGATTCGAGCCAAACCAAAGCATAAGAGGGAAAAAGATCGTGGTCGCCCAAATGCCTGTCAAGCAGCCGTACCAAGCCGGGATCAAGCCTAACCTCAAGATCGTATCCGGCACTGCCAATCTGGATCTCGCCAGAGAGGTAGCGGCACACCTGGGTCTTTCGGTCACGCCGACCAAGATCGTGCCTTTTTCTGACGGAGAGATTTACGTACAGTTGCAGGAGAGCGTTCGCGGCCTGGACTGTTTTTTGATCCAACCGACATGCACTCCAGTCAACGAAAATCTAATGGAGCTCCTGATCCTGATAGACGCGCTCAAGCGGGCATCCGCGGGGCGCGTCACTGTAGTTATGCCCTATTATGGCTACGGCCGCCAGGATCGTAAGGCAGCCGGACGTGAGGCCATCACAGCCAAACTGGTTGCAGATCTTTTGACGACTGCGGGAGCTCAAAGGGTGGTCGCCCTCGATTTGCATGCACCTCAGATTATGGGCTTTTTCAATATCTTAGTCGACCACTTGTATGCCAGTCCTGTACTGCTGGATCACATCCGCTCACTCAATTTGAGCGATATTGTGCTCGTCTCTCCGGATGTGGGTGGTGTATCTCGTACCCGTGCCTTTGCCAAAAAGCTCGATGATGCTCCGATTGCCATCATCGACAAGAGACGCACCAAGCACAATGTAGCCGAAGTCATGAGCGTAGTAGGCGACGTCAAAGGCAAGGTTGCCATCATGGTCGACGATATGGTCGATACTGCTGGCACTCTCGTCAAGGGCGCAGAGCTCCTCATCAAAGAGGGAGCCACCAAGGTCATCGCCTGTGCTACACATGCCGTGCTCTCCGGCCCTGCTAACGACAGGCTCAATGCATCGCCGATCGAGCAATTGATAGTCACCAATAGCATTCCTCATGATCCGGCTACTATTTCTCCCAAAATCGTCCAATTGTCCGTCGCCTCTTTGCTCGGCGAGGCCATACACCGCATACATGACGACAGCTCGGTCAGCGAGATGTTCGAATAATGAGCCTTCTGGTCGAGGTATTCCCTGCTGGTCCTCTGCAGTGCAATTGCTCAATCGTTGGTTGTACCGAAACCAAAGAGGCAATAGTCGTTGATCCAGGCGGCGATGTCGATAAGATCATCGCTCGGCTCGACAAGCATGGCTTTAAGGTCAAGTACCTGGTGCATACTCATGCGCACTTTGACCATATCCTCGGCACCCGTGGTATGCACGAAAAGACGGGGGCCGAGATCTGCTTGCACAAAGAGGACCAGGAGCTCTATGCCAATCTAGGCATGCAATGCGAGAGATTTGGCTTTGAGTTTGACGAGCCGCTACCAGTCGGCAAATATATAGAAGACGAGCAAAGATTAGACTTTGGGCAGCATAGTACTTCTGTCTTGCATACACCAGGCCATACGCCCGGGTCGGTATGCTTCAATGTCTCATCCGATGCCAAAAGGGATGCACCTATCCTGTTTTCTGGAGATACCTTGTTTCAACGATCGATTGGCCGTACCGATCTCTGGGGCGGAGATTTTGATGCCATAATCGCTTCTATCAAAAACCGTCTCTTTACTCTTGAAGGCGAGACCAGAGTGATTCCTGGTCATGGACCCGCTACGGACATCTGGAGCGAAAAAAACAAAAACCCGTTTTTTAATTGAGGCCTTATCTTGAGTCTCGAGTTTGACTTTTCGCCTTTTGATGCCGAGCATGTATTGCGTGCGCTCAACGGTGTTTTGCGAGCGAGCCGAGCCATTTCATTTGCTTACGCTGGTGACATTCAGAGTCTGATCGAACGCATTGGCAGGGCTTTTTTGGCTAACCGTGTCTTGCTCTTTTTGGATCGCTGCGATGCCGATGGTATGGAGCATCTAGATGTATTTGAGTATATTGAGTCCGGCTTCGGCGACCTGCAAAAAGTGGCACCATACTTTTCCAGCCGCCGCGGACAGGCCCTGGGCAAGGCTCTATTAGAGTCAACCGAAGAAATCCTCATCATCAATGATGCCGAACAAGGTGCCGATAGACTGCATCTCGAGCCCGGATCAGCACTGCGCGAGCAATTTGTCGAGGCCTGGCAAAAATTGTCTTGTGGTCATAGTTTTGTCTTGCCGATGGCAACTGGTTTTTTGTTGCTCTGTCAGCGCAAGGGCGATGAAATGTGGAATAAGGAGGTCCTGGCCAGTTTTGTCTCGATAGCGACTTTTTTGTCCAAGGTCTCATCGCTGCAAGTGACTGAGCAGAGGATGCTCGATGCGCAGACGCTGGATGGTCGCAGTGGTTTTACCAATGCTCATGGCTTCAGGCGCATACTCAGTCAAGAGATTGCTCGTGCCATGCACTTTAATGACGAATTGTGCTTGATTGTTATCGAGCCAGATATCGCAAATAGCGAGATCGAGGCAGCCTATGCCACCAAATATGGTGAGCAGTTTCTTTTTAGTCTCGTCGAGGGCATCAAGGATGCACTCGGACCGATGGATATTGCGGCCAGACTTTCTGCCGATCGCTTTGCCGTGATCCTGCCCCGCATCAAGAAAGAAAATGCCATGGAAAAATCACAAGTCTTACGCAAGGAACTGAATCAGATAGTTTCTTATATATCGGCGGTGGCCCTCAGCAAGGGTAATTTGCACTTTCCCAGGGCATTGCGAGTAGGTATGTCGTTGATGAGTGATCTTAAAATCGATGGTAAAAATACCGGCAATACAAATGGTGACCTGGTCGAAGAAATGTTGACATCGGCTCAGATGGCAGCGGTCTGATAGTGATGGGTTAAAATAGCAAAAGGAAGAGGCAAATAGACTCAAAGTCCGATAGCAAAGGCACAGGAGTTATCAAAATGGTTCACAAAATAAATAGGCAAATCGTTTTTATTGCTGCGGCCTTGATTTCAGGGGCTTCTATGGCCAGTCCAGCCTTTGCTGATAGCGA
Source organism: Candidatus Melainabacteria bacterium (assembly GCA_017307165.1). Taxonomy (GTDB): domain Bacteria; phylum Cyanobacteriota; class Vampirovibrionia; order Obscuribacterales; family Obscuribacteraceae; genus JAFKGK01. The sequence continues at coordinate 213,329 of JAFKGK010000003.1, forward strand.
AGCCGGATTTATGATTATGGGTGGCGGCTCCGAGTCTGGCGGATTTTTGCCGATTGGCAGCGCTGGTACCGGTTCAGAGTCTGGCGGAGCCACGGCTTCTGGAGCATCCTCTGATTCTGGAGGCGTATTTCAATCAGGAGCAGAGTCTGATTCTGGAGGCATTGCCGAGGTGGGCTCTTCGACGCAGTCTGGAGGCACCGATGCCTCTTCCGAATCAGGTGGTTTGGATCCTGCCGCGCACAATCTCCAGTATGGCATCAAGTATTACAACTGGTAAGTAAAAGACCAAATCGCGAGATTTGGACCAGTGCTATAAATCAAAAGCTCCAGACCTGGTCTGGAGCTTTTGATTTTACTTATTGATTTTGTTGCTTACTTGTATAACCATGCTCGGCCGCGACTTTTAGGTCTTTATCGGCCAAAGCCTTATAGGTCTCGCCTCGGTTAAATCGAGCAGCGACAAAGCTATTATCCAGCTCGAGGGCCTTATTGAGATCCTTGAGCGATTCTTCGTATTTGCCAAGCTCGCGCAGGGCGCGGCCGCGATTGCTATAAGCGCGTACCGAGTTTGGTGAGATCGAGATAGCCTTGTCACAGTCTGCCACTGCTTTATCGTATTGTTTGAGCAGGATATAGCTGTGCGCGCGAGTCACCAGGGCTGGTGCCAAATCGGCATTGATCTCGAGGGCCTTGTTGGCATCCTCGAGCGCCTGTTGATGCTTGCCGGTCTTGTTATAGGCATGGGCTCGGTTGATGTAGGCCACAGCCAATTTGGGGTTGAAGGCTAGAGCTTTGGTCGCATCATCAATGGCACGTGTATAAAGACCGCTTTCTACTTCGGCCCAGGAGCGATTGACATAGGCGACATAGTTTTTGTTGTCCAGCGCAATGGCCTTGTCGCAGTCCATGATGGCCTTTTTGTATTGCTTGGTCATCATATGAGCGCTCGCGCGATTGGCATAGGCTTGGGCGTACGAAGGATTGAGCTTTATCGCTTCGTCAAATTTAGCCAAGGCCTCAGCGCCTTTGTGCTTGCCGAGCAATTCTACTGCCTGGCTCAAAGCCTTGTAGGCCTCGGGATTTTGTTTGGTCGTAGCTTTGGCAAAAACTGCCTCCGCTGCGCTGACGGCAAATAGCACGAGCGAAAGCGACAGAGTCGCCTTTATGGCGCGGCTGAGGTTTGATGACATCGAGCAGACCCTCCAGTAAAAAACTGGGCTAATTATCGCATGTGCAATAAAAGAAAGATCAGGCTAGCGATTTCCAAGAGCTTCGTACTCTTTGGATACCTTGATATCAGCAGTTCGTCTCTTGTTTTTGATCCAGGCGATTTGGGCCATTTGCTTGTTATTATTGGCTATCAAATTTTTCAATTCGCCTTTGACTTCGGCAAAGGGCAAGGTGCCAGCGTCTTCTTTTTTTAGCACCTTGAGGACGTGATAGCCCATGCTGGTTTCGATTACATTAGGGGCGACCTGACCAGACTTGAGTTTTTTTGCGGCTTCGATGATTTTATTGAGGTCGGGAGAGGCAGTCGTGACCAGATCTACGTAGCCGATGACCCCACCATTTTTTTGCGCTCTGGTCTGAGGATCATCCGAGTTATTGTCGGCGAGAGTCTTAAAGTCTTCGTTATTGAGCGCTCTTTTAAGCAATTCGTTGGCTTGCAATTGCTGTTGTTGTCTTGTGACTTTCTCGAGATCGATCAATTCTTGATCGCTCATTTTAGGGTTTTCTCGACGCAATTGTGTCCTGACGCTCTCCATGGGAGGGTTGTCCACTGTCGGTGCTGCGACGATGATCTGGGCGAGTTCGGCACGGGGGCCGTGGGTAAAGAGCTTTTTGTTGGCATCGTATTGTTTGAGCAGTACATCGTCAGAGATAGGAGCTTGCTTAGCAATGCGATCCATCACCATTTCTAGCATGCTTTGATTGATGAGCTCTTCGCGTACTTGCTCTGGAGTCTGGTCGGTCTTTTCGATCAGCTCCTTGTATTGCTTGGTTCGCTTGGTCTCGAGATACTGGTTGAAGGCGGACTTGTAAAAACCGGCTCTCTTTGCCTCGTTGATCAGGAGTTGTCTATTGATCATTTCGCTCAAGAGCTGGGCTTCGATGATCTTTGCTCCTGCCTTGAAGGCCAGGCCGAGTTGAAAGACCTGCTCTTCAAATTGGGCTGGAGTGAGTTTCTTTTCTTTGAGAAATTGCTCGTAGGTGCGACCTTCGAGTGAGCGTGGCAGCTTGGCTGTGGCTAAGAGCTTTCCTTTTTCGATATCGGAGAGGGTTATGTTGAGGTCGTGTGCCTTGATCAGCAATTCTCTGACACGATTAGGATCGATGCCCAGCATGGCCTGCAAGGAGACTATGGCCGAGCGATACTCGCGCTTAAAGGCATCCACTGTGATGGGTGCCTGCTCTACATAGCAGATGATCATGGCATCTGGCGTTTTGGCCAGGGTCTTGAGCTCCAGATTACGCAAACCTGGTATATCGGCGAGTTCGTCGACAGTGCTTTTGTCCTGTGGTTTTTGATCCTTTTGCTGGCTATCGGCATTGCCTGTGGTGGCAGCAGCCGTCGGGTCGTTTGTCTGAGGGCTCTTGTCCGAGACCTTTGTCTTTTCGTGATTGCCTTGATTCGAGCAGCCTGCTAAAGCGAGGCAGGTCAAGCTCAATAGACTGGTCACCAAGACTTTTGATTTTGCTCCTGCCACTAGACGGCTCCTTTCACGGGAGAAATATTTGCCATAGCCTCGATCAATTGCTCCAGCAATTCGAGCTGCTCTTCGGGTTCGTCAGACTGCGATTTGACCAGGATGTATGGGGATGATCCCTGACCGCCAGCAATGCCGGGCTTGTAGGTCGTTCGACTGCCCAGGGTTTTGGGCAGATTGGCCTGGATCGGCATCCACTGCTGCAGTCGGAAGGGCACATAGAGCCTGATGCCCGACATGTCCGGCTTGATGGCCTGAATATTGGCTTTGGCCGCGATCAAGCGCAGACGCACCACTTTTGTGAGCTGAACGGTTTCTTTGGGAATGGCTCCAAACCTGTCCTTCCATTCATCTAAAAGCATCGTCAATTCGCGATCCGACTTGACGTCGGCCAGGCGTTTGTACTCGACTAGACGCTGCTCGTTGTCCTGCATATAGCTGTCGGGGATATAAGCAGTGACATTGATATCGATGGTGGTGTCGGCCTCTTGTGCAACAGCCTCGCCTCGCAATTCGGCCACGGATTCTTCGAGGATCTTGCAGTAGAGGTCAAAGCCAACGGAGATCATGTGGCCGTGCTGTTCCGCACCGAGGATATTACCGACTCCACGGATCTCCATATCTCGCAGCGCGATCTGATATCCCGACCCGAGAGAGGTAAACTCACGGATGGCCTTGAGTCTGCCGGTCGCTTGCTCTGAAAGGACCTTGGAAGGTTTGTAGAGACAGTAAGCATAGGCCTGGACCTCGGACCGTCCGACTCGTCCGCGCAATTGATACATCTGGGCCAGGCCGAGCTTATCGGCATCATTGATGATGATGGTATTGCAATTTGGTATATCGAGCCCTGATTCGATGATGGTGGTACAGACCAGGACATCAAATTCGTGCGCCATGAACGAGAGCATCACGTTTTCTAGTTCGCGTTCGTTCATCTGACCATGGCCGATGGCTACCCTTGCTTCGGGCACTAGTTGTTTGACTTCCATGGCGATCTGCTCGATATTTTCGATGCGGTTGTTGACAAAGTAAACCTGTCCGCCACGTTCCATTTCGTGCAGGATAGCGGTTCGGACCAGGGGCAACTTGTACTCGCCGACAAAGGTCTTGATGGGTGTACGGTTGATTGGGGGTGTCGTGATCTGGGACATATCACGTGCTCCGGACAAAGCCATATATAGAGTACGTGGTATTGGTGTCGCTGACATGGTGAGCACGTCTACCATGACTCGCAGCTGCTTGAGCTTTTCTTTGTGAGCGACGCCAAATCTCTGCTCTTCGTCGATGACTACCAGGCCGAGATCTTTAAAAGCGATGTCTTTTTGTAGCATTCGGTGCGTACCGACTACCACATCGCATTCGCCTGTCGCCAGGCGGCGCGCCACTTCTCTTTGCTCCTTGGCCGTCCTAAATCGACTCAGCAAGCCTACCTTGACTGGATAGGGGGCAAAGCGCTCGGCCATGTTGTTGTAGTGCTGCTGGGCAAGAATGGTGGTAGGTACGAGCACAGCTACTTGCTTGTGCGACATGACTGTTTTGAACACGCCACGTATTGCTACTTCGGTTTTGCCAAAGCCTACATCGCCACAGATGAGCCTATCCATGGGTTTGTTCGATTCAAGATCTCTTTTGACGTCCTGTATGGCCTGCCATTGATCGGGAGTCTCTTCATAAGGAAAAGCTTCTTCCATTTCGTATTGCCAAGGAGTGTCGGGCGTTGCTTGAAAACCTTCTTGCTTGGCTCGCATGGCGTAGAGATTGACCAGGTCCTCGGCTACCTGCTTGACTGATTTTTTGACCTTGCGTTTGGTGGATTCCCATTCGGCGCCGCCCAGTCGTGACAGTTTTGGCGTGCCTTCGCCTGCGCCGCGATAACGCGACAAGAGATTGATCTGGTCGACAGGGACTAGCAGTCTGTCTTCGCCAGAATACTGGATGGTCAGATATTCTCTTTGCTGTCCATCGAGCAGTACGGGCCCGACACCGATAAACTGCCCGATGCCGTGCTTCATGTGTACGACATAGTCAGATACCTTGAGGTCCGCTACAGAAGTAAATTTTTCATAGGTCTTTTCGGCCACGGGGCGACGGTATACGGTCGGCTTGCGCTTGACCCCAAACATCTCGGCGTCGGTTATACAGACAAAATTGACATCATCCAGTTTAAAACCATGGGTAAATCCATGTCGGCACACTGATACGTCCAGGCTCTGGTTGCGCGGATCAGCCGTCTTTTTTTGATCCTTGTCCTTGGTCGCTCCCAGTGGGTCGGCAAGATCGTCTATGTGCAGGTTGGCCTGATGGCTCTCGTCTTGAGCGCTCAGATAGGTCGCGTGACAATCCCATTCACGTAAGACTCCCAGCATGCGCTGTGGCTGCTCCGTCGCGATCAGGACACTCAAGCCTTCGCGTGCCCACGATCTTACTTTCTCTGCTACCAGTTCTATTTGATTGCCAAATCGCTCGACTGGATGGCAATCAAATTGCACCAGATGCGGTGCAGCCATTTCGCTCGTTGCTATTTCTTCTTCGAGTGCGAGAGGCAAGGTCGACATATAGACCTTTTGCTGTGGCTTGAGCTTGCTTGCGATCTCGGCCGGACTCAAATGCAGTTTGCGGGGAAGTGGCAGCAATCTACCAGTATCGATACCTTCTTTAAATGAGGCATTGAATTTGTCTTCGGTCACGTTGAGAGCCGCCATGAGCGAATCCCATTCATCCAGAAAAACCAGGGAGTTGGAGCTGAAAAAGTCGCACAATGTGGCAAACTCTTGGTGCACGTAAGGTGCGTAATACTCCACTGATTCGGGATACCGGCCCATAGAAAGAGCCTCGAGGTCGTTTTCCATGACTGAGCGCAGAGTATCTGCAGGGGCTGCCTCGAGTTCGTTCTGGCGTGCCTCGCTGACAGCCTCTAGTTTGGAGGCCAGTGCCTGGCTTGATGATTCGCTTGTATCAAGGACTATCCACCAGCGAGGGTAGATAGTTATCTGGTCTGCTGGTTCGACGGAGCGCTGAGAGTCTATGTTAAAGACACGCATTGATTCGATTTCGTCGCCAAAGAGTTCGATACGGACAGGCAGTCCATGAGAGGGAAAGATATCGACGATGTCGCCACGAACCGAAAATTCGCCGCGCAGTGTGACGAGGGCTTCTTTGCTATAGCCTAGTGAAGTCAGTTTGTGCGCTAGCTCTTGAGGCTCGATTGTCTGCCCTTTCTTGAGGCTTAGAGCGCTATCCTGCAAGAGTGTTTGCGAAAGCACTCTCTGACCCAGAGCTCTGGCAGTGACGACCGCAATGCAGGGCTCGTCGGGGCGAGTCATCAGATGATTGAGCAGATCGAGCTGTGCAGCGATATTGTCCGGACTGGACAAGACTTGCTCATAAGGTGAGACTTCTGAGGATGGATAGAGAAAGACCGGATATCTGACCAGATTGATCAATTCTTGATGGTAGCGAGCGCCGGTGTGGTTGTCCTGAACGATCAAGACACAAGGTCTTTTGGTCTCGTGACTGAGGACCGAAAGTACGAGGGATTTGGCCGAGTCGGTCAGCCCTGTGAGATTGAGTTCGCCTTTTACGCCTTTAGCGGTGCGCGACAGGAGTCGAGCATATTGCGGCGAGGCGATGAAGAGCTTTTGCAGTTTTGCGGCGAGATTGGCGTTCAGCATGGGTTGCCCGAGCGATGGGAAACGGCCATTTTACCATCGTGCAGAGCCCTGGATGAGCCGGTGTAACGTCCTCTAAAGCACGCCTTTATGGTGATATGATTTAGCTTTTGTGCTTATACAGGCGCTTATCGTTGGCAAGATACTCAAGAACATTAACTAAAACACTAAAAACTCTTAAAGCACTGATAGTGTTGTCTGCATGTGCTTGCTTGGCTCCAGTCTCGGCCCAAAATGCGGCGCTCAAGTACAAGCCTGAAACCATGGCTTTTTTGACGCAAGGCACGGAGCTATTGAGGCAAAATAAGCTAAAGGCAGCCAGGGAAAAGTTTGAAAAGGTCGTGGCTCTCGAACCAGGGATACCTGATGGCTACAACAATCTTGGGCTCACCTATGCTTATGATGGCCAGCTTGACAAGGCCGTGGCCAATTATCGTCGTGCACTAGACATAGAGCCCCTTTATGCTACTGCTCTAAATAATCTCGCAGTTGTGCTATACGCGCAGGGTAAAGCCGAAGAAGCCCTTTATTATTGGCGTTTATGCCTCAAGGTCACTCCTGGCAGCTTGCCGGAGCTCAACTATCACATAGCCAATGCACTCAGGGATACCGGTAATAAGGTCGAGGCCCGCAAACATTATCAAGAAGCGCTGAAGGGCAATACTGCTGCTGGAAGGGCAGCCGCTTTGAGTGGCCTGGCTGCTCTCGATCTAAGCGAAGGTAAGCTAGACGATGCTTTTAAGCATATCAGCCAGTCGATCAAGCTAAATGGAGATTCGAGTTTTGCTTATTACCATTTAGGATTGATCCAAGAAAAGCGAGGTCATGTTGACAAAGCAATTGCTGCCTTTAAAAACTCCCTTAAATACGAAGAATCCGAAGCCTACATCAAAGAGACCAAGGAAAGGATAGCCAGGCTCTCCGGTCAGTCAGGCACGACGACAAATGCAGTCCAGCCCAATTTAGCTCAGCCAAATGCCATTGCCGATGCAATAAAGAAAAAGTCCTGGGCTGAGGCTGTCGCTTTGATCGAAGCAAAAAAAGCCAGTGGGCAAAATACCGAAGATCCCGTGCTCGAGAATAATCTCGGTCTTTGCCTCGCCAACTTAAACCAGCTCAACAAGGCTGTCGAATGCTATCGCAAAGCCATCATGCTAAAAAAAGAAGCCTTTCCAGAAGCTCAGTTCAATCTAGGCATGGCCTTGCGTAAAGGTGGCGATACTCTGGCTTCGGAAGCAGCCTTTCGCAAGGCGATCGATGACTCTGCTCAGCTAAAAAAGACTAATCCTCTCGCTCAAAATATGCTAGCAATCACATTGAGAGAGCGGGGAGACTATCCCGGGGCAGATCGAGCCTTTAGACGAGCGATCATGCAATCGGGAGGCGACCTGCCTGTGGCTCACTACAATCTGGCCGTTCTGCTCGAGCGTGTCGATCGTACTAGAGAGGCTGTGCAAGAGTACAAGACTTATCTCAAGCTCGCTCCTAAAGGAAAGAACGCTCAGTTGGCCAGGGGTAGATTGCGCAAATTAGGTGTAGCTTTATAAAGCTTGGGCGCGGGTTGCCAATAGCGGCTTCTCGATTGCTGTAAAATAATTGGCACTATGTTAGAAAATCTGCAAGAGCCAATACAAGAAACAAAAACCGAAATTGACGTACACGAGCAAGTTGCGGCCGTGTGTCAGGTTGCCAGCGCCAGGCAAGTATCCCCCGTGCCAGAGGGCAAGACGCGCGTAGCTGTCTTGATGTCCGGTGGAGTCGACAGCTCGGCGACTGCTTTGATGATGCAAAAGGCTGGTTATGACGTTGTTGGTGTGACTGGCTGGTTGATCAAGTCCGGCAGTCGTTGTTGCGATACTGGCATGATCGATGCAGCTAGAGTCTGTGAACAGCTCAATATCGAGCACCACGCCGTCGATCTGAGAGAATTGTTTAAAAAGGAGATCATCGACGAATTTCCTAAGTCATACGAAAGAGCTAAGACTCCACTGCCTTGCAGCGTCTGCAATACTCTGATCAAATGGGGTGCCTTGCTCAACTATTCGCGTCGCATCCTCAATGCTGAGTACATTGCTACGGGCCATTACGCTCGCGTGGTGCAGACTGAGGATGGTTTGAGGCTCGCTCGTGCCGCGGATCCAAAAAAGGACCAGTCATATGTGCTCTGGGGTTTGACTATGGAGCAGCTAAAACACACTCTCTTGCCCCTGGGAGATTATGTCAAGGATGATATTAGAGCTATCGCCGAGGAGGGCCAGCTCGTTAATGCAGGCCGTCCGGACAGTCAGGACCTTTGTTTTATACCTATCGGCACCACTGCCCAGGCCTATCTAGCCAATTTCCTCCCCGCTGAGCCGGGGCCGATCGTGCATGTGGTGACTGGTCAAGCCCTAGGATTGCACCAGGGTACCTTCAATTATACGATCGGGCAGCGCAAGGGGCTGGGCATAAGCTATCCAGAGCCGCTTTACGTGATTTCGATCGATCCGGATACTCGCACTGTCTATGTTGGCCCTAAAGAAGCCCTCTTGAGACAAGAGCTTACGGCTTCCCTGGTCAACTGGATCTTAGAGTCACCACCTGTGGAGCCTTTCAAAGCCCTGGCCAAGATCAGGTACAATTCGCCTGCTGCCCCAGCCATGGTGTATCCCTTGCCGGATGGGCAGGTGCGGGTTGTCTTTGACGAGCCTCAGCCTGCTATCACTCCTGGACAGGTGCTGGGAGTCTATGATCTATCCGATACGTATATCCTCGGTGGCGGCTGGATCGACTGAGTTTTTTTCGTTGCTAAGCTGGCTCTCATAATTTATAATCAGGTGCGGGCGCCATCGGCGGTAGTGTCAGGTGGTCGTTTATGTTTATGTCATAACCGAGCGGGGGCTGATTTTGCACAATATTTCATTGCCTAAGCTTATGTCGCCAAGATTTTTGTCGATCGTTTCGGGATTAGCGCTCGTGCTGGCTGCCAGCACCATTGGCGATGGCTCTAGCGTTGAGGCCCGCACTCGCAAATCTGTGCACAAGACCAGTGCCAAAAGAGTCACGACATCTAAGCGTTCAAGTCGTTCCCATAAGACTGCCCATGCTTCCAGCCATAGCAAACATCATCACCATCATGTAGTCGCGCATGCGGCACCCAAGCCACGTTATGCCTATCCGCTCGGTCTCTTTTTGAGCCGACCTCCCGCCTTTGATACCTCGCGTCTCGATGATCAGGCCTCAGAGGACATCCGCGACAAGTTTGAGCGGGGCGTGGCAGATGTATATGCGGCACGCATCCTCGTAAAGGCTGGCATCGTCAAATACCATCCTCTGCGTGGTGGCATCTTTTACAGACGTGAACCGGTCAAGTACATAGTCATGCATTCGACCGAGACTGGTATACCTGTACCGGCCAAAAACGTGATTGAGAGCTGGAGTTCTATGGGTTTACGCCACCCTGGGGCACAGTACGTCGTCGATCGTGACGGTACCATCTATCAGGCCGTCGATCCTGACTTGGCTACAGTCCATGTCAATATATTCAAGACTTTGCCTGGGATCAACAACGACAACTCGATTGGTATCGAGATGAATCACACAGGTTCGCAAGATTATCCTCGTGCGCAGAGGCAGGCAGTCACTCGGCTGGTCGGTTATCTCAAGCATCGATACAATATCCAGGCAGGCAATATCATCACGCACCGCTATGCCCAGCAAGGCGATCATACCGATCCGGTCAACTTCAATTTTGATGATTTTCTTGCCACTATAGATAGTTTTACAAGCAAGGCAATTGCTTATCGCGTCAAGTCCGTCAAGGATGATGCCAAACAATGGAAAAAGACTGCAGAGCCTGCTGCTAATGTCTATCTCAAGCCACATACCCAAGATCAAAATAATGCCATCGAGACCAAGACCGAGCCTCAAAATGTCCCAGAGTCAAACTCAATGGACCCTAAGCTCGAATCACCCACAGACAAGGTCAATCAAGCCGATCCTGTAGAAATCATCAAGCCTGCTGACGACAAGATGCCTGAGCAGTCGCGCCGACCTATTTCTCCTTCTCCCTTTCTTCCCGCACCGACTACATCGGCTTTCAAGCCTGCAACTCAGCAGTTGGTGCGCATCCCTGTGGATGCCAACGGCAATATACTTGAGTATGCGCAACCAGGTGCAAATGCACCAAGCAAGACTGGCGTGGCAGCCGCCGAAGACCGCCGCAGCAAATGGCTTAAGCCCTATCCTGGCCTTTAGGCTGCCAGACCGACGCAATGATCTTATAATTGCCTTTGGCCTGGTCGTGGGACCTGATGTCGCTTTCGACCAGGCAGATTTTTGTAATGCGATGGGTCAGGATCAATCCATCAATGCCTTTCAGATCTTTTGGCATGAGCGAGCATTTTGCTTTTAGTCTAATCAAGGTTATGTGCGGTTTAAATGACTCCAGTCTGTGGTCTTGTTTTTGATTTGAGCCGTATCTGGCTGCCACTGCCCTTGATACCTCGCCTGCCCTCATGATCGGTGCCCCTGCTGCTTCCAGGGCAAAGGTTTTGGCAGGTACGGCTACGATTACTCTTGGGGCTTGCCAATCCGGCCAGGCCTCGACTCTGTCAAAGATTATCTCCAGTGGTTTTTGCAGATGTAAGTCATGCAATGATTGGGCAAGATCATTTTGTAGATCGTCTAGTTTGTGGTTTGGCACATCGCCAATAAAGGCAAAGGTTAAATGTAGCTTCTTTCGTGGCACCATTTTGTATGCTTGAGCCAGATTGGCTTGCTGAAAGGCAAGAGCCTGCTCGCAGCAAGCAGGCTCCAAAAAACTCGCCACAAACAAGCGCATCAGCCAGTGCTCTCTCGCTTGGGCATCTGCTCTTTTAGTGTATCGATCACGCCTTGAGGTCCGCCCATGCCTTTGACGAGCAGAGCGCCGCCAATAGCAAATGGCAAAAACATGATGATGATCTGCATCATAGTGACACCAGGGAAGGTGATCGTGAGAGTGGCCAGGGTGGCTAGAATGGTGACTGCGCAACCAAGAACGGTGAGGCACCAGCCCCATTTGCTGCGCGAATTGTAAAAGATCATGCCCAGGCCGATCATGATCGGTAGAAAAAGGAGGGCAAATCCACCGGAGCCCATGCCGAGCATGGCTAGCAAGCCGCTGGATACATGGATATGTTGAAAGACCATGACCAGCCCGATAAATATAAGAGCTAGACCGCCAAAATAGGCAGCATCAGATTTTTTTGCCTTGCCTGATTTGCCGGATCGGCTGGAAATGGCATCGGATCTGGTATCAACAGCGTAGATATTGCCATTTTTGTCCTGGCGTGAGACCGCTCTCTGCTCATCATCCAAAACGCTGGCCTCGAGCTCGATGAGCTTTTGCTGGATCTCTTCTTCTTTCTTGTTCATTTTGTTAGTAGGCTCCTCTTTAAGGAGGTCTCCGTTGAGATTGAAATTTCAGCATATCACTGCTGATTATGCCCCAAAAATGGGGTGTCGAGACAAAAAGGCCGGCTGACTGATAAAGCGTGAGGAGGTAGGGGAATATAGATACCGAAAACATTCATATTTTAGGTGCCTGGAGAACCGATTCTGCTTATAATGGCCTGAGAGAGTTTATTACTCAAAGATCTTTTTCTTTTCTATCTAGACTGGATACATATATGAAATATCGCCTTTGCCAGACTCTCGGTCAGTGCGCTATGGCCGTGCTTGTAGCGAGTCAAGCCTGTGCAGCCAATCCAGCGGTCAAAGCTAGTGTCAATCTGCCGCTTGCTGCTTATCCGCTCAAGGCTCAACCGGCATCAGGCAGTGTGACAGATAAAAAACCAGGTCTTGCCGAAGGTCCGGGCGTTTGGATGAATATGTGGAGCTATCCCAAAGAAGATTTTGAGACCTATGCTCAGGGTTTGTATTCCAAGGGCATTCGCAATTTGTTTATCCAGACCTCGCGCAGCAATACTCCGGCAATTGCCAGCCCCGACAAGCTCGGTCAACTAATAGAAGCTTGCCACAAATACAATATTAGAGTGATTGCCTGGTCCTTTGCCGAGCTCATCGACCCGATCGCCGATGCCAACAAGATGATCGCTGCTGCCAATTTTAGATCGCCTAATGGTCATGCGCTCGATGCCATCGCGCCCAACCTCGAAAAAAATCTCAGCGTTGCCACTGTGGAGGCTTATTCGGCCCATATCCGCAAAATCCTCGGCCCAGACTACCCTTTGATCGCCGTCATATTTAGTCCGCTCAATCGTGGTCCCATGGTAGCGCGCACTCCCTGGAAGGTCTTTGCCAAGCATTATGATGTAATTGCTACTATGGCCTATTGGAATGGCAAGTATCAAACCCTGGATGCCTATACCTATACGCGCCAGACCATACAAAAAGTGCACCAATTGACACAGAGACCAGATTTGGACGTGCATGTCATTGGAGATGGCATGGGCACCAGGGGCAACGAAATCACAGAGTTTATGCGTGCCCTCAGAGATGGTGGCGCACAGTCCGGTTCTCTTTACCCCAATCATTACATGACAGACGAACAATATACTGCGCTGTCTCGCTATAGCCAATTTATGCCTGCCAATACCCAGGAAAGACTGGGCTCGCTCAAATCTTTATTGGCATCAAACCTGGTGGCATCTCCCGCTGATAGCGATCCTGCCAGACCGCTAGGCCGCGGTGATTTTTATCGTCTGGTGGCACATGGTCTCAAGATACCTGCTATTTCAACCAGTCAGGATGCGTATGATCATTTTAAAAAGCATGGAGTCATCGACACTATAGCCGAGGAGTATCCCGAAATGGCAAATGACGATGACCTGGTCTCTCCAATCACTCACGAGATCGCCAATCGTTTTGTCGCTGTCGCAATAAGTAATCAATCTCAAAAACAAAAGGCACAGCCTGGCAAGGCCAAAAAGATGACTCCTTATTTGATCATGGGCAAGCCAAATAGCAGGCCCGATAGATTTTTTGTCAGTCCAGCCTATGCCGAATCGACTAAGGGTACCCTCGGCTTAGGCACCGAGGCCAAAAACAAGGATGTGCCGATCAATTATCTTGATGCTGCCATCTTGTACAAACAGATGGTTCAGGCATCCCGCTGAGCTCAATAGAGAGGAGGTTTCATGCAAGTAACAGTAACCGGCCGCAATATCGAATTAACTACTGCCCTCAAGCAATATCTAATCGAAAAATTGCAGAGAGCGCAAAACCACTTTGACCATAAGCTCGATTGCACAGCTCTCTTGAGCGTAGCCAAAAATCCTTCTATCGCCAAGAGTCAAAAGGCCGAGGTGACCATCAAGGTCAATGGCAATACCATTAGAGGCGAAGAAGCCACTGAAAATATGTATGCCTCTATCGATCTGGTCGCTGACAAGATCGAGCGGCAGTTGCGCAAGTACAAGACGCGGCATAGCAATAAGGGCAAGGCTTCTGGTCTCAGGGAGCGTACTGACGAGCCGGACGATGTCAGTGCTGATCTAGATGACGATGTGGCAGTGGAGCGATCTTTGGCGCTTGATGATGTCAAACCGCGCATCGTGCGTTCCAAGAGATTTTCCCTTAAACCAATGCTTGCTGCAGAAGCCTGCAAGCACATGGATCTTTTGGGCCATGACTTTTTTATGTTTATTAATGCCGAGACCAACCAGGTCAATACGGTCTATCACAGGCGTGATGGCAATTATGGCCTGATCGAGCCTTTGACCTGAGTGTTTTGGTAAAGCAATATAGAAATCAATAGATTAAAATCAGGGATAAATTTCCTCGCAAAGATCCCAGATGAAAAAACCTTCGATTTCCTTTCTAGCCCTTGCTCTGACTCTGACCATAGGCTCTTTTGAACGTGCCATAGCAGCTGCCGACCCGGCCAGGCTGACCGAACTAAACAATGAGGCAGTCAAGGCTCTCAATTCGGGCAATTTTGACCTGGCCATCCAAAAACTAGAAGAAGCCGTCAAGATGGATCCCCGATACAAAATGGGGCGTAGCAATCTAGGCATCGCGTACAACAATTACGGCCTCAAATACCAAAATGATCCAGCGACGGCCATCAAATACTTTCACAAGGCCGTCTTGCTCGATCCCAGCAATACTACCAGTCTCAATAATCTCGGTGGCATCATCCAAAAGATGGGCAAAAATCCTCGCGATTTTGCCACTAGAGTGGCTCTTGGGGATGCTGCTCGCAAATCGGCCGATTTTGCTGGTGCCATAGTCGAATACCGGGAGGCGCTCAAGCTCAAGGACGACGCTGCTCTGCACGAAAAGCTCGGCGATGTGCATCGGGTGCGTGATGAAAATGATAATGCCATCACCGAGTACACTGCCGCTGCGCGTACTGGTGATAGCGCTGCTCTAGAGGTCAAGCTCGGTCAAGCTTATCAAGCCAAAAAAGACCTTGCCAATGCCATTACGGCCTATGGTAAGGCCATCACGATGAAGTCGGACGATCCCGAAGTCCAGGATGCCCTCGTGGCGGGCTGGGAGCAGGCGATCAAAGAAAATCCCACTGCTCCTGAAAACCACATCGGGCTTGGGCAGGCCTACCAATATCGGGGTGATTTTGGTCAGGCAGAAGCCGAGTACAAGATGGCGAGCAATCTCTCTCCCGGCAGGCAAAATCCACAGGCGCAAAAATTGCTTGCGACTCTCGGGGCCGCCAAGCAAAGTTTTCAAATCAACAAATACATAAATATGGGTGTGGACCTGCAGTCCAAAAAGCAATATCTGCAGGCCATAGATGCTTACAAGCGTGCCTTGCAAATGAATCCGCCCGATCCCAAGCAAAAATCAGACATCATGATGAATATGGGTACGGCTTATCAGGCACAAGAAGATTACGCCAATGCCCTTGCCAGCTATCAGCAGGCCTTGCAATTTGATCCATCCAATGCAGCCGCGCAACAAGGTCTCAAGACTGCTCAGGCCGGTCAAAAAGACAAGGCGATCACGCAATTGTCCGCTCAAGCCGATGCTGCCTTTAAGGCTGGTCAATACAAAGAGGCCATTGCCAAATACCAGGAGCTCTCCAAGTCCGACCCCAATGATGGTGGCTTGCACTTTAATATTGGTGCCGCCTATCAGCTCATGAAAGACTATGACAATGCGATAGTCGAATATAACATGGCGATTCAGCTCGACCCTAAAAATCAGCAGTATAAGGACGAGCTCGTCAAAGCCAAGGACCTCAAGGCCCAGCCGATCATCGATGATGCATTGGCCAAGCACAAAAACAAGGACTATCTGGGAGCGATCCAGGCTTATCAGCAGGCACTAAATGTGGTGCCAGGCAAGCCTGAGCTGATCTACAACCTGGCCTCTGCTCAGTATGCCGCCCAGATGTACCCAGATGCACGCAAGTCCTATACTCAAGCGCTGGAGCTCGATCCTAAAGGTCAGATCAACAATTTTTATTTCATCGCTACCATAGATGAAAATGCAAACAATGCACGCCAGGCAATGGGCGAGTATCAGATGTACCTGCAAAAGGCAGGTGCTCAAGGTGTCTATGCCACGCAGGCAAAGGCGAGATTTGATGCTCTGGCCAAGGGGGGTGCAACGCAAAAGATCAAGTCCGAAAGCGAATTGGCAAAGGAAAAGGAAGGTCAGGATGCCTATGCCAAGGCCATCAGCCTGCAGCAATCAGCGCAATACGATCAGGCTGATGCTGCCTATCAAAAGGCCATTTCCATCGATCCTACCAATGCCGACTATATTTATGGCCAGGGCACAAATTATCAACAATGGGGCAAGATCGACCAGGCTTTAGCCAGTTATCAAAAGGCAGTAAGCATGGCACCTGGCAACAAAGATTTTGCCAAGGCTGTAGCTGATGCCAAAATCCTCAAAGCCGGTCCTCTCGTCAAAGAGGCCTACGACAAGCAGACTGCCGGTGATCTGGCAGGTGCCCAGGCAAAATACCAAGAAGCTCTGCAACTCGATGGTGATAATGGCTCTATTTGGATGAACCTCGGTGTTGCTTATCAGGGAACAGATGATTTTCAAAAAGCATTTGAAGCCTATCAAAAGGCTTATCAACTTGCCCCCAAAGAGTGCGTAGACTGCCTGTACTTTATGGGCCAGATCGACGAAAACTACAATCGCGGCCAGGCTGCATTGGACAAATACACAAAGTACACTCAGTACGCACCCAGTGGTACTTATGTCGCTCAAGCCCGGGCTCGTGGTCAGGCTTTGCGCACCAATATCGGTGACACAGTCAAGATGGCCACCACAGCTGATGTCAAAGCTGCTGCCGAGGTCGGCAAGTCTTATGAGGCCGGCGTAAAGGCTCAGCAAGCCGCCGACTACGATACAGCCATCACCAATTATCAAAAGGCCATGGCACTTGCACCCAAAGAACCAGCCTATCCTTATGCTCTGGCGACCGCTTATCAGGCCAAGGGAGATATGGACAATGCCGTAAAATATTTTCAAACGGCACTAGGACTTGCTCCTGCCAAGGACCAAAATACATACAAGCAAGCACTCGATGCAGCAAAATTGGCTCAGGTCCAGCCTATGATGGATGAGGCAGTCAAAAAACACGGCGCCGGCGATCTCGATGGAGCTATCCCTCTCTACGAAAAAGCGCTCTCTATCTATCCAAACAATGCTCACGGCTATACCAACCTGGCGGGAGCCTACCAGGCCAAGGATGATTTTAATGCCGCTAAGCGCAACTATCAAAAGGCGATCGATCTCGATCCCAAAAACGAATCGGACAATTATTATTTCATCGGTCTGATCGATGAAAATAATGCGCAAGCGCAACTGGCTGTGACAGACTACACTAAATACGTACAGGCTAAGCCGACCGGTACCTATGCTAGTGACGCCAAGGCTCGTGCCGCTCGATTGCGAGCCAATCCCGCATCGGCTCAAAAATTGGCCACGCAGGCCCAGGTAAAGGCTTCTACTCAGGCGTCCGGTGCATTTAACGATGCAGTGGCTCTTCAGCAAGCTCAAAAATATGACGAGGCAATCGCCAAGTATAAAGAGGCTCTGCAGGCACAACCCAATGAGGCCTCGTACTATTACAGCCTCGGTACCTGCTATCAAGCAAAGCAAGACCTGGACAATGCTCTGGTCAATTACGAAAAGGCCATGAGTCTCAATCCAAAAGAGCCGGCCTACAAGGAGCTGATCAAGCAGATCAAGCAAGCCAAGGCCTCTCCCCTGGTCAACAGTGCGATCGAAAAGCAGACGACCAAAAACGACTTGCCTGGAGCAATCGCTGATTACGAAGCTGCACTCAAGGTTTATGATGATCCTGCTACGCACAGTTATCTGGGCACGGCCTATCAGGCTCAAAATAATTTGCAAAAAGCCCTTAGTGAGTACAATCGCGCCATCCAGATGGATGCCAGTGTGGCCATGGTCGATACCTACTATTACCTAGGTACGGTCTTTGAAGGACTCAAGCAACCGGCCAAGGCTATAGAGATGTACCAAAAGTTTGTCCGCATGGCACCAGCCAATAATGGCAATATGGCAGCGGTCAAAGAAAGGCTCAAGCTTTTGGCTCCCGGCCGTAAATAAAATGCAGCATGAGTGCCAGCGCCGCACCAACTGTGATGGCGCTGACTAAAACCGGTACAGGCACGGTCATAAAATACCTGACCGTATCGACCCGTAAAGGCTCGATCAATACCCGCCCCAAAGAGTAACCGATGAGATAGAGGCAAAAAATCACACCTGGCTTTTTTTTGAGTTTGCTCGAGGACAGTCTGTACAAGATGGCAAAGAGTGCTAGATTCCAGATTGATTCGTATAAAAAAGTAGGGTGAAAGTAGCTTTCGGCCTGGTAGGAGGCCGGTCTATATTGCGGAGCAATGGCAAGCTTGAGGGGAAAATCCGCTTGTACCGGTCTCCCGAAGGCTTCGGAATTGAAAAAATTGCCCCATCTGCCGATGGCCTGCGCTAGGGGGATGGTGGCAGCAATAATATCGGCGTATGGTAAGACGGGCTTTTTTTCGCGTTTGAGAAATGCCACGCCGGCGATGATACCGCCTATGATGCCGCCATGAATTGACAGGCCTCCTTTCCAGATTTCCAAGGCCGCCAGCGGATTGGCTATATATGAGTCGATGCTGAGCGCTACATAATAGATGCGTGCGCCAATAACGCCGGCGATAAAGCAGATGAGGGCGAGATTGACCAGGCAGTCTACATCTAGATCGAGTCGCCGTGCCAATCTTATCGCGCATTGCAGAGCCGCGAGAAAGCCCAGGGCAATCATCAAGCCATACCAGCGCAAGACCATAGGGCCAAGGCTAAATATGATTGGGCCGGGTGATTGCAAAATTAAAGAGGTCAATACGGTGCTCTACTATTGGGAAACTGGTCGCCATAGACATCCTTTGGCGCGCGTCCCTGGTCGCGATCGCGATTGGCCGGCAGCCCATCATCGTGCTGCTCGTCTCGCGGGTCAGGCCCATGAGGATCTGGGCCTTTGGGATCACCACCATATTTTTGCAGTTTGACGTGCGACTCACCTGAAAAAATCGTTGGTTTGGCAGCTTGTACAGGATAAGCAAGGGCCAGGACGGAGCCGAGCAATGCAATCGATAAGACAGTCTTTTGCATGGTTTTTCTCCTGTTAGAGTGCAGCCCCTGCAGTATAGTGCCAATTGCCAAGGGTGAAATAGGGTTACAATTTAAGGCAGGTTAGTTTTTTTTCGGGTGTAGCAGACGATGGCCAAGGCCAAAACGCGCTGGTCTTGCCAGCACTGTGGTTTTCAGACCAGTCGCTCCCTCGGTCGTTGCACTGATTGCGGCGCATGGGGGAGTCTGATCGAAGAAATAATGCAGGAAGAGGAGCCTGCAAAGAAGGGTTTTGCCCAGAGACTCGGCCAGGCTGCTGCCCATAATGGTCAAAATCCTGATGGTGGCAAGGCAAGACCGCTTTCGCAGATCGACGTAGACGAAACGATGAGGCTTGCCACTGGCATGGCCGGTTTGGATGAGGTGCTTGGCGGAGGATTGGTACCTGGAGCAGTCATACTCCTGGCCGGCGACCCTGGTGTAGGCAAGTCGACCCTCCTGATGCAGATTGCCCGACATCTGGCAGATGCACATAAGATCCTCTACATAACCGGAGAAGAGTCCGCTTCTCAAGTAAAATTGCGAGCTTCTCGGATAGGTATCAAGAGCGACAACGTGCTCATCGCTGCTGAGCAAAACGTAGCTATTGCATCCGACTTGATCCATAGTCATGCTCAAGAAGCTCCCATCTGCTTCGTAGATAGCATCCAGTCTGTCTATCATCCTGATATTTCTAGCTCAGCCGGGTCGGTGAGCCAGGTGAGAGAAGGCACGCAACTCTTGATCCATGCTGCCAAGGCCGCAAATGTGGCTACCATACTTGTTGGCCATGTAACTAAAGAAGGAGCTATTGCCGGTCCTCGCGTGCTCGAGCACATGGTGGACGTGGTACTGCAGTTTGAGGGCGATTCTACCCGTCAATTGCGTATCCTCAAGGCCGTCAAAAACCGATTTGGCTCGACCAATGAGATCGCTATTTTTGCCATGACAGAGTCTGGATTGAGCGAAGTCGACAATCCAAGCAAGCTCTTTTTGGGAGATCGCTTGCACAAAGTCGGCTCGCGGCAGGCTCCCTCTGGTACGGCCGTAATTGCAGGTGGCGAGGGCGCTCGCAGTCTTCTGCTTGAAGTGCAGGCTCTGACTGTTTCTACTCCCAATCCCTCACCTCGCCGCGTGGTCAATGGTTGGGACTACAACAGGTTGCTGCAACTCTGCGCAATTTTAGAAAAGCGTTCAGGATTGATGCTCAATCGTCTCGATGTCTACGTAAATATTGTTGGAGGCATGGATTTTAGCGATCCGGCAGGGGATCTAGGTATCGCGCTTGCGATTGCTACGAGCTTTCTCGATCGCTCCATCGATCCGGGTCTGGTTGCAGTTGGCGAAGTCGGCCTGACAGGAGAGATCCGGCCTGTCACCAATTTGCCACAAAGGCTCAAGGAAGCCGCGAGGCTGGGCTTTACTAGAGCCCTTGTGCCGCGCTCCAGTATCGATAAAAAAACACACCAACTGGGGATAGAGGTCAAAGGAGTAGATACACTGAAAGAGGCACTGGATTTTGCCGTGCCCAAATTGAGCAATAAAAAAGATGAAGGCGTATACTCCCTCTGAATCAATCCAAAAGCAGCTATCATCGCTGCCGGACGAACCGGGTTGCTACATCTTTAAAGATACGCTCGGCGACATACTCTATATTGGCAAGGCTTTGTCTTTGCGATCTCGCGTTCGCTCTTACTGGAGCGAGACCTCATGGCGCGAACGTCCCAAACTCGCAGTTATGATACCAAAGGTGATGACGTTAGAGACGATCATTACCAATAGCGAAAAAGAAGCTTTGCTGCTCGAGTCCACTCTGATCAGGCAAAAAAAACCTCGCTACAATGTCGCGCTCAAAGACGATAGGCGCTATCCCTGGCTTGCCATCACCTATGATGTCGCCTACCCCCGTCTAGTGATGGTCAGGGATCCCGCACGCTTTAAAAAGGACAACCCGCGCGCCAAGGTCTTTGGACCTTATGTAGAGGCTGGCGCCATGTGGGAAACGGTAAAAGTATTGCGTAAGGTATTTCCAATGCGTCAGCGCCGTACGCCATTTTTTAAAGACCGGCCCTGCATGAATTATCATATCGGGCTCTGTCTTGGTCCCTGCCAGAATCTCGTCGAAGAAAGCTATTACGATCAGATGGTCAAGCAAGTCGAGACCTTTTTAGCTGGACGGCAAACCGAGGTCGTGCAGCAAATGAAAGATGAGATGGAAAGGCATTCTGAAAATCTGGACTTTGAGCAAGCCGCCCTCGTTCGCGATCGACTTGTAGCACTCAATACGGTGATCGAAAAGCAGCAGGTCTTTTTTGAAAATCAAAAAGTCTCGCACGATATCATAGGCGAAGCCCATACTGAAAAAATGCTGACAGTCTGCATGATGAAGGTACGCGAGGGCAAGCTGATCGGTTCGGAGACTTACAATATCCCCTTAGTCGATAAGACTTCATTCGATGAAGCCTACCAGGCATTTGTCGACCAATATTATGCGGCTTGCGAAGACGTCTCACTACCGCAAAACATACTCTTGCAGCATCAGCTCGAAGACATGGAGGCCCTGCGGGATCTGGTCTCGACCAAGGCTGGCCTGCAGATAAAGGTCTTGGTGCCCCAACGCGGTGGAAAGACAGACCTGATCGAAATGGCGATAAAAAACGCGGAGTTGACTCTAAAGCGTGAGATCCAGGACATCACCACGCGTGACGTACAGACCGAGCGTGTCTTGACTCAATTGAAGGAAGGACTGGGGATCGACATCCTTCCCAATCGCATCGAATGCTTCGATATTTCCAATATCCAGGGCACGGATAACGTGGCTTCAATGGTGGTATTTGAAGGAGCCAAGCCTAAAAAGCAAGACTACAGGATGTTTAAGATCAAGAGCGTCGAAGGCGAGCCCAATGACTTTGCTTCGATGAAAGAAGCGGTGGGCCGCAGATACGCAAGACTCATCGCTGAAAACAAGCCTTTCCCTGACCTTATCATCATAGATGGTGGCAAGGGCCAACTCGGAGCTGCTATGGAGGCTCTGGCGCAACTGGACCTGAGCGATAAGCGCTTTGCCATCGTCGGTCTGGCTAAAAGACAAGAAGAGGTCTTTTTTCCTAACAATAGTACGCCAGTACTCTTGCCGAGGCGGTCTGAAGCCATGCATCTGATGCAGGCAGTACGCGACGAGGCGCACAGGTTTGCTCTTACTTTTCACCGCAAACTGCGTGCCAAGCGCGTCATCAAATCACAGCTCGACGTATTGCAAGGCCTTGGCGCCAAGCGTCGCAAGATACTCATCGATCACTTTGGCTCCTTTGAGCAGATCAAGACTGCGAGCCTGCAAGAAATCGAAGCAGTCAAAGGCATACCAAAAAAACTGGCACGCGAGCTCTATGATTTTATGGCCGAGATCAAGAAGAAAACTTAGTGGCTATAGCCTAGCTCTTTGGCCCTGGCTAGATCTTTTTCGCTTTCTGTCTCACGGTTGAGCGCTTTGAGCGCGAGCGAGCGATGATAAAACGCCTCGCCGTAATTAGGATAAAACTTGATCGAAGCATCAAAATCCTTGAGGGCCTTATCAAAATCCGAAAGGGCTAGAAAAATGGTGCCTCTCGTGTCGTAAGCTTCGGGCATCTCAGGAGAGTACTCAATTGCCTTGTCAGCATCGGCCATGGCTGCTTTAAAATTGCCATCTTGTGCCAGTATCCAGGCGCGATTGTTGTAGGCCTGGCTGGAGGTGGAGTCCGAACTCACCGCTTCGTTGAGATCATTGAGTGCTTTTTTTGTTTCTCCAATCGATGCATAATGAGCCCCACGAAGGCTCAGATAGATGGCCAGCTGCTTTGATTTAACCGTAAATATGGCTTGTTCGATCAATTTTTTTTGTTCCTCGCCCATCTGCTGAGGATTGGCAGGTGCATAATGCCGATCGTGCAATCTTGTGATGCTCTCTGTCAGATTGGCAATCTTGTTTTCGGTTTCGATCTTTTCGAGCGGAGTCGGATTAAATGTAAAAAGGGCATTGGGCTTGGCTTTTGGGTCCTGCTTGGTTTCGGCGCCTTCGAGATTTATGGCTGGTGGCAACTTGGAGGCTATTGCCGGCGCATGCGTGCTCAGGGCTGCCAGTGCAGTCCCGCAAACGATTTGAAAGGACAATAGCCTTAGATTTTTGTGCATCAAGATTCTCGATTAACGGCTTAATATTTTACGTCCACACATGCTGGTTGTGGCATGACGGATCTTTTGAGAAAAATAGGGGCAGACCCTATGATTATTTTACAGATTTTGTTAGGTGGCCAACCAAAATCAGGCGGCTGGCGCCTTGGCGATACTCAGACCTTATGAAATGATATCTATATGGAGAGGCACTTCAAGGTGCTCTGGCTGGCTGGCCACACAGGTTTTTCCCGGTCGCACATCAAAGTTAAGAGGCGCCATGGTGGGTTTGCTCACCAGCGCCTCTTTGCTTTTTGTTTGCTTTATACTCTTTGGATCGACCGGCTAATGGAAACCGCCAAAAATGATCTCACCTATCAAAGCGATCAAAAAAAACTTTAAACAAATCGTCGTATGGACCATGATTGGGCTCTTTCTCGGCTCTCTCATTCCAACCACGATCTTTCTCCTTAAATAGATGCGCATACCGCTAGCCGAAAGCATGCGGCCTCGCAATCTCGGGGAGTATGTGGGGCAGGAAAAACTGCTAGGCGAAGGTGCCGCTTTGCAGGGCATGATAGCTGACAAGAGGCTCTCGTCTTTTATCCTCTGGGGACCGCCCGGGGTAGGCAAGACCACTTTGGCGCGCATCATAGCTCGTGAGACGGATAGCAAGTGGATATCTTTTTCGGCTGTCACTTCTGGTATTAAAGAAATAAAGGCTGTCATGGCTGAAGCCGAAGCCTTTATGAAGATAGAGGGCCGCAAGACCATACTCTTTGTGGATGAGATACACCGGTTTAATCGATCTCAGCAGGATGCCTTTTTGCCCTATGTAGAAAACGGCACGATCACGCTCGTAGGCGCCACAACCGAAAACCCTAGTTTCGAGATCAACTCGGCTCTGCTTTCGAGGCTCAAGGTCTTTGTTTTGACAGAGTTGAGTCTGGACAATGTGCGCACTATCCTCAGGCAAGCGCTCACTGATAGCGAGCGAGGACTCGGCCAACTAGAGATGGACGTCTCTGATGATGTACTCAATATGCTTGCCATCTACGCCTCCGGTGATGCGCGTACCGCGCTCAACTCTCTTGATCTGGCCGTGCAAGTAGCCGTGCGCAAGGGCAAAAAGACAATCCACGAAGACGAGGTCAAGCAAGCCGTCCAAACGGCCGTCCTCAAATACGATAAGGATGGCGAAAACCATTACAACCTGATATCTGCCCTGCATAAATCAATCCGCAATTCCGATCCGCAAGCGGCTCTGTACTGGCTGGCACGCATGCTCGAGGCAGGCGAAGAGCCCTTGTATGTGGCGCGCCGACTCGTGCGCTTTGCGTCAGAAGATATCGGTCTTGCAGCACCACAGGCGCTATCACAAACGGTTGCGGCCATGCAAGCCGTAGAGTTGATCGGCATGCCCGAGTGCAAGATCGCGCTTGCTCAATCAGTCGTGTACATGGCTCTGGCTCCAAAGTCAAATGCTGTGTACGCTGCTTATAACGAAGCCGCGATGGATGCACTAAATACGGTGCAGCATCCTGTCCCCTTGCATTTGCGTAATGCACCGACTAGATTGATGAAAGACTTGGATTATGGCAAGGATTACAAATATGCTCATGACTTTGAAGAAGGTGTGGCAAAAGATATGCAATGTCTACCGGACCAATTGATCGATCGCAAATATTATCGGCCTACAGCGCGTGGATTTGAAGGCAAGATCAAAAAGGCCTTTGACAGCGATCAGTAGAATAGGCTATGTCCAGAGATACAAAAAAGCGCCCCGAGAGGCGCTTTTTTGTTGAATCGAATCGAGCGGAGTAAAACTATATTGGTCTGCTTACTTGAAGCCGAGAAAATCGGTGATGGGCTGCCACCACTTGCGGCTCTTGACGGTCGTGAGCTCTTGCCTTGTCTCTCTCAGTATGCCCGATAGACGAGTATTTTCGTCTTCGACTGTATTGAGGAGGTCCTCTAGATAGTCACGCTCGACTTTGAGCTTGGCGAGAGCGTCCATCAAATAGCGACGTTCCCTGACGGCTGCCTCTTTTTCAAATTCGACAGCTTTGAGGACTCTGATTTGCTCTTCGAGATGGGGTATGCGTTGGACAGCAAAATACTGACCGACCATGACTTGCTTGACCGCTGCATTTTCTTCGGTAAGCTCCTGCATCTTGGTGAGGAGGGCGATCACTCTCCTCTGCAGATAAGAGACCTCGTCCTGGCTGGCCGAGACAACGCGTTGCTCTTTGTATTTTTGCACCACGTCGAGGACCTGGCGACGTACGCGTTTTTCGCGAGCGACCTTGACTCTCTCGTCATCGCCCTCTGCCACCATATCTGAAGCCCATCTGAAGATATGATCCAGGCCATCGGTACTGATGGCACTCTCATGTCCGGCCGGGCTGGGCGGGCTAAAATCTAGTTCGTCGTCTTTCTTTAATGGTTGAGTGCTCACAAGCAACCTCCCTTTCTGCTCCTCTATGATACTGGTAAAGCACCAATTTGAAAATAAAAATTTGCCATTGCCTATGGTGCCTGGTGCCTTTTCCTCTTGAAAGCACCGTCTATGGTGTATGCCACCATTGTTTCAGGGCGCACTAATAGTGGTGACTTTTTTTTGCCGGGCTTTGATTTATCGGCAACTCGCATGTTGGGCGAGAGCGTTTAAAAAACTCTCCATACGGGTGTATGGTTGAGAGCGCCACTGGGGTGGATCCATATAAGGACAAAAAAATATGGGAAAAACCGCAAATCCATAGGGGCGGCTACGTAATTTCACCAAAGACAAGCCCGTCGGGATTGTCTACATTAGAGCCATGCCGCCGATAAAGCGGTCGACCCTCAGGAGTAAAGGCAATGTCGCTCAAATCAAGACAATTGATGACAGTAAAGGCATTGTTTGCTGCTCTTGCCTGTGTGCTGACAAGCCCTCTAGCCTCAATGGCATATGGCGAGTCCGACGTGATGACCAGCCTCCGTACTCCTCTGATCTACGGTACGCCCAACACTCCGGCCTATGTCACGCCCATGCAGGGAGATGCTCCGCCCGTAGGCTCCGGCTATATTCCCATGCCTGTCACTCCCGGCAGCTGTGGCATGCCTGAGGCTCCGGCTTCACACATTACTAATCTGCCTTACGCCATGGGTGGTGATAAAGACACCATCAATGCCGCTGTTTCTGGTTATTTGACTCCACCTCCTTCCACCGCCGGCTACGACGATGGTTCGATCAATGGATCTTCCGGGGGCAATGGTTTTATGGCACCCGTCTGCCAGGTGCCGATCTGCCCTCAGGGTGGGATGGTCGGCAATGCTCCAACACAGAGATGGGGCGGTCAACGGAGTTACGATTTTGGCAATCCCAATAACGTAAGAGCCCAAAGCTCGCGTATGATGGATTATGGGGCCAAACTATCCGAAAAGCCGGATCTCAAAATGTGTCCACAGTTTTCGGAAGACGGTCCGAGACGTAGCGGCGGTCAGGCCATCAACGGCAGAAATCTGCCAAATGCCCAGGCCACTCAAGATCTCTACGGCAATCGCACTCTATTTAAAGGCTCCAATCTTAGATCCCAGGCAACAATCGCTCCCTATTAAAACGCTCCTTATATATCGCTCCCAAATCGCTCCCTAACGAAGAAATCAAAAACCTTTCTTTTAGGCTCCAGGAGGCCACCATGTTAAAGACCACTTTCAGCAATGCTCGCAAGCTGGTACCTGCAGTAGTTATGGCTGCCATGACATTGTCGTCGTCATCGCTTTCGGCTTTTGCCGCTTCGGGTGGTTGGCCCGGTAGTCCTGTGCAAGGCGGTCCCGCTCCGGGATCTCCCGTAGGCACCCTCCGTACTCCTTTGATCCAAGGTCAGCCCACC
This sequence comes from Candidatus Melainabacteria bacterium, assembly GCA_017307165.1. Classification (GTDB taxonomy): domain Bacteria; phylum Cyanobacteriota; class Vampirovibrionia; order Obscuribacterales; family Obscuribacteraceae; genus JAFKGK01. Next base: position 240,314 of record JAFKGK010000003.1, read on the forward strand.
GGCGCACCTTTCCAATGCCCTCCCGAAGGCGCCCCGCCGGCCATTGGTGATGGCCCGACACCCGCTGGAGTCAATCCTGGCATGGGTGGCGCTCCCGAATTGATGCCCTGGATCCCCGCGATCCCAGCCAATCAGATCGATAACAATTTTTCTGGCATTCCTTTGCCTGTCACTCCCGCCATCGTATCGCCTCCTGGCGTACTTGGACCTTCGTTGACCGGTGTCGTGCCTTCGCCTCCTTCGACACCAGGCTATGATCCTGGTTCGCTCCAGGCACCTGCTGGTTTCATCAATGCTTCGCAACAAGTCAACGTTATGCCTACTGGCGGTTATGCTGGTACAGGCGGTTACAACACTTCGATCAATACAATCCGTCGAGGCGGTCAAGAAACCAAGCAATGGGGTATCCGTGGTCGCAACTCCATGATCGGCATGGGACCTGACGATGGCAGCCAGGACAATATCGAGAGAATGGGCCCATGGGCAGGTTGGGGCACCGTAACTGGTGTACCTAGTGGTAACGGCCTGAGATCCAGCGCCATCGATTTGGGCGGCGGTACTCGTTTTCAGGCTGGTGATTGCGTCATCCCGACTGGTTCCACTATCCAGGACTTTGGTCTCTCTTCTACAAGAAATAACCCTATAGGTGCACTGCAAGCCAACCAATCAACTGAGTTTGGTCAAGGTATGAGACGTCTACCGATGTACTCCAGCAAGACCACCGACTTTGGTTTCCCTTACACCCAGTTTTCGCCTGCTAACGTTACCGCTCAAAAGACTGGCCAACGTCTCTTGCCCACTGGCGTGATCACCAACTTCTAAGATTTTCAGTTTTACACCTGGGAGCTATAAGATATTCGGGGGAAAATTCCCATACCCGTGGGAATTCCCCCGATTTCTTTTTGTCTGCTTTTTTCTTACTATTTGTTTATCAAATACTTTTACTTTCTCGGTCAAGGCAGCAAGCAGGCGGTCGCATATGTCGCACTTTTTACACCACAAGCATCCTCAAGATCTCCATAATCTAAAAGCCAAGCGCAAAGGGCTATTTTGCAGCCTTTCCAGCTTTGCGCTTATGCTTGTCGTTGTGATGCAATCGGCATTGCCGGCGATGGCACAATATCAACTCGAGGCAGAGCAGGATTCGCTCTTGCCTCCCGAGATAGTGCCTCTAGATCCACAAATGGCAAAAAAAATGGCTGACAGTCAGGCTCAGGCTCGTCAGCAAAACGGCAACTTTAGCAATATGACTGCCAATGATCCGGTGCTCAATCAAGCCATGAATAACAATGGTGGCAATATGGGCAATAACAATTTTCAAAATTCGCAGCAGATGCGCAATGACATGATGAATGGCCTCATGGGCCAACCCAACGCCATGCCCAATATGGGCAACAACTCGATGGTGCCTGGGCTCAACAACAATAATGCGCAGCCACCTGCCTTTGCCAATAATGGCACCACGACCTCGAGTGATTGGATCACTCCCGGCCAGGATCCAAACAGCAATATGACCGCTTATGGCAATGTCACTCAAACACAGCAACTCAGTGCACCATCTCCTCACCCGACCGTTAGACGCGACATCCGCCGTTCCGGCATCTCGCATGCAGTCTCTGGTCTGGCTGGTTTTGGAGCAGGCGCCTTAGTGGGCACAATGATACGTAGACCCAACAACCTCTGGGGCTTGGGCATGACTGGAGCCATGATGACTGGTTTTGGTACACGGAATGCTTTTAGATTTTGATCTAAAATGGTTTTATACATCTCTGATCTTTTGTCCCTTCTTTTCTTTTTGTCCGGAGACACCCCATCATGATTACCGCCAGACTCTTATATTCCATCGGTGCATTGACATGCGTCTCTGCGGCAATGCTCGCTCTTCCGGCCAATGCGCAGGAGGGGCAACAGCAAGAGGGCCGCGGCATGAGATTCAATTTCCCGCCAAACATTTACAAGATCGAAGGGCCGGCAATGCCTCGTTCTTCACATTACAGCGGACCAATATCTAATGCCAGGCCAGGATCTACATCCAAATCATTTTTGCCTAGTGCCAATATCATCGCCAAGCCTATACCCGTCGTAAAACCTGCTGTCACGCCAATCGCACAGCCTCAAGTCACGGCTACCATCAAGCCGCAGCCTTTTTCCAATCTATTTGGCAAGCCAATAGAGGAGGCCAAACCTGCTGTCGCTCAACAGATGCCTGCGATGCAGGCCAAGCCCGCAGCACAGTTAGCCAGGAGCACAAATACCGCGATCAAGTGGTCCAAGCCTAGAGTTGCCAGGCCTGCCGTTGCTACTGGCAGGAGCATGCCCGCGACCCAGACCTATGGATCCGGCTATGTACCAGGCAATACTGCACCAACCAATTTTGGATCTGGCACCTCGACTTCGACCAGCGTAACTGGTGTCGTCAAGTCTAAGTAGTCCGCTCTATTCTTATCCATATATAGATTGTTCTTGTAGAAAAATTTCTATAGACAGGCTTTGCCACGCACAAATTTCGGAGAGACACAGTCTCCAGCAGTCTGCTGACAAATCACGCGACCATCAAGCCAGTAGTCTTTACTTCACCTTTTGGAAAGCCAATGCAGACGGCGGACGCAAACCAATCGCCATCTAAAGGAGTCTTGATCGCCAATAATTTGCAAAACTCCGTGCATGCCTCCAGAACAAAGACAGGCAAGTTTGAGTCGTGACGCCGACCAGCTTTAAACCGACTATCAATGCAGAGGAGAAAGTCACAGGTGTAGTGAAAAATTGGAAGCAATAAGTAGTAGTAAAGAGCAAAAGCCTACGTAGAAACCGCAAAAAATGCTCAAAAAAATGCTTTTCCATGGGAATTTCCACACAGACAAAGCGGACCTGAAAACTTAAAGTAATAGCAGGTTGAATCAAACGAATCGCAACCACCAAATACATCAAGTCCGATGTGCATTACAGCTCCCAATCAATAAAGTAATGAGGTTTCTAATCATGAAAAACGCAGCATCCATCGCAAAGAAAATCGTCGCTTCCCGCTCTTTCAAAGTAGCTGCTCGCGTAGGCATCATGCTCGCACCGCAACTGGTTCTCATGGCCATCGGTGCATATGATCAAGCCGCACATGCCCAAGGTCTCGTAGGCGCACCGGTAGATCCCCGTTACGGTCAATCCAACGAAGTAGGCCAATTGGCAGACTACGGTTATGACTGTGCAAGAGACATCTCCCGTGTCGTTACTGCTCTGTCCACCGTTCCTTCGTCCCTCGCTGGTATGAAGATCGCATTTGGTCAGCGTGATGGCGGTGAAGCCGCAATGAACGTAGCCAAAGGTCTCGGTATCGGTTTCGGCGGTCTATATAGATCTAATAAGACTTAGATTGGGATCAAACCCAAAACACGCATCGGACAAGCGCACAAAAGAGAAAGACCGGACATATGTCCGGTCTTTTTTTTGCGCCTTCATACGTAGAAACCGCAAAAAATGCTCAAAAAAGTGCTTTTTCATGGGAATTTCCACACAGACAAAGGCGGTGCAAATTCGTAAAGTAATAGCAGGTTGAGTCGCAGATACGTCAAACGCAAAACGACGGACGACCTGCCGAATCGACTAAAGCTTTCAAGACAATTCGATTTCATCTTCGCTCCCAATCAATCGAAACAGAGGATTACCCTAATGAATAAAGTTGCATCCCTCGCTAAAAAAGTTGTTGCTAGCCGTTCTTTCAAAGTAGCCGCCCGCGTCGGCATCATGTTGGCACCACAGCTGGTGCTGATGGCCATCGGTGCTTACGACCAGGCCGCACATGCCCAAGGTCTAGTAGGCGCACCGGTAGATCCCCGTTACGGTCAATCCAACGAAGTAGGCCAATTGGCAGACTACGGCTATGACTGTGCAAGAGACATCTCCCGTGTCGTTACTGCTCTGTCCACCGTTCCTTCGTCCCTCGCTGGTATGAAGATCGCATTTGGTCAGCGTGATGGCGGTGAAGCCGCAATGAACGTAGCCAAAGGTCTCGGTATCGGTTTCGGCGGACAACACATCAAGCAATCTGAAAGGAGCCGCGCAAGCGGCTCTTTTTTATTGCTAAATAGATAAAAAAGCGCGGAAATCCCGCCTTAGATGGGAATAACCACACTGACAAGTTTTGCTTTTGCCTTTACAGTACTGCTGTACAAGACCAAAAGTGTCGTCATGCAATACCTCGAAACCGAGCAAGCAATACGAATCTGGAGGTCGTTACATCCCAAACACTCTTTTCTACCGAAGTGACAAAATTGGCTACCGGCATCAGTAAATCCAAATCCAAATATAACGACGGCAAGCTTCTGACGAGGCTGGTAAGCGCTTTCATGGCTATTTTTTGCCTGATGGCGTCTTTTGGTTTGAGCGTATCGGCGCAGACCGAGGTGCCCCCAGCCGGGCAGGACTATACCGGTGATCCCAATGCCTCGGCAGTCCAGGGCGCGGCTCGCAATACGGATGATACCGTTCCTGATCCTTATGCCGATGCCACCGAGATGACAACGCTCGTGCAGCAACAGGCCGAGCAAAATACTCAGAGTGTTGCGCAAAACGTGGAGAGCAAGCTCTGGCCAGAGTTTGGTTCTTACAACGAAACCTATGAGGGCTTGTCTGCCTTCTGGGGCGATGACATTATTTCCAATTTCTTTGCCAATATCGGTCAATTGATAGGCAAATGGCTCAGTGAGTTGATCAACGGCTGGGTGGCCGATGCCGTCCAGATGCTCACCGGCTTTCTCCGCATTTTTGTGCTTAATCCCAATATTGCCGTCAATGGTTTGAGCACTACTCCTGGTGGTGATGGTCAGGCTATCGACGATATTTCTCCCTATGTCCGCCAGGGCGCTGACATCATGTACGGCATCGCCGTTGATCTGCTCCTCTTGCTCTTTATCCTCTGTATCTGGAAGTACTGGGCCGAGGCCGCCTGGAGAGGCGGAGGCAATCTAATGGGCGCGGTCGGACGCTTGATCTTTACGGCTGGTCTTTTGCTCGCTTGGCCTACTATCTATGCTTTTGAGATCCAGATCACCAATGAGATGATCAAGACGATCTACTTTAACTCCGCCGATCAGGTCGCCATGCTCGATGCTGCGATGGCAGCCGCCGTCAAAGGCGGTCTGGTTGCTGGCGCTGCGCTCTTGGCCAATGCTACTGCCCCTGTTGCCGGTCAGGTACTGGGCGGTGTGCTTGCCGGTGGTGCGGGTGGTATCGTCCTGGGTACTGTCGGTTCGTTGATCGCTTTTGCTGGTCTGATCATCTACCTCGTTTTAGGTGGGGTTCTCATTGCCCAGCTCGTCTATATCCTCGTGCTCAAAGCAATCCAGACTGCGCTTCTGACTGCGCAGTACATGTTTGCGCCGATATTTCTCGTGTTTTTTGCTGTACCTGATACCGAGTCGGTGACTTCTGGTTTCGTGCGTTCTTTTGTCGAGGTCAGCCTCTGGACCTTCGTCTGGGTCGGTTTGCTCAAGATCATGGTCATCGTCATCCTTTCCGATTTCAACCCCTGGGGCAAAATCGTCATGGCCATCGGCGTCTTGCAGATCATGATCCAGGTGCCTTCATTTTTGTCCAGGGCACAGATCTCGCCCATGTCCGACTTTATCTCAGCCGGTCTGATCACTGGTGGCCTCCTTTCTGCTGGCAAAGCCCTGGGCTCCACTCTCGGATCGCGTGCCATGCACTTTGCCAATGCAGTCGGCAATTTTGGCTTTGCTGGTGCCAAAGGCGCACCCAAATCACAAAATGTCGAGCTCAACGGACTTGGCTCTGATGTTGCTCGACCTGACCTGCTCAAAGATATCCGTGACACTCAAAAGACAGGCAATGTCCCCAATAAAAAGGGTGGCGGTCCTAACGGTCCTATGGGACCTGATGGCAAGCCTATCAATCCTATCGATCCTAAAAAGCCAGGCGGTCCAGATGGTAAGAAGCCCGGCGAAGGCGATGGTATCACTCCTCCTGGCGGTGCCAAGCCGGTCAATCCTGCTGCAGGTGGGGCTGGTGCTACACCTCCTGGTTCGACACCAAATGCAGCCGGTGTGGCCAGCGGTCTAGGCGATGCTGCCAAGAAAGGCGCTGCGATCGGAACGGTCGCTGCTGCTATGGGCGGTCTCGCGGCTGCCTCGGGTGGACCTACTGGTCTGGGTGGTCTCGATAAAAAAGACGATGAAAATAAACCTGGCTTAGTGCCGCCTCCTGTAACAGATCCGACCAAGCAGCTCAATGCTGCTGGTGGTGTCAATGATTCCACCAAAAAAGGCGACCAACAGCTGGACGCCAATGGCAAGCCGCTCAAGGCTGCTGGACCACCGGTCAACGACAAGGACAAGGCTGCCCTGGCTGCAGCTGCTGCCGGCATGGCCGTGTCTGCCGTGGCAAAGGGCGGAGATGCTAAAAACGGTGGCAATCCTACAGGTGCTGATGCTAAAGGCAAGGATCTCGCCGCTGGCATGACAGCTGCAGATCTCAAAAACGCCGGCAACAAGACTGGTCAGGGACAGACCGGGACCGGTCAACCCGGCCAGCAACAATTAGAGCTCGAGCTCGATTCTGAGGGCAAGCCCGTTGCAGGGACTGCTGTGCCCGGCCTCAAGCCGCCTGGCTCCATAGATCAAAAGGGGCAGGGAGGCAATTTAAACGGACCGGATGGAGCCAATGGCAAGCAGACTGTTGCTGGTGGCAAAACTCAAGGTCCTGCGCTCGATCTTGCTGGAGCCACTACTAATGTGACTGCAGTAGGCAAGCCCGGTGCCAATCCTACTGGCAAATCTGTCATACCTCCCATGGCCGCAGCTGGCCTTGGTATGAATGCCGTTGCCACCGGAGCCAATCTCGATCCCACTCTTAAAGGAGCAGGGGGAGACGAGGTACTGGTCGAGGGAGACAAGGGCGAGCCTCTCACGCAAGTCAGAGAAAATGCAGTGACTGGCCGTATCATCAGCGCAGCCGGTGCTGTCGCAGCGGCCAAGATCGACGCGGCCAAAACCGTGCCGGGCGCTGGCCTCAAGCCGGGTGGACAGGCTCAAGGCACTGCCCAGACCACGGTCACTCCAGCGGGCAATGCCGCTAATCCCAATCTCCAGGGAGCTCACGCTCAAGGTCCTCAGACTCAGTTCACCACCAGCCAGGGTGGCAATAATGCCCCTCCAGTGCAGCCCCCTACCAATTTTAACGGGCCAGACGGTGGGGATGGCGGCGATGACAATGGTGGCGGAGCTGGAGGTGGATTTTCTGGTCCTGCTGCTCAAGGCAGTGCTCCCTCGAGTCCCAAGCAAGGTTCAAAGTTTGACGGATACATGCAAGCCGGCTATCGCCACGTCCCTTATAGGGTGGCATCAGCTGCAATCCGACTGGCGCAAGGCGCTACTCTGGCTCCCTCGGCTAGCGGTAGACCGACCAATGTTTACGACAATCAAGGTCATATGATGCACGTACGCTTTGGCGAAGGTGCCACCGACGAGCAAAAGGCTATGCAGATCATGTCTGGTGCCTATGGCGAGTTGATGAGTAGCGATGCCGAAGCATATGATGCCGCCAGACAATCAGCGATCGACTCTGGCGAGCACAAGCCCAAGGGGCTTGCTCAGCGCGCGGCAGCGGGTATCCTAGCCTACAATGGTTCTTCATGGACCCAGACCGCTTCTGCTAAGCAGAGCTTCCAGCGGTCCATGGCCAAGCATGCAGCTCTTGGTGCGCAAGCATACGTCAACGGCGAAGAAGGCAATGCCTATACCAATTATCTAGTAGGCCGCTACGGTCCTATGAGTTCGGAGCAGCAAGCCTGGGCCGTCCACATGATGACTGACGACTCAAGCCCTGAGTCAGGCTTTAGCTGGAAGATGGGACCTGCGACTGACGGCCTCATCCAGAGCGGTATCGGTATCAATTCTTGCAGTAGAGCCGTGGCCGCCAATACCAGCGTCATGAAGGCTCAGCCATGGCTCAAGGGTGCCAGCATACGTGGTGGTGTCGAATACATGCGCGCCAAGGGCGCTGACGTCATCCCCGAAGGTACGCCGGATGTGGTCAAAGATGCCTGGTACGGCAACAATGCTCAGGCTGTGCCTGCCCAGGTCGCCAATACCTGGGGCGCCCTGACCCTCGCAATGGGAGAGCAGGTCTGCAGCGACTACAATACTGTAGATACCGTAGCCAATATGGTCGGAGCCAACGGCCGCCCAGAAGATTATGTCGGAGCCTACAATTCGCTCAAGGCTGGCGGCGTAGCCATGGCTCGTGTGGAGCAGAGGTATTCGCAAGCTCGCTCCATGGGTGGTGGCACCCAGACGATCAGCGCCTCTGGTGGTGGTTACTCAGGTGGAGGACAACCGGTCCAATCACAACCTACATCCGTGCAGACCAGCGTATCTGGATCGGTTGTCGGCGGTGGTGCTCCGGTCAATAGCCAGGCCGATGTCGATATGTTCCTCGATGGCCCGCAAGTATCATCTGCACCGATCAATCCCGGTATGATCCCGACTCCCAATGTCAATTTGCCAAATCCGCAAGGTGGTGCGACCATCGCCAATCTGCGCATGCAACAAGGCAATGCCACTGGTGGTGGAGCTCCTCAACACACTTCGGTACGTGTCCCTGGTGGCAATGTGGGCAGCTCGCAAGGTCAGGTCGTAATCGGTCAGGTATCTGGTTTTGGTGGCGGTGGTGGTGGCTCTATGCCCGATCAGCATGCTATCGTCGATGTCGAGACCAGCGTCTCTGGTCAAGTCATTGATCACAATAGTCTCTCGGCAGCGGCCCTCCAGAGTGCAGTCGGACAATTTGGTGGATCTAGCAATATGGTTCAGCAGGTTGTAGCAGACCTGAGAGCTAATGGCATGGAATGGAAACAAATCTGCGATCCAGGTCGCTCGGATAACGATCCAGGCAAGTATGCCTTCCTCGAGACCGCCATTCAGGCTTATTCGCAAAATCCGACATCCATGCCTGCAGTGGCCATGGCAGCCAATGCTGTTGGCGCTAGCAAGGTCGGCATGGCCGATGTGCAGATCGTGCAGAGCATGATGGACAGCGATCCTCGCTGGTCTCAGCAAAACATCGATTACTCATCAGTTTATACTGCGCGTGCCATTGTCGAGGCTCACCAGCAAGATCCTCAAACTTATGGCGATCCAGTCCTCACCAAGGATTATGTCGACTCCGTTCGCCTCGATCCTCGTTTCATCCCTAGACCGATGCCCGTACGCAATCAGCAAGGCGCGATCGTTCGTCACGACCAATCGCCCGTCCCTCGCGATCGCTTGATGAAGAGAGTGCTGGAACAAGCACTGGGCCGCGACAAATTTGGTGGCAACCAGGCCTAGCTTGTGGTTTTGATAAGGTTCAAAATCAAGATCAAAAAAACATCAGGCGCTCCGATCGGGGCGCCTGATAATTTTTGTGGGAAATACCGTAGTGCGGCCATTTGAGAATTTGTTTAAACTATTGCCATGACTACAAACCTGAGTTTTTTCAAGCTGCGACAAATCTCGGTCAAATGTCCGAGCTGCGAGACGCCTTTTGCGACATTTGAGCTTGCGCGTACGCCTCAAGTGACCGCGCAGACCCCGATGGAGGCCGATCTGCACCGAGTCTTGCCTGATGCTCATCTCAGAGCGGCTCTCATAGCTATGTGTCCCAGCTGCATCTATACCTGGTGGCTGTCGTCTTTCCAGGAGTATCATCTTTTGCCCCAGGTGGTGGCTGATTCGCCTCCTGTCTCACCCTCCAAAAAATTTGCGCATGCCGTGCATTCGGGGCGTCAATTTGAGGTGCATGCGGTCGATCAGGCCGTGCTTGCCCTCAATGGCTACTGGTGCAGCAGGGAGGAGGGGGTGGACGGAAAGAAATTTTTGCAATTGGCCAAGGTCCAGTTGATACAAGCGCTGGCAGATAATGATTGGTCCGGCAACCGTTCTCGTTATGCTTATATATTGGGAGAAATCCACAGATTGCTGGGCGAATTTGGCGAAGCTCGATTTAGATATGAGCAGGTCGACAAGATGGCCGGGCTACCTCTCGAATTAGTAGATCGGATGACTATGTTTGCTGCAAACGGGAATAATAACCCTGTCAGGCTTCCACCACATATGGTAGAGGCCATCTTTCTCAACAAACGCTCGGCCACGGCTTGAGCGTTTCCGGGCATAATTAAATCATGGAAGACGTCACACCACTAAACCTAGAAGACGCGCCAAAGCTGTTTGGCCTTAGATACGATCAATTGATCTGGTGTCTGGGATCTTTTCTCGTGTCTACGCAGATCTATTCTTTCTTTTCGCCCTTTTATGTTGCCGGGCAGGATCTGAGGCTCTATATCTGCATTTTGATCGGCCTGGTCGGTCCTGTCTATTGCGTTGTGACTATCCAGGGCGCGGCTGGCAATTGGGGGGCCATGCTCAATCACTTTACTGGGGCCAGCGTTTTTATCCCTGGCCCCGATCCCAATCCGGTGCGTTTTCTCATCGACGAAGACCTCCCCCAGTTTTTGGAGTAGAGTCCATGGTTACCTCAGTCAATAGATCCTACTCAAAAGAAAACAGCCTCTTTGGCTTTTTCAAAAAGAAAGAAATGTCCAGTGCTGCTCAGGGAGCTTTGGGCAAGCTGCCTTCCGAGCCAGTACCAAGGCCGCACAATTCGGCTGCAGGTCTGGTGCCTCTCTGGGATCTCTTTCACGACGATGCATCGGGATTGGGCATACTCGTGCTCAAGGACGGCTCTTACCGTTGTTGCTTCGAGATAGACGGCGTGCACGTCTCGGGCTTCGATGAGGTCCGACTCGTCTCTTTGATGAACCACTTCACCGGCTTCCTCAACGGTATCGATACCTCGGTGCAGATGACTGTCATCTGCAACAATGTGTCCAAGCGCGAATACTTTCAAAAGCATCCTGTCGAAGTAGCCGAGGATGATTTTTTGCGCTATGTGGCTTCTGTTGTAGAAAACGACCAGGCTTCGCTCTTGAGCAAAAATTTTATACCAGAGCTGCATTTCTTCGTCACTTTCACCTATAGACCACCCAAAGAAAAGCCCGTCAAAAAGCAGGGGATGATCGACTCGGTCGTCAGCCGTGTCATGGACTCGCTCACCAATCAAGCTGCAAGACAATCGGTCGGCGGACATTTTAAAAATGTCACTACGTTGGTGCAAAGAGCCAACGGCTATGTTGGACAACTTGGCGCATGCGGCATGAATGGCCGCCCTGTGTCGGCAGTAGAATACTTTCAAATGCTCTACAAAGAGCTAAACCCCGGCCAAGTGGCTAGTGGTGACGGCACCACAGTGCCTGTGCCGACTCGTCCGCAGACGGCTGCGGTGCCACCGGCGGTGCGGCGTGTTTTTCCTGATCTAGAGCCTGCCACCATCCGTCAGCAGCTGACTGAGTCTTGTTACGATTTTAGTTCGCCTGACTTCGTCAAGATCACTGATAAGACCGAGTATTTGCCCCCTAATGACTACAATGCCGATCCTGCTCATCCAGAGGTGGCGGGGCGTTATATCCGGACTTTGTATATGAATAGATTGCCGGAGCGTACGGGGCCACTCTGGTTGCAACCTTTGCTGAGACTCAATTGTGAGTGGCGGATGAATATCTATGCTCACAAATTGGACAAAGAGCTATTTAGAAAAAAACTGCAGCGCAAGCAAGCTCAAGCCACTGCTAACACTTATCAGGGTGTGATGGGACAGAGATCGGCTCCAAACCAAGAAGAAGCCGAGAAAGCCCAAGAAGCAGCATCCATCGGCTCGGAGTTGTATACCACCAATATGGAGGTGTTCAATTACGCCATCTACTTTACTCTTTTGGCCAACTCTTTAGAGGAGCTCAATCGCTCCACCGAGTTTGTCAGGACAGCTTCGGCGCAATGTCGTGGTGCTAGATTTGTCGTCGGATATCACGAGCAGAGGTCGCTCTTTATTGGTGGTCTGCCAGGTCTGGGCATCGATGTGGTTCGTCGCGGCAAAGCCGTCAGGACGCCCACGGTCCGCAACTCATTTCCTTTCGTGCATGCCAAATTGGGCTCCGAAAAAGGCGACTGGCTGGGTTTTTCCAAGGAGACGCTCGAGCCTGTTTTTCTCAATCCATACGACGAAAAACTACCTAACGCTGTCTGCATCGTTTTTGGTCAGCCAGGTGAAGGTAAATCAATGGTGGCTCAGCAGATCATCCAGATGAAGACCCTGGCTGGCGCCAAGACCATCATCATAGATAGATCAGGCTCATACAAGATGCTCACCGAAGTCTACGACGACACGGCCTATATCAAGCTAGGTCCAGATGGTCAGGTTTGCATCAATCTCTACGATCTGCCTTATCAGACCGCTGACGGCAAGCCTATCGATCCTGCCAATCCACCAGAGTCCCATATCATCAAGATCCTCAACTTTCACTCGGTCATGCTGGGAGAGCGCGGCGAACAGGCTCTCACAAAAGACGAAAAGCCAATCCTCATGCACGGCATCCAGGCCATCTACAAGATGGCGGCCGCCGAGGGACGCATCCCGGTGGAGTCGGATCTGGTGGCATGGCTAGTCGAAGAGGCCAAGACCCAGGGCCGTAACAAACGCGGCGAGACTTGCGAAGATCTCGCCAACAGGTTGTCCCTCTATTGCAAGGGCGCTATTTTTGGCAAGCTCTTTGATGGTCCTACGTCTATTCCCATGGACACGCAGCTGATGGTATTTGATACGTCCGATCTTGCGCACGACAAGACTCTCGAAGCCGTAGTCACACTGTTTGTCTCTGACTATGTCTTGCGCAGAGCTGCTCAGCATAAGGCCGAGCAGGTGGCTCAAGGTAAGCCTTCGCGCTTTGTCTTTTGCATAGACGAGTTGTGGAGACTCTTGCGATACGAAGGCGGCAAGACCCTCGTCGAAGATGCTTCCAGGACCAGCCGACACTTAGGACTCCTTTTTATCGGTATCTCCCAGGAGCTTGGTGACTTGCTGCGGGATGATCGTGCTCGCAACCTTGCCACCAACAGCTCGATCAAGATCATTCTCGGCAATGACCCATCCAATTTTGACCTGATCCGTGATGCTTGCGGTCTCACGCCACAGGAGATGGGCGCGATCGGGCATCTCACTCGTAAAAACAGAGAGTATTCAGATGCCTTCCTTGTTTATCACAAGATGAGTAGAGGCGTGGTCAAGCTCGTGGTGCCTCGGTTTATGTATTGGGTTGCCACCACCGAGCCCAATACCGACCAGCCCATGCGGGCGCGCATGTCCGAGCTGTGTGGCGGCGATTATCGATGGGCCTGCCATCTGCTTGGCCAGGGTTACACTCCCGACACTTTCACCCCTGATCTATTGCAGGCTGGCTAGATTTAGATTGGATCCCAAGCATGTTTGATTATCAAGCCGGAGAAAAACAAAAATTGACTCTGATCATGACCGGTGTGACCGGGCTGATCATGGGCATCACTATAATGGCTTTCTTGAGTCCAGAGACCGGCTCCGGTCCTAAAAAGACCCGTGAGAGGCCCAAATGGGCCAATAATCCCGATGTCACAGGCAAGCCCAATCTGCCTGCTGATTACAATGGTGGCCAGGGTCAGGCCAAGCCCGAAAACATGGTGCAGGCGACAGAGGCTCAAGACATGCTCAGGCAGTGGCTTGGCTATGCCTTTGACTTCAATTCTCAGACCTGCGGCAAGTCGCAGGAGAGGGCCATGCAATTTATGACTCCCGAGTGCGCTTCGTCTTATCGCAGCAATGTCTGGACGACTGAACTCGCGACGCAGATCGAGCAGGCCAACCTCAAAAACGAGTTTATCTTGAGCAAGATGTCGGCCGGGCAAAACAATCCGGATGGTTCCATCGTGATCTTTATGGAGGGGGAGCAGACATTTTTTCCCCCATCTGCGCCGCCCGAAAAAAAACACATCAGCATGGAGTACATAGTCAAAAAGACTCCAGAAGGTTTGCAGATTGCTGGTTTTCATGACGGAGCAGGTTAAGTGACCGGATTTATCGCCAAAACTGCGTATTATTCCCATAAATGGCGCATATAGAGCTAGTTTTGTATTGCATCAACTTGCTATAGATCTTTAAATGTTTAAAGATAAAACTAAATAGGTATTGGCTCGATTTCTCGATTTCTAGATATTTGAATTAAGCAGGTAAAAAGCTATGGAATGGCGTCCGCAGATAAACGAAAGAGGAGTCCTCACCGGTTACCGCAATACGGTAACCAATGAAGTCGTGTCTCCTCAAGACTTCGAGCGCCATATGTCGATGCAGGGCTCTCTTTCGGTCGGCTCGCAAATGCCTGGCTCGGCTTATGGCCAGGGGCAGCAGAGCTACGGCACACCGATCGTCCCTCCCGGCGGACAAATGTATCAGCAGCCTCAGACTCAGTATGCTGCTCCTCCCATGGGCGGAGCCATGCCTGTGGCTCCAGCGCCTGGCGCGTTTGGAACGCAAGCGCCCAATATACTCGTCAAGGATGGAGCAGAGCCCTTAGCACCGCCTACTTTTGCAGGTAGTCCCGGAGTGGCGGCAATACCTCTAGGTGGTGGCAACGGCACCCTTGCACCCACGCGTGGTCAGGAAATTCAGGCTAAGACTCTCCGCTTGGAGGGCAATCCACGTGCTCACGTCGCGCCCCCTGTTACTGGCAAAAAGGGCAAGGGCTTTCTTGATGCCACCTCTGTGGCTATTCTCCTGCCGACTCTCATACTGCTTGCTCTGGTTATTGCTGCGGCGCACAAAAAGCGCCTTTTCCCCTGGCAGACTATTCGGACTTTCAATCCTCCATCCGGCATGATGACTCCCCGCGACTACGAGCGGTCCTTTGTCTGCCCGCCCAATGGTCGTCGCCACGGCCGGATAGGCAAAAAAAATCCCAATGCTACCTGGACCGAGGCCGATGGAGTCGTCTTGCCTTTTGGCTTTCTTGCGCGTACGCACCTGCCGGTCACTATCCCGATGGGCAGGCTGCCCAACAAAAACATGTTTATCGTAGCCCCGTCCGGTTCAGGTAAGACCACCCTGATGCGGGCCGTGATCAAAGCCCTATTGGCCAAACCCTGCGTCATCATCGCTCTGGAGGCCAAGGCCAATGATCCCAATCTAGACGAAAGACGCGAAGGCTTTAAGTACACAGTCTTGCCCGAGGCTCAGCAAGCCGGTTTTCGGACTCTGTATTTTAATCCGCTCGATTCTGAGTCGATCTGCTGGAATCCCCTTGATCTCGATGCCACTACTTTTGCTTCTTCCATCGTGCAAGATATCAACTCGCTGCCGCCTGAAGAGCAACACTGGGCCGAGCGTGACTTTGGCTACATCGAGGGCCTGGTGCAATTGCTCAAGTGGGGAGCAGTACAGGTCAATGGCGAAGACGAGAACGGTCAGGCCGCTGATTTTGAGCCGCTAACCTGCAATCCCTACGGCTTGATGAAGCTCGTCAACAACCGTCGCAATATCGTCGAGTCGATGCGTCGTCTCAAATCCGACCCCAATATCAATGCTGGTGAGCTCAGTGAGCTGACCCAGCGTCTCTCGTCCATCATCCGGACTGATTCCGATTGGGACAAAAACATCCAGGGCGTGCGTGGTCGTTTGAGGATGTTCAAAAATAAGGGCATCCTGCGAGTCACCGAAGCCAGCAATGTCGATCTAAAAGGTTGCATGCGCGAGCCCACAGTGCTCATCTTTGGCGCTCCTGCCTCTTTGGGCCCCGACGCAGAGTCTCTGGCCGCTTGCTTTGTCTACCAATTGCAACAGGCCCTGCACACCAGATACGGTACCAAAAACGTCTTGCCTCTCTTTGCGTTCTTTGATGAGTATCAGACCCTCAATATCGATCTGGCCGGTAGGCTATCTGCCATCGTTCGTGGTGCTAATGGCGGGCTCACCGTCATCTTGCAAAACGTATCCCAAATTACCTCTGGAGGGTCGGAAAAGGGCGTCAGTTCCGAGCTCAAAACGATCTTTTCCAACAGTGCCATTCGTGTCTGTCTGCACAACGCGGATGAAACTACAGCAAAGTTCTTTTCCGAAGAAATCGGCAAGCACGCTGTCGTCGTTCCTGGTGTAGCCGATCACTTTCAGGCTAATGGCTTCGGCATCTTTCCGACAAGCTGGAACCGTATCCACAGCCAACAGGTAGTAGCCCGGGTCGACTCTGATTCGATCAAGCGTATGGAAAAGCACCATGCTCTAGTCTATTTGTCACCTGCCGGCGATCCTGAGTTTGGCGAGACGAAACCCTTTATGGTAGATCTGCGTGGTATCGAAGATATTGCCAGACTCCACCTCTTGCACAACGTCACGGCCCGCAAGCAACGCATGGCCGAGAGCGAGTTTGGCAATGGCCTGGGCGAAGACGGCATGGATACCGGAACATTTGAAAGCCCTGCGCCCATGCGAACTCCAGGTGCGCCTGCCTTTGCTCGCAATATCGGACATGCCTTTGAGGCCATGGACGAGATGCAGGTGAGGGGAGCAGTAGTGGACAATGGCCATATGCCGCAAGATGATTTTGATCTTGACCAGGCCTATGCCGCTCCAGCCCAGCCGCCCAGCCCATACGAAATCTCGCAGACCGGGGCTTATGCCCAGATGCAGGAGCCAGTCCAGACTCAGCATGCCCAAACATCGACTGGCGCTAATAATGGTGGCAGTCCCCGGCTTTGCCAGCACTGCGCCAAGCCCGCCGGCAAAGGCAAGTTTTGCATCGAGTGTGGCGAGTTTATTGGTTTGCCTCAGGCCCAGGCTCAGGTGCAGGCACAGGTGTCTGCCGCTGTAGCCCCGGCTCATGTCGATATGACTGCAAATGCGCCAGCCAATCTAGACTCCTTTGGTAACCCGGTTTACGGCGAAAAGTCCGAAGGTAATCTTTCTGCCTTGCCCTCCTCAAATGGCAATGCTGGCTCTGGCAATTCGCCTAGATATGGCGGTTTGAGACCAACCAGCCGAGATGCCATGCCTTCCAAAAAAGGCCTCTTCGATAATGCTCAGGCAGGCGGGGAGACAGACGTCAATTCTGGCCATAATGATGGCAATTTCAACCAAAATCGTCGCCCGGTCACTAGCCTCAATCCAGATAACGGCCGAATGGGCATTGACAAGAAGCGTCCAGGGCTCGAATTTTGATCGTCAATTGCAATAAAATAGGCTCAGGCGTCTAATCATCAGTTTAGATTTTGGAAGGGAACCGAGTCTATGCAGACTCTCAAGCCGGCGGATCGCGATTACTGGAAGCACATCGTGCAAGCCAACAACAAATTTGGTGTTTCGTTATTGGCGGCCATAGCACCGCATTATGCGACCGATAATGTGCTGATCTCTCCGACTGGCATATTTTTGACCCTTTCCATGCTTTACAACGGTCTGTCCGGCATGACCTATCAAAAATTGCAGGATGCCTTGCAATTGCCCTTGCCAACAGAGATCAATCCCTGGAACAAGCAATTGCTCAACTATATCAACCTGCCTAAGGCCGGTCATGAAATACACACGGGCAGTGCCTTATGGTTTGAAGACAATGTGCGTTGCTTTGAGCAATTTGTGCGCGAGATCATGGATGTATATGGCAGTCAGTTGTATTGCATCAACTTTGGCTCGGCAGAGGCTGTCGAGCAGATCGATTATTGGGCGCAGACACAGACAGGCGAAAAGATCACCAGGGTGGTCGATGCTCAAGGATTTAACAGCAAAGCCAAGTTTGCGATCAGCGATCTTTTTTATTTTTACGCTCAGCTCGACAAGGCTTTTAGCAGTGATTTGTTGGCTGGTAAACAGTTTTATCGTGTATCGGGACATCCGGTGCCTGTAGATATGATGCAAGTCACAGAGCTATTTGCTTATTGGGAGGATGCCAACTCTCAGTGCATCAAGATGCCTTATCGCAACTCTCCTTATTCTTTGTTTTTAGCTCTGCCCAGGCCAGGAGCCAATCTAGGCGTCTGCGTCGGACATCTGCTCGCGCCCGCCAATCTTTTTATGGGGGCCGGGGCCTCGCCACGCCCAGTGCATGTTGAGCTGCCCAGGCTCGATCTTTCATTTTGCGCCGATCTCAACCGCTTTTTGCCAAACGCTGGCCTGGGTGGATTGGTGTCGCATGTGGAGTCAAACGATTTTAGCCTTGTCGCTCCTGATCTTTCGCTTGGGGGCTTCTTTCATGCTGCTGCCCTTAAGGTAAATGAGATCTCGGACGCCAGTCCTCAGCTGGTGCCGGCCTATGCAGGTCCGGCGGAGTTTAGCATGGAGTTTAACCGGCCTTTTCTTTTGGCTGTGATGGACAATAATACAGGCCAGGTCATCAATGCCGGTGCGGTTTTGGATCCATCTCTACTCGCTTAGTTCTGTCGGCAATAATCTCGTTTCTTCAAAATCGAGATCTTTTTGCAGCAGCTTAAAGACTTCTTCGGCTATTTCGTGCTTTTCTCGCATATCGATGAGGTATTTGCGCTGAGCTTTTATCGCCTCGAGAGCTAGCTCTCGTGCCAATTGGCCTGTTTCTTTTGATGCGCCAGCAAGCTCCGCATGATAGGCGGCTTGCTCGAGATGATGATCCAGTACTTTTTGTACGGCTGGATTGTCCAGGTCGATTTCTTTCAGCCTGGCTACTTGGTCGACCCGCCTCACTGCTTCTTTTGCCATCGATAGCCGCATTTTGCGCTCATCCTCGGCCCGCGCGTCGGCTTCGTCGTCGGCGCCGATACCCATCTTGCGCGCCACTGCTGGCAGTGTCAGGCCTTGCACTAATAGCGAGCTGGCAATCACGCATACAGTGAGAAAGATCAAGAGATCTCGGTGAGGAAATGGCGCGCCGGAAGAGGTCGTAAGAGGCAAGGCCAATGCCGCAGCCAGTGATACCACGCCTCTCATCCCGGCCCAGGAAAAGACAAATATGCTGCGGACGGTCGGTCCACTCATATTGCGTGCTTTGAGATAAAAACGCACGATGAGGACAGTCCAGACAAAGCGCACTACAAATGGTGCCAGTATCGCTGTCGTCACCCAGATCAGCAGGTGCGCTTGAGGATAGGTCTTGAGCTTTTCTAAGATAGATTCGAGTTGCATACCCATGAGTAAAAAGCAAAAACCATTGAGTATGTAGGAGATAGTCTCCCAGTTGGCAGTGGAGTGCAGTCTGGTCTGAGAGGAGAGCATTCGCGGACCATGCCAACCCAAAAAGATGCCAGCTGTGACGACCACGATGATGCCAGATACATGGAGGTGCTCTGCAAGTATATAGGCAACATAAGGAGACAAAAGAGAAACGATGATCTCGACCGGCCGGTGATCGAGTTTGTAGCGTATACGTGCCAAATACCAGCCTACAGCCAGGCCGATCAAGGCGCCACCTACTCCGACATAGCTCAATCGCGAAAATGCTTGCCAGAAGGAAAAGCCACCAGTCACGGTGGCGGCCACGGCAAATTGGTAGCTGACCAGGCCGGTCGCGTCATTGAGCAGACTTTCTCCTTTGATCACCTCCATCATGCGCTTGGGTAGATTGACAAAGCGAGTGATGGCGGAGGCTGCTACTGCATCTGTAGGAGAGACGATGGCACCCAGAGTAAAGGCGACCGACCAAGGCATGTCTGGTACGACCATATGGATGGCCATGCCTACGAAAGCAACAGTGGCGAGCACCAGGCCGACTGCCTGGATGATCACTGCTTCACCAACGATCTTTAGCTCTTTCCAGGATGTGTTGTAGGCATCGAGATAAAGCAATGGCGGCAAGAAAATGAAAAAGACTATGTCTGGTTCGAGTTTGATATCCGGAACGCCTGGCAATAGCGAGATGCCCATGCCGGCCAGAACCAGCAGGATCGGCAGAGCGATCTTGATACGCTCTGCAAGAGCACCGACTATGCCGATGATGGCGAGCAGAGTGACGATTAATTCGACGGATTGCAAACTTTGACATGTCTCCGATGATGACGTTATTTTAGCTATTTATGCTTACAATTGCGTATAGAGTGCCTGACTTATAAAATATTTGTGGCGGCACGCGGTTTTTTGTCTCGTCCTGGTGAGGGCCTTTATGAAACCAAATAAAATACAGGCTCTGATGGCTTTTGCTGGTTTTTGCTCTTTAGTACTAACTGCAAACCAGCAGGCTTGCAGTGCAGTATTTGCTGCTAACATTCCTGACAAAACTGACAAGTCCTTTAATTTAAATGCCTGGCAGGCTCCCTACGATCGTGGCATTGCTCTTTTGGATCAGGCCAAGCCTCGGGCGGCAGAATTGGAGTTTCAAAAGAGTATCAAATTGTTGCAGCAGCACAAAAATGCTGATGCTCTGAGCGACGCCTATCACAAGCTAGCAAATTGCCAGGCACTCGACGGGCAGACAGTTAAGGCTGAGGCCTCCTATCGTAAGTCTCTCGCTGTCTTGCAGGCTAAATATGGTGCAAACAGCATCAAGTGCGCTCCCGCTCTAGTGGCTCTGGGAGGCTTTTTTGAGTCTTTAGGGGATCACTCCTGCGCCAGCGCTTTTTACCAAAAAGCTACTAGCTTGAGCGAAAGGCGGCAGGGATCTATCGATCCATCCATCACTGCCGGCTATTTGATCCAAAGGCCTGGATCTATCTTACGCAACTTTGATCTACCAGCCTATAGCTCGAGGTCAAAAGATCTCAGCGACCGGGCCTCCTTGAGTTCTAGTCGCTCTCTCTTGGAGAGTCTCCAAAAACCGCATCCCGATCTCTTGGGCAATAGCGAAGACGCCGACAAGGTTTTGTTAAATGACTTTGAGAAACAATATGGCATCAAAAATTAGTCTTGCTTTGAGTCTGGCTTTAGCGCTATGTCTGTGTCCTGTGGCTCAGGCAGCGCAGGCAGACGTCGCCTACGAGGCAGCCATGGCTAGAGGTCGTCAGGCTCTTGATGCTCGAGATCTCGTCCGGGCTGAGGCTGCTTTTAGATCGGCTCTCAGTCTCAGTCGCAAAAGTAAGTCAAATCAAAAACCAGATGTAGATGCCACCATCTCCTGTCTAAATAAGCTTGCCGGTGTGCTTGCTCTGCGTCAAAAAAGTGCCCAGGCACGCAGACTCTATGTAGAACAATTGAGTTTGATCGAGAGCAATTACGGCAAGGATTCGCTAAAATTGGTGCCGGCTTTGATAGGACTCGGCAGTCTGCAGGAGTCCGAAGGCAATCCGCAATTGGCCATGCCTTTTTATAAGAGAGCATTTGCGATCAACGAAAGAAATTACGGCACTTTTAGTCCTGAGGTCGTTTCAGGTTTGCGAGGGCTGGGCCGTGCGGCCTTTAGCGTTGGAGATAAAAAGAGCGCTCACGCGCATTTGCATCAGGCCATGCGTATCTTGCTCGATAAGCCTGGATTGTCCAGCAGTCATGAGATGGAGAGTCTGTTAAAAGATTACCGGGACTTGATTGTCCGCATGGATGGTACTGATGCTGATAGCGATCTTGTGGCGGCTTTTAAGACTGATATGGCCAAGTTGCAGGCTATTTCACCAGATGCGATGACAAATAATGTTAATAGCGAGCTGTCTCAGTACGAGCAGGCTCGTCACTATGACAAACGGCAATTTAAGCGAGCGCAGGACGATTTTGAGACAGGGGTATTGTCGCGCGATCTGGGGCTGCCTTCGGTCGATGTGGTGCTTTCGCCTGCATACGACGTGGTCAATACGACTATTTTCGATCAGGGCCGATTTGCTCAATCAGCTGATTTTTATATGCGCAAGATCGCTATAGATACAAAGGCATTGGGTGAAAAGCATCCTAGTCTAGCCAATGATCTCGTTGGACTGGCTCTGTATTATATCAACGCTGGCAAGTATCCAAATGCGATACCATTACTGCGCAAGGCAATAGCCATATATGATGGCGTATATGGTGCGGACAATCTCATGACCTTGCGTACTAGGGCCAATCTAATTCTAGCTCTTAACGCCACGCAGCAGCGCCAGGAAGCGATCGATTTGGCCAGGGCCAATGTCTCAGGCTTCGAGCAGCAACTGCATAATGCCGCTCCAGTGCTCAAAAAAGAGTACTCCAGCGCCATCAACCAGTATGCATTTCTCCTTGCTCAAGATGGTCGATACCCGGAGTCCATAGAGATCTATGCCAAGGCCCTCCCTGTCTGTGAAAGCATCAATGGTGCCGACAGCCGCATGACGATCGCCTGCATCAGAGACTACATAAGAGTGCTGCAAATGGACGGCCAGGCTCAGAGTCTCGCCCTGGCTGCCGATCTCGGTAAGCGATTGGCCAGTATATCGGCTCAGGCTCAATCGCCCTTAGACGCTACTTTGACCTTGGATTGATTTTGCAATTCTTCTGAGCCCTGAGTAGCCACCTGGTCGCCTTCTTTGATATTGCCAAAGATTTCGACCAGACCACCCATGACCTGTCCTTTGCGCACAGTGACCCACTCGACTGTGTCATTGTCTATCTTGCAGACGAAGGTGTTGAGAGGCGTAGACACGACTGCGCTCTCTGGCACAAAGAGTGAGGCCTCGCGCCGACGAGTGGGCCAATAGACCTTGCAAAACATGCCGGGGAGTATCTGCCAATCTGGATTGAAATAATTGAGCTCCACGGGCATGGTCCGCGTGTCTTTATCCAGGCTGTTGCTGATACGCGCGACAGTACCGTTAAACTTGCGTCCAGGAAAAGAGGACACTGTAAATCTCACCTGGGAGCCGACCACTACGCCGGCGGTATCGAGCTCCGGTACCGGTGCGATGATGCGCAAGAGATCGAGTTGCTTGACTCTGCATATGGGAGGATAGGCGCCTGAACCATCTGGACCTACATATGAGCCTGTGTGCAATTTGCGCTCGGTCACGTAGCCATTGAATGGAGCCTTGATCTCGAGATAAGATGCAAAATCAGAATAATTTTCGAAGCCTTTGATCTTGGCCGCAAGTTCTTCTTTGCGCATGGTTACTTCGTGATCCTTGGCATTGACTCGCTGTATGAGTGCGTTGACGTCTTGCTTGTCTGCTTCGACCGATTGCGACCATTGCACTACATCATTGTCAGCGATTACTCCTGGCACCAGACTAGCGCTATAGACACGTTGGTATGTCGACTGGTCCGCGAGCAAATTGGCTTGCTTTTTTTTGAGCTCGGCCTTGATATCAGCCAGGTCTGATTCTTCTGAGGCAACAGCGGCCTTGGCTGCTGCCACTCGGGCAAGGGCCTCGTTACGCGAAGCAAGGTATTCGGGGGCGTACATCCTTGCCATGATCTGATCTTTTTTGACGACCGACCCTCTGTCCACCCCGATCCATTCTACGTATCCGCGGACCTTGGGATAGACCAGTACATCCTGGTAGGCATCGATTTCTCCAGGCAGTTGGTCCTCGCGAAAGAGTGTCTTCGAAACAACTGCGGTTGTCGCCACCGATACTGCATTGTCGGTCGCCTTTTCGATCTCTTTGTGCTGCGATTTTTGGTATTGCTGATAAGCAAAAAAGCCACCCGCGCAAGCGACGATAGCTACTAGAGCTAGAGCCATGCTTTTAGTGTTTGAGCTCGAGGACATTTTGTTTTCTCCCTAGAGTCCGTGGTCTGCCGGATGCATGCTGTGAGAGCCAATGCGGGCCTTGTTTTGGATGATGGCAAAGACCAGCGGCAATAATGTGAGGACCGAACTCGTGGACATCACCAGGCCACCGATGACGGCGCGGCCTAACGGTGCGCTCTGGCCCGCGGATAGAGCCATTGGCACCATCCCTGCCACCATCGCGATGGAGGTCATGAGGATGGGGCGCATGCGACTCTGAGCTGCGTGTACGGCTGCTTCTTGAGCGGACATTCCTCCTTCTTGTCTCGATTTTTCGGCAAAGACCACAAGCAGGATGGCATTGGCGATACCGACCCCGGTACACATGATGGCGCCCATAAACGATTGCACATTGAGGGTGGTGCCTGTGATCATCAAAAATGACAAGACGCCGAGGAGGATCGCTGGCGTTGTAGACATGACGATCAAGACTATGCGTGCTTGTTGAAAATATGCCAGCAGCATGAGGGCGATGACGCCTACTGCCAGGCCTAGACCGGAGATGAGGTGGGTAAAGGTGTCTTCGAGCAACGGCACCTGGCCCATGACGTCGACAAAGACGCCTTGAGGTGGCTTGCCTGCACGTTTGACGGCTTGTTTGACAGCCTCGCCTACAGATCCCAGGTCGGCGCCGGAGAGATTGGCCGTGAGCGAGACCATGCGCACCATGTTGTATCTATCGTATTCGCCGTGGGTGACACCGTACTCCACCTTTGCCACGTCCTGGATGAGTGGGTGCTGTGGTCGGCGAGTCTTAGATTCAAAGTATTCTTGATCGATATGCTTGTCCACCAGCTCGTCACGCTCGCGCATCTGGATCTTGTTGCGGGCGCTCATGGTTGGAAAATTGGCTATATCGTCCTTTGATTTGATCTGGTCCTGGGGCACCTGCACCTGTACTTGATAGGAAAAGCCGCTGTCCGGATCTCGCCACAAGCTGAGATTGACAAACCTGCTGGAAAAAAATGCTGGTTGTAGCGACATGCCGATTTCTTCGGCTGTAACACCCAGCTGTCCGGCGAGTTCGCGATCGATATCGATGTCGACGGTCGGATAGTCTAGCGCCTGTCCCCAATTAAGATCTCTAAGGGTAGGGATCTTTTGCATCTCTTCTAATACTTTGTTGGCAAAGACCTTGTCGGCGATGAGGTTGGGGCCGGATATCTGGACCGAGATCGGTGTCGGCGAGCCGAGGTTCATGATCTGGCTGACGAGGTCGCCAGGTTCAAAGGAAAACTTTGTGTCAGGGACGGCCTTTTGGAGACGCTTGCGCAAATTGTCCTGAAACTGCGCCATGTTTATATGAGCGTCTTCTTTCAACTGTACGTCTATGACGGCCTGATGCGGGCCAGATGTCCAGAGAAAGGCAGAAGAGATGGGAAACATCGGAGGTTGTTGACCGGCATAGCCCAGGACTTTCTCGACATTAGCCTCGCCAACTTCTTGCTTGACTTGATTGACAAAGGCGGCGACACGCTTTTCGAGTGCTTCGACGCGCATGCCTGTAGGTGCGGATACCCGCACTCTAAATTGGCTCGAGGCGGAGGCGGGAAACATCTCCTTCCCGATGGTGTTGTATAGGATAAGTACGCCCGAGATGGCGATAATGAGATAAACCGGAATGATCACCATCTTTAGTGGCAGCATAAAATGGATGAGATCGCTCAGTTTGTCTTTGAGATGATCGATCAGATCTTTTTTGGGCTCGCCATGGCCCTCTCCATGCGGTTCTTCTTTGACCAGGACGATTGCCATGATCGGCACGAGAGTCGAGGCCAGTGTCGTGGATGCTACCATCGCAAAGCCCACGGCCAATGATAAGGGGATGAAAAGCTCTCGAGTGATGCCGGTCATGAAAAAGGAAGGGATAAAGACTGCGACCACCGATAGCATGGCGAGCAGGCGTGGGACCATGGTTTCTACGCAGGCATCGTAGACTGCTCTGGCCTTGGCCGCGCCTGCTGCCAGGTGGCTGTGCATGTTTTCGATACAGACCGTGGCTTCGTCGACAAGAATGCCGATGGAGAGGGCAAGTCCCGACAGAGTTTGGATATTGATCGTCTGACCGCAAAGCCAGAGGCCAACGATGGCTGACATCAGCGAGAGAGGTATGGTCGTGACAACGATGAGGGTGGATCTGATGTCTCGCAAAAAGAGCAGGATCATCAGGCCGGGCAGGATTGTTCCGAGCAGACCCTCATGAAAAACGTCGTTGATGGCCTCTCTGACATATTTTGACTGGTCAAACTCGTACGATACCCTGACGTCGGAAGGCAGCATTGCTTGCATCCTTGGCAAAGCAGCGTTGAGGGCGTCCACGACCGATACAGTAGAAGCATCGGCCCGTTTGACCGCTGGGATATAGACGGTTCGACGCCCTTGAAATAAAGCATATCCAGCAAGAATATCGGAAGAATCCTCAACCTTGCCCACGTCTCTGATCCTGATTTGTGGCCCATGGCCGGTGCGGATCGGTAGATCGTCCAGCTGGTGTATGTCGGGCAGGTCCGAATTGACCGGGGCGATGCGCAAATAGTCTCCAGTGCGTACATTGCCTGCAGGCAAGACCTTATTGCCAGTCATCAAGGCCTGGATCATTTCATCGCCAGAGATATTGTATCGGCGTAATTTTTCGGCATCCACGCTGATGACTATACTGCGGATATTGCCGCCAAAGGGCGGGGGAGCCTCTGCACCAGGCACGGTGGCGAGTAGCGGCCTGATCCGTGTATAGGCCAGATCCTCCAGCTCTTTTACGGTCTTGACCGCGGACGATAAGACTAGCTGGCCTACGGGCAAGCTGCCCGCGTCAAACCTCAGCACGAAAGGGTTATAGGTGCCGTGCGGCATCAAGCTCGTCGCCCTGTTGGCCATGGCCACCACGGCTGCCATGGCAGAGGCCATGTCTGTGTCAGGGTGAAAATAGATCTTTATCAGTGCGACGTTCTGGATAGACTTGGACTCTATGTGCTCGATACCTGGCACGTAGAGAAAATACAGCTCATAGTTGGACGTGAGATAACCTTCCATTTGGGCTGGCGACATGCCGCCATAACCCTGGATAACATAGATGGCGGGGATCTTGAGATCAGGAAAAATGTCTTGCTTCATGCTCGAGAGAGCAAGCACTGCTACTGAGACCACAGCAAGGATCGCGGCGACTATGGTTACAGGACGTCTGAGGGCTAGGGCGATGATCCACATATCTAGTTTTCGACCTTGCTCCGTTCCATGTTTTGCACGATGTCCACGACTCGGAGAAAGGGTTTGAGATCACCTTGCGCATAGGTAAGGGAGAGCAATGATCTCCAGACTTCTATTTGTGCCACTGCATCTTCTACTTCTGCTTCGGCCAGGGCTTTTTCCGCCTGCGCCAGAGTCACCATATTTGTAAGGCCGGTAGCATACCGCTTGAGCACCTTGATCTCGCGTACTCGCGCTGCCTCTACCAGTAGTGGCGTCTCCTCTGCAACTTTGCGTGCTTGCATCAAATTGACTCTGGCGCGGGCGTCCTTTTTTTCGAGGATCTGCATGGCCAATTCAAAGTCGGCCTTGGCGGCCATTTCGTTGTTATAGGCCATCTTTTTTTGTTCTTTCAATGGAAAGTATTCCATGAATGGGAAGCTGAAAGATGCACCTACCATGTAGTTGAAGGCCTGGGGCAGAGCACCGCCGGCGACAGGTCTGATTGGATTGACTCCGTCGTTGCTGCCCTTGCCCCAGACTGAGGAGTTGAGCCAGAGGTGGGGCCGCCAGGCTTTGTCGAGGACTTTTTCCTTGGCCTTCCAGCGATTGATCTCGGCTGTCTTGAGCAGGGCGATAGGATGCTGCTTGAGGTCAAAGGGACCAATAGGTTTTAATTGATTTGGACTGCGTATCAGTGGATCGGAAACGATATCTATGTCGTTAGCAGCAATCCCCATCTTTTCGGCTAGATTGACAAGGGTAAGGCGCGCGTTCTTTTCGGCTTTGATAAGGGTAATGCGGGCTTTTGAGACTTCGTAGTCCCAATCGGCTGCTTCGACTCCTGGTTTGAGGCCTTCGGCGACCAGGGTCTTTGCCCTGATATTGGCTGCCTGCATATGCTCTAGAGCTGCGCGTGCTGCAATGATGATCTGCTTGGCAGCGACAGCCTCGAGAAAAGCTTCGGTGACATCAAAGGCTACGTCTAGCTTGGTCAAATTGAGATCGGCGCGTGCTGAACGGGCGTCTGCGTAGGCCAATTGGTCGTTGGCCTTGCGCAGGCCAAAGTCGACGAGCAGCCAGTTGAGGTTGGCGCCTTGCAAGTTGTTGACCAGAGGACGCATGCTCGATACTTGCGAGACCGGACCTGAGTCGATGGGCACAGTGTCAAAGCCTGACACATTGTTCATGACTGTCGACGCGACACGATTGGCTGTGATGGCTGATTCTTGTATATCTACGTTTAGGTTGGGCAAATACTGGGTCTTGGCCAGCGCGACATTGGCGATAGATGCACGCAATTTAAAGTGCTTTTGCGCTATAGAGGGATAATTGCGCAGGGCCGTTTCAACTGCTTCTTTGAGAGTGATGGCTTCGGTCGGTCTGATAGGCTGAAACTGCAGATCCGGTACATTGATCTCGCGCCCAGCTGCAAATGCAAGACCATTCGAGGTCAGCGTATAAGCTTGCTGCAAGATGAGGAGCATGACGAGCAAAGAGGCGCGCGCAAGGCGCACGCAAAAATCCCAAATGTAAGTAGAGTCGCTTGGCAAGTGACGCTCAACTCGCAGCAAATATGTTAACCTGGCAAATTATATAACGTCATCAAGCGGTGTCGGGCTTGTTCAAGCGGTCTGTTTTTTTAATTTCACTCTCAGCGTATTCGTGCTTTGTGGCATGCTGGCCTGCCCTTGCCGACGATCAGGCCGCCTTTGACAAAAAGTACTATCAGTTTGGACAGGACCCGCTGATGGAGCCATTCTTTAGAGAAGGCATCTTTATTGACGAGCTTGATCGCGACATGCAGCGTGAGAGGCGGGCATTGCGTTTGCGTCAACTTCGCAAACAGCAGAAGCTAGATGATGAGGCCGATGACGAGCGGAGTGCTGAAAAATTTACTGAGGATTTTGGTAGGGATTATCGTCAGGATTTTGTTGAAAAATTTGCTCCCGAAACCTTTGGCGATGATGATGACAAGCCGGATGCAATGCAAGCAGATGGTGGAGATATAGATAAAAAGACAAACAAAGATGAAAAAATAACTGTCGATCGTGATGACAGAGACCGCAGCGAGAGATGGCAAATGGGCGGCAGAAAGATCACCTTGCTCGATGATGGTGACGATGACGATCGCAGACATCTGGATGCTGACGACAAGCAAAAAGATCGTGGTGTCATCCGTGGTTCTTTGGGCGAGATCAAGGGGCCGATCCAGGAGATGCCCTGGGATTGGCTGCCCGACAAGTTTGATCCTCTGGATAACGGTGGCTTTTCAACTTCTCCAGACAATGGCTCGCCTGTTCCCTATCGTCTAAATGGCCACCCAGACCTGGAAAGGGGCAGACCATGGGACAAAGATGGGGATTGAGGTCTGATCATAAACAGAGGCTGGCTATTTGTTAAATAGCAATCGCCTGCCAGCCACATCGGTAATGATAGTCTGGCTGGCGGCTGAGATCTCGCTCAGGCGCCTGTCATCTGGTCTGTAGCCCAAGCCCAATAGGACTTTTTTATAGTCTTTGAGGCAGGAGGCAAAGAGTAGATTGTCTTGCCCTATAGATGCATCGAGAGCTACTACAGCCCAGGCATATGCGCGTGATGCCTCAGGTAGACGGCCCTGGCAATAGGAGATAAAGGCATAATCGATCAAGTGCTGGGCCAGGTCTAGGGTTTTTGCATTGCGAGGCAGGCGGGGCCACTGACTATCAGGGCGAGTCAGATCGAGAGGATTTGCTTTATTGGTCAGATTTTGCGCACTCGTGGCCTCCACCATATCGATGATTTGTTGCAGGCTGGCTGTCGCTGCATCATCTGCACCATATGTAGAGGCATAGATCTGCCTGGCTCGTTGCAATAGTGGCAGTGCCTGGTCGTATTTAGATTGACCTATATAGATGGCTGCCAGGCCCTTCAGATCACGAGCGACGCTCGGATGATCGGGGCCCAGGCTCTTGATGTCGATTGCGATCATGCGCTCGTAAAAATCGACGCCTCTAGTTTTGGTATTAGCAATCTTGTCGGATCTTTGCATTTTTGCAAGATCATCTTTTAATAGCTCTTTATTAAAGGACGATGCCAGGATCTTGCGTGGAATCTCGGCTCTCAGAGCCAGATCCGTGCGATCGGAGATTAGATCGATCAGATCGTCGTATTGGTCGCGAGTCAAGGCCTCTTGTGACATGTATTGATCGAGGGCCTGGTCAAAATGATTGGTCGCCAGGGCTCGATCGTCATATCTAAAAGCTATCCGTCCAGATTGATGAAGGGCTAGAGCCAGCTTTGTCGAGGCCTCAGGCAGGTGCCTGCGTGCTATATCAATGGCTCTGTCTATGGTCTTGCGGGCTTTTTTGTATTCTCCGTCCATCTCAAGAACCAGGGCCGCGGCGAGTAGATCATCCAAAAGCCTTGCATCGGTCTTGCCAAAGGCTCGACTCTGGTTTTTTATGGCTTTTTTGTATAGGGGGATGCCATCCTCTGTGATGTCTTCGCGACAGAGAGTGTAAGCCAGACGGCCCTGGCAGATGGCGATGTCTTCAGCCTTGCCGGATTGCTTATTGACCGCTAGCAGTGCCTGTCTAAAGCATTCTTCTGCTTCTTGGAGTGAACCCAAGTCGAGTAATTTGTCTCCGTCCACAACAAGGGTGCGCCAGTCAAAAGCCAGAGTTTTGTTTTTGGACTGGTTTTTAGATGAGGCACGGACCTCTGATAAATCTGAGCACAACAAGGTAGGCAAGACGGTGCCGGCTAGCGCCAGTACGCATGCATAAGCCATAGCTCTGGATCTATTGATATTGGCCATGGCATGAGGATAGCATAGATTTGCTAAGAGCCGCTCTTGCGTCCAGTGTAGTTGAGCTGGGTCGATTGCCAGAGTACTTTGCGTCCGTTCATTTCTATTTCTTCTTTATATGCAAAAGTGCCAAAGTGCATGGTCTCGAGTGATGATAAGCAGGTGGAGATTAGATCCTTGACTTGCTTTTCTGTCAGAGGCGTCTCCACATAAGTCGGCACCAATTCGTCTGTTATCACATCTCTGACATTGCGATCGGTGGTCATTTCAAGACGCAACACTCCTCCTGGCTTGAGCGATGCCACCAGGCTGTCGAGTACTCTGGATATGGCATCCTTACTGGAGCAGTGCTCCAGACATGAAATAGCCAGAGCCAGATCGTAAGTTTCAGGCTCCACTGACAGATCGTCATTATTGGCGACACGGGCGTCGATGATGTGCTCGACATCATATGTGATGGCATTACTCTTGAGGATCTCGATCGACTCCGGCAATACATCCAGGCAGACCACTTTTGCATTTGCTCGCGGTCCCATCTGCTTTTCAATTTGCATAGCCATAGCAATAGAGTTACGGCCTACACCTGCTCCCAGGTCTATGACCTTAAACACTCCCTTTGGCTTATTACCGAGGAGTTCTTCGAGCACCTGCATGGAGTCGCCATCCGGCTTGGCAAGCCAGGAACCTTGCTCAAATAGCTTGTGCTTGGTGTAATAATCCCGATGGTATTTTTCGGTTTCTTGCCTGGCTTTGGCCAAAATAGGATTTTGCTTGGGGTCGTCGAGTTTATCGGTCACGTACAATATACCTCTGGTTTTGAGGGCAATATGATTGCCCCAGCGGAAATTTTGGATGAGATGCCGCAAGTGCCCTTTTTGCTTCTCGTTGAGATTGGTTTGGTACCAATTGGCAAAAGCAAAGACAAAGGCTTCAGCGGTCACGCCGCAATCTGGAAAGACAAAAGAAAAATCGTGACTGGCATAGGGCAGGGGGTGCTTTTCAAAATAATGAAAGACTCTGGTCAAAGATTCTTCGTAAAAATCAGCGACGTTAAACTCTTTGTCGCGTGATGCGACAAAATGTCTGGCGATCTTATCGTAGTCGCAGTCTCCCAGTAAGGCAAAGACAAATAGTCGGCCATTAGGCTTGAGAACGCGCCGAGCCTCTTTGAGTGCCAGCTCCTTATCCGGAAGCATGTGCAGCATCCATGGCATGATGACTGTATCGAAGGTTTCGTCTTGAAAGGCCAGATTTTCTGCTGACATGGGGATAAAGACTGCGTTTCTTATACATGTACGCAAGGCATAATCGTTGGCAAAATCTATCAGTCGCTCTTCTAGATCTATACCAGTGGTGTGCGCTGCGTGATCGCAGAGTCTAAAACTAAGTCGACCGTCACCACACCCTATCTCCAGTACTTTTTGCCCATCTATGGCTCCGAGAGAACGCATGAGAGAGACCTCGGCACCTGATGTAGCAAAAAAATTGCTCCATAGACGCATCTGCTGCAGATAGTCTCTCTCTTGTCGCCTGTAGATAGCCATGGCTCTCGCTATTGTCTAGACTCTGACAGATAAAAGCGGCCCCTTACGAGGCCGCTTGTTTGTTTTAGATCAGACCAATGCTGCTTTTTTTTCTTTTATGTCAGACAGGCCACGGGCAGCCAGTGCTTTTTCGTAGGTAAAATCACTGTCGATCCCAGTGTAGAGGTCTTGTTTGTAATAGTCGTTGTACCAGCGCTCGCAATCCCATTTGAAGGTCTTGTTGAGCAGTGCCTGGTAGGCGGACCAATTGCGTTTATGCTCCTTCCAGACTTTGTAGACATTGTCGAAGGTGGCTTCTTGTTCTTTCAAGAAATCATTGATGGCCTCGTCCTCGCCTTGCTCAAAGCGCTTGAGATTACGCGAGAATGGGATGGAACCCAGGTATCTTTCCTTGCCTACGCGGCCCTGTATGTACTCTGCATCCTCGTCGCCATCTACCTTGTTGCCCACGACATAAGTGCGATCGACAAACTGAGGAGCAATCTGCGCAAAATCGAGAAATACTTGAGTCGATTTTTCGGTAGGCTCGAGCACCATGACATTGATGTCATAAGCAAATGAGAGGGAGGTGGCGACATTGTCGGTACCGGCTGTGGTGTCGGCGACAATGAGGTCATCCGGAGTATCCAGCATGTGATGAAAAATCCCGGCCAGACTCTTGAGCTTTTCGTGGTAGCAGGTGCCGCCGACATCTTCTTTTTGGTAGGTGCCTACGGTCAAAAGAGCGATATTGTCCTCATACATGGCATACTGTTTGACAAACTCGTCATTGCGATCGGCAGTGATAAAGTTTGACTTGAGCGATGGTGGGGTGGTGCCAATCATGGGGCGATCGCCCAGATCGCTTCTCTCGCCGCGCAGATAGTCGACGACGCTATCAAAATGAAGACCAAGCTGTTTGCACTCGCCCTTGAGATTGAGAGCACTCTTAAGGTGTGCGTTGAGATCGGCATCCACGGCCAGTACGAAAGGATGACGCTTGGCGAGATACTTGATAAATCCTGCAGAAGTGGTGGTTTTACCGGCACCACCCTTGCCCAAAAATGCAATCCTCATTATTTCTCCTTTTAACTATGCGATAAAGCTATATATTTTGTTGGGTTTTGATTTTGCAGACAGCCTCCGCAGAGGCCAAAGAGCTGCAATACATGCGATTGCAGCTTAAATCCGTACTCAGCCTCTACAGCTGTTTCTAGTTTGGAGATCAGGCAGTCCTTCTCCTTGAGCATGATTTGCTCATTGCATTGCTTGCAGACCAGATGATGGTGATGCTCGCCGGGATTGACCAATTGGTAACGCTTTTCGTTGTCGCCGATATGATTGAGATGGACTTGTTGGATGTAGCCCATGCGCTCGAGTAGATCTAAAGAACGGTAGATAGTCGTAAGACCCGGGGCCTGATCTCCATCTGTCATTTGCATACCAATGCGCAGCTCTTTGGCAGTCATCATGCTGCGCGATTGGCTGAGTGCGCCAAGGGTACGTTTTGCGCCCTTGGGCAAGGTATTGCCTTTGCCGTGCAGTTTGCTGATCAGCGCCACTATCTGTCTCCTGCCGGGTGATGTTGCGCCAGGTCTTTTTTGATGCGAGCTATTAGAGCTCCCGAGAGATTGAGCGGATATCCGTAGATTTTGACCACCGACTCTGTGTCTCCTGGCAGTGCATTGGCAGTCAGCACTCTTGATGCAATATATTGCATGATAAGGACATCGTAAAATTTGTCGGTATCTGCATCTGATTTTTGATATCCGTACAAAGGCACCAGGCCCATGAAGGCAAAGCCACGCTCTTTTAAGGCCAGCACCAGATCGATGCATTCTTTTTGATTGGCTGGTATGCGGACTTGTATGTATCTTTTGCCCTTGTCTAATACCGCCTGGATAGCTGCATCCAGCTCATCGGCATCAAAGACAAATTCTGGTTTGTAGTCGATATAGCTGTGGCCAAACCCATCTTTGTATTGGATCTCGAGATTGATGGCAGGGCGCTTTGAGGCTTTTTCGCTCTCTGATCTTGCCTGATCATAGGCCTCTAGATTGTTGACGGCTTTAAGACTGCCAGAGTTCAAATCACGTTCTGTGACAAAAATCCTATCGCATACGTCTTCAAACTGAAAAACAATAGCGCTGGCTAGATCGAGATAATCAGAAGGCACATAGATGGTTCTTTCTCTAAGGATCTCGGCGACGAGTGCAAGATCGCTCTCGGTGAGCTTTTGGATCAAATGTGGTTGAGTCCGAGCCTGGTGGGCGAGGAGGGCAGGCACCACATCTGCCACCGTGCTACCAAGACGTCTACCGAGTGAAGCTCTGTATTGCTTGATCAAAGGTACCAGTCGCCCTTGCAAACGGCTGACCCAAAGGACTGATTCGGGATGGTCTTTAAAAAACACATGAGGATAGTGGCAAAAAGCAAAACCGCAGATCTTATCCAGTCCAGCATGAAAATGCGCGGCCTGGCTGGCGATAGAGTGCGTGACCAGCTCGGTAGTATTGATGCGCAGGGGTTCTTCGTTGGCCATGTCACTGAGGCCCTCGACCAGGCGGGAGCCTACAGACAATCCACGTCTGGATCGTTTGACAGCCATGCTATTAAATTCGATGTGATATGGGCTCAAAAAATCCATGACCATGGCACCCAATAGCTCGCCATCTTTAAAGCGCGCCACGCCAAGGATTCGTTCTCCAGCTCTGAGTGTTGACTCCACTCCTTGAGCCGTGAATAGATCAGGATCAGGGTAATTTTCCATGCCCTCGCCACCAAGCCCTGCTGGCCCCAGAGCCTCCTCGTACATCTTGGCTATAGCCTCAGCATGGGTCTGGGCATGAGCTAGGCCAGCTCTAAAAACCTCGATGTCGGACTGGGGTTCGTCGCTCACATAAGCCGGTGTATTCTGATTTTTGCCGGTCAGGATCATTTTTGCAATTTCTCCATGATCAGTGATGCCGCATTGCGGCCTGTGCAGCCTGTCACATTGCCAGCCGGATAGTTGCCGGAGCCTATGGTATAGAGGTTGGCATAAGGGGTTTGATATGGTGCGCAACCAGGCAGGGCGCGTTTTTCAAAAAGAAAGGCAGGAGTCATGGGCATGTGCCAGCAACTTGTGGATGCTACGGCAAAGCGCCCAGCGAGTGCGTTCGGCGACACTACGTAGCAGTCGCGCACTAAAGCGCCAATCTCAGGGCATTGTTGCGAGATGCGTTGCAAGACAGCTTGTTGCAGTGCCTTATCATCATCATCCGTCCATTTGCGACCGCCCTCGAGGCGAGCCGGCAAATAATGTACGTCTACAGTCAAGACCACATCGCGCGAGAGAGTCTCATCGTCTAAATGAGGAAAAGCCATGGTGAGCATAAGCTCGAGTGGCATTGAGCCTTTAGGTACTGCTTGCGAGTCTTTGCGCACCGACTCCATGGATGGTGCCATAACTATGACGCCTTTGTGATTGTGCTTGATTGCTGCCAGGGTTTTAAAAACTGGCATTTCGCTCAAGAGGAAATGCAATTTGGCAGCAGAGACCGATGGACGGTTGGCTGAAAGGTAGTCTTTGATATCGCCTGGCATCTCGTCAAAACCAATGAGGTTTTCGAATAGATTGTAGATATCTTGAGAGGCCAGCACGTAGTCAAAGTCTGCAGCATCGAGCCTCTGGCCGTCTTCGAATAGGACAGCCTCGACACGGCCATTTTGGATCTGTATTTTTTTGACGGCCTTGCCTGGATGCACTCTGGCCCCGTGAGCCTCTGCCGATCTCTGCATGGCTTGCGTGACCTGGCCCATGCCGCCCCTGACCTGCCCCCAGGCACCAAAGATCTCCAGCGTGCTTGCAGTGCCGTGATGGATGCAACCAAAGACTGAGCCTACTAGATTGGCAAAACCTGGTGTGCATGTTGCTGCCACTGCCTTATAGGCAGGATTGCTGAGATATTGATCGAGGAGCTGCTCGAGACTCTTGTCAAAAATAGCGTCGGCGATTTTGGGAAGATTGTGATCTATGAGCACCTCTTTGACTCTTTTTTGAGTCGTAGTGCTATCAAAATAAAGAGGGTAGATAATCGAAGCTGCTTTTTGTATGTCTGTCCAAAAGGCTTGCCATCCCTCTATTTGTTTATCGTCCAGACCATCTATCTTGACTCTCGGTACAGACTCGTCTTGATCCGGTGCTTCGCGAGGCGTAAAAACATATTGGTCATTGTCCAATAAGACGATCTCGATGGGATTGGAAAGATAAGGCTGTAAGCCATGCTTGTAGAGCTCTAGCTCATCGATGACCTCTTGTCTGAGCATGCCATAGTATGATGCTACCGACGATACTATTGCATCACTGCCGACTCGCTTGAAAGGAGTTTCGTTGATGCAGAGACCTCCTGCCCGCTCTTGCTTTTCGTATAGATCGACTTTTGCGCCTGCCCTGGCTAGATA
Source organism: Candidatus Melainabacteria bacterium (assembly GCA_017307165.1). GTDB lineage: Bacteria > Cyanobacteriota > Vampirovibrionia > Obscuribacterales > Obscuribacteraceae > JAFKGK01. The sequence continues at coordinate 276,771 of JAFKGK010000003.1, forward strand.
GGCGGCACAAGATAAGGCGCTCTGTCCTGCGCCTATGATCGCTATTTTTGCTCTGTCTAATTTTTGATCACGCATTCGAGCACCTGGACAAACTGGTCTATCTCATCAAATGTGTTGTAGGCATGCATGCTGACACGGATATAGTCATCTTGTGCCTCTGCTGCGTCCTCCTTGCCTTTGTCTTGCAAATAGGCGCAATGATCGCCAGACCTGACAAAGATATCTTCGGCATCGAGTGTAAAGGCCAGATCGCTGGAGGCAACCTGCTCGAGCCTGAAGGCAAGGATGCCAAAACCTTCTTCGCAGCCGCATACGCCAATGCCAGGCGCAAAATACACACCGGGCAGGTCTTTCATTTTTTGCCAGAGATAAACAGTGAGATTGCTCACGTGCTTCTGGATATTTTGCTGTCCGATCTCATTGATAAAATCGACGGCCCTGCCCAGAGACAAGATGGCTGGTATATTTTGCGTGCCGACTTCGAGTAATTCGCCTAGATTTTTTGCCTCGACCTTTAGACCACCGCTCACTGACACCGGGCTCTTGCCACCCAATTTGATCGGCTGCATCGCGTCTTTTGCGCGATCATGCACATAAAGTCCGCCTACTCCTGGAGCTGCAAACATCTTGTGTCCCGAAAACGACATAAAGTCGCAAGTCAGGCCCACCACATCGATCGGCTCGTGCCCGATAGACTGGCTGGCATCCAGCGAGATCAAGACATCCGGCCCGACTATCCCTCTTATCTCGGGGATTTCCATGTCGAGACCAAAGACGTGGTGCACATGAGTGAGGGCGATGAGTTTGGTTTTTGGACTGAGGCCAGCCTTGATCTCTTTTAATTCGTAGTCCCCTACTTCGTGGATGCCAAAATGCTTGATGCTGATCTGCTTGCCCTGGGCGGCCAGTATCTTTTGCAGGTTGTACCAGGGCAGGATGGCCGATTTGTGATCTTTAGGGCAGAGCATGATCTCATCACCATCAGCCAGGTTGAAAAGTCCCCAGGCCATGGCTACGGTATTGAGAGATTCGGTGGCACCAGATGTGAAGGCTAAATTGTTTGGCTGGCAGTTGATAAAACTAGCTACTTTTTGGCGTGTGGACTCGATTGCGTTTTGCAACTGGCTAGACCAGCTATAGCTCGCTCGACCGGCATTAGCGCAGTTTTTGGCAAAATACTGCTCGATGGTGTCGAGCACGAGCTGAGGCTTTTGCGAGGTCGCCGCACTGTCCAGATACATGAGATCCGGATTGGCCGCAAAAATGGGAAAGGCTTGCCTGAGAGCATCGGTATCGAGTACCGGTGCTCTCAGTAGGTCGAGCGAGATATTGCATGTGGAGACCATATTTATGCCTATCTCTCTTAGTTTGCCGTACCGACCAGGCTATTTTTTTTGAGGCCAGCGCGCAGGCCGCCAGACTTTGTTTTTTCCATGGGCTTGCCTTCGTCTCTCCAGTTGACAAAACCACCTTCGAGCGAGACCACATCTACGTCCTTGGCCTTAAAGAAAGCAGCAAAGCGCTTGCTGACTTCCCCGGTCGGGCATACCAATACCACTTTTTGCGTGGATCCAAATGGTACGCCCATGTCGGCAATGTCTTCGAGGTTGTCGGTTGGGATATTGATGGACCCTGCGATCCGCGAAGCCTTGAAGGCCAGGGAGCCGCGCATGTCCACTACCAATGGCTTATTGTCTCCATTGAGGAGTTTTTCGAGCTGCCCGCAATCGATCTCGGGTGCCGCATCGGCTTGTTCTGGGGTGATGGCCTTGACTGTATCTTTTTTGACGGTGATGCCAAAAAGTTCGGGTCGATTTTTTTGCAGATAGGAGAGATACCACTCCACTCTATCGCAGGCGATAAAGACGACATTTTGCTTTCTGGTGAAAGTCGCATCGAGAGGCTTGAGGTATTTCATAGCAGCGGCGAGACTGCCACCGCCAGTGGGGCCGGCCAGGATGCCGCACTTTTTGATGAGTGTGAGCATGGCATCGATGGACTCGTCCATGGAGACCTCGACGATATCGTCATAAAAATCTTTGCGAAAGAGGCCGACTTCGTACATTTCGTCGACATTACGGATGCCCGGCAAGAGATGGCCCTTGCTAGCGATGACGCCGACATTTTTCATGTCGGGATTTTTTTCTTTAAGATAAGTACCTGAACCACGTGTCGAGCCGGTGGTGCCAAGGCCGCCGACAAAGATGTCTACTTCTCCTTCATTGGCTTCGTTGAGATCTTCCCAGATCTCCTTGCCGGTAGAGTTGTAGTGAGCGTGGATGTTTTTTTCGTTTGTGTATTGTGAGGTGTGAAAATATTTGCCAGGGTTGGCAGACATGATCTGGTCGATGAAAGTAATGGGATCATTAGGATCGGTAGGGTCTGGGCACTCAGAGAGGCCGGGCAATTCATCTACTTCGGCGCCTAGCAATTGCAGAATCTGTTTTACTTCTCTTACTTTGATCCGGTTGGTAACAATCTTGAAGGGTACGTCGTGCACGGAGCAGACCAGTTGCATGGCCTTGGCCATATTGCCGCTGGAGGATTCGATTACTGTCTTGCCTTCGCGTGCGATTTGCTCGATGTCGTCCTTGAGTACGTTCCAGGCGCTCTTGTCCTTGACCGATCCAAAGGGATTGAGCAATTCGAGCTTGGCGTACAGATTGACATTTTTGAGACCGTGCACTTTTTCAGGTATGAGAAAGAGTGGGGTCTTACCGATCAGATCGCTGATGTGTTTGACTAGCATTTATGTGTTTCTCCAGTTTTTAAAGCAAGTCCCAGAATGGTACGTATTGGCCGTCGAGCATCCAGGTAAAGCGACCTTCTCTTTCCATGACGGCTACTTTTTGCGCAACCGGTTGCATGATAGATGTAGATGCCGAAAAATCCATAAAATAGCCGGCGCTATTGGGAAAAACCACCAGATCGCCGGGCTCGGGCATTTTTTGCAGGTAGGTCATATGTCTGTAGACCAGATCGGATTCGAGGCATAGATTGCCTGCAAAATACACACCGACATTGCCATTGTCCGGCTCGGCATTTGCGGAGGCAGTGTTTCCTCTATTCAGGATATTGGCTTCGAGTTTTTGACCTCCATCTCTTTCGGATCTGGAAACGATTATGGGGTCGACAAAGATCTCCTGATCTAAAAAGGAGATATCCTGTCTCTTCATATTCAGGCAGACGATATTTTCGCCACGCGATGATTTGCGGATCGAGTTGACTCGGGCCACTGTGATGCCGCATTGCTCTAAAAGAGAGCGACCAGGCTCGATCCAGAGTTCGATCATATTGTCGCGCAAGATACTAGCAGCGGTGGCATCACCCAGGTTGGGAAATTTTTGGTTGAGCAATTCGTTGAGAAAGTCACCGCCAGTTTGCGTGTCAAAATAGCTATAGCTATTAAAATTGCCCTTGAGCTTGCCTTTGTCTGGCGACATGCCAAAGCCGTTGTTGTGCCAGGTCATCGAGCCGCGGGTGCCCAGTACTGCTTCTTTTAGGGCTGAGACATAGGCATTCCACTCATTTTCATCCTTGAGATAATTGACCTTGTATCCACCACCGATATTGAGGACTCGAGGCTCCAGGTCACGAGCGATGGCTTCGTCAAAGAGTTCAAAGCAGTTTTCGATGGCTACAGCGCGCTCCAAGACCGAGACTGTGTCCAGGTGAAAGGAAAAGCCCAATAGATCCAGAGATTTGCGATTGGTCTCGATGATATCAAAGGCTGTGCCGGCGTCTTTGATCGGCACGCCAAAACGCGAGCCCTTGTTGAGAAACTTGGAATGGGTCGCCTCGAAGCCGGAAAGACGCAGGAGTACGCGAGTGGCCTTTTTGACTTTGAGCTGGCCTCTGAGCTCGAGGATGATCGAGAGCTCGGCCAGGCTATCGACAGCGATAGTCACGCCTTGCTGGATGGCCAGAGCGAGAAATTCAGGATTTTTAGGGCCGGTGCATTCGATACGACTTGCATCGAAACCAGCGCCAAATGCATGCTTGAGCTCGTTGATCGAACTGACGTCGAGATTGGCTTCTTCGACAGAGAGCCTGCGGACCAATGAGTCGGACTGATTGCATTTGTGGGCAAAAAAGACCTTGCCCATGATATTTAGCTCTTTGAAGGTCTGGCGAAAACGATCGACATTTTGACCTATCAATTCGGGAAACAAAATATTGAGTGGGCTGCCGATTGCATTGGTCAATTGAAAGAGTGTTTCTTTTTCTGCGATAAAGCGCTCGATCGTCTCGTGCACATATGGGGTGAGTGAAAGTCTCTTGTCTATCGACGGCGTTGTCTGGATTTCTAACTCTTTTTGTAATGTCATTGGTTTTTATTGCTATTTGTAAATCGGTAGTAGTCCGAGAACAGCCCTATTGACTGGCAACAGGGCTGTTCTCTTTGATTTAGACTCTGGTCAGGTCCTTGTTTTTTTCGATCTGCTCTATTGCCGTTTGGTAGGTAAAAGCATCATCGAGATTTTGATCGAGTTTTTGGCCAAAATACTCATCGAGCCAATCTCTGCAGACCTTTGAGTGGGTCTCACGCAGACGAGCGAGATAATCATTCCAGTCGCGTTTTTTGCTCATCCAAGTATCGTAGACCTTGTCAAATACAACGGCCTGCTCTGCCATAAAGTCAGCGAGAGCTTCGCGTTTGCCTTGTTCAAAGCGCTTGAGGTGCTTGGATTGCGGCACTGCTCCCAGCAATCTGTCATGGCCTACGGTTTTGATGATAAACATCTCGTCCTCAGGAGTATCCACCTTGTTTGCAATCACATAGGTACGATCCTTGAGGTGAGGCGCCACCTCTATATAGTCGAGATAGACCTGAGTCGATTTTTTTGTTGGCTCTACAACAAAGACATTCATGTCGTAGGCAAATGAAAGCGATGTGGCAACGTTGTCGGTGCCGGCAGTAGTGTCGGCTACCACATAATCGTCCTGACCATCTAACAGGTGGTGGAAAAATGCCTGGAGACCTGTCAATTTGACGTGATAGCAAGCACCACCGACATCGCTCTCTTTGTAGGTGCCTACCGTCAAGAGTGTGACGTTGCCTGCAGTCTGGGCGTACTTGGCGATCAGCGGATCTTTCTGGGATAAAGTAATGAAGCGTGATTTGGCGGAGGGCGGAGTGGTGCCTACCATAGGCATATCGCCGAGATCTTGGCGATCACCCTTGAGATAGGCAATGATGTCGTCTTTGACGTCGCCGAGCTCATGAGGATGGCCGACGAGGTTTGGCAAATGTAGAGCGCCACGTAAATGGGCGTTGACATCGGCGTCGATAGCTAGTACGTGTGATTTTTTGGCAGCGAGATAACGGACAAAACCCGCACTAGTCGTGGTCTTGCCTGCGCCTCCCTTACCTAAAAATGCGATTCTCAATGTTGACCTCCTTTGGTAACTAAAGAAAGCGAGATGGGAGCGTCAGCACCCAAGAGGCGATCTTCGTGGACTTTCGGTCTGTTGCGACCATTTCTCTTGCGATTGGAGTTGCGACTCATGCTCGTCTTTGCTTTGCGCATCTCGATATAGGGGAGCGCGCCAGGCTGTTGAGGCCGCACGCTGGAGCCGCTGGCTGATCTAAGGACCTGAAACCAGGGCAAGAGAGCAGCATCGGTAAAGTGGTAGCTGGCCCTTGGGGGCAATACGCAGGTGTCGTCATCAGCCATGGCTTCGTAGAGCGAAGGACATGCACGCTGGACTAGAGATCCATCGTCGTAACCGGATTTGACCACTGCCTGGCAGAGGTATTCGGGCAAGAGTACTGCAGGCAACTGGACGATGTAATCGTGCTTGGCGATCAATGGTTTTATATATGTGTTGAGGCGAGCGCGGTATTCGGGAGTTGAAAGATATGCTGCCAGGTGGCTCAGGACTTCGTGCTTCGAGACCGGGCATACTGCCTTGCTAAAGGGGAGTAGCACCGAGTTACCTTTTTGGCACTCGTCAAAAAATAGCTCGAGACGATCTTGAAAATCTTGATCGTCGCATGACCAGTTGAGGTCCTGGCAAAACTTGAGTACGTTCCAGAGCCAGCTTGCCGTCACGCGATGATTACCATCGGCGACCAGGCCGTATTCGTTGATGATAACAGGAGCAAAGCCTCTGCCGGCCGAGTTGATAATCTCGTCAAACAACCTTTCGCGGACGCAAAATTCAGTGGCACCAAAATCGGTGAGGTCGGTTTGGCAGACCTCCACATAGTTGCCTGCAAATACGCCTGCAGCAATGACTTGCTGATGATCACCGCTATGGGTGAGATAGGAGGTCATGGCCTCGAGTTCGAAGAGGAAATAGATTAGATTGGAGTCGTTAAGCTGGACGGCTGCCTGCTGCAATTGGGCTCTAGCGGCTTGCAGGGCCTGATTGCTGTACATTGTGACCATTGCCCTGTCACTCGACTGATACCAGATGTTTTTGATGTAGCTCAATAAGGCGGCCAGACCATCCAGATCTACACTTTGATCGAGGTCTTTGTATAGCTTTTTGATCTTAGCATCCAGAGCCAGTACCGCTTTAGCTATCGACTCTACTTGGGGCTGCGTTTGGCGCTGCTCCTGTATTTGTTTTAAAAAAAACAAAGTGGGCTTTTGAATGGCCGCATATGGCCAATTTTGTTCGGCTTGTCCCTGAGTGCTTGCAGCCGAGATCTGATAGCTGGGGGTATAGTGCTCGTTGCTCTGGCTTTTGTCAGCAAAGATGCGCTTGATTGTGCGCTCATCAAACTTGAGTAGATTGATAAATTGATCAAATACTAGATTGCCCCTGAAGACTTCTCGACATTCTAAACCGCCTGGTGATGGCAGAGTATGGCCAGGAAAATAGCTAGGCAGATCTTTGTTTTGCGAGTCAATTTCTATAGCTGCGCGCAAACGCCGAGCAAAAAAGGCATTGCGACTGGCCGCCAGCGTCTTGCCGCAGGCCGAAGAGGAGATCAAGTCGTGTGCTGGCGATTGGCTGGCCCCAACCACCTGAATGTTCTTTTGCGTTTGGTAATCGCTGACCGAAGGCAGAGACCAGCTCATATAAGTGTTAGTTTCTGTCATCACACGGCCACCAATTGTGATTTTCTTTCCGGATACACTTCGATCAGTCTCTCCATCCAATAATCTTTGCGTTCTTTTGCTTTCTCAAAGCCATTTTGGCGTTCCAGTCGATCGTACATCTCAAAAACCAAATCATAAGATGTCGGGCCAAATTTACTGAGATCATATTGGCAAAACGTCTTGAGCAGCAGCTCTTCGCCTGCCTTGAGCTCGCCGGCTTGCACCAAGGCCTGGGCTCTATCGATGAGAGTTTCTTTGATCTCTTTGGTCAATTGTGTCTGGGCAAAGAGACAATCTCCATCAAGCCATTGTTGATCGATGATTGCTTGGAGATTGGCTTCGACATAACAATCCATCATCAAGTGATAGCGCGAAGTCTGGCCAAAATTGCAGGCCGAGTGAATGGTCTCTTTAGGGTCCAATTTCCAGAGATAGCCCCGTTTGAAATGCACATTTAGTGCTGGGCTGACTATGTGAGCGTCGGCATTGGTGATGAGAGGCAGGTGCAGCCGATAGCGCGGTACGTCTTCGAGATAGACAAAGTCTCTATGCTCGTGCAAAAAAGTCCCTGGCTCCAGGCGCAGCATGCGCGAACCCATGACATGAAAGCCCGAGTCCTCGATAAATGATTTGATCGCGGGAAGTCTGTCTAAAAGAGGAGTAGCCTTGGCTTCGCGACAATCGCGATAATCAAAGTTTTGTTGTTCGCCAGTCGGGTTGATCAAGGTGGCGATTTTCATGCCGTCTGAACCATATTCAGGGTATGGCTCAGAAAAAAACGAGTCGAGCTCGCAAGCAGGGTCTTGCATCTGAGCTTGCATCCGGTCGAGCAATGCATCATCAACTTTTTTGAGTTGAGATATATAAGTAAGCAACTTATCTAGTGCAATATTTTCGAATGCCATTGCCCTACCTCTTGACTTGTCTCCAGAATCAAATATATCTGAAAATTTCTGAAAATGAATTCCGTTTTTTGATTATGAGAGCGATTAAATGAGAATGTTTGCATTAGCTCATCCATCGCTTCGATCCCATGAATCTTGACTCATTGGATTGCCGGAAGGCTGACGACCGGCTCGATCTTTGTCATTCTCAAAATGCTTATTGAGAATGATTTGCATCGACTCTTAAAGTCTAATTGCTATTCGTTCGCTTCGCAGCAATTCTTCGATTTATGTAAACAGTATGAGCGTGATTTCATCCTGGTGGCGGATGTGGTGCTGTAGCCTGACTCGAGACGGGCGACCGTCAATGCCCGATTAAACTGCATCGACATTAGCGCAAAATTAGCTAGATAGGCCTACCCTCAGGGGGGGATCTACGCAAACCTTTTGCAAATCTACAAACAAAGACATGCGCGAACGCAATCTGACTCTTTTCATTCTTATTTGCTATTTCACCCAGGGTATCTCCCAGCATTTTGCGCTCGCTTCGCAACCTTTGTCTTTCTACTTAAAGACGGGCCTCAATCTGGATGCTTTCCAGATCTCTATCATTATGAGTATCTTGATGGCTCCCTGGGTTTTAAAGCCTTTCTTTGGCTTGCTATGCGATTTCTTTCCACTTTTTGGCTATCGCCGACTCAGTTATGCCATCGTCTCGGGATGCATGACTCTGGTCGGATGGTCAGCCCTATTTTTGCTGGTCTCACACACTTCAGATTTGTCTCGCTCATCGGCACTATGCGTGATACTGCCTTTTTTGCTGATGGCCACTAGCGGCATGGCCTGGTTAACAGCATTGGTTGTAGGTCTATCGAGCGAGATTGCTGATGCAAAAGACCAGTCTCGCAAATATTTTAGTCTGCAGGGTATTGTTTACTACGGCACCAATATCCCGGCTATGGCTTTGGGCGGTTATCTTTGCCAGCACTGCGATCCTTATAAGGCAATGTCGCTGGCTGCAATCATTTCTGCTCTACCCTGCCTGATTCTCATTTTTGTTTCTCCTCATCTCTTAAAGAGCCTGGATGCTTGTGTAGTCAGTGCGAGTGAGAGTCAAAGCAAAGGATCGATGGCGGTCAAAGAGATGAGGGCCGCTCTCTCTCAATTGGCTTTTAATAAGGCTTTTATGCTGACGCTTGCCTTTCTGGCCTTATGGAATTTTAGTCCGTCTCTCGGCACCAGTCTCTATTTTTTCGAAGTAGACACCTTACACTTCACCCAAGGACAGATTGGCTACCTGGGGGCTGTGACGTCGGCAGGCATGTTTGTCGGCTCTTTGATATTCAGATGTTTTCTGACAACAAGCTTTCAGTCCAAAAAGAGTCTGTATCTGCTCATTTGTGTTGGAATGTTATCGACTCTTTCGTATCTTTTGATGGCGACCATTGAAAGTGCCGTCCTGATTGAGTTTTGCCGAGGCATCTGCCAGATGATATTTTTGCTTGCACTGTATGGTTTGGCAGCGGATGTTGCACCAAAACGAATAGCAGTCACGGCAATGGCAGTGATCATCTGCTTTTACAACCTTGCCCAAGAGTTAGGAATATTTTTTGGCGGTTTTCTATTTGCCAAAATATTCGCTCAGTCTCTGCCGCCACTAATAATGGTATCAACCGTCTGCACCGGTCTTTGTTATGCATTGGTACCAAAGCTTTTGCAGTCTCGACAAGCTGTAAAGTAGTATAAGTATCGATCGATACGCAAAAATCAGCCTCTAGTCAAGGCATGACTATATCGCCTGGATACTCTAGAATCTATTAAGGAATCACAGGTATCTGGGGGTAGTTTCATGGATAGCATACTTGCTGAGGCGCAAGCAAAAGAACAAGCCAGAGAAAAAGAACGAGATCTAACAAAAAAGATCACAGGCAGGATCCGCAAGCGCAACGTAGTGCTCATGCCTCGCGATATGGATGCTCTCCTCGAACTCTACCTACATCGGACCGTGTCCAGCAGTCAGTTAGCCAAGCTCTGTTTTGGCGATATCAGCTACGAGACAGCTCGCAAGCGCATGCGCCGCATCCAGCAGGCTGGCTTTATGGGGTCATCCTCTAGTGGTCGTATGGAGGGGCGGGGCAGACCCGAGTTGATCTATTATTTGACTGCGTCTGGTGCTCGCGCCCTCGAACAAAATCGTGGCATCAGCTGGGAGTCGATCCCAACTGGTCCGCCCCATACCTATCATAAAGAGCACTTTTTACGTCTTGTCGACATTCGTTTGTCGCTCCTTCAAGCTCAGGCTCAAGGGCTGATCTCCAATCTGGACTTCACTACAGGTCGCGAGTTTTGGCGTGAGCTCGGCAGTGAAGTCTCCGAAGCAGACGAACAAGCCGATGCCACCATCAACTTTACTTATATAGGCGAAGAAGCCGGCAGCAATCCAAGAGATCTGCGGATCTTACTCGAGATCGATACCGGCAATTTTAGGCAGACTCGTCACTGGGAGCCAAAGATCAAGTCATTTTTGCAGACTGGATATCCTATCTGGGTGGTGACAGGCAGTCAGCCTCGCATCTTGACACTCCGCAAGTGGACTCAGCCTCTGCTCGAAGAAGCACAAGTAGGACCAGGCAAGTGCGTATTTGCGGTCTATAGCGACATAGTCGAAGCAGGACTGTTTAATGCCCCGTGGCAGCGCACTGATGGCTCCATCACTAATTTAAGACCAAAATTTTAAGACCAAAATTTTAGTGAGGCAAAAGATTTTCGGCAAAGTGGCAGGCCGAGCTATGGCCAGGCGTAATTTCGCGCAGCAGGGGTAGCTCGGTCTTGCATTTATCTTGGGCCATTGGGCAACGGGTATGAAATGCACAGCCAGAAGGTGGATTGGCAGGGCTAGGCAGATCGCCTTGCAAGATTACTCGATTGGACTTGTCATAATCAGGATCGGGCACAGGCGCTGCTGAGATCAAGGCTTTGGCGTAAGGATGCAGAGGACTTTCGTATACTTGATCGCATGGTCCGATCTCAACGATACGTCCTAGATACATCACGGCGATGCGGTCTGAGATATAGCGCACGACATCGAGATTGTGAGCAATAAACAAATAGGTGAGATCAAAATCTTTTTTGAGATCCATCAAGAGGTTTAGTATCTGCGCTTGCACACTTACATCCAAAGCGGACACTGGCTCATCTGCAACTATTAATCTTGGCTTGAGAGCAAGTGCGCGAGCTATGCCGATGCGTTGTCTCTGGCCACCACTAAATTCGTGAGGATAGCGATCGAGCATCTCTTTATTGAGGCCGACAAGCTGAATCAAGCGCTCGACTTCCTGGGTCAAGGCCTTTCCTTTGTGCGTCTTGTGTATCTCGAGCGGTTCTGCAAGTATTTGTCCGATCGTCATGCGCGGATCGAGCGAGGCATAAGGATTTTGAAAGACGATCTGCATCTCTTTACGATAAGACTTCATCTCTTTTTCGGAGATGTGCATGATGTCCTTGCCATCGATGATCACTTGTCCAGCGGAGGCAGGTATCAGTCGTAGCATGACGCGCCCAAACGTGGACTTGCCGCATCCGGACTCGCCTACAAGACCTAGAGTCTCTCCCTGGCGTATTTCTAGATCGATGCTCTCCACTGCTTTGACTGCACCGACCTGCTTGTTAAAAAAGCCCTTGCGGATCGGAAAATGCTTGGTCAGACTCTTGATCTGTACGAGAGGTCTATCCGGAGCTTGAGTATTGGTCATCTAAGAGAAAGCCCTTTTGCTTGTGACTTTCTATTGTAAATGCTCAGCGGATCTTGGTGCTCAAGAGATTGAGCTTTTGACCCAGTCGAGATAAAAAGCCCTGGATCTCTTCTTGGTTTTCGGAGCGGGTCACGCCTTTGATGCGGCTACGAATCAAGTCCTGCGGCGTGTTGATGTCATGACTAAAATCTTGCGGTGCCCATTCTTGAGTGATTGCACGGTCGTCAGCATGCCTATCGCGCGTGGCAAATTGGAAGGCTTTGCGACTCTTGTCCGCATCATATCCTCCCCATGGATTGCCCTTGATGCGATAGGGCTTAGGCTCGCGCAGAAACACATACCAAAAAACCGTATATAAGATGGCTAACTCGATGGCGATGATTACGTATGCAAGCATGATCTAGCTCCACGGCCCACAGGGCCTAGAGAAGGGGTTCCATTTTTGAGGCGGACAGAGAGGGATGTTGTTCCTGAATGCAAAGACGAGATATCTTATTTCTGAGGGAACAATCTCGAAATAGGACATGAACTAAATGAAGAAGCTTTAGCGTGCAAATATTCTAACGAATCGTCACAAAAAGAAAAGCATTTTCTCATAAAAATCAGGATGTCAAGCGATTAATTGTGGCAGTTGGGGTACCGGTCAAAAATCTAGCAATAAGGGGGCATAAGCCTGGTAGTAAAGAGAACCGTACTCTTTTAACTCAGCCAAATGAGGCGGAGGTAAGGGTCTTAGCCGAGCATCAGGATGAAGCGGCTATAATTTTTGGGCTATATAAAGGAAAAAAAATTGGACTCAAATAGCGGGCTTGCAAAGCAAAAAATTGCAGTGGTGGGTGCTGGCACAATGGGATCCTCTATAGCCGTGGCATTTGCTGGAGCCGGTCACCAGGTCCTTCTCAAAGATGCCGATCAGGCCGCGCTCGATAGGGGGGCAGCTAATCTCGATCGGATCTTTGCTCAAAAGCGCAAAAGGGGACTTTCTGAGCAAGATGCACAAATCGAGCGCGATAACATCAGTCTAGTCCTGGATTATGCTGATTTTGCCTCTGTCGACTTCGTTGTCGAGGCGGCATTCGAGACTCTTGAGGTCAAGCAAAAGATCTTTCAAGAGTTGGACGAGTGCTGTCATCTCGATGCGGTCCTGGCCACAAATACTTCAAGCTTGCCGATCAGTCGCATAGCCTCCTTCACAAGAAGGCAGGACAAAGTCGTCGGTATGCATTTTTTCAATCCCGCTCACGTGATGCGACTAGTAGAGGTTATACCTGGTCTGGACACTAGCCACGAAACCGTGCGGGCTACTCTTGATCTGGCTAGCGGACTCGGCAAGCTGGCAGTGCGCGTCGAAGAATGCGCGAGCTTTTTGGTCAATCGACTGCTGGGGCGCTATATGAATGAATCTCTATGGGCACTGCAGGACGGCTTGGGCAGCGTTGAGGAGATCGACAAGGCTGCGTGCGATTTTTTGATGCCTATGGGACCACTTGCTCTGAGAGATATGAATGGAGCCGATATCGGCTTATCTGTGGCGACCTACAACTTTAAAGAGTATGGCGACCGTTACATGGTCCCAGAGATTTTGTCTTTGATGGTGAGGGAAAATCTGCTGGGGCAAAAGACCATGGGTGGTTTTTATGCCTATGATCCGGAGACAAGAAAGCGCAATGGCGAAAATCCAGCACTTAAGCCTCTTTTACGAAGTATACCGGGACATGATGAATGGACCATCCACTCGAGCTATAACCTAGATAAGGCTCCAGATCTCTTTTTGCCCATGATCAACGAGACTTTTTTGATTATGCAAGAGCGAATATGCAAGCCTGAGGACATTGATAGCGCTATGACAGCTGGCATCGGCATGCGTGAAGGACCATTGGCCCTCGCCTGCAAAATCGGTCTCAAAGAGGTCTTGCGCAAGCTCGAAAGTGCCTTTGAAGCCGGCCTGGGTGCCGGAGATAAAAGGTATGAGAGATTTCGTCCGGCCCCGTTGTTAAAACGCTTTGTCTGGGCTGGTCGGACATACATATTGTGATGCTAGATATCGGTCAGTTCGCCGCCCACGTTAAACCTATCGTTGATCCACATGGCGAGTAGTGAACCGATCAAAGTAACTGAGAGACCTAATGCGTATTCCATAAATGTCTTATGAAAAGCCTATAGCGGGGTTGACCTTCTGGTTTTGCTAGCGACAGATAATCTGCCTTTTAGTTCCAGCAACTAGGGGCAGTTTAACCCGACCATATGCAAATAAGACCGCGGCTCAACATTGATTTTATTAATGGGTGACTCTGGGTATTTTTAAAATGAGTGGGTGTGGATTCGGACTCATTCAACTATCGTAATATCGCTTATTGTTTAGTCCGATAGCCGCTTTAGAGTAAGATTTACACAGACTTCTAAACGGAACTTAATTTTTTTACTCGCGTCAAATTATCAACTATGAAAAGCAAGCCTAAATCGTTGACTGCCACCCTTATGATTATCGCTCTCACATCGTCGAGTGGTTTAACACCATTTTGCGTTTTGCCATCGCTAGCAGCGACTCAATCTCAAAAGAAAAACCCAGAATTGGTAAAAATTGGAGATATAGAAGAAGTCCTTTATGGCCAAGAAAATTCTGACAAGAGCGAAGTAGAGCGACTCAAATCTCTCGAGACCACTCTTTTTGGCAAGCCTGCAACTACTGGCACGACTAGCGCACGTCTGGCAAAAATAGAAGAGCATCTCAAATATGGCACCACTGCTAGTGCCTCTTCAGTACAGCTTGCTCCTCCTCAAGCACCACAACTCGATCTTTCTCAGATCGACAAAGCCGAGGCTCCTCCCCTAGATCAAGTGACCAGTACGGACTATGCTGTGGATGCACGTTCAGCTCTCGACGAGGCTCAGAGATTATACTCAGAAGGCCGTTCCGATGAGGCTCAAAGAGCCTTTCAAAGTATCCTCAGCCGTGACCCAAATAACGTAGATGCTCTCTACAATCTTGGTGTGATCAGCGAAGAAAAAGGCAATGTCGAAGCTGCGCTCGTCAATTATCGTAAGGCGCTCAGTCTCAATCCTCAAGATGGAGAGATCAAGCAGGCGGTGCTTGCTCTAGAGAGCAAAAAGTCTGCTCAAGCTCGTGCGCAGATAGATAGCGCCAACAAGTCTGCCCAGACTCAAGCCGCACAGCAAACACAACAGGCTCAGGCCCGCAACCAGGCTCAAACCGCTAATCTCAAACGGCAAGTCGCTGATGCAAGTGCGGATTACAAAGCTGGCAAATACGATGCTGCCATAGGCAAGCTCAACAATGTGGCACTCAATGCCCCTCAAGATGCGGATGTGCAGTTTGCACTCGCGCAGGCTTATCGCGCTAAGGGCGATCTTAGTTCGGCCAGATCCTACATGTCCAGGGCTGTCAGCCTCAATCCCTCCAATCAAATGTTTGCTAATGCTCTGCGTGATCTGGACAAAGCAGGCGGTAGCAATACAGCAACAGCAAACAATCCGATCAATAATGATAGCTACGCGGCCAATTCGAGTACCAGTGTAGCTAACTCTCAAACTCCTCCAGGTGGCCTGACACCTTTCGCCAATTCGCATGCCGACAGTATTTCGAGCGTGCCTGATGACAGGCAGGGATATGCAGTTGCTGGCGGATCAACTAGCAGCACACGCCTAAAACGTGCTGTTACCTATGGTATTGCCGGTGCCGCTACTGGCGCTATCACTGGTGCTATGTTTGGCGGCAGCTACAATCGTGGCAGCCGTATGACTCGCAACGCGATGACCGGTGCTGCTGCTGGTGCACTATTTGGTCTTTTGTTTGGCAGGTGACCTCGATGAAAGATAGAGCAAAAAATATAAATTGCACATTGATTTTGGCCAATACCATGGTGCTTGCTATGACAGGCTTAGGTCAAGGGCAGGTGCAAGCTGCGACCCTGCAAGGTAACGTCCGCACGGATGCCACCAATACTCGTCTGTCACGTCCAGCCTCATTTAATGTCCAGCCGTATACTCTCAATGCTTCTCAGACAGCCATTCCTGTTGCTCCACCGAGGCTTAAGGCAAGTGCACAAAGCAATGGTTTTACTGGCCTGGTAGACACCGCCCAATTTGCGTCTATGCCGCCGCAGAAGGCTCAACCACCCTTGTCTGGCAATGTCAATGCGACTGCTAACCGCAATAAGTTTGACATCGGGGCAGAGGCCAATTCGCGTGTTTTGACCCTTGCCTGGGAGGCCTGGCACAAGCAATTATCCAAAGAGATTTATAGCCGCTGGCAAGATGTAGCTTTTATAAGAGGTCGCGCAAGCATGCGGGTCACCGTCACCAAAGACCGGCATGTGATAGCTCAGATTTTAGAACCGTCGGGCAATGCACGATACGATCAAGCCTTGCTCGATGTGGTGCATTCACTAGAGGGCAATCCTGGTCTTACCTTTCCTAGCGGATCACAAAGACAGCAGGTTTCCTTTGATGCGGATTATATCGCCGATTCTAACGTCCGTGGCGGTTATAGCTGGAATAAGGGCGATTACGAGCAGGTCCAGCAAAACTATTAGTCTCGATCTATAAAGTGAAATTTTAAGATCAATTGCTTGAGGAGGCGGCCGGCCTCATCGCCATCAAATTGCTTGATTGCCTTGATCACAGGTAAGTGCGCCTCGCCAAAGGTGCACAGTTTGTGCGAGCCGATTTTATTTAGCGTCAGTCTAAATCTAGATTCTAGTACTACTGACTCCCAGATAGACAAAAGCAATTGATTGTCGCTGGCTTCGACTATCAATCTGTGAAACTCTATATCGTGGCTTGAATAGGTCTTAAAATCCTTTTCTCTGGCAGCCTGCATAAAATCGCCTGCTTCAGACTCGAGTTTTTGAATGAGACTTGTATCCGGTTTGTTTTTGAGATTTTCACAGGCTAGTCTTGCTGCCAATTCTTCTAGACTGGCTCTGATCATCGAGCTATCGGCTAGTTCTTTGTCGGTGATCGATCTTACGCGAGTACCCTTATATGGTTCGCTTTCGATCACTCTCATGGCCTCCAAATATCTGAATGCCTCTCGTACAGGTGCCTGGCTAGTTTTGAGCTCGTTGGCTATGGTCAACTCGACCAATCGCTCCCCAGGTTTATAGGTGCCGTCGAGTATTCGATCCATGAGGATCTGAGTGATCTGTTCGCGGGTAGAGGATCTCTTCAACATCTAGATATCTTAAATCACAAATTTGAAATACCCCTTGCAAATTATCGATAATCGATACTATTATGTGGCATATTTGTATTATCGATAATCGAGAGTATGTAAATGTCCGATTTCAAACATAGAGGTGCGTCATGTCAAATTTAGAGCAAGATCTCGTTTATGGTGTTTTTGGGAATGAAAATGCAGCGGTTGATTGTGTCGTCCGTCTCAATAAGGCCGGATTTGTAGAACAAGATATCAATGTCGTGACAGTCAAATCGGCACTAGAAAGAGTCAATGCCAGGATCACCAATCCAACCAAAAAATATTTTGTCTCCTTTGGGACATGCGGAGCTGTGGGAGGTATCTTGGCTGGAGCATATTTGACTCCAACACTGCCATATGTGGTCTCATTTCAGATTTTGACCACACTGATGGCGGCTATCTCAGGAGGTATCGTGCTCGGCTATTTCGGTATGTTCATGGCTGCTTTTTTGCATGCCAACGAACCACAATATTTTGGTAATGCCTACGAAGGCACACTAGAGGAAGGGCAAGTCCTCGTCTCAATCGAGCTCAATGGCAAGAACAAAGCCCGACTTGCCGAAGCGATGCAGATCATGGTGCAGGGCGCAAGCGAGATGATCTTTAGGCCTGCCTCTGCTGGACCGATCATTGGTCTGGAAGCAACTCCAGCGATCGTTGTCACTCCTGATAAACCAGTACTGTCCGCGGTGGCATAATGCTGGCGGACTTTAGGCTAGCGTGGGTGGCAAGAGATCTCTGTAGAGCACTACTTGTTCTTCGTTGGCGAGAGCTTGCCCCTTCGCTGCTTCGGCAGCAGAGAGCAAGAGACCGAGCTCGAGAAAGTCTTCTGGTACGCAAGCAGCACCGAACGAAAGTGATAGGGTCGATGCATCCACGCCCGTGGACAAAGGAGTCTTGGTCAGTGCTGTGACCAGTCGCTTGGCAAAAACTCTCGCTCCTTCACCCTTGGTCTCTGGGCAAAGCAGGGCATAGTCAAAGGCTTCGTAGTGGGCAAGCAGATCGTTATGGCGCTTGGCTTGCGAGATGCGCAGGACTGCTTCTCTCAAGGCGCCGATCGGCAGTGGCTCTCGTATAGAACCTTGTGGACCAGCCTTAACGCGCATTTCAAAGATAATCACCGATACGGGTGAGCCAGAGCGATGTCCTCTAAAATACTCTTGCTCGAGAAAATATAAAAATGCCGGATAATTGAACATCCCGGTGTCGCCACGACGCAGGGTCATGATCACAGATTGAATTGCTGCCGAGTCAACGCTCTTGGGTTCGAGCAGAGGGACGGTATTGCCACGTTTAGAGATTGGTTTGGTAAATGCGGCCAGTCCGCAGGTGATCATATTGCAGACAATCGGAATCCAAACACTGCGAGGATAGCCAAGTTTGTCAATAATCTGCTGACTGGAGGTGGTACCGTCAATGGTTTCGTAAAATAGTTTTTGCTTGGCAAAATTGACCGGTATAGCTGGCGCCAAGATCTTTTTTAGTGCGTCGTCTTCCGTGATGACCTGAGTCTTGACCATGAGAGCATCTAGTTTGAAACCACTATTTTTTAAAAAGTTTTGCTTGTCCAAAAGTTGCGCGCCCTGGATAATGAGCGAATCCAGGGGTTCGGCAATGGATTTTTCCTGAGTCAAGACCTTGGGTTGAAAGAAAAATCGCCCTTCTTTCCAGGTGACCAGATCGTAGATGCATTCGGGTCCTTTGTAACCAGGACTGGTGGCATGTATTGGCTGGCCATCGATAAAAAAGACCTCTCCTGTGCCTTTTTCTGATTCGACTTCGAGACGTCCTGTCATCTTGGCCAGAGCGATCGACTGCAACAATGCGTTGATCTGGACAAAGGCCAAATCGCCATTGAGCACTGTGGCTGGTTTGGCTAGCGAGGACTCTTGATTAACGGGGGGGATCGGGATTGTCGACCTTTGTCTGTTGAGAGTCTCTGGTATGTAAAAGAAGGCCTTTTCTTCGGCTGCTTCTTCTTGTTCGGCTTGCTGAGCCGATTGGGCCTGGCTTCCTTCGCGTTCGTTGATCGAGGCTTCGATACGATTGAAGACCAAGAGAGAATCACAGCTGGCAAATTCCCAGATGGTAGTAACCTGCCCGCTTATGGACACGGACAGGCTCCATCTTGGATCGCCGCCCATCGGATCGGCATGTGCTGTCAGTTTATACTCCGAGCCCTTCATCTGCGAAGGCCAGATGACCTCCACTTGCTTGTCCAGATTTTCCAGAGCCCACGTGAGGATCTGATGTATTGCCGTGGCAGTAGGATTGCCTGGCAATATCTGGATCGATTTGGCTGAGTACTGCTTTTCTCTTTGCATTAAGCTTTTAGACTTTTGCTTTGGCCATGTCAAATCTGATCGAATGCTGCGCCATGCGGTCAAAGGCCTCGGCCAGACGTTTTTTATCTACGCAGAGTGACATGCGTACAAAGCCTTCGCCATGAGGGCCATAGGCCGTACCTGGTGGAACGACTATACCAGCCTTGTCTAGCATCAAGCCGGCAAAATCAGCGCTGCTCATACCTGTCGGCACTGGAATCCACATGTAAAACGTGGACTTGATCGGTTCGACTTTCCAACCGAGTTGATTGAGCCTTTCGACGGCAAGGTCGCGGCGCTCTTTGTAGAGCGCATTGCAATGCTCGATATGATCGGTGGGGCCTTCAAATGCAGCGACACCAGCCATTTGGATGGCCTTAAAAATATCGGTGTCGACATTGGATTTGATCTTGGCGATGTTTTTGATTGCTTCGGCATTGCCTATGGCAAAACCAATCCGCCATCCGGTCATGTTGTAGCTCTTGGAGAGCGAATGCAATTCGATGGCGATATCCTTTGCGCCCGGGACTTGCAGGATTGATGGAGCGACATAACCGTCGTAGGTCATCTCGGAGTAAGCAAGGTCATGGACTAGCAAGATGCCGTGTTTTTTGCAAAAGTCGACTGCTTTTTGCATAAAGGCAAGGTCGCAGTGTGCTCCTGTAGGATTGCCCGGATAGTTGAGCATGAGGAGCTTGGCTTTTTTGAGCACCGCATCTGGTATCGCATCCAGGTCTGGGATGAAATGATTGGCAGGAGTAAGCGGCATAAAATAAGGCTCGCCACCGGCCAAAAGAGTGGATGTGCGATAGACGGGGTAGGCAGGGTCGGGAATGATATTGATGTCACCCTTGTCGATATAGGCCATGATCGTGTTGTGGAGGCCTTCTTTGGAGCCGATCAGAGTGGTGACTTCGGTATCGGGATCGACATCCACGCCAAAACGTTTTTTGACCCAGGCCGAGGCAGCAGTCTTAAACTCTTTGGTGCCGCCAAAGGGAGGATAGTGATGATTGACAGGGTTGTCGATGGCCTTGTGCATGGCCTCGACGATGTGGGGAGGAGTGGGTTGATCAGGATCGCCGATGCCCAGATTGATCACGTCCACACCACGAGCGACGGCAGCCTGGCGCTTTTTGTCGATCTCCGCAAAAACGTATGGAGGGATGGCTTTGAGTCTTGCTGAAACTTCCATGGATCAATTCCTTAAACCGGGTCAGACATTATGATAGCTTCACATAAACTAGGCCTGCCGTGGCGTTTTCGAGTGATAGTTAACGTACATCTTAATATTGATATCAAGAGGGCGGGTCTTTGCTAAGCTGTGCCCGATGTCACAAATAAAGCATTCAATTTCCCCAAATAGTCTATTGGCAATCACCAGCGTGTTCTTGCTGGCTTGCGTGGTTTTTTTCTACAAGCTTGGATCTTTTCCTCTCTTTAATCCGGATGAGGCTCTATATGCGGAGCCTGCTCGCGAAATGCTCGAATGTGGCGAGTACATCACGACCCTGCTCAATTATGTCGTGCGATTTACTAAGCCGCCTCTCTGCATCTGGGCAATGGCCGGCAGTTATCAGGTTTTTGGTGTCAACGAGTTTGCCGCCAGGTTTTTTGGGGCTGCTTGCGGCGCAGTGCTGGTGGCGATCACCTGCGGTTTTATCATCCGTTTCATCTCTTTGCGAGCGGCAGTACCTGCGGCTCTCACGCTTGTGTCTGCCCCACTCTTTGTGGGTACCGCACGTGAAGCGATCACGGACATGCCTCTTTCTCTTTTTATGGCTTGCGCCCAGATGGCCTTTTTTACTGCTTTCGAGTCGGGGCGCAAGTCCTACAGCTATATCGCCTGGGTCTTGATCGGTCTGGCCGTTATGACTAAGGGACCAGTGGCAGTGGTCCTGCCAGCTATGATCTTGTTCATTTATCACGGGTTGAGAGGGAATTTGCTCAAGGCCCTCAAATTTCACAATGTGTTTGCTGGAGCGGCGATCGTTGGTCTAATCTCTCTACCGTGGTTCGTGACAGAGATAATTATCACTAAAGGCGCATATTTCCACGAATTCATCATGCGCGAAAACTTCCAGCGCTTTACCGCCAACGTGGACTCTCATAAACAGCCTTTCTGGTATCACGCTGCTGCCATGCTGGGTGGCTACCTGCCCTGGACGCTTTTTCTCTTGCCGGCGGTGTACACCTTCGTCCGTGGCGCTGTCGTCAGGTTGGCAGGTGGATTGGCCAGTATTTCAAGCGCTGGGGCGCGAAGCATTTACAAGCAGATCAACTTGATATTTGACGGCGATCAGCCTGCCGATCAGGCCCAGAGGCTCGGCCTCTATGCCCTTATCTGGGCGGTCGTCACTGTCGTCTTCTTTTCGATGTCGGTCTCCAAATTACTACCTTACACACTGCCGGCATTTCCAGCATTAGCAATCCTCGTTGCTCTCTATCTCCAAAAAAACCTCGATCGTATCTCTCTTGTCGAACGAGCTGGAGATCCTCATAATACCGGTGCTCCGCTAAAAGTAGCGTTGCCCCTCAGTCTGCCAATGCTGGGCATGATAGCTGTCTACGGTGCGGTAGCTGTTTTTGTCCCCAGGGTGATTGGCCGCCTGCGGGATGCTCCTGCCGGTCTCGATCAGTACATCGCTAGCTATGCCTGTGCTCTGGGGGCAATCACGCTCATGTGCCTCTTGCTCGTGAGATTGCGCAAGGCAAATGCCGCCATGCACTTTTTGACCGTGCTCGCCGCTATCGCCCTCACTGTCTATGCAGGTAAGATCCTACCTATAGTCAGTCAAAAATGGGAAGCTCCTCTGGTCGACTTTGCTCGTTTTTGCGCCGGTGACAGGGCCGATAATGCTGGTCGCATACCAATCATCGTGTTTGATATGCGCAAACCCGGAGTGCCTTTTTACACGAGGAGAAAGGTCGAAAACATCAATGAGGGACACAATCTCCAGGCTCGACTAAAGCAATTAGACCGAGCCTATATATTAGCCAAGATCAAAAAGAGAGACTTTCTGCTCACTGTTGATGGTGTCAAGCTCTTGCGTGCAGAAGGCGACTTTGGTTTGTTTAGTTTTGGCAGAGATCCTGTGCCGCCTGATGCGCCGAAGCCCATGCCCACTGAAAATTGTAGCCACCCAAAAGGCCAGTGACGTCTACTACCTCGCCAATAAAATAGAGACCCTTCACTTTTTTTGCGGCCATGGTTTTGCCGTCGAGCTCGTCACAGTCGACACCGCCCCTGGTGACTTCGGCTTTGCTGTAACCCACCGTTCCACGTGGATGGATCTCAAATTGCTTGAGCGCTCGGGCCATTTTTTCGATTGACTTGTCCGCATATCCACTTAGATTGTCATGCCAGTGATTGGTCTCGCACAGATATTCGGCCAATCGTTTGGGCATGACTTCGGCTAGTATGTTTTTGACGTCTTGCTTGGACTGTCCTCTCTTTTTTTTGAGGAGGAAATCGCAAAAATCAATGTCAGGGCCGAGATCTATCGAAATGGGTCGTTTTTCGCTCGGATCAAAAAACAAGGATGCTTGCAGAGCAGCAGGACCAGATAGTCCCTTATGCGTAAACAAGACATTTTCTCTAAAGCTCGTCTTGCCAATCGATACTATGCTGTCTAAAGACACTCCGGAGAGATCCGACAATCTCATGCCGTTTGGCAGATTTTGATTGCCATCATCTTTAAAGACAAAGCCATCCAGAGCGGGGCGGGTGGCCACAATCGTCAGGCCAAAACTGCGTGCCAGGTCATAGCCAAAACCGGTGGCACCGATTTGCGGGATAGAGAGGCCACCTGTAGCCACGACCAGCTTGCGACATCGCAAAGGGATATTGCCTCTATCGGTGGTGATGGCAAATAGGCCTTCGTCATCGTGAGGGCCTTGCTTTACGACATCCATGACTCTGGTTGATAAAGCAATCTCCACATTGCTCTTTTCGCATTCGGCTAAAAGGAGGTCGACTATGTCTTGAGCGGAGTTACGGCAAAACAGTTGGCCCAGTTTTTTTTCGTAGTAAGGTATGCGGTATTGTTCGACCAGTTTGACAAAGTCTCTGGGGCGATAGGCTGCCAAAGCCGACTTGCAAAAGTGCGGATTTTTGCTGACATAAGCCTTGGGTTGCGCATCCTGATTGGTAAAGTTGCAACGGCCACCGCCGGAGATCAAGATCTTGCGTCCAACACGATCGTTGTGATCGAGCACGAGTACGTGCGCACCATAGCGTCCAGCCTTAGCGGCGCACATGAGGCCAGCACCACCGGCGCCGATAATGATGGTGTCATAGTCGTTGAATCTCGGCATTTGCCAAATAATAGCCGATTACATATGATTAGCGCCATGCATCAAAATAAACAAAAAAGCAAATCTCATACTGATGACCTGGGCACTTTGACTGGGGCTATTATCCAATCAGCGCAATCCAGTCTGGATACCTTTGTCATAAGCTTCCACGACGGTCGCGGTCTTATACTCGAGGCCAGATTGCCCGACATAGATGCCACCATTTCGAGCGCAGACAAACTACCCCATCTATCTGAGGCAGTGTGCAGCGTCGACTGGTCCTGGATCTATGGCAGCAAGATCGTCAAGGTCGAGTGCGTGCACAGTGTACATGTCGAGGCAATGGCTGTCCGCCTGATATTGGATCCTGTCGGGCCGATCAACATCAATGTGGCTAGCTGGCAAGGCAAGCCATTTCTTTCTTTTATGCCTTACAAAGACCCTAGATCAAAAACTTAAGCTGATTATTTTAGCCCTACAAAGACCCTAGATCAAAAATTTAAGCTGATTATTGGACCGTTGGCTATTTACAAGATACATTAAGCGGGTATCATCATACTTGGTAGTCTCTCTGGTATCTGGTGATCATATGGCAAATCCTAACGTTCAGCCCTCTGCATTTCCTTCCAAAATGCCTTCAAAGACTACTGACGATGTATTAAATGGTTTGCACCAGGTCGTCCAGCAACGTGCCGTCCAGTCTGCTCAGTCAGTCTTTGCCTCTATCGAGTCGGCTGCTACTAGTGCTAGCGAGATGCATTGCTCCGAGGGCATGTGCCAGCTTTCCTGGAAGCCCCCCATCAATACCACCAAATCGCTTTGATCTCAGGCCTGGGTGCCTGTGCTTTTGTCTGTTTTTTGAGCAGCCAGGCGTTTGAGCCTCTTTTTTAGCTGTGCTGTCGAAAACGGATAAGGGCACCAACCAGCACCATCTAAAGGACATGTGGCCAGCGGGTCTGGCTGATTAGACGATTGCTTTTGCCTGCCCTCCGGGGCAGTTTTTTGTTTTTTTGCAGATTTTGCTTTATTTCCCATGGCATCTATATGCCCAAACTCACTTTTTCTTCAATCTTCAAAGTGTTTGCCCATCGACTGGCAGGCATTTCTCCCTGCCTAAAATCAAAGATGTATCCAGCCAGGGCAATCATCATGCAAAAGACAGTCAAAAAGCTTGCTCCGATCAAAGATCTCAAAGATCCTTTCACCTTTCCTTTTTTGTCGGCTCTCACCAAAGTCGTGCTGGGCCTCTGGTATCGTCGGCTAGAGGTCTGGGGCATAGATAATCTGCCGCAAACAGGACCCTTTATTTGTGTGGCCAATCACTCTTCGCGCTTTGATGGGCCTACGCTTGGCCGGTTGCTCGATAGGCCCGCCAATTTTATGGTGGCACCAACAGAATTGGTAGGCCTGCAAGGCTTTTTGCTCGGCAAGGTCGGATCTTTCCCTGCCAATCCTCGCCTGGATCTGATCGAGCACGCCATCGGCAGGTTTGAGCTTGGGGAGCCCTTGGTCATTTTTCCAGAAGGCAATGTCTTTTATGACGGTAAGACCCATCCGTTCAAAAAGGGGTTTTGCAAGCTCGCTTTTGCGGCTATTGAGCGTGGATTGGATATTCCTGTGATTCCGGTAGGGATATGCTATGGCAAAGACCTGCGCAGCGCGCATTTTAATTTTGGTCAGCCCATAAGGCTCGACCCGACTCAAGATATTAAAGATGTCGCTAATGCAATCCATCGCGAAGTATTGGCGCTCAGAGCCGAGATCGGCGTTGTGGCGGACCAGTCTGCCCTATACGGTGACCTTGGTCTAAATCGCTATGGTGTATGCGGTTGATCTTTTGAGCAGTCTGTTTTGCTTATCCATCCCTACTATGCGGACCTGTCTGAGTGCGGAGGTGGGTCTCGCTCGAGGTAAGACCCTAGACAATACGTCTTTGTCTATAGTCACTTGTCCTTTTAAGTCAGGGAGCAAAATGGTGGCATCAACCGCGTCGTCATCAAAAGTCTGAGCATCGGCAAAGACATAGTGCGGTTTTGAGATCTGGCAGACGAGTCTGGCGATAGGGTCGGTCGCTTTGCTCGCGTCATAGTCAAAGGTTAGCGGAAAGACTGTCTCATCATATGTTTGAGCAAGCGTTGTTTCTTCAAAGACCCTGCCCTCAAATCCTCTGGCCGGCTTAAAAATAGGCATGGCCATCGCGCGTGGTATCAGTTGCGCTTCCGAGATCTCGAGTGATGCATTTTGTGCATGGGTGAGCAGGTAGAGCAAAGACAAGTCCGACTGCCAGCGCATGCACTTGTAGCTCGCAAGATCAATGTCGCGTACATGAGGCTTGCCATCGGCGATCAGATCTACCAGGATGCCACCTCTTTGTCTCTCGTTCAAATGCGATCTACCTTGAGGAGTGCTGACAAAAATCGAGGCCCGACCACTAAAAAATATTTTGCTAAAGGGAGTGCTGTCGAGTTTGTATTTTAGCCTCAAGATGCTGGTGACCGGCATTGGGCGGGGCAGCCTTGTGGTATACCAAATGCCATCCTGCTGATTTTGTCTGCTTAGATGCAGATTTATCGGTTGGCCAGGCCCAAGGTCTGCCTTCGGCAATGGACTAAATGCACGAGTGATGGGATCGTAGAGGTAAATCTGATGATCTGAAGTCTGAGACAGGCGATCTATGGTTTCGCAGGGAAAGTGCGTGGAGTTTAGGTAGGTAAAGTCAGGTGCAAAAATTGATGCCGTCAGTCTGCTGCATTTTGGATCGGCTGAGTCGTAAAGTGGCGGCTCCAAAAGGTTTTTGATCTCGGCTCTGGTGTTTGTCTGAAAGACAGCTTTATACATGTATGGGAGATTCAGCGCGACTAGCTTATGATTTGTTGGCAGGGTTTTCACCAGGCCTGCCAGATCTGATTGCACCTTTTGCATCTCGGCTGCCGCTGTTTGCCAGGTCTTGATAAAAGTCATTGATGCTAGTGCATAGCATGTTGCCCAGCTAGCCAATACAGCGCACATCGCGCGCCTGTACCAGGGGTGGCGATGAGCAAATGCAGGCCAGAGGTAAAAGACCAGGGCTCCATAGAGACCCATAGTTGGTAGGTAGGCGATACGTGCACCACACATGGTGTCGTCCAGGAGCCAGTTTTGCCAGTTGGGTATCAGTGTCAAAATAAACCAGATCATGCAAAATATGGCGGTCTTTGGCGAGTATCTTTGCGTTAGGCAGATCAGAACGGCTATCGAACCATAGACAAATTTGAGCAATAAGCGAAGAGGATCCTGCTGGGCAAAGGTCTCTCGTGACAGCGGATAAAATAAGTGCCAGATCGATCCTGCGCCAAACCATCTCAGTATGGCGCTCTTGCGCAGCATTGCACCTGTCGAACCGACATAGCCTCCGATAGGATCATGCAAAGCTATGGCTCTGCATATCAAATACAACAGAGTAGCTGCCAGCATAGGCCACAAACTATCTAAAGCTTGGCGCCATCTGTATTTTTTTACTAGGATTAACCAGAGCAAGAGCACTGCAGGCAGTGTCACTGCCATTTCTTTGCAGAGCAAGGCAAGACTAAGCAACATGGTAACCCAGACTCGGTTTTGGACTCCCTTGCCCTTGATAAAAATCAGCATTGCTGCCAGGTAAAACGTGGTGCAGACCAGGTCGCTCCTGGACATGACCCAGCCAAGGCTCTCGCAAGCTAGAGGTTCGAGGGCCCATAGCAAGGCGGCAAAAAACGCAGGCAAATGGGCCTCTGCTCTTGTGATTTGCTTGTCAGCGTTGAGCGCCATGGCCATGTATATCTGCGTTAGTAATATGGCATTAACCATATGCAGTATCAAAGCCGTCAGATGAAAGCCGGCAGGGTTGGCTCCATACATAAGCCAATCGATAAAGAGCGAGATCTCGGTCAGTGGACGGTAAAAGAGATATAGATTGGTCTCGCCGATCCAGGGCCCGACAAAATTGGCCCACAAGAGGCTGGGATTGGTTTGCGCACGAAGTAGATAAGGGAGATGCAGAAAGTCATCGCACACAAATCCAGTGACCAGTATTTGATGAAAGACAATGATGATGGCCGTGCAAATGACCAAGATCTGCAAAACTCTGGCGATCATAGCCCTATTTTTCGGTGGTAAAGCCCTGAGCGCCCACTTTATAGTTGAGGATAGAAGCCATCTTGGCCATATCTGAAAGCATACGGCGCTCTTTGATATTGTTGTCTTTTTGCTGCAGCTCTATCAGCATGTCGCAGGATTTGATTGCGCTCTCGATGGAAAACTCGCTGATAGCGAGGTTGCCGGACTCCAAGACTTTTGCGTGACGCCGAGCGATGCCGTCGTGCGGTCGCAACTCTCGACGGGTGAGCTTGGCATCGGCAGCTATGAGTTCGTAACCAGCAGCGATGGCCACGATGGGGTCGGCCTCTTTGGGAGCAAAGGGGCCTTTATTGAGATTGGCTTTGATGGCCTTGCCTTCGCCATCAAAATTGAAGATGCGCAGGACCCCATTTTGCATCGTTACCATGCAATCACCATTGGACCCCACAGCTATGTCACCATAGGGAGTGGCGATCATGGCAAGCTTGCTCGGGTTTTTAACCGAAACGATGATGTCGCCTTGCTTTAGATCTACCTGAAAGGGATTGGGGCGAGAAAATTGAGCTCCTTGTCTAGACAAGACCGTGATCCAATCTGAGTCTCCGCCGAGCTGTGACTTGTTGGGAAACTCTTTTGGGCTAATGGTCTGAACGCCATTGAGAGCAAATGCCGTACCGATATTGAGTAAGGGCTCAGGATTGACCAGTTGGGGCGAGGTCACGTCGGTCGGTACCACGATCGGGGGTCTGGTCACGGGCGGAGGAGGCATGATGATGATAGGGGGTGGAGTGACCGGAGGCTGGCCATACATGCCTTGCGATGCAGCAAATCGAGGCACCAGACAGGCCAGGCCGACAAAGCCCAGAGCGATCAATGCCATCGGCAGACTGATCTTGCCCGCCCCGGTCCTATGAAATGAGTCTGAGTCTTTTGACTTGTCTTGCATAGCAGCCCTTACACGTGCCTGTCGGGAAAATTAAGTATAACCACATGACAAGTCTAACTGAAAATATATGAGTATTATGAGGAAAACAACAAAGCAAAGGGTCCTATTTAAATGCCTCTGCCAGATTTTGAAAAGCTTGGTCTCTTTTATCTTGGTCACCGTGTCGGTCTGGACAATGATATGAGGCCGACTCTAGATAAGCCCGAGGAACTGGTGCTCTACGATAGCCAGGATCTTACTACCCATGCAGTTTGTATAGGCATGACCGGGAGTGGCAAGACAGGCCTTTGTCTCGGTCTTCTAGAAGAGGCGCTGATAGATGGTTATCCTGTCATCGCCATCGATCCCAAAGGCGATCTTTCAAATTTGGCTTTGACTTTCAAGGATCTCGACCCAAATGAGTTCAAGGCCTGGATCGACTTTGAAAGACCTGACCTTAAGAGAATGGGAGACAGTCTAGACAAAGACCAGGTAGCCGAGCAGGAGGCAAAAAAATGGAGCGCAGGACTGGCTGCTTTTGGACAGTCTAAAGAACGCATCGCCATGCTAAAAAATGCTGG
This sequence comes from Candidatus Melainabacteria bacterium, assembly GCA_017307165.1. GTDB lineage: Bacteria > Cyanobacteriota > Vampirovibrionia > Obscuribacterales > Obscuribacteraceae > JAFKGK01. The sequence continues at coordinate 305,901 of JAFKGK010000003.1, forward strand.
CAAGATCCGTATTTTTACTCCCGGTGCAAACTTTGGCACTCCTGTATCCATCCTTAACGCCCTGCAGAGACCATCGCGAGAAGTCCTCGATGATGCCGATCTCCTTAAAGAAAGGGTTTCTGGAGCTGCAACATGCCTTTTGTCTTTAATCGGGATGGCTTTTGATCCGCTCAAAAGCAGGGAGCATATTTATCTATCCAATATCTTTACCCGCTTATGGCAAAGCACTAATGATGGTGGCGCCAACTCGGATATGCCAGATTTGCTCGACCTTGCTGATCTGGTGCGGCATGTGCAGTCTCCACCCTTTACCTATGTCGGCGCCCTGGATCTGGAGAGTTTTTATCCACAAAAGGATCGTCAAGAATTGGCTATGGCGATCAACAATCTGATTGCTGCACCAGGGTTCGAGACCTGGTTGAGAGGGGAGCCACTGATCATCGACGATATGATGCATTCTGCTGATGGCAAGCCGTGCATCTCGATTTTTAGCATATCGCACCTCAATGATAATGAGCGTATGTTCTTTGTCACTTTGCTGCTCAATGAAATGGTGGCATGGATGAGAAGCAAATCTGGCACGTCCAGTCTGAGAGCCATCCTTTACATGGACGAAATTTTCGGCTATTTCCCTCCTGTCGCCAATCCTCCGAGCAAGCAGCCTTTATTGACATTGATGAAGCAAGCACGCGCCTTTGGTCTCGGCGTCGTGCTGGCAAGCCAAAATCCCGTCGATCTCGATTACAAAGGTCTTGCTAACGCCGGTACCTGGTTTGTCGGCCGATTGCAGACAGAAAGAGACAAGGCTCGATTGCTTGATGGGCTGGAGTCCTCGGCTGGCGAAAACGGCCAGAACTTTGACCGCGCGATGGTGGATAAAGCGCTGTCCAATTTACAGCCACGCGTTTTTTTGATGAATAATGTGCATGATAGTAAGCCTGAGATATTTAAGACCCGGTGGACTCTCTCCTATTTGAGAGGACCTCTTACGCGCAGGGAGATCAAGAGTCTGTGCTCTTTTGATAATAAGATTGAGGCTCCTGCTAGCGACCTCGTCCAAACGCCTCGTGTGATTGCTGGCCCACAAGCGGATCGTCGCCCAATCATCAGCCAGGACATACCAGTTGCTTATATCCCGCCTGAGGTTGCTCGTTTTAGCGATCAACTCAAGAGGATCTACGTACCTTGCCTGCTTGCCTCAGCCAAGGTGAGATTTGTCGATGCAAAACTCGGACTCGATGTATTTCAGGATCGTTGCCTGATAGTCCCTGTGGATCAAAATGCAGAGCGTTCGGCCGTAGTTGATTTTGGCAAGGGCAAGTCCATCAGGCCCAAGGCAGTCGTCGAAGACGGGCTGGCTGGGATGGTGGATCCTCTTGCCGGATTTACCTTCCAAGAACCAAGGGCCATGCTGCTGCAAGCTGACAATTTTAAGGGTTACAAGAGTGCCTTTATCGATTATCTGGTCGAGCATTTTACCTATCCCCTCATGCAGTGCAAACTTTTAAAAGAAAAGAGCAAAGCCAACGAGAGTGAAAAGGAGTTTCGCATTCGTCTTACTCGCCTTTCGCAAGAGCGTAAGGCTGAAGCTATGGCCCGGCTCAAGGATAAGTACGAACCGAGATTGCGTAGTTTGCAAGAAAAGTTGGAAGCAGCACATTACAAAGCCGATGAACATGCTCGTGAAGCCGAAAGACAAAAAATCAACTCGGCGGTTAATGTCGGTGCCACTGTTCTTGGTGCAGTGTTTGGTCGTAAGGTGCTCAGCACGCGCAATATGGATCGAGCAGCTCGAGCCTATAACGACATGGCAAGGATCGAGAGAAAAGAAGCCCAAGCGCAGGCTTCACGTGATTCAGTCGAGGCCTTAGAGGAAAGGCTGATGGCTATGTCGGCACAATTTGATCAGGAAGCAGCAGCAGTAATTAAGGACTACGATATCACCGAAGAGTCACTGGATGTGGTGCGGGTGCGAGCAAAAAAGGCAAATGTAAAAGTTGATTTTATCGGTATTGGGTGGGTGCCGGCTTGAGCCTAATTGCGAAAGGCTAGTGCCTTGAGAGTGGGTAAGCGCTTTCCGTCTTCCCATTGAAGTTTTTCCAGAACACGAGTAAAGCCCTCTCCTGTCCAGGACCATTGATGTAATATGATCATGGCTTGCTCCATTGACATAAAGTTTTCTCGGTAGAGCAGATGGCAGCGTTTGGCCGCGTCCAGAGCTTGTTTGTTGATGATGCCGAGCTTGATGAGACGCTCTTCGAGTGAGGTCTGTTGGTCTAGTTTGTGATAGGGCAACTGGCCCAGGCGTTTGAGATCAAATGCCGTTACCAGGCCCGACAGACGCAGGAGATAATATAAGGATAGAGGCTGATTGTCCATGTCGGCCATCTGCTCGCCTTGCGATTGTGCAAGCTTTTTTTGCTGATCCATGGCTTGCTTTAGAGTAATTGAGCGTTCAAATACCAGTCTCAGGATCCTAGCAGCATAAATTGGCGACATCTCATAGTTGGCTATTGCCGACAAAAGATTGATTGCTGCTCCGATCAGCTGGGTGCCAAACATCTTTGACTCTACGATATTGGTTTGTTGCGATTGCAGTCTCAAAATATCCTGATCGGTGATCAATCCCGCGAGCATAAGGAGTTCTTCGAGTCTGATAAATGGCTTAGCCGGTCTGATGCTACCTGTAGAGCCGATAAGATCCAGCAATGGTATAGCCGAATTGAGCGAAACTATGGCTTGCTCCCGATCGATGAGACCCTGTCTCAATAGATTTTGCGCTTTGTCCGCAGCCGCTAAAAGTTGAGGCGAGGCCAGGCCTTGTAGATTGATGACCCTGGCAACTGGCATGCCCAGATGTTTTGCAAGCCCCATAGCGTCTTCGACATTTTTATGTGTCAGTATGCCTGCATCTATCAAGATTTCTTCTAATGAATAGTCATTTCTTTCTACATCCCCCTCCCAGCCCAGGTCTTGCAAGGTTTGGGCAAGCAGGCTGCCTTGCTCGTGGCAGGTCTTAAGTGCTCGTTGTGCAAGCTCTGGTTTGAGGAGGTTTTGACGGATCAGGTTTTGTGCCAAGAGAGTAGCAAGCAAAGTCCGATGCCTGATTAGCCCAAGCATCGTAAAAACTCGTCCGAGTGGCAGGTTGTTTTTGTGAGCCAGATAGACTGCTCTAGTGAGCTCTTGGATCGAGATCACACCTGCCTGCCTCAGCAAAATACCGATTGTGGCTTTGTCTTCTGAGTTTTCTTGCATTGTTTGATTTTCCGGTACCCATCTATAGATTTGCCCCCGCCCTGGATCGAGCTGCGCGGGACTGCCTATATATGCGTATTGGTTAGGAGATATCTGTGCTCAATCGAGCAAACAGATCCCTCATTTTGTTTATGACATCGGTCATGGCAATAGGATCGGGACCAGGAACGAGCGGATATTGCATGATGCCTCGGGCAATATATTTTTCGGCAAAATCAATCGAGCGCGGGATTAGATGCATATGAAAGTGAGGCTGTGCCTCGGCTAGAGTAAATGAATAAATACGAAATGGTTCTGGCGTGATGATACGTCGGATGGCCAGAGTAGAGGCCTGGACTACTTGTCCTAGCATGCGACTTTCTTGCTGTTTAAACGACGAGGCGTCTAGAATGTGCCGGCGGGACTCGATCAGTAGATAGCCGAGGATGTCTGTCTCGAGGCTGTGTCTGACGATAAAATGATCGTTTGCATAAATCAAAGTGTCTGGTATACCTGGCTCTGATGCAAAGTCGCGGCGGTGGCAGATTGCACATTGGTTTTTTTGTTTTGATTGGTCGTGCATGACAGATTTGACTCTAAAAATGGTGGCTCTTTGTAATCGGAACATTATCAGAGACTGCGTGGTCTTAGACCATACCCGATCGATGTCAATCGAGATTTTATTGCAATATTTTGGAAAAATTTTCTGTCAAGAAGAAGAAAATAGTCTCGTACGTGGAAAATGGCCTTTAGGACTTTTCGTTAAAGGATACTTCGATGATAAAAATGACGGAAGACATTCCGGCCTCAAGAAGGCAGCATAAAGCAGCCAGAGCAGTCAGTCTCGGACTTTCTCTCCTGGTTTGCCTCGGCGGTACGACCGCATTTGCTCCTGCTTTTGCCGTTGATTCGGCCGATGATGTGGGGCTTTTTGGTTCGATCACAGTGACCCGTCATGCCAAGGCAGCTATTGCTGCCGTCCAGTCCGGCGCTTGGGATCAAGCCTTTAATAACTATCGTGCAGCTGTCGGTCTCAGCCCCAAGACTCCTGATTTTTATTATGGTCTCTACAATTCGGCTGTGCATCTCGGTCAATGGGATCAGGCCAAACTTGCTCTCAATAGCCTCTTTGATATCGAGCCGGCCGCCAAGGGCAAGCTCAACGCTGAGATGGGGCTTGTGCTCACCAAGGCCGGACGTTACGAAGAGGCCATCCCCTATCTCAAAAAAGCCTTGCCGACAGCCAGCGAAGACGCCAATTTTATGAGCGAAAAGCTTGCACTCTTGCGAGAAAAGAGCCTCGCCGAGCCGGTGAAGGTGGCAGCCGATCCCAATGCCAAGCCTTATGTAGAGCCACCTGCCTTTACGCCGCCGCCCGCTCGTGAATTGGTACATGCGGATGACGTGCGCATCGACAAATCCAAGTTTGCACTATCCTTCGAAAATGCTTTCTATTATTCAGAGTTTATTGGTATCTGTACCTATGAAGGCATGGATAAGCAAACCGACATCACATTCTTTCGCCCACCAATCACTCGGTTTCATATCGAAAAAGTATTGAAGGGCCCGCCCCTCAACAAAAATCTTCCGCTCAGATTTGAGTTTCATGACAAGATCTCAGATTCTGGCGAGGCTCCAAAAGACTGGAAATTTGGTCCGGACAAGCTACCTAAAAAGGACAGTCGCTGGTTGATCTTTATTCAAAACGCTGTGCCCAGGGCTGGTGCCTTTGATACTTATCACGGTAGTTATGGCCGCCAAGAAGCTACAGAAGAAAACCTCAACAAGATCTATCAAATCATCGAACTGCACCGCGGTCAGCAATAAGGAGACTATAGTGAATAAAACAGTTTTGCTGTCCGGCTTAGCATTTGCGGCCCTGGTATCCGGATCGCTCTCGATGCCAGAGGCGCGTGCCGACGCCTTGATGGGTGATACACCAGCCAGTCGCAAGGAGATGATCCACACCTGCCTTTTGGAGTGCTATAGCAATCTGAGACGCCCCGAAGCTGAAAGCGAATATGCTATCGTCTTGCAGCTCAAGCCTCAAGATCCAGTCTTGCACTACAATTATGGTGTGTTTTTGCAAAAGGCCAATAAGATCGGTCCGGCTATTACCCAGTACAGGCTTGCCACTAAATACGATCCTGGCAATGTGGATTTTCACGGCGTGCTAGGACAGATGCTCATGTACAACAAAGACTTTAACGGTGCGTACAATGAGCTGGGGCGCGCTATACAGATGCCTGGCGGAGATAAGTACAAGGCTCAATACGAAAATGCTGTGCGTTACAAGCAGCAAGCAGATGCCAATCGTGCAGCCGCTGCTACCAAAAAGTCTGCTGCTCCTGCCAAGGCCAGGCCTGCTGACGATGATGACGACTAAAGCAATCTGGTAGCAAATAAAAAGGCCGGTATCTTATTTGATACCGGCCTTTTTTAGTCGTCAATGACCACTTGCCGTCGACCTCGTTCTTTTGCCAGATAGAGCCTGCGATCTGCGACTTTGACCAATTCAAAGACCGACTCCCCATCCTGTGGATATTCGGCAATGCCACCAGAAAACGAATTGTAAAAGACTTCTCCCTTATCGCCTGAATAGCCGACTTTGGTAAACTCGTCCAGTACTCTTTGCACAGCCAGGTGCATCGTGGTCTTTGTCTCGCGCTTGAAGGCCAGGATAAATTCTTCGCCTCCCCAACGGCCACGGAGATCATCTACACGAAAACGCCTGGACAGGAGCTGGCCCAGGCCTGCAAGGACCTTGTCTCCAGCCAGGTGTCCATAAGTATCGTTGACCTTTTTAAAATGATCCACGTCCAGCAAGCAGATAGTAAATGTCGTCTTGAGTCTTTGCGACTCGGCCAAAATAGCTGTTAATTGCTCAGAAAAGGCCCGCCGCAACAAGAGACCTGTGGTAGTGTCTTTGTCCGATCTGTCCTTGAGCATACGAGCTCTGTCCAGACGTACTTTTACTCTAGTCAGCAATTCTTCGTTTACGACTGGTTTAGGCAGATAGTCATCTCCTCCGGATCTAAATGCCTCCAGTCTTGCCTCTACTCCAGTCTGACCCGTTAAAAATACTATGGGCAAATCCTGCCAGCGTGGTATCTGCCGGATCATACGACAGACTTCGAATCCTGATATGCCAGGCATCATCACATCAAGGAGCAAGAGTTCGGGTGGGTATTCTTGCATCGTATCCAGGATCTTGGACGGATCGTGCACCATGCGCACTATCATGCCTTCGTTGCGCAAGACTAGAGCAATGGTATTGCTAAAAAACTCGTCGTCGTCGCAGATGAGGATGCGTGGCCTACCGCCCTGCCGAATTGCTACCAGGTGCTGCACGGCCTTCTCGAGTGCTTCGGACTCAAGTGGCTTGTCCAAATAGAGAGAGGCGCCGGCATGCGCTGCTTCAACTCTGTCCTTAACCAGAGCTTGTCCCGATATAAAAGCAAGAGGTAGATTTTCGAAGCCGGGCAATTCTCTGAGGTCTCTAGCCAATCTAAACGATTGTTCGGGATTGTCTGGGGCGAGGTTGATCAAGGCTGCATCAAGTGCATAGACTACGGCTTTTTGTAGCGCATCTGTATGCGATACTGCCCCGATGATATCGACGAGCCTTTGCTTGCCTAGATCGGAGACGATCTGCAAAAATTCTTTGTCTTGATCTACGACAAGAATGCGGGTCATGGCTGGATTGCTGGGTGCCTGGGCTTCTTTAGCCGAACTCAGGTCCGTGGCGGACACAGCTTGATTGATTTCCTGGCATTCTTGTTCGCCTGCGTGCTGGGCTTCGACAAGCTTATTGTCCACCTGAGCCCATGCTATCAATTGTTCTTCGCGTGATTTTTCGTGGATAGTTGCTGCTATTTCTTCGATTAGATGCATGCAGTCGCTTACCTGCCTGAAGCCCAGCGATCCACCTGTACCTTTTATCTTATGTGCCAATCCCCTAACTTCTTCGGCAAGCTCTGCCTTGTTCGGCTCGGCTTTGGCTTTTTCGATTGCCTGGGACAATTCGCTTATGCGTGTCGGCAATACCCTGGCATACTTGGTCACCAGAGCAAGAAACATAGTCTCAAAGTCTTTCATCTTTTGGCGGGCTGCTTCGGTCTGCTCGCCTTCAAACTCGCGGTCCACCTGCGCCCCAAAGATATAAGGGATCAAGGGCTTATGCACCATGAGCGATACCGGCAGCTCACCCACCCTCGGTTTTATCGAGTCCAAGTGATGCTGGTCTTTTGCCACCAAAATGATCTTGGTATCGGTATTGCGATCTGCTTGCTGCTTGAGCGCATTGAGGATCTCGAGCTCACTAGAGCCAGCCAGAGGAGCGGCCAATATGATCAGATCGAGGTCGCCAGATGGCAAAAGCGAGTCTTTGGCCGTCGCCGGATTTGCCTGTCTTACGTTGTGTCCACGTCCTTCTAGGATCGAAGATATCAGTTTTGAGAATTGGATATCTTCATCCAAAAGGAGGATATTTTTGCCCATTAAAGTGGAAGGTCCGTGCGCAGTTTGCGGGGATTGGGCCAGCCCATTTCATCGAGTGCGTCGTCAAAAGTGACTCGCATGCGTTCGCAGTAGTTGAGGGCCATTATCACTTGATCAATACGCATCAAGCCTTCGCGAATTAGTGGGAGACTGAGCAAAGCCGCATCGACAGTTTTACGATTGCATTTGCCTGCTGCCTCGAGGATCTGTATGAGATCGCCACCGTGCTTTTTGCGTACATTGTTGGCTGTAGTGATATCGGACTCTGTAAGGAGCTGCGCTTTTTGCAAGAGGTCAAAGGCCCCTTTGAGATCTCGTCCTCCTTGAGTTTGCGACTGTGTCTGAGCCCTGGCCGGTTGAGGAGCCGGAGCCGGAGTGGCATCGGGCTTCTTGCCTGCCGTAACCATTTCTAGATCACCCTTGGTCAGATATTGGTCGATCGAACCGCCCATGGCATGCAGTCTCTTGAGCACCTCAGGCGCTTTTTCGGGAGACATTTTTTCATCGCGGACGAGCTCTTGCAGCTTGAGAGCAGCCTCTAGAGTCGGCTCCGATATCAGACCAGCCTCTACAAGCATGCTGCCGATCAGTACGTTAGCGCGCTTGTCTATGAGTTGATAATCGAGCTTGATCGGTTCGTTATAGGTCTGTGCTGGAGCTTGTGGTTGATTAAAATAAGGTGTCTGCTGCTGTGGTGCCTGATTGGGGTAGGGATATGACGGCATCGGCGCAGGTTGAGTCGGCATCGCAAAGTTTTGCATGGGCTGAGGCGGCATGCCTTGCTGTGGAAACGGCATCGGAGCAGGAGGCTGCATCGGCGCCTGTGCTGGAATATTGTGAAAAGTGCCGCCCGAAGTGAATTGGGGAGTCATGCCTCCACCAAAGTTGGGCATCTGGTTGGGCATCTGCTGCGGCATGCCAGTAGGCATCTGAGGTGGCAAAGGAGATTGCGGCATTGGTGCAGGTAAAGGGGATTGCGGCATCGCTGCAGGCATACCTGGCATAGCGCTCATGCCAGCCATACCGTTCATGCTGTTCATGCCGGCCATGCCGCCCATAAAGTTGCCGCCCATAGGCATGGCATTATTGCCGCCGCCCATATCGAGTCCGGTAAACTCGGGCTCTTCGTCGCCAATACTTGCCCCTGGACGTAACTCATCCGGTATGGCCATGCCAGAAGTGCCTGCCGACATGGAGAGTATGTCGTACATAAACTCCAGATCCTGAGCGGCAAAGGGCTGAGTCCATACTACCTTGCTCGAGCCGTCGTTTTCTTCGTATAGGGTCCACACCGGGTCCTTCATCGAATCATCCCATTGGCAGGTGAGTATGAAGGGTTTGTTGTCGTTGGAAGTCCAGGGCATCTCGATTAGAACGCCACGTCTCAACTGAGCCTCATCGAGTATCGATCTGACCTTGGTCAGAGTCGGGCAGCCCATCTCATTGGGCATGCGGACTCGTCTATTGTTTAGACCATTGGGATCTTCGTTAGGTTTACGTGACGGTAACTTGTTCATAGGCTCCCCAGCTAACTGATCTTGTGGCAATCAAAACAAATCGCCTCTATTTCTTATTCCCCGGCAAATTCCAAAATTAATCCGATTTATCTATCTTGAAATTTGACTTTAGATTTTGCCAGCAATCCAGATAATCAGTCTGTCGATGAACGCTATCCATGGCCTTTTGCGTAGGTGCATAGATGAGTGAGCTCTCAAACATAAAGGCCAGGGTCTCTTTTATTTGCGTAGGAGCTAGATTGGCTTGGCTAGCCTTTTGAAAGGTCTCGGCGTCTGGACCGTGAGCACTCATGGCATTGTGCAGCGAACCGCCTCCAGGTACAAAGCCTTGTTGCTTGGCGTCGTACATGCCATGGATAAGGCCCATATATTCGCTCATCACGTTGCGATGGTAGTAAGGAGGTCGGAATGTATCTTCGGCCACCATCCATCTGGGTGGAAAGATGACAAAGTCGACGTTAGCTATGCCTTCGACTTCGGAAGGAGAAGTAAGTACGGTAAAGATCGAAGGGTCTGGATGGTCAAAACTCACAGTGTTGATGGTGTTAAAAAGCGATAGGTCATATTTGTATGGCAGATAATTGCCGTGCCAGGCCACGACATCCAGTGGACTGTGGTCCATCCAAGCAGTCCAGAGATTGCCTGCAAATTTGTTGATCAGCTGACAGTCGCGTTTTTTTTGTCTTTCTGCCGAGTCCTGGTGCTCTATAGAGGCAGTGGGACTGAGGAAATGGCGGGGATTAGCAAGCCCATTGGCGCCTATTGCACCAAGTGGCGGCAGGATAAAAGGAGCTCCATAGTTTTCGAGGATATATCCACGCGAAACCGTTTTGTCTTGCTCTGCGTGCAGATCATTTACCTTGTATCTGATCCCACGTGGTATTACCGCTATTTCACCAGGAGCAACGGTCATGCCACCAAATTCGGTGGCAATGTCTAGTGTGCCCAATTGAGGGACCAGTAAAAAATCACCATCGGAACAGACAAAATATTTGTCCTGCATGGGCGTATCAAAGCAATAGATGTGCACGGCTGAGCCGCGATAACTAGCGCTGTCACCGTTGCCACAGATTGTAAATAGGCCGTCGATAAAGTCTATATGTGCCTTGTCGAGTTGCTCTCGTAGTGTCGCGATATCGAAGGGATCAAAACGCAGTTGCTCTGGTGTCGGTGGCAATTGGTCAAAGGGACGGGACCGCAGGAGGCCGTTGTCTACAGGTTTGAACGCACCATGCGTAACAGAAGGCTGTATTCGATAAAGCCAGCTCTTGAGGTTTTGATGACGCGGCATCAAAAAGCTCGTGCCGTTCAGTTGCTCTGCGTACAAGCCGTAAGGGCATCTCTGCGGCGAATTTTGCCTTTCCGGAAGTGCCCCCTCAATGGCTTCGCTCTGCATTACATTGCCGAAACCGGCCTGGTAGCTGTATTTCTGTTGTTTGTCTTGTTTTTGCATATCTATTGTTTCATAAAGATGGCGCGGGCATGAGCGTCCATCTTTTCGGCTTCTTTGGGACGGTCGCTAGCTCGCAAGAGTTTGGCATAGTTTTCGTAGATTGAGACCAGATCTTGATGAAAAGCTCCAACGGCATTTTGCTTTACTTGCAGAGCTCTTTTGTAGAGAGTCTCGGCCTCTGCAAATTTGGATTGCTGGCGCAGGCAATTTGCCAGGTTGTTGAGAGACATGGGCAGGCGAGGATCCTTGGCGTCAAAAGTCTCTGCTTCCTGGACAGCATTGCGAAATTGCACTTCGGCTTCTTGCGGTTTACCCTGCATCATGGCATTTTGCGCCATCAGGTTATAGCGTTCCCACATGGTCTGGGCCTCTTGCTAAGTAATTGTGTCGGCTAGGGCCGATTGCATTGCATTCGACTCGACATAAGTTTAGATTATATCTTTCGGTTTTTCAGCGAGGAGTCTATTGCTGGTCATGGCAAATGCAAGACAGCGGATGATTTTGGGTGCCGGTCTCATATTGATTGTCGGGATGGGTATCTGTCCCCCCTGGAAAGAGTTTGGCCCACGCGAGCAGCCCCTCCCTTTCGCTACTATTTTTGCTCCGCCGACTCTCAAGGATGGCAGTCCTACGGCGACGAGAGTGGATATCGACTTTTCGCGACTAGGTCTGGAGCTCGGTCTGGCAATATTTACTACAGTCGCCCTTTTAACCTTGACTCGCAGCCAAAACACAGGTCAACCTGGTTTTATGGACAAATTGCGTGCAGATCTTGCGAGAGCGCAGGTGCAGGCGCAATCGCAAGTACAGGCCATGCAGGCTCAAAGTGCGGCTCAGTCTCAAGCACAGTCCGCGCCGCCTAAAAGCGCCAACTACAATCATATCGACCTGCCCAACAACTACTATTTGGGCGAGCTCTACCAAGAAAGCAAAGAAGACCCCGAATACTGGGAAGAATATCAAGCTTGCAAAGGGCCCATGGATCTGCCAAAAGGCAAAAAATTGCAACTAGAATTAGCCAAGGACATGCGCGTAGACTTCCAATTTTTCAATTGTTTTCCTGCTGATAGTCTCTACTCCATTGATGCTAGCGAATGCCGACTAACTGATGAGGACGTCTCCAGATTGACTTGTTTGAGCGGTCTGTCCGAATTAGATCTATCCGCTACAGCAATCGGATCCAAGGCAGTGGCCTCGCTCAAGTCTATGCCAAAGTTGCAAAAGATCTGGTTGGACAAAACCAATATCGATGATGCGGCTATACCTGTATTGATCGGCATGCCCTCGCTAAAGCAAGTCTCCCTGGTGGGAACGCAGATCAATGAACTGACTCTGGAGAGTCTCAAAAAAGACAGGCCGGACCTGGCCGTCGAGGTTTGATCATTTGTAGTTTTGATTCTGGCTATGCACCAACTCGCGAGCCCTTTCGGCGGCCTTGACGACTGCCTTGATCAAGGTCACTCTGAGCTTGCCTTCTTCGAGTTCCATTAGACCGTCGATTGTGCAGCCTGCTGGTGTGGTTACCGTATCCTTGAGCATCGCAGGGTGAGACTTGGAATCAAGGACCATGGTCGATGCGCCTAGCATTGTCTGTGCCGCGAGCAGGGTTGAGGTTTCTCTCGGTATGCCCAGTTTTACTCCAGCTTCGGCTAGCGACTCGATTACCACATACAAATAGGCCGGCCCCGAAGCTGAAAGAGCTGTGACCGCGTCCATCAAATGTTCTTCGACAAAGACTGTCTGGCCGACGCATTTAAAGATGGCCTCGCAAGTGGACAAATGATCTTGCTTTGCGTGCTTGCCACCGCACAAGCCTGTCATGCCCACGTTGATGACAGAAGGAGTGTTTGGCATTGCTCGGACCACTGGGTTGTCAGCGGTCAGCCTCTGCTCGACAAAGGCCGTGGTCACGGAGGCCGCTACTGAAACGAGCATCTGCTCAGGTTGCAAGACTTCAGAAATCTCTCTGAGGACCTTGTCCATGTTTTGAGGTTTCACCGCCAGGATGATGATGTCCTTACCTGCGACACAGGCCTTGTTGTCTCGCCCTACTTTGATCTTGAGCCTTTGGGACACTCGTTCGATACTGCCATCCCTGGCTACAGTACCCTGGATCTGCTCGGGCTTTAGAGCCTTGTCTTTGAGTAGCCCTGATATCAGTGCCTCTCCTAATTTGCCTACCCCCAGTACTGCGATCGATTTGCCTTCGAGCATCTCACCCTCCTTTTGGTCTATCAATCATATTGAGTTAAAGTTATGGGGGCAAGAAGATATGAAAGAAAAGCAAAAGTGAAATCAGGAGCAAAGCTCTTAGCAAATCATGGATTGGGACTCGCGCTCATGGCAGTATTGTGTGCGCTAGCCTATGGGATCAGTCTGGGCTCAGGCTTCGTCGCTGATGACGCCTGGCAGGTGCAATTTGCACATCGAGTCTTGCATGGCGAAAGCGATCTTTTGTGGGCCAATTTTGCTCGCAGCTATCTCAGTATCCCCAATCTCGATTTTTATCGTCCTTTGATTGGTTTTTCCTTTGTTCTGGATTATATATTTGGCCAGGCCAGTCCATTTGTATATCATCTGGACAATTTGCTTTTGGCCCTATTATCGGCTTATGCATTTTACTTTTTTGCTTATAGATTGGCTCAAAGAGCAGGATTTGGTTTTGCGCGCAGTATCCAGGTCGCCTTTTGCTCGGCGCTTATGTTTGCCGTATCTCCCTTGCATGTAGAAGCCGTGGTGTGGGTATCGGGGCGTGCCGATCTCATTGCGTCGATCCCGTATATGGTGGCACTAGCCATGCTTTTGCCGCGTGACAAAAGCATACCTGGTTATGCAAATATTTGCATTGCAGCATCAGGCTATATCTGCGCCATGGGAGCAAAGGAAGCTTCTGTACTACTGCCTGCAGTGGCATGCATCCTGCCTCTGGTCTGGTCGCAGAGATCAAAAGCGGAGGTGATCTCTTACCAGCTACGCGTCATGCCGATCTTGAGCTTGATCGGCGTCTTGTATCTATGCCTCAGATACTGGGCGCTTGGGAGCTTCGTCGGCGGGTATGCCGGTGATATAGAGCTTGCTTTGAGAGAATCAAATCTAGTGCGCTGGCTGGATCCGATTACTTTCTTCAGACTCATTTTCCCTCTGCCAGTGAGTGTTTTTAAAGACGGCAATTTTTGGGTACCGCTCATCGGTAGCAATTTAGCTGTCATTTTGGGCTTGCTGATGGTCAAAGTTTTGACGCAAAAGATTTTTGCGTGGCGCTATGCTGCCTTCTTCCTCTTGTTTTTTGCGGCCTCTGCTTTGCCTCTCTATCGGCTCTGGGGGCTCGATGCCTTATTGCATAACAGCAGGATCTACTATTTTTTGACTATGCCGATGGCTTTGATCTTGCCGTTTTATGCTTTTATGCCAAAGGGTGAGGATCGGCCGCTTTTGGCCAGGGTCAATCTGAGACTGACTGATAATGTCGATCAGTTTTTGGGCTATATCAATGTCATGTCCATGTTTGTGCTTGCTGTCTTGTTTGCGGCTGTTTCCTTTGCGATTTCCTCCAATTGGCACGAGGCTGCTAAGAGTCTGCAGGTGATGATCGACAATTGCAAAATGCGTCTAGATGATGGCGAGGCTAAGAGTCCTTTGGTTCTGGCCGGTGTGCCCAAATCGATCAATGGTGTGCAGACCGTTTTGTGCAATAGTACGCTGCGGATAATGCTCGAACCTCCCTTTGTCAAACGCGCGCTTTCTAAAGATCTCATCACTTTCGACAGCCATCTTGTTGGACCTCAAGAGCCCATCAATGCCAGCCGCTATAAATACGTGATCGACACCTTGAGCAAACCCGCTCTCAAGGCTAGTTTTGTCCAAGCTGACGGCTCAATCTCCGATACCGTTTATAGTCGTCCGACAGCTTCGCAGACATTGTCATTTGCCATAAAAGAAAATGACGAAAACAATAGCAAAGAATCAGGATCCAGAGTTTTTGTGCCGCAGCAAATAGTCACGCAGGCTGATGCACCGCCTATGAACACTCGTTCGGTGACCTTCAAAGACGGTGCACAGGGTTTGGCTCTCACCGATTTGACCAACGGTAGTGGTCTTGTCGCTCGCAATCTTGCACTCAACCCGCTCGATTATGATTTTCTAGAGTTTGAAATGGGCGGTGAGGCAAGCGATAAGGCCAGCGCTATCTATGTCACGCTAAACGAGGCTAAGAGGCCTCAGATAGTTGCTGCGCTAAGTCCGATAAAGGACGCTGGCTTTAAAAAGATCCGTCTCAGAGTTTCGCATTATGTCGACTGGTATGCCAAACCAATGCTGGATAAGATCACCCTGGGCTTTTCTCCTCGTCAAAGACTGGTGATCAAAAATATCCGTCTCGTCAGCGATCTGTATCTATCACCGCTGATGACAGTGGATGGCAAACTCATGAGACCGGGTGGTGAATACCCCCTGGATTCTGCGGATAAGCAGATCATTCTGCGAGCATCTGCTGCAATGGTCTCTGGCGCAAAATCGATGATAGTCCAAAAGACTTTTCTAAACAGAAGCTTTGACAACTTTGCCCTTGATGACGATCCGAAATCTCTAGGAGGTGTCATACAAGAGATGTTTGCCGTGGACCAG
Source organism: Candidatus Melainabacteria bacterium (assembly GCA_017307165.1). Classification (GTDB taxonomy): domain Bacteria; phylum Cyanobacteriota; class Vampirovibrionia; order Obscuribacterales; family Obscuribacteraceae; genus JAFKGK01. The sequence goes on from JAFKGK010000003.1 coordinate 321,228, forward strand.
ATCGAAGGCAATATTTTGATTGACGCCGCACATTTTAGTCGACCTGGATTTTACGAACTGAGGGCCATTGCGCTCGGTAGAGATGGCAAGGTAATCGGCGAACCTTCGGATTCGGTGCTCATCCTTAAACGCTTTGGTGGCAAAGGTGCCCCATATTATCGGGAGGATTGAGTCTAAGACATTGATTTATATCCTCAAAACTGGGGATAATCTCAAAAGAAACTCAGGGGTCTTTTAATCTAATGTACCGTCCTAAAAAATATGTTCGTCTCGATCCTATCCCGCGTACACCCAAACTGAGCGATGTTCGCAACCTTCTGGCCGAGGCCAATCGCAGTCGCGGATGTACTATCGAGCAACCCTGGCGTTCCGAAAACAAAAAAATGCCATTTTCTCTGACAGTACGTATCGAGGTCGGCGGCGGAGAGCCGATTTGGACACTCTACGAAGGAGAATCAAACAATAGCAGGGTGCAATGGAGCACTGCTTTTGGCGATGTAGATCTTTTATATGATGTCCTCACCCTGTCGCTGCCATCCGATGGCCCCAATATTTTTGCACCAGACGAGAGTCTCCCTACATATCCGCAAAGCTCCTCCACCATGGCGACGACGCCGCCATCTCAAGATGAAGCTACTCTACGAGCAAGGGATTATTTTGAGTCATCTGTTTTTGAGTCTGCAGGGGGGTTCGATCTTTTTACGGGAGATCAGCCCGACGCCTTTGAAAAACCCAAAAAAAAGGATAAAGCAAAGGTGCAGGATGTTGCACCTTCTGTATTGCCTGATGAGAGTGCCAGCTATTATGCAGTAGGTCCTCAAACTCAGGGCGAGGCCCAAGTCTTGCAACAAAGTCAAATGCCGCAAGCACAGATCCCGCAACCGCAAATAACGCAAGCGCAGTATCAGCAGGCTCAGTTTCAGCAGGCGTATTATCCACAGCCGCAAATGCAGCAAGCCAATTTTCAACAGGCTCAATATCAGCAAGCTTTTTATCCGCAGCCTCAATATCCGCCGTCGCAGGCCGCACAATATCCGCAAGCGCCATTTGGCCAGTTTGCGCAAGCACCTGCCTATCCTCCGACTTATGCCACCTCTCCTGACTTTTTTACCACCGCCGGGACGGTGCCGCTCAATGGGGGTGCCACTACAGAAGGTGCGGGATATATTGTTTCGCCTTTGTCAGACCTCGTCAAAAAGCGGCCCAACATAATGCTCGGCACGTTTTTGCTCGAGTCCGGTATAGTGCCCAAGCATACGGTAGACGCTGCCTTGCAGGTGCAAACAATGGTCAGCCAGGGCACGCTTTCTGCAATTAAAGCAGCGGAGGCAGTGCGCAGAGCCCATACTAGAGGAGGTGCTCTGGAGCCTGAGGTGTCTGAGTCCATCTACAAACCCAACGAAGCCGTAGTTAGAGTAAAGCCGCAGCTGGGGCAGGTCCTGGTTATGGCGGGTATTATAAGTGCCGCGCAGCTCAAGATGGCCTTGCACTTACAGGATGAGATGCGGTCTGGCCAACTGGATATGGATAGTGCTTGTGCTCGTTTGCAAGCAGTGCCGGCCGCTGCTGGATCTGCAAATGTGGCCGCTCCAAGCGCAAACCCGAGTGCCGATCCTGCCAAAGTCCAAGCGGCCATGGCATTATTGTTTCAGTCAGGCTTGATCGACAAATCTCAAGGTCTCGATCTCAATGGCAATCCTGATCCCAAGCGCGTAGACCCTTTAACCCTTGATGCTGCTCTAGTTGCTCAGTCCAGGATCGACTCGGGGAGCATGCGCATCGATAAGGCGATCATGACCTTGCATTATTGCCAGCGCATGCGCGTTCCTTTTGACGAAGCAGTAAGCGAAATGGCCAACTGATGCTTTATCTCGGCTTTGGGCAGGCTGCCCGGCATCATGCCGAGTGCGTGCAATCCAGTGCAAAGACAGATAGTCATGACGATCTTTTTGCCACTACTCGTGATATCACAAACAAGCAAGGACTGATCAAAGATCTGCAGGTGGCTTTGCTAGATATAGCAGACCACTGTGCTATCGAGATGGCTGCAGATGGTCAAAAAGTGTTGGTCAGTCTCCCTCCTGATGCCCCAGAGCAGGACAGGCTTGCGGCATTGGTATCGCGACGCAAAGCCTTGATCTATTTGTCGAGTACTGGTGTCTACGGGACTAATGGGCGCAAAGAGATCGACCTCGAAACCCCGCCTCTGGCCGATAATCCTCAAGCCGAGGCGAGGCTTGCTGCAGAAGCGATCTGGCTGGCAGCAGGTGCTGTGATCTTGAGACTGCCAGGATTGTACGATCGACAAAATAATGTGGTGTCTCGCATTTTGCAAGGCAAATACCGAATCCCGGGGGACGGCAGCAATTATGTTAGCCGCATACACCTGGAGGATCTAGCCAGGATCATTGATCTGTCGTTTGCTTTGCCGCCAGGTCAGATCTGGCTCGTGGGCGATCAATGCCCAGCAACTCATCTTGAGATTGCCTCCTATGTGTGCAAGGAGATTGGCATAGACCTGCCAGATTTTGCGCCACTAGATGAGGTGCACTATACCATGAGATCAGATCGCCGGGTTGACGGACGAGCCTTGCTCGATAAATTAGGCTATCGGCTGATTTATCCTGATTTCCGTGCTGGATTGAAGGAGGCGATCTCCTCAAAAAATGCGTCTTTTGTTGACAAAAAATGGGAATGAAAATATGGTATTGCCTACGGTTACATCCACCTCGATATTTTCTCCCCGGGGTGCCAGGTAAAACAGGTAACCGGTCCTTGATTCGTAAGGCTCCAGATATACTGGCAGCATGTCGGTCTGCCTGATGGCTTCTTGCCTGATCAAGCCAGTATCGCTGCGATTGTCATCGTCTTGATAGCGTAAATAAACGTTTTCTCTCGAGGTCTCATTGCCCAGACCTTTTGGCGTGATGTGCGATATACCCGACCATTCTCCCCAAACGCCAAAGAGGTTGGGGCCTCTAAAGAGATCGTGACCTTCTTTAGGGACAAATCCTCTGTACTGACGAGATTTTTGCAAGTTTGCCAGCCAGGGCCTGGTGCTGGTGAGATCCCAGATATTGGCTTCGCGTCGCACGCGATCGATTCGCAAATGCGACACCTCCTCGAGGCTATTTGTCTTACGTGTTAGGGCCTGACCTTTGACGATCGGTTCGATGCGAAAAGCGCTGGCTTTGCCTAGCGCCACCAGTTTACGATGGTCATCCATATTGGTGACACACATCAATACGGCAATTAATTCCCACAGATCGATGACTGTAGCACCTACCCTCACATTGTTTGCAAGGGTGTATCTAAAGGGAAATTGACTATCGATTATCTCGTGAGAGCGGGGATTGCTCGCTTGCCATTGATAGACGACCTCGCTGTCCCGCCCAGCCGACAATTGAGGTGAGCTTGCTTTGTCTCTGATCTTGTCCGATTGTTGATAGAGATCGTCGGCTCGGTCGTCGTGACCCTGCATCCGCTCAGCCAGGGCGCGATATCGCAGAGCATCTGCTAGATCTAGATCGAGATGGCCAGGGTATTGTCTAAAGATCGTTATGGCCTGATCGAAAGGTATGTCTGCATCTATAAAGAGCTTTTGCTGAGCCAGGCTTCTTGCCTCCAAAAGCGAGAGGCCGGCAATCAATTGCTCTTTTTGCTCAGACTGAGATATAGACTCTAGCAGGCTCAGTCCTCTGCGGGCTTCCGTCATGGCTGCTTGAGCCTGTCCGCTCAAAAGTAGACCTTGTGCCCGGCAAGCGTGGATCTGCCCTGTCAAAAGTCGGGGGCCTTCGACTTTTGGGCTCAACTGGATCTTTTTCTCCAAACCGCTCAGTAAGGTCAAGGCTTCTTTGTAGCGGTCCTGATGCAAAAGACATTGGGCTAGCATGATGCGGGATTGTACAAATCGTTCTGCACTGCTGCCTGCATTTGACGTGGACTTGACTGCGCGGTCGACAAAGGGTCTTGCTTGATCAAACTTGCGTTCATTGATCAAGCGGGCGGCTTCTGTATCCAGGCGGTCAAAGTCTTTTTGATGCGCCCTATCGCTATTTGCAGCAAGCGCTGAAGAAAATATGATCCCAGAGCCCAGGATCAAGCAAGAAGAAACAAATGAGAGTCTCAAATATGGACGCCTTGGGCTGCGATTAAGCAAAATAAAATGGCTCCAGAGTCTGACAGGGTTTATTCTAGAGGAGTGACTGTATTTTGGGCATTATTTTAGGATCTACCTAATTTTTGCTATCACTGAGTCAGATCTAAATGAAAAAATCCGCATCTAAGGCTATTCTCGTGTCGGCATCTTTGCTCCTTGGCCTTGGCGCACCTTGTCTCAGATCTTTTCAAGGAGGAGCATGTTTTGCTGCTCAGTCAAAGACGGTCAAGAGCAAAAAAACTCACAGGCCCACTCAACCAAAGTCACTCGACCCGGTCAAGTCCGCCAAAGCCAAAGAGATGTTGGCGCAAGGCACCCAAAGATTTAAGCAGGGCAGTCATTACGAAGCAGAGGCCCTTTTTAAATCAGTCCTCTGCATCGATCCAAACAACGCTGATGCTTTTTACAATCTTGGCGCATTAAAAGAGCATAGGCAAGATCTGGTTGAGGCCTTGAGCAATTACAGAGCGGCCCTGGCACTAAAACCGCAGGATAGGCAGATCCAGGACGCAGTGCACTCAGTCGAGCTTGCCATGTCAAGGCAGGGCCAAATCGCCTTGCAAGCAAATCAAGCAGGCTCTGAGTCTCCATTTTTAGGTCTTGCACCTGATTTTAGGAAGCAAAAAGTACTTACCGATCTTTTTCCGGATAGACCGCCAAACGGTATAGTAGATGGCGGTCCTGATAATATCGCTGCGCCAAGCGGTGATGGCCCCTTCAAATTGCGAGGTCAACAAGACGCCTTAAATGCAGGAGCTGGGGCAAGCGCACTGCCAGTGGTGCCTGTCGTGCAGGCGCCCGCCCAGCAGCCTGTAATGCAGCAAACCAAGAGCAGGCCGGTAGTGCGCGCGGCAGTCAATCAGGCACTCAATGTCGGCACTTCTTATGCCCTGCGCTCAGTTGGCTTGCATTGCCCTCTCTGTCACATAGTGCGCTTTCGCTTTTGATATGCTCAATCGATGCTGTGTTTTAGTATCAATGCAAGCAATCTTGCTGATAGCAATTTGCTCTGCTCCCCCTGTTTTTGCTCAAGAGTGCATGCACTTTAGTGTAGCTGACTCTCAAACGCGCATAGCGAGACCTGATCCAAGCAATGCAAGTGCTCTCTTGCATTTTGAAAGATGGAAAGCGCGCTATGTGCGTCCAGTCATGTGCGGCATGGTCTTTTGCGGTGGTAGCTGTGCTAGTTATAGTGATGCATGTTTACTGTGGCAGAGGCCTATCTTGCAAAGCCAAGAAAGCCTCGCTTTTGGCGAGGCTCCTTGATACCAGTTTGCATTGATCGATCCGATCTAGATCTGAAGCCTATGCTTTGGCGTCTGTCGCCGTTCGGGACTGAAAAGACGGCTTAAAGGAGCCACGCGGTCCTCTCCGCATGTGCCTCGAGTGATGACCGTGCTTGTAGCGCATTACTTGTCTTTGTTCGGGCGTCAAGATCTCTGCGCTGGCGATACGGAATGAAGTAAGCGAATTGGAGATATCAGTTTGCAAGCTGGTGACTTTTTGTTGTTCTGCCTGGATTGCAGCTTTGTCGATTGTGGGCTGTGTCAGCAGATCCTTCATCTTGCGCTTGCTCGCATCCAGGGCTACTTTTTTTGAGCCTAGCTCATCCTTCAACTTGTTATGTAGTTGAAACATGCTTTCTTTTTGAGCATCGGTAAGTTTAAACTTTGCGCAGTCTGGTCGAGCACCGCTGTCAGCGACTTGAGGTGCTTTTGTAAATGTCGCGTCATCAGCAGAAAATGCAGGCGCGATACCACATATGGTAGCCAGGCAAAGCGTGGCTAGAGCAATATTTGCTTTCATCGGATAGACTCCTTATACAATTGTCTTGATTTTTTTGATCTTGATGGGCCTCGCCCATCGGCATGTGTACTTAGACGACGGTACTATCCAAAAAGTTCAAAGCCTAAATCAATTTTTTTAGATCTTTTTGAGATTGAACGCCCCTCCTATATAGATAGAAGGGGCGTTCAAATTTGCTTGGACTGATCAGGGCTATTAAGCCTTGTTTTGTTTAGACCACTTCGGCGTCGATTACGTCGTCGTTGCTGCCGGATTGCTTGGCCCTGCCGCCATTAGTCGCGCTAGCGCCTACCGGCTCTTTGGCTTCCGCACCTGGAGCTTGTCCCTGACTCTTAGACTGAGCTTCTTGTTGGATCTCCATCATGGTCTTTTGCAATTCGTCGAAGCTCGATGTCAGACTTGCCAGATCGGCATTTTCCTTCATCTGTTTCTTCAGAGATTCGATTTGCATCTGTGCCTTGCTCTTGGTGGTATCGCCAATGAGGGCGCCAAAATCAGTCAGGCTTGTTTCGACGGCGTAGATCAAGCTATCGGCATCGTTGCGTTTTTGCGCAAGATCCTTGGCTTTTTCGTCTTCTTTGGCATGCATTTGAGCTTCGTTCATCATGCGTTCGATATCTTCTTTGGATAGATTGCTCGAGGCCGTGATGGTGATTTTTTGCTCTTTGCCTGTATTGAGGTCCTTGGCCTTGACCGACACTATACCGTTGGCGTCGATATCGAAAGAGACCTCGATTTTTGGCATGCCTCTGCGTTGCGGTGGGATACCGTCAAGCATAAAGTTGCCGAGTTTTTTGTTGTCTCTTGCGATCGGTCTTTCACCTTGAAAAACCTGGATCTCCACATTGACCTGATTATCTTCGGCTGTCGAAAATTCTTGTGATTTATGACAGGGAATGGTCGTGTTGCGTTCTACAAGTCTGGTGAAGACTCCGCCCATAGTCTCGATGCCCAGCGATAGAGGAGTGACGTCTAGCAAGACCATTTGCTTGACTTCGCCTGCTAGTACGCCAGCCTGAACCGCTGCACCGATTGCAACAACTTCATCGGGATTGACGGATTGATTGGGTTCCTTACCGCCGGTCAAAGATTTGACCAGCTCTTGGACAGCAGGTATGCGGGTCGAACCTCCCACTAAAACGATCTCATCGATATCGTTATAGGTAAGTTTGGCATCGGCCATGGCTTGTTCCACGGGCTTGCGGCAACGCTCGACCAGATCGCGAGTAAGCTCGTTAAACTTGGAGCGGGTGAGTTTGGTCTCCAAATGCTTGGGACCGGTCTCATTAGCGGTGACGAAAGGCAATGAAATAGTTGTTTCGGTGACCGAAGATAATTCGATTTTTGCTTTTTCGGCAGCTTCGGTCAAACGTTGCAGGGCCTGGGCATCTTTCAAAAGATCAATGCCTTCGTCCTTTTTAAACTGTTCAGCGAGCCAGAGTACGACTTTGCGGTCAAAATCATCGCCACCCAAATGGGTGTCGCCTGAGGTAGATTTGACTTCTAATATTCCTTCGCCGGTTTCTAGGATCGATACGTCAAAGGTCCCGCCACCAAGGTCAAAGACTAAGACAGTTTCTTCGGTTTTGCTATTGAGACCATAAGCCAGTGCCGCGGCGGTAGGTTCGTTTATGATGCGCAAAACATCCAGCCCAGCGATAGCACCCGCATTTTTTGTAGCCATGCGTTGGCTATCATTAAAGTATGCAGGCACGGTAATCACAGCGCTAGTCACTTTTTCGCCAAGATATTTTTCGGCGTCTTCTTTGAGCTTGCGCAAGACCATGGCCGAGACTTCTTCGGGGCTATAGTCTTTGCCGCCCATGGTGACTTTGACACCACCTTCGGGGCTAGCTTTTACCTTGTAGGCTACTTGGGCCTGTTCCGACTCTACTTCGTTGTGATGGCGGCCCATAAAACGCTTGATCGAATAAACGGTATTTTGTGGATTGACTACAGCCTGACGGCGAGCCAATTGACCTACCAGTCTTTCTCCTGATTTGTTAACGGCCACTACCGAAGGAGTGGTCCTGGCGCCTTCGACGTTGGCTATAACGGTGGGTTGGCCCCCTTCCATCACGGCGACGACAGAGTTTGTAGTGCCAAGATCGATACCAACTGCTTTACCCATATTTGTCCCCTCGCTTATCAAGGTCTAATTTAGCTGCAATGCATGTCGCTATTTTCAATCTATTGACTGTTATGGGCGGGAGCCGTTTTTTGTAGCTTTCCTTAATGATTAGCGTATCAATATCTGCGCTAACATCTATAGCCTTAGTGTTGATCCGGGTTTTAAAGTCTTGGTACTCAAATTTTTGCAGTCTAAAGCCAAATCAGCGGTCTTATTGCTGTTTTTGTCCTATCTCATTGTCTTGGGCTCTTTGGCTGCCGAGGCCAGGCAGCGTAAAAAGACGGTGATCGCCGACCCTGATACCAGGCTCGAAGACAAGGTTTCCCCAGCATTCGCTCCCTCAACCGCGACATCCCCGCAATCCATCACCGATCCTACCACCCAGGTTCAGTTCGCTCCTGGTCTCGAAGTAATCTTTCACATATACGAGGGCCTAGACAATCAATGGCGCCATGTTGGTGATTATGATTTTACGGCCAGGGTCGAAGAGACATCAGGGGCCGGCTATATCTACGAATGGCGTATGGGCGAGCCCGTCAGGGGATCTGGTTCCAGGCGGACAGAAAGCAATGATGTCAAACACTCGCGCAAGGTCTCTCTCTTTTATCCCAAACACGAAAACTGCACGCTAGTCGACTTTACAAACGCTCTTCGCATTTCTGACGACCTTTACAGAGATCTAAAAGCAGGCAAAAAGTCTGATTTTACGATCGATGGTCCAGAAACAGTGATGATATTGCATGCAGAGGCCGTACCTCTGCCTCATACAATCAAAGGTGAAGGCCTCGAGACTATCCAGATGAATATCGAGGGTAAGGTCTGTCCTGTGCGTTGTATTAAGGCTGTCTGTGACAATGGCTGGACTTATTGGATCCTGGATAATCCCCGTTTTCCCCTCATGGTGCAAGGTAATGCTCCATTTCGCTGGGTGACTGCTCTCAATCACGCCTATGGCAACGGAGACGCCGACAAAGAAGCTCGCAACATATTTGATCAGCTCAAAGATGGTGGGATCGCGACCTCTTATCTGATCTTGTTCGACTTTGACAAGGATACTCTCAGACCTCTTTCCAAGGAAATATTGCAGTCTCTTTCCAAATACCTCAAGCAAGATCCCACTCTCAAGCTCCAGATCGAAGGTCACACCTGTACTATTGGCGGCTATGACTACAATATGGGCCTGTCAGGCCGCCGTGCACGCTCGGTCAAACGCTATCTGGTCGATGTCTGCAATATCGAAGATTACAGGCTCAAGCCCGTCGGCTTTGGTTATACGAGACCGGACAAGCCGAACGATACCGAATACGGCCGTTCTAGGAACAGGCGAGTGGTGTTTCGCAAGATCAAATAGTGGCATATAGATACAGGCTCCAAATGAGGCGTCTGTCATCGATATAAGCAAGATCTTGGCCATTAAGGACGACAGTGTACCGGCTCCTTCCGAGGGGGTGGCGGCCAAGCTTGCTCGCGAACTCGACCTGTTTTCCGAGGTTGGTGCCAAGTCGAGGGACCGTGTCCAGCATGCCGTGGACAATCCTATCGAGACCGCAGTCAAAGTAGGTGCAGCTGCAGCTCTGGGCGTCGGCCTGGCTGTCATGACACGCAATCCCGGTCCTCTCAAGCTTGCCGCCGAGTCTCTTGGTCTAGGTTTTGGGGCTGCCACAGGAGTGCAACTGGTCGGAGGTGGCAGAGAGCTTGGGAGTGCCATGCAATCGAGCTGGATTACAGATCGCGATCAGGCGGTTAATCGGGCCAGGGTGAGCGATGGATTGGTAGCTATCGGTGTCGACACTATTTTGATGGGCACTGGAGGAGCATTGGGCAGCATCTCCACGCAGGCCTTCTTTAGTCGGCAAGCGGCTCGCATGGTAGAGATCCCTATGCTCAAACTCGGTCAAAATGCAGACATGACTCACACTCTTGCGGTGGGGCGGTATTCTGAAATGGGGCGTCTATATACCCAGATGTCCAATCGAGTAGGTCGTCTGGAGGTGCTCGCTCAACCGAGGGGTGCAGGTGCGGTTGCTGGACGTTATGGCTCTGCTTTTGCTGTCGGACGCGATGGTAAGCTGGTTACAAACCATCATGTGGTGGATAATGCCCTAGAAGTCACCGTATTTGATGGCACTGGCCGAGCTCATAAGGCCAGCGTCCTGGCCACAAGCGAGCTGGACGACCTGGCTGTGATCCAGCTCAAGGACAGGCGGTCTATAAAGAGTTTTGAGCCTGTGGATTTGGGCACATCAGCAATCATAAAGGGCAATCAAGGCCAGGATCTCTTGTACTCGATGGGTTTTCCTAACGGCTGGCAAAGACCTTATCTCTCTCCAGGATCCACTATCAAAGTAGGGCGGGTAGACCCCCTTAACATGAAGATCCTGCTGCATTCTGAGAATGGCAATAGCGGTGGTCCAATATTTGATAATAAAGGCAAGCTCGTGGGTATTCTCAAACAAAGTGAGCGCAGCAATGCAGATCATACATTGATGACTCCGGTCGAACGTCTCAATGTTTTGCTTGAGTCGTTAAAGACGAGCGAACAGAGCAGGGCCCGATTGCCAGTCGCAGTTGCCTCCCATCATCGCTATACCATCGGCGATCCTGCAAAGGCCAAAGCAAACCTGCAAAAACTATTTACCGACGAGATGCTGGCGGATAAGACTGGCGGGGTTTTTCACAGCAAGATTACTCGTACTCCAATCAATGCAGGAGATGGTCAGCTCCAAGAATTGGTCCTTCGCACTCAATATCGCCCGGCCTCTCGTGAGGTCGTCGTAGAGCCGATCGCTGTCGGTAACAAGGCGCTTGACTCCGAGGCGCTCGAAGCTGTCTGGCCAGGCACCAATATCAAAATCAAAGACGCGAGCTTGACACTAAAGCTTGATCGCAATCTCAATCCTGTATCTATGACGGCCACCAACGACCCTACCATGGCCCTCAAAAGGGCCTTTGACTACAAAAGCTCCGGCAATTATCTCTCCGGGCTGGTCGGCATCCAAAATGCTACTACGCTTGGTTTTAAGACCCGCAATGGTATCTCGGGGATGCTGCAGCGTTTTGGCGATCTCAGTCTTTGAGCATCGCTACTAGATAAGCTCTCTGCCATTGGTTTGCCATTATGTCCTGTTTGCGTATGAACACCTGCCAGATTATTGGAGTGACAGGTGTTGCTAACGACTCGAGATCTTGTAACAGGCAAGCGTTGGTTTTTTCATCGATTTGTAGCAAGCAAACCAGAGTAGTGCTGTGATCGATTAGATGCTTGTAGTGCCAATCGTCTGCTCTTTTTAGATCAAAGCTGATCCCAGACATGGCAAAGGCTGCAACCTGATGGCCGCGACCAGCAATCCTGGATGCAAGTGGTCCATCCATATCGATAAGTGCTATATTGCAGCCCGACGGCTCAGGCTGATCGACCTCGATTTCATCATAAAAAGACGTGTTTGTGTGCCAGATCAATTTAAAAGCATCTAGATCCTTTGCATTGATATTTGCAAGATCGCGATTACGAAAGATATCTACAGCCACACCGCTTAGACTGGCATGTGCATGGGATGTGTTTATAAAGATTACTCTGCCGCAATAGACCATTGGTCTGTGCTTTTTGTCCTCAGGGCGGTGCGCTTTGTCCGCTAGTTGAGGGTCATATTTCCAGACTATATTTGCAGGCTGGTTGGGATCTGACGGTAGGTTTATCAGCATGATGAGATATTATAGAGTTTTTGCGATTGTAGGAAAGAACGTATGTCCATAGCCAAGCTCCATGCAATTTTACTGACGGCGACTCTGATTGCGCTTTTGCCTCTCGGGGCGGCTTTTTCTCTGCCAGCCAAGCCCGTCTCTGCGCCTAATCCAAATCCGTCGAGCAAGGTGTATGAGGGTTTTTTGGTAGATCGCGCCTGCGCTGCGATGTACAAGCATGATGGTGGCAATATAGCTCAAAAGGCAAGTTCTCACACGCGAACCTGCTGTCTCGAACCCAGTTGCTCCGAGGCTGGGTATTCGCTCTATGTAAGTAAAGATCAAGCCTGGTTTGATCTCGATGATAAGGGCAATCAATTGGCTCGAGAGCTGATCAAAAAGTCAAAGATCGTCAAGGGCATTAAGGTCCAGGTCACAGGCGAGATCAAGCGGGGCGAACTCCGTACCAATACCATCCACGAGCTCTAATCCAAAAATATGCACCATATTCTTACGATCACCACTGCGACTTTGTTTGCCACTGCTATGTCTATCGCCATAGATTGGTCTTCACCTGTTACGGCAGCAGAATACACCATGCATGTCTCTAGCAAGACATTTAAAGACGGTCAGGTCATACCCAAGGAAAATACAGCCGATGGTGCCGATCGCGCGCCGCAGCTTGCCTGGAGCAACACTCCAGGCAAAGCACAGTCGATAGCAATCTGCGTCACCGATCCAGACGCGCCGGCCGGCGAATGGTGGCACTACATTGCCATCAATCTACCCGGGGGCGATGGAGAGCTGGCTACAGGCAAATGGGGCCTAAATGATAGTCAGGCCAAGCCTTTGCTAGGGAAAAACGATTTTGGCAATTATGCCTACAATGGTCCGAGTCCTCCTGCAGGCAAGGAGCACCACTACTATTTTAAGGTGTTTGCTCTGGATACTCGATTTGATAATGTGGACAGCCGCAAGCTAAATAAAGAAACTTTTGAACGATTGATTGGTGGCCATGTGCTTGCAAAAGGTAAGCTGATGGGCATCTACAAACGTTGATCGGTCAAGCTACGGCGAGCTAATGCCGCTCCTATGAGTGGGGGAAATGCATCGGGAGTGGTGGCAAATGTGGGTATGTCCATTTGCGCAAAGGCCATGGCCATGTCTTTGTCGTAAGCCGGCGCGCCATCATCGTTTAAGGCCAGCAGTGTGATCAGGTTGACACCCATTCCTTTGATCCTCCAGATCCTCTTCAGCAATTCGGCTCTATTGCCTCCTTCGTAAAGGTCGCTGATCAAGATCATCACTGTATCAGAGGGGCGGGTCACAAGGGTCTGCGCGTAGCTCATCGCCTGGTTGATATCAGTGCCACCGCCTAATTGCGTACCAAAAATCACTTCGACTGGATCGGCGAGTTTGTCTGACAGATCTGCGACATTGGTATCAAATGCAATAAATCTCGTTGAAACGCTTGGTATCGAAGCCATGACAGCCGCAAAAATCGAAGCATACACCACCGATGGTGCCATCGATCCGCTCTCGTCTACGACGATGATGATGTCTTGGAGACTGGTGCGTTTGCGGCCGTAACCGACCAATCTCTCCGGGATAATGGTCTGATACTGGCTCTGATAATGCTTTAGGTTGCGTTTTATCGTCCTCAGCCAATCTATTTCGTTGTGTCTAGGACGGAGATTTTTTTTGCCGCGATTGACTGAGCCGGCGATCGCTTCTCTAGTGGGTTGTTCAATCCGCTGGAGGACTCGCTCACATACTTTTTGCACCACTTGCCTTGCTGTGGCCTTGCTCTTACTTGGCAGGGCGGATCCTAAAGAGACAAGGGTCGCTACGAGATTTACGTCCGGCGTTACAGTGGACAAAATCTCTGGTTCGAAAAGCAGCTTTTTGAGATCCAATCTCTCGATCGCGTCTTTCTGCATGATCGACACTACGGAACTCGGAAAATATGTCCTGATATCCCCTAACCACCTGGCCACCTGTGGACTGGAGCCGCCTAATCCAGCAGATCGTGGCCCATCTTTGTCTTTCTGATTGCGACCATATAGCTTTTCGAGTGTTTCATCGATTTTTATATCCGTTGGATCTAAAGAGTAGAGAGGAGTGCCGGTATTACCATTCCTCGTGCCTCCCTTTATAGACATCTCCGCCGAAGCCCCGAGTATCAATCTCCAGCGTCTTTGAGATTCGGGGGTATTCATGATTTGACCTCCAGTCCCAAAATCTTTGCGGCCAGCAATAATGCCGGTCTGGCCCTTTCTTGATCGATCTGGCAATTAGCATTCGCTCCACTTTCTTTCTCATGGCCGCCAAACTCGATAGTTTTCGTCAGCTTGGCGATCTGTTGTTTTTCTTGTTGCTCAAAACTTGCAAAAGTGCGTCTTATCAAAGGCAAGATCTCGAGGAAGTGCATGTCGTCTAGATCTATTACCCATCTATCCAAGATGGACAACAATCTCGTATCAAAGATCAGCGAAAGAGCACTATCCGATAAAAATCCTTCTAGCCACATTGCTGCATTTAAGGGCGTTTGAGCCCTGGATAGTGCAAGAGATAGATAGGTCGATACCTGATCTGCGTCTATAGCGTGATTGCCAAATAGCAATTTGACGGCCACTCCCTTTAAAAGATGTGAAATGGTATTGCTTGTAGTGTCGGCGATCAAAAAAAATGAGTGTTCGAATGCATCTGTGAGTTGTCGATCCTGTATCAAACCAATAGCGATCACTGCATCTTCTATAGATTTTTTCATCGAGAGAGCCGTGCTTTCGTCTAGAGAATGGCATGCTGTAGGCAGACCTATGGCCGACCTCAGGGCAAGGCTGTGCAAAAGTGGTAAGAGTTTGCCAAAACTATTTGCTTGAGCTGTATTTTGTATGTCAGTTCGGACATCTCCATATCTCCAGATCCTGGCCATGGGTGGGAGTGCCGAAAGCAATGATTGCACGTCGCTTGCGGTGGCCGATAGCTGCCCCAGTTTTTGGACGGCTTGCTCCAGGGCCAGTGGTAGGTCAGCCTCGATTGATCTAGCTATTAGGTCGACGATGGTTTCCAGCGAAGTCGTCTTATCGATGTCCGATTTTGTCTTGCTTTCGGCTGCTTCTAAAATGGTTCTACCCCATATGCCAGCCTCGATCGTCCTGAGGCTCAATTCGGGATACCAGGACAATTCCCATTCTTCTTTGAAGGTCGACTTGCCCGTTGCAATCTGTTTGCTTTGCATTTGTTTGAGTTTTTGTGCATCGGACTTGTCGGCCCAGTCGATCTCGAGTATCGCAAGCCGGTTAAAGAGCCTGCTCTTGTCCAAATCATTTGGTTTTCTAAGATCCAGTTCGATCAATTTAAGTCCAAGCTCGGGTTTGATGCGCAGTTTCTTTTGCCAGAGTGAAAGATCTCTAGCGAGCGGCGTCATTGGCACTGTGTCAGGGACTGCACCCAGCTTTTCACCCACGATGATTTTATCTTTGATGAGTCGCAGGTACAAAGAGTCGCCGTTGAGCAAGGCCGTGATGGTGGCGTCGTTGGCCTCTGCGAGGCCAGGCCGCGATAGATTGCGTATCCCTGCTAAAGCCTCGGTCAGTCTAATCGCATCAATGAGCTGTGCAGAACTTGCCGGAAGGTCTTCTTTGCGTAAGAGATCGGCGATCTTTGCAAACCATCCCGGCAAGAGATCTTGGGGATGTTCAAAAACGTGCTGGTACCAGCCAGGAGATTGAATCCCGGCACCATACCCAGAGGCCGTGCTCATGCGGCTGTGCGTCCATGGTATCCAGGTGGCTTCAGTTTTGATCTTTTTTTGACCATCAGACTTGAGTTTGGCCAGGATAGCCTGATCCGCCCGGACTGAGGCCGCATCAAATTTTATATCCGCGAGCACTGGTGCGTGCCATGCCCCGCAAATCACCGCCACTTTTTGTGCACCGGCTTTGTAGATGGCTCTGATAGCTTGGCGCATGTGTGCCTCTCTGAGGTCTTCTACCTCATTTGCTTGATCCTCGGTCTCATCTTGTACGACGATCTCTCGCAAGGCGCCCATTGCTTTGCAGATCTCATCAAAGATCCCAGCTTCGTTATTTCGATGTTCGATCATTTCCTCCCACCAGGTCTCTCCGTCGTCAAAACCGGCTATGCGAGCCAGTGCGCCAATCGGATCCAGCCTTATGGGAGATGCCTGAGACCTTTCTTCTGCGTCGGCACTTTCTTTCAAAGAGAGCCAGTGCGATTGTCCCAGATCGATAAACGATATCGGGATCTGTACGGAATGCGCATAGCAGATGGCCTGCCATTCTGGAGAAAAGGAAGTAAAAGGATAATAGGATGCTTTGCCCGGATCGTCCACAGCATAACTTAGTAGTGCTACTGGTGGTGTCATTGCCTCGTGTGCCGTATGCGCGAGCATAGCTGTGGCATCGCTAGGACCTTCGATCGCTACATGATCCGGGGCAAAGTCAACCAGGGCCTTGATCAAGCTCGCGCTCGACCCTGGGCCATGGTGCCTGATGCCAAAAACCTTGATCATTGCACAAATTTCTTCATCGTACGATAGATGTCCTTCCAGCCATCTTCTTCGCGATCTTTGAGGACGGTCTCTACGTATTCGTTGTAGACGATCTTGTCCTGGACTGGATCTTTGATGATGGCTCCCACCAGGCCTGCTCCTAAATCGGCCGCTCGTAGTTGCCCATCGCCAAAATGGCCAGCGAGAGACATGCCATTATTGATGACGCTGATAGCTTCTGCGGTGCTCATAGTACCCGAAGGAGACTTGACCTTATTGCGACCGTCTTGGGTAACGCCAGCTCTCAGTTCTCTAAAGATTGTCACCACTCTTTCTATTTCGGCTGCGGCTGGCGGTGCGCAAGGCAAATCGAGCGCCGCACCGAGCGATTTGGTGCGGGCTGATACAATCGCAACCTCGTCTTCTAGTGTTGCGGGGGTGGGCAGGACTACCGTGTTGAATCTGCGCTTGAGAGCGGATGATAATTCGTTTACTCCGCGATCGCGATCATTGGCGGTAGCAATGATGTTAAAGCCCTTGAGCGCCTGGTATTCGATATTGAGCTCGGGAACGGGCAAGGTCTTTTCGGATAGCATTGAGATCAAAGCATCCTGCACATCGAGCGGTATTCGCGTAAATTCTTCGAGTCTGGCCAATTTGCCTGTTTGCATGGCTGTCATCACTGGTGATGGCACTATGGCCTCAGGCGAGGGGCCGGCAGATAGCAATTTGGCATAATTCCAGCCATAGCGGATCGATTCTTCGGCGGTGCCAGCCGTACCTTGCACGACAAGTGTAGAGTCTCCGCTAATCGCGGCCGCCAGATGCTCGGCCAGCCATGTCTTGGCCGTGCCAGGCACGCCTAGTAGCAATAGTGCGCGATCAGTAGCCAGGGTCGCTATGGCAATCTCGATCAGTCTTTTATTGCCTATGTATTTGGCAGTGATTTCAAAGCCATCTTCAAGTCGGCCGCCCATTATATAGGTGCTGACTGCCCAGGGAGATAGACGCCAATTGCTTGGTCTTGGTCTATCATCGATTGAGGCCAGCCTATCCAGCTCCTCTTTGTACTGGATCTCCGCGTGCTGTCTGATTATGGCTGTAATGGTCTCTGTGCTCATGCCTGGCTGATGTCCCTTTTGATACGTGCGATCTCGTCCATTGTCTCAAGCGCCTTGCGCGTGGCGCTATCCATATTTTTGCCCTGCAGATTTTCTCCTGAGAGCATGTCATTTTTGAGTACGCACTGCCAGTCGATGGCAAAGCCTATCGTCCTTGATGCTTCTAAAAAGCTGTAACCCAAAGTAGTGATAGGCATCTGTAACTGTCTCTCGATAAAATCCATGAGCTTTTGGGATAGGTCCACAGACCATGGAGAATCGTTGTTGCATGCCAAAATATAGGAGCCCATATCAAGCTTTGGCGCAGCGCTCTCAGTCTTTGGTATCTTGCCTGCGATCAAACGCTCAAAAAGGTCTTGGTGTCTGCCTATGGCCCTCAAAACAGGCATGGCCTGCGCCCAATCCATCAGGTCGAGTCTTTGAGTGCCATCGATTATTTTATCTACAAGTATAGACAAGGACTCTCGGTCGTCGTATCTAGCGATTGCTTCTAATAGGGCCAGTCCGAGTATATTTTCGGTTGCTCGATTCAAGAGTGCCGCGCACAGATTGCTGGCTGTCATGCCAAAGTGCGATAGCCATAAGGATGGAGGTACTTTTTTTGCTATCTGATAGACCCAGTTTTCTTTATTGCTGATCTTGCGGCCCCAGATGTAGGGTGTTGGAGCCTCTATCAAGCCGTCACGATTGGCCTGTAAATCAGCAGCAAGCATATCGCTCACCGCATAATCAAACTTATTTGCCCCAGACATGTCAAAAATAGAAACAAATCTTTCGGCCATTCTTGCTAGATACCGGCTGCCATCGAGATCGGCGAGCATGTCCTGCCCTGCCTTGCGGATTTCTTTGCGCTTATCTGTGAGCAAGACTTGCTCGATAAAATCCTCATCATCGAGAGCTACACCCAGACTAAAAACATTGGCGAGAGCGATGCGATCTTCTAGAGATTCGCGTGGCCAGAGCTCTTTCAGCCTCTCTCTGAGAGCTTCGCGTTCGGGACTGTCCTTGGCATGCAAATAATGCACCGCTTTCATTCTTTCAGCAGGAAGGCCCTCATCGAGCTTTTGCATTTGGTTTTGCTGCAGATCACAGTCGCGGTGCAATATTTCTCTATAGGCCCCTGCGATCTCAGGATCGTCGAGCGAATCGATCAACCAGGCCAATTTTGAGCCCAGGATCTCGGCCAAAAGCGGGTGCGCATCCTTTTCTCTGGCAAGCAAATAGATTGTGCGAGCCGTGAGCTCGTCGGGCAGGCGCCAACCGTTTTGCAAGGCCTTGTGGATCCAAATCGCTAGATAGCGGAGATCGAGATCGGATATTGGATCTTGGCGGAGTATCTGCCGCAGGATGACAATTGCGGCCCGAGACGGGGGCTTTTTGTTTGCTTGGTCGTGCTCCAAATCTCGCAGCGCTAGATCGGGATCGGCATCCAAGACAAGAGCACCGGCTCTAGTGGCAAGATCTAGAGTAGCCAGAGTGTGCATGAGAAATTTTTCGGGATTGCCTGCCAGCAAAAGCTGATCGAGAGCGAGGGCAATGTCCGGAGGTAGTGGCGCTTTATCTGCCAGTGCCTTTGGAGCTCTGTTGCGGGTCCCGAGCATAGCGATCTGGACGACATCGTCGACTCTGGCTTCGTTAATCATCATGAGACACCCTGGATCTGTGATCGGAAAAAATACAAAGTACGTCAAACTTGCGACCGTCAAATTCGCCAAAGGCATCAAACGTCCTGCCGTTGGAGACCGAAAGTACGTCCAGGTGCTGCATTTTACTGAGTGAAACGGCTAGCGCTCTACCCTTGTTGTCCATGAGATGCTTGCGCGACCTTGTTGCTCTGAGCCCCTTGAGGGCAATGGGCATACAATTGAGCCAGGGCAGGCTGGCCAAGGCTTGCGACCATAACTGATAGGCTTGTTCAAGCTCCACGGCTGGCAGTATTACACCGCCATCATCGTCTTGAACATCTGGTATCCATTCTTTATGCCTAATGATCGCCCGGTATGGATATTGTGATGGATAAAAGGCCAGAGATGCACGATACCAGGCGCCGGGCATGATTGATTCGGCAAAGGCCGAGGCTCCATGCGCAAAGTACAGGATCAAGGCATATTTACCGCTTTTTCTGCCCCACAATATGTTGCGTTGCATTTTTAAACGATCTTCTTGCGTTGTATTTTGCGAGACGACATACCAATCGTCGACGATGTCTTGTTCCGGAGCTTGATTGAGTATTTCTTGCTGGTTGCGATTGATGCCGATCTGGTCGTATAAGTCTTCGATAAGTCCATCAGGGAGATATTGCCTATTTTTGAAAGCATTGATCAAAAGTACCAAAGGGCCTAATACCTTAAAAAAGCGCGTTTCAAAATCATCGCCGCTGTTCAAGGCGGCTCCCAGTTCGGTGACATAGCGAGCAAGGCCTGGCGCTTGCGCGTCTATCAAACGACCAGCTCGTTCGTTAAATGCATTGGTATCGCGTCGCATGGTAGCCAGGCCCTCACGCATGACGTCTTGCAGAAAACGGTCCAGATCTTCTACGCCCAAATTTATCTTGCGGAGACGTTCTGCCTGCCGAGATTCTTTCTCCAGTCGATTGCGCTCTACTTCTTCTGGGGTCTTGGGGGCTGTTTGGGCCTTGTCGACCTTATCTATTCGGTCTAGTTTGTCGCGTCTTTTTGCAAACCATTCTTTAACAGGAGCATCTGCTTCTCTCTTGTCGGCAAAGGCGGCGGGATTGTCGGTGTAGACGAGGAGGAGGGCGATACCGTGCTTGCAGGGAAACTTGCGGCTAGGACAGGTGCATTTGATTGCGGGTTGGCTCAGGTCGCAGGCGATGATATATGGTCGCGCTCCTGATCCCTGGCATTGGCCGATGATGAGATCTGAGTGCTGGATATCGGTATGGGTTTTGTAGATAGCTCCGGACGAAGCTAGTTTTTGCCCTGCATTACTGCTGGCGGCGTCTGGTGCCAGAGCCAGCACCTGCTCGCGATCGTAGCGTGGTGTCACATCTGGTAGCATGGCCTTGCTTTAGTCGATCTTTGCAATATTGCGATGATAACGGCCGACGATATTGGGATCGGCGGTCAATCTAGTCTTGGCTTTTTGCTTGCCGTCATAATCAAACAGATCGAGTACATACCTGATGCTCTCAAGGCGGGCGCGCATTTTATCGTTGGCTTTGACGACCATCCAGGGGCTAAAGGATGTATGTGTTCGGGCAAACATTTCTTCTTTGTAGCGCGTGTATTCGTGCCAAAGCTCTTGCGCTTGCTGGTCGATAGGGCTGAGCTTCCACTGTTTTAGAGGATTGGTCCGTCTTGATTCAAATCTGTTTTCTTGCTCTTCTTTGGAGATGCTAAACCAAAATTTGACTATAGTAATCCCATCTTCATATAGCATATGTTCAAACTCAGGCACCTGTTGCATAAAGCGATGGTATTCGTTTTTTGTGCAAAAGCCATTGACTGGCTCGACTACAGCGCGGTTGTACCAACTCCGGTCAAAAAACACTATCTCGCCTTTATTGGGTAATTGCTTGCTATAGCGTTGAAAATACCACTGTCCGCGCTCTTCGTCGCTTGGTTTGGGTAGTGCTACCACTCGCATCGAGCGCGGATTAAGATGCTCGGTAAATCTGCGTATGGTGCCGCCCTTGCCGGCGGCATCGCGTCCTTCAAATAGGATTGCAATTCTCTGGTCATTTTCTTGGACCCAGCGTTGCAACTTGACGAGTTCGATCTGCAGTTTGACGAGCTCGTCTTCGTAGGTCAATTCCTGGAGAACATCTTTGAGTTTGATCTGGCGATTTTTGAGCAAGGCGATCAAGCCCTTGCGGCTGTTGATCTTTTTGAGATCTCCCTCAGCTAGAGGCAGTGGATGATTTTTGATCGGTAATTTTTTGCTTCTGACCATGGTGATACTCTCGATATCGATAGGATCGACATCGATTGCTGCATCTATAAGGTTTTCATGATCCATCGCCTAGCCCTCGAGTTTTAAGCCCATTCGTCCAGATAAACATCAAACCATAACTCTAGATCAAGCGCCGCGAGCTTTTGCATGACTTGCGGCGTAATGGCGGGGCATGTATTCCAGGAGTCAGAAAACCAGGCCACCACCACGTCCATTTTGTAGCCTCGAGCTATTAGGGACCTAAGGCAGGAGCCAGAGCCTTGCAAGCAATCGAGCAAAAACTCGAGATGTCGGGCGGCATCAGTGCTATTGATGCGATCTCGACTGGAAAGCAGCCAGCCACCTAGATTGGCCGTACGTGGTCTCTCGCCATCTATTGGCACTAATTGCTCGCCCATTCGCCATTGCCTGGTCGCCTTGAGCTGCATGAGAGTACTGATCTCGTCGGGATCTAGCTCTGGGTGATAGAGGCGAAAGGTAGCATAAGTCTCTTCGGGGCGTGTTGCTGGCAGAGATTCTTCGACTAGAGCCTGGCTCGAGTCATCCTGGTAAATGTCGAACCAGACCGGTAGGTCAAACCTAGCCAATTGGCGCATCAAGGCAGGAGAAATGGCCGGTGTAGGATTCCAGTTGGTTGCATGCCATGAAACTACGATGTCTACCATATACCCTCTCTGCTGTAAGGCTTTGAGGATCGTATGGCTGCCCGAAATTTGTTCTAGCAAATGCAGGATGTGGTCCTGCAGGACGTTGTTTTTGACAGTCGCTCGTGAGCTCAGGAGCCATCCGCCAGAAGGAGCGAGGTGTCCTGGTCGCTTGCGAAAGCCATACTGGTCTTGACCAGCTGACCAGGCTACCGTGGGCTCTATTTGCAAAAGGCTAGTGATCTCATCCGGCGCAAGATCGGGATGGTAGATCCTCAACGTCGCGCGCATGCGCTGTGACGCTAAAGCTGTCGTATCTGTCTTATCCGGTGTGGGCAGAGAATCCAAAGGCATCGTTAGATTATAGCAAGCTGAGCTGGTCTTGCTATCTTTGTTTTGTATGCCGGGTTTGCACCAGATGTGGTGAAAAAAATGGGGCAGACGAGGGGACTCGAACCCCCGCATATCGGAACCACAATCCGAGGCCTTAACCACTTGGCGACGCCTGCCATATGCGATCTCAATTGCATAGCAATCAGAGTCTCATATCTTAGCACGGCCCTCCTCTACTGGATGCTTGCACTTAAAATATGCACGAAATGTAAATTAGAGGATGCCCAGCAAGGGTAATGTCCGGGCTAAGAGCCCACCCAGACCGATAGCAGCAATCCAAGAGCCAAACCAGATGGTGAGGGCTATCTTTGGCCCTCGTTCTTTTATCATCACGCCGACAGTCGCAATACAAGGTACAAAGAGTGTAATGACGACCATGGCTACTACGGCCTGACTGGGCGTGAGCGCGACATCGGTAAGACCAAAGGCAGCAAAGTCGCGTCTAACTATACCGAGGATAAAAGTGGTGGGGATCCGCGGATCGGCCGGCAGAAGGAGCCAGTGGACAACGATCGGAGCAAGGACCCGCATCATCAAGTCTAAAAGACCGCTCATTTGGGCTATGGTGACTGCAAAACCCGCGATAAAAAACATCGGTACGGCGTCAAGCAAAAATCCCGAGGATTTTTTCCAGGTTTTTTTTAAGACATTGCTGGCTCGCGGCAGGCGCATCGGGGGGAGATCGATCATAAGTGGCATCGATTTGCCGGGCATGAGCATATTGAGCAAAAGACCGGAGGTGCCTAGGATCAAGGTGATGATTGTGCCGTAGACAGCCCAAGCCTTTAGTCCGCCGGCTGCGGCAAGAGTCCCTGAGACTACTCCCAATTGGGCTGAGCAAGGAATGGCGATCCCAAGGAGCGCTGTGGCAATTATTTTTTCGCGTCGGCTGGTTAGCAGACGCGTGGTAATCGTTGCCATTGTCACGCAACCAAGACCCAAAATGAGAGGGATGATCGCCCTGCCATTAAGGCCCATTTTATTCATAGCTCGGTCGACCAGGACTGCCAATCTAGGGAGGTATCCAGAGTCTTCTAAAAGTGCCAGCCCAAGGTAGAAGCCTACTACCAGAGGCATGAGTAGACCGAGTAGATAGGTGACTGTCAGTGTCGCGAGTCCGTATGGCCCGACTAAAATATTTCCGATGGCACCCATAAAGTCGTGATAATGCCAAAAGTCGTAATCGGCCTGATCTAGTGGATGGGCGGCTAGATCTGCATCCAAATTGCGTCTACTTGTCTCATCCAATTTTTGCGTGCCCTGGGGTAAATCCCATACTTTGTCGCCGATCGTGATCCTGGCAGGAAAGACAAAAGCGGCCAGTCTCCTTACCTGAGGTTCGTAATAGACTTTCATGCCTTTCTTTTCGGTAAGGTCGACAAGGTTACCGGCAATCCAGACACCGAGCACCTGGTAAAAGATAAAATAGCAAACCGATAAGGCAATGGCCGAGCCAAATACTGGGTGTAGTAAAAATTTGCCGAGATGATAGCTAAAGGGTCTGGCGGCGTCTCTTTGTTTGACGCAGGCCTTGACGATCTCATCCACTTTTGCTCTACGTGCCTTGTAAATGTCTGGTCTGAGAGCCAAGGGCGTGCCGTCTAGTGTGGAGGCAGGCTCCAAGCCTAGGTCTGCAAATGTGGTGCTGTCGTCTTCGGCAAGCATCAACAACCTGGCATCATCAGTAGTGGCTAATTTTTCCGCACCTATTGCCTTCTTGAGTTTTTGGATCGCCAGCGTGGTCTCCTCGGCTCTTATGCCTTTTCGGGCTGCGATCAAACTCTCCTTGATTTCATCCAGACCTTTATGATCGCTAGCGGTAGCAACGCAGGCAAAGACCTTAAGACCGAGGCTCTCTTTGAGGTACTCTAGATCGATCTCCATGCCTCTGGCCAGGGCTTCGTCCCACTGATTGACCACTACAAACATGGGCTTTTGCAAATCGATCAATTGCAAGGTCAAAAAAAGGTCGCGTTCGAGAGTGAGAGCCGAAACAACGTTGACTATCACTTGAGCCTCAAGGATCATGCGACGGGCGGCGCGTTCTTCGTCGTTGAAACTAGAAATACCATACACCCCGGGGGTGTCGGCGATGTCGTGCAAGCCGAGCTTGCCTGAGGAAATATCAATAGTGGTGCCAGGATAGTTGGAGACATCTGCATTGGCCCCGGTCAAGGCGTTAAAGATCACCGACTTGCCGACATTGGGATTGCCTGCGAGCACGATCGAGAGAGTGCCTGCGATCGTATTGTTATTGTCTGTTTCCTGCACTTTGGCTGCCATCTCGAATACAAATGATTGAAAATTTTATCAATTTAAATCTATATGGTACTTTAAGCCCATGACTAATGCCCGTTTTTTATCATTTAATCGCTTATTTATGGCTGCTGTGGCGGCCTCGTTGACCATTTTTTCACCTGCGGTCGCTGCTCAATCGGATAGCCCGACCAATGTTGTCAATGGCGGTACGGCCGTCAGAGAGTACAAGATGAAGAATGGTCTCAAGATACTCTTGCTAGAAGAGCACTCATTTCCAGTCGCGACTTGCATGATGCTTTACAGAGTCGGCTCGCGCAATGAAAATCTTGGCGAGACTGGCCTCAGCCATCTAGTAGAGCATTTGTTGTTTCAACGCATCGGCAAATTGCGCAAGGGTGAGCTAGAAGCCACCATCGCACGCAATGGTGGCCAATTTAATGGCTTTACTTCTGATGATTTTACAGTTTTTTTTGAGACCTTTGCCCCTGGTCGTTTGCCTCTAGCTCTCAAGATCGAGGCAGAAAGAATGAAGGCTGCTCAGTTTAACGCCGAAGATGTGCAAGCTGAAATCAAGAAAATCGAAAAAGAACTTGGCGATGAGGCTCGCGACACACTCAATCTGCTTAATAAAGAAGTCAAGTCTGCTGCCTTTCAGTTGCATCCCTACAAAAATCCCACTATCGGTTGGCGCTCCGATGTAGCAAAGCTCACGCTTGATGATGTTAAACGACACTATCGCGAGTATTATCAACCGGCAAATGCTACCTTGATCGTTGTCGGTGATTTTAAGACCGAGGCTACGCTGCAGGCGATACAGCAAAATTTTGGCAGTATCGCGGGCGGTGAGGCCCCACGTGCGGTGCGTGTCACAGAGCCGTTACAAAGGGCTGAACGCCGCGTCTACCTCAAATCTCCGGCCAATGCTGACAGTGTTTCTGTGGCCTATCATGCTCCAGCCTTTAGTGATAATGATGCAGCAGCCATGGCAGTGCTCGAAAAAATTTTGATGTCAGGGCCGCATGGGCGACTCAAATCCCGGCTCGTCGACAGCAAGATCTGTGTCAGTGCCAAATGCACTTACGAGGTCAAGCGTGATCCAGGGCTATTTACGATCAATCTTGTCGGCGCTCCTGGCGCTTCTGCGAGTAAGTTGCAACAAGAATTGGAAAGCGTGCTCGATCAGATCAAATCTAGTCCAGTCCAGGACACCGAATTGAAGAGAGCCCACAACCAGGCCGAGTTTCAATTGCTGGCCGAGCGTGACGGTCCTTATCGCACTGCTCTGCATTTGGCTTTGTTTGAGAGCCTTGACAGTTGGCCGATGGCCTATACGTGGTTTGAAAAGCTGGCCCAGGTAAATCAAGCAGACATCCAGCGAGTCGCCCGCAGGTATTTTACCCAGGAAAACAGGGTGCTAGGGGTCTTGTCCGGTCAAAACAAACCTGCACCCAAACCCGTTGCTACCGACAAAGATCAGGACAAAAATAAGGCAAAGCCTCAAGAATCCAAAAAGGACGCTAAACCTCAAAATAAGCCTCACAAGGCAATGAGTGGTCATCAGCCCAGCGTCTTTTTTAATGCAGTCGCTTACCAGCCTGAGAACACAGCGGATACTGTCCAGGGAGCAGGAGGCGGTACTTCCACCAACTCTGATGCTGCTGCTGCTGACACTGCGGTCAAAAATTTAGATAGCAAATTGCAGCAGTTTGTCCTGCCCAGCGGTATGCAAATAGCGGTAATAGAGACCAAATTGTCGCCGGTGGTGCAGATTTACGGGGCTGTAAGAGCAGGCGAAGCCTATGAACCCGTAGGTAAGCGTGGGACAAGCTCCGTTTTGGCTCAAGCGATGATGGAAGGCTCCAGCAGGTTTTCGAGACAGCAAGCCTTTGTCACTCAGGATGATCTAGGTATCGCACCAAATGCGATGATAAAGTTTAGTGCGGGACACCAGCTGATCAGGTTTAGTGCTCGTTGTCTGCCCAGAGATACTTTTGCCATTACCTCCATTTTAGCCAGTCAACTCAAAGAGCCGGCCCTGAGAGACCAGGATCTCGAATCTGCTCGAAAGACTGTCGTCGATCGTATCAAGCGTGTGGACGAGAGCGTCAAAAATCGAGTGGACAGAGCGCTCTTGCGAGGTTTGATCGCTCCAAATACGAGTTTCTATCCTCTTGAGCCAGTTGACAAGATCAAGTTTGTAGGTAATCTCAAGGTCAGTGATCTAAAAGAGTTTCACCAACAAGCCGTGCGTCCCGATGCCACCGCGCTCGTTTTTATTGGCGATATCACAGCACAAAAGGCGCGCGAAATTGTAGAACATGCTTTTGAAGGCTATAACGGCAAGAGTACTGCCAAGAAAGTCGCAGTCAAACCCAATCCACGCCGGCTTCTCAAGTCGTCCATAATCGTGGAACGTAAGCAGGATACGATGGTAACGCTCGGCAAGATGGTGGATAGCAATCTAGGCAAGGCCGATTATCCACTCCTCTTGATGGCGGATTGTGCGCTGACCAATCATCCACTCATATCACGCTTTGCCGAGAGGATCAGTGGCGAGACTGGTATGGCTAGCAGTGTCAGTCTCGAGGACCTTGCTTCGGATACTCAATCCTATCCCGACTCGACTCTGTGGTCAGTGGATATACCTCTGATACCAAATGCAATGCCGCAAGCTGTCAAAACAATTCAAAGCGAGTTAAAGACCTTTGGTCGCACAGGTGTGACTCCTCATGAGTTTTCAGAGGTCAGGCTTTATCTGGCAGGTGCCATCCCGGTGAGGTTTATGGCCAATGCAGAGCTTGCTGCTCGTACTACTCTCGAGTCGCTTTTGCTCGAAAACAAAGTAGATCCTTTGCCTGAGTTGATCGACGGAGTCAAGCAAGCGACAGTCGAGAAGCTCAATCGCTTTATCACGGATGTGTTCCGCCCCAATCGCGCCTCCCTCGTAATTGCTGGCACCAAGCAAGCAATTGGTCAGGTGCATGGTATCGGAAGGGAAGAAAAAGAATCCGAATGAGCTTGCAAAAGTCTTGATTAGCCAGGTCTAATTCGCTTCGTTTCTTTTAAAGGTGTCTCATAAAAAGTACGTGCTTGTAAAAAGCGGGTATATACTGCGCCCATCCGCTGTGTATCGATGTGTTGGCGTAAGGTGTATGCGTATTTTCCTTTTCAAGTGGTGTTACATTCTGCATATGCAGCGACGCTTGGGCTTTTGGCGGATTTTTGCCTGTGCTGGTAGCCGAGCAAATATTTGATGCCTAGAGCAATGTAAATAAGCGACGGGTTGTCAATTATTTAATGGATTGAGTGGAAAAGCCCATCACTACCAGATCTAGCTATTATCGGCTTGTGGCTACAATGCCCAAAACTCTTTCTGAGACTGAGATTGCAGGATTGGTGAAGAAGTTTGACATTGTTGCCTCATCAGGCATATCATGCAGCGGTAGTTTTAGCGTAACGATTTTTCAGTGATGGTTTTCCCTGGTGGCGTTTAAGAGATGAAAACAGTGATCAACTACGATCAAGATAAACTCGAAACAGAAGGTCTTCCTGAGTATATTCGGGATGCAGAGACATCTAGCAGAGAGCAGGGTGGTTTTGGCTCGCGTGCCAATCACATCAACGTCAATCCGACTCAAAGCCCCAATTATGATTTTGTCTCGCAGTCGCAGCGTGACACCGGTGGCTTTGCTCGCATACCCGAGCCTGCTGGCCAATACGGATATCAGAGCCAAGCCGGAGCTCAAGTCTCTCATGGCAGATCTGACGAATTAGAAGCTCTGTGGCCTGGTTTTCACCAGGATTTTATGCAGACTCCCAAGCGCAATCCAAGCTTTTACATGATGCTGGGCTTCATGGCTGGTGCATTTGCCTCGATGCTCGTGGTCTGGGGCTTTTCTGCCGTGAGTGGCATGATGCCTCATTCGTCTGCTACTGCAAAGCCAACTCAAGTAGCTCAAGTCACCACTAGCGGTGCAGCAACTACTGCCCAATCTACCGCTCCTGTGGCTACGCCTCAAGGCGGTGATCCAAATAAGACAGTGGTGCCCAAAGATCCTACAGTCGAGGTCCAAGCAGGAGACACTCTAGCTGCTATTGCTATCCGCGAGTATGGCCGTTGCTCTCCTAGATTGCTCGACACTATCGTCAAGGCCAATGGTATGAAAAATGGCAACTTTTTACAGCTTGGTCAAAAGCTCAATCTGCCCAATTATCAGCCTAGTGTCAACGGTCAGGCCGGCGCTACCGCCGTCAACTAGTAAGGGTAAGAGTTGCTTTCTTGCCCCTAGATAATGCCACTTCGGATGCAATCGCGAACGCCGTATCAGCCAGCCCAGTCGATGATGCCTTTAATAGACTAGCTCAGAGACTGAGTGGTTACGAGTTGCGCGAACCGCAACTCGAGTTGGCAAATGATATTGCCAGAGCCATCAAGACGAGTAAGACCGGCATTTTTGAGGCCGGCACAGGAGTCGGCAAGAGTTTTGCGGCATTGATTCCTGCCTTGCTCTCGGGCAAAAAAGTAGTGGTGTCTACTGCCACTATCGCCTTGCAAGAGCAGTACATCAATAAAGACATCCCTATACTCAAAGAGATAATGCCTGATTTTGACGCCGTCATCCTCAAGGGACGCGGCAATTATTTGGGCATGCGACGCTTTAACGATTTTATGATCGAGCAAGAGGTCGCTCCAGAATTTATCGACTGGGTAGGTAGCACCATGAATGGTGACATATCAGAACTCGATTTTGTGCCGAGTTTTGATACCTGGTACGAAATCAACTCGGATTCGGATGATTGCTTGCGCAACAAATGTCCAAAATTTGGTAGCTGTTTTTATTTTGAAGCAAAACGTCGAGCAGAAAAAGCTAATCTGATTATTGTCAATCATGCTTTGCTCCTCGCGGATGCCGCATCGCAAGGAGCGATCCTACCGACCTACGACCTTTTGATAGTGGATGAGGCGCACCATCTGCCTGATATTGCGACCGATTCTTTTAGTCGCTCGTTATCCAATCGAGGCGTGCGCATGCTATTAGGTCGCGCGGCTAAACGGGTCAATCCACCTCCCTATCTATTGCAAGAAGTCGAGCTCTGTGCGGGCCAATTGTTTACTGGTCTGAACGTGATCGCCAGACTAGCCAAGATGCGTCTGCGCGAGCCAGTTGCTGGTGCTGTCGAGCTGAGTCTGGCGCTAAATGCTCTGCGCAAATTTTTAGAAGATGCCGATTTTGAGCATATCCTCGATGTGGACATGGCTCGTGAGAAAGCACAGCTCAAAGCCAAGGCCATTATCAGCACCATATCTGGTTACATAAATTGCCTTGAGCTTTTAGCTGCTCCCAGCGAAGACTGGGTACTATGGCTAGAACGGACCTACAATCAAAAAAATGACGTCAAGATAGAGGTTGTTGCTGCACCAATAGATGCCTCCGCCTCTATCAACAATCTTTTGATAAACAAAGACGGCCTGCAAAGCAGTATCTGGATGTCTGCTACTCTTGCCACTGCCGGCGATGATCCTTTCCAGTATTTTAAGTCTGCTATCGGCGTGGATCGCTATGTCATCCAAAACCAGGTGGCCAGTCCTTTTGATTTTAAAAACCAGGCCCTTCTCTACCTGCCGCAAGATCTGCCAGAACCTAACGATCAGGCTTTCATGGCGCACGCTTGCGACCAAATCGAGCGACTGATCGAACTCACTGATGGGCGAGCATTTGTTCTTTTTACCAGTCGGTACAATATGAATACCGCTTATGCAGAGCTCTGCGATAAGTTACCATTTGAAAGCCGCAAGCAGGGTGACCTACCGCGAGCAAAACTAGTCGAATGGTTTAAAGCCACCCGCAATGCCGTATTATTTGGCACATCTAGTTTTTGGGAAGGCGTCAGTATAGATGGCGATCAGCTCAGTCTGGTCATCATAGATCGAATACCATTTCAGGTACCGGATGATCCGGTTTATGAGGCTCGTTGCGAATTACTCAAGAAAGACAACGGCAGATCATGGTTTAACGAATTATCCCTGCCTCACGCCACGATGCGCCTCAAGCAGGGCGTCGGCCGTTTGATACGTACCAGGCAGGACCGCGGGATTGTAGCTATCCTCGATACGCGTCTGACCAAAAAATATTATGGCAAAAAGATCGTTGATTCACTGCCTCCGATGCAAGTCATCAGGCAGTTGCCTAGTGCACAATCAAAGTTGATCGAAGACTTTATCGACTTTAAAATGGAGTACAGGGGCCATCGTTGAGATCAGGCCAGCTCTTGCTCTTCTTGCTCTTCGACCAGTGCTTCGGTTTGCGAGTCATGCCTGACAAGACACAGGGTGATTGGACAATGATCGACGAGATAATGTACGATCGGGTCTTTTTTCATCATAAAAAAGTGCTTGCCACCGACATTGGTGGTACCTACGTAAAGTATGTCAGCCTTTTGTTCGATAGCGCACTTGATGATGCTCTTAGCCACCTCACCAACTTTTACGATCCCCGAAGCCTTGATACCCCTGGCCTGCAAATCTTTGACCGATTGGTTGATCTGGTCTTGTGCTTTGTCTTGCGGCCGGCCCGAAGATATCAATTGCGCTACTACTCCGACTTTTTCAGGGTCGGGGATGATCCTTAACAGGATCAATTCGCTATCGGTTGCTAGAGCCTGTTTGGCAGCCAAGTCTATGGTTCTGGCTGCTCTTTTGGGACTACTAAATGCAACTGCGATCTTCATGTCTTATCTCTTTATGGGTGCCAGACAGTCTTGATGATGAAATAGCTGATAGCTGCCAGAGTGGCGGCGACAGGCAGGGTCAGTACCCATGCTGCCAGGATGAGCTTGAGTGTTTTTGGATTGAGTTTGTCTTTGCCGTGAACGGGTATGGTACCACCCGCGACAGCAGAGCTGAGGGTATGGGTAGTGCTGATGGGGGCACCGATGTGTGAGGCGACTAGGATAATTAGCGCCGTGCTCATCGAGGCACCAAATCCTTGAGAATGGCTCAATTTTTCGCGACTGATCTTGGTGCCTACAGTGCGTATGACTCGCCATCCGCCGATCACCGTGCCCATGGCTATGGCAGTAGCGGCTGAGGCCATGACCCAAAAAGGTACCGAGTGAGTGTCATAGCCGTATTTTGCAAAATGTGTCCCGAGTATGAGGGCGATGATGCCCATCGTCTTTTGACCATCGTTGCTGCCGTGAGAAAAACTCACAGATGCGCTGGAAAAAATGTGCAGCCATCGCATGATGGGATTTTGCTCTGCTTTTTTGCTCGATGTCAGATCACCCTGTTCCTTTTCTCTGGACACCTTGAGTGCTGACCATGTAGTAAAGGCACCGGCAGCGAAACCGACTATGGGAGAAATCAGCAATGCTAACAGTACTTTTTTAAGCTCGTGCCATTCGACTCCGTTAACTCCGGCTGCCGCGATGCCAGCTCCAAAAAGACTACCGATCAAGCAGTGAGAAGAAGAAACAGGAATACCAAACCACCAGGTCAAAAGATTCCAAATCAGTGCAGCGATCAACACAGCGACCACTATGGGCAGTGTCACGGTGCCTTCGGGCACGATTTTAGTGATGACTTGTGCAACAGCGGTGCCGACCAACAAAGCACCGAGAAAGTTGAGTATGCCACTCATGACGATAGCTACGCCAGGCTTGAGGGCCTTGGTGTATATGACTGTTGCTACTGCATTTGCTGTATCGTGAAAACCATTAACGAAATCGAAGCCCAACGCTAGAGCGATAGCCAAGATTGCGACGACTGTTTCGATTTCCATAAAGGTTTTGAGCTTCCCATTTGATCTTTTTTTGGTTTTAGCATCCGCCTGGTTAAGGTCGGATTAAGCAAAAACCGCAGATGCCCATGGCAGCGCTTAATAAGATAAATATCAGTTAGTAGGGTTGCATAGCGCCCATCTCCATGGGCTCTAATTCGTGAGGATCGGCATAGACCCAGAGATCGCCTTGACGCCATGGCAATGGATGATTGCTCAGGTATTGGTATACCAAGAGCTGGCGGATGATGCGTCTGGCTGACGGGTTTTGCTCGCCACGTTTATCATTGGCAAGACGAGTCCGTAGCTGGATGGCTTCGCGTTTTGTCCAGCAATATGCAGGACCGGGATTGTTGCCGCGTGAACGGCAGAGAACCGCGATCTTCCCGGAGGGCTGTGCCCAACCTAATACATAATATAAATCGTGTGACATCACAGATAATAATAAGTCAAAATTTCAATAAGTCTAGTGAACCCTAGCAAATGAATTGCTTGATTTCTCTTGTCCAAGCCCCTGAAAGCAGCCAATCACACCATGAGATTTTATGAAATCCTTCGCAAATATAGTCATCTTCCATCCAGCAGCTATCGGAGATGCCGTATTAGCTACACCTGTTTCTACTACTCTAAAACTTAATTTTCCCGGAGCAAAAATTACCTACTGGAGCCATCCCTCCCTTAAATCTTTGCTACTTGAGCTTTGTCCTGCCATAGACGAATTTGTCGAATTTCAAAAGGATCTGGGATTTTGGAAATTGCGCAAGCAATTGCTTGCGTTGAAGCCGGATCTCTTTATCGATCTTTCTAATTCGAGTCGCGGATATATGTTGCCGATATTGACTGGGATAGAGACGCGGCGATATGAGAAAGAAAGCGAAACGGTGGCGCAGCCGGTGCACGCAGTGGGCAATTTCCTTGCCACCATAAAAGATATATGCGGGACATATCCTCAAAATCTGTTTCCCACTCTATATCCAGATGTAATAGCGGAGGAGTTGATACCGCAATTGGTTGAAATGCACAGGTTGGATTATCGCCCATTGATTGGTCTGGTCTGTGGAGTCGGATCATTGAGGCCACATCGTGCCTGGATACCTGATGGGTGGATATATCTGGTCAAGCAGATCCTCGACTGTCTGCCGCATACACCTGTTTTTATCGGCGGCACGGAGGACTATGATCTTGCTCAGAGGATTAATGCGGAATGCGGCAACAGGGGCATGAACCTTTGCGGCCAGTTGCAACTGCCTGAAACAGCTGCTGTCCTCAAATGCTGTGATGTGGTGGTTTCAGGTGATACTGGGCCTGCTCATATTGCAGTCGCGGTCGGCACGCCTGTGGTCGGCTTATATGGGCCAACAAATCCTTTGCGGAGTGGTCCATATGGATGCTCCGCCTACCTGTTGGATCAAAGCGAAAGCTGCGAGTGTCTTGGTGCTAAAATCTGCCATCTAGCAGGTCCTGCTCAACCAGGCGAATGCATGGGCCGCATCATGTTGCCTGAGGTGATGGCAAAGATCAGACTCGCTTTGGGACCGGATTATGCCGATGTTAACACCATGCCCTCTCTGGATGAAGATTTATCACCACCTGGAGTGGCAGTCGATCCAGCTGTGATGGCAGAATTTTTGGCTCAGTATAGAGAAGACAAAAAGGAAGATCAGCAGGAATGATGCTGAGTTGATACTGTCACCCAGCGTTCTGCATCAAGAATTTGTGTCTTAATGATGGTGTCGGGTGAAGATGATTCGCTTTTAAACTCTAGCACTCTACAGTTAGGTGAGATCAGCGTCATAGTCCTTTTTTCGCGTGACTCGTTAGACTCCAAAAGACTCTCGCGTCTTAGATAATCGCGTTGATCGAGTTTAGGTATAGAAGCGTCTATGACCAGACAGGGACGAGTCCTTTTAGGAGGCAGTGACGCAAGCGATTGATTGGCCATCGGCCCAGTCGGGACATTTGTTACCTGCGACAATTGCTTGGGAATGCTGGTTGAGGGCATTGCCGGTCTCGAATAAAAATCATGATCAAAGTTGTTTTTGGAGGAGGTGGTAAAAAAGTTGCGTTGATAGACGTGGGCCTCTTGCTTGGTGGGCAAAGAAAGTTGCTGACCAGGAAAGATTTGGGCAAAGCCTTTGTAGCCATCACGATCTCGCCCGGTCATTATCTCTCCTCTATTGATCGTAGCGATGAGTTTGGCAAAACGGGCATCGCCAAAATGCTTGAGCGCTAGATCGGTTAGAGTGTCTCCAACAGCCACAACCAGGCTTGGGCGGTGGGTAAACATAGAATCGGAAGAAGAATCTAGAGAATAGTTTGCCATTGGGAACCTGCCAGTTAGGATGGGGAGAAATGTCCATGAGCAGAACTATCCGCACTGTCCGAAAATTGGACACGGTAAAAATTAAATGCAATCTGGGTACATCTATTTATGTTGACGAATTTTGGCTAACTTTGACTGAGATATTGATATGGCGACCGATAGAGAGATAGCTCCCATACACAAACCAGCGGCCGCCGTCGATGATCAGGCTAACGCACAAGCGCAGGCAGGTCAGACCGATCGCAATACAGCCAATGCTGGAGATAAGCCTGGGACTGGGCGCTTGCCAGAAGTTGTCGAGGGTATGCCAGCAGCAGATGCCTTCAGGCAGCAGGTCGGCTTTGATGCTCCTGTGCCTGACGCCAAAATGAGGGGTGAGGTAATCGCCCAATTTGCAAGAGCCTCAACTCCTACACCCATAGCCAAAGAAGCAGTTTTTAAAAATCCTGATGGTTCTGGTAATCTCACTGGGGTCACTACCACCAATAGAGATGGAACAGTATCTTTTGTCACCTTTAAGCCTGGTGAAAAACCTGTTATCTATGAGGTTCAGGGCACGGGCCCTAACGCCAGGCTCCAATTACAGACTATGGAAAATTTTGGCACTCGCAATCGGTCAGTGCCCCCCGGCGAGTCTGATAACAAAGCTGCCGTGCCTTCGGCGATGTTTAAAACGCCAGGCGATACCCTTACTGGTGCAAATATCCGTGAAAATCTGACTCGAACTGCTGTACAGCCCGCCGTTCAACCAACTGCGGAGGTCGCCAACACTCGCAGCGTGGTGCCGCCTGCCAAAGCCAATGAGGTGCAGACCCCGGCCGTAACACCTGGCCAACTACCGCAGATGAGCCAACCCCTTACGATAAATCAGGCCAATCAACCTGGCGTGTTGGCTGGAAGGTCCGAGTTTAAAACCGATACAATCTCAGGTGCGCCTTTTAAGTTGCCTGATGTGGTAGCCAATAACCCAAATGTTCAGAATTCTTTCAACCCTGCTACTCATAGGCAGGGGGATGCGATCAATCTCAATCCGGGTGCGCCGGTTAAGCCCAATGTAGATGTAAATACCGGTCAGCCTGTCAAGCCCAATGTAGATCTAAATGTCGGCCAGCCTGTCAAGCCTAATGTAGATATCAATGCCGGTCAGCCGTTCAAGCCTAATGTAGATATCAATGCCGGCCAGCCTTTCAAGCCTAATGTAGATATCAATGCCGGTCAGCCGTTCAAGCCTAATGTAGATGTCAATGCCGGCCAGCCGTTCAAGCCTAATATAGATATCAATGCCATGTTACCGGCAAAGGGCAATGTAGATGTCTCGTTCAAGCCTGGAGATTTGCCTCAAGTCAGAGTTGGAGATTTGAGTCCATTTAAGCCTGGTGACAGCCCGGGCATTAGGCAAGATCTATCCCAAATGCTCAGAAACCCTGGGGACATGCAGGCTAATCTGCAAAATATTGCTTTGATATTGGCTATGCGAAGTCAGGAAGGGCGAGCTCCTGGTATTACAGGTGATACTACTATCAAGCCTGCACAAGCTCTAGAAGAACTAGCGCTGAGACTTAAAGACATGAATATGACTCTAAAACCTGGCGATAAACCAGGTGCGGAGTTTGTGGTTAGATTTGAGGGGACCAGATCCGAGATAGGCAAGGGTTTGCCTGATCTTGGTGCCAGATTTGGTGCTGATGGCAAACTCGAGATCAAAACCGATAGCAAAGCCGAAAATAAAGTCGACTCAAAAGATGCAAAGCCTGAAAACATTGTCACTAAGCGGGAGATAGAAGAGCAAAAATCCGGTATCAAATCTGATCTTAAAGCGGATTCTAAACTCGACGGCTCGCTCGATAATAAGGACATCAAACTCGAATCTAAAATTGACACTAAGAATGATCCCAAACTTGACTCCGCAACAGAATCAAAATTGGATTCTAAAATTGGCGTAAAAGTTGATATTAAGACAGAGACTAAAGCAGAGTCCGAAGTCAAAAACGAGAATAAAAGCGGTTCTAAACCCGATATTAAACCCGATTCGGATCAGCATACTGAAAGCAAATCAGATAGGCGTCCTGAGTCTATCGCTGACAAAATTGGACGTCCAGACAAACAAGAGCCTGGCGAAAGACCGGAGCTTCATGTACCAAATTCATTTGAGATCGACCACGAAGGTGTAAAATCCGAGACGCCGATTGCTGATGGTCGGCACTCCGATAGGACCGAAGGCAAACTGCCGGACGAAAAAGAAAAAGGACGCGAAGCTGAAGAGCGTGAAGAAGAAGATCGAGTCAGAAATGCAGCAATAGCAGCGTTGATAGCCGTTAAAAAGAAACAGCAGCAAGAGGAAAAGGAAAATCTTTTGCAGAACGATAAGAGCAAAAAGGACGAAGACAAAAGAAGGCGCTATGTCGTCAAAGAGAAAGACACGCTGGAGACGATCGCCAAAAAGCAATTGCGCGACATAAGACTGGCGGCACTCATCTATGAGATTAACAAGCATATGCTGCCCGTTCGTCTCGAGAAAGGCAAGCAAATCATTGAGCCTCGCCCGGGTAGCTCAATCTGGTTACCTTCCGAATCAGAAATCAAAGAATTTAGAAGTCGTCTTTATGCGGCTCCAAAATCGGGCTCGAGCATCTTGCAACAATCGAATGCGCTCAAGACTAAACAGTCCGCCGAAGAAGAACTCGATAGCCGATTTGGAGATAATTGGGATGGTTCTGCCAAGATCTCTGCTGGCATGCTGGGCGCCGCTGTGGCAAAAAATCAAAATCGGCGCGCCAATATCGAAAAAATACTTGGTCCTATGGGCACCAAGCCTACCGATAGCTCGCGTATTAGATACATCGTCCGCCTCAGTGATACTCTCGATGGTGTCGCCGCAAAACATCCTGCTATCAAAGATGCAGAGATGTGGCCATTGATAGCTCGACTAAATCAGCTCTCCGAAGATGAGGACGAAGACGGCAAGCCTCTTGCCGAATTGCGTCGCGGTATGGTTTTGACTCTGCCTCTACCGCAAGAGATCGAACTCTACAAAAATCCACCTCTCGATTTTTCTGCCGATGCAGAATCGGATGACATTTCAGATGAAGAAAGTCGTCCTGAGCTGACGGGTGCCACTAATAGTGGTGATTCCATTACAACCATTCTCTCTCGCTCCAATACTGTTTCTATGTCTCCCGTAGTTGATGACGAGCAACTCACTGTTGTCTTGCCTCAAGCCAATGTGCCGACTATCAATCTCGAACCCGTTAAAAAAACGCCTGTCATTCCAGTACCAATGCCCCTTGCCAGTCCCTCATTAAGTGCTCCGGCTTCGCCTCCTGCTGCTCTCCCTACTCCAAGCGTTACATCGACTCCTGCACCTGTTGCGCCTGCCGAGCCTCGACCCAAAGAAGTCGCTACTTCTGATGTTTTGCCAGCAGTGCCTACAAGGCCCATGCAACCGGTCGTGAGTTTGCTTGGACCGCCGCAGAACGTCGGCGGTCGTCTCATCTGGAATCTCGATGCTAGTGTCCGATTGGTAAAATCTTCCATCAATTGGGATAGCACGATTGGGGTATATCGCAGTCAGCTAGAACTACTGCTATCCGGCACCTGGTATCCGGTTGTGTTTTATGAGGTGATGGCGGACTCTTCAACCAGGCACGAGTTTGCTCCAGGTAACCGCAAACGGTCGGTTCGTATCGATTTGCCACCTGTGGCAGTCCAGGAAATGTCGGACAACGACTTGCTAGCCAATTGGCGCGGATACTGCCAGCGATACGTTAGTCAGCTGCCACCTGCTTGATTAATAGTGTAAGCCAACACATTTAATATTAAATGACCAGGGTTTCGGAGCTCTTGCGCCGAAATTATCACTTTATGTTGTCTGAAATACAGAGTTTTCGCATATATAGACTTATATTAATAGGGTTTCACATTTGCCTTCGATGCAGGTCTAGATCTCAGTGACTCAACCGACTCCAGAAAATCAAAAAGAAGATGAGAAGGTCAAACCAGCCGAGGCCAAGGCTGAAAAAGCTGTTGTCACCCCTGAGGCTCGTCTGGCTACTGCATCGGAAAGCACTCATAGCGAAGTTTATAGCAGCAATGCCGTGCCTGTAGCCAAAATCGAAGGCAACGCCAAAACTGATCTAGTCAAATCTTATGAAGGCAAGAAAGCCGCAGACTTTGTTTTGACCGATAATCCCGATGCCAGTGCTGCCGTGGTAAAGCCTGCAGATAAGCCCTCCGAAGTTAAGGCTGCCGATAAGGCTGTAGACAAGCCCTCCGAAGTTAAGGCTGCCGATAAGGCTGTAGACAAGCCCTCCGAAGTTAAGGCTGCCGATAAAGCTGTAAACAAAGCATCCGACGATAAGTCTGGGAAAACCGATTCGGGCGATGTCATCACTAAAAAGCCTGCTGTGGCTACTGATGGTCCCACTGACTTCTTTGATGCCGAGGCAAAATCAGCTCAAATGAGCAAGGCAGAAAGCACTGCAAAGGTTGAGGCTCAGCAGGACTTTAGCCCCCCTGGTTCGGAAATTGTTAAAACTGAGAGTCAGACGAAACTCTCTATGACGGATGCAGTTGTCGGCGATAAAGCAGCGCCAGCGGTGCAGGAAAAAGTAGTAGCAGACACAACGCCAGTCGATACAAAGTCAGTCGATACAACGCCTGCCAACTTTCCTCCCAGCGACACTAACAAAATTGGTAACGGTAAAAATAACTTTGACTTTGAGCCACCGCCCATGGCCGGTGGCAGTGCTCAAGCGAACGATAAGCCGGTTGACGCAAAAACAGAAACTAAGCAAATAGCCGAAAAGCCAGTTGTCGCCGCTGCCGATCCGGTTTTTGATACAAGCAATCCCATGCGAGACAAGGCCGGGCGCGTTACCGATACGATGAACTCACATGGCGAGGTTACGCATTATATTTATGATGCTAAGGGGCAGATCCGCGAGATCCAGACCCCAAAAGGCAGCATCAAAAAAAATGCAGATAATACCTGGACTGGTCCAGAGGGCACTTATGATTCGATAACCGTAAATCAGACCAATGCCGACGTGATCGGCAAGTCAAAATCCGGTGAGATTTCGGTTTTTAATGCTAGTGGCGCCAAGACCATCTTCAAATCCGATGATAGCGGCTGGAATTACAATGCTGATGGTCAACTCACCAGTATCGATAGAGTCACCGGTAAGGTCACCAAGGACGCAAATGGTGTACCAGTCACAGAAAGCCGCATTCAAACCAATAAGTTTGAATACACCGATGGTTATATCAGTAAAATGGAAACGCCTAAAGGTGCGTTTTCGCTGGACAAAGACGGCAATATAATCAACCAGTATGTCAAGGATGCTCAAGGCGGAGACTGCTGTTTACCAGTCGAAAACACCCAGTTTGCTAAGGCCAAGTTTGATGCCACCACAGGAGCCATCACTCTCGAAAATGCTCCGGATGCCAATGGCAAGACCTATAAAGAAGTCTACAATGCCAATGGATCAAACGAAGTACACAAGGCTGATGGCAGTGTCTCGATCAAATCCTGGGATGGTCGATTTACTTCAATCACCGATGCTCCTCCCTCGACTAACTCGATCAAGTACGAGTATGCCAATGGTGCATTGTCCAAGATCACCACTCC
Organism: Candidatus Melainabacteria bacterium; assembly: GCA_017307165.1. Classification (GTDB taxonomy): domain Bacteria; phylum Cyanobacteriota; class Vampirovibrionia; order Obscuribacterales; family Obscuribacteraceae; genus JAFKGK01. The sequence goes on from JAFKGK010000003.1 coordinate 361,580, forward strand.
TTCCGGAGAGTACACCGTCAAGGACGGTACTATCCAAAGTGCGGACAAATCGATTTCTGGACATGCCGTATCTATTTCGGCTGATGGTCGCACCATCAATTTTGTCGATGGGCAGAGTAATACCAATGCGTTGCGTTTAGACGGTACGCGCGTGGTCAACGAAACCTATGGCAACAAGATGTATACGTTTGACAAGGACAATCGTATGACTCAGATCAACGATTGCACTGATGGTTCTGTCTTGACCTTTGCCTACGATCAAAATGGCAAGCTGACCCAGTTGACCAATAAGGATGGTACTTGGACAAGAGAGAGTGAAATAGGGACATCGGGTGCCGCTACCTGGAAAAACGTCGAAACCGGTAGGCTTTGGGAAGGTAGCGTCTCCACAGATGGTGGCGTCTACAAGTTTAGCAATTATACTGCCGACCTCTCCAAAGTAACCAAGGATCTCAACGGCCTGCCAATAGAGGTGACAGCCGCTGGGGGCCAAACTTACAAATATCAGCGTGACGATCAGGGCAATATCGTCGCCATGCAATATGCGTCTGATGGCGTCAATTTTAAAAATCTACAGATGCCAGATACCGCAATTAAGCTCGATGATAAGAGCATGCCTACTACCAAGGCTAAAGATGGCAGTGTCACCACCTACGATGTTAATGGCACCTTTACCACTCTTGATACTAAGGGTCATACCATTGCATATTCCGATCAGGCTGGTTCTGTTTACAAGTTTGACAATAAAGGCAATCTTACTGAGCTCAACACCAAGGATTACACCCTTCAAAAGGGTGAGGATAATGTATGGTCCAAGACGACCATAGGTTCTGATGGCCAACCGGTCAAAGATGCCAATTTCAATTTTAAAGGCACCATCAGCGTAGATTCGGATAGTAGCACGCAGGTTTGGAAGTCCGCCGACGGCAAGACCACTGACATCAAGTTTGCAAATAATGACTATGCAACTTTTGTCAAATCTGATGACGGCAAATCGACTCAAATCTCTAGCTCGATAAATGGAAAAGTTTCCGAGCATACCTACAATAGCACTGGAGATATTACTCTCAATGCGGCTGGGCAACCGGAAATTCGCGAAAATCGAGGTGGCAAAGAAATAGTCACCACCATTCAAGATGGGGGTAAATGGTCTACCGTCGATGCTTCGTCTGGCAAATTGCTCGCAACCAGCGATGGTAATGTCATCTACAAATTTGATGATAGTGGTAAGGTCAAATCCGTACTTTCCAATAATACTTTGCTCGAGCGAGATGCCAATGGCAACTGGCTTACTTACAATGTGGATGCAACAACCAAGGCCAAGACACTCAATGACAAGGCTACCGTCTTTAACGGCACCCTGGATCTTGATACGTCCACTTTCAAACAGACCTGGACTACGGCAGATGGCAAGCAAGTATCAATAAAAAATCCCAACGGCGTCAGCGAAGATACGGTGTTAGGCGCCAACAATCAGGTCTTACATCGGGTGGTGACATATCCTGATGGATCAAAAATAGAGTCCAATTTTTCCGATGCTGGTGTCAAAGTAAATGAGATCCAGCGAGATGCCAGTGGGCGTATTACATCTGTTTCTGATGCTCAGCGCAATACAATGAGTATCAGCTACGATGCCAACGGCAAGATCGCTTCAGTCGTAGAAGGCGGTCACAAAGTAGCTATACCTGCTGGCTCCGAAGCCAAGCTCAATGCAAACGGTTCTGTGTCCTACTCCACAGCAAGCAGCACCATCACGCTGAGGCCTGATGGCAAGTCTGTGTACAACAAGGCAGATGGATCAGTAACCATATTTGATACCAATAACCAAATCAAGTATGTGGTCGGCGGTCGCGCCCCAAGTGTAAGCGTTGGGTCTAATGGTCTGGATAGTGCCACCAATAGTAGTACTGCTGTCAAAAGTGGTGCTGATGCAGTAGGTAAGGTCACTGCTCCTTCCAATCAAAATCCCCTGCAAAATAATGCCCAAACTGCTGGAGGAGATAGGCCTGTCGTCAACGCACCGTCCAAAGGCGAAACTGGTGGTTTAACGCCACCGCCGCTCACTGGAGATAATCATGCTAAACCGGTTACCAGCACAGCCGATGCTAAACCCTCTAATGGTGCGATCGATGCCAAACCAGCTGATGCACGCCCTGCCGACAAGCCTATGGAGGCTGCAAAAGCTGGTGATAACGCCGCTGTGCCTGCCACTGGCATAGTTGCTCAGCATCCAGCCGATGCCAATAAGTCTGCAAGCCAGCCCCAGGTGACCCTAGACAACAATCAATATCGCAATGTCGCATTGTCTGCCGACAAAGCCAATGGCACTGTCATCAAGACTGAGACCCTGACCCAGTCTGCAGCTGAGAGACAGACTCAGCAAGTGGCTCAACAACAGCAAATACAGCAGCAACAGGTCCAACAACAAGCTCAACAACAACGAGCTGAAGTTGTTACTCAACAATCTAAGGAGGTTGTTGTCTCGACGCCTTCTAGTAGTAGCGCTGTCAATACCGGCATTGTTAACTCGAGCGTGATCAATCAAAATGCAAATAATGTCCAGCAGGCGCAAGCAATAAAAGAAGTGCAGCAGACTCCTACCGCAAATAGAGAAGTCCAACCAACTCCGAGTATTCCAACACCAGTGGTCAGAGAGGTGCCTGTAGTAAGCACACCGACTGTGACGCAAACAAAAGAGGTCGTCCCTAGCTCTACTCCAACCGGTGCTAACAACAACAATCCTGTGGTTGTGGCGACGACTGCGGTGGTTTCTGGTCGTGAGGGGATGGCACAGGGACCATCTCTACAATCCGCTCAGCCATTAAGTAGTATGGCAAGAGATGCGGTGACTGGAGGTCCGAGCGGCAGTGCACAAACTCGTGATGCAGTTGTTTCAGGCAGTGCCCCAGTTCCGGGCAAAGACGCTGTCGCCGTTAGTACTGGCAGCGCACCCCGCGATACCGCGCCTGTTAACACAGGTAGTGCACCTCGCGATTCGGCCCCCGTTAATACAGGTGGTGCTCCGAGAGACGTTAGTCCTGCCAGCGGTACTTCGCAAGCTACGACTTCCCGAGATGCCTCCTCAGTAGCTCCAGTTGCAAAAGATTCGGCGGTGGCAGTGCCTGGCAAAGATGGCGGGGCTCCCAGAGATACTGCTGGAGCAAATGCTACCAATCCGGCAAATCCTGCGGTCGCAAGAGATACCACAACAGGTGCCGTAGTCGGTGGTACCAAGGATGCTGGTCCGGCCACTACTAGAGATGCCTCAGGAGCGACGATTGGAAAGGATGGCACCACTTCAGCCATTCGTGATACCAATATCGGTGCCAGTGCTCCTGGTGCACTTGCCAGAGATGCGCAAGGCGGAGCAAGAGGCGAGAAAGTGGATGCCGCAGCATCCAAAGCAGTACAACAAGATGCTAGACCGGTTGGCGAGTCTGCCAAAAATTTGCCACAAGATAGTACACGCCCTACTAGCAATGCACCTGCTGCAGGAGTCGGTGGGGTATTGGGCGAGTCCGTCAAGCCTGTACAGGAGGCCAGGGGACAAGTCGGGCAGGTTGTGCAGCAGGGAGGGGTAGTACTCCATCGAGAATCGCCAAGCAGTGGTTCAACTGATACTCGTGTCGTCGCCGATGGCAAAACTGCTACTCCTCAATCGGCAACGACGAGCGGCGGCACAATAGCTGGCTCCGCTAGCACTGGCCATAATCAAAACGCCACTACTGGCAGTAATGCGCAGAATGCAGCCACCACAGGGCAAATCCAAGGTGGAGCGCACACGGCCGGTCCTATCAATTTGCCAAATGTTCAGGTCGTACAAAACCAAGGGCAGAACCAAAATCAAAGTGTCGGTCACCAATTGCCGCAGCAGAGTGCTGGTGGTACGGTGCTTGGTAATAATGGACAAGTCCAGGGCAATGCTGGCACTCAACAAAGTGCAGGCCAAAGTCATGCTGGTCAAAGTGCTACTGGTAATGATCCGCATCATGCGGCTGGCACCGTCAATAGCTCGGCAAACATGCCCAATCAGTTGCCACAGCAAGGTACAGCAGGTCAAACAGGTGTAAATCTGGGTGCTGGAGCGGGTAGCCAAGGTGGCGCAGGCAATCAATCACAAGCTGGACATAGTGCAAATGGTCAAGGTCAAGTTGCTCAAGCCAGCCAAGGCAACAATGTCGGCAATGCACTCCCGCAACAAGGTTCTGCTGTTCATGCTAGTGGCGGGGCCGTCGGACAGGCCAATGCCGGACAAGTAGCAAACGCAAATGGACCTGCTGGATCCAATATTGCAGGAAGTACGGCGGGACATGGCGGTACTACAAGTAGTGCTCAGCAAATTGGCAACAGTGATCCACATAATGCAAATCCAAATGCAAATGCTAGCGGAAATGCAAATAATCAGGGTCATTCTGTTAATGCAACTGCTGGTCAGACATCCACTGGAGCTAATAGCCAAGGTCATACCCTACCAGGCAACCAAACCAATCAAGGTGCCAATGCGGGCAGTACGCTACCGCAACAAGGCTCGACTGGTCATGCCAATGGCGGGGCTGTTGGGCAGCCAAATGGTGGACAAACAGCCTCTGTGACGGGCTCCTCTGGTTCCAATCTTACAGGCACCGGGACCGGTCATAATGGTAATAGTGGTCAGAGCGCCAATAATGATCCAAATAGCTCAAGTACAAATAATCATGGGCATACTACCGCTGGCACCAATAGCCAGGGGCAAGTAGCACAAGGCAATCAGCCAAATAACGGCAATAGTAGTGGCAATGCGTTGCCGCAACAAAGCACGACTGGTCATGCCAGTGGGGGAGCTGTAGTTCAGGGTAATACAGGACAAACAGCAAACTCCAATGGACAGGTTGGTTCAAATGCTGCAGGTAATACAGTCAGCCACCCTGCCACTACTGGTACTACTGGCAGTACTACGTCAAGCGGCAATAGTGAACCTAATAATGCCAATGCCGGCACTAGTGCAAATAGTCCTGGACATAATGCGGGAGCCCCTGGCGGGCAGGCCAGTACTGGTCAGGGAGTCAATAGCCAGGGCCCTGTCGTGCAAGGAAGTCAGACCCAGACCCCGCAAGGCAATAACGCTGGCACTCTGCCGCAACAAGGTACGGTTGGCACTGGCAGCGGTGGAGCTGTTGGACAGACAAACGCAGGTCAAATAACAAACGCAAATGGACCTACTGGATCAAATACTCCGGTCAATGCGAATGGTCATACCAACCAAAGCGCTGCAAATGATCCTGGCAATATTAGTACGGGTTCGCACGGGACGCAGAGTGGTCCGATCGCTGGTCAAACCAATGCAGGTTCTACAGGCAGTACGTTGCCACAACAAAGCGTGGGCAATGGTTCGACCAATGCTTCTGCCAATGCTGCTGGCCACTCGGCCGGTGGAGTTGCGGCGTCAGCCACGGGAAATCAAGGCAACAATACCTCAAATACCTCGCCTCAGTCTGTTGGGCCGAGCGCATCAGGCAGCAAGAGCGATCCAGCAGCAGGTGGTAATGCTGCCAGTGGTGGCTCTGGATCTGGTGGTGGCAATGGCGCTGCGGCTGGATCTAGCGGTGGCGGTCATGGCCAAGGTCAAGGGCAAGCAAACGATCCTCAGACTGGGCAAGCGCCATCCCAAAATGCATCAAATGCTCCGCAGTCTGGTGCAAGTCAACAAAAGCAAGGCAGCACTCCGTCTTCTAGTCATGCAGACCCCGCAAATAATGGGCCAGCATCTGCTACAAATACAAGTCAGAGCGGTACGAACCAGCATGATCCGGCTAATGCAAAGCCTATTCCCGCAAACAATAATGACCCAGATCACAATACTCCCGTTAAGGGTGGTCAGACGACTCCAGCATCAACTGGTTCGATCCAGTCAGGGGCCAAAACAGCTAATGCTGCCGGTGCTGGGCAACTGAGCCAATTGGGCAGCAGTGCACAAGGTCCTGCAAACTCAGGTAACAATGGTGTTGTGATGCCCAATGCTGCTCAAGCTGGTGCTATTGCTGGTGGTGCGATAGCAATGACCGGCAATAGCAAATCTGTCTCTGGCGGAAATGCAAATAACGCCACGCAAAGCGGTATTAATTCAAATGCAAATACGCATGGCGGCACTCCAAATATTCAAACAAGTGGGATTGCTAATGTCTCTGGTTTGAGCGGCCAGATGCCGGCCAATGTTGTACCGAACAATACTGCTTCAGGCAACAACGTTTCCAACAGTACTTCTTCCAATAATAATTTCGTTCCAAATAATTCTGTTTCTAGCACGATTCTTTCTAATACAAATTTCCCAAATACTGTTCAGCCATATACTGTTCAGCCCAACTCTCAAATGGCAAATGGCACTGCTTCTGCCAACGTCTCTGCAAGCAGCGTCAATACTCCAATCCACAACCAGCCGTCTGTCCCAGCTACTGTACCTCAGGTTCCTACTGCTGCAGCAAATGGCTCAGCCATACCTGCATCGTCGCTTCCACCCGTCACTGCTGGCTCTACTACTACTACTACTACAGTCGGCGGAGCAATCATACCCCCGGCTCAAACAGTAGTCGATCCTCAAGCACCAGTCGATCCTACGGGGAGTACTCATGTTGCTGGACAGGTTGTGCCTGCTACAAGCGGTAACCCCGTATCCGATCCCAATAGCAGCAATGCTGATCCCTATTCTGGATCATCTATTGCGCCTGCATCTGCTGCTACTCCAGCTCCTGATCCCGTCGCATACAACAATGATCCGATCTTCCCGAGCCAGAGCTTTATCGATACTCAAGATCAACCTCGCATCGATGTGGATACCACCCCGTCTGCGCCTTCATACAATGTCAGCGCAGAACCCACCCACACTGATCAAAATCTCTTGCCGCCAGATGTTCCTCGGGTGGACATTAATGCCAACTCCGGTAGCGGTATTGCCGACGGTATCGATCACCAATATCTGATTTCTCAGCAAGGACTAGCACAAGCTGAAGAGCGTCAGATCCAGGAGCAGCAAAAGCTGCAGGATCATCGCCAATCCGTGGCCGACCAGGACACTCGCTATGAACTAGCCCAAGCCGATATCCTTAAGGCGCAGCAAGAATCACGCGATCGCTACGAGCAAGAGCAAAAGGATCAGGTCGAGCGTCAGGAGCAAGCCCGTCTTGATCGTGAAAATGTTCGCGAGCTCGAGTTGCAACGTGAAGAAGAAAGACGTCTTGCTCGTGAGAAAGAGGAGCGCGATCGCCGCCTAGCCGACGAAATGGCGTCTATGCTTTTGATACGACAAAAGGCCGAAGCTGAGGCCAGAGAGCGTGCACTCAAGCAAAAGCAAGAGAGAGAATATTTTCAAGAACAGATCCGCAAGGACAATATCCAAGAAAAATACGTGGTCAAGCAGCAAGAAGACGTCAGTCAGATTGCCACCATCAAGTTTCACGATGTACGCATCAGTGACCTCATCTATGAGCTCAATAAAACTCGTATCGATGTTCGTTGGATCAATGGCAAGAGAGTCTATGTCGTAAAACCCGGTACAGTGCTCATTTTGCCGAGCCCTAAGCAAGCGCGTGAATGGCTGGCCAGGCACGATGCCGTCAATGCTAAGCACAAAGGCAACTTGGGTCTGGCTGGACAAACATCAGTAGAAGCATCAGAGAAACGAGAAAACATCGAGAAGCTGCTCGGTAAGCTAGATAGCGTAGAGAAAGAGACCGGTCGCATTTATTCGGTGCGGCTCGGGGATACCTTGCGCTCTATCGCTATGAAACATCCTGATCTCAAAGATGTCACCATGTGGCGTTTGCTTGCGCAAAAAAATGGATTGACTGTCGATACCGACTCAAAAGGCGCACCACTTGCGGTATTGATACGTGGTACCACTCTTAACATACCATCTGAGGACGAGATCATCGCTTACAAGGTCAAGATGGGCATACCGCTCAAGCCTAGTGAAGTGAGTCGCAAGAATGCCGCTGCCGGTGATCCAGATGTTGCTGGCAAAAAATGCGGTGGTTGCATGCGTTTGGTCAGCCACTCCGCCAATTTCTGTCCGGCTTGCGGATTTGTCTTCGCATCCAAGATCCAACCTTTAGATGCTGATGGTTACACGACCTTTGCTATGCCGGTAGACGATACTCCAACGACTCCCTTCCTCAGTGGTGGCCCGGATTCTCAATCAATTTCAGATACGGATCTAGCAGATGATCGTACAACGCTCAATCTGCCTGGTCGTCAGAGCCCTAACCCTATCCATAGCCAGGCGGAGTCTGGACCAATTAGCCAGGTTAACGATATCGTTCTCGATTCTAACGAGATAGCTCGAGAGATGTCGAGCATGATCAACGATCTATCCGATAGCTGTAGATTGGTTCGAGCTCAAAAGACGGTTGATGGCACGATCATGCATTGCCAGCAACTGGAGGTCTTGATCGAAGGTCAGTGGGTGCCTATTCTCACCTACGAAGTCGGCTCTAATGCATCGGTCAGGCATGAATTTACAAAAGATGGACGCAGAAAGAGCGTTAAGATCGATCTGCCAGCCGTTGCCGTGGACGAGATGGTCAAAAATGAATTGAATCGCAATTGGGAAGAGTATTGCAGACGATATCTCGCAGGCCGCAAACTTTCGTCCTGAGTTGAGATTTGATCACGCTCAAAGGCCAAAAACGGCTCTAAAAATTGTCTGCTTCATCCAGTGATGGCACCGTTATGCCTTCGATCGAGGATAGCTCGCCGTCGACTGACTTAGTCCTCAATTTATATATTTCGTCGCTATTGAGCCTTTTGCCATCTTCGTCATAGACAAAGTGAGTGCCATTATGCTCATCCAGCACAACAGCGATGTGCCTGGTCGAGTCTTCTTCTTGCTCACCGCTGACGTATAAGGGTAAGCCTCTATATTTGGTGGCCCCAATTTTTCTGGGCACCCCTAATTCGTCTAGCAGTATGCCACGTTCGTCCACTTGCTCGGTAATGACTTCACAGGCCCGATCCTCTACCAGAGGCAAATGTGGTGGGTGCATCACCAAAAAATCTTCGGCAAATTCTGCGACAGGAGCATCCCTGCCAGCGGCTGCAAACACCGCCGTCTCGGTTGGGATGATGATGTCATTGAGGTCGATGATGCCTAGCTGATCGACGATAGGACTCTGGTCTGTGGGATTGGTATTGCGCATTTTGGGTTGCATACCGGAGTTGCGCATGACTAGATCATCTTCATCATCTTGATTCGGATTATTCTCCGCCATCGCCTCCACCTTCTTCGCTTTCGTTTTGGAAATTGTCTAGAGCTGCGCGAACCTTATGCAACAGCACAAGCTGTGCATCCGTGGATAATTGTTGGTCCTTGATGAGGTGAGCCGCCAGGCAATAAGCCAGGTCGACATCTGCCATGCCGATCAAGCGCTCCGTGAGCAGGCGGCAAAACCAAGCGGCACTGTCGCTGGCTGGAGTATCTTTGCGGTTGATCGAGGAGTTAAAGTCAAATTTGATTTTCGGGTCGCGCACCACCTCTGATACCTCAAACCTGTATAGGCATTTTGAGGTGCAGGGTGAGCAAGTGGGTAAGGGGCCCTGGTCGCGCTTGTGCAATTCGAGAAAATCATCGCGCCATTGTCGCAGGACCGAAATGTCCAGACGACGATTGACTTCTGTTGGCTGGAAGGCTGGACGCAAGAGATTGAGCCATCTCAAATGCTGTTCTCGTACTTGATCGTAATACCAGTAATTTTCTTCGCCCTTTCTTTCAAAATATCTTTCAGTTGCTTGCACCAAAGCACACCAGGTGATACCTGTGATATTGCCGGTTCTGGCGCGACCACCTATAACCCGCTGGATCTCGTGGATGATTTGGGCCCTAAAGTGCACGAGTTGAGTCAGATCTTTGAGAGTCGATAGGATGTATCGGTTGTAGACTTGTCTAAAGATAGGATCATCCGCGACTGGTACAGCCGTATCGAGTATCTGCGAGTCGCAGCGGTGTAGGCAAAATTTGCAGCCGAGGTGTCTATCGAAACTGCCTACGATGTCTAAGCCCTTCATCGCTTGACGGACCACTTCATCTGATTCTTCTGGTGTCTCAGGCGGTGGCACTTCCTTGGTTTTGTCAAACATAATCTGCAAGTGATATGGCTGTTCCATTTTTTCGGCGTAAACTATGGCTCGCCCCTGACCAAGTGCGGTGACGTGCCGTTTTTGTACGTCGTCCAGGTTCATTGCACCACCCATGGAGTCCCGGTCATCGACGGCTACGATACGGTGCATGATTTTGAGGTTGGTATTTTTGAGAGCTTCCGGAGCGAGTTTGTTTGGGATCTGGTCTGCGATGATAAAGCCTTGTCCGTAAGAGCGGATTTCTGCGAGCATGTTCGTAAAAAATTCTACAGCTTTGCCGGCAGGGTTGGCTCCTTCACCGCTTTGTCCGGTGGGTACGTTTTTGAGCAGTCGGTGGGCTTCCTCTACTAGCATTACGTGCTGCAGATGATCGTGAGGTCCGAGTGCTTCTCTGTATTCGTAGAGAAATACCAGAAGCATGCCCATCAAAAATGATTTTTCACTATCTTCGGAAACCATCTTGAGCTCGACCACAGTCGGCCTGCCAAAGAGCTCCTTCATCGGAATGGAGCGCCTGGTATTGAGCATCTGCCCCTTTCCGCCGATCAATAATGAGCCGATACGGGCCTTAAGTGCGGCCTGAACGTCAGGCCCGATCCTGTCCGAATACCCAAAGCTCTCCACGACTGGATCTATGATTTCAAACAAATCCTTCATCGTCGGATAGATCTCGGCGGGACAATCCGGATCGGACAAGGACATACCTGGTGGGAGGCGTCGGTTGACATTATTTACAAGGTCCCAGCCGCGCACGTTATAGATCTGGTTGAGTGCCTTTTCCAGTACCTGCGGCATTGGAGAATACATTTCAAAACTAGCGTTGAATACAGATTTTAGAGCGTCCAAGTGGGTCTGTACCTTGACCCCAGGCATGATCTCAAAGGGATTGAGACGAAATGGCGAAACCGTCTCGTCGCCCAGTGAGAATGCCTGTCCGATGCCTTTGAATGTTTCGGACATAAGCATCATATGCCTGTATTCTGATTTGGCTGGCTCGCATACCATGAAAGGGATGTTGTAGCGCCAGAGCTGCCCTAGCAGATAAAAGCAAGTATTGGTTTTACCACCGCCGGTAACACCGCAGACGATCGTGTGCTTTTGCATCGCGTCGACATCGATATAGTACAGATTGCCTGTGTCTTCGCCTCGATCGAGGATATTGCCGATTGCAATGACCCGGGTCGGATCCTTTGGTGGGATCTCTGCAAGCGAAAACTCAGCAGATCTGCGGATACGAAATCCCGGCATTTCTCTCTTGGGTAGATGCACGAAGGCGGAGAGCATACGAGAATTGAGCGGAGTCAAAAATCTGTATTCGAGCAGAGCCTGGAAAAATTCGTCGATACGCTTGTTGCGCAAGAGGCCAAATTGAAGGATGTGCTCGCGGAGTCCGCGTACTTGAGTCGTGCGCAAAGGAGTCGGTCGGCTGGTTTCATCAACATAAGTAGCGCGCAGAAGCGATTGCAAGCGGACAAAGACTTCTTTTTCTTTTGCAAAAAAGTAGGGTACAGTCAACCACGCTCCAACCGAGATACCTAGCTGTACTTGCTTGAGATACGAGTCTTGCAATTCGAGATAGTATTTAATCCTCTTCTTTTTCTCGGGATCTTCGTTTTCCTGAGCTCGCTGTATCTGGTCTAGCACAGAAAATTCTTCGTTGTTGATGCGATTGCTCGGAATCGGCACTGCCAATACTAGAAAGCCAAACTCATGGCCTTGCAGACCAGCAGCCAATCTTTCTATCTGCTCGCTATCCATCGTCTCGCCGGCGGTCGATTTGAGAGCTGGGATGCCAGAGACTATGCCGGTAAACTTGCAGATTGGCTCCATCATCTCCTGCACTTCTTCGGCACGGAGAGGATTTTTAAAAACGTCGACGCCACCATATACGCTATGCAGGATCGATTTAAGACTGCTGTAGCTGACTTTTTCGTGATCGGCTTCGATGCCGTCTTCTTTTAGTGTATTGGGATCGAGCGATACACCCATGTAATAGCGGACACCGGTTTTGGTGCCAAGCACCAGAAAAGCCAGATTGGCCTTTTGACTGTGCAGTCCGGTTATTGCATCTTCCATTAGATACATGCGGCGTGCAGGCTTGGATGGATCTGGATCTTGCTGTTGGGCTTGGGAGTTTTGTTGCTTTTCGCGCTCGATGTCCCAGGAGCGCAAGATCCCATCGACCCTGACAAAGGTCAGATTGGGTATTGGCCAACTGATGATGTCGCTTGGATCGGGCGGATCGCTATCTAGATTGTCAAGGTCGTATCGCCGCAGATCAGCAATCTTTTCTTCCCAAATATTGCGATCACGGTTGTTGCCTTGTGTCATCTTGTGCGATTAATGCCTTATATCAAAAAAAGATTGCGCAATCTTAAGTCTATCAAGTTTGTCGGTCATTGCGCCTCTTCGCGCTTTTTAGAAGGCGAAAAATGCATTCTTTCGATGAGTTTGTGATTTATCTTGTTATCAGGCACATCGTTGATGTCGTGCGACTTGAGATTAAAGAGGCCTGCTTCGGCTCCCATTCTGTAACAGAAAAATGTTCGTTCTTCTTGGCGGACGATCTTGTCTATATTGAGTTTTTCTTCGTCGGAGACCAGCTCAAATTGGGGAGAGCTGTTGATCGGGTTAAACAGGTTTGACATCGTCTGATGCTTGACTTTGCGACCGTCGATGGGAAACATCTGTGGACCTAGCAGATCGCCATCTTTTTTGGAAAGTGCAAAGGTGATGAGGGTGCCGATATTGATGATGAGATTGTTGCGAAAATCCTCAGGAAGATGCTGCAAGCTTTTGGTGACACCAATGAAGCCGATCTTAAATTTTTTGGTTTCGGAGGTGATGTTTTCTAAGGTCTCTTGTTCGATAAAGCTGTCAAAGTTGTCTAGATAAAGAGACACTGGTTGTTGAGCCTTGCTACCACTCGAAGATAGAGTAAGAGCGGCCTGCTTGATGCCTGCCACCACCAGAGAGCCCAATAGATTGGCATCTTGACCAAATTCGCCTTGCGGGATCTTGACGAGCAGGATCTTTTTCTTGGTGATTACATCCAGCAATTTGAGATCGCCGTCTGGACGAGTGAGGATATTGCGGATTCGTGGATTGGACAACATCGGATTGACGCGGTTGAGGATCGGCTCTACCCATGTGATCCATTGATCCGTCCTGGCAAGTTTTTTGTATCTGCTCCACTGATCCAGCAGGGTATTAAACTCGATACGTGAGTCTTTTTTACGTTCGACGTTTTCTAATAGGATGTCTCTAAAATCGTTGTCATTGAGCAGGTTGGGCAGATCGGTCAGAGTCTTGCCGTTGGCCATCAAAAGAAGCACGGCGTTGCGCAGTATGTCTGCGGTCTGGGCATTCCATTGAGACTGAGAGCCAGGTGGCTCAGTATATATGGCTTTGAACCCATAGACGATTGAGGCCGCCGCAGTCTGGATGTCGCCTTCTTTTAGCAACTCGAGAGGATTGTAGGCATTTTTGTTCTTTTTGTTGGTCGGGTCGATCAATACAACCCGGCGGGCGATCTCTTTGCCCCTGGGATGGGCAGAAATGGTGGTGGTGATCAGATCTACCAATGAACCATCCGAGTCGATTGCTACTACGCAGCGATCGTCGCTGATGATGTCTTGCATGAGCATATGTGCGATAAGCCTGCTCTTGCCCTTGCCGCCCTGGCCTAGTATCAGGAGGTGGGGATTGGCCTTGCGCAGTTCTGGTGGCAGGTTGAGGTCTTTGACCACCCAGGGCAACCAGCCTGTATACCAATTCCATTCGACTCTCTGGCCGAGAGGCAAACTACCTTTTTTCATTGGTTTGGCTAACTGGGCCTTGACCTTGTCATGTTGTGATTTAAATTGGCTAGGTATGTATTTTTTCTTGTTCCAGACATTGATCAAGCCATTAGGACCAAATAAGCTAAAAACGCCCCCGACGACAGCGATGCCAACACCGATTACGACGATGATGCCGTACTTGCCCATAAAGTCGATAATGTTGAACTTGCCACTATTTGTAGTACCAGTTTGAGCGGAGATGCCCGGAGTGCTGCCATTGCTCATAGCCATCGTTGGAATGGGCAAGCCGCCTTCTTCGACTGGCATGGCCTGTCTCAGCGTGGCTACCCATTGGCCCGAAACTGTCTCGCTGCGTGATTTGTTGAGATAGCTAAATTGACTGCCGCTCTTGCGCGTTAGCTGCCAGACGCCTTTTGCCTGCATAGGTACTGCTTCAAAGTCGACCAGTCCCCCAAAAAATATCGGTACTCCGCTTGGACGCATATTGCGATCTACATATTGTTTTTTGAGCTCGATCTTGTTTGGAGGAGTGAGACTACCCTGTAGTTTGAAGGTGCCGATGCTATCATTGCCCTGTCCGTTTAAGGCAAATCCCTGCTGCTTTAGCTGGATCGTGCCAGGATAATTTTGTTGTTTTTGTCTGGCTATCAATGTCCAGACCCCGGCCACTTTAGGTGTCTGCGGCAGGCTTGGCAGTCTCAGCGCTGCTGGGTTGGTGAGACCGACACTTGCGACGTTTGATACTACATGCGATATCGCAAAAAACAGCGCTGCAACAATGCAGGCTGATATGGCAATTAGTTTTGGACCAATTGGAAAGCCTGCAACTGTAAAAAGTCCGCCGCTACCGGTATTGCCCCGCATCTTTGAGGGAGCTTTGCGTTTGCCGATGGCTGACTTGCCTTTTTTTGCTCGGCTGTTACCTGCCTCATCGTCATCGTCTTCGTCAGCGTCCTGATCGTCATCTTGTTCATCGTCATCATCATTAGCATGACGTTTGGATCCAGGCTTTTGTCGTGCAAGCGCGCGGTCTTTTAGTCTGGTAGAGCTTTTTGGGGCTTGATTGTAATCCGATCCCGAAAATGATCTCCGTTTTGGTGGAGTATCGTCTTGATCGTCATCATCCAGATCGTCGTCTTCATCAAACTCCTCTTGGTTTTGACTGTCGCTGTCCAGATTATCATCGTCGTCGTCTAGGTCCGATTTGGCCTTTTTTGCTTTTGATTTGGCAAGGTCCATGACCTTGCTCTTGTTGATTTTATCTACTCTAACAGTCGGAGCGTCGTCATCATCAGGGTCTTGCATGTCTCCATTGTCGAGAAATGCGCTGCGCGATGCTTGGCTTTTGAGGCCGCCTTTAGATTGTGATTCGTCGATGGTCGCTGAAGGATTTGATTTGGTGTTGCGCTTGAGCAGGTCTTCGAAGGAACTGTGTGCCTCAGCGTTCTCTTCGTAGCGCTTGGGCCTGTTGGCTTTGCTGCCGGACTTAGGACCGTTGTTTTCAGAAAAGAAATCGAAGGCCTGGCTTGATTTGGCTGAGGCCAACTGCGGCATAGCCACTTTTGGTCTGGCGTTGGCCGGCTCGACCTGATTTGATTGATCCGCAGGAGCAGTTGTCGCAGCTGGCTGCACCATTACCGGAGCCGGTTGCTCCAGTGGGATCGGTTCTGGTTGTTGTGCTTGTTCTGGCTTGCTCGACTCTTGAAAAAATGTTGAGGCGGTTTGTTCAGCCTGGGTTGCAAAAGGTGTGTCGATAGCTTTGATGTCCGGATTTTCTTCTATTGCATATTGATCTGGATCTTGCTCCCAGGGAGCGGCTGCATCTCGATCAAGTGCCACCGGTTGTGGCGGCTGGATAGTTTGGACAGCCTCAACGCCTGCGTCACGCGATTGAGCGTATGCGATGCCTTCGAGAGGGAAGCTACCAGTAGAAGTTTGTCGAGCATAATCATGAGATGACTGGTCACCATCGCCACCATTTGCAGTGCCCTCTCTTGCATCCTCGCTGCTCACTCCAGCAAAGTCAAATAGGCCCGGAGTCTGCGAGAGATCGGTAAATGAGAATAAGCTAGAAGAGGAAAAATCAGGAAAAGCCTGACTGGAAGAGCCGTCCATGCT
Organism: Candidatus Melainabacteria bacterium; assembly: GCA_017307165.1. Classification (GTDB taxonomy): domain Bacteria; phylum Cyanobacteriota; class Vampirovibrionia; order Obscuribacterales; family Obscuribacteraceae; genus JAFKGK01. The sequence goes on from JAFKGK010000003.1 coordinate 377,605, forward strand.
CATCGAATCTGGAACCGGTTCGTCGTATGCCGAATGTTGTGGTGTTGCGAGTGAGGGCACAAGCGCTATAACCTGGCGATTGGCTACAATGCGCTCGAGGATCAGTCTATCTGGAGCTACAGATACGATCATTGGAGGGGCAGGCTGAGCCAGGGTGGCAACTTGTGTTGCTGCAAAATTGGATTGCGCCGCTCCGCATGCCGCACATCCTTGATTTTTTGGTTTTATGACTGCACCGCAGTTGGGGCAGACCAAGATTTCCAATTGCAAAACCTCTAGAGACTCAAGTCTTATACCTCGTAAAGCTCCAAAAGCTTCACTTGACGGCCTCTCTGTCCACTGGCCGATAAAAACACCCGACTATATGATAACGAGTTTGGTGAGAAATATTTAAACAACCATTGCATAGTAAACCTGCCAAACAGTAATGTCAAGCGGCGCGAGCTTAGCATATTGCTTGTTTTCAGGGTATATTTACATTTAGAGCAGTCGAAGCGACGCGATCTTGTGATCGGGCGCATCGACAAAAGTCGGGTACATATTTTACAACGGTAAGCTCGGGCAGGCAGGCAGGTAGGTAGGTAGGAAGGATCCAATCGATGGCTCTCGAAGAGAAGGGAAGCGCCAGCGACATTGATGACAACGCAAGGTCAGACAAGTCCGGTGAACCGGATGCAATGTCGCTTGCTCAAAGGCGTGCGCGGCTGCGCAACTCTTTGACCAAGCAAGTAGCTCCTCCAGATCCTTACGCGCCCGATCCATATATGCAGCCACAAAATATGCAGACACAAAGCGCTCCGGTCGCGTCCGATCCTGAGGTGGGGGATGGAGCTGCCACGACCGTCACTGTAAGTCCTGCATCAGTGCCTGCGCCGACACCTACTGCCGAAAATACGTCTGCCGCAGCATTTTTTGCCCCAGTCTCGGATACACCCGCCCCCTCATCGGAGCCTGTCCCTAAGCGCAGCAAAGACAAAGAAGCCAAATCAACAAAAAACTCGATAGAAGCCTTGAAAGAACCAGTGAAAGAGCCTTTGAAAGAGCCTGGGAATGAACCTATCGGTAAAGACAAAGATAAAATCACTCCTGAAGAGATCGACAATAAAGACAAGCAAGCACGCAAGAGTGTGGATAAATCAAAACAAAAAGAGGACAAGGCAGTGGGTTTTGGGGAGCCAATAGCATCGGAGATTTCCGAAGCGACGCCATCTTTAGCGTCCGCGCCCTCTTTTTCTTTTTCGGCTCCGGCATCCAGTTCAGAAGACCAAAATGGTATCAAAGGCATACTTGACTCCATCGATCAGCAATTGGGCGTGTTTTCGCTCAACATGGCATTAGTTGCTCGTGCATCTACTGAACAGCTAGAGATAGTAAAGTCCCTAGCCGAAGTCATCCAAAATCAGGCATTCAACGAGGTGTCACTCAGCCTCAGCAGCCTATCCGAATCTATGTCTGCAGCTATGGAACCCATGAAGGCAGTCAGTGAGCTGGTTCCATCGATTGACTCTTTGGTGTCTACCCTTGAGGCGAATGCTCTCTCAGGTGTAGGTCGCGAATCTCAGCAAGACGAGTCTGCAAAAATTGAAAAATTGACTCCCGAGCAGCTTGTAATGAATCTTGCCGATCAGCTCGGCTCTGGACTCATTGATCCATTTACTTTCAAATTTGCCTATATGGCCGTTTTCCCCTCCGAGCACCCGGCTGATCTCCTGCGTAAGCTGGTCGATTTGCTTGGCACTCAAAGACTCAACGGTGATCTGTTCCGGGCTGCCTATGATGCAGTGCAAGCTCCCGATCCTCCCAGACCGGTTTATCAAGCTAGTGCTGGTGGTACAGGAGAGGTCCGCGAAGTAATCAAGGTCGTGCAGGACGAAACCGTCATGGCACAGATCGATGAGCTCAAGCAATTTAACGAAGAGATGCGGCACAGACTCGATCTGCGCGAAGAAGAATTTAGTGAATTGCTTGCTGCTAAGGATCAAGAGGTCCAGGACAAGCAAGATGCCCTCGACCGAAAACTCGAGGAGTTTGCCTCTAGATATGATGAGCTTGCGCAAATCTTGACTCAGCGTACAGAGTTATTGCAAGAGAGGGATGCCGAGCTGTCGAGACGAGCTGGAGAACTAGCTCAAAAAGACTCGGAGATCGGACAACTTAAAACTCAGCTTGACGAGATCCGTGATCAGACCAAGGACATGGTCGCCGACCTGCAAAAGCAACTGACCAAGCAGGCTCTACCCGAAGAAAAACCCCGTCCAGTCCAATCCAATTTTTTTGAAACGGCAGGTCCATCAGCTGTGAGCAGCGGCGGTGGATCTCCTTTGTCCCAGGTGATGCCTCAAAACACCCCGATCAATCGAGATCAGCAATCCTTTAACGACAATCAATCGCAATCTAGTAGCGGTGCTCATGCTGCCCAGACCTCAGGGACCCATCAGCCTATTGCTGAAGAATCCATTCCCGAGCCCACTCCGCAGGCAATACCTCGGCCCAATACCTCTCCACCTACGACCCCCTTTCCAGGAGCGGGTGCAGGTAGCTATGGTTCCGGAGTTAGAGCCCAGGTCTTTGAGGTCATAGTGCGCCAGGCTTTAGCAGGTGCGCCGTGGCGGGAGATTTGTGCCGGTCCGATGCAGGTCAACAATATCTCTGCCGAAGAAGTCGAAAGCGAAGTCAAAAGGCGCCAAAATTTTCTCGGCAAGTAGATCCGAGCCAACCTTTGCCTCAGTCTTTGCGAGTGAGTGGCTTCTCCAATTTTAGGGTTTTTTCTGTCTGTCTCCACTCTTTGACGATTGGGTCCAGATTGCTCATAAAGTGTAGAGTGATCATCGCCGGCATGTGCTCTATGGTCTGGGTGAAAATGAAAAAGATGATGCCTATGGTCAAGGTTGTGCAGAGCACAATGATATTGCGTGAGATTTTCATGTGCTCGTCGAGTCTTTTGCTCAAATGCGAGATTTGGGCCTCCAGATCTTTCAATTTGCAATCTTCTGTCACGGCATTTCCTTTTATTGGCTGGCCAAGATTTTAATCCATATATAGGTAGCTGGGGGAAAAATAACATTGACCCCGCAATTAGAGAATGTAGTATTAGAATCCGGGTATAAAGCAATGGATAGGCTTTTTTTAGATTGTGAGTATTAATCGTGGGCAAGACACTTAGAACCAAGACTCTCTATCAGGACAAAGATTGGCTTACTCAAAAGTATGTCAAAGAAAAATTGAGCACCGTCGAGATAGCCAGGATCTACCGAGAGACCGAGTCCAAGTGGTGCGATCCAAACACTATCAGTCGCTGGCTTAAAAAGCACAATATTTCTATGCGCTCTCTGGCTGAGGCTCAGCAAAACAGGCATTCGGTTGCTCAAGCGCCTATCAGCAAAAAGAAATCCTAAACTAAATCTGAAGCTTTGCTTACGGGCAGGTCACTTTTCAAGAAGATCTATTACGTTTTATATGCCAATTCCACTGCTCGCCCATCCGCCCATCATCATTAGGGCTACGGTGAGGTAAAGTAGTACGTCTCTTCCGCCTGCCAGGTAAAAGAGGCAATAGGCGAAGAATGAGAATGAGGGCAACCAGAAACGCTTGTCCTCTTCGCGCACGGCATGAGCGCCCAGGCATACGCAAAGGGCGAGTGGGCAACCAAAAAATACTATGTCGAAGAGCATGGTCTAAAGCCTGTCCGTGAGCTTGATGCTAAGAACAATTAGTGATCTTGCATTTAGAGTATCGATAACAGACAGCCGTGTCCATGGTAAATACCGCAAGACTGGCCGTTATACAAGCAGTTGAGGTTGACCATGGGACAAGATAATCGTTCGGGCTCGCGCGGTGGCAGCGGCGGCGGATTTAAAAAGAAAGGCTTTGGTGGTGCCAAGGCTGGATTTGGTGGTGGCAAGTCAGGCTTCGGCGGTGGCGGCAAATCCGGGTTTGGTGGTGGTAAAAAGTCATTTGGCCGTTCTGGCTCTGGTGGCTTTGGCGGTGGCGAGAAGAAATTTGGCTCATCGGGCGGATCTGGCTTTGGCGATCGCAAGCGCAGCTTTGGCGCTGGTGGTGGCGGTGGCGAAAAGAGATTTGGCTCATCGGGCGGATCTGGTTTTGGCGATCGCAAGCGCAGCTTTGGAGCTAGTGGTGGCGAATCACGCGGGTATGGCGATCGTAAGCGCACTTACGGCAATAGTCAGGAAAGCTATGGAGCATCTGGCGGAGAAGCCGAAAGCAGAGAATCCCGCGGTTATGGCGATCGCAAGCGCAGCTTTAGTGGTGGCGGTGACCGTAAATTTGGCGAACGTAAGTTTGGTGGCGCTGGCGGCGGTGACCGTAAATTTGGCGACCGCAAATTTGGTGGAGCTGGCGGCGGTGACCGTAAATTTGGCGACCGCAAGTTTGGTGGCGCTGGCGGCGGTGATCGCAAATTTGGCGGCGGCGAATCTCGTGGATATGGCGGAGATCGTGATCGCAAATTTGGCGGTGGCGAATCTCGTGGATATGGCGGAGATCTTGATCGCAAATTTGGCGGTGGCGAATCTCGTGGATATGGCGGAGATCGTGATCGCAAATTTGGCGGCGGCGAATCTCGTGGATATGGCGGAGATCGTGACCGCAAATTTGGCGGTGGCGAATCTCGCGGATATGGCGGAGATCGTGATCGCAAATTTGGTGGTGGCGAATCTCGTGGATATGGCGGAGATCGTGATCGCAAATTTGGTGGTGGCAAATCTCGTGGATATGGCGGAGATCGTGATCGCAAATTTGGTGATCGTGATAGAGATAGGCCTTTTGAAAAGAAGAGAGATTTTGGACCTGCAGCCGAGCATGCTGAGCCTGTAGGCAGGATCAAGCTCGACGACGAAGGTAACCCGGTGCTTGGTCCCGATGGCGAACCGATCATCCTCATGCCTCGTGAGCCGCGTCCCAAGCGCAAGCTCGAAATAACTGCCTCTCACGAACGTGAAGAAGACGAGGATCAAGTCCGCACTGCTCGTTATTTGACCGAGCGCGACAAGGCGATGAGCCGCAAATTTGCCAAACCTTTTGGCGAAGACGGTGATTTTGAATCAGAGCATCTCGACGTGCAAGAAGACGCCGAGTATGTTTTTGGCCGCAATACTGTATTGGCATTTTTGGAGCAAGAACGTGCCCCGATCAACAAGGTCTATCTTGCTCAAAACGTCGAGTCCGATCATCGCATCGAAGCAATCAAGCGTCTTGCAAAAGATAATCACGTACCTGTAGTGATTTGCGAACGTCGTAAGCTTTCCGATCTTTCACTCGAAAAGGACAAGCATCAGGGTGTCGTTGCTCAATTAGCCGCTTGTGAATATCAAGAGCTTGGTGAGTATCTGGAACAGCTAGACGCCGAGAAGCAAAAAATAGAAGCCGACGGGGGCAATCTCGATGGTTATGTCGTAGCCATTCTCGACGGTATCGAAGACCCGCATAATATCGGCGCCATCGTCCGTAGTGCAGAGGCATCCGGTGTCAAAGCCGTCCTCTTGCCTCAGCGAAGATCCGCCGGTCTGACACGCACTGTGGCCAAAGTCAGTGCAGGAGCTCTGGCTCATATGAATATGGTGCGCATCTCCAATCTCGTTTCGACCCTCGAAAAATTTAAAGAAAGAGGATTTTGGGTAGCCGGCCTCAGTCTCGAAGGAGCTGAAGAGATCTACAAAGCCGACCTCAAGCGACCTCTTGTCGTGGTCATAGGATCCGAAGGTGAAGGCATCAGTAGGCTAGTACAGGAGCACTGCGATATGCTCTTGAAAATCCCGATGCTTGGCAAGGTGCAATCGCTCAATGCCTCGGTGGCATCTGGTGTAGTGTTTTACGAAGTGGTTCGTCAAAATCAATAAGAGAGAAAGCGGCAGAGATGCCGCTTTTTTTTCGCCCTGGCAGATTTATATTACAAACTCGACACGACCGGGCCCCCAAATTTGGCAATTGTTTGACACAGGCAATTTGCACTGAGTACAATTTTTTTTCGCGGATTTTCCTTAGCCGGAAATTTCGCCGGTGTAGCTCAATGGCAGAGCAACGGTTTTGTAAACCGTAGGTTGCGGGTTCGAGTCCCATCACCGGCTGATTATGGGTAGATGTCCGAGTGGCTAAAGGAGACGGGCTGTAAACTCGTTAGCGCAAGCTTACGCTGGTTCGAATCCAGCTCTACCCAAGCTTTTTGAAGCGACCTTTTACATAATCATGTAGGGGGTCGCTATCAAAAAGACAAATAGAAAGAAATTCTGGAGGTTGCACGATTTAGGGCACTTCGGAACGATAATAGGACCCTCGCCCTTGTAGCTTAGCGGTAGAGCACCCCCTTGGTAAGGGGGAGGTCACGAGTTCGATTCTCGTCAAGGGCTCCATTAACCAAGACCCATCAGGTCAGCTGTAAAAAGCAAAAAGAGATAGATACGAAATAGGAGAGACAGGGAAATGGCCCGTCAAAAGTTTGAACGAAACAAACCAAACGTGAACGTTGGAACGATCGGGCACGTTGATCACGGCAAAACATCGTTGACCGCAGCTATCACCACGATCTTGGCTAAGACTGGTCAAGCCAAAGCCAAGAAATACGATGAGATCGATGCTGCTCCGGAAGAAAAAGCCCGTGGTATCACCATCAACACCGCACACGTTGAATACGAAACCCCTACCCGCCACTACAGCCACGTAGACTGCCCGGGACACGCCGACTACATCAAAAACATGATCACCGGCGCTGCTCAAATGGACGGAGCTATCCTCGTAATCTCGGCTTCTGATGGTCCTATGCCCCAGACCCGTGAGCACATCCTGCTCGCCCGTCAGGTTGGCGTTCCCCACATCGTCGTCTTTATGAACAAGTGCGACATGGTTGACGATCCCGAATTGCTCGACCTCGTCGAAATGGAAGCTCGCGAATTGCTCAGCAAGTACAACTTCCCCGGCGACGATATCCCGTTCATCCGTGGTTCGGCTCTCAAAGCCCTCGAAGGCGATGCTAAGAACGAAGAAGCTATCCATGAACTCATGAAAGCTGTCGACTCTTACATTCCTACCCCTGAGCGCGACATCGACAAGCCGTTCTTGCTCGCAGTAGAAGACGTCTTCTCGATCACCGGCCGTGGTACTGTTGCCACCGGTCGTATCGAGCGCGGTCAAGTCAAGGTCGGCGAAGAAGTCGAAATCGTTGGTCTCCAAGAGACCCGCAAGACCACCGTTACTGGCGTTGAAATGTATCAAAAGACCCTCGACTCCGGTATCGCTGGCGACAACGTCGGTATCCTCCTCCGTGGTATCGACAAGACTATGATCGAACGTGGTCAAGTTATCGCTAAGCCCGGCTCGATCAAGCCCCACACCAAGTTCAAGGCTGAAGTCTACGTTCTGTCCAAAGAAGAAGGCGGCCGTCACACCCCATTCTTCAAAGGTTACAGACCGCAGTTCTACATCCGTACGACTGACGTGACCGGCGCTATCGAATTGCCCGAAGGCGTAGAAATGGTTATGCCTGGTGACAACGTCTCTATGAACGTAGAGCTTATCCAGCCCGTAGCCGTAGAAGAAGGTATGAGATTTGCTATCCGCGAAGGCGGCCGCACCGTCGGCGCCGGTGTTGTAGCAAGCATCATCGCTTAGTTTCTCAGATCATCCGATCTAGATAAAACTCATAAAAGGCCTCCGTTTTCGGAGGCCTTTTTGATTGACTTTTTTCTTGGCCGCTTGCCATGTCGAGTGCAAAGATTAAGCAAATGTAGAGATTGCCGTATCCGCTCAACACATGGTCGTTTCGTTGGTTTTTATGTTGCGGTTGTATAAGCAGAACCAGGGCAAAAACAAAAAAAGTTGCCAGTTCTGTCATTGGCTGAAAGCACGCTGGCATGGGGGTTTTGGCTTGTGTCCCCCTGAGCTAGGAGCTCGTGAAAGTAAAACTTCTCCCTTTGTGAAATAAATTTATCCTGTTGGTCTATGCCTTATATGTACAATTAGTGGTTCGTTCGCCAGAACGGCCAGCCCGTGCCGCCCTCGAATATAAGACGCATCTAATGCGATCGAGGCGATACGGGAAGGACAGATTGGATTCGTAAGAATTCAATGTTTATGTGCTCACGTTAATTCCAGGAGAAACTGCGGATATGGCAGCTGCCAAAACTCAAAAGACTGATAACGCCTCCGCTTCGTCTAAAGTGCAGAGGATTAGGATCCGTCTCAAGTCTTACGATCATAGATTGCTCGATAAGTCTTCAGACCAGATCGTTGACACTGCAAAAAGAACCGGCGCATCGGTAATCGGTCCCGTTCCTCTGCCGACTCGTAAGCGTGTTTATTGCGTTCTGCGTTCGCCTCACGTCGATAAAAAATCACGCGAGCACTTCGAAATTCGAGTACACAAAAGACTGATCGATATCAACGACCCAACACCGACCACTGCCGATGCGCTTATGCGTCTCGATTTGCCCGCCGGTGTAGATATTGAAGTCAAACTCTAATTCCTTTACCCAGGTTGTTTAAAGAAATAAGGAAAAGCAATGAGACTAGGTTTAATGGGCAAAAAGGTAGGCATGACTCAGGTGTTCGATAAGAACGGCCTGGCTGTGCCTGTCACTGTTGTCAAACTCGGCGAAAACATCGTCACAGAGACCAAGACCAAAGAAAAGCACGGCTACACTGCCGTCCAGGTCGGTGGTTTTAAAGTCAAAGAAAAAAAATTGAACAAGCCCGAGCTTGGCGCCTTCAAAAAGAAAGAATTGGCACCGATGGAGCCTTTGAAAGAGTATCGCGTTGATGATGTCTCTTCCTACAAAGTAGGCGAAGCACTGCCCCTCGAGACCATTCTGACAGAAGGCATGAAAGTCGATGTCCGTGGCAAGTCCATCGGTAAGGGCTTTCAGGGCACAATCAAGCGTTACAACGCTGGTCGCGGTCCCATGAGCCACGGTTCCAAGTTTCACCGTTCGATGGGTTCCATCGGCGCTGGTACCACTCCCGGTCGTGTAGTCAGAGGTTTGCACATGCCGGGCCACATGGGTGACGACAACACCTGCGCTCGCAAATTGACCGTAGTCAGAGTCGATGCGGAGAAAGGTCTTCTCCTCGTTAAGGGTGCAATACCAGGTGCTAAAGGCGGTCTGGTCGTAGTAACCCCGTCGATCACCAAATGGAATTAGTCCTCCTTAGAGAATCAGTGAGAGAAGAAAAATGACATCCGCTCAAGTATTAGATTTGAAAGGCAAGAAGCTCTCCGAGCTCGAGCTGGCCGATGCCGTATTTGGTATCAACCCCAATGTCGGCCTCATGCACACTGCTCTTGTTCGCCAGCTTGCCAATGCCAGAATTGGTTCTGCCAACACCAAGACTCGCTCCGAAGTGCGAGGCGGTGGCCGCAAGCCGTGGAGACAAAAAGGCACCGGCCGCGCTCGCGCCGGCTCCATCAGGTCCCCTCTGTGGGCTGGCGGTGGTGTCACGTTTGGTCCCAAGCCGCGTGACTACTCTATGTCCTTGCCTAAAAAAATGCGCGTCCTCGCGCTCAAGTCGGCTCTCGCTAGCCGCAAGCAAGATATCGTCGTCGTCCAAGACTTCGAATCTTTGAAAGAAGCCAAGACCAAGGTCTTTGCTCAAGCTCTCAAAGATCTCGGTCTGGCCGAGAAAAAGGTCCTGGTAGTGCTCGACTACGCAAACGAAACCTCTACCAAGGTCGCGCTTGCTGCGAGAAATATCGCCGGCGTCAAGGTTATCCATATGAATAACCTCAATGTCAAAGACCTCCTCGATTGTGGCGCTGTTTTGACTAGCACCAGCACTCTTTCTGCAATCGAAACCCGCTTCCAGTCTTTGCCTCACAAGGCCAATGCTGCAGCCGAAAAAGCACCCGCCAAGGCAAAGGCCGCAAAGGCCCCAGCCAAAACGGCCGAAAAAGCTCCTGCAAAAGAAAAGTCTGAAGCTCCCAAGAAAGCCCCTGCAAAGAAAGCCGAAAAATCGACTGACGAAGCACCGGCCAAAAAGGCTCGTTCCAAAAAGGATGCTGAGTAATGAATAAACGTCAAAGCCAAGTAATCATCCGTCCTTTGATTACCGAAAAATCCACCATCTTGATGGAAAAAGGACAATACTCTTTCGAAGTGCTCAAGAGCGCCAACAAAGTAGAAATCGCTCAAGCTCTCGAGCAATTGCTCAAAGAGCTCTACCCCAAGAGCAAGAGCGAAATACTCTCTGTCAATACCAGCGCAATCCGTGGTCGCTTTCGCAGAAGCAAGCGCCATGGCCGCGCCCCTAAAGACAGCAAAAAAGCGATAGTCACCATATCTGGTGATCCACTCGAGTTGTTCTCCGCTTAGGCAGAACTACAGTTATGGGATAAATTAGGAACAAGAAAATGCCTACCCGCAAAGTAAATCCAACCTCCGCAGGACGCAGGAACATGTCGTTGGCCGATTTTTCGGACATCACCACCGACAAGCCCGAAAAGTCCTTGCTCAGACCTCTGGTTCCAACCGGCGGTCGGAACAATCAGGGTCGTCTGACCGTTCGCCATAAGGGCGGCGGCCACAAACGCGCTTATCGCGTCATCGACTTCAAACGCAACAAACTCGATATTCCCGGTACCATCAAGACCGTAGAATACGATCCCAACCGCAATTGCCGCATCTCTCTGGTGCAGTACGCCGATGGCGAAAAGCGCTACATCCTTGCACCTCACGGTATCAAGGTCGGCGAAATCGTTACCTCGGGTCCTGCATCCGAAATCAAGAACGGCAATGCTCTTCCTTTGAGAGCAATTCCTCTGGGTACTATGGTCCACAACGTCGAGCTCACCCTCGGCAAGGGTGGACAGCTCGGCAGATCTGCCGGTGCACAGATCCAGCTTCTCGCTAAAGAAGGTAAATATGCCACTCTCAGACTGCCTTCCGGCGAAATGAGAATGGTGCACATCGAGTGCTACGCCACTATCGGCCAATTGTCCAACCCCGATGCTAAAAACGTGCGTATCGGTAAGGCTGGTCGTAAGCGTTGGATGGGTATCAAGCCCACCAACCGTGGTGTCGTAATGAACGCAGTCGATCACCCGCACGGCGGTGGCGAAGGCAAATCGCCTATCGGCGGCAAGCCGCAAACACCTTGGGGCAAACCTGCAATGGGCTATAAGACTCGTCGCGGCAAGCACAAGACATCGAGCCGTTTCATCGTCAAGCGCAGAACCAAGTAGGAGGATACTGTGTCTCGTTCTTTAAAAAAGGGACCGTTTGTACATCCCACTCTCGTCAAAAAAATTGAAGAGATGAACAAGAAGGGTGATAAACGCGTCATTAAGTCCTGGTCTCGTGCTTCGATGATCGTACCCGAAATGATCGGCCATACCATCGCTGTATACAACGGTCGCAAGCATGTACCTGTCTACGTAACCGAACAAATGATCGGCCACAGACTCGGCGAATTTGCCGCTACCAGGCATTTCAAAGGTCACGCCGGCGATAAAACCGCCAAGAGGGGTTAAGTCATGGAAAGCAAAGTTTGCGCAAAATGGATCAGAATGTCTCCGCGAAAAGTGCGTCGCGTAGTCAACGAGATTCGCGGTAAAGAAGTGGGCCAGGCCCGCGTAATGCTTAAATTCATGCCTTATACCGCTGCTCGTGTAGTAGAAAAGCTGCTTTATTCGGCAGTCTCCAATCTCACTAACGCCGAAAAGAATGCCGTCTCTCAAGCAGAGGCCGACCGCTTTAAAGTCGTCGAAGCCTTTTGCGACCAGGGCCCCACTCAGGAGCGCTTCCAACCGCGCGCCAGAGGTAGAGCATTTCCTATCCTCAAACGTTCCAGCCACATCACCCTCAAACTTTCTGACATCTAGTCGAGAGTTCGAAACACCCGCATTTAAGGAGTAAGAAGTTGGGTCAGAAAGTAAATCCGAATGGTTTTCGCATCGGTATTCATAAAGGATGGGCGTCGAACTGGTTCGTGCAACAACGTGAAGTTGGTCCTTTGATTGCCGAAGATGCCAAATTGCGTGCGTTCTTGAAAAAAGAACTAAATAACGCTGGCGTCTCCAAAGTCGAAATCTCGAGAAAGGCAGACCAAGTAATCATCGACATCTTTACTGCTAGACCCGGCGTTGTAGTCGGCAAGGGCGGTCAAGGTATCGAAAACCTCTCCGGCAAGCTCAAGGGCATGCTCGGCAGACCTGGTCTCGATGTCAAAATCAACATCCTCGAAGTAAATCGCGTAGATCTCGAAGCCAAGCTCGTTGGCGAATCGATCTGCCAACAGCTCGAAAAGCGTGTAGCTTTCAGAAGAGCCATGAAGCAAGCCATGCAACGTTGCATGCGTGCTGGCGCCGTTGGTGTCAAAGTCATGGTAGCCGGCCGTCTGGGCGGTGCTGAAATCGCCCGTACCGAATGGGCCAAAGAAGGTCGCATCCCGCTGCAGACATTGCGTGCCGATATCGACTACGCAACCAGTGAAGCCAACACCATGATGGGTATCATTGGCGTCAAAGTGTGGATTTTTAGAGGCGAATTGGAGCCGGGACAATGGTCGCCGCCCAATATCAAATCTCAATCAGAAAGATCCCAAGAGGGTAAGCGCGGCGGCGGTAACGACGCACGTGATCCCGTCAAGTCTGGTCGCAGAACCAGGAAGGCAGGTTAATAACCATGTTAATGCCCAAGCGAACCAAATATCGCAAGCATCAGCGTGGCCGTATGTGTGGCGCTGAGTCCAGAGGTGTCGAAGTTCAATTCGGCGAATATGGCTTGCAATTGCTCGAGCCAGCCTGGATTACTTCTCGTCAAATCGAAGCTGCCAGAAAAGCCATGGTTAGAAGCGTAAGACGGGGCGGAAAAATGTGGATCCGCGTTTTTCCGGATAAGTCTGTTTCTAAGAAAGCCGCTGAAACCCGGATGGGTTCCGGTAAAGGCAACCCCGAATTTTGGGTAGCCGTCGTTAAGACCGGTCGCGTCATGTTCGAAATGTCTGGTGTTGCTCGCGCTGATGCCCACCATGCTCTCGAATTGGCCGCGCAAAAATTGCCGGTCAAATGCAGAGTGATCGAAAGAATTGGCGGAGGTGCCAAATAGTGAAAGTTAAAGAGATGAGAGAGCTCTCGAATGAAGATTTGACTGCTCGTATCGAAGAAACTCGCAGAACTATCGTGGATTTGCGCTTCCAGCACGCCTTGAGAAAGCTCGAGAGCCCCGCCAAGTTGCGCACCGAGAGAAAAAAGCTTGCGCAACTTCTCACCGTCGAGACTGAAAAGCAACGCGGCATAACGGTTTAAACACAAAGGCTATTGATTTTTTTAAAGGCTGAGGAGTAAAGATGCCAAAGAAGGTACTAGTAGGAAAGGTTGTGTCCAACAAAATGGACAAGACAGCCGTTGTCGCAGTCGAACTGCGCGTTCCTCATACAAAGTATGAAAAGCAAATCGTAGAGACCCGCAAGTTTAAGGCTCATGATGCCGAAAACAAGTGTCAGATCGGTGATGTAGTTCGCATCCAAGAATGCCGTCCAGTATCCAAGGACAAATCATTCGAAGTAGTCGAAATCACCGCTCACGCTCCTGGCGTCTCCGCCAAAGCCAGCGAGGGTGCAAAATAATGATCCAAGTACAAACAAGAATGACCTGCGCAGATAACACTGGAGCTCGTGAGCTCATGTGCATCCGCGTCCTGGGCGGCTCCAACAAGAGATACGCTGCAGTCGGCGATGTGATCGTCGGTGTTGTCAAAGACGCTCTGCCCAACATGCCGGTCAAAAAGTCCGATGTAGTCCGTTGCGTCATTGTGCGCACGACCAACCACATCAAGCGTGCTGATGGCTCCACCATCCGTTTCGACGACAATGCGGCCGTCATCATAAACAAAGATAACAACCCCAAGGGTACCCGTGTTTTCGGACCCATCGCTCGTGAGCTCAGAGACAAAAACTTCACCAAGATCATCTCTCTGGCTCCGGAGGTGCTCTAACAATGACCGCTAAAACCAAATCGACTCGTTCGGTGCGCAAGACCAACGCTCCCATCAAGACCAAGGTCAAAATGGGCAACAAAGTGGTCGTATCCAAGGCTCTCGTCAAAGCTGGCGCCACCAATCTGATCCCTAAAGTGCACGTTAAGCGTGGCGACCTGGTAATGGTTATCTCCGGTACCAGAACCCGCACCAAAAAAGACGGCACCAAGCTCGAAGGCGATAAGGGCAAAATCGGCAAGGTCCTCAAGGTATTTCCCAAGCTCGGCAAGGTCGTAGTCGAGGGAGTAAACGTCCAGACCCGACACCTCAAAGCCAAGACTGCCTACGGCAAGAGTGGCATTCATTCCGAAGAAGCCCCGATTTTCGCCTCGAAAGTCATGCTTTATTCAAATGAAGAGAAAAAGCCCGTAAGAGCCGAAGCTCGCAAGAAACTCGGTCTTTAACCAATAGACTGAAGACGACAAAGCCCGTCTTCGACAGAGAAAAGGTACAGAATAAAAATGATCGACATTAAAGAGAGCTATGACAAGCAAGTCAGAGAGCACCTCAAAAAGCAATTTAACTACAGTAATGACATGCAAATCCCGCGCGTGGTCAAAGTCGTAGTCAACATGGGGATGGGTGAATCCACCAGCAATTCCAAAGCCATCGAAAATGGTGTCAAAGAACTGCAGACCATCACCGGTCAAAAACCCGTGATCAACAGAGCCAGAAAATCCATCGCTACTTTCAAATTGAGAAAGGGCATGCCCGTGGGCGCTTCGGTGACCTTGCGCGGCAAACGCATGTGGAATTTTCTCGCTAAGTTGATCCACGTTTCGCTCCCTCGTATCCGTGACTTTCGCGGTATCTCGCCCAAGTCCTTCGATGGACGCGGCAATTATTCGCTCGGCGTCAAAGAGCAATTGATCTTCCCTGAAATCAATTACGAAAATATCGACGCTGTTAGAGGCATGGATATTTCCATCGTCACCACTGCCCGCACCGACCAGGAAGCTCACGCTCTGTTGGCCGCAATGGGCATGCCCTTCAAAAAGTAATCAATTAGTCATATTAAAGAGGAAAGCGCAACGTGGCTAAAACATCCATGATTGACAAGGAGAATAAGCGCCAGGTGCTTGCTGTAAAAGGCAAGTATCCAAAGGTTCGCTTACACAATCGCTGCAATTTGTGCGGTAGACCAAGAGGCTATTATCGCGATTTTGGTTTGTGCCGTCTGTGCCTGAGAAAGAGCGCTCACGCAGGTTTGATTCCCGGGCTCACCAAGTCTAGCTGGTAGGAGATAACAAATGCCGGTCACAGATCCAATTTCGGACATGTTCACACGTATCAGAAACGCCATTCGCGTCCAAGCCGGCGCGGTTGAGATGCCTGCATCGAAACAAAAAGTGGCGATTGCTGAAGTACTTCGCAACGAAGGATTTATCTCTTCGTTCGAAACAAAAGCTCTCGGTTCGCCCGAGCAGCGCATGCGTATCGTTTTGAAATACGGCTCCAAAGGCGAGCAAGTAATTCAGGGCATCAAGCGCGTATCTAAGCCTGGTTTGCGCGTCTATCGCCCATCCAAAAAGGTGCAGAGAGTCTATGGCGGTCTCGGTGTTTCTATCATCAGCACCAGCCGTGGTCTCATGACCGATCGCCAAGCTAGAAAAAATAACGTAGGCGGCGAGATCATCGCCGAAGTTTGGTAATTAGGGGAGAATGAGAAATGTCTCGGATAGGTAAAGCACCAGTCGTAGTGCCAGCTGGCGTTACGGTGCAAGTCAAAGGTAACGAAGTTACTGTCAAAGGCCCCAAAGGCGAATTGAAGCGCGTATTTCGTCAAGAAATCTCGTTTGCACAAGAAGGCGACGTGGTCACCGTCGGCCGCAAATCCGAAGATCGCGGTGTTCGCAGTCTGCATGGTTTGAGCCGTACCTTGCTCAACAATATGGTCGTCGGTGTCTCCAAAGGCTTCGATCGTACCCTGGAGATCGTCGGCGTCGGTTATCGTGCCGCTATGGATGGCAAAAAGCTGGTGATGCAGCTCGGGTACTCCCACCCTGTCGAAATCGATCCGCTAGAAGGCGTCTCGATCGCAGTGGCTAAAAACAATGCCATCACCGTCAGTGGTATCGATAAGCAGGCCGTAGGCGACATGGCATCGTTCATTCGCTCGAGACGTCCTCCAGAAGTTTACAAAGGCAAAGGCGTCAAATACCAGGGCGAAGTCATTCGTCGCAAGGCTGGTAAGGCTGCTGGTAAGAAGAAATAAGGGGTAAAAAAAATGATCAATAAGCTCGATAGAAAGCTTAATCGCATCACCCGCCACCGCCGCATCCGTCGTCGGTTGGAAGGCAGCGCTGAACGTCCGCGTCTTTGCGTATATCGCTCCAACAAGCATATCTATGCTCAAATCATCGACGATAGCACTGCCGCAACCATTGTTTGCGCCAGCACTCTCGATGCAGAGTTGAAAGATAAAGTGGGCAAGAGCTGGAATGTCGATTCTGCTAAACACGTCGGTCAACTGGTGGCCGAGCGCGCCAAGGCCAAGGGTGTATCGGCTGTCGTATTTGACAGAGGCGGATATATCTATCACGGTCGTGTCGCCGCGGTAGCTGAAGCAGCCAGAGAAGCCGGTTTAGAGTTTTAATTCAAGAGGACGTTTTTAAATGGACAAGGAAGATAAGACCACGACCGGTCTCGATGACAATAGCAACGCAGGTGAAGGCCAGCGTCGTGGTCGTCGCACCAACAATCGTGAAGGCAATCGCAAGCCTGACGAGCGTCGTGAGCGCGAGCAATCCGAATGGGAAGAAAAAATCATTCAAGTGCGTCGCGTGACCAAGGTAGTCAAAGGCGGCAAAAAGCTCTCTTTCCGTGCCGTAGTCGCTGTAGGCAACGGTAAGGGTCAAGTCGGCATTGGTGTCGGCAAGGCTTCGGAAGTTATCTCGGCCATCCAAAAGGGTGTCGTCGATGCCAAAAAATCTCTGGTCAACGTGCCCCTGGTCGGCACGACTATCCCCCACGAGATCCTCGGTAAGACTGGTTCTAGCCGCATCTTGCTTAAGCCGGCCGCCAAGGGTACCGGTGTCATCGCTGGTGGTGCTGCTCGTTCGATCCTCGAACTGGCAGGTGTTGGCGACGTATTGAGCAAATCGCTCGGATCGCGTTCTCCCCTCAACGTGGCCCGTGCCACTGTGGATGGTTTGAGAGGTTTGCGTACATTCGAAGAAGCCGCTCGCCTGAGAGGCATCTCCATTCGTCAGTTGTTCTCTTAATCGAGAGCATTAGATAAAAGAGGAAATTAAAATGGTCCGCATCACATTGACCTCAGGCCTCGTGGGCAAAAAAGAATCGCAAAAAAAAGTGGTTCGCGCCCTCGGTCTCAAAAAGTTTGGTACATCGGTCGTGCATCAAGATAGCCCCACTATCCGCGGCATGATCAATAAGGTGCATCACCTTGTTACCGTGACTCAAGAGCAAGAACAAGCCGAAAAGTCTGCCAAAGCAAAAAAATAGCAAGTACAAGCAATTATGTAGCCGAGTCTCTCAGAGGCGTAAGGCAAAGGAGCAAAAATGCATCTCACAGAAGTAAGACCAGATGAAGGCGCACGTCGCGGTAAAAAACGCGTCGGTCGTGGTCGCGCATCCGGTCATGGTAAGACCTCTACTCGTGGTCACAATGGTCAGGGGCAGCGTTCCGGCGAGTCCAAGCGTTTTGGATTCGAAGGCGGTCAAACTCCTTTGTTCCGTCGTTTGCCAAAGATCCACAACTTTGATCAGGTCCCTGGACGTGACTGGGTTATTGTCAATGTAGGCACTCTCAATAGCCTGCCTGCCAACACCGAAGTCACCCCTGAGTCTCTCGTCGAGCATGGCATCTTTCGCAAGGTGTCCGACAGCTTGCGTGTGCTTGGCAATGGCGAGCTTAAAGTAGCTCTCAAAGTCAGCGCGCACCATTTTTCGCAAGGTGCTATCGACAAGATCCAGGCAGCAGGCGGTAGCTACGAAGTGATCCAACCGGTCGCTCCGACTAGAAACCCCAAAAATCGCTAATTAAGCAAAAAACATGATAAAGCCGTTCTCTAACCCGGTTGTCACGGGCATAAGAGGACGGCTTTAGTCTTAAAATATAAATTGGCCAAATAGTGTTTAAACACGGAGTTCTATTTTTAAATGACTGAAAGCATAGGTCGCCGCAGCAGTAAGGTTGGCGGGCCCGAGAATTGGTTGTCCCTCCTCGGAGCAGCAGGCCTCAAAGAGCGGATACTCTTTACCCTGGCCATGATTGTTTTGTATCGCATCGGCGTACACGTGCCTATCCCGGGTGTCGATCCTGGTGCCTTTACCAAGCATCCCGAGCTAGCACAAAACCTCCTCGGCATGATCGACCTTTTTACAGGCGGTGCTCTCAACAAGCTCTCGGTCTTTTCGATGGGTATCGGTCCTTACATCACTTCTTCCATCGTCATGCAATTGATGACGGTGGTGGTGCCCAAGCTCGAAAATCTGCAAAAAGAGCAAGGTGAGCAAGGGCGCAGGCAACTCGCCCAGATAAGCCGCGTAGTCACAGTATTTTTAGCGGTCTTCCAATCATTCATGCTGGCTCAATTGCTATCTCGCATCCCTGGAGTCGTCATCACTCCTGGTCCGATTTTTTTGGTCAACACCACAATTATTCTCACCAGCTGCGCAGTCTTTATCATGTGGATGGGCGAGTTGATTACAGAGCGTGGTGTCGGCAACGGTGCTTCTATGCTCATCTTTCTCGGTATCGCGGCGCGTCTGCCAGTGATGATCAAAAATACATACGAAGCCGTGCAGACTGGCACTTCTCCAGCCTGGGGCGTGGCTGTACTCTGCCTTTTCTTTTTGCTCGTGGTGGCATTTATCGTCAGGCTGCAGCAGGCGGTTCGGAAGGTCAAAGTACTGGGTTCCAGACGCAATGTCGGAAGGCAGATCTTTGCTGCTCCGGATGATTATATGTATCTCCCGGTCAATCCTTCCGGCGTTATGGCCATCATCTTTGCTTCGTCTCTCTTGATGTTCCCATCAACCGTCATGCAATTTCTCAATCAGCAAAAACTCAAGCCTGATGAGGTCGTCTACAACTTGATTGTGGGGATACCAGGAGTGGGGCCTGCCTTCCAATCGATGGCCAAAGAGGCTTGGGCTCAGCAAGCATGGTCTTTTGCGACCGAAGAGTTTGCCAATCTATTTTCTTATTATCGCTGGGAGCACTCGCTCATCTATTTCATCCTGATCCTCTTCTTTGCCTTCTTCTATTCTTCGATCATCCTCCCTGTCAGAGACATGTCCGAAAATCTAAGAAGAAACGGCAGAGCGATTCAGGGCGTCAGACCCGGCAGACCTACGGCTGACTGGCTCGAAAAGACACTCAATCGACTCACCTTCCTTGGTGCCACTTCGGTTGCTATCATCGCCATCGCTCCCATCCATATCGAGCAGGCGACCATGGTGACTACCCTCCAGGGTCTTGGTTCTACCTCGCTGATCATTCTGGTCGGCGTAGCGATCGACACTCAAAGACAAATACTCACACATGCCCTATCCGCCAAATATCAGGCACGCGGACTCTTTAGGCAGTCAGATAAAAAGGACATCTAAATGCGTATTTTATTTCTTGGCGCCCCTGGCGCAGGCAAAGGCACTCAGTGCAAAAAGCTCTCGCAAAAATTTGACCTCTTGCACCTTTCATCGGGAGATCTGCTCCGCGAAGCCGTGAAAAATGGCACGCCAGCAGGCCTTGCCGCCAAGGACTTTATGGACAAGGGGCAATTGGTGCCGGACAATGTGCTGATCGATCTCTTTAGAGAAAAGCTTTCCTCTCCCGATTGCAAAAATGGTTTCATCCTGGATGGCTTCCCGCGCAATCGCGCTCAGGCTGAGAGTCTCGATGTCCTATTGACCGAGATCGACGCTAAACTGGATTGCGTCATCGATCTCGAGACGCGCGATCAATTGCTGGAAGAGCGGATCACTGGCCGCCGTATCTGTCCAAACAAGGCTTGTGGTGCTGTGTTCCATACCAAATTTTCGCCGAGCAAAAAAGGCGATGACTGCGATCAATGCGGTACTGCACTGACTCAGCGCTCCGATGACAAACCGGAGCTCGTCAAACAGAGACTCGCTATATATCACGAATCCACTGCTCCTCTGATCGACTTTTACAAGCAAAAAGGCCTGCTCAAAGTGGTCAATGGTGAAGGCGAACAGGACAAGATCTTTGCTGATCTGCTCGACGCCCTCAAAGTAAATAAGTAGGCAGAGGCGCAAGAAATCAAGAAATGAGCATGATTTTGACCGAGGAAAAAGATCTGGAGCGTATTCGCCTGGCTGGCAGCCTGGCCGGTCAAGTGCTCCAATTGATTTTCGAAGCTGTCCAGCCCGGCATCACGACCTGGGAATTGGACGAGATGGCCGAGAAGGCTATCAGAGATGCAGGACACATCCCTACTTTCAAGGGTTACCGTGGCTTCCCGGCTACTGTATGCACATCGGTAAACGAAGAAGTGGTGCACGGCATCCCCAACAAAAAGAAAGTGCTTAAGGATGGCGACATCGTGTCGCTGGATCTCGGTGTTTCGGTGCGCGAAACAGTCAATGGCAAGCCCTTTAATTACATTGGCGATACTGCCGTGACTGTTGCAGTCGGACAGGTGTCGCCAGCAATAGTAAAGTTGCTTGAAGCAACACAAAAGTCGCTCTACGACGCAATTAAGATATGTAAGGCTGGCACCACTCTCGATGAGATCGGTGGTGCCGTGGAAGATGTAGCCAAAACGGGTGCTTACGGGCTGGTGCGCGAGTATGGCGGACACGGCATCGGGCCTGACTATCATGAAGATCCGTTTATATGCAACTACCGCACTGGTAGCAAGACAAAGTTAAAACCTGGTATGGTTATCGCGATTGAGCCTATGTTCAATCTCGGTGGTGATGGTGTGCGCATCAAGCCTGATGGCTGGACTGTTGTTACGAGAGATTACAGGCCATCCGCTCATTTTGAGCATTCTTTACTCATCACCCAAGAGGGTGTAGAGGTACTTACCAAGCGTCCAAAAGAGGTAGTTGGGTGACTAAGCAGGGCGTCATAGAATTTGAGGGAACGATCCGGGAATCCTTGCCCAATGCCATGTTTCGGGTAGAGCTCGATAACGGGCACAAGGTTTTGGCTCATATTTCCGGCAAGATTCGCAAAAACTTTATTAAGATCCTTCCAGGTGATCGGGTGCGTGTAGAGCTCACCCCGTACGATCTTACCCGCGGAAGGATCACATACAGAATCAAAGATTGATGTACAATTGGGTGTTTCTCGCCGGCAGGCGTAGCTTTGCATTTTAAATGCAGGCACATCGAGCCGTCGGAAACAAAAAAATGCAAGTTGTGATTACCGGTTAAACAGGCGCCAGCGCCTGATTGAGAGCCCGAGAAATGAAAGTTAGAGCATCCGTCAAAAAGATCTGTGAAAAGTGCAAAGTGATCCGCCGCAAGGGCCGGGTTGCAGTGATTTGCGAAAATCCCAAGCACAAGCAGCGTCAAGGGTAGTTTGCAAGACGTCTTTGATGTCCTTGTAAACGCTTTTGATAAACAAAGTAAACAATAAACAAGTTAACTCTGGTTAGGGTATTTCGCGGATATTTGCGATAGATATAACCTGATTTCCAGATTGTTGGAGGATAAATGGCCCGTATTGCCGGTGTAGATCTGCCGAGAAACAAAAGGACTGTCATAGCCCTTACTTATATCCATGGTATCGGCCGCACGACCGCTGCCCATATCGTCAAAAAAGTCGGACTGTCCGAGAGCAGCCGCGTCCAGGACCTCTCCGAAGAAGAAGTCGGCCGCATGCGCGAAGAGATCGAGAAGAGCGGCAATTATCAGGTCGAAGGCGACCTCCGCAGAGTCGAAGGTCTCAACGTCAAGCGCCTGATCGAAATCAATTGCTTCCGTGGTCAGAGACACAGAAGAGGTCTCCCGACCCGTGGTCAGCGTACCAAGACCAATGCTCGTACCCGTCGTGGTCGCAAGCGCGTCACTGTAGCCGGCAAGAAGCAAGCTCCCGGCAAATAGAGTCTAGATCTCTAGTTTCTTTATCAATCAACCTACTCTAAAAGGATCTGCGTAACGCTATGGCTAAGTCTCCCAAGGCAAGGACTAAGAAAAAAGAACGTCGCTATGTATTGCAAGGCGTCGTCCATATTTCATCCACCTTCAATAACACCATCGTCACTTCTACTGACCCTCAGGGTCAAGTTATTGCCTGGGCCTCGGCTGGTACCGCTGGCTTCAAGGGCGCCAAAAAGGGCACTCCTTTTGCCGCTCAGCAAGCTGCCGAATCAGTCGCCAAGCGTAGTATGGACCAGGGCATGAGACAAGTCGAAGTACTGGTCAAAGGCCCCGGCGCTGGTCGCGAAACCGCCATCCGCGCATTGCAGGCCTCCGGCCTCGAGATCACCTTGATCAAAGACGTCACCCCCATCCCGCACAACGGTTGCCGTCCTCCCAAGCGCAGAAGAGTCTGATATCTAATATCGACCTCTGCCAATGCGTCTTTCAGCGTGATTTCTTTTTCTGGAGAAAATATGGAACCTCTAAGAATCAAATGTCTTGAGAATAAAACCGGTGCCGACGGCTCCATCTATGGCAAGTTTGTCATCGAGCCCCTCGAAAAGGGATATGGCACCACCATCGGTAATGCTCTGCGTAGAGTATTGCTTTCGAGCCTCGATGGATCAGCCGTATCGGCCGTCCGCATCGAAGGCATCACTCACGAATTTACCACCGTACCCGGTGTCATCGAAGACGTGATCGATGTAATGCTCAATCTCAAAGGACTCGTCGTCAAGACTTTTACAAACGAGCCCCAGTATCTGCACCTCGATATCGACAGAGCTGGTCCCGTCACTGGTCGCGACCTCATGTGCCCTGCTGATGCCACCATCATCAACCCTGACTGGCAGATCTGCACCCTGGCCGATGGCGGCCGCATCCGCGCCGAAGTAACCGTCGAGCGTGGTCGTGGCTATGTACCAGCCGACAATCACCATCATTACAAGCAAGCTGTTGATGTATTGCCGATCGATGCAGTGTTCATGCCCATTCGCAAGGTTAGCTACAATGTCGAACCTACCCGCGTAGGCGAGTCCACTGATTATGACAAGCTCACCATCGAGCTCTGGTCCAATGGCTCTATCGATGCTACCGAAGCCATATCCCAAGCTGCTCGTCAGGTTGTCGAAAATCTCTTGCCTATCGCAGAGTTGTCCGGCAAGCCCATGGTGCCTGCTGCCACTCAGCCCCAACAACAAGACGGCAAGCACAGTTCGATCTCTATAGAAGAGCTCGAACTCTCCGTGCGTGCTTACAACTGCCTCAAGAGAGCCAATATCAACTCTCTCGGCGAACTCCTCAAATTGTCTTATGACGATCTGATGAACATCAAGAATTTTGGTAAAAAATCTGCCGACGAAGTGATCGAACGCCTCAAGCAGTTTGGTCTTGGTCTGGCCGATACCCCGAAAGACAAGTAGACAGAAACATAATTTTTAAGGATCTTAGATATGCGTCACAGAGTACCAGGCCATCAGTTGGGTCGTCCCGCCGATCAGCGCAAAGCTGTTTTGCGTGCGCTCGCTACTGAGCTTTTTCGTCATGACGAGATCGTCACCACTCTTGCCAAGGCTAAGGCAGTACGTCCTTTTGCCGAGCGCTTGATCACCAAGGGCAAGCATGGTCTGGTAGACGACTACAAGGCTCTTGCCGAAAAGGCCAGAGGCGGAGATAAGGATGCTGCCAAAGAAGTAGCCCGCATCGTTCACTTGCGCCGTCAGGTGGGTGGAGTGGTCTATGACCGCGAAGTCGTCCGTCGGGTATTTGATGAAATCGCCCCTCGCTACAAAGAGCGTCAAGGTGGCTATTGCCGCATCATCCGCACCGGTCCTCGCCGTGGCGACAATACCGAGATGGCCATCATCCAGCTCGTCTAAGCTTTTTAACTAAATTGAACTCACGCATCGCCCTTTTGATCGAGTACTCCGGAAAGAAATTTCACGGGTCTCAATATCAAAAGGGCGTTCGTACAGTACAGGGCGAATTGGAAAGAGCCCTGGCCGTATTGGCCAGGCAACCGATCAGGGCGACTCTGTCGGGCCGCACCGATAGTGGTGTGCATGCCCGTGGCCAGGTAGCGCATGCCGACTGGCCGGAGGCACTGGACGAGGCTGGTCGTGTCGATGTGCTCTGGCGATTGAACGGCATCCTCGACCGTGATATCTCGATCACCAAGATGGCTAGCGTTCCTGATGATTTTCATGCCAGATTTTCGGCTGTCGAAAGAGAATATTGTTATTCGATCCTTGCTAGACCGCAAAGATCAGCTCTTTTAAAAGATACTCATGCTTTTGTACCGGCAAGATTAGATCTGGCGGCCATGCAAAGAGCTGCCGAGCAAATCCTTGGGAAACACGATTTTACGGGCTTTCAGTCGACTAGCACCGACAAGACCGTGCCCATATGCAATGTCTTTCGTTCACAAATATTGAATTTACGTGAAGGAGAGCTTGAATTCTGGATTAGGGCAGATCACTTCGTGTACAATATGGTGCGCATAATTTGCGGGACTCTCATCGACGTGGGTCTCGGCAAAAGGGATGCGGATTGTGTTTCGCTCGCACTCCAATGCGGAGATCGAAACATTGCCGGTCCAACAGCACCCGCCCAGGGCCTGACGTTGGATTCAGTCAAGTACCCGAGAGCCTTTGAGCTCTGGGATTAGTTCCAGGAGAAGTTCAAGTGAAAACCTTTTGCCCCAAGCCTGAAGAAGTAGAGCGTAAATGGCTTTTGGTGGATGCCGATGGCAAGACCCTCGGTCGCGTCGCTGTCGAAGTGGCCAATATCTTGCGGGGCAAAAATAAGCCCGAATACACACCTCACGTAGACTGCGGCGATTTTGTCGTCGTAATCAACGCCGAAAAGATCAGAGTCTCTGGTTCAAAAGAGACCGACAAGTTTTATCGTCGTCACTCCGGCTTCCCGGGTGGCTTCAAAGAAGAAAGCCTCGAGCATTTGAGAGCTAGAAAGCCCGAAGCAATCATCGAAAAAGCAGTCCGTGGCATGTTGCCGCACAACAGACTCGGTGATCGTCAATTCACCAAGCTCAAAGTCTATGCTGGCGGTGAGCATGAGCACCAAGCTCAAAAGCCCGTCGAGCACAAGCTCCCTGAGCACACCGTAGCCAAGTATTAATCACATCATTTCAGTTCAGCTAAAAGAGGATTCAACGCAGATGTCCAGCGTTATTCAGTATTCCGGAACCGGTCGTAGAAAGTGCGCTAGTGCGCGCGTCAGACTGATCCCTGGTACCGGCAAAGTGACCATCAATCGTCGCACCATCGAAGATTATATTGGTGGCCGTGATGCCTTGATGAGAGAAGTCTTTGTGGCTTTCCAGACTGCAGACGCTATGGGCCGCTTTGACGTGATCGTCACCGTCCGTGGTGGTGGTATCGCCGGTCAGGTTGGTGCTATCAAGCACGGTATTGCTCGCGCCCTTTCCGAGGCCAGCCCGCAAAACCGCCCTATCCTCCGTACCGAGGGTCTCTTGACCAGAGACTCCAGAGTCAAAGAGCGTAAAAAATACGGTCGCAAGAGAGCTCGTAAGAGATTCCAATTTTCCAAGCGTTAATATCACCCTATTGCGCTTATCGCTTAGCGAAAGAGATAAAGAGAAAACCCGCTTCTGCAAGGAGCGGGTTTTTGTTTGTCGGGCTATCTGTAAGGCTATTGCTATTGGTCGTTTTGAG
The DNA here is from genome assembly GCA_017307165.1 of Candidatus Melainabacteria bacterium. Lineage (GTDB taxonomy): Bacteria > Cyanobacteriota > Vampirovibrionia > Obscuribacterales > Obscuribacteraceae > JAFKGK01. Next base: position 403,355 of record JAFKGK010000003.1, read on the forward strand.
CGGGGGATTCTGCTCCTCTGACCATCTCGGTATCTTGGGTGCCAACAATACCCTTGGCCCGATACTTGTTCTGAAAACCAAAGAGCGCAATAAAGGCAGAGATCGCGATGATTCCGGTCAGGGCAATAAAACCCCAGCCTGCCGGTTCCCCGTGCCAGACCAGGAAGCCGCCTGCAGAAAAAATGCAGGTGGCGATAAACAATGAAAAAGGTATGTAGAGAGCCTTGATAGATTGCCAGACCTCGGCTTTCTCGGCAGCCTCTAGTTCTTTTAGGCGTTGCTTTTTGGCTTCTAAGTCGGTAGGTTGGGTCTGCATGATAGCCTTTATATTTGATATCTCAACAGCCGATAAACAATCGGCAAAAGATATCTTAGCATCTCGAGGCGGCCATTCCCTGGGCTCTTTGGCTTGTTTTAAGAGGCGTGCTTATAGAATTCTGTTAGAATCTCTAAGATGTCAAAACAGCTCCTCGCCAAAGAATTAGAAAAGCAATGCCCAACCTGTCGGACTCCGGTCAGGGGACGTGTGGATTTTTGCATGCATTGCGAGGATTTTATCGAGCCGATCTATGCAAGAAATGCATCCAGGGTTAGACGGCACAATGGCAACAAGAAAGGGCCCATCTATATTATCGGCGCTTTGATCGGTCTTTCGCTCACAGGCATACTTGGCTTTACAGTCTACGAGAGCATCAAATGCCTCGAACCTAAAGAGAGCAGACTCGCCCTGGAAAAGGCCAGGGGATATCTTAAAGCCAATCATTATCTCAGTGCTATCAATCTATTGGAGTCAAGTCTGGCAGAGGATCGACGTAAGCTTGTCCCAGAGCGTCAAGCGCTCTTGGACGAGGCACTCTATGCGACGGCGACTCAAGTGGCGGCCAGACAAGATTTTCGTGAGGCGGTCAATCTTTTGGGGCGTATCTCTCCCAACTTTGATCGTATCGCTGATACCCATCAACTCCTCGAAGAATATCAAGAAAGGGCCAACCAACACGTTTTTGGTGGTACTGCCATTGGTGGCGGTATCGATGTCATGCCCAAGGTAAAGCATGATAGTCGTATCGACAAAGCGGTCAAGACTATAGTCCACACAAATGATAGGCCAAGTGAAAAGCCCACACAAAACAGCACTTCAGAAACTACTGCGGTGGCTAAAGCAGACGCCATCATCAAGTCAGACTCAAAGTCAAAGCCTCTCCCCCAGGTTACGACAACAGATAATCCAGTAGAAGATGCTCTCAAGCGTTACAACAGCATACTTTCGGCTTATTTTTCCAAATCCGACGAAAAACGCGATCAAGACGAGCCTCCTTCTTTTGAAGAATGGATGAAGTCCGGCCAGCCGACTTTTTAAGACACCATGAGCACCAAAGTCAACCAGCCCAAGATCGAGCGATCCTATCTCATCGTTCTTTTTGCCCTGTTTGTAATAGTAGTCGCAGTCCATCTCATAGACGTTTTCAACGAGTTTGTGCTGGCCGATACATTTTCGATCCAGACTTTTCGCTCTCTTAATCAGGCTGATTGGCCTGGCTTTTGGAGCAATCTCTTTACTCAGGGCATGCTGCAACCTTTTAGCGAGCCTATTACGAAGGCCAGCATTGCTATTGATTATCAGAGTGGCAGACTCAACCCAGTGCCATATCATCTGACCAATGTCGTCCTGCATGCGGTCAATTGTGTCCTGGCCTTTGTTCTAATGTATCGATTGCCAGGTCCAAAAGTAAGCAAAAAGAATATCTGGATCTTGCCTGCTATGGCCAGTTTGATTTTTGGCCTGCATCCTATAGTTGCTGATAGCGTAGCGTATGTCAGCAATCGCGATGGTATCGTCTGCACTACCATCATCATCGTTGCTCTCAACCTGTTTTTGCTGGCTTTTCGTGGGCAAGCGCTCAATAAGGTCATCTTTGCCTATTTAGCGACCTATATATTGGTTCTATTTGCGATTGGGGCCGCGCCCATGGGGCTTGGCTTGGCCTTTGGTCTGATCTTTTGCGGTTTGATGAGCAAGCCGGAGGAGGAGCCGGCCAAAGACTTTATCGAGGATAAAGTCTATGAATTGGGAGCACCAATGTTTGTTGGACTATTGGGGGCTTTGCTTTTTTTGATGCCCAAGGCCCATCCCATAGCCATAGCACTGGGCACGCCGATGCCCGGTCTTGCAGCCAGTATTGCCAGCCAGTTTAAATGTCTGATCTCATATTACCTGCCGGCAATGATCTGGCCTCTAATGCTCAGTATCTCTCCAGACCCTTCGCTGATCCATGCTCAAGCGATGTCTGATCCAATGGCTATGCTTGGTGCATTGACTTGCGTACTTTTTATTGTTGCATCGCTAATGGTGGCACCAAGAGCAATGACTAAAGATGGTCAGAGTGCTCTCGCCTACAAAATGGTCTGTCTGGGCCTGGGATTTGTCGCTATCTTTTACCTGCCGGAGTGTTTTTTACGTCAAGCCGAAACGGCAAACTCTGCCAGATTTTATTTGCCTTCGCTTGGTCTGGCCATGGTCCTGGCTGGTTGTCTGGGTCTCAAGCCTGGCCTGGCAAATCTCACGGACAAAAGCAAAAAGTCCAGAGTCATTTTTGCAGTATGTCTTGTGTCTTTGATTCTGTCTTCATTCACCATACATCGATCGCTGGCTTTCCAAAATAATGTCTCTTTGTTTAAAGGGCCTTTGGATAGCCGTTCTGATGATTTTTCCACCCGTGCACTCTATTCTTTCTCCCTCCTGCAAAAAGGTGGTGACAGCACGGTGCAGGCTGCCGGGGAGGCAGATCGAGCGCAAAAAGACTACGAACGAGCATTTGGTGCCAATGCTTGCACTCTGGCCAGCCTGCCCTGTGCCGATATCACTCGTGCTTATGATGCGCGTTTGCTGAAACGTCCGGAGGAGAGCAGGTTTCTTTTTGAAAGGGCTTACAAGGGTGCAGAGTCTCAAAGATTGGCCCCGCAGGTGATCAGTTATGCCAGGGCGGGTTATGTCTTGGCGGCAAGTGACAGCAATCATTTTGGCCAGGCCGGCCAGGCTCAAGAGATCAGGCGCCTGGCCGAGCAAGCTCTCGAGGACTATCCAGCCAATGCCAGGCTCTATCTGGCCCTGGGCAAGGCTTATATGGCGACTGGCGCGCCGGATGCCTGGGAGATGGCTTGCAAGCAATTTGATCGTGGACGACATTTTGATCCCAATGATGCCGACTTTGTTGCTCCGGCAGTAGAAGCAGCCCTCAACACAGGCTATCCAATTAGATTTGAGCAGGCACATGGTGGCGCCCGTCTACTCAAAAAAGTCCAACCAGGACCGGTCGCGACGCTCTTGATGGCGCGAGCCTGCCTGGAGACCGGTCGGATAGCTCAAGGTCAATCAGAAATGAATGAGTATTTTGCCGGTGGTGCTCCAGCAATCCCTCCCGCACTCGTGATCGCCAGCGGATTGGCAAGGCAGGATGGCCGCCAGGCTGAGGCCAAGCAATTGTTGGATAGGGCTCTAAAGATGGATCCAAATGCGCTCAAGAACACACGTTTGTTTATGTTGGTGAAACCTAAAGAGAAACTGGGAATCAAATAAGAGAAATGCATTTTGAGAGGTGCGAGCATGTTGCAAAAGATATCGACTGTCTGCCTCCTAAATTTGCTAAGTCTATTATCGCTAGACTTGATATGCGCGCCAGTTGCGAGTGCCGAGTCCGAAGCATCCCTGCAGGCCTCATCTCAGGCTAGCTTTGGCGGCGCCAGCTCGGAGGCTTCTCGCGGCGGGCATTCCGAAGCCACCTGGGGCGAGGCAAGCTCTCAAGCAACCTGGGGTGGCTGGAGCAGCGAGGCAAGCAGCGAAGCTGGCTTTAGAGGCATGCGTAATCGCTATGGTGGCTATGGCAGGCGTCGTAGAATTTATGGCGGATATGGCAGATATGGCGGGTATGGTCAGTCCCAATATGATCAGCAACAGCAACAGACTTATAACGCCACAATGAGTCGACTCAAGAACGACCAGGCACAACAAGAAAGGCACGAACGCGATCTTTCGAGCATGCCGGATTCGGCTTTTGTCAAAACATATGGCGGCGTGTCGGCCAGCACTCCGGGTGGTGTCATCGACACCCATCGGCGACTCAACTCACAGTATTGAGCCGCAATTCCATAATCTCAGATCGAAAGCAGTGCTTGTTTGAGTAGATTGAGATCGCTAATCGGGTCCTGGCACGCCTTATTGCGACAAATATAAATGGTAGTCTCATCGTTGCGTGTCGTCTTGCCTTCGGTAAGGGCACGAGCGGCTGGGTTATCCTGACCTTCGACCATGATCAAAGCGACCTTGTTTGGCAGGTATTTGCGATGCGCTGTCAAAAGCAATTGTTTTTCTGTTTCTTTTGTATTTTGCACTGCGATAACGATCTCGATGCGATCGGCCATGGCAAAGTCGAGACAATTGAGTAGATTGGCAAATTGCTCTGGCGAACGTGCCAGATGATGTAAGTAAATATCGAGTATTGCCATAGCCCTTTCCTCGATGTCCTGACGATCGGTCAGGCGAGCATATTTGAGTGCGGCCATGACTGCCGCAGAAGTGCCCGATGGTGTCGATCCATCAAAGTGAGAACGGGGACGGACAAGCAGGGATTCGTGGTCGTCGGCAGTGTAAAAGTAGCCGTTTTCGTCTTTGCTGTAAAAGTGCCTCTCTATGGACTCTAGAAGGTCCCCGGCTCGCAATAACCAGGTCGGGGCCGGATCGATAGATGCCAAATCGATCAGGGCATCGGCAAGATAAGCATAATCGTCGAGACAACCCTGGTTTTTGACTACGGCATTGCCTTCTAGATCTCTGCCAAATACTCTCCAGAGACGATTGCCTTGCATAAACTGCTCGAGAATAAACATTGCGCAGCGGCGAGCAATCTCTAGATACTCTGGATTGGCTGTCACCCTGTAACCAGAGACGTAGGCCTGTATCATCAGGCTATTCCAGGAGACAAGGACTTTTTCATCACGTCCGGGGCGTACTCTCTGATCGCGATAGGCTTTGACTTTTGCCTTGAGTGCTTCGATGTGCCTAAAGAGCACATCGATAGGTTTTTTGTATTTTTGCGAGAGTTCTTCGGGTAGGCCGCTCATATTGAGGATTGAGGTACCGTGCTCAAAATTGCCGAGTTCGGTGACGCCAAAGACTTCGCTAAAAAATGCACCATCTTCCAGGCCCAGGATCTCGTCGATTTCTTTACGGGTAAAGACATAAAACTTGCCTTCTACCCCTTCTGAGTCTGCATCCAGGCTGCTGTAAAAGGCCCCCTCTGGTGTCATCAATTCATTTTTGACAAAGGAGAGGACCGATTCTCCCACCGACTGCCAATATTTGTTGCCTGTCAAAAGATGGCCATCAAAATAAGTCTTGGCTAGCAAGGCATTATCGTAGAGCATCTTTTCAAAATGAGGCACAAGCCATTTGCGATCGGTGGCATAGCGAGCAAAGCCTCCGCCTAGATGGTCTTGCAAGCCACCAAGAGCCATCTTGTCCAGGGTAGTGGTGATCAATTGCAGGCATTGATCGCGGCGGCTGGGCTTGATCGGTGCATCCGCCTGGGTGCGAGAGACTCGCATGGCCAAGTCCAGACTAAATGTATGGGGAAATTTTGGTGCACCGCCAAAGCCACCATTGATCTTGTCGAAATTGCGCAAGAGTTTTTCGAGCGCACTGTCTATAGTGTCATTGCGCGCATCTCGCAAACGTGCAAAGACTGCTTGCGCAGGTGTTTTTGCATCGGTATCGATTGTTTCGAGCATCTTAAGATGCTTTGTCAGTTCGTCGCCTGACTCCATCAACTGGTCCCTGTTTTCTCTCCAGGCGCTGGCGATATTGGTGAGCACTTGCTTAAAGCTAGGCAAGCCATGACGAGCCTGGGGCGGAAAATAAGTACCACCAAAAAATGGCTTGAGATCCGGAGTAAGAAAGACTGTCATTGGCCAACCGCCGTGACCGACCATTAGTTGGACGGCCTTCATATAGATCTCGTCGATATCGGTTCGTTCTTCGCGATCGACTTTGATATTGATAAAATTTTCGTTCATTAAAGCCGCGCAGTGCTCGTCTTCGAAAGACTCGTGCTCCATGACATGGCACCAGTGACATGCCGCGTATCCTACCGAGAGCAAGATCGGTAGATCTTTTTGCCTGGCTGTATTTAGGGCCTCCTGGCCCCAGGGATACCAGTCGACTGGATTGTAGGCATGTTGTTGCAAGTAGGTGCTTGTTTCTCGAGCCAACCTGTTGGCCTTCTTGGGCGACTGATCATGCATTTTTTAGTACCTCGAGATAAGCTTCTAAAGTGGCTTGCACCGTCTTTTGCCAGGTGAGATCCTGGGCTTTGGATCTGGCTTGCGCTGAGAGCCTGGCATAGAGCTCGGTATCTTCCATCAATCTGGCCATGAGCTCTGCAAGCTCTTCGGCAGAGAGATGGTCTTTGAGTATGAGTGAGTCCACCTCGTCTCTCAATACCTCAGAGACACCACTGACACGGCTGACGATGGTAGGAAGGCCGTATTGCATGGCCTGGATTGGCACCATGCCAAAGGGTTCGACTTTAGAAGGCAGTACTAGAGCTTGTGCCTGTCCATATACAGCCGCCATGTCTTTGCAAAAACCTAGATAGCGGACCTCACCTTCGAGCCTGGCAAGTTTTCGATAAAGCTCGTCATGCAATTTTTCTTTGACACCTGCTATCAATAATCTCGGCATGGGTGAGCCAAAATTGGCCTTACTCCTTTTGGCAAGCAGATCCATTGCAGCTATCAGAGTATCGACGCCTTTTTTACGAAAGCCCTTGCCGACGAAGAGAAAATTGAAATATCTATCGTCTCGGACCTGAGAGCCAGTCTCATTTGTATTGATCTCTGCCAGGCCTGCGCCAGGGTAGGCAATGGCATGAGGTCTTGCTTGATCGATACCGTATGTGGTGTAAAAATCCTTGCGCAAAATGTCCGATACAAATATGCGCATCGCCGCTTTGCGGGTCATCGTCCAATCATACTGGTCTCGCAGTCTATAGGCTGTGCTGTACTGCATTTTGAGCTGGTTGAGCAATTTTTCCATCGGATATCCAACCTGTGACAGCCGGCCTGCAGTGTGATTGTGATAGGTAACGACCAGATTGTCTTTTTGATAAACAAAAGGGAAATGCTGGCTGTGGACGATATCAAAATCTCCCGCCTCTTTTACTGTCTTGGCAGCGTATAGCAAGTCCCAGCGCATGGCGTCTGCTTTTTTTCTTTTTTTGCCGTCACCATATGCGATGACTTTCAGATTTTCGCTTGTAGACCCTTTTATTTCTTTTGTCTCGTCTTTATTGCAGATGACGGTCACTCTATGACCGAGATCCAAAAGACCTTGCACCAGTTTGTAGGTATACAATTCGAGGCCGCCACGATCCGAAAATACGCGCGCGACCATGGCGATGTGCAAAGCTCGATCGATCGTCTTATCAGATCGCACAGGCCTTAAATTTGGTATTGTGAGTCAGGGTTTGCAATAGGCCATCATAGAGATGCATATTGGCATCGAGTACGCCTTTGAGACCTATCTCGACACTTTCTTGTGCACCTCGCCTCATAAAATAAACTGCCAGCGCCATTGATTCTTCGGAATGTTCGCACTCTACTGTGACATGGTTAAACCAGATGTGGTCATCTTTTTGATGCGGTATAAAGGCTTGTTGCATAGTTTTAAATTCTATGACAGCCATAAGTTCGGTCGCCGTTATGCCACCGGCGGCCACCGCGGCTCGTTTGATCGGTCTATCACCGTAGCTAAAGCAATCAGGGTGATAAAACCAGCTTACATCTTTGATAAATCTTTTGACCCCAGGCTCTACTGGATCATGTTCATAGGTATCGCGATCTATGCCTATCTGCCAGGCAAGATCTTGTAATTGCAGCTGATGTCTATGATCGACATTGCCATTGCCGTACTCGTTACGGACATTTTCTAAAATATATCCCACTGCTTTTTCGGGCATAAGTGTCGCGGCCGATAAGAGCAGGCGTCTTAGATGGCTGGCATGGGCATCATAGTTGCGCAAAAAATGCCCGAGGGTTTGTGCATCGAGCATGTGCTCGACCGAAGCTGCCTGGGCCAATCTGGCAAATAAAGGATGCGACCAGGCCGGATGTGCGGCTACATACTGGTTGAGATAGGCGTAGAGAGCCTGATCATCTTGCTGCATATCAAAGAGCCTTTTGCTCTCTGACTTCCTCTTCTTCGGCTTCAAGGAGCCACTGAGCCTCCAGGGCAGCCATGCAGCCGGTACCAGCTGCGGTTATGGCTTGCTTGTAGACTTCGTCTTGTACGTCGCCGGCGGCAAACACACCCTTGACGCTGGTCTTGACGCCATTTGTCTTGATGTAGCCGTTTTCGGTAAGCTCCAATTGACCTTTAAAGAGCTCGGTTGTCGGCTGGTGGCCGATAGCAATAAAGACTCCGTCTGCCTTGTGCTCGGTGATCTCATTGGTCTTGAGGTTGCGGATCTTGAGACCGGTGACTTCGCCGGCGGCGACATCGTCTATTTCTTCGACTACCGAGTCAAGGATAAAGTGCACTTTTTCATTTTCTTTGGCTCGCTTGACCATGATCGCTGAAGCCCTGAAGCTATCGCGACGATGCACGACAGTGACCTTTGAGGCAAATCTTGTGAGGAAGGTCGCTTCTTCGAGGGCTGTGTCACCGCCTCCGACCACAAATACCTCACGGTCTCTAAAAAAGAAGCCATCGCAGGTTGCGCAAGCCGATACGCCGTGCCCCATGAGCTTGGTCTCGGACTCCAAGCCGAGGAGCTTGGCTGATGCGCCAGTGCCGATGATCAGAACATCTGTGATGATCTCGTCGCTGCTAGTCTTAATCTTAAAGGGACGGCTGGAAAGGTCGACGGATTCGGCATTGTCATAGACAAACTGGGTGCCAAAGCGTTCTGCCTGTTTATGCATGCTCTCCATCAGTTCGGGACCGAGGATGCCCTGAGGAAAGCCCGGAAAGTTTTCGACGTCGGATGTGATCGTCAACTGGCCGCCTGCTTGTAAACCCTGGATGACCATAGGCTCCAGATTGGCGCGTGCAGCGTAGATGGCGGCGGTGAGACCGGCGGAACCGGATCCGAGAATGGTGACTTTCTTTCTGATTGACATGATATTTCCAGTGAAAATATAGATTGTATTGGCACCGCCAATGTATTTAAAGCTCTGTCGGATTTAAATTTGCGCACCTTAAAAAATCCGGGTTGCCATGTACGGCCGAAGCCCATATGGCAAGTTGAAAAGCAGCGGTTCGAGTTCTTTTTCTAATTTTTGCAACTCGGCCGAGATTCTTCCTTTGGCTTCGAGAAAATCTCTCTTGTCATTTGCGGCTAATTTGTTTGTAGCATCTTTTGCACCTTGTTTTTTGGCAAGATACAGGTCCATCTCCTCGACTAGATGACTGAGGTCGTGATGTCTGCCAAGTATGCTCTGAGCCTGGACCAATTCGAGATTGGTAACGCCCATAAACTCAGTCAACATATAGCGCCATTGTTTGATCAACAGTCTAAGCTCATGCAGCTCCACTGCAGATCCGGCAGCCAGTGCCTTGGTCTTGGCCTTGGACTCGATCTCGATCAAAAAGTCGTCCATGTGTAGATAATGCGAGCGGGCTGGCGAGAGTGAGCGGGTCTGATTGAGGTGGTCCTGGGCATTGTCTGGTCGCAAGCGTAATTTGACTGCTCTCTCGCGCAAGTACTTGCGTAACTTGCGGATGACTTTGTGCGGACGATCGAGGTCTAGTCTTTCTTCGACCTTGAGTTCGGCTTTTTTGCGGCGGGATTTGAGCCATTTGCAATAAGAGTCTGGCAGGCCCATGCTCTTGGCCAGGTCGTGCTGCACATCTAGATCGCGCAATTTGCCGAGAGCGCTGTTGATACGCGCTAGCGGCTTGCCGATAAAGGGATCATAGGTGCGACCACGCCAGCCGTCTCGCTGCAGGGTGCTCCAGACACTGTTAAATCGCCTGATGACTACTCTGACGGCATGTACGTTCTTGCCTGTGAGTTTAATCTTTTTTTTGCCGAGGGCTTGTTCTAGCTCGTCCACCACGTCCATGACGCATCTCTCTTCGAATGTCAACCAGCTCGAAGCGGTCAAGTGCTCGGGAATATGCCTGGCTAGCTCGTCCATTGAATTTAAAGTCCTATCCTGTTTTTATTTTGCCCGTTTTACTTGAAGACATCGTCCAGCAGTTCGCGCGATCTTTTGAGTATCAGGCTGGGACCACCTCGACGCCAAACAGCACGAGCTCTCTCGATGAGTGTCGGCATGGTGATGGGACGATGCTCGGGACTATGATAAGGCGCCTGGAGAAATTGCAAAAGTGGTTTTGCATTGTTTTCCCAGAGGAAACGTTGAGAAAGCTCGCGGGAGCGGATGCCACTATCTGTGATGCCAGCTGCTCGTGCCGTCACCATTTCTTCTATGGCCTTCTCCCAGCCATCGATATCTTGGTAATCGAGAGCGCGGCCGGCGCCATTTTTTTCTATCAATTCCGCTAACTCATCCCCTCGAGTGGTCAAGATGGGCAGCCCGGCATAGAGATAATCCAGAATACGCGTGCGAAAAGAATAACTGGTCTCGGGCAAATCGAAATGCGCTGAAATAGCAATGTCGGCGTCAAGCAGGTAATTGAGCCGATCCTCGTAGGCCACCCAGCCGTCGAGAAAAAAAACATGTTTGTCGAGCAGACCCAAATCAGCAGACAGTCTACGCGCACGTGCCGTCATGTCCATCTCGGGTACTTTAGGATTGGGTGAACGTGTGCCCATAAAAACCAGGCGCAAGTGCGGTATGCGCGAGACCAGCCTGCCGACGGCATTGATTGGCGTCAAAGGATCAAACCAATCCCACACTCCACCACCCCAGAGTAATACCGGATCTGATGGCGCGATGCCCTGGATGTCTCTCAGACTCGGGCCCCCGGCCCTTTTTTGCGGTTGGTCCGCCGGGAGGCCATAAGGCACCAGATCGATCAGTTTGCGTAGTGATTTGTCAAAGCGATACATGCGCGGATCGATGCGGCCCAGTGCGCAAAAACGCCCGATCCAATAGTCTCTCTGGCGCTCGGAGGCACAGACTGCAAAATCTGCCGCCAGCATATGAGCCTCGAGCACTCGATGCATGAGACGATAGCTGGCATCGGCTTGTACCGGATCGTTCTCATATTGGACCAGCGTCGGAAACAAATAAGGATCGTACAAATCGACGATGATGTATTTGCCCATCTCTGCGAGAAAGGGATAGGGCTTGAGTACGTTGGCCTGGATAAAGAGTACGTCATATTGAGCCGCAAGCTTGCGCAGCGAACTCGCTCCCCCGCCTGCATGGATCTCAGCTTTGCCATGGGCATCGGGAGAGAGTGGTGGTGCATCTGGAGTGAGGGTTGGTGAAAAAATCGCGCAGTCGTATTGATCGGCAATGGTCTTGCCCAGCATGACGGCCCTGATCGCCGGTCCGGCCATCTTGGCCGAGATGGGTTCGAGCGTGATGATGAGTATCCTGGCTTTATGATCCACGCTTTATCTTTCGTGCACTTAATTACTGCCGCCGCCAAATTATATACAATGTTTTGCAGGGTTTAGGGATTGTTGCAAAAGCATGGCAGACGATAGCATCAAGGGGTCACAATCTATCCAATCGATTGGGCCGGGACAAAAAGGCCTGGTATCCATAGTCATACCCAATTGGAACGGCAAGCATTTTTTGAAGGCCTGCCTGGATAGTCTCATCAAGCAATCATATGCCGACATCGAGATACTGATAGTCGACAATGGCTCCAAGGATGGCTCAGTAGAGTATATCCAGTCCGAGTATCCGACTGTCAGATTGGCCTGTTTTCCGGTCAATACTGGGTTTGCGCCGGCTGTCAATCGTGGCATACGCGAGTCTCGCGGTGAGTTTATCGCTCTGATAAACAACGATACAGTGGTCGACGAGCACTGGGTCGAGCAATTGGTAAAAGGCATGGCGGAGCATCCCGATTGCGGGTCACTGGGATGCAAGATGTTGGCCTACGATGATCACACCTTGCTTGATGGTGTCGGGGATGGTTACAGGCGTGGTGGCTTGCCCGGCCGTATCGGCCATCGCGAGCGAGATTCGGGATTGTTTGACGAGGGCCGCTATATACTGGGCGCATGCGGTGGTGCCGCAATGTACAGGCGCAGTCTATTTAATGCAATCGGACTCTTTGACGATGAGTATTTTGCCTACCTCGAAGACGTGGACATCGGCCTGAGGGCTCAGAGTGCTGGTTATAAATGCTTTTACGTGCCGACTGCCGTCATCTATCATCTAGGCTGTGGTACTACAGGTAGTGGCTATAGTCCGCTCGTGGTCAAATTATCTGCGCAAAACAACTGGAATACAATCGTCAAAAACATACCGGCGCCTCTATTGATCAAGTTTTTGCCACACATCATTTTTTGGCAGGCATACTATCTAGCAGTCGTCACTGTGCGCGGTGGGCAGGTAATACCCTGGTTTAAAGGTACATTTAATGCGATCAGGCTTTTGCCTAATATGTTGGCCAAGCGTCGCGCGATCATGGCCATGCGTAAAGTGTCGCTGCAATATCTCGAAGATATCATCGTCCAATCTGAAAAAGATCTCGAAGATGCCAGGGCAAGATTGTTCAAGCAATCTCTGGAAGCCAAGAGCGCCTAGTTGCAATTGAGACCAGGTAATGTCTCATTTTTCATTCTGCTTCTGCTGGCATGCTCAGGCTCTGTGCCAGGTTGTCGAGGTCTTCGAGACTCTGAGCCAGGGCTGTGATGGCTGATTTGAGCGGCGAATAAGCCTTGTTAAATTTGCGAGCGGCGACAAAGTCCTGGCTCATTGCTAGCTCTTTTAGGGCCTGGGAGACTTTTTCGCGAGCTGCCTCAAAAGACTCATTGATTGCCAAGAGTCTATGGCTCGAGTCCTGGCTCTTGCAGTTTTCGCAGTATCCCAAGATGTCGAATCTGCTAGTTGTATGGTCAAATCCCTTGCGTTGGGCTACGGTCTTACCAAAGCCTCTGATCAACTCGTCAAAAAACTCGATCGTCAGACCACACCCCAGGCAGATCAAATGGTCGTGAGCTGGTCCCTCTTCGGCAGCCTCGTAACGTAAGCCGCGGTCTCCCGATACTGTGATTACGTCACCCTCGGCTTTTAGCCTGTTGAGGGTTCGGTAGATAGTGGAAAGTGAAACGCGTAGACCTTGTGCCTTAGCCTTTTCAAAAACTTCTGGAGCAGTCAGATGGTCCCCGCGCGGAATCGACCGGATGATATCGGCTATTGCGGCCTGGGTGCTCTGCTGTCTGTGATCGTCCATATAATCGGCTCTCTGCCATGATTTTACTTATGATACTAAACATGCACGGTTATTGAGAATAAGGCCCTTATTGAGAATCGGTGCCAAAAGCACGTAGCTTAGTTGCCGCTTGATGGCATGATTTAATACAGGTCAAAATGGCTATCAAGACCTGATTTTTGCAGGAGTAAATTGGTTGAATGGCTCACATATCTAGGATTTGATTTTCCCTGCTGTTTTTTTAATGGGGCAGATGAGCGTGGTGCTGCAAAGCGGTAAGTATTAAACGGTTTTAATGGTATTAGCTGTCAGCTTATGTAATACTGAGAAAGACGTAATTGAGAAAGATTCTCGCCAGAAAGCAAACTCCGCATTTCAGGCTATTGCGTTAATCTCCGAACCGGCCGGGAGCGACAGGCCCAGCCGGTTCATCTGGAGAGTCGAGCAAGATATTTATATGCCGCTGGCCACTGGATGTGCAGGTCAGCGGCTTTTGCTTTCTTGCCTTGCCAAAATAGCCTTGAGATAATATCCACATGAAAATATCCATTAGCAAAGACAGCTCAATACCTATAAGAGATCAGTTGATCGAGCAACTCGGTTTACAGATAGCTGCCGGGACGCTCAAGCCTCACCAAAAACTGCCATCCATCCGTGCACTGGCTGATAGGTTGGGAGTGCATTACAGCACCATCACTGCCGCCTACAACCACATGGCTGATGTGGGGCTATTGGAGGTGCGCCAGGGCTCAGGAGTGCGAGTGGCTGCCAGTGGTCCCCTCAAAGATGCAACCGAAGTTGACCTTACCCTCAAGCAGATGTGCGATTCTTTTCTTGCGCAAGCAGCCGAAAGAGGTTTTAGCTGCGAAGAAGTCCTCTTGCAGGCAGAAACTCTGCGGCAGCGCAAACCGGTCAAGCGTCTCTTATGCATCGATGCTAACAAAGACTTTCATCAAGTCATCAAAAATGAGTTGGCGCCGCACTTTTCGCTGCCTGTCGACTCGATCACGCCGCAAGAGTTTAAGGCAAATCCTGATCTACAAAAGGACAGTTTGCTCGTCACTTCGCTTTATCACCTTTATGCTTTTCAGGACCATGTGGTCGATCTCACCCGCCTGATCGCTTGTAATATCGAACCAGGCCGTAGCGATATGGAAGCAGTGGAAAATTTACAAAAAGGTGCGCTGATAGTTTTGGTTTCTGTGTCACCAACAATGATGCATATGGCTCAAAATCTCATCGCGGCCTTGCGCGGAGAAGAAGTCGCCGTGCGCTCCATCGAGCCGAGTGATACCACCGAAATCAAATATATCGTCCGGCATGCAGACCTGTTTATCACTGACAAGCAGGGGGCGGCAATTGTAAAAGATTGCGGAGGCGAAGGTAAAATGCGTACTTTCCAACTTTACAGTCAGAGCACTATAGATAAGATAAAAGAGCGTCTCGCAAAATGGGGATAAAGTGCTCGGTCTCATCTTTTTGCCTTACAAGATTTTTTTGGTTTTCACGGCTTTAGGCCTGATGGTGCTATCGCTGAGTCCATGGCTTGGCGAAAAATACCGTACTTTTGATGTCTTGAGCAATTTTGTTCCTTTCTGGCTTAGTGGATTGGTAGTAGTCCTGCCTTTTCTTATCGTATTCAAATTGCGTGTCACGGCCTTTTTGAGTGTCTTATGTCTTTTGTTTGTGGCCGGCAATTTTACAGGTTATATTTTTCCCGACCTTGCAGTAAAGGCAAAGCGCAGCGCTCTCCAGAGTGGTGGCAAAAATCCGACAAATACTCTCAAGCTGATGGCCGTCAATCTCTGGTCTAGTCACAATCGTGATCCAGAAAAGATATTTGGTTTGATAGAGAAGGAAAAGCCCGCAATCATAGAAGTATGTGAGATAGAAGACTCCTGGGAGAGGCGGCTCACCGAGAGACTGTCGAGCGAGTATCCGCATCGCAGCATATTTGCTAAAAAAGGCGGCATGGCTGTCTTTAGCAAATATCCTATCTTGCGCTCTCAGATCAAGTATGCACGCGATGGTTTTAGACCGCGTATGGTAGTCGACCTCAAAGTCGGTGGTGGGCCGTTAAGCATACTGGCTTGCCATCCCTACGTGCCGATTTCGTCGGTAGGTAGATTTAGCATCCGCAATGACGAGTTTAAAATTTATGCAGACGAAGTGCAGGACAGACGCGCCCGCACAATACTCGTGGGCGATCTCAACTGCACAGCCTGGTCTCATTACTTTCAAAAAATGCTCAGAGAGGCCAAGCTTACTGATACCGCTTGCGGTGCAAGACTCAAGCCCACCTGGCCACAAATACCCAATCCTTTGCTCAATATCAAGCCGATGATCACCATCGACCACTGCCTGATCACCAAGGACATCAAATTGGTGGAGCGCAAGACTCTGCCTGATTGTGGCTCCGATCATAGGCCGATCTGCGTAGAACTCGCTATCTAGCTAGACCGTAAGGTGACACCCAAGCCTGGCAGATCGCTTAGCATGAGATAGCCGTCTTTGTATTGTGCCCCCTGGTATGGATCATCCTTGAGCAGGAGAGCACCATCCAGGTCGAGGTAATCGCAGAGACTCTGCAATTGGCAGGAGGCAGTCACACCGATGGATGACTCGATCATCATGCCAAACATGACGCCCAGGCCATGAGCGCGTGCTACGCCGATGAGACGCATGGCCTCGAGTATGCCACCAGTCTTTGCCAATTTGACTACCACGCCATCGATACCCGGTGCCATTTTTGCTACGTCCGAGCTCACACAGATGCTCTCGTCTGCATAGATAGGGATGGGCGAATTTTCTTTGACAAACCTGAAGTCGCTCACCGAGGTGTTTTTAGGTAGAGGCTGCTCGATCAACTCGACCTTGTAATCCTGGAGGAAACCTGCCATATGGCAAGCACGTTTGACATTCCACCCACCATTGGCATCCACTCTGATGGGCAGATCACCAGCATTTGATCTCACTTTATCTATGATTTTTTCATCATATGTGGTGCCCAGTTTGACCTTGAGCATCTTATAGCCTTCGCCTACAGCCTCTCTGGTCTTTCTTTCTATCATGTACAAATCATCGATACCGATCGTGTAATCGGTCATTGGTTGCGGGTGGCCGGAAAGGCCAAGCATTTTGTAGACAGGCACTCCGAGTACTTTGCCGGCGAGATCGTGCATAGCCATTTCGATGGCGGCCTTTGCGGACTGATTGCCAGCGATGAGCTTATCCATGCGTTTTGTCACCATTTGCACCGCAAATGGATCGTCACCAAGGATCTCGCTTTGATTGGCCTTGATCATCGAAAGGACGGCATTGACGGTCTCCAGGCTTTCGGAGTGATAAGAAGCAGGGGAGGCTTCTCCCAAACCGATCAGATCGCCATATCGCAATTTGACCAGGACATTGTCGGTAGTGGCTGAAGTCCCGTATGAAATGCCAAAGGGATGACGCAGCGTCATGGTCAGACGTTCAAAAGTCAGGTCGATCTGGCTGGTCTTGGTCTTGAGATTCAATTTGTGTGCTCCTTTTGTTTAGGCTTTTGCCAGTGTGCCATGCAATATTGGCAAAATCTGGTCAAGCAATAATTGTCTGCCGGTTTGCGATCTGACCGTATCGGCCGCAGGCAGTCCTGTCTCGCCTGGATGCGGGCGATGGCATCGGCGGCCGCCATATCGTCCAGGTCGCGAGTGTTGACAGCAATGCCCAGTACGCGCGCCGGTCGCTGATAGGCAGCCATCTGCTCGTAGCTCTCGATGAGTCGGGGCAGGGGGGAAAGGTCGAAGTCGGTGCCTTTGATCTTGGTCTGCGAGGCTCTGAGGCATAAGATCATGCCGTGCGGACAGCTGCCATGCAATAGCGCCATCGTTACTCCGCTGAAGCCTGGGTGGGCGAGGGAGCCCTGACCTTCGACAAAGATAAGGTCGGCTTCCTTTGCCTTATCGATCACCATCATTTCGGTCGCTCCAGCCATAAAATCGCCAATCACACGATCGATCGATATACCCTGCCCGCCATCGATCATGATCCCCGTCTGGCCTGTCGCGACAAATGCCGACCTGATGCCCTGGTTCAGGGCCAGGCGGTGCAATTCTAGCGAGGCTGTCATCTTGCCTACCGAGCAGTCATTACCGACCGTCAGGATCACCGCCTTGCTCTGCGGCAGGCCCATGACCCTGCGTGAGGCCACGGGCAGCGATTTTGGGGTGGACCGCACGTCGAGGAGCTCTACTCCATGCTTTTGGGCAAGTGCAGCAATCTCGGCATTTTCTCCCAAAAAATCATGCAGACCGTTGATGATATGCCATCCGCTCTTGATGGCCTCGCGGATATCGTCTAGCCAGGACTGCGGCAGACTGCCTCCCGCCCAGGCCGTGCCAAGCAAGAGTGCCTGAGGGCTGGGGCTGAGCAATCTTGCCTCGGCGATAGATCCAACGATGGGCGCTGGACAGTCGATTTTGACGATATCGGCTATTGAGCGGCCTTTTTGGGAGGGGTCGATTACGCAGGCGATTGGATTGGAACCGTATCGGATTACTCCTTCGGCTGTCTTGGAGGTCTTGCCAAACTCATGTGGAGCGTAGACTGCCAATCTGGCCTTGGCCAAAATATTGCTCTTTGAGGTGTCTGTCATTGCTAATGGACCGTCTTTGTAAACCAGATTATTTTAAACTTTAAACAATCGTGGCGGTGGACGTTTTGTAGACGACAAATTGTTTAAAATCTTGGATAGATGAGCAAGTAATGATAGTTGCTCGTAGTTATTTCTCTTGGGAACTTTGAGACTCTATGGAAGAAAATCAAAATCCGACGTCGGCAGGGGCGCAGGATGACGCTAATTTGGGTGGAGGAGACGATCGCAGCTCGCGAGCCAAGGCTTTTTATCGCGCTATGTTTGCTGGCGGCGAACCAGACCCCAATGCCTTTGGTATGGACATAGCCCAACAAAAGCCTAGCGAGCCAGATAGTCACAGCCAGGCAGCCATTGCTCATCTGGAGACCAGTCTCAAGGAGATGGAGCAAAAATTTAATGACGCCGACAATAGCTATAAGAGGTTGGCGGCTGACTTCGAAAACTACCGCAAACGGATGGATCGTGAGCGCGAGGAGTTTCAGGCGCTCGGGATGTCCAAGGCCCTTGAGGCGATCTTGCCTGCTCTGGATGACTTTGATATGGCTCAGAGCAAATTGACCGAGGCCACCGAGTCCAAAGTGATGTTCGACTCGATCAAGATGATTTATTCGCGTTTTATGCGTTGTCTCGAGGGCATCGGTATCAAGCAGCTCGAGGTCAAGCCAGGCGATGTGTTTGATCCCAACTTTCACTACGGCGTTGCCAGCGTCCCCAGCAGAGAGTATGCCGAGGGTACCGTAGCCGGGCTTTTGAGACCTGGATATATTTTACGTGAACGTGTCTTGCGCCCGTCTCTGGTCAATGTGGCCACTACTCCCGATGAAGATTGGGTCGAGCCAAACGCTGAAGTAATAGAGGACGAGTCTGCATCCCAGGCTGACTCTGGCGCTCATACTCATGTTGTCGATCATGGCGGTTCGGATCCTGGCGCCGAGACTAGTGATTCGCTTGATTCTATCTCTATGGACCGGGCTACCCAGGATCTGCCTCTCGAAGAGATAAAGGCTGCCTTGCATGCAGAGGTAGAGGCCGCTAGCGAAGAACAAGAAAAACAAAAGAGATACGAGCTTTCTGATGCTGATGTAGAGAGCTGAGTCGAGACGATCTAGAGGCCAATGAGCGAAGATAAGATAATTGGCATCGACCTTGGTACCACTTTTTCGTGCGTGGCTATCATGGAAGGTGGTAAGCCGGTCATCATCGAAAACTCCGAGGGGGCGCGCACCACACCATCGGTGGTGGCGTTTGGCAAAAACGGCGACCGGCTAGTCGGGCAGCTCGCTAAGCGGCAGGCCGTAACCAATCCTGCTCGGACCGTGCAATCGATTAAGCGTGAAATGGGGACCAATCATCGAGTCACCGCCGATGGTGTGGGTCACAGTCCAGAGCAGATCTCGGCTATGATCCTGCAAAAGCTAAAAAGCGATGCTGAGGCTTATCTCGGCCAAAAAATCTCCCGCGCCGTCATCACCGTGCCGGCGTATTTTAACGACGCTCAGCGCCAGGCGACTCGTGATGCCGGACAGATAGCCGGTCTCGAAGTAATGCGCATCATCAACGAGCCCACTGCTAGCGCGTTGGCCTATGGACTCAATCGCGTCGAAAAGAGCGCTAATGTGCTGGTATTTGATCTAGGCGGAGGCACTTTTGATGTGTCCATCCTGGAGATTACCGATGGAGTCTTTGAAGTAAAGGCTACAAGCGGTAATAACCGACTGGGCGGCGATGATTTTGACCAGGCCATCATTGCCTATTTGTTGGAAATTTTTAAATCCGAATCCGGTCTCGATATTTCCAATGATCTGATGGCCGTACAGAGACTAAAAGAGGCTGCTGAAAAGGCTAAGATCGAGCTTTCTTCGGCTATGACCTCTGAGATCCACCTGCCATTTCTTACAGCCGATCAGACTGGTCCTAAGCATCTGGAGACGACGATCACCAGGGCCAAGTTTAATGAGATCACAGCCAATCTTGTCGAGTCGACCATCGGTCCATTGCAGCAAGCGCTCGAAGATGCTCAGTTTGCACCGGGAGATATTCAAAACATCATTTTGGTAGGTGGCTCTACGCGCATACCGGCAGTGCAAGAGACGATCCGTAGATTTTTCCAAAAAGA
The DNA here is from genome assembly GCA_017307165.1 of Candidatus Melainabacteria bacterium. GTDB lineage: Bacteria > Cyanobacteriota > Vampirovibrionia > Obscuribacterales > Obscuribacteraceae > JAFKGK01. Next base: position 423,464 of record JAFKGK010000003.1, read on the forward strand.
ACCCACCAAGTCGGTCAATCCTGATGAGGCTGTGGCCATGGGGGCTGCCATCCAGGGTTCCATCCTGGCAGGGGATCTGCAAGATATCCTCTTGCTCGATGTCATTCCTTTATCTCTCGGTATCGAGACTGCAGGCGGTCTTTTTACCAAGGTCATCGAACGTAACACTACTATCCCTACCAGTCGCACCATGCCTTTTACCACGACCGAGGACGGGCAGACCTCAGTTGAAGTGCATGCCCTGCAGGGCGAGCGAGACATCGCTGCAGCCAATAAGAGCCTGGCCAAATTTCATCTGGCAGGCATACCGGCAGCGCCTCGAGGAGTACCAAAGATCGAGATCACTTTTGATATAGATGCGGATGGCATAGTCCATTGCAGTGCCCGGGATCTAGGGTCTGGCATCAAGCAGTCGGTGACCATCCAGCGCTCGACCGGCCTCAGCCCGCAAGAGGTCGAGGATCTGCAAAAAGAAGCCAGCGTTCATGCTGAGCAGGACCGCCAGATCAAGGACAGAATCACCGCACGCGTGCATGCAGAATCTTTGTGCGCTGACGCCGAGCGTACCGTTGCCAAATACGGCGATCGTGTGGACAAGGTGCATGTCGACAAGGTCCTCCGTGCCGTCGAAGCGGTAAGAGAAGCTTTGGCCGATGAGAACAGCCCAGAACTAAAGGCATTGTCGGCAGGGCTCGATGTGTCGCTTCTGGATCTGGGGCGGGCCATTCACTCTGGATCAGGCAACCGGGCCCGTCACAATACTTCAGAACAAGCACAACAATCAATAGAACCGGATCTCGAAGTCCTCGAGAACATTGAAAATAATTAGATATGCCAAACAAATGGCAAAGATCGGCTTAAGTAGGGGGCTTTTCCTTTAAAATCTAAAATAGCAATTTTAGAGGACTCGCCTTGGAAACTATGGCAAAACGCGACTATTACGAGATTTTAGGCGTCTCCAAGACTGCCAGTGCAGACGAGATCAAAAAGAGCTTTCGTAATCGGGCTCGGCAATTGCACCCGGATAACAAAGATTCGGGTGACGAGGTAGCCTTCAAGGAGCTCGCAGAAGCCTACGAAGTGCTTTCAGATGCCCAAAAGAAGAGCGCTTATGATCGCTATGGGCACGAGGGCGTCAAGGGATCGACTCGTGATTTCGACAATGTCGATTTTTCGTCCTTTCAGGGATTTGGTTTCGAAGACATCATCGACGCTCTATTTAATGGTGGCGGCCGTGGCTTTGGTAGTCAGGCCGGTCGTAACGGACCGAGGCAGGGGGCTCACCTGCGCTATGACCTGGATCTGGAGTTTCTCGATGCCGTCTTTGGCGTCGAAAAGAAAATCACGGTAAAACGTCTCGAAGACTGCACCAGCTGCGAAGGCACCGGGGCTTCTCCCGGCAGCGAGCTCAAGACTTGTGCTATCTGTCAGGGGCAGGGCCAGGTCAAGCAAATGGTCAATATGTTGTTTATGCAAAGCTATCAGGTCATTGCCTGTCCTGATTGCCAGGGCTCGGGCAAAAAGATCGAAAAGCCCTGCAAAGACTGCAAGGGTGTCGGTCAGACACGTAAACCGCGTGAATTTGATCTCAAAGTACCTGCCGGCGTCGAAGACGGCACTCGATTGCGCTTGACTCAGGGCGGTGATAAGGGTGTCAAGGGTGGCCCTTACGGCGATCTATATGTAGTCATTCACGTAAAAGAGCATGAGAGATTTATCCGCGAAGGACGCACTATCCATTTGCGTCAACCGATATCTTTTTCGATGGCAGCGCTGGGCGGAGAGCTGATGGTGCCTACTGTCGAGGGCTCCAAAATCCTCACCGTGCCTGGTGGCACTCAAACCGGCGCTCAATTGACCATGCGCGATCTGGGTGTGCCTTCTCTGGACAATCCTGCTAGAAGGGGTGATCAGATAGTGCATCTGGTGGTGGAGACACCCACCAAGCTCTCCAAAGAAGAAAGGAAATTGCTCGAGCAGTTGGCAGAGCTACGTAAGGAAAAATTGACTGTAGGTAAGGGTGCAGAGGCTCAAGAAACTGTGTCAGCCGGGGCTAACCAGTCCAAAAAAGGCAAGCACAAACAAAACGCCAACAATGCGCAGGCCGAAGCGGAGCCGGAGTCTATCCTGGACAAGATAGTGGATGTTTTTAGACCAAAAAATGGCGAAGAAAAAGAAGATTGAGCAAGCCATCGTGATCTTTTTACCAGCATTGTTTGTGGCTCTGCTGTGTCTGATCTCGTGCCAGTCTGCGGCCTATGCCACCAAGCATAGTGCCGAGACTCAGACTTTTGTCAAAACGCAGTTTGCAGGAGCCCAACTGCGTATCGACGGTGTCATGACTCTACCGGATGGCTCGATGTACCTGCCTTTGTTTGTCGAAGGCAATGTGCCCTCCACAGGCAAGCCTGTCGGGATCATAGACCGGTATCCTCGCGGCGTGGCCGACAAGGATGTGGTGACTTTTGTCCTTGATAATGGGTTGATCTTTGTCAAAGTAGTGCCGGCCAGTGAGGCAGGTGTTACAAAGACCTTGCCGGATGTGGATAAGATGCCACCTAATCTTAATGCTCTGATGCTCAAGTCAAGATTGCCTCAGGATTTTATCGTGCCTGACGGCTTTGCGGTCTCTGTAAATTGGAAGCCAGTTTTGGGCGATCTGGCTATTCCCATATCTAATAGCATATCTGTGCCTGCGCCCGCTGCTTCTACTTCTGGTTCTGGTTTGCCAGCAATGCCTGCTCAAACTATTAAAAAGGTCGTAGAACCCCCGCATAAGGCCATAGCCAATCCTAACGGCGCGATTTTTGTCTCTTCGCCTGCATCGGGTTATCTTTGTCTTGTCGATCCTGTCACCTATAAAAAACTCGGAGAGATGCCAGTTGGTGGTACTCCGGTTTGTCTGGCAAATTACAGGGACAGCTTGCTGGTACTCGATCAGAGCAAGGCGCGCATACTCATGCTCGATCCGGCTACTCAAAACAAGACTGGGGTTGGCCAGATCGATCTTGTGGCAAGGTCTGCACCAAAATCCATGGCTCTGGTCAATGACAAATTACTCTATGTATCCGAATCAGCCATTGCTGCCGTTTGCGTGGTCGATCTGGAGCAGGGTAGGATACTGCAGCATACCAGGACAGTTGCCGGACCGGCTCGCCTTGCTGCTACGCCTAATGGCAATACTGTTTTGGTCCTCTCCCCGGCAGCGGGGCAGGTTTCTTTCATTTCCACTCTCAGTCACAAATATCTAGCCTCGATCAATGTCGGGGATAATCCTTCTTTCTGCACCATATCTGGTGATAGTCGCATTGCTTATGTCAGCTGCAAGAGCGCTAACATGATCGCCGTCGTCGATATTGCCAAAAGAGCACTTATCGCCAGGATCAAGACAGGCAACGCACCTACCGGCATGGTCCTGTCTCCCGATCAAACTAAGCTGTATGTGGCCCTAGCCAAAGACAATGCCATCAGTATCATCGATGTCGCTACTAGAGCCGTGGTAGGAGAGATCAAATTGCCTATGGATGTAGATTTTCCTGGTGGCATAGCGCTCGATGCTTCTGGTGAGCGGATGGTGGTAACTTCGGCTGCTACACCTAACATAGGCATCATCGATCTAGCTAAGGGGGAGGTCGTAGCTCAACCTGAGATCGGTCGCAGCTCTGACGACGCGCGTTTTGTCATCCCTAATCATTGAGCCTTGGGAGATAGAGTCCAGGTACTGCTCGAATTGATGTTGGGATTGTAGTTTACGTCATTGCTAGGCAGATAATTGCCCTGTTCGTCACTCCAGACATTTGTGTGGTAACCGTCGATCTTTTTGCCATCCGCAAGGGTTTCGCGTCCCATCATCATGTCGCCAAAGGCTTCGCTCTGACTCATTTTGCCACTATCGGCAGTGCCATACCTTGCCTGTAGTCTCATCTGGTCTGAGGCATATTCTTGATCTCTGCGGGCGGCCTGGTTAGCATAAAATTGGGCGTTATTGGCAGAAATCTGACGTGAAAGCATCGTGGCATTGCGGATTGATTGAGCGGTGGCTTCTAGGCGAAAGCCGTGCTTTTGGTTGGCCAGGGCCTGGACCTGCTGTCTGATCGCCTGCCATTGTGGATTGGGACGAAAAGAACGAACCATGGCAAAGAAGGCATCTCGATTGGGGTCAAGCTGCCCTTGCGGCGCCCTGAATGAGAACAATCTGCTGAAGCCCCAGTTGTATTGAGTGCAGTTGCCGACATAAGAAGAGTGGCTGGTATTGGGCGGACAGGTCTCAAGGATGCCGTAGATTTCTTCGTCGACAGCTTGACCGTTTATCTGGTAGGAGATACGTGCGCAGACCGCATCAGTGGCATTTGTGCTCGAAGTCGGATAATTGATAAGCGATGGCAATTGCGGCACTTGGATAAGGCCAACGGGTTGATAGGCCACTTTCCCACGCAACTTGGGCACGATATATTTTGCCATGGCTTCGCTGGCAGAACAGGGTGCAAGCCAAAATGCGCCATTCATGGCTTCCATCGGTGCATGCGCCAGGCTCGGTTGCAAAAACACAAATTGTTCGATAGGAAAAAATTCGAGGGCGGCAGTGCCATCGGGACTGGTTGCAGCAGAATGCAGCATGAGAGGTTGGGTGTAGTTATTTGTATTCCAGACAAGCTTGCTCTGGGCCTGCCACCCCTCAGGATAGTTGTAGACACCTGCTACGGTGTTAAATGTCTGGTCCATTATTTGGTGCGTGTTGGCCAGAGGAGAGACTTGTCTACTTGGTTGGCTGCTAGACTGGGCATTGGTTTTAGAGCAGCCAGTGAGGCAGAGCAGGATATTGCAAGAGATTGCAATGGTGCATAGAGTTTGTTTGTTCATGGTATGAAGATTTTACTAGATTTAGATCTCCGTGAAAGAGAAAGATTAAGAGCTTGAGCCTGATATCCAGACTTCTATTAATACTGGCGGTCTATCTGGCCTTTTTGCCTTCCATTATCGTCTACGTCCAGCCTCGCTTGATGGAGGGGGGCGATTATCTGATGACCTTTTATCCTGCCGGCAAATTGTGCTTAATGGGGCGTATTGCCGACATCTATACTCCCGATGGCATGAGCACGTTTATCGGGGCGCCGTTCGACAAATTTATCCATGCACTTTTTCCCTCCATACCCACAGAGTGCGTGGCAATCTATATGTACAGTCCACTGATCGCCTTGTTTTTTGCGCCATTTGCACTCTTGCCCCATGTGCAATCTGTCATCGTCTATCAATTGCTAAATATAGCCGCAGTGCTGTGGTGCGCATGGGTATATCGCAGTCCAGAGCAAAAGACCTTCTGGTCGAGGCTTTTTCTGGCTTTTCTCTTTACTCCTGTCTTTCACACCCTGCTCATCGGGCAATTGGGTCTTTTGTTTGGTTTAGTGCCTCTGGCTTTGGCCTGCAGATTGTTGTGGGAAAAAGATAGGGACCGCCGCAAGATCAAAGATCTTTTGGCCGGGGGTCTTTTGGGCGCACTTTATCTGAAACCGCAATTCTTGCCCTGTGCAATGCTCGTGGTGGGCTCCTTGTTTTTGGTCAAGCGATATAGGCCGGCTCTAGGTTTCATTGCCGGCATGGCTCTGATGGTAGGCCTCACCTGTCTTCTGTATGGACCCGAGATGTTTGCGGCTTTTGTAAAAAGCGTCAAGATGTCCGATACATGCTATTCGTTCGAAGGATACAAGCCTCCAACCCATCTGGTTGTCTGCCTGCCGGCAGTGATCCTTCAATTTTTTCCACACAGTCTCCGAGATCAGGTCAAGCTTTTTGCTTATGGTTTATCTGCTTTGATCGGTCTGGCCCTCCTATTGGACTGCTATCTCAAGCTCAAGGCTAGAGGCGATGGAGATCAGGATGAGCGCACCATCTCCTATCTTTTTCTCTTTGGCCTTTTAGTATTGCCTCTAGTCGTGCCGCATTTTCTTTTTTATGATCTCTGCGCCCTCGTTCTTATGGCCTGGATCTGCTATCAGCCTTTCTGGCCAAGGCTGGAGTCCGGCAAATTGCTCTTATGGCGCATCCTCATCTATTGGGCCTGCAATATCTATTACATTGTCTTTTCCTTTGCCCCAGTGGCTTTCCTTGGTCAATGGTTACCGATGATACTGGTAGTGTTTTTGACAGCATGCCTGCTCTTGTTGCGGCGTGTAGCCTTTTAGTTAGGCGGTGAGATAGGCTGGGTATAATTGGAAATGGTGTGAGTCTGGAGACGTCGCGTGGAAGAAAGTCTTACTCAAAGTCCTACACAAAGCCCATCCCAAAGGTCGGCCATCCAAGGCGCGCCTGATCTGGATGCAGGCATGCTGACTCTAAGCGAAGAAGAACGTCTCAATCAAGCGGCCAAAGATCCCTATCCCTGGATCATGAGTCGCAATATAGATCTGATATTTGTTTGCGGCGGACTCTTTTGGGCTCTCTATCTCGTATTGGCAGCTACTGGCTTCAAGGTCGATCTTTTCGGGGGGCCGACTGCCTTCATCTTTGCTGCTATTTCTATCCTGGGCGTGCATGCTTTTGGCGATGGACATCAGATTGCCACTATGTATCGTGTCTATCAGAGTGCACCAACCCGCAAGGTCCTTGGTGCCAAGGTCGCTATTGTCGGTCTGATCGCGCTTGCGACGGGTATGAGCACGCTGTTGTGGCACGAGACCTCGCAGTTTTGGGTCAAGCTCGTTTTGGCCTGGGGTATTCAGCATCAGCTAGCTCAGTCTTATGGCATTGCCCTGGTGTATTGCTATAAGCGCAAATATTATATGAATCAGCACGAAAAAGGCGTGATGCACTTTATGGTGCAGTCGGCCATGGTCTATCTGATCTTGCGCATGTTTGCCTTTGATGCCTTTGGCAATTACACCATCAATCACGTTGATTATGCTTTTGAGAGGCTCGTGCCGGCTTGGCTGAGTCACACCGCCCTTGGTGTCACTCTTGCTTCTCTCGCTTATTTTGCCTATCTAGTTTATGCCAAGGCCAAAAGAGACAAGCAGATGTTTCCCATACCGGGACTCATGGTATTGATGACACTGATCGTCATGCCCTTTGTAGCGCAAGAGAGATTTGTCCTTGTTTGGGTGGCCTTTTCTACGACCTTTTTTCATACCACCCAATATCTCGTCGTTACCTCTGCGTATTATTTTAAGGAGCGAGGCTTGCCTGCCGATGTCTCCTACCACAAGATCTCGAGCATGCTCAAGCGTCCTGTCGCCTGGGGATATTTTGGTTTGCTATTTGGCATCGGCTTTACCATGGCCTATCTCTTGCCAAACTGGATGATCCAGTATGGACAGGTCGAGCAAGCATACGCCTTTGCCTCGGTCTATGTCTTTGTCAATATTCATCACTTTATCACCGACATGTATATCTGGAAGCTCCGCGACCCCTACGTACAAAAATTGCTGGTGGCCTGAGTCTTTTGACTTCGCAAGCGATATGCGCGATCCTGATTATCATCTTGTCCCTGGTGCTCAGGTTGCAGACCCTGGGACAGGGGGTCTGGCTGGACGAATGCATAAGCATTTACGTGGCCAAGATGCCGGATCTGACATCCATGATCGCCACCTTGTCTATCCAGGATTTTAATCCGCCCCTCTCGCATCTAATTCTTCGCTATGTGATCCAGTATTTTGGCGATGGGCCTGTGGTGGTCAAGATACCTGCCTTATTGTGCAATCTGGCTATGATCCCGGCTTTGATATGGCTTGGATCGAGCGTCGGCTCTTATAGACTGGGCGTGATCGCCGCGCTGTTTTGCGCTCTATCGCCACTTTCCAATCATTTCTCCTGCCAATCACGGCCCTATTCGATCGCCATGCTGACTGTCTGTCTGTCCTTGTGCTTTTTTATCAATGCTCTTAAGGCGAGTGCTCTCAAAGCCCGGATCAGCTATATGACTGGTTTTGTCATTTCGACTGCTCTCTGCCTTTACAGTCATACTGTCTGTGTTTTGATCATGCCTTGTTACGCAGTGGCCTACTTGTGGATTTGGGGTCTAAAAAAAGAGCACTACTTGCGGTGGCATGAATTTATGGCTGGCATGACCCTGGCTATACTGCCTTTTTTGCTCTGGATACCGGTCATACTAGAGCAGATGAGCCTGCCACGTTGGATTGAGGCTACCAGGCTCTCACAGATGTGGTTTGTCTATTTTTACGACTATGTCATGTTTGCGCCTTTTGCGCCTTTACATGGGATATTTTTTGCTGGGATTGCTCTGATCCTGGCGCTTTGTTTTGCTGCTCGACAAATCTTGAAAAATGGTTTCGGCTCTTGGCTGACTCAGTGCCGTACTGCTATCGGCCGCCTCGATGCGCCCTGGATCGTGATTGTTTGTACCACTGCCATTCCAGCCTTTCTCGTTGGCTACCTCACTCCGTTTGCTATGGGCTATTTTAGATACATTCTGCCCTTCAGTGCTGGTGGTTTTATTTTTTGGGCCTGTGTCATCGACAGGGCTTTGGGAATCAAGGGCAAAAACAATCATAGTTTGGTCTGGACGACCCTCTTTTGGCTTATGCTAGCGGGTCTGGATATCGGTTGGGTCGCAGTCACCCATCAAAAGCCGGATTCAGGTCTCAGGACGATGGCCATGGATGCTAAAGCGGGTCTGTATGATGGTGCTGCCATCATGATTGCTCCAGACGTTACAGGACCCAGCTTTGATTACTATATGCCGATAGCCGAAAGGGCAAGGCACAAAGTCCTTTTATGTGGTTTTACTCGCTGGGAGCCAAGCAAGCCATGTGCTTTAAAAGACTTGTTTGCAGCCTGGCAGCCAGACTCGGTGGTGGCCGACGGTCAAAAGCACGTGCTCGATCTGGCTGCTGGTGGTGTCAAAAAACTCGTCTTTGCCAGAGATAGAGTGATCATGTCAACGCCTCAGGTGCCCAAGACCAAAAGGATCGATCAAATGCAAGCATGGCTAAATGAGCATTATGGTCGGCTACCGTCCCCGGTGTCATATTATGACGGCATGACCGAGCAAATGCAGATCACCATTTATGATTTGGAGCAGGATCTGGCCTCGAGGTCCTCCCAGCGTTTGTAGAGCTTGTCTACCTGGGCTTGAGCCTCATGCATAAGGCTGGTCAGCTCTTGTGCCTTGACGTGATTGGAGACGTGCTGAGGCATCGCCATTTCTTGCATGATCTGCTGGACTTTTTGCTCGGCGAGAGAGATAGTATCGTGTATGGTGGCTAGCTCTTTTTTTTCGTTATTGGAGAGCGGTTTGGTCTTAGGCAGCGCCTTGTCATCAGGCTGCGCCTTGTCTTTGTTTTGGCTGGGCTTTTGCGGGCTCTCGCTTTGGACTTTGGCTCTTTCCCATTGTTGCAGATCGGCAAAGTACTCGGCCTTGCCATGACCGTCAAGGGCGAGTATCTCGGTGGAGAGACTATCGATCATGTATCTATCGTGGCTGACGATGACGACAGCACCTGGAAACTCGGCCAGCGAATCTTGTAGGACTTCGAGCGAGCCAATGTCTAGATCATTGGTAGGTTCGTCCAGGATCAGGACATCGGCAGGCTGCAACATGAGGTTGGCGATAAAGACCCTGGCCTGCTCTCCGCCGGATAGGCGGCTGACAGGCAGGGGCAACTGGTCGGGGCGAAAGAGAAATCGTTTGGACCAGGAGGCTATATGCATTTGTCTGTCTTGAAAGACAACCGAATCGCCATGAGGGCAGAGAGCCTGCTTGAGTGTGAGTGTCTGGTCGAGTTTTTCGCGAGCCTGATCAAACCAGACTATCTTGAGTTGGTCTGCTCTTTTGATCGTGCCGGCGTCTGGCTCGAGACTGCCAGTCAATAACTTGAGCAAGATGGTTTTGCCACTGCCATTGGTGCCTACTAGACCCAGCTTGATACCCGGAGTCAAAGTAATATCGAGGCCCTGGAATAGCAATTTGCCGCCCATTGATTTTTTGATTTGCTTAGCGACAATTAGCTCTTTGGTCTTACGATTGCTTGCATTAAAATCAATGCCCGCGCTCTGACCGAGAGCGTTGCGTGCCTTGACTTGAGCATATTCGTCCATCAATTTGCCGGCTTCTTTTATGCGACCGGATGATTTTGTCTGGCGAGCCCGGGCTCCCCTTGCCAGCCAGGCGACTTCACGTCTGACCTTGCTGGCGAGAGCCTGCTGTTCGTTGGACTGCGCAGTCAAATATTCTTGCCTGCCCTCGAGAAACTCGCTGTATGGACCTTTGACGCTCAAAAATCCATCTTTGTAGACTGGGTTGAGCTCGATGGTGCGGTTGGTGACATTTTCGAGAAATTGTCGGTCGTGAGTCACGAGTATGAATGAAAAAGAGGCTTGATTGAGAAGCTCTTCTAAGTACAGGACTCCCTCGAGATCGAGGTGGTTGGTAGGTTCGTCCAGGAGGAGAAAGTCTGGTTCTTTTATGAGTTCTGCAGCTAGTGCTAGTCGTTTTTTCCAGCCACCGGAAAGATCTCTTACCCTGGCCTCTAGATTGGTAAAGCCAACTCGACTGAGGGCCAGATCTGCTTTATAGTTTTTTTCGTCGGGGCTGAGCGGATCATCTGCAAGGCTGGCAATGACGATATCATGGCATGAGTCATCCGGCGAGTAGTCTTGCTCTTGAGCCAAATAAGCCGTCTTTAGATGCTTGCGCTTGGTAATACTGCCGCCATCCGGCTCAACTAAGCCAGCGATGATCTTCATAAGGGTCGACTTGCCGGTACCATTGGGACCGATCAGGCCTACTTTTTCGCGTTCGTCGATCGTTAAGCACAAGTCTTTGAATAGCGGACGGCTACTATAGCTTTTGCTCAGCGACTGGCAAGTGATGGCTACTGGCATGTCTGTGATCCCTTAAAATCTATGGCAATTTCTCTTGTAAGCTTATTCGCCACCACCGCCGCCACCAGGATATTGGTTTTGGACCTTGTTGAGAAATCTAGTGATGCTGCCTTGATAGAGCAGGTCGACTGTACCAACGGGGCCGTTACGTTGTTTGGCGATGATGATCTCGGCCTCACCGCGCTTGTCGCTCTCAGGATTGTAGTACTCGTCACGATAGATAAACATGACGAGATCCGCGTCTTGCTCGATAGAGCCTGACTCTCTGAGATCGGAGAGCATCGGACGTTTGTTTTGGCGTGCCTCGACTGCCCGTGACAATTGGGATAGGGCGATGACAGGCGTTGAGATCTCGCGGGCGAGCGTTTTGAGCGAGCGCGAAATCTCAGAAACCTCCTGCACTCTGTTGTCGGTTGCTTTGCGACCCTGCATCAACTGGATGTAGTCGATGATCACCATGCCTAGATTGCCTTTGGTCTCGGCCTTGAGACGTCTGCATTTGGCGCGGACCTCGAGGACGTTGACCATGGCTGAGTCGTCGATATAGATGGGGGCTTCGCCTAACCGGCCCATGGCAGTCGCTAGAGCTGTCCAATCGTTTGTATGCAGGTGGCCGGTGCGCAGGCGGTTGGCGTCGATCTTGGCCTCGGCGCACAACATACGTTGTACGAGTGATTCTTTGGACATTTCTAGAGAAAAGATGGCACAGGCCACTCCGGCCTCTACAGCGCAATTTTGTGCGAGGTTGAGCACGAAAGCCGTATTGTGGACACAGATATCGTTGGCGACAAAATTGTGGGTGGTATCGATAGTGAGGTCAAAGACCTGTTGTGGCCCCTCGTCGACGATAGAAGAAATAGACTCAAAGACGATGTCATTGAGCCTGTCCTGCTTTGTGGTGGGGACAAGTGAAATGATTGTCTTGAGCTCATGACTCATGTCACTGTCAGCAAGTCCGATCTCTCTTTGCAATATGGTGAGACCATGGATATCGTCTATCGAAAGCTCTGCAAAGACCTGACCTTGCGTGTTTGTGTTGAGACGGATCTTGGCTATAATGCCAAAGCGCAGGAGTAGATGCGATAACTGGTGTATCTGTCTCTCGTTGGTAGAAACGTAGATCAGTGCTGCCCGCCTGACCGAGATATTGCCTGCTGACAAAAGATGTCTCAAAAAGAGAGCAAGCTGCTCTCTAGGCAGTGTAAAAATCGATTGGGGGATCAAACTGTCGGCTTTGTGATCTTGCACTCGACTATCGGCCTTGGAGCCGGCTGCCGATAACAGCTCGCGTGTCTTTTGTGGAGAAGCCATAATATGAGCCATGAGCTTGATCTTGGCCTCGGCCAGGCTCTGTTTGCCAAAAACCGGTAGAGTGGCTGGACAAGCTATTTTGTCGCCGACCGCCAGATCCTCGAGCTTAAGCCAGCCTCGATCTCGGGTTAAAAACGGGTGAGTAGCCGTACTAGTGATCTTGCGTCCTGACTCAGTGGTGACCGTAAAAGTGGGCTTGACCCCCTCGTCCAGATAGTGTGTTGGTATGGTCTCGCTAAAGCGATGATCGGCTTTGAGGGTAAGCATGGCAGCATCGAGACCTTGCTCGTGCTTGTTGCGATATATCTGCTCGATGGTAAGAACGCGGCCATCAGTAAGCAGGATCTCTGCGTCAGCGCTGAGGCACTTGCCCATGGATGGACGGGCGGCGATGATCACCAGATCTGAAGGCTGAAATCCTGAAGTCATGGCGTCCAGATCATAGAAACCAGACGGAACTCCGGACAAAACGTCTCTATTTTCGTAGCGTTGCTCGATCTTTTCGAAGGATGCCTCGACGATGTGCTTAACATGCACCATCTCTTGCATATTGCGTCTTTGCGCCAGCGTAAAGATCATATGCTCGGCTTTATCTAAAGCAGTATCGGCATCAGTCTCCTCGTAGCAGCTAGCCACGATCTCTGTGCCTGCCTTGATAAGACTGCGCAAAAGGGCTTTTTCCTGGACGATCTTGGCATAAAACTCGAGATTGGCAGTTGTGGCCACCGAGAGTGAAAGATCGGTGATATAGGCGTGGCCGCCTACAAGATCGATCTTGCCCTCGTCCTTGAGGAACTGAGTGATGGTGACGATATCTATAGGCTCGTTGCCATCATATAGATCGACCATGGCGGCGTAGATGACCTGGTGAGCCTTACGATAAAAATACTCCGGCTGCAAGAGGTCGACGACGCGCGAAAGCCCGTCGCCGGAAACCATGAGTGCTCCGAGCACTGCCTGCTCCGCCTCGATCGATTGAGGCGGCAGGCGCTCTAAATTGCCATCAGCAAAATCATCCATATGTATCAATCAGAGACGCTATCTTGTCCAAGATAGTTCATTTGGTGAGTTCATATCTACAATCTTGAAGATTTCAATCATCTTCTAGAGATGAGACATCGCCGGTGGGCAATCCTAGTTCCCAGGCTTTGAGCAGTCTGCGCATGATCTTGCCGGATCGAGTCTTGGGCAAGGAGTCTTTGACCTCGATTTCTCTGGGGTAGGCGTGGGCAGCCAGGGTCTTGCGAGTATGGTCTTTTATCTCGTTTAAGAGGTTGTCGTTCATCGTGACGCCATTGGCTAGCACGATAAAGGCCTTGATTATTTCGCCTCGCTCTTTGTCCGGTTTGCCGATGACACCTGCCTCAGCTACTGCCGGATGCTCGACCAGGGCGGATTCGACTTCGAAAGGACCGACTCTGTGGCCAGAGGTGTTGATGACATCGTCAGCACGTCCGACAAACCAAAAGTATCCTTCTTCGTCCTTCCAGGCGTTATCACCGGAAAAATACCAGCCAGGGATCTTGAAGTATTCGTCAAATTTGTCTTTGTTGCGCCAGATCCGTCTGAGCATGGCTGGCCAACCTGGTTTTACGACCAGTCGTCCAAGCTCTCCTGCATCTAGCTCCTGGCCCTGATCATCGACGATTGCAGCATAGACTCCAGGGAGGGGCTTGCCCATCGAGCCAGGCTTGAGAGGATTACAGGGGAGATTGGCGATCAATTGCATGCCTGTTTCGGTCTGCCACCAGTTGTCGTGAATTGGAAGACCAAATACCTTCATGCCCCAGCGCACGACCTCAGGATTGAGGGGCTCGCCGACCGAAAGCACATGGCGCAGGCTACCGAGATCATGCTCAAAAACAACATCATCGCCGGCTTTCATCAACATGCGTAAAGCTGTTGGCGCCGTGTACCAGACAGTTACCTTGAGCCTATCGATCAATTTGTACCAGCTGGCAGCATCAAATCTGCCTTCGTAGCTGACCACGGAAGCACCGTTGGACCAGGGGCCAAAGATACCATATACGGTGCCGGTCACCCAGCCGGGGTCGGCCGTACACCAGTAGACATCGTCTTCTTTGAGATCGAGGACCCATTTGGAGGTCATATGCTGGCCGATGATATCGCCATGCACGTGCACCACGCCTTTAGGCTTGCCTGTGGTGCCGGATGTATAAAGCAAGTAGAGTGGGTCTTCGGGATCCATTTGCTCGCAGATGAGCTCGCTGGATTGTCCCTCGATCAGTTGTGCATAGTCTAGTTCGCCCTCGCCGAGCTCACGACTTGCATGGGCACCGTCCAGGTCTTGTTTGGGGCCGATGACGATCACGTGCTCGAGGTCTGGGAGATCACGACGAATGGCGTCGATCTTGTCCTTGAGGTCGGTATTGGTAATGACTATGGTTGCTTCGCTGTTGTGCAGCCGATCGCGTAAGGCGTCAGGGCCAAAGGCCGAAAACAGCGGGCCGGCTATGGCACCTATCTTGGCAATGGCGATAGTCGAAACATAGAGCTCAAAAATACGAGGCAAAAAGACAAATACACGATCTCCTCTTTTTACTCCCAGTGATTTGAGTGCGTTGCCTAGACGGTTTGCAGCCTCGTATATCTCCTGAAAAGTATATTTTTCGAGGTGCCCTCTGGCATCGACAGAATAAAGTGCGACCTTGTTGCGTCGCCCATTGTGCAGATGCCTATCTACTGCATTGTAGGCCGCATTGACCTTGCCTCCAAAAAAATAGGAGATCTCTTTTTGAGCATCCTGCCAGGAGAAGGTATTGTAAAAGTTTTCGTACTCGGGCAGATTGCAGTTTACAGCTGCCTTCTTGAGTATTTCTCTTTTGGCGCCCTTGGGCTTCTCAGTCTTTTTAGCGTGCTGTTTCTTTTCCACAACCTTCATGTGGACCTCCCGATCTCAAAGGGCCATAAGCAAAATATTGACTAGTGTAACGCTTGTTAAGGCCCTGCTTAATATTCAAGGTGCGAGGGAATCTTAAAATTGGCATCATATTTGTTTTTATAGGAGTTTGCTTAGATGTCTGACGATTGGACCGCACTCAAGACCGACGCAGCACGGGCTATGACCGATAACGATTTTGGCCAGGCGGTCGCATTCTGGCAGTCCGCGCTAATGGAGTCCGAAAAGTTTGCCAAGGGCGACGGCAGGCATGTTGAAAGCCTGGAAGGCTTAGCCCGCGCACATTTTGCCAGGCAGAGCTGGCCCGAGGCCGAGTCTTATTTTAAAAAAGCATTGATGGAAAGGGAGACTCAGCAAGGCGTGGACCATCAAGACGTGGCCACAGTGCTCAACAATCTCGGCTGCGTCTATTTTAAAAGAGGCTTTTACAAAGATGCCATGGTGCACTACGAACGGTGCTTGACCATCCGTCGCAAGGTATTTAGCAACGAACATCTCGAAGTGGGCAGAGCGCTCTATCATCTCGCCCTTGCGACTCATGCCCAGATGCGCTATGACGAAGCCGATGGACATTATCGCAAGGCGCTCGACATCAGCAACAAGACTCTCGGCAACAATCATCCTGATCTGATCAATCTGTTGCGCAATTATGCTCATCTCTTGCGTAAGACAAGTCGTGATTCGATAGCCAGCCAGATGGAGACATTTGCCAGGGGCATCGAAGCCAAGCAGACTGCCTGAGCCAATGTATCAGTCCGTCTGCCCTTATCCTGATTGCAGATCAGTATTTGATTGCCCGCATGATGCCGATAACCTGGAGGATCGCTTCCCTGTCATCGACTGTTGCCATTGCAATCGAAAAATGCTTGCCAAGCCCAAAGCGCTTCTAGATAGACTGCAGGCCAGAGCACCGCATCTGGTGGGAGAGGGCAATCTAGTCAGGCCCTTGCCTCCAAGTCGTCCCAGTCTGATAGCTTGCCTTGATGATATTCGCAGTCTGCATAATGTCGGGGCGACTTTTCGCACCTCTGACGCATGCGGCTTTGAAAGGCTTTATCTGTGCGGTATCACGGGCTGCCCGCCGCGCAAGGAGATCCAAAAAGTCTCACTTGGCGCCGAAGCCTGGGTGTCTTTTGCTTATCGTATCAGTATCGCCGAAATGCTCTGCGATTTAAAAGCCATCGGCTATCGGATCATAGCCTTGGAAAGAAATGACAGCTCTAGACCAATCGAGAGCTTTCTCCTTGAGCATGCGACGACATTACCCGACAAGATCTGTTTGATCCTGGGCAATGAAGTACAGGGCGTCAGCCCCGAGGCCTTGTCTCTGGCTGATGATACGGTGCATCTAACAATGAGGGGCCAAAAAGAATCACTCAATGTTTCGGTAGCTTTTGGCATCGCTGCTTATGTACTTGCCGATTGCTTTTACAAGCTGCACAATCAAGCATAGATGACAAACTGCATCAAAAGCGAAATGCCCAGCATGATCGCAAAAATGATGCCGATGATCAAGGCGACGTTCGAGTCTTCTTGTATTTGGTTGCCCAGATAATCGACCGCTCTCATCCGCGATCTGGCTATCGCAAGCGCCGTGCATAGGAAAAGACCGATCGAAAGTAGATAATGCAGCACCTTGAGTGGCAGCGGCGGATGCTTGATGAGCATGAGGAAGGTTGTCTTTTGTGATGGCACCACCGGCCTTGCCTTGATGGCATTGATTGCTGGCGTATTGTTCTGGGGATCGCGCGTAAGAGTTACAGGCTCAAACCGTACTGGATTTGGTGTCAGTGCCTTCGATTTGACTTGAGTTTTGATCTTTATCTTGGTTTTGGTCTTGACTGTGGTCACTTTTTTATCAGCTGGCACAGCGCTTGTATCCAGGTATTCGGGATTGGCCTCGATTACCAGTGCTTGCCCTGGTCGGGATGTCTGGATCAACTGCCCGTGAGAATCATATCCTCTGATCATGAAGGCTACGCATTTGTTATGAGGACTTGCCGAATCCGTTTTTTTTATTTCGCCTTCGATGACTGCATAGCAGACGATCTTGCCTGGTGCGCCTTTATCATCTCCTCCGAGCAAACGGCCTGATTCGAGGTTTTCTTTTGCCTTGAGTCCCAGAGCGTCCACGAGGGGGATCTGTCTGATTTGAAACTGATCAATACTGCCTGTGTAAGGATTGAGGTAGGAAAAATAATTGATGAGAGCAGGAGGCACGGCATCTGGATACTGGCCCCCGCGCAGATAAAATCCCTGGGCGATACCGGCTAATTGCTTCATCTTTTGGATGGTCTGAAACTCTCTTCCAGTAGCTCTGTAATAACGCACGTCATCTTCGCTGTTCAACACCGATTGGTTATCATCAAACCAGATTTGTTTTTCCCAGATACTGGAATATGCCGCTCCAAAGATGTCTCCCCAGGCCGAGTTAAGCCGTCTGAAGCCAACCTGGGTGGCGCCGCTGCCTGCCGATGGGGAGTAGATAGCTTGTGCTGGGCCTTGAAACCTGATTGCGCCCTCGCCATCAGCAGTAAGAAAAATGTCCTCGCCTAACGCTGATTGCAGTGCAGTCTGGATAGCCTTTTCTTTTTCGTCTTTAGCTAGATCATCTGCAGGGTTGGAAAAAATCAAATAGCCGATGAGGGCTAAGACCACTCCTACTCCTATAACTGGCAGGGTAAAGTCTTTGATGATACGACCGAGTCTAATTGATCTCTGATCATCGGGACTGAGCCGCCTGGCCTTGCTTTGATTGCCATTAGCATCGCTATTGGCAAGATCACCACTAAGCCTATTGCGATCTCTGATTTGTCTAATCTGATCTATCGAATAGGATTCTTCGGAGAGATTTACGTCTTGTTCGTTGTTTTGCGGACGGTAAGACAAAGCACCGGAGTCCCTTGTCTGCGGCTGTCTTTGCCCCATCTCGCTTTCGTCCGGCGGCTTGGGCAGAGAGCTTGGCGTTTTATTGGGATCGAGGCTCGGTGCCGGCCTCAAGTCGTTTACCTGGCTCTGGTCCATGGCAGTCATGCTAGACATGCTCGTACTGAGATAATTGTTGTAACCTTGCTTGGATGAGGGTGATGGCGACTGGGTCTGTGATTGATCTACAAAACCTGGCATATCGGCAAGCATCTGTCTAGCAAAGTCCTGCATCGAGGCTGGACCGTCCGTCAAGGCAGGCGTATATGGCAATGCCCCTGTATCTGGTGGCAATTGTTGTTTGTGTTGTATGAGTTGCAGCCGATTGTACTGCTCTATCAATCGCTGGGCGAGCGGGTCTTGACGAGTCACAGCATACTTGGCGCGCATCACGGCATCATCTATGGTGGTCATAGCCTCTGGGATAAAGCCCAGGTGTTCCTGCAGCATGCATATCTTGAGCATGATGGCGATGACATCGGGATGCTGGGGACCGAGGACTTTGACTCCTAGCTCAAAGAGTCTGATGCGCAAAGTAAGAGCTTCTTTCAGCATCATGGCATTTTCGTAGCAATCGCCGAGTGCTTGCAGGCAGTCGACCATCTCGACACGGTCCTCTTGGCCCCAGATGCTTTCCATGGAGGCCAGACCCGCCATCAAGAAAGGCATAGCTTCGCTCTGGCGGCCTTCGCTGTACAGACGCATGCCTTCTTGATAATTTGCTTGCCCGTCTTGGCCGGGCATTTTGAATGTACCGCCTTGCATCAAACTGTTTTTCTCGGCTAGTCTTATCTTCTGGTATACCCACATTGGGAGGGGCGGAAATTATTGTGTCCGATAAAAGCACCAAAACACTGGATTGGAGATATAACCGGGTCGGTTGCTCCACTTGTATAAAAGCTCAAGACTTTTTAGATCGTCATGGTATCGCTACACAAGTCCTCGAAGACGCCAAGCGCAAGGTCTACAAGCAAGAAAAGGCATGGGATCTGGTCGGTCGCGTTCAAAATATCTATGCACGCAAGCACACCAAGACAGCGCATTTTAAAGTTGTGGACGGTGTATTGCAAGGCAGCCATGAAGACTTTTTGGAGATGGTGCTCGGACCTACTGGCAACCTGAGGGCTCCGATCCTCTTATCCGGCAAAGATCTCCTTGTGGGCTTTGACGAGGCCGCTTATACAAAGGTCTTGCTCTAAAGAAAAGCGGGCTGCTTAAAACAGCCCGCTCTTGATAATTTTGCAGCAAGTCCTACTGGTCTTGCTTGGGCGTAAAGTGGATGTCATCCGTGCAAAAACCAAGCACCAGACCAGATATGGCACCGACGATGAGGCCCCAGATGATGCCTCCGCCCAGGCTCAGGCCAGGGACTACGCTTGCCGGCAAAGGCCATACTTTGATGACTTCGAATGATGCGCCGGAAATGATCGCGGTCAAAACGGCCATCAGGACGAGTGCCGGTATGGCGATCGTGGAAGGACCTTGCTTTTTAGCAGCCATTGTTACCCCAACAAATGAAAAATCACAAACCGATTATAAGAGAGCTTATTGTATCAGAAAGCCATTATGGCTTATGTTGACTGTTGCAGATGAGCCTGGATTAAGCCGAGTCCGGCAATCGTCTTGGCATCCTGGATGCGACCATCCATCACCATTTCCCATCCCTCAGCCAAGCTGATTTCTACCACTTCTGTCTCTTCATCAAAGTCCAGCTTTTTCTCTCTCATCTCTAGATCTGTAGCCAGATACATGTAAAGAATCTCATCGCAAAAACCTGGAGCTGAATAAAAGCGGGATAATTCTTTCCATTGATGAGCAAAATAACCGGTCTCTTCAGTAAACTCGCGTCTGGCTGCGGGAAAAGGATCTTCGTTTGCTTCGATGCGGCCGGCGGGCAACTCTAACAGATCACGATCGATGGAATAACGATATTGTTTGACCAATATTACTTTTTGCTCGGCCGTCAGAGAGGCGATCACTACCCCACCATTGTGCTCTACGACCTCGCGGGTGGCCTCATGACCATCGGGGGTGCGCACTGTATCCATCCGCAGGTTGATGATGTGACCCTCGTGGATGCGACGGGTGGATTGGCGATTCTGGCGGGTAAATAGCACCACTTTCTGGTTTCCTCTTTTATGGACTATCAAAATACTATCGCGTATCTGGATGGATTGACCCCGACATTTGAAAAACCGGGGCTCGAACGTATCAAAACATTTCTGCAAGAGAGCGCCTGCGCGGCTTCCTTGGACCAGGTATTTACTATCCAGGTCGGTGGCACTAATGGCAAAGGTTCGACCACAGCTCTTTTAGCTGATTTGCTCAGGCGGGACGGGTATAAGACCGGCAGGTTTATCGGTCCGCATCTTTTGGCTTATAACGAGCGAATCGCCGTCGACGGCAAGGATATTTGTGATGCGGACCTGGCGTTTGCCGTAAGCAAGGTGCGGTCGTGTTCTGAGCGTTTTGGGGATGATCGTCCCGATCTGGGAAAATTGTCGTGGTTTGAGATCTTGCTTGCAGCGGCAGTGGATCACTTTGTCAGAGAAAAGGTGAAAGCAGTGGTGCTGGAAGTCGGCCTGGGTGGACGATTTGATGCTACGACTGCTGTTCCGGGGATAGACTTGACTGTGATCACTAATGTGGACATGGACCACATGCATATATTGGGTGATACCAAGGCCAAGATAGCGAGAGAAAAGGCCGGCATCATAAAACCCGGTATTCCCCTGGTCACTGCAGCTGATGATGAAGCCTTTGGCGAGATCATGCAGGTCGTACAAGCCATGCCCGAGCCAGTTCCTGTCATTCGTTTGCTTAATACCGGCTATCTGATCGATTGGGGCTTTGCACCACTGGATATCGCTATCTACAATGTCGATGAGGTGGCGATATCTCGTTTGGAAACATATCTCGACTTTGTGGAGCACTGGGTCATCGCCCAATTAGCTGCCAGTATGGAAAGGGATGGTATTGCCGCCTATCAGAGAGTAAATGTCGCTACGGCGCTGCTAGCTTATTTTTTTGTGGTAGACCGGCGTAATACTCCCCTGGACGGTAGTCTGGCGGCAATCATGCTGGATTGCGTGCGCAAGCTCAGTTGGCCAGGGCGTTTTCAAACGATCAATGGGTGCATCGTTGATGGTGCACATAATCGACCTGGTGCCAGGGCTCTTAAGCAGTCGCTAGGGAGTGGCAAAATCACCTATATCTTTGGCTGCTATAGCAACAAGGACCTCAAAGGGATCTTGCATGAGTTGCTTGATAAAAATACCAATCTCATTGCTCTTACCATTTCTGGACATAAAGCAAGTCGACAGGCTGCTACTGCCAGGGAGATCGTCGCTTGTGCCGAGTCGATAGCAAATGAGCGAGAGATTAGAGAAGAGATTATTATCTGCGAGGACCTAGATCTGGATCTGGGCAGAGCCCTCGACCTGGCTCGGCGCGACCAGCGATTTGCGGGTAGCAAGCTGGTCGTTTGCGGATCTTTTCAGCTCGTCAAGGCAATGCTAGAGAAATCGCAGACATAGTAGACTATGCCCATGAGCGATTTTTCCTACAAACTTTCCGGCCACGTCAGGCACCAGGGTTTGCCTCTTGCCAAGGTACTTGTACGCGTTAGCGACCTTTTTGATGATTCGCTGGATGGTAGTGGGGCTCAATCGTTTGAAATGCAATCAGGCACTAAGGGTGAGTATTGTTTCAACGTGAGGGCTGGCATCTATAGAGTCGAGGTCGTGCCACAGCCTCAATCTCGCTTTCTTGGGCAGATGATCCAGGAGGTCAGGGTAAACTCCAACACCATAGTCGATTGCAATGTCAGCACTGGCTATATTATTGCTGGTAAGCTCAGCTATTTTGACCGCAAAGTGGTCAATGGCGATGTCGACAGTTTGAGCGTAGTGGCACTCGGCATAGAACCTGTCGCTTATCGAGGCGAGGCAAAAGTGGATGCCGAGGGGCAGTTTTCGTTGGTGGTGCCTCGCGGCAAATACCATATAGCTGTCAGTCAGAATGAAAAGACGGGTGCTGATATTGCTGGTGGTGGCAGGGCAATATTGTCCAGCCAGACTGATGTCCTCGATCTTGATAAAGACACGCAGATCAATCTGACGATGCCTCCGCTGTTTAGATTTGTCGGAGCCTTGATCGGACCTGATAAAAACCCGGTTGCCGATGCTAGGGTAAGGGCTACTCCCTCAAGGGCTAAGACAAATCTGACTCTATCGGAGCTGGATCTTGCAGCTATTGCCCATTGCGACGAGCAAGGCGAGTTTGTCTTTTATCTTAGTTCTGGGCCTTATGATTTTGAGGTATTGCCTGGCGCTGGATCTCTCTTGTTCGAGCGTTCGGAAAGAAATATCGAAGTAGGGAGCAATAAGACCCTCGAGAAGCGCATTGTGCTGGAAGAGGGCCATAGAGTGCGGGGACAGGTGGTTTTTCAGGATCGCATGCTTTCTCAATGTCTGGTGCGCATAGAAGGTGGTGAACAGGTCGGTAGACAAGTCTATATGGCTCGTACCGATGACGAGGGCCAGTTTGCCATCACCGTGCCGGGCGGCACCTACAAATTGATAGTGACGGCTCATCCAAAAGATGCCCAGAGTGTGCTCATTGACGGGCAGGAACATACCAATCTCGCTCCCTGGACTAAATCGATAGTAGTGAGCAAGGACACCCACGTCTCTGTCCGGTTAGGCGAAGGGACCGCTCTCAAAGGCCGGATTTGCGACGATGCCGGTCAAGCCAGACCGAGCTTGCGAGTGGCAGTCTATCCTGATACAGGCCACAGGCCGGATGCGGATGTCTTGCCTTTGATCAATGGTATTACTGATGGTGAAGGACGCTTTTCGTTTTTTTTGACTCCTGGTAAATATCAAATAGTCGTGCACCGTGATTACAGCAGCGCTAAGTCTGTGATAGTGGACAATGAGCCGGTGTTTCAGGACATAGTCTGGCACGGCTGGTCCCAGGTGACCTTTGAAGTGACAGGACAAGATGGTCAAAAAGTTCCGCGCTGCCAGGTGCTCTATCAGCCATATGGTAGAGAAGTCGAAGACAAAGAAGCGCCGGGCGCCATGCCCTTGCCTCATGGCTATCTGCTTACTGGAGATGATGGACAGTGCCGGCTTACCTTGCCTGCGGGCATTTATACCTTCAGATTTGAGCCCCCCGAGGCGGGCAGCTATGTCGGTCGTTCGATCAGGCAATTGTCCATCAGCTCGGACATCCAGCGTAAAGTAATGCTCGAATCAAAAGGCCGGTGATCTGCTCATGCAAGATAAAAGTATCAAGACCTGCTTAATTGTGATGACCTGCGTCTTTTGTGCATTTTTTTGCCTGACTGGTTGCGGCCTAATTTCCATACCTATCAATGGAGTGCAGGTGGAGCGTGCCGATCCTCGAGTTGAGACCCTTTATTTTGAGGATCATCCGGAACTCCTGGCCGGTCCCAAAGAAGAGCGATATGAAGCATACACTACCTGGTTTTTTAGCTTGATACCAGCTTTTGATCTTGCAGAAGAAAATGTTGATACTACCCCTGGTGCTGCTTCGCTTGATCTCAAGGTGAGAGGTATACAGTTTAAATTGTCCTGTCCAATAACCGTCAACCTGTCAAAAAAGGCACCCAAGGAAACCATCGATCACGAAATGGGCCATGTAGAGCTCGCCAAACGTGCTTATGGCGAGGCAGAGAGCGCTGCGCGCAAGGCAGGTGATGCGGTGATGGGCAAAAGGTACTATGGTATGGGCAAGTCAGTAGAAGAAGCACACGCTCAGGCCCTGGAGCAAATCAAAAATGATCTACGTTTTGATTTTCAGAGGACGGCTCTGGAGTTTGCCGAAGAATTGTCAGAGACATTTGATCACCTGACACGCAAAAACTGGTACGAAAAAGATGTGACCGTGCAAAATCTTGTCGATCAAGCTTATGATAAGTGCAAAAATGCTGGTGTCAGGACCATTGCACCGGAGCAAAAGCTAGACAAGTAGTCGGACGCAGGCATCATCAGCGTTTCTTTTTTTTATCGTTCTTGTCATTGCTGGCTTTGACTGCACTCAAGCTGGATCGAGAAATTGATTCTTCCATGCGTTGGCAATCTCTCAAAAGACTCGAGGCCTCAGCCAGCGAGAGGCCACCGCCACTGGATTCGTAGAGTTCTTTTTGTCTGGCGATATTGCCGAGATCTGCCTGGGAACGTTTTTTTAGGTCGGACAGATTGGCAGGGAGACTGTCTATTTTAGACTCTATGGCTGCCAATTTGTCTTCGAGGGTTTTGTACTTGGTCGGCCTATCTTTGACGATAGCCTGTAGTTGATCTCTGAGGCCAACCAGCCTATTTGCCAGGACTGTGGTTTCCTGTGCAGCCGTAGCTGAATCTTTAAATTTGACCGATATCTTGTCGCGTGAAATGCGGTCTAAATCGTGGCTTAGCTGCTCGGCTTCTAATATATTGAGTCTGCCCTGGATTAAGGCTTGAGCCATGCTTTCTTCGAGTTCTCTCTGCAATTTGTCAACGTCTTGAGCAGTAGCATCATTGGCTATCTTTTTTTCGTCGATGCGGGCTTCTAGCTTTTCGAGGTCAATGATGAGAGTTGCAGTCTCGCCAAAACTCAGACCGCCTGTCGCTCTCGATTGGGTCTCCTTGTCGAGAATGCGATAGAAGTCCTTTTTTAGCAGATCGGCTTGATCTGGAGCGAGCATGCCCATCAAGACTGCCTCTGTTATCCTCTTATATACGTCTGATTCTTTTTTTTGCAAGTCTGGCAAGGCGCCCAGATTGTCTTCCTTATGCTCTGCAAGAGACCTTTTAACATTTTCCAACTCTTGGGCTGCAAGATAGGTCTTTTGAGCGTCGAGACCATTTGCATTATTGAGAGCGGCCATAGCTCTAGCTATTCTCTCTCTAGCATCTTGTATTTCTTTGGGCTTCAGTGCTCCGGATATGGTGCCTGCGCTAATGTATTCGTCTAAGGCTCTGGTCTTAGCCCGCAAACTATCGGATGATGCTTTGATATCGCTGGTGGAGCTTTTTGTTTGTGATTCTTTTAAGGCTTTTGCGAGCTGGTTGCTGAGCGATTCTTCCTGGACTGCCAAAAGATAAGCCTTGTTATCTTCTGTCATCGAATTATTATCGAGCAATCTTGCTTTTAAATCATAGATGCGGCTCAGTTGTTGCATCAAACTGGTAGCACTGCTCGCCGACAGCTTGCCCTCAAGGAGGCTCGTGCTGATGGATTGGTCTAATTTTTGCAATTTGACGTCTGCATCGGGAACCTTGATTTGGTCACGGCTTTTGAGTGAAAGCTGCAGAGCAAGATTGAGGTCTACCAATGATTGCCCGGCATCTTTAACAGCTTCGATGTTTTTTAGTCGACCTTGCTTGCGGGCCTCTTGCCAGTTATCTATACCAAGAGTCTTTTTGATATCGTCTAGTCTTGCCGTCAGATCATCTCCGACTTTTTTGTCGAGACGATGATTTTTTTCGGCATCTGCCAGTCTCACTGATAGATCTCTTATAAGCTCCAGAATGCCCTGCCAGCGAAAGTTGTTTTCGGCATTTATCTGTCTCAATTGCGAAAGCAAATGCTCGAGGTCTTGAGAGTCTTCTTTAGATATGGTCGTGTCATCGGCTTTGCCCTGGATCAATTTTTGTTCAAAGCCATCTAGCTGGTTTTGATAGTCCAGGACGTTTTTCAATTCTATGGTGCCTAGCAGAAGTCCCTGTACAATTTCTTGTCTGATCTGGTCAAGGCGATTTTTGATGATGCCTACAGTCAATTGCTGAGGTGTGACTGGAGCTATGAGATCGAGCTTGCTCTCTAATTGCGAAAGTGGTCGGCTGAGGCCTAATTGCTCATCCGCTGACAATATAGCCTTGGTCTTGCGCAAGGCATCCTCGTCTTTGAGGCACTGGGCGAGGTCTCTCTTAAAGGCCGCTGCCTTGGATTTGGAGATCTTTTTGTCTTTGAGCAGAGCGTCCACGCGCTGATCGAGATCATTGACCGCCTCGGCAAAGACAGTGTGGCTAAATTGTCTGTCCTTGACCGTACTGGTCAAGAGTTTGCTAAAGGCATCGAGCTTTGTCTGTGCTGCCAAAAGCTCGCTTACAGTAAGGACTTTGATGTCTCCCGGACCGTTTTTTGTATCGGCACCATAAATCCCATCAAGGTCGTTTTGAAACTTGTCTCGCTCGCTCTGGGTGAGGCGATTGGCTCTGAAGGCAAAATCTACTCTACGTTTTAATTCTTGATATCTCCGTTCTATATCCAGCGAACCAGCTTCTCGAGGTTTGAGACTGGCTTCGAGAGTTTTAAATAATTCGTCCTGGCTGAAGAGAATTGTCTCGAGCTCATAGAGATTGAGGCGATCGTCAGCTTCTCTAGCTTGTACTTCTTTATTTTCTATATCGAGCAGAGATTTTTGAAACTGCTGAGCAGGTTCTGGATCGATCCTTTTGGCATCGATGGCTTCTTTTAGTCGCTTGGTCAGATTGGCTTGTCTGTAGTTGAGCTCTTGCAATAGATCTTGGAGAGCACTATTGCTTTTGAGAGCAGGATCGGCCTTGACAGGCATTGCGCACGTTAGTGCAAGACTCGCCAGGCTGCAAGCAAGGGCGATGCCCCTACCGATCTTTTTGATTGTTGGCCTGGCGAGTCTGTGCTGCATTAGTGCCTTCCCATGCGACTTTGCATCTCTGTAAGTCTCTGCTGAAACTTGACCGCTTCTTGAGCTCTGCCATTTTGCTGGAGAGTGTCGACTACTAGTTTGAGGGCATTAGCAAACCTTGGGGTCCTATCGGCGATGTCTTTGCCGCCGAAGGCATCTTCCTGAGCCTTGATAGCCTTATCTGGATCTAGCAATATGTCTCGAGGATCCATGACTGCTACGCCGGTAGCCCACCTATTTGGTTTTTTGCCAGATGGTTTGTCGGTCGAGGGATTTTCGACGACTGGTGCGGCAGCCTTGGTCGGTTTTGCTTCCTTGGCTGTTTTGGTGCGGTCTTCTTGCTCGGTCAGGCTGGCAGATAGCTTCTGGGCAGTGGCCTTGGCTTGATCGTCGTTGCCCTGGGCTACCATGGCTTCGATGTCAAAAAATTGTTTGAGAAATGGGCCTATACCGACTCCATTTTTGTCGAGCGCCTTGAGTCTCTGCAAAAGGCTGTCGCGTTCATCCTTAAGAGCACCATCTTGAGCACTGAGTGATTGAACATCGACCTTATTGGTTACGGCCTGTACCTGCACTCCCATGAGTGCATTGCTGACAGAAGAGTCCAGGCTCTTTATCTGAGAGAGATCAAGAGTAATCTGTCTAAAATTGCCACGTGCAACTGGGTCGGCAAATGAAACCTTGACTTTTTTTGCTGCTGCACCTGCTGTATCGAGAGTCTTTTCAGCAATCTTTAGCGCTTCGTATTTCATGTCGCGCTCATTCATATCTTGGTCAAAATCAGCGATTACTTCGAGAGTGTCACCAGTCATGTAAGACTCGATTTTTTTACGGGTGCGGGCACCTTCTCTTTGTTGCAGATAAGCCGAAAGTCGGTTGGCTGGATCATTGACCTCTTCGTCTTTGATGCCCAGCGAGCTCAGAAGCTGGTCTTTGGATAGTTGTCCGGAACCAAAGGCTTTGACATCACCTGCGGTGACCGACACAATTTTGCGTTTGTTGAGATTAAAGGCCGAGTAAAAATAGACGTTGACACGGCCAAATTGGTCGGGTGCCAAGTCCATTGCTGTTTTGGCCATTAGTACTGCTTCGATTTTGCAGTCGTTGTCATTTGCTTTGGCATTTTTGTAGGTCGAGATAAAAACATCTGCCCCGTTGACTGCGGCAGAGACTCTAGTGCCCTGAGATAGGATCTTGCTTTTTTCGATGGCGGTTACGATCTCGCCACCGGATGCAGCAAACGCATCCATAATAGAAACACCAGACAAAACGAGGGCGCAGGCTAGCGTAATGAGACCCTTGCCGGTCCTGGATTTGATTGTATTGTGCATTTTGTTAGCTTAACTCCTGGCTGTAAGCTGATTGGCTTGGCAGTCTATTTTAACGTCTTGACTTGCGCTTCGCCGTACAAAAAAGAGCCCCTTGGGGCTCTTTTGCAATTATCCGCATGCAGGTTGTGCTGGGTCAGCCTCCTGTCGAACCCGCATCGCCTCCGGTAGAGCCAGAGTCGGCACCTGAGCCTGCCCCGGAGTCCGCCCCGGAACCTGCGCCTGAGTCGGCGCCCGAATCGGAACCTGTATCGCCTGTGTTTACGGGCACTGGATTCATGTCTACAGCAGGTACATTAGGGCCATACTTTTCGCCGACATAACCGATCTTGATGCCGAGTGATTTGCTAAAGGTACCTGGATTGACCTGTCTGCGGAATCTAATATCAACAGCCATACCATTGGTCTGATAGGTAGGACGAATGCCATTATTGCCCGGTCCTTGCGAATAAGTATTGTAGAAGGAGAGGGGAAATTTGGCGGATTCGGCAAAATCGGATTGGGTGGTGATGGCTGGTGGCAAACCTTGTCCTTTTGACGGAGGCTTGCCATGTGGCGGTCTTGCACCAAGGCTCATGCCACCAAGTTGGTCAGTATTTGCAAAAGCCACCTTGTTAAAGTCCATAGGCTCGCCCGAGTGCTTGCCTCCAATCTCGTTGCCGGCTTGGAATACCTGGTCTCTAATGTAGATGTCCCATTTATCCAGAAGCCAGACCTCGTCAAATAAGACTCCGGTATTGGGAAATTCGAAGGGGCCGACTTTGAGCTGGCCGACTTTGCTGCCCTGGATGGCATTGATATTTTCGGAATACAATTGCCCTTCGGAAGCGACTGAATACTTTACCGGTTCTAACTCCTTGGTCTGATAGGTGATACCACCTGTGTTTGGATCGATGCGATAGATATGGATATTACCGTTGGGGATAGGCCCCAATTTGTAGATTGTCGTGTCGCCAACTTCGGCTGGAGACTTCCAGTCTACTGTCTCGGGCGAAGGTTTGTTGAAATTGTATTGACTATCGGTAAACATGGCCACTGCAGAAGCCATGTTTAGGTGCGTGCCTGCGCGCTTCCACCAGTCAAAGAGTGCCTTGCGGAAGACATTGCCAGTACTTTGATCCAGGCCTACATATGGGAAATAGAGATCGGTAAACATCGTTGTAGGAGCGCCGATCGGAAAATCTCCGTTGGTCGATGATTGATAGGACGTATTGTCTCCTTGATTGAGCGTCACACTGGTCAACATGGTGCCTGGACCAGGCACTTCGGGGCAAAGTCCATCAGGGAAGCTGAAAGTCAGTGCGCCGGGTGCCGATTTGGGATCGGCGATATTGGCGGGTTGAGCGCAAGCTGTTGCAGCGGCTGCCACGCCTTTGGTCTGATTAGCGACCATTTCGGTTGTGGCTTCTGCCTTGATGATGGTCTGAGCTTGATAAGGCAAGCCAGACACCGAATCGGTCCAGTTTTTTGGATCTACGAGTCTGATGGCATCTCCAATACCGGCAAAAACAAATGGTGTGTCATTGACCGGCACATTTACGTATGACTTGTAAAAACCTTTTTCGGAATTGGCGGAAGCAACCGATGCCCAGCTATTGGGTGAAGGTAGAGGGGTATTGGTGGCCGCGCCTCCTTGCAGGGAGCCCAGGGTCAGTTTGAGTGAGCCGGCCTTGTAGCTGGATGATCCAGTCTGTCTGATCTGATTTGACTTGTATGCTGCTTCGGCGTTTGCGTAGATGCTGACGTCTTTGTTGGAGATGTCTTTGACAGTCTTGCCTGGTAGGATGGCATTTTTTAGATGTGCGACAAGTGCTGCCTGAGCGGCTTTGGCCTTGGTCAAATCATAGGCGATGATCGTCTTGAGTTTGTCGTCATTTAGACGATTGGCAATGATCAAGTCTAATCGTATGGTGGCCATGATCGTGTTGATGCCTTTGACCGGCATCTTGTACAGATCACCAGCAACAGTGCCACTGCCAGTGGGGGCGGCATCTGATATAGCTACCCATCCGTATTCTGGTGTATTTACTCCGATCGTGCTCATGTCTCTGGCCGCAGACAGAGCGGCTGCTTCGATTGCTGTCTTTTGCTCGTTATTGGCTCCTAAAAGCCTTACATAGGAGAGTGCAAAATAAGCAATGATCGCGATCACTCCGACAGTCACAGCCGTAATGATTGCTAGCATATTGCCCGATCGAGACCGCAGTCTTGGATCTAGAAATCTGGACTTCATCTGCCAAACGCCCCCATAAACAAAGCCCCCCGGCTGCGGTTTGTTAAATCCCGCTCATATTTATTTTTTCATTATTCCACACTTGCAATTGCCTGTGTCTCTAAAAACCGGCTAAGAACACAATTTTAGGCAAAGTGATGATTAAATAGATTTAATAAATATGCGCAAGATTAACCGCACGTAAGGAGCGGATTGCCAAAAGGGGGACTTCTGAGATTAAACAGCTATGGGTGGTATCTGCAAGTTTTGCTGTATGTAAGCAACTGGTGAGACTGATTGGGTGACCTTTTGACCAAGACTTGCTGGATCGCTATTTTGCCATTGAGTAATTACGATGCCTTCTTTATATAGTTCTTGGTGTGTGGCAAAGAATGCCTTCTGATCCAATAGACCACCCTTGGCATGGATAGCCGCCTGCATTTTCTTTTGTGCAGACTCATCACGAGAGGCGATGAGTATTGAGTCCAGTCCATGGCTTATGCAAGATTTTTCGATGCGAGACAATGTCTGTGCATCATTGGAAGGATTGTTGACGAGTCCCACTTTGACGGTATCTTGTATGCAATAGGTCACGATGGCATCTAATTTAAGATCTTCGATCTGATCGGCTTTAATGGTCTGCCACGCAAAGTCACGAATTTGCCCGGCGTTTTTTGCAACCAGATAAAGCATCCTGAGATTGGCAACTTCGAGATGGTGCCTTTGAAACTCGCTGTCCATGAGATCGACATCGGTCTGGGGCATTGCAGCAACAGTCCTTGCCATCGGTGAAAGCATGTATACGAGTGGCTTTGTTGGGGTGGTCCACCAGGGCAATTTGCTCGCGTGGCGATGGCACAGTAAATAATCTAGGTAAAAGAGCTTGCGTAGCCTGTCGCGTATTAGCACCGGCTTGTCATCGCCGGATATAAACCAGGATATGTGCTTTTCGAGCAAGACTTGATGCTCTTCGATCAATTGAAATATTAGCTGATCCCGGTCATTTAATTGAATCGCCATGATGTGATCTCTTGCCTCTTTTGATTACTTGCCGGGGTTCTGGGGATTGTCGCCCGTGACGTATATGGTCAATGCATCGGTCTTTCTTGGAGCATGCACTCTATATTTGCGGCGCAGGTTGCGATCTGCAGAAAGAATTGTCTTTTTTTGATTGTCCAGCTGATCGGCACGATCTTGTACCGTTTTGAGCTTGCTATCTAGTTCTTCGATTGTGCGAGCTGCCCTGACTGGTTTAAACATATCCTCGTATACCATAGCTGCATCATCGAACCAATCGGCTCGACTATCGGCAAAGGTTTTGAGATCAGGAGCCGAAGCCGGAGTGGTCATCAAACGCAATTGCTTGGCAGTCATGTGATAGCGTTTGGAAACTGCCCTGGCTGCATCGACCCAACGTCTCACCCTCTCGGGATTTTGGTTGAAGGGAGTCTGGAGCGTTATCCTCTCTTGGACGGTGGGATGACCCTGGTACACTATCTCGTCCATGGCTTCCATGCAGCGGACTTCGGGAGTAGTAGGGCCAGGTTGATACATAGCCATAGCGCCAGGTGCTGCCACTGCATTTGGTGCTACCTGATAATTAGGTGGCTTTGCATTTGTTTTTTTTACTTCGGGGATCGCCGAAAATACCTCGTCGGTCGGTGCTGCTTGAGCCGCTTGCGAAAAGATCGGACATGCAGCTGCCAGGGCAAAAACAAAACCCATACTTATGCCCCTCCTCAAGCCTCTCGTCAGTAATATAGGTGCCATAATTTTGCTGACCATATCAATTGCCCGCATTACCCAGTGGTTGGACTGGTACGCCGGGCCTGGCCGTTGCGCCTCCATCCACAGGATCGTTGGGATTTGTCGGGGTATTAGGACGACTGAGGAATGCGTCTTGCACCTGGGCATCATTGGATCTGGCGCGATTGATCGCAGGATTGTTCGGATTGGCACCAAAGGTATTCATCTGGACTATCTTCCAGATGGTGTAAGCGGCTAGCAGCATCATCAGGCCTGCTGCGGTGCCGAGTACCCTGGCTCCGCCGTAGGGAGACCCTAGGACCATGCTATAGGCTGCCAGGGCCATAAAAATCGTGGCTGCGACGACGCCCAGTATGACCAGGTATCTGCCAAAGGTAGCGACTGTAGGTATAGTGCCAGGAAAGGCATATGAGGATGTATTGCCGGCTCTCGGATAACCCGCACCCGGCGCGTCACTGGTTATCTGTTTGCGGCTGCCGTTATTGGTGGTCTGCGGATAACTGGCCATAGCCTGGTTGATCTGCTCCAGCTGCTGATCTGAGACTGTGACGTCTATGGCTTGCTCGCCTGAGAGCATATTGATGCCCAAGATGCCGTTGATTTGGTTAAGTGCATCGTCTGATAGAGTGTCAGGACGGAGGGTTTGCACCATGCGCTGCCCCCTGCCATTAGTATCTTGCTTGTAGAGTCGGACTATTGTACGGTCATGACCTGTGCCAGTCGAAAAATTGCTGCCTGAGGTATTGTCGGCTGTGCCCGACGGAACACCCACAGCACCCGAGGTGTCACCCGGAGTCACGGGCATGGGCGTGTCGCCATCACCTACAGGAGGGGGCTGGGCTCCACCAAGCTGCGCTTGTGCCGGAGAAATGAAAATGAGGGTAAGTAGGAGGAAGGCAGCCATCACCGGCAATACTCGAGCTGCCAGACGGTTTGTTTTAGAGTGAGCTATGCCGTTCTGCGCTGTCATCGTAATACCTAAATAAACTAGCTGGGATCTTCTTGGCTCGAGGATTCGGGCTTGTGCTGGTCTGCTTGCTGCCTTGCTTGCTGGGTTTCGTCCTTGCTTTCTTGTGAGACAATTTCGAGAGCCTCAGCGAGGCTATTGAGGTTGGAGAGCTGGCTGGGCAAGCTGTCAAAAGACATATCCAACAATGCATCAGACAATTTGAGTGGTGCCTGTGGTTTTTCCTGGCGATCGTCAGGATGGATGTCTTCTAAGGCCTCTTGTGTATCTTGATCTTTATTGTTTATTGCATCAGTGATAAAGGCTTCGATAAATGAAGGGGTCTTGTTGGAGTCATCTATGTCATCAAACAACGGTTCCTGCGACATTTCAATACGTGGTTTCC
The DNA here is from genome assembly GCA_017307165.1 of Candidatus Melainabacteria bacterium. Lineage (GTDB taxonomy): Bacteria > Cyanobacteriota > Vampirovibrionia > Obscuribacterales > Obscuribacteraceae > JAFKGK01. The sequence goes on from JAFKGK010000003.1 coordinate 456,792, forward strand.
CACCTGCTTTGCCGCTGGTGATGGAGGTTATGATGGGTGGTGCCTGGGGCTTGGAAACCGGAACATAGTCTCCTGCTGGGATTTCTAGTGTTCTGGTGCCGTCGGCATTTTCGAGATTGTAGACGTGCGATACCTGAAATTCTTCTTCCAGAGACTTCGTAGTCGTCCCATTCTTGTCATGTTCTTGAGCTTCCTGGTCCTGAGGCACGCTAAAGTCATCGACTATCTGACCCAAGGTCACTTCCATGCCCAGGCCCCTCAACTCGCAACAAAGACCGTCAAAAGCCGCAGTACGGCCACCAGGGGTGATGTGATTACCCTGCACCATATCAGCATATGATTGGTGCCGTCCTTGTATGTCATCAGACTTGATCGTCATCATTTCGTGCAAGACATTGGCTGCACCATATGCCTGAATGGCCCAGACTTCCATTTCGCCCATTCTTTGGCCACCATGATTGGCCTTTCCTCCTACCGGCTGCTGCGTTACTGCCGCATAAGGGCCGCCCAATCCAGAGCGGGCATTGATCTTGTGCAAGACGAGCTGGTTGAGCTTGAGCATGTATTGTCTGCCTACAAGCACCGGCCGATCAAATTTTTCGCCTGTCTTGCCATCGGTCAATTGGACCTTGCCGTCTTCGCCCATCCATTCGAAGCCTGGCGTCCGGCGGACTTCTTTTAGAGCATCGGTGACGAGTCTGAAACTAGCATCAGGAGCCAGGGATTCGTCAAATTGGTGGATGCGATAATAACGATTGAGTACGCTGGCATACAGTCCCAATTGCGTATCAAATACCTGGCCGACATTCATGCGGCTGGGCACGCCTAGAGAGTTTAGTACCAGATCTACTGGTGTGCCATCCGGCAAATAAGGCATGTCGCAATCTGGCACCACTATCGATACTATGCCTTTGTTGCCATGCCGTCCAGCCAGTTTGTCTCCTACTTCAAGCGGGCATAGACGGGCGATCAAGACTTCGATTTCGCATATGATGCCGGCTTTGAGCTCTGGCGTGGTTTCTGGTGTAAAAATGCGCACGTCAATGACTCGTCCGCCCGAACCATGAGGAACGCGCAGGCTTGTGTCCCCCATTTCTTCGGCGACTTTGCCAAAAATAGCTTGCAACAACTCTTCTTCGGCCGAAAGCGCCTTGGCTTCTTTGGGTGAGAGTTTTGAGACCAGGATGTCCCCAGGATTGACGTAGGCGCCGATTTTGGCGATACCACGCTCATCCAGATGTTCCAGGTCCTTGGCTGCAGTATTGGGCAATTCGGGAGTGAGGATCTCTGGTCCTCGCAAGGTCTGGTGAACGCCGATAGAGTGCTTTTCTATTTCGATGTGACTTAGTTTGTGCTCTTTGACGAGACCTTCACGCACGACTATGGCGTCTTCAAAGTTGTAACCATTCCAGGGCATAAAGGCGATCAAGAGATTGCGACCAAGGGAGAGTTCGCCATTGTCGATTGCCGGACCATCTGCGATGATTTGACCTGCTTCGACTTGCTGCCCTACCTGTACCGATGGACGTTGATCCAGGATAGTGTTTTGATTTGTCCTGTCATAGCGTATGAGATTGTAGGTACGTGCCCCGCCGGTCGGCTGGGTTATCTCAATCAAATCCCCAGTGACCCGAGTGACGGTGCCTCCACGTCTGGCCATGACAGAATGGCCGCTGGATCGAGCCACGATTCGTTCCATGCCTGTGCCGACTCGGGGGCGTTCTGGTTTGATCAGGGGCAGAGTCTGCCTCATCATGCCACCGCCCATGAGGGCGCGGTTGGCGTCGTCGTGTTCTAAAAATGGTATCAGTCCAGATCCGACCGATATAAATCCTTGAGGCGCGATCCCGATCATGTCTATTTCTTCAGGAACGGCTTCAAAAAAGTTTTCGCCACGTCGAGCAGCAACAAAGGGGCCGAGTATCTTGTTGCCATCGCATTTGGTATCGGGTGGCGCCAAAATAAATTTTTTGTCGTCTCCGGGCGCTAAAAATATTACATCGTCCATCACCTGACCGCCCTCGACTCGACGGTAAGGTACTGTCATAAAGCCATCGTCGTCTATGCGGCAATAAGTAGCCATGTATGAAACCATACCGCAGTTTTTGCCTTCTGGTGACTCTACCAGACAGACTCTGCCGATCTGAGATGGGTGCACGTCGCGCATCTCTGTCGGTGCCGCAGCCGGGTCGATGCCGCCAGGACCAAAGGATGTGATGCGGCGCCTATGTGATAGCTCCGAAAGCGGATTTTGTTGATCAAGATATTGGACCAGGGGATTGCCCGTAAAATACTTAGTCAGAGCCGTGCCAAAAGGACGTGTATCGAGTATGTCGTTTGGAGAGCCGATCTCTTCGTCTTCGTTGAGCTCCAGCCTGGTCTTGATCGACTTTGTCATTTGAGCCAGTGCCGGTCTTACGGCCTTGGTCATAGTCTCTCCGACGCCGCGCAAGTGACGGTTTTCTAGAGAATCTATGTGATCCAATTGGCCCATGTCCAGAGGCAAGCCCAGCAGATATTCGATGGCTGCCAAAAGATCATTATTAGTTAGATTGTAAGCTGTTTCTTCGAGGCTCAGCTTTCTGTTTACTCTTTTGCGACCCAGTTTACCGAGAGAATAGCGCCTCTTATCGGTTAGCTCCCTTAATGCGGTTGTGCCACCAGTAGCGCCACCGCCACCATCTGGCTTCCAGCCACGGCCGACCACTGCGAGTGCTTCGGCTTGAGTCATCTTTTTTACATCGATGCGGTGTCGCTCTAGCAGGTGCCCGAGCCTCTTTTGTATATCACTTTCGTCCACGCCCATGGCCATCAAAACAGTTGTGGCGGCTATCCATGAACGTTTGGGCAGCTTGATACGGCATTTTGCCCTGCTCGTTTTGCCCATGTTTGGATCCAGCTCCAATTCGAAAGCAATTGGCGCTCCCATCTCAGCAAGCATCAGAGCTTTGTAGCTGGTGGGACCGGTGCAGCTAAAATAGATCCCTGGAGCACGCACGAGCTGTCCCAATACTACCCGCTCGGAACCATTGATGACGAAGGTGCCTCGATCGGTGATGACCGGGACATCGGTCATATAAGCAGTCGATTTGCGGATTTCACCAGTATGTGTGTCTCTCAGCCAGACTTCCATAAGCATGCGCTTGGCAAAAGTCATATTGCTCTTGCGGGCGGCTTCGGCGCTGGCAGGATAACCTGAGTCCGGGGCGTAATCCTCAAATCGCCAATGTACTTTGCCGTCAGGACCGATAAAAGTCAATTCGAAACGATTGGCATATTCGCTGGTGACTGGTGAAATCTCGGAAAAGAGGTTACCGATAGTCTCTTCCAGAAACCTTCTGTAGGATCGTCGTGGAAACTCGGCCAGGTCGGGCGCCTGAAAGTAGAAACTCATTGAGTGTCTCCTTTGTCCAGGCTGCTTTTGTGTATGTTTAGGGCGCGAGCCAGATCTTCGGAATAGATCTTATTGCCAGGTTCTAGAGCGCTGGCGATACGAAACTCGGAAACAGCCTCGACTGTAATGCCCAGGTTGAGGAGATTGAGCGCTAGACGGTGATGGGCCTCTGCACTCTGTAAATTGGCCTGACGAAGCAAATCTACAGCTCCTTGATAATCGCGTTTTTCTTCTAATTGCTTTGCCTGCATCAAGATCTGCCGCGTTGCCTGGTCTTGTGGCGGTGCACCACTTGTAGTGCCTTTTTTTGTGCCACTATTTTCGGGAGCAACTTTTTGAGGGTGATTGATGGTCTTGGTCGGTAGAGTATTTTGCGATTGTAGTGCCATCTGATTTAGCGCTGAGTCGTCATGGGTATTAAATCTGTCCGTGACTGCATTTTGTGATTGGTGCTGGGCTAATCCCTGATCGATGCCTTCGTATAGATTTTTGTTTTGATCAGTATTTCTTGCTGCTTGTGGTGGCATCTGCTGTGCTGGTTGCATAGGTTGAGAACCCCTTTCTTGCAATTCGCGCATGCGCTGGGCTGCCTCTGTATTATTGGGCTTGATCTGTACTGCAGTGCGGTAGGCATTCATTGCTCCATTGTAGTCGCCGTTGGCCTCGAGACACTGTCCGTGAAAAATCTGGTATTCGTAGTTTTGGGGTTCCATCATGATGGCCTGCCCCGCCTCGGCGAGAGCCTCTCTCTTGAGCCCCTGACCGAGAAAAGTCTCGGCCGCTTGTTTGTGCCGATCCGCGGCATCGTGCTTGATCGCTGCTTGCAGACTCGCAATTCCTCTGGGAATACGCGCATCGGTGGGATTGAGATTTTTAGCTTGCATGTATTCGGATTCGGCACCACTATAATCGCCGGTCAACTGCATAGCGCCTGCAAGACCGAGATGGTTGTCTGCCAGGGTCGGGTTTTGCGAAACTTGTTTGCGCCAGATATCTATCAAAGCCTGCCCTGCAACTGCATCCTTGTTGTCCGCGACTACGGATCTCCGCAATGATGCTGCCGCTGCAGTAAAGTCACGCTGCGACATGGCGATGACTCCTAATTGGCGGTGAGCCGGTCCATAGTTTTGATCCTTACCGAGCGCCTGTCTGTACCAGCTAGCTGCATTTTGTACTTGACCGTAGCGCATGGCCATGTCGCCCATCTTTGTATATGTGCGTGCGCTGGGATCCAATTGCATTGCCTGCTGGTATTCGATCATGGCACCTTCGAGGTCGCCAGAATAAGCCAGTTGATCTCCAAGTCCCAACCTGTTGTCTGCATTGGTCGGATCCAGTCCTTGTTTGGAAATGGCTTCGCTGAGGTTTTTGGCTGCCAGGGCATTGTCGCCGATAGCTGTCAGAGCCTTTCTAAAAAGGTGGGCTGCTCCCTGGTAGTCCTTTTGGGACATACGCTCGACACCGTAGGTGCATCGTGCAGCCGAAAGATTGATCCTAAATTGCTTGTTGCTAGGATCGAGCTTTACTGCTTGCTCGTGTTGTGAGATAGCCTCGTTCCAGCGTTTGGCTTTTCCCAGAGCAATAGCGCGATTGTTGGCTTCTATGGCATTGATCTGTGCTTGTCTGCCAGCATTCACCTTGTCCTGCTCGGCCTTCTTTTGCGCCTCGATCTGCCTTTTCTGCTCTTGTTGAGCCTTTATTGCATTTTGTGCTTCTTCTTCTTTCTTTCTTTTTTCTTCGTCTCGATAATCGGGTCTGCGGCCAGCCCATCTAGAGGGAGCAAGAGGCTCACGATCTGTGGTGGAGGCACCACCGCCTGAAAAGTCTTTGTTAGGCCGATAAAAATCAGAAGAATGAGGCAAGGGTGTGGTGTTGAATTTTGCCTGTGTCTGTGCGAGTGCAGCAGCCTGGGGCAGCAAAGTCAAGGTGATCGCTGTCAAAGCAGGGAGGTCTAGGATATTAAAAGGCAAGATTTTTTTATCGGACGCCATTTCTTCTATTTCTTGAATTTTATATCTGGGAACGCTGCGCCTTATGGCTCAGACTTTCTTAGCTCAATCTAACGATGTCACGGGGGCGGGTCCATGGGAAAATTCCCCGCACTATGGTAATTTTACGCGCTTTTTGAGCAAACATCTCTCGCTTAGCTAGCGCAAAGCTATGTTCTGCCCTTCTTGTTTATGATTTAAGCGCATTTTAGATTGGCCCGCTTGGCTCTTTTGAGGGCTTTTTAGTGACGAATCCGCTAAAAATTTATTTTGCTACTATATAGGGTATATAGATTATGCACTCGGCCGTACTGGCGCAATCGCTGGACGCTGTTACAATATGGGTGTCGTTGGGAGACTAACTTGGATTCAGTTTTACAGTCGGTTCAAAGACCATCTATGTTTAGACCACGCACCGTTTTATGTGAACGCCACGAGCTCATCAGGTTTGGTCTGAAAAGAGTGGTTTCCGAAGTCGTCGAAATCGTAGGCGAGGCTTCCGACGGTATGGCTGCTATTGAGATGATCAGGAGATTGCGTCCTGATCTTGTCATGCTGGATGTCGATCTGGATATATTAAACGGCGTCGAGGTATGCCGTCGGGTGTCGGAGGACTTGCCCAATACCAATGTCCTGATCCTGACCGATTCTTACCATGCGACCAAGTATCACAATCAGTTGATTCGTGCCGGGGCTCGGGGCTTTTGTCTAAAGAGCTCAGGTCCACGCACTCTTTTCGAAGCAATCGAGCAAGTCTCCAAGACTCTGCCTTATTGCGACCCTAAGATCACGCAGCTGGTCAAGCAGACACCGACCACAAATATTCCCAACAGTAATCTCACAGAGCGCGAGATTGAAGTTTTGATCCGGCTCGATCTCCGCAATAAAGAGATAGCCGAAGAACTCGACATGAAGTTGAGGACTGTCGAAAAGCATATCGAATGCATACTTGCTAAGCTCAAAGTGCCTACCCGTACGGCAGCCGCTCTTAAAGCAGTGCAGCTGGGTTATGTACTCTTGCCCAAGATGCCTGGTCGCGATCCCGTGACTGGAGTCAGTCATGAGCAAACCGTGGCCGAGCTACAGGCCGAGTTGGCGATTGCCAACGAACACCTCAAGGCTCTCCTCAAGCAAAACGAATTGCTCAAAGAAGCTCTCAATGACAAGATCCGCAACCCCAGTCAGGGCGCCCAATAATCTGTTTGAGCAAGCGCGCCGATGGACCTTTGTGCTCGTTTTGCAGACTGTGTTTTTTGCCCTGGCAATGACACCTGGTCGCTGCCAGCAGGTGGTGGACAAGACCCCACCTTTCAAAATTGGCTCAAAATTTTCGCGTGGGTTGCAAAAATACAGCGGCATAACGTTTTTTAGCGAGAAGATCGGCAATACGATCGCTGGTGCTGCCCTCAGGCATAGAACCGGTGGTAGTGTCAAAGTCAGGATGCGCTTGTATAGCCTGACCGACCTGGTTGCCGGCAAGGTAAAGTCGCTAGACGTGAGTTTGCAGGAGCCGCAATTGAAAGGGCTGGCAATCTCTGGACTTGATATCAAAACAGACACCCCTCTCTGGTATCACTATCGACGAGGCAAAGGTAAAAAGACCGGCATTGATGCACCGACCTTGATAGCCGTCAAGGCGCGATTGACTCAGGCCGATGTTGAAAAGGCCCTCAACAGTAAAGAGATAGCGGCAAGTTTGCGCGGGCTCAAACTAGATCTGCCTGGATTGGATGATCAACAATTGAGTGTTTTGCAGCCCAGGGTCAGTATCGTCGATGGCAAGATCTTGCTCAAGGCCGTGCTCAACGTCGAGGGTGCGGACCCTGCCGACGGAATCCCGATTACAATCATTGCAAAGCCTGTTCTCGAAGGTGACAGTCGGATCGTCATGTCTGAACTAGATGTGCAGGGTGAAGGTATAACAGATCCAGAGAAATTTTCCGAATTTGCCAAGCAGCTCCTCAATCCCCTCGTTGATCTAGCTAGATTGGATCGTCGCGATCATGCCTTTCGCCTTACCAATATCACCATTGATGAGAGTGGTGTCGCAGGTGATGGTAAACTGCTTCTGGCGCCTCGACCCTGATGCAATTTTTGGGATGCTTTAAATGAGAACCACATGCAGTATCACACTTTCCCTCAATCTCATTGTCTCTGCTCTGGTCATAGTCATGGGACTTTCCTCCTGTGCTTCCCAAAGGGCAGCTTTATCAGATGGCCCCGTCCCAAAAAAGTCAAAAAAGGTCGTTAATGCCAGGTTGGCAGGCACGAGCCCAAAGGTCTGGTTTGTAAGACCGACTGCCGACGGGGTGCTGCAACAAGTCGCTTGCGACAGGTCGGATCTAAAAGAAGCAGCAGGCAGCGACGCGGTGACCCAGGCAGTCAAGCAATCTGTCGAAGAGCTCTTGAAGGGACCAAGTGCGCAAGAGGCAGAGAGTGGTTTGGGCTCGGAGATTCCTAAGGGTACTGTCTTGATTGGAGTTGCAACAGACGCCGACGGCAATATCGTCATCGATCTTTCTCAGCGTTTTGTGACCGGTGGGGGTATCTCATCGTTTGAGGCCAGGATGGAGCAATTGCGCCAGACAGCTGATCTAGCAGCCGGTGGTCGAAGGGTATTTTTAAATGTAGAGGGCCAAAGATTAGTGCAGGCGACGGGCGAAGGCATAGAAGTCAAGCAGCCTATTAATTAAGGATGTTACGATAATATTCAGGGTCCTCCAAGGTCCCTGTCCAATGTGCTATGTTCTATCTGTATCATTCTTAGTCTCAGGGTGCCGCCATGAAGGAAGGAATTCACCCCAATTACTTTGAGATCGTTGCAACTTGTGTATGCGGCGCCAATGTACAGTTGGGTTCCACCAAAAATCAGATCCGCGTAGAAATTTGCAGCAGCTGCCATCCTTTCTACACCGGACAGCAAAAGATCATCGACACTGAAGGTCGTGTAGACCGCTTCGTCAAGCGCTACAAGCTCGACAAGGCACCGGCTAAAGCCGGATCTTAGTTTGATCTAAAGCAATCGCGTTCCCAGGATAGAGTTTTCTCCATCCTGGGTTTTCGTTTATGTGCTCGTTCATGTGCTCGTTTATGTGGATATAAGAAATAGGAGATGGTTGCAAAGTAATGAAGATGATCGCACGGAGAGATTTAAGCGCGAAAGATCGATTGATAGTTGCTCTTGATGTGCCTGATCTCGAGGCTGCCCGTTCCGCCATGCAGCTATTAAAGGATGATGTCGGTATGTTTAAGATCGGCCTCGAGCTTTTTACCGCTTGTGGAGTCGTTTTGTTTGATCTTGCGCGCGAGCTTGGCGTGAGGGTGTTTTTTGATACCAAGTTTCATGATATACCCAATACAGTCGCCCAGGCCAGTGGGGCTGCCACCAGGCATGGTGTCAATATGTTCAACCTGCATGCCCTGGGTGGGCGGGCTATGATGGAGGCTGCTGCGCGGGCTGTGTGCGATAGTGTCAAAGATGCACACTTGAGGCCGGCTCTCATAGCCGTGACTATCTTGACCAGCACGAGTCAGGATCAATTAAGGGCTGACCTTTGTATAGATGATCCACCTCTCGAGCAAATGGTGCTGCATCTAGCTCGCATGGCTTGTGACAGCGGTATGGATGGAGTGGTTGCCTCTGCCAGGGAGGCTAAGGCAATCAGAGCGGCCATGGCCGACCATGACCAATTTTTGATAGTAACGCCTGGAATCAGGCCTGCCTGGTCAGTGGCTAACGATCAAGTCCGGATCGTCACTCCGGCTGATGCCATCGCAGACGGTGCCGATTATCTAGTTGTCGGTCGCCCAATAATGGCTGCTGCAGACAAAAAATCGGCAGCGCGGCGGATTGTAGATGAGATGGAGCAGGCCTTAGTAACCCCAAAATGAGCAATTGCAATCAGCGCTGAGCCAAATGCTCTCCTGTCTCCATTTGGTTGTGCAGATTGATCTGATCTTTGTTTGTGCGGTCCGCAGCGCTGCCCGTAGAAGTAGAAGTAGAAGTAGAAGTAGAAGTGGAACTAGAATCAGAAGTCGAAGTAGAGGCGTTTGCATCGTTATTTGACTGACCGCGACCAAATAATGATAGAAAAGAAGAGAGTGGATTGGTCGCCTGTAAGTCCGTGCCCTGGTGATAGAGGTAACCCAGTGGCTCTGCGAGATCTTCGGCATTTGTGTAGCGCGCGAGCATACCTCTGCTTGCCGCAGAAATGGCCCCTGTTTCTTCGGATACTACTATGCACAAGCCATCGTAGGTCTCTGATAAACCAATGGCGGCCCTGTGTCTGGTGCCATATTTGTAAGAAAGTTTTGGATTGTCGGTCATCGGCAAGATGACGCCTGCAGCCACGATCTTGTCTTTGCGTATTACCACTGCACCGTCGTGCAAAGGTGATTTGGGAAAGAATATTGTCAGAAGAAGATTGAATGATATGTCGGCATTGACTGGCGTGCCTGGGCTCAGATAATCTCTTTCGCCCTCTGGTGGCTCGATTACTATGAGCGCGCCAATCTTGGACCGAGAAAGCTCTTTGACGGCCTTGATGATTTGTTTGATGTCTTGCGAGGTCTTGGTTTGATCGGTGTTTTGCAGAGATAGATCAAATTTGAAGGTCTGGACCCGCCCTAGATAACCGAGCCCGCGTCGGATCTCTGGTTGAAATACCATGACTAGGGCAAGGGCCGCAGCAGGAATGATAGCCTGAAGAATGTGCACGATGATGGTCAGTTGAAGCCACCAGCAAGCAATACTGATGGCGATGAGGACCAGCATGCCTTTGACAAGCCGTTCGGCATGAGTACCTGCGATACGGCGCCATAGCCAGAGGCCCGAATAGCAGATAATAAATATCTGGACGATTATTTTCACCCAGGACAACCAATTTACGTTTTCGAATAAGTTGTCCAACCGCGTCCTCTATTGCTGACTTACTATTTTTTACCCGCTTCGGTGGCAATCCAACTGGGTATCCGATCGTGAGCCACCAGATCTTGTAAAGACTCGCGTTGGATGATTACTGCTGCTCGACCATCCTTGACCAATACGCAAGCCGGTTTGGTCGTACGGTTGTAGTTGGACGACATGCTGTAATTGTAGGCCCCCGTGCAAAAGACGCAAAGCGTGTCGCCTTGGTAGGCCTCGAGGCTGGTCTCCTGTACGATTATATCTCCGGACTCGCAATACCGACCGACCACGGTCCATTTTTCGGCCTTGGAGCTGTGCCTCGAGCTCATTCTGTTAGCTATGTCGCAGGTATATTGTGCTGCGTATGTTATGGGGCGTGGGTTGTCCGCCATGCCTCCATCGACGCTGAGATAATTGGTGCCTTGCGGTAGTCTTTTAAGATTGCCGATCTCGTAAAGGGTTATCCCAGCAGTGCCTATAATGGCGCGGCCTGGCTCGATCGATAATTCGGGCAAAGCTAGCTGGTTATTGTTAAATGTCTCGATGACCGCGTCTGCAATTGATTTTGCCCAATCGGTGAGGTTGATAGGTTGGTCCGAATCGATATAAGCGATGCCTACTCCTCCTCCGACATCCAGGTGGTCCATCTGCTTGCCATATTTTTCTTTGTATTGTCGATATAAATCGGCCATCAAAGCCACTAAATCGACATATGCTTGAGTATCCATAGCCTGGCTGCCAATGTGAGCGTGTAATCCTATCAGCGCCAATCCTGGAGCGTCTTCGATCATCTGGATGGCGTCGTCGATCTGCTCCAGCGGTATACCAAATTTGGATGCATCGTGTCCGGTCTTGATGTATTCGTGTGTGTCTATCTCGATCCCAGGAATGATCCGGACAAGAACTTGAACGGTTGTATCTAGTTGTTGTGCAATCTCGTCGATTCGCAGGATGTCCTGAAAATTGTCGATGATGATCCTGGGGCTACTGCCGGAGCGACCTTTATCTTTGGCACCACATTCGATGGCATAGCGTAGTTCGGATGCCGATTTGTTATTGCCATGAAAAAATATTTTGGAAGGATCGAATCCGGCTGTTAAGGCGGTGTATAGCTCTCCATCCGAAACCACATCCAGGCCAAAGCCGATCTCTTGCACCAGCTTGGCCATTGCAGTGCAGAGAAATGCTTTGCCGGCGTAGCATGGTAGAGATCTCGGATAGTGGGCAAGCCCGGCTTTGAGAGAGTGCGCGGCTTGTTCGATCGTCTCCTGGCAGATCACCCACAGTGGGCTGCCAAACTCTTGCACGAGAGTATCGATTGCGACACCGCCAATAGACAATCGATCATCGCTATCGATCTTTGCCGAAACCGGCATAATATTTTGATTGACGGTTTTTTTCATGTGCTTTGCCTCGTGACTGATTGATTTTAACAATCACGATGGCCAAATAGGAGCTTGGTATAGCCCTGTTAAGAGTGATTCTTGGACCAGGGATTACCTTTTTTTCTTGGACTTCTGATTTTAGATGGCCCGCGAGCGGTTTCTCTTGTTTGGCCAGAACATTTTTGAGTCCTTCCTTGCGCATGGCCTCAGGTGTTGGGAGTGCACCGTAATCCATGCTGGGAGAAGTAAAGTCGGTCTTGCGCTCGTCATTGAGACCAGTGACCGAAAAGGTGTATGGTTTCATCTCCCAGATATTGAAACAATTGAGCTTGGAGGCAGCCACCTCTGTATTGATAGTGCAAGACATCAAACTTTTGGCATCGTCGCTAGATGGATCGATCCAGCCTTTGGCAAAGCTAAAGAATCCATGGATCTTGCCTTTGAAAATATAGAGAATAGCCTTGGTGCCTCCGGGCTCGGACAGGACGATCGAGCCTGGCAGATTGGAGGCCAGAAGGTTTTGTAAGGCATAATCAAGAATCTCTTGTGGCTTCATAGAGCCTGATGGGCTAAATACCTCTCCATGAAAGATAGATGAGGCAGCAATAGCGGTCTTGTCATCAATCTCCCAATAATCGACGTTGGGATTGGCTTGCAGCATGTCGTCCTGGACGCATGCAAAAGCATCTCGTCCTAAGACCTGCTCGTTATTATTGTCTCGGCCCCAGAGGCAACCCAATACGCGTCCTCGAAAGACCAGGACCGAAGCTCTCGTTTTTGCCTTGGGTGAAATGATGCGGACGACGCAGGTTGTCTCCTTGCCTTCGAGTTGGACCAGGAAATTGGTAAAGCCGATTTGCGAGTTGAGATCGATTTTTTGTGGCTCTTTGTCTTTGCTCTGAGGAAACAAGCCAATTGCTCTTTTATTTAGTCCCTTGCCGTCGCTGATGCCTGAAGTCCTGTCGGCATTTTCTTTCTGCTCTCTTCTTTCCTTCCAAACAAACATCTTTGACTCTCCGCAATTTGATGGGGCATTAGAGGATCCCACCCAAACATATGTCAAATTAGGGGTGAATGCTGTTTAATTACCGTTTATTTTGGGGGCTGGGCCAGATTGGCTAGAAAGCGCATATATAGTCCAGACAGTGACACTCAACGGCTAAAATGGACTGGTCCTTATTGTCAGGCTTGATCAAAATCAAATCGAATCTAGTCGAGAGATGGCTTGCCAGACCGAGTTGGGCTAATCTCTCTGCGTATGCCGGGCTGTTGAGATAATACAGGGCGCTCTTTTTGATCCGTTTGATCTTGCCTGGCGTCATCGACATCTGGCCCGTATGCTCGAAAGCGGAGACTGTATCTCTGTAATTGCGAGTCTTTACCTCTATGAAACATATGATATTTTGCGGGCTAAGGGCGATGATATCCAGCTCTCCATGCTTGGAAGCAAAATAATTGCGCTCGAGTATGAGGTAGCCCTCATCGATCAAATAGTGGACGGCGCGAGCCTCTCCAGCGCGGGCCAGGTCTATTTTTTGCATTTGTCTCCAAACCTTATCATTCAAGGTGTCCATCGTGGAATCCTCCTGGCCGCGCGGCTATAATTTGGTGTCTTAAACGTTCTGATACGGGAAAAAGTTCAAATGCTCGACCTCAAGCTTATCCGCGAAAATCCTGACCAAGTTGAAGCTGCTCTGGCGCGACGCCATGCTGGTTTTTCTATCAGAGAAGTGGTCGATATCGACCAGTCGTTCAGGCAGGTGCAGGGTGAGATGGAGGCTCTCAACAGGCGTAATAACGAGATTTCTGATCTCTTTAAGACCGGCAAGGTCCAGGGTGATGAGAAGGAAAAATTGAGAAGTGAAAGCAAAGAGCTTAAGAAGCGCCAGGAAGAAGTAAACGAGGAACATCGCAGACTCGAGGAAGCTTTGCAGACGCGACTGCTTTCCATTGCCAATGCCCCTGATCCGTCAGTGCCTGACGGGAAGGACGAGGAATCCAATCAAGTCGTGCATGTCTGGGGTGAGCTACCGCAAATAGAATCTCCACTTCATCATTACGAGCTGGGAGCGGACCTTGGTGTTTTTGACTTCGAGCGAGGCGTCAAGATCGCGCAGTCGCGTTTTACAGTATTGATGAATTGGGGTGCAAAGCTGGAGCGTGCCTTGATGAATTTTATGCTCGACAGCCATTCGGAAAGAGGATATTCCGAAGTATTTCCACCCATTATGGTCAATCGCAAGAGTCTGATTGGCACTGGACAACTGCCAAAATTTGAAGGTGATTTTTTTAAGTGCGCCGATGACGAACTGTATCTGGTGCCTACCGCTGAAGTCCCCGTCACCAATCTCTACAGAGACGAAGTCTTAGAAGAAGAAAATCTGCCGATCTTGCATTGCGCCTATACTCCAAACTTCAGACGTGAAGCCGGTTCGGCTGGCAAGGACACTCGTGGCTATATAAGACAACATCAATTTAACAAAGTCGAATTGGTCAAATTTACCACTCCAGAATCAAGTGAGGCAGAGCATGAAAAATTGACTCGCGATGCCGAATTGATCTTAGAGGCTCTCAAATTACCTTATCGACGCATAATCCTTTGCGCCGGCGACATGGGATTTTGTGCTCAAAAATGCTATGACCTCGAAGTCTGGTTTCCAGCCCAGAACAAATATCGTGAGATCAGCTCTTGTTCCAATTTTGGTGATTTTCAAGCACGCAGGGCCAATCTCAGATATAAGCCTGCAGGTGGTGGAAAGGGAAGGTATTTGCACACTATCAATGGCTCTGGTTTGGCCATCGGTCGTGCAATGGCCGCCATCCTCGAAAACTATCAGCAAAAAGATGGTTCGGTCGTAATACCCGAAGTTCTCCGCCCTTACATGGGCGGTGTCAGCGAGATCAAGCCGGCTAGCAGTGGCAAGTCGCAGGCAGTCTCGATAGTATGACCATCAAGCCGGATGCCCTGGCTCTGATTTCGGCGCCTTCTCCGGCTAGACGCCATCGATTTGTACAGATAACCTGTCTATTTGCCACACTTGCTCACACATTGGCAGTCCTGGTCTGCGTCTTCATCTTTCGGGACGGCAATTTTCAAGATTTTCAACCGAGCAGGCTTATGGCTTATGTGGCCATGCATTTGCTCAGTTGGAAATTTGCCTGTCTTACTGTAATGCTTTCGAGCGTTTCCACCCTTGTATTTATCCTCGCCATGCGCGAGATACTCGAAGAGAAATTTAGATTCATCATCGGCGTGGCAGTGATGATTGCGCTATTGGCGTGCAATCAAGACATGGACGCGGTCAGCCAGATGATGGTGTTGTTCGCCGATATCTCCATGCAAGGCGCGATCAACAGTCAGTTATCGTCTCAGGACTTTGTCCAGGTGGGATGGACTTTGATCAATCACAGTCTCACTCAGACGTTCATGATGTCATCTTTTCTCTACGGCTGTTCTGGGCTGGCCGTTACTTATTGTTTTCTGCGCACGAGAGTGGTGCCTCGTTACCTGGCCTGGGCGCACTTGCCCATCTGGTTTTGCATGATTGCTGTTTCTCTTGCGACTTACGCTGGTTATTTGCCATATGCACTCGGTCTTATGTTTGCATCAAATCTGGGCTTTTCTTTCTTGGCTGCGTTTTCTGGCGTAAGCATAGATTCGGTTTTATCCGCAGAACGAAAAGACCCGGCTGATACAAAAGATCTGGATTTTTGATTGGCTGGATTGGCTGGCCAGCCTCTGGAGTGTATTTATAAAATCTTATTGCTCGGGGATTGTCGGCTGGCTTGACCGCTGGGGCTAGAGGTCTTACACTGGCCATACAGCCAATTGGATGTATTGGCTGTATGATTGATGGTTGTCTCTTGCTTAAGAGGTATCTATTTGAGCTGGTCCGGGCAATTAGCGCAAAAAATCAAGAGTGGAGGAGGCTCAAGCACTGAACCTCTTTATCTCAAGATTTGCCAGGCTATCAAAGACGCTCGATTGTCCGGTGAACTCACCGCCGACCAAAAATTGCCTACCAATCGTGAATTGGCCGAACATCTGGATATAGACAGATCTACGGTTGCGCGAGCATACAGCCAATTGATCAGAGAGAGGGTCATTTCTTCTCACGTTGGGCGTGGATCATATATAGTCGGTCTAAAGTCCAAATCTGATGAGCTCTCAAACGATGCACACACTTTTGGTAAAGACAGGTTTTCCAAGTTTAGTGACACGCTTGCATTGCAACTGCAAGATCTTCCTAAACCGCCATTGGCAAGCGAGTTGATTAGTTTTGCTGGAGGCTTGCCATCTTCCGATTTTTATCCAGAACGAGATTTTGAAAAAATCTTGCAAGATTTTTTGTCTTCGGGCAGAGCAGGATCGATGTTTGACTACAGTCCCTCAGGTGGTCATTCGGATCTAAGAGCTGCCGTAGCAAGGCGTATGGAGCAGGATGGCATCGTTTTTGATGCGCAAAACTTTTTGGTCTTGTCTGGATCCCAGCAGGGTATAGATCTGGTCGGCAATGTTTTTTTGGATGCTGGCGATGCCGTGATAGTCGAGGATCCCACTTATTTTTGGGCTCTATCCAACTTCAGAGCTCGGCAGGCCAAAATAGTTCCGATCCCGCTCGATAGCGAAGGCGTCGAGCCTGAGGAGCTAGAGAAAAGACTGAGAGACCTCAGTCCAAAATTTATGTATTTGATGCCTAGCAATCAGAACCCGACAGGCAAGACAATGTCTCTCGCTCGCCGAATGAAAGTGCTTGAGCTTGCCACTAAATATGGTAGCTATATCTTAGAGGATGATTTTTCTGGCGATCTTGTTTACGACGACAAAAAGATGCCTGCTCTCAGAGCCTTACCTGGTGGGGCGGATCGTGTGATCTATCAAAGCACTTTTTCCAAGGCACTCTGTCCTGGAGTCAGACTCGGCTGGATGATTGCTCCTACGCCAATTTTAGAGAGGTTGTCGCAAGCAAAAAAAGCATCTGACCTCGCTACTAATTCGATGGCACAGGTGGTGCTAACCGAATACGTTAATAGAGGTCTATATGACAGGCATCTGACAAACGTCAATAATCAATACCGATTGCGTCGCGACTGCATGCTCGGTGCATTGGGCCGCCTTGCAGAAAAATTGCCGCTCAGATTTGAAAAACCTTGTGGGGGATTGTTTGTCTGGTTGCGTCTGCCGGAAAAAATCGATGGGATTGTCGTAGACACATTGGACCTCTTGCAATATGCACGGCGCGAAGGCGTGGATTTTAGTCCTGGATATCTGTATGCTGGCGCTTCTATCGAAGGCAAAAAAATATCCGATTGCTCATTGCGACTTTGTTTTACCGAATTAGACGAGGCTGCCATCGAGAATGGCATGCAAAGACTCGGCCTGGCCATCACTGCCTATCTCTCCAGTTTGCGCTCCAAACCGCGCAGCAGAGAGCATATTTTCATTTGATATCAAAATAAGGAGAAAACATGACTGCCACCACAAGCAAAAAAGGTCCCAAAACCGGCACCAAGCTGGTCAAAGAAGCCATGCCCCAGATGCTCAAGGGCGGCGTAATCATGGATGTCGTCAATGCCGAGCAAGCCAAAATCGCTGAGGAAGCGGGCGCTGTAGCTGTCATGGCCTTAGAAAGAGTTCCTGCAGACATCAGGGCTGATGGTGGAGTTGCTCGTATGAGCGATCCCGAATTGATCTCTAAAATCATAGAAACGGTCTCGATCCCTGTGATGGCAAAGGCCCGCATAGGACATTTTGTCGAAGCACAGATCCTCGAGTCCCTGGGTGTAGATTGTGTCGATGAAAGTGAAGTGCTAACACCAGCGGATGAAGAGTTTCATATCGATAAATCAAAATTCCAGATTCCCTTTGTTTGTGGAGCAAAAAATCTAGGCGAAGCACTCAGAAGGATTGGCGAAGGCGCTTCGATGATGCGCACTAAGGGTGAGGCAGGTACAGGTGATGTCGTCGAAGCTGTACGGCATGCGCGGGCAATTTTGGGAGAAATCCGCAAATTGACCGCTTTGCCCAAAGAAGAATTGATGACTTATGCAAAGAACATCGGCGCTCCATATGAACTCGTGGTCAAAGTCGCTACTGAAGGCAAATTGCCAGTGGTCAATTTTGCTGCCGGTGGTATCGCTACACCTGCTGACGCGGCTCTCATGATGCAACTAGGTGTGGATGGAGTATTTGTTGGTTCGGGCATTTTTAAGTCGGGTGATCCGATGAAGCGTGCCCAGGCTATAGTCAAAGCGACTACTTTTTATCAAGATCCTGAAGTCCTGGCACAAGTAAGTCGCAATCTCGGCGAAGCCATGGTTGGTCGCAATGCTAGAGATCTCAAGCCCGAAGAAGCTCTCGCTAAGCGTGGCTGGTAGTCAGAGGAAGCCATGAAAGACGAGATCAAAATCGGTGTGCTTGCTTTGCAAGGGGATTTTAGAGAGCACAAACACATGCTCGAGTCTGCTTTTGAACAGAGCCAGCTGGTCGATCCCAGCTATACCGATTTTGATCTCGTCGTCGACGAAATCCGCTATGCGCATCAGATAGAGCAGATCGACGCGCTGGTTATCCCTGGTGGCGAATCCACTGCTATTGCAAGATTAACTGATGATGGCAGGGAGCCGATCTTTAGTGCGATCCAGCAAAGAGCTGCACTGGACGCGGAGCATCCGATGCCAATCTACGGAACATGCATGGGCTCGATTTTTTTGGCTCGGGAAATTGAAGGTTCGAGTCAAGGCCGGCTTGCTTTGATGGATATCTGCGTGCGGCGCAATGCTTTTGGACCTCAAAAAAAGAGCTTTGAGCAAGAGATCGCCATAGATGGTTTGACTGAGGATCAGGACTACAATGCTGTATTTATAAGAGCCCCCATGATCGTTAAGACTAGTCCTGAAGTGCAAGTATTGGCGAGCATAGAGGCGATGGATCAGAAAGGCATCTGCATGGCCAGGCAGAAAAATCTATTAGTATCGACGTTTCATCCAGAGTTGACAGAAGATATAAGAGTGCACAGATATTTTCTGGAAATGGTAAAGTCGGCAAAATGCTTAGCTTCTACATCTTCCAATTTTTGCCGATCCTCTTAGTCGAGTCATTCGTTTTATGGCGGATGAAGTGGGCATCACTGCCGGTGTCTATCTATGATGCACTCTTGATGAACTTTGCATCTTTTTTGGGTTTGTTGCTGGGTTTAGGGCCTTATATAACCAGTTCGACGCCCTGGGGGCTGACCTTATTCGGTACCTATTCGTTCATGGTCGAAGGCACGGTCTTGATGCTTCTCGATCGTAGAGATCCCAAATTGGTCTGGGCTTGTGCTTTGACGGCCAATCTATTGGGCTGCATTCTGATCGCTGTCGAAGTGCTCATCTCGAGTATTCCTGGAGTGCACTTAGGGCATTTCTCTCCTAACTAAATTTGAATTTAGTTTAATTTAGAATATGCGGCTAAAGTAACAGTCTGTATAGCGCTAAAATCTGCATTTCAAGCTACGTATAGATGAGAATGCACCGATGACCAAGACCATTGCCTCAGACGTTATTTGGGAACCGACCAACGACTATCTTAATTGTCGTGTCAGCGACTTTATGCGCGCCAATGGTATCAGCGATTATAAAGAGCTGATCAAGCGTTCTCAAGAAGATACCGAATGGTTTTGGTCTTCTGCCATGGAGTACATGGGTTTTCAGTGGAATAGGCCTTATAGCCAATTGCTCGACACATCCAAGGGGTTTGAGTGGGCTCAATGGTTTAAGGATGGTCAGCTCAACATCGTCTCGAACGTGCTTGACTGGCACCTCGAAGAGGGCAGATCTGCGGGTGACAGAAAATCCGTGGGTAAATCTCATCAGGCTATCATCTGGGAAGGCGAGGACGGTCGTAGTAGAACTCTGACCTATGGAGAATTGAGCAAACTGGTCGGAAAGACTGCTGCTTTATTGACTAAGTTAGAGGTTAAGTCTGGCGATGCCGTAGGCATCTATATGCCGATGGTACCGGAAGTGGTGGCAATGCTGATGGCTTGTCTCAAGATCGGCGCCGTTGCAGTTCCAGTCTTTAGTGGATATGGGCCCCATCCTCTGGCAGCCCGCCTTAATGACGCGAAGGCTAGAGTATTGTTTACAGCCGATAGCGGAAAGCGCAGAGGCAAGTTTATACCGATTAAGGCGGAAGTGGATGAGGCTTGCGAACAGTCTCCCGTCGTGGAGCATGTGATCGTGTTTGATCACTGTCAGACTAAACCTTCGATGAAGGCTGGGCGTGATATCGATTTTGCTTCAGCAATAGCCGGCTTGGATGAAGCGCCTACCAAAGCTGACATTTCCGCCGAAGCGCCTTCGATGTATCTCTACACATCTGGAACTACAGGTAAACCCAAAGGTACAGTGCATACACATGGTGGAGCGCTGGCCCAGATTGCTAAAGAACTCGGTTTTGCATTTGACTGCAAGTCCTCTGATGTTTTCTTTTGGGTAACAGATATTGGTTGGATGATGGGACCATGGGAAATGATTGGAACGCTCTTTTGGGGCGCAACCATGGTGATATTTGAGGGATATCCTGGATATCCTGAGCCAGATAAAGTTTGGGAAATCTGCGCCAGGCATAAAGTCACCACTCTGGGTATCAGTCCTACCCTCATTCGGCATTTAAAAGCTCAAGGTGATGAGTGGGTCAAAAAGCATGATCTTTCATCCTTGAGATTGCTCGGATCAACTGGTGAACCATGGGACCACGATAGTTATATGTGGTTCTTTGAGAAGGTTGGTGGCGGCAAGTGTCCTATCATCAATATCTCGGGTGGGACAGAAGTTGTTGGATGCTTGTTGATGCCTCTACCTGTAATGCCTTTAAAACCCTGTACACTTGGCGGACCTGGTCTTGGAATGGCCATTGATGTTTTCACCGAGGATGGCCGCAGCGTTGTGAACGAGATTGGTCATCTAGTTTGCAAAAAGCCGGCACCTTCTATGACGAGAGGATTTTTAGGAGATCCGCAGCGCTATCTCGAGACTTATTTTGAGAAGTATCCAGGCATCTGGTATCACGGTGACTGGGCAAAGGTCGATGAAGACGGTTCATGGTTTTTGTTTGGACGGTCTGACGATACCATTAAAGTGGCTGGCAAACGAGTCGGACCTGGCGAAGTCGAATCTGTTTTAGTCGAACATAAGCAGGTGGCCGAGGCTGCGGTCATTGGAGTGCCGCATCCGGTCAAAGGGCAGGCATTAGTTTGTTTTGTCGTGATGATGCCAAACGCACAAATATCTGATGATCTGGTGCGAGATTTGAGAGAAATGGTTGGAGAGCGGCTTGGAGCTGTGCTTAAACCGGATGCCATATTGCCGGTGAAAGCATTGCCCAAGACTAGATCCGGCAAGATCGTGAGAGGAACTATCAGACGCAAATATTTAGGCGAGCCAGTTGGCGACTTGTCCTCGGTCGAAAACCCAGATGCCCTCGATTATATTGTTGCAAGCGTGTCTGGAGCTTCTAGCTAGCTTGGAGTTGGAGAAATTTGCATCAGGTTGAACGGGAATATTCTGTGCTTTTTGATGCGTCCATATAGAAATGAGATTTGATTTTCCGAAGCCAGAGGTTGTCTAGGAGGAAGATCTATAAGGTCATATGTCCTCTGTTTGTAGTCGTCAACCGGCTCGATTGCTAGCATTTTTTGCAGCCAGTTTGGCATTAAGGCCTGTTGATTGCGTATTTCTTCTTTTTCCTCAATTGCAATTGGGAGATTGGGCAGTTCCTCGGGTGATCTTTTGTCCAGAGCGGTTTTGCCAATAAATCTTACTGCGCTGATCCATTGACCTCCTGGGGCTGTGTATGATCGTTGTTTCTTTGGACTTAGCTGATGAACGTAGACTTGTTGAGTATTGCCATCTGATCTGAAGATCTGAAATCGAGAGGATGCGCCATTAGTGTAGAAATGGGTAATCTCATGATCCGGTGCGGTTGCTTGATAAAACTCGTTATTGCTAGAATTTATTTTTTTAGGTTTATCAATCTTGAATTGCAGTAACTTGGCAATCGTTGAGCCATGTTGCATAAGCTTTTTATTGAAGGCGCGTGCCTTTTCTTCCATTATTTGCATCGGAGTTGGATATGCTTCATCGCCTGTTGGTGCATATTGATATAGTCCCCAGGCCAATCGCCTTAGAATCCCACTCTTGTAACATCTAGACAGATAGCTGTCTAACGGTCCTCGTTCGGCTAAATGAATAATGCTTTGTGTGGAGAAAATGGTGCCAGGATCAAGTGAGTCTATGAAGAAACCAATATTGATTGATGCGTGCATTAGCAGACCCTGCGGTTTGGGCGTGATGCTAATGAATACGTCAAATCCTGCTCTTTGGTTCAAATGCCTTTTTTGACAGGTGCAGATATTGGAATGGTTTTTCTGCAAAGCTTAAGATAGCGTGCCACTAGCCGTTTTCAGTTATTCAGTCAGCTGCAGATTTTGGATTGGAAAATCTGAGCAATTTGAAAGCTGTAAATAATAGCCTATGGCAAACTATCTATTCGTCTTTAAATCTCAACAGCTTTAGACCATTTAATAAAACGACAATGGTGCTACCTTCATGCAAAATTACAGCGTTAGTGATTTCGACCCATTTCAATATGGAGGCTAAGACCAAAACGCCGCTCACTCCAAGCGCTATAGTCATATTTTGTTTGATAGTCTCGCTGGCAGTCCTTGCCAAGCTGACAGCAAAAGGCAGTTGTTTTAGTCCCTTATTCATCAAAACGAGGTCTGCAGTTTCCATTGCTACCTCCGAAGCGGTGCCACCAACGGCGATGCCAACAGATGCTGCTGCCAGCGCGGGCGCGTCATTGACTCCATCTCCCACCATCGCGACTGCATGACTCTTTGCCAGGGCTTTTACGCGTTCAACTTTCTCGTGCGGCATCAAAGGCGCTTGCACTTGATCAACTCCAGCATCGGCACCTATTGCATTTGCTACGACACCATTATCACCGCTGAGCATGATCGTAGTTTGAATACCAATGGATTTGAGTCTTTTGACGGTTTCACGAGCCTCTTCGCGTAGTTGGTCTGCAACTCCAATGACTCCAGTAAATTTTTCTTGGTGTCGAACGATCAACGTCGTCTGTCCATCACGCTCCAAAGCCGCGGCCGATTCTCTTATTGAATCTGGGATTTCTAACCCATCGAACAATTTAAGATTGCCTATTTCGACAATATCTCCACCTGCTAGAGTCGATTTGACACCCTGACCATGAATGGCTTGACTCTGATTGGCAATGGCAAAATTGATCTTTCGATTCTCGGCTTCCTTGATGACTGCTAGGGCTATTGGGTGAGTAGAGTGCCCTTCGCCCGCTGCAGCGACTTCTAATAATGCATCCGTGCTTATGCCCTCGACAGGGGCAATAGTCTTGACTATGGGTTTGCCAGTGGTTAAGGTACCAGTCTTATCAAAAGCAATCGCGGATACTTTACCTATTGCTTCGAGGTAAGCTCCGCCTTTGATTAGCACGCCTCCACGCGCTGCTCTCGTCACCGCTGCAAGAACTGTGGCCGGAGTAGCTAATGCCAAAGCGCAAGGAGAGGCGGCCACGAGTACCGAAATTCCTCTTAAAACTGCTTCTTTCAGATCTGTCCCTGTCATTGCCAAAACGATCGAAAATAGAGGCGCTCCTGCCAAAACAACTGGAACGAATGTTTTCTCTACCCTTTGCGCAAATTTTTGACTGGGACTTTTTTGAGCTTCAGCTTCTGCCACCATGTCGATAATTCTGGTGAGTACCGATTCCGATGAAAGCTTGCTTACTGTTACTTCTATTGATCCATCGATATTGCTAGTGCCGGCAAAGACATCTTCGCCAATCGATTTGGCTCTGGGCACTGACTCGCCCGTTATTGTGGATTCGTCCAAGGCCGTTTCGCCGGAGGCAATTTTGCCATCCAAAGGCACTCTATCTCCAGGGCGAATTACAATTAAGTCGCCGCGTTTCACGTCTGCTACAGGCACCTCTATGATGTCGCTGTCGACTTTTTTACGCGCTGTCTCAGGCCTTAGTTTAGAAAGCCCATCTAAAGCCATTCTGGCCTTATCCATCATACGGTGCTCCAGACCGTGGCCGAGGCTGAAAAGGAACAGCAAAAAAGCTCCTTCGAACCAAGCACCCAAAAAAGCTGCACCGACTGCTGCTACGACCATCAAGGTCTCGATATCAACAAGTCTTTGCTTGAGCGAATTGACCGTGCCTCTGATTGGCAAAAGGCCAGCGCTAAGAAACGCCAGGATGTAGCACCCAGTGGCAATGTTTTCAGGACTCATGCCTGTCGGTGATGGTGGGAGAATCTGGTTGGCAAGTAAGCCAAGGGTGAGCAGTATGCCTGATGCCACTACCAGTGGTATCTCCAGCTTCGGCCCGATGCCATCGTGCGAATGAAAAGTGCAGACATGCCCTTTTTCAGGTTCTTCGAGCTCATATCCTAGATCGGTTACAACTTTCTCGATTACTTTAGTCTTTATTGCCTTGCTTTCAAACTCTACGATGAGACGCTCAGATGCATAAGCAACGTCTGCCTGTAATATGCCAGGCAAGCGGCCGATCGAGACTTCTACGGTATGAGCGCACTGTGGACTGTCCATACCACGGATAAACCAAGTGCGCCGTTTGTATTGTTTCTGGACCTCTGCCGCTATCGTCTTGGCTAAAGCAATGATGGTTTCGATATTGGTATTGTCGCGATCGTAATGGATGCACAATTCGAGTCGTTCGGAGTCACGCCTGATATGTACATCTCCAACCCCTTTCTTTGATTCGAGCAGATTTTCGAGTTTTTCAAAGATACCCGCCTCATCAGTCTCTCCAGGCAAGACAAAATCTAAGGCAAATTGACAGGCGCTTCCGCCAGATTCGGCGTCTCTATGACCAATCCGATCATCTTTAGGTGGATGGTCGTGGCCATGATCGTGTCCGCAGCTGTCGTGACCGTGCTTATGGTCATGCCCGTGTCCACAGCTGTCGTGATCGTGCTTGTGGCCGTGGCCGTGGTCGTGGTCGCAATTATTGTGATCGTGCTTGTCCGATTCTGGACTAGTCACGGTTTCGTCGACAATTACCTTTATGCTCTCATGCTCGTCGTTTTCCGACATCTCAAATTGCTCCACAAAAATTTAGGCGAGGATTTGTCTCAAACAATTGCAAATCAATGATGGTGCCCATGTCCACTTGAAAAAGGCTTAAAGCCGGCGTTTGCATCGTCTTCGTCATCATCGTGATCATCTTCTTCGTCACGATGCCAATGTTCGTCCTCATCCGGTATTGGTTGAGTGTATTTTTCGCCACCAACCTCGAGGGTAAATGCTGTCGTACCTGGTGGCACATTAAACTCAAGAACCGCTGGCAATCTGGTTTCGTAGACTTTAACTACGTTGCCTTTATCATCGAGGATACGCCCCCCTGCCGCTACCGTCATGGTCTCATCGACCAGGACCGCGACTAGTTCTGCCATTTCTTCCATCCTATCGGCAATACGGTGGCACCACAAATGTCCGACACCCGGGTACTCGTGGTGGCAGATTTTTTCCATTTGCTCTTCGTCCACTTGATCTCCGACTCCTACCAGAACAAAATTGATACGAGGCAGTCTGCCAGCCTGTATCTCTTTTGCAACTTGAGTAGAATAAGCAAGAATATCTGAGGCATCATGCACCTGGCTATCGGTGATAATCACTGCCAGGCCGCGCTTAGCACCTTTTTCCATTTGCTGTCTCAAATATGCTACATAATCTCTCAGGACTGGCAGCATAACTGTGCCTTTGCCATAAAACTGCGGCCCAGGAAATTTGTATTCTTTTGCCTGCGTACCATTCAGATCGCCGACGACTTCGATTGCAGAGCCATCACCGGTAGCCCAGTATGCCACTCTCAAAACGCCGTCCTTGTCTTTGGTGGCCAAATATTCCAGCATCCAGCGCATTTGGGGCTCGACCAGGTTGCGTACTCCTCCCAGTTTCGCCAGCACTCCTCGCGGCCCATACTCATCTTCCATTGAGGCGCTGCCGTCCATATAAAGAGCGACATCGAGTCCTTCGACTGTCGGATCGTGCAGCAAGGTCGCTAGTATATGACCGCCTTTATTGTGCACGTCAGAAAACGGTTTGACGATTTGTTCGTGTTTGTGACTCATGCTTGCTTGCACCTGAGAAGGAGAGAAGTAGATGAAGAGTATGCTGGTTTAGTGATGATCGTCGTCATCGTCATCTTCGGGTATAGGCTGAATAAAACGCTGGCCGTTCACTTCGAGAGTAAAACTCCGAGCTGATTCGGGGATTTCAAACTCTAAGACTGCCGGCAGGCGTCCTTCGTATCGTTTGAGCAGTCGATTGCGATCGTCAAAGATTTCGCCACCACCAGCAACAGTCATGTTTTCGTCGACCAACACGGCGACTAATTCTGCTACTTGGTCTATTTCTTCGGCGATCCGGTGGCACCATAGATGGCCTATGTGAGGATATTCTACGTGGCAGATTTCTTCCATTTGTTCTTCGTTGACACCATCACCGACACCAACCAAAATAAAGTTGATTTTGGGCAAAATGCCCTTGTTGATTTCTTTTGCTACACGATCGCAAACTCGTTTGACCTCTACCTCATCGTGTATTTCGCCATCAGTGACAAAAACGGCGCAACCACGTTTGCACCCTAGCAATGTTTGCTTTCGGATGTAATGTATATAGTCTTCGAGTGCGGGTGCCAAAAGTGTCGAATTGCCTGGAAAAGTAGGTCCAGGAAATTTGTATGACTCGACCTCAGTACCTTTTAGCTCCCCAATTACCTCGACCTCTCTGCCAGATCCGCATGCCCAGTAAGCAACACGCAAAAGACCGTTGCGATCTTTGGTAGCCAGGTATTCGAGCATCCATCTGACTTGAGGCTCGACTGTATTGTCCAAGAGCTCAGGTTTTCGACCGATAAACCAATCAAATATGTTTTTCCATTTCTTTTTGTATTGATAGTCTTGCTCCATGCTTTTGGAGCCATCCATGTAGATCGCCATGTCCAGGCCTTCTACAGTGGGATCGTGCAAAAGAGTCGCGCGAACTTTTCCGTGTTCCACGTGGAGATCGGAAAATGGCTCGACTGCTTTTTCTTTATGGGACATTTTGGCCTCTTTCGTATTACTGAAAATCTTTCATCCAATCAGGCTCGTCATCGGTTTTCTTTTTTTGCGAGCTGCGGGTCTCCGTGTTTCCATCTCCTTGGCTAATCCTGCCCGTTTCTCCAGGTTTCAAGCTTGTCAAATCTGAAGAATTGCTAGCATTTGGGGGGGATTGCTCAAAATCCTTCATCCACTGGGCCTTTGAGACAGCCGATATCCTGTTGCCAATTGTTTTGCTGGTTTCTTGGCTCGAAGTCAGGCGTGGACCATTGGTAGTTTTATTGTGATTGCTGCGATTGAAGACAAAGTCATGCATCCAGTCAGTAGACTTGTTGCTTTTGGAGGATAGCTGAGATTGTTTGATTTGATTGACGTCCGCAGGCAAGACTATTTTTTTGCTCAATGAAGCCATATTGGTGGAAGATGAGGATCTTGCGGCTATTTTCATCTCCGGGGTTGCGATATCGATCCGGTTCATAATCGCTTGAGTCCGGCTGGGTGGCCATTGGGGGAGAGAAGTGATGACTTTTCTTGCAATGACTATGAGGTCATCCAAAGTCCCTTCCGGCGGTAATTCGAGCTTGTCCGGCATAAAAGAGCCAAAAGCCGCACTCAAAAGCCCTTTGAAACCTTTAGGTCGGTTAGTAGGATTTTGCAGTTGGACGCTGAGCGTGTTTCGCGAAGCGTAGTCGCCTTTGATTTGATAACCCTGGGCTTTGAGGTCTTCTTCCAGCAATGATCGGCTTGGCACAGGCAAAGTAGTGCGCAGCAGAAAATGATTGAGTTTTTCTGCGCCCAAATCTTGTTTCAAAGCGCTCAATACGTCATAGAGTATTTGGAGCAGGAGCGCCTCATTGCTTGTGCCCGAGATCATGTTCTCTGCTGACAGCAAAGGATAAGCCAGTACTATTCCATCGCCTGCCGCGACCTCTTCTTCTGGGGCGCCTGGCAGCATGATGTGGAAGCCCCGATTAGAAGCCGCGTCTCCTTGGAAACACCATCGATAGCCCTGGATAATACCGGCGATGATATCGGAGCGATTGACTGTCAACTGACCTTCGACGGCTTGATATCGACCATCAGAAGTAGGAAAGGGCCCGGTGATTGTGCCATACAAATAAACTGGATCGTTGTATCCGCGCACATCCCCGGCTTGCTCCATCAATTGCAGATCAAACAAATAGAAGGACCTGGCTTGAAGCAGCCGTGTATCTCCATTTGACGTGATCTCATGATGTGATATTTGTGATTGCAGATATTCTGGCAGCTGTTGTACATCCTGCCTGTTGATAGCAGCTAACTCGCCTGTTGCATCCAGACCGACGATATAGCCATGCTCCCTGGTATGCCGCATGCCGGCGATAAACTGATCTAGCAAAAGTGATGGTATAAAGTCGAACAAGCTTCGCGAGCTCGCTTGAGCACCCTGCCTGGGCACAAAATATCGAGGGAGTGACTGTTCGACCATGACCTTATCTGCGAAACGCCCGGTCCCCAAAATATATCAGAACAGCGCGCTTACGAACATCTCATCATCGAAATCCTTGAGATCATCCATTTTTTCACCCAGTCCAATCAACTTGACCGGGATTTGTAATTCTTGCGAGATCGCAAAGACGACGCCACCTTTGGCTGTACCATCCAGTTTGGTTAGTATTACACCGGTCAGACCGCAAACCTCGCTAAAGACTTTGGCCTGCTGTAAGCCATTTTGACCGGTGGAAGCATCCAGAACTAAAAGACACTCTATATTTTGATCTTGAGCCTGCTTATCGACAACGCCACGGACCTTTTTTAGCTCCTGCATAAGATTGGTTTTGTTATGCAAGCGCCCAGCTGTGTCGATTATAAGGACCTCGTAATTTTCTGCCTTGGCCTTTTTGAGTGCTTCCCAAACCACTGCTCCTGGATCGGAACCATCTTTTAGTCTAACTATGTCCACTCCAGCGCGATCGGCCCAAATTTCCAATTGCGATTCTGCTGCTGCTCTGAATGTATCTCCAGCAGCCAACAAGACCTTTTTGCCCGCTTGCTTGTAACGGTGCGCTAGTTTGCCAATACTGGTCGTCTTGCCGACCCCATTGACTCCGACTACCATGATTACATTTAACCTGTCCGGATAGATCTGGAGTGGCGCTCGGTATTTAGCTAATTGCGCTGCAAATTTTTTCCGCAGAAAGACATCGACGTCATGACTAGTCCACGACTTTTCCTTACCTTGGTATTCAGAGCGCAGATCTTCCATGATTTGATCCACAGCCGCCAGTCCTAGATCTGCCTTGATCAATCGATCCTCGAGATCTTCTAGGTATTCTTGATCGACTTTTTTAGGCGGAGCAATTGATTTGACTTGACTGGCCATACCCTCTGCAGGTGCGGCGGACTGAGGAGTACTCATTCCCTGGCCGGCATCTAAAGAGGGTGATCCAATCTCTGTAGAATCACCTTGTACCTGCTCCTTGGTTTTGACAAGAGCTGATTTGAGTCGGGTAAAGGTCGAGCCCCAAAATCCTTTTTTATTTTCTTGTTCGCTCACCACCGCCTCCTAGAGCGATTGAGCTGCTTGACGTTTGCGAGCAGCCATTCTTCTTACGGCATTGGCTTCTTCTTGTAAGCTCGAGAGAACGCCATTGATAAATTTTGCTGCCCTTTCATCGGCAAATCGATGGGCCAGTTCGACTGCTTCTGAGATTGCAACGTTGATCGGGATATCTTCCATGTAGAAAGCCTCAGTGCAGGCCAGTCTCAATATATCTCTGTCGATAGAAACCATACGATCTATCGACCACTGCGACCTCGCGCGCTTGATAAATTCTTCTACGGTATCTTTGTGATCTAGGTATTCTTCGATCAGGCGCATAAAAAACTCGCGCACGTCTTCTTTTTGTGCAGCCTTGTCTATCTCTCTATTGCGATTGGCTGACAAAGCCAATTCTGGTAGATCCATTGCTTCTGAGATGAGATTGATGGCTATTTCCATCTGCTTAAATTTGTCTTTTAGCTCTTGAGTCGTAAGCGGCACTGACTCTATCTCATGCACATTGTCTGCATTTTGAGGATGATCCAGCTCGATCTGATCGAGCTCGCGGTTGGCACCATTGATGATGGCATGTGCATCTTTTAGATTTTGTCTGGCATAATCGACCAGCAAAAAGACGGCCTTATCAACCAGCTCGGTAACTTCGAGCTTGCTCAGCTTCTCTTTGTTTTTAGGCAGCTGAGGCATCACTATGATGGCTAGTTCTCGAGCTATGCGGCGCGCGCTCATGTTTTCCTCTTATTGGTTGAATCCCGGACTATGACAGTCCAAACACCCATGTTATCATGAGTAGTCATGGGTATCGGAGCGTGATTATTACTGGTGGTTCATTGCGGGGCAGGGCGATTAGCAGTCCCAGGGGCCAAGACGTCCGTCCCACCTCATCCAAAGTGAGGCAGGCTTTTTTTAACATTTTAAATGGCAGACAGATCAATGCCAGGTTTCTCGATTTGTTCGCCGGCTCTGGCCTGATGGGCTTTGAGGCCATTAGCCGCGGAGCCGCCAATGTAACATTTGTCGACAAAAGCACAGCGCAGATCAAAAATATCCAGGCTTGTGCCGACAGCCTGTCGTTGGACAAAAGTCGCGTTATTTCCATTGTCAGGGATAGCCTGGTCTTTCTGGAACATCTGCCTTCTGCCTCATTTGATCTGATTTTTGTCGATCCGCCATATGCTGCAAGACTAGGCTCCGCAATCCTTGGCATCATCGCTCAAAGAGAGATCTTGAGCGCGGAAGGCATGGTGGTGATAGAGCATTTGAAGAACGATGAGCTACCCAATAAAATAGACGATACTCTCCAACTGGTTCAAACACGTATTTACGGTCAGACCGGTTTGAGTTTTTACGTTGCGAGTTTAGGACGTTAAGGCTTTCAATAGAGCATCAAAAGGCATGGACCCCGAAAACAGAGATCTGGCCATCAACAGCGCATCGTACAACGCTTTGCCGCGTATGGCTCAGCATTTGCGTCTGGGAGATCTTTTGAGTCTTTCCGGCATCATCGAACACAATCACGTCAGGCAGGCTCTGTCCGGTTACGAAGACCGTGGATTGCCTCTCGGGCAATGTCTGGTCGTATCTGGTTTCTTGTCCGAGACCCTTTTACGTGCCGCTCTGGACATTCAAAGCCTGGTCAATAACCGGCAACTTCCACTCGATATGGGTGTCAAGGTCCTTGCTTGTTGCAGCCAGGAGAGTCTTTCTCTTGCAAAAGCATTTGAGCATACAAAAGTCGTACAGCCCGAAGACCACCTTTCAAACAAGCTCGGTCAATTGCTGGTCGACGCCAATATCTTGGATGTCGAGTCGCTGGAGCAATATTTAGAATCCAGCCGCCGCACTGGCCTTCCTCTTGGACATGTGCTCGCTTATGCCGGTATCATATCTGGTGAACTGCTTGAGACTGCCTTGCTTGGTCAGCAATTGGTCAGAAGAGCCGCGATCAAGCGTGAACAATGCATCAACTCCATCGCTGCTGCTTTTATGCGCGAAGTCGAATTGATGAAGCTTCCTTTCAATCAAAGCTACCAAAAATCTTTGCATAAGCAGACTCCAAGACTTGGTGAAATGCTTTTCGAGGCGGAGCTGATTTCAGACAAACAACTTTTTGATGCCCTTTTGTATTCATTAGCCTCAGGCTCTCCATGCGGACGCGTCATGTGCGGCGCCGTGCCGGATGCGCGTTTGCACCAGGTCTTTGGTGTGCCCGAAGTATTTGTGGACGCTGCCGTTTCTATGCAAGAGATGATCGATTGTGAGTGCCTGACGCCATCGGAAAGTCAGGACGTCTTTAATCTCATGAAGGCTCTTGATATGCCGTTTTTGCAAGCCCTTGGCCAGGCTGGAGCGCGCAGTATCACCGAAAACCTTGCACCATTGGTGGTGCAATTACTCATTGGCGCTGGTGTAGAAAAATTGCGCGATGCGAATGTTTATAGCGATGATCTCCGCGGGCGCATCAATGTCAATTATAATCAGGGTATTGAGGTCGCGAGATTATTGGTGCAAGACCTCGAGATACCTGAGCATTACGTCTATGCGGCCCTGCGTGCGGCGGTCCTCATCAAACAGCAAAAGACCGCCCTGACGATGGATGATCTCCTTGGCGCTTTGACTCTCGCCTGTCGCGAGAGCATAGCGCTGGACGAAGTGCTCGTCCTGATCAATTTGCGCCCTCGTACGCGATTGCGCTGGCCGTAAGCTTAAAATCCTGATTGCATTGCCATATAGCTAACAGCAGCTTGGCTCGATCCCATTGTCTCCGCCTGTGCTATTTTGCTCTTTCGGTTTGCTGTCTTCTTTTTCTTCTTCTGGTGCAATCGGCATCTTGCCTGTTGTGGTGGCAGGATATTTGAGCCTTTCATGGTGCAGCGTGCGCCAGACTCGACAAAAGCCCTCTCTGACCTTGGTCATCTCGTCATAGGTCATATTGGTATCGGCAAACTGACCGTCATCCCAACGATTTTGAAAAACTTTTGCCAGAGCGATTTCGACTTCTTCCTGGCTTGGGTCTCGCATGCTGTGAGTAACGGCTTCGGATACGTCGGCGAGCATGACGATCGCTGTTTCTTTGGTGTTTGGCTTGGGCCCTGGATATCTATAAAATCCGGCATCTACTTTTTCTTGGCCGTCTCTCAGGCAGGCCTTATGATAAAAATATGCCATTAGAGTCGTGCCCTGGTGCATCGGTATAAAATCTTGGATGGCCTTGGGCAGCTGATATTTTTGCGCTAATGCGATGCCGTCTGTGACATGGGCAAGTACTCTCGCCCTACTGTCTTCCGGTGACATGGAGTCATGGGGATTGGTGGCACCCAGCTGATTTTCGATAAAATACTTGGGTCTTACCATTTTGCCTATGTCATGATATAAAGCACCCGCTCGGACGAGATTGGCGTCAGCGGAGATGGCCTTAGCACCTGCCTCGGCGAGGTTTGCCACTGCCAGAGAATGCTGGTAGGTGCCAGGAGCGTTTTCTTCTAGCCTGCGCAAGAGAGGTTGATTAGCGTCGGTCAATTCGGCAAGCCTGAATGGTGTGATCATGCCAAACAAGTTTTCGAGGAAGGGCAGACTGCCTATGGCAATGATCGATGAGCATAGGCCGCCTAATAAATCGAGTGTAGCCGTCCTGCCCAAAGCGCTGATGGATAATTGGGATGCAGGACTCATCAAATGGCTGATCAAAATGACCATGAGATCGGCTGCGGTCATGCTGATTGCAATAAAAATACCAGTGGTGATCATGCCATTGCGATTTTTGTTGTAGGAAAAAATTGCAGCGATGCTCGCCACCAGATAAGCCACTAGATTGTGTGCTTCGCAGAGTTTGTCCACCCCGATTATCAATATGAGAGGTAGAGTGACGGCCAGGGCAATGCCACGGCCAAAAAATATAGCCAGGATCAATGCCATCGCAGGTAGAGGCACAAACTGGGGATAGATCTTGCCCACGATCGAAGCGGTAGCAGTCGTGACTACAGCAACGGTAAACATCAAGCCGATATCTGTGGCATTCACAAAATGTTTTGGTTCGAAAGCCAGTAAGAAAAACCCGATCAAAGCCAGAGCCGTGCCTAGAGAAATCGCGATACTAAATATGAATGGCCAGCGGTCTATATGAGTAATGCCAAGAGCTTGCAATAATGCGAGTTTTTCGTTGGTGACAAGAGAGCCGCGCGAAACGATTACTTCGCCCTGATTGATCTGCCGCAGCACAGGTTGCACAGACTTGACCGCAGACTCTTCTTTGAGGCGGGTGGACTCGTGGTCGATGACGAGATTTGCTTCTAAATTGTGGGCTATGATACTGGCCGCAGCGCGCTTTTCAAGGAAGGACATTTTTTCAGGGAGAAACTCTTCGACAATTCCTTCCCAGATTTTTTTGTCTGCCACTGGAAAACGAGGGAACTTGAGGGTAAGGCGTTTTGTGGTATCGACCAGGGTATTGGCAAACTCATCCAGGTCTTTGGGCTGGATCAATAGAGCTGTCAGTACTTCTGTCTCCGCCATTTCATCTGTGCCTACCTTATGCAAAATTGCTCGACGCTGCTCAATGCGCTCTATTTGGCTTGCGGTGAGGGCGAGATCCTTAAATGCTCCGCTGTCGACAGCCTTTTTAAAATCATCATCGCTTTGCAAGAGCAAACGCAATTCTATTTCTACAGGTATATGTTGCTCGATGCTGCTTTGAGTAGGCTTATTGTTAGCAATCTTAGTCTTTGTGGCTTTGGATCTAGGTTTATCTGCGGTCTTTGCTATTACAGGAGCTGGGGTCAGACCTGCTTTTTGCAAGGCTTGGATACGTTTTATTGCCCTGAAAACCTGTGAATGCGTATTGTCATCTCGACTGCGGTCCACCTGAAACACCGGAATCACGGTCTGCCTTACGTCTTCCATGAGTTTGTCGGTTGCCGCCTGATCGATAATGCGACTGTCGGCTGGCGCAACGAGATCACGGTCGGCAAGGTCTTTTACTTGCAATCCTGGGCTAAATATGTGGGTGAAAGAAAGCGCTAGAAAAAGGGCTAGATACCCGGCAGCGCCTGTCAGGCACCAGGTTAAGAATGCTCTTTTTGAGGCAAAATGCTCGGCGTGGAGATTGGTCTCGCGAGTTGGCATGCAAGCTCGATTGCGAAGGCTGGGAATCTGACTAAATATTACTCGGTTTTAGCCCTAGCTAGTAAAATATCTGCGATAGATATAAGCGAATGATAAATCTTGAAAGGCAAGCAAATGATCCTTATCACTGGCGGTCTGGGTTACGTGGGTAGCCATTTTGCTCTCGAATATCTCCAGGACCAAGACTCCAGCGTAGTTATAGTGGACGATCTCTCATTGGGACATCGCGAGGTTCTCGACGCATTGCCTGTAGATCGTGTGCATTTTTATGAGGGAAGGGTTGGCGATGATCGGCTTTTGGCAAAAATCTTAGAAACACATGGTCAAAAGTTGCAGGCGGTGGTGCACTTTGCCGCTCGAGCCTATGTAGGCGAATCGCAAGTCGAGCCATTTTTATATTTCGACCGCAATGTAATTGAGACTCTCAAGCTCTTACAAGCTGTTGTTGAGGCTGGCATAAAGCGTTTCGTCTTTTCTTCCACTTGTTCTACTTTTGGCAATCCACAGTACACGCCACTCGACGAAAAGCATCCGCAAAAGCCTATCAATACTTATGGATCGAGCAAGCTCATGCTCGAAGAGGCTTTAAGAGCATTGGCGCTGTCTAGATCCCTAAAATTTGTCATGCTGAGATATTTCAACGCGGCTGGTGCTGATTTTGGCTGTCGTATCGGTGAGAGCCATGAGCCAGAGACGCACCTGATACCGCTTGCTATCCAGGCTGCTCTGGGCAAACGAGATCGCCTATCAGTCTATGGTAATGACTACGACACTCCAGATGGTACCTGTATCCGCGATTACATACACGTACAGGACCTCGCGCAGGCCCATGTTAAGGCCCTAAACATGCTTGGACAAAATGACTTTAGTGGGGATCTCGAGGCTTCAAATAATCTCGGACTGGCAGTCAACCTCGGCACCAGCACAGGTAGCTCGATAATGCAGGTGATGGCCGCAATCCAAAAAGTTTCAGGCCGGCCGGTCCCGCATGTATTTGAACCTAGACGTCCTGGGGATCCAGGCGTGCTAGTCGCTGACAACAGCAAGGCGAGAGATGTGCTTAGCTGGTCGCCTCAATACAATCTCGAGCAAATCATAGAAAGTGCTTATCGCTGGGAAGCCAACCGGAGCTTTTGACTTTAACGAACGATCGGCTATTGGTTTTGATCTTGTACGTTGAGCAGAGTCTTGACCCGATATATGCGCTTGCCTTGTGACTCATGATATGTACGCATGAGGATCTCGGATTGCAAGCCCATAAAGATCAATTGCATGCCCATGACAAACAGTACGGCGACCAGCACCGGTAGTGGTGTCTCGATGAAAGAGGTGTGATAGCAGAGCTTGAGTACCACCATCCAGACGAAGGCTGCCATGGCCATAACCATAGACCAGAGCCCAGCCGTACCAAACACATAGATCGGCTTGGTGAGATAGGTGCTCATAAACTTTACGGTCATCAAGTCGAGCACAACTTTGAAGGTCCTGGAGATGCCGTATTTGGATTGTCCAAACTGGCGTGCATGGTGATCGACTGGGATTTCGGCAACGGCGGCTCCCAGCCAAGTGGCGTAGATCGGCACAAAGCGGTGCATTTCGCCGTATAGACGGACATCTTTGATCACTTCTTTGCGATAAGCCTTTAGTGAGCAGCCGTAGTCATGGAGACGAACGCCGGAGATAACAGAAATGATTTTGTTGGCGATCCATGAAGGAATGAGGCGTAAAAACAACTCGTCTTTACGTTCCTTTCTCCAGCCTGACACTACATCAAAACCTTCATCGAGCTTGGCCAGCAAGCGTTTGATGTCTGCAGGATCGTTTTGCAGGTCGGCGTCCATAGGGATGATGACGTCACCGGACGCGTGATCGATACCTGCAGCAAGTGCTGCAGTCTGACCAAAATTTTTGACAAAGCGCACTACTTTGATGCGGCTGTCACCAGAGGCGATGGCTTCTAGCTTTTTAAATGATTTATCTTTAGAGCCATCGTCAACGAGAATGGCTTCCCAGCTGCGCCCAAGCTCGGTCAAAGCCGAGACTAGTTTGCTATACAAAAGCTCGACATTGTCTTCTTCGTTAAAAACGGGGATCACCACGGAAATTTCAGGAGTGGCCCCTGTTTGTCCGGCATATTGCTCGACTCGCCTTGCTTGTGGCGCATTATAGGCGCCTGCTTGGTTTGCTGGGTTTTGCACCGGGCTCAATGTATTCATTGTATGCATCCTGGTAGTGGTCTGGATATGGCCAGTAAGGCCCCGCTGGCCTTTCTGTTTCTAGTTGACAATAATAAGGCTTTTAGACAAATTTGCACCTTGATTACTTCTTATGCGGTAGCCTTTAGTAACGAACCGGTACCAAATGCTATATGGCCATCATAAAAACATCCGACCAAGAAGACTCACCCAAGCGCCCGTCTGACAATGCCGCCAGAAGCGATGGAGGAGAACGATCGGCAGACAAATTAAAAGAATCTAAGAGCTTAACGAATCGTCGCTCTTCGATCCTATCTGGCAAGGAAAATTCGCAGGACCAGAAGGCTGATAGCTCTGTCCGGCCGGACAATATTGACGAGTACATAGGTCAAACCCGGCTCAAGGCGATGATGAAAATGTCGATAGCTGCCGCTCGAAACCGTGGCGAGGCCCTTGACCACGTACTGTTTTATGGACCTCCAGGCCTAGGTAAAACAACCCTTGCTCGGGTCATCGCCAATGAAATGCAGGCACGCATCCATATGACCTCTGGCCCTGCCCTTGAACGCCCCAGGGACATTATCGGCCTTGTGCATCAACTCGAGGAAGGAGACGTGCTCTTTATCGACGAGATACATAGATTGTCTCGAGTCGCCGAAGAATTGCTCTATCCTGCTATCGAAGATTTTGTCATCGATCTGACCACTGGCAAGGGACATGCCACTCGTACCATGCGCCTGCCCTTGCCTCGATTTACCCTGGTTGGTGCGACTACCAAGGCCGGCATGCTCTCCAATGCCTTGCGCGACCGCTTTGGATTTGTCTGTCGTCTCGAATTTTACGACCAGGACGAATTGTCCAAGATAGTGGCAAGGACGGCAGGTATTTTAAATAGCGACATGACTGCCGAAGCCGTTGCAGCGATCGCCTCGCGTGCCCGCGGCACCCCACGTATCGCCAACCGGCTAGTGAGATTAGTCCGCGATTTTGGCGAATACCAGCAGGCTGCTACCATAGACGGCGAACTGGCTGAAAAGGCGCTCGAATCTTACCAGGTCGACAAGTTTGGCCTGGATGTGACCGATCGCCGATTGCTCGAGATCCTCATCGACAATTATGACGGTGGACCTGTCGGCCTCGAGACCCTGGCTGCCACCATAGGTGAAGACGCTGACACTATCGAGGATGTATACGAACCTTTTCTCATCCAAAAAGGTTTTATCAATCGTACTCCTCGCGGGCGCATGGCGACGCCCTACGCATATCAGCATCTCGGCAAGCCTCCTTCCAAACGAGTACTAAACGAATTTGGCAACGATGCCAGACAATTGGAGATCTTCAAAAAGGCCGATGAGTAACGAGATTCCTCAAGAAGAATTTGCTGTCGGCAGAGTCGTGGCAGCAAAAAAGGCTTCGATAAATCAAAATCTCTATCAATCGACCGGGATGCTCTCTACCAGACAGATCCTGGATGTGGAAATACTCGAAGGCAGACTCAAGGGGATGATAGCTCCTGTTGCCAACGAGATCACCGATAATCCTGTCTTTAATATAGATGTCGGTCCAGGACAAGAGGTGGTATTGGCTGTAGTGTCGCAGCCAGGTCAAAAGACCGAGATCAATATTGCTGATTACCATAGGGCGCCAGCACTTGGTGTCTTGTTAGCTGTTTTTCTCGTAGCCTTTATATTTTTTGGCGGTAAAAAAGGGCTCAAGTCTCTGCTGGGTTTGGTCGTAAGCGTGATCTTGATCGCTTGCGTCTTGATGCCTCTGAGCATGCATGGCTTTAATCCTCTATTGGTTGCGATCGGAATTTGCTTCGTCTCTACCATAGCCACGGTTTATTTTGTTGCTGGGTTTTCCCGCAAATTTTGGGCCAGCGTGCTCGGCACTGTATGTGGTGTCATTGTCGCCGGCATTGCTGCACAGCTCGTGATTCAATTTGCCCCTTTGACGGGGCTTTCATCCGAAGAAGCTCAGATATTGCGAGGGTCGGTGCTTGCCGGCAGTCCACAATTTTATAAAGGCTTGTTGGCTGCTGGGATGCTAATCGGTGCCCTAGGCGTGATCATGGATGTTGGGGTTTCTATTGCATCGGCAGTCTCAGAGATCGCAAAAAATAATCCCAGTGCCGATCAAGATCAGCTTTATCAAGCAGGTATGAATGTTGGCCGCGACATCATGGGCACTATGACCAATACCTTGATCCTCGCCTATGCTGGTTCTGCTCTACCGCTCTTGCTCTTGATCAGTCAAGTGCCATCGACAAAACTGATAAATCTGGACCTCGTAGCAACCGAGGTTGCCTCAGCAATATCAGGTAGTTTAGGATTGGTCCTGACCATACCTACTACGGCCTGGTTTTCTGCGCGATTGCTTGCGCGTCCTGAAAAAGGGGAAATTTTGAACGAGCAATGAGACTTTTATACGGCTGGATTCTGTTTTCCATATCCGTGTTCGCCATACTCGCTGGTGGCGTCTTTCTTGCTCTCGTGCTCGGTGCGGCTTGCTTCATGGGCGGCAAAGAATTTATAGATATGGCTCGCAAGAAGGGCATAAATCCCTCGAGTCGCATCGTTCTAGGCATGATCGTTGCATTTTTTGTCGTGGCAGGTCTGCCAGCATTGCCTCCATCGGTATTGGGCTGGCAGATCCCTGATTCCTTTTCTATCAATCACTTTCCCTTATTGATGACAGTGGGGATTTTCATTTCGTTTTTCCGTCTACTCTTTCGCGATCAGGAAAGACCGGCCACCATTGCCGATATTGCCTCTACCATCATGGGTTTTATCTATGTGGGCTGGTTGCCAAGTCATCTTGTGCTCTTACGTAATCTGGCGCCATCGGGCATGCCTTTCACCGACAACCCATTGCAGCAACCAGGACTTGCTTATGTGTGGGCGACCATCTTCATCATTTTCTCCACTGATGTATTTGCCTATTATGTTGGCAAAAAGATCGGCAAGACCTTGCTGTATCCACAGATCAGTCCCAAAAAGACCCTCGAAGGATCGATTGGAGGCTTTGTCGCAGCCATGATATTTTCGCTGGTCATTCCTTATTTGGCGGACCATTATCTATTTGCTTGCCATCCTTTTCGCTTTAATTTATGGCAGGCTCCACTCATGGGCGCGGTTGTCTCGGTCGCGGCACAGCTCGGCGATCTTTGCGAGTCATTGATGAAAAGAGATGCAGGCATAAAGGATTCGGGCGATACGATCCCAGGTCATGGCGGCTTTCTCGATCGAGGTGATAGCTTGATCATAGGTTCGGCTGTGGCCTATTACTGGGTCTATATAGTTGTGCTGGGCAATATTTAGAAATGCTTTTGGACAAGGCGCCAGAGGTGAGCTATTATAGGTAACTGATCTCCTCGTTGGAGAGGTGGCTGAGTGGTCGAAAGCGGCTTCCTGCTAAGAAGTTGTACGGTCAAAAGCTGTACCGAGGGTTCGAATCCCTCCCTCTCCGATTATTAAAAAGGCTCGCCTAAGCGAGCCTTTTGTTTTTTGTGCCTTGCCAAATCAGGATTCGAGGCTTTTTTGCCACTCTTTGGACATGCTGACGATGCCGTCTCGCAGGCTCTTGAGTGATTTTGTACGTTTCATGATATCGGCCACTGATGCTAGATCATCTGTATGCATGGCTTCTACTCCCAGAGCCGTCAGACCTGAGATCGAGGCGTCGACAGTATCAAAAAGATTTTTGAGGCTATGCGCGATCTTGCGATTTAGTTCGGCTGCTTCTTTGTTGATATCTGGAGGCTGATTGCTCGCTTTATCATCTGTATTTACCTGAAAATGGCTTGCCGAGAGTGATTGCTCCTTTTGTGCGCGCGGCTTGAGCAATTCGCTGGCTTTAAACTTGAGGCTATCTGCCTGGCTCTGAGCCTGAGCTTGCATCTCGCTGGCGCTAGGCATGCCTGGTCTTTGACTCGAATCTGAGTTGGGGTCACGATATGGTTGGCCAAACTGTTGCTGGCCCCCGATGGTCGGTGGTTGTGCCTGAGGCTGCGGTCTGGCTACCAAGTGACTGATATCAAGATTATCAGCTGTACTCGTACCCTGATCCTGAGACCTGGCTTGCTGCGATGGTTTGCCCTGGGTCTTATCGAACAGACCGTTGCCCAGGTCGTCTTCGAAGGATCGATCTACCATCTCTTGCTTGGGAGGAGCCTTTAGGTCTTGGGGGTCAAAGACAAATTTTTCGGTCATGTCGGCTTCGCCGCGGATCACCTTGACCAGGTGGGTAAAAAATCGTCTTGCCAGGACGGCGAGCGTTTCTTCGGCGAGAGCTTGCCCCGAGATGCTCCACACCATCCGACCGCTGCGATTGGTGGTGAGCTTGGCCAGGCGCATCTCTACATAAACTGGAAAATCGGTCTGGTCGGGTCGAAAACCCATTAAATATTCGACTGGTGAAATATAACAACGGACCCGATCGTCTTCGCCGCAAAAGACCAGTGCCCATTTGCGGCTGGCAATGTGACCGAGACAGTATTTGATCGGCTTGCCCATGACATGATAGTCGGCAACGGTCATCATTGCCGATGGCCGCTCGCAATTGATGTAGGATTCGCGAGTGTCCTGGATACGATTGTACTCAAAGGTGTAACGCTTGAGATGATCAAAGATCTTGTCCAGAAGCACTGTCATCGGCTCTGATATGGGCGTGTCCAGAGGTCCCATCGACACCGTCTCTTCGGCGTCAGCCATGTCATCGTCCTTGATCGCCGCAATCCAGCGGCTAGTCTCCTCGCCTCTAAAATTGCCGCCTACCGAATCGATGATCTTGCGTTTCAGATCCTCTTCGGCATTGGCTTGCTGTGCCGGGGCATTGAGAGGACCCTTGTCGTCTGGCATGGAGGAGTTCCTTTTTGGTTTGGAAGCTAGGGCGAGATATCTAAAGTTTATACCCTGGACTAAGGCATGCTTATCCTAATTATTATGAGACGCCAGGCACCGTCAACGGTGTCATAGCATTTTATTGACTCTGGGTGGATTGGACCAGTAGTCCACCGATTACGATGCCGATTATGCCAGCTAACCTCCATTTTTGCATTTTCTCTTTGAGAAAAAGCAGGGTGAAAATATAGGTGAATAGGGGGTAGCAACCGGTAATGACGATCACATAAGAGGCTGTGGACATTTTGAGGGCAAAGAGATAAGTCGATGTGCCCAATATTAGGCACATTGCTGAAAATCCGCAAAACTTCCAGGTGGAGCGATTGCGCCAGACCACACGATGCTTGATCATGCCAAGCCCGATGGCAAAAAGTCCTAAAAAGACGACATCTGATAGACAACGAGCAAAATAAAATCTCAGGGTGTCAGCATGCATCAGGGCTGTTTTGTCGATGAGCCCCGTAAAGCCCCAGCAAACAGTTGCAAGCAGGCAAAATATTAGATCGATAAGTCCCGGATGATGGGCATCCTCTGCCTTCGAACGCGAGGCTCCAATCAAGGCGACGCCCGTGCAAACGAGTACCGAGCCCAGCAATCTTGTGGCCACCACTGTTTCGCGCAAAAAGATGCTGGCTAAAAGCTGGGCGACCACCGGGTAGCCGGCCGTTATACCAAGAACATAGCTGGCTTCTGACCTCGACAGGGCGACAAGGTAAAAGAGCATGGCCATGGAGGAAACAATCGAGCTGGCCAAGGCTAAAAGCCAGGTCTCCGATGCAATCGGCCAGCCCATAGGATTTAGAGCATTGAGCAAAATGACTAAAAAGGGTATCTCGGCTAGATAAAAGATATGCTGGAAAAGCAGGACATCCAAATGGCTGCCGGTTTCCAGAGCCTTTTTGTCAAAAATGCCCCATGCGCTCCAGCAAGCGAGGCAGACGACGATCAGTAGATTGAGAGTCATATATACTTAGACAAAAACACCCAAGCAAAGCAAAATTAGAGCAGATTGTACTCCAAGAACGATCATGGACGACAGCAAAAAGATTGATCAAAGGCGCAGCAGAGGCGCAAAAGGATTTAAAGAGAGTGGAGGCAAGCAGTCTCCTGAGTTCAAAATCGCAGATCAAGCAACCGATTTAGTCAAAGATGAGGTCCAGGTGCAGTATAGGCTTGCGGCTCTCGAAAGAGAATTGCTGCTAAGGCCTGAATCGACTCTGGCTAAAGACATCAGCAGTTCAGATGAAGAGCCGGATCGCCATACCTTTCCATGGTTTTGGGTGATCGTCGCTTTTTCAATTCTCATTTCCAATGTCCCTGGCGTCTCCCTCCTTTTGACTCCTATCAATCAATTTGTCACTATGGTGCACGAGATGTCTCACGCTCTTGCCACCATCATTACTGGCGGTCAGGTGCATAGCATGACGATAGTATCTGATGGTGCCGGCCATGGTGGCATTACCAATAGCTCTGGAGGTCTGGGTTTTATCATAAGCCAGGCTGGATATTTGGGCACAGCTATGTTTGGTTGCCTGCTTGTCTATTTGAGCCAGTTTCCTAGATTGTCGCGCAATGTGCTGATGGCTCTGGGGAGTGCCATCATATGTGGCACTATCTTTTTTATTCTGCCTTCTCTTCTCGATTTTGATATTTTCTTTCAGGCCGTCTTTAGTCTGGTCTGGGGCTTGGCCCTCGGTGGCGGTTTGATTTGGGCCTCTTTAAGGCTTAAGCCTAAGATCGCCAATCTGGTATTACTCTTTATTGCAGTGCAAACCGCGCTCAACTCTCTCACTCTGATTTGGGTATTGGTGCCTCATTCGCTAGGATTGGCCGGGGCAGGCTTTAGTGATGCAACCAATATGCAGGCCCATTTCTTTTTACCAGCTATTTTCTGGGCATTCTTGTGGATCGCTCTA
This sequence comes from Candidatus Melainabacteria bacterium, assembly GCA_017307165.1. Classification (GTDB taxonomy): domain Bacteria; phylum Cyanobacteriota; class Vampirovibrionia; order Obscuribacterales; family Obscuribacteraceae; genus JAFKGK01. Next base: position 500,289 of record JAFKGK010000003.1, read on the forward strand.
TCCGTTAGTATGTTGCTATTTACGCTCAAGCACACTTATGGCACTTTCAAATTAGTTTCCCGCCAAAAATAGGTCCAGACCTCAAGGAGATAGGCATGTCATTGCAACTAGTCGAATGCGTACCCAATTTTTCGGAGGGACGCGATAAAAAAGTCATCGATGCTATTTGCGATGCTATCCGATCGGTGTCAGGTGCCAATCTATTGGATGTTGATCCTGGTATCAGCACCAATCGTACAGTCATTACCATGGTGGGCTCTCCTGATGCCTGCGTTGAGGCTGCGTTTCAAGCGATAGCCGTATCCGCACGCATGATCGATATGACCAGGCATCATGGCGAGCATCCCCGTATGGGCGCTTGCGATGTGTGTCCCTTTGTCCCTGTAGCCAATATCACAATGCAAGAATGCGCCGAGCTCGCAAAAAGGCTTGGAGAGCGTGTTGGCCGTGAACTGGGTGTGCCAGTCTATCTGTATGCAAACGCTGCGACTCGCCCCGATAGATATAGCCTCGCCGATATCAGGCAGGGCGAATACGAGGGCCTGGCTGAAAAAATGAAGCGACCTGATTTTACGCCTGACTTTGGGCCGAGCACCTTTAATGCCAAAAGTGGTGCCACTGTAATTGGTGCCAGACCATTTCTCATCGCTTATAACGTCAACCTCAATACCCGTTCTAAAAAGCTGGCCAATGAGATTGCTCTAAATATCCGTGAGGCCGGAAGGGGCAAGCGAGATGACCAGGGTCAATTGATCAAGGACGATCAGGGTCAGACGGTTAAAATGCCCGGTACTCTCAAAGAAGTCCGTGCTGTAGGCTGGTTTGTTGAGGAATACAAGCGAGCTCAGGTCTCGATCAATCTGACTGACTATCAAGTCACGTCTATGCATCGTGCCTTTGATGAGGTCCAGGAACAGGCGGCTAGACTGGGTATGCGTGTGACTGGTTCTGAGATTGTCGGACTTGTGCCGCTTGAGCCGATGCTGGCTGCTGGACGTCACTATCTCGCCAGGCAGGGCCGTAGTCAGGGGGTGAGTGAAAGAGATTTGATCGAATGTGCAATCCAATCTCTTGGCTTGAGCGATCTTGCACCTTTTGATCCTGATGAAAAAATCATTGAATACAAGGTTGCTGCAAAAGGTAAAAATCTGCGGGATATGTCTTTGAGCGACTTTGCCGACGAGCTGGCCAGCGAGTCTCCCGCACCTGGTGGTGGTAGCACGGCGGCTCTGGCAGGCGCTTTATCGGCAGCTCTTTCGGCCATGGTGGCCAATCTCACTTTTGATAAAAAAGGTTTTGAGGCAAGGCGCCTGGAGCTCAATCGAGTGGCCAATGGCGCTCAAGACCTAAAAAAATCGCTCCTCCTGCTTGTCGATGAGGATATGCAGGCCTTTAATTCGATCATCGAGGCTCGCAGGATGCCTAAAGGGTCTCAAGCTGAAAAAGATGCTCGCGCTGAGGCTATTATGGCCGCCAATAAAAGAGCTATCGACTCGCCCATGGCGGTGCTGAGAATGGTGCGGGTTCTAATGGATCTGGCAGCGGAAATGATAGATAAAGGCAATCCCAACTCCCTCTCGGATGCTGGCGTCGCTGCTCTCATGGCCGCAGCATGCGGCGAGGGCGCTTATTACAACGTGCTCATCAATATTGATGGCCTGAAGGACGAGTCCAAAGACTCTGTCAAAGTATATTTATCTGCTTGCAGCGCAGAAGCTAATGAGCTGATCGAGGCAGTCAGGCTCAAGCAGCATGCCTTGCATAAGGCGGTTTTGGCAAAGATTGGTCCGAGCCTAATAAATGCTTGATTTGTCGTAATTTGTCTCGGGAAAGGCTACAATCTATAAACTTTTGCAACACACAGCTGGAGGACAAATGGGCACAGCTACCGAAGGTAAGGGTTTTGGATCGGCCGTCGGCAACGAATGGGAGACTCCGGATTTCCTCAACGCGCAAAAACGCCTTGATAAAGCCGCTCAGGTCTTAAAACTCGACCCGAGTACTGTAGAGCCCATGCGACATCCCAAGCGTTCGCTATCGGTCGTTATCCCTGCGCGGATGGATGATGGTACGGTGCGTACTTTTATGGGATACCGCGTCCAGCACGATATGGCCCTGGGACCCGGTAAGGGCGGTGTGCGCTTTCATAATGAGGTCACCCTCGGCGAAGTAGCTTCGATGGCTATGTTGATGACCTGGAAATGCTCCTTGATGAATCTCCCCTTCGGTGGCGCGCACGGTGGCATCAGGTTGGATCCAAATAGACTGTCCAAAGGTGAGCTCGAGCGAGTGACCCGTAGATATACATCCGAGATTCTCGAATTGATCGGACCTAGCCAGGACATAGCAGGACCTGACCTCAATACCGATGAGCAGACGATGGCCTGGATGATGGATACTTATTCGGTCAATTCCGGTTATACCGTGCCTTCGGTGGTGACCGGCAAGCCGCAGTCGATTGGTGGCTCTCTGGGTGTTGTGCAATCCACGGGCTATGGAGTTGCATTGGCCGCTCGTCGAGCTGCTCAATTTGCCAGATTTAAGGGCAATAGTCCCTCGGTCGTCATTCAGGGGCTCGGTCAGGTCGGGTCTTCGGTGGCTCGCAATCTGAGCAATGCAGGCTTCAAGGTCGTTGGTGTGTCTGACGCGCAGGGTGGATTGTTTAACAAAAATGGTCTCGATATAGATAAGCTCATGGAGCATATCGACAGCAAAGGCAATATGTACGAATACACCGAGGCAGACAAGGTGACCAACGAAGAATTGTTGGAACTGGATTGCGATATTCTCGCACCATGCGCGGTGGCCAATCAGTTGCACGCTGGCAACGCTGATCGGATCAAATGCAAAGTGGTTGTCGAAGGTGCCAATAGCCCTACGACGCCTAATGCTGATGATGTGCTCGATGGCCGGGGCATCATTGTCGTGCCGGATATCCTCGCCAACGCTGCTGGTGTGACTGTCGGATATTTCGAGTGGGTTCAGGGACTTATGCGTCTTTTGTGGACCGAGGCCGAGGTGCTGGAGCGTCTCGAAGGCCTGATGAACAATGTCTGCACCAGAGTCTTTGACAAGGCCGAGGAAAAGAAGGTCACCCTGCGAATGTCCGCAATGTCTCTGGCCGTGGAGCGCATAGTCGAAGCCCGCAAATTGCGGGGCTTATATCCTTAAGTCCAAATCTTAGATGCGGAGCGCCTCGTGCACGTCAATGCGCGAGGCGTATTTTTGAACGTCCGATTCGCCAAGAATGCCATCTTCGCTTACTAATCCCGAAACTAGGTTGAAGGGTACCAGATCAAATTGGTGGTTTAGAACGGCTACTCCTTTTGGTGCTGCGTCCCAGACCTCGTTGCCAGGCCTTTCATGTTTTTCAAATTCGAACATCCGCTCATCACTCACAAATTTTTCTGTGCCTGAGAATGCATAAAGAGGTACATTCAATTCGCGGCAGGCTATGGCGAGAGCCCAGGAGCCTACCTTATTGACGACTCCAGGAGATGCTATGCAGTCGCAGCCCATAAAGGCCGCGCAGCAATTGCCCAGCACCAGGCCCATGGCGTTGTCAAAAGTATAAATGACCTCTATATTGCCAGCCGCTAGTCGAGAGGCCAATTTGCGCCCCTCCATCGAGGGTCTGGCCTCTGTCGTAACTACCCTAAAATATCTCCCTCTGGCTCTTGCATTGAGTAAACAGCTGACCACCGTCGAGCTAAAAGAATAAGCAAAGACGAGACCGCCTGGTTCGATCAGGTCGTATGCCAGATCGGCTATCTTTGATGCCGAATCACATAGGCGTTTTTCGAATGCTGTGAGTGCCTGATCGACCTTGTCGATCAAAGAAGGGACATCATTTGCCTGATCCGAAGCCAAAAGGACCTGATTGGCCAATTGAAATAATGGCGCCATGGCAGGTTGGCAATCAACGAGAGCTTTAGAAGCTACGATCAGCGTCTCTTTTGCCTCGTCAAGAGAGTCGTCCTTTACCATGGCTGTGAGCGCTTGGTAGAGAGTAATGGCTCTCAATGCCTGTTCTGCTGCTCCTGACATCAAGTCGTCTCTGATCGGCTGGATCAGTGACTCGATTTTGTATTGATAGTTGGCGCCTTCTTGATCCTGATTGGTAGACATCGGCATTCTCGTAAAAAGCTAAGGCTAGCTATTTTAGCTCCTTGACCGAGGTTTGGGCTAACAATTTAGCTTGATCGGAGTGCCTGAGCAGTGTTCCTTCTTTTTGTGGGGGAGATATGTGCTGCCAGGGCAGGATCTCGTCGACTTCGATATCTCGGAAGGCAAAAAATTGAAGAGCGGGCGCTCCCTCAGGAAGATTGCGGAGGGCTCGCTTCCAGTCGCCGACACTGCCTTGTGTTTTGGCGATTTCTCTCATTAGCGGGGCCAGTCTGCGATCCCCTCTGGAAATCAATCCCTGTATGTCGCTCCAGTTATGGCTTTCAGGTCGTACCTCGATACCTAATTTTGATAAATGCTTGCGCATATATTCCAGTTTTGCTTGTGCTCTTTTGTCCCTGCCAGACCATTGAAATGGTGTTTGTGCTTTTGGCACAAATGAAGAGACGCCAAAAACGAAGCGCAGGCGCTTGTGCTTTTTTTTAAGAGCTGCCATCAAGGCCACAGTTTGTTCTAAGTCCGCATCAGTCTCATATGGCAAACCAACAATGCCATAAAATTTGACACCTTGCAGGCCGCCCTCATCGATTAGCCGCACTGCTTCAAAAATTTCATCCTGGCTAAGGTTTTTTTTCATTATCTGCCGCAGTCTTTCAGAGCCAGACTCGATTGCGATGGTGACAGATTTTTGTCCCAGCGTCTTGAGCATTTTGACGATGGATGGCGTCAAAGTATCTGCTCTCACCGAGGCGATAGTCAGGTCGATGTCTGGACGCTCTTCAAATTTTGCTACCAGATTTTCAAATAGAGGATGCTCCGTGACTGAGGGGCCCAGCAACCCGATCCGCTTTGTATGCTGCAGGGCAAAATCTACTTTTTCCACAATAGTATCGATGGCGGTGGCGCGAAATGGCCTTGTCAGATAGCTTGCAAGGCAAAATCTACATTCTTGTGGGCAGGAGCGCACTACTTCTATCAAGAAGGTATTGCTCCAGGTCGTCTGATCGCTCAGGATCTGGGTGTGTACTGCATATCCGTCAGGTGCCCTGAAAATCTCTTTCTCCACTGATGGTGGCACGTCTTTTTGTATAGGATCGATGGATGATATCGCTTGTGATACCGGATCGTAGGCAACTGTATAAAGAGAAGGTACATAAAGGCCTTTCACTTTTGACAGGGCGAGCAGTTGCTCTTGCTTGTCCGGCAACTGTCTTGCAGACTGCCAGGCGTCGAGAAATGCAGGAACCGACGACTCGGCATCTCCCAACAATATGACGTCAAAAAAGTCCGCAAACGGCTCTGGGTTGGCTGAAAGTACCGGCCCACCGCCAAAGATCAGTGGACATTCGTCCCCGGCTTGCAGTCTTTCTTGTGGAGTGAGGGGCACGCGGTGCTTTTGCAGGATAGTGGAGATGTTGATGAAGTCCAACTCCCAGGCAACTGTGAAGCCTAGCAAGTCGATGGTCTCCATTCCTTGTTCGGCAATGTCGAGAAAGCCACGTTTGACCATGGTGTCTGGACGAGACTCCATCAGCCACCAGACCAACTGGTAGCCAAGACCAGACATGCCTACCTGGTAAGTGGATGGAAAATACCAGCCTATATCTATAGTTTGATGATGATCTGGCCCACTCAGCCCCCTTGCTTGGTCTTTTGGGGGGAATGGAGCCAGCCGTGTTTCCTTGCCTAACAAGAGTCCGACCAGTTTTGGAGTTTCAAAGATATTTTAGCTTATTTGTGACTGCTTCACGATATACAAAGCCCGTGATGCTGGTCCAAGAGCTTCACGGGCTTTTATATCTCACCTTTTGCTTGTCAACTCAGCTTGCTTTGCCAATTTTGGGCAAATGCTTATGCCAGTCGGTTTCTAAAGAATCAAAGAACTCGTGCGCTGCCAGGACGTCATCATAAGAAATGGGCGGGAGGCCCACGAGACGTTCTTTATCACGCTTGGTCCAATCGCGGGGGTGTTGCGACTGGGGCTTCTGCGGTTTGGGAGTAGTGCCAACGATGGCTACGCCGAGGGGATGACCGCATGCACAGCAAGTAACTCTGACCACCAGTACGCCGGGTTCTTCCCGGAGTAGCTGTATACCTTCTGACTTGAAAAGCTGAGAACAGAACCGGCACTCTTTCTGCTGGAAGTATTCCTGGATAGCCTGGAAACTGCCACCGTACAGGTTGCCCATATATGTCCGCCACTTCTAGGTTCTTATTGAAAAGAACAAACGATACCGAAAACCAACAACAACAACAACAACAGAATTTCAATTATGCAATCTAGTTAGACAAGCCGAATATCAGTTGAGAATCAGTAAACGTTTCGTGCTGTTTCGAAGATTTGTCTAGCCAAATTTAAATCCAGTGAAAAGGATTATACTTGAACCTTCATAAAACGCAGCAAAGAAATTCGCAAATCGGAAAAATAATCTGATAAAAGCGGACGCTTGCAATCACATATGGTGCATTTAGGAGCAAAAACGCGATGACGCATATTGAAGAAATATCGGCAATGGAAATCTTGGACTCGCGTGGTAATCCCACTGTCGAAGTTTTGGTTGCCCTCGCCAGTGGTGCCACAGGTCGAGCTGCGGTTCCTTCTGGTGCCTCCACGGGTAGTTTTGAAGCGGTCGAGCTTCGCGATGGCGACAAGGCTCGCTATCACGGAAAAGGAGTGCTTAAGGTTATCGAAAACATCCACGATACCATCGCTGAAAATCTGATCGGTATGGATGCAATAGACCAATTGGCTATCGATAGAGCATTGATCGAATTGGATGGTACCAAAAACAAGTCTCGCCTTGGGGCCAATGCCACCCTTGGTGTCAGCCTAGCTGTCGCCAAAGCTGCTGCTGATTCGATGGGATTGCCGCTGTTTCGCTATGTAGGTGGACTCTCTGCCAATACATTGCCAGTACCCATGATGAATATCCTCAATGGTGGCAAGCACGCTCAGGATGGAGTGGATTTTCAAGAATTTATGATCATCCCTCATGGTGCCTCCACATTTGGTGAGTGCTTGCGCTTGGGCGCAGAAATTTATCAGGCACTAAAGGCAGTGCTGCATAAAAAGGGTTTGGGCACCGGTGTTGGTGACGAAGGTGGATTTGCTCCTTCGCTAAAGACCAACGAAGCCGCTTTAGAATTGATTGTTGAAGCTATCGAAAAATCCGGCTTCAAGGCAGGAGCGGAGGTTTCTCTGGCACTAGACCCCGCATCCACCGAGTTTTTTGAAGGTGGCAAGTACAATCTGGCCACAGAAGGCAAAAAACTATCCAGTCATGAGATGGTCAAAGTCTATGAAAAGCTAGCCGCTAATTATCCCATCATCAGTATCGAAGATGGATTGGCTGAAGAGGACTGGGATGGCTGGAAAGAGTTGACCGATGCCATCGGCTCCAAATGCCAATTGGTTGGTGATGACCTCTTTGTGACCAACGTGGAGCGTCTGGAGCGTGGTATCGAAAATGGTATCGGTAACGCAATCTTGATCAAGCCAAACCAGATTGGGACTCTTTCTGAAACTATGGATGCTGTAAATCTCGCTCGTGAAAATGGTTTTGGCAGTGTCATGTCGCATCGCTCAGGGGAAACCGAAGATGCCACCATCGCCGATCTTGCGGTCGCTCTCAGCACTTATCAGATCAAAACCGGTGCTCCATGCCGCGCTGAGCGTACTGCCAAGTACAATCAGTTGCTGCGTATAGAGCACGATCTTGGCGAACTGGCCATCTTTAAAGGCAAGCAATCCTTTGCTCAATATCGCACTGGCAATCGCAAATTGCTGGCTGCTGCCAAATAGGCACCGCGGGTAAAGGCATCTGGTAAGACAAAAAAAGAGGCCCCTAGTGGGCCTCTTTTTATTACGCACCACTTATGGTGCCATACAAAACGATGGTCGTTAGCGTCGAGCAATTTCGTTGGTATCACCGATCTTGGTCATGACTGACTCTGTTCGATATCTGCCTACATAGTTGCCATCTATATACTGATCGACATAGCTCTTAGCTGTAATACTATTGTTTGCTATTTGAGTAAATTCGTCTCGTGCCCTGGCCGCCCAGGAACCTTGAGCGTTGTCTCCAAAATAATAAGTAGTCCGGTCTGCCGTGGCTGCATTGCCGTTAAAGCTCATGGCCGAGGATTGTGTCTCTACCCAGCCCGGTTGATGCCATTTGGCCAGGATACGACCGTCAGCAGTAGGATAAAAAGTGACTTCGGATGTGATGACCTGACCGGCTTGGACAGATGAAATCTGGCTATTAAGTACCTTAGTCTGGACTTGCCATTGGCCCTTGAAAGAAAGAGGGAAGGTGTTGCGGGGCTTGATGGGTTTGATTGACTCTACTTTTGCGGAAGTATCCTGCACTTCTTCGAGATGTCCCGAAAGAACTACAGCGAAAGCGGGATAGGCAACGAGCATAGCCAAGGCATAAGCGAATACTGCCGAGATAGCGGCCTTATAGCTAATTCTTTGGGTATCTGCCTGGGCTTTCATGGTCGGTCACCTGTGGTCTCCCGTTCGGTCTAAATAAGGAGTGGTCTCCTACTTTTAATGTTCCCCGCTACGGTTCAATTAATCGTTTTATAAACCATTTGGTTTTCCTTCTAATGAAGAAAAGCTATGCAAAACGACCTTCTATATATGTAAATGCTAATATGGCCAAAGTCTCAAACCATTTGCATCATGTCCATAAGGGGGTATCGGTGAGCACAAAGACCATCGAAACATCGGAAATAAAAGACATCGGCCTTGCTCCTCTCGGTAAGCAGAGGATCGAATGGGCAGACGGGGATATGCCTGTATTGCGCATGATCCGTGAGCGATTTGAAAAAGAAAAGCCATTCAAAGGCCTCAAGCTTTCCGTCTGTGCCCATGTCACCAGTGAAACCGCCAATCTCGGACGGGCCCTTGTTGCCGGTGGCGCAGAAATGGTGTTGATAGCCTCCAACCCGCTCTCGACCCAGGACGACGTTGCAGCCAGCCTGGTCAAGGACTATGGCATGTCTGTGTTTGCTATAAAGGGCGAGGATATTGCCACCTATCACAAACATATCAATATTGCCCTCGATCATCACCCATCCCTTATCATCGATGACGGATCCGATCTCGTCGCTACTCTTTTGCAAGAGCGCCAAGGTCAAGTGAAAGAAGTCATCGGCACGACCGAAGAAACCACTACTGGTATCACTCGCTTGAAGGCAATGGAAAGAGACAATGCTCTACCTTTCCCTTCCATGGCTGTCAACGATGCTATGACCAAGCACATGTTTGACAATCGTTATGGTACCGGTCAATCCACTCTTGATGGTGTCATCCGCGCCACCAATCGTTTGGTTGCTGGTCGCAATCTAGTCGTTTTAGGATATGGCTGGTGCGGCAAGGGCTGCGCAATGCGTGGGCGTGGTCTGGGTGCTAATGTCATCGTTTGCGAAGTCGACCCGATCAAGGCTATCGAAGCTGTCATGGATGGCTTTAGAGTCATGCCTATTGCCCAAGCCGTTAAGTTGGGCGATCTATTTATCACTGTGACTGGTAACAGGCACGTCATCGATAAAGCTCACTTTGCCGATATGAAAGATGGCGCGATCGTGTGCAATTCTGGTCACTTTGACCTTGAGCTCAATCTAACCAGTCTGGGTGAAATGGCCAAGTCCAAGAGAGAAGTTAGGCCCTTGATGGAAGAATTTGAAATGAAAGACGGCCGCAGGATCTATGTCCTTGCACAAGGTCGTCTGGTCAATCTTTCCTGCGCAGAAGGGCATCCTGCGTCAGTCATGGATATGAGTTTTGCCAATCAGGCTCTTGCTCTCGAGCATCTGGTCAAAAACAAGGCGACCCTCAAGCCAGGAGTGCATACTCTGCCTCTCAGCGTCGATGAGGAGATCGCCAGGCTCAAGCTTAAATCGATGGGGATCGAAATCGATACTCTTACTCCAGAGATGACTGAATACATGAATTCGTGGAGAACTGGCACTTGATAAGTGTCTGGCGATGATCTAGTTAAAAGGCCGGCGATTAACAATCAGCCGGCCTTTTTATTTGTCTTGATTTGGTGCTGATTTATGGATCAGCTTAGTTGATCTTTTGGAACATGTATCCGATACCACGAGCGGTGAGGATCAAGTCCGGATTGGACGAGTCTTCTTCTAGTTTGCTGCGCAGACGGCTGATATGCACATCTACCACGCGAGTGTCGATCCTATGGTCGGGGGGATAAGCCCAGACTTGTTGTAAGATCTCGCCGCGCGAATAGGGCTTGCCAGAATTGGTTACGAGGAGCTCCAGAAGGCTGAACTCCATCCCGGTTAGACGAATCCGCTCGTTTTTACGAGTAACCTGGCGCTTGTTGAGATCGATCTTGAGATTGCCAATAGTGATGACGTTGGAGCTCTTGCTCTGGCCGACTTCTTGATGACGTTCGACTGTACGTCTCAGTACTGCCTTGATACGAGCCTCTAGCTCGGAGGGGCTGAAGGGTTTGACTACATAGTCGTCAGCGCCGATCTCGAGACCTTGAATCCTGTTGGAAACATCAGCAACTGCGGTCAGCATGATGATGGGAGTGTCCGAGGTCTTGCGGATCTCGCGACAGACCTCATAGCCGTCCATCTTTGGCAGCATGACGTCCAAAATGACTAGATCCGGTTGAAAACCGTTGAATTGCTCTATTGCTTCTTGGCCATCTTGGGCAGTGGCTACGTTGTATCCGGCGAGTTTGAGCCTTGTCTCGAGAATGCGTCTGATAGACGCCTCGTCGTCAACTACCAATACCTTTTCTTGTTCAGAAGAGCTTTCCACTATAAATGTCCTTCTTTAAATTATAAGACCGTCCGGACCGCATCGGGGCCTGCACGGCTTTGTTGCTCGGCTTTATTGAATATACCACTATAAAGGAATATAAAAGCTCAGATCCGAAACATCTCTACCAGCATGGATTTAGTGGCGGATAAACAAATGAGATTTAAATCATAAAATAATTACAGATTTTAGCGACGACATTTGGATATATAAAAGAACGTTTTTTTGGTAAGTAAGGATACTTACTATTGATGATGGTGCACCACGGGTGGTTGTCATGTGTGCTTTTGTGTAAATACCTTGGCAAGGTCTTAGATGCCGTCTGCAGCGCTTTATTGGAGATGTCGAGTGATAAGTGTTAAGGCTATGTTGTATGTAGCATCAGTCTTAAAAAAGAAGCGTGCACATATGAGGCACTCGTGTTAAGCTTCTGTACTGGTCGGTCTCGTACCGATATTTACCATTAGTGCTCCCAAGTCATTTAGGGTATCGGGTTAGGGAGTTCGTAGAGGGAGAGTGGAATGAATAAGCCCCAGTTGAGCTTAGCCTTGAGTCTTTCGTTAGTGCTGCTCCAGGCTAATTGGCTCTCGGCACAATCCGAGTCGGGTGCGATCTGGCAACAAATGGCCGGCCAGGCTCAAGTGTCGAAACAAAGTATCAAAACTGCCGCCACCAAAGGTGGTGCGGTAAAACCTGCAGCAAGCAAAGCTTCTGCTGTAGACGCAAGTCATGCAATGTTGTTCCTCGCTGGTAAGGGCAAGGAGATTGGAGCTGGCGGCGCCGCTCCAGCAGCTGCTCTCACCATACACCCAGGTCTGCCTCTCGATGAGGGTATGACTGGCGCTCCTGGGGTAGCAGCAGATCTTGCTGTCGCTCCCAAGTCATCTCCTGATGTCATAGATCATGTGCCTGCGATCGCAGCCCTACCTTCGCAGACTGCAGTTACTGCTGCTAGCAAAGCCTTATTGGCACAGCTGTCACCCGATCACGTAGTCGCTCAAGCCGATCACAGCACTCTCACCGCACAGCCTATCCCGCCTGTAGTCACTGGCACTCTCGATTTTGAAGAGTACAAAGTGACAAACGTTCTCGACCTCAAAGTGTCCCAATCCAGGACCTTCAAGCTCAAGAACAAGATCGTCAGGACTTCTATCTCTGATCCCGGCATCGCCGAACCAGTCGTAGTCACCGAAAACCAATTGGTCTTGCTGGGTAAAGCCCCTGGCACCACGACCCTGGTTCTCTGGGATGATGCTGGCAACTCGGTTTCTATCGATCTTCGCGTCAGCCGCGATTTTTCTCAGTTGCAAGCAACCGTGAGAGAGATCGATCCCCGTATCATCATCAAGACCTTCTCGGTTGGTGGTTCGGAGCGTGTATTGCTTACCGGTGACGTAGACAACGTCGAGTCGATAATCAAAGCCTTTGCAGCTGCAAACGTATTTATGGATGATCGCGGTATGAACATCCAGGTTGCCAACAACAGGCTTGCCAACGGTCGTATCGGCGAAATCGGTGGTACTGCTACTGGTGGCGGTAATGCTGGCCAGTTATCGGCTCTAGGTACCGTCGATCGTTATACCTTCTTCGGTAATATTCCTAATAACATTTCCAAGGCTCAGGTGCTCTTAAGCGACGGTAGCCGTGTGACCAGTCTGGTCAAAGTGCGGAAGGTTCCGCTGATCGTATTGCATTGCACTTTCATGGAAATGAACACTGCTGCTGCAAGAGAATTGGCTACGCAGTTAGGTTTCGGTGTCGCTAACAAATCATTCTCGTTTGGTGTCGGTGGTAGTGCTCAGATCCCTTCTGGAAATTCGGTTATTTCCGTTTCACCCGGCTCAAGAGGTTTTACCTCTCTCAATCCTACGCCGGTTCCAGCTGCTGCTGGTGTGAATAATAATGGCACCATTTCTTCTCAGTTTGTTTTCCCGTTGGCGAATAACCCAGTGGGTAATGCAATGAGCTCGGTCAACTTTGCAACTCCAAGCGGCAATACCGCGATTGGTCTCGGTTCACCGGGTGGGGCCTCAACCTTGCTGTCTCAAGCTGTGTTGCTTGGAGCTCCTGGCGGTGCAGGTCTGTCTGGTACTGGTATCGGTAACATGTTTACTGGTACCTCTAGTATCGGAGGTCGCACCCAACTTTCAATCAATCCAGCATTCCAAGGCATGATTGGTATGAGAAGAGCCAGAATCCTCGCGGAACCAACTCTAGTCACCATATCTGGTGAACGTGCTTCGTTCCTGGCTGGTGGTGAAATTCCGATCGTGCAATCGGTCGCTGCTGGTGGTACTGCACAACAGTCGGTCGTATTTGAGCCTTTCGGCATTAGACTCAATATGATTCCTGTATTGAAAGATAATGGTGGCATCAATTTAGAGGTTTCTCCAGAAGAGAGACTGCTTGCACCCAACCTGGCTTTTACTCTGCCAGTAGGTGCTGGACTTGGTGCCGGAGCTACTGTCCCTGGGTTCACGACTCGAAAGAGTCAGACCATTGTCGAGCTCAAGCCAGGTCAAGAGCTCTACATTGCTGGCTTGGTGTCGACAAATACCGGTAGGCAGATATCTAAGACGCCTATTATTGGTGAAGTGCCTGTTCTTGGTGCACTATACCGCTCAAAGGCATTCAACAAAAATGAAAGTGAGCTGGTTGTGTCGATTCGCCCGGAGATTATCTTGCCTGGTACTCCTGGGCAGCTTAAATTGCCTGAGGAAATCGGCAGAGTTGAAGGTCCGCGAGACATCAATATGTTTAACGTAGAACCTTCTGTTCTTGACGAGCGCCATTACACCTCCGGCAGATCAGAACGTCACCAAAAGACTTCTCCGACCTTGCCTGAGGGAGCCCCGATACCAGATAACGAATAGTTTTTCTCTATTCGAACTACTCAAGGGAAGAGACATGCGTCTCTTCCCTTTTTGTTTAAAGCAGATCTAATTTTGCTCTATTACCTAATTGTCTATATTTGGAATATTGGAGCGGTATCGAATACGATACCTCTTGTTTTCCGTCCACAAAAGCTGACTTCGAATAGCACCAGCTGGTGGGCTTTTTCACACTGTGGCACATCTTTGTAAAGACCTTGTTCATTGTCTATCCTATTGGAAAAAAGTTTGGTGCACCTATAGCCCATCCGTGTTAAGCTTTCTTTGATTCAGGCGGTCTATGCCTGGACTTACCATTAGAAGCTCCTGCGTCGATTGATGTTCGTAATATGTGGAGTTATTAGAGGGAGATTTGAATGAATAAGCCTCAGCTGAGCTTAGCTCTGAGCCTGTCGATCCTGGTGCTACAGGCTAATTTGCATCAGGCAAGCGCTGCAGACTTGAAAAATGGCCGCACCGTAGTTGCGCAAGCCGCGGATCAGTCGACATATGTCAATGCACAACCAATTCCTCCAGTTGTCACTGGCACCGTCGAACTAGAAGAGTTCAAGACAACCAATGCTATAGATTTGAAGGTTGCTCAATCACGTACATTCAAGTTTAAAAACAAAATTGTTCGTACCTCTATCTCGGATCCTGGCATCGCTGAACCTGTCGTCGTTTCCGAAAATCAAATGGTTTTGCTTGGTAAGGCACCGGGTGTCGCAACGATGCTGCTTTGGGATGATGCCGGTAATTCCGTCAGCGTCGATTTGCGCGTTTCAAAAGATTATTCGCAATTACAAGCTACTCTTCGTGAGATCGATCCTCGCATCATCGTCAAAGCCTTCTCTGTTGGCGGTTCGGATCGCGTACTTCTGACAGGTGATGTCGACCATCCTGAGTCGATCATCAAAGCTTTCGCAGCTGCAAACGTTTTTATGGATGATCGCGGCATGAACATCCAGGTCGCTAACAATCGCATAGTCAACGGCAGAATTGGTGAGCTCGGTGGCACTGCTACAGCAGGCGGCCAGGCTGGTCAATTGGCTCAGCTCAATTCGGTTGATCGTTATACTTTCTTCGGTAACATCCCCAATAATATTGGCAAATCTCAGGTTTTGACCTCGGATGGTAATAGGGTCACCAGCTTAGTTAAGGTGCGGAAGGTTCCACTTATCGCCTTGCATTGCACCTTTATGGAAATGAACACGACTGCGTCACGCGAATTGGCGGTCAACCTTGGTTTTAACGCTAACTTTCGTGGATTTGCTTTCGGTATTGGCGGTAGTCCCACAGTTGCGACTCAAAATATCAATTTCCCATGGACCGCCCAGCCAGGTTTGAGATTCCTGCAGTTCATGAATCCTGGAAGTACTAATAACGGTGTTATTGCAGCCAATCCTGTTGGCGGCTCTACTTTAGGTGTACCCGTTAACTTCGGTAACGCGCTAGCTCCAGGTAATCCGGGTGCTGGCAACAATGCGGCCGCTGTTCAGTCCATTACATTTCTCGGATCTGGTGGAGTAAGTAACATCGGTCAACCCATTGTCTACACCGGCCCAACAGCTCTTTTGCAGCAAGCAAACCTGTTAGGAACGCCTGGTGGTGCTGCAATTACTGCCGCTAATTTGCTCAACCTATTTTCGGGTACCTCCAACTTCGGTGGTGGCCGCAATGCTGCCAACTTCTCGATCAACCCCACTATCCAGGGCAATATCTCCAACAGCCGTTCGAGAGTACTTGCCGAGCCTACTCTAGTCACCATATCCGGTGAGAGAGCTTCGTTCCTTGCTGGTGGCGAAATCCCGATCGTACAAGCTGTAGCTACTGCTGGTACTGCATTGCCCTCGATCACCTTCGAGCCTTTCGGTATCCGTCTCAACATGATCCCTGTACTGCAAGAAAATGGCACCATCAACCTGGAAATCTCTCCTGAAGAGCGTATCCTCGCTCCAGAAATTGGTTTCTCCTTCGGTGGCGCGCTTGCTTCTCGCGTACCTGGTTTCACTACCAGAAAGACCCAGACGATTGTCGAGCTCAAGCCTGGTCAAGAGCTTTATATCTCTGGTCTAGTATCCAGCAACAGCGGACGCGACCTGGCTAAACTGCCTATCTACGGTGAAGTACCGGTCCTCGGTGCTCTCTATCGTTCCAAAGCGTTCAACAAGAACGAATCCGAACTGGTAGTCTGCGTCAGACCTGAGATCATCTTGCCCGGTACTCCCGGTCAGCTCAAGCTGCCCGAAGAAATCGGTCGTGTAGAAGGCCCTCGCGATACCAACCTCTTCCAGGTCGAGCCGACCGTGCTTGACGAACGCCACTACACCTCAGGTCGTGCAGAGCGTCACCAAAAGACCTCTCCTACATTGCCTGAAGGCGCTCCGATCCCCGATAACGAGTAATCGAGATCTGAGAATGATACATAATAGAGAGGCGAGTCATTCGACTCGCCTCTTTTTTTATTTAAATTGCTAATAGATAGCAAAAAACCTGCTTCAGTCATTATTGAGGCATAAAGAAATGCCTGAAGGGAGATGCCGGCAAGCCGCTATCGTTATACAAAAGACCACTGGGATTGTTGTCCCATGCATACCTTACTTCCACAGGCCTTTTTATCTCATCATTCCACAAGGTAATTGCATTTTGATTTATCACTGCTTGAGCTGGTTTAAATTGTCTATTTGTTCCCCCAAGCACAAAGGCATTTTTGCCTGAAAAATGCATGCCTTTACCAACATTTTCAAACTTTATCGTGATCTTATTGCCTTCAATTTCAAAAGAGTCTGGCTTTGGACCCTGGCATTCGTTTTTTTTGCCATACGCTTTTGCCAGTGCAATAAGCGCGGCTCTCTGGCCGACTTCTTTTTTACGCAAAGGGTGGACTGATTTGGCCTCGCCTAGATCAAGGCTAGTGACAGCATAGACATCTCGCAGGCCTTGCGACCAGTTTTGAGCCTCCCGTAGGTCTACCCAGGCAGATGCTCCGAGCTTGTCTGTAAATAATTCGCAGTTTGGCATCTGGACGTATATAAAGGGAAAATCATCGACATCCTGGCCCCAGCGATCTCGATAGCCTTCGATTAGCTTTGCAAATCTCTGCCGATAAATACCTGCGCTGCCGAGATCAGCCTCGCCTTGATACCAGAGTATGCCCTTAATTGCGAAAGGTATGAGAGGGTTTACCATTCCATTAAAAAGGAGTGCCGATCCCTTGCCATCGACAAAGGCAGTATTGAGGTTTTCATTGGTGTCCAGCACTGATTTTGTTTTGCCTGGCTCGCTTTGCTTGTCTTTATCGGCTGCTGGCGCCTTGGCTGCCAGGGCCGCGAGCTGAGCAGGCGTGAGCTTTTTGCTTGTGGGCAACCAGGCATCAATAGGCGAGCCGCCAACGGCTGCGACGATGATGCCGACTGGCACTTTCAGCTCCTTCTCGAGATCCTTGCCAAAACTATAGGCAACAGCAGAAAACTTGCCTACAGTCTCTGGATTTGCAGGCACCCACTGCCCATTTAAGGTCTTAATAGGCTCAGGCGCAAGCTTTTGCTCGATATTGAAGACCCTCAATCTGGATGATGGTACACTGGCCAATGTCGAAGCATCTTTTGCTTCACTGACCAGCATGACCATATTGGATTGGCCAGCGCAAAACCAGACCTCGCCGACCAAGACGTCATTGATAATTTGCTGGCTCGAGCCTTTGGCTACTAATTTGTATGGACCTCCAGCAGGTTCGTTGTCCAGGTCGACGGCAAATCTTCCAGACTTATCTGCCTGGACTATGACGTTTTGCTGATTGAGGTTGATAGTGACTTTTTCACCAGGGTTTGCAGTGCCCCACACAGGCAGTTTTTGATCTCTCTGCAGGACCATGTGATCTTTAAAGATCGGAGCTAGTTTCACTGCGGCATACGCAGGCACCTGTCCAAGCGTCAATGCTGCGATGGCACCTGCAAAGGTAATAGCGATTTTCATCGTCGAGATCTCCGGCTTCATGGCACTTTTGCGTCCGATTTTGTATTCGATTTTATATGCAATCTTATAACCAATCGTATATCCAATTCTAGTTCATTACTGGGACTGAGCTGTGAAGCGCTTCTCATTGCGTGCTTACAAAGTCTTAAAAGACACTGTGGTCGTCCAAATAATTGCTTTACCGAGGATTGATTTAATAAATGCACCCCATAGGTAGGCCAAATCATGCACAACGATAGTGACATGGATCTCTATAAAGATCTGCTCTGGATAGACTACTGGTCTCGTGCCTTATGGGCAGAACTGCCCATTTTGGACTTGGATGTTGCCACCACAGGTGATACTGCAGCAATTTCTCAGATATTTGTTGTGGGAGAAAACGTCTAGGTGCCAATTCCTCTGATGAGGATGTCTAGACAGAGTGCCAGACGTGTAGCTATTTTATCTTTCTGGCCTTGTGCAACCCAGGTCATTTGAGTGTGAAAAAGCATAAATATAAAGTGTTCTGCTAGTGTCAACGCATCTATGTCTTGACGCAACTCGCCAGATTTTTGACCACTTTTTATGATTTCGGCAATCTTTATGGCCAGTGGAGGGGACGCTGGCAGAGACTTGGTCGATTGAGCCTGAACCTGCATTTGCTGCGGCATCAAAACGGCACTGCGGCCGTAAAATACTCGCGCCAGATCTGGGTTATCTTGCGACCAGCCACCGAGCTTTTCTGTAAGTACGGCCAGTGCATCGCGGGCGGTGGCGCCACTGTCCAGGGATGCGATGCTCGCCTCTACCGCTTCGATTACTGCGAGGTACCTCAAATTGAGCAAGACCTGCTCTTTTGAGTCAAAGTGATAATAAAAGGTGCCTTTTACCAGATCGGCTGCCTGTACTATCTCGTCAACAGAGGTTGCTTCATAGCCTTTTTGTTTAAAGAGACTTTGAGCAGAAGCCAGGATGGACCTGCGCGTCTCATCTTTTTTTCGAGTTTTTGCAATCATCTTGCTTTCGTCTCGAGGCTATTTTTTGCGTGCTTGCTTGCGGGCCAATTTTGCCTGCATTTGATCCAAAAATTCTTGTGATTCTTTGGGAAACTGGCTCGTAAAAATCTCCAGGATCATATTCACTGCAGTATTGATAAACTCTTCGCGGTCGTATTCGGGCATGTAGCAGTTGGCCAGACCAATCTTGTCCACGATCTTGAGCAAGCCCTTTTCGGATAGGCGCACCATCGTGGTCATGACTGTTGTATAGGCGATCTCGCGCTCCTTGCGCAAGGCATTAAAGACATCACGCACTGTCACAGTCGGCTGAGCCAATTTCCAGACAAGCTCCATGATCTCGCATTCGAGGTCGCCGAGGAACTTGCGGAGGCCGATCTGGTTGTAACGGAATGAAGCGTTTTGGTCTTCTAGTCTCATGATTTTGTATCGTATAGCCTGCAACAAACAATTAACTACGACCCATCGTAACACACTTGACCGGTCTGAGGTAAAATCAAACTGTTCTAAGCTAGGAAACAGTCTATGTCCACGTCTTCACAGTCTGATCGATCGCTGAGACCGGTAGTATTTCTCGACCGAGACGGCACGCTCAATATCGAGGCCGGATATATAAGAGATGTCCAAAACCTCAATCTCATCCAGGGCGCTGGCGAGGCCGTCAAAAAGATGAATGATGCAGGCATAGTTTGCGTACTTACAACCAATCAAACTGGCCCTGCCCGGGGCTATTACCCCGAATCTCACATCCATGCCTTGCATGAAAGGCTCATAAAGCTTTTAGCGGAGCATGGAGCAAAATTGGATGCCATCTATTATTGTCCGCATTTGAGCCCAGAGGAAGGCGGCAAAGAGGCGCCCTACAATATTGCTTGCGATTGTCGTAAACCAGGTCCAGGGATGATTGAGAGGGCCTTTAGAGAAATATCAGGGATTGATCGCGGCAATTGTTACGTGGTCGGAGACAAGGCCACTGATATAGATTTTGCCAGGGCCTGCTCTTGCAAGGGTATCCTCGTGGAAACAGGGTTTGGCCTCGACGTTCAGGACGGTAAATACCAGTGGCGTGTCGAGCCTGACTTTCAAGCTGGATCGATAGTCGAGGCCGCCGATTGGATTATAGCTAGCGCGAGCGCAAGAGCAGACTGACTTCGTTTAATAAGGCCGGCATGTCAAAAGGCTTGGGCAGATACAGGTCGGCTCCAGCCTCTAGAGCCAGGGCCTGGTCCGGATGGGAAGTTGCCATCACCACCCAGATCTTTGCCAGCTCTTTATCTGACTTGAGCTCTCTGCATAGCTCCCAGCCATCCATTTTTGGACCATTCATATTGGATTCGAGCAGGATCAAATGAGGTCTCGGTTCGCTCTTGGCTGACTCGAAGGCGTCTATTGCTGAATTGGTTACTTCTACGGAGTAACCTTCCAGGGCTAGAGTCTCTTGCAAGAGACAGGCCATTGCACCATCAGGCTCGACAACGAGGATGCGAGTGCTCGACATCTCGGTTACTCTCATATCGCTTGGCGCTCGATTTAGATTGGTTTGGACCTGGCTGATAGATCTGGTGTGAGCCCTTGCATCGAGTTCTTGATCGATATTTTTATCAGAGACCCAATAAGAGCACTGCCTGTGCTTGGCCGCATAACGATAGTCGCGGGCATGCGTCAGGACGTCCACATACGATTGAAACTTTCTCTCTTGCGAATTGACTATACCAATCGCTATAGATATTAGCGGTACCCGTCTACGAATCCCGCCTCGACCTGTGGAGATGAGATAACCTCTCTCGATGTCTCCTTTGGGATAAAAGCGTGAGCTAACCAGATCGAACTGTCTGCAGATTTCTTCGGCCTTCTTTTCGGCCAATTCTGGACGTGTGACCATCAAAAAGTCATCGGCCTCGATGTGACCGACAAATTCCGTCTCGTCGGCAAGATCATTGAGGATGGCAGCCAGAGCCTTGATGAGTTGATCGCCTGCGAGGTCCCCATAGGTCTCGTTATAGACGCGGATCTTATTGAGGTCGATGGAAAGTGCGGCCCAGGGCTTGTCGGAGACCAGGCACTGGTCGAGCATCCGCCTGATCGAATTGGGTCCGGGAAATTGGGTCAGTGGATTGGAAAATTCTTCCTGTCTACGTCTGAGGTGGGCGAGGACCCTTATGGCAAGTTCGTTCTTGTCGATCGGATCTCCCAAAACATCGTCAGCGCCATATCTAAAAGCGTTGATGCGCTCAGTCACATCCGTGCTCGGATGCAGGAGGACGAGCACCGGCTTTGGTGGCGTCAAAGTTGCCCTGATTTGCTGGCAATAGAGCCTGCCGTCGCCATTTGCCTTGCCATCCAACTGGGCCGGGAGGATGATGATGTCGGGATGCAAAAACGATAATAGCTCGTTGGCTTCTTCAAAGCTCGTGACTGCATGCACCTTGCTGCCGGTTTTTTCCAGTACGGAAGCAAAGTCGGCTGCTTGCCTGGCTTCTTTGATGATGAGTATAACTGGTGTCGGCATCAGCATGGTTAGTCGCCTCTGCCTCTAGCAACTTGTTGCTCAAAAGTGGCTGCTGGCAATCTAACTGTAAATGTAGTGCAGCCTGGTACGCTCGTGACATGTATCTGGCCACCCAGGGCCAAAACAAGCGAACGGGTGATATACAAACCAAGGCCTGTGCCTTCGGTTTGTCTGACAAGTGGGTTGTCCAGTCGGCCAAACTTTGAAAACACCTGAGGCAAATGTTCTTCGGGAATACCCACGCCCTGGTCTTTGACGGCAAACTCGATCATTTCTGGACCAGAATGCTTTTCATCGGCAGGTGCCACTGTAGCCGATACCGTTACAGTCGTGCCCTGCGGCGAATATTTGATGGCATTGTCCACGAGATTGGTGAGTATTTGCTCCAGTCTATCGGCATCGGCCCAGACTGGCGTGAGTCCGGCAGGTACTTGGACTACAAGAGTATGATTCTTTGCCTTATCCGATAGATTTTGCTCTACTCTTTCGATTGCTTCTCTTAGATCCAGGGCTCTGACAGTCAATTGCAGTTTTTTTGATTCCAGGCGCGAGACGGCCAGGAGGTCTTCTACAAGTCGGGTCAGTCGATCGGCTTGATCGCGGATGATGCCGACATATCGTCTCTGCTGCGCTACCTCAAGACGATCGCCTGCTCGCAAGATCGTGTCGGCAAAGCCCTTAATACTCGTCAGAGGGGTCCTGAGCTCGTGGGATACGGTGCTGACAAACTCAGTCTGTGCCTGTTGCAGAGAGTTGGCTTGTACGACATAGACTATAGTCATGTTGTCGCTGCCCGAAGCTGCTATAAAATGCGCTGCCGGCATGACAAACTCTGTTCCTGATTTTGTCAGTATTGTTGCCGGTCTCGGGGTGCCATTGCTTTCAGCGCCAGATTTCGACTCTTCTTCGACAGTTGAGCTATCGAGCCAGTCGGCTAGGATGAAAGAGTTGAGTCTATGGCCAATGATCTCGTCTTCTTGGGCGCCTATCAGCTTGACGAAGGCCGGATTGACATAGGTGATGTTGCCCGCCGAATCGCTCACGATCACGGCATCTGCCGTATTGAGCAAAAGCGAATTGCAGAGATCATTCGACTTGACTGGCTTGAGGGGCATGATCCGGGTCTTTTTGACGGAGCTCGATAAAATCTAACTTAGCATCCCCCTCATTGATGCCCCTGCATAAAAAGCTATCCTTAAGGTTTAGCTTTAAATCTCTTCTTCCAAATCTTCAGAAATTCTTGCTATTTCTGCTTTTTGCAAGACATCCATCAGCCTCGCTTCATCGGTAAGGTATAAAAAGCCCACCAGGGCTTCAAAAGCAGTAGCCTGTCTGAGTGTGCTCTGCTCTACATTTTTTCTAAAACCGGCTGTTTTGAGATTGCGAGCTCTGCGTACCAGATCGGCTTCTTGCTCGGTGAGCAAGTCTTGGTCTTTGATATTTTGCAGCAGTCTTGCTTGTTGCCTGGAGTTGACCAGCGCAACCACCGAATTGTGCAGGCCCTTCATGGTCTGGTGTTCCAGGGCCAACCTCTCTCTCTGGTAGAGCTCGTGGACTGCATCTCCCAGGTGAGCGAGGCTGCGTAATGGCAGCTCGACGGCCTTTCGCCGACGTTCCTCCACGCTCGATCCTGGCTCATATGAGCGGCCAAAAAGCACTATCTCAGGCCCTTTCTGAGCAAAACCATTTTAAATAACACTTGCAAGGCAAAATTTGGCAAGGTGGAGGCCATCCGGCTAAAGCGCCAGGGCTCTTTTTTGAGCCGATATAGCCATTCGAGATGCATTTTTTGATAGGACTCAGGAGCTCTCTCTACCGTGCCGGTCCAAACATCAAAGCTACCGCCAACGCCAATCATGACGCTATGTGTAAATAGATGCCTGTACTTATCGATAAAAAACTCTTGTTTGGGAACGCCGAGAGCCACCAGTACCAGATCTGGTTGCATATCTGCAATATTTTGGATTATTGCTGCCTCTTGTGCCTTATCAAAATACCCATCTTGAGCAGCGACTAGTTTAATGCCATCAAACTGCGGCTCGGTCTGCAGTTTTGCAGCTAGTTTTTGCATGACCTCTGGTTTGCCGCCTATCAACGCTACTTTTAGGCCTTTTTTTGCAGCTGCCTGGAGTGCAGAAAGCGAAAGTTCTACTCCTGGCACTCGGACGCATCCATCAGGACCGGCCTGTCCAGATAGCTTGATGGCAAACACAACTCCAGCTCCGTCGGGTACGACGAGGGTAGCACCATTGATGATATCACTAAGATGTCTGTCTTTTTGCGCTTGCACCACCATTTCAGCATTCATAGTTACTACATGAGCTGATTGGCGGGAGGCCCAGTATCCCTCTATTTTTTGCAGGGCTGCGGAGAGATCGACGATGTCTACCGGATAATCGAGCACTCGAGCTCTATTGTCGGTTTGCATCGCTGGTCTCCTTTTTTTCACCTTCCTCGAGCAGAGCAAATTTAGCGCCAGATAGGGTTTCTAGCACGATTGCATTGCCAAACTCGGCTATTCGTACATCTTTGACAGCTTTGGCAAGGGCTTGCTTGCGCGATTTTCTCTCTTTTATCTGCCTTTGCAGGGCTTGTTGCCAGCTGCCAAAATCCCTTGCCAGTCTGAGATCTGCATA
Organism: Candidatus Melainabacteria bacterium; assembly: GCA_017307165.1. Classification (GTDB taxonomy): domain Bacteria; phylum Cyanobacteriota; class Vampirovibrionia; order Obscuribacterales; family Obscuribacteraceae; genus JAFKGK01. The sequence continues at coordinate 524,201 of JAFKGK010000003.1, forward strand.
GGGCTCGCCAAATAAGGCTAGTGTGTGGATGACCTTTGGATCGTAAGCCAGGCCAAAGGTCGGCACATTGTTTTTTAATGCCATGATGAGCGAGTGCAAGCGCATACCGACTACGAGATCGAGGGTGCCGATAAATGACAACCATTCGCTAGGTTTGGCGTTTTGATCCAGAGGGGCCCAGACGCAATTGCCGCCTGCGGCTTGCCAGGCTGTTTCAAACCTTTGTAGTATCGGTCTGTCCTGTTCTGCTTGCAATGGCAAAAGGACGATTGTGCTGTCTTTTTCTTTGCCATGCGCTTGTTTGAGACTTTTAACTAGATTGTCCAGATCTTGATCGTCCAAGCCGTTGGAGGTGTCGCTACTGGATAAGGTGCGAAGTGAAAGGCCGATCAAGAGATCGGATCGTTTACCTTCCAGAGATTTTTTCCAAGCTTCCAGCACTGAGCTAGGCAATCTGGTTGGTGGGAGATTCCACACAGGGTCGGCAGTTTTGGTAGCAGGGATGTGCCAGTCGGCAAGCATCTTTTTGCTGTCGTCGTCACGCACGGTCAAGAGATCGGCCATATTCATCGAGCTGCGCGTAATCATCTGCGATGCAGGGGACCTGAGTGGACCAAGGCCCTGTCCGTACACACAGATTTTTGCGCCTGCCAGCTTGGCTAGAGCAATCATGGCACCATAGTAAACGACAGAGTTAATAGAGGTGGCGTCCTGGAAAAGCCCTCCACCGCCGCTTATAAATAGCTTTGTCTTAAACATGGCCCTGGCTATGGCTGAAAGATTCCATCTATCGATGGCCTTGACTCCATATCGGCGCGCAGTCTCTTGAGGATTGTTGGAAAGAACCACAATGTGGTCTTTGAAACCCAGCTCATGCAGTCTAGCGACTATAGCCTCGAGGATGGCTTCGTCACCGAGGTTGTCGAAGCCATAGTAGCCGCAGATTGTTATTTCGCTTTTCATCTTGATGCCCTTGGTGCTTGATTTTACCATCGAAAATTAGAAGCGAGATATCTTCCGTTTTGGAGAGCTTCGGCCGTCTATAATTTGATTCCTCCACATGAGCTTCAGCCTCAGTCTTAAATGAAAGGACCTAGACTTGCCGTCAGAACTTTTGGTCAAGCATAATAAACCGGAACTCTTTGAAAACGATTTGCCGGACGAACGACTCGCCTACTATTTGACCAAATCGGTCGTAGCGATCGATACCGAGACCCGTGGACTCTTTATCCCGCGCGATCGCCTCTGTCTGGTGCAGATCTGCGATGATGAAGGGGTCGTCAGCTTCGTCCGATACAAGAGCCGCGAAGATCTGGAAAAATTGAAGAACGGCGGGTCAAACGTCAAAAAACTCTGCGAAGCTCAAGAAGTGACCAAGCTTTTTCACTATGCTCGCTTTGATGTAGCGGTGCTCAAATACTATCTCGGTATTGAGGTCAAACCGCTGTTTTGCACCAAGATAGGTAGCAAACTCGTCCGTACCTATACCGAAAGACATGGACTAAAAGATCTGGTTCGCGAGCTGCTCAAGATCGAGTTGGATAAGACCGATCAGACTAGTGATTGGGCTCAGTTGGATTTGACGGAGTCTCAACTCGAGTACGCCGCAAATGATGTCCGCGTGCTGTTACCGCTGCATCAAAAGGTCAAAGAAAGACTCGAGAGAGAAGGCCGCTCGGAGTTGGCGCTCAAATTGTATAGCGCACTGCCGGCGGTGTGTGACGCAGACTTGCTCGGCTACAACAACATTTTTGATCACTAAACAACAGCGACATTTTGAGAGGATAAGATGGAAAAGACGCCTTTGGAGACCTTGATCTTCGAACAATCGCAGGCTGGTAGACGAGCAGAGACTCTCCCGCGGCCCAACGTACCTCTCAAGCCTCTCGAATCGCTGGTCCCTCAAGGATATTTGCGGCAAAAGCCTCCGGCTCTGCCAGAGGTTTCCGAGCTAGAAGTAATGCGTCATTTTGTCCGCTTGTCGCATCTCAATCACTCCATCGACACGGGCTTCTATCCCTTGGGTTCCTGTACGATGAAATACAATCCTAAGGTCAACGATGCAATGGCTGCTCTCGAAGGCTTTCGCGAATTGCATCCTCTACAGCCTGTCGATCAGGTGCAAGGTGCTCTCGAGTTGATCTATAAGCTCGAACGCGCCATCTCCCAGGTAGTCGGTTTACCGGCAGTGACTCTGCAACCGGCCGCTGGTGCTCATGGCGAAATGACAGGTTTGCTCTTGATTAAGGCATATTTTGAAGCCAAAGGTGAGACCAAGCGCAAGAAAGTGATCGTGCCTGATACCGCACATGGTACCAACCCTGCGACCGCCGCGCTTTGTGGTTTCGAGGTCGTTGAGATCAAAAGCAATGCTCGAGGACTGGTAGACCTAGAGTCGCTAAAGGCTGTACTCGGCCCTGATACAGCTGCGATAATGCTGACCAACCCCAACACCCTGGGTTTATTCGAAGAAGAAATCATGGATGTGCAAAGACTCGTGCACGAAGCTGGTGGTCTTTTGTATTACGATGGAGCCAACCTCAACGCCATCATGGGCCTGGTCAGACCTGGCGATATGGGATTTGATGTGTGTCACCTCAATCTCCACAAAACCTTTTCTACCCCACACGGTGGTGGCGGTCCTGGTGGTTGCGCAGTGGCTTGCCGCGATATTCTCGAGCCTTTTCTCCCCAAACCTGTCGTGCAAAAGACCGGCGAAGCATACGATCTGTGTTGGGATCGCCCTCAGTCGATCGGCAAGGTCAAAGGATTTTATGGCAACTTTGGCATCCTGGTGCGAGCCTATGCCTATATACTTGCGCATGGCAAGGAGGGACTGTGCCAGGTTTCTCGCGATGCCATCCTCAATGCCAACTATCTCAAGCACAAATTGAGCAGACATTTTACTGTTGCCTTTGGTCAGCCCTGCATGCACGAATTCGTGCTTTCTGGAGTCAGGCAGAAAGAGCGCGGCGTAAGCACGGCTCATATGGCCAAACGCCTCCTTGATTTTGGAGTGCATGCACCGACCGTGTATTTTCCACTGGTCGTGCCAGAAGCTATGATGATCGAGCCGACCGAAACCGAGTCCAAAGAGGTACTCGACCGTTTTGCCGAGATTATGATCAAGATAGACCAAGAATCCATCGATGATCCTGAAAAGGTCAAAAATGCACCTTACAACACGCCTGTAGGCAAGCTCGACGAGGCGATGGCAGCTCGTAAGCCAAATCTTCGTTGGGAACCCAGTTTAGACTGAGTCTCAAGCTCTGGTGTTTACATCAGATTTTCGTATTCGATTTTAAGTCGAGCGTAGATCAGTTTTTCGCGGGTAAGGGCAATCTGATGCTTGGTGCCTTTGATCGGGACAAGGCAGCATAGAGCGCAGAGATTAATGATCATGAGGGGGGTCGAAGCCATCATGAGCTTGGACATCTCGTCGCCGATAAATTCGTTGTAGCACTTGAGAGCTATGGCAAAGCCGATGAGATTGGTTACGACAAAACAGATCCAGTGCAAAATGAGAAAGATCTGTTCGCGGATCATATTAGCTTGCAGGTCCGAGATCTCTTGTTGCAAGGCCTTGGATATCTGTTGATTGCGCATGGCAAAAGCTGGCACTGCCTGCCTGGCGGATTTGCGTTCTGCGTAATTGGCCTGGTTAGAAACATTGATGGCCTTGATACGATCGCTGGAGACTAACCCATTAGGACCGAGCATGCCTTGCAGGTTTTTGAGGTCCTGGGCAGAGACAGCATCAGGTATCAAAAGAGTCTGTGTTTGGTTTGGCAATTTGGCGATGTCGGCAGTGATGGCAAGATTAGGCTGTGACGGCGATTTTTGCGTAAAGCATGCTGCTCCACAGCTGCCGCAAAACTTTGCTCTTGTCTCGACTTGATGTCGGCAACGCGGGCACTGAGTGGTATTTCCTTGTGAGGTGGAAAATGCTGAAGAAGATTCAGGTCTCATTGCTGCGCTCGCTGTCATCTGATCTATGCACGTCCTGTTTGTAATTGAGTCTTGACCAAGGTTCCAAAAGTTGCCGCTACTTTTCTATTTTGCAAATATTTGGCCACTTGTCGACTATTCCTAAGCAATTTTTATGCTGCAAAGCGGGTAGCCATGAGGTATCAGCCAAAGAATGCGCTTCTCCAGACCCTGGAAGGCAAGAAATGTAAAGAGGTTTTGAGTGACTAGAGGAGGCTGCTAGTCAAAGATGCGGCAGACTTGAGCAATTTGATAGCTGCATGCCTGTTAAATTTGCCATCGGGAAAGACTTCTCTAAAGAGCGCCTGACTGAGCACTTGATTGTTTTTGAGCACCAGACGATGCGCAAATGGCATGGCTGCGTCGACAAAGTTAAATTGGGGGTTGATTGAAAGAGCAATGCCTTCGAGAGTGAGTAAGGCTCTCATCACATAGGTAAACTCGCCAGGCAATCTAAATGGATAGCGGTAGCAGACCTCGGAAAAGTCAAAGAGCATCTTGCGAAAGCGTACTTTTGACATGCCTTCTGAAAAGCGGGCGTCGATGATGGGCGTGATATCGCGAGCAAGCGTCTCGCGATCGGCTTCTGGCTTGAGGAAGCCCATGCCGACAAAATCGTCTACTAGATCTCTATATTGTCTCTGCACTGTATGCAAAAAGGCATTGACCATGTGTTGTTTGAGTTCTGGAGTGATACGACCGACCATCCCAAAGTCAAATATGCCTACTCGACCGTCCGGCATGATACGCATGTTGCCAGGATGGGGATCTGCATGAAAGAAGCCATCCTCGAGCAATTGCCTGAGATAAAAATTGGCACCGAGTTTGGTGACTTCTGCAGGATCGAGTCCTAGAGCCTTGATGCCTTCTGCATCATTGATGCGCACTCCAGACACGTATTCGATGGTCAGGACGCGGCGACCTGTGAGCTTCCAGATAATCCGCGGGATAAAGATCCGGTCCATGTTGCGATAATTGGCCCTAAAAGTGTCAGCGTTGCGACCTTCGCGGATGTAGTCGATTTCTTCGAGCGTCGTGCGAGCAAACTCCTCGACTACTCCTGGCCAATCAGTGTGTCGGCAGAGCGAGGGATATTTCATCACTTCGTCAGCAACGGCAGCAAGTATTTGTACGTCAGAGGCGATGATTGTGGTGAGATTGGGCCGCTGGACTTTGACTACGACCTGGCGCCCGTCATGCAGGCGAGCCATATAGGCCTGGGACAGACTGGCGGCAGCAAGAGGCACAGGATCAAACTCTTTGTAGAGGTCTTCGGGTAGACCTCCCAGTTCGCGGATAATTACCTGGCGTGCGGTTTCTTGGGCAAAGGTCTCGACGTTTTCTTGTAGTTTGGTCAACTCGAGCATGGCGGGCAAGGGCAAGAGATCGGCTCTCGTGGACATGGTCTGACCTATTTTTACAAAGGTCGGACCGAGATCGTTCAATCGTTTGCACAGCCAGCGGCCGAGTTCGCGGTATTCTTCGTAATCTTGATTGGACAGCGCGGCTTCTTCGGCATCATCAAAAGATTCGCCTCTCAAGGCGCGCTCAAATTCTTCGGCATGAAATTTTGAAAAGCCTTTGACCGACCAGATGATAGTCCAGACAATAGGGATGACTCTCAATGCTGATTGAAAGCCCTGAAGTTTGCAGATGCGGTGAAAGACCTTGATGGTCGAGACGAAAAGGCGGAAGGCGGTGACGTCTTTAAAAGACTCGTTAATCGGGTTGAAGTCGCCCATCTTATCGAGGGCTTGCTCCCGGCTCAAAAAATCTTGTAGGTCTTGCTGTCTACTGGCGCTAGAGTTGGGTAGGGACGAGTTAGAGCCTCTGAGATCCTGGTCGATATCTGGAGCAAAGTCGAGATAGTCAGTCCCATTGCGGTTATCTGCACCAAAGTAGTCATCCTCGGCTCCATAGCCCTGAGAATGCACGTCGTAGGCACTGCTTTTACTGTTTTTGCTTTTTACCTGTGCCACATTAGACCCGCTGTTGTTGCAAAGCTCTCGATTACAACTACAGTGTAATGCCCAATTGCCTGTTGTCACGAGGAAGAAGTAAAAATTTAAATTTGCTGTTGCAAAATTTAAATGTCAGGGGCCTTTATTATCAAAATCTCAGCGTTTGTTAAGCGCTGCGTATTGCAGGCTGATGATTTCTTTGATGCCCTTGTTTGCCAACTGCATCAAGTCACCCAGCTTGTTTTGATCGTAGGGCTTTGCTTCAGAAGTTATTTGCAACTCCAAAATCTTGCCTGATTCTGTGACGACGATATTGCTATCCATGTCTGCTTGCGAGTCTTCAGAATAATTAGGGTCGAGCAAGAGCTGGTCTTTGATCTGCACTATAGAGACCGCCGCCATATGCTCGATTATGGGTAGATCGTCAAATACCCCTGATTTGCGCAATTTGCTCAAGGCATCATGCAAGGCAACGAAGCCTCCGCAAATCGACGCGACGCGGGTCCCTGCGTCAGCCTGGAGGACATCGCAGTCTATGGTAATGGTCCGTTCGCCTAAAGCACGACGATCGATCACCGCACGCAAGGTACGTCCGATCAATCGCTGGATTTCCATGGTGCGACCAGAGGCCTGACCGCGGGTTACCTCGCGCTGCGACCTGACATTTGTAGAGCCGGGCAAAAGACTGTACTCGGCAGTGATCCAGCCTTCACCTTTGCCGATGAGAAAGGCGGGCACCCGTTCTTCGATTTTTGCAGTGGTAAAGACCTTGGTGTCGCCAAACTCTGTAAGTACAGAGCCATCGGCGTTCTTGGTGTAGTTTCTGGTAAACTTCACCGGTCTCATTTGATCCCATTGTCGGCTGTCGCGCCGCTTGAGCATTTGTTTCCCGCTTTCTAGTCAATATCTTGCGAACGGCTAAGTATATACCGTTTGAGCTCTACTGTCTGCCAAATCGTAAACGGTTAATCTGTGCCGTACCGCTGACGACAAGCTGCTTGCCGGCTATTACCTTGAGATCGGTAAAGCTGAAATGGATATCATCGGATCTGGTGCCCAGATTAGAAAGTCCATTCACCTTTTTCACCAGCATTTCTGAGAGCTGAGGTGAAAGCTCCTGTCCTGCCGTCATCACCTTGGTGTTACGCAAAAATACCCAACCATTTTCCAAAAATAACTCGCTGTCCAATTGGGCGCTCAAGGGTATGGACATGGTGCCCAGACCGATCTTGCCCTCGGCATCAAGATTGACTTTATTGTTTTTGCCCAGCACCAGAGCGGCATTTTGCACGCTTAAACCAGCATTTGCACCAGCGGCGCCAAGGAGGTTGGCTAGCATGCCCCCCTTTTGAGTGACCGAGTAGGAAAGGCGATCAAGGGTGTTGGGAGCCTTGAGAAATTTATTTAGGCTCTCCTGGGAGATTACTGCAGTGACCTGAGCTGTGGCAGGTTGGGTAAATTGCAGGGTCTTTTGGTTGAGCATCAAGCCGGAGTCAAAATGAAGTCCCCCTTGAGTGCTCATGGTGAGCTTATCGATGATGAAATCTCTAATATAAGCTCCTCGTGCATCGATATCGAGAGATTGCAACTCGCCCTGGCCAAAGTCCATTTGTCTCGCTGTGAGATGGATGCTGTCTGCTGCTCCATCCATAAATTGCCCGTCTTGCATATCGATCTCGAGCTTGCCAAAGCGTCCTGTGTTGATATCGACAAAAGACAGCGGTGGTGCAGCGATAGGCGCTTGTGTCGCCGACGTGTAATTGGACTCTAACAGACTAGGCTGTGCTTGCCCTGGCACCTGAGCCGTGGCCAGCTTACTTATCGCAAGCAACATGCCTAAGACGATTATCGATCGGGAAGTCAGTTTTGATGAGCTGGGTTTCATGTCGTATTTGTTTATAAGATCGGGGCGTGAGAAAGGATTCTAACAAAAAAGCCCCCTTTGAAAGGGGGCTCTATTGCCATAGATTCGAACTCTTAGTGAGATTCGGTAGTGGTCGAGGTTGCGCCATCAGCACCGGTAGTGGTGGTGGTGGAAGCACCGTCAGCGCCAGTGGTGGTGCTGGTTGCAGCGCCATCAGCACCGGTAGTGGTGGTGGTGCTGGTTGCAGCGCCATCGGTACCGGTAGTAGTGGTGGTGCTGGTTGCAGCGCCATCAGTGCTGGTGGTGGTAGTGGTAGAGGATTCGGTGGAAGTGCTAGAACCGCCGCCGCAAGCAGCGAGGGAGGCCACGAGAGCCAAGCTAGCGCCAGCCAAAGCCAAATTTCTAAGTGTAATCATGAGTCTGATTCGTCTCCTTCAGTGCCTGATGATGTGTCCCGTGACAATCTCAGAAAGTTCGGAGGCAAAATGATTAGTTTGCCCGCCTGAAAACGCTCGAATTATACAGTCAATTTATGACGAGTAAAACCACTTGAAATGCCGCAAATCTAAATCTGATCGACAATCATCGCTTGGGAAGCGCGTTTGTATGCAATAAGCTTATGCTTTACATATCAAATTGCGCCCGGTCATTTCTTCAGGTTTGTTAATTCCCATGGCTGCCAGGATGGTCGGTGCTACATCGGCGAGCCCTCCATTCGACAGCTTGACAGCACCCGTGCGAGCCAGGCCCAGCGGGTCATCAGCAGGTTTTTGAAAGCTTGCCACTAAGAACGGTACCGGATTAGTTGTATGAGCGGTGTGGGGTTCGCCAGTGCGCAAATCTATTAATTGTTCGATATTGCCGTGATCGGCCGTTACAAAAAGTGTTCCATTTACATTTTTAACTGCCTCTAATAAATAGCCAAAGGCATCATCGACGGATTCGACTGCGGGTACGGCAGCCTCCATTATGCCCGTGTGTCCAACCATGTCCGGATTGGCAAAATTGAGCACGACAAAGGGATGCTTGCCGGATTCGATAGCCTTGCACGTCAGTTCGCAGACCTGAGGTGTCCTCATCGTCGGCGCCAGGTCATATGTAGCGACCTTGAGCGAAGGTATCAATTCACGTGTTTCTCCTGGTACTTGCTGCTCTTTGCCCCCATTGAGAAAGTAGGTGACGTGCGCATACTTTTCGGTTTCGGCAGTATGAAACTGGTCTAGATGGTGGCAGGACAAGACCTCAGGCAGGGTGTTGTGCAACTCCTGGTTGGGTAATACCTGTGGATTGAAAGCAACCGGAAGATTGAGAGCCCGGTCATATTCGGTTAGACAGCCATAATAGATAGAAGGCACCACTTCTCGTTCGAAACCCTCAAAGTGCGCAGCTGTCAGTACTTTGGAAATCTGCCTGACTCGATCCGGTCTAAAGTTGAAACAGATGACGCTGTCTCCTGTCTCGATCTTGGCATTGTTGATGATAAAGGGCGGTACAAATTCGTCTCCCACCTCTTCTTTGTAAGAGATCTCGACTGCTTCTCTTGCGGTGCTCGCCTCCCTGCCTTCGCCCATGGTGAGAGCGCGATAATATTTTTCGGTACGCTCCCAGCGCTGATCTCTGTCCATGGCAAAGTACCTGCCGCATACAACACCGATCTCGGCACCCGGGATCTCTGCTAGTTTTTCTTCGAGCTCTCTCATAAATCTGATCGCAGAGCGCGGTGGGGTATCACGACCGTCCAGAATGGGATGTATTACCAGATGTTTGACGTTTTCTCTCTTGGCCAGCTCGATAAGGCCATCAAGATGATCAGGGCTGGAATGGACGCAACCGTCAGAGACCAATCCTATATAGTGCAACTTGCCGTTTGTCTTTCTGACATTATGTATGGCATCCATGAGGACAGGATTTTTAAAGAAAGTGCCATCAGCAATCGTATTGGAGATGAGAGTCAATTTTTGCGTGACTATCCTACCTGCACCAATGGTGAGGTGCCCAACTTCTGAATTGCCCATGAGACCGGCGGGCAGACCGACGTGCACGCCACTGGCTTGTAAATGAGAAAAATGAAATTTATTCATCAGATTGTGATAATTGGGCGTCTTGGCAGCGAGGATGGCATTGCCTCTTTTTTCGCTGCTTATGCCCCAACCGTCGAGGATAGCCAGTACTATTGGTCCCATTGTTTGAATCCTTCAAAAATGCATGGCATTATTACATGTGCGCTCTCACTGATTTTAAAGCAAAAAGCACTGACATTGAAATGCTGAAAGCGGTGGTAGATAGCACCGGTATTACCGACAGTGGCATCTCTTGAACGGAAAATAGATCTCCATGGTTCGAGAAGACAAATCAAATTTTATAGCCGAGGTCTCTCACGAATTGAGGCTGCCACTGGCTAACGTCAAGCTCTTGGTTGAAACTCTGCTCGATGGAGCGCTCGAGGATCCTGCTCTTGCCCGCAGTATGTTGATGCGCACAAAAGACGAGGTCAGTCGACTGCAAAATCTCGTCACAGATCTTTTGTCTCACGAAAAAGCAAGCTCTGCCGGGCGTTTTGTCAAGGTCAACGTGGCGGACAGGGTGGCTTATGTCAAAGAAACCACGGCCATGATGGCGCAGGCGAAACAGATACAAGTGCATACTGATATCGAGCCAGATCTGTTTTTTAGAGCAAATGCCGAACAGCTAGATCAGATCCTGCTCAATCTCGTCGAAAATGCCATAAAATTTACTCCTGATAAGGGCAAAGTCTGTATCAAAGCAAGTGGCAAGCCCGACACTCTAATAGTTAGTGATACCGGGATTGGTATCGCCCCAGCTGAGATCGGCAAGATTTTTCAACGCTTTTATCGCGTCGATCGGAGCAAGACTAGAGGTAGCACTGGGCTTGGACTCTCTATCGTCAAGCATATTGTCGACTTGCATGGTGCAAGCATAGATGTCAATTCAGCATTAGGCAAGGGTTCAAGCTTTACGATCGTCTTTAGAAGTCCGGAGGGCGAAGCGAATGGCTGAAGAAAAGATCAAGATCTTGATAGTGGATGATGATGAGACTATGGTCGAAACGCTTACCTACAATTTAGCGAGACAAGGTTATTTGGTGGCAGCTTTTAATACGGGAGCTGCTGGTTTGGCCAACCTGGGTTCTGTAATGCCGGATCTGGTCATCCTCGATTGGACCCTGCCTGATATGAAGGGCCCCGATATAGCAGCACTATTGCGCGAAGAATCTCAGGATCTGCCGATCTTGATGCTGACTGGCCGTAGTCAGCCAACAGACATAGCTCATGGTCTGTCTCGAGGGGCAGATGATTACCTGGTCAAGCCATTCTCTATGGTCGAGCTCTTAGCTAGACTGGAGGCGCTGATCCGCAGATCGCTTAAGGATAAAGCAAAGTCGCGCAAAGCCAAGATCGTCATCGGCGATCTGGTGATGGATCAAGAAGCAAAAAGGGTTTTGCTCAAGGACAAACCGATCGATCTTTCGCCTAGAGAGTTTAAATTGCTAAAAGTCCTTATGCAAAACGCTGGCAAGGCACTCACCACAGAAGCTTTACTAGATAGAGTGTGGGGTGCTGATTTTGACGGTGACGTCAAAACAGTTGCGGTCCACGTTAGATGGCTCCGGCAAAAGATAGAGGTCGATCCCAAGACCCCGCGACTATTGGAGACGGTGCACCGATCTGGATATAGGCTCAATTTACCGGAATACCAAACTCGCAATACTGGAGAAGGTCATGGCTAAATCAGAATCGATAACTCTGGTAAAAGAAGAAGTCCTGACGCTCGGACGTTTGGTGGAGACTACCGTATACGAGGTCACCAGGCTCCTCAAAGGAGATCGCAAGGCCGATCTCGATCTGGTGGAGAAACAAGAAGAAGAAATCAATAAGCTTTGCCTGGAAATCGAGGAGTCTTGCGTTGATCTATTGGTAGAGAGAGAGAGCTCGTTTGGGGCCAGGGAGATCCGGGCGCTGGTCTCAATACCTCTTATTGCCGCAAAATTGGAGAGACTCGCAGATCATGCCAATCGAGTGGCACGCTTTGCTTCATGGGCGATGGAAGATGAAATCGAAACGCCCGAAGAGCTTGCTGCCATGGCTGCCTCTGTCTATCATATGGTGCAAGAGCTCTTGCTGTGTTTTCTTACTGACTCTCCGTCCAAGGCTAAGGAGATTTTGGCGAGTGACAACCAGGTGGATTACTTGCATGATGTGCTGTCCAAAAAGCTGCTCTCGGATCTTGGCCAACAAGAGAGTGCCAGAGCCCAGATGAGGGCTCAGTTTTTGTTCTGCGCGCGCTTTCTGGAGCGCATGGGAGATTGTTGTACATCTATTGCAAAGCGTGTTTATTTTCTTTCGACAGGCGAGCGTATCTCTAAATGCCGGTAATAGTATTGGCAGGCGAAGAAGATTTTGAGCTGTACAGGTATCTGGGCGAGCTTAAAGACAAACTCGTCGATGAGCAGTGGGCAAGTTTCAACTACGCGCGATTGATCAATCCGGATCAGCAAGAAGTCTTTGATCTGGCTCTTACTGTGCCTTTTGGTCCGGGCAATAAAGTATTGATCTTTGATCGTTGCGATTGGTTTGCCAAAAAGCGTGCCAGCAAAGATAAGGATGAGTCAAAAAGTAAGAAAGGCAAAGCGAAAGAAGAAAAGAAAGGGCCATCCGAAGAGGCTCTCGAGGATGCCCTTAAATCAGTGCATCCCAGCACTTATCTTATCTTTGTGGCCCTGGCCAATTTTGACTCAAGCCTGCGTATCTCCAAGCTCGTCGCTAAGGTTGCTGATCTCAAGGAGTTCCCAAAGGCCAAATTTTGGGCGGGACAAGCTCATCCTCAACTCGAAAAATGGTGCCAGGACGAAGCTCGCAGATTTGGCGCCAAGATCGATATAGAGGCCTGCAAATATCTGCTTGATGGTCTTGAGGCTAATCTGAGACAGATTTCTTCTGAAATAGAAAAGGCAGCTACTTATATCATGCCCGAGACTTTTATCACCCTGGAGACGATCAAGAGGCTCAGTCCACATCACAGCCAGGTCTTTGCCGTTTTGGACCTCTGGTTGCATCAAAAAAGCGATCGAGATCGCACCGATCTTTTGATCTCATTAAAAGAGTTGATGGCTAGACAGAACGCTATGATGGTCATAGCTGCTATGCAGACCATAGTGGGCAAGTGGGTCAATATCAAAACCTTATGTGATTTTGAGTGTGGACATTCCAATTTTGGGCCTGGCATGCAGAGAAGAGATCTTTCTCCTCCAGATCTAGCAAAGCGACTGGCAAGCGAGATCAAGGCCCATCCATTTGCCCTGGAGAAAGACATCAAAAAATTGCAAGGCATATCGACTGAGAGTCTTATTGCTTGCCGTGATCGTTTGACAAAAATGGAATTCATGGTCAAATCGGGTCAGATGCCGGACCAACATGCTCTTGAAATGTTTTTTCTCGAGCGACCAAAGCCGGTCAAAAAACGTTAGAGTAAAGGGATTAGGATACATTTGGTAGCCCTGCATCTTCTAGGAAACATTCCAATCATGAGCTCAATAAATCAGGATCATCCAGAAAACTCCGAATCACGCTATGTATTGGATGATATGAGTGTTCGCGACACCTGGCGCATTTTTCGAATGATGGCAGAGCTCGTAGAGGGCTTTGACGAATTGTCCAGGATCGCCCCTGCTGTGAGCATCTTTGGTACGGCTAGATGCAAACCTGATGATCCGGTTTATCTGACCGCTGAAAACATTGCCAAAAAATTGGCGCAGAGGGGATTTACAGTCATCACAGGTGGTGGCCCAGGCGCCATGGAGGGTGCCAATAAAGGAGCGCTCGCAGCCGGTGGAGTATCTGTCGGACTCAATATCAAGCTGCCTCGCGAGCAAGGGCCAAATCCTTATCAGACCAAGTCTCTTGACTTCAAGTATTTTTTTGTTCGTAAGCTCATGTTTGTCAAGTATGCAGTTGCCTTCGTCATTCTGCCGGGAGGATTTGGGTCACTCGATGAGCTCTTTGAGACCGTCACTCTGATCCAGACCAAAAAGATCAAAAGGTTTCCGGTTTTTCTCGTCGATAGCAAATTTTGGAATCCTCTGCTCGACTGGTTGAGAAGCGAAGTTGTGGCCAGAGGATTTTTGACTGTCGAAGAGCTCGATCTCTTGAGAGTCATTGATGATCCTGACGAACTTGTCGAACAAATAGTCTGGTGCGAAGAAGAAAAGTGCTATCTCACACCAGAAGGACTGGGCAAGTTTGGTGCTTTGCAAGGCGATCCAAATGGCCGTGATGCAGAAGAGCTCAAGGACCCGATTTTGAAAGATCCGACCGACGCTTAGTTAAATCAAAAAGAAGAAAGATCGTCAGCTTCATATTTGAAAATATAATCAAAGGCCCGAATACCTCAAATTATTTCCTTAGGAGATATGGCCTTGAAGATTGCTGTTTGCACAAAAGCCGTGCCTGACACGGAGACCAGGATTGCCATAGCAGCTGACAAAAAAAATATTGATTTTGCCGGCGTCCGCTTCGTAACCAGTCCTTTTGATGAGTTTGCCGTAGAAGAAGCACTCAAGTTGAAAGAGAAGCATGGTGGAGAAACCGTAGTATTTTCCCTTGGTGGCGCTGAATGCACAGCTGTTTTGCAAGACTCTCTGGCTCGGGGCATCGACTCTGCCGTGCATATCAATGATCCCGATTTTGCCAATCTCGACACTCTTTCCACGGCCAAGGTTTTAGCAGCCGCCATCAAGGATGGTGGATACGACATAGTGCTGCTCGGTCAGCAGGGTGTCGGCGGAGATAATAGCCAGGTACCAAGCATGCTTGCCGAACTGCTCGATTGGCCGCAAACGACCATGGTCGTCAAGCTCGAAGTAGAGGGCAATCAATTTAAAGCCGAACGTGAAATCGAGGGCGCACATGAAGTAGTGACTGGAAGCTTGCCGGCGGTTTTTAGTGCACAAAAAGGGCTTAACGAGCCTCGCTATCCCGGTATTAAAGGTGTGATGGCGGCAAAGCGCAAGACTATCGAAGTGAAATCAGCTGAGAGTCTTGGTTTAAAGGGCAAGGTCTCAACCGAACTATGCAAGGCAAAGCTCAAAGAAGTCTTGATGCCGCCAGAAAGACCTCAGGGTCGCAAGCTTGAAGGCGATATCGATACCCAGGTCAAAGAATTGGTCAATCTTCTCCGTACCGAATCCCACGTGCTTTAAGCCATATTGGAGTTTTACAATGTCAAAAGGATTTTTAGTTTTTGTAGAGTCCCGTGGCGGACAGTTGCGCAAGGCATCCCTCGAAGCTTTGTCGGAAGCCAAGAGATTGGCTCAAAGCGCTGACGTGCATGCCATCATAGTAGGCAAGGACATCAAAGGTCTGGCCGCCGAATTAGCCAAGTTTGGACCGACATCCATCCTGATCGCAGATAATGATCTGTTTGCTAACTATTCTAGCGAAGCCTACGCCAAGGCCGTTACGGAGGCCGTCAACAAGCTAGGCGCAAGATTTGTTCTGGCTGCTAATACTTCGATGGCCAAAGATTTTATACCTCGTGCTGCGGCTAAGATGGATGCTGCTTGCGTGACCGACGTCATGTCGATCAAGGGCGGAGGAGATAATCTCGAAGTAACCAAGCCGATGTATTCCGGTAAGTGCTACGGTGTTTACGAACTCAACTCGGATGTGTCTTTCATCACCTTGCGTCCAAATGTTTTTGCTCTTGCTGAAAATGGTGGCGAAGCCAAATCAGAAGACCTTTCGGTCAATGTAGAAAAGGTAAGAGCACAAGTATCCGAAGTGCATGCATCTGAAGGCAATAAAGTCGAATTGTCAGAAGCTACAGTCGTGGTAGCCGGTGGCCGAGGCATCAAGGGTCCAGAAAACTGGCCTGTATTGCAAAATCTCTGCGATACCCTAGGGGCGGCACTTGGTGCTAGCCGAGCCGTGGTTGATGCCGGTTGGATCGATCACCAACATCAAGTCGGCCAAACCGGTAAGACAGTTTCGCCACAGCTCTACATTGCTTGCGGCATATCCGGCGCGATCCAGCATTTAGCCGGCATGTCCTCGAGCAAAGTGATTGTTGCAATCAATAAGGATCCCGAGGCACCAATCTTTAAACATGCCACCTATGGTATCGTCGGTGATGTCCTGGAGATAGTGCCCAAATTGGCTGCAGAAGTCAAAAAGGCTCAGGGCTAACCCTCCTTAAAACAATAAAGACAGAGAGAGGAAGAGCACCCGATGCTATTCCTCTCTTTGTTTAACTAGATGATCTCTATCTCTAACTCGTGTAGCTCTTATCTGTCGCTATCAAAGGGGGATAGGGGCAAATCGACTTTGTTAAAAACACCCAGCCTTGGATTAGTGGTCCAGGCATAACGGGCATAGAGCGGCTTTTTGACAAGCTCGTTGGATAAGGTAATGGTATTGCCTGTGATGACAGCCTTGGCTGGTTGAAAATTGTGGTCCAGTCCGGCAAGTTCGAAACCCATTACAAAATCGCCATCACGACTGCGCAGCAAGCCTTGCGTGTCGCCAAAATATAATTTCAGTTTTTCGGCGTTTGGTTCGGCATATTGAAAGACTGGTCCGCGATATGGTTTTTGTTTTTTGTATTCTGTTGCCAAAATAGCATCTATCGTCCGATCCGCTACTTGTTGAGCTATCTCATAATCACCCTTGCGCTGCTTTGCATAAGGATCGTCTAGATCAGCAGTGACTACTAGTGTGTTTTTGGGAATTAATCTAGATTTGTATTGAGCCTGGCGCAAGAGAGCAGCCGGGCTATTTTTATCCTTCATCAAGGAGCCGTTGTCTTCGATTTGTCCGAGCTGGATGGTGATGAATGGCAGTTGTTCTTGCTTAAATTTGCTGCGCACATCCTTGATGATCAAGGGAAAAAGAGTCGTGTAATCGCCTGCTGATTTTATATCTATGCCGCCTTCTGTCCAGATTGCTCCTCTCAAGGAAAATGGAGTAACAGGGCCTACAGTGCCGTTATATGTAAGAGACGCGGCCTCGCGAAGAGCCTCGGGTATTTGTAGGAGGTCCTGATTCTTTTCTTGCCATTCGGTGGTGGCTTCTTTGTATTTGTCCTCTGTAATAGCGTATTTTTGATAGATATTGCGGTGATCTATTTTTTCTTCGAAGGCTTGTGGCGAAAGCCAGGACTTAACGGGCATACGAGGGAAACGAGCATCTATGACACCTATGGCACCGCTCAAATTGTCTCCTAGTTTGCTAGCAATTAGATTGGCAAAACCGGGTCTGCTCGAGCCGACATTTTGCCACGTGCCAGTTGTTTGTCTCTGTAGAGTTTGTGAAAGATTTTCTTTGACATGGAAAACTCTCACAAGATTGTTTTGCGATGTCTTAGGAGCTTGTTTTTTGACATCCGGGGTGCCGTCGGCAGCATTGTCTCCCAATAGTAGCCAGACCTCACCAAGATAGATGTCTTTGATGATTATTTCGTTTTGTCCTTTTACTCTGAGATTGTAGGGCCCGCCTGGTTTGAGCAATGGCGGCATAGCGATGAGAAACCTGCCTTTGGAGCTGGTCACTACTTTCTCTTTAAGACCATTGATCTCGGCCTCCACTACTTCGCCAGGCAGAGCATTGCCAAATATGTAGATGGTCTTGTCTTTTTGCAGAATGCATCCGTCGGAAAACAAAGGACTGAGCTTAACTGTCGCCATCGCTGATGGTGCCATCAGCAATTGTGTTGCGATGGCCGTCAATGCCATTGATAAAATCCTGATTGAAAAAGAAATATCCAATTTAGACGAGCACTCCATATTTGCGAGCAACATAATCATCGACCATGTCGATAAAATCGTTTGCCAGTCTGGCACCTTCGAGAGTCTTTATATAGCTGCCATCGACATAGACCGGTGCTCTGGGGTCTTCGCCGGTGCCTGGAAGGGAGATACCGATATCAGCGTATTTTGATTCGCCAGGTCCATTGACGATGCATCCCATCACTGCCACTTTGAGGTTTTCGGAACCGGGATATTGTTTTTGCCATTGATTGCGCTTTTGTTTGAGATGGTTTTGAATCTCTTGGGCCAGCTCTTGAAATACCGTGCTCGTAGTCCTGCCGCAGCCAGGACAAGCGGTGACCTGAGCGCTGAAACTACGCAGTTGCAATGATTGTAGGATCTGGAGGCAGATCTCGACTTCTTTTTGGCGAGGGGCACCTGGTTGTGGTGTCAAACTCACGCGAATAGTGTCGCCGATGCCATCGGCCAGGATGGTACCCAGTGCAATGGAAGAGGCAATAATGCCTTTATCTCCCATACCGGCCTCGGTGAGACCCAGATGGAGAGGATAGTCGCACACCGCTGCTAGTTTGCGATAGACAGTGATCAATTCGGGTACTTCGGAAACCTTTGCCGATAAGATGATCGCGTCATGTGGCAAGCCATAGGCCTCTGCCATTTTTGCTGATGAGATTGCACTCTCGACGATGGCATCGATCAGGATGGTGGAGGCGGGCTTGGGGTCTTGCGACTTGGCATTTTCATCCATCATTTTTGCAAGTAGATCCTGGTCCAACGAGCCCCAGTTGACCCCAATACGAACAGGCTTTTGATGTCTGACTGCAACATCGATCATTTGTTTGAAATTGTCGTCGTGCTTTTCGCCGCGTCCCACATTGCCTGGGTTGATGCGATATTTTGCGAGATTGGCTGCGCAATCGGGGTATTCTCTCAAGAGATGATGACCGTTAAAATGAAAGTCGCCGACGAGTGGCACTGGGCGTCCTGCTCTCTCTAAAAATGAAACGATCTTTGGAACTGCAATGGCAGCTTCGCGTGTATTGACTGTGATGCGGACCACCTCAGAACCAGCATCTGCCAGCTCGATCACTTGTCTGGCGGTGGCTTCAAAGTCTTCTGTAGGCGTATTGGTCATTGATTGGACCATGATCGGATGTTCTGATCCGACATATTTGTCGCCGATCCTGACCTGGGTGGTCTGCCTTCTCGCTTTAATGGTCATACTTGCAAATCCTTGGAATCTATTTCCGACCACATCTTTGGATAGTTTTCGCGAAAACTAAATACTTCAGGTTGGTCTTGCTGGTTGTTGAGCCCAACGATTAGATGATCGAGCACACCAACACCTAGTATTTTACCGGCTTGAATGAGTTGGCGCGTTGTTTCTATGTCTTCTCGTGAAGCTGTCAGGCGAGCACCGGATGGATGATTGTGGCAGAGCATGATAGCGTGGCTATTGGCCAGTAGGGCGGCCTTGAACACCTCACGAGGGTGCACCAAACTAGACGATAATGTACCGTGAGAGACCTCATGGATGCCAGTAATCTCAAGCTTGGCGTTGAGATGCAGACTGACAAAGTGCTCCTCGCATGCATATGAAAGGGGTCTAAGATATCGAGCGGCGTCGCCTGGACTATGGATGATCAAGGGTGCAGCTCCCACCCCACCCTCCCTGACAGCATAGAGCTTGATCTGAGGTATGGGCCAGGCCAGGAGCTTGTTTTTGCGTGCTGGGTCACTGGTTTTGACGCAAGTGGACATACAAAAATCTCCCATCGATACCGTCAACAGAAAAGACGTTTTCTGGTAGACGGTGGACGGGAGATTTTAGTTCAGCTAGACCTTCTGTTTTTTCCAGGTGCCTTGCGCAAAGCGCAATATGGCTGCTATGCCGATAAAGGCAGCGGATACAGAGATAGCGATCCAGATACCCTTAGGACCAAGTGCTGTCTGAGTCGCGAGGAAATAAGCCAAAGGCAGCCTGATCAGGGTCAATCCGATCAAACCTATCCACATGGGCCATCTAGTGTAGCCAGCTCCTGACATAGCACCAAACAAGATAAACCAACAAGCAACTAATGGCATGCAAAAGCTCATCACCGAAAAGTAATCTGCCGTGCAAGCAATCACTTTTGCATCATGACTCATCGCTCCGGCTATCTGAGCAGCAAAAAAGTACATGATGGCTGCAGTTGGAATGGACATAGCCAAACCAATCTTTGTGGCCTGCCAGCCGCTCTTTGCGGCCCTGTCTGGTTTGCCGGCGCCGAGATTTTGGCCGACGATGGTACCGATGGATGCTGAAAGAGCGTGGAGAGGTAGAGTCGAGATAATCTCCTCTAGCCTAAAACCAATGGTCCATGAAGCCTGGCACGTTGTTGGATCTTTGGTGCAAGCAAAGATCCAGAACATGGCAAAATTGCCGGCCACCCATGCGACATCCTGGATGCAGGTAGGAATACCTACTTTGAGGATACGCCATAGCCAATCTCGTGCCAGGTCCCATTGAGCCTGTCTCTCGGCTTTTGACTTGCCTCTGTAGCCGGCAAAGATGTCCAGAGACTCTTTAAGCTCGGATCTGCTCAACAAATAAATGTTGAGGCACATCCCAAGAACGCCTGCCATGCACCACGACCAGCCTATGCCGGCTACTCCCAAGCCGGGTGGACCCAGGCAAAGGAAATAATCCAGCCCTACGATTAGGACGGCCATGACTAACCAGATCATCATCGGCACACGTGAATTGCCTATAGCCCTGAACATCGAGTGGGCGGTCCAGACAATAGTGAAGGGCAGTTGGGACATGAGGTCTATGGAGAGATATTGCCATCCCTGGGCCTGCACGATTGCATCGGCACCAGAGGCCATCAAAAGTGGCTTGGCTGCAATGAGGCCGAGAATAGTCGAAACTACACCAAATATGGTGCCAAAGATCAGCGATTGTCTACCTGCTTCGATGGCCGACACATAATCGCGCGCTCCCCAAAACCTGCTGACCAATGCCATGGTGCCTGAAGACAAGGCAACCGTCATGATCAGCATCAAAAACCATATCTGGTTGCAGATGCCTATCGCAGCTTGGGTCGGTGATCCTAGTTCGCTAGCGACTCTGACGTCGACAAAGCTGGCGCCCGAGATGATAAACATCTGTACCATCATCGGCCAGCTCATGTGCCAGATGGCGCGCCAGGTAGAACCACTGACGATTAAATCGTCGATGGGCTTCCCCGTCGATTCCTTCTCGTTTGTTACGGAAGACATCTTGCTGCACCTAGTCTCTCACCTGAAAATCTCTGGAAAATAAAGATTATGAAACGGCGTGCACTTGTCGGCGCACGCCCCGAATTACTAGACTATATGTTTTTAGAAGGTTTGCAAGGGGTAGTAACAAAACTTGTCGCTAGAAAGTGAAAAAGATCCCCAGCTCTTTGCACTGATTGCTCAAAGGCTGCTTGCCTTTGACGAGCCGGTCAGCCGCATTGCCAAAGTAAAAAAGCACCTCAGTCGACTGCCGCTGGCACAGCCCGCACGAATCGATTTTGCCTCTATGCTTCATTTGCACTGCGCTAGCATGCAATTAGACGAATCTATTAAGCAAACAAATTTTATTTTCAGCCTGGCATTTGCTTATTCGGAGGTCATGGCCTTCAAAGATCTGGCTTTTGTTCAAGCCAGAGCTCTCATCAACGATTTTGCGCTTGGAGCTCAAGCCAGGCTAGAACAGCAGACCTCACATCTATTTTCTGAGCCGATCTCTGCTTCTGCACTTTTGTGGTTTTATTTTTTGGTAGGTATTGATTTTGACTGGGGCGCTTATCTCGCAAATGAAGGCTGTCGCCCAGAAGACCAGGCATATCGGCAACAATGGCTGTATGTGCGTGATAACGTACAAAGGATAATCCAATACTGCGATGTCGAGCTAGCCAACTGCGTGACGGTGGATTTTTTTGCTGAGATCAAATCGATCGCTCAGAAACTAAAACCAGATACGGTACTACTAGTCGAAGGCCAGAGCGAGGCCATCGTTCTGCCGCACATTGCTCGGATCATCGATCGGTCATTTGCAGATCACAAGATCTTTTGTCTTTCTTGTGGTGGCGCTAAGCAGGTCGTGCGCAAATATCTGGTCTTTAAAGATACTGTGCATCTTACTTTATTTTGTCTGCTCGATGGCGATGCCGACGAAGTGGCTCTCGATCTCAACGAAGTGCTGCGCGAAGGCGATGTGCTCGTTTCTCTGTCAGTATCAGAACTGGAAGACGTTTTTAGTCTCGAGCAGATGCTAAAAGTCGTCGAATCTCAACTATCCTCGCTTGGCCTGGGGGAGGACGCCAGTCTCAGCCCTGAGGAAAAACAATCCCTTGCTATCAGGCCGCGCAAGGAAAAACTAGAAAAGCTCTTTAAAGACCGTCTGCTTGGTGATTTTGACAAAATCCAGTTTGCGCATAGTGTTTGCCGTACTCTGCAAAAACCTCAAGATCTGCCACAAGAATTGAAGGATATAGTGTCGCTCTTATGATGATGTGTCTTAAATGAAGAGAATCGCTGGCTACATCGCTACTGCTTTATGGATCGCAGGGTTGGCCCTTGCATTTCTCTTACCGGCGGACAATCCGTGCCTCTGGCTTTCGGATGCATTTTTGATTTTGGGATTCACACCTTTAATGCTGGCCTTTCGCATACACTGGCTGATTTTTTTGTTTGGTTTGTTCAATACTTTCATTGGTTTCTTCCTTCTGATCCTCTCATTCCTTGAGTCAGAAAAATTTGTCGGCCAGGTGCTGGCTATGAAGCAGCACCTTTTGACTTATCACAGTCCGTGGGTTTGGATGCTCGGAGGGGTGCCCTTTATCCTCTGGGGAGGATTGGGCACCCTTTGCGATTTGTACGGATTTATCAGATCTCGCAGTGGCTCACATAGCGACAGGACGCTTACCGATCACGACCTTGACTGATCCATCTTCGGGGATCAAGACTTTTTCTAGGTACTTCTTTTCCTTTTCCCAGCGTTTGGGCACCACGCCACATAGCTTATAGAGGTGATTGAAGCCCTGCATGCCTTGGTCGGCAAATTCGGCGTTTTTGGCAACAAAGAGCCATTGCTTGAGCGTGTAATTGTAAAGTTTGGGATCTCTTTCTTTCTGACGGATCAATTTTTTCTCAAGGGCTTCGCCGTAGAGGATACGACCGTCCATGTCCATGGGAGCTAATTCGATTGATCTTTGCAAAACCATGATGGCTCTGTCCAATTTGCCCATCCGCATTGCTTGCTCGCCCTCGATCCTCAGGGCGTTGGGTGTAGGTACGCCCAGTTCGAGAAACTGGTCACTAGTGACTACGCCATGGGTGTCTTTGCCTATGTCTGAGGTATCGACGATGTAGCTGTCTTCTTCTGAATCTTTTGCAGACGAAGACAATGGTGCGATCAGCACGCTCATCGCTGCAAATGAGATGGCTAGCGAAAACGCTTTGATTTTGTCCGACACTATAGATTTCCTCATTTTGGTTGAGCTCCTAATGCGTAACTGCTTGTGCTTGAGCCTTGAGCTCTCTGATAGCTTGAGCCGGGTCGGCGGCTCCATAGATCGTCTTGCCAGCGACCAGGACATCGGCACCTTGTGCGAGTACTTTTGCAGCTGTTTGGTTGTTTATGCCACCATCGACGGAGATAAGGATGTCGTCTCTACCGTTGGCGGCAAACATAGCCTTGAGCTTGCTGATCTTGGGGATCACTGCTTCGATAAAATTTTGACCGCCAAACCCCGGATTGACAGACATCACGAGGACCAAATCGAGGACGTGAGAAACATAATGCAGCGTATCTTGGCTTGTGTGCGGATTGAGCGCTACACCGGCCTTTTTGCCGAGCTTGCGTATATGGCTCAGAGTCCTCTCTAAATGTGGGCAGGCTTCTTCGTGAACTGTTATGTAATCCGCGCCTGCTTCAGCAAAATTTTCGAGATAGAGATCGGGATTTTGTATCATCAAATGACAATCCAAGGGCAGATTGGTCGTCTTGCGGATTGCTTGCACCACTGGCCAGCCAATAGTCAGATTGGGGACAAAATGGCCGTCCATAACATCCACATGTATCCAATCAGCGCCTGCATCCTGGACCATATTGATCTGCTCACCTAGACGACAAAAGTCGGCAGAAAGGATTGATGGAGCTATGATTGGTGGTTTGCCTTTTAAAGACACTGTTAGTCTCGTACTACTTGACAGTGCAATCATGACTAATCATCGATCACTGGTCAAGCAGTCAGAGCTCATTAGCAGTCTTTAATCGGTACTTGCTCCCCGCTCCTGGCTACTTTTCGGCATAATAATCGGAAATCAATAATATAAAGCTCATTAAAATATCGCTTAGCAAACAGGAAAAGACATGATCAATCACAAGCTGACAGAAGAACAAGCCGAATTTCAAAAATTGGCTCGTGACCTGGCGAGCAAAGAAATACGTCCTAGATTAGAGCATCTAGATAACCTTGCTCCAGGGGTTTTTCCTCAAGACTTATTCCAATTGCTTTTTGAGTCAGGATTGATCAATACGGCATTGCCAGAGTCGGCCGGTGGGTTCGGTCTGGGATTGGCGGATCAAGTGGTAATCGCTCAACAATTGAGCTGGGGAGATAATGGACTCTGGGGGAGCATAGAGGCTTCTCAGGCTGCACAGCAGTTGGTCTTGCAAGGTGGGAGCACAGAACAGATCGCTCGATACCTGGCTCCACTAAATCAAAGCCCCACCCTTGCCGGCCATGCGATTGCGTCTGCTATAAAGCCTGCGCGAGTCTTTTACAAGCAGGTCGATGATAGCTTTTATCTCACCGGTCGCAATGTTTTGATGGCCAATGCTGGATTTGCGGAGTTTTATCTAATCGAGGCTGTCGAGGATCGACGCGGCGAAGACAGCTCTGATGGTAGAGCCAATACTCTTTTTCTGGTGCCCCGAGGTATCGAGGGGCTGACCTTTGCAGATCCTATTAAGAGTCTAGGCAGGCGTGCCATGCCTCTTGCTCTGGCCGAGCTAGACGATGTCGAGTTGAACGATGCTCATATCATTGGTGGTATAGGCGGTGCATCCAGTGTCGTTTTGCGTGCTCGTCTTGCCAATCTGACGATGCAATCTGCTGGCTACAATGGATTGGCTAGAGCCGCTCTCGACCATGCTGTGCAATACGCAAAAGACCGCACTACATTTGGTGTACCGATAGGTAATCACCAGGGCATTGCCTTTATGCTAGCTGACATGGCCAAGGACATACAAGCTTCCGAACTATTGACTGCCCAAGCCGCGCAACTGGTGGACCAAGGTTGCAATTGTCAGACCCAAGCCCTAGCCGCTCTTGCCTTTGCACAAGAAATGGCTGGTAAATGTGCTGAAGATGCAGTGCAAGTTTTTGGTGGCTATGGTTTTTCTCGAGAATATCCTGTCGAAAAACTTATGAGAGACTGCAAAGCCGCCCGTGCCCTTGGACCTTCTGCTGATATCATCAAGGCAGAGATCGGCAAGCAGCTGGTTACTGCCTTGTGATCCCGGTAAAAGGCCAGCTTTTAGTCTTCAAAGCGCCGCCCTTTTTTGATAAAGAATACCTTTATCAGGTCACCGCAAGCGGTGACAAGGTCATACGGGCGGATTTGTATCATTCGCCACGCGTCAAAAAGAACTGGACCCCAGCCGAATTTGCTATTTTGCTGGAGCATGAAATGATCAAGTTAGCCACCGCGGATGATGTCTCCAGGCTTTCACCAAATTTACCTCAATCCACTGAGGATGATTAGCACTGCCCACGATTCGTTGTCACTGGGGCTGCTTCTTTACTCTTTTGCGACCTGTTTTCTTTTTTTTGGCTTTGTCAGGGTTTGGAGACTTGTCGGAGATTTGAGCCTTATCCTCAGCCTTTTTGCTTTGACCTTTAAACCAACCATCAAAGGGCAGATGTACCTTGTCTGTAATGCTGGTAAATGGAGAGACGATGCTGTCCGTCTTTTTAAACATTCCACCATCGATAGAGATTTTGACGGCGACAAAAAACAGCAGGATACCCATGGTAATTGAGACAAAATTGAGCGAAAGCCAGCGCAGGTTTTGATCTACATGAGTTGCACGCTTTGATTTTTTAAACTTGGCGACTGTCATCAAATCTTCGAGTCGCCGTGTTATGTCGGCTGGTCGCATGCCACCGCGCATGCCGCCAGTCACCTTGCTTGCATCCTGACCTGAGATAGGTCGTCCGCATACTACGCAGAACCTAATCCCGTAGTTTAGTTTTGCTCCCCAGTATGGACATCCGCCCGACATTTAATTAAGAGGGCCGTTTTCTTCGCAGTAGCGATTGACCATTTCGGAGATCGAAGATCTATCGTGAGCCAGCGTTTCTTGCTTCCCGTTTAATTCGACTATGCGATCCTTGAGCTCGAGGATCTGCTGTTCGATGAGCTTTATCTCTTCGGAAATTTCGGATTCTGTCAGGTTAAGAGCGTCGGTTAATGTACCGAATGCTTTTTCGAGCTCGCTTACAGCCATGAGATTCCTACTCCTTTGATACAGTCTATTATTCTACTCAGATTTTCCCATTTCTTACGCTTTTAAGCGCTCAAATACCAGCACCTTGAAGGAAAACATCAATCGGATCTTGATTATCAGCCCCTTGGCCCTGATTCTGGAGGCGATTTAACTCAGTGCTAGAAGCAGTAGAGGCGGTATCACCCAGGTTTGCTTCTACTTCGTTTTTGCTTAGGGCTTTTAGCATTTGCTCTTGCTTGCGCAAAACATTCTTGAGGTCTTTGACCAACTTTTCCAGGTCGCAAATTTTCTGGTTAAGAGCTTTGATAGCTTCGGCTTCGATATCGGGATTGTCGTCTTTGACTATTTTTTTGCCGTCTTGATATACGACTCTGCCTGGAACGCCGACTACAATCGAATTTGCGGGCACATCTTTGAGAACGATACTGCCAGAGGCTACCCTGACGTTATCGCCTACGATTATGGCTCCTTGTATTTCAGCTCCACTGCCTACTACGACGTTGGAACCGAGAGTCGGATGACGTTTGGTATCCCTGCTCAAAGCTCCCTGGCGCGCCGCCGATCCTGCTCCTAGGGTGACGCCCTGGTAGATGATCGAGTCTTCGCCGACGACGGCAGTTTCGCCTATGACGACTCCCATCCCATGGTCTATCAGCACCCTTCTGCCGATGGTTGCTCCTGGGTGTATTTCGATACCTGTAAACACTCTGCCTAAATGGGACAAAAATCTGGCTGGAGTGCGATGACCTGCCTTCCAGAGTCGACTGGCAAATTTGTGAAATATCAGCACATGGAAGCCCGGATAGCAGAGGATTACCTCTAGTCGACTGCGAGCTGCCGGATCCTTGGCCAGTATGTTGTCGATGGACTCTCTCAGATACACGGTGGAGAGGTTTCCTTGATTAAGAAGGCCCAATTTAGGGGATATAAGAAATTGTTGCAGATTTTTCCCATCCTCTTTCCTTATTAAAAGATTTTGTGAGCTTTGTGTAGTTTTCCCATAGATTTAAGCAAGTAAAAATGAGAAATTTGCCAAGGTTCTTGAAAACCCGTATAGACATAAGGGTCCGATAGGGCAAAAAACCGGTAAAGCAGCTAACAATGGGCTTTGATTTGTAAATATGGCAACCAATGGTCTCAATCCAAGCGATGCAGGTGAAGGCAAAAAGCCCTCGCCTAAGTCCGATGATGTGACCACGCGTCTGCTTGATTCGATTCATTCGCTTTTACCCTCTGGTATCGGCGGCGCCAAGGCTGAGCCAAAGTCGGAGCCCAAGGCCGAAGCCAAGTCAGAAGCCAAAGCAGAAGCCAAGCCGGCCCATTCTTCAGTTGCCAATTCGGTAGCTAGCATCCTGGCAGCTGATGCCAACCCTCATCCGCCTCTTAAAGCCAAAAGCGAGCCTGGATCTACAAAACCATCTGATGCCAATCAGTCGGTATTGTCGAGCTTTGCTGGGGGTTTTTCAAAGAGCGTTGGAGACATGATCTCTGGTATCAGAGCATCGACCGTCGACGACGAATACATCAAGCAAAAACTGGCAGGCAAAAAAGAAAGCGAGATAACTGCCACTAGTTCTAACATTACTACGGCTCTGATCAACAATGCCAAAATCCTTGCTCATCCGGTTGAGACGGCCAAAGCCTTGGGCAATGCAGTGGTTGAGACCAAGGATGTCTTGCTCCATGGCACAGCCAACGAAAGAGCCAGTAAAGCCGGTCAATTAGCCTTCTTTAGCACGATGCTCTTTGCCGGAGGGGCTGCCGCGGGCAAAAACACTGCTTCGACCAAGGCAATCGCAACAGCCGAGCAGAGCGCAGTCAGGACCACTAGGGCCTCTTCCCTGGTGGGAGATTTCAAATCGATTTTTCAGTCTGGCCTGCACACCACTCAAGAAGCTGCCGAGTTGGCCTCGACCAAGACGGCGACTACCATTCTCAAACCTTCTGTCGCCGCCAGCACAACTGCCAATCTCAGCGAACGCCTACTCGCAGGTGGCACAAGGATCAGCGATCAAATAGACAATATTTTGGGCACAGGACCAGGACTGCACGCAAACAATGGGCGTATGGGTAGCCTATCCACACGATTAGAAGGGCTAGTCAGTAAGCCAGGCCTTGGCCAGGCTGTAACCGCCGAATCAAGACCGGCATTTTCGTTGGCTGCCCGTGCCGAAATGCCAAGTCCTGCGCTTTCACGCCTCGAAAAAACCGATCTGACTTCCGACGTACTTTCTTTTGCCAAAAAACTAGAAGATCCACCTCATGCGTCAAGCAAATTGGCTGGATCGACAATCGCAGGCAAACATTTTGACGATGTCGCTGCTCTTCCGGCTATTGCTGATAAGACTATAGAAGCCACTCGGCAATCCGCACTCGAGACCGCAAGACAAAGCTTGCGGGATATTGCACATATAGAGTCCACCGGTACCAGGGTGATCGAGCCCAGGACTCTAGTGAAACTTGAAGATGCTGCACAAGATTTGGCAAAAATTCATCCTGATCAGGCGATCAAACCGTCTGACCTGCGTCGTTTTACCGAACAATTCGACTTGCCGCATCCACCGGCTCAAATTATTCAAAAAGAAACGCAAAATCTCGTTCATTCTGCACCGAGAGTGGCTGATGCTGCAAAACAAATCGAAGCGCTCTCTGTAAAAAGTCCCCTAACCGAAAAAGTGGTTACCGATCTCAAGTCGCTTAGCCGCGAGTTGGACGATTTGTCTGTCAAGCCTGTTCAAACCCAGGTCAGCCCGCGTATACAGCAATTGGTCAAGGACCTCGATACCCCTGAGGTCAGAGGTATGCTTGCCGAGCACCCCCAAATACAAAAAACCTTAGGAGAAGTAAAAGAAAGCGTGCAAGTAGCCCAACTGGCTGGTGAGCGCGCGATTAAGGCCGATTTGCCCTCAACTGCAGGCAGTTTTGCTAAATCAGAGCTTGGCCTGCCAGGACATCTACAGGCTCAGGCCAAAAGCGTCACTCAAGATCTGGATCGTCTTGAAAAATCTGTTCCTCCAGCTCTCAGTTCCGAAGCACAACTTGCCAGAGCGCAGGCATTTAAAGAGGTACGCACAAATCTCGAGCGGACTGCTATCAATCCTGCTGAAGTACGTGTTGCTGCGGATCTCGAAGCATCCATCAAGAGACTCGAGCAGCATCTGGATGGTGTTGCTCTGGCGCCTGCAAATACCAGTCTGGTTAGAGACATCAAGGATGGTGTCAATCGGATCCAAGAAAGCGTGGCCACAAATATTGCTTCATCGACAATCTCTCGAGAAACATCAAATATGGGTAGGCAGGTGCGCGCCTTTAACGAGGCGCTCGACCAAGCTCTGCCTACTAGTACCATATCCAATACCGTCAATAGAGCCCTCGGTACCGAGAAAAATGCAGTTTCTGGCGAGTTGAGACAGATTGCTCGCACTCTAGACGAAGCCCTGGTGGATACAGGTAAGGCAAGCAGGGCAGAAAGCAATATCAAGATACAACGTGCCTTGGAGGATCTGGAAAAGCCAGAGCTGCAAAAATTTATCCAAGAAAATCCCCGCTTTAAGCAAGTCGTGGCCGAGATGAAAGATTCGGGCGGCAGGCTTGAGGGTGCTGCTCAAAAGATCGAACAGCAAGCTTTGCGCTTGGAGGTGGTCGAGCGCAACCAACAAGTCGTCCATACTGCTGCCAATCTTAAAGAACAGGTTGCAGAAGTACCGGGGCTGAGAGATTTTAGCGAAAAGCTCACCCAGATTCAAAAAGATGGTGTCAGAGTGCAAGCTCAGGTCCTGGATGACCTCAAGCAGACCTTAGTTCGTCTTGAAAAGAATGGAGGCGCAGATCTCGATCTGGCAAATCGTCTCAAGCCTGCTGTCCAAAAATTAGACGATGAGTTTGTATCTGCAAGGCGTGTAGCGCAGCTACAAGATACCAGGATAACAATTGCCGCCGAAAAGACTCAACTGACAAGACAGACTGGCGAGCTAAAGAATGGTATCACTGCGGCCAATCCAAACATAGTGCTAGATCACGTCGAAGCCATCGAACGTCAGGCCATCCGGCTCAACGAAGGCAATCTTTCTGCTCAATCCATTGCTCGGATGAAAGAGTCAGTACAAAAATTAGATGAGTTGGGTGGAGCAAAGCTTTTTGAAAAACCAGGCAATTTTGAAAATCTGAAGCGCTCGGTCGCTGCAATCGATGATGCTGCAGTTAGAGCGAGAGGCATCGAGACCTTCGAGATGCAAAATGCCAGTTTGCTCAGGACCACACAAGATCTGGCCAGAAACCCTGCCACCGCAAATCTTTCAAGACAGATCGAGACTGCTGCCACTACCGCTGAAAAAGCACAAATCATCAAGTCTACTCGCGAAGCCTTGGACGATCTTGGTGTCGTCAATCCTCAAATAAAAGAATTGAGACAAGTAAGCGATATCAGACAGACACTTGATAGATTGGAACAGTCTTGGCGCTATCGGGCTCTCGAGCAGAGTTCTGCAAAATTTGAGGCGCAGAGTGCTCGTAGCGTCAATTTGGGACGTAGTCTGCAGGAGACCATCCAAAGAGAAGCTCTTGTTGCTCCCGGCACTGTATCCAAGCCTTTGTCCGAGTCGATCAATCAATATGTCAGGCAAGCCGAAAACCTGGTAGCAAGACCTCAAGATAGAGCTACTATCCTCCGGGATCTAGACCGTGCCGGGGTACAAATCGAAAAAGAGTTGACCCGCAGTCCATTGGCCGGCCAGGCTGCAGGTCCTGTTACGACACAGTTTGCTCAACTAAAGGTGCAACACCAGGAGCTCATTAATACTGCACGTCAATCCCATGAGCTGGCAGCCAGTCTGATCCAGCGCAAAATAGAACGGATTGAGCAAGGTTTAAGCCTTGCGACCCAATCACCTTCTTCGATTATTCGTCGCGAAAGTGTTGCTCAAACCACAGAAAATCTGCAGGATGTCAGATATCTCGAGACCAATACTCTCGTCCGCGGCACCTACAAGCTCGAGAAGGCTCAACATGAGTTGGCGCTGGCTGCAAACGATCTGGAGGTGGCCGCTTATCGCAAAAATCTAGTGCGGATGGCCGGTGAAGGCAGCAAAGAAGCTGCCGACAAATTGTTGATGTCTGGCCTCACTAGCGAGGGCTATCGCATCAACACGCTCTCAAATACATTCGAAGCAATTAAGAGTCGCCTGAGCGAATCA
Source organism: Candidatus Melainabacteria bacterium (assembly GCA_017307165.1). Lineage (GTDB taxonomy): Bacteria > Cyanobacteriota > Vampirovibrionia > Obscuribacterales > Obscuribacteraceae > JAFKGK01. The sequence continues at coordinate 555,513 of JAFKGK010000003.1, forward strand.
ATCACAGCTCGTACAAATATGTTGCCAGTCATAGGTACTGAGAGTGGTCGTTCGATAGCAAAGTTGTCCGCCAATGATGCAGTCTTTGCAAACAATAGGCTGGCGATCTTTAATCCCAAAATCTACAATATTGCAGCCGCAACCACAGGCGTTACCAGCCTTGGAACGCTGGCATACGCTGCCTACCAAAAATCTCAAACCTCTGACGAACAAAGAGACTTTACACCTCCACTACAGTCTCAACCTAGCTTTGAGCAAGTCATAATGCGTCAGGCTGCCACTGAAGCCTACAAAAATGTTACCGTCGGTGGTGTCAATCTACGCGTTGATGATCCAGATTTTGATCGCAAACAATTTAATCTCAAGACCTATGGCCAGCTGTATTTTCCAGTCAAGGGCGCTGATACGCCTGCTCCAAGCACCAATCAAGTCATGTTTACAGCTCAGAGCGTTGGCATCAAGACGATAAAACCAATCAGGGCCAATGGTGATAATCACGAAAAGCCTGCAACAACTCAGTTCAGTTTGCCTCAAGCCCAAAGCCTGGCTAATCCCGCCGCTTTATTGCACAATGTGCTCAATGGACGGGGAGAGCCTTTGACAGCTCAAAGAGGCCTACCTGGCATGGGCGGTCGTCACTCTGCTCAAAATGATGCGAGGCAGATCTATAACGCTTCAGCGCTTTCAGCATATGAGCACCTTGAGTCTACCGAGGACAAAGGCCTTGATAGCTCTGGCTCCGGTGGTACCAATAATCCGAGCATCTCCGGCCCTATTCTTGCCAGCAGTAACGACCCCGATCCAAACGCAAGTGCAGGACCTGCTGCTACGACTACAGACCCAAATTCTGGCCCGGCCCCTGTGACGACAATAAAGCGGGTGCCAGTGCTAGAGCAGCTGCAAGGAGAGCCAGCCGTAGTCTCCAAAACTACAGTAGGTGCTCTGGCTGGTCCGCCTCGCAAGAGACAATAGACTCATTATTTTGGCCAGATTTATTGGCTGTAGCGAGCCATCGCAATGACAGTATTGTGCCCTCCGAAGCCCAGGGCTTCGGCTAGTCCTGCCCGGATCTGCATCGGCCTTGCCACATTGGGCACATAATCCAGATCACAGGCGGGATCCGGTGTATCCAGATTGATTGTCGGATGTACCTTTTGATCGTGAATCGATAATGCCAGAACGGCAGCTCCCATTGCGCCAGCAGCGCCAAGAGAATGCCCGATCATGGATTTTGTACTGGAAAGTGCCAATTTTTTAGCATGTTCGCCAAATACAGATTTGATCGCCAGTGTCTCGCGTTCATCATTGAGCGGAGTGCTGGTTCCGTGAGCATTTATATAGTCGATGTCTCCTGGTTTGAGATTGGCATCTTCCAGGGCATCTTTGATTGCTCGAGCAGCACCTTCGCCTGTTTCGTGCGGAGCGACAATGTGATTTGCGTCACAAGAAGCACCTGAGCCTACGACTTCGGCATATATTTTTGCTCCACGCTTGAGAGCATGCTCAAGCTCTTCGAGTACCATGATAGCGGCGCCTTCACCAATAACAAAGCCATCTCTGTCTTTACTGAATGGTCTGGAGACTTTGGTTGGATCTCCCTCTCTCTTGGAGAGCGCGGTCATATTGGAAAAGGATGCGACTGAGAAAGTATCGATGCAGGCTTCGGTACCGCCGGCGATGACTGCATCTGCTCGGCCGTATTTGATATACATGTAAGCGTCCATCAGACTGTCCAAACCTGATGCACAAGCTGTTGCGTCAGATTTAGCGCGGCCGCGCGCACCAAACTCGATGGCAACCTGTCCAGCAGGAGCATTTGGCATGAGCCTGATAATAGAACGCAAGCCCATCTTACGTTGACCTTGCTCTGTCAGTCTTTGCGAGTCCGCGCAAGTGGTTTTGAGGCCACCGACACCGGTGCCAATAAAAGTAGCTACACGATCAGGATTGGAGTTTGTGCTATTTAGACCAGAGTCTTCGACGGCAAACTTGCTTGCAACCATTGCCAATAGCGTGACGCGATCCATTTCTTTAAGCATCGATCCGGATTTGCGACGATCCGGATAATAATTGGCTATATCAAAATCTTTGATCTCACAAGCTATCTTGACGTCAATATTGTTAGCGTCAGGATCAAATGAAGTAATCCTTGCAGCGCCAGACTTGCCAGCCAAAAGATTTGACCAGGTTTCCTGGGTGCCGATTCCGACGGGGCTGACCAAACCTATGCCGGTCACTACAACTCTTTTATTGCTGCTCATGAATTATTTTGATGTACTTGTGTATTGGTTATACGTTGCTGATGTCGATAAACAACAGATTTTATGGCAGCTCGACCGCCATTTCATGAGCGCCTTATAATTAAATCAGCTGCCGCCGACCATAACGCCAAAGCCTTCGCAGTCTTCGTCTAGATAGTCTTCAATGCCTTCTATCGAGTCTTCTTTAAAGCTTCTGTCTTGCTCAGTATCGTCCTGGGTGCATTGGCTCGTCATGAGATCTTGATCATTTAGATTGTCGTTCTGCAGACCATTATTTTGTAGTGCAAGGTATTCTCCAAATACTTCGTCTAGATCTATCGATCCGGATTCGCGCGCAAATATTTCTTTGGGATCGCCGAGTCGTCTGATGATGTCGCTCTCTAGATAACCGTGATCGGGGGTCCAGATTGCATCATGCAGGGCAGGTGGATTTAAATCTTTATTTCTGGCCTTTAAGTCTCTGATCGAACGTTCATGTCTGAGGACATTTTGTTTAAAAGCCAGATCCAGTTGGTGGCCAACGTCCTTGTGCCGAGGTTCAAATACTGAGACTAGATTCCAAAAGTGCTTGTTATGGCTAGCTTCCAAGACATGTGCCAATTCATGAAGAACAAGGTATCTACGACCTCTCTCTGGCACGTTTTCTACGGCGAACCGACTGAAGGTGATGATACGGCTCTTGAGGTTTATCTGCGCCAATCGTGTTTGCTTGGCCGAACCTATGCGCACACCTCCGATGGCTACATTGAAGGTCTCTTTATTAATGCGATCGACATATGATTGCATGAATGATCTGTAAAGGTGCAGCGTTTTAGCGGAAAGCCTACCTTCGGAGTCTTCTCCAAGGATCGGCGTTCTCTCATGCAGGATCTTTTGTGAGTCCTGCACGAGAGAACGTTGCAGGTTTTTGCCTGCCTCAAATTGTCTAAATCGTTCGTCGTGCGATACCATCATTGAGATGCTAGCGGATCGCGTAAAAAAAGCAAAATAAAAAATCTCCGCATATATCTTCTGGTGGTGGCAAAGTGAGCAATGCAAATATCATCTTGATCACAGGCGGGGCGCGGTCCGGCAAGTCGCAATTTGCAGAGCGTCTTGCACTGTCCTCTGCAATCCCTGTGACCTATCTTGCGACGATGCAAAAAGTATCTGCCACTGCAGATAGTGAACTCTACGAGCGAATATCCAAGCATCAAAAAAGACGCCCTAAACATTGGGAATTATTAGAAGAACCTTTGTTGGTCGCGCAAAAGGTCTCCCATTTGAACGAACGCGGAAGCCAAGATGGCCAATCCAGGCTCGTTTTATTAGATTGCCTATCGCTCTTTGTTTCTAATCTGCTTTTGTCGATACCTGCTTCGATCAACGATCAAGCTATAAAAAATGAGCTGCTGGAGAATGTCCTCGTAGAGGCCCGCCAGTTGCTCGAAGTCATGTCACGCGCTGACAGCCTAAATTTTATAGTGGTCACTAATGAGGTCGGCTCAGGGATAGTGCCTGATAATTTTCTGGCCAGGGCTTTTCGCGATACTCTCGGCTCTACCAATCAAATGTTCGCAGAACGGGCGGGGGAGGTCTACGCTTGTTTCTCAGGCCTGCCTCTCAAGCTCAAGGGATAGGCTTGTCCTCTATTTGTGGGCATAATAAGGCATGAACTCCGTTGTCAGCGCCGATAATCACGGCAAGCTCAAATCTGTCATACGCCTCTTACGTCCACGGCAGTGGACCAAAAACCTCATTGCTGTTCTGCCCCTTCTATTTTCAGGCAATCTTTTCAAGCCTGATCTACTGATCCATGTTGCTCTTTGCGTTGCAGGTTTGTGCCTGCTTTCCGGGAGTATCTATGTCTTTAACGACATTTTGGACGTGGAGGCTGATCGCAAGCATCCTACAAAGTGCAAGCGACCGATTGCTGCTGGAGCGATCCAGGTCAGCGAGGCATGGATACTAGGTCTGATCTGTCTAGGCCTTTCCTTTATCTTCGCCTACTCTGTACGTCCTGCCCTTTGTCTGGTCTTTTTGGCTTATTTGCTTTTGCAGATGGCCTACACTCACAGACTCAAACATCGGGTCGTTTTGGATATTTTTTGCATAGCCGCTGGCTTTGTTTTGCGTGCCCTCGCTGGTGGTGCCAGTGCGCACGTGCCATTGTCGTCATGGTTTTTACTATGCACCTCTCTAGGAGCGCTTTATCTTGGACTCGAAAAAAGGCGGCAAGAGTTAGCTGTTCTGGGCGAGAGCGCTGCCAGTCATCGTAAGGTGCTGGGCAAGTATTCCGATAGGCTTGTCGATCGTATGGAAGCCGTGATTTTACCCAGTCTGGTCACAGCCTATGCTTTTTACAGCTTTCAATCGCAATACGGGCAATGGATGATGATTACCGTACCTATAGTGCTTTATGGGCTTTTTCGCTATCAAGTGCTTTCCCTCCAGGACAATCTGACCCAAAGTCCCGAAGAAGTTCTATTGCGCGACCGCCCTATCCAATTGACTGTGGCTCTATGGGTGGTGGCTAGTGCGAGTGTCGTTTACGGATGGCTGCCAGCTTTTTGTAGGGCTGCAGTTGGATTAGCGGATGGTTTTAGAGTTTCGTTCTAAGTCGTGTTCTAAGTTTTATTTTGAGCTTTATTCTGAGTCATAGGCTTGCCGATGCCTTCAGCCCAGGGGCCATATTTGTACAATTTCTTAATTGCTTCTGATGTTAATTCGTCGCGGCGTGCTCCATCTTTGGTTGGCATTGCAACAGCCATACGCAATTTCTCTCTCTCTTCCTCAGCAGCATCAAGATAACGTAATCGGAAACTTGCCCAGGTAAGGTCAAAATTTGCTATTGCTTTTTTTGCCTTTTCGTCGGGAGCATCCTTAAACTTTTGCAGGATCACCTGAGAAAAGACTTGTCGGTTTTCGTCGCTGTCCACCGACCTGTCCTTCCTTCGAGCGCTCCACAAAAAACTAGTCATATCACCATAGGCGCGCAGAGCATCTTCTGTAAGGACCGGTGGGCCTTCGTCGGCTATCGCGCTAGGTCCACAAATTGATTCGTAGATTTGCAAGGCATTTTGATCTACCTCTACCTCAATTTGTGCAGCATTTTTTGCGATGACAGCTTTTGTGCTCTGGCTTTCATTTAGGGCAAGAGCTGGCGCAAGAGCCAGATCTTTGGTCATTTCGCGTCTGGCGGCAGCTATAGCGTGTCTCAATAATGACCTGAAAAATATCCTGTAACTGTCTTTGTAATCTATGTGGGGGCTTGATTGTATTTTGTCGGCAATGGCCGCGTAAATTGGGCCCATGCCGCACCAGTACTGGTTTTTTGCAAGTAGTTTTGCATTTATAAGTTTAGCGAGCTCCTTTTTGTTCTCATTGCTGAGCGTAGCAAGTTGAGTGATAGCAAGACGATCGTCCTCGTCCTGGGTGCTGGCTATTAGGGCAAAGATCTCGAGCCAGGCTTGCTGGTCGGTATAGGATTTACCAATCGACGAGGGCGTTTGCTTTTTGGGGGGCTGGCTTGTCTTTGGTGCAGGCGGGTGCTCTGGGTGGACCTGTCTATTGATCGATTCGTTTTTAGATTGGGTTGGTTTAATGTCTTCATAACCCCAATCTCCCTGAGCATCTGCATCGGCGGCTGCACTTACCGCAGCCAAGAACGAACTAAGCACAACCGTCATGAGCAATAAGGTTGTCCACCTGGGGCAAAAGGCTCTCGATGCACGGGGTTGCGGCTTCATTGCTATAGTAAATACTCCGCGGTCTTGGCAAGTTTTATCGATGCGATTATGATAATATCGGCTTAGCGTCTACGTCGACGCTAGATTAATAGGTGTAAAAATGGCCCAGCTCAAGCTCAGATACTATCCCGATCCAGTACTCAAGCAAAAGACTCGCAAGATATCCATGTTCGATGCTTCTGTCCGCAAGCTAGCCACAGACATGCTCGATACTATGTACAAGAGCGATGGCGTCGGACTTGCTGCACCCCAGGTGGGCGTCTCCAAGCGTATCATGGTCATCGATGTCGCTGGTGAAGACGAGCCCCGTCGCCCTGTCGTCTTTATCAATCCCGAAATAATCGAATCCGAAGGTGAAATGGTCGGTCAAGAGGGTTGTTTGAGCTTTCCTGATGTGTTTTTCGAGGTCAAAAGAGCTTCCAGAGTCGTAGTCAGGTTTCAAAATCTTCGCGGCGAGGTCCTCAAATTGACAGCCGAAAACAACTTGCTCTGTCGGGCTATCCAGCATGAGATCGATCATCTCGACGGCAAGCTATTTATCGAGCAGGCTGCGGTTCCTCTGCAGGCCGAGCTAGAGCTTGCCAAGCAAGGGCTAAATGATGGCGATGTGGAGCGACTCCAGGATCAGTTTGATCAGCATAAAGCTCAGCAGGCGGCTCAAGATCAAGATGGCGGAGTTATTTCGCTCAAGACCGCTCAGCCTAGCAAAGTGACAATTTGATTTGTGTTCTGGAGCTTCAGAGAAAACCTCGGTGGTTTAGATCACATCAATAAAGCCTTATGCCGACGCATTTTTGGGCTAGCTCCCGATCGCTATCTGCACAAGATCATCGAGTCTGATCCGCAAAAATATCGAGCAGTCATGGATGATTTAGATCAACCTCTGGCCTGCAGGTTGTGCGGGTACCAGCTATTGCATATCGAGCTAATCGGATTTGGCTTTGCTACCATATGTTCTTCTCAGGCCCATCTATATGTAAAAAATGTCGAGGAGATCGCGGGCTTCGCCCGCAGTCTGCCGCTCAATGAGCAATAAAATGGAAAAACCCGACACACTGGTCAAATATAAAATAGAAGTGGTGTCCTTTGGCTTCAAAAAAGGCGAGCAACCACACGCCAATGTATTGATGGACGTGAGATTTCTCAAAAATCCTTACTGGATACCCGAACTCAAGCCTCTCAATGGTCTCGATCGCCCTGTGCGCGACTATGTAATCGAGCAAGAGGGGGCTAAGAGATTTATAGAAAAGCTTTTAGCACTGCTCGAAGACATGGTGCCCAGCTTTTTTGCGACGGGCAAGTCGGATACTTTTGTCATTGCACTAGGTTGCACGGGTGGCCAACACAGATCGGTGGCCATGGCCGAAGAATTGTGCCGAGCGCTCGAAAGCAAATTTAGTTCAATTGGCATTGTGCTTACCGCCTCTCACCGTGAGCATAAGACCTGGTCCAGTTTTGATCAGGTGGATATTGGATGAAAAAATCCAAGACTGATACTAAAAATGCCAGGCGCGGCTCACTCGATTATCGGCTCAAGAGTATGGCTCTGCCTGGCCTCAAGCGCTGGATTTTGATCGTCGTCATTGCCATTTCGATCATCGTCTTTGGTGTCTTGCTTTTACTCGATGTGCACCCAGTAGAGCAAATACTACGTTTCATCTTGCGGATCTTGCAAGACACCAAGTCTGTCCTCAACGAGATTACGCAATATCTGCCTGCCAGGATCAACGGCATAGTGATCGTCACGTTGGGATTTTTTGTCGTCCTGATTTCTATTTTGCGTATCTTGCAGCTTGTAGTCGGAGCATATTTTCCTGATGATGCAGAGCGCGAAGCTATCACTGATGTGCTGTACAAGCGCAAATACAAAGACCGAGAGCCAAAGATAGTCGTAATCGGAGGTGGTACAGGGCTGTCCAATTTGTTAAACGGACTTAAAAGACATACAAATAACATTACTGCAATCGTCACAGTTGGCGATGATGGTGGGAGTTCTGGACGTCTCAGGCAACAGCTAGGAGTATTGCCTCCAGGAGATATCCGCAACTGTATTACTGCCCTGGCAGACGAGGAGCAGCTAGTCACCGAATTATTTAGATACCGATTTAATTCGGGCGAAGGCCTAGAAGGTCACAGCTTTGGCAACCTATTTATTACCGCGCTATGTGCCATTACTAATGGTGACATGATCCAGGCCGTGCGTACAGCTTCCAAGGTCCTAAAATCGTCAGGCCAGGTCTTGCCTTCTACTCTAGACGCTTTGACCCTGGAGGCCATTTTTACCGATGGCACCTTTGTTTCTGGCGAGTCCAATATCACTCATGCCGGTCTAGGCAAAAAGATCGATAAATTGACTTGTCTGCCCGCTAAACCAGTAGCAACACCAGAAGCTGTCGAAGCAATACTTAATGCTGAGTTGATCGTTCTAGGTCCGGGTTCGCTATACACCTCGGTCATTCCAAATATTCTTGTAGACGGGATTGCTGATGCGATTTGCCGCTCAGAAGCTTGCAAGATCTATATCTGTAACGTCATGACCCAGCCAGGCGAGACTACAGACTACACTGTCTCGGATCATGTCCTGGCACTTGTCGAGCACGCTCGAGGCGATGCGGCTGCCCTCCCTCTCAAAGATCGTGCCAGTCAACTCATGCAGGCTGTGTTGGTCAACGACGAGGATGGAGCTATCGGCGAAGGAGAGACCACTAATTCCGAGGCAATCAAGCTCGTTCGTATCGACGAGGACAGGTTGGCGGAGCTTGGGGTAGAGGCTATCCGCAAGCCCATCTTGTCTGATAGTACTTATGCTCACCACGACCCTGTCCGGCTGGCGCGCAGTATAATGCTCTGGTTTTTCCGTTCCAAACGCAAGGTCAAGCCGCGAGGCAAGACGCCAATACTAAGTAAATAGACTCAGTTTGTACTAAATCATAAAGGACTCGTATGTCACTCAGCAAAGAAGCACTCGCACCAGCGCTCGGCCGCATCGTATCAGGCGTCTATATCGCCACAGTCTCAAATGAGGACAAGCCTGACGGCATGATGGCATCCTGGGTAGGGCAAGCGGCTTTCGATCCTCCGGCACTGATGATGTCAGTCAACAACACCCGTGATTTCAAAAAATATCTTTCTGTCGGTCAAAGATTTTCGATCAATATCCTTTCTAAGAGCAATATGGATATTTTCAAAAATTTTGCCAAGCCGCATAACGAGCAAAAATTTGACGGCATCAAGTTAGAGTCCGGACGAGTCGGTCAGGCTCCGGTTTTTAGCGATTGTGTCGGCTATCTCGATCTGGTGGTCAAGTCATCCGCTGATGCCGGTGATCACACTGTTTATGTCGGCGAAATTGTTGGGGGTGCTATGCTCCATGAAGAAGCAGAGCCAATGGTGCATATTCGCAAGAACGGCTTTCAATATTAGGCACTAGGGTGCAATTGCATTTCCAGGGGATTGGCCTTGAGATGTTCCATTGCATCTTCGAAGCCCTGTCGTATCAGTCGGCGGGATCGTTCTGGATCGATTTCTAAAAGGTTGGTGTTGACGTCTTTTTTGGGCTGGAACACCCGGATGCGCACGTTTTTGCGACCTATAGACTCTGGCGATCCGGCTGCGACCAGCCGATTGTATAGTTGTGCCTGTTCCAATTCTTTGCGTGCTGATGCATCGAGGACAATGTCCAACAATCTCACTACGATCTCGAACATATTGACTGGGCAGTTGTTTTGGGATTGCGGATGCAAAAGCACCATAAAGATCTCGTCCGCGCCGAGATCAATGGCCGTCTCCATTGGAGTATTCCGCACCAGGCCCCCGTCGATCCACAACCCTTTCCCCTGGATGTGCCTGGGGGGAAAGGCCATGGGAATGGCGGAGGTGGCCATGAGAGCGTCTATCAACTCGCTAGTGGATACGACCTCATCGATTGTGATGAGTCTAGTCTCTAGACTGCATAGGTCAGTAGTGCACCAACCCACCTTAGTCGCACTATTTTTGAGCTTCTGCAGGTCCAATTCTCGCTTCAAGAGTGCCTCGAGTGGGGAGGTATCTAGTAAGCCAAGTTTTTGGCCAAGGACGAGGCGCCCGATCTGGTGGGCGGATGGTAGGCAAAAGATATCGCGTGAACGTATCTGGCACCAGAGCTCTTCTAGTCTCGTATAACTCCCTTGAGCCATGAGTGTGGCATTGATCCCACCTATAGAAGTACCGTAGGCCAGATCAAAAGTCACACCAGCTTCGCGCAAAGCCTTGACCACGCCTACTTGATACGCTCCGCGACCTCCGCCGCCGGGTAAAACCAGAGCTCTCATTTAGCCGTGCCTCCCGTTCCAGTCTGTTAAGCTTATGCCTCTTTGTGTCTATATATAATCATTAGCAACAAAACAAGAGGGACCTCGTGGTCCCTCTTGCAATTGTGTCGGCGACTAAAGAGCAGCCTATTTTGCCTTGACTGGTTGCTTCAGGGCTTCTGCCGCTTGTTGAGCGACTTCTTTAGGGGTCATGGCTACGAGGACGCCATTTGATCTAAAGGATTCGAGCTTGGACTCGGCTGTGCCCTTGCCACCAGATATAATGGCGCCGGCGTGACCCATTCTCTTGCCGGGAGGTGCTGTCTGCCCCGCGATGAAGCCGATCACAGGCTTTTTGATATTGGCCTTGATATAGTCGGCTGCGTCTTCTTCGGCATTGCCTCCGATCTCGCCGATCATAACGATCACTTGGGTGGCCGGATCGGCTTCAAACATCGAGAGGACCTCTTTGTAGTCGAGACCTTTGATTGGATCTCCGCCAGTCCCTACGCAGGTGGATTGTCCCAAACCGCTTTCGGTCAAGGCCAGAGCAATCTCGTATGTCAAAGTGCCTGATTTAGAGACCATACCGACTGGACCAGACTTGAAGATCGAGCCAGGCAGGATACCGATCAAGGATTGACCTGGGGTGATGATGCCAGGGCAATTGGGGCCGATGAGTTTGGCGTCTTTGGCCTTGACTTGGGCTACCAGTTTGGCCGTGTCCTGAGGGGGCATTCCTTCGGTGATCAGGACCAAGAGCTTGATGCCGGCGTCCAAAGCTTCCATGCCAGCATCCAGTGCCAAATAGGGAGGGACAAAGATGCATGAGCAGGTGGCGCCTGTCTTTTCGACAGCTTCGAGGACGGTATCAAAAACAGGTTTGCCATGAATGGTCTCGCCGCCTTTACCGGGTGTGGTACCACCGACGATATTGGTGCCGTATTCGATCATGCGTTTGGTGTGCGCTGAGCCCATCTTACCAGTGGCGCCTTGCACGATTACTTTTGTATTTTTGTCTACGAGTATCACGTTAACACCTCTATAAGATTAGGATTTGCCAGCGCCAACAGGTTTTTTGCCTGCGGACTTTGCTGCTTCTACTGCTGCTTTGACAGCTTCTTCAAGATCGGGATAGAGCTTTAGGCCTGATTCGGAAAGCATCTTTTCGGCGATATCCTGATTGTTGCCGCGCAATCTAACGATCATTTTGCGTTCCGGATGACGCTTCATAAATTGAACAAGAGCTCCAGCTACTTCATCACAGGCAGTAATGCCACCGAGGATGTTGAGCAGGATGACATCAACGTTAGGATTTTCGTTGACCAATTCGAGAGCTTCGAGTGTCTTTTTCTGGTCCGAACCACCACCCGCATCGAGAAAGTTGCCGGGATCGCCGCCAAACCCCTTGACCATGTCCATGGTAGCCATCGTCAAACCAGCGCCATTACAAAGGATACCGATATTGCCTTCGAGTTCGACGAGGTTGAGGCCAGCCATCTTTGCGCGGCGTTCTCTCACTGAGAGCTCAGAGAGATGGGACTCTTCCATACCGGCAAAGCTCTTTTGCCTGGCGATAGAGTCATCATTGACGATGATTTTTCCATCCAGAGCGACTACGTCATCGCCAGTGGTAATGACCAGGGGATTGATCTCGGCGAGGTCCAGATCCTTGTTTTCAAAGACTTTGTAAAGCTTGTTGGCGATGTCGGCGACCTTATTGAGTACGGCGCCCTTCAAGCCGAGCTTTTGCGCAAGCTTGCGACCCGCAAAACCATGGTAGGGATATGGGATCGGCTCGGTTAGCACATTGTCCGAAGACTCGATTTCGATGCCGCCTTCGGCAGAGGCGATAAAAATGGCGCAACCGCGATTACGGTCGAGTGTGACTGCCAGATAGAGTTCGCGAGCGATGGGCATCTTGGGTTCGACGAGTAAGCTTTCGGTCTTGGAGCCTTTGATAGTCAGGGCCATCAAATCTTTTACCAGGCTTTTGCCTTCGTTGAGGTCTTTTGCAAATTTGATGCCACCAGCCTTGCCTCTGCCACCTGCCATGACCTGGCACTTGAGAGTCAATGGGTAGCCAAAATGCACTTTCGCCAATTCTTCTGGCTTAGTGATGCGCGCTGCCGGAGGCACAGGAATACCGGCTTCGGCAAAAATCCGCTTTGCTTCGTATTCGTACAGATTCAAGGTGAGACCCTCTCAATTTTGATGCTGGCGGCCTGGCTCGACCCGATATCAAGTGGGTGCGGGGGGCCGTCATGGGCAAGACTTGTCTAATTTAGACCCATATTTGCCTAAGGCCCGAGAACTTTATGATTCTTATGCTTTCCTGCCCGGCCCTGAGCCTGGAGTATACTAAGGCGGACCTTTGAGTATGGACCCGCGATATCGAGGATGTAATGCGAATCGGAATCTTGACTGGCGGCGGCGATTGTCCTGGACTGAACGCAGTTGTCAGGGCCGTGGTTCGGCGGAGTGTCAAAGACTACAAATCTGAGGTTGTCGGTTTTCTCGAGGGATTTAAAGGACCTTTAGAAAATATGATCATGCCGCTCACTATGCAGTCTACTGGTGGCTTGATTCATCGTGGTGGCACTATACTCAGGACTTCGCGTACTGACCCTTTCAAGCTCGACAACGGCCCTCAGAGGATCATCGATTCGATCGCTCGACACAGGCTTGATGCTCTTATCGTCTGCGGTGGAGATGATACCTGTGCTGTTGCCAATCGTCTTTACGAAGAACATGGTGTCAATCTAGTCTGCATTCCCAAGACGATCGACAATGACATAAAGACTACTGATTTTGCATTTGGCTTTGATACTGCTATCAACATAGTCGCAGAAGCTCTGGATAGGCTGCACACCACGGCCGAATCGCACAACCGTGTGCTCGTATGCGAAGTGATGGGCCGACACTCTGGTTGGATAGCCTGTTATGGCGGCATTGCCGGTGGTGCTGATTTTATCCTCGTCCCCGAAAAACCTGTCAATCTCAATGATGTTGTCTCTGCGATCAAGCAAAGGCATGCGAGAGGACGCGACTTTAGCATCCTCGTTGTCTCAGAAGGGGCCAGGTTTGACGATGCCGCTCTCAATGAACAATTGGGCCCTCAGGATCAAACTGGCAGGAGCAATCTTGCTGGCATTGGCGAATTACTTGCGCGATTGATAGAGCGTGATACTGGATTTGAAACGCGCGCCACAACGCTCGGACACATTCAGCGCGGTGGATCTCCGACAGCCTTTGATCGAGTTCTCGCCACTAGATTTGGTGTCAAGGCTGCAGATATGGTGCATGAGGGCAAGTTTGGGCAGATGGTCGCCTTGAGGGGCTACGATCTCGTCGAGGTGCCTATCAAAGAGGCTGCTACAGGATATAAACCTCTGGATATGGACCTCTACAAGGTCTCCGAAGTCTTTTTTGGTTAAGGCTTTGGACAGAGAGCCTGACTCTTGGTCTGATCTCGCTCTTGCTTGTCTGGCCGAGGCGATAAAAGCCGACAGTGTCAGTCCCAATCCACGTGTAGGAGCCTTGATCGTTGACGATCAGAGACAGATACTTGCTCGAGGATATCATCGCGGCCCGGGCAAAGATCACGCCGAGGTCGACGCTGTCAAAAACTATCGAAGAGAGGTCGGACAGGACCTGACCGGAAAGACAATCGTGGTCAATCTGGAGCCATGCAGCCATTTTGGTCGAACCCCGCCTTGTTGCGATCTCTTGATTGAGCAAGGCTTTAGCAAGGTCATCATTCCCTTTGCAGATCCCTATCATCAAGTTGCCGGTCGAGGAATAGATAAGCTGCGGGCTAGCGGGGTTCAGGTCTTAGAGGACTTTGGCAAGTATAAGGATCTGGCAGCTTGGATCAATCGAGGTTTTCTTAAAGCGGTGCGTCAAAAGAAGCCGTGGTTGACGCTCAAGATGGCCACCACGCTCGATGGCAAAATTGCTGATCGTTTTGGTGGCAGTCGATATGTCACTGGTAGTGGTGCCAGAGAGCAAGTCATGGATTTGCGGCAAAGTCATGATTGCGTGCTGGTCGGTAAGCGCACTGTATTGTTAGATGATCCTCGCCTCGATGTCCGCCGCACAAATGATATGAGCATTGTCGAGTCTGGCACATGCAAAGCTGTGATCGACGCCAGGCTCGAGATCGAGCTCAGTGCTAATGTCTTTGATCCGAGATTTGGTCCGACCTTTTTGTTTTATGATCGAGCACTCAAAATGGATCAAGACCAAAGTGTGCGCGAGAAACTTTTAGAAAGGAAAAAAAGGCACCCTGACTTGAAGTGTCTGGGGGTCGACAAAGCAACAGCACAAAACGAAGATAGTGAGCTCGATCTAAACAAGATCATGTCCTGTCTATACGATTTGGGTCTGTATCAGATCCTCTGCGAAGGTGGATCTCGTCTCGCCACGAGTCTTTTGGAGGCCGATCTAGTCGACCAAATCGTCTGGTTTGTTGCCCCCACTCTGATCATGGACGCCAGGGCTCTTTCTGTTGTCGCCCCTGATCTGCATACCGGCGCAAAAAATGAAGCCAGAGCAATAAGGTCTATAGATCAGGTCCAACGCTTTATCAATTGCAACGTGGCTAAAGTAGGCCAGGATACTCGTATTGACCTTCTGTCCGGGGCGCATGCAGATCTGGCAGACTGCCCAGGCAGGCTGCATCTGATAAAATAAGGCTTTCCAAGTAGCTCTCAATACAATCGGTTGGTGAAGATGACGGCTTCTCAAAATGCTGGTAAAAAGGTCTATATCGAGACTTTTGGCTGCCAGATGAATAAATCGGACTCTGAGCACATGCTCGGTCTTTTGGATGAGGTCGGATTTAGCAAGACCGACGATATAAAGTCAGCCGACCTGATGATCCTCAACACTTGTGCCATTCGCGAAGGGGCTGAGGATAAGGTCTACAGTTACCTTGGCGCATGGGCTCGCTATAAGCAAAAGAGGCCCGGTTCATTGATAGCTGTAGGTGGTTGTGTAGCCCAGGATGCTGGTTCACAGCTTATCGACCGTATGCCTTATGTCGATCTGGTATTCGGCACGCACAATTTTCATCGCCTGCCTGAGCTGATCGAGCAAGTGCAAGATACTGGCAAGCCTTTGGTCGAGATTGCCCAGACCCTGCCTGATGACTTACCTGATACACCGGTTGTACGTCTCAACGACATCAGTGCCTGGGTATCAATCATCTACGGATGCGACTACAACTGCACATATTGCATCGTGCCTTATGTGAGGGGCCGTGAAAAGAGTCGTTCTATTGATTCTATCGTTCAAGAAGTCTCCGAATTGACTGCCATCAACTACAAAGAAGTCACCTTGCTGGGACAAAATGTCACTGCCTACGGTCATGATCTGGATCCCAAGATCAATCTCGGCCATCTTTTGCGTGCCCTGGGAGAAATACCAAATATGGGTCGGATAAGATTTTTGACTGGACACCCTCGAGATCTGTCGATAGATATCATCGATGCAGTCAAAGAAGTGCCTCAAGCTTGCGAATATTTTCATATACCGATTCAGGCCGGTGACAATCGCACACTACGACGCATGGCCCGCGGTTACAACATCGATTTTTACAAGCGCAAAGTCGATGAGATCCGCAGCCGGATGCCAGATGCCGCGATTACTTCTGATTTGATCGTAGGCTTTCCTGGTGAGACAGAAGAAGAATTTATGAACACGATCAGGCTGGTCGAAGAGATCGGTTTTGATGCCTGCAACACGGCTGCATACTCGCCTCGCAACCACACTCCCGCTGCAAATTGGCCTGATCAGATACCCGAATTTGAGAAAGGAGAACGCCTCCGATTTTTGAATGCAGTGGTTAGCGAAGTTTCTCACAAATGCAATCAGAGGTATCTCGGGACAAGTCAAGAAATCCTGGTAGAAGGCAAGAGCGGACGATCTGAGAGATTGACCGGGCGGACACGCACAAACAAGATCGTCAATTTTGAGGGACCAGATGTTCTCATCGGCCAGCTAGTCAATGTATCCATAACGGCTGCCAATCCCTGGGCCCTGCGTGGTGCGCTCAAGATAGAAGCCGAACTTTGTCACTAGATACGGTGTCATGGCTGCATGGTCGTTTAGCAGGGTGATATAAAATTATGACAATCGATCGAGGCGAGATCGAACGAGCGGTTCAACAGCTTAAAAGCGGCAAGTTAGTCATTTTCCCGACCGAGACAGTGTATGGTCTTGGTGCAGATGCCTCAAATCCAGATGCTCTCAGATTGCTTTACGCCACCAAGGGCAGACCTGCCGACCACCCAGTGATAGCTCACTTTGCTGATGTCGAGACTCTAGCTCTTTGGTCTTCGAGGTTTGATGAGCGTGCTCGAAAACTGGCTGAGATGTTTTGGCCAGGCCCCATGACTCTGGTTTTGCCTAAGGCCCGCCACGTCTCTCCCCTAGTCACTGGAGGACAGGACTCGGTTGGCTTGCGCATACCCAACCATCCAGTCGCACTCGATTTGCTCCGGTTTTTTGGAGGAGGAGTGGCTGGCCCATCCGCCAATCGATTTGGTAAGCTCAGTCCGACTAGCCATCGAGCTGCCAGTGCCAGTCTCGAAATCAATAGCGAGGTCATGCTGTTGGACGGAGGCGATTGCGATGTCGGCATCGAATCCACAATCATTTCTCTTTTGCATCCTGAAAAAGTGAGCATACTGCGCCCAGGCATGATTGCTGCTAGCGCAATACAGGCCTGCCTGAGCATGGATCTGGACTTGGAAAATAAAACAGCTAATGTCAGAGCTCCTGGTTTGCTCAAGAGTCATTATGCTCCCGAGGCTGGAGTATTGACGCTAGACAAGAATGATTTGCTACAACAATTGCAAGTTTTACTGGCGAAGGGGCAAAAGGCAGGGCTTATCGTTTTTCGATCCTGGCAAAATGACGTGCGCTTGATTAGTGGCAATAAAGTGATCGAAGCAATTTTTCTGCCTCAGGATCCAATTATCTGGGGACATGAGCTCTATGCTGCTTTACGCACCCTCGACGAGGCTCGATGCGACCTTATCCTCGTCTCGGAGCTACCCGATAACGATCTGTGGGCCGGTCCAGCCGATCGCTTGAGACGGGCTTGCTTCGATACCGAGCAAAAGAGACTGCAGGTGTAGAAAGCGCGCCATTTATAGGGTAGGATTTTGCAATTTGAGAGAGATTAGATGACCGAACAAATAATGGACCGCCTGCGCACCTCCACAGCTCAGTTGCACGTGGATGCTGAGGGACATAGATTTCAAAATCTCCTTGGTACAGGCAGAGTACCTCAAGACCAGTATGCGCTTTATTTGCAGCAACTTTATCTGATGCATCAAAAACTGGCCCAACTTCTTAGCGCGGACAACATAGCGGGCCTGCATTTTGCCGATGTTCTCAAGGCTCATCATTTTGATTTGAGTGCCATTACAGGTGATCTCGGCCGCTTTTCTATCGATCCGGGCAAGGCCGTTGCTCTAAGTGCCACAGCAAAATTTCTCAGTTATTTGGAGCAATTGGCCAAGACCAATCCAGTGTCACTTTTAGGGCCCCTGTATGTGCTCGAAGGATCCAGCAATGGCGCAAAATTTATGGCCGTCAAGCTCAAAGAAGGTTTGCAATTGAATGGTCCCGGCGCTGATTATTTTGATCGTTATGGCGATAAGCAAAAAGAGTACTGGCTTGGTTTCAAGTCCGATATGAATGCGCATAAATTTGATGAACACGAAGAAGAAAATATCATTGCTGCAGCCAAAGCCACTTTTCAAGTATTTTTTGATATTGGTTCTGAGATAGACGCTCTTTAAGAAGCGATCAAGGTTTCAAAATCTACTATTTGCGGTATCCAGTCTATAAACGCCGGGGGAAATATTTATGGCTGATGCGGTAGAGATAGATGCAGCAAACGAAAAACTGGATGGACAAAATCGCATTGGCGGGCTGGCTTCGTTTTTTGAAGCCTGCAAATACCTAGACGAGGCCAAGGCCGATAAGACCGTGCAGGTCAGAGCTGGAGATAAGCATACCGCTCTGTGTCTCGAGTCTTCTGTGGTAGCTGCGCTCGTATTTCTCGTTCTTCCCTTCCTTGGTCTCAGTAAATATGCTGCTTATTGCCTCTCTGCTGCCGACTTTTTCTTTACTGTTGCGCTCGGTGCCTTTATAGTCGGTCGTTTTGGCATACTAAAAGCAATGAACAAAAGGCAGGCTCTGGTTACCTGGCAATTGATGGTCGGTACATGCTTGATGTCTTTTTGCATCGCCATCAATATTGCTTTTGTAGTTGTACTTTTCTCCACCGTGCACTGATATCGATTATAAATTTGCCGGCTGGGCATAAGTCATTCAGGTTACTGTATCGAGTTAGGCATCGTGCCTATTGCTGTAGATGCAGCCAAAAAGAGGAAAATTAAATATGTTGCGGAGATCTGGCCCAGTACCCAAGTCCCTTCAAAAACTTCCGGCAGCACCGGGACTTTCAGAGATCCACCATTATTTATCAGCCGCAATGGAAAATAGAGGCCGCCAGGTCGAGATATCCTGGATGACGCCTGACAGACTTGTAGACTTTACTCTCAATATCAATTGTCCCTGGCGTGGCGGGGACACCGAATGGAAATTATTTGTCGGTAAAAACATGCGGCTTGTTTGGGACTACAAGAGCTGCGATGTTTTATTGGTCTACAATCTCATTCTTTCCTCTTGTGGGGAGGTCCACTCCAGTATCCAGGCCGATGGAGTTCTTTCGGTAAACGATAGTTTCAGAGATCAGTCAAAGCGCCGCGATACTTATTACATGCAGACCGGTCCCAAGATCGACGAGACCGATCCCAAGGCCTTGCAAGCGGTGGGTACTCAGGACAATGCCTGGAGTCGCTCAACCGTTCCGCCTACCGGAGACCTGGCACTTGTAGAGGTCTCTCGTCTATTGCAATCTATCTTATTGGCCAAGATGACCGGGCGCCTAGATGTCGATCATGGCAGCATTCATGCCAAGATATTTTTTGTCGATGGAGAGCCGATGCATGCTGATATCAATGGCATTGCAGGTAATGAGGGCATCCTCGACCTATTGACCTGGAGGCAGGGCAAATACAAATTTGAGCCTCGCATGCGAGTTTCTGAGCGCAATGTGGGTCAGTCTATCGAGAGTCTGGTCATCCAGGGTGTGCATCTGGTAGACAAAGTGGCCTTCCTCAAAAACGTGGGTCTGATGCCGGATTCGGTGCTGCAGCGCAAGCACGAAGGCCTGCAAAATCAAGACTTTGACCATCTGGCCACTCAAGATTCCAGCATCGATCCGATGTTGCTAAAGAGATTTTTTCAGACTATAGACGACAAGACCACAGTCAAGGCTCAGGTCGATAAGATGCGTTTGACTCGCAGTCAATGGGTACCTGTGGTCAATCTTTTGCTCAGCAACGATCTTATTACTTTCACAAATGAATTTGTTGGAGTGAAAGAAGAAAAGGCGCAGATCGCTCCTAAAGCAATCGACAAATCAAAGATCCATAGCGTGATGATGAGTTTGCGCCGGCCAGAAACCGGGATGTTTACCTACCCGGCCTTTTTGTATTTCCTAGAACAAGAATATTTTAGAGGTTATCGCTCTGGCTCCCCTCTGTCGGTTATGGTTATGGAGATGCGCGTGATATCCGGCCCCCCATCCTTTGCACGCGAACCATTGGATGTGCCTGCGGTGGCAGAAGTGGTGCGTCGGATTTCTCGTCTCAAGAGACATATCGATCTTTTGGCGCATTACGAGCAATATGATTTTGCCATGCTTCTGCCCAATACCAAGACCTCAGGCGCCAATACCTTTGCGCAGAGGATAGCCAAGGCCATTTGGAGTTCCCCCATAGCCCATGGTGTCGATAGTGCTAACCTCTCACTGGCTTTTGGTGTTGCATGCATTCCGGAGGATTGTCTGGATCTAGGTGTTTTGCTTGCCTCTGCCGAAGCCGCCAAGGCGCAAGCTTTAAGAGCAGCCGTGCCAATAGCTCTTTATCGCGATATCAAACCTCAGTCATGACCGCAGACAATTTATTTTGATATTGCTATTTGATGCTATCGAGAGCATTGTTGATCAAATTGGAAATAGCTGTAACAGCCACCAAGATCACAATGCTGCCCAGTATCGCAAAAAATGCCATGGCTTTGGTGGCTCTACCCAGGTAGCGGCTAACTTTGGGATTGTCCAGAAAATTGCCAATGTGATTGCTTTGAGCGTCAGAGACATGCTCGGTTTCTTGGGTTGGTTGGTTTTGATTATCTGTCATGACCTTTATGTACCCGGTTTTGCAGAGACTGGGCTAGAGCTTGCATGGCAAGGTCACTCGGATCGAAAGTATCTACTGTAAAGGCCGGAAAAAGCTTAGAATCTGAGTTAGGATTAGCATCAGAAGACCTGCTTGCTTGATCATAGGCTTGACGATCAAATGGTGTGTCAGTCTGAACGTGGCCAATGCAGGTATCGATTTTTTGCAGATTGCGCAATGCTTTGAGTAAATTGGTTTGACCAGCAAATACCTGGGCTCTAAAAGTGAGCACCAGGATATTATGATCTAAAGCAATCCTCTGGATGTTTTCGATTGTCCTTCTGATCTCTTCACTGTCGGGATCGAGAGGGTAGGTGGTTTCCAGGCCGTTAAGATGATGTGCTAAACGCATGGGATATCTAGGATGCTCAGGTCTGAAGATATGCCATGGCCTATCCTCGTGGTCTGGATATTTTATCCATTGCCATTGTTGAGCCTGCATGGATGCCTGCTTGCACAATGCATTGTCTCCAACCAGGCGGGACGAAATTGCCTCGATGCTTTGCATTTGTGGTCTATCTGCAAAATACAGATCTAGTTTAGCCAAGCTCTTATGGAGTCGATCTTGCGATATCCTTCCTGAATCGATTGCTGCGGCGATTGCCTCTACTGCCTCGAGAGATTGTTGATAAGTGCCACAAACGAGGATCAGATCAATGCCAGCCAAGAACGCTCTGACACAGGCTTCGCCCAGGCCATAAGCGTTGGTGATAGCTTTCATGGTCATATCATCGGAGACGATTAGCCCCTTAAACCCTAGTTTATCGATTAAGAGATCGCTGACGATGCTTGCCTCCATAGATGAAGGCAGCGGTTTTTGGTCTTTAAAGATCAAGGGCAGCCAAATATGACCGATCAGCATGGCATCTAACTTTGCTTCATCGATCATTTTTGCAAATGGGACTAAATCCGAAGAAATCAATTGTTCTAGATCTTTTTGCACCACTGCCAGTTCTAGATGAGAGTCCTGGCTCGTGCTGCCGTGACCGGGAAAGTGCTTGCCGCAAGATAAAATGCCTTGTTTTGCAAAACCTGACACCATCGACTTTGCAGTTTTGACTATGGTATCTATATCTAGCCCAAGTGCGCGTGTGCATATGATGGGATTGCGTGCGTTTGATAAGAGATCTAGAGTCGGTGCAAGGAGTAGATTGAAGCCGAGAGCCTTGAGTTGACCGGCATTGACAGACGAGACATTCTCAATCGTCTGGGCATCTCTGGTCATCGCCAGTGCCATCGGTGAGGGCAATGGAGACAGGACATGGTCAAAACGCTGTACTGCGCCGCCTTCTTGATCCACGGTCAAAACAGGAGCATGCCTTGATGTTTTGATTATGTCCTGGCAGAGTTGCCAAAGCTGCAAAAGATCCTGAGCATTTTCTTTAAATAAAGTAACACCACCCAGGCGTCCTTCTGCAAGCGCCTGTCGATGCTGGTCGTCGAGAGTCAACCCTGGCAGTCTGCCTAAGATCAGCCTGCCGGCTGCAAGGCGATTGTCGTGCATATCAGGATAGTTTCTCCAGCAACCTGTAGACTTCGACTTGTCTTTGTCTGCCTTTTACATTTTGATGACCGAGAAACTCGAACTTGAAATTGTTTTTGGCTAATTCGTATGTTTGGCCTTCTACGTAGATGTCGCCGGGACGATCATCACCGATGAGTTTTTCCAGACGAAAAACAAGATTTGCCGTGTCTCCCAATAAGGCTGGATTGGATACAGATCCTCCTAGCGATCCTGCAGCTACAGGCCCAGTCGCTAGTGCCATGTCCAGCATCAAGGGATGATGGTCGAAAGGCCAGATAGACTTATCTTGAGCTAGCCTGATAGATAGCTGTCTCAATTGGAGCGCTGTATGGCAGGCCTGGCAAGCTGGAACTGACGCGCCTTTAGGGCTCGAGTCAGTGCCGTGCCAGTAAGCCATAATAGCGTCGCCCGCGATTTTTTCGAGTTGGCCATAGTTTTTGTTGATTTCAGCATTGAGCTCGTCAAAGACTTTTTGTGCCGCTTGCATGACCAGTGTGGGCTGATTAGCATTTTGCTCCATCAAAGAAGTAAAGTTTTTGATGTCGCCTACCAGGATGGTGGCATTCATCATTTGAATGCGAAACTGTGTCCTGTCTTGAGCATCTTCGACATCTTCTTCTTCAAAGTTTTGATCTTCTGGAGGGAAGACTGCCAATTCGTATTGAGCGATGCGTATTCGACTGTTAGGCCTCAGCAAGTATTCACGGCCCGGAGTCAATCTTGTGGTATCAAGAGTGGTGCCGTTTGTGGAGCCGGAATCGATTATGGTCCAGCCGTCCGCCTTGCATCTGATCTCAGCATGTTGCCCTGATACTTCGGGGTAAGGCAAGACGAGCTTTTTAACGCCGCCTGTGGAAGGTTTGCGTCCGATTTGCAAAACCTCGCCGTCGGCCAACTCAACTGTATAAGCCTCGGGTGTATCAGGATTGACCGTGAGGGTGCCGGCGCTCATCGAAAGGACTCCTTTATTTAGCGCTGACCGAATTGCTGGATTTACTGTTTTGATTCAACTGCTTTTTCAATTCTTCCACTTTGTCAAGTCTTTCCCATGGCAAATCCAGATCAGATCGACCAAAATGTCCATAAGCGGCCACATTTTGATAGAAGCGTCCATTATTGGCCTTTGGAAGGTCCCTTAATGCAAATGATTTGATGATTGCAGCTGGTCTAAGGTCGAATGTATTTTGGACAATTTCTGTAATCTGACTATCGCTGAGTTTGCCAGTGCCAAAAGTGGTTACGTGTATCGAAGTTGGTCGTGCAACTCCGATCGCATAAGCAATTTGGACTTCGCAGCGTGATGCCAGACCAGCGGCGACAATATTTTTAGCTACGTGGCGTGTCGCATAGGCAGCCGATCTGTCGACCTTAGTGGGATCCTTGCCGCTAAAGGCTCCCCCACCGTGTCTAGAATACCCACCATAAGTATCCACTATGATCTTGCGCCCTGTGAGTCCTGCATCACCCTGCGGCCCGCCGACTACAAAGCGACCACTCGGATTGATGAGATATCTAGTCTTAGAGTCTGGTTTGATTTCCAGATCTTGGAAGACAGGCATTATTACATACGCTTTGAGATCTTGGGCGATACGTTCCTGCAACTTGGTATTGTCAGTAATACCATCGATCTCGGGATCATGTTGAGTGGAGATCAAAATAGAGTCTACTCGCACTGGTTTGTGACCGTCGTACTCGACTGCGACTTGAGTCTTGCCATCAGGTCTCAGATAACTAAGGGTGCCATTTTTGCGGACCTGGGATAGTCGGCGAGCCATGCGGTGAGCAAGTGAGATGGGCAGAGGCATCAACTCTGGCGTCTCGTCGCAGGCAAAACCAAACATCATGCCCTGGTCGCCAGCACCTGTTTCGTCTTCTTTATTATTTTGCCCATCGCGAGCCTCTAAAGCTACATTGACCCCATCGGCAATATCCGGTGATTGCTTGTTGATAGCGGTCAGGATTGCGCAGCTGTTAGCATCAAACCCGCCACCTTTGGGACCTGCATAGCCGATCTCAGTAATGACGGAGCGAACCAGGTCCTGAAAATCTATATTTGCGGTAGTCGTTATCTCGCCGGTGACCAGGACTAAACCTGTTGATACTGCGCACTCGGCCGCCACTCTGGCTTTGGGATCTTGATTGAGGATATGATCCAGGATGGCGTCGGATATCTGATCGCAAACCTTGTCGGGATGGCCCTCGGTAACGGATTCGGATGTAAACAAATAGTTGGACGACAAAATGGCAACTCCCGGTCGGTTGAGCTGAGTAAGCAGAAATGACGCCCAAGAGAGCATCTTTTAGCTGATCTTTGCTATGCTACCATTTTTTATCCGTCCGAAATTAAATATGGTCGTCGGGTGCTACCATTGCTACCATATAAAGGATCCAATCGCAGGGTTTTCTATGGCCACAGCCTACTCTCAAAAAAGTGATCGTGATCTGGTTCTGGCCTGCCAGAAACGAGAGCCTCAAGCCTTTGAAGAACTCGTCAAACGTCATCAGCGCACCGTATTTGCGCTTTTGTACCAATTAGCTCCAGATTGGGACGACACCAGTGACCTTGCACAAGAAGTCTTTATCAGGGTCTGGCGCTCGATCAACAATTTACGCAACCCGGCCTCTTTTAGATCCTGGTTGACTCAGATCGTGACCAATCTCTTTTATGACGAATTGCGCAAACGTCCTCGTAAGCTGCCCACCGTTTCTATGGATGAGAGCCTGGATGACGAAGACGATGGGGCTACGAGGGACATACCTGATACGTCCTTGATTCCTGAAGAAAAGGCCCTTAATAAAGAGATATCGGACGTCATTCGTCAAGCCATGTTACGACTTCCGGAACAGTTTCGAACAGCCATCGTCTTGAGAGAAGTTGAAGGTCTGAGCTATGACGAAATCGCAGTCATAACGCAAACAGAAATGGGCACGGTCAAATCTCGTATAGCACGAGCTCGTACCAAGTTGCAGGAAATGCTCAAACCTTACCTCGAAAATCAGGAAGTTAGTTGAGGGGCATATGATGTTCGACTCTTGTGCGCAAGTAAAAGAAGAGCTTTCCGCCCTTTTGGATGCTCAGGCCGAAAGTAGCAGGGATGCAATCGAATTGCATATGTCCGGTTGCCAAGACTGTGCCAATGAGTATGCAAGTCTCAAGACTGTCAAAGATATGGTCGCCAGGGCTATGGATGCTTGCAAGGTCGACCTTGAGTCTAATATGCCGGGTCTGGATATTTGGTCCTCTATACAGGGGCGTTTGCCTTCGGTTTGCGAGGTTATTCAAGAAGATCTCTCTGCTTATTTGGATGGAGAGTTGACTGCTCCAGCTCAGGAGGGAGTCAATCTGCATCTAAAAGAATGCGAAGACTGCCTTGGCCGATTTAAACTGCTAAATGAGACAAACCGTATCCTCGCTAAAGGGCTAGAGCTGCCAGCCGACAAAGAAGTAGACATTTGGAGCTCAGTCAAGGTAAGGCTAAATAAAGATTGTGCTTTGATAGACAATGAGTTGTCTGCCTACCTCGACCAAGAAGTGGCCACATTGAGGCATCGCGAAATCACTCGCCACCTGGCCGAATGTGCTGATTGCCAGAGTGAATTTGGTAAATTGACCTCGGTCGGGGATCTCATTCGTGATGCCTATAAGCCTGATATCCCACAAGATTTTGATCTCTGGCCGCAGATCAAGTCAAAACTAAATGTCGTCCAATTTACTCCCAAGGCCGAAACCCCAACACCCGTCAAAGCCAAGCCTCGTGGTATCGATCGTCGATACTATGTCGGTGCGGCTGTGGCTGCTGTCTTTGTACTTGTTTTTGGTCTTGGTGCTTTTTGGCTCAATACTCCGGGACAATCCAATATTAGACAGGTCTCTGCCGAGTCCTACCTGATCGAATCGTCTCTAATCGAGCCTGCAAATCGTGCTGAGGCAGTGGTCTATGAGGAATAACGTGCCAGGACTTGTTAATAAAAGCGGCGTCCTTTGCGCTGCAGTCAGTCTGGTGGCGATTGCCGCCGAGATTTCTTTTGCCCCAAAAGCGCTGGCTCAAGAAGGGCAAGCCACTAGTAGCTGTTGCATAGATTGGAGCAAGCTCAATCTGACGGCTCAGCAAAATACACAAATCCAAGGTCTGGAGCAGCAATGGTATAAGGAGTTTAACGAGATCTCTCCTCAGTTGCGAGATGATCGCGTGCGATTGCAAAAGGCCATCGCCGATCATAATAGTGATCCTGTCCAGATAATGGCTTTGCAGCAATCTGTCGCTCGCAAAAAGGAGCAGTTGAGCAACGCTGCAATGCAAAATTATTTGAGCAAAAAGAAAGTACTGAATGAGACGCAGCAAAAGCAGCTCGAAGAAATGATACGTAAAGAGATGCAGACTAGACGAGCGCAAATGTATCCTGGGGCTAACGCTAGTCCTGAGCCAGATCGGCTGCAAAACCTCATGCAGAGGATATGGCCGGTCAACGACAAATAGAATTAAGGCAAAAAAAAGATCTGGCTCTCAGCCAGATCTTTTTTTCAGATGTGAGCGCTTTAATTAAGTGCAGCAAATGTTTGCGATGCTTTGTGGTCTTGACGAGCCAAAAATGAAACGTAAATGCTTAGTCTGGTATCATATTTGGTTCAGTCTTTGCCAAGATATATTTGCTGCGCCTTGGGCCGATATGCTTGATATGCGTAACCGCTTATCGCTGCATATCGGGTTATTTTATCTTGAGCCTTGGTATATGCAAGCAATACAAATTGCTGATAAGAAGCGGATCTCTAACGTAGCCATAGCGATAGCGAAAATATTTGCAATACCACTTTTGGTGGCATAAATTAAACGTGCTCTTGCAGGTCTTTTCAGTGGGAACTAATCTCGTATAATTATTCGGTGTTAACGACGTTGCTTCGCACGTCTTATCCCCGCCCTGTACATACCCCGCACGGACCAGTCTTACGACCGGTCTAGCAGATGCATGCCTTGACGCATTGCTGCTAGTTTGTGCTGCCTGAGAGTAATCCAAATGCCGTTGATCATCGCCAAATCCGAAGTCCAGAATAATCTCGAAGTATTGGGGTTTGCCGCAAATGTAATCTCTCTGGACGAGAAGAGGCAGGCTCTTGAAGATATGAGGGTACAAGCTCAGATCGCTTTGATCGATGAACTCAAATATCGCAAATTGATCAACCTGGCTGTCACCTACAAGGCACGTCTTGCGGCACTCAAAACCAGAGAACTCGAAGATGTCGCCCGTCGATGGGTCCTTACGGTCCAAGGTCCTGCTGCTTCGATCAATTGGGGTGATATTACAGAAACCTTTTGGCGCAACAAAAATCTCTTTATGCATCGAGTCTTGCAAAATGACTGTCCTATCCGTACAGAGATTGCCTGCGCCTTGAACACTAATACAAGCTTATTGATCACGATAAACGAAGCCGAGCGAGTGGCTAGATTTGATGTGGTCGAAAATGGCGGCTTGAGCGGTTATAGCATTCAAGATCTCGATTATGATCTTGCCCTTTCCGGCGTTTTTGGGCTGCTTCGCGAGATCGAGGCTGCCTGATCTGCTCAGATCACGGTTCGCTCACAACAGTTTTATAAAGTTCGATCGCCACCCATGAGGTGGCGATCTATTTTGTATGCTTATTCGCTCAAGCTCTTATTTAGCTGCTCTGCCATAAGCCTGGATTGATCCAGGTCTTTCAGAGCTTCGTCTATTTCGGCCTCGCTGAGGCCAATCCTGGCATTACGCCTAAGTGTATCTCTGGACTTATCGCTTTTGAGTGCCAAAAAAAATGCCTTTAAAGTCGCTATCTCTTGGAGATCGGCATTTACCAGGGCTCTAACACGATTTTCGGTTGCGACGCTGTCACTGATAGTCTTTTCATATTGCTCTTGCAATGCCGCGAAGCGCTTATTTAACAACTTTTCTGACTTGCCCTGGGCTTTCTCCTGTTCCAATTGATCGAGGCTGGAGCTGAGGCCTTCGAGTTCGCGAGTGGACTTTTCGATTGCTTGCCAGTTTGCGCGCAGGTTTTTCTGCAGCTTTTCGCACCTGGCGATTGGATCTGGGATGGTAGTCGGTGTGGCTCTGGTGCAGGCACTCAGAATACACGCCGCCAGGGCGATAAATAAAAATTGAACTGCCTTCTTGTTTTTTCGCATATCCCAAGAATAGCAAGTAAATGCCTTATCATTTGTAATTCATGTTCTAGTATTTTGCCGTGCAATCTAGTGGGGACCAAGGAGCAATGATCAAGGATAATCTGTCGAGCCTGGTTGAAAGGGCCTTTGAGGAGGCCGTCAAAGCCAATGAGCTCGGACCTATCGAGGATCCAAAATGCCCAGTCCCGATAGTCATCGAAGAACCAAAGAATCCCGAACATGGTGACCTTGCTTGCGGCGTCTCGCTCAAATTGGCTGGTCTGGCTCGGATGTCGCCTCTAAAAATTGCAGAGGCTCTGGGCAGGCAAATAGATTTTTTGCTCCCCAGTCTGCCTCATGACTCCTTACGGCGATTTGATATAGTCGCCCCAGGTTTCATCAATTTTCAGCTAGGCACCGCCTGGCTCAATCAGGCGATTGCGCAAGTCATACATCAGGGAGATGATTATGGTCGTGCGCATCTTGGCGATGGTAAAAAGGTCCTAGTCGAATATGTGTCGGCGAATCCGACAGGTGAATTGCATATTGGGCACGGCCGAAATGCAGTGTTTGGGAGCTGCTTGAGCAATCTCTTGTCTTATGCTGGGTATAAAGTCGATCAAGAGTTTTACATCAATGACTATGGCGAGCAGATCAATCAGTTAGGTCGTTGCTGTTTTGCTCTTTATCTAAAGCAAAACGGTCGGGAGGCTGATTATCCTCAAGAAGGTTATCCCGAGGAGTACCTTTCTGATTTTGTGCAACAGGTAACCGATCAATATAAAGATCAATATGTAGATTTGCCGATTGATCAAGGCGGCCCCTTGATAGGCGGATTAGTCAAGGATATTATCCTGCAAAATCAAAAAGATTTACTAGAAAGACTTGGTATCACATTTGATACCTGGTTTTCGGAGACTACGCTTCATAAAAATGGAGAAGTGGAAAGTGTTTTTAGAGAATTTGAAAAACACGGACATACATTTGAAAATGAAGGAGCCTATTGGTTGCGGGCAACCGAATTAGGTGACGAACGTGATCGCGTGTTACGTAAGCAAGGTGGTGCAACCACCTACCTTGCCAATGATTCTGCTTATCATCTGGGTAAGTACCGCAGAGGATATGATCTCATGATCAATATCTGGGGTGCTGACCACCATGGGCAAGTGCCTGGACTAAAGGGTGCCATGAAGGCTCTCGGCCAGGACGCCGATAAACTCCAAGTGATATTGACCCAGATCGTCAATCTTTCGCGTGACGGACAAATAGTGCGCATGTCTAAGCGCAAAGGTACAGTGGTCATGCTGTCGGAAGTAGTGGACGAGGTAGGCAGGGACGCAGTCAGATATTATCTAGCCGAATCCAATCCTCAAAACTCTATCAATTTTGATCTAGAAATAGCCAAAAAATCCAGCAAGGAAAACCCTGCATTCTACATCCAGTATGCACATGCTCGTTGTTGTTCTATTTTGAGACGGGCTCTGGAAGAAAGCTTGGATACCGAAAGCCAAAATATCAATCCTCCAATCTTTTCGGCAAAAGACATGACTGAGATGCAAAAGTCCTGGGGCGATCTTGCCCAGAGTGCACAGTTTGATGATCTATACGATAAACAAGATAACCAGATTGTCTTTCATCAAAAAGCTCTAGTAAAAAGATTAGAAGCATTTCCTGCAGAGGTCATCGAGGCTGCACGCTTGATGCTGCCAGGGCGAATTGCTCGCTATGCCTATGATCTTGCCAATGACCTGCAAAAGTTTTATGAGGTCTCCAGAGTGATGACTGATGATTTATCGGTCTCAAAAGCCAGGCTAGGACTAATTTTTGCGACAAGGCAGGTATTAGCTAATGCACTGGGCATAATAGGTGTGTCGGCGCCCGAGCGCATGTGATTCACAAGAAGACTTTCGCTTCTTGGCAACAGGTGCTAGGCTAGGGACAATGGCCGCTAACTCATCTGATAGGTCTAAACATGCAAAAATCTGGTCCAAGCGATGGTAATCGGGATTTCGAGCCCGATCCGGACTTTGCAAAATTTGAAGACGATACTCAATTATCGGAAACTTTCACTCTAAGCCTCACCCGCGAAGAGGGCATGCTATTACTTACCAGCGCCAAGCTTTTGGATCGTCTGGTTGCTGGGATCACGATACATGCTCGCTCGCGCGATCAAGTGATCAAAGATGTTATTCGTTTGCTTGCTGACCAAAGCTCAAAAGAAGTCGTCAAAGTATCGGACGAATTGTCCAACGCTATCGTCGAATCGGTTCTTGGAGCCGGCGAAGAAGATACTGATCTAGATTTCGAACTGGACGATGATTTTGCAATGCTGACCGAGGCAATCTCTCTCAATCTCGAAGATGACTTTATACTCGATAGCTATTTTGCTGAGGCTGCCAATTCCCAAGCAAGTAATGCTGATTTTAGTAATCTGCCTAGTCTTACTGCAGAGGGGCTCAACAGCCCAATGTACAAGATCGATGAAACCTTGCCGTTGATAGAGCAAGCACTGGTAGGCCATTTGACTATCAAAGTGCAGTATTACAGTTTTGCCAGAGAGGCCATAGACGATATAACACTCAATCCGCTCGTTATGATGAAGGAAAACAATCTCTGGAAAATGGCTGCTTTTTGTCACGAG
This sequence comes from Candidatus Melainabacteria bacterium, assembly GCA_017307165.1. Classification (GTDB taxonomy): domain Bacteria; phylum Cyanobacteriota; class Vampirovibrionia; order Obscuribacterales; family Obscuribacteraceae; genus JAFKGK01. Next base: position 586,413 of record JAFKGK010000003.1, read on the forward strand.
CGCAATGAGATTATGATTTTTAAGGTCGACCGGATAAAGGCAATAGTAGGTTTAGATCTTGATAGAGATATTTCGTCCGATTTCGAACCTCCCAAAAATATTGCCAATTTGAGCTACAATTACAATCGACTTCCGCAGTACATCTAGGTTTAGATTTATGAAAACTATTGCTCTGGGCAGTGACCACGCAGGTTTTGCCCTTAAAGACGCACTCGTTGTCGCGCTTACTCAGCGAGGATTCGCGGTGCAGGATTGCGGTACATTTTCAGCCGATTCTTGCGATTATCCGGATTATGCTCGCAAAGTGGCCAATCTAGTATCAAGCAAAAAAATCCCAGGTCTTTTAGTCTGCGGTTCAGGGATCGGTGTGTCAATTGTTGCAAATAAAGTTAGAGGAGTGCGGGCTGCTCTTGTATTTGACGTAGATCAGGCTCGCCTATCAAAGCAGCACAATGACTCCAATGTCTTGTGTTTTGCTGGACGCTTGCTTGATGCTGAGCAAGCTCTAAAAATTATCGATGTCTGGTTATCGACTGAGTTTGAGGGTGGACGTCATGCTCGGCGCGTACAAAAAATCGAAGCCCCTCGAGCTGGCGAGTCCCAGGACGAGTGGTCCAAAAGTCTCTAGTAACAGATGCGTATCCTGATCTGCCCCAGCGCTTACAAAGGCTCTTTTGGGGCCCAGGCCGTAGCGAATGCTATCGCAAGTGGTATTGCCGACCTTGCTCCCCATCACCAATTAAGGCTGTTGCCCTTTGCCGATGGTGGAGATGATACTTTGGCTTGTCTTCAAGCTTATAGGCTGGCTAGCTCGCCTCTGATACAGACCTTTTTGGACTTGCCGGATGCTTTTTCCCGGATGCATAAGACCTGTTATTTGCGCGAAAGTGATTTTAGTCGAGCATTTATCGAGCTTGCATGCATCTGTGGTCTGGCTGTTTCTTGCGATGCCGCCGAGGAGGGCTATCCAGGCACTAAGAGCGGTTGCAGGTCCACCATGGCGTTGCAGGCTCATACTGCCGGCCTGGGCCAGGCTATAGCTCATGCCATTGCTAGTGGTATCAAAAATATCGTAGTATTTATCGGCGGTAGCGCTAGCACTGACGGAGGCTCAGGTATGCTATCAGCGCTGGGCCTCGAGTTTTTGGATGCGCAAGATCGTGCGATCGTGCCTTGTGGCGGCCATCTTATGGATATTCGAGCCGTATCACCGGATTCGGTGCAATATTTTTTTGAGCTATTTAAAGGTGTCGAGCTGCTGATCGCTTGCGACGTCAACAATCCATTGTATGGCCCAGACGGAGCCGCAGCAGTATTTGGTCCGCAAAAAGGAGCCAGTTTGGCTGACGTGAAATATTTGGACCAAGCATTAAGGCATTTTTGCGATATCCTTGCACCATATTTCAGTCAGGTCCCTCATTTAGCAAATCTGCCAGGTGCTGGTGCCGCTGGCGGAACGGCCTTTGGGCTGGGAGTCGTGCCAGGTGCACGTATGCTTTCTGGGTTTGATTTGATTGCTGATTTGGTCGACATCAATTCTGAGATCGATGCAGCAGACGCAGTCATTATTGGTGAGGGCATGCTGGACCAACAATCTATGCAAGGCAAAGCTTGCGGCCGTATCATCGATATTGCCTTTGCAAAGGGTAAGCCTGTATACGCACTGCCTGCTCTAGCAAGGCAGGCGCAATCGCTTTTGGATGCGCAATACCTCAAAGGTTTGATCACTACTGCTGGAGCAGACGGTCGTGCTGACTTGATCTCTATACGTGCAGCAGCAAATCAACTGACTTCAAGATTTTTTCTTGAGAACAGACATGATGTCACTTGCTAGATTGGTCTTGACCGCTCCACTTTTTGGAGCTGCATCTTTGAGTATCTTGCTTGTACCATCAGCTGCCTGAGCCGGTTGCATAAAGTTGTCAGGTTTGGCATGTGCCGTTTCTACTTTGACAGGAGGCTTGTCTAGTTGATAGCCGCTATTGTTAGCGGGGGCTTCGCTGACGAATCTTCCTTCCGATCCATAGGGTTGGCTGGTGTCCAGCGGAGTGGCTCCTGGCTGTACCATTGGATTGTTGCTGGTATTAAAATTGCTTGATATGTGTTGTTGTGGCGCAGCCTGTAAATCCGGATTGCCCTGGGTGACCGGAGCGCTGGCTTGTGGTGCTGCGTGCGATACCGCTGGAGGGGTATTAGCTGAAGAAGCTGAACTCAAGTTGGCATTGTTGGCATTGGAAAAATCAGGTGTAGCTTGTGAGATCTGAGCTTGAGCAGCTCCATTATTGATGGCCAACTCTTGTCCTGGGTGGATTACTCCAGGATTTTGGCCGATCAGATCATGATTGTTTGCGTACAACTCGTTCCATTTGCTACCGTCACCAAGTTGTTCTTTGGCGATATCCCAAAGATTGTCTCCTGCTTTGACGGTGTAGGTACCGCTAGCACTGGCGATTTGATCGGTGCCTCCTGGCAGTTGTAGATTGGTGCCAGGCATGATCATATCGGGATTGGTGCCGAGTACGTTTTGATTGAGTTTGTAGATTTCTGTCCATTTAGTGCCATCGCCTAGATGATTTTTGGCAATATCCCATAGCGAATCGCCGGTCTTAACGGTATAGGTGGTCTCGACTGGAGTCTGGGGCGCATCGGTCATCTCGGGTTGACCGATGGTATCGGTCGCTGGATTGGGACCCAGCTCTTGGGGCCTGGCCTGTGCTATCTGCGTACGACTGGCCGGATTGGAGTGGGTCTTGCCGGGTTGAGTTTGAGACTTGGCAGTATGAGATTTGTCTGCTTGTGGCTTATCTAGTTTGGCCTTGTCTGCATGTGTATTGTCTAATTGTGGCTTTTCCACGGACTTGATTTCGAGGTTTTGTGGAGATTGCAAATTTTTGGCGTCAGCAATATCTGAAACAGCAGGAGATTTGCCATCCAGCGAGAGGGCTTTGGCCTTGAGTCCCCCAAGGTTTTCGTTTGAGATGTTAGCGCTGCTTCCAGTTGCGCTATCAGCCTTCATGTTGCCGATCGTTGATTGGAAAGACTCGCTATTATTCATGGAGGAGCCGCCAAACGAGGCGTTTGAAGCTGAACCAGCTGCATTGCCACCATTGAAGGTGCTTGAACCAACATTAAGTGAGTTGGCTGTGATATTTGGTGAAGTGCCGGATCCTTGAGCAAACAGATTTGAAGAGGGCGCGCCTAAGGTTGACTGATTGCCGCCGGATAATAGATTGTCCGAAAAGGCGCGACTGTTGTTGGCGAGATGATTGCCTATATTGTTGCTCAAGCTGGGTCCAGACATGCGCAAACCGCCTGCACCCTCAAATAGAGGCTTGCCGGTGATATGACCCGAAACATTGAATTTGTCGAATCCTAGCGGATCGTTGCCGATCATGGTTGAATCGCTGAATCCCAGAGATGAGTTGAGCTTGAACGAGGCCAAGTTGTGACCGAGGCCATGAACACCATCGCCGAGAGAGCTTAATATCGGGGCATCATCTGGCAATAGTGAGAGATCGATATCGCTGTGTTCGAGCCCTAGGCTCAAGCTACCCATGTGATCGCCGCCAAATATACTACCCAGGTCGAGTCCGTTAAGCAGATCCCCCTGTGGCATAAAGAAAGAGCCCAAAAACTCAAAGAAGCTGGAGGCTAGACCGATATGTCCCGGCATCTTCATGATCATCTGTACAAGCGGCGAAATACCTTGCTCTGCACCTGGTACTGGAAGGCCACCTGCCAGGGCGTCAGCGCCAGGCATGGCCGGAGCGGATGCTAGAGAAGCATGTCCGATCTGCTGGCCCACGTTTGCAACTTGGGTCTGCACCTCTTTGGCCATCGACTCAGCGCCCAGATTGGCGCTTTGATTGAGGCTATTGGCTGTATCTAGGGGTTCGGATGATCTAAAGTCCATTTTGCTGGCTTACCGCCTTACTCGACTGCCTTAATGTCAATGTACCCGCCAGAACACCGCTTGTCCATGGGGTTTGTGGGAATCCTCCCATGGTTTGAAATAAGATTCGGCGACATTTAATTTGGGGTTCGCAAGCGGTTAGAATAAGCCTTGCAGCAAAGGCTGCATATGTTGATGGATTTTGTTATCTGGGGCTCATATTGATGCAATTACCGCTCGATTCGATTTGCAAGGCCAATAGGCCTACTATTATCACGATTGCTGGTCTTTGCTGGTCTCAAATCTTTATGCCTATGATGGCGATGGGTGCGCAGCAAGCGGAGATCGCAGCAACCGCCGCACCGCCATCTATAAACCTGCAAGCACAGACCGCACAATTTTTGAAAGATACTGCCTTCGAATATAAAAACCAACCAGATGATGCAAGCTTCGGGCGTTATTGGACTTTTCTCAAGGATCAGCTCTTGCTTGGCGAGCTTGCCAATCTTGATTTTTCATCCATGGCTCTGACCAGCAATGTGCCTGGCTTGGCCGATCTAAAAGTACGTATCCATGATTTGGGCAATCACAGCAGGATATTTGCATTTCCTCATGTAAAAGAATCGCATGCACTTATCTATCAAGCTCCTGCTGGACGTAGCGTTATCTTGCCTTTGCCTCAAAATGTAGCGCTTATCGATGCGCGCTTAGTAGGAGGTGGAGGCGGGGCAGTGCATCTGCCGGCCACGACACAAAAGACCAGCGTAAAAGGCAAGGCTCAACCTAGCGAGGCGGCAGTATCGGCTCCAGCTCCTAAGCTGTTAATTCTGATCGGCAATGACCGGATCAACCAAACAGTCTGGCTCAAAGCTTACAAAGTCAATGACGGCTGGCTTGCTGAGGCGCCAGAGGCTTTTGCAAGCCTGCCTGTGTACTTTAGCCAAAATGTTTCTGGCCGAGCCTCCATGTCCGGTAACGACATAATACTCACTATCGTGAGTCCCCAGACCCCAGCTTTACAGACTGTCTCGGGTGACACCAGCACCAAGCCGGCAATCAAAGCGCCTGCAAGCTCTGGATACAAGGTTGTCCTCAAATATGCAAATGGCAAATATTTTTTGTCCGGCAAGGCACCTGATGATGCACCGGCTGCTATTGCCATGTCTTTTGTCCAGGCAATCGCTCAGGGAAAGCCCGATCTAGCCAAGTCATGGTTGCAAGATCCCAAATTGATCAGCATTCCCAAATATCTCAATCTGATCGGACGTAGTTCACCTCCTATGCGCCTGGTGCCGATGACTGGTTTCAATGTCTATCGTTACCGAGTCATAACCGGAAACAAAAACGATCTAATCATAGAAGTCGCACGTATAGCTACTGCTGGTAGATTGAAAGGACAGTTGGCTGTACGAGGCCTATTTGTCGCTCCTCAAGATGCTCTCGCTCAAAAAATGACTGGGACCGTAATCTTGCCAAATACTCCTGCAACATCATCGCAATCTGAAAACAAAGTTGAGTGAACCACAGGACAGCGCAGGCAAGATAAGACAGGCTCGCGAAAGACGCGGGTCTGCTCAGGGATTGCCTGATGCTACGACGGGCCCCAATAACGTAAATGTCAGTGCAAAAGCGTCACAAGAAAATATCTACGCTTCTTCGCTTACCTTTTTGACGTTTAGTTATAGAGAAAATCTCTTTGGTCAATTGGATAAGCTCGTCGAACAGGGCAAACTCCTGGATGGTCTGATTATAGATTTGATGCAGACAGGGTATTCATTACCTCTAGACGCTCTGGTCAAATTTACTGTCTTTGCCAAAAAGCTGCTCAAGCCGCAGGGTGTCTTGCTTTTTATAAAAGGAGATGGGGCGATTACTCTGACTAAGGATGACCCTGCGGGTGGCCTTACTTTTAATGTTTATGATTCGCCCTTTGGTATCTTTACGCGATATCCATTATTGGCAGATTATGCTTGTGCCACTGTATCCGGTATTGACCGGCGCCGCCTTAAAGGCGGAGGCAGTACACTTGCAAATCACATTTTGTCCACATCCATCCCCGTTTTGACCGTTGATGGTAAATCTGCTCGCGCGGATTATTCTTTGCCTGCTCCACAAAACTGGGTAGTGCAGTTGATCGATGATTATTCTACTGTTGAGTCCATAGTACGCAATGTCGAGGCCCGACATCATCTACCTTCGGACGAGAGTTTGCGCATCTTGCAAGAATTGGAGGCGGCCAAGCTCATATATCCAGTGTTTTCGCGGATCCAGTTTTTGTCCAATTGCTACCATAACCGTAAAGCCTTTCGCCTTGGGCGTTATATGGTGGCCTGCGGCATCATAAATGAGCAACAATTGCAGGAGCTTCTGGAAAAGCAGCAGGAGGCCGGTTGGGGCAAGGGACAGCGATCTTTTATTGGCTTGATGGCAGTGCGAGCTGGATATATAAACTCTCGTGAGCTAGAAGTATTGTTGGACGACCAATATCTATATGGTGGTTATCATAAACGCACTGAAGACGAGGCTCCTGGTGCCCGTTCTGTAAATGTCGAGACCATGCGGGATTCGATGATCGGATCTTTGGGAGCTATCGATACAGCGGGACTTTTGCAATCGCTAGCTACAGCAAAAAAAACAGGTCTTTTGACGGTAGAAAACCGGGATAAGACCATCGTGGTGGCATTTGCTGGCGGTAAGCCAACTCATGCCAAGCTTAACAAATTGTATGGCTACAATGCCATGGTCGAGTTTTTGACTACCTGGGCCGAGGGCATATTTGTCTTCCGCGACAAGGGCGTGTCTCAAGAGCTAGATGCAGGCTGCTCGCTCACACATACGCTTGAGAGAATGCTTCTGGATTCTGCCCTATACCAGGATCAGATTGTGCAAATCATCAATCAATTTCCCCAAGGACGCGAATCGATATTTGAAAGAGTCTGGAATTTTGAAACTTTGTGGCTGCAATTATCGCAACAGCCGCTTAGATTTATGGATGAGAGCCAGCTCAAGGTCGAAGACAAAGAAAAGATCGCTCGCCTCGCTGGCCTTATCGATGGTCTTTCTACTTTGGATGAGGTCATACGTGGCTTTGATGAGTGGCCTACGCACATGGTAGTCAAATCCATGTTTTTGCTTATCGATCTCAAATTAGCCAATATCCAGCAATCAAGCCTCTTTAGACCTCTGACTATTTTTGAAAAAATTGCCCAAGAAATGCAGGAAATAATAGGTAAAGAAGATAACAAGGCTCTTTTGTATTCGAGTTTGCATTATGTGCACGGGGATTCACCAGCCAAAGGACGTTTTCACATCGACCACGAAGGGCGGATCTCAGTCAATCTCAGTCAGATGAAGCGCGCTGGTGTACCGGTCTCGGCTGTTCTACTCGAATTGCGAAGATGGATGGAGGCCTATCTAGCATATGGCCGAAGGCAGATGGATCCAGCGCTTGTCGATCAGATTGTCGCCCGCGTCATCAACTCAAATAGCTGATTGTCTACACATAGATAAAGGAAAAGCAAATGCAAACAGACCTGGTAAGCAAGATCCCTGCAAAACGCACCTATGACGTGGCATTTTTACCGATTAGGCGCGGAGATGACCTGGCAGCGCTGATCCGATCTATCGACAAAAACATGGTGACTGAGGCCACTCTAGATGCTCTGTCTGCCTTTGCCGCTAAGGACGGATTTGTCGGCAAATATCAGGAGGTGCTCAACCTGCCTTGCTATCAAGGTGCACCGTTTGCCAGATTGGTGCTTTTTGGCTTCGGCAAAAACCTATGTATTCCTGGATTTCGTAAGATGGGTGCGCAGGCATCAAAATTATTGAGTACTCTGGCCTCTGGCAGAACAAGCGAAATAGAATCTGCCAGCAAGAAAAATACAAGGACGCGCCCGATTTCGGCGTGCATGTTGATATCGCCAGTAGTGTTAAAAAATAATCCGACGGATGGTGGAGACAAGACCTCCAAACAGTATGCCGATCTCAATCAGAGTATTTCGGCTTTTTTGCAAAATCTTGAGATCGGAGCATTTAATTTTGACCGTTACAAACTAAATGCCAAGACTGCTGGTAGTTATAGCAATCTTGCATCGCTTGCTTTTACAGTAGTCGCACCTGGTTTTGCAGGCTCTGCTGCCAGCGCATTGACTACTAGAGCCAGTTACATAGGCAAAGCCGTCAACATGGCACGCGAATTGGTCAGCGAACCACCTCACGAAATGACCCCTTCGCGCCTTGCCGATATTGCAAAGGCTTTGGCAAAAGAGCATGGCTTAAGTGCAAAAATTCTCGATGCAAGTCAAATACAAAAACTCGGCATGGGATCGTTTTTGGGTGTAGCCAGAGGCGCTGCCGAACCTCCCAGACTAATTGTACTCAAATACGTTGCTAACGGTACAAAACCTAGAAAAACCATTGCTCTCATCGGCAAAGGCATCACCTTTGACTCTGGTGGTCTTTCTCTCAAGCCTCCCGTCAGCATGGAACATATGAAATACGATATGTCTGGAGCTGCTTGCGTTTTATCTGTAATGGATGTAGTGGGACGACTCAAGCCCAAAGTCGATGTGCTGATGGTGGTGCCTGCATGCGAAAACATGCCTGGATCTCGTGCTCTTCATCCAGGCGATGTCTTGCGTTCGATGAATGGCAAGACTATCGAAGTCAATAATACCGATGCCGAAGGTCGACTCGTGTTAGCTGACGCTATTACCTATGCCATCAAAGAAGGCGCAGATGAATTGATAGATATCGCCACTCTCACCGGTGCTGTGGTTACTGCCCTGGGTAGAGCTTGTGCAGGCATAATGGGTAGCGATCAAAATCTTATCGATAAAATCATTAAAAGTGGCACCGATTGTGGTGAAAAATTTTGGCAGTTGCCACTTTTTGAAGAGTATAAGGACTACCTGAAGAGCGATGTCGCCGATCTAAAAAATGCCGGCTCACGTGGTGAGGCCGGGTCTTCGGCTGCTGGCATGTTTTTGAAGGAGTTTGTGGATGGCAAACCCTGGGCGCACCTTGATGTAGCCGGAGTATCATGGCTCGACCGTGAAAAAGATGAGCTCGGCAAAGGTGGTACTGGATTTGGTGTAAGGACGCTTAGCTCTTATCTGCTCGATCTCAATTGACCAATTGTGTGATGGTCCGCATCAAGGGGATCAATTGGTCGGTGGACTGTCCGTCAGTGACTGTAACGAGCAGTCCACCACCAAAGTCGGCGATCACGACAAAACCACGTGGAGTCCTGGAGACTACCTGATGTACCCTTTCGTGACCCATTTTGGTGACGACGTGTTGGGTGTTCATAAAGACTCCGAGCGCCCACACTCCCATTGACTCTGCATCCATATTGCCTGGCATTGTATTAGCAATGATCAGTCCATCATGGCCGACGATGACTGATCCAATCACGCCTTGTTGCCCGCCAATTTGACCGAGGAGAGCTTGTAGATCCTGACTGGCTTCGTTGGTCAGTACTCTGAGTTTGCCTTCTGCATTGTCAGAGCTGGTCAATTTGCCTATCTTGTCATAATCTTTTTGGTCAAGGAGAAACTTGCCTATGGCAGCAATACGGCCGGAACCAGTGTCATTGGAAGTATCAGCGCTAGCATCCAGACGGCCGATGCCTTCGATTTTTGGAGCTGGAGCTCCAGGATCAAATTGATTTTGAGCAAAATTTTGTGCTTGCTCGGGCAATGGTGCAGGTGGCGCGGGTGGTGCGGGTGGCTGCGCCCATCCGCTATTGGTATCGGGGGCTGGCTGCGGAGGCTGGGCCCAACCACTATTGGGAGCCGCGGGAGCCGCCCAACCACCGTTGCCGGCAGCGGCTGCCGGAGCGGGTGCAGGTACGCCCCAGCCTGGATTTGCTGTGGTCGCGGCTTGCGCTGCCTGTAATGGCTGAGGAGCCTGAGACCAACCGGCATTGGCATTTGCAGTACTAGCAACGCTTTCGTCTGGGATGCCCAAATTTTGTTCGAAGACTCTATCGAGGTCTGAGTCGGAGAGATTGAACAAGCCTTTAGTTTGCGGAACGGCGTTGATTGGAGGCGTGGGCATGGCTGGTGGAGCAGGCGGGCTTGCTTCGAAAGTTTGATTTGGTACAGGTATATCTCTAAAAGCAGGCGCAGCCGGCTGAGGAGCTGGAGTGTTCAAAGGAGCTTCGCCTGCACCCTGATTAACCACGCCATGATTGATAGGTTCTGATACGCCAAGGTTGTCATTGAATATCTTGTCCATGGCCGAATCATCAAGGTTGAACATACCACCGCTGGACGCACCGCCGACTCCTCCGGCAATGGGATTGGTTGGTGTCACCTGTGGGGCAGGTTGCCCGGACAGGTTAGGAGCTTGAGACGGTGTTTCTCCCCATCCACCTGAGACCGGTGTGACAGGTGTTGATTGCACATCTCCCCAACCACTTGATACTGGAGCGACTGGTGTTACTGGCGCATCTCCCCAACCACTCGATACTGGTGCTGCTGGTGGTGCCGGTACATCTCCCCATCCGCCGGTAACAGGCGTGACTGGTGCGGCAGGAGCCCCCCAGCCACTGGGAGCCTGCGCGGCGGTTGCTTCGGGAGCTGCCGTTTGCTTATTGCGTTCTTGGATCGGCACATCCCATCTGGTATCACCAGTAGTGCTGGCCGATTGACTCGCTTGCCCGCCCAAGACCTCCCCCATCTTGTCTACAATCTGATTGACAGGGATCTGGTTATTGCTGGCTGGTAGCGGTGTTTCGGGGACGCTAGGGTTCTGTCCTCTCTCTTGGATCGGGACATCCCAACGATTGTCATTCGCCGGATTTGGTGCAGCTGGTTGAGTTGGAATCCGTGGTGCATCCATGGACTCATTGGTCTTATTGCGCTCTTGAATTGGTAGGTCCCAACGATCACTGGCGCTAGCTGCTGCTTGTTGAGCAGGAGGGGTTGGACTAGCAGGAGCTCCAAATGCAGGAGCTGTTATATTGGGTCCGGCATTGAGTGCTCCACTGCCTGGTTTAAAGGCGGTCCATGTACCGGTTTCCATTTGTTCGGCTTCCATGGACCAGGAGGGTCTCTCACCTGCATTTGATGCCGGAGCGCCTTGAGCCTGACCTTGGGAAGAATTACCCCATCCGCCAACGCTTGGAGTTTGAGCTGATATGGGAGCTGAGATGCCACTATCGGCTGCGCCTATAGCGCTTGCCTGAGACCAGGGATCAGCTGCAGGTGCGGCAGCTGAGCCGGCAGTCGCTGGCATATCTGCTTGAAAAGGTTGGTTGTCTGCTTGACTTGTCTGAGACCACGGGTCTGAAGAAGGAGCAGGAGCGCTCTGATTCTGTGCCTGATAGCTTGGAGCCGACCAGCTATCGGCAGATCCCCAGCCCCCTGGATTAGAATTGGTATTTTCTTGTGCTTGGCCCTGCTGATTGGCTTGATGTCCCCAGGCCGCCGGAGATTGCCCTGCATTGTCGACAGCGCCTTGAGACTGCGGAGCCGGACTATTATCTTGAGCATTGCCGCCCCATCCTCCCCACCCGCCGGGATCGCTGACTGGTTGAGGGTTGGCCTGAGGCGCTGGATCTGCGTATTGAGCTGTATTGTTGTAGGGCGCCGGACCTGTTGCGGCGGCTGCATCTCCCCAACCCGTGCTGGCATTAACATCTTGGCTGGAAGCCTGATCAGGCATGGCCCAGCTATCAGAAGATTTCAAAGGAGCTCGCCCTTCGGTTTCTGGGTTGTTCCATCCAGAACCCCAAGTATTGTCGGGTATGGCGCCCGGAGCTCCTTGACTGGCCGCTGCTTCCTGATTGGCAGCGTGTCCCCAGCCGACCTGGCCGCTCGGAGGAGTAGCGTCGGCAGTACCAGCAGGTGCGGTGCCCCAAGATGGCGACTGTGATGGTTGATTGTCAGGATTGTTACCAGTGAAAGAGTTGTCTGCAGTCCTGCCTGCTACCTGGCCTCCAGGAGGCGCCAAACCAATAGAAGACTTGGATTGAAGATTGGGGGTCTGTCCCGGAGCCATCCAGTCAGCTGCACTAGGCGCATTGGAAAATCCTGCAGATATGGCAGCATTGTGTTGCGGAGGTTCCATGGCAGGTTGAGTGCGCGCGAATACGTCATGATTTGGTTCTTCGAAGGAGCCTGACATGTCTGCTTCTTCTACTGGAGAAAGCTTTTGCGATTCGGAGACCTTGCGCCTGATCGATTCGGCAAGTGTCAGAGGGCCTTCGTCTGCACCGGCCATGCTGGCGCCCGGCATGCCAAATTTTTCGCCAAGAGAGCGAGTTGTGGATTGGGCTTCGCGAGAATCCTGTTGAGCTTCACCACGGGCACCAATGGATTTGAGTCGCGAAAAATTGGCGGCTTGATTTTCTGTTTCTTCTTGATTTGGAACGGCCGCTTGCTTGCGAAACATCCCACCCTTTGGCGGTCTGGCACTTGGAGCGAGGTCCTGGTCGGGATCCTGAGCCTTGGCTGGTTTAGAGCCACGCCCAGCCGGAGGCCTGCCTGCGGGACCTTTGCCCATAGGCTTGGAAGAGGTCGACTTGCCTCCAGCATTTTTGTTGCCACCAATGCCGCCACCAAAGAGGGCTGCAAACATGCTCAGGAAGGAGGTCTTTTTTTGAGGCATCTGTTCGATGATGCGTTTAGCCAGCGCTTCTGGATTTTGCGGATGCAGTTCATCCGGCAAAGGACTGTCTTGCGAGGCTTGTATCATCTGCTCGAGCTGATGATGAAATTTTTGGCCAGACTCCGAGGTCTCCAGGTGATTGACCAGAGATCGATGCTCTTGTTTGGTCAATTCTTCGTCGAATGACCTTTGGATTAGTAATCTGAATTGAGCGTCGGACATCTGTGGACCTTCTAGCGTTTGGGGGTATCGTTTGTCGGCTTAGCCGCGGCCTAGGCATTTGACGACTTGTACTCTGGCTCTGTAAAGCTGAGCCATGCATTTTTCGATGGTTTGGTTGCTCACGATCGAGATTTGCTCATAATTGAGGTCCAGATTGTGGCGCAAGATAAAGACTCTCTTGAGGTCCTGAGGTAAAGAGTTGATGCAGCGTTTGACCCTCTGCACGCCCAATAGGACTGTGGTCTCCCAGTCCATGCTGGCCGATCCGTCCTGGGCCGGGTCGCTATCTTCGTCATCGGGTGGACCGCTGTTTTGATTGTGGTACTCGGCCATGGCATCGACAACAAATTGCGAAAGCCAGTCCCAAACTGTTAGATCAGGATTTTTGGGGAGATTTTGGTTGAGACTGTTAAAGGCATTGCTAAAGGTGGCCAAAGTCACTTCTTCGGCGTGATCTGGATCCCCTGTGCCAAGGTATGCAACCGCATAGACTCGTTCTTGGTGTACCCAGACAAAATCATTGCGCTCCTTTACCCCGCCTTTTTTAAGGAGGGTCAAAACCGAGAGCGCGGTTTCTTCAAATTCGTCGGTAGCAGAGTTTTTGGTTGGTAATAAAGGCATTTGTTAATGAATCCAAGCCCGTTGAAGGAGACCGGCAGGCATAATTGCCACGGTCGACTGATAGCCGCTTGAAGCTGCTTCTAACAAATACATTAGTTCGCGCAGTTTTGATAATACGCGCTTACTTTCCCAAATACAAAAGTAAGATGCAACCGCCAAGACGCCTTTAACCAGTTTACCTGATATATGCACCGCCAAATATGTATTGTCAGCCCCTTGCGCTATTTTTTCTTCCTTCAACAAATCCCCCAATGTTTTGTCAGATTGGTATTTTGCGCGAGAGCATGCAACACAGACGACCATAAAGTCGTTACCATACATGTACCACGTTTACCCAAGCTTTATATCTTTGCAAAAGGACGTGGCGTCTAATTTTGAAGCAATATTATCTGCCCCTCAAAGAGAGTCTAGATGCCCGAAGCCCTCAAACCCAATACGAGCACTATCAAGATTATTTATCCCGACCGCGAGGCCTACAACCTGAGCTCAGTTTTGCAGGCCCCGCGTCAAGTCACTCGCCAGGATCTCGAGGCGGCTGTGGCAAATCTGCAGATCGATTATCCGCTCGATATGGCCAGTGATTTTCACTGGCCGATGTCTCTGATCGAGTTTGTCATTAAGGACTACTTTGTCCAGTGCCATCAGTCAGGACTCTACAATCGGCACAAAAGACCTTTCGAGTCTATCCCAAAAGTAGATCATGTAACCGTAAAACAGGTCGATAGGGGCATGATGGACAAAGTCCTGCTGCCTGCCTGGCAATTGACCTTTCTCTCCGCGCGCCAAGAGCCTTATCTTTCGGGGCTCGTCTTTTCTAGTGCCTTTGTAAAGCGTCGTGGATATGATGAAATGCTGAATACTGTCAAAGACTATTTTATTCAGCTGCAAAGAGTCAAAGCTAAATTTGCTGGTCATCCTGCCATTGTCAATGGAGTTTTTATTGCCTGTGGTGCCCCTTTTCCAGAACAATTGCTAGCTCATTTTTATAAATTGACTGATGGTGATGACGCTTTGGGGCGCGTTGAAACACTGCATCCCGATCCCTTAGCCTGTCATATCAATCTGGTGGAAATATTTGGTGATGAAGACGAAGATGCAGGCGAAAATTTGGATCAAGAAGCAGTCAATTTTAGTGCACGTCTAGTCTATCCGGCTCTCAAACCACTCAACAAGCAATCTGATCCCAATCAAAGGCAGGGCGGAGCTCGATTGAGAGTGCAATAACGATCTAGGCAGATGAAATGATTTGCAGCTTATAGAGGGATGTTGCCGTGTTTGCGCTTGGGCAGATTGATCGACTTGTTGGCCTGTACCTTTAGCGCCTGGATCAGTTTGTGCCTTGTTTCGCTCGGGAGAATAACATCATCGACGTACCCTTCCTGAGCTGCGATATACGGGTTGGCAAAGCGATCTCTATACTGGGCCACCATTTCCTTGTGAGATTCTGGTTTCTCTTTTAGCTCTTTTCTGTACAAGAGGTTGACTGCAGCTTCTGCACCAACTACTGCAATTTCGGCCGTAGGCCAGGCAAAATTGAAATCTCCGCCTACATTTTTGCTGCCCATGACGTCAAAAGCTCCGCCGTATGCCTTGCGAGTTATGACCGTTAGCTTAGGGACGCTAGCCTCACAATAGGCATAAAGCAATTTGGCTCCGTGCCTGATTATGCCGTCAAATTCTTGTTTTGTGCCCGGCAGGTAACCTGGCACATCGACAAATGTCAAGATTGGGATATTGAATGCATCGAGAAAACGTACAAATCTAGCTGCTTTGACTGATGCATTGATATCGAGGCAACCAGCCATGTGGCGAGGTTGGTTGGCGACAATGCCTATCGAGCGACCGCCCAATCGAGCAAATCCGGTCACAATGTTTTGCGCAAAATGAGGCGAGATCTCAAAAAAGTCACCAGCGTCGACGATTTTTTCTATCACTCCCTTGATGTCATAGGGTTTGGTCGGATCGGTCGGGACGATCCCGTCCAAGAGGTCTGCATCAGGGGGGATCTGATCGGCAAGCTCGCTATCATAAGGTGCGTCATCCATATTATTGGAAGGCAAATACGAAAGCAGTTTTGCTGTCAGGTAAAAGCTATGCTCCTCGTCTTCGGCCAAGAGGTGAGCTACTCCTGACAATGTGTTGTGAGTAGTCGCCCCACCGAGACGTTCTAGTGTGACGTCTTCTCCGGTTACAGTGCGCACGATCTCGGGACCCGTGACAAACATAAATGATTTGTCTTTGACCATGATCGTAAAGTCTGTGACAGCTGGACTGTATACGGCTCCGCCGGCGCAAGCACCGTAGATGACAGAGATTTGAGGGATTACCCCAGAGCAAGAGACATTGCGATAAAAAATGTCTGCATAGCCTGCGAGGGACCTGACCCCCTCCTGAATGCGTGCTCCGCCGCTCTCATTGAGGCCGATAACAGGCACTCCTGCTTGAGCTGCCAGGTCCATGATCTTGCACACTTTGCGAGCAAAGACCTCTCCTAGAGCTCCTCCTACAAAAGTGGCGTCATGGGCAAAAATATAAACAGGCCGGCCATCGATAGTTGCCTGGCCGGTGATGACACCGTCCCCATCCACCACCTTTTGATCCATACCAAAGTCACGGCATTGATGGCGAGCGTAACGGTCTATCTCTAAAAAACTGCCGGCGTCCACGAGCTGGTCAATACGAGCTCGGGCATGCAGAGTACCGGCAGCCTCTCGTTTTTGAATAACCCTGGGATCGATAGACTCGGCTTGCGCACGTCTATCCTGCAATGCCTGGTTTGGAGTTGGTTTGCTCATCTCGATCATTTAAGCTGTGCCCTGAGGAAGAAGTTAACTATTGTAAGGTATATGGTCATGGTGCTGACATCCAGAATGCTGGTTATAAATGGACCGGATGCATGGGCTGGATCGACGCCAAACTTTTTAAAGAGTATGGGCATCAGAGAGCCGATCAAGACTCCTACGGTCATCGTGATAAAAAGCGAAGCTCCGACTACCAGGCAGAGATCGAGATTGCTGGAATGCAGGATCAGGCTGACAAGATAAGTGGCGAATCCACAAAATATGCCCAGCATCATGCCGACTTTGATCTCGTGCCAGATATTACGCAAGGCACCACGCAAAGATACTTGCGATTTGTTGGCTGTTCCCTGGATAACAATACAGGTGCTCTGAGTCGCCACTGAGCCTGTCACTCCGGAAAGCAGAGGCATAAATGCTGCAGCCTGCACCATCTTTTGAAAGACCAGATCAAAGTGATTGATGACGGATGCCGATCCACTCTCGATTGCCAGCGTTACGAGCAACCAGGGTAGACGAGCTGCAAAAGCCCTTTTGACGTTGTATGTCAATTGATCCTGGTTGTCAGAGCTGGTGCCCGTGATACCACTCGATTGGTAGATGTCCTCGATGGCTTCTTCTTTTAGGACGTCGATGACATCATCGGCGGTGATAATACCCAAAAGCACCTTGTCTCGATCCGTGACTGGCAGAGTCATCAAATCGTATCGACTTAGTTTCTCAGCTGCTTCTTCTTGGTCTACGTCGGCTTCGACAAAGACTACATCCGGGTCCATGATGGCCGTGATAGGGACTTCTGGAGGCGCAGTCAACAACTCTCTCAAGGATACTCTGCCTACCAGTCGATCTTTTTCATCCACTACATAGACATCATAGATTTCTTCTTCGATGTCTTCGTATTTTTCTCTTAGATCTACCAATGCTTCCGCGACTGACATGCGCGCAAGCAAGGCCAGATAGTCGGTGGACATGATGCCACCGGCAGTATCGTCTTTAAACGCCATCAGCTGTGAGAGGTCTTCTTTTGCCTCTGCATCAGCGACTTGATTGATAATCGCTCGTGCTTTATCCTGCGGCAATTCGGCTAAGAGGTCTACAGCATCGTCTGGAGACATATTAGAAACGAGAGCGACAATGGAGATATCGCCGAGATCTCGCAGCAATTCGTTTTGCACTTCGGGCTCTAGTTCGGCTAATAGACCAGAAGCATTGTCTAAATCGAGCAGTCTAAAACATGTAATACGATGGGTTGGTGACAGATCATTGAGGCATTCGGCAAGGTCGGCCGGATATTGGTCGTTTAAAAGCAGGCGCAGCCTTTGGCGATCACCTTGTTCGACCAGATCGGAAATGTATTCGGGTGCTAGCAGTTGCTTTTCGGTCATGACGATCTAAGGGTTGAAACATGTTAACCCTACCACGTAATGAACTCTAGTCGTCCAGATAGCCTGCCAGCTTGGATGACCAGTTGGGTTGCCTGAGCTTGCGAAAAGCCTTGTGCTCGATTTGTCTGACCCGTTCTCTAGTGATGTTAAAGAGCTTGCCGACCTCTTCGAGTGTTCTCTGACGGCCATCCTCCAGACCATAGCGCAAGTGCATTATGTCTCTCTCACGCGGTGTCAGCTGGCTCAGCATGCGCCCCAGATCTTGTCGCATGAGTTCTTCGGCGGTGGTTGCTTCTGGGCGATCGGACTCGTCGTCTTCGATTAGATCGCCAATATAAGTCTCATCATCTCGATTGAGGGGTGTCTCCATGGATACGGGCTCTCGATCGGCCTGCTGGATCTCCTGCACCTTGTTGATCGTTATGTCCATCGCAGCCGAAAGCTCTTGTTCTGTTGGCTTGCGGCCCAGGTCTTGAGAGAGTTTAGAATTGGTCTTTTTTAGCTTGTTGATGGACTCGACCATATGCACAGGGACACGGATGGTGCGTGATTTGTCGGCTAGCCCTCGACTTATGGCTTGCCTGATCCACCAGGTTGCATAGGTCGAAAACTTGAAGCCCTTGGTATGGTCAAACTTTTCGGCGGCGCGTATCAGTCCTAGATTGCCCTCTTGAATGAGATCCTGGAACGGCAAGCCGCGATTGAGGTATTTTTTTGCTATCGATATAACGAGACGGAGATTGGCCTGAATCAGCTTTTTTTTGGCCTGGGCATCGCCTTTGGCAATGAGCCTGGCAAGCTCGATCTCTTCGTCGGGCTTGATCATTTTGACCCGACCGATCTCGCGCAGATATAGTCTCACCGAATCTTCGGTAAACCCTGATGATTCGCGGACTTCTTCTTCGGTAGTCTCGGTGGCAGGGTCATCTTCTGCACCAAAAACTTCGGACCAGTCGTCCGATAATTCGTCTGATGTAACACGGGAAGCCAAGTCTGTTATCCTTCCAAAAACCCACTGCTTGGTATTTACCCAATTTCATCATCGCTATAAGCAGGCATCGCATCATTAAGTTTTGTAAATAGGTCCTCAGTTATTTATTCACGGCTGTCTTGCGGGAATAGTTTCTTATGGATCTGTATCCTATAGATAACGATTTGCTCAATACACAAGGATGCTCTATTAAAAAATGATCGAAGGCAATTTGTCCGATGCCAGTTTGCCAGGACTGCTGCAATTTTTAGCAACCGAGTCTGACAAGACATACAAACTCAGGCTGTCCAATGGTTTCGAAAAGGGCGATATCTTTATCAACGAAGGCGAGATCCTGTCTGCCAATTTTGGTTTGCTGGAGGGCAACGACGCACTAGCGGAGCTCCTATTTTGGCGCGAAGGAGCGTTTTCTGTCGAAAAGCTGGCGTCCAGGTTTAAGGCTACTATCAATGCCAATCTCAGCATCAAGCTCAAACAGGACAATAGTTTTGCCGATCAGATCTTGTTCTTGCAGGAGTCTCTGGTAGGCCTCAATACAGAGATCGTTTCTTCTTCTACCTTTGGTACGCAGGAATGGCAGGAAGCTCTGAGCAAGCAACCTTTGTATAAAGAAGAGTTTGCTGTCCTGGGTTGGCTTTCCGATGGGCGGACAATGCGTCAGGCCATGCGCGAATTTAATTTTGATGTGGTGGCAGCTGCGAGTGTGCTATTTCGGCTTTTGATCACCGGATCTGTCGAAGTGCTCAAGCCATCAATGAAATTTGCCACCGAAGACAATCTTGAGATAGTTAGTGCGGTGGATCTGGAGGCTGTATCCAATTTTGATCCTCCACAGATAGAGCCAGTGGCCGCACGCGCGGCCGCTGTCACTCAAGAAAAATTGCCAGCCATGGAGCTTAAGATCACGGCTGCTGCTGCTGCTGCCGCGCACGCCCAGGCCCAGGCATCTAAAGAGGTCGAAACCTCTGATTCATTACCAGCCTTACCTTCATTGCCTGACACTCAAGAAGATGTAGATAATGAGAAAAAGCTTTTTGATATGCGCCGCACCGATCCTTTGCCTCTGGTGGCAATCGATATAGAAAGGCTTTTTCAAACGACATTCAAAGTATCTCCATTTGGTCAGTTGGCCCTCAACAATGAGGCTCTCGATGCTGATTTGCGAGCTCTACTTGGTGACTACAAAATTGGCAAGACTTTGATAACGGCTGCCTTTGCAGATGGACGCGTGCCTGGTCAGTCTTTGCATTCGACAAAGTATCTACTAGAAAGAGGCCATATCGATCCCCCTGATCAAGTCATCTCCTTGACGGCTGATTTATTGCTAGGACGCATCGAACTCGAACAGTATCTCTTGCAGAGAAGGCGCATATCTGGCGACGAATTGCGTGACCTGCAGACCTTTGCCAGGCAAAAGGGGATCAAGCTCTCCGAGCTGTTGGTCAAGATGGGATTTATGACTCAATCGGATTGGGATCGCTTGCAAAAAGAGAAAGAATTGTTTGCACCTCGCTAGATTTCGAGATTTATTTTGCCGATTTTGGTTAAACTCAATCTTTCAGTATTGTTTTTAGAGAGGAATGTCAAGTGACAGCTAAGTACAACAAGCGCGAGAAGAAAGCTAGAAGACTGGCCAAAGAAAGCCGTAAGAGACAACGTGTCAAAGAAGCCATTGCCAAGGCAAATTCGGCTAAGTAAGCAAGGATCTCAATAAAGCATATGGCAAGCAGCGACAAGCGAATCATGTCGGGTATGCGCCCGACAGGTAGACTTCATTTGGGGCACTATTTTGGTGCCCTCTCCAACTGGGTGCGCTTCCAATCCCAGTATGACTCCTATTTTTCTATTGTCGACTGGCACGCCTTGACAACCAAATTTCAAAATACACGAGAAGTCCAGGGCCATATCTGGGAGATCGCTCTTGATTGGCTCTGCGTTGGTATCGATCCTGATGCTGCAACTGTGTACGTTCAATCGGCGGTACCTGAGATTGCCGAGTTGCACCTGCTTATGTCGATGTTGACCCCTCACAATTGGGTCGAGCGTGAGCCGACGCTCAAAGACATGGTCAAGATGCTCGACTCGGACGAATCTGCCGCAAAAGAAAAGATCACTTATGGTCTGTTGGGCTACCCTGTTTTGATGACAGCCGACATCCTGACTTTCAAGGGACAGTTGATACCAGTAGGCAAAGACCAGGAGTCGCACCTCGAATTTGCACGAGATGTGTGTCGCAGATTTAACAAGCTCTACGATGTCGATTATTTTCCAGAACCCAAGCCCGAATTTACAGAGACTCCTTTGCTCAAAGGTATAGACGGTCAAAAGATGGGCAAGTCTTTTAATAACGACATAAAGATCGCAGATACCGAATCCGATACCGAAAAAAAAGTCAAGCAAATGATCACCGATCGAACCAGGCTTGCCAAATCTGATCCTGGTCATACCGATCTATGTGAAATACCCTGGCCAATGTACAAGGTCTTTGCCAAAGATCGTCCGGATTATCTGGCCCAGGTCAAAAACGAATGCGAAACACCGTTGATTGGCTGTGTTGATTGCAAAAAGCGTCTTGCAGGCGAAGTGAATGACTTTTTCCGACCTTTCAGAGAAAAGCGCGAATTGTTGGCGGCTGATCCTGATAGGGTGCGCAAAATCATAGAGCATGGCAATAGCAAGGCGCGAAAGGTCGCGAAACAGACGCTCAGCGAAGTGCGCGACATAATGGGAATGGTTGACTGGAACAAAGATTGATGGCCAGGGCAGGCCTCATCATCGTCTGTATGCTGGCGGTCTCTTTGGGCGTCAGCATTACTCTGTCTTGGATCTTTTTGATCGCTCTAGGGCTGTGGATCCTCGTCCGTTGCCTATCAGATAGAGAGCCAAGAATGTTGATCGGCTTTTTGGGTGCGCTATCAAAGGCACCTCTCACCATACCTCTACTCATTTACTGTCTGGTGCTTTTTATCTCCGGATATGTCAACGCGCTTGGAGATGGTGGAGCCACTGCGAGTAGTGCTTTAAAAGAAGGGCTAGCTGCTCTTGCTTCTGCTAGGGGCTTTCTCATATATCTGGCTGTTTTTGCCTATTTTCACATTGCAAGTGACAAAGACAAGCGATATGTGGTCTCGACTTTTCTATACCTGGGTGCCATTTCCGGAGTTTTTGCCTGCATACAGCAAGTCTTCAATTTTCATCCATTTACCTATCCTTATCTCCAGGCCACTGGGTTTCTAAATGCACCTATGCCCTATGCTGGCTTGACCCAGATTGCCACTTTTATCTCATTAGCCTTTTGGCTTGATTGTCAAAAGCATGCAGCCGAATATTGCCTGCCGTGGGGCTTAAAAAGGCGGGGGCTTTTGTTGGCGGTCACTGTTTGCAATATCTTGGGTTTGCTGTTTGCTAGTGAGAGGAGTGCGTGGCTGGGAGCAATTATTGCCAGCTTGATTTACTTTGCGACGCGTTCAATCAAGCAGTTTGGCATGGCAGTGCTATCAGGGGCGGTGGCGCTGGTGCTCGCCTATCAATGCGTGCCTGTGGTCAAGACTCGCCTTGAGCCTTTGATCTCTGGTCAAAAAGATGTTGGTGTCAACGATAGACTGAAAATCTGGCAAGTGGCCATGCAAAAATTTGAGCAAAAACCTTTGCTTGGTCAGGGGCCGAGGAGATTTCCTCGACTCGATTTGCCCGAATCCATCGTACCAGGCCACTCTACTGATATCAATCATGGACATAGCAACTATATGCATATCCTGGCCACTACTGGGCTGATTGGCATAACAGCATATCTTTATCTGCTAGCTCAATCTTTGTATCTTGCCTTTAGATCCTGGCGAGACGGCCCGCGCTATTTGCAGTCGACCTTAGGTCAGGGCATGCTGTTTGCTCTGGTATCTCTTGCGGTGGCAGGTATTTTTGAATACAACTTTGGCTCTGCTCAGGTGAGGCTGATCCAGTGGTTTTGGCTGGCAATGCTGATCAAACCGAGCTCTGCGGCAAGTCGTCAAGAAAAATAGTGCTCGGTAGCCAGATCGAGATCGCCTTGGATCGTGTTGGAATAGGAGCTTGTGGCTTGGTGCTCGGCCAAAGCCTCGTTGATCTGTTCGAGAAGACGGCGATACAGCATTTTGTCTTCGGGAGTGGTGGCCTTGATCACCAGATCTTGCAATTCTGCAACTGTATATGGTGTGGGCGCCTTGAAGAATACCATTGTATAGATCCCCTATGATTGCCGCTCTTGCAAAAGCGGTATCAAACTTTGCTCATTATTCTTAACATGAATGGTGGCATTAGTCTACTCATCCACAAAATTTAGACTTTGACTGTCAACCAGGCCTTGGAATGAAACCGCCAGGTGACCAGAACGGCCTGGAGCAGTATGGAGGTGGTCATCGCCCACCAGACTCCTTCTGGACCCAGATGCAGTGCTATGGCCAAAAAATAGGCCAAAGGCAATCTGACCAGCCAGTTGGTGATGATCGTAAACCACATTGGAGACTTTGTGTCACCCGCCCCTTGTAATGCGCCTGTGAGCACCATGGCTAGTGCCAAAAATGGCTCTGCTAGACAATTGATGCGCAGGTAGCTCGTGGTATAGGCGATGGTGCCAATATCCGTACTCATTGACCGAGCCACCGGTCCAGCAAATGCAAATAAGCCAAATCCTAGTATCACCATCATGATGATACCGATATTGGTGACTCGCCAGCCAGCCTGTATCGCCCGGTCCGTCTCGTTAGCCCCCAGATTTTGGCCGATGATCGAAGAAACAGCCAGGCTTAGGGCCATTAGAGGCATGTAAATGAGCGATTCGACTCTCATGCCGATTGTCCAGCTTGCCAGTGCCGCCACCGAATCTTGGCATTTGTCCAGGATAAAAAATACGACAAAGACCGAAAGAGTCCAGCCTAATCTTTGAAATGCTGATGGGAGACCGATCGCGCTGAGCCTGCGCAAAATGTCTTTGTGTACTGGCCAGATCTGTCCTAAGCATGGCGCAAGGATCGATCGTCTGACAAGAAACAATGACAGTGTCGCTCCTATGAGAGCTGCAATCAAGCCAGCCCAGGCCATCCCGACGATGCCTAGACCTTTGACGGGCCACTGGTAGACGACAAGGAGGACGTCCAGAGTAATATTGATTGCTGTCATAGTTGATACCACTATCAGTGGCTTCTTGCTGTCGCCTATAGCTCTAAAAAGAGCATTGGCAATGATCGAAACACTATAAGGGATCAAAACAAGACTGTAGGCGTTTAGATAGGTTCTGGCTGCTTCGAATACTTGCTGCGATCGGGTAAACAAACCAATCATATATTGAGCGCACAGGCCTGCTGTGCAGGACAAAATCAGACCCATGATTACCGAAAAAGCAAAGGATTGGCCGGCTGCCAAAATCATTTCTTTTTGATCTCGAGCCCCAAAGGCTCGAGCTACTATGGCGGTCGTGCCGACACCCAGGGATAGGATAAATACCATGAACATAAAAATGATATGTTCGGCCAGGCCTACCGCTGCTTGATTGTGCGATCCGAGCAGGCTTGCCACTTTTACATCTGTCAGGCTTACCATAGAATTGGCGATCGTCGTCAGCAATAATGGCCAGCTCATGGTCCATATGGCATGCCAGAGATTGCCAGTGACCAGAGGCGTTTCGTTTATTTGTTTTGTAGTCTCGACGCTCATCCGAGCTTTAGTTTAAGCGATTGTAGGCAAAATCTAGAGCATATCTTGCTAATAAACGGGTCGAATCGAGTATCGGCAAACCAAGGGAGGCCTGGTGGGCTGGAGGCAAGAGCAGAGGAAGTTCAGTGCAAGCCAAGACCACACCATCGCAACCACGTTTGGCCATGGCCTCGATAATTTCTACTAAATTGCCGCGAGAAGTATCATCTAGATGACCTTGCACCAATTCGTCAAAGATCATGCGATTGATCTCAATGCGATCGGCCTCCGAAGGGATCTGCCAGCTGATGCCCAGAGGATCAAATTTGCTCTGATAGACCGGGCCTTCCATAAGGTAATGCGTGCCCAGAACAGCAACCTTGTGCATTGCAAGTCTTTGCGCCTCTTGTGCTACAGCGTCTGCTATATGCAACCAGGGAATTGGGGATTCATCACGGATCAAGTTAAAGGCCTGATGCACTGTATTATCTGGGCAAATGATAAAGTCAGCTCCGCTTGCGGCTAACCTATTGCTGCTATCTATAAGTAGGTCTGCCACACCCTGCCACCCACCCTTGCCTTCCAGCACTTTCATATAGTCGCCCAGTGCATGATTGTGGAGACTGATTTGAGGATGATGGTCGCGTCCCATCACTTTTTGCGCTTCTAGGGCAATGTTCTGATAAGCCAGAGCGGCGCCTTGATGCGTTACCGCAGCGATGCCTATATGCTTGATCAATGGTTTTCCTTTTTAGATACCTATTTTATTTAGATTTCTATTTTACAGTCCCATTTTAAAAGTCGCTGTCTTCGTCATAATCTTGTTGGCTTCGATTGCTATTTTTACTGCCCCGCCCGCCTGAGTTTTGGATCAGCCCTTGAGCCCTGGCTCGTTTAAACAATGCGTCCATTTGATTTTTGACGGCTTTGACATCGGCATTTCCCTTAGCGTCATAATGCCCGTTGATGATAGCGGCAAATTCTCGGACTTCTCTTTCGGTGCAGCCATTGTTGAGTTGGTCCAATAGCTCTTTCTCTTGAGGAGTAAATTTGTTTTCAGCGAGAGCCTGAGCTCTTTTTATTTCAAATTCGATATCGACTGCCCCCAGATCCTCTGCTCCTGGATCTTCGGGTTTCTCTCCCGCTTTGATCTGGGCGTTTTCTTTTTCGATTGCCTCATCGGCAAACTGCCTACCGCCGACAATCTCTTGATGTGTCGATTGCGTGCCAGCCTTTTCAATGGCTGGATAATCGATCAAGACTAATTCGCCTGTTGCTCGTGAAATCCCAAATTGCTTGGCTGCTTCTGAGCCGACATCGGTCAATTCCATGCCGGCTTTTTCTACTTTTGCAAAAAGATCATTGAGTAAATGCTCGGGAATCCGTGACTGAATATCGACCAATTCTTGCACATAGACATCAGCTGAGCCTCCACCTCTAAGATCGACCTCGTGTACCTTGCTCAGCAATTTGGCATCAAAGGGCCGCTTGCCCCAGCTTGGATCAAAGCCGCCTTCGGCAATGGTCACTTTTAGAGCTCCGCCATTGGGAAACTCTTTGCTCGGAGCTAATTCGAGGACTGCAGGTGAATCATTGCCCTGACCGAGAAATGATTTGACCTTTTGATTGCGCAAGATGCGGTTAGAATCCACAAACTCGGCGATATCTGACAAACCGTGCTCCGATAAAACAGTGGAGGGTTTTTGTGCTTCGGTCCGCGAATCTAAATTTTCTCGTTGGGCCACGCGTTTATCGGGCTTGGGCCTGGCGGTGCCTTCGATATCGGTGACAGTACCATGCCTGTTGACCCATTCTGTTTGAGTGCTCTGACTGGCAGTGCTTTCGATCCGCGCATCGATTTGTGGCCTTATTGCTC
The DNA here is from genome assembly GCA_017307165.1 of Candidatus Melainabacteria bacterium. GTDB lineage: Bacteria > Cyanobacteriota > Vampirovibrionia > Obscuribacterales > Obscuribacteraceae > JAFKGK01. Next base: position 612,484 of record JAFKGK010000003.1, read on the forward strand.
CCATGGCATCGCCCGCGAGTGCAAGGCGGGGGCCGTTATTAAGCAAAGGGTTGAGATCGGCCATAAAGCTATCAAACTTTTTGAGGGGGGAAGAAAAATCGCTCAATCGCGGGGCCTTGCTTTGCGCAAGACCGAGTCCACCGCCGATGACAAACATCGAATAGGCCGACTCAAATTTTTCCTGGCCCGTGGATGCGCGCCCTTCCATTATGCGGGCATGTGTTTCGGCTGCAATGACACCCGTAGGTAGTCCAGCCATGGCCATGGAACCAGCCTCTGTGGTGAGAAAGCGATTGACCATAGCAGACTGCGTTATACCTACACGCCCGAGCTCTTTGATGCCTAGCGAAGAGGCTGTCAGGGTCGAGAAAGTGATTGCTCCTACCGCTCCTTGCTTGACTCTCTCGCTTAGCAGACTGGAGTCCTGGTTATGTTGGTTGCGCTCTGTGGGGGTAAGCACTGATTCGGTCAAAAATCCGGCTGCGCCTGTTTCGCCAATTGCTAGCGCACCTTTGCGTGAAAAGAGTGATACTGCTTTTTGCTCGGCGATCTCCGCTCCTGCATGTGCTCCAGCAGCACCAAATCCTTTTTTGGTCACTGCAAGAGCTGCTAGAAAAGGCACCAATTTGCCGGCGGCACCGCCAAAACTCTGAGCATACCAGTTTGCCGAGCCAAACTCGGCTTGCTGGGGAGCTTGCATAAAAGTCACTTTCTGCTGCCAGCTATCAGACACGTTTTTTTTATCAAAAGAATCTGCTATCTGAGCAACGCCTTTTAGAGGTTGTTGGATAGCTTCGTATGCAAGCGAGGAAAGAGCAGTGGACACCAGGCTATCTTGAGGTCTTGGAGCTGTGTCTCCCACAGGCTGGACCTTGCTGTCCTGGGGCTTTTTGCCCTGGCTGCTTGCTAAGATCTCATCGAGCATACTCGAAGAACCTACGATATGAGGTTTGACCGGCAAGATTTCGCTGGCTGATTTATCAGATTCGCCCAAGGGACACCTCTCTATATACTGGAGGTTTATACCCGCTAAGGGCTATTTTTAGACACTCGGGGCCAGCCTAATCTGGATCTTGCAGGCTGATGGATTCTCGCGACAGTGGTTTGCGGAATCCAGCATCGAGACCTCGTTCTGTGCCTTTTATCGTCCCCTTGATCAAGCCAGAAACCAGGCCATAAGCCATACCAGTGTAGGATCCGATAGTTTTGGCAGTCAAATCCGGTTTGTCGCTACCAGCCATATCGTCGGTCATTTGTTCTTTCATGCGCATGGTCTCGCTAAAGACATCTCGCGCGACCCTTATGGGCACGCCTACCGTCACTCCCATCACTGCTCCGATGGGTGCCATCATGGTCTGACCGATGGATCTCTTAGGCAGTTTGGCATCAGATTTTTTGATTGCTTGTTTTTCTTGAGCTGCCTCTGTCGGCACCGCCTCAGAGTCAGACTCTGGCGAGGTATCTATTGCTTGAGGCTGTTCGCAGTCTACAGGCATATAAAGGCGAGATTTTTGCTGGGCCGAGACGCCATTGCAGGTGATGCCGATCAAAGCCATGGCAAGAGCTATTTTAGTGCCATATTTGGTGCTAAATCTGCAGGCTTTCATTACAAGGCGGCCTTCACTTTCTTGGAAAAATGATCGGTAAGTCTCCGTAAGGTTGGCGATATATCTTCTTTTTCGAGCATAGCGTCGATAACGAATGTCTTGTCTGATTTGACCGCCATGTCAAGCGCTCGAGCAAAGTTTTCTTTGGAGTCGGCTCGCTCTCCTTCTGCACCTACAGCCCGCGCCAGGCCGACATAGTCCCAACCATTGAGATCAAAATAATCTCTTTGCTGATCGATAAAGCGCAACATGGCATAACTCTGGTTGTTAAATACGATGACGATCGGATTAAGCCCCATTTTGACAGCTGTGCTGATCTCCATACCCGTCATCTGAAATGCCCCGTCGCCGACAAGTACGATTGGTCTGAGGGAAGGCATGGCTAATTGAGCACCAATAGCAGCAGGTACACCAAAGCCCATGCTGACGTAATATCCAGGCGCAAGAAAAATATCGGTCTTGAGGCTCATGCCTGCATACATGCAATCACCAGTATCGGTGACGACGCTAAAATCGCGTTTGTCCATCAATTGATTGAGACATTCGATCATGCCGGCAACGGTCAATTTTTTTTGTCCGGCTGGATGCTGGATGGCTTCGGCAGGTATGTTTGGTATTTCAAAGCGCACGGTCGGCTCCAATTTGCCGCCGATGACATCCAAGAGCTCTCTGACCATGTCATTGAGATCCAGATCATGATAGACATGGTGGCCGATGATCGTTTCGTGATGGTTGATCTGTATCAGATTGGTCTCATCGAGCTTGGCGGTGTAGCCAGCGGTCTCCATCTCTGTCAACACTGCGCCAAGGGAGATGACGCAGTCCGATTTTTCTACGTATTGTTTAAGGACTGGATTGCCAAACTGGCCAAAATAGTTGCCGATAAAATTGGGATGCGTCTCTGGAAAGGTGGCCTTGCCCAAGATACTGGTGACCACTGGAATGTTGAGCGCCTCGGCAAGAGCGATTACTGCGTCTTTGAGTCCAAATCTCCGTATCTGGACACCCACCATCAAAATGGGATGAGTCGCGTGTTTTAGACGATCAACAATCTCTGCAATTGCTTCTTTCCTGGCGGATTGCCTTTGTCCGGCCTGTGCCGATGCCTGCAAGGCGCGATCTGCTCTCCCGGCATCGTCGGCATCGGTCTCTACTTCGGCATTTACCATGTCCCGGGGTAGCTCTATATAGCCGGGCCTCGATGTCCGACTCATTGTCGAAAATACTCTATCGACCTCCTCTACCGCCGTGGTCTGATTGTCCAAAATAGTAGTGGCTGCAGTCACCTGGGCAAAGACGTCATGCTGAGTCTCAAATGTCTTGACGCAATGGTGCAGATGCGGCTTGCCTTTGCGAAACCGGGTCTCAGGGCTGCCGCTGATGACGAGCAGCGGCGATTCTTCGGCATAGGCCAGACCCACAGGATTGACCATATTGAGACCGCCAGCTCCATACGTTACGAGGGCCACGCCCAGCCCACGCAGTCTCGCATAGGCGTCAGCAGCGTAACCGACCGACGGTTCGTGGGTCATGACGACTGTTTTGAGACTTGTGCGTGTCTGAGCCGCATAAAAAGGCAGGATAAAATCGCCCGGTATCCCAAATGTATGCTGCACCCCGGCCTTTGTAATGCGGCTGAAGATATAGTCGGCGAGTTTTTCTTTGCTCATTTTGGCTGGCCTCCTGGCCTTCGATCAGCTCTATATAATAGCGAGAGCAATCATGAATACTAATTTCACAACAAATCCAGACCCTATTTTGCGCTTCCGGCGTCACCCTCTCAAGCATTTCCCGCGCTATTTCTTTCTCATCATCGTATTGGGGATGAATATCTCAATGTGGATGAGTGTCTGGACCCGGCTACATTCGGGTTTTGCCTTTGATCTCGGTCAAGAGGCAATCCAATTTGCCTTCCTTTTGATGGTCGATCTATATCTTTTGCCGACTCTTGTTTTAGAGGTCAATAGTCTAGGGTTTGCCAATCGAACCCTTATAGTGGGTGCGCTTTTGTGGCGTTCAAAGATTCCGTACGAGAGCCTGAGGGGGTTTTGGATGCCCAAATATTTAGCCTTTGCTGTCCTGCGCACACCACGCTGCTTTTACCTCATCAGGAGGAAAGATCTGGGGGATTTTGATCGAATCATGGATTTGATGGTGGAAAAAATAGTCGAGAAAAAGTATTAAAATAGGCTGGTTTTTAGGTTTCGCGAGAATCATATGAGTAAAGGCAAGATCCGCGTTTTGATTGGCAAGCCCGGCCTGGATGGTCACGATAGGGGGGCCAAGGTCGTTGCTCGCGCCCTCCGGGATGCTGGAATGGAAGTGGTATACACGGGCTTGCATCGCTCGCCGGAGGAGATTGTAGAAACAGCCATCCAGGAAGACGTGGACGCTATTGGTCTGAGCATCCTGTCTGGAGCTCATTTGACTCTGTTGCCACGAGTTGTGCAGTTGCTCAAGGACCAGGGTATAGACGATATTTTGGTTTTTGGTGGAGGCGTAATGCCTGACGAAGACCGAGATCAGCTGCTGGCTCAGGGCATCAAAGAGGTTTTTGTCCCAGGCGGTGCCACACTAAGGACGATCGAATGGCTGAGAAGCCAATTTCCCGATCGGGGCTGATATTTTTTTCATGAGCACTGGTGGGTGTTATTGATCTCAAAAGTCGGGGCATCTTATTAGAGTAAGGTATCGCTGGCCTATAATAATCCACTAGATTAAATCTACTGGAATGCTTCTTGAAAGCCTGCTATACTCATGCAATAGTCCGTGTATTTCGTGTCCATTTAACGTCCTGGTGCGCAAGCGCCATCACAAAAGGGTCGCCAACAGTGTCCCACTCCAAGATAAATCACGATATCTTCAACGAAGACGAATCTAATAGCGTGTTTGATAAGGCTTCGGGCTCTATGCTCGAGTGTATCTGGCGCGATATCGTTCCGAGCGTCGTCCAGAGCCATTTGCAAGATCGCCAATTGGCTCACAACGCAGCTACCCGCGTGTTCGCTCGTGTAGACGATGCGACCGACGCTGCTTATGCGACTCTCTAGGCTCCGTTAGAGATCCACGACAATTCATTTGGCAAGGGGTTCGCAAGGACCCTATTTGCGTTTGTATTTTTATTCGCATGCTGACCCTGTCTTCTCGGCCTCGCCGATTTTTCTGCCATAACTTGCTACAATCTGATTGATCGCTGCGGCCTTCGATTTACCATTCAGCATGACTACCAAGCCAACCACATATCGCAAGGGCGATGTCGTCCTGGTGTCCTTTCCTTATACGACAGATGAGGGCACTACTCAAACCAAGCGCCGCCCCGCGGTGCTGATCAGTAATGATTACAACAATGGTCGGCTGGATGACGTTTTGTTGGTGCCATTGACAAGTAATACTACCCGGGCCGGACGTGAGCCTACCCAAGTAGAAGTCTTTATGAACACGCCTGAAGGTCAATTAGGCGGTTTGAGGCTGGATAGTGTTATAGACTGCACGGTTATTGCAACTATTCCTAAAACTTTGCTCGTGTCCAAGATCGGAGCTTTTCCTCAAGAAGTCATGGAAAAAGTCGACCAGTGCTTGATGATTGCTCTTGCTATAGGCAGACCAGTAGGAGCCTGAGGACAAGATCGCTCTTTATTGTGCAATCACAAAGGCTATGGCGTAGGCGTCTTCGTGGCTGGTCGTCAACTCAAAGCTGGACAAGCCCATGAGTCGAGCTCTGTCACTCGCACGTCCGTGTAATCTTAGTCGAGGCTCCCCGCTCCCAAGCTTGGTGACTTCTATTTCTTTAAAGGCCACGCCCTTAAAACCAGTGCCTAGGGCCTTGGATGTTGCTTCTTTGGCGGCAAATCTGCCCGCTAGTCTTTGTAAAAGATGCTTTGGGCTTGATAATACATATGCTTTTTCATCGGCGGTCAGGATCTTATCCAAAAACTTTTCGCCGTATTGCTCGTAGACTGCGGCAATTCGTTTGATGCTACAGATGTCCGAGCCCAGGCGCATCACTAGTCCTCTTTATCTACGACTCTAGTTCCGTATAAAAAAACTTGTTCTGGATTGGGTAATTCGTGATGCAATTCGTCTACCGATCGATCCAATCCAGGATGCCTGATGTCTGGAGCTATCTCAAGCAGTGGTACAAGGGCAAAAGCTCGACGATGTAGCCTGGGATGCGGGATTTTGAGATCGCCGAGGTCCATGACCTCCCGACCATAAAACAGGATGTCGAGATCGATGATCCTGTTTTTGGGTCCTTTATCGTGTGATTGCCTGTAGAGCTCAATCAGGCGTCGTTCAATGTCATTGCAGACTTCGAGCAATTCGCGCGCTGTCAGAGACGTGTCGACAGCAGCTACTGCGTTGACAAACCAGGGGCTATCCAGGTCAAAGACTTCGGTCTCGTATAAGCTAGAGCACTCTAGTACTGTGATGCCATCGATATCTTTGAGAAACTGCATGGCTTGTTGGACATAGGTGACGCGCTCGCCTTCGTTAGAACCCAGAGCGATGTAGGCTCTTATTTTTCGCTTGTTGCCGCGAATCTGTCTGGGCGGTGCCACGGTGCTTCCTCTTTGTATGTCCATCGTTTTTTATCTCATTAAACGGCGCACATAATTATATCGAGCAATGGCAGATATTTTCAATCAAATAGGGCTGAGAGGACTTGTCGCTTGTCGGCCAGACTGGCCAGCAGGTAGTCCGGATTGTGAGCCGCCAGATCCGTATAGCTTGTCTTACCGGTATTTACAGCGATCACGCGAGCTCCATAGGCTCTTGCGCAAGCGATGTCATTGACACTATCGCCAATGATATAGACCTGCTGAGGATCAAAGTCGCTCTTAAAATGCTCCCTCGCTCTTGCCACTGCATATGGTGGCAATTGTGAGCGATCTGCCGAGTCAGAGCCATAGGCTCCGATAGCAAAGTATTTGTTGAGGTCAAATCTAGCGAGCTTTTTGCGTGCTCCAGCTTCGACATTGCCTGTCAAAAGACCTAGACAGGCTCGATCGTCATCAACAAGATGGTCGAGTATCTCGCGCACTCCATCGTGCATGATGTAGTTTTGAGAAGCAAGTATTTCCTGGTCCAAAAAGGTGAGATAGAGCTCTATGATGGCAGGTATAGCGGATTGGATATGGGATTGGTCAATATGGGCCTGTGTGCTCAATATTTCGGTCAAGATCTGTGGATCGGTCTTGCCAGACATCGAAACCCGAGTCGCGGCTTCTGGTACTTGATGCAATTGATGCAAGGCACGAGCAAGAGCCTTGCGACCCGCGCCATCGCTCGAGATCATAGTCTCGTCGATATCAAAGAGTATTAGTCGTTTCATTTTTCGCTCTCTGTCGAGGCACTGTCCCTAGTGACATTTTTGAAGGTTGGTGATTGCGCCACTTGTAAGTCTTCTTCAAAGATACGTACCTGGTCGCGTCCCGAATTTTTGGCCACGTAGAGGGCGCGGTCAGCTTTTTCGATGAGATCTGATGCACTCAGTGCTTGTCTTGGATAGCACGCTGCGCCCAGACTAGCCGTAATCTTGCCGAGATTTGGTACAGGAGTGTTGCGTATCTGGCTGCACAAGCGGTCCGCTATCAAGGCGGCCTCTAGCAATGAGGTTTCGGGCAATATGATGCCAAACTCTTCGCCGCCATATCGGGCCGCTGTATCGCCCGAGCGTAAAAGGGTCTTGAGGATCACAGCTATCTGGCGTATGGCAGCATCGCCCACAGGATGGCCATAAGTATCATTGATGACTTTGAGCTTGTCCAGGTCGATCATTATGAGGCTGACAGGCTGACTTTTTCTTTCAGCGGTCCTTAGCTCTTCGGCAAGACGATTTTTAAAGTAGACGTGGTTGTACAAGCCTGTTAGACCGTCGGTGATGGCTTGATGTTTAACCTGGGCAAAGAGTTGAGCGTGCGCAATAGCGACAGCCAATTGGTCTGCTACGCTCGACACCAGTCTTATCTCTTGGTCGGTGTAGCGTCTTTGCTTGTCGCAGGAGTGCACTATGAGCACTCCGGTCAGATAAGTCTCGTTGAGCAAGGGAGCAGCAATCAGAGACTGGCTCGATGAGGCATTGATGTATTCGCGAAAACCAGCACATCTTTGGTCGTTTGCTACTTGGTTGATGACTGAGAGATTTTCAAGGGTACAATATGCTGGTTGCCCTGTAGCCATCAAGGTCGTCTCTGGATCAGTGCCTTGTGAGTTAGTCTTTTTGATAGACGATATATCGATACCCAGCACGCGATTGGATCCTTCGATCATGAGGGTGCGGGCCTGAGCGTCTGGATGAAAGTTGAGGCTGGTACCATACAGGCTCTGGCCCTTGAGCGGATTCAGATGAGGTCTATGATACTCGTGGGTGACTACCAGAGGTCCTTCTGCTCGTGGTTGGGCAATATGCACACGATCGGCGCCCAGTGCCTGGGACAATTCGGCGGTCACGGTATCGAGTATGGTGTCGAGATCGAGCGAGGTCCTCACCGATCTGACAACCCTGTTGATCATCTGCTCTTGCTCTGCAAGCGAACGGGCATGCGTGTATAGTCTACCGTGCTCGATTGCAAGTGAGACTTGAGCGCTAACTGCTTCGATTAGCTCGAGCTCTGCCATCGACCAGGATCTCAGTCTGTCGCACTGGTGGACTAGTATCAGTCCTGAGATACCATGCTGGGTCTTGATTGGACAAGCCACCATCGATTTGATGGTGCTTAAATTAAAGATTTCGTCGGAGTCCTGATCGCCCAGCACATCCAGCCATATGGTCGAGCCCTGGTCGATGATCTTGCGCAGTACAGTATTGGTGCCGATCACTACTTTTTTGTTGTGGATGGGCGTGCCTGCTAATTGTGGATTGTGCCAGATATAGTCAAACGAGAGTTCATCATCATCAATGCATGCGGTCTCTTTTGTGTCTATCAGGGCGAGACAGCACCGACTGGCATCAAGATTGACTCCTAGCTCCTTGACGGTGGTATTGAGTATGTCTTCGATGTCGAGTGATTGCCTGATGGCTTCGGTGATATGTTTGACCATGGTTTTTTGTTCATGGTCGAGTTGCAGCGTACGAGCCATCTCATTAAATGCTCTTCCTAGTAGCCCGAGTTCATCTGAGTTTTGTACATCGACTCGACGCGAAAAATCACCCTTGCCCAGGGCGATGGCTTCTCGAACGAGAGTATGGATGGCTTTGGTAAAGTGGCTGGTGGCGAGGTAGGCCATGATAAACGATAGACTAACCGCAGATACGGCCAGGGTGACCATGATCATCAACCAGTCGTGCGCGGTGCCGTATATGGTGGCAGTCGGCAGGCCTACGACCAAAAGCCAATTGGTCAAAGGGACGTGATCAAAGGCATAGGCCCTCGGCGTTGGATCGGCAATACCTACTGCTTCGAATGTACCTCTTAGTTTGGCCTGGGCTGCCTGAACGGTTTTGGCCCTACTAAAATCCTTGCCGTGCCAGAGTTCGTTTTCGATGGTGCGGGCTATAACGCGCTTACTTTCATCAATTACGGCAACGACAGAGCTGGACTTGTCTCGTGGCTCTGAGACACCATTAAATAGATTGAGTACTGCTTGAGGATCGATGGCAGTCATGACCTGCCCACGTGATTTTGGACCACCCTGGTCTTGAACGATCACTGGCGCCGAGGCAATAAGATACAGCTGCTGCTCGCGGTCTTGTACCTGGCTCGACCAAAATCTTGCCTTGCCTCCAGCCTTGACGTCAACAAAGAGATTGGCCGTCCTGTCGTCTGCCATGAGTTGGCGGCAAAGGTCGCCTGCTTTTTGCGGAGATACTGCAGAAGCACCGATCTCACCATTTTCGTCGACCCAATACAGACCCTTCCAGGTTGGTTGTGATGCGAGGGCTGTAGAAAGCTTTTGGTCTAGATTGGCTTTTGAGTCCGGTGTCGATACTAGAGTGGCAATCGAGTTGAGGGCAAACAACTGCGATTGGATCCAACTGGAAAGCGCTTTAACACCTGTGGCCGCTTGCAAGAGCGTGGCTCTTTCTGCCTCGTGCCTCAGAGTTTTGTACTCTTTGTACAGGGAAAAGCAGCCAATGGCCAACAGAGGTGCAGCAACGCAAAAACACAGTACCAGCATCCTGGTCCTGATATTGAGTCTTATCGATCTCATCGCCTTACCCGGTCTTGAGACCGAGATTCTCGAAGGCTGCGATTGCCTGGCGTTACTGGCCATGTGACTTTCTCTGGGCTGATTTTCACTGTCTCTAGAATGGTTGCCTAAAATAATGCCTTGTCTAAATAATGGACGCGATTGTCAAGAGTTTTCTTGGTCCATTATATTGATCTCTCCCAATAAGCAAAGCTTTTTTTCGTACTTACCGCAGTATTTTTTCTCTAATCTCTTCTGCTTCTGCTGCTTGGCCCGGAGGCCATACCTTTGCTTGCTCCTGTGCCATCAAGGCCAATGCTTCGTCAATCGAGATGGGGACTTTGTCCTTTAGATCGAGTTCGAGGCCCATGTGCATGGCGACCATGATCTCTTGGGCGCAGGCCTCTTTGTCTTGTCTGCAAAGATAGACGTCCACCTTGACCATGCGCGCCACTATACAAGTGTCATCAAAGCCGATCGATCGATCAGCGAGATCTAGAGCAGCTTTTGTATCTCCTGCGGCAAAGGCAGAGCAAGCCGCTGCTGCCAGAAGTCTGGATTTGAGCGGAGGATTGTCGACCAGAGCATTGGCTGCCTCAAAGCATTTGCGAGCCTTGCTGTAGCGTTGCTTGTTAAAAGCCAAAAGACCATCGAGGAGTGCGTATTCTAAAGAAAGTGCGGCATCGGCTTTCATCTCCTTGAGGATGCCACGAACACGACTATTCATCCCAGCTCGGAGATAGAGAAGTCCCATGTTGATCAAGCTGAGATCGTGTCGCGTACCTTCTGTCTGGGCAGTCTGGGCAGCCTGGGTTCTGGCTTCTTTGAGGATGATCCTGAGCTTTTGAGCCAGAGCAGGTTTTGTAAGTCCGCTAAACCACAATCTGACGCGATTTGATTTGAGAATGGCAATATAGACCAAAGCGGAAATGGCATAGAAAGACGCAATATAGATTGAAATTGCATCAGGCGATTGCGTTAGACGGTGGGCAAGATAAGCAAAACGAGGCACTCCCTGACCGATCAAGCCTAAAAGAGGGTCTGCCAGCAGGTTGTATCCGAGCAAAAAGGCGGCCAGATAGGCTACCACCGCACTAAAAAGAGGATGGGGTCTAAATGCCAGGGCCGGCAAAAGCAAAAGCGCCAAAGCGATCTGAGTCAGTGAACCGGCAAAGAGTGTGGGTAAGAGATAAGGCTCCTTGACTGAGGCAAAGATATCTGACAGGTCGGCGTTAAACCAGATGAAACCATATGTGACACCAGTCACTTGTGCGCCAAGATAACTGGCTACGATTTCGGTGGCTCTAAGATCTATAAATGCCACCAGAGGCAGGGCGATAAAAAACGCCAATTTGCTTGCATAGATCAAATCATCGTTATTGAGTTCTTCTTTGATCAGTCTATGCCTTTCGGTATAGAGTTTGATCAAGCAGTCGCTCAGTACAAATATAGCTACGGCGCTGGTCAGATAGGCAAAAATGAGATTTGGGTCCACCGGTCAGCCTTTCTACAAGATCCCTGCAAATTATAGAGGTCTTGCTACTGACAAGTCTGAATAAAAAATTATTGCCCTGATTTTTGCTCTTGTTCGACTTGCTTGGACTCTAGCAACAGCTCTCGGCAGTGTCGTGGCAAAGTCGTATCGAGCCACTCCCTGCCTTCCTTTTCGGCGGTAAGCGCCTGTCTGATATATTGCATGGCCTGGTCCTTTTTACCATCGCCGAGCAGTGTTACAGCCAGGTAATAATACGGATCCAGTAAAGTGTGATCGGCCTGGATCGCATTATGATAGGTGTCTAAGATTGCTTGGTGGTTTTGCTTTTTAGTGACCAGGGCTTCTTGAGCCAGGCAATGACCGATAGACATATAGGTACGTGCCAAGAGCCTCGGATCCATTTTGATTGTTTGCTCGGCGGCCTCGAGCTTTGATATGTCGATGATCTTTTCAAAACAAGCCATGGCAGTCTTGTAGTGCTGTTTGTTCATTTCTACATAGCCATGCAAAAGCCAGGTCTCGAGCAGGCTCGGATCTTTAGCTTCGGCATGATCTAGTGTCTGGAGACAGAGCTTGTCTAGATCCACTAGATAGTACTGCCAGGCGAGCGATAGCAGGTTGACGCCCGTGGGGGCTTGATCTGCTCTTTGTTTGACGATGCAGTATTGCTTGTACCAGGCTGGACGGGTTTTTTGATTAAACCACAATTTGCTTTTAGAACCGATCAGCAGATAGAGATAAAGCGTCAATAAGAAGACATGCACGATACCAGTGATAAGAGAGATCTCGGGCGTCGCGCCACTATATATGGAGTCAAAGTCGGAGACAGCCAGAGAGGGTGAAAGAAAAGGGTATAGGATGAGGGCATGCCCCCAGGTGAACAGAAAGATATAGACAGAGAGGGTGATAACCGCGGCTGAACGGCTTTTGCTTGCGGTCAAGAGAGCTATGCTGCCGATAAATATCTGAGAGGCCACGCCGGCTACCGCAATGAGGTAGTTTTGCCATGGAGCAATGTCGGCAGTGTGTACGACTTGACCCCAAAACAAGCTCCACTGAAAATCGACTACCCTCGAACCCATCGCTATTGCCGTTAAAGCGTGGGCTATCTCATGGATTAATACCACTATAGGCAGTATCACTAAAAAGGTCGTCTGCTGCAATATGCGACGATCCTGAATGGTGAGATCATCATCAAAAATCGATTTGAAATTGCTGAAAAATTTGCGAAGAGTCATAACGATCAGCGGTATCGCTATCAGTGCAGTGCCATAGTTGCTGATCGTCTGCCATTGCATTTTTATTTACCAAAGCATTTGAGAAGGAGGATAGAAAGGAAATATAGTCCGCACAGCGCCCCCATCACCAGTAGCATCGAAAACGCCGTGGGGTCAGGGGTAATTATGGCCGCCACGAGCGAAGCCGAAAAAATGGCGTAGCGCCAGATCTTGATCAGGTGTCTGGATGTGACCAGACCAGCCATGGCCAGACCAAAAATGACGATGGGCATTTGAAAGCAGAGGCCCATGTAGAGCATAATCGATGAGACTAGCGATATGTAAAAGTCCAGCCTCTGGTGTATTGGAGAGACACCCTCAGAAAAGGCACCAAAAAAATGCAGCATCGGCGGTAAAAGAAAATAATAGGCAAACAGCGCGCCTGCAATAAACAGGGTCGGACCGCCGATTACAATCGGAGCGAGGATGCTTTTTTCGCGCTTGGTGAGACCAGGCGAGACGAATCTATTGATCTCGGTCAAAATCAAAGGCGAGGCTGCGATAAGGGCCAGATAGAACGATACTTTAAAAAAAACCAGTAGGGGCTCTTCCATTGTCAGAGCTTGAAACTGTATATTGCCAGCAGGCTTTTGCAAAAAACGCAGCACGGACTTGGTGAAAAAGAGACTGACTATAAATGCCACCCCTACATAGGCTACGGACCTGATGATGCGCCAACGTAGCTCGTCGAGATGATCGACTATTGTCATGGTGGCATTTGGGTGAGAGTCGGTCTCGCTGTCCTCGGTCAGATCCGTGATCGCATGAAACTCTTCATTTTCATTTTTTTCAGTCACGGTGGACATCGGGCCTCGTTTTAATAAAACGGTCATGTAGGGCCAGTGAAGCCGCTATGGAAACGTTGAGCGATTCGATAGATGACGGTTGCATGGCAATTGTAACTGTACTATCGGCGGCTTGCCTCATATTTTGACTGAGACCTTTGCCTTCGTTGCCAAAGACCAGAGCACAGCGTGATGGATAGACAAAATTTTGCATTTCCTCGCCTGGTATATCAAAACAAATGAGATCTACGCCACTGGCTTTGCAAATCTCGATCAGATGGCCCGGCTCGATATCCGTATAGACTGGCAGGCTAAAGAGAGCACCCATGGCAGCTCTTACGGCTTTTGGGCTATAGGGGTCGCAGGAACCGGTGGTCAGGATCAATCCGTCGCAAGCAAAAGAAAGAGCGCTGCGTATGGCTGTGCCCAGGTTGCCGGGGTCTTGTATTTGTTCGAGAACAAGAAAGGTGGTGAGTTGGGTGCTGCCGCCTGCCTGACTCAGCTCATGCAAGGCCGCTCCTAGATCCGCACGAGGCATTATTGCCGTAGCGAGCATGCCTGGTGGACTACTTAAAGTGCTGATGCCGGACATGATCTTGTCCGGCACTACCAGATACTCTGCATTAACTGCGTGATGCTCCAGTTTTTGCGCAATTTCACCTTGCGCAAACTGTGCATTAAAGCTTGTCTCGGTCAAGACCACAGTCTTTATCACTACACGGCGCTCGAGCGCCTCGATCAATATCTGCTCGCCTTCCAAAAGGAAAAGCCCGGATTGCTCGCGGGCTTTTGAATCCTTGAGTTGTCTGATGAGCTTGATCCGATCATTATCTTTGCTAGCGATCGATTGAAAATGTAAGCTCACAGCCAGCCTTTATTTTGCTTTGACTTCGAGACCCTTCTTGGCTTGTTCTGCCAGTTTGGCGAAGGCGTCTTTGTCGACTACTGCTAGATCAGCGAGCATCTTGCGGTTGATGTTGATATTGGCTTTTTTGAGTCCATCTACCATACGGCTATAGGACAGGCCATGTTCGCGAGCACCGGCATTGATACGGGTGATCCACAGGCTTCTGAAATCACGCTTCCTTTTTTTACGATCACGGTAAGCGTTCTTCCAGGCGATCATCACTGCTTGGTTGGCAGCAATAAAGAGTCTGGATTTGCTGCCACGAAAACCCTTTGCAAACTTGAGGATTTTTTTGTGGCGTTTCTGGAGGACGTTGCCTCTCTTTACTCTGGGCATTATTTGCTCCTTCTTCTAATAGAAGTCGTTTCGGCCGGTCATCGGAGAGGAGTATTCCCTGAGACCTAACCACTTAGAACTGTGGACGAAGAACTGGTCAGATGGCCCGACTTAGCGCAGGTATTTGCGGTAAGGGAACATCTCGAGTACATGCTCTACTACGTCGGGGTGCACTTCGGTGCTACCGCGCAGGGAGCGTTTCTTCTTGGCTTTCATCCATTCGTTCAAGTGGCGCTTGCCAGCCTGCCTACGCAAAACCTTACCGGTACCGGTGATTTTGAAGCGGCGGGCAGCAGCCTTATTTGTTTTCATCTTAGGCATTGCGCTTTGAACCCTTATTTGTTGATTGCAGACGACGCTATTTGCCCTTGGTGGGCAAAGGCGAGAGGATCATAATAACACTCTTGCCTTCTAGTTTTGGCTCTCTGTCAATCATTCCTAAATCTTTAACTGCATCGCTAAAGCGATCCATTAATGCCAAGGCCATGTCGGCGTGCTGCATTTCACGGCCTCGGAGCACGATCAAGACTTTTATCTTGTCACCATCCGTTAAGAACTTTTGCGCGCTCTTGAGCTTGACCTGAAAATCGTGATCTTCGATTTTGTAGCGCATCTTGATTTCTTTCACGTCTACGACGTGATGCTTGCGCTTACTTTCTCTGTTTTTCTTTTCTAATTCGAATTTGTGGCGGCCATAATCGAGGATACGGGCCACTGGCGGATTAGCATCCGGTTGTACGAGCAAGAGGTCGAGACCTTTTTCGCGAGCCGCAGATAGAGCTTCGCGTGTTGGCACAATCCCGAGTTGACTACCGTCTTCGCCGATAAGTCTCACTTCGCGATCACGAATCCTTTCGTTGAGCGGTGGGAGATCTCGTCTGTTATCCGGACGACGGGGGTCATTACTATTTGTGCTCAAGCTTTCCTCTCGTTAGACTCAGAAATAAAAAATTTGCCGAAGGTGGGACTTGAACCCACACGAGCTTGCGCTCACTACGCCCTGAACATAGCGTGTCTGCCATTTCACCACTTCGGCATAAAGCAGGCAACGAAAAAATTGTACAACAAGTAGTCGCGCAATAGTTGCCTGCTTGGTTTTTGCTTTAACCTTCAGCCATATAAGGCATGAGGGCTATATCGCGAGCTCGCTTGATCGAAACAGTCAAAGCTCTTTGGTGCTTTGCGCAGTTGCCGGAGATCCGTCTGGGAAGGATCTTGCCGCGTTCGGTTACAAACTTTTTCAAGCGGTTGGGGTCTTTGTAGTCGATAAACTCTACTTTGTCGGCGCAGAAGCCGCAGGTTTTGCGGCGACGGGGCGCTTGGCTATCGGAATTCATTCTGCCCATCTATCCAGGCTCTCCTATGAAAAACAGTCTGATACTCAGTTTTGAAAATGTCTAAAACGGGATTTCGTCGTCGGAGGAAAAGATCGCATCGAGATCCTCTCCCTTGGCAGGTGCTTGTGCTTTGGCTTTGCCCTTGGCTGCAGATGGTGCCTTGGGAGCATCATCGCCAGGCTGGGCGGCCGAGCCCGAACCAGAAACCGTGTTAGAGAGGTTTTCCACTGCGCTAGCGTCCACTTCGACATCGCGGCGCTTTTGGCCGTCCTGGCTTGTGTAATTGTTTATTTGCAGGCGGCCATCCACTGCCACTACATCGCCCTTTTTGATTTCGTTGGCGCAGCGTTCTGCTAGGTCGCGCCAGGTAATCACTTTGACAAAATTAGTGTCGGTGGTGCCATCTTGACGATTTTGCGAATCTACTCCGAGAGTAAACTCGGTGACAGCAACGTTGGTATTTGGTGTAAAGCGCTTTTCGGGTGCCTTTACCACGCGTCCGCTAAGAACAATTTTGGCTAAGCTCATGGAAAACTCCTTTTTAAGCCTTTTGAGCGGTGCTCGCTTCGACTACGACGATCAGAGAACGGATGATGTCTTCAGAGAGAGTCATCATTCTTTTGATTGCAGTAATCGAATCAGGCTTGGCCTTGAAGCTGATGACGACGTAATAGCCGTCGCGCATCTTGTTTACTTCGTAGGCCAGACGTTTTCTGCCTTTCTTGTCGACTGAGTCGACTGAGCCGCCCTGAGCCTTGATAAATTCTTCGACAGCGTTGATCGAACGATCTACGGCGTCTTCATCGAGGTTGGGACGGATGATGAACATAGTTTCGTAAGAAACTGGTTTCTTTTCGGTCATGTTTATCCCCTATGGTCGATTAACGTCCTGCTAGCAGGCAAGGGATTGCCTTCTAATGCAAAGGGCTCATAGTAGCATTTTCCCCATTGATATTGGCTCAAAGAGCCTTAGTATTACGAGAATGTAAGTACCGGGCACCTTGTCTTTGCGTTAGAATCACTTTATGAGAAAAATCTTTCCAAAATCGCTCTTCTTGCTTAGCCTGCTGTTATGCGGAGTCCAACTGTCGGCCTCTGCTCGCGAACAGTCGCAGATGCAACACCCCGATGGACCACCACCGACAGGTCCTCTGGGCTCAGGCTTTTTTCAAAATAACGCTCCTGGAGGTGCCAGCAATGGCGGCATACCAGGTTTGATGCAGCAAGCAGCAATGGGCAATCGCAACAGTCTCATGACCAATCCTCTTGCTCGCAATGAGATGGTGCAACAAATATTGTCTACTCGAATACCAGTAGGGACAGTACTCACTGGGGTTTTGACCGAGGATATATCCAGTAAAAAGAGCGTACCAGGCGACCTCTTTTATATAGTACTGCCTGACGGATTTTATCTATCCGGACGTGAAGTGGTGCCAAGGCAGTCTATCGTCGTTGGCAAGATAGTCGGTGTCGTTGCTGCTGCCATGCACAAGAGAGGTGGTCAGCCCGGGCATGTAGAGTTGGGTCTGACTACTCTACAGTTTCCTGATGGTCGCAGCTGCAATTTTACCGGCAATATCGAACGCAATCCTGCACACGATATGAAGACCGCTCCGACAGTACGCAATGCTGCAATGAACATCGGTGACTACGGCAAGCAATTGACCTCGATGGTTGGATCGTTCGGATCAGGCTTCGGTTTTGTCAATGCCAGACGCAATCGCGGACGTGATCTCCTTTTAGAAAAAGGCGAGATGGTGCCGATCCGTGTCACGCGCTCTATCGATCTCACTCAAATGAGCCCACCTACGATCACGAGTCCTCCGGCAGCAATGGGCGCTCCTTCCGCCATGCAAAGCCCGCCTGCTCTTACGACACCGCCGCCGGCACCACCTGTGGTACCGACGGCGAATCCCGCGTTTCTACCTAAAGAATTACCCGATCCCTTTTAGACTTATTCTTCGGTCTTGGGTGAGCTGTTTGTGCCACCGGATTTGTATTCGGCGAGATGTCTCCAGCCCTGGTGCAAGATCAGTTGATAAGCGTAGACCTGTTCCAGCCAGCGTCTTTCGCCTTCTGGCAGATCCGGTCTCTCCAGGCGGCGCTTGAGAGAGCCAGTGATCAGCCTGGTTTCTTCGATTGCTTTGCGATACGAGCGCACTGGCTTTTGCATCTGCGCCCATGGAGTCGGGTCCTGATGGCGAGGTTGGGCCGCCAGAGCAACGGCGCGTGCCTCTAGTCTTTCTTGCTTTTCGCGCTCGAGTCTTTCCTGTCTTTCTTGACGCTCCAGAGATCTATCGGATCTCTCCTGCCTTTCGGCTCTTTCCGGTCGCTCTGACCTTTCAGATTTTTCCGATCTTTCCGATCTTTCTGATCTTTCTGATCTTTCACGCTCGGGAGCCAGAGCAACAGCCTTATCATCTCCGCGCTGCTTGTTTAGCACTTGTTGAGCGATGGGGTTTTCGATGACTTTTTTGTGTTTGTCTCCGCCTCTACGACGCTCTTTGCGCTTAGCGCGATAGCATTCGAGGCAGTCACGCAATCTAGGATTCATGTGTTCAAAGGTCTTGCCACAAGTCTGGCAAGTCAACGAATGCTTGGATTTGTCACCATCTTCGCCTACATCGGCATCTTCGTCACCGTTTTCGTTTTCATCGCCGGTGGTATCAGAAGCTGGAGAATTCTCATCATCTGATTGCATTTCGTCAGCATCATCAGAGTGGCGGCTCTTGCGGGCCTTAACCCGTCTGGCATCCAACGATTTGGCTTCGTTGTCTGATATTGATTCTTCTTCTTCGTCTTCTGCAGATTCTTGATCCTGGTCTACTTCCCTGGCGGCCTTGCCTTTTTTGCCTCTGAGAGCAGATTTGCCGCGCACCTTAGCCTTGCTACGAGCAGCTTTGGGAGTTTCTTCTTGTTCTTGGTCGTCTTGTTCGTCGATTTCGGCTTCAACGTCCTTGTCCTTGGCCTTGGCTTTGACTTTGGCCTTGGGTTTTGCTTTGGACGTCTTTGCGTCGCCCTTGCCCTGTCTCAATTCATCCAGACTTTCGAGCACCTGAGGGTTAGTGAGACCGTCTTCTTTTAGTTTGCGGATCTCTTGCAATTCGATTAGGGCTTGTGCGGGCAAGACCTTGATACCGTTTTCGTCGGTTGCGGTATCTATATTGAACTCTTGAATGTAACGCCTGATCGTCACGCTAGTGACATTGAGATCCTTTGCCGCCTGGGCGATCTTGGTCCCCTCTACTTTACTGCGACTCATTAAATGACCTTTGATTTATGTGAAATGTTGTTTGATTGATTGGCGAAAGCAGCAAGCTTTCGAGCCAGTGACGAAAACGATTTAAATCCGTTTGCTTATAAGTTAACCCAAGACTGTTATTTACTTGAACGCAAGAGAGATTAAGTTTTGCTAATGCGCCGACTAAATCTTTGTCTAGGGCGCCAGGCGTTCCATATCGACTTTCTCGTATTTATATAAGTATTGAGGCTTACCACCCATTTGCGTGAGAGTAGTGGCATCGGGTCTCTTATGCACTGGATAGGTCGTGAAAGGTCTGATGCCAGGAGGTTGCTGGATCAAGCCAGCCACGAGAGGCCAGGGCAGGCGATGCCCCATGTTAATGGTGACCAGGCCGGTTGTATCAACAAGGCTGGCCTTGGGCCCAAAATCTTTGCTCAAAGCATTGTTGGCACTAAGCCAGGCTGTGATCTCCTGAGTTTCTCCATTGGGCATGCTTTGCTTTTCGCGATTGCGAGCTCTGTTGAGCAAAGTGTCAGAGGCATCTTTGGCAAATTGTGCAAAGGTGCTATTGGGATTTTGGTTGGCCTGGTTTGTGATCAGATTGGCCAGCATATCGCTGGCAGTGGAGCGTGCGCCACTGGCAAATCCGGGTCCGACTAGATTGCTTGCGATAGAGGCGGGGCCCTGTCTGACAGCAGTGCCGTTATCAGTGGGACGGCCCAATCTCGGCTCCTTGTGCAAGATCTGGCTAGTCAATAATGGCTGGTCTTGATCATTGGTAAAAATATAGACTCTCTGGCTCACCATGTTTTGCAGATCGTCTTTTTTTTGTTCTGCTGTGTGCATGTCCATGTCTGCACAAGAGAGAAAGATGTTTTGGAATGGCGGAGCCATGCCAGCATTTGCCTGCACCATCGCATACCAGAAGGCAAGTCGGCTGCCCATAGAATGAGCGATCAGGTCCATCTGCGCATTAGCGTTTTTTTCGAGTGCGAGTCGATTGATGAGCATGCGAAATGGTTTTTCCGACCATTCCAGATTTGCTTCGTCACCAGTGTAGTCTGCAGTTATGCCGGGCGAAGGCCACGAAAACAGCAGGGGTAAAAGAGTGTTATCGTCAGCTCCCCGGCGTTTGCACTCGTCTATGAGCTCACCAAATTCGCAGGCAGCTTGCTGGAAGGTAATATCGTAGCCGTGTACGTAAATGAGGATTTTGCCTCTAAAATTGCGCACACGATCAAAAAAAGTCGACTCGTTCATTGGTTCGAGGCGTCTAAAATCATTGGCTTTCCAGTCTGAGTCGCGCTTGGACATCACTTGTCGTAGTACCGTCCAATTAGCATTGTTTGGTGGTGATGTCAGAGCCGGGCCCATGTCAGGGCGCGAAAAGGCTATTTGGCCGTAATCGATGGATGAAAATGCCGAATTGCCGCCGAGGTCTAGATGTCTTTTGCCACCATATGTAGGGTTACTAGTCGTCGCCTCATTTAGGCGGGTGGTCGCATAATAAAGCCCAACCGATTGAGCCATGGCAGCATCGGCAGTGTCGATCGCGCAGGCAAAAGACAGCAAGAGGGCAAGACCAAATATTTTCATACGGAAAAATCCAGATTGAGGGCGGACTGGGCCTGGTTGTATGAAGTTTTGAGGTGTGCACGCGAAATGTGGGTGTAAAGTTGCGTGGTGACCAGGTTGGCGTGGCCCAAGAGTTCTTGGACTGCTCTGAGATCGGCTCCACCCTCTAATAGATGTGTTGCAAAACTATGTCTGAGCGTGTGTGGCGAGATGGACTTGTTGATGCCGGCAGCCCGAGCCAATCTCTTGACAGTCTGCCATACTACGAGGCGTGAGAGCCGCTTACCGCTGTCGTCCTTAAAGACAGGCTCCATTTGGGGATTTTTGCTGCGCACCTGCTGGATCGGTCTGGTCTTGCGTGGTCTGCCTGCCTTCTTTTTTTGAGGCCGGGCGGAGACTGTGGATTCGGGCCTCTGTCTGCTACTTTCGTCTAGATATGCCTGTACAGCCTCAATACAAGGTCGGCCCAATGGAACAATGCGCTCCTTGGAGCCTTTGCCGAAGCATTTGAGCGACCCATCTTTTAGATTGAGGCTACGCAGATTGAGCCCGACAAGCTCCGAAACGCGCAGACCTCCTCCATATAAAAGCTCTACTATTGCTTTTTCGCGAGCTGTAGTTGCATGGCTGATGATTTTTTCTATTTCGTTAATCGACAAGACTTGTGGTAGTTTTTTTTGCCGTAATGGCGTCTCTAAGGTCTCAAGAGGGTTGAGGCCAATGGTGCCTCGCGCTGCTTGAAAGGCAAAATAACTCCTTAAACTGGCAATCAGGCGCACTATAGATGTGGGGCTATAGCTCTTGGCCTTGAGAGCTTGCATGTAGACGATGACATCACGCCTGGTGACTTTAAAAAGCTCTTTGATATCACGGCTCTTGAGATATCTATTAAAGGCCTCCAGATCTCTCTGGTAGGCCAGCACCGTATTTGGAGACAGACTGCGCTCAAGCTTGATGTGTGCAATATAGTCTAAGAGTGGCTTGTCGAGTGCCTGTGTGCCCTCGACAAGCGCGGCTGGACGTGTTTGCGTAGCATACGCTTGAGACGTCGACGGCCTCGCTGGACCAAACGGATTTGGTCCGGAAAAACTATTCAATTGCCCCTTCATGCGTATATCATACACATATAAGAGCTAATGGCAAGGCTTATTAAAGACCCGGCACAGGGTGAGCGCTGGCGGCTTGTTTGTTGGGCAGCCATTTAAATGATTTTTCGATACTCTTAGTGACTAGCTTGGTGTCGGTGGCAGGTGCATTTACTTTAAAGGCAAAAGTCCTTGGTTTATCGGACGCTATGTCGCCGATAATAGGCAAAGGGGGCAGGTTTTCGAGCGTGCCAAAGGTCACCTGGTGCAAGAGCTTGGATACAGTAAAACTCCGGGATAGATCACCAAATGCGCCACCAAGCATCGACTTGGTCACCCGGGGGATAGTGCCCGCTATTTCCATCTCCATTTGATTGGTAGCAAGATTTTGCGTGCCGGCACCCCACATGCGCAAATCGTCCCCAGAATACCTCAGCTCCTGAATGTCCAGGACGCCTTTGTATATCTGATATTTGCTCCTGACCTCGTTAAATTCGCCAGAGCGGATAGGCACCACTGATTGGAGGAGATTGTTGAGGTTGAAGCCAAAGATGCCCTGCGAAAGTAAATTGGCCTGGGTCAGTTTTGTCTGTAATTGGCCAAATCTAGCGATCATGCCGTCTTTGATGACAAAGTCCCCTGAACCGGCCAGAGTGCTCACCATTGCTTTAGCATCATTGCCGGTGGCAGCCAGGTGCAATTGTCCGTCCATGGTGCCTGATATCTCGTTGCTTGCTCCAAGTAGCTTTTCTGCTAGTTCTTGCATATCGATCTTGCTCAAAAAAGCATTCATGCTTACTTGATGCTTTTCCATATCCATACCACCGTCCATTCGGACTAGGCCTCCGGCGATCCTGGCCGTCACGTCCCTTATTGCGACAAATGGCGGTCTGGCTGGTGCATCCGCAGGCAGGGCAACCTCATTGTTGTCTTGAGCATGGACAAATAGGTGGCCGCCTATGTCTTTGATTTCCATGTCCTTTATTTTTATGCGACTTATATTTAGTCGAGCAGCGGTCAGTGCCTTGGGATTGTCACGCGCTAGATCGTCATCGGTTGCAGCAGTGCCCGATAGATCGGAGATATTAAAGTCCGGGTCGGATATGTGGTCCAGAGAAATCTTGCCAGTGAGCTTTGGTTGTCTCAATGGACCTTCGAGAGCAAAAAATCCATCCACGACTCCTGCCATTTTGCGAGTGTCCATAGTCGGATCGACAAGTCCTAATAGGATCTTGGCTGGTACTGGATTTGGTGAGAGCACAGTGAGAGAGATCGGCTGGTCCGGGTATTTTTGCCCCCACTGCCACTGCCCCTGAGCTGTGAGAGAAGCCGCTCCAAGATGCAGATTTGTGCTTTTAAGATTGATGCCGTCCTCTTTGAGAGTCAAGGCACCATCCAGATTGATTTCTTCTTGTGGAGGCTGATTGAGGGTAAGGCCCGCAGCACTTATCTTGAGATCATTGGCGCTGTCGGCATGAGCCGAAAAAGACACCTGGTTGGTGTGCATATCGCCGTCGATCTTGGCTCTGATGCCGAGGGGACCATTGGATGAAATGGTAATTGATTTTGAGCCTCCGAAGGCCTCGGCCAGGGCAGGTATGAGATCAAAAAATTCTTGTGGGGCGATTTCGGCCTTGAGCTCGGTCTTCCAATTGGGATTTTTAGATTTGTATGCTCTCACGTAGCCATCTAACTCAAATTGTGTGGATCTCGCGTGACCGGAGAGATCCTGGATCAGAAGCTCGTCTTGAGAGGCGGCTACTATGCCCGAGATGCGCTCTAAAGGGATATTGAGGCGGGATACGACTGCACCGACCGAATAACAGCCCATGACTCCTTCGAGGTCAAAGTCATTTTTTTTGTTGGGGACTACTACCATATCGCCATATACTCGACCATGCAGGTTGCGGATCGAGTAAAACTTGAGCAGGTCCCAGTATTGTTTGCGGACTGGAGCTGGCATGACCGTCGAGCCCAAATAATAGTCAATATCGGAAAGTTCGATGCCGTCTGTTTTTACATGCAGACGCTTGAGAGCCGCAGCACCGGTGACGTTGTCGATCCGCATCGAAGTAGTAAGGCGCAGACCGCGCGAGATGATGCCGACATCCTGCAATGTGACGTTGTCGTTTTCGTATAAAAATGAACCGGACACTGCTTTGAGCGAGCGCTTGAGTCCTGGGGGCCTGTATCTAATGTCCTCCGGGGCTGCGGACATGTAGATTTTGGGTTTCTTTGCATTGCCTGAAAGCTTGATACTAAGCTCTTTAACGCGTCCAGTGAGATGGTTTTCGGTAATAGTCGGAAATTTGACATTGAGCAATTCCATTGTATTGCTCAGGTGAGAGAAGGCCAGGTTATTGCCAAAAAAGACCAGGTCCAGGTCTTGCCTGTCCGTGGTTACACCATCTATATTGC
Source organism: Candidatus Melainabacteria bacterium (assembly GCA_017307165.1). Classification (GTDB taxonomy): domain Bacteria; phylum Cyanobacteriota; class Vampirovibrionia; order Obscuribacterales; family Obscuribacteraceae; genus JAFKGK01. The sequence continues at coordinate 636,680 of JAFKGK010000003.1, forward strand.
CGCCAAAAGTAAAACGGCCGCCGGTGCCCACCTTGCCATCGATGTTTTTTAGCACCAGTTTTTTGCCTAATATCTCGATCTGACCATTGATGCCATAGGCGTTGAGAGTGCGGTCAAATAGACCTACTCCACCCTGCTTCAGATTGGATGCCATATTGACATTGAGGCCAGATTTGTTGTTTATCAGATGTCCCTTGGCTGAGACGATGCCCTGGATGGAGATCTGCCTGTTTTTTATCTGGGGAAATTTTTTGTAGATTGCCTCTCTAGCTTGAGGATCATTGAGAGCTGCCGCCCAGGCCTTTTTGAGCGAGAGCTCGCTCAGATCAAAGTCTAGATCGGCAGAGTCCCTGAGCAAGTCGATCACGCCCTTGATCTTGAGGACAGAGTCGGGCATATTGAGCTGGCCATCCTTGATCAGGATGCGCCTGCCTGGTTGCATCTCAAAATGGCCTTTGATCGAGCTGTTTGAGGTTACTCCCAGCATCGCGGCATAGGGTGCTGCCCCAGGAGCGATCTGGGCGATGATTTCGTTGACAGGCAGATTGCCTGCCTCTAATTGGGTTAGATACTTGTACTTTTGTCCTTGTCCCATGGCCTTGAAGCTAAAAAACGCCTGGCCCGAGAGAGTCGCTGTCTTAATCAGTTTGTACGCATCTTTGGGATTGTCAAGCTTCACCTTGCTCAGATCGATGGTGCGAGTGATATTGGAGAGGTCCTTGATATTGCTCGCCAGGTCAATGTCGTAGCTCGACTCTTTGTCCTGCCAGTTTTTGAGTTTGCCATTAGTCTTGAGTTCGATTTGACCGACTTTAAAATTGAGGTCCTTCCAATCGACATTTTTTTCGGTGATCGCGATATTGCCGCTGGTGGCAAGGTTTTGAGTTTTGATGTCACCAAAGTCTTTTGATGAGATCAAAAGATCGGTGACTTTTGTATCGACCCTGGCTGCAAAGCCAGCTGTTAGCGTGCCAGATAATTGTGCTTCCAGTGATACCTGCCCTTTGACTTCGGGCAGGGCCTGCTTATTTGTCTTGTCTTCCTGGTTTAATGTTTTGATGAGATTCTGGTCTTCAGCAATGATGGTAGCCAGGTGTCTCAGAGATTTGACTCTAAGATCCTTGCCTGTCAGTTGCAATTTAAATTGAGTGTTTTGAAGAGTACCGTCGGGTGACTGGCCATAGCCGTCGAGGCGAACGTAGGCTGGAGTCTGCTTTGTATCCTGATGCGGCAGAGTCATGGATAGGTAGAAAGGTAGATTGATATTGCGCCGCGGCCAATTGTACTTGACGTTGAGGTTTTGGATAGTAAAAGGCACGCGGGTAGCGGCTTTTTTGCTCTGATCCTGGATGTGCAATACGCCGGAGTCGACTTCGATTAGTTGGATCTCGATTTGATCATCCAATAGGTCTTCAAAGTTCCAGGCTCCTGGCTTGAGTTTGATGGCAAATATCTCCGGATGGTCGATCTGGAGATATTTGATTTTTAGCTGTCCGGCCAAAAGGTGCGTCATGGAGACACCGAGATTGGTGCCTCTGGCGGTCATAAAAGGATCACCATCAAACTCGTCGATCTTCATCGAACGCGTCAAAAACTGCAGGCCATTGAGTCCGATGCGCCAGCGCAAGTGGCCGAGAAATACTTTGCGATGGAGCTGCTGGGTCAGGACCTCTTCTACTTTTGGTTTTGCCCAGTCCACGTCTAACGAGAGAGCTATGACGGCGAGCAGTAGCAGAGAGCCCAACCAACCCCAGATAAATTTGGAGATGAGCCATGATGGCCTGACGGTTTTGTCAGGGCTTGTGGTGCTATCTTTCTTTTGAGTCTCTAGCAATGGCTTCTCGTTATCCGCTGCATCTTCGACCCATTAGTTTAGGGCCAATTCCATTCAAAAAGGTCTCTTTCCATGATTTATGTAATTTGGATGACAGTTATCGCTATCGCATCCATTATTGGATCTGGACTCCAGGCAGATGCTCAGGGTTCCGCCAATGGCACACATAAAAAACTTAAAGCTGTGTTTAATGAAGAGACCGAAGAGTCTATCAGAATTCAAGAAGAAGCTTTGACGCAGGTCTTCGACCTCCTCAAAAAAAATAAGTTAGAACTGGTCGAAAGAAAGTTGCAAGCATTGTCCGAACAGTTTCCAGATGTTGCCGACTATCAGACCCTGCTCAAGATGACGATCAGACGCAAGGATGCCGAGGGTTGGTATCGCTTTGAGGACTGGGATGCAAAAAGACCCAGAGCAAAAAATGTCTATCAGTTGCAGAAGCCAGTGCCGTCGATTAGGCAGGATCGAGCGCAGGCTAGACTATACGAGCTCAAAAGACAGACCTGGATGATGTTGAGTAATCAGGACAAATGATTTTCGTAGGCGTAGCGGACAAGAGCCGCTCTTGTAGAAAGGTTTAGTTTCTTTCTCAGGCGTGACACATGTACTTCGGTCGTGCCTTCGGTTATATGCAATTCTTCGGCTATCTCTTTGTTCGAGAGACCCTGTGCCACTTTGGCAAGGACTTCCATTTCTCTTGCGCTCAATTTGATCCGGACTTTCTCCCTGCTCTCCGTCCTTTCCGTAAACTCTTTGGTGCTGCTGACTACTTGAGTCAATTGACTGCACAGGTCCGTCAGTTTGCTGATGGAGGTAGACTGGGTCTCGACCAGTTGGTAAAGCTTGGCCTGGCTCAGAGCGATTGCCAATTGGTTGGCAATGCGCGATAGTAGATTGATGTCGCGTGCGGTCCAGAGTCGATCAGAGCGGCTTTCGTCTAGATGTAAAAGACCCATCAAACGGCCTCGATAAACCATGGGCACCATTACCATGGCCAGGATATGGTGCGTTTTCAGCTCCGCCTGGACGTCTTTTGCAAAGGCAAAGGTGTCATCCTGCATAACTACCAGGGGGCGTCTCTCGCCGACATCTAAGAGGAGATCGTGATACTTGGTAAAGATCGTCGACTTGTCCGAGACAGGATGTACATTGTCTTGAGTCATTTGCCTGGCAATTCGCATATCTCCATCTGGATCGCCGACCAGGCAGAGGATGGCTCGCGAAGCCCTAAATTCGGAAAGCAGGCTCTGAGTGGCCTTCTCGAGGATATCTGCCAGATCGAGCGAGCCATGTATATTGACGACGAAGCGATTGAGTAGGGCCTCATCCCGTGATGCCTGCTCGACACGGTCGTACATCTCTTTGAGATTTTCGATGATGATGGCTCTTTGCAGATTGGTGGTGAGCATTCTTGGCAAAAACTTCTGGTATTCGCCAAATTTTGGCAAAAAGTCGCTAGCTCCGGATGCCAATAGCAATAGGGCTAATTCGGGCGAATCATTGGCGGTGACCACGATGATAGGCGAATATGGTGCTTTTTTGACTAGAGATCTGACCAGGGTCTCACCCTGCGCATCCGGCAGCTCGTTGTCTACTACGATCACATCAAAGCTTCGACTATCGAGCATGGTCATTGCTTGCTGCAAGGACTCCACTTGATCGACATCGTATAGAGGCGACTGGGAGAGGATCGCTCCGGCCATCGCATCCCGATCGCGTGCCTGGGGCTCGATCAGCAATACTCGCCGTTCGCGATGATTGGCAGCGACAGTTTTAGATTCCAAGACTTCACCCATGAGCTTTGTCAGTCTGATTTTATCAAGCTAACATAAGAAACCATATAGAGAGTTATGGCCCAACCCATAGGAGTCGTAACAGGGCAGACTGCTATAAATCAATATAGCGAGTGGCCCTCCACAAGCCATTTCTTCCACAAAGCCAATCCCTGACCCTCACCAAGCCCCCCAGCCCAAGTCGTCAGCAGCTAAGCGGAAGAAAACATACAAACAATGAGAGCAGCAGTTCCCTCCACCGCTGCTCTTTTGTTTTTTGTATATCAGTCTGATATGTCTTAGCCCTTGCGACCGGACATCACTATCGGCTGTCTGCAGCGCTGGACGTAAACGCCGACAAGTTTTTTTGTGTCATGCGCGCTGTCTACCTGGGCAAGATCGGCGCTATAAGGCAGAGCCTCGGGATTCATGTCGATCTTGAGAGGGCGCTGACCTTGAGGCTCAAAAAACTCACCCTTGATCTCCCAATCGTCTCCTCCCACGGACACGAGCTCGGGATCCTCAAAATAGCCAACGTGATTGCCCGCGGGGGTGTAGATATTTACTTTGACTTGCGCCATCTATCGATACCTTTGTTTAACAGATGCAATTTTAAAACTGATGCAATGGTCTCATATCCAGGCCAAAAAATTGGTTTAAATCCATGGAACCTTAACAGGCTGACGAGGTCATTAACCTGGTCAAAATCTCAGAAAATTTTGGAAATTTTTTTTGTTTCGGCACCCTGAAATGTGTTAAGTATTAGAGAGACTGTTTGGATTTATGAGATATCCAATGGATCTAGGTCTGTCGCCCGAGATCCTCAAATTGGCCCCTCAGCCTGATCTTCACAGTCGCTAGGAAAAGTAAGGAGTTTGCTTTATGGCTTATACAATCGTTGCAGATATCTGCGAAGGTCTCGCCGACTGCATGCCCGTATGCCCCGTCGAGTGCATCAAGTGGGCAGAAGGCAAGACCAATACCAAAGGGACCAAGTACACCTTCATCGATGACAGCCTCTGCATCGATTGTGGCGCTTGCCTCTCGGTATGCCCCGTCGAAGGAGCCATCCTCGACGAATGGAAGCCCGAACTGCAAAAGCCCTAGGCTTTAGCAGTCTTAGGACATACTAGATAAAAATCGGAAGCCTTCGCCTTCAACTCGACCATCGTGGTCTCGAGTCTCAGGCGGAGGCTTTCGGCTAATTGCTTGTCCATATCGGCTGGCACGTGTATGGGGGTGCCGTATATGCGCACCTGTCTCGTGTGCATATACGGGCAATTGTACTTATCCCATGACTTCATCAAGTCACGAGTACGAGCCTCCCCCACTAAAGGGATGATAGGTAGTCCAGTCATTGACGCCAGACGAATAATCTCAGGCTTTACTACTTGAAAAGGCCCGCGAGGTCCATCTACTGGAAATAAGATGCTCTTACCCTCTTGTGCATTTTCCAATAGCCCTCGCGCCCCTTTTGCCCCGCCTTCGGTCTTGGAACCACGCACCACAGTAAAGCCCATGCCTTCGCCGGCCCTAGCGATCATTTCCCCATCCCGCGAATTACTAGCTATAAGACTCATGCTATGGCGCGGGGAAAGTGCGAGCAAGAGATACATTTGCCCGTGAAAATAAGCATAAATGGCAGGTTTTAGATGGACTGGGCGCTTGGTGGTATCAGCCCCGGCGCAGGAAACGTACGGCCTGGATGCCTCAGGGATGATGGCAAGTGGGCGGTAGGTTAGATCGTAGGCGGTGATGCCGTATTTAAATATCTTGGCAAGGCCCAGAACACGAGCCTTATCCAGCAGGGGATATTTTAGAAAGAGGTTGCGCAGACGGAATTTTTTCATCTTAGGAGAAAATTATTTGTCGAAATATTGAGAATCTGGCCGCTCAGCTGCATTGGATCAATATGTGCGGGAAGTATATGTTATTATCCTCAATCTCAAGAATAATCGAGAGAATCTATCATAAATAGGCAAAACAAAGGCATACGGTAAAGAAGTAATGGCACTTTTGACAGAACGCAAGCAAGAGATCATTTCGGGCAATCAAACCCACGGCAAAGACACTGGTTCGCCAGAAGTCCAAGTGGCCATGCTCACCGAGCGCATCAATGAGCTCACCGAGCATTTGAAGACCCACAGCAAAGATTTTCATAGTCGTCGTGGCCTCTTGATGATGGTTGGAAAGCGTCGTCGCTTGCTCCAATATCTGATGAAGGAAAACAATGAGCGCTACAGAAAGCTCATCGAAAAGCTGGGCTTGAGACGCTAGTATCTAAGAGGAGGCGAGCCTTGATGGCTCGCCTTTTTATTGGCCTTTTGAGTTTAGTTGTATCAATGCTCTGCCTCTGGTAGGGCTTTTTGGTTTGTAACAGAACCTGATTGTTAAACAATAAAATAGAAGTAGAAGAAGAAAAAGAGGAATAGAAAGTGGTTCAAGAATTGACTACAGGTCAGGCCCAGACAGAGATCCAGCTCGACGGCAAGACCATCATCATCAAGACCGGACGCATGGCCAAGCAGGCCTCAGGCTCCGTAGAGGTCTATTGTGGCGACACCATGGTGCTCGTGACCGCAACCGAAAGCTCCAAGATCAGAGAAGGCATAGATTATTTTCCACTCCTCGTCGATTACGAAGAAAAGCTCTACTCAGTCGGTCGCATACCAGGGTCTTTTGGTCGTCGCGAAGGCAAGGCGCCCGATAAGGCCATCTTGACCAGTCGCTTGATCGATAGACCGATCCGTCCTCTTTTTAAAGAAGGCTATCGCAATGATGTGCAGATCGTAGCCACCACCATGAGTGCTGATCAGTCCAATCCACCTGATACGCTTGCCATGCTCGGTGCTTCTTTTGCACTCGAATTGGCTGGTCTGCCATTTCTCGGACCGATCGGCGCAGTGCGAGTCGGCCGTGTTGAAGGCCGCTTGATCGCCAATCCTACATATGAAGAAATCGAGCAGTCGGACATCGACCTTGTCGTAGCTGGTACTGAATCCTCGATCATGATGGTAGAGGCCGGCTGTAATCTTGTTTCCGAAAAAGACATCCTCGCTGCGATCGAATACGGTCATCAGGCTATTCGCAAGCAAATCGAAGTACAAAAGCGTTTTGTCTCCGGTCGTGGTGTCACTAAAAGAGAATTTGTCGCGCCTGAGAAGCCCGAAGGGCTCAAAGAATTGATCAAAGAAGTGACCACTGAGCATTTGCTTGCATCAATGGACTCGGTCACTCTAAAGCATGTCAGACAGGGGCATATCGATGCTGCTAAAAAGGCCTTGACCGAAGCTATTGCTGCTTTGCCCGAAGAAAGTCCCATCAAGGGAGCATCGAGCGCCGTGATCGCTGAGGCCATGGAATACTACGAAGCAGATTTGATGCGCGCCAAGGTGCTCGATACCGGCGTACGTGCCGATGGTCGCCGCTGCGACGAAATCCGTCCGATTACGGTCGAATGCGGCATACTTCCTCGTACTCATGGAACTGGACTCTTTACTCGTGGTACCACCCAGGTATTGTCAGTAGCCACTCTCGGGATTGGTGCAGACGCACAAAGGCTGGATTCGATCGATCCTCAGACCGAAAAGCGTTACATGCACCACTACAATTTTCCTGGATTTTCGGTCGGCGAAGTCAAGCCGATGCGCGGACCTGGCCGTCGTGAGATAGGTCATGGTGCGCTAGCCGAACGTGCCATCATGCCGGCACTGCCCTCCCTGGACGAGTTTCCCTACACCATCCGTGTTGTCTCCGAAGTAATCGAATCTAACGGTTCGACCTCAATGGCCTCTACCTGTGGTTCGTCGCTTGCTCTGATGGATGCTGGCGTACCTCTCAAGACCACTATCGGCGGCATAGCTATGGGTCTGATTCTCGAAGGCGATCGTTTTGCCATCCTCTCGGATATCCAGGGGCTGGAAGATTTTCTCGGCGATATGGACTTTAAAGTGACAGGTTCTAGAGACGGTATCACCGCCTTGCAAATGGACATCAAGATCGAAGGCATCTCGCTCGAGATTATGAAGGTCGCCCTCGACCAGGCCAAACGTGGTCGTATCCACATCATCGACAAAATGGAAGCTGTCATGCCTCAACCAAGGGCAGAGCTTTCGCAATGGGCTCCTCGCATCCTGACAGTCACCATCCCTCAAGAAGATATCGGCACCGTAATCGGTCCCGGTGGCAAGATGATCCGCCGTATCATCGAAGAGACTGGTGCGACTATCGATATCGAAGATGACGGTACCGTCTTGATCGGATCCGTTGATCGAGATGGTGGTGAAGCCGCGCGTGATTGGATTATCCGCCTGGTTAAGAGAGTCGAAGTAGGCGGGGTATATTTGGGCAAGGTGACTCGTATTATTCCTGCCGGTGCCTTTGTCGAAGTACTGCCAGGCAAGGAAGGCCTCGTCCACATCTCGCAACTCGAAAATCGTCGAGTAGAAAAGGTCGAAGACGTAGTCAAAGTGGGTCAGACTGTAGTCGTCAAATGCAAAGAAATTGACGACCGCAACCGTGTCAATCTGACCATGAAAGGCGTGTCCGATGATGAAAAAGAAGCTTGCGAGAAAGAAAACTCCAGGTAGTGTCGGCCTATTGTCCTTGATCTTGGCTCTGGTCCTGCTGGCAGGACCAGAGCTTTTACTTGGTGGCTTTTGCTTCACTTTGAGTGCCTTGCCAGTCCAGGCTCGTACCAAATCTAAATCTAAATCCAATTCTAAATCTAGATCTAGATCTAGATCTCATACACGCTCTAAATATCGGCATCAAGCTCATCCGAGACACGCGGCGCACCATGTAAATGCTGTCAGAGATCCTGTAGATCTCGCAGACAATCCGGCCTATGCTGGTCGGATGCGCAATTATGCCTTGCTCAATCGCGCTTATACTTTTTACGATCAAGGCGCCAACGCTGGTTTTAGGGGCAATCTAGGCGAAGCCACAGACAAATTGGCCGAGGCTGCCAATCTATGCGACCAGGCGCGCAGTCTGCAAAAAGACGGTCGAGCCTCGACTCTCGAGACGAGCATATTTTTTGAGCTCGGAAGAGCTGCCGCTAGCCGCGATGATACTGACCTGGCAAGAGATGCATTTGCTCGCTGCATACACTCGGAGCGACACTACATCGAAGCCTATCTACAGGGCTCCCAGGCGCTCTTAAAAGCGGGTCGCGGAGCCTTGGCGATGCAATGGCTGCAAGACGGCCTGATCGCTAATCCAGCTGATCCAAGGCTTCTAGAGGCGCAAAAGCAAGCTCAAAAATTTTTAGAAGAATAATAGAGACTAAAAGGCCCGATTGATCACCATTGATATGGGATCGATCGGGCCAGATAGATTTTCAAAGGGTGTCTACGACAGTTTATTTGTGGTCGACGGTGTCTTTGAATTCTTTGCCGGGGACAAAGGCTGGTACCTTTTTGGCAGGCACTTTGATCTTTTCGCCAGGCTTTTGCGGGTTGTTGGTTTCGCGAGCTTGTCTGTCGCGACGCAAGAACGTGCCAAAACCTACCAAGGTGACGCGCTCACCCTTAGCAACGGTCTCGGTGATAACGTCGGTCAAAGCGACCAACATTTCTTCAACGGACTTTTTGGTGGTATTAGTACGTCCCGAGATTTCGGCAGCCAATTCTGCTTTGTTCACTGAGATTCTCCTTGTCAATCCTTACTCTATCGCCGGTTATCGATTTGGCATTTTTGCATTCTGTTTTATCCAGTCGGTTTATCCAGTCGGTTTATCCAGTCGGTCCGAGCTCTAGGGCTCAGACCATAATGCAATGGCCTAGTGGCAGTGGTTTAAGAACCACCTGAACGGCAAGGATACAGCACCTTTCGGGACGAAACAAGGTCTTTGGGCATAAAAAGTGGTTCTTGATAAGTAAATGAGTTTTTCCACACCGCAAATTGCTGCTTAAGCTAGAATTAGAGATTAGTTTCAGCTATTTCAAGGATATACGTGTTTTTCAAATGACCTCAAGCGCAATCAATTCCAATTCAAGATCTCTCGATGCGAGAGAGGCAGCATTTTTGGCTGCTAATGCCTGCGAATCCAAGAAAGCCAAATCGACCGTGGTACTCGAAGTGGGCCAGATCACTCATATGGCAGATTACTTTGTCATTGCAGGTGCAGAGTCGGCAGCTCAGGTGAGAGCCATAGTGGATGCCTGCGATGAGATCCTGTCGTCAAGAGGCGAAAAGCCAAAAGCTATCGAAGGTTTGAGAGAAGGTCGATGGGTCTTGCTTGATTTCGGCAACTTAATAATTCACGTTTTGCAAGAAAAAGAACGTGATTACTACAAAATCGAGCAATTTTGGAATCAAGGATTGATTGTCGATCGCAAAGAGTGGGTAGAAGAAATTTAGGATTGTCAAAGGCGTGAGGGCGTATCAATGAGTTTCAGGACCAGATTGCAAGGTTTCGTCGAATCTAGGCAAAAGATTCAGATCTGGTACGGTATGGGTTGCCACAATACAGTGACTGGACGTGTGCTCGCAGTCGATCACGACCACATAGATGTCGAGTCTTATTCACATGAGAGTGATGGCCAGATCCATATCCGCCGCATCCTGGTGCCCTTGCATTTGATTCTGCATATCGATATCACCTCGGCCGAGATATCCGAGGAGGACGACAACTCTTTTTCTCAGGAGAAAGACGCAAAAAAGCAAGCAGGCAGTAGCGCGGATGACCTGCCTGATGCACCGACAGGATATGGGGTCCGCTTGCACTCACACCTCAGCCCTCAGATGTCCAATCGCTTTTCACGCATGACCGCCGGACCTGGTGGCATTTACTATAGCTGCGAAGGCTCTGTCTGGTTTATCGACAGTCAGGGCACACTTTCGGAGTACGCTCGCATCCGTGGCAATAGCACCATATCCGGTCTCAGATTTGACCGCAAAGGCGTGCTTTATGTGGCCACGATACAGGGCACTGTCTACAAGATCGATCCAAACAAGTCGGGCCGTATACTCGCTCAGCTTGACGGCAATCTTACAGGCGGAGGCACTTTCTTGTCCGATCTCGCCATCGGGCATCGCGAAGAAGTCTACGTCTCCAACTTCCCTTCCAATACTGGAGGCATCTTCAAGATCGACAAATCTGGCGAATACGAAGTGATGCTGGGCGGGCCCGGCAATGGGACTCAAGGTATTTTGCTTGACTCCGATGGTTTTCTCTGGTGCCTCGAGCACTCCTCGGGATCGATAGTCAAACGCTCGCTTGATGGTCGCGAAGTCGCACGTATACAGGTTGCTGAGTCCGAGAGCTTCAATTTTGCTGATGGATACGACGGCAATCTTGCCATGGACAATCTTGGCCGTATATATGTGACCGCCGGACGCGCTGGGACTGTGGTTCGTGTCAATCGCGAAGGTCGCACCGAGACATTTTTGACGGGTCTTGTCAATCCGACGGGCATTGCTTTTAGTTCGGATGGTGCTCTATTTGTTCTAGAGGCCGGTCGGTCAAGAGTACTCAAGATTGCTTCGGTCGACAAGGCTGATCGCACTGCTTCAGCTACTGCCCTGTCCTAATTTCTCAATCAATCCATTAGCGCTTTGAGCCGGATAGGCTCAAGGCGCTAATGGATTGATCTGCCTCTCGACTAGAGTCGTCCAGTTCTTGCATCTCATAAGTAGCAGGTTCTTTTTTTACCGGCTCTTCGCCAGAGTAAAGCATTTCGATGAGAGACCGGTAGTTTTTTACTACCGCATTGCGCTTAATCTTGAGAGTGGCTGTCAATTCGCCTGCTTCGACTGATAGCTCATTAGCAAGTATGGCAAACTTTTTGACGTTCTCGTATTCGGCAAGATGAGCCGATGCCGACGCTATTTCTTTGCGGAGATAGCGATACAACTGAGGAGATCTGGCCAGATCAAAAAATGAGTCAAAATCATAATCGTTGGCGCGAGCAAACTCGCAAACGGCTTGTTCGTCAAGAGTAAGCAAGGCGACCAAATGCTTTTGCTTGTCTCCAAAGACTACTGCTTGAGTGACGAAAGGCACCGTCTTTAATACCGCTTCTATTTTTTGAGGAGCAATGTTCTTGCCTGCCGAATTGACGATGAGGTCCTTTTTGCGATCAGTGATCTTGAGGTAGCCGTCCTCATCGATGACTCCGATATCGCCAGTCTTGAACCACTCGTCTTCAAAGGCTTCTTTGGTGGCTTCGGGATTGTTGTAATAGCCTTTAAAGATCGATGGTCCCTTAAACAGAATCTCGCCATCTTCTGCCAATCTCATCTCGATGGACGGGATCACTGGGCCAACGGTGCCAGCTTTGACCTTGCCAATCACATTGACATTGGTTGGAGCGGCGGTTTCGGTAAGACCATAACCTTCTAAAGTATCGATACCTACTGCGTTAAAAAACAAGAGTGTGTCTCGGGTAGCTGGTGCGCCGCCAGAGACGATCAATCTGAGATTGGGCCCTAGTTTTGCTCGGAGTTTGGCAAAGACCAATTTTTCGGCAATAAAGTGCTTTAGAGCTAAAATCGGGCCAACGGTGCGGCCTTCGGCTTCTCTCTCGATGATTTGCATGCCTTGCTCGATGGCCCATTCCGTCAACTTGCGCTGATTGGGGGGCGCAGATTGGATGCCTTGCTTTACTTTTGCGTAGATTCGGTCGAGTACGCGTGGTACTACTAGCAGCATGGATGGTTGGAGCTCGCCGAGATTACGAGCCATGGTCTCCATGCTTTCGGCAAAGGCACATGCGCCGCCGCTATTGAGCCAATAAAACTCGCCACAGATACGCTCAAAAACGTGGGATAGAGGCAGATAGGATAGATAGAGCTCGTCCTCGGTAATAGGGAGGACTGGTTTAACGCTTTCGAGAACGCTAAAAATATTGCCGTGGGTAAGTGGAACGCCCTTAGGCACGCCAGTCGTACCGCTCGTGTAAATGATCGTAGCAATGCCGTCCTTGGGGACTGACTTCATGCGATCTTCTAAGATTTTGAGGTGGGCGCTATCCAGACTAGCCCCGAGCTTGCGGAGAGTATCGATATCGCTTAAGAGGTTGGATGGGATATTGTATTTGCGTGCCAATTCATCGAGAGTCTTGTAGCCTTCGGGTAATGCAAACAAGACAATCTTGTGCAAATTTGGCAGATTTTCGATCGAAGCAGATAGCTTTTTGAGTAGACTTTCGTTTTGCACAAAGACTATGCGGCTTTGTGCATTTTGGATTATGTATTCGATGTCTTGTTGGCTAGAAGTCGGATAGATAGGCACGGAGATTGCGCCATTGGATATGGTGGCAAGATCGGCAGCTACCCAGAGATAGTGGGTCTGAGCAAAGATGCAGGCTGTGTCATTGGGTTTTAGACCAGCGGTCATCAAGCCTAGACCGATTTGTTGTACTAATTTGCTAAATTCGCGCCAATTGAGCGTCTTGTAAGGCTCTTGCTTTTTCTCCCGAAACATAACGCATGCGTGATCGCCCATGATCTTGGCGCGATTGTAAAAGCTCGCAGCCAGGTTTCTTTCGGTCACTCGCTCGGGTAGAGAACGCTGAATTAGCATCGAACACCTCAAATACTTTGCCGAGCGCTATTATAGACAGTTTTCAGTATGTGCCATCAAGCCTAAATTATTTCTTGCATTTGCCCTCTTTGCGAGCAAGGTCTAGCGGTTCCCAAAAGCATGATGAACAGCGGATTTTAGCTGTTTAAACTTTTGCTTAGCTTGGGCTAATTATAAATTTGGCTTTACGTGCAGAACGCAGGTATTGAGATAGGCCAAGAGATCGTCGGCCATCTTGTCGATTGCCTCGTCAAACATCAGGTCGTGCCAAGCTTCGGGATAGTGGACAAGCTTTTTGTTTGGAGCATTTAGCCTGTCGTATACTTCGCGATTGACGATATTGTTGACGATTTTTTCGTTGCCAGCAGTAAACATGATGACCGGACATTGCAGATTTTTGGCACCAGCTCTGGTCTCACTCGTCAGCTTGAGCAGCTCAAAAAGCGTACGCGCTGGCACAGTCAATTTGGGACCAGCGTCGTTAGTCAGCCAGTTGCGTACTCGTGGGTCGGGAGTAATATCGTCCGTGGTGTACGGTAGAGGCATCACTCGGTCTGGATCGGTCAGGGCATTAAAGAGCGCCTTGACTTTGTAGCCCAGCGAAAATGTATTGGGATTGCCATCGAAACCCGGGCTAAACAAAACAAGGCCGGCAAGCTGGTCTTTGCGCTTTGAAAGTGCAGCCTTGAGAGCAATAACAGCTCCCATGCTGTTGCCCATGAGGATGATCGGCTTGTCAGGGACAGTGCTGGCCAGATAATCCAGTGCACACTCCAGATCGTCGAGCCATTGCTGCTTCATCAACAGGGGTTCGCCGCGTCTTTTGCCAGCACCTACTTGATCGTAGGCGAGGGAATAGATGCGTCTAACCTTTAGACGTCGGGCCAATGCTTCGAACCAGCCGGAATGAGCGCCTAGGCCATGCACCAAGAGGCAGACCGCCTTGCATTCGGAAGCGTGCCCCCAGGTGCGAGCGGCTATGGTCTCGCTCTGGCCATCATAGGTAAAGGCATTGCGGATTTTTCTGGGGATCTCGATTAGAGAACCTGTAGGAGTTAGGTTAATATCAACTGGCATAAGCACGATATTATAGCTGGTGATACCACTTTAATTATATGTATTTAGAGCCACAACCCCAAACACCAGCAAATGGCCCTAGCGGTCGGAAACTTTTCTACATTTTTCTTGCTGCCGTCTTTTTCATCGCTCTTTCAACATGGATCTTTCTGACTTTTTTCCCTAGAGAGACTGCTCTCGAAAGGGCCATCAAGCAGGTCAAGACCAATAGAGCGGCGATGGCTCTACCTGTATTAGAAGAATTGGCCAGAGAGGGGCCGTCGGAAGCCAATGCCTATCCATGGTTGGCTCAGGCCTATCTGTCCACTGATCGGTTTGCAGAAGGCCGCACTGCCCTCGACACGGCCTTTAGATTGCGTTGTCAGACTCCCGGACTTGTCGAGATTGTTGACAGGTTTTCGCAGCAATATCAGAGCATGGGGCACTTTAGCGAGGCGGAAAGACTCTATGCCTCGGGTGCTCAGGTGCTGAAACCAGCCGACATGGCCTTGAGCAAGGCACAGATGTATATGAGATGGGCTGAGAGCGATACTCGCGGCCAGGAATCTGGACCCTTATTGGCTTCACGATTTGATCAAGCCATTTCTCATCTCCAATCGGCCAGAAATGCAATAGAAAAATTGGAGAGCCCTGAAGCTGCCCTCATCAAGGCACAGATCCCGCACCAATTGGCGGAGACCTATCGAGCAAAGGCAGCACTGGCTCAATTGCAAGACAAAAACGCAGATAAGGCCATAGCTTTGCTGGAAGAGAGCATAAAAGCAGCAGATGAGCCCAGGACCAGGATGATCCTTGGTGATCTTTATTTTGCACAAAAGAAAGATGATAAGGCGATCGAAAATTATGTGCAGGTCGTAAGTCAAGATGCCAGTAATCTCGAGGCCCGTCACAAACTGATAGAGCTCTATCTGGCCAAAAAAGACCTCGAGGCAGCCGCGGGAGCCTTGAGTGAGCTCTCTGAAAAGGAAAGAAGCTTTGAAAATTTCGAGCTTTTGGCAGACCTCAGCTTAAAGCTTGGTGATTATCCTGGCGCCGTGCGTGCTATCGAGGAGGCTAGCAATCTAAATCCCAAGCCTCAATTGTTAAAAGACCTGCTCAAGACGCTAAACCTTTACGCACAGCAATTGACTCGAGAAAAGCGGCTGCAGGAAGCGATCGCCGTCAAGGGCCATGCCGAGCGGATCGCTGACAAATTGGCTCTGATAGTCAAGGCCGAAAAGAAAGAAGAGTCTGTTCGACCGGGCTCCTGGAGCCCCGGCAATCCTCCCGTTTCAATAGTATCTTCGCGCAACTGGCTCTACGCTGGCAGCAGCACACCTGAAGGTGAAATCAGGATCAAAAATATTTCTCCCGAATCGGTTGGCGACCTGACCATGATTGCCGTATTTTTTGATCACACCCGCCGCACCACACGTGGTTCGGTAGTCTTGCCAGTGGCATCTAGCTCATCAGCGCCGTTCCACCCGCAAGCCGAACGAACGCTATACTTCAGTTGTCCCAATATCGTGGATCCTGACCACCAGTTGGGAGTCAAGATCTATTGGAAAGGGAGATTTCTCAAAGAGTTTCCTGTAATCAAGCAAAGATAATGCACAATGAGTCACAATAAGGATGCCATGACCCAAAGTAATCCGTCACAACCAGACTCTGCCAAACCATGCCGTCACGAGTATGTGCGCATCTATCAACGCAAGCTCAAGGGTATAGAGCGTCGCATGACATGCACTCGGGCATTTTTGCCGATCGGCTTCAAACTAGGTGATTTTAACCACCTATCTGAGGGGAGTTTTTGTTTTTGCTCCAAATGCAGAGTTAGACTTTATCCAAAGCGCACCAATGCCGAAAAAGAGCAAGCCCGACTGGCTGCTCGCGCTGGAAGAGAAGCCGAATTTGCTGCGGGAGCCGATCTTATCGAAGAAGTCGGTGCCGATGTCTTGGCCGAGGTCCTGGCTGAGGGGGACCTGGATATGATCGAGATCAGTGTGGATGAAATGGAGACGATTGGTGTGGATGCGCAAGACATTGCCAATGACGGAGTAAAAATCGAATCGGAGGAAGGAGACAATGCTCTCGCCGACGACGAAGTCAACTAGAGATTTTTTTTACTGGTTTGATCTGGTTTTTTTAGCCCTGATCTTATTGCCGCCTCTATTTTTTGTTGCGCGCTTTACCTATTGGTATCTGCGCAATTATTACCAGACTCCACAATATGAGCCAAAGCAGAGAAAGAGAAAGATCTAGATTGACTAAATATTTGCTCCAGATCTTAAAGGCCATTCTCGTCAGCTCTTTGGGAGTAGGCGGGGGAGTCGGACTGCTGTTGATGATTTTTGTCTTGACCAATAGATCAGATCCTAATGCCTTCAAATACGGTATGACTGCTGGTCTCGCCATTGGTATCATATTTGCGCTTTTTCTGGTGGCGGTATTGATACCGCTCGATCTGTCTGCCTATGTTTTCAAGGCCAAAGGGGGCTACAAGCAGATCTGGGATCTAGAACAGGTCAGAGAGTTTGAGATAAAGGGTACTGCCAAGCAAGCCCTGCACTATGCAAGACAGGCACTGCTCCTGGTGCCTTATGTGGTGGAGGTCTCTGACGACGTCGAGCACATGATAACCCGAGCCAAGACCGGGGCTAGTTGGCGATCTGGTGGCGAAGTGATGGAGGTCGAAATCAACCCCCTTTCGGCTAATGACTGGACAATCAAGATAACAAGCAAGCCCTACAATAAAAAAGCTGTTTTTGATTATGGTAAAAACTTTGAAAATGTCGAGACTTTCAGTGCTCAAGTAAAAAAGATGGCTCAAGCTATCGAAGGTGGAGGTCAAAAAAATGGGTAGCAAGCCATATTTTGCTCTGCTTTCGGTATGTGGTTTTGCTGTGGGCATAGCCATACTCTATTTTTTACGTCCTGGTATGACCGTGCGAACTGTCATTGTTTCTATTAGTGCTCTGGGGCTGATTTGCGCCATTTTGCTTGGCGGGGACCTCTTTGCTGATGAAATCGCCAGTCACTCCGGGCAAACCCTGATCGGTCTCAAGGATCTAGGGTGGTTTTGTCTTGGACTATTGTTTTCGTCGGGCCGGGGAGATGTGATAGTCTCTCAAATAGATAAGCATTTAAAAAAGCAATAAAAAAGGCAGCTCGTTCGAGCTGCCTTTTTTGCAATGCATAATCTTTGCCTAGAGACCAATAAAATCGGGACCAGAGCCTTGCGAAGTAGGCTTGACCCGTAGGTTGACCTCGGGACAGACTATTTCGCAGGTACGGCAGTGTACGCAGTTTTCGAGCGACATGCCATGCTTTTTGAGATCATCTATCACATCGACGCGGTGTACTTCGGCAGTGCAATCCGAGACGCAGGGCGTGTCCTTGCCGAGCTTGTCGTATTTGCTGATGCATTTGACACAGGTGTCGGCATTAAACTCGTCGATGTGACGGTTGCCTTCGTGGTATTTGGTGCCCGCAAAAAATACGGCATCGGCGCGACTATAGATCGTGGCCTTATCGTATTTGGGCTCGTCGTACTTGGGTTTTACAAAATCAGGAACGATGTGAGTAAAATCAGGCTTGTACTTGATCGGCCCGATATCTAGTTTGCCTTCGATAAGCCCAAGTGATCTGATGCCGTCTTTGGTGGCGCCAAGAGGATTTTTGAATCCAATCTTGAGCATACCCATCCAAGGGCTTGACTTGTCGATCGATTTGACCATGTCGGGCAAATATTGTCCAAGCAATTTGGGATTTTCGATAAAGGCCCAACGGAAATAGCGGTCGTTGTACGACTCTTTGATGACAAAAGAGTCCTCGAGCTGTTGTTGATAAGGAGCTAGTGCTGCTTCCGACGTGTCACCCTTGATGAGGGCATCAAAAGCAACCTTGGCGCCTACATAGCCGCACTCCATGGCACGATCGATACCAGCAAGATTTTTGACGTTGAGTACACCCAGCGCATCGCCCAAAAGAATAGCTCCGGGGACGTAAAACTTTTTGGGCAGCGAGTAATAACCACCCTCAGGCAACAAGGCCGCGCCGTACTTGAGGAGTTTGCCGCCCTCGATCATTTTCTGGATGAAAGGATGCTTTTTGTAATCCTGCAGCTTTTGCTGTGGATTCATGTTTGGATCTGCTGAATCGAGCGAGATGACCATGCCGATGGTGAGCTTTTTGTCTTTCATGCCGTAGACAAAACCACCACCAAAGGTGCCATCGATTAGAGGATAACCTAGCGTATGCCAGACTTTGCCTTCTACATTTTCTGCCTTTTCGTCTAATTGCCAGACTTCTTTGACGCCGACAGACCAGATTTGCTGGCAATCGCGGAGCTTGTATTGATCGATGACTTCGCGTGAGATAAAGCCTTTGTCACCAAAGCAAGTGATCTTGCCATAGACATAGTCTTCTTCGGATTGGGGCTCTTCGGAGACCGATACACCTACTACCTTGCCTTCTTCGAAGGCGACGGAGTGAGCCGCAAAACCAGTGAACAAGTCTACTGTGACATTTGGCACGTCCTTGGCGAGTGCCTGTACCTGGTTGGCAAGCCAGTTGGTGACGTGGCTCAGAGTAAGGACCAGATAGCCTGTTTTATCAAAGGTCTTAGGATAGAGCTTTTTAGGGATATCCCATTTTTTTTCCATGCCGAGCACCGACATATTGGAGTCGTTGCAAACGGCCTCGATGGGCATGCCCTTTTCTTTATAGTCGGGAAAGATCTTTTGGATCACGTGTGGATTGGAGACAGCACCACTGAGGATGTGCGAGCCAAATTCTTTGCCTTTCTCGAGTATGGCGATCGAAAAATCCTTGCCGCTGTCCTTTGCCAGCTGCAGGAAACGATACGCAAGAGTGAGATTGGAAGGACTTCCCCCTACCAGGAGAAGATCATATTCAATGCGATCCGACAACTGCCTCGACCCCCTTACCAGACTTGACTGCCTTGAGCTGCTTTATCATCTCAGAGATGACTTGATTGCAATCACCTACGATACCGTGATGAGCAAATTTGAAGATTGGACTGTCCGGATCTTTGTTGATGGCAATGATGATGCCGGACTTTGACATGCCTACCCTGTGCTGGATGGCACCAGAGATGCCAGCAGCAATGTAGAGCTTGGGACGCACTGTTTTGCCGGTTTGTCCTACTTGATGCTGGTATGGTATCCAGCCCAGATCCACTACTTTGCGCGAGGCGGCCACGGCAGAGTTTTCAAACTGAGCGGCGAGTTCGCGCAATAGGTCAAAGCCCTCGGGGCCTCCGAGACCAAAGCCGCCGGCTACGATGACATCGGCTTCGGTCAGTTTTACACCCTTAGAGATTTCGCGCACCGTATCGGCCACTATCAATCTAAAATCTTCTTGCTTAAGGTTGACGGGGATTGGCGTGATCTTGCCCTGACGATTTGGATCCTGTTTGTTGGGCACCATAACTCCGGGTCTGGTGGTGGCCATCTGAGGATTTTTCCAGGGGCCGAGGATACGTGCCTTGAGGCTTTCGCCAAAGCTCGGTCTGATCGCATAGAGACAGTTGGGATAAAGACCGATCTTGGTTGGATCCACCTTGCTTTTGTGCTCGTAGGGGCCGATGTCGAGTTCGGTGCAATCAGCAGTCAAACCAGTCTCAAAATGAGCGGCAATGCGTGGCGCCAGATCTCGTCCTGTTGTAGTCGAACCCAACAGACAGGTATGCGGAGGAGCCGAGAGAGAATCAAGAAAATCGCAGACGACGCGGCGATATGGGAGGGTGCGATACACATGCAATTCTGGAGAATCAGCAACGAAGACTTCGTCGGCGCCATACTCGATCAGCCGTTGCGGGATGTCGCCCAGATTGTGGCCCATGATCAAGCACTTAAGGGGCTGTCCCATTTTGTCTGCAAGAATGCGTCCAGCTCCTAGCAATTCCAGGGTGACGGGTTGCAGATCACCGAGGATTTGCTCGCCGATGACGAGCACATCGCCCTTGGGACAAAACTGCGATACGTCGGGTTGTGTTTCTTGATTGTCAGTCATTTTGAAAGATTTCCGTGTGTTTTCGTTGTCAGAGGGCTGTTTAGACTGTCATAAATTGAGCTAGGTTAGTCTCTTTTACTACGTCTTTGACCAGATGATCGATGGACTGACCTTCGTGCATCCTGCAATTACCGCCGATTTCTCCTACTTTTTCGGTGGCGGCGACGATGGTGGGCGATCCTTTTAGACCTGTGCGTTCTGGGTCAGCTCCCACCAGATCTAGATCTACAGTGTGGATGTATTTTTTAAGCTCTTCTTCGTTGCGAGCCAGCCTCTGGACGCGCCAGGCGCCTCTAAATGACTTGTATTCGAGGGGATGGTAGCTATTGGCAACAGTGATGAGCAATGGCATTTCGCTCACGACCTTTTGATAGCCGCCTTCTATGATACGTCGACCGTGGACCTTGTTGCCTTCGATCGAGAAATCCTCGCAATAGGTTATTTGGGGCAATCCCATGCGCTCTGCCAACTGCGGGCCAACCTGCGCGGTGTCGCCGTCGGTGGTTTGTAAGCCGCAAAAGACCAGGTCAGGCTTGCCTACGTGAGCCACAGTCTTAAACAGAGCAAAGGCAGTAGCGAGAGTATCAGAGGCAGCCAAGCGACGGTCGGAAAGCAAATAAGCGTCATCGACGCCATGCTCCAGACACTCGAGCAGGATCTCGACGGCGGGCGGCGGCCCCATGGAGATAGCGCTAACCTTGCCGCCATAATTTTTTTTTGCATGCAGTGCTGCTTGCAGCGCAAAGCGGTCAAAGGGATTGAGCATGCGCTTGGCTTTTGCTCTGTCGATCGTACCGTCCGGGTTGATACCAGCTTTGGAACCCTGGTCGGGGACTTGTTTTACGAGAACGAATATATTTAATCCAGAGGACATCTGATCTTTCTTGCCTGCTTGCCTGAGAAACGTGACACCAAATTTTACCTATAACATAGGTCAATTGCAGGTAGTTTGACTCTTTATTTCCTCTGGACCATCATTCTCAATTGTTTCTTTATTCTGGATCAGATATAAACTTTCTTTCAAAATAGCGTCAGCCCTTGCCATCGCCGATTATTTGCAAATTTTGGCGAAGGCAGGCATCTCAAGAGGTCTGTTATGCATCGCTTTACATTAAGAACCGCTTTACTGATCGGTCTTATCTCGACGCTATTGCTAAATCCGACTTTGCCAGTTGGTGCAAATGACTCTCAAGGGTTTTATGACAAATCTTTCGAAAATGCTTTCTTTGATGAGGTCTTTGCCTTTTATCCGACCTGGGGGTTGCAATCAGGATTTCACAAATACGATGAGGCCATGGAGAGTCTCGATCAAAAGCGGATCGATGCCTTTAAAGACAAGTTAAAGGCCTACGATAAGCAGATAGATGTACGCCTTGGACAATCCCTTGCCATGGCCGATCGGCACGACCTAATGCTGATGAAAGGCTGGGTTCAAGGGCAAATTTTGGAATGGGACACGATCAAGATGTATGCCAGAGATCCTGATCGATATCCGAGCCAGTTGGCTGACTCGGTCTTTAGTGTCGTCAAAAGAGACTTTGCTCCTCTCGATGATCGCATGCGCATGGCGCTTGCCAGACTCAAAACCGGACTGAGTCTCTTAGATCAGGCTAAGGCAAATATATTGCCTCAACAGGTCCCTCCCATCTATGTCGATATTGCCCTCGAGCAGATACAGGGGACGCGTGACCTATTAGCCGACACCATCCCCAAGGCTTTTGCGGGGGTGAAAGACCAGAAATTGCAAGATGAGTATCATGCAGTCAATCTCAAAGTTATTTCAAAGTTGGACGAGTATCGCGAATGGCTTAAAAATGTAATCAAGCCGCAGGCCAATGGCAATTGGGCTATCGGTGCCCCAAATTATTCGCTCAAGCTGCACAATGATGAAATGATCGATGAGGATCTAGACAAGATCTTGCACGATGGATATGACGAATTGCATCGACTGCAAAAGCAATTTAAGGACTGCGCCATGAGGCTGGCAGCTCTGGAAGGCAAGATGAAAGATATAGATGAAAACTCGATCTTTGCTAACATTTCCAGCGATCATCCTAAACCGCAAGACCTGGTATCAGCGACACAAGGCGTTCTACAAAAGCTGGCAACATTTGTCTCTGAGCACGATATCGCCACTGTGCCGGCAGAGCACGGGGTGACCGTTGCCGAAAGCCCTTCGTATCTGCGAGCGATTACATTTGCTTCGATGGACACTCCTGGCCCCTACGAAACTCGTGCCAAAGAGGCATTTTATTATGTAACTCCACCAGAGCCCGAGGGCAAGTGGGATAAGCAAAAAATTGAAGAGCATATGCGCTTCTTTTCCTATCCTGATCTCATCAACACCTCGGTCCATGAGGCATATCCTGGTCATTATCTGCAATTTCTCCAGATAAAAAATGCCAGGAGCAAAACGCGCAAATTGTTGGGTTGTAGCTCAAACGCCGAAGGTTGGGCGCATTATTGCGAGGAAATGATGCTGGATCAGGGCCTGGGACATGATGCGGACAATAAGAAAATCCTGGCCGCTCGTATGGTCCAGATTCATGATGCCTTGCTACGCGCTTGCAGATATATCGTTGGGATAGAGATGCATACGCGCGGTATGAGCTATGAATCGGCAAAGCAGTTTTTTATCAAAGAGGGCTTCATGGAGAGTGCCAATGCCGAACGTGAAACAAAGCGTGGGACCAAGGACCCTACATATCTCGTTTATACTCTCGGCAAACTGCGTATCATCAAATTGCGGACGGCCTATATGAAGGCATTTCCTGATGCGGATCTCAAAAAATTTCATGACAAATTTCTCGCAACTGGCTTTGCGCCATTATGCATAGTCGAAGCCGAGATGCTTGCTCCACAAACAGAGCAAGCATCAGTAAAAAGCAAGGAGCAACATAAATGAAGGTCAAGCAGAATTTACTCGGTATCCCTACCCAGGCGATTTTTCTAATGCTAACGCTAATGCTGATAGTCCTGGCATCCGCTCAGCTGCCCCTGGCTTTTGCCGAAGGGCGTAGTGGATTGATCTTTCTCAAAGATTACAAGGCTGCCTCTCAGATGGCTATCAAAAACAACAAATACCTGCTCGTCGATGTCTACACTGATTGGTGTGGATGGTGTACCAAGCTGGACCAGGATGTTTTTACCGAGCCCAAGCTAGTGCAGTATCTGCAAGACAATTTTGTCGTGGTCAAGCTCAATCCAGAGATCAGCGCAGATAACGCTGAGTTTGCCGATAAATATGACGTTCAGTCTTTTCCCTGTGCCGTAGTCTTTGATCCTGCAGGTAAAAAACTAGGCAAGATCCGTGGCTATAAAGAAGCGCCTGACTATAAGCAGGCGCTCGAGGCTCTCGTCAATGGGCGGACAAAAACTAATTGATACAGTTTTGTGGCTTTATCAGCTGGCCTGTGGCTTATGCATCAAGTCATACATATTGTCCAGAGCGAGAGGCCCATTGCCGCATTTGCGGATGTAATCCCTTGCAAGTTCGCGAATGCATTCGATGTTTTTGAGGTTTGGCATAAAGCCATAGCGCATGCTCTTGCTCGACGACAGCAAATGTCTGACGAATCTCAGGCCATGATCGGTAATCTCGAGATTTTCCGGACCGCCGGAGCCCATCATTATCGACTCTACAATGGTGTTCTCGATGGCTTTTTCTACTGATTGAGCGAGAGAGAAAGCATCCATTTGTTTTTGAAATGGCATTGCTGCAGGTTCGATACTTTCATATGACGCTGGATCGAAATTCATTTACTTGTAAGCCTCAAATAATAAAGAAATTGTTCACGCCTCCAATCTAAGTGTCGCGCAACGTCTTGGCAACTAAACTGCCGTTAAGCCTGTATATCCAATCGGAAAAACCTGCCAACAATGGCCGTTTCAAAGCCTTTAGCTTCTCTTCATCACATTTTTTCTATAAGTAAAGTAAAGTTGAGAGCCTAGTAAAGTTGAGTGCCTAGAAAAATTGAGAGCTCAGAAAAGTGCTAAATCAGCGCTCTCACAAAATCGGCTCTCTTGTAAGTAGAGGATAAGCAATTGGCTTCAGCCGTCGTCAACAAATCGGATAAGACCAGGTCCAATACCGATGGGACCATGCAGTGCCTGATCAAAGAGGATCTCGACAAAAACGGTCTGACATATGTAAATGATCACGCCCAGCCCCAGACCAATCTGGATGAGGTCAAGATCAAAGTCCTCGCCACTGCGGTATGCGGTACGGACAAGAGCATCTATACATCCAGCACCAATGATGGTATCCGGACGGAAATGCAGAGGTATTTGCAAGACCAACCCTACAAGCCGATTTTGGTCGGGCATGAGTTTTGCGGTATTGTACAGGAAGTCGGAGAGGGTGCCAGAGCCGCGAGCGCTTCTGCTCCCGAGCACTTGCGTCTCGAAGTCGGTGATTACGTAACAGCCGAGATGCATCTGGCATGCGGGCACTGCCATCTGTGCCGCACCGGCAACGAGCATATCTGTACGTCGGTCAAGGTCAAGGGTGTGCATCTGGATGGATGCTTTGCACAATATGTCACTGTGCCCTACAAAAATGCGATCATGCTCGGCAAGGGCGGCGACACCAAGATTATTCCGCCCAAGATAGGTGCTTTTCTCGATGCCTTTGGCAATGCCGTGCATACAGTGTCAGAAGCCGACGTGCGTGGCAAATCAGTCGCTATCCTCGGGGCGGGTCCTCTCGGTTTGATGGCCGCAGCTCTTTGCCGTGATTTTGGTGCGTCTCGCATCTATTTGACCGAGGCCGCCGATCTCGATCGTCGTTTTACCTTGGCCAAGGAGTTTGGTGTCAATCATTGCATCGACGTCAACAACGGATCCAACGAGCTCTATCGTGCCGTCGAACTCAATGAGACTGGTGCCAATGGTGTCGACGTGGTGCTCGAGATGTCGGGCTCGCCCATGGCATACAACGATGCCTTTAAAATAGTGCGCAATGGTGGCCTGGTCATACTGCTTGGTATTGCACGCAAACCACTCAATGGTTTTGATATCGCTAATGGTGTCATCTGGAAAGGTGTGACAGTCAAAGGCATCTTTGGGCGTCGGATGTTTGATACATGGGAGACCATGCTCAGGCTGCTCAAAAATGACAATACCGGGCTTAAAGAGCGGATATCCAAAGTAGTCATGGACACTCCCTTCAAGCTTGCTGATTATCAAAAAGCATTCGAATTGCTTGTGTCTGGCAAAGAGATGAAGCTCGTCTTTGATCCACAAGCACAGTAAATCAGAAGATCAAGCACAGATTATCAAACAGAGGAAAACATGAGTCAGACCAAGACCAAGAGGATGGGCACCAAGGCCCTCTATCAGGCTCTCGATCAAGAATTGAGGCTGGCACGCGAAAACAAGACATACAAAGTCGAAGTGCCGGTCGACAGCTGGCAAAATGGAGTAGTGACTGCTGCTGGGCGCAAGCAAGTAATGCTGGCATCAAACAACTATCTCGGTCTGGCCAACCATCCGCGCATACAAGAAGCAGCACGCAAAGGACTGCAGGAGCACGGTTATGGCCTCGCCTCCGTGAGGTTTATCTGCGGCACGCAAAAAATCCATCTCCAACTCGAAGAAGCTATAGCTAGATTTCTCGGGACCGAGGCAGCCATCTTGCACAGTTCGTGTTTTGCTGCCAACGAAGCTTTTTTTACAGCTTTGTTTTCTGCTGACTTTGGTGAAACCGGTTATCGTGACGTGATCTACTCCGATCAGCTTAATCACGCCAGTATCATAGACGGTATCAGACTTTCGCGTATCGCAGTCAAGACCACTGATTCGCGTGCATACAAGCACAACGATATGCTGGATCTCGAGCGCTATATCAATATGGATCAGGCTGATCAAGATAGAGATTATCGATTGTCTGTCATTGCTACCGATGGCGTATTTAGCATGGAAGGCGATTACGCTCGCCTCGACAAATTTGTTGAGCTTGCCAAAAAGTCTGATAGTTTGCTCTTTGTCGATGAGTCGCATTCTACAGGTGTACTAGGTGCGACCGGACGTGGTACCCCCGAGCATTGTGGCGTGCACGGCAAGATCGATGTGATTACAGGCACCCTGGGCAAGGCCCTGGGCGGAGCTGCTGGTGGATTTATCGCAGGCAAGAAAGCTCTAGTGGACTTTATGCGTCAAAAATCCCGCCCCTACACTTTCTCTAATTCTTTGCCTCCTTCGATCGTTTGTGCCAGTCTCGAAGCAATCAAAATGCTCGAAGAGGACAATCATTTGGTCGAGAAACTGAGGCAAAACACTCAGTATTTCCGCAAGGAGATCAAGAGATTGGGCTTTACGATCCTCGAAGGCGAGCACCCGATTGTGCCGGTAATGGTTCAAGAAGCTTCCACTGCCATGGACATGTCTGGCCATTTGCTCGACGAAGGCGTTTATGTCCGCGGACTCTGGTATCCAGTGGTGCCTCGTGGAGAGGCTCGTCTCCGTGTGCAGATTTCGGCTGCTCACGAAGTCGAAGATCTGGACAAGGCTCTGGACGCTTTTAAAAAGGTCGGCAAGCGCCAAGGCGTGATCTAAAGATCAAATAGCCATCTCTACCTGACTTGTTCCGCCATCCAGGCACCACCGCCATTGGTCTGACCCTGTAAACGCGGGCCCTGGTATTCGGCATCATTTATATTGGCTACAGTGCCTCTAAACTCCAGGCTGCGTTCAGGCTTTGCCTTGCCTTTCTTTGAGGCTTTAACTGCATTGTATTTGAGCCACAATTTGATATCAGGAAACTTGTAATTGCCAGAAACTGTGAAGGTCTCCTTGGAGCCCTTATCTATACCATGGCCTGTGATCTTGGTATTGTCTTGCTCCATATAGAGTGTCGACTTGATGGTCTTAAAGTCATACTCATAGCCCATGTCATATCGACCAGACAAGTGCGGGGCCTTTCCACTGGGCACTGCTTGCGTTACAGGTCCTGCGTCTTGCGGTGGCGGCGTCGGAGATTGGCCCGCACTCGCTGCCGGAGCTGGACCAAAGCCCTCTTTTTGGGCATCCCATCTACCACTAATCGGCTTGCCGCCCTTTGTGAGCTCGTAAGTGCCGGACATGTAAGGGCCGGTGTATTCGGCGGCGCTCATCATCTGAAAATTGCCCTGGTAGATGATAGGCGGGAGATTGGGGTTTTCGTTGACATGATAGCGCTTGTGAAAGAGTATCGAATTGCCGGTAATCAAGCCCGAATCAATGACGAAGGCTTGTTGGTTGTGATCGTCGACGCCTGTGCCCGAAAAACCGCTGCCGTTTTGCGTCAGTTTGATATGACAGCTCATGGGCTGGCCATTGTACTCATAGCTGATCTGCCACGCTCCATCGAGGTTGGCAGCAGTGCTATTGGCTCCCGGCGCTGCGGTCTGCTGGGGCGCGCCCTTGCCTCCATCCAGTTTGATGCTCTGGCAGCCAGTCAGGCTCAATGAGCTTGCGGTCATTAGCAGAGCGGCTGCCAGGGAGAAATAGCGTTTGTTTATGCTTGTTAGATTGGCCATGTTTTTGTCGATCTTTAGTCTGGTAAGCAAAGTGAAGACTCTTATATGTTACCGGCTTTAGTAGGGATAGCAAATACACATCCGCAAGATTTGCAGACTTTTGACTTTTTTATTGGTAGATGAGAGGGGGCTGGATCGACGCAAAATCCCTCAGGCTAAGGCATCTGGGTTTGACTCAAGCCTAATGAGGGTAAGAAATTTTGGTGTAGCCTGGTTAAATTTTGACAGTTATCAAAAGAAACCATGGGAAAAATACGTAGTTTCTCGTTGACAAGGGTATGGGTGGGATCGAGAATGGTGTTGAGTGTCCATAGCTTCAATGCTTTGAGCACTTTTTACTAATTTGACCAACCTTATTATTTGCGTTTCACATAAGCCACTCACAATCGCACCCAATGACTGAAGTAGCAAAGCCAAAAGACGAAGCAAAGGACAAGTCGCCTGAGAAAAAGGGCGAGGGCACTGCTGCGTCCGAAAATGATAAGGCAAGTCATAAGGCTTTAGACGATGCGCATGGCAAGCCGCCTGGGGCAAAGGTGGAGGCCAAGTCTGACGATAAGGCCAGCGACACAAAACATGATGCTGCCGGCGAGAAAAAGCCCGAGGACAAATCACTAGACAAGTCAGGAGATAAACCTGGTGACAAAAAGCCGGGCGACAAGGCTAATGAAAAAGCTGGCGAAGATGGCGACTCATTTACTTCGTATTGGCTCAAAAACTCCATGTTGGCTTATCAAAAGTCGACTGATGAGTTTCGCAAGTTATTTGGCTGGGATGATAAGCCAAAAGAGTCTGATGCCAAATCTCTCGATTTTTCACCCCAAATCTATGGCGGGAGCGTCGAAACCAAACCTACTGTTCTCGACCAGCTCAAAGCGATGGATAAACCGGCAGATGCCGCAAAACCCGCAGAACCTGCTAGCTCATCATATGATTGGAGTTGGACCAATATAGCCAAGACAGTTGGTGATACCGCTAGCTCGATTAGTGATTCGATCAGCAAGACTACCAGCTCGATTGTTGATTCGATTTTTGCAAAGGCCGGTGATCCTCTACGTGCGGCGCTCGATGGCTCAATCGAAAAGGACCTAGGCAATTCTGGCTCGGTCAGAGTGGCTACGGAAGCCGAAAAAACTGCCGCGCTGTGTAGTTGGCAAAATGATCGCAAAGAAATCAAATCAATCATGCAAGATGGAAGTACCTTCAAGTCAGAGCAAGGCAATGAAATGAAGTTTGGCAATGATGGAAGTTTTGTCTTCAAAAACAAGGATTATTTGGGCTTCGGCGATGCAGACGGTACTCAGCGGTTATACGATAAGGTCAATGATGCAGCTTACACCATGAATCCCGATAAAACCATCACCAAGTACGATAGAAAGACTAACGAAATGGTCTTTATCGATCCAAAGAGCGAGCAGGCTAGAGTGCTGGGCGATGTATTTAATACTTATACAGAAGGCAAGACCAATCTAGCCACCGTGATGAACAATGGCCGAGTAGACCACATGAAGGTCGGGGAAAGTTTGAGAGTCGGTGACGCTCAGATCCTTGCTTTATCGGAAACTGTTAGGGCGTGGACTGACGATAAAGACCCCAACAAAGTTATGATGAAAGACCTTAGGTCAGGCTACGAAGTGGCTGCCGACCTCAAGGCCGATAAAGTCAGAGTGACTGGACCGGATGGACGCAGTAAGGAAATGACTGTAGCCGAGTTTAACAAAAATTGGTCAGAGCGCCATATGTTTGCCAAGTCTTCACTAGACCGCGCTCGGAACCGTCTCAATTTTGAGTATGAGCACGAAGGGCCTGATGGGAAACGTAACCATTGTAAGGGGTTCTTTGGTCGTAATCGCGAAAACAATGGCAATATTCTCGAAGGTTCTGTTTTAGACCAAAACGGCAAAGTTACTAAGACCGTTGTTAATGAAACGCGCAATGATCTTATATCTACAACTGTGACCAAAGACGCAAATGGAAATGTTTTGGGAAGCAATACTATCAATCCCAACGATGGAGAACATTTCTATCAAGCGAAAGATGCAGATGGAAAGATCATCGACAACTACAATATTGATACCAATACCTTCCAAAATTATGATCAGGGATGGTCTCTGAGTTCAGATGGTATGAGCTTCGAAGATGGCAATGTCTACATGTCAACCGATGGCACGGTCACCTCTGGCGGCAAGGTCATTCACGATAGTTCGGCTGCTACTTATCAGACTTCCAATACCATGGCTGCTCAGGCATCTGCCGCGGCTAGTCAGGCTCAGTCGATCGTGGATTCTGTCATGGGCAATCCGGCAATGCTCAATGGTTCTCACCTGAGCATTTTGCACAACGCACATGCACTCTGTTCGACTGCACTCGGGGTATCTATCGCTGCCGGCAATGGTGCCGGCGTAATGAGCTCGCTATCGAGCATGGGAGCAATCGAAGGCCAAATGAGTCGGGTCGGACAGGCTATGACAGTAAGAGAATCTCTCTATAGTCAGGGTGTTGTGTCCAACGAAGGGCTGATAAATCAATGCATGCGCAATGTCGATAATGGAGGCAATATAGCTAAAGTTGTCGAAGATGCGGTATATAACGATCAGCCATGGCGCGCGCCAGATTATCTGTCAAACATGATGGCTAAAAAGATGGCTTCCTAACTGACGGAAAGAGAGTTTTATGGCTATCCCGATGAATACCCAGGTCATGGTGCTATTGATGAGCGGTGAGCAAGTCGATGGAGAAGTGGCCATGGCAGATCAGGTTACTTATCTTGCGCTCAGGCGGGATAATGAAACGCTTTATCTACCTTGGACAGCAATCAAATGCGTCAGGGGACCCGCCTTGCCAAAGTCCCAGGTCGGCGCATCCTTTGCTCAGCAGAGATTTAATCAGCAACCGCCGACATGATGCTTTGCAATCTTGATAGCCTTAGATCTCCCAGCGGTCTCTCAGGCTGTTGGCTTCCATCCATTGCCTGATTCTGATCAGGGCTCGGCCGTGGCGAAAGGCTTCCAGCTCTTTTATTTTTTCGGGGTTTTCGCTCAGGATTTTTTTAAAGGCTTCTAGTGGATGTGGGCTCTCAAAAGCCATATCAAGTATGTTTTTGATTTTGGCATTATCGATGTCGCGTTGGAAGTCGCGCAGATCTTCTCTTAGCTGCTTAGGGTCGGGTTTAGGCAGATAGAGGTAGCGATATTTGTGCCTTTCGATCTCATCAGTCAAATCTCGCAATTCTAAAAGATTGCGATTGACCATTTTGATGCCACCACTATTAGTATCAAAATAATAATTGTTGTCCGGATGCGTATCCTGCCAGGCAAAGACTAGAGCGTTGAGATCAAATCCCGCATCTGCTGCATCCGCTTGATCCAGATCATCATCATCATCATCATCATCATAATCATCTTCGTCATCGTCAAAGTCGGAGTCAGGCGAAAAATTTTGATACTTATCTTGTGTCATATTGCTCTCATCATTTTGTGACCCTAACCAAATAACTATTGCTGCTGGTGCCGATCTGCACATTATTATCGTCCAGATATCTCGCAGTGACGCTAAAATTGCCGCTCGACTCGCCTGGCAATAGATTAAAGTCTCTAGCCTGCAACAAACAGCCATTTTGTCCAGGCTTGAGGGCAATGTTATTTGCCGCCAGATTGTGATATGAGCCCTCTGGATATAAGCCATCGGATTTTGTAGGTAAATTCATGGGACTGATCTCCAGTACAAAATGTCCTTTAGGACTTGTATTTGTACTGGTATCGCTACTGGTTGCGATTGTCGCCTTGGCTGCGATCATATTGTTGTCAGGTCCATCATGCAGGTAGAGGCAACCTGGCTTGGAGGCACTGATATCGCGGTCAAATTTTTGCATCTGGCAATCTAGATTGATCTTGGCCGCGCATGTATCATCCGGGTGCTCTTTGCCGATCCAGCCTACCTCACGTATAAACACTCGAGATCCTGCAGGAAAGCCAAACATGATGCGACTTGGATAGCCGTTGGTGCTAAAGGCATTGTTGATCGTGGAGAATCGATATCGATGATAATGTCCGTCGGAAACAACGGCACTACAAGATGCGTAGCGGTCGCGATGCTCCCAATCAGTTTGCCAATTGGTCAACCAATGCAAATCGACTTTGGGTTCTTTTTCCCCTTCTTGAGGCTGGCCTCCGTCGATTTTGGCCTCGATATAAATTGCATCGGTGGCTAGTGGGTCCAGGCCCCAACACTCGAGCGGGATACCCAGTCCGCCTTGATTATTGCTTTCCATTACCAGGCACTTTTGAATGGCATCTACTTTGATGGCATCTTTATAGTAGGCCAGAGGCGGATTGAGCTTGTCTAGCAAGCCCACCAGATCGAGTTTTGAGGCAAAACTGCTATTGGGCGGCGGGGCAAAATCAATGCGTATCAAGCCACCAAAATTTTTTTCATAATGCAGACTGATCTGCTTGTTTGATTGTGACTCTCGCACATAATTTCTGTAGGCCTCTGGAGGCAGATCATAATTTGCAATAGTGGCTTCTGATTTTTTGCCTTTCTGCCTTATCTCCAGCACATAGAGATTGAAAGGGGAAATGATGGGCGCAACGGCAAGAGTTTGCGGCAGATCCCTCACAATCACATGAGATGATCTCTCGCGGCTGGCTACCATCGCTGCTGATTGTGCAATGGTCTGCCAGGTCTTGGCGTTTGCCTTGTACGACATGGCATTTGTGTAAGTCAGCATGGATTGTAGGACCAGGAGGGAGGCCGCCAGCATTGCTGCAATCCCGCCTTTGATACTAAAGGCTAGTTTGCTTTGATTTTGCGCCGCCGGCATAGCTCCTAGAGCTGCGCCAAATAGCAAGGCCGGTCCAATCAGGGCTGGGTAGAGCCAGCGGGCACCATATAGGGTATCTGTATCGACCTGCATTGGATAGGCACCGCATAATGCAATGATCCAGGCAGCCAAGGCAATACCTGAAAGGACACGGCCGCGTGGAGAGAGGATCAAACCGGCAATTGCCCACAGCAATATTAGTATGAGATCGATTGCGAGATTGCGATAAATCTTTTTATAGCTGTTTTGATTAGCGCGCTTGTTGACAGCAAATATGCTTGTTGTGGCATTTTTTGCAAAATTCTCCACCAGATCCATTTGTCTGTGCTGATAAAGAGCAGATTCGATGCCTTTCTCCGATAACTGGCGCATCAAGGCCGGGGCCTGCAGTGAGGAGGTCTGGACGCTCGCCCAGATCGAGCAGGAAAGGGCCGAGAGGATGATCAGAGCGCACATCAGGCGGGTGGATAGATTTGGCGTCGATGTGCTACGGGACAGGGTCAAGAGAAGGCCCAATATCAAGCCGAGTACTGCTGTGTGTGCATTGCAAAATAGGGAGCAGATGAGCATGATCGCCCCGAGCCAGGCTACCCATACAGGAGCGCGGTCTTTGTAAAAGCTGATCACTAAAGCACCAAGCATCATCATGGCTGTGCCAAGCATTACTGGCAGCCCGTTTAGGCTGGAGACGGCCTCGTTGGCTAATGGGTTGACGGCATATAGCAGTGCCGTGATGCCACCGTATAGAGAGGCTCGGCCCAGATCTATCTGTTCCCGATCAATGCGACGACTCTTATGCCGAATCATGAGACACACAATGATCAGATACAAAGCAATCGCGTTAAAAGCATGCATGCAAACCGACATGGCCTTGATAAAGCCTGCGCCGGACTTGCTCCCACTGCCTGAGAGAAAGTGCGCGAGAGCGTTGCCCAGGGACAGGTTTAGATCTCGTGGATCGATGCCCATACCGTAGGCACCAGGTGCGATGGCATGACTCCATGCCGCTAGCAGCGTCTGATCGTCAATTAGAGGTGGGCTACTCAGAGTCGGACTATATAAAACGAGTACCAGTATGGCGATAGCTATACTAACGATACTGTGGATCAATAGGTTCAACGTACAAATCTCTCGTAAGCTGATTTGATCTGTTTGTCATCAGGCTTTTGCTGATATGCGCATTTGAGCTCTTCTTCTCCTGACTTGCGCTGACCGAGTTTTTCGATCAAAAGCATACCGAGATAATAGTGTGCGTCAGTATCTTGAAAATTGACCTGGGATGCTTTGCGCAATAAAGCCTCCGCAGGCTTGTACTGCTTAAACTCATTGGCCATCAGATGACCTAATTCTGTTGTATAGGACGACACATCTGGTGCTTTTTCGGCAGCCTGCTCAAGATATTTTTTTGCTTCGTCTTTGTTCTTGTAATAGTTCCATGTGAGCATACCCAGATTAAAAGATGCCAGAGCATTATTGCTGTCCTTGCTTAAGGCCTGCATATAGGCCTGTTTTGCATCGTTTGGCTTGCCTGCCTTTTCAAAGACTTCGCCTAGCCGCTCATAGGACAGAGAGAGGTCAGGCTTGATGGCGATGGCGGCTTTGATCGAGGTCTCTGCTTGAGCATAGTTTTTAAACAGTAGTTCTTGCACTCGGGCGATGCCGAGGTGAGCATAAGGATTGCGAGGATTGATCCTTAACGCCTTTTTGTACTGTTTGTCGGCTTCGTCAAATACTTTGCGCTTGGACACTAAAAGGTCGCCTAGAGCTACCATGCACTCGTCTAGACTGTCATCCAACTCCAAAGCATTGCGGTATTCGCGCTCAGCCTCATCTACACGTCCACGGTGCTGCAGGAGAAAATTGGCATACAAAAAGTGAGGCGTGCCCTGATCTTTGGCAATTTCTATGCCCTTTTTGAGCTCTCCTTCTGCTTCGTCTAGACGTTTTGCATCTAGAGCCAGCACGGTTCCCAATTCCGCATGTATCGTGGCATTTTCTGGAGCCAGACGCATAGCAGTTCTGATTTCCTTTTCGGCACCAAGCAGATCTTTTTTGTCGCGATAAAGGAGGTGTCCCAGAGCCAAATGGGCTTGATAATCATCCGCATCGCTCTCTATTGCTTTCTCAAAGAGTTTTTGTGCTTCTTGGGTTTTTCCCTGACTATCAAGCAGAGTTCCGAGATTGACCAGGGCTCTGGTATTTAGATTGTTGAGATCCAGAGCCTTTCGATATTCTTGTTCGGCGACATCCACGCGATTGAGCTTGTGTTCGTTGATATAGCCGAGCAGGGTACGTGCCATCGAATTGAACGGATCCAAAGCTACTGCCATTTGCACTTGTCTGAGAGCCTCATTGGCATCGCCCAGGCGATAATATGCCAGTCCGAGTGCTTCTTTGGCTCGACTCGAATCCTTGTCATTCAGCACCGCCTGTCTGGCTGCCGTCATCATTTCTTGATATCGCCCCTGGCTATCCAGGAGGTGCGCAAGAATGATGTAGCCTTCGATTGTCTGCGGATTGGCCTTGCATGCAGCCTGTATTTCATGGATCGCGTCCCAGATTTTGTTTTCTTCAAAGAGCTTGTTGCCAGCCTTTATGTGTTCAACATAAGCGGTAAAGTCTAGATTGGCTGCCTTGCTCGAATTGCCGACTGCGCTTTGAGCCTGTGCTGCTGCCATGGCTTCGTTTGCCACTACTATCGGTGCTGGTCTGTTTATTGTCGGAGTGACGGACAGCAATAAGTTTGGACCGGTAACCTTGCCTGCGATCAAGGGAGTTTGTAGCGCTCCCTTATCCTTGAGGACCGCTTGCTGCACCTTGCCGGCCATCGCTGCAAAAGCCTCATCGATAGTTGCGTTGCCTGACTTTTCTTTGAGAGCATCGATCAGATATTTTGTAAAATAGCTATTGCGGAGATCATCAGATTCCCAGGCTTTTTGATCGGGAGAGCTGCTAGTGATGACCATCGAGCCTGTGCCTTGAGCAATCGCCTTGCCATCGGCATTGGTGCGATACAAGCCCTTGTCCCCTTTTTCGGCGCCGGCACCGCTGTAGCAGGTGTCCATCACTAAAAGCAAACGATCGCTGTGTACTCTTTCTTTTATGGTCCTCAACAGTTGTTGCATCTCTATACCAGTGGCAAACAATTTTTTCTTTTGGGTGTCATGAGCCAAAACATAATTGACGCCATTGATATCAGCGCGACTTGGAGATCCGTGAGTAGAAAGATAAATGACTATGAGGTCATCGGGATTGGCGGCATGGGGGAGGAATGAATCGCCCAGCGCATCCAAGATGTTGATCTTGGTGGCATCCTTGTCGGTCAATAGACGCACGTGATCCCTGCGAAACTTGCCTAGATTTGGATCGACCAGATAATCATAAAAATCCTTGGCGTCTTTGGCAGCGTATTTGAGAGTCGGGATGCCCGGGTCGGCAAACTCCCCGATTCCAATGACTACAGCCCATTTATCGCCTATAGGCTTGGCCTTGCTGGAGACTGTCGTACTGGCATTACTGACCGGATTGGCTCCGAGAGAGGCCATGGGCCAAAATAGCGAGATGAGGCAGAGGCAACCGATTAGATGTTGTTTTTTCATGATTGGTCTTGCTTGAGAGAGAGATCTAGATTGTCCCTCAAAGTGCCTTTCAACTGAGGCAATTGTGCATGAAGGCTTTATCATATATTGCATGGATTTGGACCCGTCTCAATTTTGCCTCCCCCCGACCATCAGGTTTGCTTGCAGTCTTTGTGCTGCTTGTTGCCATCAGTGGCCTGTGCCTTTATCTCACAGCGACGCTGACCGCATTGCTGCGCATCTAGGGCGATCTCGTTCTGATCTGGGTTTTGCCGGCCTGCATCATGATCAGAGTACCCGTTTTTCCCTCACTCTACCGAGGGATGCAAGCGGTGCCTGCCGGTTTCTTGGGCCAGACAAAAGCTGCACTCTGCATGATGCTTATGTCGATGATCTGCCAGTCAAACCAGCGATGTGCGCGGTTTTTCCTTATGGCTTTCTCCACTGCCCGGATGGCATATTTGTCTCGGTGTCCTTTGCCTCCACTGCTGTAATCCAAAATACCGGCAGCCTCTTATCCGAGGTCCCGGTGGACAGATTAGAGATGATTTATCGGCAGTATCAGGCTCTCGATACGCAAGCAGCAAAAAGATCGAAGGAATATTTTGCTGCCGAATCCATGGAGCTCGTGTCTGGGCTGGCTTTGCCTTTTGCTGAGTTTCGCCAATTAAACAATTTATTGCTGGATGATTTTGTAAAAAATGCAGCATGTTCAAGCAAAATCGATGCTGTGCAATTGATTGCAGGTTTTATGCAGCGCCTATGGCGTTTAGATCGTTTGTCCAATGCTAAATACGGCCTCGCCAAATGGCCAGGCTGCGCCTTCGAGCCCCAACAACTCGACAATCTATTGCTGTCGGGCCTGGCCGACCGATACATGCCGAATACGGGTTTTGGTGTTGATTTTGATCCTTATGGTCTTAAGTTGGTTCGGGGAGTGCAAGATGCGCTGACAACAAATGACTATGTTGGACGAGAGTATCGGGGCTCAAGCTATACAGCAAGTCATGAGGACTTTCAATCCGGATCCAAAATAGATGATCTTTTACTCCGATATTGTCTCGTCAAGATATATGGCCGCATATATTGCGGTATCGGATTTGGTGAATTATCTATGATGGCGGGACTCGGGCATTTGCTTTGTCTGGTCGTTCTGTTAAAAAATAGCGGGCTCTCTTATGAGGATGTGAGTCAATCTCTGAGGTTGATGGACGCTATACTCACAAATACACTCTACGATCGTGATTGCAGGTCGATGTTGGAGATATTTTTTCTAGACCCCGACAGGCCGGCTAGGCTAAAATATAGCAATGCAAGATGAAAGCCATGTCATCCTCGACCCTCAATTAAACCAAAGGTCCCCGTCACCTCCTATTGCTCTTTCTCTTGTGGCGATCTGCCTTGCCTCGGGGATATCGGCGCTTGCAGGTCTGGCCGTCGGTTATGTGGTGCTGCCGCACGCGCCCACTAGGAGTAGCCTTGCGCCTGATCTGGCCGCCGGGATAGATCAGATCTTTGGCGGTGATGCAAAAAACGCCTCTAAAAAGTTAAATGTCTTCAGGCCTGTGACAGCTATGGGGGCACAGGCGACAGTAAATATAGGCATTGCTTTTAATGGCGCAGGTGCATCAGCAGGTTTCTTTAATAAAAAACAGCCACCGCCTGCGGAGGCATCGGGTCTGATCGTGCGATCGGACGGCTATATTGTCACTAATGCTCACGTAGTAAAAGAGGCAGCCAAACTCACGGTCACCTTGGCAAATAAAAAAAACTATATCGCCAAGGTAATCGCCGTAGATCCCTATAGCGATCTAGCTGTGATCAAGATCGACGCTCGGGACTTGCCGGTATTACCGTTTGCCGAGCAAGATACGGTTAGACCTGGTGATTGGGCCATTGCCATTGGTTCTCCCATGGGCTTCGATCATACTGTCACTACTGGTATCATAAGCAGTATCGATCGCTCGCTTGCCGATTTTAACAATCGAGTAGAGCTTATTCAGCATAGTGCGCCTCTCAATATGGGCAATTCGGGTGGACCATTGCTCGATATCCAAGGCCGGGTCATTGGGCTCAATACTGCGATGCGTGCAGGTTCCAATGGTATCGGCTTTGCTACTCCGTCTCAAGTTGTGGCAGATGTAGTACGTAAACTCATTGCTGATGGTCGTGTTTCTCGACCGTATCTAGGCATCTATATGATCGATGTTGATCCTGAACGCGGTCGTAGCCTGACTTTGCCATCGCATCCGGTGGCGGTCAAGGTCGAAAGGGTGGCAACAGATGGACCGGGGGACAAGGCCGGCATACTCGTCAATGACACGATCGCCTTTATAGATGGCAAGCCAATTGTTTCGTCTCTAGACGTGCGTCGATCGATCCGGGATAGACAGCCTGGAGATGTAATCACCATCGGTCTGATCCGCAATGGTCAAAAAATAGAGCTCAAACTCACTCTGGGTGATTTTGCCAGTGTCCAATGATACTGGATCTAATGTGGACGCATCATAAAATAAGCGATAGCCCCAAAGATGATCAGGATGATCACCGCAATCAGCCACATTGGTGCTGCGCCGAGCGTGTATAACTCTGCCTTTTCGGGACTCGGTCTCAGGCCCTTTTGACTCGAATGATCGTGAGGCATGAGTGGCTTGGGAGGAGTGCTAGGTGCATCAGTCTCACCCAGCGCGCCTCCAGAACCAAAGCTGGGGCGCTCAGGTTGCGCCTTGACGCTAGGAGTGGGAATAGCATCCAGATCTCCCCATTGACTGCCTCCGCCCCCGATGCTGTTTGCAGTTGCTGGAGCTGCGGACGCTGCTGGAGCTTGACTTGGAGTGATTGCCTTTTCTTGTGCAGGACTCGGCGGTATTATCTCGGGTTCTGTTTTTGCCTTGGGTGTAGGTATGGCATCCAGATCTCCCCATTTTGATTCGGCTTGATTTGTCGCTTGAGCGGTAGGTGCGGGAGTCGGTGCCGGGGCTGGAGCCTGAGTTTGAGCCGGCATGGCTGACATACCCTGTCGTGAAGCACCGGCTGATTGTCCTGGAGTAGGAATCGAATCGAGGTCTCCCCATCTAGAGCCTGACTGGCCTGCAGGTGAAGTTTGTTGTAGAGCCTGGGTCTGAGTGCTGGATGCGACGCCCACGCCTGGGTTGGCTCCCACATGTATTTCACCGGTGAGCTCTTGATTGTGCTTGACCGCACCAGGAGTCGGTATAGAATCAAGGTCGCCCCATTTTGAGCTCCCTGCAGTTTGCGAGCCAGGTTGAGCTGGCGCTGTTTGTGCTTGAGCGGCTTGTGCTTGAGCGGCTGGAGCGGTGGCTTGAGCTGGTGCTGCCACTCCAAGTTTTGCTGCCACTATTTTTAGTTGTACCTGGGCTGTGGCTTCTTCGAGGCATTCGAGTGCTCCAGCATTGAGCGAATACCGGATCGTCTCCGGATCCAGACCTCGTTTGGAGATAATGATGGGCAACTCTGGATGCACTTGCTTTGATTGGGCCATCAAGGTATAGCAAGCATCAGGCTCGTCGTTTAGATCCATCCAGACCAGCTTGACTCCGACCTTTATACCTTGCTCGATAGCCATCTGGCCATCTTGCTTAGATACAGTCGCGATATAGCGAAAACTGGAGTCTCCCTTGATGAGACTCTCGAGCCTTGTCTGCTGCTCGTCGTCACCGTCGCAAATGAGGAGAGTTGGAATACTCACGAATCAAGCCCCTTTCAAAAGCCTAGATATAGATCGTTTAGTTTACACCGTTGCAGGAGTTTGGAGATTTGCTTCTAAAGAGAAGCCAAGCAGCTTGCCGTTTGTGTCGAGCAATTTGCGACGCATGTCATCGGTGCTCATGCTATTAGTCTCGGCATCTTTGAACATCGCCAGCAATTGCATTGAAGACAGGATGCAAAGGTGTTTTTTGCTCGAAAAGTCTTGCACTGCACTCGAAAAATCTGCTTCCTGTCTTTCGTGCGGATGCTTGTCAAAAAATGTCTGTGCGATCAAGATGCCCTTTGGTTCTACCTCAAATTCGTCCCAGAATGAGATGACAGACTCGGCTAGTTGAGCCACTTCGGTACGATTGGCTGCTCCCTGGCTCCGGACCATGCGAGCGATGGCCTCCATTTGGTCGCCACGACTGAGCCATAGCTCATTAGGATTGGTGCGAGAAGGTTGCACCTGGTAGCCCAGACGAATGAAGACTTCTTGGGCTGCTGCCATCAGTCCTTCCTGCTCGCTGCTGAGTAATCTCGTCTTGAGCGATTCGAGAGTATTGATCTTATTTTCGAGCATCGATAGATGTGCTTGCATCTGTCTGACCTGCTCGGACATCTGTGTAAATTCGAGCTTCATTCCGTCCGCGTAGGAGAAAGAAAAATTGGAGGTCCAGGCATGCGTATGGTTGGCAAATTCTTCCATTTTTTTGATCAATTCCTGTGGTTGCTTGGGTTGTACCGGCTCAAAATGACTCATATTGAGTGCTGGCATCGGAGCCGATTGAGGCACCGGCATCGGTGCTGTATCCGTAGTCGAAGCCGCCATCTGTTGAGGTTGCGATTGTGGTGCAGGTGCTGCCGCCAGATCAAGATCATGATCTGAGCTTATATCCACTGCTACCTCTGGTTCTTGCAATTGGCTTTGAGGTGCAACGGAGATTGCTTGTTCTGGTTGTTGTTCGGGCTCTTGCATGTCCAGACCAAGCAGCTCGCCTTGATAAGCAGGCTGGATGATCTCGCTTGCGAGTTGCAGCGCGGGGATCGACTCCTGAGTCTGAGTCTCGTCAAATTTGTCCGTAGCCATGGACATTGATTGTTCTATCTGGTTGACCAATTGCTCTGCCGCATTAAATGCTGGTGCTGCCGATGGTGGCGCTATATGTGCATTTTCTGCTACATCTGCAACATCGCTATGGATAAAGTTGGGAGAGACTGGAGGTTCGTTTTCATTTTGGGCTGCTTCCAGGTCAGAGAGGCCTGGCTTAGCAAATTCGAGACCTTTGAGGATATCGGAAATACGTGATGTCTTGCCTTCTGTTTGAGGTGGTTGAGACGACTCAGCCGGCATGGCGAGAGGAGCGGCATGGGAGACGAGCGGTTGGGCGATCTCAGGAGCTAGACCGGAGGTCTGAGCATTGCCTGATTCTGAAAATGCTGGCTTGTAGTTGTCTACCTTGGGCATTTGTGGCTGACTTATAGAAGTAAGTGGTTGCGGTATGACTGGAGCCGATGGCGCCTCGGCCTGAGTTTGTTGTAGATCGGGTGCAAAAGCAGCAGGCTCTGGCATGCTCGGAGCTGGAGTGGCGTCTTGTCTTGTAGCCGTCTCGATCTGGTTGGCTTGTTGGACAAGTTGTCTTGCAGTCTCGGCAAATTGTGAAAGATCCATCTCTGCAGTAGCTTTTTTTAGCTCATAATTGTTGATGCGTGCGAGTTCGGGCTCTGGTGCCGAGGCCGGTGGAGCTTGACCGAGATCGAGATCTACTCCTACCTCTTGGGATACGCTGCGCAAAATGTCTTCTGCTGTGACGCGGACAGGTGTATTGCTGGTGGCTGCAGGCAAAGGCTCTTGCTGTGCCTGAGCTTGGGTGTCGGGGATGGGCATCCCAAACTCTTCGTCATCATCCATGGCATCGCTGGAAAAAAGAGATTTGAGTGCGCCTTTTGGAGCAGTCCTGCCTTCTTGCTTGTCGAGCGATGCATTGTCGTTCTCGTTGCTGGCAGTATCCTGTTCGGGCTTGCTGAGATCTTGCATTGTGCTTGCCTTTTGTGTTGCTGTGTCCTGGTTGTCTGCAGTAGAAGACATGTAAAACGCCGGGCCATCCGGCTTTGCTATGTTTGGCACTTCCTGATGTTGGATGTAGCCCTTGTCTATGGCATCGTTATACCAGCGATTGACGCCGTCCATTAAGAGTCGATCAAAGTCAGGCGAATAGGGCGCCGGTAAAAACACCACTTTGCCGCCATTGTCGCCAGCCCAAAACTGGGCGGATATGCATTTTTTTGCACCGGCCTGAGCCAAAACCGAATAATTGCTGCTCAAAAAGTCTGTCCTGATAATGGTGTTCCATTCGAGGCCAGTCTGTTGAAAATACTGAGCAAATTCGCAATCTGTGGAGGAGCCTTCTTCGGTTGGCTCGATCAGTCGACCATGACTGAGAGCGCTCATTTGACGCGAACCATTGTCTGGTGGATTTTTTTGCGCTGGCGCATACACCGACAGCCAATCGTAATTGTCTACGGATATGCTTGGTCCGGCCAGCACGAAGGGACGACAGAGAAAATAGACGAGGAGCCCGCCCTGGGACAAAAAGGGTATCAACTCCTCCAGACGGGCGTCAGATTCGTTGATGAGCTCCTGGATAAGGGCGTCATCGGGGACATTGAGTTGATTGACGCCTTCTTCTAGGAGCTGGTTGATACGCCTGGTCGGCTCCGGTCCCTTGTCAAAAAGGTGGAGCAAACTGACCGGATTGGCGATGATGGCCTGATAATTGTCTAGGGGCTTGGCTCTACCTATATTGAGATGATTTTCTTCGCCAAAACCAGGACAATTGAGTCTCAAGACCCTGTCAGCCGCGATCTGCCTCTTGCTATTGGTCATGCTTGGGGTTTACCTTCCTGTTTACTCCAAGTCATATACCCAGATCTTAAAAACAGGCTAACCTTGAAAACCCTCGACAAATAATGAGTAAAAAAAGGAGTGCC
This sequence comes from Candidatus Melainabacteria bacterium, assembly GCA_017307165.1. Lineage (GTDB taxonomy): Bacteria > Cyanobacteriota > Vampirovibrionia > Obscuribacterales > Obscuribacteraceae > JAFKGK01. The sequence goes on from JAFKGK010000003.1 coordinate 679,523, forward strand.
AGATGGCACTCCTTTGGATAACTGATCGATATTTGTCAATGATTGTTAGTCGAGATCTTTGTCGAGGCTCATCGAGGCCAGGCAGAAAGGCTTTTCGACTGAATGTGAAAAGGCATTTTTGCCACCATAAAAGACGCCTTCGCCAGTGCCGACAATCACGCCTGCAGGCAGACCCATGACCGATCCAAACATCATGGGTACCATGTGATCCTTACCACCGATCTTGTCGGCAAAGTTGCCTGTGTATTCGATGGTGCGGTTGGAGCTTTTTCTCATTATGGCCACGGGAACGCCGACTACCAGACCGGTAGCGATCGAGGCAGCTTTGACGGGCATGAGTGCGACATTGGTGACCATGGACTTTGCGTCATCAGCCATGGCTGGTGCCTGTGCCATAGACATAAGGGCTGCCATGGCAAACCCGAGAGCGCCGATTTTTTTAGTGTTGATCACTGCCAAACCTCCAGCAGGTAAATAATGAGAGAGAGAGCGGTACCGATAAGTTAAGACTTACGAGATACCATAAGAGACTTAATAATATCACTGTAAAGTTTCAAAAACGAGCCGTATTTGAGGCAAATAAGACCTAAACTAAGGTGGGTTATCATGTGCCTATATGGAGTCTGAGATGCCGCATACGGATGGCGCTAAAAAAACCGTGTATCACCGCAAGGGCTTTGGTCTCAAGGATCAGGTACAAGTCGAGCTCAAAAAAGTATATGAGTCTGATCTCATAGCTGAGCTCAGGCAAAACGGCAATATGCTCACCAAAAACGGCATCACTGTGCGTTTGGCCCAGGCATTTGGCTTTTGCTGGGGTGTTGATCGGGCAGTGTCAATGGCTTACGAGACGCGCAAGCACTTTCCCGACAAAAATATCTGGATCACCAACGAGATCATTCATAATCCGGTGGTCAACAAAAACCTGCGTGAGATGGGGATCAACTTTATCTCCTGTGATGCACAAGGACGCAAGGATTTTGCTCCTATTGGCAACGGAGATGTGGTCATTTTGCCTGCATTTGGTGCCTCAGTAGCAGAAATGCAACTGATAGAGGAAAAAGGTTGCGAGATCGTCGACACTACTTGTCCCTGGGTCTCTCGCGTCTGGGGGCGAGTAGCCAAATACGAGCAAGGTGATTTTACTGCCGTCATTCATGGCAAGCCCAATCACGAAGAAACCATTGCCACGAGCTCTAGAGCAAAAAATTATCTCATCGTGCGTAATCTAGACGAAGCAAAATGGGTGGCCGACTATATCTTGAATGGCCAAAACGATCCGAGTGCCGAGCAAGAGTTTGTCTCTCGCTTTGCTCAATCGACTTCGCCTGGCTTTTCTCCGTCGCGACATCTAGAGCGCATTGGCGTAGCCAACCAAACCACGATGCTAAAGGGCGAGACCGAGCAGATAGGCAAATTATTTGAAAATACGATGCTAGCAAAATATGGTCCGACGCATTTGCAAGAGCATTTTCTCAGTCCTGGTGACACTATTTGTGATGCTACGCAAGAAAGACAAGACGCTATGCTCGAAATGGTCGCCGAAAAATTGGACTTTATTATAGTCATTGGTGGCTTCAACTCATCGAATACCGGTCATTTGCAAGAAATTGCCGAGCATAGAGGTTTTAAGAGTTATCACATAGACGGTCCCGGCTGTATAGGGCCGGGCAATACCATTGCCTTCAAGCCTCTCGATAGTGAGGGTGCGAATGAGTCCGACCTTTCTCGTCAAGACTGCTTTTTACCAGATGGTCCCGTTACTATCGGTATTACTGCTGGTGCATCAACTCCTGATCAGGTTGTTGCTGAGGTTCTGCAAAAACTCTTTGCATTAGCTGCCGAGCGCAAACAGGCGATACATTAAATGGGCAATCTCGACGACTCACTTTTTATCAGGACACTCAATCGCCAAAAGACCGAGCGGACACCGATCTGGTTGCTGAGACAGGCCGGGCGATATCAGCCGGAGTATCGAGCGATCCGCGAGAAAGTCGATTTTCTCACTCTTTGCAAAACTCCCCAATTGGCCGCTCAGGTGACTACTTTTGCTTGCGATCAGCTAGAGACTGATGCCGCAATTATTTTTGCCGATATCTTGTTGCCACTCGAGCCCCTTGGGGCAGGTTTGAGATTTGCTAAGGGTGATGGTCCTGTGATAGATCATCCAGTTGCAGATGAGGCTTCGCTAGCTAGACTGGTAGATTTTAGCTGTGACGAGCATCTCCACTTTGTCGCTGAGGCGATCGAGATATTTGTCAGAGAGAGGCCGCGCATGCCTCTCATTGGTTTTGCCGGTGCACCTTTTACACTGGCAAGTTACCTTATCGAAGGTGGATCATCACGTAGCTTTGATAAGACCAAGACATTTATGTACAGACGGCCCGACCTTTTTGAGAGCTTGATGCAGCGTCTTACTCTCATCACAATCGATTATCTCCAGATGCAGCAAAAGGCAGGTGCGCATTGCTTGATGCTCTTTGATAGCTGGGTTGGTGCGCTCGATCGTTATGACTTTGCCAGGCATGTAGAGCCCCATGCCACAAAAATAATTGCTGCTGTCAATGCCATGCGAATCCCCTCTATTTATTTTGGTACCGCCACAGGCGGCATGCTCGACCTCATGTCAGCCACAAAGGCTACATGTATCGGTGTGGATTGGCGATCCGATTTATCGCAGGCCTGGCGCATGATCGGACACGATCGAGCCGTGCAGGGCAATCTCGAGCCATTGACCTTGCTTGCCGACAAGGATGTGATTGTCGACAAGGTGCAGGCAGTGCTAGATCAATCGCAGATGCGGCCGGGACATATTTTTAATCTAGGGCACGGCATTATGAAAGAGACCGACCCAGATAAGGCGCGCTATCTAGTCGATCTGGTCAAAGAACTCAGTACACGCAAAATAGAAGAGCTCTCCCGCTCGGGACAAGGTGCAAGATGAATCAGAGTCCAAGACCTGGCAAAGCAAGTTTTGCCATCATAGGTGGTGGTATCAGCGGTTTGAGTGCGGCATTTTATCTACACAAGCACTTGTCCCAAACGAGCAAAGACGATTTTGAAATAAGCGTTTTTGAGGCAAGCCATCGTTTTGGCGGTGTCATCGAGACACTCGAGGCCAAGGGTTGCACCATCGAGTCTGGCCCTGATTCTTTTATAACAAATAAGCCAGGCCTGCTCGATTTGGCGTCGGATCTCGCCATCTCCGATCAAATCATTTCTACTAATAAAGACGGCCGAGGAGCCTACGTTTTGGCAAAGGGACGACTCAACAAATTACCTGATGGTTTTGTCATGCTTGCTCCTTCCAAATTGCTGCCTTTTTGCCTTTCAGCTCCACTGTCCCTGTCCGGCAAGTTGAGAGCAATGCTCGATCTCTTTTTGCCTGCACGCAAAAGCAAACAAGACGAGAGTCTTGCCTCATTCGTTCGCAGGAGATTTGGTGTCGAGGTCTTGCAAAAACTGGCTCAGCCTCTTGTGGCCGGGATCTATGTAGGTGATGCTGAAAAATTGTCGGCGGCCTGTGTGGCCGAGAGATTTGTGCAAATCGAAAGCACTAAAGGTAGTGTCATAAGAGGTTTGATGTCGCAGGTCGCCAAGTCATCCAGAGACTCGGGTAGCGGAGCTCGATATGGCCTTTTTGCCTCCTTTAAAAATGGTATACAGACTGTAGTCGATGCTCTCATCAGCAGTCTGGCAGCGTCTGGTGTCAACTTGCGCAAAAATTGCGAAGTGCATTCTGTAAGAACGCTTAATGGAGGTACCAGTACCAAAAAAATAGCAGTGCAGCTGGATGATCGTACTGTCGCCTTTGACGGGGTGATACTTGCTACACCGGCGCGCGTCACTGCTCGTTTGCTCGGCAATGGTGAGGCCATCTCAGCTTCTCTCGACAAAATACCTGCTGCTTCGAGTGCAGTAGCCAATTTTGTCTTTGATAAATCAGAGTTTGCCTTTGAGCCAGACGGTTTTGGCGTGGTCATACCAGAGACCGAGATTGCAAGTCGTGGCTATGCGGCTATTGCTATATCATTTGCTTCCAAAAAATTTGCCGGGCGTGCCCCGCAAGATCTCGTAGTCGTGCGGGTCTTTTTGGGTGGAGTCAAAATGGAAAATCTATTGGCAGAGAGCGACGAGAGGCTCTTGGAACGGGCCCAAGCCGATTTGTCTAAACTGCTGGGAGCTGGTAAACCACTGTACAGCCGCGTCCATCGCTGGCATCAGGCAATGCCGCAATATCTCGTTGGACACAAGGATGTGGTTGCCGATGTCAGCTCGCATTTGCCCACAGGAGTCTTGCTTGCTGGAGCCAGCTACCATGGAGTCGGCTTGCCTGATTGTGTCGCCACCGCCAAAAGTGCAGCCCTTCAGCTTATCGATCACTACAATACGTCTCTTGCGGACTCTCAGCGTGCAGCTGTGCTACATTAGAGACTGGTATCCAGGCGGGTCTTAAAAATGTCATCACATTTGCCAGATAGGGCCGATCGCATCAATTCCTGGGCCAAGGTCAAGGGCGGTCCTGTTATCGCCGTGATCGACATGGGCACCAATTCCTTTCATATGATCGTTTGCCAGGCTTCTCCAAGTAAGGATCATTTTGAGGTCCTGGCCAAAATAAAAGAAGCAGTTCCCTTTTTCAGACGCTCGCTGACTGCACATTATATCGACGAGACGGCCATGCGTGCTTGTGTCCGGATCTTGCGAGACATGCAAAAAAAAGCTCGCGAAAAAGGTGCTAGCGTGATCGTTGCCACTGCTACTTCGGCCGTCAGAGAAAGCAAAAATGGCGAGGATTGCTTGAGAAGGATCAGGCAAGAGCTAAAAATAGATGCGCGTATGATCTCAGGCAAAGAAGAAGCCCGCATGATTTATCTCGGAGTCTTGTCCGGACTGGTGCATTCTTCGTGGGCCAATGCTGCTGGACTTTTTCCAGGCAGCAACCGCTTTTGCATTGTCGATATAGGTGGGGGCAGTACCGAATTGATCGTCGGCGACCGCGACCATATCTATTTTGCCGAGTCCTATAAACTCGGAGCTGCTCGTCTGACTCAGAGGTTTTTTAAAAAAAACAGCAAGGGATGCGTGAGCCGCGAACAGATCAAAGCGTTGCATGAAGAAGTCCGTGGTGTGCTCAGGCCGTCTTCCAATGGCATAGCAAACAGTGGTGGATTTAGTCTTTTGCTTGGTACTTCCGGCACGATTCAAGCCTTAGCCAAGCTCGATCGTGCATCTAGTGGTAAGTCTCAAGCCGAGCTCTCTGGCTTTCGCATTACCAGAGAGCGCCTCAAGCAAATCGTGTCCTACCTCGAAAACGCTGCACTAAAGGGAGAAAAGCCCAAGGGTGTATCTAGCGATCGCAATGAGACAATTTTGGCTGGGGCCATTGTTTTATTAGAGACCATGCGTTCTCTAGATGTCCAAGAAATAGCCGTTTGTTCGCAGGCTCTTCGAGAAGGCGTAGTTGTGGACAGGTTTTTACAGACAGGCTGGTACGATGCAGGTCTTTTAAAACATAGAGATCCACGTTCGCATTCGGTGCACAATCTGCTCGAAAAATATGGTGGCGGACTTGCTCACGCGCAGCATGTCGCCTATCTTTCTCAATTATTTTTTCAAAAGACTCGCGGCATCTTGCATGATTATCAGGAAGACGAAGGGCATCTGCTCTGGTCTGCCGCCATGCTGCATGATGTCGGGATGTTTATCGGGCGCAATGGGCATCATAAGCACTCTTACTATCTGATCAAGCACGGTGGTTTGCTTGGACATTCCGAAGAAGAGGTCTCTCTCATCGCCAGTATTGCGAGGTATCATCGCGGTTCTGAACCTAAGATCACTCACGAAGCCTGGTTGGAACTCGATGTGGATAGTCGCAAAGTCGTATATGATCTCGCCTGCTTCTTGAGATTGGCCGAAGCCCTGGATCGTAGTCACAGACGCGTGGTCAAGGATTTTAGATTGATAGTCAAAAACGAGACAATGACTGTATTACTTGATGCTGACAATAACGACAACTGCCGCTCCGAAATCTGGGCATTTAACGAAAAAAAGGCGTTTATAGAACAGCATTTTCAGATCAAACTTGAAGTGTTGATCGATGCGGCTAAAGACAATACCGAAAAGTCAGCCAGACCAACGCTCGAGATCTCGCGCAACAATCTATAGATACTTGTTGTTTTTTTGAGCGACTTGTTTGTTTTGCTTTTGGCCTGGCCAGTTTGTGTATGTTTTGATTATGTGTCTATTGGTGCTTTGCCCGACAGGATCAGGGCTAGTCGCCAGTGGTGCACCATCTGCCAAGTTATTTGGCGGGTCGGTATTAGGCATGCCAGCCACACGGATCTCTGCATCTTTGATGATCTTGTCCGCCTGGGCACGGGCCGGCTCGCGGATATAATTTTCCATGTGTGTACTGATGCCAAAAAAGGTTGATTGGCCATTGGTGACAAGTTGTGGATGATTGACACGAATATCTTCGATCTCATCCTCAGCAGCTCTGAGGATAGCATCTGCTTGGCGCTTGGCCTCGGCCAATATCGAGCGTTTATGTTCCTCGACTAGTTTGCGTCTTGCCTCGGCAAAGTAGGAAGCAGTGGAAGCAGTGTCATTAGCCTGATTAGCCACTCCTATTTTTTTGTCCTCTATGAGACTTGCAGGCGCAGGTGGTGGCAAAGGCAGGCCACCATAGCTAGCCGAGATTTGTCTATTGCTGCTTTTTCTTACTCCTTGCCCTTGTTTAGACTTGGTCAGCATGGCAATGCATTCACGCCCTTTTTGCTTAACGGCGTCATCTCCTGGCAAGGTCAAAAGTTGGCCATAATGAAAATTTGCTTGCTTGTAATCACCCAGAGCGCAAAAACAATGCCCGAGTATATAGTGGGGGCGATAATCCTGAGGGTTGCGCTGGCTGTATGTCTGCAAGGCTGCGATTGCAGTCGTATAATCTCGCTGCGCGTAGGCTTTTTCGCCTTTTTGATAGTATTCGTAGCTCTTGCTGGCCTCTGCTGGTCCGGCCATAAGCAATACCAGGCTAATGGCCGAGGTCAGGAGCAATGTCATTATCGATATAATACGCAAGTCAAAGATCCGCTTGGCAAGGTCGCTTATTTAGATTAGCGATCTCGGACGTGTATGACAAATAATATTTGCTTAGTTTGTCGTATTTGCTTGCGCGATATTTTTGGCCATGGTTTCGGCCTGACTCTTTACGTTATTGAGGCGCTTTTGGATTTTTTTTTGCGTAATACTGTTCATCATGGTCTTGGGCACAGGCATACCGATATCGATATGGGTCGAAAGCGTCAATTTTGTACCGTCCTTGACTGGATCGAGAACCCAGCTGCCTTCCATGGCTTTGAAGCGGTCGGACTTGACCAGCTTGTAATCGATACGCTCGTTTAGAGTCTCTTTTTGGTGGATCTGATTGACAGCAGCGCCAATGACAGGGATGAGGACCATTTTTTGTTCGATAAGAGCCTCATCGCCATTTTCTTGTAGGACCTTGCTATATGCAAGATCAGGATCATGCTTGCGCTCTTCGTGAACGGCCTTCCAGACGACTTCGGGTGGTGCTTTGATCTCTACTACTGCAGAGACAAATGCGTTTTTGTCTTTGTCAGCAGCAAGTGCAGGTTGCATCGAAGCCACAGTGGCAGTCGAAATGCTGGCCAGAGCGGCCATGCTCAGGAAGACTTTCTGTATAACCACGATGACACCTCGCCAAAAGTTGTAAAGAGTCTAGCAGGCAATTGGCTAAACGCCAATCGGAATAAATCTGGGGACGAGACGTCTCCATTTTAGTTTCCGAGCATACTCTTCGTATTCTTGGCCAAAGGTATCGATGAGCAGTTTTTCTTCGTATTTTGCACGTCTGAGCCACAGAGGGGCTACTGCGCACACAGCGATGATGAGTGATATAGGTGAAAGAGCGGCGATCGATGCACCAGTAAGAGACTGGATGATGCCCGAATAGGCAGGATGCATCACAAATTGCAAGAGTCCGCCGGATCTGAGCTTTTGACCTTCGAGCAACTCTGCATCGGTCGAAAACGATTCGCCTAGCGAATACCAGCCACCGATCATAAAAATAAGACCACTAAGCAGTATGGCGACTCCCAGCCAGGCTACGACCAGCATGGCACCCTGAGGTTCGCGGGTGAGGCTGACCAGAGGTACAGATTGAAAACCGGTCAAGCCATTTAAATGCAGGGTAGACAGTGTAATGACGGCTATATTGAGCAGCGATACCAATTGTGGTGCTCTTTGCAAAAGAAAATTGTTTTCGTAGAATACGCCCTTGCCTCGACGTGAAAAGCCTTGAGCCAGCACGGGAACGGCAAATATCACCCCAATCGAGACCAGGCCTGCGACTGCGATGGTTGGCGGACAAAAACTCATGATTGCTTAGCTCCCTTGTTGTTTTTTACGTCAAATACTTCTTTGGCCAGACCAGGGTTGGCCTTAAAATCAGACCAGGTCGAATAAGATACTAGTTTGCCGGACTCATAGTCCCACCATGCTTGTGGTAGATGCGTGCCGGGATCAACGGCTACTCTCTTAAAAATCTCATTGTTTTTATGCCTGATCTCGAGAACCAGCATCTGACCAGCCAGTCCGCGCACCTGCATGGGCCTCGAGACCTTTGCCATATCACCTTTGCTGACAAAGGACTTGAGTGCTCTTGCCAGAGATCCCATGTCCGAGTCGACCATGGGATAACCATTGGCGGTGCGCAAAAAATGTGAACGAGGCGATAGATCCACAGTAAACATGGAGAGGCGACCGCCTGGATGTGCTTTTACCTTGCCGGATTCGCCCATCACTGCAAGAGCCCCTTTGCGTTCTCCTGATTTTGTCTCGACTCTGATCAGCCTTGGTTTTTTAAAAAATAAGGTGCCGCCTTCTGTGACTTTTTTTGATTTGAGTGCAGTCATTTCAAAATCAACTGTATAGTCCTCAAAAGAGTTTGCAGCAGAAATCATCCTTTCTATCTCGGCGTTCCCGTCCGCCATCTCAGTATCTTTGGGTGCGGGAGCTTCGTATAGAGACGCATCTATATTGTTAGCCTTGCTCTTGGATTGAGCCTCTGGCGCCGCTAGGCCAATTACAAAGGAGCCAAGCGCCATAGTGGCCACGAGGCTCGAGATCGTAAGATTGAGATGTCTTTGCATATTTATTTGACTCGTTGCGCTATTGCGGGTTTGTTAGCGCCCGGTACTTGCCAGAGGGTAAAAACCGCTTGTGTTATGGCATCTACTGGGACGGGGAGATTATTAGGGAGGCTTGGTGAAATCGGTTGACTAGCTTCTGCCTCGGCGATATTGAGCATGCGCTTCATAGAGAGTGCTTGCCGCGTATTGGGGCTGGCATGCAATCTCAACCACTTTAGTCCGTTCTCTATCGCATTTGTTCCATATTGTTGAGTGTGTTGGCTGAAATATTTTTCGAATATATCCAGCACTCTCCGTGAAAACTGCGTAGCAGCTATCTCTGCCGCAATGATTGCCTGCACGCCTTCGAGTAGATTGCCCTGACGGCAATAGTGGTTGGTGCAATCTATGAGCGGTATTATCGGTGAAGGCACTGCTTTTATCGCGGACTCTAGTTGAGAGTCATCAAGGCCTGCAAGTTTGCACTGGTCTTTGTAGAGATTTTGATAATGCAATTCTTCGTCGGACAAGCGGTCGAGAAAAGATATAGATGACGTATGCTCGACTGCAAATTTGTCTCTGACTGCCTGAATATTGGCCGGCAATTGCTGGATAAACGGCCAGAGGATTAGACAGATCTCTCTGCCCTGGGCTATTTCATCTGTATTGACCCCAGCCAACCAGGCAGATCTCGATAGGCCATCGGACATGACCGAGGACATGGTCAAGATCCAGTGCTTGTCTTTATTGCTTTCAGCCAATGCGGCCTCCATCCGATAGTTTTTTCCTTCAATATTCAAGCTCATTATTCAAGCTCAACATTCGAGCTCAACATTTTATTTTAGTCTCATTACTTTACTACGCCTCCAGCCATCACAGACACAAGCATTTGGATGATGTTAAACTTTTCAATACGCCAGGCGAGGATATCTTGACCCGTGTCCAGAGACACAAATAGCCTCTCATCGACCCCAATCCCACCTATAATCGGTGTCAACGGCGCTCAGCCTCAGATCCCTTGCGAGATCCGATCGATCAAGAGTGCGGACGGTCGCGAGTTGTTTTGCCGCTTCTGGAAGGGGCAGGCCGGGCACCCTGTTATCGTCTATCTGCATGGGATCGAGGGGCATTCGCAGTGGTTCGAAAATACTGCTAGCTATCTCAATGGCAAGGGCATGACGATATATGCGGCCGATCGTCGAGGAGCTGGTCTTAATCCAAGGGATCGAGGCAATCTGACCAGCTACAAAGATTTTTTGGCCGATATCGAGACCCTTGTCCGCAAGATTGGTTTTGATCATATGGGCCATCCCATTATCTTGATGGCCAATTGCTGGGGAGCCAAGGCTGCTACAGTGATGTGCGCAAAAGATTACAAGCCTGTATCAGCGGATGAGTTGACCCTGCCAATTGCCGGGCTTGTCATGACTAGTCCCGCTATCTTTTCTAAGATCGATTATGACCTTGGCACCAAGATGCAAATTGCTTACAACTCTTTGTTGGGCAAGGGAGGGCGTAGTGACAGTAAACGCAAATGGTCTATTCCTCTCGAGATCGATATGTTTACGGATAATCCTACTTTTCAAGGATATCTGCAGCGCGATCCCCTCAGGCTCACAGAGGCTACGGCCGATTTTTTTGTAGAAAATTACAAATTGACCAAATTGGCAGAAAAGACAGCCTCCAGTATCGACTTGCCGGTCTTGCTATTGCAAGGTGGGGCAGATCGTATAGTCGATCTCGAAAAGACGCAGGGATATTTTGCTCGTCTCAAATCTCCGGTCAAGGATATGAGGATATTTCCCGATTCGGCTCACAGCCTCGATTTTGATGCTAATTGGTTTAGAGAATACACTCATGTCTTGTCTGAGTGGATCATGGCTCAGTGCCCGGTAGTCAGATAATCATGATGAGAGTCCTGTCGCTACGTTGCGCCATAGTCCAGCTGCCTTTCAGGTTTTCTTTCGGCCATGCGCTCGCTGCTCGATCCAATACACTCAATGTGCTTGTGCAAGCCGAAATCATCTGTGATGATGGCAGACGCATCATCGGCACGGGAGAATGCGTGCCGCGTGAATACGTCACCGGTGAGACCGCCGAGGGAGTGGTGGCAAGAATCAGGAAAAATCTCGCTCCATTATTTGAAGGCAAGTATTTTAAAGAACCTGAGGATCTGATCGAGCTTTTGTCCCGTTCGCTCGCTGACAATACCAAGCATGGTGCTGCATTTTGTGCTGTAGAACTGGCCTTTATGGATGCACTAGGCAAGTATTTGGAAAAGTCGCTTTATGAGATGATCCCTTTTTTGAGTGCGATTGTTGCTCCGTCTTTAAAGCTCGCCGCCAGCGCCAATACAATGATGAGTATGACCTATGGTGGTGTCCTACCCTTTGCCTCACCTGGCAAGGTCGAGGTCATCGCGCGCTTTTACAAGCTCTATGGATTTAAGACTGTAAAGGTCAAAGTCGGCGATTCTCTCGATAAGGCTTGTCGATCCCTTGCTATTTTGCGCTCTGTACTGGGACCTGACGCTATTTTGAGAGTCGATGCCAATTGTGCCTGGACCTATGACGAGGCCCGCTGGAGCATGGCAGCCTTCAAAAAGTTTGGTCTTGCTTCTATCGAACAGCCTCTGCCTGCGCACGATCTGGATGGATTGGCCAAGTTGACGGAGACTATCGAACCGATTGTGATCGTGGACGAGTCTTTGACCTCGCTCGAAAGTGCTGCCCGTCTCATAGCCCGTGGAGCCTGCGGCGGCTTTAACATCCGTATCTCTAAAGTAGGCGGGATCCTTGCAGCACTTAAAATGCTCGATCTAGCTCAGGGCGCAGGCATCGAGACGCACCTTGGTGCTCAGGTAGGCGAGTCCGGTATCCTTGCTGCAGCGCAAAGGCATCTTGCGTGTGCTTTTGGACAGTTTGCCAATGTCGAAGGAGCGATGAACAAATACCTCCTCAAAGAAGATTTGACTAGAGAAGATCTGACGGTGCCCTGGGGAACCAGGGCTATGCCGCCGACAAAAAGCGGTCTTTCGGTCAGACTCAAACCCCAAACACTAGCAAGATTGTCGCTCGTCGGCAGTCAGACCGATAGCGAGCAATAAGACCTAACAATGCAAAACCTCGATCTGGCCATCGGTCAATTTTATAGACGGCACACCCACGTCAAGCGTTTTTTTGAGGGACTGCACAATCCCGAAGCTGCGCAGATGGCTATCTTGACCAAGATAATCAAGAGCAATCGGGATTCGGCATTTGGCAAAGCTCATGGATTTGCCAATATCGAGACTTATGCTGATTTTAAGAGCCGTGTGCCTCAAGCTCGCTATGAGGATCTCGAGCCTTATATAGATAGGTTGCGCAAAGGCGAAAAAAAACAACTCACACAAGAAGATCCATTTATGTTTGCCACTACCAGTGGCACTACTAATCGGCCCAAGTTTATCCCCGTCACCGAGAGCCATCTTAAGACCTACACCCATGCCTTCCAGGTCCACAACTACCAGATGATAGAGGACAATCCTCGCACCGCTCGTAGTGGCAAGTTTCTCATTATATCCAGCAATGACGAAGAAGGGCGCACAGAGTGCGGTTTGCCTTTTGGCGCCATCTCCGGTCTTTTGCACAAGAGGCAGTCTCCCCTGGTCAAAAGGCATTTTGCCTTGCCTTATGAGCTTTGCAAAGTCAAGCAGGTCGATCTCAAATACTATCTTTTGCTAAGAGCAGCCATCGGACAAGAAGTAGCAGCAATACTCGGTTGCAATCCTTCGAGTTTTCTTTTGTTGGCTGATCAGATGCGCAGCCGTTCGGAACTCTTGATCAAGCAATTGTTTGATGGCACATGCGGTGTGGATGGTCTTGGGTGCGAGTTGCTGCCCAGGCATATTATCGATGCTTTTAAGCCGTATTTTAAAGCCGATCGCGACAAGGCACGGCATCTCTCTCGTCTGTTGGACGCCAAGGGACAATTGTTGCCAAAGGACGTCTGGCCGTATCTCAAGGTGATGTCGCTCTGGAAAGGCGGCTCCATGGGATTTTATCTGGAGAAATTGCCAGAATTGTTTGGGGATATCCCGACGAGGGATTTTGGTTATATGGCATCAGAAGGTCGAGGCACGGTGCCTCTGTCCGACCAGGGAGCAGGCGGTCCCCTGGCCGTGACTTCTCATTTCTTCGAGTTTGTGCCCGAAGAAGACTACGATCCCGACAAGCCTTCCACAAATTTTCTCATGGCTCATCAATTGCAGGCCGGTCGGCGATACTACATTCATTTCACCACGGCAGCCGGGCTCTTTCGCTACAATATCAACGATTTGATGGAGGTCGAGGGCTTTCACGCCTCTACGCCGATCCTGCGTTTTGTCCGCAAGGGTGGTGGCATATCCTCGATTACGGGAGAAAAACTCTCCGAAGAGCAAGTGCTGGAGGCTCTCAAGCTTTCTATACCGATCTTGGACCGATTTAGCCTTGAGCATTGCACCGTTGCTGCCAGGCTTGGCCATCCACCATATTATCGTTGTTTTGCCGAGTCTAATGCTCAGTTGACCAGCGAGTTTCTCGAGGACAATCCTACCCTCAAGGATAATCTCAATCGCTTTCTCTTTGGCTTCGACCACGAATTGCAAAAAATAAATCCCGAGTATGCGGACAAGAGACAGACCAAACGTCTTGGCCTGCCTCGACTTTCTGCAGTGCCACCAGGCACGCATATCAGATTGCGCCAGGAAAGGGTATTACAGGGTGCGCCTGAGGCTCAGGTAAAAATACCATTATTGGCTACTGATCCAGGCTTTTTGGCAATGCTAGAAAAGATCTTTCCCATGGGGCTGCCTGAGTACTGCCTGCAAAACGGTCTCACCCAGGTCAATATCGCCAATATAAGAGAAGGAGGATCTTAGAGTGGCTTTTGCAGGAAGCTTGATCGTTGCCGTGACCGGTGCCACTGGCCTGGTAGGCAGACGCTTGGTCCAGGATCTATCTCTGGATGGTCGGATAGAGAGAGTAGTTGCTGTCGGTCGCAATGCAGGTGCCCTCGAAGAGTTAGCTAGTGCCGACAGAGATAAAATCTCCTTTGCGATAGCCGATATTAATGACATAGAGGCCTTGCGAAAGGCATTTGATGGATGCGCGGTGGTGGTACATGCAGCGGGTTTTGTCGATCCGCTGGCCGATCGCGAAGCCATCTTTAAGGTCAATGTGCAAGGCACCAGATGCGCTATCGATGCTGCTACGCAGGCTGGTTGCAAGCAATTTATTCAGATCAGCTCACTATCTGTCATTACCGGACAGGGCGATCAGTACGACCTCGATGAGTCGGCACCGCTGGTAATGTGCGGCGAAAACTATGCCGATAGCAAGGTCGAAGCAGAAAAAACCGCTCATCAAATGCTTGACGGCAATCTCTCTCTTGGTGATGAGGCGCTGCAATTGACCATATTGAGACCAGGTTTTATATATGGGCCCCATGAGCAAGCCTGGATGCCGAGGCTCTTAAATTCGATACGTAGTGGACAGGCTGCTCTCATCGATGGCGGCAAGCGCATGACCAATGTCGTCTACGTGGGCAATCTAAGCCGTGCCGTGTCACTGTCTTTGCTCAATCCAAAAGCTTATGGTCAAGATTTTAATATCACCGACGGGCAGAAAATCAGCAAGAAAGATCTATTTGATGCACTTGCCGATGGCATGGGCTATCCCCGGGTGACTCGCAAAATACCGAGGCCGCTCTTTGCCATGGCATCGGCAGTAGTATCAAAAATAGCCCCTCATCTTTCTGTCGAGGCCCGTACAAAGCTTGCGAGATTTTCGCCGGGCGCATTTAGATTGGCTGCTGTCAATCAGGGTTTTAGCATAAAAAAGGCAGAAAACCTGCTCAACTATGTCGATCGCATACCTTTTGCGACGGCGATGAAAGATACTTTGCAGTATTTTAAGGCGGAAAAATGAAAATCAAGAATGCTTATGACTTTGTCGTCGATTATTGCTCGCGACACAAGGATCCGACTAACGCAGCCCTTCACGTGATTGGCGTACCGATGGCTTTTATAGGCATGGCCAGGGTATTTTCGCGCAAGTCATCAGATCGCAACTGGGGCATACTTATGGTCGTTGCAGGCTATACCTTGCAATATATCGGCCACAAACATCAGGGCAACGAAGTTGGGGAGATCAGCCTGATCAAGTTTTTATTTAACAAAATCGGCCCCCAGCTTGGCGAGCGCATACCACTGCTAGGCCTGATCCTCAAATTGGCAAGGTTGAGCTGATATGCCACAGGAAGAGCAAAGAAAAACCTTATTGGTAGACGGTGCCAATGGTTATCTAGGCTTGCATGTCGTTGCAGAGGCTCGTCAGCAGGGCCATCAGGTAATTGCAGTAGTGCGTGCCGGTACGAGCAAAAGTCAGGATGGACAGGCATCGATTATACACTTGCAAAATCTCGGTGCTGATATAGTCGAATGCGATCTCGAAGCGCCTGGCTTGGTTGATCATTTTGCCAAGGCAGACTGGGCCTTGCATTTGATTGGCTCGATTGCTCCAGGCAGGGGACAATCCTTTGACGGGCTCCACCAGGACAAGGCCAAAACCTTTGCCGATCTGGCAAAGAGCAATCAGCGATTGCAGGTTGGCCTGATCACCGCTCTTGGTGCTGATTTGTCTTCGCCTTCTGCTTATCTGTCATCCAAGTGTCGGTCAGAGAGGACATTTGCTGATATCTTGCCTGCCGACCGTTATTTTGTATTTCGTCCCAGTCTCATCATCGGCCGCTATCATGGTAGACGGGACAGCAAGCTGGTACGCAGATATATAGATATGGTGCGCAGTCGTCCCCGCGTGCCACTCATAAATGGTGGCAAAGGCCTCATCCAGCCAGTCGACGTGCAGGATCTAGCAAAAGCCATCATCAAGGCTTTTGTCGAACACCGCACTGGCATATTGGAGATCGGTGGCCCACAAGTCATGACGATGAAAGATTTTGTCGAGCTTTTGATGAGGCAGATACAATGTGTCAAACCTGTGGTCTCCTTGCCAGCCCCGCTTGCCCGTGGCCTGGCAAGCATCTTGGAAATAATGCATGATGTGCCACTGATCAGCAAGGATCAGGCCTACCTTGCCACCACTGACAATATCTGCAAGCACAATCAACTGGAGTCTCTGCTCGATCGTGCACCATCGACTGTCGTCCAAAGCCTGGCAAGTTATGGCGATGGAGTTTGAGGAGACAGTATGAGTCTCGACAAAGGCAGGATATTAATCACGGGAGCAACTGGCTTTGTCGGCAGCCATCTGGTACCGCGTCTGGTGCAGGATGGGTATCGGATCGTCACTTTTGGCAGGTCTCATGATGTCGATCCCGCATACGCAGCCTTGACTGTAGAGCATGTACGTGGAGACGTCACGGATCCTCGCAGTCTTGACGCAGCTTTGCAATTGCCTGGAGGCAAATTTGATTGCATATTTCATATGGCTGGACTCGTCTCCTACAAAAAAAAGGATCTTGCCAGACAGATCAATATAAACGTTGATGGGACGCGCAACGTTCTGGAGGCTGCCCTCAAGGCTAATGTCAGACGTGTAGTGCACACCAGCTCCATTGCTGCCATAGGCATCCCTGGTCTGGTCCGAGACGATAAAATGAGTCGGCGTGTTGCTTATGACGAGTCTGCCTTTAAGATAGGTGACGAGGATTTTGCTTACAATCTGTCTGGATTGGGTTTGACTTATTGCGACACAAAATACGCGGCTGAGCGTGTGGTCGTCGAGATGTCCGATCGTGTGGAATGTGTGATGCTCAATCCTGGTATCATATTTGGTGAGCGTGATACTCACCATCATCATCACTCTATCTTTAAGGCATTGTCCAGAGGCTACTGGAAAGCCGTGCCTAGAGGTGGAATACCCTTTAGTGACATCCTTGATGTAGTGGATGCGCATGTTGCAGCTATAGATAGAGGGCTGCCAGGGCAGAGACACAATCTAGTCTCCGCCAATCTCACTTTTATGGAGGCGGCTGCAATCTTTGCCTCTATCTATCACTGTCCCCTGCCCAGTACTACCCTGGGGCCAGGCATCATAGCTCTGGTCGGCGAGTTTTGCGAAATAGCCGCATCTTTAGGATTTCCCTTTGGACTTTCGCGACAGACTGCATTTCTTTCCAATTACAAAATATTTTTCTCCAGTGAAAGGGCCAAAAAGCAACTTGGTTTCCGTCCGACAAATTTTGCTGAGACCGTGCGCCGGACAGCTCCTTACTATCTTGGGACCGGCACCAGGCAATAGCGTTTGTGTGAGATCAACGTGAGTACGGCGTGAAGTATGCGTGAAGTATTTTTGGGGTAGATGCAAATCCGTAATCCGGTGTTAGACTCGGGAATAGACGGGTAAGATTAAGAGAGGATTTCATCGTCTTTGTCTGAGACGAGATCCGATCTAAATAAACAGACTTGGCTCGGCAGGCGGCAAGTCGACCTTATTAGGGGGATTAGTGGTGGTCACAAGTATTTCGAGCATCAATGCCGGCAATCTCGACAGCAATGCCAATGCTGATGCGGCAACAGCCAAGACGGGAGGAGAGCAAGGACCATATCCCTGGATCATCTCTCCCTTTTTAGATCTCTTTTTTGTGTGCGGTCTAGGTGCACTGATCTTTTTTGCCGTCAACTATGCTTATTTGGGTTGGGGTGTACCTAGTAGCCTCAAGGATCCTGCATCCTGGTGGTTGATCACTGTAGGCGCATTATCGCAGCACGTCTTTGCTGATTCGCACAATTCTGCCACCTATCTGAGGATCTGGGGCAGCGCCGAGGATCAGTCGAGATTCAAGTTTCACAGGACCTGGCTGGCTTATTCGGTCATACCGATGTTTATCATGGGGCTGACTCTGCCCAAGTTGACTAGCTCCATGGTCTATATCTATCTAATTACTGTCTACTGGCATTATGTTGCTCAGGCCTTTGGTATTTCTCTCATATATTGCTACAAACGTGGCTATATGCTTTCAAACAAAGAAAAAGAGATCTTTCGCTGGTTCATGTTCTCGCTCGTCGGCTTCACTACCAGCCGTTTTCTAGCCGTGCCCAACTACAGTCCCAAGTCCTGGTATGGACTGGAAATGCCCACCTGGGCCCAAATGCCCCCTGTGGTGCATAATTGCGCGAGATTTGCCCTGATCTTTATGACAGCGGTATTTGTAGGCATGATCCTGAGAAAATACCTCACTCAAAACAAATTGATCCCATTGCCTTCTGTGCTCTGCATTGTGACTGTGGCCTGTCTAGGTCTCTCCACTGATATGGCCAATCTCATGCTGTGGCTTTATGTCCCTGGTTTCTTTCATGGGTCTCAATACATCGCCGTCTGCCTGGCTTATTATCTAAAAGAGCGTGGCATGCCCAACGGCATGAATAGCTGGGAGATATCCAAGGTCGCTCTGGCAGGACCAGGTCTCAAGTACGTCGGTGTGGTCGTCTTGTCCGGTTGTTTCTTCTATGTCGGTATTCCCCATTTCTTCAACCAGCTCGGTTATGACTATGCCCTGGTTGCTGGCCTTGTGCTGGCTTGCGTCAACTATCATCACTTCATCACTGATGCAGCCATATGGCGGCTGCGCGATCCTTATTGCCGCAAGATCCTGCTCGCCTGAGGGAGGTCCGATAGGTAGATGGTTGCTTCATTTTTTCTACCTGGTGCAGAGAGAGGCAAGAGCCCCTCTACGACAGGCGCTCAGACTGCGGACAAGACTCTCAATACTTGGATAGTCAATCCTGCCTTTGATACGCTCTTTGTCTTTGGTGGCGCTCTATGGCTATTGTTCGGCTTGCAGATCTTTTGTTTCCATTGGGATACATTTGATCCGCACGCGCCAGGCATGGCCGGTCAAGTTGGTTTTCTCTTCCTTTTGTTGACCACTCTAGGGCAGCATTTGTTTTCGGATGCTCATACAGCTTGCACTTATGCGCGTATATATGCCACCAAAGAAAATCGCGAAAGATTTAAGCTGTATACCTATTACCTGCCCTGGTGCTCGCTGGCCCTATTTGTGCTGTGCCTGCTCTATCCACGCGCGGCCGGCTTTTGCGTCTACCTGCACATGATGTGGGTCTATCAGCATTATGTCGGACAGAGTTTTGGTATATCTCTCATCTATTGCTACAAGCGCAATTACTACTTCAAAAATTGGGAGCGCGAGACTTATCGGCTCTTTATGCATTCGCTTTCTGCTTATGTCATCTCCAGCATCCTCTGCTATCGTGATTATTCTCCGCCTACTTTTTACGGAGTTACTCTGCCTTTCTATGGTCTGCCGCCCATTTTGGCTCAGACCTGTAAGGTGGTTTTTATTGTCATGAGCTTTGCCTTTGTGGCAATGGTCGTGCGCAAATATATAGTTGAAAAAAAACTCATCCCTATTCCCACCCTTTGCATGGCCGCTACTGCTGTTGGCATCGGGCTGTCAAACGGTATGGCCAACTCTCTCATCTGGGTCTATGGACCGCCTTTCTTTCACGGTAGCCAGTACCTTGCTATTTCACTTGGATACTATCTAAAAGAAAAAGCTCTCAAAGAAGGAGACATGAGCAAGGTCACCAATGACATGATGCGTTCTTTCATCTCTGCCGATGCCTTCAAGTACTGGGGATTGATGATAGCTTCTGGTATGGTCATCTATGTGATGATCCCCAAGATCCTCGAGCCTTATGGCTATGGCTTCGTCTTTACTGCCACAGTGATTCAGGCCTGCATCAATTTTCACCATTTCGTCACTGATGGGGCGATCTGGCGTCTGAGAGACAAAACCTGCCGCGATATCCTTCTGGCGTGATATTTATCCGTCAAATTGGTAAAATTTGCGGAATAGTGCCCTTTGAAAGATTTAGCGGTGGATAAAAAACAGATTGCTCTCATTGCTGTCCTCGTCCTGGCCATACTTGGCGGTATGGGGTATTACTCCAGCTCAGTGCTCTCAAATAAGTGGAAGTTTTCGCCGGAGAAGGTCTTTGAAGAAGCCTTTGACGAGCCTGTCGCTCGTGCCGAGCATTTGACCGGTGACCGCGACCCTTCTGGCAATTTCAATACCTGGCTGCATTTCAAATATCCGCATATCCCGGTCCAAAAAAACAAAGATCAATGGAAGGACGCCATGGTCGACGAAGGACGCATGTGGTTTGCCGAAAAGTATCCTGAAGACAAAGCACTCAACGAACTGCAGTTTCTCAAATTGCAGAGGCGTACCTGGAACGATGCAGTATCAGTAACCAACGAGTGGCTTTTGGTCAATAAGCATACCGACGACTGCTACTACCGTATTTGGGGTACATCGCGCTAATGCAAAGACTACATAAAATCTTTACAGGCATTGCTCTAAGTCTTTGTGCGACACTAGGCACTAAAGCTCTGGCCGAAGATCCGACCTTTCAGAGTGGTGTGCGAGCTTTTAACAATCGCGACTACAATATTGCCATCAACTATTTTACCGCTGCACAAAAAGACTCTCCCTATGACTCGCGTGCCTTTTATTACGAGGCTCTATGCAGACAGAGGCTCAATCAGTCTGCTGCTGCTCAAACAGCTTTTCAAAGGGTGATCAATAGTTTTCCTGATTCAGAAGCAGCCGAAAAATCTAAGCTTGCTCTGGCAGGATACAATGCTGCCTATACTGCCACCAAATCTGGTGGCTCTCTCACCGCCGTCCACAAGATGCGTACCGATTTTATCCCAGATAAGCTCACGGTCAAAGCCAAAGAAGTAAACGGCATGCCGCAGATCGAGGTCAAGATTGCCGGTAAACCGATCAAGGTCCTACTCGATCCGGCCCGCCAGGATTCTACTCTGGGTGTGGATGCTCTCAAAGAAGCCAGCATAATCGATCTGCCTGGCTTTAGCGAAAAATCAGAGGGGCACTATGCACCCTATGATCTCAAGATAGACAATATAGAGCGCAATGGTTTTGTCTTTTTTGTCTCCAAAGCCGAACCTAAAATTGCCATACTCGGTACCGATTTTTTTAACTCCATTGCCATGAAGTGGGATAAAGAAAAAGAATCGGTCACCTTGCTACGTGATACCAGATTTAAAGACTCCCTAGCTCAGGGCATCCAGGCTTTTAACAAGCATCAGTACAAAGTTGCTCTGCCTTTGCTCAAGCGCGCCACACTCGATCTTCCCAAGGATCCTCGAGCTTTGTATCTGTATGCAGTGTGCCTGGATCGTATGCAAAGCAAAGAGTCTGCCAAGGGTGTCTATCGCCAGGTGATCAAGCGTTTCCCGGGTACTGAGGCCCAGTTTTTGGCTCAAACGGCTCTGGCTGGTATGGATCCAGCCTATGCACGTGAGCTGGCTGATCTGCGCAATCCTCGTCAGGCTCAATTGCCCGGTGGTCCTGCTGCCAATCAAAAGACCGAGTCCTTTGAGATCCCCTATACTCCCGAAAATGGACATCTAAAAGTATCTGCCGATGTGGACAATGCAAAATTAGACATGTGGTTTGAGCCAAGAGAAACGACATGCGTATTTAGCCGCGAACAATTAGCAGCTGTCAGCAATGATTATGTAATCAATCTCAATCCTACCGTCACTGAGCCAAACGCTAACATGGTCGTGACATCCACAGCTCCATTCGTGCTCAAAAGAGTCACGCTGGGCAAAATCACCAGGTTTAATCTGCCTGGCATGGTGTTTAGCTATTATCATCCCAATTTTCAAGCTGCAGCCTGGGGTTCGACCGATAGGCCGACTCTGGCAGGCAGTATAGCCGTAGGCTGGAAGGTAGAAGTCCTGCAGAACGTGCGCAGGATACGTTTTACCAAGCTAAATCCGGGACAGGCAGATTTTGCATTGTGAGTGGTCTATCCAGGCCTTGGGCAGTTATTTTAGGGCCTCTTGCCTGATTGCCATCGTCGCGTTCAATGTATCTTTGCTTAGCTATATTTTTGCCCATCCGCTCTTTATCGGCTGGGACCCTGCCTTGCATCTGCAATGCGCTCAGCTCATCGTCAAGGGTGGCCTACCCTATGTGGACATGCTTGACGTCAATCCACCTCTGATCTGGTACATCGATTGCCTGCCGGCTTTAGCCAGCAAGTGGTTTGCTATACCTGTCACGATGGCTTTCAATCTCTTTGTCTGCTTATTGATCGACCTGGCCGCACTATACATGGTGCGCCTTTGCCGAGTAGCCATCAGACGTGAAAGTGCCAGTGCAAGAGCGTTGTTTGGCATTTTTTGCGGTTATTTATTTTTCAATCTCTTTTTACGATTTGACTTTGGCCAGCGAGAAGAGATCTTTGCTCTTTTGTTTGTGCCGTATATCTTCTTGCGTTGGTTGCGTTATAAGGGGTGGCGACCTGGGCTATTGGAGTCTTTAGCTGTCGGTATCGCAGGCGGTATCGGTGTCTCGATGAAACATTATTATGTGATCCAACTCGTGGCTTGCGAGTTTTTGCTATTAGCAATGCATGCCAGGCCGAGCATCTCGGGTCTGGTCAAAAATAAGCGCAATTTTTTGTCTCCAGAACTCTTTGGACTAATAGGCTTTGGTCTGGTCTATGCTTTGCATTTTTTGTTTTTGCCGCAAACCGTGAGAGATAGCTATTTTGGCTTCCTTTTGCCTGCATTTGCCCAGGGGTACAATTTTTGGGATACCTGTCTGGCATACTGTCTGGCTTCGCCGGATCATCGAGGCGTATTTGTTTTGGGGACTGTTGCTGCTACTTTGCTGTTTGCTCTTAATCGTCGGGCGGAGCAAAAAAATGCAGGCAATATCGACTTGCTTGCTCTTATCTCGACCTTTGCTTTTACAGGCGTAATACCGTATCTGATGCAATTTAAAGGCTGGGCATATCAAGACATCCCATTTTTTGCTGGAGCGGCTATGCTTGCTGGCATGACAGTCACTCTGTCTTTGACCTTGCTTTGGCGGCTTTCTAGTGCCTTTCTCTGTCTTGGGCTCTCTGCCTTGAGTTTTTGCTATTTCTCCTGGAGTGCTTATACCGATCTGGACCAGGTCAGGCACGATCCTCCGTTTGATATGAACCAGGTCGGCTATCGAGGCAGTTGCTCAAAATGGGACGTCAATACACCATTTACTGAGATCATCCTCAAGCATAGCAAGGTGGATGATCCCATATTGTTTATCAGCAATGCCGTCACACCTGCTTACCCGATCCTTACTCAACTTAAAAGGCAACCATCAAGCAGGCATTTGCATTGTTGCATACTGTCCGTTTTGCAATATATCCAAGAAGCAAGAGAAAGTACAAGTGCCAATCTCAAACTATTGGATCATCGCCCAAAGATAGTGCAGCAATATGAGAGTGACATCCAAATCAAAAAGCCAGCCCTGATCTTTTTGCAAAACATGCCTGTTGAAGGCTATATGCAGCCTTATGGTTTTGAAGATTTTCTGGCAAAGGACTATCGTATCTTAGAAGCGGATGTGGCCAATTTTAAGGTCTATGTTAGAAAGCAGGAGGCCGGACATTGAGCGTCTTGCAAGATCTTGGCGATAAGATCACTCGCAAATCTCCTTTTTATTGGCCAATGCTGGCCGGTGTGATAGCTCTATGTATCCTGTCGCTCAGTCATCCACTTGTGCAGGATGCGAGCGCCGGATGCCATCTGAGCGTTGCTTTCGAGCTTTTGCAGGGATTCAGAATCTATCAAGACGTTATTACAAATCTGCAACCCAATCAGGTTTGGCTGTACGTTTTGCCTGCTTCAGTAGCCAGGTTTTGGCATCTCAATCCCTGCACCTGCGTCAATTTTATGGTTATAGGATTGATTGTTTTTGATCTCTTTATCTGGTATCGCCTTGTTTTACGCAGATCAATATCTAGATTAAACTTGCCGATTTGGATCGCCAATCTGGCCATCTGCTTGCAATTGATCTGCTTGATCTTGCGGCCGGAATACCTGAGCGCCCCAGATACCATAAGCCTCGTGCTCCTGGAACCCTACCTTTTTTTGAGCTGGATTCAGGATAGACGTTGCCGCGTTCTTTCAAAATATTCTTTGATGACTTGTGCTCTGGCTGGTGCCGGCATAGTCTTTAATCCATTTGTTCTAGCGATCATTATTGCTTGCGAATTACTATCGCGTGATAATAAAGACAGATATATCAAGCTTGCGATCTCTACGGCATTTTTTGCACTGATTTTCTTGGCATTCGTTCCTTGTTTCTCCTTTGATCTCTACCAGATCATCATGCGGTCTTTCATCAATCGTATCCTCGAGTTTGAGCCGGTCCTGGCATATATGGACAAATCACCGGATGGTCGCCCTCTGATTTATTTTATGGTGGCGTCCATGGTGCTGTCCCTGTCCAGGCTCCGTCAGAGCAAGGTGATTGCAATAGGCCTGATAATGGCCACACTAGGCTTTTTACGCTATATACTCTCCGTCTATATGCTCAGCGATCATGCCATCGTCATGCTTGCAGGCAGTATCATCGCCTTGTCCGCAGCCGCCGTGCATTATGCTCGCGCTCTAAAAATAAATTGTGATCCGTGGCGCTTTAGTATTGTTTCGATAACAGTTTTGCTGTGTGCTGCAGGGCTTGCGATAGCCCGGTGTGGTCCATTTTATGGTGATAGCGATCTGGCTATCTTTAGCAAAAATATCTTGGAAGAAACCAGAGAGAAGCAGGTTGTTTGGTCTTTAAGCACTCAAGATCGTCCATTACATCCTCTGGCGGCTCAGACAATGCGCCGTACCGGCCTATTGGCCCAGTCTCAGGTCCTTGCCGATCTTGATTATTATATAGAGCGCAAGGCGCCAGCTCCTACCGATCCTGTGGTCTTGTTGCAGATGGCCTATTTGCAGAGGATGTCCACGCAATTGAGCGAGCACGACAGGGATAAAGACTCTCCTGTTTATATCTTGCTCGAGGACGGCAGCATGCAAGATTATGCAAAAAATAAGGGACTCTCTGCGTTGATCGATGCTGATTATCTCTCAGCAGGCTATTTGAGTCTGACTGATAAAATCAATACTGAGGGGCATCCACCTTTCGAGTATTGGGGTTTTCGCACTGGATTTAGTGCTTATCGTCTAAAGCCTCAGGGCGGCGGCGGTAAATGATGAATGGGCTGTTAAATGAGGCGTATTCTCTTGGAGAGGCATTTTCTGAATAATAAGCTCCTAATGCCACTCTATCGTAATCGGCATCGATCAGGTTTTTGATTTTGGGATGCTCGTAAAATTCCACGTCCTCGCAGAGAGTAATGCAGATTACTTTGGGTCTATTGATTTGAATGTCTCTAGCTATCCGATCTCGGTAAAAAGCTGCAATATCGGCGTTTTGAGCCTTGGGCCAGCGATCATCGCGCGATCTCAATTTGAGTATGCGAGGAGCAAATGACCATTTAGCGCTACTTGTGTTGATCAGGCCTTTAGCAGGGATTAAAGGATAAGATGGAGCAAGCGCGTCATTAAAGATTATTATTTTGTCGCATTTAAGCATGTTTTTTTGGAGATAGGCAATCAAATCTACTGCCTCTTTTGTATAACTGCTCCTCATGGTGGCAGGCGCCCGACTAGCTTTTTCGTGCAAAACAGCCATTTGTACGATTATGCTTGCTGATGCCAGGCAAAATGTCAGTCCATAAAATGCCTGTGGTGTCACGAGTTTATATTGGCTTAGGTTGCATTTAGCAAAGCGATCTATCATGCTAGCTGCAGCCATTGTAGTCAGCCACCATACAGGTAGCATCTGATAGTCAAAGCCCCTGAGCTCGGCCAGACAATATGTAAATGAGCACCAGGCGAGCATCAACCAGATGCCAGTCAAATCGTATTGGCTTCGCCGCTTAAAGCAGAGGGCAACGATAGTCGTAGCTGAAATAAAGTAAAAGAGCAGATGCGAGTCTGGTGAACTGGTGATGCCAAAGGTTCTGATATCAGGAATGGCACGGTCTGCATAGATTAGCGGCCAGACATAGTGCATAAAATTGGTGCATGACCCCCAATCGATCAATAGCGGAGCTAGATTGGCTGTCACGGTAGTAAATACAGCAGTAGTAAAGACTGATGATCTGGCCAGACGTCCATGCATCAAGATCAATGCGATCTCGACCAAAAATACTATTGGTATAAACAAATATTCGCAAATCGTGGTCAGACCAAGCGCCACAGCCAAGCCTTCGTCTAGTAACCCGGGCTTTCTGCCGAGCATAATCTGTTGACGGGATACCGTATACGGTAGCAGAGCCAAGAGTAGAAAGTATTCGCTTTGACCTACGCAATACACAGAACCCAGGCCCAATAAAGCCATTGCCAGAGGCAGGGCATATTGTGGCTGCTCTTTTTCGTAGTCCTTATTTAGTGAGAGGCATAAAAAGGTCAAGGCCGTCAGTGAGGCAACAAACAGGCACCAGTTGATCAGGACATTGGCCAGGGTGATGTTCCACCAGTTTGATAGCCACATCAGGGGGGCTTGTATGAGGCATTGCAAATAAATGGCACCAGGTTGGTCCGGGATCAGCGTGTTTATATATAGCCTATGGGTATCATAAGACTGCAATATCTCGCGTGCGCACTCAATGCGCAGGGCGGTCTGTGCTGGAAAATGCAGTGGATCGCCAACCAGCCGACAGACCCAGAAGACAAGAGTCGAAAGGCATAAAAATATCAGTAAGAAAATGCGATTTTTTAGACTCAAGGCTTGCCTCCTTGAGCTTGATCTACACCTTGATATTGATAATATTCAAAATTTTCTACATCTGTGACTTTTTTGTAAGCACGCATATGCTTTTTAAAAAAGTCATATGCCTCCAGCACTTCTTTGACCATGGGCTTTTCTACAACGATCAGGGCTGGATGATATTTGTCGACATCTTCTCCATATTCACGCATGATGCGATCCAAAAAGCCTTTGTAATAGGCCCTGTCTTCCGGACTCAAGTTTTCTTTTTCCCAGACCACGTGCCTCAGCATGATCATGGTCATCGAATGAAAATACCTGGATCCTGGCCTCCTATGAGTCATCAATATGGCCGGATAGCCTGGCGCTATACCAGTGTCCATAAAAATGACCCGATCGTTTACATCGGTATATTTGACTACTGCTGCCATCCACTGATCAACGTCCTCTATGGGACCAGATCCCCACTGGCCATACTCATCCAAGAATGTATAGTTGTAATATTTTTTGTCCTCGCGTAGATCCTCGAGTTTTTTATAGGCCGGCGCTAGCACCAGGTATAGTATCGCAACAGCGCTGATCCATCTTTGCCAGTTTAAGGGCAATTGGCTGCTGATGATTGTCTTGATCACCGTGGCTAATTGCAGAGCCGCCAAGAGATATATGCCAAATCTAACAGGTGTCATGTGATAAGACCAGTCTTGATTTGCTACTAGGTAGACAGCAAAACTGGTTAGTGTAAAGGCAGCCATGGGTGCGATCAATGAGCACCGACGCCCTAGTGGCCAGGCCAATGCCATCAACAGGGCCATGGCGATAAACTCTCCTCTCCAAGCAAGCAAAGTCATGCTGGAGCAGGTGTAATACCCGTAACCTGCTTTGACGAGAGGAAATATAAAGTAGAAAAAATCTGTAAAGACCTGCTGCGGTAAAAAGAAAAAATGCAAGAAATACACAAGGCCGACGATAAATATAGTCCAGCACTCAGGGCGCAGCAATTGTCGTGGTACGCTTGGCCACCCTCCAACAGCGCGGGCCATCATCACCAATTCTGGGATCAAGGCCATCAAGACAAAATAGTGCTTAAAGTAAATGCCGATAGCAGAGATCAGGCCGATGAGCACCGCCAATATGCTCATTGACAGTGAGTCCTTGTGCTTTGGGTGCGTATAGCGATAGTATCGCAACAAAAATAGCGGAAAGTATGCGATACAAACCAGGTGCTCTCTTTGTCCCATGTCCAATTGTTGAATAGAGTTAAAAGATGCATAGGCGATAATCAATGGAAGGACAAAAAATCTTGACTCGTCCTCATAATCATTTTTATCTGTGCTTATGACGCTATAAAAAAAATACAAAAAAGCACTCGATATGATGCCAAGTGCTAAAAGTCCGCCAATCATAAGCATCAAACCATGTGCTGGCGTTAGATGAAGTGCCCTGGCTAACATAGTTGGTATAACATTGACATAGATAATCAGTGGTGGATTGATCTCGTGTATCTGAGTGTAGAGCAGTCGTCCATTTAGCATGGCCTCTGCAAGCGCTATCAACAAAGCTTGATCTGAGCCGATGCGCATGGGGTGCATGGACCATTCGGATATGGCGGGACACCAGATGGCGACCATCGCCAAGCTAAAAACTATGCTCCAGAGCCAGATATCTACTCGTGCAGGAGGCTTTATCGTATCTCTAGACAAGCAACTCTCTCACTTTTGGATTGCGTATTCGCCATAGCAATGCATCCGCTAGAAAGTGATGGCAATTGAATACAGAATAAAAAGTGCCTATCACTGCGGCTTCGGAGAAGCCCAACCTCACCATGCCTTGAGGAAAGATAAGGCCTGTTACAAAGCCCAGTGAAATGATGAAGGCATAATAGACTATCGATCTGAAGGTAAGAAACTCCTTCAATACTTGATGAGTCTCTAGCTTGCGCCCTTCTTTTTGCGCTGATTCTTTTAAATAATACGAGTAAGTAATGGCGAGGTACTGACTGCCATGATAAAAAGATACGCCCAATACAAAAAAGGGCGTCGTGCGTTCGAAAGATAGCAAAGCCGCCAGGGAGCAGATCATAAACAGGGCCTGGGGAGGAAATATTTTTTTTGTAAAGATGGCCTGCTGGATTATACTGATCAGAAAAAGGATCACAAAAATAATAAATAGCGTACAAGAACCCCAGACATAAGGAGCTGGTATCGGCCCCATCAGCGGCAATTTGAGTCCAAGAAAATCAAGCGCGCCATAGGCTGGACTATAAAACATCCTCGTTATGACAAAGATAGTCAAAAGGCGCAGCATATTTTGCAGGATGAGCTTTTGTGCCGCTGACATTTGATAATCGTTTTTAAGACAATAGATCATCGCTACCCCGTAGGTCTGAGCAACATAATGCTGCAACAGCCAGCAGAGAGTAATTTTGACGAGTATCGGCACAAAGTCAGGATGTTGCAGAGCATAGGCGGACACACCTCCAAGGACCACTGCCCATGCCACAACTATCCATTTGACTACGGACGGAGTAGAAGGACTGGCAAAGACACGGACCCAGGTTGCCTTGCCGTGTGGCTCGTTAAATAATACTGCGCCCCAGAGCAAAAGCGCTGCAACTAGCTGAGACCCAGTGTCATTTTTGCTGGGATCCATATTGAACCATTGCAGGATAGCCGCTAGCCACATCATGCCGCCGCAGCAAAATAGTAAATCAAGTGTCGGGTTAAGTATCCATCCACGTGTCATGATCTAATCAAGGCTCTCGACAGACTCGATGGACAGTTTTTTGGATTGCAGCTATTTGTGCTTTGACCTTGTCTGCTTCATCTGTCATATCCAGGTCACGCAGGGCGAGATAGAGATTGGAGAGCGCAGGCAAAGCCTCCTTGCTGTTGCTACCAGTAGGCATGAGGGCAAGAGCCTGTTGGTAATATGATTTGGCCTCCATAAATTGTTTTGCCCTATCTGCCTTATCCTTGAGAGTCTGCCCGTTTAAATAATGATTGAGCCCAAGATTGTTGAGGTCCCTGGCGATCAACGCCTTGTCCGCAGGCTTGTATTGCCTGTCATGCTCTAGCACAGCGGTATTGCATGCGATGGCTGCTAGTGGATAATTGAGATCACGAAAAATATTTGCAAGATCCTGATTGTTTTTTACCCAACGTGGATTGTACTCGTTTGGGTGCATGGCCCAGGTGACGCTCAATTGTTCTTCTAAGAGCTGCTTGGCGCCCTCGAGATCTCTGATCTCCCATTTGAGCCTTGCAAGATTTTCGCGAGCATCCAGCAACTTGTTTTGATAGTCTGGCTGTGATTTTTGTTCTGGTGACGCTGCGAGCAGTTTTTCGTAGTTTGTCCTGGCCTGTTTGAGATCACAGAGCAGCACATTTTCATAGTCGTTTGCTGATTGCTGATCCAGAGCTTCTCTTTGTAGCGGATAAGTGCCAGCGAGGACCGCTATAAAGATGAGAGCTATAAAAGTAATCTTGATCGCCAGATTGCTCATGATTGACTCGATTGCAGTGTGTATTTTTTGTTTTCACCAAATAATGTGTATTTGATAGAAGCAAAAACCTTGAAGATGATCTGACCGATTAAAGAGAATAGCGGCCAGTGAATGAACGGGCTCAAGATCCATAATAAAGGCATGCGCCAGGCCAAATATTTGAAGGCATCGTAGCCTTTGAGCATTTTGTTTTTGTCCATTACGATGACCTGGCCTTCGAGGTCGCTTTCTGCAATATTTGGCCCTGCAGCTGTATTTGTTGCCAGCTCATCAAAAGACACGCCTCTAAATCTGCCAAAGACATCGAGCGAGGCAATAACGCTCACGATCTTGACTGATACCGGAGAGCGATCGCTGTAGATGACCTGGTGTGCTTGCCCGTACTTTTGCACCATCCTTGCTTTGACCATGTCCCAGACGCGGGTGAGATCCTCTGGATAAACGAAGAGCAGATAGGTAAACATAAAGACCCATTCAAACATAGGAAGATTCATCGTGTATTCGATGCCCAGATGCAATGATATGCCCAACAAGATCACCCAGTAGCGTGTCTTGCGCCACCAGATAAAATTCCACAAGATAAACTCCACAAACAAGGTCCCCCAGGTGAGCACCATGTATATGGGCAACTGGTCTAAGAAATGAGGTATCGGAAAGCGCATGAGATCATCGTAACGCACGGCATAATAGACAGCAGTGCCGTCATTCCAGTTAGGGCCTTCCATCTTGCAAAACCAGGTATGGGCATAAGCTATGCAAAGTTGTATCTGCAAAAGCCTTTGGGCCCATGGTGCTGTCCATGGTGCTTGGAAGCCTTCAATCCGCCAGTCGCGTCTAAAAGACCTAAATAGGCTATCGAGTGAAATGGCATCGCCGCAATTGGAAAGAGCCATGCATAGAGCGGCAATGCGCAAGTAATTGTCGCCTGCATTTTGATTGAGCTCAAAGTGCGAGCTAAAGGACATGAGCAATAGATAGACAGCCCAGGTTGATACTCTGGTAAATAAACCCAATATCATGCATACGATTGAGCCCACCAGGACCCAGAAAGCTCCCCACATGTATCTGTCATCAGGTGGCAAAAGTACCAGTACGTCAAAGAGTGGGTCTTTGTGCCAATAGAGGCTCATCATGTCCTTGATGGGGATGATGGACTCCTTGAGATAAAAGATGTCAAAGTCGGGATAGAGGTGCACCATGCAATTTTCCAGCAGCACGATACCAAATATGATGCGAAACAAAGCCATCGGCAGGGGGCTGGTTGGCGTAAACCAAAACTTGTTCCAGGCTCTAATGTATTTATTTTGATGCTCGGAGGCGCTTTGCGTGGCAGATTGAGTCATGTTTAGGGATCGTCTTTTTGCAGGTCTTGTGGTTTTACTTGGTAGGCAAAAATTGTTTTAACATCAGTGTGATATGGCAATCTGTCCCTATATGTCCAGTTTTTGCTATCAGGTGGCGGGGTGATTGCTGAATATTTGAGGATGGAGACACGGACCGGTTTGACGGCAGGGTTGGCATAGTCATAATTGGCGCGGGCAAGATAACGAGCAATATTTGGTAGGAATTGAGCATAGTTGGCCCAAGGCATGCAATCACCAAACATCTTGCGTTTTTTTTCGGCTCTAAATTTTTCGAAGCCCTGCATTTTTTCGGTACGAGGAAACTCATAACAGCGCACTGTGCCATCAGAAAACTCTATATTGGCCACGCAATGATAATTGATATTGCGGACGCTCGGCGAAAAAAGGCTCCAATGCTGGATCAAACCTGTGCCAGCCATAATTGGCCAGGTAAACCTCGTGACTAGGGATTTGCCTATGATCCAATCTGGAGTCAACCAGGCAAGGATAGTAATCAATGACACGATCAAAAATATATTGACCGCGACCTTATCAGGCATGTCATAAAAAAATCTGCGAGTAGGCTCTACTCTCGCACGATCAAACGCCAAAAGCAATTCGCCTTCTACTGGATGCGCAGTAGTCGGTGATTGCATCGGCTTGTCTAGATTATCGGTCTCAGCTACCATTTTGATAGTCTCGTGATATTGCCTGTCAGTATCTTTTATCCCAATTTAGCGGTCTCTAAAAACGCGGTGACGCAAAAATTATCCTTTCAATCAGCAAGACGCTTTCACAGAGCCATTTTTGTCGCATCGACCTTTGATAAGTGCGCTATCAATCTCGTCATCATTTCTTTTTTGCTCCTGGCTCTTATTTTAGGGATTCTCGAGATGTCTTTCATCGATCTTGAGACTTATAGAGCAATGATCGGTTTGGGGGCGCCTATTGGGATGAAGCAGGGGTGGAGGATGTTTGGGCCTGACCTGCGCAAGACAAATTGGCATACTTTGGTCTTGATCGAGCTTGAGGATGGCACTATCAAGGCGCGTGAAATGCCACGCATGGAAAAATTGGGTCAGTGGGAGAGATTTGCAAAAGAAAAAGAAAGGAGCTTTTTGCAAGATCGCATGGCGATCTATAAGTATCGACGCTTTTGGCCTAGTCTTGCTCGATATTATGCTCGTGCCAATAGCGATATCGGTAAGGGTATAAAGGCCAGGCGGGTGACTTTTATCTTGATGTGGACTCCGATGCCCGATCCTTACGCTCCCCCTGCTAAATATACTTATCGAGACAGGATGCCGGAGCATGACAATTGGCAGGTCAATTTGGTTTATCGTGTCACACCGCAAGATCTGGCTGGCCTATAGGCTATCTCCCAAAAGTATCCCCTAGTAATATCCTCCTTTAAAATCCTCGTATAAAGACTTCTATAAAATGCGAAAACCCCGGCATTGCCGGGGTTTTCAACTTTATCCAGATCTGCGGCTGAGGCTTTAACCGCCTTCGCTGTAGGATCCGCTGCTACCTGAGCCTCCGGATGGACCGCTAGGACCACCAGGACCGCTAGGACCACCTGGACCACCGGGACCGAACGGGCCACCAGGACCGGCAGGACCACCAGGACCGGCAGGACCGCTAGGACCGCCAGGACCGCTAGGACCGCCAGGACCGCTAGGACCACCAGGGCCGCTAGGACCACCAGGGCCGCCAGCACCCTTGGGACCTCCGGGACCGCTGGGCCCACCAGGGCCGCTAGGACCGCCAGGGCCGCTAGGACCACCAGGACCGCCTGGGCCGCCAGGACCACCAGGGCCACTAGGTCCGCCAGGACCACTGGGACCGCCAGGACCGCTAGGACCGCCAGGACCGCTAGGACCACCAGGGCCGCTAGGACCACCAGGACCACCGGGGCCTTTGGGACCGCCAGGACCGCTAGGACCGCCAGGACCGCTAGGACCGCCAGGACCGCTAGGACCGCCAGGACCGCTAGGACCGCCAGGACCTTTGGGACCGCCTGGACCACCGGGACCGCTGGGACCACCAGGACCGCTGGGACCGCCAGGACCACTAGGACCGCCAGGACCGCTTGGGCCACCGGGACCAGCAGGACCTTTCGGACCACCAGGACCGCTAGGACCATTAGGACCGCTAGGACCACCAGGACCACTAGGACCACCAGGACCTTTAGGACCGCCAGGACCACTGGGACCACCAGGACCGCTAGGACCTTTAGGACCGCCAGGACCGCTGGGACCACCAGGGCCGCTAGGACCACCAGGACCGCTAGGACCTTTAGGACCGCTGGGACCGCCAGGACCGCTGGGGCCACCAGGACCGCTAGGACCACCAGGGCCGCTCGGGCCTTTAGGGCCACCAGGGCCGCTTGGACCACCAGGGCCGCTAGGACCACCAGGACCGCTAGGACCTTTAGGACCACCAGGGCCACTAGGACCACCAGGGCCACTAGGACCACCAGGGCCACTAGGACCGCCAGGACCACTAGGACCGCCAGGGCCGCTAGGACCGCCAGGGCCGCTAGGACCTCCAGGGCCACTAGGACCGCCAGGACCGCTAGGACCTTTGGGGCCGCCAGGACCGCTAGGACCACCAGGGCCGCTAGGGCCACCGGGGCCGCTAGGACCACCAGGGCCGCTAGGGCCACCAGGGCCACCGGGACCACCAGGGCCAGCAGGGCCTCCAGGACCACCAGGGCCTCCAGGACCTACCGGACCACCAGGACCACCAGGGCCTCCAGGACCGGCAGGGCCTCCAGGACCAGCAGGACCGCCAGGGCCAGCAGGACCGCCAGGACCACCAGCGCCACCAGGACCTAGGGGGCCGCTAGGACCCAGGGCGGATGTACCTGGGGCATTGGTTGAACCAGTAATGGGATTGCCATCTACACTACCGACCGGCACTACGCCAGCTGTGTTGGTAATGGGATAGGTGTACAAGCTCTGGAATCGTATTAAGCCGTTGGCTACGCCTTGCTTGCCAGTCGCATCAGTGCCGAAATTAGCGCCGAAAAATACAATCGGTGCTGGAATACGTGCAATCAGAGTTGTCCTGACGCTAGCAAAGGGACCCGGGGTACCGGTACCTGGGGCAGGGATGCCCGGGTCTGTCGCAGCAGTGGTTGTACCAATGGGGCCATTGGTGCCAGTGGTGTTTGCGGTACCACCTGCGCCATAATCCTCATAAGTGATCAACTCGGCTGTAATACTCTGAACAACAGTACCGTCTACAGGGTGAGTAGCAAGAGCAGCTTTCATAGCGCTGACTGCTTGTCCTACACGCCCCATCTGACCGGCTGCACGGGCGCAATCCTTACATGCTCTATCACACATGTCTGCAGCAAATATCAGAACGGTAATGTTTAGAGCGAGCGCGCTGATAACAATCAAGATTGCTACGATAGCGGCTAGCTCGATGGCCGTGATACCCCTCAGTCGCTCCTTGAGCAACCTGCGGCTGTGGGGTATCTCTTTAGGCGTATTCAACACCGCGCCTCCTCCGTTTGTATAGGGTTGGCATACTATTACAACTATTACGATACCCAGGATGCGTGAAGTCAGGGTGAAAATAAATAAAAAGCCGGCTCTTAGTAGAACCGGCTTTTTATTTGTTTTATCGCTTGGTCTATTGTTGGGCCTGGCTCAGTCGTCTTGCGATCGCCGAGAAAGCATCCTTGACCTCGTCGGACTTGGTGCATTTGAACAGGATGGAGCCATTGCCTGCCTTGTCAGTCAAGCCTCCGCTCAGACCCAGGAAAGTATCCTGGAATGATTGGAAAACGGGGTTGTTTGTGACGTCCAGACCGATGGCGTAGATGGCAATACCTTCGCCCTTGCACTGAGCAGCCTCGGTAAGGGCGCCGGTGGCTTCGGGGCCGCTGGTGCCTCCGGTTGGTACGCCGTCAGTAAAGAATACGATGGCGTGCTTGCCGGCTGGTCTATTTGTAGCAATTGTACTGATATCGTATTTGCCACTATTTTTGAACATACGACGGGCCGTAGCTATGGCCTCGTATGTATCGGTGTTGTCCAGAGGTCGTCCATTATCCAGACCGTTGGCAGTGGCGGTATTGGCCGACCAGGCCGCACTGACCGATGGAGCCTTGGCCATTTGGGTAGTCGAACGACAACCGGCCACGGCACCAAGGCTATTGGCCATGGTGTCCGCTTTTACTAGTTCTTTGCGAGGCTGTCGGAAGCCTTGTCCCGAGCCACCAGGTATGGAGCTAGTGTTTTCACAGGCAACTCCTCCTCCGAGATACATATGACCTATTGCACGTGTCTTGTAGCGAGGTGAAATATAGTTGGAGTTTTCTCTGGAACCATCAGTGTTGTCGGATGCACTACCTCTGGTGGTGTAGTTGGGAGATGGAGGCGAAGACATGACGGACGAATTGGAGAAGCCTACGAAGCCAAAGCGGCAATCAGTTAGAGAGGATAGCTTTTGGAAGAAGCCACCGTCGGCACCATCGAGCGCTGTGGCGATCGGTTGCGAAAAAAGCATGGCCAGTCTGTGGTAGGCGCGCTGGTAGTAGCTGGCTACGTGTGACGAGGTCATGCCCGTGTTCTGCTTGTTGACACCACCATACATGGTATAAATGCTGCCACGACCAAGACAAGCACGGTTAAAATTGGTCGCATTGTCGAGATTGCCGCGTGCGGCTTCTACTAATACGCCAATGTTTTCGAATCTAACGGTCTGCCCTTGAAGTGTGGTATCAGGCTCTTCGTTTGAAAAGGTGATGCTACCAGTATCCTGGAAGGTATTCGGACCATCGAGTGGTTGTTTGTAAGGCCAGGGATTGGGGTTGGCAAGATTGACGACGATATCCGTAAAGGCTCTGACATTGGTCACATTGGCTGCAGTTGCAGTGTATGGGACATAACGCGCAGGGTATTCGAGAAGATCGGCGCCGCCTACATAAGGCTGAAATCTAGCATTGTCGGGCAGAGTAGTGTTCTTTTCGGGGTTGTAGCAAAGATTGCGGTTGATCCCATTTTCGGCGCTGACCGTACCGGTATTGCCGAATGGCTTGCCATAGCCCCAGGGGGCTCCAAGAGAACAGTTGCCGGGAGGGGTGCCATAGTCATATTTAAAATACGAAGACAAGCCACCACTATTTTGCACGAGTGCCCAATATGGCAGAGTGTTGACGCGCAAATTGTAGTCCATTTTGAATCTAGGGCTGGCATCGGAATCTGATTCGTCAGCTAGCTCCATTCGCATGGGAGGTAATACGTTGAGCGACAGGCCTTCGGGCTTGTTGTTGTAATTGTGCTGTATATAGGTAGCCAGTCGGTGTGATTCTGAGCCGCTGGTGCTGGGAGGTACTTCGAGGTAGCTGACCATGCCTCTATTGGCGACACCATTCCAGACATTGCTATTGGCGGGACTTTCGACACCATAATCTAAGAGTCCGGAGGCAGGGCTCGAATTGTTGGTAGGAGTGACGGTAGGATCCCAGCATCTACGGACAAAGGTCACCATGGTCGCATCGTCCATCGAGCCCGAATAATCGAATACGAGCACGGTGTCTACCTGAGGTAGGCCACCGCCGGACTTGGCGTTGAGATTGACCATGTTGACGCCGACAATGCTCAAAAAGACCGGTTTGTAGCCATAGCCAGCAAAGACCATGATGGCTCGACCATTTTCGGCTGCTGCAGCCGTAGGAGCAACTGGTTGATAGTTATTGAGCGGATCGGCCAGAGCTACCATAAATTTGCAGGCACCAGGGGCGCCCGCATTGAGGGTAGCTGCATAAGTAGTAACGGGTGTAGCTCCAGTGAGACGCTGGCCTAGCAGATTGCCGGCTCTAAACATATTGGCTGCGTAGAGGCAGGCATTGTTTTGGGCGAGGATCAACTTGGACTTGCTTGCGTCGTCGTTAGAGATGTCGTAACCGGTAAGCATGGCGGTGCCTGCGAGAGCTGCACTGTCGCAGGTCGCCGTGAGCTCTCTCTGAGCCATTTGTACTCTACTTGAGTCGAAGGTAAAGAAGCCCACGAGCATGACCAGGAAGAATAACGCCAGGACAAGCCCGGTGACCGCCGCTCCTTTCTGGTTTCGTAGTTTTTTGTTTGGCATTTGATCTGACCTTGTTTTGATTTATTTGGTGCGGGATAAGATGTCCTTTTAAAATTGGAGGCCCGGGGGATTTTCGAATTGTGCTTCGCTGCTGACGCGCAGGGGCATCGGGCTGCTTAAGCCCTGGATATTGAACCAGGGAACAGGGATGAGTGGAGAGACAGTACCATCTATGGTGACGCGGAGAGTACACACATATTGGTTGACGTCGGGAACATTTCCCAGACCAAGGGTTTGAGGACCGACTATGACAGGCAAGACAGTCGCTCCCGAATTTTCTATAGGTTGTCTGATGATCTCTACTTTGGGATTGGTGGCTGTCTGCACCCAATTGACCCCGGGAAACATGGCCTTGACTTGGTTGGCTCTGGAGCGAGCAGAGTCGTATGCACCGGGATAGGGGGTGCCATTGGGTTCGGGGACATAGACGAGAGTGTTAAAGGTCTTGGCCTTGGCTGCCAGCATTACAGCCTGGTTGCAGGCAAACCAGAGAAAGAATGCTCTAAGACCGCAGGTGGCGAGATTGAGGATGGGAAAAAATATAAATAGGAAGAGCACATACATAGTGGCGACATACTCGGCCGCCATGGCTCCCCGTCTCTTGCGGTAATTTGATTTGGACATTTGTTTGTACACCACCCTGGGGTTGAGGTCTGCGGATATAGCTTTGTCGTATTTATACCCAATCTGAGCCGTAAACAGCGGCTCAGGCGATCACGATCCCACATGCAAATCGTGCAATTTAATCTATTTATAAACGTATCACGTGGCTTTTGACACTGTCAATGATATGAAAAGGCCCGCTGACGGGCCTTTTGCACGGATCTAAAGAGCTGTTTTTTTGGTTAAGGCTTAATTGCCAGTCGGCACGATCATTACTGGTTTACTAGCTTTATCGTCCTTGCCCTCATCTAGATATGCTCTGGACGATACCTCAGGTGACTGGGCGCTAGTGTCGCCGTGGCCCTGATGGATCAACTGAGCTTGATTGACTCCATCGTAGAGCGCAGCATAATACTGCTTTGATTTGGCATCGCGTGCATTTTTTAGACCTTGCTGCACCTGAGCTACTGCCTCGTTGTATTGATCCTGTCTGACGAGGGTCTTGATCAATCCTCCTCGAGCAGCGTCATAGGCAGGGGCTTGATGGAGTGCCTCCTTAAAACAAGAGCCGGCGTGATTGAGGCCGCCTGCCTCGTAGTAGGCGTCGCCAAAGATATACCAGTCAAAACTGTTAGGAGTGGTCTGCTTGCTTACTTTTTGCATCTCGCCGATCGCCTGCTTTGCCTGGCCTTTGCGGACCAGAGCATAGGCCAGATAGCGGCGAGCTGTAATCGAGTCTTTATCCAGCTTGAGTGCTTTTTGCAAGACCTCGATGGCTTTGTCGTAGTTGCCCTGCCCGATGAGAGCATATCCCTGGCTTAAGAGAGGAGCGATCTTGTCGGATACTACTCTTTGATTGATATTGGCAGTGGCTACTGGAGCTGATTGAGTGGTTGGCGCAGTGCTGCCGTATCCGCTGGCAGCCTGTATCTGTGCTGGGCTGGCAGCATGAGCTGCTAGTGTTGCCACTAGACTGCAATTGCTCGTTATTATTAGAGCCAAAAGCCAGCGAGTGAGATTCATCAGGACGGGACCTCGAGATATAGAACAAATTCTAGCGAAATTTTAGCACCATTTAGGTGCGCTCGCGGGTATAGGACATTTGGTACGCAATCAAAGAGGCAATTGTTCTGAGCAAGACAAAATTATTCTGGTTGATTCTCTCGGGTACTCTCTTGTTATCCTGGGCGGCATGCATGTTTTTGATCAATTACAAAGGTATCGTGATTGCCGATCCCGAGAGTCGTTCGCGTCAGCTGCACGTGGAGTTGGCCGATTACAAACAACGATTCAAAGCTGATCTAGAGCGCGGACTGACGGATGATGAGCAGATCGCCAGGCATCAAGAAATAGCCAGGCGCAATATGGAGCTACGCAAATTTAACGAGGCCAGGGATGCATTTGAGGATGCAGAGCGCATATTGGGCAGAAACATCGATGAGGACCGAGCTAACCATGCTGATTTTGATGCTAGGCTAATCGATCTGCAAAGACTTTTGTGCTTGCATCTGGCCAAGGTCAAATGCATGCGGGCCTACAATTTTCCGCAGTTTGCCAAAAATTATTTTGACCAGGCTCAGCGATCTATAGATGCCATCTGTGCTCTAAAGCACGATCCGTCCCTCTCGCTCACCGATCGTGATTTGGCTCATCTCGATGCCATAGTGACGCTCAGTCGCATCAAGCTAAAAAACGAGTCGGCGATGACGGCTTATTTTACAATCAACAAATCATCTGAACAGGCAAAGCGCAGAGAAGGTTTTACGGCACTTTCTCATCAGTATGACCAGCTCGTCAAAGATTGCTTGAGCAAGCTCGATAGCAATCGTGCTATCGCCCATCAGCAGTCACCCCTCAGCGATTCCGACCAGGCATCTTTTAGATCATTGCTGTCGACCCTACGCGCCAACAAGCAGATCATTGATGATGACCTGGCTCACGAGTCATTGTTTTTTGCTGAGCCAGCGACAGGCTGAAGCCAGATCTTCTGGATAAATAAAGGCCAGGTAGCTCGAGATCATCAAATATTCAAAAAGCGGAATGTTCATATGCCAATCGATGACTATATGAAATGCCACTGCCATCGCCAATAGTGGATATCTAAACTCTTTTATCCAGATTGCCGTCCATAGAGCAAACTCCAAAACCAGAGTGCCCCAGCTTAAGACTTTGATCAAGAGCAGGTTTTGAAAGACAAAGGGCATTGGAAATCTCTGCAGATCTTCGATGCGAGAAGAATAATAGACAGCGAGCCCTTCGATCCAAACAGGGCCGACGACCTTGCAAAAAAATGTCTGGCAGTATACTGCGGCTACTTGTAATTGGATCAAGCGCAAAGGCCAGATGCACACAGGGATATAGTCGCTAAAAGCAGGACCCGCACCGGTGCCGATCTCGGCTTGGCGTCCCTGTCTCCTCAAAATATAGTTGCGTAGTGACAAAGCTCGATCGCTTGGCGCAAAGATCAGCCAAAAGGCGGTCACTCTCATAAAAGTGTCGCCAGAGTTGAACAAAAACGGATTGCGATGCAAGAGGCTCGAGATGACGACAAACATGATAAATGCTGCAAATCGTGCCTTGTACCCCACGACAAACAAGATGGTCGCTGCTATGTAGGTATAAAAAACCAGATCGACAAAGGTCTTTGACTCTGGATAGAGATAAAAGACGTTGAGTGCGTGGATGCCGCACCACAAGTCTGTAGTAGCCTGCGATGTAAACGCATCGGGGCCAAACCAAACCATGCGATCCGGGAAGAGCATGACACCAAAGAGAAAATAAATGATACCAATGGCGATGCGTAATGCGCCTAGAGGAAGAGGCGATGTCTCCGTAAACCAGATACGATCCCAGGCCGCGATGATGTCCTTTAGCTGCATCAGTTGCGCCCTCTGGCATTGTCGGTCAAATCGGCATCTGTGAGATTGGACAGATCATCAGCGCGCACATTGTAAGTGAGAAATGGATCGACCTCGTTGTGAGGTCCATTTAGCAGTTTGTGCAAGCCTATTTCCGGCGGATCGATGTGCCTGCTCA
Source organism: Candidatus Melainabacteria bacterium (assembly GCA_017307165.1). Classification (GTDB taxonomy): domain Bacteria; phylum Cyanobacteriota; class Vampirovibrionia; order Obscuribacterales; family Obscuribacteraceae; genus JAFKGK01. The sequence continues at coordinate 720,907 of JAFKGK010000003.1, forward strand.
TGCGGATCAAAGTCACTGTCTCGGGGGGATTGTCACGATCAAAATAATTGCGGCGAGCTATATAGATGGCAAGATCGGCCCAGAGTAATCTAAATTTTGGCCAGACAGTATTGTCATCGCCAAATTTGCGATATCTCTCTTTAAACATCCTCTCAAAGAGATTGTATCTTTCTACTCTCGGGTAGAGCCACATCCGCGTGGAACCATCGCGATAAGAGATCATTGCCACCATATGTGGATTGTCTTCGCGTGGCTTGGGGGCAAAAACTCCCCAGTTTTGATCCAGTCCTAGATAAGCATAATAAGGCCAGACGGTCGTGACTATGGAGGAAAAAAATGGATGATTGTTGAAGAGGTAAGAAAAATTGCAAACCAAATGGAAAATGATGAAGGTAGTGATGATCGGCTTTCTCAGATACTGCCAGTCTTGCGCTGTCAGTCCCAGAGACGAGGCAAGGCGGGACAGTGAAAGGAGATCCGCACTCTTCAAAAGACAACTCCTGAGGTCGTCTATTACTTGCCCGCTGGCTTGGTCTTTTCAAACTCTTTGAGTTGTTCGGCTACTATTTTGGCTTGTTCTGTCTTTTTTTCGCGCTGTAAGGTATCCAATAGCTCTGCATAGACCAATCTATGCCAATACCAATCTATTTGACCGCTTGGGGCGGAGCTCGCAATGTTGACGGCCTTGCGCAATTGCAACTCTGCCTGTTTGTTGAAACCGAGATACTTGTAGCCGAGCCCCTGTCTAAAATGCACGTTAAAGAACCACATGGGGGTAGGACGCTTTTCGGGCGGCTGAGCGTAAAAGATGCGAGCTGCAAGGATGGAATATTTTTGCGCTTCTTTTAGTCTGTTGATGCGAAAGAGATTGTTGTTGACGCGTACAAGATATTGACCGAGCTTGGTCTGACCTGCGGCGGCCTCGGCAGCCTGGTCGAGCTTGCTCAGCAAGACCTTGGCGCCTTGCTCTGGTTTTTGCTGCATCAAGAGCTTGCGACCTTCTTGAAATTCGGCTTCTGGAAACTCGACTGTCGAAGGCTTAGTCCTTGGTTTGAGAAATTTCTCTTCGTCTTCGGGAGTGACAAAGTCGGACTCCTGTCCGGTCTCTTGAGCTACTTTAGGGGTGCTGTCTTTTTTTGACTCTTCGGCGACTTCGCTAGTGCCGCAGCCAGTCAAGGCCATTGGAGCCAAGGAGACGATAGATGCCATGGCGGCGAGCGTCAAAAATCTCTGCATTTCATCCAAGCGGCGCATTTTTTCCCCTGATTAGTAAGTAGATTTCCCTGACGATAAATTACATGTACTTATACCTCAATTGTCCAAATATTTCGAGCGTAGCTTGTCTCTAATCTTATAGAGGGCACCGCGGATCAGAGCATGCTCTCTTTGAGTCGGATGCATGCGCTTTAGTGCTAAAGATAGCTCATTGTGTACCAGCTGGCGATTGTGAGGCCGAGTAAAGGCGACCAGGCCTAAGACTTCGTCTATCAATAGTCCAAGAGCAGCGAGTTCGCTATGAGGCACGAGTGTCTGAGGGATTTCGCCTGGATTGCCAGCATCATTTTTTTCTTTATCGTCAAAGCCTATGGCTTCGCTTAGCTCATATGCCAATATGCCAAGTGCCTGGGCTAGATTTAGACTTGGAAAGTCTGGCTGGACGGGAATCTTGAGGAGATGATGGCTGAGGTCGATCTCTTGATTTGCCAGTCCGTCACGTTCATCACCAAACACAAAGGCGATGCTTGCCTCATGCTTGTACAGATCGGTATTGCTGTCCAGATCAGTAATTGTATTGATGATATCTCTGGGATATTGTGGTATTAGAGTCCTATATTGGCAGCTTGATGTGGCTACGGTCAGATGGCAGTTGGCGAGAGCATCATCAAGTCTGTCAAAGACCTTTGCCTTTTTTAGGATGTCAAAAGCACCAACGGCCATTTTACGAGACTCGGCATCCTGATAATTGCGCGGAGGATCGACAAGATAGAGATTGGAAAAGCCAAAATTTTTCATCACTCGAGCGATCGAACCGATGTTGCCGAGAAAATTTGGCCTGACCAGGACAAAAACGACATTGCCGCGGCCTATCTTGAGCTCAGACATCGCCATTGGTAGCGCTATGGGTGGTGAGCGGAGTGAGAGCCAGCATGACCGGCGTCACACATACCGAAAAGAGCGTCAGGATCAATCCGATCAGATTGAGCTCTTTGAGGAGGTAGAGTGCCGATACTGTAGGCAAGTGGTTTTCGATTGGTATCGCCAGGCTGATCAAAGTAAGCATGATAAGCGAGTCTTTGGCAGCTAAAAAAGAAGGCACCTGCTCCTTGTGTAAGTGGACCAGTAAGTGATGATACCAGTCTGGCAAGATGAGACCGGCCAGTCCTGCCACCATAGCCAGTGACATGATAGCCAGGTCAAAGTGGTGGCAGAGTGCGCCGACCGAATAAAAAAAGAGCAAAAATACTGCCATGCTCTGCAAGATGATGCGTTTCCGGGCAAGGTGATGCAAAAAAGGAGACAGGAGACAACCGATCGCGCAGCTAATACTGAGTTTGAGAGATAGATCGGCCATTGTGAGATTGCCGACCATACCTGCCTGGACGGCCAGCATGGTAGATATCACCAATGGTGCATAAAGGGGGAGAAAGAGAAAAACCGTGGCTAACAAAAACCTGATTGTCTTGCCTCTTTCGATAAGGAGTCGTGGTCGTGGCTCGCCGATTGAGACCATAGCCTCCAGAGCAAAGTCTTCTTTGAGCCGCGACTTGTGCAGTCTAAAAATAGCCTTGGCCGTCAAGTACAGACTTACCAGGGATAGTCCGGCAATAAGCCAACCGGCAGCAGGAGTCTGCGCATTATTGACTACATAAGGAGCAAGCCCGAGAGCAAAGGCTTGAGCACTAAAAAATCCAGTCGCCAGAGCAGAAAGATAAGGCAGAGGTCGGCTAGCCAGTTTTGCTAAAACTGTAAACAGCGCGACCATAGTCGTCTGCACTAAAACAAAAACAAGACTGAGCGCTATCTTGATCCCTTGCGCATCACTCGTCAGCAACTCTCTGGTGGCTGGGATGCATAAAAGTAAAGGAATGAGCATGCGGCTGGTGATCAAGAGTCCTGCTGTCACTGCAGCGGTTTTGTGTAGATTTTTGCCAAAGATGGTGCTGATTGGAAAGGCCAGAGCAATGAGTAAAAGAAGGCTAGCGCCAGCTGATTGATTGAGAGCAATAGCAAAGGCCTTTAACGTGCTCCCTAGATCCTGTATAGGTTGAAACCCAGTCTCCAGTGGTAGGGGAAGGGCCTGATCAAAGTTTGGCGGAGGAGCGACAAAGATGGTCGAACCTCCAAGATAGAGTGCAACAAAACGATCGACCAGGGTAAACAAAAAGACCCCGGCAAAAAGATAGATGGCCGTCGAAACCTGAAAATGGCTAAACTCGAGAACGTTGCGGCCTGCAGGCGCTTGCTGCCGATCGATACCGCTCTTGGTGCGATTCGATATACTTTGGCGATCCATGCTGGTCGAGTTGTAGGTGTGCAAGTATGCCTGCGTATATCGAAGGGGTGCCAAAACTGGCTCTGGAAGCGGATATCCGATCAAAAAATATGTATGAGAAGACGATTATATTGTAAATAAACGCGAGCGAAGTCTGTTTGTCGATTATTTTCTCAAAAATCTTTTGGCGTATATGCAGTTACAATATCTGCATGTATCCTTTTGCAAGATCGCTCTTTGCGTCTGGCTCAGTCATGGTCCTATGGCTGGCATCCTTTTTATCTGTACAGATTGATGTGCAGGCTCAGGCTCCGCAAAAGATGACCGTGAGGCGTGGCAATGCTCCATGTTTGGCCTGGTTTAGCGAAAGCCAGACCCCACCCGCGATCAAGGGCATTTTATTGTGTGTTCATGGCTTGGGTCTGCACAATGGCACCTGGGAGGCCTTTGGCAGGGCCATGGCTGAGGTTGGATATCCTTGCTATGCCATCGATGTCAGAGGATTTGGCTCCTGGATGGAGGCCAAGGGGAGAGAGACAGTCGACTTTGATGGTTGTCTCTCTGATGTAAAACAGACCTTAAAAGTTATTCACCGGGCTCATCCTGGTCTGCCTGTATTTATAGTCGGCGAATCCATGGGAGGGGCTATCGCTCTGAGGATCGCTTCTCTTTATCCAGACCTGGTATCAGGTCTGGTTTCGTCCGTACCTGCTGGAGATAGATTTAAACAAGGCAAGACTACGCTCAAAGTTGCTCTGCAATACCTCAAAGGCGCTGACAAGCCGTTCGATGTTGGTTCGGGAGTAATCAAGCAAGCCACTCTCAAGCCAGAGTTACGTCAGGCCTGGGCCTCAGATCCCCTAGCACGACTCAATTTGTCACCCAAAGAGCTTATCCAGTTTCAATCATTTATGGATCAAAATCACGAATGCGCCAAAAAAGTAATCGATCGCCCCGTCCTCTTTGTCCAGGGAGTTGATGACAAGCTGGTCAAACCTGCAGGTACAGAAGAGCTATTTGAAGAATTGGGGACAAAGGACCGTCAGCTATACCTTGTCAAAGGTGGGGAACACCTAATTTTTGAGGAAAATCAGTTTAATCAAGAAACTATCACTTATCTCACCTCCTGGTTGGATGCACATCTATGAAAATGAAAGTCAAGGCTCTGCCGATAGTGGCACTAATATTTGCTGCGGCCTCTTGTATATTTGCCACTGATAGTGGTGTAGCAGCCGCTGGCTATGAGGCGCCCCTGGACAAGGTTCAGACTGCCGATCTCAATTGCGGTAAGGCATGCATGCAGGCGCAAAAGTGGACAAATGCGGCAAACGATCTCGAAAAAGTCGTCAAAGCTGTTCCTGATAGCTGTCAGGCTCATTTTTTACTAGGTCAGATCTACTGCAAGCTCAAAAATCTAGAAAAAGGCAAAAAGCATTTACGGACAGCAATACGTGTGGGTCAGGGATCTATCAATGCTCAAAAGGCAAATCAGGCGCTGATGCTCCTACCTGTCACAGCAATAAAACCCAAGACAGGAGCCGACACTAAATTGATCGCCATGTCCCTGGGCATTGGTCGGGAACGCGGTTTGTCAGCCAGCAAGGCTACTGTAATCGATTTTTATGCCAACTGGTGCCAACCCTGCAAGCAGCTTGATCAGACCATACAAAAGCTCAAGAGCGATCAAAAATACGCCAATACAGTCAACTTTTTAAAAGTTGATGTGGATGATCCAAATAGCCAGGCCCTGGTCGATCAATATGAGATTAGCCCTATCCCGACAGTTGTTTTTATCAATGATGAGGGTGAGGTCGTATCCTTTTGTGTCGGCTATAGTGGCGAATCCAAGATAGTCGCTGGCATCGCGCAAGCGATGCAGGTTAAATAAGATCGCGCAAGCGATGCAGGTTAAATAAGATCGCGCAAGCGATGCAGGTTAAATAAGATCGCGCAAGCGATGCAGGTTATATGAGGTTTGATTATGGCAATGCGGATAGAGAGCGATTCGATGGGGCAAATGGAGATCCCTCAAGACGCGATGTATGGTGCTAGCACGCGCAGGGCCGAGATCAATTTCCCTATTTCCGACAGGCGTTTGCCACCTTCGTTTATCCACGCTCTATGTTTGATAAAGCTCGGAGCTGCCATGGCAAACAAAGATCTTGGGCTGCTTGAGGCGGATCGAGCTGACGCCATAATCAAAGCCGCACAAGAAATTTTGCAAGGTGCTTTTAGTGATCAATTTGTGGTCGACGTCTTTCAGACTGGATCAGGCACATCTACAAACATGAATGTCAACGAAGTAATTGCCAATCGTGCGTGCCAATTGATGGGTGGAAATAAAGGCGAGAAGTCGCTAGTCCATCCCAATGATCATGTCAATGCCGGCATGTCCAGTAATGACGCCATCCCGTCGGCAATGCACATCTCTGTCCGAGTAGAGATCGTCGAGCGATTATTGCCGGCACTCGGTCGATTGCGAGCGACTTTTGAGAATCATGGTCAAAAGTTTTGGACTGTCATCAAAACAGGTCGTACTCATTTACAGGACGCAACTCCTATTAGACTGGGGCAATCCTTTGTCGGTTATGCAGGTCAGATCGAGCGTGCCATAGAGAGATTGGAGATAGCAGCCGATCGCCTCGGACCGCTTGCCTTGGGCGGGACCGCTGTCGGCACCGGGATCAATTGTCCTCCTGGTTTTGTGCAGCGTGTGCTCGAAGTCGTTTCACAAAGGACGGGTCTCGTGTTTAGCGAGACCACCAATCACTTTCAGGCTCAGTCGACCATAGACGAGATCGTGGCTACTTCCGGCGCCCTCAAATCCCTGGCCGTTTCTCTTATCAAAATCGCCAACGATATCCGCTTTCTCTCCAGCGGCCCGCGTGCTGGCTACGGCGAGATCACCATCCCGGAGGTGCAACCTGGATCCTCGATCATGCCCGGCAAGGTCAATCCGGTTATCGCCGAATCTCTGATCATGGTTTGCGCTCAGGTGATAGGCCATGATGCAACCATAGCTTTGTGCGGTCAATCAGGCAATTTTGAGCTCAATGTGATGCTGCCATTGGCTGCCTTCGATATGCTCGAGTCGATAGACTTGCTCACTGCTGCCATCACCAATTTTGATGAGCGCTGCGTGCGTGGGATTCAAGCAACCCAAAAAGGCCCTCAATCTATCGAACAAGGCCTGGCCCTGGCTACTGCACTGGTACCCTTGATCGGCTATGACAAGGCTGCTGCCTGTGCTCACGATGCCAGTCTGAGCGGAAAGACTGTCCGCGAGGTAGCCATGACCAATTATGGACTGAGCGCCGATGTACTCAAAAAGGCTCTGGATCCTGAGTCGATGGTCTAGCAACAGTAAATTGAAAACTTTGTATTGATAAAATAAAGAAGATTGAAAGCAATGAAGTCAATTATGGTCTTTTAAGGGCCAGTATCCCTTCGAGAGGGCGGTAACCATGCGCTTATTATTGGCAGAGGACGACGAGCAGCTCTCAGAAGCTCTCAACTCGGTATTGCAGCACAGAGGCTATCGCGTCGACTGCGTACGACGCGGTCAAGATGCCAGAACTGCCCTCGATTGTGTCGATTATGACCTCATGCTGCTCGATCTCGGCTTGCCTGACGTCGATGGCCTTGATGTCGTTCGAGATTTGCGCCAGGCCGGCAAAAAGCTCCCGATCCTCGTCATCACGGCTCGCGAGACCATTGATGACCGTATCCAGGGCCTGGATCTTGGAGCCAACGACTACATAGTCAAACCATTTGATATCAGAGAGCTGGAGGCTCGCATAAGGGCATTTTTGCGCAATGCTCAATGGGAAAATCAACCTGAGATATTGTGCGGTCGTCTTGCTTTGGATACCACCTCCAGACAGATCTTTCTCGATCGCCAGGAGCTCGAGTTGACTCCTCGCGAGTCGGCCGTCTTGCAGGCATTGATCATGCGCGTCGGCAAGCTCGTGCACAAGCAAAGCCTCATCGAGCAGGTCTCATCCTGGGACAGTGAAGTCACCGAAAACGCCGTAGAGATAGTGATCCACAGACTACGCAAAAAATTGGAGTCTGGTGGCGTCAATATTAGGACAGTGCGTGGCTTTGGCTATCTATTAGAGAAGCCCGAATAATGACCAATGCACAGCCGCCGGTCCGCACGCGCTCCATCCAAAAAGAGCTCTTGCTCTGGCTCGTGGTGCCGGTAGCACTGCTTTGGATCATCGATGCCTTTTGGGCTTACGGCCTGGGTATTCATTTTGCTGAGGCGGCTTTTGACCGGGAGCTGGTGAGTTCTGCGGATTCGGTTGCGGCCCGGATCAAGATCGTCGATGGTCGGGTCAAAGTCGACTTGCCACCAGCAGCCCAGGCTATTTTGCGTCACGACAATGTCGATACTTTTTATTATCAAGTCTTGGGTACGGACAACAGGTTAGTGCATGGCGACAAGATCCTGCCTTTGCCCGAAAAACCCGCCAATCTTCGTTCGGGCAACGATGCTCCCAAATTGCGCTCGGTCAAGGTGGGTGGCGATGTCTTGCGTTTGGCGGTGATACCAGTCAAGGACGAGGCCTGGCAAGAACAAGAACACTTTATCGTTCAGGTCGGCGAGACTACCAAGAGTCGCAACCAGCTCGCCAATCAGCTCTTTGTCTCCATCATCCTTCCTCAGATATTGATCATAGTCCTCGGCATACTGGCTCTGAGATTTGGCATCGCTCGTGGTGTCACTCCCCTGCGCGAAATGGAGAGAGCCATCGGCGACAGATCACCTCAGGATCTGCGCCCTGTGCAGCAAGAAAAGGTGCCGCTGGAAGTCCACTCTGTCGTCTCGGCGATCAACGATCTTTTGTCGCGGCTTGGGCTGGAGCGTAGCAAACAGCAGCGATTTGTATCCAATGCCGCTCACCAATTGCGCACGCCTCTGGCTGTGCTCAAGGCCTATACTACTCATGGTCTAGGGCTCGAAGACAAAGAACAACTCAAAAGTGTTGTAGCGCAGATCGATCAGGGATTGGATCGTACCACCCGCATGGTCAATCAGCTCCTTGCCCTGGCCAAGTCCGAGCACGAAGATGGCGAGCGCAAACTGGTCGATCTCAAGTTTTTGATCTCCGATATCATTGCCGAGCTCATTGGACGGGCGGTAGTCAAAAATATTGAGATCACTTTTGATTGTCCTGACGATCAGGTAATGATCGAAGGTGACAAAAATCTCCTCGAGCAGCTAGTCGTCAACCTCATCGACAATGCACTCAAATATACTCCCCAGGGAGGTCGCATACTGGTCAAGCTATCGCGGCCAGAACAGCAGCAAAATGCCGATCAAAACTCGCCGTCTCCATCCAAGCTTTCCGTCGAATTATCCGTCTCGGACACTGGACCTGGTATAGCGCCTGAGTTTCAAAAGAACGTCTTTGAGCGCTTCTTTCGTGTACCTGGTGCTCAAGGAGATGGTTCTGGCCTGGGTCTCTCCATCGTGCAAGAAGTCGCCCGCAGTCACAAGGCCCTTGTATCCTGCCAGTCTCCAGGGGATTTGGCCGCATCATCTAGTATTACTGGCACTACCATGATCGTCCGTTTTTAAAGCCTGCTTATTATTGATCTCAAATTAAAGGTATTTGAAAGAAAGATGCCCTTATCATCTAATTAGGCGCAGACCTGGCTTCATTTGCGTTCCGTTCGTCTCCGGTAGCTTTTCAATGCCAGGTGTGCCTGATCCTAGTATTTGATATAGGCTACACTTGCTTATATGAGCAAAGTCAGCCCGATTTTTGATAAAGATGCGGCAGGGCGCATGTCAAGGAGTGTCTCGAGTCGGCGCCCTCAAGGCTCTGCTTTGAGCGAGTTTGGCCCCGCTCTCTTTATCATCTTCTTTTTTGCGATCTTTCCTGTCATGGACGTGATTGCTCTTGGCTTTGCATATATCTCTCTGCAATCGTTAAATGACCTCCAGCTCCGTGAAGCCGTCCGTCTGCCTAAATCCATGGCAACTGCCGCAAATGGTCCGGTACTCAAAGATGTCACAAACAAGTTTTTAGCATCAGTGATGGGCGGCACAATCGGTGCTTACAAGAGGCCTGAGGCGACAATCGATTACAGTCTCTCTGGAGCCGGGCTGATAGTGAGTGTCCAGACAACAGCCACCGTGCAGCCGTTTTTGAGTATCCCCCTCATCCCAGGCGTCCCAGGGCTTTCTGCCCCTGCTACTTTTAGTGTCGCCAAGACGCGTATGAGCGAAAACCCCGCCTATGCCATGCAATAAAAGCAAGTATGCCATAAGGTCCCGTCGTGGCTTGACACTAGTCGAGGCAACCAGCGGTTTTATAGTCATCATACCGATCGCTCTGGGAGTGATCGATCTGGTCGCTTTGATCTCAGCCAATGAGATCAATGAGCAATGGGCCGAAATGGCTTGTAGAGCTGCAGCGACCAGGCAGAGTGCAAACACTGCGCAAAAGGCAGCGCAAAAATGTCTGGATGATTTTGAGCCACAGTCAGTCGCCCAGCAGATTAATCTGGTGCAGGTGCAATTTGACCCGGCAAAAGGGCAAGTAAGTGTAGTAACCGAAATGGTGACCAAGATGCCGGTGCCGATCCCTTTTGTCGGCGACATCAACCTCAAGACAGCATCCACTCAGCCCATCGTTGGCATCCCTGCTCCCGAATGATCTAAATACCATGCATACAAGAGCACCTGGACGTACACATAAACGCTTTGCCAGACGGCAGGATGGAGCTTCCATCGCTCTCATTGCCATTTGTGCCGTGGTGCTCATCATTTCGGCTTTTGGCATCTTTCAATATTATTCGGTGACTGGGGGATCCAGGCAATTGCGCAATGCCGTTGATGCGGCTGTGCTCAATGTGTCCAAGCGCGTCTGCGAGGTGCGGGTACCCGCCGACAAAGAGTATCTGGATTGTGCTGGTCAGTCCAAGCAAGTAGGCCTGGGCAATATCAATCGCATCTGGGGGAAAGCCCTGCTCATCAATGCCAATCAAGAGGCCATGATGAAAGAAGGAAGCGCCACGGGGCAATCATCTGGTGCTGCTGATACTGCATTTAGTATCGCTAACAATATGAATACAACTTTGTATTCGAGTCTTACTAATGCTTCGACTCTAGACAATTTTTTTCAACAACTCGCGGCCTATCGTGGTGCTAGCTTGCTCGGTGCCGATACGCCAATCTCCAAGTCACAACCTACCGGCGTCCGGGTGGCTATGGTCAATCGTGGTCAGGGTGCTAATCTCTCTTACAGACCCACCCAATTTCCCAAGGGCATCACCATACCTGGTGTCAAGCAAGGATCGACTGAGTACCTGGCCGGCTACGTCCCCGTGGCCGCCAACAATCGCCAATTTTGTTTCACGCCATTTCCCCCCAATGAGATGCCCCACCTCATCTCTGACACTATTTTTGATCAAAACACCGTGGAGGCTAAGCCGATCCAGGCTTCGGCTACACCTTTGCCCAATGCCTTTCGTTCTCTAGGTGAGGCTACAGGCTTGAGGGGCACGCTCACTGCATCGGCCTGCGCTGTCGCAAACCCGCAGAGGCAGTACGCCATTGCCATACCTCACGCCTTTATCACCATCCAGATGGATAATGTCTCCAAATGGTATGTGGAGGGCAAACTGGTCAAAACCATTCCCTATCAATTCGAGCCCAAAAAGCTCCTCGGTGTCGATGGCCTACCTCTCAAGAACGGCGGTGTAGTGCACGGTTATGCCTGGGTAGGCAAGGAATACAGCCCATCTGCCACCATCTGGCAGATCCTCAATGCCGTGCCTGGCGATCGCACTGAGCCGCTCAATCGCATGATTCAGCGCATACAGGAGATACAGCCCAATTTTAGTTTGCAGCAACTGCAGGGACTTTTGCGCTCACAGACGCAAACTGGGCAAATCTCTAAATACGTGATTTTTCCGGTCTACCAGGACGAGACCAACAGCAATCCACAAATCCAGATCCAGCCTATCAACGGCAATCTGCCTGCCTGGCTCACTCCCCAGGTAATCGCCGAGGGGTCTCAAATGATCGTTGCCCAGGAGCCCAAGCAGGTAGATTCACCAAATTATGCCTGGGCAATGGAGCCAGGAGTCAAAAAGCGCGCCGAGCTCTCCGGCAAATATATGTGGAAGCCCGGCACGGGTTTCGGACAGTCTCTCGGTGAATTACAATTGTCTCGTACGACAGAAATATTTTTTGACTCAGAGGGCCCGTGATATGGTTTCCATATTACAAGGCAGGATAATTACGGCATGCCGATTTATGGTGGCTACTTTGGCAACCATCGCTCTGGCCTTGCCACTGTCGGCACAAGAACCACCCACACCAGGCGAAAAACAAGAAAAGCCCTTGCTTTCAGGTATCGCAGCCTACCATCAAGGCAACTATAAAGAAGCACTCTCGCAGTTGGGCCTGGCTTTGCCCAATGAGTTTAACAATGCCGTCCTGCATTATTATCTCGGTAATACCTATCTCAAGATCAATCAGAGAGACTCGGCCATCAGGGAGTTTCGCATTGCCTATGCCCTGCAACCCGAAAAAGAAGCAGGCAAGCTTGCAAAAAAAGCTTTGCAATTGCTCAACGTAGATAATGAAGGTGCGTCGGCTCAGACTGCGCAGGCTCCGCCCAAGCCCAAGCCACTTACCAAACAAGAATTGGACAGGCAGCAGACCCTGCGCCATCTCGAAGACCAGACTTCGCAAGCTGCCGTTCAGAGACAAAAGCTCAACGACCAGGCCGCTAGCAATGCAGGTTTGCGCGGTACTGATTATATAGAACGCTACAAGCAGGAGATGATCCGGAGCTCTCAGTATTTTAGACGCGGCAAGCTCGTCACGCCGGGGCTGACGCCAGAGCAGCTCAAGCAGCTGGCCCAAATGGAAGCATTATTTAAAGAGAACAGCAAGCAGTATCGCGATCGCAATTTGAGCACTGTCGAGGACATCCAAAAGAGCGGCGAAAATCTCAAAGCCTTGATGAATGATACTAAATCTGGTACCAATCCCAAGCTCAGCCCGCATGGCACCAATCTCTACGTGCGCAACTATGAGGCGCCTAAGACCGGCGCTGCACCCAGCATCAGCAAGAGCAACACCAATAGCAAATAATATAACTGGTCTCAATGACCGAGCTGGCTGCGTATCTCTTTGCAGTCTTTAAATCTGCCGTTGCGGTCTTTGAGCAAGCACTTATCAATAGTCTCGACTATGTGAGGGTGAGTCTTGTCGATGTCTTTGAGGTGCTCGAAAGTATTGAGAGGCTCGGGTGATTCGTAGAGATGCTTGGCAAATGTATGCATGGAGTTTTCGCCTTCGAGAGGAGGCTTGCCGGCAAGCATCTCATAAAACATGCAGCCGAGCGAATAAATATCCGAGCGCGGATCGAGCTCTTGTCCCATGCACTGCTCGGGGCTCATGTATAAAGGGCTGCCAAAAATAAAACCAGGCTGCGTCAGATTTTGCGGATTTTGATCGTGCTGGCAATTACACTTGGCGATGCCAAAATCGAGCAATTTGACGTTGCGCAGCTCTCCCGACAGACTGCAATGATACTTGCGGTCGACATCGGAGAGGCTCTCCACTACCATTACATTGCTTGGCTTGATGTCGCGGTGGATGATGCCCATCTCGTGTGCCGAGCCCAGGCCGACCAGGACAGAGTCGATGATGGCCAGGGCATCATTGATCGAGAGATATGGCACGCGACTGAGAATGGTATCGAGACTCATGCCCTTTAGATGCTCGAGCACCAGATATGGGCGGGGGTCGGACAGGGGATGCTCGACTAGATTGCCTTCGCTGTCCAGGCGGCTAAAACTACCGCGCAAGACCCCAAAACTGTACATGTGCACTATATTTGGGTGATTGAGATGATTGACTATGGCTGCTTCGCGCTTAAATCTCTCGATGCTTTCTTCGGTATTGCTAAAATGCGTGTGCAGCATTTTGACCGCGACCTTGAGATCGACCCGCTGGTGGTCGGCCTCGTAAACTGTGCTGATGCCGCCCTGGCCGAGTACCTTGCCGATGGTAAAGCGGTTTTCGATGACGGTGTTGAGAAAACTGTTTGCACTATCTGCGGTACTGGGTGATTGCATAGCGAATCTCATTTGTTTTATCTCAGGTCAGCCCACGTGGACGCCTGGCCTGCGTTGCGGATCTTTTTCGCACTCTCTCAATATCTCTCTCGTGATCGAGGCGGTTTCGCCTTCGCCTAGAAAGATAAACTTGATCACGTAGAGCACTGGGTTGCCTTCTGTCCAGCTTAAGTATACATGGGGAACGGTACCGGTTGCGCCCCTGATGTAGAGGAGGATGGCCGCAATAGCATTGGGGATGGCCGGAGCAACGCAGCGCAAGATCTTGTATTGCTCGCCGTCCTGACCGTCCGACGGGCCTACTTGCAGACCGTGCACCTCCAATCTTTGCGATCTAAACTCAGAGGCGTCCCCGAGGGTGACTTCTAAAAACAACACGGCTTCATCGTCTAGATTGTGTGTCACGCGTGCTTCCTGGCGTTTTTGCGCGTAATCGACAGAGTCCGGCTTATGCGCGAGCAATCTCACTACCTGCCCGTGATAGCCATCGATAAAGCCTCTTGCCGTGTCGTCAAAAACGACTTCTTTTACTCTCAATTCAGTGGATCTGATTACTCGCGAGACTATTGAAGTAATGAGTATCGATCCGATAAAAAATGCCGCGATGTGCAAACCATCGGGCCTTTCAATCACATTGACCACTGTAGTATAGGCAAAGATGAGGGTAATGAGGGCAAAGCCAAACATCGCGCCCTTGTTGTGTCTGGCTTTGGACAGAGTGACAGCCAGGGCCGCTGATGTGATGAGGACGAGCACGCCTGTTGCATACGCGCCGCCCTGAGCGTCCACATTTGCTTTAAATATGATGGTGACGGCCAGAGCGACACAGGTGAGAAAGATCACCATCGGCCGCATGGCGCGAGCCCATTCGGGAGCCATGCCGTAGCGTGGCAAGTAGCGCGGGATGAGATTGAGCAGTCCAGCCATGGCCGATGCTCCCGCAAACCAGAGGATAAAAATAGAAGCCAGGTCATACGCCGTGCCCCAGGCGTGTCCGAGCAAATGATGGCAGAGATAGGCCAGGGCCCGGCCATTAGCCTTGCCGCCTTCGGCAAACTCGATCGGCGGTATGAGTAAAGTGCAGTCCAGACTGGATAATGTAAGAAAAATGCTCATGATCACCGCGGCAGTGATGAGCAAAAGTCGTGCGTTGCGGATGCGTCCATTGGGATTGTCGCGGGTGTCGGTGGGATCGCCCTTGATGAGCGGCATGACTGCAACGCCCGTCTCAAAGCCGGACAGCCCTAGCGCTAGTTTGGGAAATAGCAGGGCCGATACCCCCAGCATGGCCAATATGTCGTGATGCTCGGCAAATAGAGTGGTTGTCCATTTTGCAAAATATTCGGGGTGATGCAAGAGCTCTAAGGTGGCTGCGCTGACCACGACGGCGTTTAAAAAGAGATAGACGGTGACCAGCAAGACCGAGACGCCGATGGCCTCCGAAAATCCAAGTATAAAGATCGCGCCGAGGGCCAAGACAAGGCCCATGGTGATGGGGATCTGGCCAAAGGGCAGCATCTGGTGCATCAGATCGTTGTGGATGATGTGATTGGCTGCATCAGCCGCTGACAATGTAATTGTGATGATAAAATCTGTTGCCGCAAAACCCAGCAGGCACAAAACGAGGGTCTTGCCGCGCCAGGCGGGCAAAAGATGCTCGAGCATGGCCAGGCTGCCCTGCCCATTGGGTGAGCTTTTTGCTACTTGATGGTAGATTGGGAGGGCGCCAAAGAGGGTCAAAAGCACGAGTATTGCCGTAGCAATGGGCGAAAGCGCCCCGGCGGCCAAAAAGGCAATGCCCGGCTGGTAGCCTAGAGTCGAAAAATAATCGACCCCTGTCAGACACATGATCTTCCACCATGGACCTGTATGCTCTGTCTTACGATGCTTGGTCCTGATTTCTTGACTATGGTCTTCCAATTTATTTCTCTTATGGCTTGCAAGGTAAATGCAAGATATTGTATCAAGCTAAACCTTGTGCCTCGGGATATCGGGTTTAAGACAGTCCAGACTTGTGGCTAAATGTTTTGAGTGCTAGCGAGGGTTTTTAGATAGATGAAATGGGTGAGCCGGCTCGATGCGCTCGAAGAAAAAAGAGGGGCAAAAGAAAAAGATTTTAGCCCCAGCAGCGAGAGCCTGCGTGAGGTAGCGCGCGGCGAGGCAGAGCAGATACTGGCTGATCTGGACCAGGTGCATCCAGATTTGGTGATTGCTTTTTTTAGTCCGGATGTGCGCGATTTTATGGAGGAAATGTGCGGAGAGTTGCGCGCGATATTGCAGCCCCGGGCTTTTATCGGCTGCACTGCTGCGGGACTGATCGGCGGTGGTAGAGAGGTGGAGCAAAGATCGGCGATAGCCATCACGGCGGCCGTCCTGCCTGATGTCCAATGCAAGGTCTTTACCGTCGACCAAAAGCGTCTGCCCGATATGGACGCTGCGCCGGACAAATGGGAGGACCTGGTTGGTATCAAACCTGCCGACAACCCATCTTTTATTATACTTTCGGATCCATTTACCCTGGCTATCGAGAGTTTTGTGCAAGGACTCGACTATGCTTTTCCAAAATCAGTAAAAATAGGTGGTCTGGCATCGGGGGGACATACTGCGGGCAAAAACCGTCTGGTGGCCGATGATCGCATCTATACCAGCGGACTGGTCGGCGTTGCCCTGAGCGGCAATATCGCAGTATCGCCCCTGGTGGCGCAGGGCTGCCGCCCTGTCGGCAAGCCTGGTCATGTAACGCGTTGCGACCGGCAATTGCTGTATGAGATCGATGGTATGCCAGCCGCCGAAAAGCTAAAAGAAATGCTCATGGACCTGAGCGAAGCCGATCGTAAGCTCGCCAAGGATGCTGTTTTTATTGGCGTGGCGATGGATGAGTTTAAAGAGGATCAAAGAGAAGGAGACTTTTTGATCCGCAATATACTAGGCATCGAGCCTGTTTCGGGTGCCTTATTGGTGGGTGAGTCCTTGCGCAATGAGCGGACGGTGCAGTTTCACCTGCGCGACGCAAAGTCTTCGAGGCTCGATCTAAAAGACCATCTCCAAAAATTTGTCGTCGATCACGTTGGTGATGAGATTTCCGGAGCGCTATTGTTTTCTTGCCTCGGACGTGGCCAGTATCTATACGGCGAGCCCAATCACGACAGCGATTGTCTGCGTGCCTATCTTGGCCAGATCCCGATCGGCGGATTCTTTTGCAATGGAGAGATCGGTCCGGTGGGCGGATCGACCTTTTTGCATGGCTACACCAGTAGCTTTGCCATTTTTAGTCCGGTCTACCAAAAATAAATCCGATAGAGAGGAGCGATGCGCAAATGAAATCCCCAGTGTCCTATCTGCTGCCAGGCGCCATGGCTATTGCTGCTTGTTTGATCGGCGGCAGTCCAAATGGTGGAGCTCATGCCCAAACCAAGGCCAGACCCGCAGTCAAGAGAGCGCCAGTCTCAAATCCTGGGGCTCAGGCATATTGCGCTCAAGTCTGGAACCGGATCTCGCATAAGTGGTTTTTGCCTGATGGGAACAATCGTGTCACTCTGAGCGCCGTACTGGACGCTCAAGGCAATCCAGAGGACATGCAGGCTACCAGCTCGCCAAAAAACGATCAGGCCGAGGCCGCGGCCGTTCAAGCATTTAACGATGCTCGTCCTTATGGGGCAATCCCTAAGCTAGGCACCAATAAGGCTAAGATGACCGTTACTTTTGTCTCCAAGGCCGATCCTCACGGAGAGTCGTCTTCGTCAGGACAGGTCAGGATCGATCCTCTGGCTGATGGTGGTGGCGCAGGTGATACCGGCAATAGTGAGCCCCCGGCTCAGACACCGGCGCAGCCACCAGCTCAGGCTCCTGCCCAAGCTCCAGCCCAAGCTCCAGCTCAGCCCACAAGTCAAGCCCCAGCCCAGCCGGTCCAAAATGAAAAAGCAAATGATGCTGGTGGCTCTGCAAGCAACGATAGCGATAGCTTTTCTAAATAGCTGTCAGGCGCAGAGCATCTCGAGATCCACCTATAATGAGACAGGAGACGATGCGATGTTTGGCGCGGGCAAAAAATCAGATAGGCGTCCTCTGCGCTTTAGCGGCACCTGGTATCCAGGCAATGCCGAGCTCTTACGCGCTGAGATGGTCGGCTATGCACGCGACAAAAAGGTCGAGGAAGCAAAAAATCTAATACAAAAGGCTCGTGGCCAGGGCAAGCACGTGCTGGCAATAGTGGCACCACACGCCGGTTACACTTATTGCGGTATCACTGCCGCGACGGCTTACGCTGCTTGCGCTCAGGACAAAAAATATCCAGAACAAAGGGTGAGACGCGTCTTTTTGTTAGGGCCAAGTCATTACAAAGGCTTTAGAGGTGCAGCTCTATCCCGTGAAAAGTCGTTTGCTACCGCCTTTGGTGATCTGCCAGTAGATACCGATGCCGTCGATGCACTCAGACATGAGATGTTGTTTACCGTAGACAATGATACCCACAGGCTTGAGCATTCTCTAGAGATGCAGTTGGCTTTTATCAAACGTGACTTTGCCAATTGCAAGCTTGTCCCGATCATCATCGGTCAGTTGGATGATCCTTTGGATGCCCGGCAAATAGGAGACAAGATCAAGGACCTTCTGCGACCGGACGATCTATTGATAGTGAGCTCCGATTTTACGCATTTTGGCGAGAGATTTGACTATACGCCTTTTGCGGCAGACGATCACGCTGCCCTCTCCAATCTTGATCTGCAAGCCGCCAAAGTCTTGCAAAGGCCGGATACCAAAGAGCTGCTGGCTTTTTACAAGCGCACTGGTGATACTATATGCGGTATCTATGCCCTAGCCGTATTGACTGCCATTCTCCCGCCCGATAGCCAGGGCACATTGCTCGATTACCGTACATCGCGGGATGCAGAGGCCGCAGCAAAGGACGACCCCAACTCGGTTTCATACATGGCTCTTGTCTATACCGGTGAAAAGGGATGGGGAGATATCTCCCGACGTGATGATGCTCTCTCCCAAAAGGACAAGGATATCTTGCTGGAGGCCGCTAAACGTACGATAGCCACCATAGGCGATGACCCGCTGGGACAGGTACGGCCGTCAAGTGCAAAAGAAATGATGGCAAAACTGGGTGTTACCGAGCTTTCCCCGGCTTTGCAAAGGCACGCAGGTGTATTTGTCACTATATTTGCCGGCAATCGCGAGTTGCGTGGTTGCATCGGCAGTATCATAGGGCAAAAGCCTCTCTTGCAAAGCGTCATTGATAATGCAGCCGCATCGGCGCAACGTGATCCACGTTTTTTGCCTATACGAAAAGAGGAGCTGGATGGGCTCCATGTCGAGATCTCCGTTTTGACCAGACCTCGCAAAATTGCAAGCTATAAGGAGATAGTCATCGGCCGCGACGGCATCATCCTGTCAAAACATGGCAGGCAGGCGGTCTTTTTGCCTCATGTGGCTAAAGAGCAGGGTTGGGGGCTGGAAGAGACATTGACGCATCTAGCGGAAAAAGCAGGGCTGGATGGAAGCGCTTGGCGATCGGATGCCGCATATGAGGTCTTTGAAGCTGAGAGTTTTGAATAACAGAAAATCTGCTAAAACTAACCTATCATTTTTGTATTGATCATCCAGACGATAAGATTTTGCAGCATGACTTGAAAGCCTGCAAACATCAAAAAGACGAGAGTGTGATCCTGTCTGGCAAAGCGAGAGAGCTCGGCCTCGATGGATGGTGCCATCTCGCGAGCGATGGACTCACCGCTCAGAGCCTTGGACGACAGAAAGAGACGGGGATTGTTGCGCCAGAGGCCATAGCTAAATAATGGAGACTGGTCGCCCTCGATGATAGCTAGTTTGAGGCCTGGCAGTGCTAGTCTCGCGCATTGCTCGTCCAGCACGGCCTTGAGGTCGGGATTGTCCTGGGCCAACTCCTCAAGGGCGATAAAGCGGGCCTTGAAATAGCGACTCTCAAAGTAATCCATGACCATTGGCATGATCATGATAAATAAAACGTTGATCGACAAGATCGAAAGCGCTGCGCCTCGTATGCCCACATCGTCAGTTATGACCCAGTGTGCCAGAGGTACGGTAAGTCCGGCGCCGATCAAAAAGGTCGCCAAATAGTAGAGCTTAAGTGCTTTTGAAGGTGAAAGCATAAGACCGCCGCAATATTTATCTTGGGTAGGACCCGGAAGGTTTACTCTATTAAGATTGTGCCCGGGGCAAATTTACTTAAACTGCCCACAGGCTTCTTGACAAGCGCCTCCTCGCGAAAAGATACTCACTCAATGCAGATCAAGACAAAGCTGGCCTCCGCGATGCGTCGTTTGGATCAGCTTAAAAATAAAAATGACCATGGCAATGATTTTGATCAGGGTGAAGGCCAAGAACTAATCGTAGAATCGGACGATTATCTTGCCAAAAAATTTGTCTGGACGATTGCTATCGGTGGTGCGGCTGTATTTTTTATCGGCCTGCCTCTATTGCTATCGATTTTGCAGATAGTTATGCCTGTGGTGATAATGAATGTCCTTTGGATGATGGCAAAGATTGGTATGACTCTGGTGCTGTTAGTCTTTGGCTATGCCGTCTACATGACGCTGGTGAAGTCGGATAATTGACTTAGCTTGCAATCTGCTGATAATCTAGCTCTTGTGAATATCTCGGGCAGCCATCACATAAGTCATGCAAAAAGCCGCGCTTGCTTGCAGCTTGTCCTGCATCTTGCGCTTTTTATCGTGGCTCAGATGTGGTCTTTTGCAGCTGCTACAGATTTTCTCGCCAATTTTGACAATGATCCCACCAATGATGTCTGCCTCGAGGATGTCATCTCGCTCGATCCCTTTGTGGGCGGTGCGAGCCACGATGATACATGCGAAGCCATCCATGAGATCGGTATTCTCATGCAATATATCAGCGCTTTTTGGCTGGCTGATATTGATGAGACCAGGAGTCTTGATACTTTCAGTCTCGATCTTGCCACCTTGCAGGGGCATGCTCTCCCCAATACCTTTCTCCAATCTTTCAAATTTCTCCTGATCTAGACCTCCAATCAGTCAGTCGTAATGCGCGACAGCGCACCTAGCACGCTTATTTATTGGAACCAATCATGATCGAAAGACTAATCTCTTTTGCGCTAAAACAGCGCTTACTAATCATCGCCATGGCCGTGGGTATGTCGATATGGGGCGTCTTTTCTATATTGAGCCTGCCGGTCGACTCTTTCCCTGATGTTTCAAACGTCCAGGTACAGATCATCACCGAGCCGGAGGCAATGGCCACCGAAGAAGTCGAGGCCCTGATCACCTATCCGATCGAGAATGCTCTCAATGGCTTACCTAAGATCAAAAAAATCCGGTCGGCCTCGAGCTTCGGCCTGTCCGTGGTCACGGCGATCTTCGAAGACGATTGCGATGTGTATTTTGCCCGCAATCTAGTGCAGCAGCGTCTGACTCAGGTCGAGTCGAGCCTGCCCAAGGATTCGGTCAAGCCGCAGTTAGGCCCTGTCATTTCGAGCTTTAGCCAGGTATTTATGTATTATCTGGAGAGCCAAAACCATGACAATATCGATTTAAGGACAATACAAGACTGGTTTATTTCGCGCAAATTGCGCTCCGTCCCTGGTGTCGCCAATGTCTCTACCTTTGGTGGCTTCGTCAAGCAATACCAGGTGCTTATCGATCCTTACAGATTGCATGGTTTTAAGCTGACCTTAAAGGATGTGGTTTTTGCCCTTGGCAATAACAATCGTAATGCCGGTGGCAATTTTATCGAGAACGCAGGCGAAGAAGTCGTCATCCGCGGCATCGGGCGGATCGAGGACGTCTCGGATATTGAAAACATCGTCTTAAAAGAAGTAGACGGCACGCCGGTCACTGTAGGCCGGGTGGCACATGTGGTGGTGGGCAAGGCTTTTAGACGTGGCTCGGCTTCATACAATGGTAAGGGCGAGGTGGTCACAGGCATAGTCTTGACACGCAAGGGCGTCAATACTAAAGAGGTAGTAGAAAAAGTAAAAGCCAAGTTTGACGAGATCCAAAAAGAGTTGCCGCGCGGTGTCCGCATGGTGCCTTATTACGATCAAACGCAACTGGTGACCAAGACAATCGAGACAGTGGAGGAGATCCTCTTGTTTTCGGGCGGACTGGTCATAATCATACTGACAGCAGTGCTCATGCACATTCCGAGTGCTCTGATCGTGTCGGTGATCATCCCGCTGTCTATGCTCTTTAGTTTTATTTGCATGAAATACACAGGATTGACGGCCAACCTTATGACACTGGGGGCGGTGGATTTTGGCATCATCGTGGATGCCGGCGTGGTAATGGTCGAAAACATCTTCAGGCATCTAGCGCATGATGGTGATAATCTGCAAGGTCCTGATGGCAAGACCGATCTCAAAAAATTGGTCAAGTCCATTGGCATGGCAGCTAAAGAGGTCGGCAGGCCTATCGTTTTTGCCATAGCCATTATTGTCGCTGTCTACTTGCCGCTCTTTACGCTGGAAGGGATCGAGGGCAAGATGTTCCATCCTCTGGCTTTGACCTTTGTCTATGCGCTGGTTGGTTCTTTGATCTGTTCTTTGACTTTGATACCAGTCTTGTGTTTTTTCTTTATGCGCAAAAAACTGGTCGAAAAGCACAATCCAGTGCTTGTCTGGATCTCCGATCGGTATATGCCCTTACTCAATACGGCACTAAATAAGCCGATCAAGACCCTGCTGGCGGCAGTAATAGGCCTGGTGGTGGCGGGTGCGGTGCTGCCTTTTTTGGGGTCGGAGTTTATCCCTTCGTTAGACGAGGGGCCGATACTGTTGCGCACCAAACTACCGGCGTCAGTCTCGCATGAGGATTCTCGGCGTGTGGCTTCGGCTATCGAGTCGATGATGCATGATTTTCCCGAGGTCACCGAGGTGGTATCGCGGACGGGGCGGTCGGGGACGGGACCGGGGCTCGATGGGGTAGAGTCGACTGATATTTATATAGGACTTAAACCGCGCGATAAGTGGCAGACCTGCCATAACAAAGAAGAGCTTGTCGATAAGATGGCTGCAAAGCTCAAGTCGGTGCCTGGTTTGATGTTTAGTTTTTCGCAGCCGATCGCCGACATGATCGATGACCTGGTAGCTGGCATCCGCGCAGATCTTGGGGTCAAGATCTTTGGTGATGACGTGGATAAGCTCGATAGTATAGCCCAATCTATCAAGTCGGAGATCTCGTCGGTGCGCGGTGCTGTAGACATGCAGCGCGAGCAGATATTGGGCCTGCCGCAGCTCAAGATCAAGATCGATCGCAAGATGATTGCGCGGCATGGTCTCAATGCAGACGATGTGCTGGATGTGGTGCAGACTGCATTGGCTGGTGCAGAAGTGACCGAAGTAGTCGAGGGTACCAAGCGCTTTGGCCTTTTGGTGCGGTTTATGCAAGATTATCGGGATACGCAGGAGCAGATCGAGATGATGCTGCTTGATGCGCCCGATGGTGCCAAAGTGCCGCTAAAGCAATTGGCTCACGTGACGACCGAGCGTGGCCTGGTGGCGGTTAACCGCGAGGAGGGCACACGGAGGACGGCGGTGCTGGCCAATGTACGTGGTCGAGATCTGGGCTCCTTTGTGGCAGAGGCACAGGAGAAAGTAGCCAAAAATGTGGAAATACCTCGGGGGTATAAGGTAGTCTGGAGCGGTCAGTTTGAAAATCAACAAAGGGCCATGGCGCGCCTTGCGGTGGTGGTGCCCATTGTTTTGCTGCTGATATTTTTACTCTTGTTTGCCTCGTTCAATTCATTGCGTAATGCCGGACTGATCATGATGAATGTCCCATTTGCAATGATCGGTGGAATCTTGGCCTTGTTTATCTCCAGGCAGACACTGTCGGTGCCGGCTATCATCGGCTTTATCGCCTTGTTTGGCGTCGCCGTGCAAAATGGAGTCATTCTCGTGAGTTATATCATGCAGATGCAAAAGCAAGGGATGACGGTGCGTGAGTCGGTAATCGAAGGTGCCAAGGTGAGACTGAGGCCTGTATTGATGACGGCGCTGGTGGCGGTGGTTGGTCTTTTGCCCAAGATCTTTTCCACAGGAACGGGGGCTGAGGTACAAAGGCCTCTCGCGACTGTGGTGCTGGGCGGTTTAATCACTGCGACTTTGCTGACTCTCGTGGTGTTGCCGGCGGTGTATTGCTTGATTAATAAAGATAAGACTGAAAATGGATAGGTACAAATGATTGTCGGCAGATAGGATAGATTGTTGATCAGGGATGTGAAAATGATGGTAGGCAGATAGGATAGATTGAAGATCAGGGCTGGGTTTAAAAATGGTTGGCAGATAGGATAGATTGCCGGCCGCTGGTGCTGCGCAAGGCGGCCTACACAATCTACCCTATCTGCCTGCACCTCTTTTACTCATACTGATTACACTCTGATAATCAGCTTCGCCACATTCTTTCCCCATCATGATTTTCATCTGACCTTTGGCTACTACTCTCCACAACAAATATTTGATCCCGGTAAATACGCTAAATCCTGCTGCTATAGCCCCACAAGCCACATATGCCGGGCGCAGGCCGGGCCGATTTGTCAGATTAACCATCCCCGAGCATGCTAGTGCAATCGCAGTATTGGCAATCATCAATCCACCTATAAATGCCATCAGAGTGCCGATCGCAACTGCCAAGAGCTCCGGAGCATGTGCTTGCACGCTACCCAGGCCAGCCAAGAGCATCACTTGAGTCGCAGTCTCTGCTCCGATACCATGAATGATACCAATAACAAATGTCGTCTTAGGTGATAGATTGCGCAATGGCAGGCGGATCTGACCATGAGCTTTTGACCTTTTAAATAGAGTCGCAAAAAGGTAAAGTCCCAGTACGATCAAAGGGGTGCTGCTTGCTCGCTCCATGAAGAGGATGGTTCGATTATAATCTGGCGATCGCCAATGGAGAATGACCATGACCAAGCACAGAGTGGCCACCCGCGAACAATGGCTGGCAGAGCGCCTCGATTTGTTGGCAGCCGAAAAAGAGCACACCCGCCGTAGCGACGCCCTCGCCAGGCAGCGCCAGGAGCTACCCTGGGTCAAAGTAGAGCAAGAATACTCGTTTGAGACGCCCGAAGGCCAAGCCACCCTTGCGGATCTGTTTGGCGCCAACTCACAATTGCTCATCTATCATTTTATGTTTGGTCCAGACTTTAAGGCCGGCTGCCCATCCTGCTCGATGGTTGCGGAAGGCTTTGACGGCATGCACGTCCATCTCAAGCATCATGACGTGACTTTTACTGCCGTTTCGCGCGCGCCGCTCGCCAAACTGGAGGCATATAAAAAGAGAATGGAATGGAAATTTCCCTGGGTATCGAGTGGTGGCAGCACATTTAACGCAGATTTTGACGTGGCATTTACTGCAGAGCAGCAATCCTCTGGGACCGTCACATACAACTACACCACAGAACCCGTCTTTGTCTGGCGGCCTGACCAAACCGGCGGTGGTGTCCAGGTAGAGCAGCAGTTTGCCTCTACATGCGGTATCGATGTGCCGACTTTTCATCGCGATCGGCCTGGCATGAGCGCCTTTATCAAAGAGGATGGCGTGGTCTATCACACCTACTCTGCCTATGCTCGTGGCGTCGACTCACTCATGGGCATCTATCAATGGCTCGATCGGGCGCCTCTTGGCCGCAATGAGGATGGTGGCCTGTGGTTTAAGAGGCATGATGAGTATTGAGGATGTGATCTTTTGATTCGAATTGAAAACAGATTTTGAAGTAGTGAAAATAGGCCATAAAAGATGAGGCAAATTGTGTAGGCCGCCTTGCGCAGCACCAGCGGCCGGCAATTTGTCTCATCTTTAATCCATATATACACTGCTCTAAAACACAATTTGTCTCAAAAAAAAGGACCCGCTAAGCAGGCCCTTTTCTTTTTGCATATCAAAGCAAGATCACAAAGAGCTACATGAGCTCCTTCATGATGCTTTCCAGCACGTCCTTGCCAGGTCTGGTCATCGACTCGGGCAAAGTAGCGAGCGATTCATCAACTGTATCCATCATCGAGACAAAATCATCTTTATTTTCGTTGATATAGAGCAGACCAGTGAGGAATTGCTTTTCGTCATGCGCCTTTTTGATGGTCTGGATCGCTCCGACCATATCGGTGGCATCATAATCACGCTCAGTCTTTTTGAGTCTGATTTTGGAGCCGTCATGCATCTCTACTTCTTGGACGGTGCCCGGTTCGTAGTCCACATTGATCTGCTCGTAAAACGGGATAAATCCTAATTCGTGCAGAGGCGTTTCCATTTCTTTTGCATACTTGTAGCTCTTGGTGGAGCCTTCGTGGTTGTTGAAGGTCACGCAGGGGCTGATTACATCAAGCACCGCTGTACCCTTGTGGCTAGCGGCAGCCTTGATCAAAGCCTGCAACTGCCTGGGATCTCCAGCAAAGCTGCGACCCACAAAACCACAGCCCAATTCGATTGCCAGACCACAAAGATCGATCGGAGGCAATTCGTTCATCACGCCGGTCTTGAGCTTGGAGCCGATATCGGCAGTAGCCGAAAACTGACCCTTGGTCAGGCCATAGACACCGTTGTTCTCGACGATATAGATCATCGGGATATTGCGGCGCACCAGATGGCAAAACTGACCTAGACCAATCGACGCAGTGTCACCGTCGCCGGAGACGCCGATCAGATGCAGATGCTTGTTGGCTAGAGCGGCACCAGTCGCTACCGAGGGCATACGACCATGCACTGAGTTGAAACCATGCGCGCGATTGAGAAAATACGCAGGAGTCTTGGAAGAACAACCGATACCAGACATCTTGGCCACATTATGCGGCTCGATACCGAGCTCATAAAATGCTCTGATAATCTGGCTGGTGATGGCATCGTGTCCGCAACCATCACAAAGAGTCGAAGGCGCCCCTTTGTAATCGCTGAGAGTGAGGCCGATTCTGTTGGTTGGAGGTGCTGCTGTCATGATTATTTACCCTCCCCTTTGATGATGGCTTCGGTGACAAAGTCCGCATCGATGGGTAGACCGTTATAGTGGAGTACAGATTTAAATTTCATCGAGGACTCAGGCAACTCGAGTCTGATCAGATCGCGCAATTGGGCGTCGCGGCACTGCTCGACGACATATACGACATCGTGAGCATCGACAAACTGTTTGAGCTCTGCAGTAAAGGGCAAAGCACGCAATCTGAGGTAACTGGTGGCCAGGCCTTTTTCTTTTAGCTGATCGCGCGACTCTTGCACCGCAAAGTCGGACGAACCAAAGGCGATGATACCGACCTTGGCACCAGATACGGTATCGACTACCGGAGCGGGTACATGCTTTTTGGCGGTCTCAAATTTTTTGGCCAGTCTGTCCATGAGGTACAGGTAGTCTTCTGGTTTCTCAGTATAGGTGGCTTTGGCAGTGTGACCTGAACCACGCGTAAAGTAGGCGCCAAGCGGATGATCGGTACCAGGCAGAGTGCGGTAGGGGATACCATCGCCATCGACGTCAGCATAACGCTCAAACTTGCCGGCCTTTTCGAGGTCCGCAGCGGTCAGCACCTTGCCACGATTGATCGGGGTCGTCGGATATTTAAATGGTTCGGACATCCAATTATTCATGCCGAGATCGAGATCGGTCATCACAAAGACCGGGGTCTGGAACATCTCTGCGATCTGGAAGGCCTCTGTAGCCATCTCATAGCACTCTTGAACGGAGCCAGGCAACAAGCAGATGTGCTTGGTGTCGCCATGCGAAAGCAAAAAGGTCGACATCAGGTCGGCTTGCGAAGTCCTTGTAGGCATGCCGGTCGAAGGACCAACACGCTGCACGTCAAAGATCACGGTCGGGATCTCGGTAAAGTAGCCAAAGCCTACAAACTCCGACATCAAAGAGATACCAGGGCCGGAGGTCGAAGTCATTGAGCGAGCACCAGCCCAGCCAGCGCCTAGCGCCATGCCGACTGCAGCCAATTCGTCTTCGGCCTGTATGACGGCAAAGGTCGCCTTGTTTGAGGCCTTGTCGATGCGATGCTCTTTGAGGTAGTCGATGAGCGATTCGCAGAGGCTAGAGCTGGGAGTAATGGGATACCAGGTGACCACAGTCACGCCGGCAAACATGCAACCGAGACCGGCTGCGGCATTACCGTCGATGATGATCTTGCCCTGGGTCTTATCCATTGGCTCGACAGAGTATTGGTCGACTTTTTTGAGGTTTTCTCTCGCCCACTCGCGGCCGATCTTGACGGCATTGAGGTTGAGGTCGATAGCCTTGGCCTTGCCATCAAATTGTTTTGTGATGGCAATATCGATCTGAGCCTGGTCGATATTGAGCAGATCGGCCACCACGCCAACATAGATCATATTGGTGAGCAATTTGCGGAGCTTCATATTGTCCGAGGCCTTGGAGGCCAGCTCTGCAAAAGGCACTTGATAGTGACGCACATCGCTGCGCACGGCATCGAGTTTGAGCTCGATCGGGCTGATGCAGACGGCGCCAGGGTTGAGACCCTTAACGTCTTCGATGGCGGTCTGTGGATTCATCGCGATCATGATGTCGATGTGCTTTTTGCGCGCGATGTAGCCGTTTTTGTTGACGCGGATGGTAAACCACGTCGGCAGACCAGCGATATTGGATGGGAAAAGGTTTTTACCGGAGACCGGTATGCCCATCTGAAAGATGGATCTCATCAAGACATTATTTGAAGATTGGCTGCCCGAGCCGTTAACAGTGGCAACCTGGATGGAAAAATCGTTGACCACGTTCTTTCCAGTTTTCTCTTTGCTATCGAGTGCTAGCGTGTTCACTTGGCAATACCCTACAAGTCAAAGCAGACAAAGGCCCTCGGGCCGCGATCTGGCTGAGTAAATACCTACTAAGTTTAGCAATGACTCGCAAAAATAGCCGCTAAATACCGATTTCGCTAATATTATTTAGCGCCTATTTCTACATCGATCAAAAAGGGCCCTTGAGCTGCAAACATCTCCATCAGGCCTTCGTTGAGCTCACCCATCGTGCGCGCCTTGTATGCCGGTACATGCATGGATTGCGCTAGCTCGCAGGCATTGGGGCTGTCGCTCTGTCCAAACCAACCCTGCTTGCGGCCCATGTTTTGGGTGATGGCATTTTGCACCAAATTGTCGTTTTTGCCCTTCAGGTTGACTATTACACTTTTTACCTGCATCTTGAGGCGGGAAATAGTCCAGAGCGATTGCGGCGCCTGGAGAAAAGATATATCCGTAGTGAGAGCAATCGGCATGGAGTCTGGGCTTGCCCACTGTGTACCGGCGGCAGCTGCTAGCGCATATCCCTCGAGACCGGCATTGGTGCCGATAAAAGCCGATGAGCCTTCGAGGCTCAGCACCGAGGTAGGATCGCTTTCGGTGGTCAGATCAGACAGTATGATCGAGTTTTGCGGCCTCAGACCATCGAGTATGCGCAATAGCCAAAACACCGAGATCGGGTCCGACTCTTTTGGATAATCGATCGATTCTTCGGCCTTTTGTCTGCGGTTCTGGATCGCGCCAATCGTATCCTGGGCCCTCTGCTTTGCGATGTTTACCCATTTGGCATCGGCAATGAGCTGGATCTCTGCTCTGAGACGCGAGAGACTCTCAGCTATATCGGCATTGGCACTGGCTATGGATTGCATGGTGCGACCGGCGAGCAAAGGATCGACATTGATCTGGATCACTGCCGTGCGCGGATTGACAAGTGGTGCCTGATCTTTGCCTGTGGGCAAACGAGTCTGCATGCCTAGCGCGAGGATGAGGTCGTGCCCCTGCAATATCTCCCGCGACTTATCTGTATCAAAAGGCAGGACCGCGCCAAATTGCGGATGGCGGTTGGCAAAATTGACCCCGGTCGGCAGAGACTCAACGTAGACAGGCGCGCCAAGGACCTCGGCCAGAGTGGCGAGCTCTTTGCGCGCCCTGTATTGGCTCACCTCATTGCCTGCGATCAAGCAGGGATTTTGCGCCGACACCAGAGAGCGTGCCGTCTTGAGGATAAATGTATGATCGGCGGCACCCAGAGGACTGGTATGTGGCGGATCGACCACCTTGGTTTGCGCCTTTTGGGCCAGGATATCCGAAGGGATACTGATAAGCACCGGCCCCTTGGCAGGCGCGTTGGCCTCAGTGATCGCCCGTCGCGTCAACCTTGTGATCTCCAGGGGGCTGCGCACCTGGCAGCTCCATTTTGTCACCGGAGCCGCCAGCTCCAAAACATGGATGGATAGCGGCGGATCCTCGTTGATCAACTCGCTATTGGGCTCTTCGAGCAGGATGATCAGAGGCGTCTTGATACGCGAGGCACCATAGACGGCTGCCAGGCAATTGGCAAGACCGAGACCGGTATTGAGCACCAGCACCGCAGGACGGGATGAGGCCTGAGCAAATCCCACAGCCATATTGGCCGCTGCCATGTCTGTCAGTGCCGGTACTATCTTGAGCGCAGCTGCATTGGGCGAGGTCTGCAAGCGCTCGAGGGCACTCAAAAGCTGGCTACCCTGGGCATTTGGGCCGACAAAGGAGACGTGCGCACCCTCTTTGAGCAACTGCAAAAACAGCACTTCGCCAGTGGAAAGATTGCCTTGCAGTCCGGCCAGATTGTTGTAGGTGCTTGATGTCATAAATGATCGAGCTCTAGGATGGGGCAGGGAAAACAATCAGGCCACTCGTCCAGCTTGTTGCAAAGTGGCAGGATCATGGCCTCTCCCCACAGGCGATCAGTGTAACTGATGGATGCTTTGCTGGAGCGAAATATATAAGAAGATAGGATGCCGTTGAGATTATATGAAGGCGAAAGGTCGGCCAGGACGCCTTCCCAGCCTCGCAGTCGGTTGCATTTGAGATGAGTGGCGCAGTCCAGGAGTGCATGCCACAATTGCTCCCTCTCCGATTGCGGCGCACAGGCCTCGAGCACTCGCATCACCCGCCCGGCCGCCTCAAAAATGGCATATGATCTCTGCCCATAGCTCAGGACCTGTAAGGACGGCCAGCTCCGGCGCGAGTGCCGGCAAAGAAAATCTTCTCTTTCTGCCTTGAATTTGAAATACTGGGCCGATCTCTCGATGCCGCAATCACGGTTGGCCAGCCACCTCCTGTAGTGGCGATCCATTACGTCGTAGTCGGCGGCGACAAACGGCACTACCCGATAAGACTCTTTATCTATGCCAATCTTGCTCTCTGCCTGTATCACAGGCCAGTCAGGCGGCAGCAGAAGCTCAAAATCGAGGCTGGACATAGGCTGATATCCGGCCTGCTCATAAAACTCCGTGCCGATGTCGCTAAACAGCATGATGGCCCGGGCACCCTCATCCATCGCGTATTTTTCAAATGCCTCCAGCATCGCTGCACCCAGGCCATGACCGCGATATTTTTCCCTTATATACATCGCGCCCAGGCCAAAGATAGGATCACTCTGGCTTTTGGTGCGGGCGTCGAGGCGATAGCACTTGAGCGAGCCCAGCACGCGCCCAGCGTCCTTGAGCCCCATCACCGAGAGGTTGCGCCGTCCCCAGAGCGATTGCCGCTGCCGCATATTGTAGAGATAGTAGTTTTCGCGACTCAGCCCGGCCGACCAGATGCTAAAGGTCTCCTCGAGCGTGCGTTGAATGTCCGGATAGTCGAAGCGTTGAAATTGCACCGCTTTTAAATTCTCTTATATTGTTACGTTTGTATCGCGAGCATGCAAAACTAGTCACGCTTATTTTACAGGCATGTTGCAAGCTCAGAGGTGGTCGGCGTGGTGCTCGAGGCTTATCTAGGTCATGTGGTCAGCCCGCTTGCTGCAGGCGGCCTGCTTGACTACCGTCGCGGCTGCATGCTCGTTCGCGATGGCGTCATCGAGGACGTCATCGATCTGGACCGCAATCAGTCCGTGCCTGCTGAGGCTCGCGTGCATGATCTCGGCAATCGCTTGATCATGCCTGGTTTGATAGACATGCACTTGCATTTGCCGCAGGTCACGCAGACCGGCAAATCCGGGCAACATTTATTGGCCTGGCTCAATCAGTATATTTTTGCGGCCGAAGCGAGGTTTGCCGACACCGATCATGCGCGCAAGATCGCACGGTGGTTTTTTGATGAGCTCGCGGCCAATGGCACCACTTGTGCTGTAGTTTTTACCACCATCCACAAAGAGGCTTGCGATGCGGCTTTTGAGATAGCCGAGGCCAAGGGCTCACGCGTTATCATGGGCAAGGTCCTGATGGATGCTAATTCTCCACCGGCGCTTACTGAGGATACCCAGACCTCTCTTGCCGAGAGCGAGGAGCTCTTGAGGAAATGGCACGGGAGAGATGGCGGGCGCTTGCAATATGCTCTCACCCCCAGATTTGGCGTGACCAGCACGCCGGAGCTGCTCGCCGGGGTGGGCGAGATCTATGCTCGGCACAAGGGCGTCTATGTGCATACGCACTTATCCGAGGCGCGCGAAGAGATACAGTTTGTCGCCAAGATGTACCCTGGCGCTCGTTCCTATCTAGATGTCTATCGTTCATTTGGCATCATCGGCCGTCGCACCGTCTTTGCTCATTCCATCCATATAGACTCCGATGATATCGATTGTCTCTGCCAGACCCAGAGCTCGCTGGCGCACTGTCCCTCTTCCAATTTCTTTTTAAAATCCGGTGTCTTTCAATATAAGACCATCAAGGACGCCGGCGTGCTCTTTGGTCTCGGCTCTGATGTGGCTGCTGGGCCCTCCATGTCGCTCTTTAACGTGATGCGCGACGCCAATTACATACAAGCCAGCCACTGGCTGGAGCCTCAGGAATTGCTCTATCGCGCCACCCTGGGCGCAGCAATCGCCCTGGATCAGGATGATCGCATCGGCTCGCTGGAGGCTGGTAAAGAAGCCGACTTTATCGTCGTCGATCCTACCGCCAGGACGGCCATAGTGGGCGACATCCTGGATCATCCCACCCATGAGATCCTGTCTGCACTGGTCTTTCTCGGGGACGATCGTCTGATCGCCAGGACTTATGTGCGCGGACGCCTCATATTTGACGGTCAAATTGCGCAAAATCGTCTGGTGAAACAAACTACGAGCTGCTAACATTAGCCTTTCTTTCCAAGAGGGGGGCTTATGCAGGTCACTGAAGCAAACGTCGGTACGATCAAGACCATCTATTCGGCCGAACAAATCAGGACCCGGCTAGAGTCTCTCGGCAAAGAGATCTCCAGGGATTACAAAGACAAAGAAAAACTCGTGGTCATCGGCGTGATGAAGGGAGCTTTTTGCTTCCTCGCTGATATCGTCAGACAGATAGAGCTGCCCGATGGCCTGCAGATTGAGTTTGTCAGATTGTCTAGCTATGGCAGTGCGACTGAGTCGTCCGGGACAGTACAGACACCTTATCTGGAGCTACCCAATATTTCTCGTCGCCACATCCTGGTAATCGAAGACATCATCGATTCGGGCCGGACGGCCAGGTTTTTTCTAGATTATCTGCAAGAGCAGTTTAATCCGGCCTCGCTCAAGATCGCGGCCTTCTTAGATAAGCCTTCGCGTCGGGTCGTACCGATCGAGCCTGATTATGTCGGCTTTACTATTGATGATCTCTTTGTCATCGGGTATGGTCTAGATTATGCGGAGAGATTTAGGGAGCTACCGTATCTAGGCGAGTTGACATTGCATCAAAAGGGCTGATCCGTGACTCAACAACAGGCAAAATCAAGCTTTACGGTGCTCGATCTAGTGGTGGGTGTGCTCATCCTGTGCATCGGCTTGTTTTTGATGGTCAATTGCGTGATTTTGGCCATGGCCCAGGAGTACAACCGTAGCATCTGCAAGGAGTCTATCGCCCTGGCCGCCACGGCAGCTCAAGAAGGTAGGTCGACTCTCGAAGTGCACAAGGCTGCCTACAGGGCGATGGATCGGTGCGGTATCGGCGGCTTTTTTGTGAGACAGCCTACTCTTTCGATCTTTGCCGATGAGATCAGCCCCGAGCTGCGCACCATCACCATTGCCACCACGACCAGTACCATGGTCCCGGCTCCTTTTCTCATTGCCGATCGTTCGGTCATTGATGGCAATAGCTCGCTCATCAATGTGCGTTCCAGCTGCGTGTTCAAACTGAGCAATCCCAAAAATTGCCAGGGTTCGCATATCTTTTTGGGGCCTGATGGCAAGGTATCGCCAGTGTTTTTGCAAAAGCACCCCGAGATCAAGCCCCAGATCAATCCGTCAGTCAAAAAGTAGTCGGAAAATCGAGCACGTCCTTTTTGCTGCCTGACCAGATCTCTACAGCATGCAGTGGCGGTGCTGGTGGTGCAGAAATATTGAGGCCATTTGTGTTTTCACCAGGGTGAAATGCCACTGTAGGCAGAGGCAATGGTGGTGGCGCTAGATCGGCATTGTTGCTCGCCAGGCGATGGGTACTGGTATCGGCATTTGATTTGGCAAAGAGCGATGTGACGTCCACGGTGGCGATTGGGGTGTGATCGTGATCGCTGCGTAGGGAGAGATAGAGTTTGCTGGCGGCGACTGCACGCACGAGTTTTTGGGCGTCGACCGGCGAAAGTTGCACTGTCACCGAGTTTGGTGCTCCTCCATTTTGTAATGAGGCGCCTTTGCGCTCGTAATTTTGGCCTACGGCAATGATCTCGACATCGGACAGTATCGGCGAGACCTTTGTGTCTGCTCCATTGCCTACCATGGCCATGATATCGACGTGGCTGTCGGGGGCAACGAAGCCAGCGACGGCACTATTGGAGTCGACGGCAAAGGTGACGGCGCGCATGCCCTCTTTGAGCTTGGCGTCAAAGCCGAGGCTGATGCCGAGTGGTGCGAGGTCGTGGTTGGATACTATCTGGCCTGCGCCGATGCCGTATTTGGCGGTGCGACCGATGGCGAGCGAGGCTGCGGAGAGGGCATCTTGAGGGGCGCGGCTCATTTCGATCTCTTTCTCTTCGAGTTGTTCGGCCTTGATAGTGGAGGCTTCGGGGATTTGGGCAAGGCTAAAGACTACTTTGGTACGGGCGGACTGCTTTGAGCGCATCTCGTCTATGGTGGCGCGGTATTGGTCGTCACGGGTTTTTTCGCCGTTGGCGACGAGTAAAGCGGTTACGGCACCGGTTATGACTATGCCACCGACGAGCACGGCTGGAGGGGTGCGGGAGGCGGCGAGAAAAAACGTACGCAATGGGTTCATCACGTGCTCCTTTATATGTGGAGGGGATAAATTTATTCTTGACTTCCGGTGGCAGGCCGGTAATAGGGTTTTCCCTGAGGCGAGTCTGGGTTTTATGGCAATGATGAATGCGGCTTAAGGTAGTATCGGCAGTACTAAGGGCAAAATAGCCAAAATGAAGACAATATCCTTGCTTGTTATGACTGTATCGATGGCTTTGGGCCAGGCGGTTGCGCATCCTGCGGACGCTGCCGATGGTCAGGGGCATGTCAGTCATTTTGTCGGCAAAGCCGATTATTATCATCACAAATTTTATGGTTGCCGCACGGCTTCGGGCGAAAGGCTCGAAAAGCACAAGTGCACGGCAGCCCACCGCACCCTGCCTTTTGGGACGCGGGTGAGGGTCACCAATAAGACCAATGGCAAATCTTGCGTGGTGGTGATCAACGATCGTGGTCCTTTTACAAAGGATAAGGTTATCGATCTTTCGCATCAGGCTGCTTTGGACGTAGATATGATCAGGGCCGGCACCTGTCATGTAGAGTGTGAGGTCTTGGGGAAAGATAAGGAAGTGGCCGCCAAGACTGTGGTGGCAGAAAAATCTCCAGAAAAGACTGTCGAAAAAGCAGCCGCGACGCGCTTTGTCATCTTGCAACCACTGGCCAGGACCGCGAACACTGCCACCGTAGATAATGGCACTGCCTCTCAGCTTGCACCACAAATTGCCGATGATCTGGTGGCTGAGCCGCAGATGTCAAAAGTGGCTGAATAAAATAAGACTGGTTGAGTAAGACTGGTTGGCTGATGGAACAAATTGCCGGCCGCCGGTGCTGCGCAAAGCGGCCTACACAATTTGTCCCATCTGCCATTGTTTATCTAGCTCTGCGCACTTTATTGCTATATTGAACTAATGGATATGAGAACCGCATTAGACGCTGGCAAGCAGATGAGCCCCGAGCAGGCCGCAGATCTGCGACAGTCCGTAAATGATGGCGGCATATTGTCTGCTAGTCAGAGAGTGCAGCTCATCGGCTTTTATCTCCGCCACGAGGACTATAGTGCTGCGCTTTTTGCTCATATGCTCTGGGCGGTAGAGCATTTGGCTGACTCACCTTTTTGGCGCGATGTGCATTATTTGATCAATGCACATCAGGCAAAAGATGCCGTCATCCGAGAATTCAGATGCTTGTGGCTCGCACAGATCGACGCTGCGCCAGACAATGCAGCCATCATCGCAAACGCCGGCATGCATCTCGAATCTATCGATCCAGACCTCTCCGAGCAGCTGATGGTACGCGCCAGAGAGCTCAATCCACGCGATTTTTTAAATAGCATCAATCTGTTTACGATTTGGCTATACCGCAAAAAACGCGATGCAGATAGAGCGATAAACCTGGATGCCCTGGGCCGTGAGCTTTTGGATCTGCAATTAGAGTCGCCTGAGTATCAGGATCTGCACTCGCGTGAGTATTTGCTGAGAGACATGGCACGGCTGGCTGAGCGTCTTGGTGATGCGACGCGGGCCGCGATCTATATAAAAGAAGCGGATGAAATCAAAAGGCGCGAAGCAGAGGAAGAGGCAAAGATCGCTCATTTGCCGATAATCTATGTGGATCTATTACAAGAAGGCACCGTTTGCTGGCGCGAAATCAGGGCGGAGCACATCAGAGACAATATATATAAAATCGTCAGCAAAAATCGCAGTCATGGGGATGAAATTTGGCTCTTCAACCATGGAGATGTGGTTGAGTGTTGCGAAAAAATCGGTGAAGACAATAAACCCTCATTTATGGTGACAGTTAGAAAGATATTGGATCTTGATGATGATAGTCATAGATAAAGATTGTTGGCAGAAAATTATAGATGCCTTCATCAGCACCATCTCCAATCGATATCGGTAATAAATCCAAAAGACGAGAGGGCAGATAGTGTAGCCCGCTTTGCGCAGCACCGGCGGGCGGCTATCTGTCCTCTCGTCTAACCCATGATTAGTCTAGATAGATTACGAATGGTGCACTATCTCACAGCACCAGACTTCAAACTACCTTCTGCATCAAACACTGTCACCGGCGCAAACATCTCGAGGTCTTCTTTGATCTTTTTGCCATCACCCACCGCACATATCACTATATTGCTGCTATCGATGAGCTTAGCCGATGCTTTGCGCACTTCTTCTGGCGTTACTGCCATCACTTTGTCCGCATATGTCTCGATATAATCCGCCGGTAGATCAAATAATTTGACTTCCAAGAGCCTTTGCGCCAGTCCCCCTTGAGTCTCCAGACCTAGCTGAAAAGACCCGGCGAGATAATTGCGCGCTATGTCCATTTCCTCATTTTTTGGTCTGGTGGTGCGTAGTTTCTCGGTCTCGTAGAGAAACTCCAATAGACTCGGATTGGTCACATCCGTCCGCACATTTGCCTGCGCATAAAATGCTCCCGACTGCTTTTTAGGAGCCAATCTACTATAGGCACCATAGGTAAAGCCCTTAGCCTCGCGGATATTTAAAAACAACCGCGCATTTGCCGACCCACCGAGGATCTGATTGGCTACCAGCATGGGAAAATAATCAGGCGAATTGCGCTTGATACCGATATTGCCCACCTTAAAACTGGTCTGCACCGAACCCGGTCTATCGACCAGATAGATGTGCTTACCAGTTTGCTTTGGTGCATCCGGCACCACCGCCTCTGCAAGTTCTGCCGGCTTCCATGCACCAAACTTGCTCTCAATGTCCTTGAGCATTTCATCCGTCTTAAAATCGCCCACTACCACCAATACCGCCTTGTTTGGCACATAATGCGATTGATGATAAGCAATCAGATCATTGCGCTCGATCTTGTCGATGCTGTTCTCGGTAGGTGCCACCACTGCATATGGATTGCCATTGCCATAGACAATATTGGCAAATCTTTCCTCTGCCAAAAACTCCGGCTCACCACGCTTGATGGCAAGGGCCTGGATCAGGTTTGACTTTTTGAGGGCCAGCTCGTCCTGCGGAAAAGAGGGCTCCAAGACCACTTTGCTCATCAGATCGAGCAAGGTATCGCCATAGGAGGAAAGAGCCGAAGCCGACACCACCGTATAGTCATAATCACAATCAGCCTTGATGCCACCACCGATAAACTCGATGCGCTCGGCCAGCTGTTTGCTCGTTAGATTTGCTGCACCCTCGGTGAGCAGATCGGCTGTCATATCAGCCAGACCGGTTTTTTGTTTGGGCTCGTCCACGCTACCGGTCTTGAATCCTAGATTGAGCGAAACATAGGGAAATCTATGATCCTCGACAAACAATATCTCCATACCATTAGCGAGCTTTTTGGTAGTAGTGGCAGGCAAGACAAATCGTGTCGGTGCCGGGAGTTTAGGGGCTTTTTCGCGAAAAGACTCGACGAGTTCGACTTGTTTTGTCAATGGGGCTTTTTCGGCCTGCATAGCCGCTGGTTTAGCCACCTTTTTGCCGCTGACCACGACCTTTGTCGGAGCAGCCATCGCAGTGGTCGCTAGACCCAGAGCCAGGCTTGAAGCGAGGGCCAGGCCAAGCAGGGCAAATCTATTGAAATACGACATTATTTGATCACCTCGCTCTTTTTATCCGACTGGCTGGCCGCCTTGACTTGAGGCACCACATCCACCACCGTCACGCCTGACTCGT
Organism: Candidatus Melainabacteria bacterium; assembly: GCA_017307165.1. GTDB lineage: Bacteria > Cyanobacteriota > Vampirovibrionia > Obscuribacterales > Obscuribacteraceae > JAFKGK01. The sequence goes on from JAFKGK010000003.1 coordinate 759,268, forward strand.
TAAATACTTTGTTTGCCACATCCTGCACGTCTTTGGCCGTCACCGCCATATAGGCCTTGATGTCCTCATCGATCAATTTTGGATCTTTAAAAAACGACGTGTACTCGGCCAGCATCTCAGCGCGGCCGAGGCTCCTTTGCAGAGACGCATAAGATGATGAGGAGAAGAGTCCTCTCAAAAGCTGATTTTTGGCTTTTTGCAATTCTTCTGCACTCACCGGCTCGCTTTTTATCTTGGCAAGCTCATCCTGCAAGATTTTGCGTGCACTATCAGCAGTGGCAGGCGCCTTGAGCACTACAAAGGTCTGAAACAACGAAGGGCCACGACGCTCTTCATAAGAGCTTGAAACCTGCAAGGCCACTTTATCCGACTTGACCATGCGCTGATAGAGACGCGAAGACTCTCCAGTCGACAGCATAGTCTGCAAAAGATTGAGTGCATAAAAATCCTTATCACGACGCGCCGGCGCCTTGTAGGCTACCCAAAAGGCAGGGGCCTTGGCCTGCGCATCCTCGATCTTTTCATATTTTGGCTTGGTCTGCACCGGCTCGGTCAGATCCGGCCGTGCCGGAGCCTTGACCGCAGGTATGGTGCCAAAGTATTTGACCACCATATCGTAGATCTCATCAGCCTTTACGTCACCCACGATAGCCATGGTGGCATTGTTGGGCGCATAATAAGTCTTGAAAAAATTGCGTACATCCTCTACAGAAGAAGCCTCCAGGTCCTCAAAATACCCGATGGCCGGGTGAGCATTGGCCCAGTTGTCAAAGGCCAACTCTTCCAGGCGGATATTGGCAGGTGCATATGGTTGGTTGTCGATGCGCAGGCGCTTTTCTTCTTTTACTGTTTCGAGCTGGTTTTTAAAGTTTTCTGGTGTCACCTTGAGACTGCGCATCCGATCCGACTCCAGCCAGAGACAGAGCTCGATCTGGTTGGCGGGGACTTTTTCAAAATAATTAGTAAAGTCCGCATGAGTAGAGGCATTGAGCGAGCCTCCGATGCTCTCGATGTACTTAAAATGATCCATCTTGCCCACATTTTGCGAGCCTTGAAACATCATATGCTCAAATAAATGAGCAAAACCCGAACGGGTCTTTTTTTCGTCACGCGCGCCAACGTCATAGACTATGGCAATGGATGCAACCGGCGCCGAATGATCCTCAGACACCACCAGACGCAAACCATTGGGCAGAGTCTTGTCGAGCGCCACCGGGATCAGAGGCGACTTGATCTTGACCGGACGGACCTCCATCTCAGCTTGCTCTTTTGCATCCTGAGCAAAAGCCCCAGGCGCTGCCACGGTCGCGCCAATGAGCATCAGACTCAAAGATGCGGCAATCTTGGATTTCACGCTTTCATTCTCCTTATTCTTCGTCATCATCGGCACCGAGCAAAACTGTCGACCAAAATATCGCCACCACTAGCAGTGCTAAAATCGCCGCGCCCACGCATATCTTGTCGGGGATGCCATACCTCTTGAGAAAGAGATATGAGGTCATCGACAGGACGAGACCGAGCACTGCGACCATGTGGTTGATGGTGAAATTGCGCCACATAAGCTAAAGGCTACAGCAAAAATTAGATACGCGCATGTTTGAGCGTATCGGCGCAACCGCACTTGGCTCTGGCATCGGGGATCGACTCCACCAGATTTTTGAGCAGACCCTGCAATTTGCTGAGATTAGAGGTAAAGACCTTGACCACTTCAGAGTGCGACACCGGCTCCACATCGCCAGCCAGACCGGAGTCATAATCGGTGATCAAAGACACGTTGACCACGCACATCTCCAGCTCTCGTGCCAAAAACGCCTCAGGATACTGGGTCATATTGATGACTTCCCATCCCATCTTTGTAAACCAGGCCGACTCCGCCTTGCTCGAAAACCTAGGTCCCTGGATGACGACCACTGTACCCTTGGGGTGCATGGTGATCTTGGCTTTTTCACCTGCATCCACAGCCAGATGACGCAACTCTGGGCAATACAGATCGGCCGCCGAGACGTGTGTGGCGATCGGCCCATCATAAAAAGTATCGGTGCGGCCGGAGGTGCGATCGACAAACTGATCGCAGACGACAAACTCACCCGGCTTGACATTGGTCTGCAAGCTGCCGGCAGCGCAAGGCGAGATCAGCCTTTTAACGCCGATGGCCTTCATCGCGTAGACATTGGCTCGGTAGGGCACCTTGTGCGGGGGAAACTGATGCTTATCGCCGTGGCGCGGCATAAAGGCCACTTTTTTGCCGCCGATCGTACCGATGGCAACCGGTGCCGAGGGAGAACCGTATGGGGTCTCGATGTATTTTTCCTCGTACTTTTCGTCAAAGAGCTTGTAAAAGCCAGAGCCGCCAAAGATGCCGATGTCGGCCAGTGTTTCCTTATTTGCTGTCACGTGCGTACCTCTCCATTGTGGCCTCGCCAGTTTATCAAAAAGCCGCGACAGTCCGATATGTCTGATTGTCAAGAGAATCGGGTATAAATAAAAGTATTGAAAGCCAGGCCACATGCATTTTTAACCGGGTTCGCCATCATGATCTGGAAGCTCTTCCTCGCAACAACCAGTCTGCTACTCGCTCTCAGCAGTGCGGGCTCCGCCAATTGCTCCAATACCAATTATTTCAGCCACAATTACCTCGACATCCTCGCCTCTCTTTCCAACCGCGAAAAAGACCGTGTCGTCTCCCGCATCAGCTCTTTGAGCAAGGCTACGCCCGATGCCGTCTACCATCGTGTCTACACCCTGATCAAGGAGGACTACTACGACGGCACCTACAATCATCAGGACTGGAGCCGCTGGGAGCACCGATATGACGGCAAGCTAGCCACCTTTCAGGATGCGCACAAAGCCATCGAGACCATGCTCCTCTCGCTGGGCGACAGGTATACGAGGTTTCTCGATACAGATGCCTTTGACGACGAAAAACAACAGATCGAGTCACGCCTCTGCGGCATCGGCGTCCAGATCGGCCTCGACCCCGATACGCACAAGGTCATCGTGGTGGCACCAATCGAGGACACCCCCGCCTACAGGGCCGGAGTCAAATCAATGGATGAAATGGTCCGGATCAATGGCAAGTCGACCAAGGGCTTTACCGTAGAGGACGCCGCCAAGCACATCCGCGGCCAGATCAATACCCCCGTCGAGCTCGTGCTCGGACGCAACGGCAAAGAGATAAAAGTAAAAGTGATGCGCGCCGAGATCACCATCCTCGCCGTGCCCACAGCCGTCATGCTCGACAACGAGATGGGCTATATCAGGCTCTCGAGCTTTATCTCGCAACAAGCCACCAGAGAGATGATCAAAGCCCTCGACAAGCTCTCGAGCGCTCGCGGCATCATCCTCGATCTACGCGACAATCCCGGCGGTTTGCTCAACAATGCCATAGACATCTCCAACCTCTTTATCGACAAGGGCAATATCGTCTCGACCGTAGACCGTGATGGATACAAGACTCCGGCCTCCAGCGACGGACTATCCTCGTCGGCCAGCAGACCTTTGGCAAGGGCCTCGTCCAGGGCATCAACAAGCTCGACGACGGCTCCGGTGTCAACGTCACCATCGCCCGTTACCTCACGCCCAACGACACCGACATCCACAAAAAAGGCATCACGCCCGACGTGCGCGTCGACCTCTCCTCCCGCGACCTCGAGCAGCACAAGGGCCCCTGGTGGTCCGAGCGCCAGGACGACTACGTCCGCACCATGCCTCCACATGCTGATGGCAAGGATGTGCAGCTGCATTCGGCTATGGAGGTCCTACAAAAATGCATCCTGCAGGACAACAATCAGCAAAAAGGACAATTGGCTCATCAGCCCAATGATGTAAAATAGGCGCGTGAGTATCGACCATCACGATTTTCAAGATGCGAGATCTTCGTTGCACACTCGTGTGCCCGGGGCACACAGCGGATTGACCGTGCTCGGCACCGAGAGAGGCTGCGGCAAGACCGTGCTCATGACAGGCCTGGTCGGCCTGATGCGACAGCAGCACCTGGCAGTCCGGGCGGTCAAGCCTATTGCCTTTGGCCCTCGCGACCGCTGCAACTCCGAAAACAACTTCATCTCATCTGTCACGGCCACCCCCGCCAATTTCCCCCATGTCTTTGCGGCCTCTGCCCGCCACCTCAACCCCGGCAACTGGTCCCAGGCTCTCTCCGTCAGCCTGCACGAGTCTGGCTTTACTGCCGTCGAGCTGCCTGAGTCCTGCGCCTCGCCCCTCATGTTTGAGCGTACAGAGGTCGGCACCATCGCTCACAAATGGCGCGACTGCTCAGACTTTGCCCTGGAGCTGGGCTTTGCCGTCGTGCTGGTGGCCCGTCACAACGAGTTTGCCCTAGAAAAAATCATCATGGCCGTCGAGCACATCCAGCGCAAGGGGCTGACCGTGGCAGGAGCCATCACCTGCGAGACAAAGATGGGCGAGGGCCGCGATCTCGAGGCCACCTACCAGCGCAACGATCTCGACCGCCTCATACGCTCGGCCGTGGGAGTGCCCTATCTCGGCTGCGTCAAATTTAGCCCGTCCATCTCCGTAGTCCGCGTCAATCAGGGCAATCTCATCCGTCTAGTCAACGAGGGCGTGACCCTCGCCCCCATCTCCCAGGCGACCGGCCTGACCTTATGACAACTGCAACCCCCAGACAAAAGCTGACCGTCTTTACCATGTCGGATTCGAGTGGCGAGACGGCAGAGGCTGTCGCGCGCGCGGTGATGGTGCAGTTTCCGCCGGATACTGTCTCTATCTATAGGCTGCCTCAGATCCGCAGCTCCCAGCAGATACCGCAGCTGGTGCGTGAGATTGCGCAGCAAAACCTGGCCATCGTCGCGTATACTCTCGTGCTGCCCGAGTACCGCGAGACTCTCGAAGCCGAGGCCAACAAGCGTCGCATCCCGACCATCGACCTGCTCGGCTCTCTTATGAACCGCGTCTCGCATCTCGCCGACGTGCAGCCGCTCTCGCAGCCCGGTCGTCTGCACTTGCTGGACGAGACGTATTTTAAACGCATCGAGGCAGTCGACTTTGCCATCAGATACGATGACGGCAAAAACCACGATGGCATCCTCGAGGCAGACGTAGTATTGGTGGGCGTGTCGCGCACCAGCAAAACGCCCAACTGCATGTACCTCGCGCACCACTACGGACTCAAGGCCGCCAACGTGCCGCTAGTCTATGGAGTGGAGCCACCGCTGAGCCTTTTTAAGATCGACAGCCGCAAAATAGTCGGACTGCAGATCGACCCATATCTGTTGCAAGAAATCAGGAGCAATCGCGCACAGATACTCGGCATGCACAACCAAAACGATTATGCCGACCCCGACCGTATCACCCAGGAGTCACGACAGGCACGCAAGCTCTTTAGGGAGCTCAAATGCCACACAATCGACGTTTCCGCTAAAGCTATCGAGGAGGCGTCGTCGGAGATCTATTTATACCTGAGAGAAAATCAAAAGAGGAGTGAATGATGAAGGATCAAATGCTGGTCGCGACCGAGCAAAAGGCCCGGCTCTACAATTTTGAGCAAGGTTTTGCAGCCTTTGGTGGCGACCGCGAAGCAATGCGCGAGTCACTCGGCGGCAAGGGCGCCGGTCTCAGCGAGATGATCAAATCCGGAGTCAAGGTCCCTCCCGGCCTCACCATCCTCACCACTCAGTGCCGCGCCTACACCGACAATGGTGGCAAAATGCCCGATGGTCTCATGGACGAGGTCTTTGCCGAGCTCGCCCACATCGAGTCCGCACTTGGCCGCAAGCTTGGCGACCTGACCGATCCTCTGCTGCTCTCCGTGCGCTCGGGCGCCAAGTTTTCGATGCCTGGCATGATGGACACCATCCTCAACCTCGGCATGAACGACAAGACCGTCGTCGCCCTCGCCAAATCAACCGGCAATGAGAGATTTGCCTACGACTCCTACCGCCGCTTTATCCAGATGTACGGTAATGTGGTGCTCGACATCAACAAAGACCAGTTTGAAGACATCCTCGACGACCTCAAGGACGAGGCTGGTATCAAATCCGATGCCGACCTCTGCGTAGACCAGCTCAAAAAGCTCATCGAGCAATACAAGGCCCTGGTCCAAAAAAAGACAGGCGCAGCCTTTATCCAGGATACCCGCGAGCAATTGGCCGGCGCTATCGAAGCCGTCTTTAGATCCTGGAACAACCACCGCGCCGTCTATTATCGCAACTTGCACAAGATCGACCACAGGCTCGGCACCGCCGTCAACGTACAGGCCATGGTCTTTGGCAACTACGATGACAACTCGGCCACTGGCGTTTGCTTTACGCGCAACCCCTCCACAGGCGAAAAAAAGCTCTACGGCGAATACCTCGTCAAAGCCCAGGGCGAAGACGTCGTCGCCGGAGTGCGCACTCCCAAGCCGATCGCCGAGATGGCCGCAGAGATGCCCGCGGTATACGAGGAGCTGCTCGCCAACGTCGCCCGGCTCGAAGCCCACTATCGCGACATCCAGGACATCGAGTTTACCGTCGAGCAGGGGCGCCTCTACCTCTTGCAGACGCGCAACGGCAAACGCACCGCACAGGCAGCCGTCAAAGCCGCAGTAGATATGGTGGGTGAAAAAATCATAGACAAAGGCGAGGCCCTTATGCGGGTAGAGCCGATGCAGCTCAACCAACTGCTCTTGCCAAGTTTTGATACCACACAAAAAGAGAAAGCCAAAAAAGATGGCCGCCTCATTGCTCAAGGTCTCAATGCCAGCCCGGGCGCAGCGATCGGCAGCATATCCTTTGATCCTGACGAAGCCGAGCGCCTCGCCGCACACGGCCAAAAGATCATCCTCGTCCGCATCGAGACCTGTCCCGACGACATCCACGGAATCGTCCCCGCCCAAGGCGTCATCACCGCTCGCGGTGGCATGACTAGCCACGCCGCCGTCGTCGCTCGCGGCATGGGCAAGCCCTGCGTCGCCGGCTGCGAAGCCCTCAAGATCGACCTCGAACGCGCCACTATGACCGTAGGCGATCGCGTCTACAAGACTGGCGACAAGATCTCCATCGACGGTTCCACCGGCGAGGTTTTTGATGGCGAGATCGAAACCCGCAGCCCTGAGATGTCAGCCGAGTTTGGCACCTTGCTCGGTTGGGCAGACGAGACCCGTCGCCTCAAGATCCGCACCAATGCCGATACCCCCGATGATGCTCGCATTGCTCGCGATTTTGGCGCTGAGGGCATCGGTCTGTGCCGCACCGAGCACATGTTTATGAGCCAAAAGCGCCTGCCCGTCATGCAAGAAATGATCCTCGCCAATAACGATGCCGAGCGTCAAAAGGCCCTCGACAAGCTATTGCCCATGCAACGCGAGGACTTTGCCGGTATCTTTGCCGCGATGGATGGTCTACCCGTCACCATCCGTCTCTTGGATCCGCCCCTGCATGAGTTTTTGCCTCACATGGAGCAACTGATCGAAGAAATCGCCACCGACCGCGCCCTCAAAAAGCAAGGCGACCGTGCGCGCGAGATATTGCTCGACAAGGTCCGCGAGTTGCACGAGTCCAACCCCATGATGGGTCTGCGCGGCTGCCGCCTCGGCTTGATGTATCCGCAGATCAATATCATGCAGGTGCGAGCGATATTTGAAGCAGCTATCGAAGTACAAAAGACCGGCAAGCAAGTGCTGCCCGAAATCATGATCCCCTTGATCGGTCACGTCAACGAGCTCAAACTGGCCAGATTGGAGCTCGAGGCTGCGGCCAGAGAGACCATGGAGCGGCTGGGTACGCGGATCGAGTACAAATTTGGCACTATGATCGAGATCCCCAGGGCGGCTCTGACGGCTGCAGAGATTGCGGAGCATGCGGAGTTTTTCTCTTTTGGCACCAACGATCTGACTCAGATGACTTTTGGCTACTCGCGCGATGATGCCGAAGGCAAGTTTCTCCAGCGCTATCTCGATGGGGTCGAGTACGAGGGCAATCGCTACAAGATCCTCGAATCCAATCCTTTTGAAGTCCTCGACACGCGTGGCGTGGGACGTCTCATGCAGATAGCGTGCGAGGACGGGCGGGCGACGAGGCCGCAGATCAAGCTAGGCATCTGTGGGGAGCATGGTGGCGAGCCAAAGAGCATCGGCTTTGCTGATGGTCTGGGGCTGGACTATGTGTCTTGCTCGCCATATCGCGTCCCGGTGGCGCGTCTGGCGGCGGCTCAGGCGACACTGGGGCAAAAGTAAAAGGAGGAAGGTCGCCAATTTTTCATGATGCGGAGATCACGGAAGTATCTTTGCATCGAAACAGGCCATCTACTTTTTTGATTAAAAGCCCAATATATTCTGCTGATTCGGAATTTACGGAAAGTTGGAGCATCTATTTAGAAATCAATGAGATTTTAGAGATCGAGTTGGTTGGATTTAATCATCAAAACGTTCTTTTTGATTTGACGATCAGTCAAAGGGATGGCCTCTACGTAATTAATATCGATGCATCATTTGGACTCGATGGTTTTATAGTGGCAAGGGAGGTCAGGTTGAAAATGGCATTGCAGAATGGGTGACAGGATAATAGGTTTTTAGACCTCGAGCATCCACTACATTTACCTTGCAGCCAAGCAATTGCTGTAGCTTTGCCATCAAATCCATAGTGAGATCAAATGAGTCTTGCGCTCGTATAGGGCCATCTCCGAAAGGTTTGCGATCAAATCTGGCAAGAGTGTGGACGCAAACAATGACCTGCTCATCGGTGCTTTGATCGAGGTTGAGCAGTATGTCGACGTCAGGGACATTAAGATCACTGGACTTTTCGTTTGCAAGGCGAATGCACAAATCACCATAAGCTGAGAAAATCGCGTTGATTTGATCGCGCTTGTTTATCAGGTGGCTGGATTCGATCATTGCCGGACCTTAATTGCGATGCTGTGCACTCTGGCTTTTAGTAACTATCTTTTTCTTTGCCACCACTTTCACCATATGCCTGAACTCGGTGGCACGATATGGGTCCATTGTAACCACGTATATCATGGGCAGGCGAGCTGTTTCGAGAATTTGCTCCGAGAGTTTTACTTGCTCAAGCGCATACATTGCGCTCTTGTCAGACCTCTAAAACTGTGCCGCCATTTTCAATCTCTTTGAGGATTGCCACGATCTGTTCTTCTGTGTGTTTGCTTATACGCATTTACTTCTCCCCTTTCTAGGTTCAATTTTAAATGCAGTTGGCACCTTCGCAACGGGTCAATTTTCGGGGAGCAGGTCAAAAACCCTTGAGCGCAAGAACAATTCCAAACTGGTAATCACGACTATTCAATTCTTGTGACCCTATTTCAGATCGATTTCGGGAGCCAACCAAGCCGCATAAGCTTTGATATCGATCATCGGCACGGTAGCACTGTTTTGAAGTCTTGATATGAGTTCAAAGAGCAGCGAAGTCGCCGGCCTATTTTCTGGAATAAAATCATAAGATTTTGTTGCGTCTTGGTAGCTGAATATGCCATGTGCAGCCACGCAGCCCAAGTTTAGGCGACTAGTTTCATCACTGGCGTTAAGAGCCTTAAGTAAAGATTCGCCTAGAGCAGGTTTCCATTCACTTTCAAATGTCAAAATTCCCCCCAGTACATGGATCGGTGGCTTTGCAGGGTAAGTGCCGCCCGCGTGGGGGATGGGCAAACTCGTTCTGTGCAGAGCTCGCACACTTGCGACTTTCTCTTGAGCGTATTTAACCAAACCCGCATCGATAGTTTGTTTTGCTTCAAATACGGCATAGACGCTTTCTGCTGGGACAATCTTTTTACCCTCAAAATCAAAGATAAATGGCGAGTATTGTCTGTCGAAAATTACCACGTCAATCTGATCGCTAAACTTCCCTTTGCTATCCACCACATGTGCTGAATCAGCCTGATAACGCTGCGGCAGATATTTTTGCAGAAGCTCCAACCAGATTTTCTCGCTGGCATCTCCTTTTGTTCCAGGGTGTGCAAGTACAGTCCGAGCCGTTGATAATCTTTGCTGGATATCGTTATGCATCCCTTCTAAGAGCTTGGCAAGTGACCATTCAGGCATATCTTTTCTCCGTTTTGTAATTATGACAATGGGAACTTTGGACCGAACAGATCCCGCCATGCTTTTAGTGCTTCGCCGTTGCGCCCTTTGCGTACATGGTCAATCGCTACCGTAGCCTCACTGGCCGCCGCTGTCAGCAGTTTTTTCGCGCGTTCTTTCCGTGTTTGATCCATACCATTACTTATCGGCGGCCCCAAACCGGCTGGGTCCGGCCAATCCTCAAAAATCCTGTCCGCCAAAGTTGAAAACAGAGACTGCATCTCACGATCAAACTGGCCGCCAAAGCCACCGTACAGGCATTGCAACGCCATGACTTCGATCAGGAATGAGGGTTTGATTGGTTTGTCGGAACCGTGCTTTGGATTGTTATTCCAATATTTGACCATTCGAACTAAGCCTTTCCATTCACTGGAATAAGCCTGGTGTGCCGCTATAGCTTTGGTAGCGTGTATTTCTGGGTTCGTTTTTATCCATTTGCCGAGTGGGATATCTGGTATCTCATAATCAGTTCCGCATGCTACTGCCGGTACTGCATCGATGCTGAGAATGCGGTAATCCGTGTTGTCTTTCGTGTCGACTAATACGCCGAAATCTATGTTTATCGAGCGGTCTTGTTTGCGCACTGCCTTACTGCCGTATTTTGCGACAAGTGCATTATAAAAATCATCGACCACCACTGATGGTGCCTTCGCGCGATAGTCTCGGGTAGGTTCGTCCAAAACAAAGAATATATCAACATCTTTAAGGGGTTTTGTTTTGGTGTGTCGTTTGTACGAACCGGTTAAAAAACTCCGCGATTTAAATTTGGTGTCCATATACTCCCGCACTTCAGTGTGCCGAGCAATCGCATTTTGCTGTTCTTTGTCGTTCAATTCCAAACGACTTTTAAATTTGCGGAAAGCCTCATCAATAGGCAGCATTAGCTTTGCCTCCAAAAATTGGCAGTAGCTCCTAGACCGTTATGCTCTATTGCCGAGCCAAGACTTTGTTTTACCATGCCCATAGTTGTGCGATATTCAGCCGGACCCCACCCTGGGACATCAGGTCTGCCATCTTTGTTGTGAAGGAGGATTCGATAGTTTACCTGACTTGGCAGCACACCAGTTTTGAGTATGTGATATTTCAACAAATCTGTATCCACATAAAAGTTGCCATCGCCAGAAGATGACCACCCGTAGACAACTTCCAGGTCCCATCGAAGAAGCAAACGGTCGGTACGAGGATCGAAAATTTCTAAACTTACTCTTTCTAAGTGACCCGATTCCAGCCAGGTTTTGACTCCCAACATCTTGCTCTGCCAGCTGTCAGTTAAGTTCGAGGGATCTAACCCCGACAACCTAATAATGTCTTTCAGACTTTTCAAAATGTTGTCGGCAACATAGGTAACTGAGTGGGTATATGTATTAACGGCTACGCTAGTCATTGTCCAAGAAATCCTTTTGCATTTAGAGTCAATCCGCCAGCAGCTGAGGCTGTGGTTTGCTCCTCATCTGAAATACCTAAACTGAGATCTCTGGCGGTTACGCGTGAGCTATGCTTCAGAAGGCTTGCTTGCACCCACGTTAAATCTTCTTTTGTGCAGGGCAGAGAAACACTCCACTCGCCTTTCAGGGGATCGAAGCCCAGCACGGTTTCATTAAAGTCTGACTGATCTAATGCATCATCGTCGTAAAGACAGTAAATTCTTGTGCGCGGTCCTTCGCATGTAATTATTATTGGTGCTGTTTTGGTGGCTTGATCTGCTATGCAACTACTTGCTGTTCCAGCAACTAATTCAAGTTCTCGCTTTGCTTCTTGATTTGTGTGTGTTAGAAGCTGCACGATAGCCGCCCAGGTCTCGGATGAATCACGAAATGGGGTGCTCCTGAATTTCCGACTCGCTATCATATTTTCGCTCCTTTGGCCGCTACCCGCGCGGACTTGGCTTTCGTAGCTGCCGCAATAAGATCGTTGATGGTTAGTTGGTTTGGATCGATGGCTGTCTCTTGTCGTTGAGCCATTCCATTTGCTACCACTTTACGGATGGTTCGACCGTCCAATCCTACGCATGCGGCAGATAGATGGCTAAACTCCGGTAAATTTTGCAATGCCGCTATCGGAGGAAATGCTTGCCCGAGACCCTTAAGGCAGTCGCGCAAAATGAGATCACATGCCTGAGCATTTGGAAGAGGAATCTCTGAAATTAGGTCACAGCGTGATGTAAAGGCAGCGTCTACAGCCTCTGGAAAATTGCTTGTGGCAATGAATAATAGCGCCGGAAACTGCTCTGCCAAAAGATCTAATTGAACTAATACCGCATCCGTTGCCCTGTGAACATCAATAGGATTGGCTTCAAGGCTTAGTTTGACGCGATCAGCTGCCAAAGTTTCAACCTCATCTAGTAGTACGATGGTTGGTCCTGAGGCCGCTACTTCTGCGATAGTTTGAGAAAATAGCTCCGTGACTGTACGTTGTGTTTTGCCCATAGCCGCACTAGTTAAAGAATGAGGTTCTACCTCTAAAAGCCTAAATTGTCTCCCAGCATTGAAAAATGATTCAGCTGTGCGATTTGCCAAGCCTCGTGCCAAAGAAGTTTTTCCAGTACCAGGTGGGCCGACTAGCAAAATCACTCCATGAAGAGGCAACACGCTTCTGGTAACCTGGGTTCGGACGGTAAAATTTAAGATGGACTGGTTCACCAGCTCATTTTTTCTATCCTCATCCATGATGATAGAGTTCCATAGCGCACCCAAGGCCTTGCACGGCAACATGAGACTTTTTTGAATGCCTTTTGGCAAATCAACTTGTTCGACTTTCGACATAGAGCTATTCATCATTTTTCTTTCCTGAATTTGTAGAATTGAGTGTGGGAGCACAATAGCCTGGTGCCAGCATCAAATTTTTTACACCGTAAAGGGCAAGTGGATTTTGTAGATATAGTTGATAACCGTCACCACCCAAGCCACCATCGGGGGAGCAGTCAACCTGCCATTGTCTCAGGAAATAACCAGCCAGAGCGGCTCTTAGTTCGACCTTCAGTGAGCCATTCACCATCCCGTAGTCACGTTCTATGATCTCTGGTCTTTCCTGCGCTGGATGCGGCACAAGAATAAGCTCCACAATTCGCACCCATTGATGGTCAGATTCCATGCGTTCATATTTGGAAACTCCGGCTGTTTCCAAGATTTCTGCGGATTCTATTCGGGTGATCACAAAATCCCTAAACTCTTTTGATCGTCTGTCAAAACAACGTACATGCCACCTCTGCCCATTGTTTACTAGCGAATGAGGCACCAGCTCACGGTCGACCCAACCACTGGAAATTGAGCAATAGCGCACACTTATCGCTTTATATCTATGTATTGCTCGTGTGATTGTCGCTAGTACAGCCATATTTGGCCGACTCAGCGATTGCGGTATCTCGCATGGTAAATTGCCAAAGCCATGGGAAAGGGCGCTCAGGACTTGTTCTAATGTTCGTTCAAAGATTGGAATAAAGCCCAATCCTATTACATAGGTTTTTGTGCTGCCTTGCAGGTACATGTTGTCTGGCGCAAGCTGTCTGTAAAGAGCTAAGTCCCGCGTTGCTCCTGCCGACCCTATATCAAATTGTTCTATTAAGTCGGCTCGCCTAATTTCTCCTAAGTAATAAAGCCGGAATTCGATAAATTCCAATCGTTCTTTCTGAGACAAAGGCAGGTCAGGGATTTGACGATTGTCAGGAGCTGGAGGAGGGGGTATGAATGTTTTCATGACTTCATTATATCATCAAAATGATTACTTTGTCAACTCAAATCGATTTTAGGATATACCCATTTTGGTCAACACGGCTGCGTGGTTGATTAAAAGGTCAGCTGTTGCCCGTTCCAAAGAATTTTCGCCAAAGAGTAGGCTTTGGTTTTTTAAGTTCTTTAACTACCTTTTCCAGGGCGGCGAGTTTTGCCGCGCTTAAAACAGCCTCTTCAGCCTTCTGTTTTAAAAGGGCGTGCTCGGCTTCGAGCGCTTGGACTTCTTTCTCTCTTACTTTAGGGGACTGAATTTCTGAGGCTTTACGACGGTATCAAATGCGGTGCCCACAAGCGCGCTCCCCACTTCCACACCGCGAGAGGCAAGATCGCCACGCTCCCAGCCACCATCCCTCACGCCGCCGCCGCACTTGGCCCCATGTCTGGCCCCGCGCCCCTGGCCTGCCGACCGTCCAGCCTTTCCCCCGTCCTCGACTCCCCCCGACCCCTGCGCCCCTTTTGACCCTTTCCAGTCGGTTGATATTTATAAAATTTGAGGGGCAAGATCAGGTTTGAGGATTGATTGCCCTCAGCAACTGGTAGAAAAATGTAAGTGGTAGGCGATGATGAAAGTCAAAGATGGGACCGTTACCGTAATGTCCATCGACGAAAACGTTGATGCTCTGTTAAAGCTCTTGCCGGATATGGAGCAATCGCTCGGCCCAGATCATCCTGATCTGGCCGACTATCTCATTTCGCTTGGGCTTTTGCTGTATCACGATAGCCGGTTCGAAGAGGCCGAGGTCTTGTTTGTCAAAGCCCTCAATATGCGTGAGCGCCTGTTGGCGGTCGATCATCAGGATATAGCGGCGGCGCTCAATCATCTGGGGCTGGTGTATCTGGCGCAGGGGCGGTATCTGGAGGCGGAGCCGTTGTTTAAGCGGGCGCTGGGCGTACAGGAAAAGGCCCTGGGCCCTGAGCATATCAGTATTTCGGCGGCGTTGGGCAATCTGGGGGATCTGTATCGGACGCTCAACCGATTTAAGGATGCCGAAAACGTCCTCAAGCGCGCGATCAAGATCCGGGAGCGTTATCTGGGATATGACGATCCGAGCATCGTGGAGATACTCAATGTGCTGGGGACGATCCTATTAGAGGATGGCCGGGCGCAGGATGCGGATCCGGTGATGCGGCGGGTGCTCAAAATCGAAGAAAAAATGCACGGTCCCGATCACCCCAATGTGGCGACGGCGCTCAACAATCTGGCGAGTCTTTTTACGGACAAGGAGCATTTTAACCAGGCGGAGCCTTTGCATCGGCGGGCTTTGGCTATCCGGGAGAAAGTATTGAGTCCGGATCATCCAAAGGTGGCGGAGAGCCTCAATAATCTGGGGTGGTTGTATCACCAAAATGGGTCGTTGGTGAGGGCGGAGAGCCTTTACCGGAGGGCGATAGAGATCTGGGAGAGAGCCCTGGGGCCGGAGCATAGCTATGTGGCTGCCTGTTTGGAAAACTATGCGGATCTCCTGAGGCGCACCGATAGGGTGGATGAGGCAAAGATTTTGGATGGCCGTATCGACCAGATAAGGTCCAGATTGGCCGATTGATTTTGAGGGCCGCCTATTTACTGCCAGATCCAGATCGCTTTTGGATCAGGTTAGGCAAGGTAGGACCGAGGGCAGGCATAAAAAGAGAAAGGTGATTGGCTATATTGTGATTTCAGGAGTGGTGCTCAAATCAAAGATGGCTGAAAAACAGATGGTAATCAGGGTGAGTATTAGATGTGCAGGCAGATATTTAGAGTGTGACATCAGGAGTGGTGCTCAAATCAAAGATGGCTGAAAAACAGATTGTAATCAGGATGAGTATTAGTTGTGCAGGCAGATAGGGTAGATTGTGTAGGCCGCCTTGCGCAGCACCAGCGGCCGGCAATCTATCCTATCTGCCAACCATCCTTAAACCCAATCCTGATCTGCAATCTATCCTATCTGCCAACCATTCTTAAACTCAAACCTGATCTGCAATCTATCCTATCTGCCAACCATCCTTAAACCCAATCCTGATCTCCAATCTATCCTATCTGCCAACCATCCTTAAACCCAATCCTGATCTTCAATCTATCCTATCTGCAAAAAAAAATTAAGCCCAATCACAATCACAAATTAGTCGGCACCATCCTCACCAATCTCCTCACCAGATTTGGTGCCACGCCATGCAGGCGCTCGACGACTTTGCCTGGCAGTGTCTGAATCAACTCTTTTGAGCCGCCAGCATCTAAAGCGTGCATGATGTCGTTGACGCATTGCTCGGTGCTGATGGAGAGTATATTTTTCATCAAAAATCCTTTCACATCATTGCCCTGAGCCATAAGGGTCGGATTTTTTATGTCGGGCACATGGTTTTTTTCAAAAAACTCAGTCCTTACCCAACCCGGGCACACAGTGAGTACATCTACTCCTTTGCTGTGCAACTCTGCAGCAATGCCCTCGGAGAGAGCTGTCAGAGCAAACTTGCTTGCACAATAGCTCACCGATCCGGGGATAGCCACTTTGCCGGCCACCGACGAGATATTGACGATCTTGCGGGCACTGTCCTCGGTGGCATCCATGGCCGGTAATGCATACTGTATCAATTTGAGCGCACCAAAAAAATTGACCTCAAATAACCTGCGCCAATCCTCTATGGACAAAGCCGTAAATGCTCCCGGCGACCCCATCCCTGCATTGTTTACTATGCCGTCCAGGCCGCCATACTCGTTTTGTGCGATTTCCACCAGGCGCTTTTGTATGTCATCATCACCGCCATCGCTCGATAGCGCCAGATCCGCCTTGACGATGGTGGCACGACCGGCATAGTCGTCCTCGATCTGCTTTTTGGTGGCAGCGAGATCGCCCTCGCTCCTGGCGCACAGGACTAGGCGCGCACGGTATTTTTTTGCCAGTTTGAGCGCCAGCGCCCGGCCGATACCACTGGAGGCCCCGGTGATGATAAATCTCGCATTGGTCTTGATTGACATTTTTGCCTCACAAAAAGAGCAGGGTCTCGAGACCGTAGTATGCCAAAATCATGGCCGGTTCACGTGAATAAACCCCATCCAGGCAAAGATTTTTTACCGCCGCTACGCTCGACTTGCCGGCCAGCTCGTGTTTGAGTTTTTCAAGTGCCATTTCGCCTTTGGGTGATGGGCCGTTTTGATTTTTCAACCCCCAGGCCTCCATCGCGCAGGCCATGACACTGCTAAACACCAAAAACAATGCCCCAAGCACCGCCAGATCTAGGCCATTGCGCAAAATGCCGGTGATCGACAACAAAAATATCCCCACGCCATATGCAGCACATAATCCCAGTGTGGTGGCGGCATTGAGTGCATTGGTAAAAAGTGTGATGGCAAATCGCAGTAGTCTAAAGCGGCGATTTTGCAGATCGAGCGTATCGACTGCTTGCTTGAGCTCTTGATAAAGAGGGATGAAAGAGCGCAAGGCGAGGTTGAGGCGCAAGAGAAATGCCGCAAACAACGACAGGGCGATGTATGCTCCAGCTCGCGCCAGATCACGATCGCCATGATTGTCGTAGAGGATGAAAGTCAGAGCGATGGCAGCGATTGCAGCCAGCCCTGCCACAGCCACTAGATTGCGGGCATGGCGACTACGAGCCTCAGCATCTTGCAAATAGCCAAGACGCAGGAGGTGTCCTTCGACTTCTTGGGCCAGACTGTCTTTAAAGCCTTGACTTGCCAGCTCTGCTACCAGGCGCGCGAGCCCCTGAGGGGCAAGGTATTTTTTGATGCGCGATGGTTGGCGGATGATTTCGTGTGCACCACCTCTGATGGCACCGATAAACAATCTGTACATGGCGGGCAGTCGCTTGATAAAGCCGATCGGATTTTTGCGCGGAGAGCCGATTTTTTCTTCGAGCTTACGTTGCGACCAGTCAAGGAGTGAGGTCTTGATTGCGTTTTTGAGTGATTTTTCGTAGCGGCTCGATGCGCCTTTAGTCTGACTGCTGGAGCCGAGTTTGATCTGCTTGTTGAGCTGATCGATCACGAGTACGGCCAATGCAAAGGAGCGATCTCCATCGCTTTTTAGATAGGCTACCTCTACTGGTTCGAGCTCGTCGAGCGGTGCATGCTCGCCTTTTATCAATGCCCCATTGCTGCCACCGGCCGACTGCAGATATTTCTGCATCACCCTCACAAATGCCCACAGACAGAGCAGAGCAACAAAAAGAGAGATCGTTGCTGGATCTAGTGCAAACTCAAAAATCTCAACCGGCCTTGGTCATAAAGACAGGATGGCAATCACCCAGGCGTCTGGTCTCCACCGCTTGCATCGTGGCGAGCAGCTCCTTGAGCGGGCTCTGCGAGCTAAAGCAAGCCTGCACCTCTGCCTTGAGAGGCTCCACATCGGTCTCATCATCATGGAGGACCACTATCGCAATCTCTCTGTCTATCTGTCTGATGCGTCTGATCGTGGACAAAGCCTCGATGCCGCAACTGGATACACTCACGATCACCAGATCGGGCTGGCTATCGAGGATCCGCGACTCGATCTTGCTCTGCGGCAAGGCGGTCCCGACTACCTCAAAATCATTGAGCTGCTCCATCCAGAGGCTCAAAGTCACGAGGGACAGCTTGTTGCTGTCGACCAAAAATACTTTGATAAATTTTGGTGCCGGGGACGTCATGGATACCCTTTACAAACATAAAGACAAACTGAAGATGTACGTAAGTGTATACAAAATGCTAGCGATTTGGAATCGATTTTATTAAGGTGGCTGCAAGGGCTAAAATGAGTGTGATAGCCGTTTGATGCGGTCTGAGGTGCCTTGGCAAGACCTTGGCTGCCTCTATGTTATACACATATAAACATTCAGACCTTGAAGTCTAGAGAAATATCGACGTTGCGCGCCGAATGAGTCAGAGCGCCGATCGAGATGCCCGACACGCCTGCGATGAGATAGTCGGCAAAAGTATCTGAGTCGATGCCTCCCGATACCTCTATATATAGATCATCATGGGCGAGGCCTCTGTCGACTCGGGCAAAAGCCACAGCCTGCCGCACCTGCTCGGGACTAAAGTTGTCCAGCATCACTCTCTGCGCACCACTATCGAGGGCTTGCTTAAGTCCGTCTAAGGTGTCGACTTCGATCTCGATAAAGAGCGCTTTGCCGTCGGGATCGGCTGCACGCGCCATTTGCATGGCTTGCTCGATGCTGCCTGCTGCAGCGATGTGATTGTCTTTGAGCATGATCGCGTGCGCCAGGCTAAAGCGGTGATTGGTGCCACCGCCGGCCTGCACCGCGTATTTATCTAGCAGTCTCAGGCCAGGCATTGTCTTGCGCGTATCGAGCACTTGCAGATCGACGCCCTTGCTCACGGCGATATCGACAAAGCTCCGCGTCATCGTCGCTACGCCGGACATGCGTTGCATGAGATTGAGCATGGTGCGCTCGGCGATTAGTATGAGATCTGCCGGACCGGTCAGTGTGGCGATGCGCGTGCGAGGCAAGCCATTGGGTGGTGTGCAACTGATATAAGTGCCATCTTGAGTATGATGCTCGATTGAGATGCGCGGCAAGTCGCTCTGCCTGTCCAGGGCCGCACACAAAGCATCCATTGCAATCTCGATCATCGGCAGGCCTGCGACACAAGCGTCTTGCTTGAGCAAAAAATCAGCCTCGATGATCTTGTTCTTGTCGGCGTTTCTTTCTTGCGATGCAAAAATGCCTGCCGTGGGATCGCCAAGCAAAAAAGGCATGACAAGTGAATCCGGGTTTACCAGATCTTCTATCAAAATCAAATCGAGCAGCTTGTCAAGCAGTATGCTTTTGTAATAGTTTCCGCCTGTTATGGCTTCTCTTGCGGCTTTTAGAGTTTCAATTGTCATGGTAATTTTCATTTTGCAAATAATTGAGTTTAGGTTAATATGAGAAATCTAAAAAGTAGCAACCGAGCTGGAGCCGGTACGGGGTTTTTCATGGAGTCTAGATCTAAAGGCAAAGTGCCGTATTTTGTCTCCGTGTTTATCCTCCAGATCGTCCTCCTCGCCTGTCTACAGTCATCGGCCAGCTCATTGACTCCTGCATACAGCAGTCTACAGCGTAGCCGGGATGCTCTGCTCGATCAGAGACGTTATCTCCAGTCTGAGGCCGACCGCCTCGCTGCCAAGATCGCCGATCTGCAGAGACAGCAAGACACGGTCAACAGCTACCTGCGTGACAACGACCGCGCCCTGCGCGATGTCGAGTCAGCGATGCGACGCTAAGCACCACGGAGCAGCACCATGCGCGATCTCATATCAGCATCCTTATCTCTGACTACTCTCAGTCTGGCTATTTTTACTGCGAGTACTCTCTCCGGTGCCGCTGCTTACGCCGAGAGCGAGAGCAAGCCTGATAGCAAGGCCAATAGCAAAAAGGTCTGTCACGTCAAGTGCAACGATCCTCATGCTGCTTGCTCCGAGTCAGAGAAGGTCATCGAGGCGCTCCAGCATTTGACCCGCCTGATCTCGCAAGGCGATTTTAACGATCTTGCCCAGCATCTCGATGCGGACGTCACCACCTTTGATGACTCCAGCAAAAAGCTGGTGACAGGTCGTGAGGCCGTCATCGCCAATCTCAAGGAAAAATGGGAGAGAGCCCACAAACGCGCACAAAACGACGTGGTCTCCTATACCATCGACAGTCCTTATGCTCAGGTCAAGGGCGACACTGCAACAGTTACTTTTATCGCTCGCAAGGTCATCGGCGGACCCAACCCCGCCACCTATGTCTCGCATAGCACCGATGTTTTCAAAAAAGAGGGCGACCGCTGGGTAGCCATCCATTACATCGGCAGCTGGAAAAAAGTGTCGGGCTAATTAAGATTCAGATTCAGATCTAGATTTAGATTCAGATTCAGACCTAGTTTCTGGCCAGATTTTTATTGCAGCACGTACTCGAGGCCTTCGGCATAAACTCGCGCATCGGGCACTCCATGCTGGTCTTCTATCTCGATCAGCTTTGCCTGGTAGCCGTCATTTTCGAGAGCCTCCACCATTTCTTTTTGCAAGATCGGCTTGATTACATGATCTTTGGTACTGGAGATGATTGCATATTTGACGGTACGGGGCACCTCGCGCAGATGCTTGATTAGACTGCGGCGTTCATAAGGGGCCGGATCGACTGCCGGATCGCCAAGCCCTGTCAGCATGCCGTTTTTGACTAGGGTAGATGTCGTCTCATAGACCTTGAGCAGATCGCCCGATCCTTCGCTCGAGACCACTCCGACTATCTTGCTTTTGACCTCCGGGCAGGCGAGCGCAGAATAAGCCAGAGAGGATATGCCGCCCATCGAAGTGCCCATGATGATGATCTTTTTGATCGGGTAGCGCTGCAGCACTTCTTTGATGTTTTGGTCTACATCGGCCAGAGCCGCGTCATTGAGCCAGGAGCTCGAGGCGCGATAGGGCAGAGATAGGACTATGGCTTCTGGTTGCTTTTCGGAAATAGCCTGATAGATGGTCTTGTTTTTTGGCGAGACAAAGGGCTCCAGCGCGCTAGAACCCATGCCATGCAGATAGACAACGAGCACATTGTCATCTATAGCGCCGAGCGCTGCAGGCGTCATGCAGGCGTATTCTTCGAGCAGGCCATCCACATGCGAGATAAACCTGTGTTTTTCTGGCGCGCCCACGGTCTGGTCGCCTGAGTACATCTGCGCCGTCCGGATAGAAGTGAGATTTTGCTGCATGATGTCGCAGCGCTTTTTGTACTTTTTGACGCTAGAGGCCTGCACTAAAAAGAGTATAAAAAACACGATCCCGGCGATAGCCACCAGGCTAACGACGACTGTGTAGGCGACAAATATTCTTTTTTTCAAGCTCTCCGACATAGCCCTTATTTTTGTAGGTGAAAGAGTAAAATGCAATGGTCGCGCACGTATTGAAGCAAAGCGAGACAAAAGGGTGATATCAAGCAGTGACGCAAGGCCCGCAAGACCCGCAAGACATAAATAGATCTCCCAAGGGCCGCGCCCGCGAGCTGCTGATCGTCCAGCGCAAACTCGTCATCGCTCTTTTGTGCATCGTCTTTGCCTGCTTTGCCGTCATGGTCATCAATTATTTTGCCGATATCTTTCGCATCCTCGGCATTTCCGTCCTGATCGCCTATCTCTTTTATGCGCTCGTGGACTGGCTCAACAAGCACATCCCCAATCGTGCCGCTTGCGTCTTTATCATCTACAGCCTCGTCATTTCGCTCCTGGTCTTTTTGGCGGTTACTTTTGTCCCGACTGTTTTTTACCAGGTGCACCAGTTGAGCAACTGGTTGTTTGGTCAGATCCCCAACATCATCCATCGCCTCAGCATCTGGGTCAAACCGGTCGACGATCAGCTCCACAGTCTACAGATCAACGCAAAGGCCCTCGACCTCCTGGCCGGGCTGGCTCAGACCATGCCCAGCCCCGATCCAAGCTTTATCATCAACAGGATGAGTGAAATGGCCATGTCCACCATGACCTGGTCTGTTTATGGTCTGTCCATCCTCGTGTTGTCTTTTTACTTTTTGCTCGACGGGCACGGCATGTCGGAGAGGGTGATCAGTCTCTTTCCTAAGCGTACTCGTGTCGGCATGTCGACCATGGCTTCCGAGATCGACTCCAATCTGCAGTCTTTTTTTAGAGGGCAGGTGGTCATGGCTGTGGCTTTCGCACTCGTCATGCTGGCCATCTATCTGGCTCTGGGCGTACCGTTTGCCCTGGTACTCGCCCTTATCCTGGCCTTTTTTGAAGTCATCCCAGTAATCGGTCCGCCCATGGGCTTTATTCCAGTCATTTTTGTCGTCGCCCTCAATGGCCTCGACAACATACATATTGAGCGCATCTGGCAGGTCGTCCTGCTTTTGATCGTGATCAATGTCGCCCAATGGCTCAAGGACAATGTCGTGGCGCCACGCTATATCGGCAATGCCGTGGGCCTGCATCCAGTCATCATATTTCTCGCCATACTGGTGGGATCAAAAGTAGACGGCCTGCTCGGAGTCATCTTTGCCATACCGGCAGCCTCTGCCATCAATGTGATCGGCAGCTATCTGATCCGCATCGCCCGTGGAGACATGCGCGCAAAGGCCGTAGTCGACTCGATCACGCCGGATCTGGACTAAGGAGTCTTGTGGGTGGCTTCAAACTTTTTTTGGGTCTTGATCGCGTCTTTTTTGCTCTGCTTGGCGATCTGATCCGGAGTCAATAGCTCATCGCCGGCGCTGGACTTGATGACGGACTCGGCAATGCTATTTTGCAACAATAGACCGAGAATGATGCAAATAATCAATCCGCCGATCATCAGCTTGGTGTTGCTTGACATGCTTTTATCCTCGATCCTCTTGGTTGGCCGTAAAAAGAGATACTAAAAACCGATTATAGTCTCACTTGCACCGCCAGTCTACTAGCTACCATAGATATGCCCCTCTCATAGTATTATGGGTGCCGGCAAATACCGTAAAGGGACACAAAGTGAACAATCCTCAGGCAGCCCCAAATCCTCAGGTCACAGCCATGAGCGGAGCCGCTAAGGCACTCGTGCAAAACATGGGCCATGCGCTCGTCGGCCAGTCAAAGTCGGCGAGACTCGCAGTGGTCGCTCTTTTGGCAGGCGGACATGTATTGCTAGAGGATGTCCCGGGCGTAGGCAAGACCCTGCTCGCCAAGAGCCTTTCGGGCTCGATCAAGGGGAGTTTTAAGCGCATACAGTGCACCCCCGACCTCTTGCCCTCCGATGTCTCCGGCATCAATCTCTTTGATCAAAAGACCCAGGCCTTCAACTTTGTCCCTGGTCCCATCTTTACCAATATCCTTCTGGTAGACGAAGTCAACCGCGCTACACCACGCACCCAGTCCGGCTTGCTCGAAGCCATGGAAGAAGGACAGGTCACCACAGACGGTATCACCCGCCAATTGCCTTCGCTCTTTTTTGCCATCGCCACCCAAAACCCCATCGAGCACCACGGCACTTTCCCCCTGCCTGAGGCACAACTCGATCGTTTTATGATCTGCATGTCGATGGGTTATCCCCAGGCTGAAAGCGAAGCAGAGATCATCAAAAAGACCATGAAAGAAGGAGCGTTTCAGGTAGCGCCGGTACTCTCGGTCGAGGACGTGCTCGCCGCGCGGCAGGCCGTCAAAAAGATCTTTGTGCATGACGCTCTGGTCAATTACATCGTCCAGATAGTGCAGGCCACCCGCCGCCATCCCTCGATCCTGCTCGGAGTCAGCCCTCGCGGCTCCCAGCTCCTGGTCAAGGCTGCGCAAGCCCAGGCCTTTATCGATGGACGCGACTTTGTCAATCCAGACGATATAAAGACTCTCGCACCATACGTCTTTGGCCACCGCATCGTCCCCAAAGTAAAAACCAATAAAGTGAGCCATGGAGAACTCATCGAAAAAATCCTTGAGACCGTCGCCGTCCCAGCTTAGGCAGACGCAAGCGACACCGGGACCGGCAGGCAAGCCTCCCGAGATAAAGCCGCAACTCGCCAGTCGTGATGCGCTCTCCACCGAAATGGACAAGATGAGCGAGCACCAGGCTACCGGTGGTGCTTATCTGCGAGTGCCCATGCCTCGCGGTTATGCTGTCTATCTGGAGCTCCGCCAGATCAAGATAATACTGGTAGCGGTGGCACTCTACATATTTGCGGCCTTTGCCGCCAGCGAGTGGATCTATCTCTTATCTGCGGCCTTTTTAGTGACACTGCTCCTGGGCATGGTCCTGCCCGTGCTGTCGCTATCGGCTCTGCGCGCTGATTATGCTCTGCCCAATGAGGTCTCCCCCACCGAATCAGCCAATATCGAGATTTATCTGAGCAAGAGATTTTTCTTACCTTTTCTGACGCGGTTTTTTTCGATCAATGCCCTGCGCCTCACTATCAATATGGCTAAGCGCGCACCGCAGGGGCAGCCGTCGCTTGCGGTCTTTAGGCCCGATCCCGTCTATATAGATGAGTTGGCCGACGACTCGTGGTTTAGATTTAACTCGCCAGGTCTCAAGCGTGGCGTGTATTTTATGCGTTCGCTCGAGGTCATGACCTGCTATCCGCTTGGCGTGGCCTTTTGGTCGCGCACCTTGCCCTTTGCCGAAGCGCAGCCTGAGCATGAGCCTCAGTCTATATCTAAATCTGAGGTCGAGCCCGAGCCGGAGGTACTGCTGGACTCAGCAAGTCCTGAGGAGAAGCCCGGTCCGGCGCGCCATGACAGCCGCCCCCGCACCATTACCGTCTACCCCCAGATGACCACATCCGTGGGCAACTTTCTCAACAACCTCACTGGCGTACTCTCGCCGATGGGCCATCCCTCGGCCAACTCCATGATCACGCACCAGTCGTCGAGTTTTCGCAGCGTCCGCGAGTTTCGCTCAGGTGACAGTCTCCGGCACATCCACTGGCGCTCGACTGCCCGCCTGGGGGCCATGCAGGTCCGAGAGTTTGACTCCGAGATGCTCCCCGTCTTCGACGTCCTCCTCAATCTACGTGCCAACTATCGCACTGCCGATCAGTTTGAGTTGGCCGTGATGACGGTCAATTCGCTCATCCATCTGGGCTATAGTCTCGGCCATATGCCCAACCTCATTTTGCACCCGCCTTTTCAGTCTCCTGAGGTGCAGGCTCTGATGATTGACCTGCCGCAGATGCCGCCAGGCCTGGGATTGATGGCAGAAATATTGGCGAGGGTGGAGCCCATCACTAGAGTGGCGGCCAACCGCAAGAGTTTTGACGAGCCTGTCAAACCGGATAATAAAAAATGGGAAGAAGTAAGCCTCAGGCCGCTTGTGACCTTATTGCCATCGTCAGAAAAAATCATGAAATATAGTCCCGGCCGTGGCGACATAGTTTGCATGCCGATAGACTTGCTGGAGATATCGCCGGATTGGCAGACCGAGGTGGATGACAGGCTGGATCAGGGGCCGACTACCGGTAATGTTATCGGCCGGGTAGAATGGGAAGATGACCTCGAGGGGCTATAGGCATGAGCGATCGCGATAAGGCAGTAGCCGAGGATAGCATCCCGCTCAGGGTGATCGTGTTTTTGATGACGATACTCTGTATTGGCGCCAGTTGTGCCATGACGCGGACGATGTGGCCGGTGACGGTGCTGTCTCTGGTTTTGGCTTGTACTGGTTCGGTAGTCGCTTATCAAAACCGCTACCAAAAGATCGCCTGGATGCAATACGTGGTTGTCGTAGGCGTGCTTGGAGCCGGCGCCAATGCAGTAATGGAATTTATGAATCCATCCAACAATGCCGCGGACTTTTGGGGCCCGATCGTGCATTTTGTCGCCTGCACCTTTGCCCTGCATACTTTTGATCTCAAAAGCCGTGCCGACGTCAATCTATCGGCTCTACTAGGCGCGATGATCCTTTGCTTTCTCTCGCCGATAGTAAGTGGTGTCGCATTTGGCGGCGTGGTCATGGCTTATATCTGCCTGGGGACCATCATGCTGTATTTTGATTGTCTCTCGCGCTCCCGCACTAGCTGGTTGCAAAAGCCCATGGCCAGCGCGCCTCAGATCAATATGTCTACCGCCCGCCGCAGCATGCGCGGCAGTGCCCAGCTCGGTCTCTTGATCCTGCCCATCGTCTCAATATTTGCTTTTTTGATGGTGCCACGTACCGACAATATCATCGACATACTGATGTCCAGTCTGCGCAATATGGATCTCTCCCGCTTGCAGAGATTATTGCCGCGTCTGAGCGTCCCCACTCCCGATACCACTCCGCGTACACCATATACGATGCCCACTCGTGGCACTAACGGCAAGGGTGGCAAGGCTCCTGGTGCCGATCGAGCGATCTCGCGCGATACCAATACCGACGGCAGTGTCAAAGCCTCAGCCAAAGCAGAGCCCCCCAAAAAAGAAAACCCACCACCCAAACCAGAAAATAAAGAAGAAAAAACCGCGGTCAATCCTGAGCAAAATAAGCCTGAGACCAAGGCTAAGCCCGAGCCCCAGGCCAAAGGCAAAAGCGAGCCGGACAAAAAGCCTGGCGATAAGACCGTAGATAAAGATCAAAAAAATCCCAAAGATAAAAAGCAGGCCGGTCAAAACACAGGCATCAGACCTGGTGCCATGGGCAGCAAAAAAGATCGCCTGGCCGACGGCAGTCCCGTGGCAGGCAGCGACGGCACATCAAGCAGTGGCGGCACCGGTGGCGATGTCAAAGCCGGCGGTAATGGCTCCGGCACCAATGGCAAAGACGGCAAGTCAGGCACCGGGGGCAATAAGGGCAAGAGCACAAAAGGCATGTCCTGGAGCCAGATCCTGTCAACCGAGCTCGACAACGCCCCCGATCTATCAAGCAACAATGCTGTCGATGAGATTCTCCTCTTTAGAGTGACCTCACAGCGTCTAGTCAATCTCCGCACTCGCTCCTACGATAGCTTTGATGGTACGCGCTGGTCTTCGTCCAAGGCGCCTGGATCGGGCAAGCATGTGAGAGAGCAGGTATTTCAGATCGATGCGCTGTCCGCCGCGGTCAAGGCCGATCCCGGCAAGGACGAGGAGCAATTGAGCGAAGAAGAGCAGGCCGATCAGGAACTCGCCGAAGAAAAACTAAAAGAAATGCAGGGCGATGATCTCGGCTTTGGGCCTGATGTCGATGCTAGATGGATCTTTGAAAAGCCAGAAAAGCCCACTTTTAAAGTGACAATGGCCAACC
This sequence comes from Candidatus Melainabacteria bacterium, assembly GCA_017307165.1. Taxonomy (GTDB): domain Bacteria; phylum Cyanobacteriota; class Vampirovibrionia; order Obscuribacterales; family Obscuribacteraceae; genus JAFKGK01. The sequence goes on from JAFKGK010000003.1 coordinate 786,663, forward strand.
CGCTTATGGTACCCAAGATGGTGCCTACCGTCGAAGTCACCCAGAGCGTCGAAGCGACCGCCGACTGGGACGATTCGATCCCTGGCGGCTGGTACCCGCAAACAGTAGGGTATTTTGGCCGCAACCTGATCGTCTCCGAAGACGGCTCCATCAAAGGCTCCGAACCGATCAAAAAAGGCTCTCATTACAAGATCTCATCGCAGATCCCCATGTACGATCTCGAGACGATGCGCGCTGCACCAGGCATCTCCCCTGACCGCGAAGCCGCCATCCGCGACCGCCTCAGCAACTATCTACAAGTGCCCGATACTCTGTCTGAGGCCTGTGTCGATTTTGCCAACGATCGCGTCGGCACCACCGGCAACTGGTATCTGCAAGCCGAGCGTCTCTGCGATGCCATCCGCAATGTCGGCACTTATGAGTCGCACAAGGCCGATGACTTTAAAGCCGCGCACGATCGCATCGCGCAAATGATCTTTCACTACAAAAAAGGCAATAGCAAAGATTTTGCCACTGCTTTTACCGTGCTTGCTCGCAGCATCGGTCTGCCCTCGCGCGTAGTCACAGGCTTTAACCCTGGCAAACAAAACACGTTTTCGGGCTTCCGCGAGATAACCACCCACGACCACATGACCTGGTCCGAGGTATACATCCCCGACTATGGTTGGGTGCCCTTTGATGCCACTCCCAATGGTGTCATGCCCATGCTCGAAAGACCGCACAACTATTCGCTGGGCAGCCTGCAAAAATATCTGGAGGAAACCGCCGGCCTCGATGACAACGGTCCCGAATTGACTCCACGCAAGGCCGCCACATGGTTTGCCATGGGCTTCACCGTGCTCATCACCCTCGCAGCCCTTGGTTTTGCTCTCTGGTCTTTCCTCAAAAAACTAAAGCGCGATCGTGAGCTCGCCCTCCTGCGTGGCCCCGAGGGCCGCATCTATCTCGCCTTGATGAAGGATCTCAAAAAGGCACGCATCAACCGTTTTGCTCATGAGACCATCAACCAGTACGTCGAGCGCCTGGAGAATCTGTCGCAAAAGGGCCACAGGTCAAAGTCTCCAAAGCCCGCCAATCCTCGCAAAAAAGCCGAAGGCGCTCCGATCGTCGTAGACTCGATGCTGCCGGTGGCTCTGAGCGACTTTCTCGATGCTTATGAGGCCGTGCACTTTGGCAAAAAGACCAAGCAGCTGGATCAGCTGCAGGGCAAGGCTGATGCGGTCCGCAAGCATCTCGGCAATCGTAAATGAATAAGAATGCTTGACAGTCGGGATTTTTGGGGCGCTGATGGCTTACAATGGCAGATATGCAGTCACCAGATCCGTCAAATTCGCGAAAGACTACCGAGATCAAGCGTTCGGATGCGCTGGAGGCATTGATCGCACAGGGCGTCAAAGACACCACCGCACCAAAGTTTGATGATACGGTAGCTATCGATATCAACGAGATGAAGCTCGTGCCCATGGGGCTTGCAGGCGGCGAAAAGACCGCGCCCGTGGAGACAGAGACGGATAACAAAAAGGTCAAGCCGACTCTGATCGATGCGGCCGTGCCTGGCGCGGCGACTGATCCGAGTGGCGCCTCAGTGCCTGTAGATGCTGCGCCGTCGAGGCCTTCGCCCAGGACCACCCAGTCCAATCTCGCGCCGATCTCGCCTCTGGCTCCGACCTCGCTGTCCGACCCCAATTTTTATATCAATCGCGAGCTAAGCCTCCTGGCCTTTCAGTGGCGAGTACTCGAAGAAGCCTTTGACGAAACCAATCCGCTCCTCGAGCGTTTTAGATTTTTGTCGATCGTGGGCTCCAACCTCGAAGAGTTTTTTATGGTCCGCGTCGCTGGCCTCAAGCGGCAGATCGAGTCTGGGTCTACGAGCACAGGGCCTGATGGCCTCTCGCCCACCGATCAACTGGATGCAGTAAGCTCCGAAGTAACCAAATTGTTTGTCAACGCCCAGCAGTGCCTGCGGGATAGTCTCCTGCCGGGGCTCGCCCAGCAAGGCGTGCAGATCCAGAGTTTTCGCGATCTACCTCCCGAAGAAAAAGAAGAGGCCCGCGAACTCTTCAAGCGCCGCATATTTCCTGTGCTCACGCCTCTGGCCTATGACCCCGGACATCCTTTCCCGCATATTTCCAACCTGAGTCTCAATCTCGCCGTCCTCATCCGCGATCTGGCTGGCCAGGAGCGCTTTGCGCGCGTCAAGATCCCGCCCTCGCTGCCGCAACTGGTGGCCATCGGCAAGACCGAGCAGCCCGTAACCCGCCCCACGGTGATCCAAAACAAGGGCACCACCTATGTCTGGCTCGAAGAGCTCATCCGAGCCAATCTCGATCTGTTGTTTCCAGGGATGGAGATCCTCGAGGCCTATCCTTTTCATGTGACCCGCGATGCGGAAATGGAAATACAGGAATGGGAAGCCGGGGATCTGCTCGAAAACCTTGAAGAAGGCGTAAAACAAAGGCGCTTCGGAGACGTAGTGCGTCTCGAAGTCCACCATGCGATGCCCGCCAATCTGCTCGAGATCCTCATGAGCAACCTGCAGATCGACCCCAATGACGTGTATCTCGTCGATGGCTGCATCCCGCTGAGCTCGCTCAAGCACGTCGCCAATCTCGATCGTGCCGATCTCAAATACCCGACTTTTACCCCGTCCGTCCCCGCCAGTCTCGATCCCGAGTCGATGGAGCAGGAGGAGGATATCTTTGCGGCGATCAGTAAGCGTAATATCGTGCTGCATCACCCTTATGATAGTTTTCAGCCTGTAATCAATTTTTTGCAGACGGCCGCGCGCGATCCCAAGGTGCTCGCGATCAAGATGACTCTCTATCGGGTGGGGAAAAACTCACCGGTGGTGGAGGCATTGCTCAAGGCACAAGAAAATGGGAAACAGGTGGCGGTGCTCGTCGAGCTCAAGGCTCGCTTTGACGAAGAGAGCAATATCGAATGGGCAAAGGCTCTAGAAGCCGAGGGCGTGCACGTCGTCTATGGTCTGGTGGGTCTCAAGATCCACAGCAAGGTGGCGCTGGTGGTGCGCAAAGAGGGCGACGCGATCAAGCGCTACGTGCACCTGGGCACGGGCAACTACAATCCGCTGACTGCTCATCTGTACACTGATATAGGGCTTTTTACCTGCAACGATGATATCGGATCCGATGTCACCGATCTTTTTAATTATCTGACAGGCTACTCCGCCAAGCGCGACTATCGCAAAATACTGGTGGCACCGATCAATCTGCGCGATCGATTTGAGTTTCTCATCAGACGCGAGATCGATCATGCGCGCAAAGGCGAAAAGGGTCGCATCATCCTCAAGATGAACTCCCTCGTGGACGAGCGCATCATCAGGATGCTCTACGAGGCGTCTCAAGCAGGCGTCAAGGTGGATCTGATCGTCCGGGGTACTTGCTGCCTCAGGCCGGGGCTGCCGGGTGTCAGTGACAATATACGAGTGATCAGCGTGATCGGGAGATTTCTCGAGCATTCGCGGATCTATTATTTTAGAAATGCCGGCAAAGAAGAAATATTTTGCGGGTCGGCGGATATGATGCCGCGCAACCTCAACAGGCGTGTGGAGGTCATCTATCCGGTGACCGACGAGCGAATCGCGTCGTATCTAGAGGATGCGGTGCTAAAGACTTATCTGGCGGATACGAGCAAGGCGCGGATCATGCAGCCTGATGGTCGCTATACGCGTGTGAGACCGAGCAATCAGGAGCCGGGGCTCAACTGCCAGCAGTGGTTTTTGTCGCATACGAGCCAGCATCGTCGGTAGTGGCGTGGTGACGATGTAATAAGTCTGGAGGCGAGGGCATTGGAAAAGATCTCGTGGGCGCCTTGTTTTGCCAGAGTGGTGATTGACCCCACCCCCAAATCTTGAACCAAGCCAAGTAGACGATTGAACATATTTGAGTCATAGTTTCAATCAGTCAGGAGAAGGTCGAAATGAAAAAGAGTCGATTCACGGATGAACAGATAGTCACGATTCTCAGAGAGTCTGAGGCG